>NZ_CP110629.1:0-2400000 GCF_026153455.1 Marinimicrobium sp. C6131
TAGCGGGCGATTTTTATCTGGACGCGACCGGGGACGACGCCTTGTTGATCGGGCGAACGCTGGGGGTGGCGCTCGAGGAGGCCTCACCGCTGTGGTCCCACCAGTGGATTGGCCGTGGAGAGCCCTCACTGGGCTGGATGCCATACAGCACTTTGACCCAGGAGGCTTGGGGATGGCGACGGGCGGCAGATCTGCAACAGAGCGGCATAGTGGAAGCGTGGGCACTGCCGGGAGAGGGGACTGAGAGCGACATGGCCGCGCTCCATCAGTCGGGCACCCGTTGGGTGGATTGCCCTCTGGTCTGGGGGCGGCGTGTCGCGCCCTGGCGTGATAACTGCCTGGCATTGGGGCGGGCGGCCGGACAACCCGGAGAATTGCTCTGCTCGGAATGGCACCGTGCCTGTCAGTCGTTGCTGCTGTGGTTGGAGTTGCTACCGGACGCGTCCGGTCGGCCCGCCTTGCGCCAGGAATTCAATCGACGAGACCTGGCCCTGTTTGCGGGATGGCGAGAGCTGCATGAACTGCTGGCCCTTGGCGACCATGCCGGGTCAGATCAGGCGACAGATACGCTACGCTGGCGTTTGCAGGTGTTTGAATCCTTTGGTCGGCTCTGGCATCGGGAGCAGGAGCCTTTACCGGATGAAACCCGTCTGGCGCTGTTGATCGGGTTGGGCTGGCGCGCCAACTCCGCAGACTGCCTGCTTGCGGAGGCACCGCCGGAGGCGTTGCGGCGTAAGCATCAACGTATTTATGACACACTGGTGTCGGCGGCCGAACGGATGCCGACCTTGAAGCAGGTGATTCAGCACCACTGCCCGGCAGTTGTGTAATCGACAGAGGTGATGACGATGGACAATCGTATTCGGAAAGTTTTAATCGTAGGGGGTGGCACTGCTGGCTGGATGGCGGCCGCGGCAATGGCCAGGGTGTTGAAAAACCAGTACTGTGATATTCAACTGGTGGAGTCAGACTCAATCGGCACGGTCGGCGTAGGGGAGGCGACCATCCCCCAGATTCAATTGTTCAATCAGATGCTCGGGCTGGATGAGAATGAGTTCATCCGGCGCACCCAGGGAACCTTCAAGCTTGGGATTCAATTCGTCAACTGGGGTCATATCGGCGAGCGTTATCTTCATGCGTTCGGCGAAGTCGGCAAGGATATGGAGGGCGTGCAGTTTTACCACTACTGGCTCAAACTGTTTCAGGCTGGCGAAGCACCCAATATCGACGCCTACACGCTGAACTGTCAGGCGGCCGAGCAGGGGCGGTTCATGCGTCCGGTGGATGCGGGGAATTCGCCCTTGTCCCGCATTGCCTATGCCTTCCACTTTGATGCGGCCCGCTACGCGATGTTCCTGCGAGACTACGCAACGGAGCGCGGGGTCCGTCGTCGAGAGGGCAAAATCGAGCAGGTATCGCTCCGTCCGGATGATGGGTTTATCCAATCAATTACTCTGGATGATGGTGAAACGCTGGAAGCCGACCTGTTCATTGACTGCTCAGGATTCAGAGGGCTGCTGGTCGAGCAGGCTCTGAAAACGGGCTATGAAGAGTGGACACGCTGGCTCCCGTGCGATCGCGCGGTGGCCGTTCCCTGTGCCAAAGTGGCGGATCCCGTGCCCTATACTCGCTCCACCGCGCACTCGGCGGGCTGGCAATGGCGGATTCCCCTGCAGCATCGCACCGGCAATGGACACGTCTATTGCAGTCAGTTCATCAGTGATGATGAGGCGGCCGATACCCTGTTGAAACACCTTGATGGCGAGCCGCTGGCGGATCCGAAGTTCATTCGCTTCACCACCGGAAAACGCCTGAAGTTCTGGAACAAAAACTGTGTGGCACTGGGATTGGCCAGTGGCTTTATGGAGCCCCTGGAGTCCACCAGTATTCATCTGGTGCAGTCCGGTATCGCCAAGCTGATGAGCCTGTTTCCAAACCGCAACTTCGATCAGGAAGACATCGATGAGTACAACCGCCAGGTGGACTTCGAATACACCCGTATCCGGGACTTTCTGATCGCCCACTACCACATTACCCAGCGTGACGACTCCGAGTTCTGGAACTATTGCCGGACCATGGACATTCCCGAGACCCTGAAGCAGAAAATGAATCACTATCGGAAGAACGGTCGTATCTTCCGGACCAATGAAGAGTTGTTCAATGAGACCAGTTGGCTGGAGGTGATGCACGGTCAGGGCCTGAAAGCTGAGGGTTACCACCCGATTGTGGATACCTTGTCGAAGGATGAAATTGCCCGGCGGCTGGAGAGCATTCGCAGCGTGATCAACAAATCCGTGGAGTACATGCCCATGCACTCGGAGTTTATCGCCAAACACTGCGCAGCGCCCGCGAACACCGAGTAGTCAGTTATAAGGTAGAAAAAAGAAAGGGGACCCTCATAACTCGGTAACTTGCTGTAACAGCAAGGTGCGAAGAACCGAGAGCATTGGAGGTGTCCCCTTATGCGCAAGTATAACTATCGTGCCCAAAATTTCCAGAAGGTGAACTGGGATCAACTGCGTGAGCAGACGGCGGGCGAGCGGTTGATTCTGGCGATTGATGTGGCCAAGAAGGACTTCTACGTGGCGCTGATGAAGCCGGACCGGACGGTTCTGAAGACCATCCGCTGGGAGCATCCGCAACAGAGCCCGGCCCTGCTGCGGGAACTGGCGAACCTCAAGGCTCAGCGCCTGGAGGCGGTCATGGAGCCGACCGGTACCTATGGCGACGCCTTGCGCTACCAGTTGAGAGCTCTGGGTGCCGAAATCTACCGGGTCAGCCCCAAGCGGGTGCACGACGCCGCTGAAGTGTATGACGGGGTCCCGAGCCTGCACGACGCCAAGGCGGCTTACCTGATCGGCCGGCTGCACCTGGATGGCATCAGTCAGCGCTGGCGCGAGCCGAGTGAAGCGCGTCGAGCTCTGCGAGCCTTACTGAATCGGCTGGAGCAGGTACAGGAGCGCCACCAGCGGGCACTGAATCGGCTCGAAGCGTTGTTGGCCCGGCACTGGCCGGAGGCGCTGTGCTGGCTGACATTGCAGAGCGCCAGCTTGCTGCACCTGCTGGCCGAGTACGGCGACCCGGTTCGGGTGACGGCACAGCCGGAGCAGGCGGACCGACTGCTGCGCCGAGTCGGTGGGCACATGCTTAAGACGTCCAAGCGCGAAGGCCTGCTGCGCAGTGCCGCCACGACCTTGGGCGTGCCGGTGGTCGAGACCGAACACGAACTCATCCGGGCCCTGGCCCAGGAGATGCTGGACACACGGGCGCAGTCCCGCGAGCTGGAGCGAGCGCTGTCCGAGCACGTCGAGCACACCCGGGAGCTGGCCTGGATGGCCGAGGCACTGGGCCATAACAGCGCGGTGGTGCTTTACTGTGCCCTGGGTTCGGCCAATGACTACCCGCGTGCGGCCAGCTATCTGAAAGCGGCGGGGCTGAACCTCAAAGAGCGCTCCAGCGGCAAACACAAAGGGCAGCTGAAGCTGACCAAGCGAGGGCCCGGGGTGGTGCGCCACTACCTGTACTTCGCCGCCCTTCGCCTGATACGTCAATCAGGCCCGGCCAGAGCCTGGTATGACGCCAAGCTGGCCCGACACCGAGGCCCCAAGGGCAAACTGATCATCGCGCTGATGCGCAAGCTGGCCAAGGCGCTGTGGCATGTGGCTCAAGGCAAGCGGTTCGATCCGGCCAAGCTCTTTGCCGAGCCACCCCGGGCCGAAGTGGCATAAGCACCACCGAGTCGACCGATGAGGACGAACAGAGACGAGCAACAGGAGCGAGCAATGAGTTAATCCAGCCGTAACACGCTGGCAACGAGTCTTCCTTCGGGCTGACCTTCGATCCGACCTCTAGCCCAGTCTTGAGGCTCCTAAGTAGTCAAGAGGCAGCCCGCGGGATGATCCATGGAACGCGATACCCAAGGTAACTGAGTTGATGCCGCCAGGCGGACATCCGATGCGAGAGGTTCGGTTGACCCCATGGACGTTCATCCGGGAGGCCTTCGAGCTGGCACACAGGCTAAACACACGAGTACCACCGGCATGTGCGTCAACGACTCAGGCAATGCCAGCAGACTCGTGTGCCCAACAGGCAGGTAAAATGATTAAATAAAGGGACTTGACTGAGTTATGAGAGGTCGGATTAGCCCCGAAGGGGCGTAATCCGACAGATCTCAAATCCACCAATAACAGCAAAAGGCTATTATGAACGCCATTACTTCGCTTTCCATATTGTTCGTCACTCTATTGGGCCATACGGCCCACGCTCAATTCGTTGACCACTTTGACGGCAATGAAATACACCCCGACTGGCAGTACTTCACCGGCGACGGTGACGCGCGCCTGAACTTCATACCGCACGACGGCCATGCACGAATGGAAATTGATGCCACCGATGATCCACACAACGTCTGGTGGTCCATCATCAAACGCAATGTGGCACCGCATCTGGATATGGAAAAACTCGCCAGCCCCGACTACGAGCTGCGTATCGAAGCCCGGATTCGGGTCAGCCATGCGCCGCGGCGGGTGAACTTCATGATTAACACCCAGCGCACCACGGACTTTCATCAACACCTGCGGGAATACGACATCCCGAACACCGCCGAGTGGCACACCATCAGCATGACCACCGAGGGGCTGGACGCAGTCCCCGGTGATGATCTCAACGTCCAGCTCAGCGCCACCGACTGGGGTCCCGACCAGTACCATGTCGACGTGGACTACTACCGCGCTGACGTGGTATCGGTGAGTGATGCCGAGCCGGATGTGGGTGAACCTCTGGTCTACCATCCACCCATCCCGCCACTGGATTCATTCTCCCATCGTCGCCCGGTCGATCACGACGTTGTCCTGAATCGCGATTACCCGACAGTCAACTTTGATGGTTGGCATACAGAGGAGAAGGGAGCGGAAGTCCCCGTCTCGACGGTCAGCGCAAACCAGTGGCTGCTGTTACGCTGGGATCTGTCGGCACTGAAGAGCGCTGATGCCGACGGGGCGGGCGTATTGCAGCTCACCACCCAGTCGGTGCACAAGGGAGGGAACTACGTCGCCGCTTATGAGGAAGACCTGGGGGTCGAGTTCGATAAAATCCGGGTGTTTGAAGTCATGGGCGGCCCGGAACAGTGGGATCAGAAAGAGCTTACCTTCCAGGGATTCGCGCGTGGAGAATCGTTGGAGACCCTGGTCAACGGTCAGATGGTGTTTGACGTAGAGCCGGCCGCAGAGCGCGGAGGAAAAACCCACATCACCCTGTCACGACCGGTCATGCAGCGTCTGCTGAATGGCACCACCAAGGGGCTGTTGATCCGTCCGCTCGGCGCTCTGGAAGCCACCTTCTACGACAGTCAGGCGAACGACCCGAGACGGGCCCCCACCTTGTACTTCAACCTGCAGTAAGGGCAGAGGACGTAGTCCTCGAGTGGGCATAAAAAAACCGAGCCATTTGGCTCGGTTCTTTAAGATGGTACCCAGGACCAGGCGCATGGATGCGCCAGGATGCTCGGGAGCACAGGATGCGCGGAGAGCTGGAGGACCTTGGTCCTCGACTGGCAATAAAAAAGGCAGAACCTTTCGGATCTGCCTTCTTCTATATGGTGCCCAGGAGAGGACTTGAACCTCCACGACCGTAAGGTCACTAGCACCTGAAGCTAGCGTGTCTACCAATTTCACCACCTGGGCAGGTGATTTGTCCCGGCGCGTCATCAGCCGAGGACGCGCACTATAATGTCAGATATGGGCCTTGTCAACGGTTCGAATGGCATGAAATTAAATTTTTTTGGGCTAAACTGAACTCATCCATGGGTTTATGGGCCTAACTGGCCTATAATGTCGGCAAACAGTCAACCAACTGCCCCCAAAAGGGCTCATTCTGCGCCTACCTCGGCCTTGAAACCTGTCAGGCTTCCGTCCATATCACCCGTAGGCGACTTACTATTGGCCCTCACAAGGGGCATTCATTTTCCGTTACAGGACATCCGTTTTGAGCAAAGAGAAACACCCCAAGCACGACCCCTACGCTGAGCGAGAAGCACAGAAATACGATAACCCCGTGCCCAGCCGCGAGTTCATTCTGCAACTGTTGGAAGACGCGCCCGGCCCGGTGACCCATCCCGAGGTCTGCGAGATGCTGAACATCCGCGACGAAGACCAGGTGGAAGCGGTGCGCCGACGGCTGATCGCCATGGCACGGGATGGACAACTGGTCAGCAACCGCCGTGGCGCCTTCGCCCGGCTGGATAAAATTGACGTTATTCGCGGCCGCGTCCAGGGCCACAAAGATGGCTATGGCTTTGTCATCCCCGCCAAGGGCGGCAACGACCTCTATCTGCACAACCGGCAGATGCGGCGGGTGTTCGATGGCGACGAAGTGCTGGTCCGCGTCACGGGCTCTTATCGGGGCAAGGACGAGGCGGCCATTGTCGAAGTCCTTTCCCGCAACACAGAGCAGCTGGCCGGTCGCCTTTTTCGCGAAGACGGTGTCCAGTTTGTCTCTCCGGAAAACCAGCGCATTACCCATGACATCCTGATTCCGCCCGGTGCCGAGGGTAATGCCAAATCCGGCCAGATCGTCGTGGTGGCCATTACCCAGCAGCCGGACAAGAAGCGTCCGGCGACGGGTAAGGTCATTCAGGTGCTGGGCGACCATATGGCGCCCGGGATGGAAATCGAGCTGGCTATCCAGTCTCACGGCATTCCCAATGAATGGCCGGATGAAGCCCTGACCGAAGCCGAAGCGCTCTCTGACTCTGTCCGTGAGAGAGACAAGCATCACCGGGTGGATATTCGCCATCTGCCGTTCGTCACCATTGACGGCGCCGATGCCCGGGACTTTGACGATGCGGTGCTGTGTGAAAAACGCAAGGGCGGTGGCTGGCGCCTGTCTGTTGCCATTGCCGACGTATCCCACTATGTGCCCTGCAGCAGCGCGCTGGATGTGGAAGCGCGCAAACGCGGCAACTCGGTGTATTTTCCGGATTATGTCGTGCCCATGCTCCCTGAGGCCATTTCCAACGGCCTGTGCTCGCTGAATCCGAAGGTGGATCGGCTGTGTATGGTGTGCGAGATGAACCTCGACGCCGAGGGTACCATCACCAGTTACAAGTTTTTCGAGGGGGTCATGCACTCCCATGCGAGGCTGACCTACGACCAGGTGTGGGAGATTCTTCAGGCCGACGGCGATGACGAACATCCGCTTCGCCAGCAGTTCAATGAAGTGCTGCCGCAACTGCACAGCCTGCACAAGCTCTATAAGGTCCTGCGCAAGGCCCGGGATGAGCGCGGTGCCATCGACTTTGAAACCGTCGAAACCCAGATCGTCTTTAACGAAGACCGCAAAATCGACCGGATTGTCCCGGTCCAGCGCAACGATGCGCACAAGCTGATCGAAGAGTGCATGCTGTGTGCCAACGTGTGCACGGCGCGCTTCCTGGAGAAGCACCAGATCACCTGCCTGTATCGGGTGCACCAGGGACCGACCGAAGAGAAGCTCGCCAATCTGCGGGAGTTCCTGGGCGAGCTTGGTCTCGGTCTTGGCGGGGGAGCAGATCCCAGCTCCGCGGACTTCCAGGCCCTGATGCAGCAGATTCAGGGCCGCTCGGACAGCCATCTGATCCAGATGGTGATGTTGCGCACACTGCGCCAGGCGGTATACCAGGTGGATAACGAAGGCCACTTTGGTCTCGGCTTTGAGGCCTACACCCACTTCACCTCGCCGATCCGTCGCTATCCGGATCTGCTGGTTCACCGGGCCATCCGTTCGGTTATCCGCAGTGATCGCCAGACGGCCAATGTCGCTCGCGTCGAAGGCGCTAAACCGCTGTCCCTCAGGGAGATTTATCCCTACGACACGGGAGAGGTGGTCGCGCTCGGTGAGCATTGCTCGATGACCGAGCGGCGCGCCGATGAGGCCACCCGGGATGTGGAGAGTTGGCTCAAGTGTGAGTTTCTGCAGGATCATGTGGGTGAGGTGTTCGACGGTGTAGTGGCGTCGGTGGTCGGTTTTGGTCTGTTTGTCGAGCTGAAAGACCTGTATGTCGAGGGGCTCGTCCATATCACGGCGCTGCCGCATGACTACTACCGATTCGAACCCGCTCAGCACCGCCTGGTGGGGGATCGCACCCGCAAGGTGTTCAGTCTGGGTGATGAGCTGCGGGTGCGTGTGGTCCAGGTGGACCTGGACAGCCGCAAGATTGATTTTGAAATGGAGTCGGTCACCGCGACCCGGCGAGGCAAAGGCAAAACCAACGCCCGACCGCCCGCCGCCGACGCGCGTGAACCCGCCCCGAAGAAGTCGGGTAAAGGGAGAGGGCGTGGCCGCTCCCGTGGGGGCAATGACGAACGTGCCCCATCCCGTTCATCCAAACGAGGTTCATCCGGACAACGTCATGGTAAACAGGAAAGTCAGAAAACTGCGCACTCGAAGAAAGCTGGAACACTTCGACAGGAGAAAGCGGCTCAACCGTCTGAGAATCGGTCTTTACTTGCGTCGGCGGCAGCTGGTTTCAAAAAAGCGCTGGCTAAGTTTACGAAGAAGAGATAATCACTGGTTTGAAAACCTGTGTAGTCTTCGTCAGAAGGCGTTGAATCGGGCCGAAGTCAGCAACGACCGGCCCAGTGACTGACCCCAGCTTCAGAATCGGAACCGTGCGTGAGCAAGAGTGAAGTCGTTTTTGGCCTGCATTCGGTGCAGGCTCTGTTGAAAAGCGCCCCGCAGCGGGTGTTGGAACTGTACTGTCTGCAGGGGCGGGGCGACCAGCGCCTGCAGAAAATCCTTAAACTGGCCGAGACGCAGGGCGTCTCGGTTCAGTCGATGGGGCGGACCAAGCTGGATGTCCTGGCCGATGGGGAAAACCACCAGGGGATTGCGGCCCTGTGTCGCCCCGGCCAGGTGCATGACGAGGGTTTCCTGTTTCAGCGGCTGGCCGAACTGAATCATCCACCGTTGCTGCTGGTGCTCGATGGCGTGACCGACCCTCATAATCTGGGGGCCTGCATGCGCACGGCAGAGGCGGCCGGCGTGGATGTGGTCATCGCCCCCAAGGACAAATCGGCCGGCCTGAGCCCCGTGGCGCGCAAAGTGGCCTGTGGTGCAGCGGAGGTCTTGCCGTTTGTGCCGGTGACCAATCTGGCCCGCACCCTGAAAAAGCTCCAGGAGTCCGGCATCTGGTTGGTGGGGGCGGCTGGCGAGGCGAGCGCCTCGGTCTACCAAAGTGACCTGAAGGGACCGATTGCGCTGATCATGGGGGCGGAAGGTGAGGGGTTGCGCCGTCTGACCCGGGAAACCTGTGATTTTCTGGTCAATATCCCCATGGCCGGCACGGTCAGTAGCCTGAACGTCTCTGTCGCGACCGGCGTCTGTCTGTTTGAAGCGGTGCGCCAGAGGGCTCTCTAGTTTCCCTGAGAAATTCCCACCATTTTGGTCATATGATTTTTAAGACCATAAGGCGCCTATTTTGGCGCCTTTTTCGTTTTTGTCGCCAATAATCCTTAAATTAACCGTTCTACGTGTCAGTACGGCGGGTTTCTGGCTTGATGTTGCGCTCTTGCGGCCTTATATTATATTACTTATAAAGTCGTTCGAAACGAGCAGTCCGCCATGGGTGACAATAAAGAAGGCAAACGGCCCCTCCGGTCCGCGCAGTGGTTTGGTGTGCGCGACAAAAATGGCTTCATGTATCGCAGTTGGATGAAGAGTCAGGGAATTCCCGAGCACCACTTTCAGGGCAGACCCGTGATCGGTATCTGCAACACCTGGTCGGAGCTTAGCCCCTGCAACGCCCATTTCCGCGAACTGGCAGATCGGGTCCGGCGCGGCATTATCGAGGCGGGCGGTGTTCCGGTCGAGTTTCCGGTGTTCTCCAGCGGCGAGTCCAATCTGCGTCCAACGGCGATGCTCACCCGGAATCTGGTTGCCATGGATGTAGAAGAATCGATCCGTGGTAACCCGGTCGACGGCGTGGTCTTGATGACGGGCTGCGACAAGACCACGCCGGCCCTGATGATGGGGGCGGCCAGTTGTGACCTGCCCGCCATCGTGGTGACCGGTGGGCCGATGCTGAACGGCAAGCATCGAGGGCGGGATGTGGGCTCTGGCACCCTGGTGTGGAACCTGCACGAGGGCTACAAAGCGGGACGGATCACACTGGATGAATTTATGGACGCCGAGGCCGGCATGTCCCGCTCCACCGGCACCTGCAATACCATGGGGACGGCGTCCACCATGGCCTGCATCGCCGAAGCCATGGGGATGTCCCTGCCGGGCAGCGCCGCCATTCCGGCGGTGGACGCCCGGCGCTACGCCAATGCCTACGTCAGTGGTATGCGGATTGTCGATATGGTGTGGGAGGACCTGAAACCCTCCCACATCATGACCCGAGCAGCGTTTGAGAATGCTATCCGTACCATCGCGGCGGTGGGAGGCTCGACCAACGCCACCATTCACCTCAAGGCCTTGGCCCAGCGAGTGGGGGTGCCCCTGGAGCTGGATGACTGGCAGACCTACGGGCAACCGGTGCCGACCCTGGTGGATTTGCAGCCCTCCGGGCGCTTTTTGATGGAAGAGTTTTACTACGCCGGCGGCTTGCCACCGGTACTGCGCCGACTGGATGAGGCCGGATTGATCGATGCGTCGGCCCTGACGGTGACCGGACGCAGCCTGGGCGAAAACTGTGCGGGCGCGGAGTGCTTCGACGACGAGGTCATCCGCCCCTTGGATAACCCCTTGTGTGCGAGCGGCGGGATATGTGTATTGCGCGGCAACCTGGCCCCCCGGGGGGCGGTGCTCAAGCCGTCTTCGGCGTCGCCCGCCCTGATGAAGCATCGGGGCAAAGCGGTTGTATTTGATGACTTTGAGCACTACAAGTCACGGATTATGGACCCGGATCTGGAGGTGGATGCCCAGTCGGTGTTGGTTCTGAAAAACTGTGGTCCCAAGGGGTATCCCGGCATGGCCGAGGTCGGCAACATGGGGTTGCCACCGAAACTGCTCAAACAGGGCGTCACCGACATGGTGCGTATTTCCGACGCGCGCATGAGCGGTACGGCATTTGGCACTGTGGTGCTCCATGTGACCCCGGAAGCCCGGGAGTTGGGGCCCTTGGCGGCGGTGGAGGATGGCGACTGGATTGAGTTGGACGTCGCGGCCGGTGTCTTGTCCGTGGAGCTGTCTGAGGAGGCGTTGGCCAATCGGCTGGAGCAGGTCAGGGCGACGCAGCCGATTGTTCGCACTGGCGGTTACTTGCAACTCTACCTGGATCATGTGCTGCAGGCGGATGAAGGCTGTGACTTCGACTTTCTGGTTGGTTGTCGAGGTGCCGATGTGCCGGCGCATTCACACTAGCGCTTTATCCGAGGCGCCACGAAAAACATTGACAACAATACTCTTTCGCATATTATAATACAAAATGATTACGGTAATGACAGCACGTCTCTGGCGTGCCAATAAAAGGTAATGGTTCTATGACGTCTTATGCACTGGGCCTGGATTACGGCTCCGACTCGGTTCGCGCATTGTTGGTGGACACCGCCAACGGGCAGGAAGTCGCCACCACCGTGGTGCCCTACAAGCGCTGGAACCAGGGGCTTTACTCCGAGCCGGCCAAAAACCAGTTCCGTCAGCACCCGCTGGACTACCTGGAAGGGGTTGAGCAAGCCGTGCGGGGGTTGTGGGAAAAGGCACCCGCCGGTGCGGCGCAGCAGGTGGTTGGTATCAGCTTTGACACCACCGGTTCCACCCCGGTCCCGGTGGACAGCGAAGGCGTCGCTCTGGCGCTGAAGCCCGAGTTTGCCGAAAACCCGAACGCCATGTTCGTGCTGTGGAAAGACCACACCTCGATCAAAGAGGCCCAGGCCATTACCGCCGCGGCCGAAAAGTCCGAACCCAATTACCTGAAGTACGAAGGCGGTATCTATTCCTCCGAGTGGTTCTGGGCCAAGGCCTGGCACGTCATGAAAGCGGACCCCGCCGTGGCCAAAGCCGCGTATAGCTGGGTAGAGCACTGTGACTGGATGCCCGCAGTACTGACCGGTACCACCCATCCGAGCAAATTCCGTGCGGGTCGCTGCGCGGCAGGTCACAAAGTGATGTGGCACGAAAGCTGGGGCGGCTATCCGCCCAACGACTTCTTCACCGGGCTGGACCCGGTGCTGGACGGGCTGCGCGATCGCCTGCCCGCCGAGACCTTCACCTCCGCCGAGACCGTGGGTCCGCTGACGCAGGAGTGGGCCGACAAGCTGGGCTTGCCGGCCGGCATCCCGGTTGGCTTTGGCGCTTTCGACTGTCACATGGGCGCGGTGGCCGCCAACGTCAAACCCGGCGTGCTGACCAAGGTGATGGGCACTTCCACCTGTGACATCACCGTCGCCACCTACGAAGACATCGGCGATAAATGCATTCGCGGCATCTGCGGTCAGGTGGACGGATCGGTGATTCCCGGCCTGGTGGGTCTGGAAGCGGGTCAATCCGCCTTCGGCGATCTCTACGCCTGGTTCCGCAACCTGATCAATTGGCCGGTGCAGACCCTGCTGGCCAACAGCAAGTTGCTGGACGAGGCCACCCGCAAAAAACTCGCCGAGGAGATCGAGGACAAAACCCTGGCTGCCCTGGGCGAAGCCGCCAGCCAGATCCCCGCCGGCGAGACGGGTATTACCGCGCTGGACTGGGTCAATGGCCGCCGCACCCCGGACGCTGACCAGACCCTGACCATGGCCATCGCCGGCCTCAAGATGGGCAGCGAGGCACCGCAGATTTTCCGTTCCCTGGTGGAGGCCACCGCCTTTGGCGCCCGCGCCATTATTGAACGCTTCAAATCCGAAGGGGTGGCCATCAACTCTGTGGTGGTGATCGGTGGTATCTCCAAAAAATCCGACTTCATCATGCAGGCGTGTTCGGATGTCTGGAATTGCCAGATCGACGTACTGGAAAGCGAGCAGAGCTGCGCCTTGGGCGCCGCCATTTTTGCCTCCACCATCGCCGGTGTTCATCCGGATGTGGCTACAGCCCAGAAGGTGATGGCCTCGCCCGTGTGCAAGAGTTACACACCGAACGCCGATAATGCGGCCGTTTACGATCGCTTGTACCAGAATTACCAGGCGCTGGGCGCCTTTGTGGAAGGAGAGCGCAAATGAGCTACCGCGAACTGAAAGAGCAGGTATTTGAAGCCAATATGGAGCTGCACCACCGCAAACTGGTGGTGTACACCTGGGGCAACGTCTCGCAGATCGACCGGGATAAAGGCGTGGTGGCCATCAAGCCCAGTGGTGTGGCGTACGAAGATATGAAAGTGGACGACATTGTTGTGGTCGACCTCGACAACAATGTAGTGGAAGGCAAGATGCGTCCGTCCTCGGACACCAAAACCCACACCCATCTGTATCGGCACTTCGAGAGCATTGGCGGCGTGACTCACACGCACTCCACCTACGCTACAGCCTGGGCGCAGGCCCAGCAGCCGATTCCCTGCTACGGCACCACCCACGCCGACTACGCCTATGGCGACATTCCGGTGACGGCGGTGATGAGCGATGAGCAGATCAAGCGCGACTACGAAGAAGAAACCGGCGTACAGATTACCGACTGTTTCAAAGATCGCAGCCCGGTGGAAACCCCCATGTGCATCATTGCCGGCCACGCACCCTTCACTTGGGGTAAAGACGCGGCCCAGTCGGTCTATCACGCGGTGATTCTGGAAGAGATGGCGAAGATGGCCTACCTCACCCGCACGCTGCGTCCCGATGTGCAGCCTCTCAAGCAGGCCATCATCGACAAACACTACCTGCGTAAGCACGGCAAAAATGCTTACTACGGTCAGAATTGATTAACCCTTTTCGGCAACAGCCTTATTCAGGATTACAGCTATGAAAATCTACGGTGATAAAGAAATCTGGTTCGTCACGGGTTCCCAACACCTCTACGGCCCCAAAGTATTGGAGCAGGTCGCGGCGAACAGCCAGCAAATTGCCGACGGGTTGACCGGTTCGGACAAGATTTCCGCCAAAATCGTCGCCCAACCGACCGTCAAGTCTCCGGAAGAAATTCTGGCGGTCTGTCAGCGCGCAAACAACGACAGCAATTGTGTCGGCCTGATACTGTGGATGCACACCTTCTCTCCGGCCAAAATGTGGATTGCCGGTCTGAAGGCGTTGAACAAGCCTTACATGCATCTGCACACCCAGTTCAACGCCGAGTTGCCCTGGGCCGAAATCAACATGGATTACATGAACCTGCACCAGAGCGCCCACGGTGACCGGGAGTTTGGTTATATCGGCACCCGTCTGCGTCAGGACCGCCGTGTTGTGGTCGGCCACTGGCAGCAGGATCGCGTCCAGCAGGAAATCGACGACTGGTTGCGCGTTGCCATGGGCTGGGCCGAGTCCCAGACGCTGAAAGTGGCCCGCTTTGGCGACAACATGCGTCAGGTGGCGGTGACCGAAGGTGACAAGGTGGCGGCCCAGATTCACTTCGGCTACGAAGTACACGCGTTTGGTTTGGGTGATCTGGCCGAGGTCGTTGACGCAGTCAGCGATGAAGACGCCAACGCCCTGGTCGATGAGTACCTGCAGACCTACGACGTGGCAGATGAGGTGCTGAAAGACGAGCACCAGATGGCCATGATCAAAAACGAAGCGCGCCTGGAAATCGGCATGGAGCGGTTCCTGGAAAAAGGCGGCTTCAAGGCCTTTACCAACAACTTTGAAAACCTGACCGGCCTTACTGGCCTGCCCGGTATGGCCACCCAGCGCCTGATGGCCAAAGGCTACGGTTACGGCGGGGAAGGCGACTGGAAAACGGCAGCCATGACCCGGATTGTAAAAGTGATCAGTCAGGGCAAAGAAGGTGGCACTTCCTTTATGGAAGATTACACCTACAACCTGGGCACGCGGGATCAGGTGCTGGGCGCCCACATGCTGGAAATCTGCCCGACCATCGCCGCGCAGAAACCGCGCCTGGAAGTGGCCCTGCACACCATCGGGATTCGCAAAGACATCGCTCGCCTCAAGTTTACCGGCAAACCCGGCCCGGCCATGAACATCACCACCGTGGACCTCGGCACCCGCTTCCGTATCGTGGTCAACGAGCTGGATACCGTGGCCCCGCCGGCGGACCTGCCCAAACTGCCGGTCGCCTCGGCCCTGTGGGAGCCGCGCCCGAATCTGGGTATTGCAGGCGCCGCCTGGATTCACGCCGGTGGTGCACACCACAGCGTGTACAGTCAGGGCGTGACCACCGAACAGATCATCGACTTCGCCGAAATGGCCGGCGTTGAAGCGGTCGTGATCGACAACGACACCAAAGTGCGAACCTTCAAAGACGAACTGCGTCAGAACGCCGCTTACTACCATCTCAAGCAGGGCGTATAAACGGCGTACTTACCGGCGGGGCCTTCGGGTGCCCGCCGTTTTTGTATCTGACACTACCTGACAATAAGAGCCTAACCGAATGAAAACCCAGAAACTGACGGTATTGGAGAAAGTGGGTTTTGGCAGCGGCGATACCGCAGTCAACCTGGTGATCTCCTCCATGTTCCTCATCGTGGCTTACTTCTACACCGACATCTTCGGGCTGAAGCCGTCACACATGGGGGTTCTGTTCCTGGTGGCTCGATTGGTGGACGCTTTTACCGACCCGCTGATGGGCATGATCACCGACAAGGTGGACACCCGTTGGGGCCGTTATCGTCCGTACTTTCTGTTCCTGTCCGTGCCGTTTGGCCTTTCCATCTTTTTGATGTTCACGACGCCGGACTGGAGTTACAACGCCAAGCTGGTCTGGGCCTACGCCACCTACATTCTGGTGACGGTGATGTTCACGTCGGTGACCATTCCCTATATCTCCCTGATTGGGGTGTTGACGGCGGACCCGAAGGAGCGCCTGTCGGCGAACGGCTATCGTCTGTTCCTGGCCAAGGTGGCCGCGTTTCTGGTCACCATTATTGTGCCGATCATGGCTGAAGCCTGGGGTGATGGTGACCTGGCGGTCGGCTATCAGGCTTCCATGGGGCTGATGGGGATACTCGGCACACTGTTGTTCCTGTTCTGTTTCTTTACCACCACCGAACGGGTGAAACACGAAGTACAGGACAAAACTTTCGGTGAGCAACTGAAAATTCTCCTCAAGAACGACCAGTGGTTGGTACTGTGCGCGGTGTGTTTTACCGGAACGTTGGGTTATGTAATTCGAAGCTCTGTGGCCGCCTATTACGCCAAGTATTATCTGGGCGCCGATGCCAAAATGCTTTCCGCCTTTATGACCACCGGGGTGACCGGTGCGCTGCTGGCGATGATCGCCTCGACCTGGATTACCAAACGCTATTGCAAAATCCAGCTGTTCCGCTGGACCCAGTTGGCCGTTGGGGTACTGAGCGTCATCATGTTCTTCGCGGTTCAGCCCGGGGATATCTGGCTGGCGTTCATCCTCTACTTCCTGATTTCCTTCGTGGTCGACCTGCACGCGCCCGTATTCTGGAGTGCGATTGCCGAGTCCGTGGACTACGGTCAGGCCAAAACCGGCAAGCGCGTATCGGGTCTGGCGTTCGGCGGTATCAGCTTTTTCCAGAAGGCCGGCATGGGCGCCGCCGGCTTTATCGTCGGCCTGCTGCTGACCTATTTCAACTACGAAGCCAACGTGGAGCAGAGCGCGTTCACCCTGACGGGTATCGCCTTGATGCTCTCGGTGATTCCGGGCCTGTTCCACGCCATCATGGGGGGGCTGATGTTCAAGTACAAAATTACCGACAAATATTATGAAGAGATGAAGCGGGACAGCCTGGCCGATTCCGCCCTGGCCGAAGCGGATCCGAATATTTCATAGATGGGTTAGGGCGGATTCGCCAGGGCGGGTTACGGCGGATGCGGCCTTCGGCCTTATCCGCCCTACGCCAACTGCGGCATCCGCCATAACCGCCTCGATTTAATGAATACCTTGTTGCCATGACAACATTCTGGAGAGAACAATGACCGAATTGCTCACCCCCCTGATCGAACAACGTGCCGATCCCTACATCCACAAACATACCGACGGCTATTATTACTTCACCGCCTCGGTACCGGCCTACGATCGTCTGGAACTGCGCCGTGCCAAATCCATTGCCGAGCTGCCCGGTGCTGAGCGCGTGGCGGTGTGGCACAAGCCGGACACGGGCCCGTTCAGCGAATTGATCTGGGCACCGGAAATCCATTTCAATCAGGGAGCCTGGTACATTTACTTCGCGGCGGCACCGACCCGGGAAATCAAAGACGGCCTGTTCCAGCACCGTATGTACGTAGTCAGCACCGACGCCGCCAACCCGCTCGAAGGCGAATGGACCGAACCCAAGCAGATCGACACCGGCATGGATACCTTCTGCCTGGATGCCACGACCTTTACCCATAAAGGCCAGCTCTATTACGTCTGGGCACAAAAGCAGAATGGCATTCCGGGTAACTCCAACCTGTATATCGCCCCGATGGATACCCCCGATGCCATTGCCGGTGAACCGGTACTTTTGACCATCCCCGAGCTGGAGTGGGAAACCCGCGGGTTTATGGTCAACGAAGGGCCGGCCGTGCTGATTCGCAATGGCCGCATATTCATTACCTACTCCGGTAGCGCCACCGACGAAAATTATTGCATGGGTATCATCTGGGCGGACCAGGACGCCGATCTGCTGGATCCGAAAAGCTGGACCAAATCCCGGAAGCCGGTGTTCCAGAGCGATATGGACAATGCCATTTACGGCCCGGGACATAACAGCTTTACCGTCGCCGAAGACGGCAAGACCGACATGCTGGTGTACCACGCCCGGACCTACACCGAAATTGAAGGGGACCCGCTGTGGAACCCGGATCGCCACACCTTCATCAAGCCGATCAAATACGATGCGGACGGTTTTCCGGTATTTGGTAAACCCTCCATGGTGGACTGACCACCAACCGACTTACGGAACATGAGGTAACCCCATGAAACTTAAACACTGGTTAAAAGGTATTGCTGTATCGCTGGCGGCGCTGAGCGCTGTGGGTTGTCAGGCTCAGAAGCAGGTCAGTATTCATGACCCCGTTATGGCAAAAGAGGGAGATCAGTACTATCTGTTCAGTACCGGCCCCGGCATCACCATTTACAACTCCGAGGACATGGTGAGCTGGCAGCGCCAGGGGCGTGCTTTTGAAGGCGAGCCCGACTGGGCCAGAGAGGTGGCGCCGGAGTTCAATGGCCACTTGTGGGCGCCGGACATCATCTATAATGAAGACACCGAGCAGTGGTACCTGTACTACTCTGTCTCTGCCTTCGGTAAAAATACCTCCGGTATGGGCGTAACCACCACCAAGACCCTTGACCCGGAGTCGGACGACTACGGCTGGAAAGACCAGGGCCTGGTGTTGCAGTCGGTACCCAATCGGGATATGTGGAACGCCATTGACCCCAACGTGATTGTGGATGAAAACGGCGATG
The DNA here is from genome assembly GCF_026153455.1 of Marinimicrobium sp. C6131. Classification (NCBI taxonomy): domain Bacteria; kingdom Pseudomonadati; phylum Pseudomonadota; class Gammaproteobacteria; order Cellvibrionales; family Cellvibrionaceae; genus Marinimicrobium; species Marinimicrobium sp. C6131. Next base: position 18,430 of record NZ_CP110629.1, read on the forward strand.
CCTGGTTCAGCTTCGGCTCCTTCTGGGGCGGTATGAAAATGTTCAAGCTGAATGAGGACTGGACCGCTCCAGCGGAACCGCAAGAGTGGTACACCATTTCCAAACGGGATCGCTCCATTCTGGTGGACGACGCCCAGGCCGGACCGGCCCAGATTGAAGGTCCGTTTATTTTCAAAAAGGGCGACTATTACTATCAGTTCGTCTCTTGGGGCCTGTGCTGCCGCGGTGCCGACAGCACCTATCATATGGTGGTCGGGCGTTCGGAAAACGTGACCGGCCCCTACGTGGATAAAACCGGTAAGCCGATGAACGAAGGCGGCGGCACCATCATTCTGAAGGGCAATGACGACTGGTATGGTGCCGGCCACAACAGTGCCTATACCTTCGATGGAAAAGACTATCTGGTCTTTCATGCTTATGAAGCGGCAGACGAAGGCCTGCAAAAGTTGAAGATCGCCGAAATCGAGTGGACCGAAGATGGTTGGCCTGAAATCGATCCGGCGGTATTGGATGAATACCAGAGCGTGTTGATCGAAGAGTAACGCGTGTGACGATAACGGCGGATGCGAAGCATGCCGCCGTGTTCTGCGTAGGGCGGATAAGGCCAAAGCCGCATCCGCCGTAACCCAGCTCTACGCTTCTTCCGTCACCTCCCCGAAAAACACCAGACCAAACGATTGGCAAACACCATGAAAAAACTTCTCCCCACACTGTTCGCCGCCACCCTGATCGCGAGCTGCACCCAGACCAACGATCGGGCTGATCGTCAGCAAACCGGCGTTGAAACTTTCCCGCTCTCGCAAGTCCGTCTGCTCGACGGCAGTCCTTTCAAGCGCGCCGAACAGACCAACCTGCGTTACGTCTACGCCATGGACCCGGACCGACTGCTGGCGCCCTACCTGCGAGAGGCGGGTCTGGAACCGAAGAAAAGCACCTACGGTAATTGGGAGGGCTCCGGGCTGGATGGCCACATCGGCGGTCACTACCTGACGTCGTTGGCGCTAGCCTACGCCTCCACGGGCGATGGTGAAGCCCTGCGTCGCCTGGATTATATGCTGGACGAACTTCAGCGCGCCCAGCAGGCCAACGGCAATGGTTACCTCGGCGGTGTGCCGGGCAGCAAAGCCCTGTGGCAAGAAATCGAGCGGGGCGAGATTGACGCCGACCTGTTTGCCCTGAATGGCAAGTGGGTGCCCTGGTACAACGTACACAAGGTCTACGCCGGTTTGCGCGATGCGTATCTGATTGCGGGCCGCGAACAGGCGTTGGACATGCTGATCGAGCTGTCAGACTGGACCATCGATCTGGTGGATGGCCTCAGCGACGAGCAGATTCAGGCCATGCTGCGCAGCGAGCACGGCGGCATGAACGAAGTGTTTGCCGACCTGGCGGACATTACCGGGGAGGACAAATACCTGCGCCTGGCCAAACAGTTTTCCCATGAGCAGATTCTGGATCCTCTGCTGCAACATCAGGATCAACTGAATGGTCTGCACGCCAACACCCAGATCCCGAAAGTAGTGGGCTACCAACGAGTCGCCGAAGTATCGGGCGACCCGGAATGGTCTGAGGCCGCGGACTATTTCTGGCGCACGGTGGTGTACGAACGCTCCGTGGCCATTGGTGGCAACAGCGTGCGTGAGCACTTCCACCCGACCGATGATTTCAGTTCCATGGTCAGCGACCGGGAAGGACCGGAGACCTGCAACACCTACAACATGCTCAAGCTCTCCCGGCTGCTGTACGACGATGCCGCCGAGCTGGAGTACATCGACTACTACGAGCGGGCACTGTACAACCACATCCTGTCCAGTCAGCACCCGGATCACGGCGGGCTGGTGTACTTCACGCCGATGCGTCCGGGGCACTACCGGATGTACTCCCAGCCGGAACAGGCCATGTGGTGCTGTGTCGGTTCGGGGATTGAAAACCACTTCAAATACGGCGAACTGATTTACGCCCATAGCGATCGAGATCTCTACGTCAATCTGTTCATCCCGTCCCGTCTGACCTGGGAGCAGGCCGGTATCACCTTGGCCCAGGAAACCGCCTTTCCCGATGCCGACGTGACCGAGCTGACGCTGGAGAAAGGTGAGGGTCGTTTTGCCCTTAAATTGCGTTATCCCGTCTGGGTTGAGCCCGGTGCGCTGGAGGTCTCCATCAATGGTGAAGGTGTGGAGACCGACGCTTCTCCGGGTGAATATGTCAGCCTCGAGCGTCACTGGCAGGCGGGCGATAAAGTCCGGGTTACACTGCCCATGACCACCCGGTTGGAGCAATTGCCGGACGGCTCGGATTATTACGCCGTGCTTCATGGCCCCATCGTGTTAGCCGCGAAAACCGATGTGATTCAGAATGAGCAACTGAATTTCCTCAGCGATGACAGCCGCATGGGACATATCGCCGACGGTGCTCTCTGCCCACCGGAGGCGACGCCGGTGATGGTCAGCGAGCCAGAGGCATTCCTGGAACAGCTATCGCCGGTGCCGGGTCAGCCGATGACCTTCCGTGCCACCGCCGGGCTGGACGTGGCCGATCAGGACAGCGTGGATCTGATTCCGTTCTACCGCGTGCACGACAGTCGCTACACCATCTACTGGCCCCAGGCCAATGGCGATCAGAGCGAAGCGAGGATGCGGGCCGAGCGAGAGCGCCTGGCGTTGGACGCGCTGACCATTGATGCCGTGGCGCCGGGGGAGCAGCAGCCGGAATCGGATCACTTTTTCAAAGGCGAGAACACCGAGGCGGGGGTTCATCTCGGGCGGCACTGGCGCCATGCGTCCGGTTGGTTCAGCTACGAGCTGCGCGACCCCCAGCGCCAGGCCAAATTCTTGCGCGTCACCTACTTCGGTGGTGATGCCGGTCGGTCGTTCGAGATTCTGATCAATGGCGAGACATTGGCCGAAGTGACTCTGCCGGAAGGGAAGGGCGCGGATTTCTATCACGTGGATTACGAGCTGCCGGTAGAGTGGGTACGTGAAGCTGAAGAGGGCGTTTTGACCCTAAAATTCGAAGCCAAACCCGGCTCCATAGCTGGCGGCATCTACGGTGTGCGACTGCTACGGGACAAGCCTTGAAGGCTTCGGTAACGGCGGATGCGGCTTCCCAAGGTATGCGTAGGGCGGATAAGCGCGAAGCGCGCATCCGCCGTTCCCCAGCCCATGCATCCGCCGTTTGCACATTACGCATCCGCCACAACCTACCAAACTACCAAGGCAACACCTGCCCATTCGAATGCCAAAAGGTCCCGGTATTCTCCAGAGTCAACTCATCGATCCGCTGCACCAACCGCTGGGCCGCCTCATCCGGCGTGATATCCCCATGGCCGCCAATCATTTCGGTGCCCACCAGACCGGGGTGCAAGATGGCTACCGCCACATCCTGTTTCTTAAGATCTTCCGCCAGCGACTTGCCCGCCGCGTTTAACGCGGCTTTGGACATTCGGTAACCGTATCGACCGCCACTGGTATTGTCCGCGATGGATCCCATCCGGCTGGTGATCAGCGCCACCTTGCCGCCCTTGGCCAATTGCTTGTGCAGGGCATCGGTCACCAACAGCGGCGCCAGGGCGTTGGTTTCGAACTGATCCCGGATACTGTCGATGTTCAGACGCCCCAACTGCTCGTCCCGAAGGATGCCGGCATTATTGATCAGAAGATCGATTGATACTCCCTTCAACGCCGCCACCAGTGTCTCGATTCCTTTGGGGTCAGCCACATCAACCCCATCGATGATAGTGGCGCCACTGTCCGCCAGGGCATCCGATGCCTGGCGACAGGCGGCAAACACCTTGTCTCCCCGGGCAATAAACCGTTTTACAAAGGACAGGCCAATACCGCGGTTGGCACCGGTAATTACAACAGTCTTGCTCATCGGGAGAACCTCCGTTTTTTTGGTATAAGAAGTAAAGGGATGGGGGGTAAATGCTGGGTTTCAACCCCGAAGTAGGCTGTTTATCCTCTCATTTAACATACTTTATAAGACGTAATTTGGCGAAATTGTGACTTCGGATGCTGTGAACGGCCCAGAAAGGGCTTTTAAACTCCTTTAATTATCATATATATTATGATGAAGTGAGTGTTATAAGGGGGCGACTGAAGGGCTATTTGCAGTAAATCTGAAGGTTTTCCCCTGATTCCCCCAAAATAGAGCGACAAATGTATGATAAAAGGGTTGCTAGGTTTATTGTCATACGATAGTATTGTTTTGCTCCGTTATTAAAAATAACCAGTACCTCGGGAGCGAGCCGGACGATATCGGCAGTTCTCAGGTGCGACTATGAAACCCGCAGGAGAGTTGCAATTATGTTTAAGCGTTCCCTACTAAGCCGCAGTATCGCTGCGTCCATCGCCCTGGCTGGCCTGCCCATGCTGGCCCAAGCCCAAGACACCCAAGATGAGCCTCTGCTTGAAGAAGTGGTCGTTACCGGCATTCGTGCCAGCCTGAACCAGGCGATCGACATCAAGCGAGAATCCATGGATGTCATGGACTCCATCGTCGCAGAAGACATCGGTAAACTGCCGGATAACAACGTGGTTGAGTCTCTCCAGCGTGTCGCCGGTGTTCAGGTTACGGATCGTGCTGGCGGTGAAACCAACGTGGTCAGTATCCGCGGTCTTACTGATGTTAGCACCACGGTAAACGGTCGTACCATCTTCACAGCTTCTGGCCGCGCTGTTGCGCTGGCTGATATTCCTTCGACGCTGGTCTCGCGAGTCGATGTAATCAAGAATCGGTCGGCGGAAACCTACGAAAACGGTATTGCTGGCCAGATTGACGTGCACACCTTCCGTCCCTTTGATTTTGATGGCTCTCGCGTATCGGTTTCTGCTCGCGGTATCTATCTGGAAGAAGCGGAAGCGGTGAACCCGACCATCAGTGCGCTCTTCAGCGATCGTTGGGATACTGGGGCGGGGGAGTTCGGTGCACTCGTGAACCTTTCCTATAGTGAGACGGAGTATCGGGATCAGTCTACTACACCTGGTGCTCAGGTGCCGTTTATTGCCCAGGGCCGAGATCTTCCAGATGACCCTAATATCCTTGATGGGAATGGAAATGTTGTGGATCAACGGTACGTGGATCTGCAGCGTATTTTTCCGACTCGACCGGGCGTGCAGGAAAACCCGATTTGGACTGCTGGTTTGGAGAACGGTTTGCCCACCGCTCAGGGATCAACATTGGATATAAACGGCGATCCCGCGGAGTATTACATTTCCCGTGATGCGATGTTCATGTCCGACTTCACCGGTGAACGTGAGCGCCCCGCTGCTAATGTATCGTTGCAGTTCGCTCCAAATGATCGTAGCGAATACACCTTCGAAGCATTCTACAATGGTTACCGCAACGAAGGGTTCAACTCTCTGAACTTTGCGTTTGTAGACTGGTGGGGCAGCCTCGGCGGTTTGAGTGATGACGTGACTGATACTTTCGAGCTGTATGAAGGAACCAATGTTATCAAGGAGCGTACAATCCGTGATGGCTTCACGTTTGGTAGCGGTGATTACTCTACGGGTAAAACCGACTCCTATGTCTACGCGCTGGGTGGCGATTGGGAGCTGACCGATAAGCTCAACCTGAAGTCTGAATTGGTGTATCAGGATAGTGAGTTTGAATCCAGCTTCATTGCGATGCGTAGCACCAATGTTCGTTACGAAACTTATGCTAATTTCAGTGACAAACCGAGCATTGAGTTCCGGGACAATCCGGCAACTCCCGATGTCGATGAAGGCGATCAAAGCGACATCTCCCAATACGCTATGGCCGAAATGTACGACAGCGGAACGCGCAATGAGGGGTCGGCTGTCACCTTTACCGCCGATGCGGAGTACTTTACCGATGGTGCTTTCTTTAAGAAGATTGACTTCGGTATCCGTCACGACGTTCGGGACGCGACCGAGTTTTCCCGTACTCAGGACGCTGCGCCCTGCGATGTCGTAAACACCACCGGCGACGCTGCTAACTGTCAGTTCTCTACTTATGAAGGAGATGGCATCGCGCATATCAACAGCGGTTTTATGGATGCACTAAATGTGCCTCGCACTTGGGCCGTGGTCGATGGTCCATACCTGAAAGCGAATCGTGACTACTTCACAGGTCTCTATGGTCTGGATGCCAACGATCCGTTGTTGGAAGAGTTCGCTATTGAAGAGACAAACACAGCACTTTACGTAGACGCTGAGTTTGAGACAGAAATCGCTGGTAAGCGCCTCGATGGTCAGGTTGGTGTACGTTATGTTGACGTGACTACTGATACTGTTTTCACCGATCAGGTGGATCTCTCTCAGACAGAAGGCAGCACGGATAACCAGGAACTGCTCAGCTTCCTGTCACTGCGCTACAATCTCACCGATGAGTTGATCGCACGTTTCAACTACGGTGAAACTCTGCGTATGCCGGCGTTCGGTGACCTTAATCCGACCATCACCTACTTTGATGACATCACCAACATTGGTTACGGTACTGCAACTGGTGGCAATGCTGATCTTCAGCCGACTACCTCCCAGAACTACGACCTCTCTCTGGAATGGTACTTCGGTGACGCGAGCAATGCTTACGTGACTCTGTTCCAGCGTGACATTGAAGGGCTTGTCGTTGGCTTCCGCAACCGAGTGAACCGTCAGATCGAAGGGTATGACACAGATACCTTTATCCTGTCTCAGCCGGACAATGCGTCCGACGGCGAGCTGTCAGGAGTGGAAGTCGGGTTCAACTATTTCCCCGAAAACCTGGAAGGCTACTGGGATGGTCTCGGCGTTCAGTCCAGCTTCACGTTCCTGGATTCCGAGCAGGTCAATCCGGTCACTAACAGTGCGGGTGAAGTGACTGCCTACGAAAAAGGTCCAATGTTTGGTGTGTCTGACACCTCTTACAGTGTGGCAGTGGCATACGAGCGTGACACTTTTGACGCTCGCTTGGCATATGTATGGCGTGAGGACTTCCTCAACAATAATGAAGCCGCCTTGTTTGCCAATCCGCTGGGTGTGTACCGTGACGCCCAAAGCTCACTGGATTTCCAGTTCAGCTATAATGTATCTGATGAGCTCATCGTGACCTTCGATGCGACCAATCTGACCGAAGAGGTCTATCAGAGTCGTTACGGTAATAGTTATCTGCATACCTTCGGTAACTGGCAGATCAGCCGCACCTTCGCCCTGGGTGCTCGCTACTCCTTCTAAGGAGTGCGGGCAACCCGCAAGGTTGCACACCGTTCAAACCGAACTTGGCCAACCCTCCGGGGTTGGCCTTTTTTGTGTCTGGCCTCCCGACCGCTCGCTGTTATACCATTCAGTCTTGGCTGCTGACTCTCACCAACGTAGAGGAATCTGATTTATGCCCGCTCAAACCGCCCCATTCGGGAGCCTTCCCGATGGCCGTGAGGTCACCCAATTCATTTTGCGCAATAGCAAGGGGATGGAGGTCCGCCTGATCAACTATGGCGGTATCATTACCCACCTGTTCGTGCCGGACCGGGACGGCAATGTCGCCGACGTGGTCATGGGCTTTGATGAGCTGGGCCCCTATCTGACGGATTCCCCGTATTTCGGAGCGCTGATTGGCCGTTTCGGCAATCGCATCGCCGGTGGCCGGTTCCAGTTGGACGGCGTCGAGTATCGGCTGGATCAGAACGATGGAGAGAACCATCTGCACGGAGGTGTGGAGGGCTTTGACAAAAAGCTCTGGGATGCCGAGCCATTTGAAGATGAGCGCGGGGTCGGCGTCCGCCTGAGCCTGGTCAGCCCCGACGGCGATCAGGGTTATCCGGGCTCCTTGTCCGTCACCGTGGAGTATTGGCTGACCGATGATAATCAGTTGATCACCGATTACTGTGCCACTACGGACAAGGCGACCCCGGTCAACCTGACTCAGCACAGCTATTTCAATCTGGCGGGGCGGGGAACCGTGCGCGACCATCAGCTTACTCTGAACGCGTCAAAGTACACGCCGGTCAGTGACAAGCTGATACCGGAAGGGCCTCTCGTTGAGGTAGCCGGTACGGCCTTCGACTTCCGACAGCCCAAGGCCATCGGCTCGGACATTGACGCCGATGACATACAGCTCAAGCGTGCTAACGGTGGCTACGATCATAATTTCGTCGTCGACCGTCAGGGGCAGCAGGGTGAGGTGCTTGCCGCCCGGGCCGTAGAGCCGGTTTCAGGGCGTGTGTTGGAGGTCTGGACGGAGGAACCGTGTTTCCAGTTGTATACCGGCAATTTTCTGGACGGTTCGGTGGAAGGGAAAGGCCAAAAACAGATTCGTCACGGTGCGTTCTGCGTCGAGCCGCAGCATTTTCCGGACTCGCCCAACCAGAGCCGTTTCCCGTCCACGATTGTGCGTCCGGAAGACACCTACCACACCCGGATGAGCTTCCGCTTCAGTAACTGAAATGAATGAGTTGAGTTTAAGTGCCACTTCGTCGGTGGCGCTTCTCTCATTTTGTTGCCTTTCGAATAATATAATATTTAAGTGATTTGTCGAAAAAGTACTATTTTTATGCGATAACATACAAGACGACCACCCCTCCTCCCCCTAACGTAACCTACAGCGATGGATCAGAGTTCGTGTAGGTTGGCGACCGCTTCGCCATTCTTTGATCTCTCGCCTATCGTGATGTCGCCAAGTTCGGCATTGCCGGGTCGGACGGTTCAGTATTCCGCGCTTTGTGCATGCGAAAATTTCCGCACCAGCCGGAACAGGTGAGCCGTCCGGACCTGGCGTTTAATAATCCAAATAAACACAATGCGCAGGAGAGTCCCAAGATGATAGCGAAAAAGTCCATTCTCAGTAGTACGATTGCCACGATACTGTTTGCCGGAGCCCAGGCTTCCGCTCAGTCGGCCTCTCAGGAGGCCGGTATGGAGGAAGTGCTGGTCACCGGTATTCGCTCCAGCCTTCAGCAGGCGATGGATATCAAACGAGACTCGGATGCCGTGGTGGATTCCATTGCTTCGGAGAGCCTGGGTAAGTTCCCTGATACCAACATTGCCGAATCCCTTCAACGAATCACCGGTGTTTCTATCGATCGAAGTGGTGGCGAAGGGCAAAGTGTAACGGTGCGAGGTTTTGGTCCTCAATTCAATACGGTATTGCTCAACGGGCGTCGACAAGTGTCCGACACCGGGGCGAGGTCGTTCAACTTTGACAACCTGCCCGCCGAACTGGTTTCGCGGGTGGATGTCTACAAAAGCGCGCAGGCTCGCCTTCAGTCCGGCGGTATTGGTTCCACTATTGTGATGCACACACCGCGCCCCCTGGATATCGGTAGCTTCAAAGCGGTAGGTTCGGCCAAGATGTTGCACGAAGACCTGTCCGGTGAGAGTACGCCGGAGCTGTTCGGGATGGTGAGTAACACCTTTGCGGATGGGCGTATGGGGGCACTGCTGTCGGTGACCTATGAAGAGCGGAAGAATCGTATCGAACGCTTCCTAACCGACGGTATTCTTACCGCGCCGCGCGATGGTTTGACGTTGATTGCCGATGACTTGGCGGACCAAGGCTACTCGGCGGACGACCAGTTTTTTATTCCGCAGGTTCTGAATATCAGTCCCATTGATGAGCAGCGTGAGCGCATCAACATCAACAGTACGTTTCAGTTCCAGGCGACTGAAGACCTGACCTTTACGCTGGACGCGATGTTCAACGACTTTGACGTACAGACTCAGTCCAACACACTGACTTTCTTTGTAACGCCATCCATTATTACGGACGCCACGTTCGATGAAAATCGTACGGCGACAGAGTTTACCCAGAACCAGAACGCTGCGACCGACTTCACTATGGCAGAGCGTAGCCGGCCGTCCGAGTCACAGGCGTTTGGCTTTAACGCCGATTGGGATTTTGCACCGGGCTGGAATGTGGCATTTGATACCAGCTATTCCAAAGCGGAGTCCGGCGGTGCCAGTGGTACCAATGTGGGCGTGGTTGGTTTCCGCGATGACGGTTTCACGCTCAGCTATGATGAGAACGGTATGCCGTCCTACAGCGGCGTGACGGATGCGCAGATCAATGATCCGAGCTTGCCTAAAGCCCATTTTTTCATGCGTGGTATCGGTGGCGGACCTTTGGGTGGTGCGGCGGATATCGAACATGACCTTTTTGAGCAGCGGGTGGACTTTGAGTGGCAGGCTGACTTTGAGCACCTGAAAACCGTTACCTTTGGTGCCCATTATTCCGATGAGTCGGAGAGCACGACCAGTCGGACGTCCGACAACCCGTGTATTTATTGCGGTTATCAGACGGATGTACCCGACGATCTGCTGGCCATAGCCGCTGAGGGTGGCAACTACATGGATGGCGATATTGACGTCCCCGCTACCTGGCAAACCGCTGACCTGGATGCCCTGATATCCTGGCTGGAGACCCCCGAGGCGGCGGCTGCAAGAGACGAAGCGGCCGGTCTAGAGCCCGGCACGACTCAAGCGGCGTTGGACGAGAGCAACGGCTATGCACTGGCGTTGCAGTCCAGTTCAACGGAAATCGATGAAACCGTAATGTCGATCTATGCCAGTCTCAACTTTCAGGGGGAGCTGGGTGACATGCCCTGGAGCTTGAATGCGGGTGTGCGCTATGTGGAAACCGAGACTACGCCGTTTGGTATTTCCGCCCCTCTGCTGGATCTTCGTGAAATCCCCAGCGACCCGACCGCCTATGACGTGGTGGATGGCAATGAGCAGGTGGTTAGCGCCAATAACAAGTATGATCATTTTCTACCGGCATTGGATTACCGTTTGAATCTGAACGACGATATGGTCATTCGTTTTGCCGCTTCGCAAACGCTGACTCGTCCCCCGTTCGGGGCCCTGTCTCCTCGCACTACCATCGGTACCGCACGTCCAGGCAATCTGCAGGCGAGTAGTGGTAACCCGAATCTCGAGCCCTACGCATCGGACAACCTGGATCTTGCCTATGAGTGGTATTACCAGGAGAGCGGCTACTTTACGGTGGGGCTCTTCCAGAAAAGGGTTGAGAATTTCCTGGTCAATACCGTTCTGCAGCAGGAGTTTGAAATTCAGGATCAGGACAACCTGTTTGATGGTAATCCGGTATTTGAAGTAAGCACTCAGGATAACCTGGAAGATGCGACCGTTGACGGGGTTGAGTTGGGCTTCCAGCACACCTTTGACTATCTGTCGGGTGTCTGGAGCGGTTTTGGTTTTACCGCCAACGCGACGCTCGTGGATAGCGACGCTGAACTCGACACGGGTGATATCAGTCAGACCTTTGCGCTCGAAGGGCTGGGCGACTCCTACAATATCGTCGGTTTTTACGAGCGGGGCAATTTTGAAGCCCGCCTGGCGTGGAATCAACGCGACCGCTTCCTGCAAACGGCGGTCGGTTTCGGGGGCGAGCCAACCTATGTCGAAGACTATGAGCAGATCGACGCGCGGGTAAGCTACAGTCTGAGCGACAGTCTGTCGGTATTTGTCGAAGGGGTGAACATTACCGATGAGAAGTATCAGAAGGTAGGCCGTTACGACAACCAGATTCTGTTGCGAGAACAAACCGGTCCCCGTTACACCGTGGGGGTACGGGCGGAGTTTTAATGCTGACTGGCCGGGGCTGCCCCGGCCTTTTTTCATATTGGGAGTAGCAACATGAACAAATCCGTTTTGAGTCTGGCCATGCTGGCCCTTTGTCTGGGCGCTTGCTCAAATACTGGCAGCGGCCCAGGCAATAACGTTGTATTGAGCAGTCCGGACGGTAGTGTTCGGGTCAGCGTTTCGCTGAACGCCGAGGGGGCGCCGGAATATCAGGTTTTTCACGACGGGCGAGCCGTGCTTGAGCCGTCGGATCTGGGCATTCGCTTACAGAACGCCGCTTTTGAACAAGGCCTGTCCCTGGCGAGCGCGTCCGAGCCGGCATTGGTGGAAGACCACTATGAAATGCACCAGGGCAAACAGCTGGACATTCACTACCGGGCCAACGAGCAGACGCTGCGCTTTGCCAACGCGGACGGCGAGCCCCTGGTGATTCGTCTGCGCGCCTCCGATGACGGTGTGGCCTTCCGCTATGAATTTCCGGGTGAGGGCACCAAGCGTTTTGAAAAAGAAAACACGTCGTTCGACTTCCCCGCCTCGGCCAAAGCCTGGATGCAACGCATGCAGGTGGTCAACACCGGCTTCGAGGGCACCAATCCGGCGTACGAAGAACACTATGAAATGGAAATACCGGTGGGTACCGAGTCCCCCTCGGAAGCCGGCTGGGTTTTCCCCGCTCTGTTTCACAGCAATGGCGACTGGGTGCTGCTGAGTGAAGTCGGGATGCAGAGCAATTTTCACGCATCCCGTCTGCAGCCACAGTCGCCGGAAGGGGAATACCGCATCGGTCTGCCGATGGAAGGGGAGGTGTTCACCGGGGGCGAGCGGCTCGCTCATGATACCGGCGCCTTTCACTCGCCCTGGCGCACCATTACGGTCGGCAGTCTGGCCGATATTACCGCCTCCACCATGGGCACCGATCTGGCGGAGCCCTCGGTGATTGCAGATGCCGACTTTGTCGAGCCGGGCATGGCCAGTTGGAGCTGGGGGCTGCTCAAGGATGAATCGATCACCTACGACATTCAGAAGTGGTACATCGACTACGCGGCTGACATGGACTGGGAATACACTCTGGTGGATGTGAACTGGGACCAGAACATCGGCTATGAGCGCATGCAGGCGCTGGTGGACTATGCCGCGTCTAAAGAGGTGGGATTGATTCTCTGGTACAACTCCGCTGGAGACTGGAATACCGCGCCCTATACCCCTCGTGACAAGCTGTTGACCCGGGAATCCCGGCGCGCAGAGTTCGCCCGCCTGCAGGCAATGGGTGTGCGTGGTGTCAAAGTGGACTTCTTCCCCGGCGACGGTCAGTCCGCCATAGCCTACTATCGGGACCTGCTGCAGGATGCCGCCGACTTCGAGCTGATGGTCAACCATCACGGCTCCACTCTGCCGCGCGGTATTCAGCGGACCTTCCCGAACATGATGACCATGGAGTCGGTGCACGGCATGGAGATGGTGACCTTCTTCCAGGAAACCGCCGATAAAGAACCCAGTCACGCGGCGATGCTGCCGTTTGCCCGCAACGTGTTTGATCCCATGGACTACACACCCACCGCGTTCAATCACCTGCACAACCCGGAAGTGACCCGCAAAAGCCGCAACGGCATGCAACTGGCCATGCCGGTGGTCTTTGTGTCGGGGCAGACCCACATTGTGGAGACGCCGGACGGTATGGCGGAGGTGCCCGAGTATGTCAGGGCGTTTTTGCGTGATCTTCCCGTGGTGTGGGACGAATCCCGTCTGCTGACGGGCTATCCGGGTAAGCATGCGGTGTTTGCCCGCCGCTCCGGTGAGCGCTGGTATATCGCCGGTCTCAACGGCGAGGACGAGCCGAAGTCTCTGGAATTGGACCTGTCCTTTGTCGGCGATGCGGAAGGCACCCTGATCACGGACGGGAACGAGCCCCGTACCTTTGAGCAGCGCACCGTGGAGGCCGGCCCGCTGGAGCTGACCCTGGCGCCCGCTGGTGGGTTCGTGGCGGTCTTTGAGTAGGTTTTTTCCGCTATTGGTAGTATAAATTATTATAGTATAAAATATGCACTTCATCCCGCCCGGCACTGCCGGGCCGGGTTGGCAGGAGAGAGCCGGCGCTAGTGTACCCCGTCACTAATACCGGTCCGTCAAATAAGAGGTGCACAATGAAACACGTTATTACTGGTTGGAGCCGGTCGATGGCTCTGATCGCTCTGGCACTGGCCGCCCTGATCGGCTGCGCCACTCAGAGTGACTCCAATTCATCCTCCACCGCCGAGCGCGATGGAACCTTCACCAACCCGCTGTTCCCCAACGGCGCTGACCCCTGGCTGGAATACTGGGATGGTAATTACTATCTGACCACCACCACCTGGACCGCTGAGTTGGTGATGCGCAAGTCCCCGACTCTGGCGGGGCTGGCTGACGCCACACCGGTCAACATCTGGTCTGATACCGACCCCAAACGCAACGCCAACTTCTGGGCGTTTGAGTTTCACCGCCTGAAAGGCCCCAATGGTTATCGCTGGTATGTGATGTATACCGCGGGTCAGGACGGTACCCTGGACCACCAGCATCTGAATGTGCTGGAGAGTGTGGGGGATGATCCCATGGGCCCTTACGAGTACAAGGCGCCGATTATGCCCGATCAGTGGAACATCGATGGCACCTACCTCAAGCACGACGGCAAGCTGTACCTGCTGTACTCCCAGTGGCACGGTGATGAGCAGTTGAACCTGATCACCGAAATGGAAAACCCCTGGACCCTGAAAGAAGACTCGCCCAAGACCGTGATCACCCGTCCCGAGCTGGACTGGGAAATCAGTGGCCGTAAGGTGACCGAGGCGGCGCAGATTCTGCAACGCAACGGCCGTACCTTCATGATTTATTCCGCCAGCTACTGCAATACCCCGGACTACAAATTGGGTATGCTCGAGCTGGTGGGTGAAAACCCTCTCAACGCGGATCACTGGAAACAGTATCCGGAACCCGTTTTCCAGCGCGGTAATGGTGTCTACGGCCCCGGTCATAACGGCTTCTTCCCCTCGCCGGACGGTACCGAAGACTGGCTGGTGTATCACGGTAACTCTTCAGTGGAGCACGGTTGCAGCTCGACCCGTTCCCTGCGCGCCCAGAAGTTCACCTGGAACGAGGATGGCACTCCTAACTTTGGTGAGCCCGTTCCCGAAGGTCAGCCAGTACAGCGTCCCTCGGGTGAAAACGGTCCGCTGGTGACCCGCATTCAGGGGCAGCACTATCAGATCGTAAACGCCACCACCGACCTGTGCCTGGATATCGCCACCGCACCGGAAGACAACCGCACCCGCCAGGCCGCCTGCAACCCCAACAACGGTCAGTGGGTCATTGACCCGGTGACCGATGGCTATTTCCGCATCGCCAACAACCACGACAGCAAGTTTCTGGAAGTGGAAAACTGCAGTGCCGGCGACAATGCACGAGTACAGCAGGCCGCCTGGCGCAACAATGCCTGTCAGGAATGGAGCCTGGAGTCGGGTGATGGGGGTCACAGCGTGATCACCAACCGGGCCACCGGCAAGCCGCTCGCGGTCGCCGGCTGTTCAGCCAATGAAAACCAGTCGGTTCTGCAGCAGAACGATGACAGTGCGTGCAAGCAGTGGCGCCTGCAGCCGATGAATGAAGTCGCCATCATCAGTGAACAGAGCGGTCGTGTGGTCAGCGTCGCCGGCGATGATGCCAACGTCGAGCAGCACGCCTGGACCTATGGCGACCACCAGACGTGGCGGTTCAAACCCACCGATTCCGGTTACTTCGAGCTGAGCCCGAGCAGTGCCGAGAATGAGTGCCTGGCGGTGACCGACGAAGCGGTCGTTCCCGGTGCCAATCTGGAAGTGGACGAGTGCGGCTCGAAAACCAGCCAGTGGGGGCTCAAGTTCCTTGAGGGCGGCGCCGTCAGCCTGGTGAACCGCTATACCACTGAGGTGGTGGATGTGGCCAACTGTGGCCTGGCCGATGGCACCAATCTGGCACTTGGCCCCGACCTGGAAAACCGCTGCCAGCGTTTCCATCTGCGCGCCGCGAACTGAGTCTCGGCACCGTACGGCGGTGCCAAAACCGCCCGTGGGTCGGATTACAGCCTTTGGCCTAATCCGACCCACCGGGGGTTGCACTTCTTTAATATTGTACTATAATACCAACTATCCAAAGGCGAGCGGGAAATTGGGCCTGTTTGCCGGAGCGACGGTAACCTCTCCTCCAACGATGTTACCGGGGTTCATTTGGATTCTCCTTAAGGCTTGGAAATCGCTGAAGTTGACAGGCAGTTCAGTGGTTTCGTGTCTCTCACTCGATGTTGGTTGATATCGAGGTCTCCCTCGCCTCTGTACCGTAAGGTCCAGAGGCTTTTTTATGGGTTAAAAATCGTTCATAATGTCGTATTATCTGATAATCCCTTTATTGAACTTTGTTGACTAACACGCTACCTTTGCAGGCTTAACGTCAATCCCCAATAACATGGATTCCTGCTATGGCCGTATTTGAGCGCAACTTCAACCTTTCCCAGCGTATGACGCAAGAGCTGGGCAAGGCTATCGTGTGCGGTGTTTACCCCAAGGATGAAAGCCTGCCGACCGAAGCCGAGCTGTGTGAACAGTTTGGCGTAAGCCGGACGGCGGTGCGCGAGGCGGTCAAAATGCTCTCGGCCAAGGGGCTGATTTCCAGCCGGCCCCGGCAGGGCATCCGGATTCTGCCGGAGCAGGAGTGGAACATTTTTGATTCGGACCTGCTGCGCTGGTCGCTGGAAGGCAACCCCTCATTGCGGGTGTTGCGCGAGTTCCTGCAGATGCGCATCGCCATCGAGCCGGAAGCGGCGTCTCTGGCGGCCCGGTTTGCCGACGAAGCGGCCATTGATGCGATTGGCGAGGCGCTTGAAGGGATGCGCGAAGCCAAGAACAAACCGGAAGAGGGGCTTCAGGCGGACATCAATTTTCATGTCAGTATTCTGTTTGCCAGTAAAAACCGCTTCTACATCCGCCTGCGGGACTTCATCCAGACCGCGCTGAATGTCAGTATTCGCCATACCAACGTGATCAAGGGCGATCACGACGCGATCGTCGATGACCATGCGAAGGTTTACAACGCCATTCGCAATCGCAACCCGGAGCGGGCCAAGGCAGCCATGTTGTTGCTGATCGACGAGGCGCTGACCTTCATCGAAGAAGAGTTGGCCGAAGCCGGTGAAACCATCCCCGAGTCGCGCTGAACGAGGCGGTTCCCGCGCGTCCAATTCTGGGGCGTTAGTGGCAAACTGTGCTAAGATGCGCGCAGTTTGAGAATCCACGAGGCCCCGTGCCATGCACTGTCCCTTCTGCGGCGCTGAAGATACCAAGGTTGTCGATTCCCGTCTGGTGGCTGAAGGCGACCAGGTGCGTCGACGTCGGCAATGCCTGTCCTGTAGTGAGCGGTTTACCACCTACGAGGTGGCCGAGCTGGTGATGCCCCGTATCATCAAGCAGGACGGCACCCGTGAACCCTTTGACGAAGCCAAGCTGCGTGCCGGCCTGCTGCGGGCGCTGGAGAAGCGTCCGGTAAGTATCGAGTCGATCGAGTCGGCGATCAATCAGATCAAACACTTCCTCCAGGCTACCGGCGAACGCGAAGTGCCGTCGCTCAAAGTGGGCGAAAAAGTCATGGAAGAGCTGCGGAAACTCGACGAAGTGGCCTATGTGCGCTTCGCTTCCGTATACCGTCGCTTCAAGGATCTCAACGAGTTCCGCGAGGAAATCGATCGCCTGGAGCGTCACGAACCCAAGGCCCAAGTTTAACCGCATGCCTCTATCGGACCTCGACAGCCCGTTCATGGCGCGCGCTTTGCGTCTGGCGGAGCGTGGCCGCTATACCACTCCGCCCAATCCCTGCGTGGGTTGCGTGATCACGCATGAGGGGCAGGTGATCGCCGAGGGTTGGCACCAGCGAGCGGGCGAAGCGCACGCTGAGGTCAACGCGCTGCGCGAGGCGGGGAGGCTGGCCCGGGGAGCCACGGCGTATGTCACTCTGGAGCCGTGCAACCACACCGGGCGCACCGGCCCCTGCAGTCAGGCGCTGATCGACGCCGGTATTGCCCGGGTGGTCTTTGGTATGGAAGACCCCAACCCCCGGGTGGCCGGGGAAGGACTGGTGCGGTTGCGCGCCGCCGGTGTCGAGGTTGATGGCCCCCTGCTGGAAGAGGACGCCCGCGCACTGAACCCCGGCTTTATCAAGCGGATGGAGCGCGGCCTGCCCTGGGTGCGCTGCAAATTGGCCATGAGCCTTGATGGTCGCACCGCCATGGCCAGCGGCGAGAGCAAATGGGTCACCGGCCGTCGGGCCCGGGAAGATGTCCAGCGCCTGCGCGCTCGCAGCGGCGCGATCATCAGCGGTATCGATACCGTGCTGATGGACCAGGCTGCGCTGACCGTGCGGGCCGACGAATTGAAACTCGATAACGCGGAAGCGATTGCCGAGCGCCAGCCGCTGCGGGTGATTTTGGACTCCCGCGGGCGCATGACCCCCGATGTGCCATTGCTACAGCATCCGGGACCGGTGTTGCTGGTTCACAACGGTGGGGCTTCTGGAACGGACTGGCCGGCACAGGTGGAACTCCTCGAGTTGCCGGGCCGCGATGGACGTATCGATTTGACCGCGCTGCTGCGCGAGCTGGCCCGACGGGAGTGCAACGACGTACTGGTAGAGTCCGGGGCGACTCTGGCCGGGGCGTTTCTGGGGCAGGGGTTGCTCGATGAGCTGGTGGTCTACATGGCACCCAAACTACTCGGCAGCAACGCGCGGCCCCTGTTTCAGTTGCCACTGGATTCCATGGCGGCCCAGTTGCCACTGAAAATTCACGACATCCGGGCGGTGGGCCACGATTGGCGCATTACCGCCAGCCCGGATCCGGAGGGTTGATAAACCATGTTTACGGGAATTATCGAAGCCAAAGGCCGCGTCGCCCGCCTCGAACCCAAAGGCGGTGATCTGCGCCTGTTGATCGAAACCGACGACCTGCCTCTGGCGGATGTCCAACTGGGCGACTCCATTGCCACCAACGGCGTCTGCCTGACCGTGGTGGACCTGCCGGGCAACGGCTACTGGGCGGATGTGTCCGGGGAAACCCTGGCGTACAGCACCATCGGTCAATGGGCCACGGGTCAGCCCGTCAATCTGGAAAAGGCCCTGACGCCCACCACCCGTCTGGGTGGACATATTGTCAGCGGTCACGTGGATGGTGTGGGCGAGGTGGTTGAGCGCCATAGCGATGCCCGCTCCGAGCGCTTTCGCATCAAGGCGCCGGACAAACTGGCCAAATACATTGCCCACAAGGGCTCGATCACCGTGGACGGCACCAGCCTGACCGTGAACAAGGTTGAGGGCGCAGAATTTGAGTTGAATATCGTCCCGCACACCCTCAAATGGACCATCATGGATGGCTATCAGCCCGGTACCCGGGTCAACCTGGAAGTGGATGTACTGGCACGCTATCTGGAACGGCTATTATTGGGGGACAAGGCCGCCGAGACGACCGGCGGTGTCACCCTGGATTTTCTGGCCGAGCACGGCTTTACCCGCCGCTGAGGTCGCGTCCCGGCCTGGCGGTCAAACGAAGGTATCTTTTAACCTAAGGTCATTATGGAACTGAACACGCCGGAAGAACTGATTGACGATTTGCGTCACGGCAAGATGATCATCCTGATGGATGATGAGGATCGCGAGAACGAGGGCGACCTGATCATGGTGGCCGAGCAGGTTCGTGCGGAGGACATCAATTTCATGTCCACCCACGCCCGGGGGCTGATCTGCCTGACTCTGACACCGGAGCGCTGTCAGCAACTGGGGCTGCCCCTGATGGTGTCGGACAACCAGGCCCGTTATTCCACCAACTTCACCGTCTCCATTGAGGCGGCGGAGGGTGTCACCACCGGCATTTCGGCGGCGGACCGGGCGCGTACCGTGCGCGTGGCGGTCAGTGCAGACGCCAAGCCCCGGGATATTGTCCAGCCAGGGCACATCTTTCCGATCATGGCCCAGCCCGGTGGCGTGATGAGCCGCGCCGGTCACACCGAGGCCGGCTGTGATCTGGCCCGCCTGGCGGGGTTTGAGCCGGCGGCGGTCATCGTCGAGATCATGAACGCCGATGGCTCCATGGCGCGCCGTCCGGATCTGGAGGCTTTCGCCCAGACACACAACCTGAAAATCGGTACCATAGCGGACCTGATCCACTACCGGTCGGTCAAGGAAAAAACGGTCGAGTGCATCAACCAGCGCCAGGTGGAAACCGAGTACGGTCCCTTTGAGCTGCGCACCTACCGGGATCTGGCCCGGGGCGATCTGCATTTTGTCATGCTCAAAGGGCATGTGGACCCGTCCGAGCCTACGCTGGTGCGGGTCCACGTAATGGATGTGGCGCGGGACCTGATTGGTCTCAAGCGCCCCGGCGACGCCGGCAAACACTCCTGGAACTACCGCGATGCGCTGAAGACCATTGGCGATGCCGGACAGGGGGTGTTGGTGTTGATCTGCCACGATGAAAGCACCGCCCAGGTGGAAGAGAGCATTGACTGGATGCTCTCTGGCAAGCAGCCCGTGCGCAGCCCGGATCAGGTCTATAAGCAGGTGGGCACCGGCTCCCAGATTCTGCGGGACCTCGGGGTACGAAAGATGCGCCTGATGTCGGCGCCCATGCGCTTTACCGCTCTGTCCGGGTTTGACCTGGAAATTGTTGAACACCTCGAGCCGGGCAACCAATAGTCGCGTCGGGCCGAAACACGATCAATCGATTGAAGAAAGAGAACCCACTATGAGTCAGATCAAGGTTATTGAGGGCGATTTCGCCGCAAGCCAGGGCCGCTACGCACTGCTGGTCAGTCGCTGGAACAGCTTTGTGGTCGAGAGTCTGAAGGATGGTGCGCTGGACACCCTGCGTCGCCACGGCATCAAGGACGACCAGGTCACCATCTACTATGCCCCGGGGGCGTTCGAGTTTCCCCTGGCCGCCCAGCGCATTGCGGCCCAGGGTGAGTTCGATGCGATTATTGCCCTGGGCGCGGTCATTCGTGGTGGCACACCTCACTTCGATTACGTGGCCGGCGAATGCACCAAAGGTCTGGCTCAGGTGTCTCTGAATGCCAACATCCCGGTCACTTTTGGTGTTCTGACCGTGGATACCATTGAGCAGGCCATTGAACGCTCCGGTACCAAAGCGGGCAACAAGGGCGTGGAAGCCGCCACGACCGCTCTGGAAATGGTTTCACTGTTGGGAAGAATCTGATCATGGCCGATAGCAAAGCTCCCACTCCGGCCGCTCGGCGCAAGGCGCGCCATTACGCCATGCAGGGGTTGTATCAGTGGCAGATGGCGGGGGCCAACCTCAATGCCATCGAAGCGGAATTTCGTACCGATAACGATATGACCAACGTGGATGTCGACTACTTCCACGAACTGTTGCACGGCGTGCCCCAGTATCTGGGTGAAGTGGAGGCGGTGTTTATTCCGCACCTTCAGGAGCGCAGTTCGGACGAACTGGATCCGGTCACTCAGGCGTTGCTGCGCCTGGCCTGCTACGAGTTCAAATACCGGATTGATGTGCCCTACAAGGTGGTCATCAACGAAGCGGTGTCTCTGGCGAAAAAATTCGGTGCGGCGGAAAGCCACAAGTTCATCAATGGCGTGCTCGACAAGGCCGCCAACGATATCCGCTCAATCGAAAAACGCGCCTGAATTCCGGGCCCAAACCCAGCGTAGGGGCAGAGCGCAGCGAACAGACTGCGCATCCGCCGTTACTAAATTCGCTCCCAACCACTCCCAAACCGACGCAAATCATGGGTGAATTCGAACTGATCCGCCACTACTTCCAACAACACAGCGCCGAGTCCACTCCGGCGTCGGTGTTGCTGGGTGTGGGCGACGATGCCGCCCTGCTGCAACCACCGGCGGGAGAGGTTCTGGCGGTCTCGGTTGATACCCTGGTGAACGGCGTCCACTTCCCGGACGGTGCGCCCGCCGAGGAAATCGCCCAACGGGCCCTGCGGGTCAATCTCAGCGACCTGGCCGCCATGGGCGCCAGACCGCTCTGGTTTACCCTGGCGTTGACCCTCCCCGAGGCGTCGGATGATTGGCTACGGGATTTCAGTCGCGGTCTGTTCGATGTGGCCGAGACCTACGGCATCACCCTGGTCGGGGGCGACACCACCAAGGGGCCCCTGACCATCACCCTCCAGGTGATCGGGTCGGTTCCGCCGGGCCTGGCGCTGCGCCGCGACGGTGCCAGTGCCGGGGATTATGTGCTGGTCACGCACACCCTCGGGGATTCCGCAGCCGGGCTTGCCTGCCTGCAGGGGCGGCTGGAAAAACCGGTCAGCGAGGAAGTCAGTACTTACCTGCAGGGTCGCTACTGGCGGCCCAACCCGCGTCTGGACGCCGCCATGCAACTGCTTGGCGTGGCCAGCGCCGCGTTGGACATTTCCGATGGGCTGGTGGCCGATCTGGGCCACATTTGTGCGGCCAGTGACCTGAGTGCGGAGCTGTTTGTCGAAGAGCTGCCCCTCTCGCCGGCGCTGCAAAGTGCCGCCAGTCAGGCCCAGGGCTGGCAGTGGGCTCTGACCGGCGGTGATGACTACGAGTTGTGCTTCACCGTGCCGGAGAGTCGGATGCCCGAGGTGGGCGCGCTGATCGGCACCGGCGCCCTACAGGCGACCGTGGTGGGTCGCCTCGGAACGGGTAGCGGGGTACACTGCACGCTGCACGGCGCACCCTACGACTTACCACAGAGCGGTTATAGCCATTTCTGATGTCCAAACCCGAATACCCCACCGTTGCCACCGTCCTGCGTAATCCGGACCACCTGTTTGCCTTCGGTTTTGGCAGCGGCCTGCTGCGCCCGGCTTCCGGTACCTTTGGTACGGTGGCGGCCATTCCCATCTTCTGGTTGATTCAGGACCTGTCGGTACCCATCTACGCCCTGTGGCTGACGGTCACCTTCGCACTGGGCGTGTACTGGTGCGACCGCAGTTCCAGGGCGCTGGGGGTGCACGATCACGGCGGTATCGTCTGGGACGAAATGGTTGGTTACTGGCTCACCATGTTCCTGGCGCCGGCTGGCTGGCCGTGGATGTTATTGGGCTTCGTGCTGTTCCGGATTTTCGATGTGATCAAACCCTGGCCGATCAACTGGTTGGATCGCCGGGTGCACGGCGGCTTTGGCATCATGATCGATGATGTGCTCGCGGCCGTGTATGCCTGGATCATCCTGCAGACCGTGGCTTACTTTGTATAGAATGGCGGGCGTCAGCCCAACCGCTCAAGAGGCAATTGCGTGACCATACGCTTCGTAGAATCTTCCAAACTGCCGACCCCCTGGGGCATGTTTACCATGTATGGCTTTTCCGACGATGGGGCGGATAAAGAGCATCTGGTACTGACGATGGGGGATATCAGCGGCGACGAGCCGGTACTCGCCCGGGTGCATTCCGAGTGCCTGACCGGCGATGCCCTGTTCAGCATGCGCTGCGACTGCGGTCCCCAGCTTCAGGCCGCGATGCACAAAATTGCGCTGGAAGGGCGCGGGGTGATTTTCTATTTGCGCCAGGAGGGGCGGGGCATAGGCCTGCTCAACAAAATCCGCGCTTACCACCTGCAGGACTGCGGTGCCGATACCGTGGAAGCCAATGAGCGCCTGGGGTTCGGTGCCGATATGCGCGATTACAGCATTCTCAAACCCATGCTGGAGCATCTGAAGATCAAGTCACTCAAACTGATGACCAACAACCCGCGCAAGGTCAAAGCCCTGCGGGAAATGGGCATCACCGTGGCCGAACGCATTTCCCACCAGACCGGGCGCAACCCGCACAACGCCCGCTACCTGGAGACCAAGCGCGGCAAACTCGGCCATCTGTTTGAAGAGGGCGACGATAGCTGGACTTCGCAGGAACCACCACCCGAGGAAAACTCATGACCATCAAAATCGCCATCAGCGGCGCCTCTGGCCGCATGGGCAAGGCCCTGATCGAAGCCGTCAGCGCCAATGACGACACCCGACTGACCGCCGCCATCGAGCGTCCCGAAAGCACCCTGATCGGTGCCGATGCCGGTGAGCTGGCCGGTGTCGGTAGATTGGGCGTCGCCCTCAGCGGTGACCTGTCTGCGGTGCTTGACCAGTTCGATGTCCTGATTGACTTCAGTGCCCCCGCCGCCACTCTGAACAACGCCAGGCTCTGTGCCGAACACGACAAAGGCCTGGTCATCGGTACCACCGGTTTTACCGAAGAGCAGAAAGCCGAACTGGACGTGCGCGCCAAGGACACCGCCCTGTGTATTGCCGCCAACTACAGTACCGGTGTCAACCTGTGCCTGAAACTGCTCGATATGGCCGCCCGTGTGATGGGGGATGATGTCGATGTGGAAATCTACGAGGCGCACCACCGCCACAAAGTCGACGCGCCTTCGGGCACGGCCCTGCGTATGGGCGAAGTCGTCGCCAACGCCCTGGGGCGTGACCTGAGCAAAACCGCCGTTTACGGCCGTGAAGGCCAGACCGGTGCCCGGGATCGGGATACCATCGGCTTTGCCACCGTGCGCGGCGGCGACGTCGTGGGCGATCATACCGTGATGTTCATGGCCGATGGCGAGCGCGTGGAAATCACCCACAAAGCCTCCAGCCGCCAGTCCTTTGCCCGCGGCGCCGTGCGTGCGGCACTGTGGTTAGCGGAGCAAAAGCCTGGACTGTATGACATGCAGGACGTGCTGGATCTGCACTAAGCTTACGATCATGGACGCGGCGCGCGAGGCCCATCAATGAGTTGCACCCTGCGCATTCTGACGGTGAATACCCACAAGGGCTTCAGCCTGTTCAATCGGCGGTTCATCCTGCCGGAGCTGCGCGAAGCGGTGCGCTCAGTGGGGGCGGACATCGTCTTTCTGCAGGAGGTGCTCGGAGCTCACGAAGGGTGGTCTCGCCGACTGGGCCACCGCTGGCCGGATGCCGCCCAGTATGAATTTCTGGCCGATACCATCTGGCAGGACTTTGCTTACGGGCGCAATGCTGTCTACCCCAAGGGGCACCATGGCAATGCGCTGCTGAGCAAATACCCCATCACCCAGTGGGATAACCACGATATCTCCCTGAATCGGCTCGAGCAGCGCGGCATTCTGCACTGTACGCTGGATCTGATCACCGAACCCAAGCCGCTGCACGCCATCTGTGTGCACCTGAACCTTCGAGAGCATCATCGCCAGCGCCAACTGCGTCGACTGTGTGAACTGGTGAACCGGATACCGGAGGACGAACCGGTGGTCGTCGCGGGTGATTTCAATGACTGGCGTGGCCGCGCGCAGCGCCTGCTGGCCGAGCAGGCCGGGCTGCGCGAGGTGTTCACCCATGAGTATGGTCGGCCGGCCCGTTCCTTTCCGGCCGCCTGGCCCATGTTGCGCCTCGACCGTATCTATGTGCGCTCGGCGCGGGGGCATGCCCCTGTGGTATTGCCCCGCAAACCCTGGTCCGGGTTGTCGGATCACAAACCGCTGCTGGCGGAAATCGAGTTAGAGTGGGAGGATGGTCACTACAGGACGAGCCCCTGAGGGCAAAAACGTCCGTACTCTGACACCAAATCCTCAAACCAGGGAGTTTCCCCATGTGGCTGCGAGCCGGTTGCGAAATCCAGTTCGATGAAAGTGAGCCCGCCCCGTTTATTCTGATGCTGCGCCCGCGCAGCGGCCGACGCCAGTGGGTCGCCCGTGAGTCCTACACGCTGATCCCCAGTGTGCCAGTGGAAGAGTATACCGACCCCTATGGCAACCTCTGTCAGCGACTGATCTCGCCGCCCGGTAAGTTCGTCATCCGCACCTCAGCCGACGTGTTGGCTGATGATACGATTGATGTCGCACCCGGCGCCCCTTTTGTGGAAGTGCAGAATCTGCCCAATGAAGTGCTGACTTATTTGTTGCCCAGTCGGTACTGCGAGTCGGATCAGTTTATCCTGATGGGACGGGAGATTGTGGGCGATGCGATCCCCGGCTACGACCAGGTGGCGCGCATTGAGCAGTGGATTCGCGAGCAGTTTGTCTACAACGAGGCAGCCCCGCACTTTCAGCTCTCCGCCGCGGACTTCAACCAGATGAGTGAGGGCGTATGTCGGGACTTTGCGCACTTGGGGATCGCTCTGTGTCGCGGCCTGTGCATTCCTGCCCGTATGGTGGTGGGCTACCTGCACAGACTCGAACCCATGGATTTTCACGCCTGGTTTGAGGCCTATGTGGGTGGGCGCTGGTACACCTTTGACCCCACCCAGCAAGAACCCCGGGGTGGGCGGGTCACCGTAGCCTATGGTCGGGACGCGGCGGATGTCGCCATTTTCAGCCAGTTTGGGCCGGCCCTCTACCCCACGCGAATGAACGTCCACGTGGAGCAGTTGCCCGGACCACCGGAGTAGCTCTTCGCAATCGGATGACGCATCGTAGAGCCCCCGGTTTAACCGAATGGCCGTACGCCGATCAGCAGGCCGTGCAGATAGAATGCGAACACGGCCCAGGCCAGCAGCCCCACCACCCAGGTGATGATGTCCCGGGATAAACCACCGACAACCGGCACAGTGCCGTCCACCCGGTCCCGGCGGCGCAAGAGGATGAATGCAGAGACGGCCCAGACCAGAAATCCGCCAAACAGCAACAGGTCAGCCAGCGTACCATTGCTGATCAGGTGTGCGATCGCCCAGAATTTGGTGCCGAGGACCATGGGGTGGCCCACCCGGGCCTTGAGCCGGTTGCCCGGGACGTAAGCGGCCACCACCAGGATAAAGGCCGGTAAGGTCAGCAACGCGGCCAGGTGGCGGGTCCAGACCGGCGAGTGCCACAGCCACAGGGGGTCGGTGCGCGCTTGTCCATAGCCCCAGATGATCAGAATGAACCCCACCAGGGAGACCGCCGTATACAGCAGCTTCCAGGGGGTTTCCCCCAGCCGGTTGACCATGTGATTGCGCCAGGGGCGGGCCACCAGGCCGATGGAGTGGGTACCGAGGAACAACAGTAAACCGAGAATCAGAGCTTCCATGAATGCTACCTTATTGTCTTGCGCTCACAATCAAACTAATCAGAGGATAGCGTAATGCGTGAAGATTACCAGTTGGCGTATATCGGACTTGCGGTAGTACTGATCACTCTGCTGGTCCAGATGCTGGTGGCCAGCTCCACCAAGGCGCGTCAACCGGGCGCCATACCGGGAAAGATTGATGAGTCACTCTCTCACCATTCCTTTGTGTTCCGCGCCCACCGCACCTTCATGAATTCGCTGGAAAACTTACCGCTGTTTTTCGGCACGGTGTTTCTGGCCCTGTTTGCCGGTATGAACGCAACCTGGCTGGGGGTGGCGGTGTGGGTGTTCGCTCTGGCGCGGATTGCCCACATGGTGCTCTACTACTGGCTGGCCACCGAACGAAATCCCAGCCCGCGCAGTTATTTTTACCTGATCGCTCTGTTGGCCAACGTGGTTCTGCTGGTCGGGCTGGTGCTTCAACTGGCGAACATGGTCTGAACCAGATAGCCGGTATACCCGATATAGCACAGCAACAGCAGTCCGCCTTCGAGTCGGTTGATACGCCCCTGACGGCGGAAGCCATAGCCGAATACGAACAGGGACAATGTCAGAACGGACATGACAAGGACATCGCGGCTCAGTACTTCCGGATCGACCACCATGGGGTGAATGGCTCCGGCAATGCCCACCACCGCCAGGGTGTTGAACAGGTTGGAGCCAATCACATTGCCCAGCGCCAGGTCGTGTTCGCCCTTGCGCACAGCCACCAGGGATGAGGCCAGTTCGGGCAGCGACGTGCCGACGGCCACAATCGTCAAACCGATAATGACATCACTTACACCCAGAGCCTGGGCAATGTCCACCGCCCCCCAGACCAGCAGGCGGGAGCTCGCGACCAGTAACACCAGACCAATAAACAACCACATCAGAGAGCGGGACAGGGGCATGGGGTGAGCCTGCAGCTCCGCGTCCACTTCGCCACCGAGAATATCGCCTTTACCGCGCATACCCTGCCAGATGCTCCAGCCCATGGTGGCGGCAAACACCAGCAGCAAAATGGTGGCATCCAGGCGGCCAATCTGAAGATCCCATACCAGCCATACGGTAAGGGCGGTGATCAGGGTGAGGATGGGCAGTTCCTTGCGCAGGATCTGGGAGTGGACGGCAATGGGGCTGATCACAGCCGTCAGGCCGAGAATCAGAGCGATGTTGGTAATGTTGGAGCCATAGGCGTTGCCCAGCGCGAGTCCCGGACTGCCCTGGCTGGCGGCCAACGCCGAGACCACCATTTCCGGTGCCGAGGTGCCAAAGCCGATGATCACCATACCGATCAACAGAGGCGGCATTCCCAGATGGCTGGCGGTGGAGACCGCGCCATCCACAAACCGGTCGGCGCTCCACACCAGAATGATCAGGCCAATAATGACGGCGGACAGGGCAATGAGCATGAAGGCTCCTCTCGGGAATCAGAACTAGCAGACGATTGTGGCGGGGCATAATCGAGTGCTCATGGGGCGGTGTCAAGAACCAATTTGCGATCTGGTGTATCGACTTCTACCATAAACGGATGTCAATTCAATTTTGGAGGTGATTTGCAACATTTTCTGGAGCTGTGGCATCAGGCGGCGCGTACCAGTGTGGGTTTTTTCTGGATGGCGCTGTGGGCCTTCGTCCTGGGCTATGTGATCAGCAGTCTGATTCAGGTGCTGGTTACTCAGCAACGAATGCAAAAACTCATGGGTAAGGATGGCCCACGCAGTGTGGCGCTGGGGACATTTTTTGGCTTTCTGTCCAGCTCCTGCAGTTTTTCGGCGCTTTCAACCACTCGGGCCCTGTTCAGCAAAGGGGCGGGTCTGGCGCCTTCCCTGGCGTTCATGCTGGCCTCCACGAACCTGGTTGTCGAGCTTGGCATGGTCATCGCCATCTTTCTCGGTTGGCAGTTCGTGGTCGGTGAGTATGTCGGCGGTATGCTGCTGATCCTCGTCACCTGGCTGCTGATCCGTATTACTCGCCCGCGCCGTCTTGAGCGACAGGCGCGCGAAAGGATGAAGCCTCCCGAAGCGCATGATGGCAACACCGGAGATTGGCGGCAGAAAATCCGTAGTGCCGAGGGGTGGCAGCAGATCGGCCAGACCTACGTGATGGAATGGCAGATGGTCTGGAAGGATGTGCTGATTGGTTTCACGGTGGCCGGCGTGATATCCGCGATGGTTCCCGAGAGCTTCTTTCAGGCAATGTTCGTGGGATCGGGAGGGCAGAATGCCGCCAATCCCGGGTTTTTGGCGGTATTGGCGCAGGCTGTCGTTGGTCCGATCGCCGCCTTTTTCACGTTCATCGGTTCAATGGGCAACATACCCCTGGCGGCGGTACTGTTCAGTCAGGGCGTGAGTTTTGCCGGTGTCATGGCCTTTATTTTTTCCGACCTGGTGGTGTTGCCGGTGTTGCGGATCAACGCTGCCTACTACGGTTGGAAGATGGCACTCTATATTCTGGCCCTGATGCTGGTGGGCATCGTCAGTGTGGCATTGGTGATGCACTATGCGCTGGCGGCGCTGGACCTGTTGCCCAGCCTTGAGGGGCTGAAAACGCCCTCCGAGCGACACTTTTTCCAGGTCAATTATCAACTGGTACTGAATCTGGTGTTTATAGCGGTGACAGCTGGGCTGCTGTGGTTTTGGCGGAAAGGCAAACGGGCCGAGGATGGTCATCATCACCATCACCACGATCATGGCGGGGCTTCGCTGACGGATCGGGTGTTGCAAGTGCTGTCAGTGCTGGCGATGCTCTGGCTCGCAGGGGGTTGGCTTATCGGGTGGCTACTGCGGTAAACCGCGGTGCCGTTGGCCAGGTCGGGGTCACGACATGGCTTCAGCGGCGCTTCGATCACCGGAGACAATCCGGTCTCGCCCAAGGGATTTAGCCCGGTACAGTGCCTCATCGGCGCGCTCAAACCAATGGTCGACGCTCTCTCCACTTTGGAGAATGGTCGTGCCAAACGAAGCCGTGACCGGTCCGGATGGGCTGGTGAGGGTTTTGCGCAGCACCGATTGAACATGCTCGACGGCGGCCTGCAGTCCGTTGGGTGTCACCCCGGACATCAGAATCACAAACTCCTCTCCACCGAAACGGAACAGTTGGTCTGAGCGGCGGGTGTTGAAGGCGAGAATGCCGACAAACTCCACCAGCAGGCGATCCCCCGTGTTGTGGCCATGGGTGTCGTTGACGCGTTTGAAATGATCCAGATCCGCCAGCACCAGACCGTATTGGGTGCCGAGGCGCTCATGCTCAGACACCGCCCGGCTCAACGCTTCGTCCAGCGCCCGACGGTTGCTGACGCCCGTGAGCGGGTCAAGCCGTGCCAGGTGTTTTAGACGATTGCGTTGATGTTCGCTGCGGCGAGCAAAAACATAGGTACAAGCACAGACGACCAGCAAAGTGACAGAGAACGACCACATCTGCTGGCTGGAGCTGAAGGCGCTGCCCTCAATGCTCAACAGCGTCAGCGCCCCGAGCGGCAGAATCGCGGCAATCAGCGGACGGGTGAGCATGAAACTGCAGATCAGCGCCGGGTAAAGCCAAAACAGGCCCACTTCGCCGGCTGTCAGCGATATGGCGATGGCACCGCCGGTGCAGGGGAACAGGGCTAAAAAAAGCCCTGTCTGGGCGGTCTGCTGTGTACGCCAGGCGTACACAGTGGCCCCGACGATGGACCCGAGAATCCCCAGATCAATCAACCCGATCCAGTATTCCCCGCGCAGAAAACGCCAGATGGCAAATGGGGTAATGCCAACAATCGCGCAGGCGTTCATCAGAGTGATGACCGAGAGATGAAAATCGTTGCGTAGCCGATAAAGCATGACGGTCTCGTGTTGCCCAATTGTGCGTCGTGGCTCGGCGCTGACACTGAGTTCATAGTGCCCCAGCGAGGTGCGCCCGACAAGTATTTTGGCGCATTAATCGTTATTTTCTTGGCAGGAGCTGCCGGGAGGTCGAGTGGAGGAGATGGGCGGTTGCGGTCAGGGCGACCACGATAGTGGTCGCCCGTGTTGGAGGCTTACGGCGTTTGGCTCAGCTCCAGTACCTCGACGGCGGACAGGGGCTTTTCGTAAATCCGCAGTTCGTCCATGGCGCCCTCGTAGGGCAGGTCCCACCAGTTCACACCGAGGCTGAAGATGCCGGTGCCCTCGGAGAAGACGTGCGGGAAGCCGGCGCCGGAGAAGCGCTCCTCACCATTGATGTAAATCGACAGAGCGCCTTGGTTCACCACCCAGGCGACGTGGCTCCAGGCATCCTGGGGAATGTTCATGCCGGTACCCGCGTCATACCAGAGGGTGCCGGACCAGAGCATGGTGTGACCGTTCACGAAACCGTGCCCCATAGGCAGGAAGCTGATCCAGCTGTCCGGATTTCGGGCCCCGAAGAAGGTGGTGGTAAAGGCGTTCAGGGCGCTCGGGTTCAGCCAGAAGCTGACCGAATAGCGGTGACTGGCGATCAACCCGTCGGGTAGCCGAACACCTGACTGACCGTCGAAGTAGGCCGCTTCGGCGCTGACCCCCGGCACAAAGTCAATCTGGCCGCCGGCCCAATCGATACGGGCGCCGCTGACTTGACCGGGTGCCTGTTGCCCTGTGGTGTCGTTCAGGTTGCCGTCGAAACGGTAGTGCGCCAGCAGGCCGTCGGGCGCCTGCTCGCGCACGGTCAACGGGTACTCGCGATTCTGTGTCTCGCCGTCGTAATGCACCGTCGCGCGCAGGGTGACCACCTGATCGCCCAGGCCGTGTTCCGGGCGATTGACCTGGCCGTCAGTCGCGATCCACTGGGGCGCCGAGGATGACCATTCGATGGTGGCGTTGCGGGTGGCGTTTATCGGCAGGTCGATATCATTTTGCAGCGGGGTTGAGCTGAACTCGATATCGTCGAGAATGGCTTCCAGTACCGCCTCGGTCGGGCGGTCGGGCAGGCGGCTGCCCCACAGTGTGAGTCCGGCGTCGGATAGCGCACTGAAGGTCAGATCGAAACGCCCGGCGGTTTCATTCCACTGGTAGGACAGCACGCCTGCATAGTCGCCATCGCTCAGCTCGACCGAAATGCGATCATTGCCGGCAAACCACCAGCGGCCTTCCATATCACCCTGGATGAGGCCGTTGTTGGTGAGGGTGGCGAACCGGGAGGTCTCGATGTCGGCGGTGATGGTCTTGTCCTTCAGGATCATTTTGTAGTCGCCCACCACGTCGGGGCGTTTGACCTTGCGCAGGCCCGGTTGCGGTCGCGGCGTTTTGTCCGCGTAGCGATAGGGCGCGGCGACCGGCCAGTCAGCGTCGTTCATCAACAGCTCATTCACCCGGATGTTGTGGCGCTCTCCGGTTCCCGGGAAGCGACTGTGGGAAATCAGAAAATACTGCCCGGTGGCGTCATCGTAATAGGCGGAGTTGTGGCCCGGGGAGACGTAGCCGGTTCCCATGCCGTCACCGTCTTCGCCGAGTTCGCGGGTGAACAGGTGGTTGCCTAGAATTTTCATGGCATAGGGTTCGATGCTGGCATCGTCAAACAGGGGCAGGGCCGGGTCCGATTTGACGTCCGCCATGTTATTGCCCTGAGCGTCGAAGTAGGGGCCGTCGGGCTGGCGTGAGCGCGCGACCCGCACGTTATAGCCGCCGTCGGCGCTCAGGCCGCCAAAGGAGGTGAACAGATAGTAGTACTGGGTCTCCGGGCTGTAGAGGATGTAGGGGGCTTCGATCCGGCTGTGGTTGCCGCCCATCAGGTGCTTGCCGTAGCCCTGCCCCGGCACTGGAAAACCGGTTTCCGGGTCCATCTCAAAGATGAAGATGCCGCCCGAGTAGGAGCCGTACACCATCCAGAGCTTGCCTTCGGCGTCGAAGAAGGCGTCAGGGTCCACCACATTGGGGTGAATGCGGGCGTCATAAATGGTGCCGTCCCCGCTGGGCTGGCCCCACATGCCCGAGCGCAGAAAGATACCCTCATTGCGGTAGGGCCCTTCAATATCGTCGGCCACTGCAAGCCCCATGGCGGAGCGGGGCGAGTCACCCCGGCTGGCGTTGTAGTACATGTAGAAGCGGCCATCCTCAAGCTGGATGACATCCGCCGCCCAGAGCGTGTCGGTCTGGGCCCATTCGAAGGTTTCCCGCAGCTCGGCCTGGACGTCATCAAAGAGCGGGTTGGCGGCGTTGGCGCCGTCGGCGACCTGCTGCCATTGCATCAGATCGTCGGATTTGGCCGCGGCCAGATGGGAGCCGAACACGTAGTAGGTGTCGTCGACTCTGATGACCGACGGGTCGTGGACGGTGGCCTCGGCGAACTCGGGGGATGCCCATTCATGGTCGGAAGTGGGGGCCGCGTGAGTGGTCGCAGTGCCAGCGGTGCACAACAGAGCAGTGACCCCGGTCAGACGTAGCAGGTCCTTGGTAGACATGGTCTTCACCTCGTTATTTATCTTATTCATGGGTTCTGGGGTAGAACCGGACATTCAGTCTTTTTGCCGGGCTATTGTATTACCATATGTCAAATTATCAATTGTCGGAAAATATGACATAAAATGGCTTGGTTAAATAAAATCCCGTGAAGTCAATAAGTTGCGAGGAAAGGACTTTAAGCAGGGAGGGGTTTGATTCAGACGGATTGGCTATAAAAAGTCATACAATTTATAGCCAAAACTCTTTCTGTGTTTTACGGCTGGTGGCGACCTCCCTGCTCCCGGGCCCATTTGATCATCTCGGTGCTCAGTGTCTGTGCCGCCGCTCCGAAAGCGTCCACGACGTCCTCCAGGTTGTTGCTACGGCTGGGCTGGCGCACGTCGAAACGCTCGCTGGCCAATATCTGTTGGGACTGGTTCTGGATCAGTTGCGCCTCCAGAGCGATGACGACTACGGTACGGCCCTCGTCGTACTCTCCGTAAAAGGCCCGCAGGTCACTGGTGAGAATCAGGTCGGCGGGTACGCGGCTTTGCTCGCTGATCACGGCCGCGAACGCTTGGTTCTGGCGCAGGGTGGTGACCAGATGGTCGCGCAGTAGAAGCGGCGCACGGTCGCTCCAGCGGCCGCCGGGATAGGTGTTGAGACGGGACGGGTCGGGTTTGACCAGGATGCGGACGCTGTCGAGGGTACGGTTGGCGCTGGGGGTGTCCACACGCAGAGTCAGGGGCGCAGGCTCTGTTCGAGAGGTTGCCGTGACCGGCCCCAAATCAAACACGGGGGTCTGCTTTGGGGTGGGAAACGGGCTGCAGGCCGCCATTAACCAGGCGGCGCCAATCAGACCGGTCAGTCGAATGAGGGAGGCAGAGAGGCTGGGTATCACGGGTTGAACTCCTCAATGGGATCGCGTCCGAACAGCAGGTCGGAGGGGTTGTCTTCCAGGCGGCGTGACAGATGTTGCAGTGAGTCCAGGGTGGCGCGCAACTCACGCAGCGCGGGGCCCAGATCGTGAATGCCGTCCATCCCCTGCTCCAGCGAGGCCAGGGTCTGCTGAGCGCTGTCCAGCACATCGCGGCCCCGGGTGTCCACCAGGGCGTCCATCCGCTCGGTCAGGCGGCCCGCTTTGATCATCAACTGGTTGAACTCGGCCAGACCGTCGGTGAAAGCGCCGCGTTGCTGCGCCAGCGTATCGGTGGTGGCGCGCAGATTGTGAATGACCTGGCTCAGGTTGTCCGTATTCTCTTTCGAGAGCAGGCGATTGGCATTGTCGAGCAGTTGGTTCATGTTGGTGATGATGGCCTCGCTATTGGCGAGCAGATCACTCAGCGGTGAGGGCTCCGCTTCAATCAGCGGCGGGTTGGCCTGGCTGCCACTCAGGCGTGGGCTGT
This sequence comes from Marinimicrobium sp. C6131, assembly GCF_026153455.1. NCBI lineage: Bacteria > Pseudomonadati > Pseudomonadota > Gammaproteobacteria > Cellvibrionales > Cellvibrionaceae > Marinimicrobium > Marinimicrobium sp. C6131. The sequence goes on from NZ_CP110629.1 coordinate 52,793, forward strand.
CCGGGTCACCCCCGTGCAACTGTATGCTCATCTGGCCGGTGATATTGGCCAGCTCCAGGGTGGCTGTGGTCTCTTCGGTGATGGGCACATCGCGATACACGCGGATATGGGCGCGCACCCGGCGAGGGTCGTCGGGCTCGAAATCCAGACCGAGCACGTCGCCTACCTTGATGCCGCTGAAGAGTACGGCACTGCCCACGGTCAGGCCGGTGACGGCGCGATCAAAGCCGATGTCGTAGTAGTGGTAGTCTCGGCTGGAAGTCGCCTGCCCGAGCCAGAGGGCAAACAGCAGGGCGGCGCCGACCGCCACTACGGTAAACAGGCCAATCAGTATGTGGTGGGCTCTGGGCTCCATATCAACGCTCCTCCCGGGAGTCTGCCGCCGAGTGCGCGGCGCGACCGCGCGGGCCGTGGAAATAGTCGTGTATCCAGGGGTCATCATGCTCGGCGACCACGGACAGACGGTCGGCCACCAACACGCGCCGCTGTGCGAGCACCGCCACCCGGTCACAGGCAGTATACAGGGTGTCCAGATCGTGGGTGATCAGGAACACGGTGAGCCCCAGGGCGTTGCGCAGTGTGACAATCAGTTCATCAAAGGCCGCCGCACCAATCGGGTCGAGCCCGGCGGTGGGTTCATCCAGGAACAGAATCTCCGGATCCAGGGCCAGGGCCCGGGCCAGTGCCGCGCGCTTGATCATGCCTCCGGACAGCTCTCTCGGGTACTGCCGTGCCGCTTCCTTGGGCAGCCCCACCAGCGCCAGCTTCATCCTCGCCAGGCGCTCGGCGTCCCGACGCTTCAGTCGGGCCTGCTCAATCAATGGCAGCGCCACGTTCTCCTGCAGGTTGAGCGAGCTGAACAGTGCGCCGCGCTGAAACAATACGCCGAAAGGGCAGGCCAGGGGCGAATCGGGTTGTGTGCCGGGACGCTGCAGGTAGCGCTCGGCGACGTCGATGGTGCCCGCGCTGGGTGTTTGGAGGCCGATAATGCTGCGCATCAGCACCGACTTGCCGGTGCCGGAGCCACCCACGACACCCAGAATCTCACCCTGCAGAATGTCCAGGTCGAGCTGTTCGTGCACGGATACCGTGCCAAAGCGGTTGGTCAGCCCCCGCACTGTGATCAGCGGGCGTGGGGGGCGGGTCTCTTGAGTCACCATCACCAGCCCATCTCCATGAAAAAGAGCGCCGCCACAGCGTTGAGCAGTATGACCATGAAGATTGATTGAACGACGCTGGAGGTTGTGTGTTCGCCCACCGACTCGGCGCTACCACTGACTTTGAACCCCTCCACGCAGCCAATGACCGCAATGACAAACGCGAATACGGGCGCCTTGCTGAGGCCGACAAGAAAGTGGTGCGCGGGGATGTCGCGCTGCAGGATGGTGACAAATTGCAGCATCGATATGTCCAGTTTCAGCAGGCAGACCAGCATGCCGCCAATGATGCCGCTGAGCATGCCGACAAACGTCAGAATGGGCAGGGCGATCATCATGGCGATGACCCGGGGGATCACCAGCAGCTCCACGGGCTTGAGCCCCAGCGACTGGATAGCGTCGATCTCTTCGTTAGCCTTCATTGAGCCGAGCTCGGCGGCGAAGGCGCTGGCCGTGCGCCCCGCCAGCAGAATCGCGGCGAGCAGCACCCCGAATTCCCGCAGGAATGAGTAGGCCACCAGATTGACGGTATAGATGGTTGCGCCGAACTCTTCCAGTACCGTGGCGCCCAAAAAAGCAACCACAGCGCCGACCAGAAAGGTCAGCAGTGCCACGATGGGTACCGCGTCCAGGCCGGTCTGCTGAAGGTGGGCGGATAGCGAGGTCATCCTCCATCGGTGTGGCTTGGGCAGGTTCTGTACCAGGGTGATCAGGGTCAAGCCGATAAAGCCGAGCAATAGCTTCTGCTGGTGCCACAATGCCTCTGTGCGCCGACCGATATCCGCCAGGGCGGATGTCAGGGAAGACGGGCGCTTGTGTTCGTGGGCAAGGGGCTGGCAGAGGGTGGCGGCGATGGTCTCCAATAAGGCTTGCCGGGCCGGTGGCAGGTCGCTGGCCCAATTGGCGACCTGGGCGAGGCGCTCGGCGCCGATCAGTTCGGCCAACAGCGTCGCTCCCGCCGTGTCCACGACGTCGATGCCTGTCAGGTCGATCGGCGTATCGGTGGCGATCGGGCCGCTCTGAGCGACGTAGCGCTGCAGGGCGCGGTAATGTGCCAGTGTCCAGTTGCCGGTGATCCGCAGGCCACTGGCGGTGCGCTCGACACGTCCGGCTTGTGATGGAATCGCTGCCATTATCAGAGGCCCAGAGGCTTGCTCCCGCATTGAAAATCAGGTTGGAAAAGGCAGTGTAACAGGTGTGCCGCCCGGCGCACGGGGGCAGATCCCATAAATGTCGGTCGCCGGAGCGTCGAGGAACCTGAAACCGGGATTTCTATTGGACAGCACCGGCCGCCTCGCGTAAAATTGCCGGCGAAATTACACTTGGCCCAAATGCCGGTCAGCAGGATTGTATTGAAGCGAGATGAGGCTGGTGTTTCATCTCGCTTTTTTGCACCCCGTGACCGGGCTTTCACTCGCGCGCAGTCCGTCTAGCATTCGCTGATCTTCGCACCCTTCGGGTCGTGCGGCTGCCTCGCTGAGCCTGTGAAAAGTCCGGTTACATGACGGCACGCCATCATGCTTGAGGAGGTTGACTTGACTACTGGGGCATCCACACCCGCTGTGCTTGTACTTGAAGACGGCAGTATTTTTCGCGGTACCGCTATTGGTGCCGAGGGCCTGTCGGTGGGCGAGGTGGTGTTCAATACCTCCATGACCGGCTATCAGGAAATCCTGACCGATCCCTCCTACGCCCGTCAGATCGTGACGCTGACTTACCCCCATATCGGCAACACCGGCACCAATGCCGAGGATGCCGAGTGCGATCGAAGCTGGGCCGCGGGCCTGGTGATTCGGGACCTGCCCTTTCTGGCGAGCAACTTCCGTTCCGAGCAATCCCTGCCCGAGTACCTGAAGGCCCAGAACATCATCGGCATCGCCGATATCGATACCCGTCGCCTGACCCGGCTGCTGCGTGACAAAGGTGCCCAGAACGGTTGCATCATGGCGGGCGAGATCGACGAGGATAAGGCGCTGGCGGAAGCCAAGGGGTTTGCCGGCCTGAAAGGTATGGATCTGGCCAAGGTGGTCAGCGTAAAGGAGCCCTACACCTGGAGCGAGGGCACCTGGTCCCTGGGCAAGGGACATCGGGTCCCCGAGGGTGAGCGGCCCTATAAAGTGGTGGCCTACGACTACGGGGTCAAGCGCAATATTCTGCGCATGCTGGTGGATCGCGGTTGTGACCTCACCGTGGTGCCGGCTGAAACACCCGCCGCCGAGGTTCTGGCGATGAACCCCGACGGTGTCTTCCTGGCCAACGGCCCCGGTGATCCGGAGCCCTGCACCTACGCCATCGAAGCGATTAAAGAGATCGTTGAAACCGGACTGCCGGTTTTCGGTATCTGCCTGGGGCACCAGTTGCTGGCCCTGGCCTCCGGCGCCAAAACCCTGAAGATGAAGTTCGGTCACCACGGCGGCAACCACCCGGTGCAGGATCTGGACACCGGGCGGGTGATGATCACCGCGCAGAACCACGGTTTTGCGGCCGATGAGGCGAGCCTGCCGGCCAACCTGAAGGCCACTCACCGGTCATTGTTTGACGGCTCCCTGCAGGGCATTCACCGCACGGACAAGCCCGCCTTCAGCTTCCAGGGGCACCCGGAAGCCAGCCCCGGCCCGCACGATGCCGACGGCCTGTTCGACCACTTTATTGAATTGATGAAAGACGCGAAACGTTGATGGGGCGCCGCCTGCGGGCGGCCACCGCGCAACGTCACCCTTCAACCGATTTCGCAGAGCGAGAAGATCATGCCAAAACGTACCGACATCAACAGCATTCTGATCCTGGGCGCGGGCCCGATCGTCATCGGCCAGGCCTGTGAGTTTGACTACTCCGGCGCGCAGGCCTGTAAAGCCCTGCGCGAAGAGGGTTACCGGGTGATCCTGGTGAACTCCAACCCGGCCACCATCATGACCGATCCGGCCATGGCTGACGCCACCTATATCGAGCCCATTGAATGGCGCACGGTGGAGCAGATCATCGAAAAGGAAAAACCGGACGTAGTGCTGCCCACCATGGGCGGTCAGACCGCGCTCAACTGTGCTCTGGATCTGGCCAAGCACGGCGTGCTGGAAAAGTACGGCGTCGAATTGATCGGCGCCAACGAAGACGCCATCAACATGGCGGAAGACCGGGATCTGTTTGATCAGGCCATGAAGCGTATCGGTCTGGAGTGCGCCCGCGCGAAAATCGTGCACTCCATGGAAGAAGCCCTTCAAGTGCCCAAAGAGTTCGGTTTCCCCTGCATCATCCGTCCGTCCTTCACCATGGGCGGCTCTGGTGGCGGTATTGCCTATAACTGGGAAGAGTTCGAGGAAATCTGTACCCGCGGGTTGGACCTGTCGCCGGTCAATGAGCTGCTGATTGATGAATCCCTGCTCGGCTGGAAAGAGTACGAGATGGAGGTGGTCCGGGACAAAAACGACAACTGCATCATCGTCTGCTCCATCGAGAACTTCGACCCCATGGGCGTGCACACCGGTGACTCCATCACTGTGGCGCCGGCCCAGACCCTGACCGACAAGGAATACCAGATCATGCGTAACGCCTCCCTGGCGGTGTTGCGTGAAATCGGGGTGGAAACCGGCGGCTCGAATGTGCAGTTTGCCGTGAACCCGGAAGACGGCCGCATGGTCGTGATCGAAATGAACCCCCGGGTGTCCCGCTCTTCGGCGCTGGCCTCCAAGGCCACTGGCTTCCCGATTGCCAAGATCGCGGCCAAGCTGGCGGTGGGCTATACCCTGGATGAGCTGCAGAATGAGATTACCGGCGGTGCGACCCCGGCCTCGTTCGAGCCGACCATCGACTATGTGGTCACCAAGATCCCGCGCTTCACCTTCGAGAAATTCGGTGATGCTGACGCCCGCCTGACCACTCAGATGAAGTCCGTGGGCGAGGTGATGGCCATTGGCCGTACCTTCCAGGAATCCCTGCAGAAGGCCCTGCGCGGTCTGGAAGTGGGTTCCGCCGGGTTTGAATCCAAGGTAGACCTGAAGGATAACGATACGCCGGCGCGCCTGCGTCGAGAGCTGAACACCCCCGGGGCCGAGCGCATCTGGTATCTCGGTGATGCCTTCCGCCTGGGGATGAGTGTCGAGGAAGCGTTCGAGGCCTCTAAGATCGACCCCTGGTTCCTGGTGCAGGTCAAGGATATCATCGACAGTGAGCAGGCGCTGAGTGGCAAGACCGTGCAGGATCTCAACGCCGAACTGCTGTTCCGCCTCAAGCGCAAAGGCTTCTCGGACAAGCGCCTGGCCAAACTGCTCGGCACCAGTGAGCAGGCCGTGCGCAACCACCGCCACCAGTTGAATATCCGCCCGGCATTCAAGCGGGTGGACACCTGTGCGGCGGAATTTGCCACCTCGACCGCCTACATGTACTCCACCTATGAAGAAGAGTGTGAGGCCAACCCCAGTGATAAAGACAAGATCCTGGTGATCGGTGGCGGCCCGAACCGCATCGGTCAGGGTATCGAATTCGATTACTGCTGCGTACACGCTGCCTTCGCCATGCGCGATGAGGGCTACGAGACCATCATGGTCAACTGTAATCCGGAAACCGTGTCCACCGACTATGACACCTCCGATCGTCTGTTCTTCGAGCCGGTGACCCTGGAAGACGTGCTGGAAATCGTGCACAAGGAAAAACCCAAAGGCGTGATTGTTCAGTTCGGTGGCCAGACGCCGTTGAAACTGGCCCGTGCCCTGGAGGCCGAAGGGGTGCCGATCATCGGTACCACCCCGGATGCCATCGACCGTGCCGAAGACCGTGAGCGCTTCCAGCAGATGATCAACAAGCTGGGCCTCAAGCAGCCACCCAACGCCATTGTGCGTTCTTTTGAAGAGGCGTTGCAGGCGGCCAAAGAAGTGGGTTACCCGCTGGTGGTGCGCCCCTCTTACGTGCTCGGTGGTCGGGCCATGGAAATTGTCTATAAGGAAGACGAGCTGCGCGGCTACATGAACACCGCCGTGGAAGTCTCTGAAGATGCGCCGGTCCTGTTGGACCACTTCCTGAGCGCTGCCATTGAAGTGGACGTGGATGCGGTCTGCGATGGTGAGCAGGTGGTGATCGGTGGGATCATGCAGCACATCGAGCAGTGTGGTGTTCACTCCGGTGACTCGGCCTGCTCCCTGCCGCCGTACTCTCTGCCCAAAGACGTGCAGAACCTGATGCGCGAGCAGATCAAGGCCATGGCGCTGGAGCTGGGCGTGATCGGCCTGATGAACACCCAGTTGGCCTATCAGGACGGCGAGATTTATGTGATTGAGGTGAACCCGAGGGCCTCGCGCACCGTGCCCTTTGTGTCCAAGTGCATTGGTGTGTCCCTGGCCAAGGTGGCGGCGCGCTGTCAGGCCGGCATCAGCCTGAAAGAACAGGGGTTCACCCAGGAAATCGTGCCGGATTACTACAGCGTGAAAGAGGCGGTGTTCCCCTTCAACAAATTCCCGGCCGTCGACCCGATCCTCGGCCCGGAAATGAAATCGACCGGTGAAGTGATGGGGGTAGGCGACACCTTCGGCGAAGCCTTTGCCAAGGCCCAACTGGGTGCCGGCAGCAAACTGCCCACCACCGGTACCGCCTTTATCAGTGTGCGTGATGTGGACAAGCCCGGCGTGGTGGTGGTCGGCAAGGAACTGAACAGCCTTGGCTTCAAGCTGGTGGCCACTCGGGGGACCGCCGAGGTTCTCAAGCAGGCCGGTCTTGAGGTTGAGGTTGTGAACAAGGTCGCGGAAGGTCGCCCCCACATTGTGGATATGATCAAGAACAGTCAGATCAACCTGATTGTGAATACCACAGAAGGGCGGCAGGCGACCCGCGATTCGGCCTCGATTCGTCGCAGTGCGGAAAACCATCGGGTGTACTACACCACCACCCTGGCCGCCGGCGAGGCGGTGTGTATGGCACTGCGTTTTGGTCAATTTACACAAGTGCGGCGCCTGCAGGAGCTGCACGGGAGGATCGGTGCATGAGCAAGGTACCCATGACAGTGGAAGGCGCAGAAGCCCTGCGCGAAGAGTTAAACGACCTGAAGAAAATCCAGCGCCCGCGCATCAGCCAGGCAATTGCCGAGGCGCGCGAGCACGGCGATCTGAAAGAGAACGCCGAATATCATGCGGCGCGTGAGCAACAGAGTTTCTGCGAAGGCCGGATCCAGGAAATCGAAGGCAAGCTGGCAAACGCTCAGGTCATTGATGTGAAAGCGATTCAGCCGACCGGAAAGGTGATTTTCGGCACCACCGTGACCATTATCAACTGCGAGACCGATAAGGAAGTGACCTATCGTATCGTGGGCGATGACGAGGCGGATGTGAAAGCGAACAAAATCTCCGTCAATTCACCGATTGCCCGGGCGCTGATCGGCAAGGAAGAGGGCGATGTGGTCGAGGTAAAAACCCCCGGCGGCGATGTCGAGTACGAAATCGACAAGGTGGAGCATATTTAGGTTGTGGTAACCGGCCGGGGAGCGGCGGATAAGGGCGCAGCCCGCATCCGCCGTAACCCAACCCCGACGAGGCCACCTCACCGCAACAAATTCGACAACTTCGGATTCGGCTTCGGATTGGCCCGGTACAACAACGCTATCTTGCCCACCTGCTGCACCAGCTCCACGCCAGGCATGGCCGCCAGCTCATCGAGCAACACCTTGCGGTCTTCCCGCTCGGCCACGGCAATCTTGACCTTGATCAGTTCATGGTCATCCAGCGCCCGGTTGAGCTCGGCGCGGACCCCGTCGCTCAGGCCATTGTCGCCCAGGGTGACAATCGGCTTCAGGTTATGCCCCAGGGCACGGAATTGTTTCTTGCGGTCGGCGCTTAGCGGCATGACAATACCTTCAAATCGTTTGGGTGAAAAAGCCTCTCATTGTAACGCATCTCCCCCGGAATCATCATGGCCAGATCCAAAAGCAGCAACCGTTGGCTGGACGAGCACTTCAGCGACCCTTACGTCAAGCAGTCCCAGAAGGATGGCTATCGCTCCCGCGCCAGCTATAAGCTGATCGAGCTGGATCAGAAAGACAGGCTGTTCAAGCCCGGTATGAGTGTGGTCGACCTGGGGTCGGCGCCGGGGGGCTGGTCCCAGGTGGCGGCCGACCGGGTGGGCGATCGGGGAAGGGTGCTGGCCTCGGACATTCTGCCCATGGACAGTATCGCCGGAGTCGAGTTTATCCAGGGGGATTTTACCGAGGACGCGGTGCTGGAGCAGCTGCTGGCCGCGCTCGGCGGGCAGAAAGCGGACCTTGTAATCTCCGATATGGCCCCCAACATGAGTGGTATGAATGCCGTGGACCAGCCCGCCGCGATCTATCTGGTGGAGTTGGCGCTGGATATGGCCCGACAGGTGTTGAAACCTGGCGGGCATTTTGTTGCCAAAGTGTTCCATGGCGAGGGCTTCGACCCCCTGCTGCAGGACACGCGCAACGCCTTTTCCAAAGTGGCAGTGCGCAAACCCGATGCCTCCCGGGCCCGCTCCCGCGAGGTGTATCTGGTCGCCCGGGGTTTCAAAGGTTGATCCAAGGGCTGATCTATTGCCTCATAGGGTGCGTTTATTGGTATTGACGCGCTTATGGGCTCTATACTGTCACTGATTTGCTGTACAAAACGAGGGTACCTCCTTGAACGACATGACCAAAAATCTCATCCTGTGGCTGATCATTGCCGCCGTGCTGTTCACGGTGTTTCAGGGTTTCAATCAGCCGACCAGTAGCGAGACCCTCAGCTACTCGGACTTCGTACGCTCGGTGAAGAACGAGCAGGTCCGGGAGGTCACTCTGCAGGGCCTGAAGGTCCAGGGCACCTACTCCGACGGCAGCACCTTCCAGACGACCCTGCCACAGATTGGCGACCCCAAGCTGATGGATGATCTGCTGAACTCCAACGTGACCGTGCGCAACAAGGAGCCGGAGCGGCCCAGCCTGTGGCATCAGCTGCTAGTGGCCAGTTTCCCGATTCTGATCATCATTGCCGTGTTCCTGTTCTTCATGCGTCAGATGCAGGGCGGCATGGGGGGCGGCAAAGGTGGCCCCATGAGCTTTGGCAAAAGCAAGGCCAAGCTGCTCGGTGAAGACCAGGTCAAAACCACCTTTGCCGACGTGGCCGGCGTGGATGAAGCCAAAGAAGAGGTCAGCGAGCTGGTGGAATACCTGCGCGACCCCTCCAAGTTCCAGCGACTGGGCGGCCAGATTCCCCGCGGTGTGCTGATGGCGGGCCCGCCGGGTACCGGTAAGACCCTGCTGGCCAAGGCCATTGCCGGCGAGGCGAAAGTCCCCTTCTTCTCTATTTCAGGTTCGGATTTCGTCGAAATGTTCGTCGGTGTGGGTGCCTCCCGTGTCCGGGACATGTTCGACCAGGCCAAGAAACAGGCGCCCTGCATCATCTTTATCGATGAAATTGATGCCGTGGGGCGTCACCGTGGCGGTGGTCACGGGGGTGGTCACGACGAGCGTGAACAGACCCTGAACCAGTTGCTGGTGGAAATGGACGGTTTTGAAGGTAATGAAGGCGTGATTGTCATCGCCGCCACCAACCGTCCGGACGTGCTCGACAAGGCACTGTTGCGCCCCGGTCGCTTTGACCGTCAGGTGGTGGTTGGCCTGCCGGACATCCGCGGCCGCGAACAGATTCTGAAAGTCCACATGCGCAAGGTGCCGATTGATGAGCGAGTGGAGGCATCGGTCATTGCTCGCGGTACCCCCGGCTTCTCCGGCGCGGACCTGGCCAACCTGGTGAATGAGGCGGCCCTGTTCGCCGCGCGCGGCAACAAGCGACTGGTCACCATGGAGGAGTTTGAGAAAGCGCGAGACAAGATCATGATGGGCGCCGAGCGCCGCTCCATGGTGATGAGTGAGAAGGAAAAGGAAAACACCGCCTATCACGAGGCCGGTCACGCCATTGTGGGTAAAATCGTGCCCGAGCACGACCCGATCCACAAGGTGACCATCATTCCCCGTGGCCGGGCGCTGGGTGTCACCCAGTTCCTGCCCGAGGGCGACAAATACAGCATGAGCCGCCGGGCTATCGAGTCCAGCATCTGCACCCTGTTTGGCGGGCGGATTGCAGAGCAGATGACCCTGGGGGCGGAAGGCATTACCACCGGTGCGTCCAACGATATTGAACGGGCCACCGAACTGGCACGCAACATGGTCACCAAGTGGGGGCTGTCGGAAAAACTCGGTCCGCTGCACTACGGTGAGGACGAAGGCATGATGCCCGGTACCGGCTCCGCCAACTACTCGGGCGAGACGTCCAAGCTGATCGATCAGGAAGTACGGCGGATCATCGATGAGTGCTACAAGCGTGCTGAGCAGATCCTGCACGACAATCGGGACATTCTCGAGGCGATGAAAGATGCCCTCATGGAGTACGAGACCATCGACGCCGAGCAGGTGGAAGACCTGATGGCGCGTCGCAAGGTACGCCCGCCCCGGGATTGGCACGACGATGACTTCAATGGCCATCTCAAAGGCAAGGGCGGCGAGGCCGACGGCAAGTCAGGCGGCAAGGGCGCCGAGGGTGAAGGCAAAGACAAGCCTATCGGCGGGCCTGCCGAGGACCACTGACCGCTCATCCGGCGGCATTGAGTCTCCATTCTGTTATAATCCCCGGCCATTGTGCCGGGGATTTGTTTTTTCCCGCCCGGTTAATGCCCGATATCGCCCAACCAGTTGGAACCACCGCCCATGCGTTTTGGCGCCCACAGTCTGGACCTGTCTCGCCCCCGTTTGATGGGGGTCCTCAACACCACGCCGGACTCCTTTTCTGATGGTGGGAGTTACTATCAGAGTGGCCGTCTATCCCTGGATTTGGCCCTGAGCCGCGCACAACAGATGCTGGATGAAGGTGCTGATATCATCGACATAGGCGGGGAGTCGACCCGCCCGGGTTCGACACCGGTGAGTGAACAGGAGGAGTTGGACCGGGTGGTGCCGGTCGTGGAGGCGGTGGCCGGTGAACTGGGCGCGTTGGTGTCGGTCGATACCAGTAGCCCCGCCGTCATTCGGGAGTCGGCCCGGGCGGGTGCCGGCCTGATCAACGATGTGCGCGCATTGCAGCGCGAGGGGGCATTGTCCGCCGCCGCCGACTCCGGGCTGCCAGTGTGTCTGATGCACATGCAGGGTACACCCGAGACCATGCAGGAGCGGCCCGAGTACCGGGACCCGGTAGAAGAGGTCAAAGCGTTTCTGCTCCAGCGAGTCGCCGCCTGTAAAGCCGCCGGCATCGGCGCGGACCGGATTCTGCTCGATCCCGGTTTCGGTTTCGGGAAAACCCTGGACCACAATCTGGACCTGCTGCGCCGTCTGGGCGAATTCGAGGCGCTCGGCTACCCGGTGCTGGTGGGCATGTCCCGCAAGTCCATGCTCGGGCATCTTCTGGGTCGGAAAGTGAGCGAGCGCTTACCCGGCAGTTTGGCCCTGGCGATGGTGGCCGCTCAGCGCGGTGCCCGTATTATCCGGGTGCACGATGTGGCGCCCACCCATGATGTTCTGGCGGTCCTGGCGGCGCTCTCGGCCGATGCGCCAACCGCCGATTCACCGTCTACCCATTAAACAGCAAAGCATTTGAACGGGAGCAAGGATCCTATGGCGCGACAGTATTTTGGTACCGACGGCATTCGTGGGCAGGTCGGCGAGCCTCCCATCACGCCCGACTTCATGCTCAAACTGGGTTGGGCCGCCGGTCGGGTACTGGTGGACCGCTTCTCCGGCCCCAATATGATTCTGATTGGCAAGGACACCCGGATCTCGGGCTATATGTTTGAGTCGGCCCTGCAGGCGGGCCTGATCAATGCCGGCGTGGATGTCGGATTGCTCGGTCCCATGCCCACTCCGGGTATTGCCTACCTGACCCGAACCTTCCAGGCTCAGGCCGGTATTGTCATCAGCGCCTCCCACAACGCCTATACCGACAATGGCATCAAATTCTTCAGTGGCAACGGCACCAAGTTGCCCGACGATGTCGAGCTGGCCATCGAGGCACAGCTGAACGAGCCCATGGTCACCGCCGAGCGCCTCGGGAAAGCGCGCCGGATCGAAGATGCCGCCGGGCGCTACATCGAGTTCTGCAAGGGCACCATGCCCTGGGGCTTCAGCCTGCAAGGGCTGCAGATTGCCGTGGACTGCGCCAATGGCGCCACCTACCACATTGCCCCGAGCGTGTTCAGCGAGCTGGGGGCCAAAGTGATTCCGGTCGCCACGGACCCCAATGGTACCAACATCAATCGCGGTTGCGGCTCCACCAAAACCGACCTGCTCAAAGAGAAAGTCATGGAGCTGGGAGCGGATCTCGGTATTGCCTTTGATGGCGATGGCGACCGGGTAATGTTCGTGGATCACCGGGGCGAGATCGTCGACGGCGACGAATTGCTCTACATCATCGCCGATTACCAGCACCGCTATAGCGGTGGCTGTGACGGTGTGGCGGGCACCCTGATGAGCAACTTCGGGCTCGAGTTGGGCCTGAAGAAAATTGGCGTGCCCTTTGAGCGGGCCAAAGTGGGGGACCGTTACGTTATCGAAAAAATGCGTCAGAACGGCTGGACACTCGGGGGGGAGTCCTCGGGGCATATCGTGTGCAGCAATGTCACCACCACCGGAGACGGGATCATTTCCGCTCTGCAAGTGTTGTTAGCGCTCACTACCATGGGCGAATCGCTGAACAAAATCAAAAAAGGCATGCATAAAATGCCTCAGACCATGATCAATGTGCACCGCTCCCGGCAGATCGACCTCGATCAGGACCCCACCATCCAGGCGGCGGTTGCCAGTGTCGAGGACAAACTGGCCGGCACCGGTCGGGTGCTGCTGCGTCCGTCCGGTACCGAGCCGGTGGTGCGGGTCATGGTAGAAGGGGAAGACAAAGCAAAGGTCAAGGAGCTGTGCCAGGAACTGGCCGCTACGGTGGAAAAAGCCCTCAACTAGAAGGGCGGTAGGAGTGCCCGACAGAGGTGCCCTATACTGAAATACGAGAGATAACCAAAGACCCATCAACCAACATGAGAGAAAAGCGGGACCAGAGCACGATTTGGGATTGTATGTTATGCCCAACTTCGCTAACATTGGCGCCCGCTTTAAGGGGGACCCCTTGAGCGAGAGACACAGCCGCCAACGTCTGGTCGTTGGCAACTGGAAAATGAACGGCAGTCTGGCCAAAAACGCCACACTGCTGAACGGTATCACCGCCCAGTGGCAGGGGGCGGACGGTGTCGAAACGGCCCTGTGCCCACCCTATGTTTACCTGAGCCAGGTGGCCGACGCGCTGTCCCACAGCCCGATTGAACTGGGTGCGCAAACGGTCAGCGAGTACTCGAACGGTGCACATACCGGGGAAGTGTCGGGTGCGATGCTGGCCGATCTCGGTTGCCGCTATGTGATCGTCGGTCATAATGAACGACGTCGGATGCAGGGTGAAACCAGCCACCAGGTGGCGGAGAAGTTTTACGCTGCGCAGCAGTCGGGCCTGATCCCCATCCTCTGTGTCGGCGAGTCCGAACAGGAACGGGATGCCGGCATGGCGCTGGAAACCATTGGTCATCAATTGCTGACCGTGGTCAAGCGCGTTGGACTTGAGGCATTTGCGCGTGCGGTGGTGGCTTACGAGCCCGTATGGGCCGTGGGTACCGGAAAAACCGCCAGCCCGGAACAGGCGGAAGAAGTACACCGCTTTATTCGCGCCGAGTTGGGCGAACTGGGGCCCAGGACTCAGATTTTGTACGGAGGCAGTGTCAAACCGGGTAATGCTGAACAACTGTTCGCACTACCGGACATTGACGGAGCCTTGCTCGGAGGCGCTTCCCTGAGCGCCGACGATTTTGTCGCCATTTGCAGAGCCGCCGCCTGAGGGTGCGGCTTTGAAGCAGCGTATCGACTACGCTAGGTTTTAAAGAGTAGAGACGAACACCATGGAAACACTCGTTCTCGTTGTACACATTCTGACGGCCCTGGCCATTATCGGCCTGATCCTGCTTCAGCAGGGCAAGGGCGCGGTTGCCGGTGCCTCCTTTGGCTCCGGGGCCTCCCAGACCGTGTTTGGCAGTCAGGGCAGCGGTGGCTTTTTCACCCGCATGACCGGCATCTGCGCCGTCGTGTTCTTCGCCACCAGCTTCGGTCTGGCGATCATTGCGAAGAACAAAGCCGGCGTTGGTATCGACAGCGACATTCCGTCCGCCGTTGAACAACGCGCTCCGGCCGCTGAAGACTCCGAAGTCCCGGCCGTGGAAGAAGAAAGCAGTGCCGACGAGGTTCCAGAGGTACCGGCCGAGTAATCAGCCGTTTGAAAAACAGTGAGTTTGACCCCTTATAGGCCCAAGTGGTGGAAGGGGTAGACGACGCACAGGGATGTGCTAGTGTCGCGGGAGGCAGGAAGCCGGGAGCGACCACGCGTAGCGTGTCGGGAATCTGGCACGGACTAGGCAGAGAAAGATGCAGTTAGTTTGACCCCTTATATGCCCAAGTGGTGGAATTGGTAGACACGCTATCTTGAGGGGGTAGTGGCGCAAGCCGTGCCGGTTCAAGTCCGGCCTTGGGCACCATTTCGACATCCGATGCCGTCCGGTATCGTCCTAAAAGCCCCGCCATGCGGGGCTTTTTTGTGTCTTTTCAGTCCGTTAGCGTCCGGCAAAATCCATTGCCATCCGAGACCTCTGACGCTACTGTTGACGGTATAATGTCTAGAATGCAGTCTATTGGGACTGATAAACGCGCCTCTCGTGGGATATCAACTATATGACCGATCAGGATTATTTGGAGCGCAAGCTTAAGTCTTACGGCACTCAACTAAATATGAGTGTCCTTGATGGCATTGAGACCTTGCAGGCAGTTGCGTCATTTGATCGCCCGGTAGGTTGCCGGGAGCTGGCTAGGTTCTTGGACTTGGATACTACAAGGGTAAATCGTTTGCTGAGAACCCTGGCGTATGCCGGATTTGTTCGTAAAACTCCAGACCGAAAGTACACTGTCGGGCCTGCTATGCATGTGCTTGCTGCGCAGAGTTTGTTTGCTTCTCACATGGTTTCCTATGCGGTAAAGCCTCTTGAAGAGTTACGAACCTACGATATGGTGGTGGCGATGGGGGTGCTTTGGAGAGACAAAGTGACTTATGTTTACCATGCACTCCCGGGGTTGAGCTCTGTAGAAGCTTTGGGACGCCTTGGTTACTTTCCTGCAACTGCTTCAGGGGTTGGACTCTCTTTGCTGTCCCAAAAGGAAGAGGATGAGGTGGCTCACCTATACCAAGGTAAAGAAATTCCGGGCTTTCCTGATGGTATAGATTCATTGCATGCGAAGCTTGAAGAAATCCGAGAGCGTGGTTACGTCAGGGTTAGGACAAGTTACCAGACCCACCTGCCTGAAGGCTCTGTAACATTGGCTTTGAATATCGGAGAGCCGGCTCATAGTGCTATTGCTTTATCAGGCGACATTCCCGAAGAAAGAACTGCGGAGTTGGTGGCAGCGCTCCGAGGAAAAGCGGCAGAAATTGAAAGTCATATACAATAACCTCCCAAGCTAGCCTCCCATACTTTCCCTCTAAATACCCATTTGTGACTCAGCATATGTTGAGCGATGTTGCTTTTCGTGTGCGATGATAGCGAAAAATTATCACCGGAACTATATTAATAAGAATTTAATCTATATCTAATATAGATCTTATAATTGACAGTGTATCTATTTTAGCTACATAATGGCTTCAAGCTGCAACAATCTGTGGCTGTTCTTCTTCCCGGTGTTTAGCATTAACGGAAGCGGCGGGACTCAATATACGAATAAAGATATGAATTAGGAGAGCCTGTTATGACGGTACAATTATTTCAAAAAACAGTTCTGGCCCGGGTAATGAGCACAGTGTTACTGGCGGGGTTCGCAAGCACTTCCTTTGGACAGCAGTCAAGCAGTACCCCTGATAACGAGAGTTCCTCTACATTGCTTGAAGAGGTCGTAGTTAGAGGGATTAGGGGTAGTTTGAGTGAGAATCTGGATCAAAAAAGGGAAGCTGACACGTTCATTGACGTCATTGTGGCTGAAGATGTCGGCAAATTGCCAGATGACAATTTGGCCGAAACTCTACAGCGCGTTCCCGGGATTCAGGTGGAGCGGGAAGATGGTGAGGGCGTCAATGTCACTATCCGAGGTATCCGAAACAACCGGGTGGAAGTGAATGGTCGCACCCTTCTGAGCCCGTTTGGTCGTGGAACCAATGCCGGTATTATGAACTATTTCCCCTCAGAGATTGTCGGCTCGGTCAGAACCACAAAAGTATTGACAGCCGATATGACTGACGGGGCGCTTGGCGGTACTATCGACATCAAGACCCGTAAGCCACTGGATCGAAAAGGGTTTTGGGGTGGTGCTTCAGTCGAAGGAACACACTCCAGTCTGAATGACGATCAAGGGGTCAAGCTCTCGGCGCAGGTCAGTAACTCGTTCGCAGATGACACCATGGGCTTAATGTTTGGCGTAGTACACGAAGATCGGCCGATAACAGAAGACCGCTTTTACAGCAATGGTGACTGGCGTCAGGGGACCCCATACTCGAACCCGGATAACAACGTGCTTGGCATTACCGACCCCTACTACTACCAGTACGATTTGCGCTATCAGCGCAAGGAGGAAGATCGAGAAAAATCCGCCGTAAACGGTTCTTTCCAGTGGCAGCCATCGGACAATCTCGACTTCAATGCCGACCTTCTTTATGCCGAGTACGATTACGCACGCTCACGCGCTTGGGCGGGCATTATTCTGGATAAGACGCTCGACAACTATGATCCGGACACCATTGTGGTGGACGAAAATGATGCTCGGGTAGCCGGTACCCTAAATACCAAAGTGGAGAGCAATCACGAACGGTATCAGGGAGCCGATAGCTTCCTGACTGGCGGTTTAAATGTGTCATGGGTGGGCGAAAGCGGCTTGGAAGTGTTTGCTGAATACGCTTTCGGTGAGTCCGAAACGACTCGGGATCAGCAGTTCATCCAGTTGTACACATACGGTGAAGACGGGTCTGGAGTTCCGATAAGCTTTGATATTCGAGGTACCGATATAGCCTCGGTGGAGATCCCGGATCTATCGAATCCCGATGATTTTACTGCGTCGACTTTCTATGACTCTCGAAACATTAATGAAGCATCCGAAGATTCCTTCCGGCTTGATGCAACCTATCCGATGGAAGGATTCTTTACTTCAATTAAGGCCGGCCTGCGCTACTCTTCCATTACTGCGGTTACTGCGGAGTATGGCAAGTATGGAGTCTCACCCTATGATAATGCTGAAGTTACGAGTCTTACACGCGCGGGGCTAGGCAATACGGCAGTGCCTGATGCCGAATGGCTCCAGAATGCGGCGGTGGTGGTAAACACATCCGATGTTTTGGCTGGCTCTGGTGCTAATGTACCGAACGAGATTGTAGTGGTGGATACCGACCTCATTGGAGGCGGAGGATTTGGCTTTTCCGATGTTTTCTACGAAGCTCCTGTTTCGCGCTTTCCGAACATGGACTCTGAGGTTGAGGATACTATCCTTTCCTATTACGCGCGCGCTGACTTCGAAGCGTGGGGTTGGACAGGTAACTTCGGGGTACGCTACTCGGATACTTCCACCTCGGTCAATAACTATGCCCTCGTGGGGGCTGAGTACGAGCCTTATGAAGAAGAGGGAAGCTATCAAGATGTGTTGCCAAGTTTGATAGCCAAAAGGGATCTGACAGAAGATCTTGTGCTCCGTTTAGGCGTAAGTGAATCTATTGCGCGCCCTGATACCCGAGTGCTGGGTGCCACAGGAAGGGTTAACCTGATTGAAGATGATCCCGAAACGCCCCAGGATGAATCGGAGGGATCCTCTGCCTCACTGCCAAATCCCGACCTCAAGCCTCAGCGTGGTACGAAATACGATGCCTCGCTGGAATGGTATTTTTCCGAGAACTCGGCGTTGGCTATGGCCCTTTTCTACAATTCCCTGGACCGCCAGATACTCAATGTCACAGAGCCTGGAACCATACCCGGCTATGGAGACCAGATCTTCGCAATCCGCACGCAAGTAAATGGTACAGGCGGAGAGATCAAGGGAATGGAGTTGGCCTTTCAGCATAACTTTCGGGATCTCCCTGGTTTTCTGGGGAATACGGGAGCGTCCATTAACTACACTTATCTTGAAAATACCACCGATGAAATTGACCCTCGCACAGGTGATCCGATTGGTCTACAGGGTGTGTCTGAGAATAGCGTTAACATTCAGCTGTATTACGAGGACGACAAGCTGAGTTCACGACTGCTGTACAACTGGCGAGATGATTATTTTGATCGTCTGGGTTTTGCAGGAGCTACAGCTATTCTTAATAAGGGTGAACCATCTCTGGACGCGTCGATCAAGTATTACCTGACAGACTCAATGTCCATGGAGTTCCAGGCGGTTAACCTACTGGATTCACCGAAGTCGGAATACGCGGGCTGGGAACAGTATGTGGCGACCTACGCCGAAACGGGTCGGCGCTATTCGCTGGGCATTAGCTTCAAGTTCTGACTCACATGAGGGGCTGTGCCGGCCTAGGGTGCCGCCCCTCAGTCAACTCCTAAACTGACTGGATCGTGACGTAATGACATAGTGCAACTATGTAAGTCAGTACTCAGAGGATCGATTATGTATTTACGACACTTTTTGCTGGGCGCTCTGGGCGTCTTTACTTTTTACGGTTGTCAACTTGGCTCGGGGGCGAGTTCCTCGGATGCGGAGACTAGCGTCCGAGCGACAGTTAGCCGTGACTCGGTGACGCTTTACGCCGATGACGGTCAGCCTCAACGGTATGGGCTGGATTTTTACGTATTGTATCGGGAAGATGATCCGAAGATGGAGCTCCGTCCCGCCAACCTTGATTACACTCCCTACAATGTACCCACTTGGCTGGCGGTGGATAGCTCCAAAGCCGACCTGGAAACCGTGGAGAGAGATGCCGCGACTGCAGGCGACGGCTTCGATGCGTCGATCCTGGAAGGCTCTTCCGAAGCGCGCACCGCCAACTATTTCGCCAGTGGTCGAGTGATCGCGGTCAAACCGGATTCCGTGGAGCGCGTGGGCAACACCTTGCATCTGAGCTTTGCGGACCGCGACGAGTTCTCTCTGAAAGCCGAATTGACACTGGAGGGTGCGTATACCTCATTGTCATTCACGCTGGAACCGAAAGAAGCCGGCTTCTTCTCTGTCGGTTTTATGGGGGCGCCCGCCTTTCCCTCCGAGCGTACCGAAGAAATCTGGCAGCCATTAATCTGGCAGGAAAAATCATTTCCGGATCGCTCCTATTTGACGCTTGCTTACCGGGCACCGCTCCCCACCACGCTGGTGCGTTCAGGTGGTATGAACTATGGTTTGGTAGCCGATCCGAAAGAATTCCCATTTAATCCTTTGCCTGTCGCCGATAACAGCCGCTTTGGCGTGGCGTTGAGGAACCCCGACGGCAACGCTCAACCAATGTTGTTTTCGCCGGTTATGGGTGGCTTTGAATCGGAAATGCAACCGGGGGAGCGTTACTCTTTTACGTCACACCTGGTCTCGGAAAAGGCGGATTCCATTACGAGCACTTACGAATCGATTGCTCGTCAACTGTATGGCTTTCGCGATCACAGGAAAAATGGCATTGCCTCGTTGAACACTACTTTCCAGAACATTGTCGATTACTCGCTGACCGAATACGGGTGGTTTGAAAAGGAACTGAAAGGTTCGGCGTACTCCACGGACGTTCCTGATTCCGTTAAAAACGTCAGTAGCTTGAACGCGCTGGGACTGGCGCTGGTTACCGATAGCCGGGAGCTGTTTGAAGATCGCGCCTATCCGACGCTGGAGTATATGCTCTCACGGGAAAAATTTCTCTTCAGTCTGGATCCCGAGCAAAGAATCCAGAATCCATCGCGCAACATGTTTGGCCCCATTGCGCCGATCTCCGAGTTGGGCGCGTTGCACAATATTCTGGGCGGGGCCAATGAATTTTTTACTAGGCTGGCCAGGGATGAGTACAACAGTACACGAATTCGAAACCTGGACGTTAAAGAGAGTGGCGATACCTGGTGGAATGCACTGTGGCTGTACAAAGCCAGTGGTGACGAAACGTACCTGAATCGTGCGGTGGAAGGGGCAGATGCCTACCTGATTTCACGCGTTGAAAAGGGGGCCGGCGAACCGGCCGGCTTCTTCTGGACCCAGTTCACTCCGCGCTTTATCGAGCTTTCAGAGCTTTATGAAATTACTGGTGAACAGCGCTACCTGTCTGCGGCCCGCGAAGTCGCCCGGCATTACACCATGTTTACCTGGATGGCACCGAAAATTCCGGATCAGAAGGTTATCGTGAATGAAGGTGGCAAGGCTCCGCTTTACTGGTACCTGGAGTCTAAGGGTCACAAGCAAATGTACATCGACGAAGAGGCTGTGGACGCTTGGCTGTTGTCGGAAATTGGTCTGACACCTGAGTCGTCCGGCACGTCATCGGGGCATCGCGCAATTTTTATGGCCAACTACGCCCCGTGGCTTTTGCGTATTGGCTACTACGCGGACGACACCTTTTTGCAGGAAGTGGCCAAAGCCGCCATCATCGGACGCTATGAAAACTTTCCGGGGTATCACATCAATACCGCCCGGACCAGCATCTATATGAAAGAGTCGTATCCTATGCATCCATTCAAGGATCTGAGTGTCAACTCGTTCCACTTCAACCATATTCTCCCGATGGCCTCGATGCTGCTGGATTATCTGGTTACTGATGTGTTTGTGCGTACCCACGGTCAGGTGAACTTTCCCTCCGAGTACATTGAGGGATACGCCTATTTGCAAAACAAATTTTACGGTCACGCACCGGGCGTATTCTACGGTGAAGGGGGAGTTAACCTCTGGATGCCGAAAGGACTGCTGGATATCGATGATATTGAACTCAATTACATCAGTGGCTTTAAAGACAACGCACTGTACCTCGCCTTTACCAACCAGTCCGACAAAACAGTCTCGGCGCGGGTGCAACTGAACGATGCACTGGTGGACATAGCAGATTCGCTCTCGGTGACCCGCTGGCGGGAGAACCGCCTGGTCGGCACCGATTCGGTCGTTGGTGATACGCTGAAGGTGCAAGTAGCGCCCGACGGAATCACGGTTGTTAAAGTGGAAGGAGCTGTAGCGAAAACCGCATTCCGTCATAACTTCACTGGCCAACCCGAGGTCGTGCACAACGATTATCAGGAGCTTGACGTGGGTAACGCTCGAGCGATGTTGATTCGTCTGGGAGGTTACGGTGAGCGCGCGTATATCTACCTGAGAGATGACGACAGCAAAGTCGCTTCCGCCACCTTGCACTATACCGATACACAGGGTCGTGCGCTGTCCATGACCGATGATGAATTCCCCTATGAGTTCACGGTGGACCTGCCGTCCGAAGCGTCCGGTTTAATGTTTGAGCTGGAGACACGTGGTGTGGACGGTCGCGTGCGACAAAGTGGCCCTATAACGCTGGGTCAATAAGAGCGAGAGCTTTCCCGGGGAGCTTTGAGCTCCCCTTTTTTTGTGCGCCCGGCACGGGCGCACTCCTGGAGGTGCAAGTCCTCCCGTGAGCTGGCCACAGCGAACGAAGTGAAGCGCAACTGCGGAAGGGCGACCGACCGTGGGGAGGAAGCGTGGATCGTAAACCGTGAGCCGATGAACAAGAATCGGATACGAGGCACCGCCAAGCAGGGCGAGCGGGCAAGAAGCCGCGAAGCTCTTGTGGCCAAGGCGAGGGGGTGTATATCCGGCGGTTGTGCGGTGAAGGAGTGTGTTCTTACCCGGGGAGATCTCGCCTTATGCCTGAAAGGGCGACGTGGCAACACGGAGCGAGAAGTCAGCAGAGGCCATAGTAGCTGCTAATACAGGGCGAAGGGCCAAACGAGAAGGAGCGTCAAACGCCTTGTCGATGAATACTGTACGGCATCAGATGCCCGCGCCAGCGGGGCGGGTCGCACAACGCGAAGGTGAAGCCTTGGCGAAGGCGACCAGCGATGAAACAGGACTCCCGCGACAAGAGTCGGAGGGCGCAGGGCGAGACCTGCTTGTGCAGGCACTCGCACGCGAGAATATGCAGCGGGCATGGAAGCGCGTGAAGGCCAACAAAGGATCGGCCGGGGTGGACGGTCTGGACATTGCCCAGAGCGCTGAACACCTGCGATGGGCATGGCCGGCGCTCAAACAGCAACTGCTGGAGGGCACCTATCGGCCACAGCCCGTTCGTCGGGTAGGCCTCCCGAAACCGGATGGCAGTGAACGGGAGTTGGGAATCCCCACCGTCACCGACCGTCTGATTCAACAGGCACTGTTGCAAGTGCTGCAACCGCTGATTGATCCCACCTTCAGCGAGCACAGTCATGGCTTCCGTCCGGGCCGCCGGGCCCACGACGCCGTGTTGGCGGCGCAACGCTACGCCCAGCAAGGTCGCCACATCGTGGTGGATGTCGACCTGTCGAAGTTCTTCGACCGGGTCAACCACGACATCCTGATTGACCGCCTGAAGAAACGCGTGAACGACCCCGGTGTCATCCGGCTGGTTCGTGCGTACCTGAACGCGGGCATCATGGACGGTGGTGTGGTGATGGAGCGGCACGAAGGCACGCCGCAGGGCGGGCCACTGTCGCCGCTACTGGCCAACGTCCTGCTGGACGAGGTGGACAAAGAGCTGGAACGCCGGGGGCACTGCTTCGCCCGCTATGCGGATGACTGCAACGTCTACGTCCGCAGTTACAAAGCGGGCGAGCGGGTCATGCGCCTGCTACGCCGGTGCTACAAGAAGCTGCGTCTGGTGATTAATGAAACCAAGAGCGCGGTGACCAGTGTGTTCGGTCGCAAGTTCCTCGGTTATGCCCTATGGCAAACGAGAGAAGGAGAAGTCCGGCGCGCGGTATCGGCCAAGGCGGTGCAGGCGTTCAAGCTCAGGGTCAGGCAACTGACCCGAGGGTCAGTGGGGCGCAGCATGGAGCAGGTGGTGGAAACGCTCTGTCGTTACTTGTTGGGGTGGAAGGGCTACTTCAGGCTGGCGCAAACACCGCGTATCTGGCGATCGCTGGATAAGTGGATACGCCGACGCTTGAGAGCCCTGCAACTGAGGCAGTGGCGTCGGGGCAAGACGATCTATCGGGAGCTTCTAAGGCTTGGGGCGAAACCCGAGGTGGCGCAATCGGTGGCGGCACTGAGCCGTCGCTGGTGGCACAACAGTCTATCCGCCATCCACACAGTGCAAACCGTTGCCTACTTCGATCGGTTGGGTGTGCCGCGACTCGCGTGAAACCTCAACTTCTTGAACCGCCCGGTGCGGACCCGCATGCCGGGTGGTGTGGGAGGGGCGGAACCTGATGGTTCCCCCCTATCCCGATGCTTTTTCCGGTCCCCTGGAGGGCGGGGAGGTAATATCTCGCTTTACAAATATCTTTTATAGATACATAATTGGTGAGTGGGTGGCGTCCTCTCCGAGTGCCATTCACGGGTAATTCCACAATAACGAGTTGCGGGAGACGCGAGGGTGAACAGCTTTGATTATGGTGTAGCGCTTCTATTTTCGCTTTTGGTGCTGGCTCTGGGGATGATGTTTTCCAGAAGTGGTAAGAGCATGAAGTCCTTTTTCGCGGCGGGTGGTGCCGTGCCCTGGTGGGTAAGTGGGCTCTCACTGTTCATGAGTTTCTTTTCGGTAGGAACCTTCGTGGTGTGGGGCTCCATCGCTTACGCCGATGGCTTCGTGTCAGTCATGATTCAAACCACCATGGCGATATCCGGCCTGGTCATCGCTCTGGTGATCGCGCCGGCCTGGAACAGAACCCGTGCCCTTACTGCAGCAGAATTTATCTCCCGCCGACTGGGCGATAGCGTACAGCGAAAATTCTCGGCCATGTTTTTACTGATTAATCTATTCACAGCGGGCGCGTTTCTGTACCCGGTGGGTAAAATTATTGAAGTGACGACAGGGCTGCCGTTGGAGGTCGCCATTCTCGCACTGGGCGTTTTTATCATTGCCTACACCGCCGTGGGCGGGCTTTGGGCGGTACTGGTGACGGATGTGCTTCAGTTCACTGTGCTCAGCGCGGCAGTAGTGATCGTCGTTCCGTTGTCTCTCGGGGCGGTCGGCGGTATGTCAGGATTTCTGGACAAGGTGCCAGAGGGCTTCATGGCACTGCACAACGACGAATACAACCTGATCTTTCTCGCGGCCTTTACGGTGTACAACATCGTGTTTATCGGTGGGAACTGGGCATACGTGCAGCGCTACACCAGTGTGTCCAGCCCACGCGATGCGCGCAAAGTGGGCTGGCTTTTCGGTGGGCTCTATTTACTGGCGCCCGTGGTCTGGATGATCCCGCCAATGGTGTATCGCGTTCTGGATCCTTCTCTGGCGGGCACCCAGGCGGAGGATGCGTATTTATTGATGAGCCAGAAAGTGGTTCCAGCCGGGTTATTGGGCCTGATTCTCGGTGCCATGATTTTCGCGACCGCCAGTTCGGTGAATACCACCATCAATATTGCGGCGGGCGTTTGGACGCACGATATTTATCGCCATTTCAAGAGGCAGACCAGTGAGCGGGAAGTCATGCTGATGGCCCGTTTCTCCACTCTGGTGTTCGGTTGCATGGCCATTACCGTCGCGTTGCTGGTTCAGACCATGGGAGGCATCGTGTCGGTTGTACTGACCGTGGCGGCCTTAACCGGGGCGGCGATTTATTTGCCGCCGATCTGGGCTATTTTTTCCCGACGGCAAACGGGAGTCAGCATTCTAACCACGACGATAGGCAGCCTGGCCACCAATATCTTTCTTAAATTTGGTTGGCCGTGGATCGGTGGTGACGCGTTGACCCGGTCGGCAGAAATGCTGGTGGGTGTATCCGTTCCGGTCGTGTTTCTTCTAGGGTTTGAGTTGTGGTACGCCTGGCGGAAAACCAGTAATCCGAACTATGAGGCGTACCTCGACTATCGCGCGACGCTAAACGCGACTGCTGATGGCGATGCGGCCTCGGCGGACGCCAACCGTTACGCCGTTCGCATATTGCTCGTGGGTGTTGCCATGATTGGAATGTTGATTGCGGTGCTCGGTGTGTTGGCGGAGTCCGCCAGGCTGGCTACGCTGTTGGTCGGTGTGGTGATTTTCATACCGGCGGTCTGGGGTCTTAAGCCGCTGCGGTGGTTCGCCAAGAAAAGTAGGGTGTAGTAAAGGCGGCGCCGCGTTTGCCAGCCAATATGCTGGTCAACGCGGTGCAGCATTATGGGTTCGATCTGACTTTGTTAGGAATACAATTATGTTGTTACACGATGCTTCGCCCGAGGGGCGCCAAAATACCATCAAGCGTATTGATGCAGAGCTGGTGGTTATCGGAGGAGGACTATCTGGCTGCTGTGCGGCCATATCGGCGGCACGAGCGGGAAAAAAGGTCTGTCTGATCCAGGACCGACCTGTGTTGGGGGGTAATGCTTCCAGCGAGGTTCGCCTCTGGAGCCTGGGCGCCACCTCCCACATGGGCAACAACAACCGCTGGTCCCGGGAAGGGGGCATTATCGATGAGTTGTTGCTGGAAAACCTCTATCGAAACCCGGAAGGAAACACCGTAATCTTCGATACCGTGTTGCTCGACAAAGTTCGTTCGGAGAGCAACATTACATTGCTACTAAACACCGCCGTGTACAACACGTTAAAAGACAGCGCGCGTCATATTACTTCCGTACAGGCGTTTTGTTCGCAGAACTCGATTACGTACGACGTCCATGGACACTATTTCTGCGACGCGTCCGGCGACGGTCTTGTGGCCTTTCAGGCGGGGGCGGCGTTTCGGATTGGCGCCGAGTCCCGCGAGGAGTTCGATGAAAAACTGGCTCCGGAAAAGGCAGATACGGAGCTGCTGGGACATTCTATCTACTTCTACAGCAAGGATGTTGGCCGTCCGGTGAATTTTGAGCCTCCTTCGTTTGCCAGTATTGACAAGGTGACACTGGATCGTATCAAACGCATTCGCCGGGACGATATAGGGCCACGCCTATGGTGGCTGGAATACGGTGGAAATTGCAACACAATCGAGGAGACCGAGGAAATCAAGTGGGAACTATGGAAAATTGTCTACGGCGTGTGGGATTACATCAAGAACAGCGGCAACTTCCATGGTGTGGAAAATCTTACTCTGGAATGGGTCGGCACTATTCCTGGGAAGAGGGAAAGTCGCCGTTTCGAAGGCCTTTACATGATGACCCAGAAAGACATAGTTGAGCAGAGCCATTTCCCCGACGCAGTATCCTACGGAGGATGGTCAATTGATCACCACCCTGGTGACGGAGTTTACAGTAACAAGGCGCCGTGCCGTCAGTTTCACTCGAAAGGGGTTTACCAGATACCTTTACGTTGCATGATAAGTAAGGATATCGACAACCTTTTCTTTGCTGGACGGATCATCAGCGCCAGTCATATCGCGTTTGGATCCACGCGTGTGATGTGTACCTGTGCGCACGGTGGTCAAGCTGTCGGCCAGGCCGTGGCGTTATGCGTGGATAATGGCTTACAACCGAAGGAGCTGCTCAAAGCCACGAATCTCGAGCTGCTGCATAGCAGGCTAAATGAGATGGGGCATTACATTCCCGGCGTTCCATACGTTCAGGACGATAATCTGGCTAGTAGTGCCAGGTTGGAGGCATCCAGTGAGCTAGTACTGGAAGAAATTCCCAAAGGTAGTTCATGGGTGTCACTGGGTGTCTCCGCCGCTCAGTGGCTACCGATGAATGGTGGCACGGTTTACGCTGTTCGGAGTTATATAAGATCTACAGGGGAGAATCGCCTAAAAGTTCAACTCAGAGTTAGTTCCAAACGAGAGAACTTTACCCCGGATGTGGTGCTTGAAGAGGCAGACGTAGTGGTAGAACCGGGGGAGCAGGAGATCTTGATTAAATTCTCAAAAGCGGTGCCCGAAGACCAATACGGATTAATCTGCTTTTTGGGTAACGAGAAACTGGAAGTCGCTTGCTCCGATTATAGAATTACTGGCTTGGTGTCTGTATTCAATGGAAAGAATGAAGCAGTTTCTAATACTGGGGTGCAGGTGGCGGGGCCTGATAGTGGTATCGACGAGTTCGAGTTCTGGATTCCTGAACGAAGGCCGGACGGACGAAATCTAGCATTGTCAATGTATCCGCCAGTATCTGATTTTTCCGTACGTAATCTAATCAGCGATTATACGCGCCCCTTTTTAAGGTCTAATGCGTGGGTTGCAGCACTAGATGACGATGAGCCGGAAGTGATTCTTCGCTGGGATGAAGCACAGCTTATAAGCCGGGTTACGATCTACTTTGATACAGACCTTGACCATGCCCTGGAATCGTCGCTTTACCATCATCCTGAGCGAACGATGCCGTTCTGTGTGAGCGATTACGAAATATACTCCGATGATGACTGCTTGCTAAGAACAGTTAGCAACAACTACCTGAGCCGCAACGAAATTGTACTGGATGAGCCGGTTAGGACTAGTACTTTGTGCCTTCGGTTGAAGCGAAAAAACAACAAAGTGCCGGTATCTATCTTCGGTCTAAGCGTGAAGTAAATGGAAGGTGCATGATGGAAGACACGATCCTAGTTACCGGCGGGGCAGGTTTTGTTGGCAGTCACGCCTGTATCGCGTTGCATGAAGCCGGGTTCCGGCCCGTGATCCTGGACAATTTTTCCAACGCCAGTGAGAAGGTGCTGGATCAGTTGGAACGCATAACCGGACAGCGTTTTCCACTGGTGCGTGGCGACATCCGCGATGCCGCCACATTGCGCGACGCTTTTCAGCGCTATCGCTTTGATGCGGTGTTTCACTTTGCGGCGCTCAAGGCAGTCGGAGAGTCCGTGCGGAACCCGCTGGCTTACTATGAAAACAACGTCAGTGGCACTGTAATACTGCTTCAGGTTATGCAGGAGTGGGGCGTGCGGAGTTTGGTTTTCAGTTCGTCCGCGACCGTCTACGGTGAGCCGCGCTATGTACCCATTGATGAAACGCACCCCATCGGCTCCACGAATCCCTATGGTTGGACCAAAGTGATAGTGGAGCAGCTACTGCGTGATGCAGCCAAGGCAAATCCGAAATTCCTCGCACTAGCACTACGGTACTTCAACCCGGTAGGC
Source organism: Marinimicrobium sp. C6131 (assembly GCF_026153455.1). NCBI lineage: Bacteria > Pseudomonadati > Pseudomonadota > Gammaproteobacteria > Cellvibrionales > Cellvibrionaceae > Marinimicrobium > Marinimicrobium sp. C6131. Next base: position 81,054 of record NZ_CP110629.1, read on the forward strand.
GCTCATGAAAGTGGCCTGTTGGGGGAGGATCCCTTGGGGACACCCAATAATCTGGTGCCATTTGTCGCTCAGACGGCCATTGGTCGCCGCGATCATGTACCGGTCTTTGGTACGGATTACCAGACTGCCGATGGCACAGGCGTGCGTGATTATATTCACGTCATGGATCTGGCCGAGGGGCATGTCGCCGCCTTTCGAACTCACCACGAGGACTCCGGATTCAAACCCTATAACCTGGGCACCGGGCGCGGCAGTTCCGTACTCGAAGTCATCAGCGCTTTTGAAAAAAGTTGTGGCGCACGCATCCCCTGGAAATCGGCTCCCCGCCGGCCGGGAGACGTCGCAGTGAACTGGGCCGACCCGGCCCTGGCCATCAAACGATTTAACTGGCGAGCCTGGCGGGACCTGCAAACCATGACAGACGATGTCTGGCGCTGGCAGTCCGCCTACCCCAACGGCCTTCAGGAGCGGACGTTATGAGCACGCTTTCCACCGGCGTACACCGCCGCAAGAATCTACTGACCGGTGATTGGGTACTCGTATCGCCGCACCGCAACGATCGTCCCTGGAAAGGCGCAACCGAATCGACTCTGACCACCGAGACGTCCGCTTACCAACCGGATTGTGCGCTCTGCGCGGGGAATGCGCGTGCTAATGGCGAGCATAACCCTCGGTACCTTGAGACCTTTGTCTTTACCAACGACTTTTCGGCCCTGTTAGGGCCGGCAGTGACGCGCGTGTTCGAGGGTGAAGACGCGCTGTGGGTGAGTGAGGAAGTGTCCGGCGAGTGCCGCGTTGTCATTTTTTCTCCTGATCATAGTCAATCACTGCCGCGGATGGCCGAGGCGGAGATAGTCAAGGTGGTCGACACCTGGGTGTCGGAATTCAAACGTCTGAAAACGACCTTTCGTTGGGTTCAGGTGTTCGAAAATAAAGGTGACGTGATGGGGTGCTCACAGCCGCACCCGCATGGGCAGATCTGGGCGCATGACTTTGTGCCCTCGCTGGTTATGCGGGAGGATGATTGTCAGATGAACTACCATCAGTGCCATCATTCACCGCTGTTACTTGATTACGCCATGCGCGAGTCCCGCAGTGGGGAGCGCACAGTGGTGGAAAACGATGACTGGATTGCGGTGGTTCCGTACTGGGCGGCCTGGCCGTTCGAAACCTTGTTGCTGCCCAAACACCGCATCGCACGCCTCGACGATATGTCCGAGTCGTTGCAGCACACGCTGGCCGGAGCGCTTAAGGAGTTGACCGTTCGCTATGATAATTTATTTCAGTGCAGCTTCCCCTATTCCATGGGGTGGCACGGTGCGCCGAACCAATTGATCGACACGGCACACTGGCAACTACACGCACATTTTTTTCCGCCTTTGTTGCGTTCCTCCACTATCAAAAAGCACATGGTGGGCTACGAAATGCTGGCGGAGGCGCAGCGCGATCTGACGCCCGAAGCAGCCGCCAGCGCGTTGCGCGATGCCGGTTCAGTCCATTATTCAGAAAGAGGTTGATGCTTTGCAATTGTCCGATGTGACCGGTACTTCCGGCAGTTTTGAACTGGATGATGCCTTCGATATGCGAGGCGCGTTCCAGAAGGTGTATGGCGTCGCCGCGACCGGTGTGGTTTCCGCGCCGGGCCGGGTGAACCTAATCGGTGAGCATACCGATTACAACCAGGGCTTCGTCCTGCCGTGCGCGCTGGAGTTTCACACGCGCGTTGCCTTCCGTCCCCGCGTAGACAGTCGGGTTCAGGTCACCTCGTTGAACTACGGGTTCGAGACGGTTCGGTTTGATTTTGCGCAGGGGCTGCATCGCGGAGCGTGCGACTGGGCCAATTATATTGTCGGTGTTTACGATGTGCTGCTTAAGCGTGGCCATCGCCTCAGAGGGGCCGATCTTCTGATCATGGGCAATGTGCCGCAAGGCGCGGGCCTGTCCTCATCGGCCGCGTTGGAAGTGGCCGTGGGCGGGGCGTTGAACGTGATGAACGAATGCGGGCTGTCACCACAGGACATAGCCCAGGTCGGGCAGCAGACCGAAAACGATTTTCTCGACTGCCAAACCGGTATTATGGATCAGATGGTATCAGCTTGCGCGCGTCAGGGGCACGCGTTGCTGTTGGACTGTGAAGACCTGTCGACGCAACAGATTCCCATGGTGGCCGGTTACGAATTGTTGATTATTAACTCCAACGTCAAACGCTCGTTGGTCGGCAGTGAGTACAATCAGCGACGTCTGGATTGTGAAGCCGCCGCACAAGCGTTGGGCGTTACCAGCCTGCGTTACGCATCGGTCGAACGGTTGCGAGACGTACACGCTGATATGAGCGAAAACGCCTATCGTCGCGCCCTGCATGTCATCACCGAAAATGAACGCACCTGCCAGGCGGCGCAGGCGCTGGCCCGGAACGATTTCGCGACGCTGCGGGAGTTGATGTACGCCTCCCACGATTCGCTGCGCGATTATTTTGAAGTCACCGTTCCCGAGACCGATTTTCTGGTGGATTTGATTCGCGCCCACTCAGGCGACGCGGGTGCGGCCCGCATGACCGGTGGCGGATTCGGTGGCGCGGTGGTGGCGATGGTGGAACCCGCTCTGGTGGAAACCGTCAGCCAGGCGCTGCGCGAAGCGTATCCGAGAACGTTCGGATTGCAACCGGATATCTATCGCTGTCGCACAGGGAATGGTATGCGACTGGAATAAATCAGAACCATAAAGTGGCGGGGCTCCTTTCCATGACTTTCATATCGATGACGTTCATAACAATAATTTCCACCGTCTTAAAGCCGTCGTTGCGATGGTTTGCGCTGCTGTTACCGTTTCTGATGTACGCTGCCCCGGTGCTCGTTGTAGCCCAACCTGTGACCAAAGCAGGTACGGAAACAGCATTGAGCCTGCCGCCGGTATTTACAGACCATATGGTCTTGCAGCGCGATCAGGACATACCCGTCTGGGGGAAAGGTCAGCCCGGCAGGGACGTTTCGGTCAGTCTGAATAATGAGTCGGCGGTGGACACCACAGTACAGGCGAATGGCCGCTGGCAGGTGATATTGCCGGCGAAAAAAGCGGGTGGACCTTATGTACTGACGGTACAAAGCGAGGCTGAGCGAATCGAGTTCAAGGATGTCTTTCTCGGTGATGTCTGGCTGATGGCCGGTCAGTCCAACATGGCATTTCGGTTCCGTCATTCCGCGTTGGCCGAGCAGCAGGCGGCGCTCGCCGCCCTGCCCAATCCCCGGATCCGCTTGTTTGAAGTGCCCAAGGTGGTATCTGGTGGTAAACGACAGGAGCGCTCGCCCAAACCCTGGCAGGTTGCCAGTGCATCTGTTGTCAGTAACTGGTCGGCGGTCGCCCTGCATTTTGCGCTGGGGTTGCAACCGACGCTCAAGGATGAGCGTTCCTCTCCGGTGGCGGTTGGCATGATCAATTGCAGCCAGGGGGCCTCCCTAGTGGAAGCCTGGATGACCCCGGAGTCGTTGGAGTTGGCCGGCGGTGAGCCACGGCAGGTGCTCACGGATATCCGGCGTTATTATCGCAACCCGTCGGTGCTGCAAAAGACCATGCTGGCGAGCGTTCAGCCCTACGCGGTGAAAGGCGTGGTGTGGTACCAGGGAGAATCGAATGCAGCGCGAGCCGGTGATTATGAAAAACGGTTGTCAGCCATGATGACAGGTTGGCGGTCGCTGTGGCAGACACCCGATCTTCCCTTCCTGGTGGTGCAACTGCCGGTCTATCAGCCGCCCAATGACAGCAGCGGTGTTCAATGGGCTGAATTGCGCTCTGCGCAGGCGGCAGCGGTCGCCAGCACGCCGAAGGCCTGGCTGGCGGTGACCATCGACACCGGTGACAAGAATGATATTCATCCGGTGGAGAAAAAAACCATCGGTGACCGGCTGATGCAACTGGCGCGAGCAATGGTGTATGGGCACGCGGTGCCTTATCGGGGACCCGAACCCTCCGTTATCAGTTATCGGGGCAGCCGTGCTGAAGTAAGCTTTCGTTACGCTGAGGGCGGGTTAAGTGTCGTTGGTAATGAACCGCCCGCCGCCCTCTCGGTGCTGGGTTCTGACGACCATTGGCAGCCTGCCGAAGCCAGCGTAGAAGGAAACATCGTGGTCGTTCAACATCCTCAAGGTCAACCGATTTCAGGCGTTCGCCACGCCTGGTCCAACGCGCCGACGGTAAATCTTTATAACGCCCAGGGTTTTCCCGTCGAACCCTTTGAAAACCGTCAGCCGCGTCCGAACCACTGAGCGGCAATTCAAACTGTACCAAACCCGTAAACGCCCCCCGTTTACGTTGGAGACTTCCATGATAAAAAAGCAATGGCTCTTCTTTCCTTTCCATCGTTCCGAGCGCATGACGATGGGGCTGTTTACGCTGGTATTTTTGCTATTGGGAGTGGGGGGCTGCGATTCGGAGCCGGGCACCGACACCCAAACGTTGGTGGGAAAGACCTTAACGCTGCAGTGGCAAAACAGTGAACAAGGATGGCAGCTGGATCAGCTGGACATTCACGCCGGTGATCAGCAAGTGTCGTTGGCGACAACCAGTGCCGAGTACACCCTGTTGTACTCGGCGATCCCACCCGACAGCACACCGATGGAAATATCGGAAAATGGGAAAGTGTTGGAATTTCCCGAACCGATTTACCGGTATAACACGGAAGAGTGGGGCCAGATTACCCAGCCGGTGGCGATGAACCAGGCGGGGGAGGCGTTGACATTTTTTCCGGCCTTTGTCGAACGGCACCCGCAAGATGAGCAGGGTGGAAAGGATAAAAAAGGTGCGCTGGTTTTCAAAGAACATACCGAGCGCGCCGACATTGAAGCGCAGTGGCGGATGGATGAGCAGTACGATTCCGACGTCAGGGTACGGTTGACGGTGACGGCCAGGACCGACGGTTATTTTTCCGTTGCCACGCCAACGCTGGCGACGGTAGCCAAATCGGAATTGGCCTGGGGTGCCATTCCGGGGCATTTCCAGGGCGCCAACATTAACGACAGCCTGGTGCACGCTCTCGCGTACGGCCAGGGCATTCCCGATCGGCCCGTGCTGGTGCGCGAGCGCACCGCCACCACGCTCGCGCCGATGCTTAGTACGCAATCCGGTGTCACCCTGGCGGTGATTCCCGAGCCGGGAACGGGCCGCGATCCCTGGGAGCACGATCACATGACCCAGCATTCGTGGCAATTGGGACTGTCGTTGATGAATCGACAATCGCAGCTCACACCGAAAGTCTGGCATCCCGTACTGGGGGAGAAAGGTTCATTCCTGAAAAAAGGCGAGAGTGTCCAGTTTGAGTTTCGCTACAGTGTCCAAATGGCTGACTGGTTTTCGGTGTATCGCCACGCCGTGGAAGATATATACCGGTTTGATGATTTTCTGGCGTTGAAACGAACCCGGCAGTCCCTTACCGATCGTATTCTGTCCATGCACGATTATTTGCGGGATGATACGCGTTCCAAATGGCGGACCGAAATTGTGGAGGGCGTCACGCTGGGGGCGCAGGCTTACCTGGGTGGCGTGCTTAACTCGGATCGCGACGCCATGAAAAACTCCGATTACGGCGCCATGTGGATGCTGGCCCGTATTATGGATGACCCGGTGCTGAAGGAAACCCGGCTGCCGTACGCGAGAAACTTCAAACTGTTGCAGCAGCAATCCGAGCCTGGGTTCTATCACGGCGCGGCCAAAGGTCAGTATTTTCTCTCGAAAAGCAAAACCTTCACCGAAGAGTGGGGCGACTACGTTGAGCCCATCGCCATTACCTATTACACACTCGTGGATGTTGGCAATATCTTGCTCTTTGAACCCGACGATGAGGCGCTAAAACAGCGTTTGCGCGATGGTGCCGAACGGCTGTTGGCCTGGCAAAAGCCTGCGGGAAACTGGGCGGTCGCTTATGATCATACCAGCGAAGAACCGCTGTTCACCGAACTGGAAGACTTGCGTCCGACCTTTTACGGACTGGTGGTAGCGTATCGGATTCTCGGCGATGAGCGTTATCTACGTGCGGCACAGAACGGGGCGGACTGGTACATCCAGAACGCGGTCAATACGGGACATTTTCTGGGTGTGTGTGGGGACAACCGGTTTGTGCCGGACTTCGCTACCGGTCAAAGTGCGCAGGCGTTACTGGACCTCTATGAGCTGACTGACGAGACGCGCTATTTGGACGCCGCCAAGCGCGCGACACAGTTGTATACCCAGTCTATTTATACGCACCCGGTTCCGGACACGACAGGAAAAAAAGTTCATGGCGTGGGTCGGGAGGATTGGGAGATCTCCCAGGTGGGGCTCAGCAACGAACATGGCGGGGGCATTGGCTCGGCCAATGACAACGGCCCCATTTTGTTGGCCAGCCACGCCGGAATGTTTGTACGGATGTACCAGCTCACTGGCGAAACATTGTACTTGCACATGGCGCGTGCCGCCGCGCTGGGCCGTGATGCCTTCGTCGACCCGGACACCAGCACCGCGTCGTACTACTGGCAGGCGATGGACGCGGGCCCCGGTGCTTTTCCGCATCACGCCTGGTGGCAGATTGGCTGGATCACCGACTACCTGCTCGCCGAAGCCGAGCTGCGCTCGGGCGGTCAAATACAGTTTCCCCGTGGCTTTGTGACACCGAAGGTCGGGCCGCACCAAAGTTACGGCTTTGCACCCGGTGACGTCTATGGCACTCAGGCGTCTCTGATGCTTCGGCACGATAGTGTGAACAGCGATAATCCCTACGTGGATTTTTATATGGCGCTGTCCAACGACGAAAAACGCTTGTTTGTGTTTCTTCTGAACAATGACGATGAGCCGCAAACTGCGCAGGTGGAAGTAAATAGCACACCATTGTTGGGCCGTGAAGCGATTCGAACCCAGTTGCTCGATCAGGATGGTGCGCCCTTGTCAGATCCGTCAACGACCCCACCCGCTACGGTCACCATTCCCGCTTATGGACTGCGCACGCTGGAACTGTCAGCGGACGATACCGCACGCGCTAACTGAATTAGGAGAGTCTGTGATGATTTTAAAAAAGAGACAATACTGGACGTGGCTGCTGTGGCTTCCTTTCTGTGTACCGTGTCTGAGCAACGGGGAACATCCTGAAAGCACCGGGGTCTTTCTTGCCAGTCCGAGCGGGACTGTGCAGGGAGAGGTCTTTATCCAGGGTAGCCAGTTGTACTATCAGGTGGAGTTCAATCGTCACCGCGTTATTCAGCCCTCCCCGCTGGGCATTACCGTGGAGGGGCAATCGCTGGGCCGACATGCGTCGATTGAAAGCGTTGAGACAAAGCAGGTACATCATCAGTATCCAGTCCTCGGTGTTCATTCGGTGGCGCACAACCATTACCGTGAGGCTATGATGACCCTGCAATCGCCTTCACAGGCACACTGGTATTTGCAGCTGCGGGCTTATAATGACGGCTTTGCCTACCGCTACGTGATTCCTCAATCAGACGCATCAACCGTTACTGTGAACGGCGAGCAATCCAGCTGGACGCTGCCGGAGAACAGCGACGTGTGGTACTTCGAGCGTGACTCTGACTGGAAGCTGAAAACCTACGCGGGTGAATGGTTGAAAACCACCGTGAATGAACTCCCGGCGGTGTCGGCGAACGGGCCCGTGCAGGGGCCGCCACTTGTGGTAGAGCTTCCGAAACACCAAGGGTACGCGGTACTAACCGAAGCGGCGCTCTATAACTACAGTGGCATGCGGTTGCGGGCTCTCGGCCAGCGCCGGGTCCAAGCGGATTTTACCGAGGGCGAGCGTGGGTTTTCCGTGGCCACCGCGGATGGGGCGATGGATGGTGCGACGGTCACTCCGTGGCGAGTCACGATGTTAGGGGAAAACCTCGACGCACTGGTTAATTCGGATCTGATCACTAACCTCAACCAGGCACCGGATGAGTCACTGTTTGCCGAGACGGATTACATCAAACCGGGGCGTGCCATCTGGCGCTGGTGGAGCCGGGAAACCGGCACGCCGGAACAGGAGCGGCAGTTTGTCGACTACGCCAGTGAACTGGGGTTCGAGTACAGTCTGGTGGACGATGGCTGGGAGAGTTGGGAGAGCCCTTGGGCATCACTTGAGCAGCTCACTGGCTATGCCGACGGGAAGAATGTCAACGTTTTTGTGTGGAAAGACTGGAATCAGGTCAAGGATCCTTCTGGTGACTGGGACGCGTTGCGGGCGTTTCTGGATGGGGTACGCAAGGCGGGGGCTGTCGGTGTGAAACTGGATTTTATGAATGCGGAATCTATAGACCGTATCCGTTTCGAGGAAGCCGCCTTGCGATTGGCGGCGGAGCGAAAACTGATGGTAGTGTTTCACGGCATTCAAAAACCCACGGGCGAGGCACGCACCTATCCCAATGAAATTTCCCGGGAGGGAATTCGTGGTCTGGAGCTGAATCGTATGGATCAGCCCCTCCCAGCCAGTCACAATGCTGCCTTGCCTTTCACACGTTTTCTGGTTGGGCACGGTGACTATACACCGCTGGGCTACAGCCTGCCCGGCAACACCACCTACGCCCATCAATTGGCCACGGTGGTGATCTTTACCTCGCCTTTTCAAGTAATTGCCGAACATCCCGACATGTTATTGCATAACGATGACGTGTCGGCGGGGCTCGAATTGCTCAAAACCATTCCCGCCGTATGGGATGAGACGCGAGTGCTACCTTCCAGTCGTATTGGTGAGCTGGCCCTAATGGCACGACGTTCAGGAGACCACTGGTTTTTGGCGGCATTGAATGGCACTGATCAGCCGGTACGCATCGACGCGTTGGATCTGTCGTTTCTCGGTGAAGGAACGCACACCGCAGAGGTGGTGTTCAGTCCGGAACCCCGACGCTTGCAGAGAAATCAGGTGTCGACATTGAGCCGTCGCAGCGAGTATCCGCTGAAACTGCTGCCGCGAGATGGGATGGTGATGCGTTTCTCACCCACACATTAAGCGTGTTCCGGTGGTAGAAAACGGGCCGCGATGCGGCCCGTTTTTGTTGCGTCTGCTCCTTGCTGATGAGGAGTTATGGAACCACTGGCTGATACGGCTCATCCATCCAGTCCACCAGATGGCGGTCAGTGCCCGTTTGTCGATACAAGTCGGGGAAGCCCGGCTCGATTTGATCGGTGTCGTTATCCCAGCCTATGACCTGACGGGAGTGTGTAAACTGAATCGCACCCGCACCGCCGTACTCCGCGGGACCGGACGCGGTGGAGGACAGTGTGTTGGTCCGGGCCAGCGCATTGTTGCGTACCAGAACATCGCGTGCGGACTGCACGGAAATGCCGCCCCAGTTGGCGTCTTCCACAGTGTTGTTACTGATTATGAAATGACTTTGCCATTGAATGTCCAGCGGGTTGTCACCGGCGGAGATATTTTCCCGTCCACAAAAAAGGCTGTAACGATTTTGCGGTGTGTAGCGGTTGGTGAAAATACTGACGGCGGCAGGAGGCATAGTCGTCAGGGAGGTAATGGGAATCCACTGGCCGGTGTTCGCGATGACGTTATTATCGAAAATCACGTTGCGAGCCCCGGAGCCATTGTTGCCCCAGGAATTGGAGCACGCCTTTACATCAATCATCAGGGGAAATTTAACGCCTTGGTGGGAGGTGTTGAAAAACGTGTTGTGTGCGATCAACGCGTGAGGAGCAGAAAACTTCGCGCCGTTGCCGCGGTTTTCGCCAAAGGTTGAACCGATAATGACATAGTTACTGCTGAACCGGCTGCCGTTCGGATTAAAATGATGCACCATGGTATCGTGCCGATACACGGAGGGGGTATTGGTCGGAACGGGCGTAGAGAATTCCAGCAGAGCACAGGCGCGTGCGGTGGTGCTGCCGTTGCTGTAGTTCACCGTGCCATAGGTCGACCATTCCGGGTGTGTGCTGTCCACCACTTCTTTGCCGACCATCGTGCCGCGCCAAAGAAAGTTCATGTCCCGGTCACGCAACTCATAGATATCGCCCACTTCGGCCAGATCGACGGGACGAGGGTTCGAGGCATAACAAACGGACAGCGTGTGGGTGTCTACATACTTGGGGTTGAAACCCGTCAATTCCCGAATGACCATTCGATCCTCTGTGCCGCCGATGGCCTCCACGTTTTTAAACAGGTAATGCCCGCGATTGTGAAACAAAAAGATACCGTCCGCCTTGGTGGCCACCACGGCATTGGGGTCGGTCTCATTCGGGTCCAGAGTGGCTTTGAAATTCTTCACTTTCAGATATTGCACACCGCCAAAGGCCGCCAGGGCGTTTCCGGGGCTGGACGTAACGTGAATATTCTGGAGTGTCACGTGTTTTGAATGTTGCAGTGAAAAGGCCCGTTTCCCGCCGTAGTGGGCGACCAGATAATGCAGATCCGGGTCCACGGCGTCGTAAAACTCTGTACCGGCGCTGAGATCAATAATGGCGGACCCACTGGCCTGCACCTGAACGGTGTAGCTGCCGATATTGGCTTCCTCATGCGGGCCGACAATGCTGTCTGTACCGCTCGCGAGCGGGTGAAGGTTGGCAAAGGGCAGAAGCAGCGAAGACCCCGTGCCGGAATACTGACCCACTGCACTCAAGCTGTAACTCGTGTCCGGGGCGGCCCAGGTTGCCATCGCGCCCATTTCGTCAATGTAATCTCGATAGTCGCGGGCGCTGCCGGCCACGGGTGTCAGCTCCAGCTCGTAATTTCCGAGTTTTTCCACATTGACCTTGGTCTGAAACGGGTACACTTCATTGAAAAAATCCAGCGTGAAATTCCGGATTTCCACTCGCTCATTGCCGAGACCGGCGCTGTCTTTTTCCAGCCAGAACATATCCCGTCGGGCGGCGTGGATTAATTTGGAGCCGTTACCATCAATGATCAGATCCGTTTGTCCGGCCACATTAATGGTGTTGCCATAGAGGTTGCGATTGTCGCCCACGTAGAACTCGCCGTTCTCGGGAAACAGTATTTTCACGATCTTGCCATCGTAAGCGCTGTTGTTCCTGGCGTCGTTCAACGCGTCTGCGATGACTTGCTGGTTTGCCACGCCGTGGGTCATTACACCGGCTTCGCCACTGGGCGGCGTTTCATCGGCGATGTTGAATGGCATCCCGTTGGCGGGAATCAGGTCATCCAGGTATAGCGTAACGAGATCGACAGCGGCATCGCCTTCGGTGTGACCACTGGCATCCTGTGGTGGCGTAACCTCGAAGGCCCAGGGACCGCGGGTGGAATCCTCAATGTAGTCCGCCAGAAGCTCGTCCCCGCTCAGGGCGGTGGTATAGACGCGCACCTGATCGAATTGGCCTTGCAGGGCACGGGTGGGTGTGGACTCAAACGTTTGTCCCACGCGCAGTGTGCGAATCGCGGTGAGATCAATACCGGACACCGGCACTTCACCGAGTAACTCCGCGTTCAGATAAAAGCGCAGGTACTCATCGGCTTTGATCACCGCGCTGATTTGCATCCATCCTTGCGTAATGTCATTGTCGCGCTCGATGTGGTTGAACTTAGGCGAGGCCACGACACTGGTGGTGGAAAAACCGGGAATCCGGTTAAGGCCGTCGCCCTCGGAGTAAAAGCGCACGCGCTCGTTGTTGTATATCTGGAGTCCAATCCACTCGCCGGCGCTGTTTTGCAGCGAGATCAGGTAACCTTTGTCGTTGTCGACCGGGCGTACCCAAATGGACAATGTCATTTCTGTGACCGTGCTCATTTGCGTACTGGTAAAATCAGTTTCTAGTATCTGGTCATCGCTGAGTGCGTCACCCGTCAGGTTGAGTCCGCGCACAGCACCATGTCGGTCGGAGGCGGCGTTGGGGTCATCCAGAATCTCCACCGGGATGGGCGATTGATCATCTTCAAGTGTGAGGCTGCCCCACTGCACGATATCCAGCGTCTGCTGTTGTCCCGACCGGTCGCTGACCTCGGTGGATGAGGTGGAAATGTCATCAAGAGTCCAAAGTGCTATAAGGTTTGGGCGATGATCTTGTGCTAGGGCATCAGGAAGGGTTAGCAGTGTGATCGTTAAAAGAGCAACTGCACTGATGTATCGGTGCAGTCCAACACATTGGGTGCGGGTTAATGTTCCAGCGTTGATGTGCACGAGGGTGTCCTCCATCTATTATGGTTTTGATGCTAGAAGTGTCGCTAACGTCGACAAGAAGTGCAGCGGCAGAGAATATTGCCAGATGCGAGGTGTTACTATAATAGATATTTCAAGGTGCCGCTAACGTGCTTCGTTGCTGTGCGTGGTGCGAAATTGCTTTTTTCTAGAGAAATGATTTGGAGAATATATCGATAATGTTTTAAGTGGCTGACATCAAAGGGCTCTGAAGTATGTGGTCACTCCGGTCTGGACCATGAAAGGAGCAGATTTAGTGCGAAAGACTCTAGTGGGAAGCCGTAATATTCCAAAAAAGTCTTATATATTATTAATGGGAGGTTGCCCCATGAATCTTCTGAGTAACATGCGTGTATCAGAGACCGTATTGATATCATTTGAGTCAATGAATATCTCTCTGAATCAATCGGTTAGATAAGTTTCCAAGTCCGGTTATGGCGGCATTGACGAGGGCTGTCCGCTATGCGGATAGTCTTCTGTATAACAACCAGGCCGCTTTGACGCGGTTCGCGTAGGAGGATCGGTCCGATATTTTGGAGGGCTAAAGGCCCGTTATCCACCGATCCGTCCAGAACCACGCTCAAGCAACGATCAGGTATAGTAATACCCAGTCCCGCTCCATCGAAGGGATGCTATGGAAGGTTATAAAGGATAACGCTATGTCTGATTTCCTCTGGCTTGGGTTGATCCTGGCCGCTGTCCTGATCTGGGCGGTGTGGTGTTTCAACCGCCTGGTGCGTCTGCGCAACCAGGTGTGTACCGCCTGGAGCGATATTGATGTGCAGTTGGCGCGCCGCCACGATCTTATTCCTCAACTGGTGCGCACGGTCCAGGCCTACACTGATCACGAACGCAGTCTCTTGACCGCCGTGACCGAGCTGCGTGCGCGGGCTGTCGAGAACCAGCATCCAGGTCAGCTCGCCGCCCTTGAGAACGAGTTGGAGCAGTCGCTGTCTCGTCTTTTCATACTCCAGGAAAGCTATCCGGACCTGAAAGCCGATGGCAACTTCAGCCAGTTACAGCGCGATCTGGTGGAGACCGAAAATCTCCTGCAGTATGCACGGCGGTTTTACAACGGTGCGGTGCGTGCCCTCAATGATCGGGTGCTGCAGTTTCCGGACCTTCTGATTGCGCGAGTAGCGGGCTTTTCAACGGCTGAGTTTTTCAGCGCAGCAGAGGATCAGCGTGACGTGGTTTCGGTGAACAGGGAGGGAATGAAATGAAAGCGTTCTTGAAGGGTCTGTTACTCGCTTTTTTCCTGGCGCCAAGTGTACTGCCGGCGTCAGTGCAGGAGCGGATTCTGAATTTTCATTCAGACATCGTGGTCGAGGCCGATGGCACGCTCGATGTGACCGAGACTATCGAAGTGCGGGCCGAGGGCCGGAATATTCGCCGCGGCCTCTATCGGGATTTTCCAACCCGCTATCGGGACCGTCGCGGTGACCGTGTGGTCGTTGGTTTTGAAGTGGTCAGTGTCACCCGCGATGGCAAACCCGAGCCCTGGTTTACCGAAGACCGGGCGAACGGCATTCGAATCAATACCGGCGACGACAGCTTCCTGCCGACGCCGCTCACCACCACCTACCGGATTCGCTATCGCACCAACCGGCAGTTGGGGTTCTTCGAGCAGCACGATGAGCTTTACTGGAATGTGACCGGAACCGGTTGGATTTTTGACATTGAGTCGGCCTCGGCGCGGGTGCAGTTGCCCGAGCCGGTGCCGGCCAGTCAATTGCAGTTGGGTGTTTATACCGGCCCGCAGGGCAGTCGGGCCCAGCTCGCCCAAGCGGAGGTGACTGAACCGGGCGTGGTGCGGTTTGCCACCACTCAGCCGCTGGGTGTGCGAGAGGGGCTGACCATTGTGGTGGGCTTTCCAAAAGGTTTGGTGGCAGAACCCTCCGCGGGGCAGAGGGTCATCTGGTTTCTGACCGACAACCGGGCGCAGCTGCTCCTGCTGATCGGTCTGCTGGCGATACTGGGCTACTATCTGCATCACTGGCGCCGAGAGGGACGTGATCCTCAGACGGGTCCGGTGTTCGCGCGCTATTTCCCGCCCGAGGATTTCTCGCCCGGTGGTTTGCGTTACCTGGCCAAGGCACGCTACGACGATCGATGTTTCGCGGCGGAGCTGGTGCACTTGTCCGTGAAGGGGTTGCTCGCGATTTACCGTGACAAAAAGTGGCTTTCCGACAACTGGAGATTGCAAAAACTCAGTGAGGCGAATGATGTGGAACTCTCGCCAGCGGAGCGTGCCCTTTTCGCCCGACTGTTTGTGGGTGCCGACCAGATAACGCTCGAACAGGCAAATCACGCCATTTTGGGTGAGGCGAAAAGCCAACATCAGCGGGCACTCAAGCAGCGCTTCAAGCCCCGCTACTTTGTCGACAACGTGGGGATTACCGTCAAAGGCGCGCTTGCGTCTGTGGCGTTGGGAGCGGTGGCGTTTTGGTTGGTGGGTAATCTGGCCTCCATGACGTTCTGGGCGCTGATGTCGGCGTTGATTCTTCTCAATGGCGTGTTCGCCAACCTGATGCGCCGCCCCACTAAACAAGGACGTAAACTGCTGGATCATATCGAGGGCCTGAAACTGTACCTGTCGGTGGCCTCCAGAGATGAAATCGCCGGACTGGAACACCGTAACGCCGATGAGCCTCCGCTCAACGCCGAGCGTTATGAGAGTCTCTTGCCCTTCGCCCTGGCCCTGGGGGTCGAAGAGGCTTGGACCGGCCAGTTCATCAAGGCGGTGGGAACGGAGGCCGCCACCAGTGCGGCCCATGCCATGCATTGGTACCACGGTCCGCTTGGTCGCGGTGGGCTGGCTAGCCTGGGCAGTGACCTGGGCAAAACGCTCAGCTCACAGATCGCCTCCGCGTCTGCCGCTCCCGGTACCAGCTCGGGGGGCGGTGGTGGCGGTTTCTCCGGTGGCGGTGGCGGAGGCGGCGGTGGAGGCGGTCGCTAGCCGTTAGCGCCCGAGACCGCTAAGATCAGGTTTTAGGTCGACCGGAGCCCCCATGAGTCTCAAGCAGATCGATCAGTTGCTGAACCCGCGCTCGGTGGTGGTCATCGGTGCTTCCAACAAGCCGAATCGCCCCGGTAATGCCGTGATGCGCAATCTGCTGCAAGGCAACTTTGCCGGGCCGATCATGCCGGTGACACCCAAGTATCAGGCGGTCAATGGGGTGCTGGCCTACGGCTCGATCGAGGCGCTGCCGGAGGTGCCGGATCTGGCGATCATCTGCACCCGGGCGGCTCGGGTACCGGCCTTGATTCAACAGTTGGGCAAGAAGGGCACACGCAGCGTCATTGTGATTGCGGCCGGACTGGATGAGGTGCACACCGCCCAGGGCACCAGTCTGCAGGAGCAGATGCTGGCGATTGCCCGGCACTGGGGTGTGCGCCTGCTGGGGCCCAACTGTCTGGGGTTGTTTGTGCCCGCCATCGGGCTGAACGCCAGCTATGCCCACACCCATGCGTTGCCGGGCAAGGTGGCGTTTGTGTCCCAGTCGTCGGGTGTGTGCGTCACCATTCTCGATTGGGCGAAACGGCGGCGCATCGGTTTTTCTCATTTCATCGCCCTCGGTGACGGGGCCGATATCGACTTTGATGAGTTGATTGATTACCTCGGTCGCGACCCCAAAACCCGGGCAATTCTCCTGTATATCGACTCCATTCGCGACGGGCGGGCTTTCCTGTCGGCGGCCCGGGCTGCAGCTGCGGGCAAGCCGATTCTTTTGATCAAGGCCGGGAATGCCCGGGAGGTGTCGGATGCGGTCAGCCGGGTGCCCGCCGAGCAGCGCGGCTCGGATCGGGTGTACGATGCGGCTTTCCGGCGTGCGGGGATGCTGCGGGTGCAGGACCTGAGGGATCTGTTTGCAGCGGTGGAAACTCTGGCATACGGTCGGGAGCTGACCAGTGAGCGGCTGGTCATCCTGGCCAACGGCAATGGACCGGCGGCAATGGCGGCGGATGCGCTGGTACAGCGTGGTGGGCATCTGGTGACGCTCAGCGAGCAAACCGAAGAGGCGCTCGGCCGCCTGGTGCCCAGCGGTGGTCGGGCCCGCAATCCGGTAAACCTTCTGGGGGATGCACCCCCGGAGCTGTACCGGCAGGCATTGGCAACGATTTTGGCCAGCGGCGAAGCGGATAACGTTCTGGTCATGCACGCCCCTTCCGCGCTGCATGTCGGCGAGGTCTATGCCGAAGCCGTACTCCAGGCCTATGAGGCGCACGTCGGGCGCAAACCCAATCTGCTGGTGAACTGGATGGGGGAAGATGCGGCCTATTCGGCCCGGGAGCGTTTTGCCCAGGCGGGTATCGCCTCGTTTCGCACTCCGGAGGGTGCGGTGGCGGCCTTTATGTACCGGGTTCAATATCGGCGCAACCAGAAGCTGCTGTCGGAGACGCCGGACTCGGTCAGTGAGCTGATTCCTCACCACCCGGTATCGGTGCGCGAGATCATCGAGCGGGCACTGGCGTCGGAGCAGTTTGAGCTGCCTGCTCCGGAGGTGGCCGAGATGGTGAGTGCCTACGGAATCCGTACCCGACTCCCTGATGTGGGCGACAGTGCGCAACAGGTGTATCCGGATGGCATTGCCCTGCGAATTCAGGTGCGGGTCGACCCGGTGTTCGGGCCGGTGATTGTTCTGGGGGAAGCGGGCGGGTCGGCCGATTGGCAGCACAACGCGGTGGTGGCCTTGCCACCATTGAATATGGCGCTGGCCCGCTACCTGGTGATTCAGGCACTCGCCGAGGGCAAAATCCGCGAGCGCCACCAGCCCCTGGAGCGTCACTCGCTCTGTCTGCTGCTGAGCCAGGTGAGTCAACTGGTGGTGGACAATCCGGAGTTGGCCAGCCTGGATCTGCAGCCGGTGGTGATGTGCCAGGGCGTCTACACTGCGCTGGAGGTCTCGGCCCGTCTTGCACCGGCCGAGCAGGCGCGCCCCTTGGCTATCCGGCCTTATCCCAAAGAGCTGGAGCAACGAGTCACACTGAAGGATGGCCGCTCCGTGCTCCTGAGACCAATTCGCCCGGAGGACGAGGCTCGTCAGCAGGCATTCGACCATGCCCTCAGCCGGGAGGATCGCTACAACCGTTATTTTGGCGAGGTGTCGGAGTTTTCTCACGAACAGATGGCGCGAGTGACCCAGATCGACTACGACCGGGAGATGGTGTTTATCGCCACCGAGCGGGAGGAACGGGGCGAGGAGGTCACGCTGGGAATAGTCCAGGCCCAGATGGACCCGGATAACCACGAGGGGGAGTTCAGCATCGCCATTCGCAGTGATCTCAAAGGCCAGGGGTTGGGACGGTTGTTGCTGGGCAAAATGTTGGACCACTGCCGCGCCCAGGGCGCCCGGCGCCTGATCGGGTGGACCCTGCCACAAAACCGGGGCATGGCCAGCCTGGCGCGAAGCCTCGGTTTTCAGGTGAAGTATGACCCGGAGGAGGAAGTGGTCGAGATGCAGATTGAGTTGAGGGTGCCTGACTGAGCCTCCGGGGGTTGAATCAATCCTCAGGGCGCTCATTCACTTCAGTACTATAATCAGAGAACCCATTCAGAGTTCATTGCCGTTAAGGGAGATTGCTATGAATGAACACCAGCACAGCCAGCAGGGTCACCCGCACGCCGTAAAGGATCCCGTTTGCGGAATGACCGTTGACCCCCACACCGCGGAGCACCGCAGCCAACACGGGGGGAAAACCTGGTACTTCTGTTCGTCACGCTGTCAGTCCCGGTTTGATGAAAATCCAGAGCAATACCTTGGAGAGCAACCACCGAGGGAGGCGTCGATATCTCCGGGCACGATGTACACCTGCCCGATGCATCCGGAAATTCGCCAACCGGGCCCGGGGGACTGCCCCATCTGCGGCATGGCGCTGGAGCCCGAACAGGTGAGCCTGAATGAGGGGCCCTCTGAAGAACTCAAGGACATGACCCGCCGGTTCTGGGTTGGCCTGGTGTTGACACTGCCGGTGCTGGTGCTCGAAATGGGGGGGCACCTGACCGGGCTTGACCATATTGTGCCGGCGCAGATGTCCAACTGGATACAGGGGGTACTGGCCACGCCTGTGGTGCTCTGGTGTGGCTGGCCCTTCTTTGTCCGGGGCTGGAAATCCGTCGTCAGCCGCAACCTGAACATGTTTACCCTCATCGCCATCGGCACCGGTGTGGCGTTGATTTACAGTCTGGTGGCCACGTTGGTACCTCAGGTGTTTCCGGAGGCGTTTCGCCAGGACGATGGATCGGTTGCCGTTTATTTCGAGGCCGCGGCGGTCATCGTCGTGCTGGTCTTGCTCGGGCAGGTGCTGGAGCTGCGCGCGAGGGAGAAAACCTCTGGAGCCATCAAGGCCCTGTTGGATCTGGCCCCCGCAACGGCACGAAAGCTGGACGGTGATGGCAGCGAGGCGGATGTGCCGCTCGACCAGGTCAAGGTGGGCGATCGCCTGAGAGTGCGCCCCGGTGACAAGGTGCCGTTGGATGGCGAGGTGCTGGAGGGGCGCTCAAACGTGGATGAGTCCATGGTGACCGGCGAACCTCTGGCGGTCAGTAAAGAGGCGGGTGACCAGGTCATTGGCGGGAGCATCAATCAGCAGGGCAGCTTTATCATGCGAGCCGATAAAGTCGGCCGTGACACTATGCTGTCCCAGATTGTGCAGATGGTCGCCAGTGCTCAGCGCAGTCGCGCTCCCATTCAGGGTCTGGCGGACAAAGTGTCCAGTTGGTTTGTGCCCGCTGTCATTGTGATCGCGCTCATTGCGTTCCTCGCATGGTCCCTTTTCGGCCCGTCGCCCTCCATGGCGTACGGACTGATCGCGGCCGTCAGCGTGTTGATCATTGCCTGTCCTTGTGCCTTGGGGTTGGCCACGCCCATGTCGATCATGGTGGGTGTCGGACGGGGCGCTCAAAGCGGTGTTTTGATCCGCGATGCGGAAGCTCTGGAGCGTATGGAAAAAGTCGACACGGTAGTGGTGGACAAAACCGGCACCTTGACGGAAGGCAAACCGCAGGTGACCCGGCTCGTTCCCGCCGAGGGGTTTACCGAGGAGGACCTGATGCGCTTCGCCGGTGGTCTGGAAAAAGGCAGTGAGCATCCATTGGCCCACGCCGTTCTCGATAAAGCCAATGACATGGGCCTGAAACTGCCGGACGCAGACGATTTCCATTCTCCCAATGGCAAGGGGGTCACCGGCACTATTGAGGGTCAACGGGTATTGCTGGGTAATCGCCTGTTGATGGAATCGGAAACGGTCGATACCGCTGACTTTGATCAGGAGGCCGAACGGCTGCGCAAAGATGGCGCGACGGTGATCTTTGCCGCCGTTGATGGAAAAGTCTGTGGCTTACTGGCGATTGCCGATCCGATCAAGGAAACCACCGAAGCGGCCATCGCCGCGCTTCAGAAAGACGGCATCCGGGTCGTCATGCTGACCGGGGATAATCGCACCTCGGCTGAAGCCGTTGCCCGAAAGCTGCATATTGATGAGGTGGAGGCGGAGGTGCTGCCCGAAGACAAGGGCAAGGTGGTGCAGCGCCTGAAAGACGAAGGTCGCGTGGTGTTGATGGCGGGCGATGGTGTGAATGATGCACCGGCCCTCGCAACGGCTGATGTCGGTGTGGCCATGGGCACAGGAACCGATGTCGCCATTGAAAGTGCCGGTATTACCTTGCTGCGGGGTGACCTGATGGGGATTGTAGAAGCCCATCGGTTGTCCCTGGCGACCATGCGCAATATCCGGCAGAACCTGTTTTTTGCTTTTATCTACAACTCGGCCGGTGTGCCCATTGCAGCGGGGGTTTTGTACCCGTTTGCGGGAATCCTGCTCTCGCCGATTTTTGCGGCGGCGGCCATGTCGCTGTCTTCGGTAAGTGTCATTGTCAATGCCCTGCGTTTAAGGGTGGTCAAATTGAGGGGCGACCACGAAAAGATCGCGTGATCTATGGCGACGTCGATCATGCAAGGCTTCTAAAGCAGATACATTTTGATGGGCATCCACAGCCCCATCAGAATCATGATCAGATTCTCGGTCAGTGACACGAAGCCCAGCGGTACGTTGGAATCGCCGCCCGCGCAGGCGCATTTGAGTTCGCGCTTGTCGATATACACTGCCTTGAACACCGACGCCGCCCCGACCGTGCCGACAAACAGGGCCGCAGGTGCGGCCAGCCAGATCAGCACGCCGGCCAGCATGAGAATGCCCGCCAGGGTTTCGGCAAAGGGGTAGATGTAGCTGTAGCGCACCTGGCGCTGGGCCAGCAGATCGTAGTTGAGGAACATGGTGCTGAAGCTTTCCAGATCCTTGAGCTTCTGCAAGCCCAGCAGACACATGGCAATGGCCACAAACCACTCCAGTGTGCGAATCGACCACAGTGTGTCGAGCGCTGCCCAGGCCACCGCCAGTGCCATCAGGAACGCGGTGGAGAAGATTGCAATGATGGGTTTGTAACTGACGTCTTTTTCCCCGGCAACCTCCAGACCGAGGTGCTCTCGCAACTCCTCGTAGCCGCCGATACCGTTACAGCCTGGCCAGCGCCTTGATGTGCGCCACGGCACTGCGTCCCAGGGCCGATAGCGCATAGCCTCCCTCCAGTGTAGAGACAATGCCCCGGCAGTGATCGTTCGGATTATCGGCCTCGCGGCTCTGGTCCACCAGGGTACGCAGTTGTTCACTGACCCACTGATAGTCACGGTCCGTCAGACTGATAGAGGACATATCGTCCTCCTCGTGGGCATCAAAACCGGCGGAGACCAGCAGCAGTTGTGGGCGGAAGCGTTTCAGGGCGGGTAGCCATTGCTCGGAAATGGCCGCCTGAAACTCCTCGCTGCGACAGGTGGCGGGCAGAGGCACATTGACGATATGGTCCCGCTTCACGTCAATGGGGGTGCCCGGGTAAAAAGGATGTTGAAAGCTTGAGCAGAACAGCACCCGGGGATCGTCGTAGAACATGGTCTGGGTGCCGTTGCCGTGATGGACATCGAAATCGGCGATGGCCACCCGCTGCAGTCCGTGGTGCGTGAGCGCGTGAGCGGCGGCGATGGCGACGTTGTTGTACAGGCAAAAGCCCATGGCCCGGTCCGGCTCCGCGTGGTGGCCCGGGGGGCGGACGTTACAGAAGACCGCATCGGTCTCTCCTGCCATCACCAGATCCACACCATAGGCAGCGGCTCCGGCCGCATGGCGGGCAGCCTCCAGGGTGCCCTCGCTCAAATACACATCCGTATCAAATAGCAGAATCTGATCGCCGGCAACGGTCCCGGCCGCCTCCGCCAGGCTGTCCAGGTACCCGGCGTCATGGACACGGCGCAACTGCTCCCGCGTGACCGCCGGTGCCTGCCTGTGCATCAGCAGCCCGTCCAGACCGCTGGCTAACAGTTGATTGTTGATGGCGTCCAGACGCTCGGGACACTCCGGGTGGCCCGCGGGCATCCGGTGGCGGTGGCAGCTCGGATGGGAGAGGATGGTCGCCAGCATGGATTGCCTCCGGGGTTGGGCACCCATGCGGTGCCGAAACGATGACCGCGAGCGATCCGGGAGTGAGCGATACCGCGCGGTCCAGCGGCTTTGATCCTAAAGCAGTTGATCTCACCGAGTCCAGCTCGGGCTTGATCAAAGTCACAAAAGTTGAAATCGACGACACCGTTGGGGAGCAATTTCCGATGAAACCCGCTACCCTGTAGGTGTCAAAAAACTGCTTGTAAAGCAGTCAACAAAACGGCTATGGTTGTAGTGACTATATGAGTCCGGTCCTAAAATAACATGGAAAACCGCTCGAATATGACGTCAACAGCGCTGAAACCAACAAAAAGAAGCCTTTTTCGGACAGAAGCCGTTCTGTTTTTGTTGGTAGTATTCACGATTATTGCGATTGTCGCCGAACGCCCTCTCCTGCAAACCAGCATCACCCTGGATGCCAACGACGGCTTTGTGGCGAAATACGATGACTCTGGTAATGGTGGTTTGTCCACCTCCGAAATTACCGATCCGAACGGTATGAGCTGGGTGTGTAATCTGGTTGAAAGCGACACCTACATGTATTGCGGCTTCGAGTTGGTGCTGGATGAAGAGCGGGAAAGTGGCTTGAACCTGAGCAACTTCGATCAGGTCCGCTTCTGGATGGATTACCAAGGCCCAACCCAGTCAATCCGGCTTTATCTGCGCAACTACGACCCGCGTTACAGTAAGCCGCACGTCAATGACAGCACAAAGTACAATCAGGTCGAGTTCAATGCCGACTTGGCCGAGGGTGGACAGTGGATCGAGCTGTCCATGTCGGACTTTTTTGTCGCCAACTGGTGGTTTCAGGCCAACCGCCTGCCGCCAAATCTGGCCCTGCCCCAGTTTGATAATATCGTCGTGATTGATGTGCAGACCGGTACCCGCGGTCGGGAAGGCAGGCACGAATTCACGCTGTCTGAAATAGAGTTTACCGGCCAGGTGATTTCCAGCGAGCGTTGGTACCAGGGTATAGTCGGCACCTGGTTGGGCCTTGCCATGCTGTTTTTGATCGTGCGCACCTGGCGTCTCAAGCAGGAACTGAATCAGCGTCAGGCACGCGAACGTGAGCTGATGCAGGTCAATCAACTACTCGACAGTCGCAGCCGGACTCTGGAAGAGAAGTCAAAGACGGACCCCCTGACGGGGGCGTTTAACCGCAAGGGGATCGAAGATGCCATTGCGTTGGGGCTCATCGAGCGTCGCGAAGGAAAGCCTTTGTCGCTGGTAATGGTGGATGTGGACCATTTCAAACCCATTAACGATCACTACGGTCACGC
Source organism: Marinimicrobium sp. C6131 (assembly GCF_026153455.1). Lineage (NCBI taxonomy): Bacteria > Pseudomonadati > Pseudomonadota > Gammaproteobacteria > Cellvibrionales > Cellvibrionaceae > Marinimicrobium > Marinimicrobium sp. C6131. Next base: position 103,933 of record NZ_CP110629.1, read on the forward strand.
TGTGGGCGATCAGGTGCTGACCGGGTTGTCGGCTCTGGTGAAAAATAATATCCGTGGAACCGATCTCTTTGCCCGTTGGGGCGGAGAAGAGTTTGTGCTGGTATGCCGAGATACGGATCTGCGCGAGGCCGCGGGGCTGGCGGAAAAACTACGCGGCTTGCTGGAAGAGAAAGAGTTTGACCAGGTCGGCCGAATTACCGCCAGTTTCGGTGTTGCCACCCTACGCCAGGGCGAAACGCTGGATGAGATTTTCAACCGGGTGGATCAGGCGCTGTATAAAGCCAAAGAGTTTGGCCGCAACCGGGTAGAAGTGTCCTGGTAGGGGAGCTACCACCAGGCCTTACCCCACATTTCCGGGTTGGCCCAGAAGCGGGGATTGTTCCAGTCCCGCTTGTGGTTGTAGTTGCTGATGTTATAGGTGTAGAGCGTCAGGGCGTTCCCGTCTTCGTCAACACGCGCCTGGCGACGGAACCCCAGGCCGATGAAGTCGGTGAGGGTCCAGCCCGCGTCATCCGCGACCAGAACGCCAATCTGTCGGGTACCATAGTTGCGTAACTGGCCGATGAGGGTCTGGCCGGCCGTGTGGCTCAGGTGTTCGAGGCAGCCGGTCACCAGGGCCAGGTCCTGGGTACGAGGCAGGCTGAGGCCCTGTTCGGTATCGGCGGCATCCAGATAGGTCAGTTGACACTGGCCGTGGGTATCGTGCCAGCGTTGGGCAATGGCCTGAGCCTGCTCGCCAATGGCGACGATGGAGTCGGGCTCGCAGGCGTCAACGAGGGCGGCAATGGCTTGCGTGCTGGTCTTCATACGATCCGACCTATTTGAGTTCGTCCTGCAACTTTTCCATAAACAGCTCGATGCGTCGGGCATTGGCGCCCACATCGCTGCGGCCCAGGCGGGATTTACTGCGGACATCGACCCGGCTGCCGTTCTCATGGGGCTGGATGCGGACTACCACATCATCTTTGAAGCCGAACCAGAGGGTTGTGTCAGTGGCTTCAACCCGGGCACTGCCATCGTCGAGTCGCTCGGCGCCGGCCAGATCCCAGGCCTGGCCTTCCACGACCGCTTTGGCGGCTTCGAACACGTCATCCACAGGTTGCTCGACAATCAGCGGCTGGAGATCGGGGTAGGCTTCTCGTTGCTGTTTGGCTGTGTCCTCACCGGCATACTCGGGCGGATTGGGAGCGCCTTCGCGCAAGGGCAATATCGCCACAAACGCCGGCGGGTTATCGAGGTCGGTGGTAATGTCGTGAATCGGGGGCACTGACTGCGCGGTCTGCCACTGGCTGAAGGGCAGGTAAAAACTGAACAGCCCCACCACGGCGGAAATCGCCAGCGCTGAGGTGAATCGTCCTTCCGGTTTCCGCCAGATAGCGTAGCCGATGATCAGCGGCACGCTGGCGATGCCCACATAGGCCCCCCAGCGCAACAGGGTAAACGCCTGCCCGAGATCCAGCCAGCCATTGCGGAAGCTCGGGCCGGCGATAAACACCAGAAACAGCGCCGCAAAGCCGCTGAGCAGAGCAATGATGCCGAGTAGTTTTTTCATAAAACCGCCTTGTCGTTGTGAAAGCTGTTGTCAGGATGAAAGACCACGTAAACTGTTCCGTTAATTACGGATAGCTCCTATTTTCGATCACAAAGCGGGTGGCGTCTATGACTGTATCCCAGGAACTCTCAGTACAGTTTAACCCCGGAGCGCGGGTCAGCGTGAACGAGGTGGGTGTCGAGCGTCAACCTGTGGTCTGTATCGACGACTTCCTGCTGGGCGCGGAAGCTCTTCGCGCAGACGCCATTGCCAGGAAGGGCTTTGATGATAATACCGGTTTTTATCCCGGTCTGCGCTCAGCGGCGCCTCCCGCCTATTATCAGGCGCTGCAAGACTGCCTGCCCGGGCTGGTCGAACGGGTGTTCGGGATCCGCTCCGGGCAGATTGCCAGCGTCGAGTGCTCCTACTCGCTGGTGACCACCCGGCCGGATGATCTGCACCCGGTACAACGCATTCCGCACTTTGATTCTAACCGGCCCACCGAGCTGGCGATGGTTCACTTCCTGTGTGGCCCGGAATTGGGCGGTACGTCGTTTTACCGGCACCGCGACACCGGTTTCGAGTATGTGGATGCCGGCCGTCGGGAGCGCTTTCTGGGGGCACTTGAAGCGGATGCCAATGCCGGACGTTTACCGCCACCGGGCTACATCAATGGCGATACCGATCAGTTTGAGCGTATTGCGTCCTATGAGGCGGCGTTCAACCGGTTATTGTTGTACCGGTGCACGAGTCTGCATTCGGGGAATATTGCGGAGGGGTTCGATTTTGACACCGACCCCGCAAAGGGCCGATTGTCGATCAATACGTTTTTGTTGAATGGGTAACGGCGGATAAGCCGAAGGCGCATCCGCCGTTACTTAAAGCTGATATTACAACTCCAACGTCACCAACGACTTCGCCGGCATTTCCACGATCAACTTACCTTTCTCGACCCGGGCGCCGTCAAAGCTGACCGGTACCAGGTTGTTCGGATTGTCGAAGGTGTTGTGGGCGTTCATCGCTTCGGCGGTCAGAATCCGACCGGACTTCACGGCGCTCACATCCATCCCTCTCAGATCGATCTCAACGGTGCGAGCCTGGTTCGGATCGATGTTGGTCAGGCTGATATGGGTACGGCCGTCTTTGTCCCGAGAGGCCGTGGCGCTCAACGCTGGCAGGCTGTCGCCCTCGTAGCGGTACTTGCCTTTGTTCAGCTTGATCGGCAGCGCCGCCGCATCCCGATGCACCTTGTACATGTCGAATACATGGTAGGTCGGGGTCAGCAGCATTTTCTCACCATCGGTCAGAATCATCGCCTGAAGGACATTCACGGTCTGGGCGATGTTGGCCATTTTCACCCGGTCCAGATGCTGGTGGAAAATGTCCAGTGTCACCGAGGCGGTCAGGGCATCGCGCAGGGTGTTCTGCTGGTACAGGAAGCCCGGGATGGAGCCTTCTTCCTGCTCGTGCCAGGTGCCCCATTCGCCCACGATCAGCCATACACGCTTCTCGGGGTCGTGCTTGTCCATCATCTTTTTGTGGCCAGTGATGATTTCGTCCATCTCGATGGCACGATCCATCAACTCGAACCAGTCGCTTTCGTCAAAGTTGACCGCTTCGCCTTTCTTGGTGGTCCAGGAGCCCTGGATGGTGTAGTGGTGCAGATCGAGCCCGTCGATCATGTCACCGGCGCGTTCCATGACCACATCCGTCCAGTTGTAGTCGGCCCCGGCGGCGCCAGCGGCGATGCGGAAGGGCTTCACGTTCTCATAGGGGTGCAGGAAGGTGGCAAAGCGCCGGTAGAGGTCGGCGTAGTACTCGGGGCGCATGTTGCCGCCGCAACCCCAGCTTTCATTGCCCACGCCCCAGTATTCGACGTTCCAGGGCTCGGCGCGGCCATTCTCGGCGCGCAGCTTGGACATGGGACTCTCGCCCGGGTGGTTGACGTACTGCCACCAGTTGGCCATGTCTTCCACGGTGCCGCTGCCGACATTACCCACGACAATGGGGTCGGTTTCCAGCTCGGCCACCAGGTCCATGAATTCGTGGGTGCCCACGGAGTTATCTTCGGTTACCCCGCCCCAGAGGTTGTTGACTACCGAGGGACGCTGGTCTTTCGGGCCGATGCCGTCCTCCCAGAAATAGTAGTCGGCAAAGCAGCCGCCCGGCCAGCGCAGGTTGGGAATGCCGAGGTCCTTCAGGGCGTCGATGACGTCGTCACGGATGATGTAATCGCCATTTTCATCCTGCTTCCAGAGACCATCATAGATGCCCCGGCCCAGGTGTTCGGCGAAATGGCCGTATATGTGCTTGCTGATGATGCCCGTGCTTTCGTCGGTATCTACGGACATTTTATGGGTGCTGGCGGCTACCGCTGGCATGGCCAGGGTGGCGGACAGCAGAAAGGAGCTCAGGAGTTTCATAGGCTATCCCTTGGGCTATTGCTTATTGATGGTTTGGTTATAGTCAATCCGTAATAAAGTATCATACGACAAAAGGTGTTGGCGAGCCTTTACGGTCCTTTACACCTCTGATTACGGCCGGTATGGATTTTGTGGTTTACTGAAGCTGAATCTGATGGCCGATGCATTCCAGCGGCTCGACGCGTCCTCCGGGAATCAGTTTGTAGAAGTGGGTGGAGGCATCCTGGGCCCGGTGTTGCTTCAGCGCCAGTGACAGGCAGTAATCATCGTCGAGCTCATAATGATGGAACTGCCAGTCATGGGGGTCATCGTTCAGACTGTCGTCAAATTCCGCCGTAATCAGACCGTTGTTGTCAATGTGGAAGCGGGCCTTGTCCAGACCGTTGGCAATGCCCAGGCCGCGGGCCTTCAGGTAGGCCTCCTTCAGGGTCCAGAGCCGAAAGAAGTGCTCGCTCTGACGACTTTCCGGGAGGTTGGCCAGTTCATTGGCTTCCGCCCCGGAAAAAAACCGCTCCGCGAGCTCGGTCAGAGGCTTCTGGTGGTGGCGATGCTGCAGGTCCACGCCAATCGGCTTGTTGACGGTGATGCCTATGGCCAGCCAGTCCCTGCTGTGGCTGAGGTTGAAGCTCAACTCGGACATGGGGGAATCGTCGCTCAGTCGGGGCTTGCCGCGCTCACTGCGCTCGAAGTGCCAGCGTTTGGGCGGAATGCTGTCCGAGTACTGGGAGAGACTGCTGCGCAGTCCCGCGCGGGTAATCAGTTGCTCGTCCCGGAGCTCGGGACGGGAGTAGTGATCGAGGCCCTGACGCTCTTCATCGCTGAGCCACTGCTCGAAGGTGTCTCGCTGTTCATCCAGGTGAACGCTGCGCTGGTCGATCAGCCAAAGGTGAACGATGTTGTGGGGCTGCAGAATCATAGACTCAATCCGTGGGTGGTTTACCTGTTAGTGTTATAGGAGCCTAACACGCCAATATCAACCGTTACCCGGGTTTCCATGGACTCTCGGGGTCAAATTATCGTTACATGACTATTTTGGAGGGTGGAATGATCAAATCGCGCGCAGCGGTGGCCTGGGGCCCCGGAAAACCTTTGACGATAGAAGAAGTGGACGTCATGCCGCCCAGGGCCGGCGAGGTGCTGGTGCGGGTGGTCGCCTCGGGGGTGTGTCACACGGACGCCTTTACCCTGTCGGGGGACGATCCGGAAGGCAATTGGCCGGCGATTCTGGGGCACGAAGGCGGTGGCATTGTGGAGCAGGTCGGTGAGGGTGTCACCGGGATCGAGGTGGGGGATCATGTGATCCCCCTATATACCCCGGAGTGTGGAGAATGTAAGTTCTGCAAATCCGGCAAAACCAACCTGTGTGGCAAAATTCGCGCGACCCAGGGCAAAGGGGTGATGCCGGATGGCACCTCGCGTTTTTATAAAGACGGCCAACCGATTCATCACTACATGGGTTGCTCTACCTTTTCCGAGTACACCGTGCTGCCGGAGATTTCCCTGGCCAAGGTCAACAAGGCGGCCCCGCTGGAAGAAGTGTGCCTGCTCGGCTGTGGTGTCACCACTGGCATGGGAGCCGTGTTGAACACCGCCAAGGTGGAGCCGGGTGCGACCGTGGCTATTTTTGGTTTGGGGGGCATCGGTCTGTCGGCCATTATCGGTTCGACCATGGCCAGGGCCGGGCGCATTATCGCCATCGACATCAACGAGCGGAAGTTCGAGTTGGCAAAAAAACTCGGTGCCACCGACTGTATCAACCCGAAAGATTACGATAAGCCCATTCAGGAAGTGATTATTGATTTGACCGATGGCGGTGTGGACTACTCGTTCGAGTGCATCGGAAACGTGAACGTCATGCGCTCCGCACTGGAATGCTGCCACAAAGGGTGGGGTGAGTCGGTCATTATTGGTGTCGCCGGCGCCGGCCAGGAAATCAGCACCCGGCCGTTCCAACTGGTGACGGGTCGAGTTTGGCGCGGGTCCGCTTTTGGTGGCGTCAAAGGTCGCAGTGAGTTGCCGGGGATTGTCGAGCAGTATATGCGCGGCGATTTCAAACTGGATGACTTCATCACCCACACCATGCCGCTGGAAAAGATCAACGACGCCTTTGATCTGATGCACAGGGGCGAAAGCATCCGCAGCGTCATTCACTTTTAAGGAGCTTGATATGACATTGGAGCGGCTCAGTAGCAACAAGAGTTTCGGCGGTTGGAACCAGCAGTACCGCCATGCCTCCGAGGTGCTCAGCTGCACCATGCGCTTTGCGATCTTTCTGCCGCCTCAGGCCGAGGAGCGCAAGGTGCCGGTGGTTTACTGGCTGTCGGGCTTGACCTGTACCGATGAAAACTTTATGCACAAAGCCGGCGCCCAGCGGGTCGCGGCCGAGCTGGGGGTGGCGATCGTCGCCCCTGATACCAGCCCTCGTGGCGAGGACGTGCCGGACGACCCCGAGGGCAGTTATGACTTTGGTCTGGGCGCGGGCTTTTATGTCAACGCCACCCAGGCCCCCTGGAAGACGCACTATCAGATGTACGATTATGTACTGCATGAGCTGCCTCAGTTGATCGAGCGTGAGTTTCCGGTCACGGACCAACGCGCCATCAGCGGTCACTCCATGGGTGGTCACGGCGCGCTGGTGGTGGGGCTGCGCAACCCGCAGCGGTACACGTCGATTTCGGCGTTCGCACCCATCAGCAATCCGATTCACTGCCCCTGGGGGCAGAAGGCCCTGAGCCGGTATCTGGGCGACGATGAGGCGGCCTGGCGCGAGTACGACGCCAGCGAACTGCTCAAAGCCAGGGGCTGTGCGTTGCCCCTGTTGGTCGATCAGGGCGAGGCGGACAACTTTCTGGAGGAGCAGTTGAATCCCGAGGCCCTGGAGGCGGCGGCTGAAGCGGTGGGGGCGCCGCTGACGCTCCGAGTGCAACCGGGCTACGATCATAGCTACTTCTTCATTGCCAGCTTTATCGAAGACCATCTGCGCTTCCATGCACAGCTGTTTGATTAAGGTGTCAGGCCATTGGGGGATGTGATCTATATGGTTGGCCAACTGCTGGGGTTGGTCAGCTACGGTTTGGGCGTCTACTGCTTTTTTCAGAAAGATGATCGCAAACTGAAAATGTTCATGTTTGTGCTGCAGTTCAATAACTGTTTGCACTTCGCCCTGCTGGGTGCGCCAACGGCGGTACTGAGTTCGCTGCTGGCGGTGGTGCGCACCGGACTGTCACTGAAAACCAGCTCCCGACTGGTTGCCTGGTTTTTTATCGCCTTCAGTGTGGCGCTGGGGGCGTGGCTGGTTGAGAAACCACTGGACTGGCTGCCGGTGATTGGGGCCTGTATCGGAACCTACGCGCTGTTCTGCCTGACCGGTATTCAGATGCGCCTGGCCTTCCTGGTGGGCGCATGTTTCTGGTTGGCCAATAACATCGCGGTCGGCTCGATTGGGGGCACCCTGCTGGAAGTGACGCTGATCAGTGTCAATTCCAGCACCATCATCCGCTTGTGGTTGGCGAAACGTCGGTAGCTCAGGAGGCTTGGCTCAAGGATAAAACCGGGACTGCTCCTTCAGCGCGCGTTTGATCAGCTCCATCGGTAAGGGAGCATCGTCTATCGGCTCCAACTGAGTGCTCAGCATTTCCATTCCGCCCGACGGGTAACTCACCAGCTGGAGATCCTCGGTCAGAAAGGCCGCGTTCATGTAACTGTGCGCGATACTCCACTTTTTGTCGTGAGGGGTATAGAGGTGTTCACCGCTCGAATAGCTCTCGGTCGCACTTTGGGAACACCCGAGCACGTCGGTCAGTAGGGTGGGCGCGAGGTCGAAATGCTCGGTCCGGTGTTCAACGACACTGGGCGCCTTGCCGGGCCAATGGATGACCAGTGGAACCTGGAGCTGATAGCGTGAGAAATTGCTGCCGTGACCCCAATAGTTCATCCCGTTGTCGTTAAATTCCTGGCCATGATCCGAGGTGATGATAACGAGGGTGTCTTCCATCAGCTGGCGTTTTGACAGGTCGGCCAGAACCCGATGAATCTGGTCGTCGACAAAACGTACCGTGGTTTTGTAGACATTGAAATAGGGCTCGGGGTCGAACTCATCGTCCAGCGCCAATTGATTTACGGACTCCCAGTAGGGTTCGATACGCGGGTAATCGGGCGGGACCTGATAGGAGTGCGGCGCATCGTAGAACAGGAACCCGAAAAAGGGCGAGGTGCCGTCATGGGACGAGCGCCTGTCGAGAAAATCCAGCCAGTCTTGAGTGATCTGTTGGTCGCGCTGCCAGGAGGTGTCCCCCGGTGTTTTCAGACGGAGTTCTTTAATGGATGAAAACACATTGCGGTCGAAGGCCGGGCTCACCAGCGTGGCCGAGCTCAGTATTTGGGATTGGTACCCGAGGGACTGCATGCGTTGAATCAATACCGGCGGCACCTGGTGGGCGGAAAACGCGTCCCAATAGCTGGCCGGTAACCCGTAAAACAGGGTGAATATGCCCGGTTTGGTGGCGTTGCCATTGCTGTAGTGATCAGTGAATACCTGTGCCGACTCCGCAAAGCGGGTGGTGTTGGGCATCCAGCGCGGATCCAGCATATCCCAGCGCAGGGAGTCCACGGCGATCACCAGGATGTTGGGGAGCTGCTCGGGTGTCGTGCACTGGAGCGCTGCCGTTGGATAGTTCAGAGCACCCTGGCCATCGGGTGCACTCATTTGCTCGACCACCGAGGCTTCCCGCACGGCCTGAGGGTCAACCCAACCGTGGCGGGCAAAAAAGCGCTTGGCGGTCGCCGCGTGATAAAGCGGCAAGTGGCGCGCGACTCGGGTGATGCGATGATCGTAGTGGGCATCCGCCCAGGCATTCCAGCCGTGAGCCAGCAGCTGGCTGGTTATCAGTATGGCGAGAGGCACCCATAGATAGCGACGTGGCGTCAAAATCCAAAAGCGTCGAGCCAGACTCCATTGCGATAAAGCGAGCGCGACAATGGCGATGCCGCCCACCGCCCAGGTCTGCCAGGAAAATGAAAATATTTCGGTGCCACCGCCAACAATCAGTTCGAACACAAAACCCGACAGGTGAAAACGGAATTGGTGGTAAACCACGGTGTCGAGCAGCAGCAAAGCAACGCCAGCGGTGCCGATGACGATGGCTGTCGGACGCAATAATGACTGCGGCAGAATCAGTGTCAGCAGGAGCAGCGGCAGACCAAACAGCCAGGCCAACAGGGAAAACTGGGCAATCATCGCCAGGGCTACGTAGAGTCCGGTGGCGGTGTCCGCCACGGTCATCCAGGGCAGATAACGAAAACCGATCAGCAACGCAATCAGGCTGTTGGCGACAATAAACCAGCCCGCCCATCGGACGCGTTCGCGCAACGGACGGCGGTATCGGAAGAGGGATGGCACGTAAAGCTCCTTGCAGTATGCGGCGGTTTTCTTCAGGTGGGTCGTTTACAATTCAATCTAACAGAAAGCGCAGAGTGCGATCGTAAAAAAGTGTATGGGGTTACGGCGGATGCACTGCGCCAACTGCGGTTCTAACCGTAGGGCGGATAAGTGCGAAGCACGCATCCGCCGTTACCCAAACTTCGTTACGACCGCGGCATACTCCAACCGCCCCCCATCGCTTTGAACAACGTCGCCGTCGCCGCCAACCGGTCACTCATTGCCTGACTCAACGCCAACTCCGCGTCGAGCAAACCGCGCTGTGCGTCCAGTAACTCATAAAAGCCGATACTCCCGGCGTCGTATTGCAACTCCGCCAGTTCGAGTGTTTCCTCAATCGCTTCGGCCTGGCGACGCACCGCCTCTACACGACGGTCGGAGGTTTGATAAATGACCAGGGCATCCCGGGCGTCACGAAAGCCATTGGTAATCGCCAATTGGTATTGCGCTTCGGCCTGGGCAAGTTGCGCCTCGGCGCTTTCGATCCGCGAACGGGTGCGACCAAAATCAAACAGCGGGCCGGCCAGGTTGGCACCCACGCTCCACATTTCCGCGGGCGCGGTGAACAGGTTGTCGCTATCGAGCGCCACGCTGCCGCCCAGCGCCTGGAGGTTCAGGCTTGGGAAGCGCTGTGCCTTGGCGACCCCCACGCGGGCATTGGCCGCCACCAGAGCCTCTTCCGCCGCGCGAATATCCGGGCGACGTTGCAGCAACTCTGAGGGCAGAACCGCCGGTACGCTGTCGGGCAACTCGATCTCGGTCAGCTTGGCGTCACCGAAATCCAGTTCACTCAACAACTCCCTGGGACTGTAGCCCACCAGCATGGCCAGGGCGCTGCGTAACTCGTGTACGCGCTGCTCCTGTTGTGGCAGGCGGGCGCGGGTACGTTCCAGCGAGGCGCGCGCCTGGCGAATGCTCAGTGGGTTGCTCGCGCCACTTTCGTAGCGCACTTCTTCCAAGGCCAGCGTTTCCTCGCGTGTTCCCAGAGTTTCCCGGGTGATCGCCAGTTGCTGCTCGGCGGCGCGCAGGTTGAAGTAGGTGGTGACCACGTCGGTGATCAGGTTCAGGCGTACCGCTTCGGTGCCAAACACCGATTGCGCCAGCAGTGCGCTGGCCGCTTCGCGTTCGCGCGCCAGACGGCCCCAGAGATCCAGCTCATAACTTAGCACACCGTTTACCGAGAATTGGTTGCGGATTTGGCCGCCGCCCAATTCGGGCGGCATGACGGCTGCTGAGCCTTGCTCCCGAGTGGCGTCTGCCTGGGCGTTGAGTGACGGCCAGCGATTGGCTTTGCTGAAACCAAGTTCCGCGCGGGCCTGTTCGATCCGTTGGAGCTGCACTTGCAGCTCCAGGTTATCGTCCAAAGCGCGCTCGACCAGCGCATTCAGCGTGGCGTCGTCGAAGCGGGTCCACCACTGTTGCCAGTCGCCGGTGTCTTGCCCGAGCAGTTCGTGCTCGGGCCACTGATCGGGCAGGTCCGGTGTCTGAGCCTGATAATCCGGGCCCAGGGCGCAGCCGCTGAGCAGAGCGATGGCGGCGGCCAATGAGGTGAATTTACGCATTGTGCTCACCTCCGTTACGTTGTTTGCGGTTTTCATTCCAGGTCACCAGATCTTCCAATACTTTGTACGTCAGCGGTACGAACAGCAGTGCCAGAGAGCTGGCCAGTACCATCCCGCCGACCACGACGGTACCGATCTCCTGGCGACTCGCGGCACCGGCACCGGTGGCGAAGACCAGGGGCAGCGAACCGATGATAAAGGTCGCGGCGGTCATGATGATGGCGCGGAAACGCTGCCGGGCGGCGGTCATGGCCGCTTCGGTGGAGCTCATGCCTTCACGGCGGTTCTGCGCGGCGAACTCGACAATCAGAATGGCGTTCTTCGCCGCCAGACCGATCAGCACCAGCAGGCCCACCTGGAAGTAAATGTCATTCGGGTAGCCGCGCAGCAGCGATGACAGTGCCGCCCCAAGAACCCCAAAGGGAATGGCGGTGGCCACGGCAATCGGCAGCGTCAGACGCTCGTACTGTGCGGCGAGAATCAGAAACACCATCAGCAGCGCCATACCGAAGGCGGCGGTACCGGAACCGGCGGCGGCATCCAACTGGTAGGCCTCGCCGGTCCAGCCGATCTGAATGTTGGCGGTCTGACCGATGTCGTTCACCACCGCTTCCAGAGCGGTCTTGGCCTGGCCGGTGGTAAAGCCCGGCGCCGGGTCGGCCATCAGTTTGGCCGCCGGATAGATGTTGAATCGGTTGATGATGTCCGCCCCGGCGGTGCGCTCCAGTGTGACCAGTGAGCTCAGCGGAATCCGCTCGCCACTGTTAGAGCGCACGTAAATATGACGCAGGTCGTCGGCCTGGTTGCGGTACTCGCCCTCGGCCTGCATGTTCACTCGCCACAGGCGACCCTGGTAGGAGAAGTCGTTGATGTAGGAGGAGCCCATGGTCGCCTGCAGGGTGCTGAACACTTCGTTTACCGGCACGCCCATGGCCCGGGCTTTTTCCCGGTCCACTTCGGCGTGGAAGCGCGGAATGCTGGTATCGAGTGTGCTGCGGGCGTTGGTCAGCTCCGGGCGTTCGTTCGCGGCGGCGATCACCTGCTGGGCCAGCTCGTTGATACGCTTGGGGTCAGAGCTGTCGCGCACCTGCAGGTAGCCCTCGACACCACCGGTGAGCGACAGCCCCTGGATCGGCGGTGGGGTAAAGGCAATCACATTGGCCTCCTGAATGCCCATGCCCATGCCGATCACCTTGCCGGCGATATCGGAAGCGGCCTGGCCTTCCCCTTCCCGTTCGTCCCAGGGGGCCAGGTTGATAAAGCCCGCCATGGCATTGCTGCGCAGGGAACCCGCGACAATATCGAAGCCGGCAAAGGCGGTGAAATCCTGTACTTCATCCAGGGAGAGCACCTGTTGCACCAAACGGTCGCGTGCTTCTTCTGAGCGTCCCAGCGCGGAGGCCGGAGGCAGGTGAGCCACTGCGAGCGCCACGCCCTGATCTTCCTGGGGTACCAGGCCGGAAGGCATGCGGCTGAAGGAGAACACAGTGACGACGCAGAAGAAGGCCAACAGACCCAGGCCAATGACCCAGTGCTTGAGCAGCTTGCCCACCAGATTGACGAAACCGTTGGTCAGGCGCTCAAAGGCGTTGTTGAACAGCTGGAAAGGTTTGCTGACATCGTGGGCTTCTTTATCCAGCAGCAGGGCACACATGGCCGGCGTCAGGGTCAGTGCCACTACGCCGGACACCACCACCGAGACCGCAATGGTCACCGCAAACTGTCGATACAGCTCACCACTGAGGCCGCCCAGGAAAGCCACCGGCGCGAACACCGCCACCAGTACCAGCGTGGAGGAGATTACCGCTCCGGAAACCTGCTTCATGGTTTCGATGGAGGCATCGCGGGCTTTCATGCCCTGCTCGACAATCAAGCGTTCGACGTTTTCCATCACGATAATGGCGTTGTCCACCACGATCCCGATGGCCAGCACCAACCCGAACAGGGTCAACATATTTACCGAGAATCCCATCGCCTGCATGCCGGCGAAGGTGCCGATCAGCGAGACCGGAATGGCCGCCACGGGAATCAGGGTGGCGCGAATGTGCTGCAGGAACAGGAAGGTCACCAGGACAACCAGCACCACCGCGATCAGCAGCGTCAGGATCACCTCGTTGACCGATACCTGGACAAACTCCGTGGTGTCGTAGGGCACCTTGTAGGCCATACCGGCCGGGAAATCTTTGGCGATTTCATCCAGTGCGTCATAGAGCCGCTCGGAAGTTTCCAGAGCATTGGCGCCGGGCTGAAGGTAAACCCCCATCGGCACCGCCGACTCACCGTTGTAGGTGGCGGAGAAGTCGTAGCGCTCGGATCCAAGCTCCACGCGCGCCACATCTTTCAGGCGCAGGCTGGCGCCCTGGCTGTCGGTGCGCAGTGCAATCTGTTCAAACTCCTCCGGTTCTACCAACTGGCCACGGGTTGAAACACTGAAGGTAAAGGCCTGATCCTCCGGGGAGGGTTCCGCCCCGATTCGACCCGCCGCATACTGCGCGTTCTGATCCCGAATGGCAGCGCCCACTTCGGCCGTGGTCAGGTCGTATTCCGCCAGCTTGGCCGGGTCCAGCCAGATGCGCATGGAATAATCCTGCGCACCGAACAGCGATGCATCACCGACGCCTTCCAGACGCACCAGTTCGTCCAGCACGTTGAGCAAAGCGTAGTTGCTGATATCCAGGGTGCTCTGAGTACCATCTGGCGAGTAGAGCACCGGCACCATCAGGATGTTGGTTGAGCGAGATTCCACTCGCACACCCAAGTCTCGGACAATCTGCGGTAGTCGCGGAGTGGCCGCCTGAACCCGGTTGTTGACGTTAATGGCGGCCTGATCCGGATCCGTGCCCATGGCAAAGGAGATGGATACCTGCAGGGTACCGGCATCGGTGCTGGTGGACTCCATGTAGATCATGTCATCCACACCGTTGATTTCCTGCTCCAGTGGGGCCGCGACCGATTCGGCCAAGACCTCGGCGCTGGCGCCGGGGTAGGTGGCGCTCACCACGACCTGGGGCGGTACCACGTTCGGGTACTGCTCAACCGGGAGCACCCGCAGGGACACAATCCCCGCGATGATAATGATGATCGAAATGACCGACGCGAAAATCGGCCGGTCAATAAAGAAGCGCAACATCAATTAACCCTCCTGGTCGCTGGCATTTTGGTCGGCGTTGGTGACTTGCACGGCGGCGCCGTCTCTCAGCGCCACCTGACCATTGATCACCAACTGGCTGCCGGCCTCGAGCCCTTCAAGAATGAGCTGGCGACCGTCGATCACCGGGCCGAGCTTCACGGCCTGGGCGGAGGCGGTGTTGTCTTCACCGATGGTGAACACTTGAGGGCCTTCCGGGCCCTGGCCCACGGCGGTGGGGTCCACCAGGATGGCGTTGTCGTAGTCCGCCAGAGCCAGGCGAATGCGCACAAACTGGCCGGGAATCAGCTCGCTGTCCGGGTTGGGGAAAACCGCACGCATCTGCACGCTACCGGTCATCGGGTCGATGCGACGATCGGCAAAATCCACCTGGCCGGCGCGGGCATACTCACTGCCGTCGGGCAGCACCAGGCGGGCCTCTCGCTCGGAATCGTCGTTCCGGAGCGCTTCACGAGCGACGCGCTGGGCGGTGGCGTCTTCCTCGGGCAGGGCGAAATAAATGTGCACCGGATCGTGCTGAACGATATGGGTCAGAACGGTGCCGGCCTCTACCAGGTTGCCCTCGGTGAGCGCCTCCATACTGGTCAGCCCTGACACCGGCGCTTCTACCCGCGAGTAGCGCAACTGGCGACGGGCATTGCTCAGGGCGGACTCGGCCGCCTCCAGGCGGGCATCGGCGGCGCGGCTGTCGGCGCGGGCCTGATCGCGCTCGCGCTCACTGACCGCATTGCGCTCGAACAGACCTTTCACCCGCTCCCATTCGCGCTCGGCACGCAGTTGCTGAGCCTCGGCACTGGCCAGCTCGGCTTCGGCGGCTTTTACCGCGTCCTGGTAGGTGTCGGGCTCGATCTGAAACAGCGTCTGCCCGGCTTCCACCGCCGTGCCTTCTTCATAATTGCGCGACTCCAGAATACCGGACACCCGGGCGCGCACACTCACTTCGGTGGCGCCGCGTACCCGGCCCGGGTACTCCACCTGATGTTGCGCGGCTTGCGCCTGCACTTCGGTGGTGGTCACCGGTGACGGTGGCCGCTCTTGCTGGCCGCCCTGTTCGGAGCTACAGGCACTGACCAGCAGGGCAAGCGCGGACAGGGCCAGGCCCCGGCGCAGTAATCCGGCGGATGGACGGGAAGTGGGGTACATCATGGTAATAAGCTCCGTTTGATAACAGCGTTAAAAACAAAAAGGTAAAGAGAGTGGCGCCAGTAACGGCGGTCAGTGCTTGAGAATGCCGTGCAGGTAGATATCGAAAATCCGGTCAAAGCGCTCACTGAGCGGTCGACGGGGCAGGGGCGTGTGGCTGAGCACCACCGCTCCGTGCATCATGTCCCCGCACACCTCCATCCACTCCTGGGCGTCGATATCGCGCACCGGGTGGCGCTCGGCGATGCGCCCGAACATGGCGACCCAGTCCTCGCGCCCGGCGAGCATGTAGGAGAAGTACAGGGAGTTCTGGCATTCGCTGCGAAATTCCGCCCGCTCCTGAATGAACAGCTCAATCAGGTCCGGATTTTTCTCGAAGTACAGCAGGTAGGCGCGCATGCCTTCGCGCAGCTGCTCCAGCGGGTCCTCGGGTTGCTCGCGAGCATGCTCAATGGAGGCCTTGAGAGTCTCCAGATTAAAGCGCAGGGCCTCGGTAAACAGCGCCTCCTTGGTGGGGAAGTAACGGTAGACCGTACCTTTCCCGACCCCGGCGGCATCCGCCACGGCCTGCATATCCGCCACCTGATAGCCCCGCTCGGCAAAAATATGGGTGGCCACGGTCAGAATTTCTTCGCGCCGCTGCTCGGCGGATTTGTGCACGCGTTTGGGCTTTTCCGGTTCGGTCATGGGTCTCTCGATAATAAGACGGACTGGTCAGTCCGTTAATGATACGAGCCAGGACGACTTTGGATCAATCAAAGGAGTGTCAATAAACGTTAAGTCTGGGGGAGTGGTGGGCCCTGCTGGGTGTAGCCAAGCGTTTGCGAAGCATTGCTTCGCGCGCCGGCGGAACGACGCAAGGCTATACCTTGCGGCAGGATTAGTCCGCAGAGGTTCAGCACGACCGAAGGGAGTGGTGGGCCCTGCTGGACTTGAACCAGCGACCAATCGATTATGAGTCGACTGCTCTGACCAACTGAGCTAAGGGCCCTTATGGGGAGCCGGGCATTATAAAGACAAGGGACGAGCCTGACCAGCCCATAGCGGGTCGTTCGATCTACTTGTAGAGCCGGGGCGGATACTGTGCTACAAATAAAGAAGGTAAGTGAACTGGCGGCGGTATCCTCCAGTCCAAGAACGGACCACGCAGGCCCTGCTTGCGGGTATTAACCAGAAAGGTGGGAATATGGCGAACGAAGAGCATTCAACCCCGGAGTCACAACCGGCCAACCGAAGGCCCACCGCGACGATTGCCCTGGTCGTTATTGTCGTGGTGGTGATTGTGGCACTGAGCCTATACCTGTTTGGTCGGGACGATGAGCCGGAGCCGGCGCCGGAGCCCACACCGCCGGTACAGCAACCCGAGCCGGAACCTGAGCCTGAGCCCGAACCCGCGCCAGAGCCCGAGCCGGAACCGGAACCCGAGCCAGAACCCCAGCCCGAACCACTGCCGGAGCTGGACCAGAGCGATGAGCCAGCGCTCAATGAGCTGGAGGAGGCAACCGGCAATGACGATGTCGAGCGCCTGCTGGTCAACGAAGAGCTGATTCGTAAGGTGGTGCGCGCGGCGGCCGCCGCCCGTGATGGTAAAGTGGTCCATGAATATCGGCCGGTCGTGTCGCCGCCGCCACCACTGGCCGTGGCGAAGGTCGGCGAAGCCCGAACCGATGCTGAGCAGGAGTATCGGCTACTGGATGAGAACTTCCGGCGCTATGATCCCTACGTCGCCCTGTTGACCGAGAGCGATCCCGAGCAGTTGGCGGGTTGGTACCAGCGCTACCGTCCCCTGCTGGAGGAGGCTTTTGATGAACATGGCGTCAACAATGGGTCCTTCCACGAGGTGGTGCTCGATACCATCGATGAGCTGCTTGAGGCGCCGGAACCACCCAGTGACATTCGCCTGCACCGACCCAAAGTGTTTTACGAGTACCGGGATCCAGAACTGGAAGCCTTATCGGACTTGCAGAAGCTGATGATTCGCATGGGGCCCGAGCACCACCGTGCCGTCAAACAGGCCCTGAGGGCGCTGCGCGACGAGCTGGAGGCGCTGCCGGAGGCTGAATGACCGGCGTATGGTTGCCGGGAGAAATGGCCGGGCCGATGACACATCGGCCCGGTTTTTTGTTTGCCCGGCGAAGCCGGCAAACCCGGTCGTCTGAAAGAAGATGACATCACCCCGACTGAGGGGAAGATAATCCGACTGGCAAGGGCGTCACTGGCCAACGGTGGGGTCTGAAGGAAGCCATAGGAGGTCAACGGTACACAACGACAGTGAACCTGCTTCGGCAGCACAGGTGGGTAAGCGTGCAAGATAGCGCGAAGCCCGATACTCAGTCAGACCTGTGTTGTGATTGAGGGTGGCATCGTTGACGGGGAGCCGGTGCAGTAACCGGGGAAGCCTGACACCGAATCCGGCCGTGCCGGATGCTGGGGCGCAAGGCGAGAGCCGAGGTCACAGTGGGTGCGAGGTGGCAGATGAAGCCGTAGTAGTGAAGAAGTTCCGACCGAAGAAGCCTGGTAACAGTGCGGAGGACAAAGCCGGAACGACCGCTGGCGGAGGTTCAGCGGGCCGAGCGGAGCCAAAAGCCCCGCTGGGATGCGAAGGGCGGAAGTCATTAGCGAGTATGACGGACGACGAGCGAGCGGTGGACGCTGTGTTCACAAGCAGCCCGACGGGGCTGGCACGTGCATTGAGGCGCTGCGGGAACGTGGTGGCTTCGGTGTTCTGCGAACCAGGCAGTAGGGCGATACCGTGGCGGACGATTGCCACAGCGCTAGCACCCGGGCGGATCGCTTGAACCAGGCCGGCAGCCAGACCGACCCTCGAAGCCGTCATCACGGAGATGCGCAGGCATGAGGAGATACTACAGTCTGTACGGGCACCTGCTGTCAAAGCAGCGTCTGTATGAAGCCTTCAGACACGTCAAACGCAACAAAGGTGCGGCCGGAATCGATGGGCAGAGCCTGAGTGCGTTCGAGGCGAATCTGGAGGTGGAGCTGTCGTGCCTGCTACTCGAGCTGAAGGAGAAGCGCTATCGGGCGCGACCGGTCAGACGTGTGGTCATTGCCAAGGAGGATGGCGGTGAGCGTCTGCTGGGCATTCCGACGGTTCGGGACCGGGTAGTGCAACAGGCGTTGCGCGGCATCATAGAACCGATCTTCGAGCCGGACTTCCACCCGTCGAGTTACGGGTATCGTCCGGGACGCCGTGCTCACCACGCCATTGGCAAGGCGGAGTTGTTCGTCCGCCGCTATCGGCGCGAATGGGTCGTGGACATGGACCTGTCGAAATGCTTCGACACCCTCAATCACGACCTGATCATCCGCCGGTTCCGCCGACGGATCACGGACGGCAGTGTTCTGTCACTGCTGCGCCAGTTTCTGGAAAGCGGAGTCATGGTGGGGCACCACCTCGAAGAGACGACGTTGGGCAGCCCGCAGGGCGGCGTGATCAGTCCATTGATTGCAAACGTCTATCTGGACGCCTTCGACCAGTTCATGAAAGCGCGGGGTCACCGCATCGTCCGCTACGCGGACGACATCTTGATCCTGTGCGGCTCACGAGCGGGTGCGGAGAATGCGTTACGGGTGGCCCAAGGGTATCTGGAAGGAGAGCTGAAGCTGAGGGTGAATGCCACCAAGACCCACATCGCCCACAGCGATGAGGGGGTGAAGTTCCTGGGTGTGGTGATCCACACTAAGTACACCCGCATCCAGGACAAGAAGGTGGTGAAACTCAAGCAGACGCTCAAAGCGCTGACCAAGCGAAACCGTGGAATCGGACTTATGCAGATCATCCGCGAGTTGAATCCGGTGCTGCGGGGCTTTGCCGGCTACTTCCGGGTAGCGAACTGCGCTCGGGTTCTGAAGCAGGTGATGAGATGGCTGAGGCGTCGTCTACGCTGCATCCAGCTCACCCAGTGGAAGAAACCGAGCCGGCTACATCGGAGGCTGAAACAGCTGGGCTACCGCCCGCCGTTCAAGTCCATCAAGATGCGTAGCTGGCGCAACGCGGCGTCGCCGCTGGCGCATCATGCGATCCCCAATGCCTACCTGCACGATGAACTGAGGTTGGTAGACCTGACCAAGGTTCGAACCGGCATCACTGTCCCCGAGCTCGGGGTAAGTTAATGGCATGAGCCGTATACGTGGCCCGTATGTACGGTTCTGTGAGAGGGCTGAGGCGGAGACGCCTCACCCTACTCGATTGTGGCCGAGGGGGACAAAAATTTGTTTGACAACGTTGTCCCGAGCAATTACAGTGACCCTTCCAGTATCGTTTGCTGGAGCTCTCTCTCACCTGTTGCGGGGTCGGTGGCAGTGCCCGTCCCCGCTTTTTTGAGCGGGGAGAACCACAGGCGGACAATCAACTAGTATGGCGGCCTCCGGGGCGCCGCGTGTAGAGCCGAACAAGGGCCCGGGTTACTGGGTTGTGATGCAGAATAAGAGGTTGTTTATGGTCAGTGCCCCAACCAATGAGCACTACTATCTGGGAATTGATGGTGGCGGGAGTAAATGCAAAGCCAGCATTGCCGATGCCAGTGGGCGCGTGCTCGGCAGCGCTCTGGCGGGGCCGGCCAACCCCTTGCACGGTGTTGAGCAGACACTGCAGTCTATTGAAAGTGCGGCGCGCCGCGCATTGAAAGAGGCCGGGTTACCGGCACAAACACTCGGCCGGCTGGTGGCGGGAGCGGGGCTGGCGGGAGTGAATCTGCCCAGCCTGTATCGGGTCATCAGTGACTGGCCCCATCCGTTTGCGGAACTGCATCTGACCACGGATTTGCGCATTGCGCTTCTCGGTGCCCATCAGCAAGACGAGGGGGCGGTTATTGTCACCGGGACCGGCTCCTGCGGTTATGTCCGGACCGCGGGTGTGGATCATCTGCTGGGGGGGCACGGGTTTCCCTATGGCGATCAGGGTAGCGGCGCCTGGATGGGACTGGAAGCGATCAAGACGGTCCTGCTGGCCTCGGATGATCTCGGACCAAAAACCCGGTTGATCGAGAGTGTGGCTGAGCTACTGCAGGCGCGTGGCCTGGCGATTGTCGAACGGATGTCGGGCAAGCCGTCGAGTGATTACGCTCGCCTGGCACCGCTGGTATTTGACGCCGCCGAGGCCGGCGATCCGGTGGCGCTGGACATTCTTCGCGACGGAGCACGCTACATCAGTGCCATGGCGCGCAAGCTGCTGGCTTACCAGCCACCGCGGCTGTCACTGATCGGGGGAATGGCCGAGCGCCTGGAGACCTGGCTGGATCGGGATGTGGCCGAGCGGTTGTCCCGGCCTCTCGGGCCACCGGAAGCCGGAGCGCTGTTGTTCGCGCGCCAGCAGAGCGCATTGGCCAATACCGCCTGAACGCTATCAACACAATACGATAACAATTCTGAACGTCGATTCGCGAGGCTGCTATGACCACCGACACCACTGCCCGGGCTCCGGCCACTTCCAGCGCACTCATTCCGATGACCATTATCGGTGTGCTGTTTTTTGTGTTTGGCTTTGTGACCTGGCTGAACGGCGCACTGATTCCCTTTCTGAAAATCGTCTGTGAGCTCAATGAGTTTCAGGCGCTGTTCGTCACCTTCGCGTTTTACATCGCCTATACCGTCATGGCACTGCCTGCAGCGCTGGTGTTGCGCCGCACCGGGTACAAGACCGGGATGGTCATTGGCCTGGCGGTGATGGCGGTGGGGTCGCTGGTGTTCATTCCCGCTGCCCAGTCCAGTCACTATGTCGTGTTTCTATTGGCGCTGTTTATTCTCGGTACCGGGTTGACCTTATTGCAGACCGCCGCCAATCCCTACATCGTGTGTATTGGTCCGCGCGAGAGTGCCGCCATGCGGATGAGCATCATGGGGCTGTTGAACAAGGCCGCCGGGGTGGTGGCTCCCGTGGTGTTTACGCTCTGGGTGCTGACCGGCATGGACCAGTTCGACGAGGATGTGCTGTTGGCGCTGAGCGCCGAGGCGCGCGCGGAGCGGTTGGCGGAGCTGTCCAATCGCCTCGTGGTGCCCTATCTGTACATGGCCGGGGCGCTACTGGCCCTGATGCTGTTTGTACAGTTCTCATCCCTGCCGGAGTTGAACGTCGACGCCGAAAGTGACGACGAAGCGGGGGATAAGCTGGGCATCCTCAATCATCCCCAGGCAATTCTGGGAGCGATCGCGCTGTTCATGTACGTCGGGGTGGAAGTGATCGCCGGCGATACGATCGGGCTCTATGGGCGGCGAATGGATGTGGCCCACTTCGGTTCACTGACGGCCTACACCATGACGTTTATGGTCATCGGGTATGTGGTCGGCGTGCTGTGCATTCCCCGTTTTCTCAGCCAGGCGAGGGCGCTGGCCGGGTCTGCCATTTTCGGTGTGCTGTTCACGGTGGGGGTATTGACCGGGTCCGGCGATAGCGACTGGATTGCTTCTGTTCTGTTTGGCTGGCTGGGCATTCCCACGGTGCCCAACACGGTCATGTTCCTGGCGCTGCTGGGGTTGGCCAATGCCTTGTGCTGGCCGGCGATCTGGCCCCTGTCGCTGGCGGATCTGGGTAAATACACCAGTGTCGGCTCGGCGCTGCTGATCATGGGAATTGCCGGCGGGGCGGTGATCCCGCTGTTGTATGGCCACTTTGCGGAAACCACCAGTAATCAGGCGGCCTACTGGGTGATGCTCCCCTGCTACGCCTACATTCTGTTTTATGCCCTGAAAGGGCACAAGCTGCGCCACTGGAAATCCTGAGCGGCGCTTCCCCCTCTCCTCTGCCTGGCCGGTTCGCACTGCGGCGACCGGTCACTTTTTTGAGGTGTCTCTATGTCTGAAGCTTCCGTCAATCGACGTTTTCTGGCTCTGGATGTCATGCGAGGTCTGACCCTCGCACTGATGATTCTGGTCAATACGCCCGGTTCCTGGAATGCGGTGTATGCACCGCTACTACATGCCGACTGGCACGGTGCCACACCCACGGATTATATTTTCCCTTTTTTTCTGTTTATCGTCGGCTCCGCGCTGTTTTTCTCGAGTCGTTCGCGCACCACACAGCCGGTTCCGACCCGGCTGCTGAATATCGTGCGCCGCAGTGCCTTGATCTTTCTGATCGGTGTGCTGCTCAATGCATTTCCGTTTACGGACGGTCTGGCGACGCTGCGCATTCCGGGCGTTCTGCAACGAATCGCGCTCGCATACCTGTTGGCGGCACCGATTGCTCTGTTTGTGCCGGGGTTGTGGCGGGGGGTGATCATGGTCGGCCTGTTGCTTGGTTACTGGGCATTGTTGCAGTTGGGGGAAGACCCTTACAGCCTGCAGGGCTCGGTGGTGCGTCAGTTTGATCTGTGGGTATTCGGGGCGGAGCATATCTGGCAGGGCAAGGGGCTGGCGTTTGATCCGGAAGGATTGTTGTCGACGCTGCCCTCGGTGGTGACGGCGCTGCTCGGTTTTGAGGCGACGCGCATTCTGGTGCTGGGCGCATCGCGCCGGCGCAGCCTCGGGCTGCTCGCTCTGGGCGGTGTGGCTCTGGTGGCGCTGGGATTACTCTGGCACCCATGGTTTCCGATCAACAAATATCTGTGGACCAGCTCATTCGTGTTGCTGACCGGAGGTGCCGCGCTGCTGGTGTTGGTCGGCCTGGTGTTGCTGGAGTCCTGGTCAGCGGTAAAGCCCGTGTATCGCGGGTTCGCCATGCTGGGTAAAAACCCGCTGTTTATCTATGTGCTGTCGATTATCCTGGCGAAAACCCTGTACCTGATTCCGGTGGGGGAGGGGACGGCCTATCAGTGGTTGTATGCCTCCCTGGCGCAATGGTTCAGCCCCACCAATGCGTCGCTGTTGTTTGCCCTCCTGTTTGTCGCCGTGCACTGGCTGGTCGCCTGGTGGCTTGAGCGCAAGCGCATCGTCATTGCCATTTAAAACCTGCACGCAAAAAAAAAGCCGCGAACCCCCAGAGTGTGGTTCGCGGCGCAAGCGGCGCGTCAGGCCAAAAAAACGTCAGGCGTCAGTCTGTTCTTCGGTGGTTTCCTCTTCGGCCTGGTCAATGGTGAAGTTCACCTCGGTGGTGGTGTCGGCTTCAACGGTGGCGTTGGCGGTACCGAAGAACACCAGTTCATCGACGGCTTCCGGGTCGTCATCCAGGGCACCGCAGGTGTAGGCCAGGGTGTAATCACCCTCGGACACAAAGCCGACTTCATAGCGGTACTCGCCGTCCACATCAGACACCAGAGCGGTCGTCAGTGGGTCGGTTTCCGCACCGGACACATCGGTGGGTGTGACATCGGCACCGGAGTACACGTAGACCGAGCCGGTCTGGTTGGCGGGATCCGCGCACTGGTCCACCAGTACTTCGGCATCCACGCGTCCGGCGATGGTGCCCACGGATGTGTTGTCAATCAGGCGCAGTGCCGGCTTGAGGAAAGCGCCCGCCTGGCCGCCCGGCATGACCACCGACTTGCGCAGGTCAAAGTCGATGGTGAAGTTGGCGGTACCACCGGCAACCACGGTGAAGCCGCTGACCAGCTTCAGGCCGGTCTGGCTGCCACTGGGTACGCGCAGTTCCGGCATGGTGCCGTCATCCAGCTCGATGAAGGAGTCCAGGACGCCGTCGTGCTCGGCATTCACCGCCAGGCGGATCCACTCGTACTCGCCAGCGGGTACGGTTTCATCGGTCAGCAGCGACTCGGAGGCGGAGCCCTGAAGCGCCAGCAGATCGATGCTCTTGGGTTCGTCGAAGGTGAATTCCAGCGCTTCGCCGTCGGCGGGTTTCAGGGAGACGCCGGAGAATTCCACCACCACCTGGGCGGCGCTGTCGATGGGGGCGTCGGTCACGCTCAGACTCAGACGGCCCTCGTTGCTGCCAGGGCCATCATCGCTGGAGCTGCCGCCGCAAGCCACTAACGTGGCCAGGGAGGCGGCCAGAGCCAATTGCAGCGGGCGTTTTTTGAACTGTGTCATCAGTATCACCTCGTTATGGTCTATGGAATCAACGTGTCAATGGTGACCCGAGCCGGAGAATTAACGGGCTCGAGAGGTCAACATGAGTTGCTGTAAGTCGTTTTTTGACACTATAGTCCCAAAAACGGATTTTGCAATGTGATTTTAGTCACATTTACTGAATGTTTTTTGACGCTATAATCCCAACATGAGCGATAGAACCCAAAAAGCCCTGATTCGGGCGCTTTATCGAATGCTGCGTCCGATGGTGCGGTTGCTGTTGCGCCATGGGGTGTCTTATCGCCTGTTCGCCGATATCGCTCGCCATGTTTATGTCGATACGGCCCGGGAAGACTTCGCGATCCCGGGGCGCAAACAGAGCCTGTCACGCATGGCGGTGTTGACGGGCATCAACCGCAAAGACATCGCAAAGCTGCAAGAGCGTTCCCACCCCCTGTCCGATGCCCCCGCCGAACAACCCACACCCGCCGCCCGGGTTATCACCGGCTGGCTGAATGACGTACGCTTCCACACTTCGGCCGGGGAGCCGGCCATGTTGCCAGTGGAGCGCGAAGACAACGGCCCGAGCTTTACCCTGCTGGTGCGTGAATACAGCCGCGACGTGCCGGTACGGGCCCTGCTGGATGAGCTGGAGCGTATCAAGGCGGTTCGGCGCAATGGAGAGGGGGTATCGTTACTGGCCCGGGGCTACATTCCCCTGGAGGACATGCAGGAAAATATCCGGATTTTTGGGACTGCGGCGGCAGATTTGATGGGTACCATGGATCACAATATCGCGAAACAAGCGCCGGGTCCGTTTATTCAGCGAACGGTCTCCTACGCCAACATACCGGAGGAGCTCCTTGAACGTATTCGAGAGCGCAGTGCCCGGGAGGGGCAGGCCTTCCTGCTCCAGGTGAATGACTGGCTGGCCGAGTGTGATCGAGAACAGTCCCCGGAGCTTGCGGGTTCCGGCCAGGTGCGGGCCGGCATCGGCCTTTACTATTTTGAGCAACGAAATGACGAGCGTTCATTTCCGGGTACCGGAGTCATCTCCGGCGAGGAAAATGCGACGCCCAAAGAGGATGATTCATGAAGCGGCTTGGTGTGGTCAGTGCAACGCTGGGAGCCCTGATGATAGCGGGGTGTCTGAGCGATAGTTCGTCAGTGGCGGGGATTGAGGGCACCGGCAGTCCGACCACCGTCAGCGGCAGTGTGACCGCCTATGGCAGCGTCTATGTCAACGGTCTGCATATCGAGATCGATACGGCCGATATCTTTGTTGAGGGTGAACCGGCCGATGTTGATGACATCACGTTGGGAATGGTGGTGGATGTCGACCTCGATCAGCTTGAGGGACAAGACGCGGTCGCAGGCGCGGTCCGTTACAACCGTAGCCTGCGCGGCCCGGTGGATGCCCTGGTTTCGGTCAGTGATGTTCGCCGGGAAATCCGGATTCTGGGGCAGACCGTGGTGGTGTATGACGATGTGAGGTTCGATGGGATCGCTTTTGAATCACTCGAACCGGGGGCGTACCTTGAAGTGAGCGGGTTGGAGGCTGCCCGGGGACAGTGGCGGGCGACGAAGGTCGCCATCGCCGATCGGGGCCCGTTGACCGCTCAGGGGCGTGTCAATGACTGGCGTGGGGATCAGCAGCGCTTCCAGCTCGGCGAGCAGTTGGTAGACACTTCGCAGGCCCGGGTGAGTGGCGAGTTGGCTGACGGTGTCACCGTGGTCGTGCGCGGCGGGGAGCGACGCGGCGAATTCTGGTATCCGGATCGTATCGAATTGATCGATCGGGCCAGCCCCCAAGAGGGAGGCCGGTGGATCAAGGAAGGGGTGATTGAGCAATATACTTCGCTGGAAGCCTTCGAAGTGAACGGCGTTACCGTTGATGCGAGTGGTGTCCAGGGATTGTCGACCGACTCGGGTCTGGCGGAAGGCGTTCGGGTGATGGTGACCGGCACGCAGCGTAATGGGACAGTGGTCGCCGATCGGGTCGAGGTGTTGCGCCCCGGCGTCAATCGGATTCGCGCCCCGGTGGATGACATCGACCCGGAAACCGGTGAGGTCGTTTTGCTCGGCGACACCTATCAGATAACGGACCTGACCGCGTTTGAAAATCCCGCCGGCCGGGGTAACCCGCGCGAGCGAGTCAACCTGAACAGCGTCCGGGTAGGCGAATGGCTGGAGCTTTATGCCTATTACCGAGACGAGTCCCAGGTGGTGACGCGGGTCCGGCGGCAGACGGGGAACGTTGACACCGTCGCCCTGTCGGGCCCGGTTACCGGGATTGACCGTGACAACCGGTGGCTGTCGGTAATGGGGGTGACGGTGGTCGTTGAGGGTGCCACTGGCGAGTCGCTGTTCGACGAGTTGGCGCCGGGGGATTCGGTGTCGGTGACCGGGGTAGCGTCCGGCGCCCATGTGACGGCGGCGTCGCTGAGCCGTCGCGATGTACCGGAGGATGTTCGGGGCTGTCCACCGCCACTGCCGGGGCAGTGTGCAGCGGCGGCGGAACCGTCTGCGACGGCGCCAACGGAGGAGGGGTTGCTACGCTTCCGGTTCTGATCAGAACCGTTGCGTCGCTCCGTCAATCCAGCTTTGCCGCACTTGCAACTGGTCGTCCACGGCCACCAGGTTGGCCCGGTACCCCGGGGCCAGTCGTCCCAGTTCCCGCTCCAGTCCGAGCATTTGCGCCGGATAGAGGCTCGCCATACGCAGGGCTTCCTCCAGCGGCAGCCCGAGCTGCGTTACCGTGTTGCGCACGGCACTGAGCATGTCCAGATCCGAGCCCGCGAGCGTGCCGTCTGCCGTGGCGCAGCGCCCGTTTTCGGCGTGAATGACCTCGCCTTTCAGGGTGAACTGCTTGAGTTCGGCACCGACCGTTGGCATGGCATCGGTAACCAGAACCATCTTGCCCCGCGGTTTGGCGGCGACCGCCACTTTCAGGGTGGCGGCGTGCACATGATGGCCGTCGACGATCAGGCCGCACCAACTGTCCGGGTCCTCCAGCGCGGCACCGACGACACCGGGTTCCCGACTGGTCATGGGAGTCATGGCATTGAACAGGTGAGTGAAGCTGCGCACCCCGGCGGCCAGTGCGGTACGGGTCTGTTCGTAGTCGGCGGCGGTATGCCCGGCCGCCACCATTACCCCGCGCCGGGTCAATTCGCGGATCAGTTCCGGGGTGGTGCGTTCCGGCGCCAGGGTGACCAGGGTAAATCCGTTATCCAGTGAGCTCAGTAAATCGACAGCTTCGGGCGTCAGGCGGCGGAACTTGCTCTCATCGTGAACCCCTTTGCGGGCCGGATTCAGGAACGGGCCCTCCAGGTGAATGCCCAGTATGCCGGGTACTCCATCGGAGATCGCTTGGCGGACCGCACCAATGGCCCGGGCCACGATGTCCAGGTCGTCGCTGATCAGGGTGGGGAGCAGTCCGGTGGTGCCGTAGCGCCGGTGCGCTGCACCGAGCGTTCGCAGGGTATCCACAGTGGGGGCATCATTGAACAGCACCCCACCTCCGCCGTTGACCTGAGTATCAATCAGGCCGGGAATCAGTCGCATTCCGGGCATACTGTCTACGAGGTAGTCGGCCGGGATCTGGTCTTCTGGCACCAACGCCCTGATGCGACCCTCGTCGATCAATAAAGCCCGATGTTCCAGCCACTCATCGCCGGTGAATATCGGAGCCTGGATCAATGCCTGTTTCATAGTCGGGATGCTCTCTGCGGTCAATCCGCGTTAAACGGTTTCCGTCACTTTGTTCAGGTGCGGTGGTTCATCGGGATGATACCCGCGTGCGATTGCCAGTGCATTGGCCATGCGGTAGAAACTCTGGATGGCCAGGATGGGCGCAATGACCGGGTGGGCGTCCGGGACCACGGGCAGCGTGTCGGCAACGTCCGCCTGGCCAGCCACCAGGACCCGGGCACCCCGCTGGCGAAACTCCTGAACCAGCGACTCGGTGCTCTCGCGGGTCTCATCCTGTTGGGCGAAGACCAGCACCGGGAAGTTTTTCCCGACGATCGCCATGGGACCGTGCCGGACTTCGGCGGCGCTGAACGCCTCGGCATGCAGGCCACAGGTTTCCTTGAGTTTCAGCGCGGCTTCCTGGGCAATGCCAAAACCGAGCCCCCGACCGATCACGAACAGATTGTGTACCGGAGTCAGAGCCGTCACGGCATCGGACCAGTCAAATGCCCAGGCCTGGGCCAGCGCCTCGGGCAGACGGCGCAGCGCCGCGCGCAGCGATTCGCTGTCGGCCCACTCGGTCACCAGGTGCAACAGGGCTGACAGACTGGCGATATAGGACTTGGTGGCGGCTACACTCACCTCCTGACCGGCCTGCAGGGGCAGTACCAGATCGGCCATTTCTGCCAGCGGAGAGTCGGCGACGTTGACCAGCGCCAGGGTCAGTGCTCCGGCCGCCTTGGCGCGCTCGACATTGGCGAGCAGGTCCGGGCTCTTCCCGGACTGGGAGATGGCAATATACAACACACCGTCGAGCTGCTGCGGACGTTGGTACACCGAGCCGACCGATGGGGCGGCGGAGCAGGTGATCAGACCGAGTTGGGTTTCGATCAGGTATTTGGCATAGGTGGCGGCATGGTCCGAACTGCCCCGGGCGCAGGTCACCACGGCGCGGGGCCGGTAGGCGCGCAGACGCTCGGCGACCGCTTTGACCCGGGCGGCATTGTCGATGAGTTGGTGGCTGACCACAGCTGCGGCGTCGTGGGCCTCGCGGTGCATCAGCGTCTGTTCCGGAGAAGGGAGTGGGGCGGTGTTCATGGAAGCTCCTGTCTTGGCTCCCGGCGACAAGTCCGGGAATCCGGTAAGAAATCATGGTCTGAACAATATCGTTTAGACAACGTTGTCTTTTGGGCTATTCTGCACTTGTCGAGGTGGAAAGTAAAGGGGGCCACTCGAGGTGGCTGGCGTCAGGAGGACTCCGGGGTGCGGGACGGAGGTGGGCAGGTTGAGTCGCGCACCACCAACTGGGGATAAAACCCTTCGCTGGTGGTGGGTTTATCGCCCTTCCGGTGGCGGATCTGATGGATCAACAGTTCCGTCGCCGTGCGGGCGATGTCCGCATTGGGCTGGCGGGCGGTGGTCAGGTTGGGCCAGGCCTGGCGGGAAAAGGGGCTGTCTTCGAAACCCACGATGGACAGATCCCGCGGCACATCCACGCCCGCCAGGCGGGCCGCGAACAGGGTGCCCGCCGCGATTTCATCGTTACAGGCAAATACGGCGGTGGGTCTTGGCGTCAGGGAGAGCAGTTGCCGGGTGCGTTTGACCCCGGATTCGAAGGCGTACTCCCCCTCAATGATCAGGCGGGGGTCCGGGTCAATCTGGTTGTCCGCCAGGGCCTGTTGGTAACCGGCCAGACGCTCCATGCTGGATTTGTGCGCTTCCTCCCCGCCCAGAAACGCAATGTCCCGGTGCCCGAGATCAATCAGGTACTGGGTGATCTTGTATGCGGCCGTTCGGTCATCCACGAATACGCAGGGTGAGCGGGTGTCCGGTGGCTGGCTCCCGGACAGAATCCGCACAAAGCGGATGTTGCGCTCGGTCAGCGCCTCCAGTACCTCGGGCATTTCCGACATGGGGGGCGTGAGTACCAGCCCGCCGACGCGGCTGCGGTCCACCATGCCGAAGATTTCATCCAGCAGCTCTGGGGATTTGGCGTCGCAGGGGTGAATCACCAACTCGTAGTCCTGGCGGCGGCACTCGTCGAGAATGCCGCGCTGCATTTCGATCACGTAGTTGCTGTTGGGGTTGTCGTAGATGAAACCGATGGAGGAAGCGGCGCCGCGCAGTACCCTGGCCGACAGATTGGGCTGGTAGTTCAGCTCTTTGATGGCTTTCCAGACCTTGTCCTGCAGTTCCTGGCCGACTGTACTCTCCCGGTTGATCACCCGGGAGACGGTTTTGAAGGACACGCCGGCGCGCTTGGCAACGTCTTTGATGGTTGGCTTCATTGCAGCTGAAATCCGCTTGGCTGGGTGGAGACGTCCGTCGTTCACGGTCAAGGCCGGGCACTATACCATAGTCCGTTACCGGCATAATCACTGTCCGGTATGCGGTTCGGAAGGCCAGCGCAGCGTGAAACGGGCGCCGCCGGTGGTGGCGGTGTCCACCCGCACAGTGCCGTGGTGCCATTGCATCACCCGGTGCACAATGGCGAGTCCCAACCCGAACCCGGCACTGTGCAGTTCCGGGGCCTCACGCAGGCGGACAAAAGACTCAAAGATCCGCTCCCGTTCCTCTTCGGGAATGCCCGGACCGTCGTCTTCGATCTGGACCTGGGTCTCATCCGCCGCCGTGGTGAGTGTGATGTCGACCCGCCTGCGAGCGTAACGCAGGGCGTTCTGTAACAGGTTGTGCAGGGCGCGCTCCATCAGTGGCCAGTCGCAGACCACCGGTGGCGGATGGGCCGCCGTGTGCAGATAGAGGCGCGGGGGATGATCCAGATGTCCGCTGAGGCGATGCCAAAGGTCCTGTAACAGGCCGGGCATGTCTCCGGGTGTCAGGTGCAGGGAGGGTTGTTGCTCGAAGCGGGCATAGTGCAGCAACTGGTTGACCAGTTGATCCATCTCCGCGACATCGGCTCTCAGACTCTGCAGCCGGGTGCGCAGGGTCTGTGGATCGCTATTGGCATCGGCCATCTCCAGGGCAAATTTCATGCGAGCCAGGGGGGTGCGCAGCTCATGGGATACGGCATGGGTCATTTCCCGTTGGGAGCGCAGCAGGTCGCGAATGCGCCGGGCCATCTGGTTGAATGCCTGGGCCAGACGCTGGGCCGCGGAGTGCCCCTGGAGCTCCATGACGGCGGTTTCCGGGTTGCGCCCCAGCGCCTCGGCCTGTTGTTCCAGGCGGTTCAGGTCCCGGGTCAGAGGCCAGAGCCAGAAAAATACAACGGCCGCCAGGGCGCCGTAAAAGAGCACCGCCAACAAGGCCTCAAAGCGCCGCGATGCGTCGGGCGTCACTTCGCCGATGATGATGACCTGGGGATGATCCGCGAGCTTACCGTAGTGGTAGAGGTTGCCATTGGCGTCTTCGAACGACAGTGACTCACCGGCCTCCAGACGTGCTTTGATGGACTCCCCGGAAATGTCCGACAGGGGTGCCAGGCGAACATCCGCCTGGCCCTCACTCGCCAATCGGTGAATCAGGGCGCGGGTCTGGTCAAGCGGACGACCGGCACTGCTGTGTTGAAGCACACTGGTGAGTACGGCACCGGGCGCCTGAGTCGGGTGCTCGGCCTGGTAGGCGCTCCAGAGCTGATCCAGTGCCCACCCCAGGCCCAGGGTCGCCAGGACGATGAGCAGGTACAGGGAGAGGAAGGCTCTTTTCATGGCCGATGCCGGATCAGGCCGTTCACTCGGCATCCCAGGCGTCGGCGATAAAGAGATAGCCTCGGCCCCAGATGGTTTTGATGCGGGAGGGGTTGTCCGGATTGTCCCCCAGTTTCTTCCGCAGTTGGGATACGCGCACATCGATGGTCCGGTCCATACCATCATAGGGGCGACCGTAAAGCTCCCGGAACAGAAAATCCCGACCCACCACGTCGCCGGCGCGCTGGGCCAACAACCACAGCAGGTCGAACTCGTGACTGGACAGTTTGATGGGAGCACCGTCCAGCTCGACACTGCGGGAGCCGCTGTGCACCTCCAGCGTCCCGAAGTTGAGCGTCTGCGGGGCGCTCGGAACGCCGGGCTCGATGCGGCGCAGCAGGGCCCGTATGCGAGCCAGCAGAATCCGGGGTTCCGCGGGCTTGATGACGTAGTCGTCGGCGCCGAATTCCAGCCCCAGAATCTGATCAGCGTCTTCGTTGCGCGCGGTGAGCATCATGATCGGTCCGGTGAACGCCGGGCGCAGCTCCCGACACAGGGTCAGGCCGTCTTTGCCGGGCAGCATGATGTCCAGAATCAGCAGATCCGGCTGAAGCTGACGGACGCGTTCCGGGACCCGGTCGCCGCGGTCTTCCACCGCAACTTCAAAACCATTGTCGGTCAGGTAGTCCCGAACCAGTGCGGCAAGGCGGTGGTCATCTTCGGCCAGGAGAATCTGTTGCATGGGCGTCCGGTCTGTCGGTTGGTGATCGGTCAGAAAAAATTCCAGGGTTTGCGCCGGCGAGAGCGGAACTCGGTGTACTCGCGGATGACTTCAAACAACCGGCTGGCGAGCAGTCGGTTGTCCTGTTCGGCCCGTAACTGGAACGTCAGGCTCTGTTCGGTTCGAGCCTCGTACTGAAACTCCCCCTGGTCTTCTTCTCGCCAGCAGGCCAGGGGCTGGTCGTCCTGATCGACGAACAGGCACAGGGCGTCGGGGTAATCACTATGCCAGCGGATATCGACCCGTTCTTCGCACAGAACCTGATTTTCGGCCAGGGCACAGATGCTGGGTTTAAGCTCCAGTTCGGTGTCTGCCGCGCTGGCGCTGGCCGCAAACCAGCCCGCCAGGATCCACAGGGACTGGCGCGCTGATCGACTATGTGTACCGCCATACCTCAGTTGCCCGAGTCTAAAAATGGTAAACGCCCCCGACGAAGATTTGCATCACCTTATTCTGGTCAGTCAGGGGGCTATGGCGTACCGATTCGCTCAGGTATTCGTACTGAACGCTGGCCAACCAGCGCCATTGTTCACTGACGGGTTGATTCCAGCTCAGGCGCACAAAGGGTGCCGTGCCGCTACCGGGGCGGTAGGCCGCTCGGTTGCCGCCTGATTCCCCCTGGGTGACGCCGTAATAGTATTCCATCACCTCGGCGCTTTTCCAGCTGAATCCGAGGCTGAGGCCCAAATGATGGGGTCGCGGGTGGATTCCCGTGCTGACCGCAAACCGGAGCTCCTCCCCATTGTGTACGCCACTGACATCGGACAGTGCCTGGAATTGCCACTGAAATCGACCGAAATCACCGGAGGTTTCCACCCCGGCCAGGGCGGCGACATTCCGGTCCCGGAGCGGGGGCGGGGATACCTGGGCCGGCTCGGGGTTGGTGGGGGCGGGGCTTTCCTGGTCCCGCTGATCCTCCTGGGGCCCCTCAAAAGCATCCTCGTCTTCTATGGCTGGGGCCTCATCGGGCGCCGGGCTGAAGTTTGCCCCCAGGGTATTCAACCCTCCCTGGAGAAAAAACCGGCCCCAATCGTCTTCAAAGAAGTACAGGCCGTCGCCGCTGGGGGTGATCAACAGGTTTACCATCCAGTCACGTCGGTCAATCAGGGTATAACCCAGGTCCAGGTTGTCAAAGAAAAACCGCTTGCCGTAATAAGTCACCTGAGGAACCAGAACCAGCGGCACATCATCGGCACCGGCGATCGGGTTGGTGCGCAGCCCGGCGCCGACGGCCAGCCTGATGTCCCAGGTACCCGCCGCCACACACCCGGGCCCGCTGTGGTCGCAGTGCGATGGGCGATCGCTCGCCAGCCCCGGGGCCGTCAGGCCCAGTGCCAGCATCAATGCCGCCAGACGGTATACGCGAGCCGGGGAATCGGTTAACCACGTCATGAAATGGGTACTTACTCTCGCTAATGGGTTCTATGGTCACCGCTGCGGGTGCCTCTTTCCGCGTCCGTCGGGGCGGATCGGTTGAGCCTTCAGTGTGCCTGCTGCGACGGAAAAAAGCCGTCATGCCTTTGTGAGAGTGTGTAAAAACCTGTAAATCTCGGTGCCTTTTGACCAATGTGTGGCGCTGGACACCGGTTACACAAAGTTACACTCTTTCGCAGTTGCACTACAGAAACCGGGCGCCCGTGGGGCTACAGTGAGGGGATGATGCCATAAACCCCCACTATTTTCTCAGGAGGATGGATTCGAATGAACGTTCGTTCAGTGACCTTGTGCGCGCTGGCAGCCAGCGCGATGCTACTGGCAGCTTGTGGTGGCTCCAGCGGTGACGGGCCCGGTCCGGGTCGCTACGACACCGATTATCGCCAGCTTCGTTGGGCAGACCCCGCGCTGGAGCCCCTGACCAATGAGCATCCGCCTGAAGCCGTGTCACAGTATTTGCGCAACGGGCTGCGTTTGCAGGTGAGCGCCGTTGACAACGGCATGGTCGAGGAAGACGGTGTGGCAATGCCGGACGCTCAGGAGAATGCGGCTGGCGATTTCTCCCGTACCAATGTTCATGTCGAAGGGGTGGATGAGGCCGACCGGCTGAAATATGACGGTCGCTACCTCTTCGTCGCCGAGTCCCCCCAGTACAGTTATCACCGGTTTGCCGAGAGTGTTGCACTGGACGATGCCGCCGGTGATGATGGATCAGTGCCGGAGCCTGCAGCCGTTCAGGCGTTGCGTATTTTTGAAACCGACCCCGCGCAGGCCAGTGCAACCGGAGTCATGCGTTACACCCTCGACCGGGAGGCTGATTCGCCTCTGGTGCTGTCCCAGCTCTACACCCTGGAGCAGGGCGGCACCACCGAGGCGGTGGTGGCGCTCAGTGACAGCCGTTATTACTACGGAGGCTGGGGATGGATGGGCATGCCGGAGATCGCCCTTCAGGCTGGCCATACCCGGATCGAGCTGGTGGACGTCCAGTCACCGGAGAATCCCGCAATCCGCTGGTCCCTGGAGGTGGAGGGAACACTGCTCAACAGCCGGAAAATCGGCGATGTGCTTTATCTTGTTTCCCGCACCCGCCCCCACATTGAAGGCCTGGAACCCTATGCCGGTACCGACGAGGCGCGACAGAACAATGAACGTTTGATCAGCTCCACCCCGATGTCTGAGTTGTTGCCTGGCTATCGCATGGATGAGTCGCCAGAGCAACCGCTGGTACGCGAAGGAGACTGCTATCTGCCGGAAACATTGAACCCCGATGAAGGTTTCGCCGACATAGTGACCGTGAGCGCCTTCAATCTTCGGGAGCAGCGACTGGTGAGTGCGATCTGTGTCAATGCGTATTTGAGCGGCCTGTACCTGTCGCTGGACAGTCTGTATCTGGGAACCCATGCCGGCAATTGGCTCGACCAGAAGACCGGGCTGCACAAGTTTGCTATTGCCGGGGGCGAGATTGATTACCGAGGCACGGGGTTGGTGCCGGGAGCACTGAACTGGTCAGACCCGTCCTTCAGCATGGATGAGGCACAGGGTTACTTGCGGGTGGTGACCACCCTTCGGGAAGACTGGAGCAACCCAGAGCACTTTTTGCATGTGCTTCGGGAGGCCGCCGATCCCGACAGCCGCACCCTGGAGGTGGTTGCACGGCTGCCCAACGAGGCACAACCGGAGCCGATCGGCAAGCCGGGCGAGGATATCTACGCCGTCCGTTTCCTGGGGGACCGGGCCTATATCGTCACCTTTGAACGCATCGACCCGTTGTATGTGCTGGATGTCTCAGATAATGAAAACCCCTCTGTGCTCGGGGAACTGGAGATTCCCGGTGTGTCCAATTACCTGCACCCCGTAGGAGAGGGATACCTGGTGTCCGTGGGCCAGGAAGCCGATGAAAACGGCGGTTTTGGCGGGGTGAAAGTCGAACTGTTTGATGTGCGCGATGACCTGAACCCGGTCAGCGTCGAGGCCGTTGTGCTGGGCGGATCCGGGAGTTGGAGCGAGGCGTTGACCGACCTGCGGGCGTTCAATTTCCTGCCGGTCGGCACGGATCAGTTGCGCTTTACCGTTCCGGTGACTCGTCGCGACGATTATCGTTGGCTGGATACCGGGTTGTTCCTGTTTGAGGTGAACGGGCTGACCGGAGAGCAGGCAACGCTGGAAACTCAGGCGCCGCTGATCGTGGCTTCGGCGAATAGCTCCGGCTTTGAGTACCCCGTAGGCGGCGGAAGTGACCGCAGCCGGTTGCACGGGGATACGGTGTACTACCTGCACGGCAATGACATTTGGGCTCGCGATTGGGATGACCCCGAATCGCTTAATGGGCCATTCGGTTTCAACACAGGGGAGTGACGCAAGATGCACAAACTGATGATCTCGATGAATATCGCTTCCAACGGTCAGGCCCGGGAGCCAGAGGCTCTGTTGGAACTCCGACGTCGAGTCCGGGATGTGAATACGAGCCCGGAGGAGGCGCTCTATGTCCACTGGCAACTCTGGCAGATGAGTGGCTTTGATTCCTATCAGTTCACGCTCAGCCGGTGCGGTTCGGTAGGGTGCAACGACATCCGGGTAAAAGTGTCGGGCGGGGCCGTGATTTCTGCCCATGAACTCGGCTCTGGCAGGCTTTGCTCGGCGGCCGAAGTGGGCACGGTGGATGACTACTTCCGTTGGATAGAGGCGGAGTTATACGGTAAACCGCGAACCCCTCAAACGGTTTACCACCCTCTGTACGGATACCCCCTGAGCTTTGCTCTTGAGGTGGCCCATACCCGCCAGGAACAGGAGCGCCAGCTCGCGTAGCGTGCCGCCCCTGTCCTGTTTTTGCACGGACGGAGAGCCCGTACAAACATCGATCATCGGGCGAACACTTTATCCGCTAAACTGTCATAGTGTAGGTATGATCAAGTTGCAGATCCGGCCTTCCTCCGAATCTGACGGTGATTGCGAGAGGTGTCCTGATGCGCATGTCCTGGGCCCCAGTGGCCTTCGTCCTGCTGCTCGGCGCCTGCAGCCACATGGAGCCCCTGCCTGAGTGGGTGCAGGCGCCTTCCTCCCGGGACCTTGAGCAGGTCCTTTCCGGCGAGCTGTTGTTTGATGAACCGCCCGCCGACGCCGAATTGCCTCCCTATGATCTGATGACGTTATCCCCCATGATGCGAGTGGTGGCGGAGGAGATTGCGCTGCAATACCGTCACCCGGCTCAGCGTGCAGAGGCTCTGCACCGGGCGTTGCTCTCCTCCCAGATGGCCGGCGGGCTGGGTATGCGGTATACCGCGCTGAACACCACGACGGCGGCTCGCGCGTTTGAACGGCGCGAAGTGAACTGCCTCAGTTTTACGTTGATGTATGTGGCGATGGCCCGGCACATTGGCCTGAAGGCCGAAGTCAACGATGTGCAGGTACCACCGATGTGGGACTTGCGGGACGGCGAATCCTTCCTGCTGTTCCGTCATGTGAATGCCAAGGTGCTGTTGCCCCGAGGCGAGGAACTGGTGGTGGATCTGGAGATGGAGCGCTACAGTCCGGTGTACGAACAGTCGGTGATTGGTGACCGGCTGGTGGCCGCGCAATTCTACAATAATCTGGGAATGGAGCGGGCGGCCGCTGGCGATCGGCGCCAGGGTTTTCTGCACCTGCGCAGAGCCTTACAACTTGATGACCGGCAAAGCTACCTCTGGAACAACCTGGGAACCCTGTATAAACGTATGGGCGTGCCTGGCGCAGCCGAGGTGGCTTATCGACAAGGGCTGGCGCTGTCACCGGCGGATCTGTCACTGATGAGCAATCTCGCCAGCCTGTATGAAGCCGAGGGCGAATCGGAAAAAGCGACCTACTTCTTGCAGCGGGTCCGGGAGCACCGCAACAGTAATCCCTACTACCTGTACTCATTGGCCCGTGAGCGGCTGGAAAAAGGGGATCTCGCCCAGGCCGAGCGGTACCTGGAGCAGGCCATGGCGCGCCAGACCGAGGAGCCGAGGTTTTACAGGTTGGCAGCGGAGATTTATGATCAGCGGGCCCTGCCTGAAAAGGCGGAAGTCATGCGCCGCAAGGCGGAAAATCGGCGGGAAGAAATGTATCTGTAGGGTGCAAGGCCGATCGCGCTGTGTAAAAAAAGGGGACTGGCGCGAAGCGCACAGTCCCCGAAGCGATAGACACTGGCTAAGGTCTATACAGGAGGTTTCCTGTCAGAACTGATAGCCGATGGAGAACTTCACGTTGCGCGGCAGGATGTAACGGCCGTTGGCCGATACCCCGGCGGCACGTGGGTCACCCTCGGTCAGAGCTTCCTCGTCGGTGAGGTTATCCACGGCAAGCTGGAACTCCAGGTTCTCGACATTCACAATCACACCCAGGTCGAACTTCTCGTAGCTGGACAGCTTGTTGATGTTTCCGTTGTCACTGTAACGATCACCGATGATACTGGCGGTACCGTAAACGACGGCATCCACACCGTTGGCGAAGGACAGGTTGTAGCTCGGTGACAGGCGGATCTGGGAGTCCGGCTGGCGCTGGACGCTGTTGCCGGCATCATCACCGCTCTTGATCTCGGTGTCCTGCAGGGTGGCGTTCAGAGTCAGTTCGAACTCGCCCCAGTAGAGATTACCGTCCAGTTCCACACCCATGGCTTCGGTTTCCAGTCGGTCGAAATCGTTCAACGCGACGTTGCCAAACGGTTGCCCTTTGGTTTCATTCATGAAGCCGGTGGCGTACAGGGAGTAGTTGGCCTGGGAGAGCTTGTAGCCCAGTTCGTACTGCTGTACGTCAATGATCAGGTCGGATCCGTTCAGGAAGTCGCCGCGGAAGTCACGGTAAGCGTCGAAGTCCGGAAATTTCACCCCGTCATTGATCCGCACAAAGACGCCCGAGTCTTCGGTCAGCGCCCAGTTCGCCGCGGCGGTGTAGGTTACCTTGTCTTCTTCGGTATCCAGTGTCAGGTCCGCGATACCATCGCGGGCACCGTCGTCCACCGAGTAGGTGGTCTCGCGGGTCACGACACGTATACCAGCATCAAGGGTGAGGTCGCCCAGGTAGGTTTCCCCCGCCATGTAGAAGGCGTTTTCACGGGCATCACCGATGGCGTCGACATCGTATTTGAACCCGCAGGTGGTCTGATCAAAGTCCTGACAGGCATCGTCCACGCTGTCCGGGCTGATCATCTGACCATTTTGACCCAGCTCGTAGTATTTGGAGTTCCCGATGGACCAGATTTCATCGACTTCCCAGGTAGAGGCGTAATAGCCCACGGTCAACTTGTAGTCGTCCCATTGCTTGGCAAGACTCAAATCGTTGCTGAAAGCTTCGATGTCTTTTTCAACCACCCAGGGGCCGAACCGCTGGACCAGTGCGTTGGCGGCTACTTCGTCGCCGGTGATGGTGGTGCCAGCCAGTCCGCCATTGAGGCTGCCCATGGTCACCGCCGCACCGTCCGGTACGAATCCGTAGGTATCGGCGTCACCCTTGGTGAGCCCGAATCGGTCGGTAAAGGTCCAGCCATTGGCCAGGTCCAATTCGATGGAGCCGCCGGTCACGCTGCCGTCCCAGCCGCGACCCTTGCCCATGTCACGCATCTCAAAGGTGGTTTCGGTACCGCCCATACCATCGCTGCCCGAGTAGGGAACCAGCACATTGCGGTTGGCGGCGCCGACCTGGGTGTAGCTGGCGTCGATCCCGGTGGGGTTGCCGTCGCTGTCCTGCAATGCGACCGGCAGGTACCAGGTACCGTGATCATCGGTCGCGCGATGGAACAGGTTGATCTTGCCGTTATCGAGCCGTTTGGTGAGGTTGATCGTAAACTGATTGCCTTCCTCGGCATCGAAACCGGCTTCACGCACGCCCTCGGAGGAACTGACATAGCCGCCGATCATGTAGTAGAGGTCATCGCTCAGCTCGCCGCTGACCATGCCGTCTACCCGCTGCAACCCGAAATCGGAAGTGGAATATTTGAGGACCCCTTCAGTATCCGGGCCGCCTTCTTTCAGAATGAAGTTGGTGGTCAGGCCCACTTGGCCGTTGGAGTAAACCGGGTTGGGACCACCGCGCAGGCCTTCCATGCGCTCGATGGTTTCATCCACGCGGAAAATGGTGGAGTTTTCCAGAAATGACAGAGTGGGCGGTGGGTAGACCGCCAGTCCGTTGACGGCGACGGTGACAAAGTCGGCGTCACCGCCACTCGGGAAACCACGGACGAAAATGTTTGCACCGGACACACCGCCGGAACTCTCAACCCAGACACCGGGAACCGTTTTCAGCAGGTCGGCGGTACTGGAAGGGGCCTTGCGTTTGATGTCTTCCGCACTGACGGTGGAAATGGCGAAACTGGCGTCCAGCTTGCGCATGGCGGCACCACCGGGTGTACCGGTTACCACCACTTCCTCAATGGCTTGCATGTTGGGCTGCTGATCGGTTTCCTGAGCCTGTACCGGTGCGTTCAGCGCCAGGGCGGCCACTGAGCCAAGCCACAGTGCTGACTGGCGTGAGTGCTTCAGGGCGTTGAGTGTTCGGGCCAGAGGTTTCTGGGTCATCATGGCATTTCTCCTCCCCGCAATGCGGGTCATTATTGTTGGACGTTGGTGAGCACAGCTGGACCGGCCACTGGCGGGTCGGTCCGGTATTTTTGTCTCTCTCGGTGTTACCTGTTCTGTTCTCTCCATGGGGCACCTCTATGTGGACGCCTGAGGGGTGTTCCACCGCGCTCGATTTTTAGCTTAGTTCAGCTAACTCCGTATTGCAATCGATTGCAAATTATTTTTACAAACGATTTCATAATAAATAATCAATCTTTATATAACGTATGATTCTGATACCGGTTACGGCTTTCCCGTCATCGGGTTCTGTTCCACAGCGCTCAGATGCGGCGCCGGAAGCAGGATTCCGGGCGGAAGTCAGCCAGCGTCGGCACGCACAGGTCAGCTTCTTCCAGTACCCTGCTGTCTCCTATACCAACCGCGTACATGCCCGCTCGTTTAATGGCGGTGACACCCGCGGCCGCATCCTCAATCCCCACACATAGCGCCGGCTCAACACCCAGGCCCCGGGCTGCCAGAGTGAAAATCTCCGGGTCGGGCTTGGGGTACTTGACCCGGGCGGCATCGGCAATGTAGTCAAAGCGGTGGGCGATACCGAGTCCGTCAATCACCGCCCGGGCGTTTTTGCTGGCGGAGGCCAGCGCCATCGGAATCTGCCAGTCGGCCAATTGTTCCAGCAATTCGGCGGCACCAGGCAACAGGTCCTCCGGGGTCAGTTGAGTGACCAGTTGCTGGTAGCGCTGATTCTTCCGGTCCGCCAGCGCGAGCTTTTCGTCCTCCCGATACTGGCGAGAGGTGCCCTCCAGGACGATTTCGAGCGACGCCATCCGGTCTACACCTTTGAGTCGCTCATCCGCGTCGGCGGGCAAACGAAACCCTTCTTCTTCGGCCAGTTGTTGCCACGCGGCCAGATGAAGGCGGGCGGTATCGGCAATCACACCATCCAGATCAAATATAGCAGCTCGGTAAGCCGTCATCGGTTCGGACTCCTGAGAGGGGCGGCAATGGGCGCCTGGCCTTCCGTCAGGGCAATGGATTGCTCGCCGTGTTGAAGGGTGATGGGCGCTCCCGTGATCAGTTGATAGTGCGCTTCGCTGGCATCGACGCTGACCCCAATCAGTCGGCCCTGCACGCGCACCTTGAAGCGGTAGTGGCTCAGGCCCTTGGGCAGGGTGGGGTTGAACGCCAACTGGTGGTGGTGCAGGCGCATGCCGCCAAAACCCTGCACCATGCACAGCCAGGTCCCGCCCATACAGGCAGTATGGATGCCGTGCTGGGTGTTGTGGTGGTGGTTGTCCAGGTCCATGCGCGCGACCTGTTCGAAATAGTGCCGCGCTTTATCCGGGTACCCAACCTCATTGGCCAGAATGCTGTGCATACAGGCGGACAGGGTGGAGTCGTGGGTGGTGATGGGTTCGTAAAAGTCGAAATCCCGTTTTTTCTGCTCCCGGCTGAATTGGTCGCTGAGCAGGAACAGCGCGAGCACCGTGTCCGCCTGTTTGCAGACCTGGTGACGGTAGATGGTCAGCGGGTGGTAGTGCAGCAGCAGCGGGTAGTGGTCCGCGGGCGTGTGCTCAAAGTCCCAGCGGGGTTTGTCGAGAAAACTGTCGTCCTGCAGGTGGATGCCCTGGTTTTCGTCATAGGGCAGATACATGCGCTCCGCCGCCTGCGCCCAGTCGGCCACCTCCCGGTCATCCAGTGCCATGGCCCGGTACAGTTCCCTGGCTTTTGCGGGCGCCCGCTCCTTCAGCCACTGGTACAGCTCGACTGCATAGCGCAGATGGGCCTGCGCCATGGCGTTGGTGAAGAAGTTGTTGTTCACCAGGGCGGTGTATTCGTCCGGCCCAGTGACTTCGTTGATGCAGAACTGATCGCCCCGATGGGCGTTGTAGTGCCCGATGGCGGGCCACAACCGGGCGCTTTCCAGGACCACTTCGGCACCGGCCTGGATCAGAAAATCATCGTCGCCAGTGGCCTCGTGATACTGCTTGACCGCATAGGCAACGTCGGCGTTGATGTGAAACTGGGCGGTGCCCGCCGGGTAGTAGGCGGAGCACTCCTCGCCCCCGATGGTGCGCCAGGGGAACAGCGCGCCTTTGGGAATGGCCAGTTCCCGGGCCCGGGCCCGGGCGGCATCCAGAATGCTGTGCCGATAGAGAAGCAGGTTGCGCGCCAGCTCCGGTTGGGTATAGAGGAAAAACGGCAGAATGTAGATTTCGCTGTCCCAGAAGTAATGACCGTCATAGCCGTGGCCGGTGAGGCCTTTGGCGGCAATATTGGTGCCGGGGTCCCGCCCCAGGG
Source organism: Marinimicrobium sp. C6131 (assembly GCF_026153455.1). Classification (NCBI taxonomy): domain Bacteria; kingdom Pseudomonadati; phylum Pseudomonadota; class Gammaproteobacteria; order Cellvibrionales; family Cellvibrionaceae; genus Marinimicrobium; species Marinimicrobium sp. C6131. The sequence goes on from NZ_CP110629.1 coordinate 146,476, forward strand.
ACTGGAATAAATGAAACAGGTTGAATCGCAGCCCCTGTTGCAGGGCCGGGTCGCCGCCCACCTCAATATCCGAGGTGGCCCAGAAGGCATCCATGGCTTCGCGCTGATCCCGTGCATAGTCATCAAAACGCTTCTGCTCGCAGCGCCTGAGGACCTCATCGAGGTTTGGCGTGTCGGTAACGCTGTGCCCGTAGACAGCGTATTTGGTCAGTATCAGTGGCGTTTCCGGCGTCAGTGTCACCACGTATTGACAGGCGGCCCGGAAATCATCGGTATCGTGGGTCTGAGCGCTCACGCTCGCCCCGTCCAGGCGATGGCTGGCGGCACTGCTCAACGTGAAACCACTGCTTTTCAGGTGATGGCTCAGGGTCAGCCGTCCGTTCCGGGCCTTCTGGATACGGGGCTCCAGATCTTCGATGTTGACCCCGGCGCCGACCCGCGGATCATCGCTGTCGGTGGCGGCGGCGGGGGTGGCATCCAGGCTCGAGGTCACGCTCAGCTTGCCGGTACCGGACTCCACCGACAGCCGGTATTCCATGACGATCAATTGCCGCTCAGTCAGTGACACCAGGCGGCGACTGGCCAACCGGAGTATCTGGCCGTTCGGCGCACGCCAGCGCCACTGGCGGCTGACCAGGCCGTTGTCCAGTTCCAGCTCGCGTCGGTGCTCCAGGAGCTCACCCTCACTGAGGTCGACGGCGACACCATCCAGAGTCAGGCTCAGCTCGTGTGGAAGGGCGGCGGACGCAATGCGCTGGTTGTTTTTCGCGTAGCCATAAGCCTGCTCGCCATAGGTAATGGGCTCAGAGTAATAGACGCCGTTCAGGTAGCAGCCGGACTCCGCAGTGCCGGCGGCGAAGCCTTCATCGAACGTGCCTCGCAGGCCAATGTACCCGTTACCCAGGGCGAACAGGGTGGCATTGAGGCCGTAGTCGCCGGCTTGAAAGCCGGACTCGGTGATGCGCCAGGGGTTGAGGCCGTAGCGATCCGATGCGCGAGAGCTGTGTTGCATGGCTGACGTTACCCGTTATCGATAGAGTGATTCGAAGAGGCCTGTCAGACTGCCACAGCGTCGGCGGTGGTCTCGACAGTGACCTGTAAGGCAAGTTTAGCATTCTTGCAATCGATTGCAATTGGTTATTTTGCTGCTATTATTGGGTAAGCGCGGCAGCAGGTGCCACTTTGGGCGCCGGGTATGCTGCTTTCGGGGGTCGACGACCGACGGTCTCGGCTTAGGTCCACGCAGGCGTCTTGCGGGGCGCATCTGAAGGTTGATAACAATGAATAAACGCCTGATTGTTCTGGTATTAATGCTCAACTACTTCCTGTTCGGTCTGTTGCTGAACAGTGTCGGGGTGGTGATCCTGCAATCCATCAACAGCTTTGGTGTCACCAAGGAAAGCGCCGCACTGCTGGAGGGATTCAAGGATATCCCCATTGCCGTGGTGTCGTTTCTGGTAGCCTCATTCCTGCCCCGGTTGGGGTACCGACGGGCCATGATGATCGGCCTGGGCGTTGTGCTGTTGGCCTGTCTGTCCATGCCGATTCTCAGTAGCTTCTGGGCCACCAAGATGCTGTTCCTGGCCATCGGGTCCTCCTTTGCGCTGATCAAGGTGTCGGTTTACGCCAGCATCGGCATCCTGGCTCCGGAAAAGCAGGCTCACGCGAGCCTGATGAATGCCATTGAAGGGGTGTTCATGCTGGGGGTGCTGTCCGGTTACTGGGTGTTCAGTTTCTTCATCGATTCGGATCGGCCGGAGAGTATGAACTGGTTGAATACCTATTGGTGGCTGGCGGGAATCTGTGCGTTCAACCTGGTGGTGATGGCCTTTATCCGCTTCGGCGAGGAAAAGGTGCAACCGGCCACCGCCAATTTTGGTCAGGACTTCCTGGCCATGCTCAAGCTGACCGCCCGCCCGTTGGTTTACATCTTTGTCGCCTCGGTGTTCCTGTACGTGTTGATTGAGCAGGGCATTGGCACCTGGTTGCCGACATTCAACAATCAGGTGCTCAACCTCCCCAGCGCCATCAGTGTTCAGGTGACCAGTATCTTTGCGCTGTGCCTGGCAATCGGGCGTTTGGGGGCCGGTGTCTTACTGCGTGGCATCAACTGGTATGTGTTGCTCAGTGTCTGTGTGATTGCCATGGGGTTGTTGGTGATTCTGACACTGCCGCTATCGTATAATGTGAAGGTTGAGCCGGACGTTGGCTGGCTCAACCTTCCTCTGGCAGCGTACATATTCCCGTTGATTGGCCTGTTTATGGCCCCGATCTACCCGGCGTTGAGTTCGGTGGTACTGAGCTCCTTGCCGCTGCATCAGCAATCGTCCATGGCGGGTTTGATCATCATATTCTCGGCGTTGGGTGGTACCACGGGGTCCATGCTGACCGGCATCGTGTTTGGCCAGTTTACCGGGCAAGTTGCGTTTTACATGGCGCTGGTCCCCATGGCCCTGATATTGATACTGCTGAGAGGACTGAAACGTGAAACAGAGCGTGCCGACGTCCGTGAAGGATAGCCGTGGCTATACAAGCATCAGACGGGTCCTTTAAGATGGTCCAGATGACAACTGTGAGGGGTGAGTCCGCCGGGCTCCCTGTCGCTTGACCGGAAAGCAACCATGTCCCGACGAAAACTTCAGGAACCCGTATCTATCGCTGACATCGCCCGCCGGGCGGGGGTGTCGGAGTCGACGGTATCCCGTGCCCTGAATAACAACCCGGCGGTGAATATCAAAACCCGGGAAAAGGTGCAGTCTCTCGCCCGCGAGATGAATTATAAAGTGAATACCGGGGCCCGCAACTTGCGTCTTCAGCGCAGCCATACGATAGCGCTGGTAATCAATGCCGAAAGCGTGGATGGGCAAACTTTCTCCGATCCATTCATGATGGATATGATCGGGGCGATCGCGGATGAGCTGAATGAGCATCAGTACAGCCTGCTGTTTTCGAGCAATGCGGTATCTCCGCAGGACTGGCATGCACACCTGCTGGGCTCCCGCCGCGCGGACGGCATTATCGTGATTGGCCAGGGGCGGGATGACGCGCCCTTACGTCAACTGCAAAAGGAAGGCGACGCGATAGTGGTCTGGGGGGCGCGCGAACCCGAGGCCAATTATTGCATTGTGGGCAGTGACAATTATATGGGGGGGCAGTTGGCCAGTCGGCATCTGATCGGGCGTGGCTGCCAGCGGATGCTTTTTCTGGGGGACGTGGCACATCCGGAAATTCAGGGCCGCTTTCAGGGGTATTTTGACGCCTTGACCGAAGCCGGGCTGTCCTCACAGGAGCACCATGTGCAAGCGGCTTTTTCCATTGAGTCCGGGTATCAGCATGTCCTCGAGCTGCTGGAAGAGGGCCTCGACTTCGACGGCATTTTTGCAGCCAGTGACAATATCGCGATGGGAGCGATCAAAGCGCTGCAGGAAAAAGGCTTTCGGGTGCCCGACGATGTGGCCGTGGTGGGCTTCGATGATATTCCTATCGCACCGTACTTCAACCCACCGTTGACGACGGTTCGACAGGATATTCACCGGGGGGGGAAGCTGTTGGTCCAGAAAGTGATGGCTCTGGTAAAGGGGCAGCCGGTGACTTCAGAGGTATTAAAGACCGAGCTGGTGGTGAGGGCGTCGTCCTGACCGACAGTGGATTGGCTGTGCTACCACCCAAAAAAAACGGCGCCGTGAAGGCGCCGTTTCGGGATCGCTGGCCGAGTTGCTTTATTTCAGCTCGACACGGCGATTTTTCGCCCAGGCACTTTCATTGCTGCCCTGTACGGCGGGACGCTCTTCACCGTAGCTGACGGTTTCGATGCGGCTGGCCGGTACACCCTGAAGGACGAGGAAGTCACGAACGGCTTTGGCGCGACGCTCGCCAAGACCCATGTTGTACTCGCGTGAACCACGCTCGTCTGCATGACCTTCCAGACGAACACGATCGCCACTTTCTTTCAGGCGCTCAGCATGAGCAACCAGGGTGGCACGTGCTTCGGGTTTCAGAGTGGACTTGTCGAAGTCAAAGTAAAAGGTGGTGTCCAGCTCGGGCTCGGGCTCCGGTTGGGGCTCCGGTTCCGGCTCCGGCTCGGCGACGGTGGGTTCTTCAACAGGCTCTTCCTGGGTGGAAGTGGAGCTACACCCCACGAGCAAGCCTGTGGTGGCGATCAGAATCAGAAAGCTTTTCAAAAGATTGTTCATCATTTTCTCCCGATTTGGTGAACAGAGTAACATTCCGTAAAAGGTGTCTGAGAAACGAATAGAGTCCGTGTCAACACGTTCGTTCCTTACATCGATTCCTGAAACAGCGAGCAGGCCAATCGCACGAAGCCCAGTGCCACAAGGATTGAGGAACCTGCGTCAAGATTAAGCGCTACGCGCGCCTTAGGCAAGTCCTGGCACCAAAAATTGTGGCACGGTTAACTGTTAATGCCGTCTGCCTGTGACTTTTCCCCTCACAGACGGGCAAAAACCCTGCGTGCGGCGCTGAGTGTTTGCTCAATATCAGCCTCGGTGTGGGCGGCGGACATGAAACCAGCCTCATAAGAAGCGGGTGCCAGGTAGACCCCTTCATCCAGCATGCCGTGATAGAAGCGATTGAACCGCTCGGTGTTGCAACTCATGACCTGATCATAGCGGGTAACCTCTGGCGCATCGGTGAAGAAGAAGCCGAACATGCTGCCTCTGTGGTTGGTCGTAAAGGGTATGCCTGCTTCGTCGGCAACCGTCTGCATGCCGTGCGTCAGTTGCTGCGTGCGCCGCGAGATCTGCTCGTAAAGTCCATTGCGTTCCAGCGCTCGCAGTGTCGCCACACCGGCAGCGGTCGCCAGCGGGTTGCCCGATAAGGTGCCCGCCTGGTAGACCGGACCCGTGGGCGCCACCATCTCCATGATCTCCCGACGACCGCCGAAAGCACCGACGGGCAGGCCGCCGCCAATCACTTTTCCGAGGGTGATCAGGTCTGCTTTGACGTTGAAAAGCCCCTGGGCCCCCTGGGGGCCGACTCGAAACCCGGTCATGACTTCATCAAAGATCAACACCGCGCCCGAGTCATCGCAGACTTCTCGAAGGGTTTCCAGAAATCCCGGTACCGGCGGGATGCAGTTCATGTTGCCGGCCACCGGCTCGACGATGATGCAGGCGATGTCACGGCCCAGCTCACGGAACACGTCACGGACCTGTTCCGCATCGTTGTACGTCAACGTCATGGTGTGTTCAGCCAGTGCGGTCGGTACGCCGGGAGAGCTCGGAACCCCGAAAGTCAGGGCGCCGGAGCCGGCTTTGATCAACAGGGAGTCGGAATGGCCGTGATAGCAGCCCTCGAACTTGACGATCTTGTCGCGACCGGTGAAGGCGCGGGCCAGACGAATGGCGCTCATGGTCGCCTCGGTCCCCGAGTTGACCAGGCGCACCATATCCATATTGGGAATCCGCTCGCACAGCAGGTCGGCCAGTTCCGTCTCCCGGGCCGTCGGTGCACCAAAGCTGAGGCCGTGGCGAGCGGCCTCAATGACGGCGTCGGTCACGGGGGGGTAGCTGTGCCCCAGAATCATGGGGCCCCACGACTGCACATAGTCAATATAGCGCTGGCCGTCCGCATCCCAGAAGTAGGCGCCCTCGGCCCGCTCGACGAATCGGGGAGTGCCTCCGACGGCCTTGAAGGCGCGTACCGGTGAGTTGACGCCCCCGGGGATGTGCTTCTGGGCCAGTCTGAACAGCTCTTCGGATCGACTCATAATCGGTTTTCCTCTCGACAGCGGGGTAGGGTTTGATAGGCGCGCGCCCGGTGTTCAATATCCGGGGCGCTGAACAGGTCATGGCTGACCGCCAGCCAGTCGGCACCGGCCTCCAGCAGCGGTGCACCGCTTTTCAGTGTGATGCCCCCGATGGCGACGATGGGTAGGCCGACGGTGGTGCGTGCGCGATTCAGCAGATCGAGTGTCGCGGGTGGCGCATCTGGCTTGGTTCGGGACGGGAAAAATCGCCCAAACGCCACATAGCTGGCACCGGCGTGTCTGGCTTGCTGAGCCAGCGCCAGGGAGTCGTGACAGGTGACGCCAATGATCGCCCCGGATCCTAAACGTTGCCGGGCTCGTGCTGGATCACCGTCGGTCTGACCGAGATGCACACCGTCAGCCTGCACCGCCAGAGCCAGATCAGGATCGTCATTGATGATCAGATTGGCGCCATGGTCCTGACACAACGTCCGCAGGGCGGCCGCCTCGCGGTGGCGCCGGGGGTGATCTGTGGACTTGTCCCGATACTGCAGCCACCGGACACCCCCCCGCAGTGCCGCTTCGACGGCAGGGAGCAGTCGCTCCGCCAGTGTGGCGGTATCGGCAATGGCATAAAGGGGATGCAAGGGCATAGTGGCTCCACAGCTTGAGCGGAGCAGTTTACCGGCAAACGGCGCCGGATCAAAACCCGTAAACCTTAGGGTTGGGGCGTTATCGGGTGAGCCGCACCGTCCTCCAGGGCTCAGCAGCCACCGCCGGGCCCGCGGTTACCGCTCTGGTTGCGATCGGCCCAGAACAGCCGATTGGGAATGCTGTGGCCCATGCCGAGCCGTCGGCTGGCCGCGAGGGTGTGCCAAGTGAAATTCTGGCCCTGTTCCACGGCATCCAGCAAGCGCAGGCCGTGAGCAAGGTAAGCACTGATACTGGCGGAGAGTGTGGCGCCTCCGCCGTGGCTGAATACGCTCAAACGTTCCCAGCGATATTCCCGAACGAGACCTTTCTTGTTGTACAACCGGTTTTCATGGTGGGTTTGGGTACGGCGGGATCCGGTAATCAGGGTGTACTCCCCCCCGTACTCCAGAATTTCCTGCGCACAGGCATCCAGAGTGTCGCCCTGCTGGGCGAGCTCATAGGCTTCTACCAGATCCGGAGTGGCCAGTGTGCTCAAGGGTAAAAGCAGGTTTTTGGTGGCCTCCCTGAGAGCGTCGGCTTCGCTGGCCGGGCTTTCGGTCAATTGTGTGACCGGCTCCAGAACGACCGGGAGGTGGGGGTAATCTCGCAGGATGGTATGGATGGCTTCGACATGGCTGACCTGTCCAAGGAAGCCCAGTTTGACCGCCTTCACCGGCAGATCCTCCAGAACAGCTCTGACCTGTTCTATCAGAAAGCTGGTGGGAATGGCCCTGATGTCTTTCACATCCCGGGTGTCTCGCGCACACAGGGCGGTTATGACGGAGGTGCAGTGGCAGCCCAGGCTGGCGCAGGTTTCAATGTCCGCCTGGATTCCGGTACAGCCGGAGGGGTCGTGACTGGCCAGCGCCAGTACAATGGGCACCTGTTCATCAATCGGCGTCATACGGGTCCTCCTGGTACAGGCCCCCGCCGGACATTCAGTGCAGTGGCTTGACCACGGCGAGGATCACAATGCCGATCAGCAGGAGCACGGGAAACTCATTGAACCAGCGAAAGAACACGTGGCTTCGCTGGCAGCGGTCATTCCGGAACTGCTTGATAAAGTGACCGCAGATGAAATGATAGACCACCAGAGCTGCGACGAGTGTCATTTTTACCCAATACCAGAGACTTTGCGCATAATAGTCCCAGTTGCCGCTGCTGAGCCATAGGCCCAACGCCACGGTAGCGACCAGGCTGGGAGTGCCAATGCCCCGATAGAGCTTACGCTCCATCACTTTGAACCTGTCCCGACTGATGTCATCAGTGCTCATGGCATGATAGACGAATAGCCGCGGCAGATAGAACAGTGCGGCAAACCAGCAGATGATGGCGATCAGGTGAAAGGCTTTGACCCAAAGCATAGTGTGTTCCGTTGTCGGTTGGTGATCGGTTGGTCGACGTTTGGCCGTTACAGCCGATAATAGGATTCCAGTTGATCCCGGGTGACGAGTCCGGCAATACCGCCGCCCGGCGCGGGTATATACAGCGCGTCGACTTGTGACTGGTTGAGTGCCTGCCAGGCTTCGTAGAGATTCGCCCGGGGCGAGATAGCGATCATTTCCACTCGCCTGGCGGGAATGGCCAGCAGGTCAAGGTACTCGCCCGCTTCCGCATCTTCCGGCGGTGGCGCCGTGTCGGTGTCCGCCTCCAGCGCTTCCAGGTGCTGAGCCAGCGAGGCCGGCTCAATCAACAGGTTTTTGTCCTGAAGGATGATCCACTCCGGCTTGAGTTTTAACAGCTCGCGCGCCTGGCTGCGGGTCAGCTCTCTCGGGGCCTGGCTGAAACGCCGGTGCATCAGGCTGCGAACGCCGGTGCGGCTCAGTAACTGCTGCATCAGTTTGGGACGATTGCTTTTGCCCTCCTGCTCCAGCAGGGTGGCAAAAAGCCCGTCGCAGCGAAACAGCCACCGGGTGGACAGGCTCGCAACGACGACTACCAGCATGCCGGGAAACAGTATTCCGGGGTTGTAGGTGAGCTCCAATATGGCAATGATGGCCGCCAGTGGGGCATTGATCACTGCCGCCATCATGGCGCTCATACCGACAATAGCGTAGACCCCGGGTTCACTGACAGTGAAAGGCAGCAAGGCAGCAAAGTACCCCGCGGCCCCGCCGAGACAGGCACCCATGACCAGCGTGGGCCCAATGACACCGCCGGGAACCCCGAGTCCGAGCACCAGTGCGGTGACCAACAGCTTGGCGATCAGCATCAGGGCCAGCGAGGGGCCGATCAGTGCCCCGGTGAGCGCTCCGTCGATGGTGTCGTAACCCATTCCCATTACCTCCGGCACCCACAGGCCGCCCAGCCCGGCAATGAATCCGGCGAGCGGAATCCGAAGCCACAGGGGCCAGAGACGGGTGTGGCGGACACAACCGCTGTGTAGCTTGATGTAGCCGGCTGCGGCCAGTGCGATAATGACCCCCATGGCGGCCATGATGGGCAGTTCACTGAGGTGTCCGGTCAGCCGTTGGCCATCCATGAAGACAATATCCGGCCCGAAGACCAACTGGGTCAGCGTGGTCCCGGCTACCGCTGCGAGAATCACGGGGATGAAGCCGGCGATGGTGTATTCCATGAGCACCACTTCCATGGCGAATATGACCCCGGCCATCGGTGTGTTGAATGAGGCGGCAATGGCGGCGGCGACGCCACAGGCCACCAGAGGGCGCAGGCTGTTATTGGGCAGGTGCAACCACTGGCCGAGCTTGCTGGCGCTGGCCGCTCCCAAGTGCACGGCGGGCCCCTCCCGTCCGGCGGAGTGACCACTCAGCAGCGCCAGGGCGCCGCCGACGAACTGGACCCCAGCGTTGCGAAACGACAGGTACCCCTGATGATTGTGCAGCCGGTCGAGGACATGGCCCACCCCGGTGGGTCTTGAGGGAGGTTTGACGGCATAGAGCAGTACCAGCAGTCCCAGTGCGCCGCCGAGGGGGATCAGGAAGCGGAAAAGGGCTGGGAGACCCTCGAAATTTTCCCCGTGTCCGGGAAGCAGATGCCCGAGGCTACCCTCCACCAGAAGCCGGAAACCGATGATCACCGAGCCGGCAAAGAGGCCGCTGGCCAGTCCCAGCAGCGTCAGTTGAGGCAGAGCGTCGACGTGAGCTAGGCGGTTGCGCCAGCGCTCGGCCGCCTGTCGGCGGCGTTGACGTAGGCGCTCAATGGGCGGTGGCTCGGTCGGCATCGGGCTCCTCAAATGTCGGGCGACTTTCGATTTGGCGTTAAGGTCCGTATTATAGGCCGTTTAAACCCCGGGGAGCCAAAGGTATCCTTATCGGGTGTACGGGCAGAAGAGAGGTTAACGAGTGATTAACGTAGGTATTGTGGGCGGCACCGGTTATACCGGAGTGGAACTGCTGCGCTTGCTGGTCAAGCATCCTGAGGTGACGGTAACGGTCATTACCTCCCGTGCCGAGGCCGGGATCGCGGTGGCCGATCTCTATCCGAACTTGCGCGGGCATACGGATTTGCGTTTCTCCGAGCCGGATATCAAGCGTCTGGGCGAGTGCGATGTGGTCTTTTTCGCCACTCCGCACGGTGTGGCACAGAACCTCATGCCGGCACTGCTGGAGACCAATGCCCGGGTCGTGGATCTGTCGGCCGATTTCCGTTTGCGGGATACGGAGCGCTGGGGCCAGTGGTACGGCCAGGCCCATGGTTGCCCGGAGTTGGTGAATGAGGCGGTGTATGGACTGCCGGAAGTAAACCGAGATGCCATCCGCCAGGCTCGCCTGGTGGCCTGTCCGGGCTGTTACCCTACGGCGGCTCAATTGGGCTTTCTCCCCCTCCTGGAGCAGGGGCTGGTGGCCACCGACAGTCTGATTGTCAGCGCCGCCAGCGGGGCTACCGGGGCCGGCCGTCAGGCGAAGGTGGATACGCTGTTGACGGAGGTCAGCGACAGCTTCAAGGCTTACGCTGCTGGAGGTCACCGCCACCTGCCGGAAATCGAGCAGGGGCTTCACGACATTCAGGGTTCCCGTGGTGAACCGGCCCGGGTGACCTTTGTGCCGCACTTGCTGCCGATGATCCGGGGCATTCACGCAACCCTCTACAGCCGCGCCCTGGCGCCGGATCAACTGCCGGATCTGCAGGCCCTGTACGAGCAGCGTTTTGCCCGCGAGCCCTTTGTCGACGTGATGCCCGCCGGCGAGCACCCGCAAACCCGGTCAGTGAAAGGGTCCAATGTATGCCGTATTTCCGTTTTTCGCCCCCAGGATCGTGATACCCTCGTCGTCCTTTCAGTGATCGATAACCTGACCAAAGGGGCATCCGGGCAGGCGGTCCAGAACATGAATATTATGTTTGGCTTTGAGGAAACATTGGGGCTGGATCTGGTAGCGTTGCTGCCGTGATCGCCCGCTATTCCGACGAGTGTTCTCCAGAGTGGATTGACGTTCTATGGCGCAAGTGAAAGGCAGCAAACAGTATCGCATGGTCGTCGTTCCCTACCGGCCGGTGAGGCGGGTGCTGCTGGTACTGGTAATGTTGCTGCTCGTGGGGGTGGCGGTAGCCGGGAGTTTTTACGGGGGCCACCATCTGGGGGTGACCCAGCAGGCTGACGCGGTCGCTGAGCGTAACCGGCTGCGGACGGAAGTCGCCAGTCTGACCAGTGAGGTCGAACAGCTGCGCCAACAGGTGGCCAACCTTCGCCTGGGGTCGGAAGTGGATCAGCAGGCCAGCGAAGAAATGCGCAATCAGGTCATTGCGCTGAAAGAAGAGATAACGGCGCTGGAGGAGGACATCACCTTCTACCGTGGGTTGATGTCTCCCAGTGCCAACAACAGCGGGCTGACCATCGGGTCGCTCAATGTGCTGGCGACGGGAATGCCAAGGCAGTTCGAGTACAAGTTGGTGGTTCAGCAACTGGCGACGGACCACCAGGTGCTCAGTGGCTACCTGAATTTCAATATTGTCGGGCGGCGAAACGAGGCCGTGGAGACTCTGTCTCTGCACCTGCTCTCCGACCAGGTGGAGTCCGAGGATATTCGCCTCCGGTTCCGTTATTTCCAGAACATTGAAGGCCGATTGACGTTGCCGGACGGGTTTGAGCCGGAACGAATCGAATTGGTTGCACGATCGACCGGGCGTAACCCGGAAACCGTTGAAAAGAAATTCGGCTGGTTGGTGCAGGAGCTTTAACTTAATAGGTCGTTTATGTGGGGTAAAAAAGGCAACGCTATGGCATTTTCAAACAATCACACTCTGATCTCGCGCGGTACCAAGGTTGTCGGCGACCTGCACTTTACGGGCGATCTGCAGATCGAAGGTACGGTCGAGGGCAACATCATTGCCGACAGTGGCAATGACGCCAAACTGGTGGTCGCCGAAAAGGGCTCGGTCGAAGGAGAAATTCGGGTCCCCATGGTCATCATCAATGGCAATGTGACCGGCAATGTATTCTCCAGCAAGCACGTGGAGCTTGCGGCCAAGGCAGTTGTGGAGGGCAATGTCCACTACCAGTTGATCGAAATGATCAAGGGCGCCCAAGTGAACGGCAGCCTGGTTTACAGCGGAGCGGGAAGCACCAAGAAGCTGTCGAGCCCCGAGTCGGCGGAAGAGAGCGGAGCTGATGTGAAGGCGGTCGCCAATACTTGACTAAATCGCTCAGGTAAAGCGTATAATGCGGTCATGAGTCACGATTGGAGTCTTTGATGTCTGCGCCAGAAGTGTTTGTTCCGGGTGCTGTGCTGGAAGTGAGCCCCAGTGCTGTCGCCAAAGTGCGAAGCCTCGTGGAGGAGGAGGGTAACCCTGACCTCAAGCTCCGCGTCTACATAACCGGGGGCGGTTGCTCCGGCTTTCAGTACGGCTTTGCCTTTGATGAAGTGGCCGCTGAGGACGATGCGGTCGTTGAGCAGGAAGGGGTCAGGGTGTTGGTCGATGCCATGAGCTACCCTTATCTGATGGGTGCCAAGGTGGATTACCGGGAAGATCTGCAGGGGGCGAAGTTTGTGGTTGAAAACCCCAATGCGGCCAGTACCTGTGGTTGTGGCTCTTCGTTCTCCATCTAGATCCGGCGGCCGCTGACGGCCGGTCTCATTCAGTCCGGGAGCGCTTGGGCCGTCCCGGATACACGGCTCCCAGGACCTGGGAGCTGTCCGCACCAGTCACCGAGGGAAGATTGCCGCTGAGTCCTTTGAGGTTCTGTCGGGCGAGCCAGGCAAACGCCACCGCCTCTACCCAGTCCGGCGAGAGGCCCAATGCACCGGTATCGGTTATGACACAATCGGGCATCAGTGCCGTCAGGGCTTCTATCAGGCGCCGGTTATGAGCACCACCACCGCAAAGAAAGACCTCTCGATGGCGACCTTCGACGGATAGCCCGTCAATACTGGCGGCAATCCCCTGAGCCGTGAGCATCAGCAGCGTTGCCTGGACATCTTCGGCGCCGACTGGGCCCGGCAGGGCATCAAGGCACTCGTTCAGCCATCCAAGGTGGAAGCTTTCCGGTCCCGTGCTTTTGGGTGGGGGCAGGCGAAAGTAGGGGTGCTCCAGCAGCCGCTTGAGCAGGGCTCCCTGAATCTGTCCCTGGGCGGCCCACTGCCCTCCTTCATCATAAGGTTTGCCAAGACTCCGTTGGATCCAGGCGTCCATCAGGTTGTTTCCCGGTCCGGTGTCAAACCCGAGCACGGCCCCACGGGCTGGCAGCCAGGTCAGGTTGGCAACGCCACCCACGTTAACAATGGCTCGGTCCGCCTTTGGGCTGTGAAACAGCGTCTGATGCAACGCCGGTACCAGCGGGGCGCCCTGGCCCCCGGCGGCCATATCCCGTCGCCGGAAGTCGGCAACCGTGGTGATGCCGGTCAGGTGGGCGATGAGATTAGGGTCAGCCACTTGAAGTGTGAAGCCGTTTGCTGGGCCTGCGCCCTCTGGTGGGCGGTGTCGCAAGGTCTGGCCATGGCTGCCAATCGCGGAGACTTCAGCGGGATCAAGGCCAGCCAGGGAGAGCAGCTCTAGAGCCGCGTCTGCAAATGCCCGGCCCAGTTGACGATCCAGGGCACCCATGCGATCGATCTCATTGGCGCCGGAATGGGCCAGGTTGTGGACGGCGGCCCGGGTGTCGGGATCGAGCGGCACGCTATGGTGGGCCAGAAGCTTTAGTGGAGGTTGACCGAAGTCCACCAGCACCGCGTCAATGGCGTCGGCGCTGGTGCCGGACATCAAACCGATGTAGAGCTCGGCATTGGCCATCAGTTTACGCGCAGTTCGTTGCCGACGCTGGCCAGTTGGGTTTCGCGATGATATTGCTCCAGTTCGGCCATGATCGGCTGGACCTGGGACTTGAAGCGTGCAAGCTCTGATGAGGGGACCGACTCGGCTTGGGGCAACTCTACTGTCACAGGGTTGCGAACCGAACCGTTCACGTAGAACTCGTAATGCAGGTGTGGTCCGGTTGCCAGCCCTGTGGAGCCAACGTACCCGATGATCTGCCCCTGTTTTACGCGTACCCCCGAGCGGATGCCACGGTGAAAGGCATTCAGGTGGGCATAAAGGGTTTCGTAAGTCTGTCCGTGTTGAATGATGACGGTGTTTCCGTAGCCACCTTTGCGGCCGGCCAGTTTTACCCGGCCGTCTCCGGATGCTTTGACCGGCGTACCCCGCGGGGCCGCGTAGTCAGTGCCTTTGTGAGCCCGAATGGTGTTCAGCACAGGGTGCCGTCGGTTCGGATTGAACGGGGAGCTGATGCGGGTAAACTCGACCGGCGTTCGCAAAAACGCGCGACGCATGCTCCGTCCTTCGGGCGTGAAGTAGTTTGCATCCCCCTCTGCGCTGACATAGCGTACGGCGCGAAAGGTTTTTCCCCGGTTGGTGAACTCTGCGGCGAGAATCGGGCCATTACCGATCTTTTCTCCGTCAAGGAAGTGCTCTTCAAACAGGACGCTGAAGGTGTCGCCACGACGAATATCCAGAATAAAGTCAATGTCCCAACCAAAGATACCGGCCAGCTCCATGGTCAGATTGTCCGTCATGCCCGCTCGCTGGCCAGCGAGAAACAGGGAGCTGTCAATGGTGGCGCGCCGGTAGGCAATCTGTACATCAGGCGTGCGTTCCAGCTCTTCGGAGGCAAAAACATCGTCCTCCTGGCGGGAAAAGCGCAAACTCCTCAGTTGGTCGCGCTGGTAAACCAGCTCTTCCAGCTCACCGTCGGGGTTCAGGCCGAAGGTGATTTCGTTGCCCGGCATGATACGACGCAGTGCCCGGGCTTCGGGCGCCTGATCAATCAGTTCGTAGAGGTCCCGGTCGGTCAGGCCGGCCCGCTTGAACAATACAGAGAGGCTGTCGCCGGACTTAACGGTAAAGGTGGTGTAAGTCAGCGCCGCGGGCTCCGGTTCCTGCGTCTGGGGCTGGGGCGTGGTTTCCGATGCCAAAAACGGTGGCTGACTCTCCACGGCGGGTGACTCAAGCTCAGGGAACGCGTCGACCTCCGGCAGATTCAGCGCAATGGACTGGCTTTGCCGGGGTGTGTTGGTGCCCTCCGATGAGGAGAAGGCCAAAAGCAGGGATAGCCCCAACACCAGTGAGCCGGCGGCAATCACGTGCCCCCGTGGGTATTGGCGCAACAAGGCCGCTATCGGCTTTTTGTTCGTGTTTTCAGAGGGTTCCATGGAAAACTTAAACCCGTTATGCAAGTGTGGCTGTTAGCATCAGTTATAACAGAAAACCGCTGTAATAGCACCCTGTAAAGTGATGAGTGAGTCCCGGTTCGTTCAAAAAGCCGCCAGCGCCCTTGTTTTTGTGCGCGGATTCGGTATCTTGACAGCCCTTTTTCGGTGGCCCTAGGGGCCTTTCCTCTTTCAACCAGTCAGAGATGGTAGCAATGGCAGCAGTCGATCCCGGTTTGCTTCAAGACCTCCAGAGTCGCGGTTTAGTTTCCCAGACCTCAGGAGGAGATGCCCTGCAGGAGTATCTGGCGAGCGGCAGTCGGACGCTGTACAGCGGTTTTGATCCGACCGCGGACAGCCTGCACATTGGCCACCTGGTGCCCCTGTTGGCGCTGAAGCGGTTTCAGCGGGCGGGGCATAAACCGATTGCCCTGGTCGGCGGTGCGACCGGCCTGGTGGGCGACCCCAGCTTCAAGGCCCAGGAGCGCAAGCTGAATACGCCGGATGTGGTGGCGCAGTGGGCGGACAAGCTCAAAGGTCAGGTCAGCCGATTCATCGACTTTGACTGTGGCGAGACCTCCGCCGAAGTGGTGAATAACCTCGACTGGGTTGGCCAGATGAGTGTGCTCGATTTCCTTCGGGATGTGGGTAAGCACTTCGCGGTCAACAATATGATTTCTAAAGAGTCGGTGCGCCAGCGCATCGAGCGGGAGGGGGAGGGGATCTCCTTTACCGAGTTCACCTATATGTTGCTTCAGTCGCTGGACTTCGCGGAGCTCTACCATCGGTACAACTGCACGCTACAGATTGGGGGTAGTGATCAGTGGGGTAACATCACCGGTGGGATCGACCTCACGCGTCGTCTATATGGGGGGCAGGTTTATGGCTTGACCATGCCCCTTGTCACCAAGGCGGACGGGACCAAGTTTGGGAAGACTGAAAGTGGCACGATATGGCTGGATCCCGCCAAGACCTCTCCCTATGCCTTCTATCAGTTCTGGCTGGGTACTGCGGATGCGGATGTCTACAAATTCTTGCGCTACTTCACTTTCCTGTCTCTGGAAGAGATCGAGAAAATCGAAAGTGAGGATCGGGAGCGCCAGGGGCGTCCGGAAGCGCAGCGCGTTCTCGCTGAGGAAATGACCGCACTCATTCATGGCACGGAGGGATTGGATGCCGCGCGCCGGATCACACAGGCGCTTTTCAGTCACGATCTCGGGTCGCTGGGCGAAGCCGACCTGGAGCAGCTCAAGCTCGATGGTCTGCCGTTCTCCGTATTGAGTCGCGAAGCGTTGGCGGATGAGCCGCTGACCCAGTTGCTGGTTGACGCGGGCATGGCCGCCTCGGGCAAGCAGGTGAAGGATGCTCTTGGGCGCAATGCAGTGGTCATCAATGGCCGGGAGTGCGGTGCCGAAGACAATCTCAACACATCGCTGTGCTTCGCGGGGGAGGCTTCGCTGTTTGGCCGCTTCTATATGTGCCGTCTGGGCAAGAAAAAGTACCATCTGTTCGAGGTCCGTTAAGAGCCGTTTTCGGGGGCGTTAAAAAACTTTCAAAAAGTACTTGCGCGCCCCGGATCATATCCGTATAGTTCGCGCCTCTTCCGGAGTGAAGGGCAAGCCAAAAGGACGAGGCGCTGCTTGAAAAACTTTTTGAAAATTAAGGGTTTACAAGCAAAAGTTAAAGTGTATAATGCGCGGCTCCTGACGGATGAGGAGCGAATCACGAAGGCCGCGAAGCGGTGTTTGGGTTCGGCGTTTTGAGAAGGTTTTTGAGGCGCTTCGGGGCCGGCAAAAAAGTTTCAAAAAACGCTTGCAGAAACGGATTTGATGCGTATAATTCGCATCCCACGGTTGAGGCGCTGCCCTCGCCGAGAGTTCTTTAAAAGTGAGATCAAGCAATGCGTGTGGGCGCTTGCGAGGCAATCGGCGACACAAGATTGTCAGACGCAAGTGACTCATCAATTCATCAGTAATGATGTTTTAAGGTTAACGAGCGTCTGAGCCAAAATTAAGGTTCTTGAGGTATCCGGTCAGTAGTTTGTAGTTGTCCGGAATAAGAACCGCAGTGATTTAAACTGAAGAGTTTGATCATGGCTCAGATTGAACGCTGGCGGCAGGCCTAACACATGCAAGTCGAGCGAGAAAGCCCTTCGGGGTGAGTACAGCGGCGGACGGGTGAGTAACGCGTGGGAATCTGCCCAGTAGTGGGGGACAACAGCCGGAAACGGCTGCTAATACCGCATACGCCCTACGGGGGAAAGCAGGGGATCTTCGGACCTTGCGCTATTGGATGAGCCCGCGTCAGATTAGCTTGTTGGTGGGGTAATGGCCTACCAAGGCGACGATCTGTAGCTGGTCTGAGAGGATGATCAGCCACATCGGGACTGAGACACGGCCCGAACTCCTACGGGAGGCAGCAGTGGGGAATATTGGACAATGGGGGCAACCCTGATCCAGCCATGCCGCGTGTGTGAAGAAGGCCTTCGGGTTGTAAAGCACTTTCAGCGAGGAGGAAAGCCTGATGGCTAATACCCATCGGGGGTGACGTTACTCGCAGAAGAAGCACCGGCTAACTCCGTGCCAGCAGCCGCGGTAATACGGAGGGTGCAAGCGTTAATCGGAATTACTGGGCGTAAAGCGCACGTAGGCGGCGAGTTAAGCTAGCTGTGAAAGCCCCGGGCTCAACCTGGGAACTGCAGTTAGAACTGGCTGGCTAGAGTACGGTAGAGGAGTGTGGAATTTCCTGTGTAGCGGTGAAATGCGTAGATATAGGAAGGAACATCAGTGGCGAAGGCGACACTCTGGACTGATACTGACGCTGAGGTGCGAAAGCGTGGGGAGCAAACAGGATTAGATACCCTGGTAGTCCACGCCGTAAACGATGTCTACTAGCCGTTGGGAGCCTTGAGCTCTTAGTGGCGCAGCTAACGCACTAAGTAGACCGCCTGGGGAGTACGGCCGCAAGGTTAAAACTCAAATGAATTGACGGGGGCCCGCACAAGCGGTGGAGCATGTGGTTTAATTCGACGCAACGCGAAGAACCTTACCAGGCCTTGACATCCTTGGAACTTAGCAGAGATGCTTTGGTGCCTTCGGGAGCCAAGTGACAGGTGCTGCATGGCTGTCGTCAGCTCGTGTCGTGAGATGTTGGGTTAAGTCCCGTAACGAGCGCAACCCTTGTCCTTAGTTGCCAGCACGTAATGGTGGGAACTCTAAGGAGACTGCCGGTGACAAACCGGAGGAAGGTGGGGACGACGTCAAGTCATCATGGCCCTTACGGCCTGGGCTACACACGTGCTACAATGGGCGGTACAAAGGGTTGCCAATCCGCGAGGTGGAGCTAATCCCGAAAAACCGTTCGTAGTCCGGATTGGAGTCTGCAACTCGACTCCATGAAGTCGGAATCGCTAGTAATCGTGAATCAGAATGTCACGGTGAATACGTTCCCGGGCCTTGTACACACCGCCCGTCACACCATGGGAGTGGGTTGCACCAGAAGTGGCTAGTCTAACCTCGGAGGACGGTCACCACGGTGTGATTCATGACTGGGGTGAAGTCGTAACAAGGTAGCCCTAGGGGAACCTGGGGCTGGATCACCTCCTTAAACGATACGCCGTTTCGCTTCGTAAGCGTCCACACGCATTGCTTGATCGACTGGATTAGCAGTAAGACTCTGCAAGCTACACGCCTCGCTGCAAGTACCAAGGTTTCATGTTGCTTGCAGTATTAAGTTCTAGGCCTGTAGCTCAGCTGGTTAGAGCGCACCCCTGATAAGGGTGAGGTCGGCAGTTCAAGTCTGCCCAGGCCTACCACTTTTCCGCCAGGCGGCGCTGCGCAAAAGCTCACGTGTTGTTAACACGCTACGCTTTCACGCACCACCACCTGACGAAAAAGCCATTTCCTTGCCTGGAAATATTTTGGGGCTATAGCTCAGCTGGGAGAGCGCCTGCCTTGCACGCAGGAGGTCAGCGGTTCGATCCCGCTTAGCTCCACCATTTACAGAGTTGTTTAGGTGGAAAGGTCAGCTGGGAGAGCGCCTGCCTTGCACGCAGGAGGTCAGCCCGGGGTCGCGCACGACTTCGATCCCGCTTAGCTCCACCACTTATTTTTCTTACTGCTAATTGATAGAAGTCAGTCAATTGACTTTTTGTCTGAGCCCGCCAGGGCTTGTTCAAAGAAGTTAACTGACTGGTTTTTACGCCAGATGCTCTTTAACAAGGTGATACAGTAAGTTGTACATTGCTGATTAATTTGACGATTGTGTATCTCTACACAAAAGTCCGGCGATCGCAACGACTTGCATTGAAACGTGACAGTTTACTGTGACGGTTTGATTGAGCGTTGTGATGAATCGTAAAGCAGTCGTTTGTGTTATATGGTCAAGCGACTAAGCGCACACGGTGGATGCCTAGGCAGTTGGAGGCGATGAAGGACGTAGGAGCCTGCGATAAGCGCGGGGGAGCTGGCAAACACGCTATGATCCCGCGATTTCCGAATGGGGAAACCCACCCGTCGTAAGTCGGGTATCCCATACTGAATACATAGGTATGGGAGGCGAACCCGGGGAACTGAAACATCTAAGTACCCGGAGGAAAAGAAATCAACCGAGATTCCCCTAGTAGCGGCGAGCGAACGGGGACCAGCCCTTAAGCAACTTATGTCTTAGTGGAACCTTCTGGAAAGTTGGGCGATACAGGGTGATAGCCCCGTACACGAAAAGGCATTTGTTGTGAAATCGAGTAGGTCGGGACACGTGTTATCCTGACTGAATATGGGGGGACCATCCTCCAAGGCTAAATACTCCCAACTGACCGATAGTGAACCAGTACCGTGAGGGAAAGGCGAAAAGAACCCCTGTGAGGGGAGTGAAATAGATCCTGAAA
This sequence comes from Marinimicrobium sp. C6131, assembly GCF_026153455.1. Lineage (NCBI taxonomy): Bacteria > Pseudomonadati > Pseudomonadota > Gammaproteobacteria > Cellvibrionales > Cellvibrionaceae > Marinimicrobium > Marinimicrobium sp. C6131. The sequence continues at coordinate 166,361 of NZ_CP110629.1, forward strand.
CCGTGTGCGTACAAGCAGTCGGAGCGGACTTGTTCCGTGACGGCGTACCTTTTGTATAATGGGTCAGCGACTTATTGTCTGTGGCAAGGTTAACCGTATAGGGGAGCCGTAGGGAAACCGAGTCTTAATAGGGCGTCCAGTCGCAGGCAATAGACCCGAAACCCGGCGATCTATCCATGGGCAGGTTGAAGGTGCCGTAACAGGCACTGGAGGACCGAACTCACGTATGTTGAAAAATGCGGAGATGACCTGTGGATCGGAGTGAAAGGCTAATCAAGCCGGGAGATAGCTGGTTCTCCCCGAAAGCTATTTAGGTAGCGCGTCATATCTCACCCACGGGGGTAGAGCACTGTTTGGGCTAGGGGGTCATCCCGACTTACCAACCCCATGCAAACTCCGAATACCGTGGAGTGCAATTATGGCAGACAGACGGCGGGTGCTAACGTTCGTCGTCAAGAGGGCAACAACCCAGACCGCCAGCTAAGGTCCCCAATACCAGTTAAGTGGGAAACGATGTGGGAAGGCACAGACAGCTAGGAGGTTGGCTTAGAAGCAGCCATCCTTTAAAGAAAGCGTAATAGCTCACTAGTCGAGTCGGCCTGCGCGGAAGATGTAACGGGGCTCAAACTGGTAACCGAAGCTGCGGATGCAACTTGTTGCATGGTAGGGGAGCGTTCTGTACGCCTGCGAAGGTGAGTCGAGAGGCTTGCTGGAGGTATCAGAAGTGCGAATGCTGACATGAGTAACGATAATGGGAGTGAAAAACTCCCACGCCGGAAGACCAAGGGTTCCTGTCCAACGCTAATCGGGACAGGGTTAGTCGGCCCCTAAGGCGAGGCCGAAAGGCGTAGTCGATGGGAAACAGGTTAACATTCCTGTACTTCTCTTTACTGCGATGGAGGGACGGAGAAGGCTAGGCCAGCACGGCGTTGGTTGTCCGTGTTTAAGGTGGTAGGCTGAGATCTTAGGTAAATCCGGGATCTCAAGGCCGAGAACTGATGACGAGTGCTCTTTTTAGAGCGCGAAGTGGTTGATGCCATGCTTCCAAGAAAAGCTTCTAAGCTTCAGGTAAAGAGGAACCGTACTCGAAACCGACACAGGTGGTCAGGTAGAGAATACCAAGGCGCTTGAGAGAACTCGGGTGAAGGAACTAGGCAAAATGGTACCGTAACTTCGGGAGAAGGTACGCTGCTGATGGTGATGGGACTTGCTCCCTAAGCTGTTGGCAGCCGAAGTGACCAGGTGGCTGCGACTGTTTATTAAAAACATAGCACTCTGCAAACACGTAAGTGGACGTATAGGGTGTGACGCCTGCCCGGTGCCGGAAGGTTAAATGATGGGGTTAGCTTCGGCGAAGCTCTTGATTGAAGCCCCGGTAAACGGCGGCCGTAACTATAACGGTCCTAAGGTAGCGAAATTCCTTGTCGGGTAAGTTCCGACCTGCACGAATGGCGTAACGATGGCCACGCTGTCTCCACCCGAGACTCAGTGAAATTGAAATCGCTGTTAAGATGCAGTGTACCCGCGGCTAGACGGAAAGACCCCGTGAACCTTTACTATAGCTTTACACTGAACTCTGAGCCTATTTGTGTAGGATAGGTGGGAGGCTTTGAAGCGCTAACGCCAGTTAGCGTGGAGCCAACCTTGAAATACCACCCTGGTATGTTTGGGGTTCTAACGCCGGTCCCTTATCGGGATCGCGGACAGTGTATGGTGGGTAGTTTGACTGGGGCGGTCTCCTCCCAAAGAGTAACGGAGGAGCACGAAGGTTGGCTAATCCTGGTCGGAAATCAGGAGGTTAGTGTAATGGCACAAGCCAGCTTAACTGCGAGACTGACACGTCGAGCAGGTACGAAAGTAGGTCATAGTGATCCGGTGGTTCTGTATGGAAGGGCCATCGCTCAACGGATAAAAGGTACTCCGGGGATAACAGGCTGATACCGCCCAAGAGTTCACATCGACGGCGGTGTTTGGCACCTCGATGTCGGCTCATCACATCCTGGGGCTGAAGCCGGTCCCAAGGGTATGGCTGTTCGCCATTTAAAGTGGTACGCGAGCTGGGTTTAGAACGTCGTGAGACAGTTCGGTCCCTATCTGCCGTGGGCGTTGGAGAATTGAGAAGAGCTGCTCCTAGTACGAGAGGACCGGAGTGGACGAACCTCTGGTGTTCGGGTTGTGATGCCAATCGCATTGCCCGGTAGCTACGTTCGGACGGGATAACCGCTGAAAGCATCTAAGCGGGAAGCCTCCTTCAAGATAAGTTCTCCCTGGAGCTTCGAGCTCCCTAAAGGGCCGTGGAAGACTACCACGTTGATAGGCTGGGTGTGGAAGCGCTGCGAGGCGTTGAGCTAACCAGTACTAATTGCCCGTGAGGCTTGACCATATAACAGAGACGACTGAATACGACAGCCGGACTTCTGTGCAGAGACAGACACAATCGACACAGCCTTGTACAACTTACTGTATCACCCCCCTATTTGAGAATGGCGGCGCTCCACCAGTGAGTTAATACTGGCATCGTTCCAGACGATGCTCAGCATACACTCCATCCCTGGAGATAAGACCAACCCGGACTCAAACCAGTTTGCTTGACGATCATAGCGAGTTGGAACCACCTGATCCCATTCCGAACTCAGAAGTGAAACGACTTAGCGCCGATGGTAGTGTGGGGTTTCCCCATGTGAGAGTAGGTCATCGTCAAGCTCTTAAATTAAAACGCCCTGTCGGTAACCCGGCAGGGCGTTTTTCTTGTGTGCCAGAAAATCTCCCGGTGGGGCTTGCCGATGCCCTGCGGTCATGGTGATGGGCGCCTTCCCTGGCGCCCCCCCTTCTGGGCGACCTGAAGGTCGTCCCAATCCGTTCCCGACGGATTGGTCAAGCTCCTCTCCAGGGCGTTTGCGATGCTGCTCGGCTCGTCCTTCGGGCCTCGCCGGTCGCTCGGCCTGGCGGCCATCGCAGTAGGTCGGTTTAGGCCGAAGGCCGTAAACCGATAAACTCTCCCCGTTCCTGCCAACTGACAAACTCTCCCGTTTCGCTTTCCTAACACTGGTTACTTTTCGCAGAGTTGGTACACTACCGAGGCCTGAATATGCGGGTGTTTTTACTAGATAAAACAGTTTTTATATGTTATAAAATTAACCTCCGGTCTGATCGGCTGTTCGCTCCAATGTGAGGTATTCGGTCAACTTGGTGCAGTGCTGAATGACAGGCCCGGAGCTCAATAAAAGAGAGTCATAGAGATGCAACAATTACCCCATTCTTTGAAAACCCTGAGCGCGCTGGTATTTGGCAGTATTGTGACCCTGTCCTGCAGCGCAGAGAACAACGAAGCTGCGGCTGAGGAAAAGCTGGAGCCGTGGCAACAGGCCCAGAAAACCGAAGTCTGGGAGCCCGTTCCTCCGATGGTGGAAGTGCCTGAGGATGGCGTGCCTTCCGATGCAATTGTTCTGTTTGATGGCAGCGATCTGAGCGAGTGGGTCGGGGAGGACGGTGGAGAGCCGAAGTGGACTCTCGAAGGTAATGCCATGACGGTGGCCCGTCGTCAGGGCGGAATTCGAACCAAGCGTGAGTTTTGTGATGTTCAGCTCCATATCGAGTGGCGTGCACCGACTGATATTGAGGGAATGGACGGGCAGGATCGGGGTAACAGCGGCGTGTTCCTGCAGGAGCGCTATGAAATCCAGGTGTTGGACTCTCATGACAACGAAACCTATCCGAACGGCCAGGCTGCGTCGGTTTACAAGCAATCCATTCCTCTGGTGAATGCGACCCGCCCGCGGGGGCAGTGGCAGGAGTACGATATTATCTATCAAGCGCCCCGCTTTGATGAAAGTGGTGCTTTGGAAGAGCCCGCATACGTCACGGTCCTTCATAATGGTGTAGTGGTGCAGAACCACTTCGAGATTCAGGGGAAGACCGAGTGGATCGGTGAACCAAGCTACGATGAAGCCCACGGTTGTGCTCCGATCTTCCTTCAGGACCATGATGCGGCGGTCAGTTTCCGAAATATTTGGGTGCGCGAGCTGTAATGTTTTCGGGGGGCAGATAAGGCTGCCCCCCCGGTCTGTCCGCGAAGGAACGCGACGCAATACCCGGCTGCGACTGACGGCCGGGTTTTTTATATCCAAGCCAACACAAAATGATAAAACCCAGTCAGGCACTGTGCCATTCTGTTCAGAGGTAAAGCTATGCTGAAAATAAAAAAGAGGTTCGGTCAATCTTTCTTGATGGCGCTGGCATGCGTGCTGTCTCAGGTTTCGAGTGGAGCACAGCCGCCTGTATTGGCACATGAGGCACCTTGGAAGCAAGTTCACGACGTCGTATATGATGCCGGACAAATCAGGCCCGTCTCGGGTGATGATGAGCCCGGAGTGCTGTTACTGGAGGGAGTGGCTGAGGATATAAGACTCCTGTCTGACGAATCTCTGGGAGACGCCGTTGTGACGTTTGACGTGTTACTTGCCGACCAGACTCGTGCCGGTGTTTACTTGCAGGGTCGCTACGAAGTGGTAATGGCAGCTCCAACAAAGAAAGATCGTTTGACGACTGACAGCGTAGGCGCGCTAGGGCCCCGCTGGGATGAAGACCGGGAACCGGCTGAGTATGGCGGAGTACCTCCTCTGCGAGCTGTGGATGGTGTCGTAGGACAATGGTGGCCTGTAGAAATACGTTTCCGTGCCCCCCGATATAATGACGCCGGGCAAAAAACTGAGCCCGCCATGTTTCTGGAAGTCCGTATCAACAATGAAATTGTGCAGAAAAACACCGTGGCCACCGGGTTTACCCGCGGGGCCATCAACCCTTGGGAGACAACATCGGGACCCTTGATGGTGCAAGTGCACCAGGGACCCATTGCGTTGCGTAATGTGTCGCTGGGGCATGCCGACTTCAGCGCGGTAGACCTGCCCTCGGAAAGCGGTGGCGGCTCCAACCAGGCAAACCTGGAAGATTTTGTCGCAAAAGGAAAAGCGGCATTCAAAGCTTTGGGGTGTACCTCATGTCATGCTGTCAATCAGGGAGAAAAGTCGGTTCGTGCCGGCCCTAATCTGTATGGCCTGTTTCAGCGGGCCCCACGGGATCGGGAGGTCAAACAGGGTGAGGCCGAAACCCGATTTACTCTGAAAGCTGATCGGAGTTATCTGCATCGCAGTATCCGTGAGCCGGATACCGAGTTGGCGATTGCCGAGAGCGGTTCAAACAAAGGCGAGGTGTATCAACCCATTATGCCGGCCTACTCCACCGATACGCTGAGTGACAGTGAGCTGGATGCAATAGGCGCTTACCTTAAAACACTCAATCCGCTGGAGACCCAGGGGCCCATCATTCAGTTGGTCGAAGAAGGTGGGCCTGAGGTGTATGACCCTCTCACTGATGGCCTTCAACGCCTGGTTCTGGAGGAAGTTCAGATTCAGCGAGGACCCATGCCGGGCACCTCTGGACGAGCCATTCACGTGGGGCTGCCCAATGGTGTCAATTACAGCTTCGATCCCAGGGTGTTGGGCGTAGTCAAGTTGTGGCAGGGCGGCTTTCTGGATATGGGCGGTGAGTTGCGCAATCGTGGTGGAGACGGTTTGCGTATGGGCTACGATAGTCGGGAAATTGATTTGGGAGCCGCGCGGCGTCTGTTTGCGCCCATTTTACCCGACGGCTCGCCGGTCGATTTTTCATTCAAAGAGTCGGTGTTTCAGGACCAGGATAGCGTAGAGGCGGCGCTCTACGGAGAACGGGACCATTTTGACCTGCTGGCGGATGTCGATGCCCGTTTCCACGGGTACGAACGGGACTCCCGCCGCAAGCAAGCGGCGCCAACGTTTGAGGTATCCATCGGTGACAACCGTTTTGGGATGACGATGGATATCACAGCCGAAGGCGCATTGACGTTGACGATCGATGGAAAACTGAACGCCGAGCAGCGCTTTCAATTGGCCTCAGGACTCATCGACAATGTATCGGTATCAGAAGGCTCAGTCTCCGAGGGGCAATGGGTTATCCCCAAAGGGGCGTCATCACCGATCCGCTTGCGAGGGCAGTTGGCGTTGTCTGATAACCCCTGGCGCCCAACTCCCAAAGCGTTCGAGTATGCACGCCAACCGCTCAAGGTGGTACCTTCTCAGGCCGATCTCCTGGCGGGTTATCGCATCGAAGATTATTTGCCCCCCAAAGACAATTATGGTCGGGACCTCTTGTTCGAGCCATTGGGGATCGCCGTTGCGGAAGACGGCACAGTTGTTGTGGCTACCCGTAACGCCGGCATCTGGCGACTGATTGATGGCGAATGGCATCTATTTGCCGAGGGCCTTTTCGATAGTCTCGGGGTCGTGATTGAAGACAAGGCGGGTCTGGATCTGGTTGTAGGGCAGAAAGCGGAACTGACGAGAATCCGAGACACCAATGGCGACGGCCGGGCCGATCGTTATGAAACACTGTTTGACGGATTCGGGTACCACAGCAATTACCACACGTACCTGCACGGACCTGTGAAGGGCGCTGACGGTGCATATTACCTGGGCTTGAATCTGGCCCATGCCGACAAGGCAGTTTACAAGGCGGGCGGTCTGTATATGGGGTCCCAGGGAGGGTTCAGCGGCTGGGCTTTCCGGGTGACGCCCGATGGCGAAGCGACACCCTGGGCCAGTGGTCTGCGCAGCGCGGCGGGTTGGGCGTTAGGGCCGGATAAGCAGGTCTGGTTTACGGAGAATCAGGGGGAATTTGTGGGCACGTCAAAACTGTTTGTGCTCAAGAAAGATGCCTTTTTTGGTCATCCCTCCGGTCTGGTCGACCTGCCGGGAATGACGCCTGAATCGCCGGAAATTGCCTGGGATCGAGTGCAGGGTAAGCGCGAGCCCGAACGTTTGTTGATGCCTCAGAATTTACTCGCCAACTCTCCGGGACATCCCGTATGGGACACCACGAATGGGCGGTTTGGCGCGTTTGCGGGACAGATGCTGATCGGGGACCAGACGCAGTCCAACCTGTTTCGCGTCGCGTTGGAGGAGCTGCCGGATGGAACCGTTCAGGGAGCGGCCATGCCGTTCGCCCGGGACCTGGCGTCCGGTGCGATGCGTCCTGTGTTCTTGCCTGACGGCAGCCTGCTGTTGGGGCAGACCGGTCGCGGATGGCAGGCTAAGGGAGGTCACGTTGCCAGCTTGCAACGTCTGAGTTGGCATGGCGATCAGGCGCCGCTCGCCCTGGAGCGGATTTCGGTTACCCAGGAAGGTTTTACGTTGCGCTTCACCCGGGCGCTGCCGGAAGCAATGACCCACGAGGATCTGGCGGATGCGCTGGAAGTCAGCTCCTGGACCTATCGGGACGCGCCGGACTATGGTTCAGAGCAATTGGGGCAACGCGACGAAGTGCTCGCCGACCTGACCGTCAGTGACAACCGCACCGCCGTGACAGTGAAGCTGGAAACAACCAAAGTGCCGGAGGTGCATCCGCAACAGACGGCTCGGGTATACCACTTCAAGCTCGAATCCGATGCGTTGACCCGCGATCATGGCGGCGTGCCGATGAGCGCGTTCTATACCTTGCATCGCTTCTCCCCCTGAACATAGGTGAGACATCCAGGGATGGATGTATTTATTGTTTTCATCTGGATTTTCCCCGTCAGGTTTGCTTAGATGCCTCCATCGACCAGCCTGATGGACACCTGTTCTATGAGTACCGCAACCGGCACCCTCACGATTGATCTCTCTGCCTTGTGTGCCAACTGGCATACCGTCTGTTCCGCTCTTGAGCGTAAACCGGCGGCGGTGATTAAAGCCGATGCCTATGGGTTGGGGGCCGAAACGGTTGGAGCGACGCTTTACCGGGCGGGCTGCCGGGAGTTCTTCCTGGCTACTCTGGAGGAGGCGTTGACCGCCCGCAGTTTTCTGCCGGATGATGCCATTCTCTATATCCTCGGAGGCGTTCGGCCCGGGGAGGAGGATGAGTGCATCAATGCTGGACTGATCCCGGTGCTGTACAGCAAGTCCGCCATGAAGCGCTGGGCGTCGGTGTGCCGGGAGCTGGATGTTGTCTCACCCTCAGTGATCAAGGTTGACACGGGCATGACGCGTATGGGACTCAGTCTGGAAGACTGGCACGCTTGCGTTGAGCAGCCCGAGGTGCTTGCGGACTGTCACCCTGTACTGGTGATGAGTCATCTTGCCTGTGCCGACGAGCCAGATCACCCCATGAACAGGGATCAGCAGCAGCGGTTTGCCCAGGTGGCTCAGAGTGCGCGCGGTCTGTTCCCGGGCATACGCTGCAGCCTGGCTAATTCGTCTGGTATTTTTTTGGGGGCCGATTGGCACTTTGATTTGGCCCGTCCGGGCGCCTCCCTGTATGGCTTTGATCCCCTGGCAGGTCGTGAGCCGGCCATGAAAGCGGTTGTGAAACTCGAGCTGCCGGTGCTGCAGGTACGCGAACTGGGTCAGGCGGCGAGCATCGGCTATGGTGCGGAGACCCAACTGCCGGCCGGGCGCCGCCTGGCGGTGGTGGCCGGGGGCTATGCTGATGGCCTCAATCGCACCATAGGCCGTGAAGGCGGCGTGGGCTATCTGGGGGATACGCGCGTTCCGGTGGTCGGTCGTATTTCCATGGATACCACCATTTTCGATATCACCGAAGCATCGCTGCCGTCATCTCCGGACAATGCCCGGATCACCGTGCTTGACCATCGCCTGCGCGTGGCCGATGTGTCCCGTCGCATTGGTGCACTGGGTTATGAAGTCCTCACCAGCCTGGCGGGACGTTATCGTCGTATCTATCGAGAGGTGGCGCAATGAGTCGTGACGAGGCGACCCTGTCCAGGCTACTGCAAACGCTCTCCAGCGGTGACTACCACTCCGGGGATGAATTGGGACAACGGCTTGGCATCAGCCGGGCGGCGGTGTGGAAACAGTTGCAGAAGCTGGGTGAGTTGGGTGTCGAGCTGGAGTCTGTTCGCGGCAAGGGATATCGTCTTAAGGGCGGGTTGGAACTGCTTGAGCGGGATTGTCTCTGGGCGGGGCTGAGTGACCTGACTCGCGCCCGGCTCACGGAACTGGACGTTCTCTCCGTTACCGACTCGACAAACTCACAAGCCATGCAGCGGGCTGCCCGGGGTCAGAGTGGTTATGTCTGTTTGGCGGAACAGCAAACGGCGGGGCGGGGACGCCGCGGGCGTACCTGGGTCAGTCCGTTCGGGCGCAATCTCTATCTGTCGGTAAGTTGGGGGTTCGACGGCGGCGCGGCGCAACTGGAGGGGCTCAGTCTGGCAGTGGGAGTCGCGATGTGCCAGGTGCTTGAAGCAGAGGGGGTCAAGTCGGTTGGCTTGAAGTGGCCCAATGATGTCCTGTGGCAACAGCGTAAGCTTGCTGGCGTGCTTTTGGAGATGACCGGGGATCCGGCCGGCGCCTGCCAGGTGGTAGTGGGTGTTGGGCTGAACCTTGCGATGCCGGGCTCGCCCGCCCTCGATATCGAACAACCCTGGGCTGATCTGGAAACCGTCTGCGCTGCTGAGCACTGCCCGATGCCGGGACGCAATGCCCTGGCGGCCCGTCTGATTGATGCTTTGGTGGGCCTGCTGTCCAGCTATCACCTTGAGGGCTTTTCGGCCTGGCGCGATGATTGGCTCGCTCGCGATGCGTTCGCAGGGCGGCGGGTGGTCATCAGTTCCGGTGCTCGAACGGAAGAGGGGATTGCTCGCGGTGTCGATATCAATGGCGCATTAATGCTCGAACAGGCGGGTGAGCGAATTCTGTGTCACGGGGGCGAGCTGTCGATGAGAGCTGTGTCATGATTCTGGAAATTGATTGGGGAAACAGCCGGATTAAATGGCGCCTGCAGGGGGAATCCGGTACGCTGGCCGCCGGTACCGAGGCGGAGGATAACCTCGACCGGCTGAGTGAACAGGTGCGCGGAGCCCTGCCTGTTGGCTTGGTGTTGGACGCCGTGCGGGTCGCGTCTGTCCGTCCGGAGGGTGATGAGGCTCGGCTGGTGCAATGGGCTCAGGCGCAGTGGCAGGTTACTCCCTGGTTTGCGCGCGCGAAGGCGCGCTGCGACGGTGTGGTGAGTGCTTACTCGCATCCGGAGCGTCTGGGGGTAGATCGGTGGCTCGCCCTGTTGGCGGCGCGGCAGGTGGCCGAGGAACCCGTCGTGATTGTCCAGGCGGGGACCGCGCTCACGGCCGATCTGATGGATGGGCGGGGAGCGCACCTCGGAGGGTACATCGCACCGGGCTGGCAGGCAATGCGTCGCGCCCTGAATCAGGGGACCGCTCGGGTGCGCAGCCTGCAGGGGCCGCCAGACAGACTTCAGCTGGCGCCTGCGGACAACACCGAAAGGGCGGTAGAGGCGGCGTTGTCCGCGATGGTGGTCGGTTTCGTCGAGAATGCGTGCCGGCAGATTGAGGGATCCGCCCGGTTGGTCGTGGCCGGCGGTGATGCCGGGCTCATTTGCTCTCATTTTACGTGGGCGAGGCTGTGGCCGGAAATCGTGCTTGACGGTCTGGCCGTGGCGCATCGTGCAGAGGGTGTGTCCTGACGGATCCGGATTGGTTTTTTTCAGGGTAGAGCAGGTTTATGCGGGCAATACTGGTGGTCTTGGTGGTAATGAATGTGCTGTTGCTGGCGCTGCACCAGTTGGGCGTTATTTCATCGTCCGGAGCCTCCCGCGCCGGAGAGGCCGCCGTGGTTCCCGATTCTGCGCCATCCCTCCGGCTTCTGTCGGAGGTGTCCGATGATCTGCCCCCGGCTGACAGGACGCCTGGTGGCCAGGGGGGCGGTACCGTCTCGGATGTATTGCCGCTGTGCGCGTTGGTTGGCCCATTCACCGAGCGCGGAGATGCGCAGTCCATCGGTGAGCGACTCCGGGCATTGGACGTGTCGGCTGAAACCCGGGACCTGGAGGTATCCGATGGTCGGGGTTACTGGGTCCATCTGGCGCCGGAATTGTCCCAGCGAGAGGCGCTTCGGCGACTCCATGAGCTGCAGGCCAAGCAGATCGACAGTTATGTGATCCCCCGGGGGGAGCTCGCCAATGGTATCTCCTTCGGCATGTTCAGTCGCAGGGCGCTGGCTGAGGCGCGCCGGGACGAGCTTCAGGCGCTTGGATACGACGCCAAAATCCGCGAAGTGGAGCGAACGCACCGGGAAATCTGGGTTGTAATGCCTGCTTTACAGGCCCGCGCGCTCTCGGACCAGCTGTGGGAAGAGCTGCTGGCCGAGTCCCCGGCGCTGGAGCGAAGACAAAATTTGTGCCCAGGTGTTGCTTCTGAGTAAAAGTTTCTCTAGAATCCCGCCTCCACGTTGAGACGTGGTCAGGTCTAAGTGCTGGCGTAGCTCAGTTGGTAGAGCAGCTGACTTGTAATCAGCCGGTCGGGGGTTCGACTCCTCTCGCCAGCTCCATTTAACCTGAAACCCTGCATGTAACTGTGTGAAAAGATTGAATTTTCGGTTGACAGGCAGGGTTGTGAGCCGGACAATGCCGGCTGCTTTTTGGCAGGGGTTCCCGAGTGGCCAAAGGGATCAGACTGTAAATCTGACGCGCAAGCTTCGGAGGTTCGAATCCTCCCCCCTGCACCATAATTGAAGAACGCTCTTGAGTGTGTTCTGTAAGGCCTGGCTGGAAGCGGGCCCGAGATTGCGGGCATAGTTCAATGGTAGAACCTCAGCCTTCCAAGCTGATGATGCGGGTTCGATTCCCGCTGCCCGCTCCACTTTGCGGTGGAGCCAAGTAAGGCCTGAAACGTTTTCAAAGCTGATGTAGCTCAGTTGGTAGAGCACACCCTTGGTAAGGGTGAGGTCGGCAGTTCAAATCTGCTCATCAGCTCCATTTTGTTGGCTGCAGAGGTTTGCCTCTGCAGCGGTTTTTTGTCTGAGTATCCGTTGTCCTTGTGGCGCTTTGTCGCGTTGGCAGAGCCCGAAGTGCGCGGAATGGTTAACCCATCTGTAAAGCTTGAATGTGAGGAGGCGCTCGCAATGGCGAAGGAAAAATTTGAACGCAGTAAGCCCCACGTCAACGTGGGCACCATTGGTCACGTTGACCACGGTAAAACCACGCTGACCGCGGCTCTGACCCGCGTATGTCACGAAGTCTGGGGCAGCGGTTCTGCTGTTGCCTTTGACGGTATTGACAATGCGCCGGAAGAGCGTGAGCGCGGTATCACCATTGCGACCTCTCACGTAGAGTACGATTCACCGATTCGTCACTACGCGCACGTGGACTGCCCGGGTCACGCCGACTATGTGAAGAACATGATCACCGGTGCGGCGCAGATGGATGGCGCGATCCTGGTGTGTGGTGCGACCGACGGTCCGATGCCCCAGACCCGCGAGCACATCCTGCTGTCCCGTCAGGTAGGCGTACCCTATATTGTGGTATTCCTGAACAAGGCTGACCTGCTGGCAGAAGACTGCGGCGGCGTAGGCACCGACGAGTACAACGAAATGCTGGAGCTGGTCGAGATGGAGCTGCGTGAGCTGCTGTCCGACTACGACTTCCCGGGCGACGACACGCCGATCATCGCCGGTTCTGCCCTGATGGCTCTGAACGGTGAAGACGAGCACGAGCTGGGTACTACCGCTGTGAAGAAGCTGGTAGAGACCCTGGACGAGTACATTCCGGAGCCCGAGCGTGCCATCGATCAGCCGTTCCTGATGCCGGTAGAGGACGTATTCTCTATCTCTGGTCGCGGTACCGTAGTAACCGGTCGTGTTGAGCGCGGCATCGTGAAGGTAGGCGAGGAACTGGAAATCGTTGGCCTGAAGGACACCACCAAAACCGTCTGTACCGGTGTTGAGATGTTCCGCAAGATGCTGGACGAAGGTCGTGCCGGTGAGAACGTGGGTGTTCTTCTGCGCGGTACCAAGCGTGACGAAGTTGAACGTGGTCAGGTTCTGGCCAAGCCGGGTTCAGTGACCCCGCACGCCAAGTTCGAAGGCGAAGTGTACGTACTGTCCAAAGACGAAGGCGGCCGTCACACTCCGTTCTTCAAGGGCTATCGTCCGCAGTTCTACTTCCGTACCACGGACGTGACCGGTGCTTGTGAGCTGCCGGAAGGCGTTGAGATGGTCATGCCGGGCGACAACGTGAAGATGAGCGTGACTCTGATTCACCCGGTGGCGATGGAAGAAGGTCTGCGCTTTGCGGTGCGTGAAGGCGGCCGTACTGTTGGCGCTGGCGTGGTCTCCAAGATCATCGAGTAAGCGTTAAAAGATGTTGTGGCAGGGGCCAATAGGTCCCTGTTCCCTTCAAAAGTTACAGGCCAGTAGTTCAATTGGTAGAGCACCGGTCTCCAAAACCGGCTGTTGGGGGTTCGAGTCCCTCCTGGCCTGCCATCTTTCGAGAGTGCACTAAGGTTTCTGCAAGCCTATGAATACAAAAACCGAAGCGAAAGAGTACCGCATGGACCCACTGAAGTGGCTGTTGGTGCTTGGCCTTATTGCGGTTGGGGTTGTTGGAAACTCGCACTTCTCCGCCGAGCCACTGTTGTATCGTGTGCTGGGTTTGCTGGTTATTGCTGCGGTAGCCATTTTGATCGCTCTGCAGACGGAGAAAGGGGCCGGCTTGTGGCGTCTTCTTCGCGAATCCATGGTCGAAGTACGCAAGGTTGTTTGGCCGAGCCGACAGGAGACCAATCAGACCACGCTGATCGTGATCGCGGTGGTGATTGTCATGTCGATCATTCTCTGGCTGCTGGATACGTTCTTCGGCTGGATTGCATCCCTGATTATTGGGTAGGTGATAAATGGCTAAACGTTGGTATGTAGTACACGCCTATTCCGGTTTTGAGAAAAAAGTCGCTGCGTCTTTGAAAGAGCGTGTAGAGCTCAACAACATGCAGGACTACTTTGGTGAGATTCTGGTTCCCACCGAAGAGGTTGTTGAAATGCGCGGTGGACAGAAGCGCAAGAGTGAGCGCAAGTTTTTCCCGGGTTACGTACTGGTTCAGATGGAGTTGAATGACGATACCTGGCATCTGGTGAAAGATACCCCTCGAGTCATGGGGTTCATTGGTGGTAAGGCCGATCAGCCGGCGCCAATCACCGAGAAAGAGGCTGAAGCGATTCTTCAGCGCGTGGACGACTCCATTGAAAAGCCCAAGCCGAAAACGATTTTCGAGCCGGGCGAGATGGTTCGTGTTATCGATGGCCCCTTCAACGACTTCAATGGTGTGGTTGAAGAGGTTAATTACGAGAAAAATCGCCTGCGTGTAGCCGTACTGATTTTCGGTCGGTCAACACCGGTTGAGCTTGAATTCGGACAGGTTGAGAAAACCTGAGCACTGAAGGAGACGTTAGCCAGGAAGGCAGATGCTTTTTTTACCTTTCTTCGCCTTCGGGCGAAGGGAGGTTTTCGTGTCTCCGGATAAAAATTTTATCCGGAGAGGGGAGCCGGCGACAGAATTCCCTGCCAGGGCATTCTCGAGGCGCTAACACCCAAATTGGGGAGTAAATACTATGGCTAAGAAAGTAACTGCCTATATCAAGCTGCAAGTTGCAGCTGGTAAGGCAAATCCAAGTCCGCCGGTTGGTCCTGCATTGGGTCAGCACGGTGTGAACATCATGGAATTCTGTAAGGCGTTCAACGCTCAAACCCAGAGCATTGAGCCCGGTGCTCCGGTGCCTGTTGTCATCAGCGTATACAGCGACCGCAGCTTCACCTTCACCATGAAGACCCCGCCGGCGTCGTTCCTGCTGAAGAAAGCCGCAGGTATCAAATCCGGCAGTGGCAAGCCCAATACCGATAAGGTAGGTAAAGTCACTCGTGCGCAGCTCGAAGAAATTGCGACCACGAAAATGCCGGATCTGACGGCAGCCGACATGGATGCCGCAGTGCGGACGATCGCGGGTTCTGCCCGTGCCATGGGTCTTGATGTGGAGGGCGTGTAACATGGCTAAATTGAGTAAACGTCAGCGCGCCATCAATGAGAAAGTGGACGCCAACAAGCAGTACAGCATCGACGAAGCAGTGGCCCTGCTCAAAGAGCTGTCTACCGTGAAGTTTCCGGAAACCTTTGATGTTTCCATCAATCTGGGTGTGGATCCACGTAAATCGGACCAGGTAGTACGTGGCGCGACCACGTTGCCCCATGGTACCGGTAAAGACGTGCGCGTCGCCGTGTTCGCTCAGGGCGCTAACGCTGACGCGGCCAAGGCAGCGGGTGCCGACATTGTCGGTATGGAAGATCTGGCTGAGCAGGTTAAAGCCGGTCAGATGGACTTCGACGTGGTCGTTGCCAGCCCCGACGCAATGCGCGTGGTGGGCCAATTGGGTCAGATCCTCGGTCCTCGTGGCCTGATGCCGAACCCGAAAACCGGTACTGTAACGCCGGACGTGGCTACTGCGGTCAAGAACGCCAAGGCGGGTCAGGTTCGCTACCGTGCTGAGAAGGGCGGTATCGTTCACGGCGGTATCGGCAAGATTTCCTTCGACGCCCAGGCCGTTAAAGAAAACCTGGAAGCCTTGGTCAACGATCTGAAGAAGGCCAAGCCCTCTACCGCCAAAGGTGTGTACCTCAAGAAGATTGCCTTGAGCACCACCATGGGGCCGGGCCTGGTCATTGATCAATCCTCTCTGGCGATTTAATCAGCCTTTGAGGTCAACGAGCTTTGGGGTCTGCGCTTCGGCGCAGGCTGTCAAAGACCGTAGGTGATCCGGTTGCACTGGTGGCCGGTTCTTAATACGAGACTGTAGCAATACGGTTTTTGCCTACGCAGACGGTGGGACCCGCTCCGGCTTGCCGGAGGACAGAATATCACCGAGTTAGGGTGTCAGGCTCATAACGAGTCTGATACTGGATGTTAACGACAGAAGGCTTAGGCCCGCTCTGTCAAACCCAGGAGAAATCCCGTGGCATTAGGACTTGAAGGCAAAAAAGCGATTGTCGCAGAAGTCCAGGAAGCTGCGAAGAGTGCTCTGTCGGCGGTCGTTGCGGATTCCCGCGGCGTTACCGTCAGCGACATGACTGCTCTGCGCAAAGAGGCCCGCGAGAACGGCGTTTGGTTGAAAGTCGTTCGCAATACGCTGGCCCGTCGCGCGCTCGCCGGTAGTGACTACGAATGTCTCACAGAGAGCTTCGTTGGTCCTACTCTTATCGCTTTCTCTAACGAACATCCTGGTGCGGGCGCCCGCATCCTCAAGGAGTTCGCCAAGAGCAACGATAAACTGCAGATTAAGCTGGCCGCCTTTGAAGGTGAGCAAGTGGACTTCTCTATGTTGGCAACTCTGCCGACTTACGAAGAAGCCCTGGCGAAACTGCTGAGCGTGATGAAAGAAGCTTCTGCTGGCAAGCTGGTCCGCACTATTGCGGCCGTTCGCGACGCGAAAGAACAGGAAGCGGCCTGAGGTACTCGGCGCTTCAACTGAACCCACGAGCACTTTGCTCAATTTTGTAGGAATAGCATCATGGCTGTAACTAAAGAAGATATCATCGAAGCGATTGCGGAAATGTCCGTAAGAGACGTTGTCGAGCTGGTTGAGGCAATGGAAGAGAAGTTTGGCGTTAGCGCCGCTGCTGCCGTTGTTGCTGGTCCGGCCGGCGACGCGGGCGGTGCCGCTGAAGAGCAGACCGAATTTGACGTCGTTCTGACCGCCATTGGCGAGAAGAAAGTCAACGTCATTAAGGCTGTTCGCGAAATCACCGGTCTGGGCCTGAAAGAAGCCAAAGACATGGTTGAGAACGCACCGAAAGCGGTTAAAGAAGGCGCTTCCAAGGAAGAGGCCGAAGAAGCCAAGAAGAAGCTGGAAGACGCCGGCGCTTCTGCCGAACTCAAGTAATTGGGTTCGTGCTTCGTCTGTCCAAATGCGTTTTTGGACCGAGGCTGGTGGGCTTTCGCCCGCCAGCCTTTTTCCGTTTCCGGTCGTCGGTAACGGCCGAAGTAGTGACCAGGCACTGATTTAGCGCCTCGTCATGGTTAGCCTACCACGGTTTCTGGCCGGGTAGTGCAGGGTAGAGCAACGATACTCGAGGAGATTTTCTCCCGGTGTCAGCCCGATCCGTGAACAAGCTGGGGATTACAGATGGCTTACTCATACACTGAGAAAAAACGTATCCGTAAGGACTTCGGCAAATTGCCGCATGTTATGGATGTTCCTTACCTTTTGGCAATTCAGCTGGATTCGTACAGACGATTTGCCCAGGCAGATGTCCCCCCCGAAGAGCGGGCCGATATGGGTCTGCATGCCGCATTTCGCTCGGTTTTCCCCATTGTCAGCTACTCCGGCAACGCGGCGCTTGAGTATGTGAGCTATAGCCTCGGCAAGGCGGCGTTTGACGTCAATGAATGTATTCTGCGCGGGGTGACCTACGCCGTGCCGCTGCGCGTCAAAGTGCGGCTGATGATTTATGATCGCGATTCATCCAACAAAGCGATCAAGGACATTAAAGAACAGGAAGTCTACATGGGTGAAATTCCCGTGATGACTGAAAACGGTACCTTTGTCATCAACGGTACCGAGCGCGTGATCGTCTCCCAGCTGCACCGCTCACCCGGTGTGTTCTTCGATCACGACAAGGGTAAAACCCATTCGTCGGGCAAGCTGTTGTACTCCGCTCGCGTGATCCCCTACCGTGGCTCCTGGTTGGACTTTGAGTTTGATCCCAAGGATCTGGTGTATGTGCGCATCGATCGCCGTCGTAAGTTGCCGGCGACTATTCTGCTGCGCGCCCTGGGCTACAGTTCCCAGGAAATGCTGGACATGTTCTACGACACCAGTACTTTCCAGGTGGGTAAGGACGGCCAGTTCCTGTTTAAGGTGGTGCCGTCACGTCTGCGTGGCGATGTGGCCACGTTTGACATCAAGGACAAGAAAGGCAAGGTGTTGGTCGAGGAAGGCCGCCGCATTACCGCCCGTCATATCCGCCAGTTGGAGAAAGCCGGCGTCGATGAGATGATCGTGCCCCCTGAGTACCTGTTGGGGCGCGCGCTGGCCCGGGATGTGATCGATAACGAAACCGGTGAGCTGCTGGTCGAGTGTAATACCGAGATCACCGAAGAAGTACTGGCGATTCTGGAAAAGCAGGGTGCAGAGACCATTGAAACTCTGTACACCAACGAACTGGATTGCGGTCCGTTCATTTCCGACACTCTGCGCCTGGATCCGACTCGCACCGAACTGGAAGCGCTGGTGGAAATCTACCGGATGATGCGCCCGGGCGAGCCGCCGACCAAAGAGTCGGCCGAAGCGCTGTTCCAGAATCTGTTCTTCACCCAGGAGCGCTACGACCTGTCCTATGTGGGCCGGATGAAGTTCAACCGTCGCCTGGGTCGCGAAGACGAGACCGGTGAGGGCACGCTGTCCAATGACGACATCGTCGATGTCCTGAAGACCCTGATTTCCATTCGCAATGGTCAGGGTACCGTGGATGACATCGACCACCTGGGGAACCGTCGCGTACGGTCCGTGGGTGAGATGGCGGAAAACCAGTTCCGCGTGGGTCTGGTACGGGTCGAGCGGGCCGTCAAGGAACGCCTGTCCATGGCCGAAAGCGAAGGCCTGATGCCTCAGGATCTGATCAATGCCAAGCCGGTGGCCGCTGCGGTGAAGGAGTTCTTTGGCTCCTCTCAGCTGTCCCAGTTTATGGATCAGAACAACCCGCTGTCGGAAGTGACACACAAGCGTCGCGTGTCGGCGTTGGGCCCGGGTGGTCTGACCCGTGAGCGCGCCGGCTTCGAAGTGCGTGACGTACACCCGACTCACTATGGTCGCGTATGTCCGATTGAGACGCCGGAAGGTCCGAACATTGGTCTGATCAACTCCCTGGCGACCTATTCGCGCACCAATAGCTACGGTTTCCTGGAAACTCCCTACCGCAAGGTGGTGGATGGCAAGGTTACCGATGACATCGAGTTTCTGTCGGCGATCAATGAGTCCGAGTTTGTCATCGCCCAGGCGTCCGCCAAGGTCGACAAGAACGGGAAGCTGTGCGAAGAGCTGGTCTCGGTGCGTCACCAGAACGAGTTCAACCTGAAGAGCCCGGAAGAAGTCCAGCTGATGGACGTTTCTCCGCGTCAGGTGGTGTCCGTTGCCGCCGCCTTGATTCCGTTTCTGGAGCACGATGACGCCAACCGCGCACTGATGGGTTCCAACATGCAGCGCCAGGCAGTGCCGACCTTGCGCGCGGAAAAGCCGTTGGTTGGTACCGGCATGGAGCGCAATGTGGCCTCCGACTCCGGTGTCTGTGTGGTCGCACGTCATGGCGGCGTGGTCGACAGCGTGGATGCGGGCAAGATCGTGATCAAGGTGAACGACGACGAAGTCGAAGAAGGCGATGCCGGTGTCGACATTTACAACCTGATCAAATACACCCGTTCCAACCAGAACACCTGCATCAACCAGCGCTCCATCGTGAACGTGGGTGATGTGGTGGCCCGTGGCGACATTCTCGCTGACGGTCCGTCGGTCGATATGGGTGAGCTGGCCCTTGGCCAGAACATGCGTATCGCCTTCATGCCCTGGAACGGCTACAACTTCGAAGACTCCATTCTGGTCTCGGAGCGCGTGGTGCAGGAAGACCGCTTTACCAGCATCCATATTCAGGAACTGACCTGTATCGCCCGTGATACCAAACTGGGTAGTGAGGAAATCACCTCGGATATTCCCAATGTGGGCGAG
Organism: Marinimicrobium sp. C6131; assembly: GCF_026153455.1. NCBI lineage: Bacteria > Pseudomonadati > Pseudomonadota > Gammaproteobacteria > Cellvibrionales > Cellvibrionaceae > Marinimicrobium > Marinimicrobium sp. C6131. The sequence continues at coordinate 185,942 of NZ_CP110629.1, forward strand.
AGTGCGCTGAGCAAGCTGGATGACTCCGGCATTGTCTACATCGGGGCCGAAGTCGGTGGTGGTGACATCCTGGTCGGCAAGGTGACCCCCAAAGGGGAAACCCAACTGACACCGGAAGAAAAGTTGCTGCGTGCCATTTTCGGTGAAAAAGCGTCAGACGTTAAGGATACGTCCCTGCGTGTGCCGGCCAGCACCAAAGGCACCGTGATCGACGTTCAGGTGTTTACCCGAGATGGCCTGGAGAAGGATCAGCGCAGCCTGGAAATCGAGCGCGATCAACTGGATGAAGTCCGCAAGGATCTCAATGAAGAGTATCGCATTGTTGAACGCGCCATTTTCGGTCGCCTGCGCTCTGCGCTGGTGGGTCAGAAAGTGTCTTCCGGTAAAGGCGTCAAGAAGGGCGAAGTACTGACCGACGAGAAACTCGACGAACTCGAAAAGGATCAGTGGTTCAAACTTCGTATGGCGGACGACGCGCTGAACGAGCAACTGGATTCCGCCGAGGCTCAGTTGATCGAGCGACGCAAGATTCTGGATGATCGCTTCGAAGACAAAAAGCGCAAGCTGTCTACTGGCGACGATCTGGCGCCGGGCGTGCTGAAAATCGTCAAAGTGTACCTGGCGATCAAGCGTCGTATCCAGCCGGGTGACAAAATGGCCGGCCGTCACGGTAACAAAGGGGTTATCTCGGTGATTATGCCGGTTGAAGATATGCCCTATGACGACAAAGGCGAGCCGGTGGACATCGTGCTCAACCCGCTGGGTGTGCCGTCGCGGATGAACGTGGGTCAGATTCTGGAGACTCACCTGGGTATGGCTGCCAAGGGGCTCGGGGTCAAGATCAACGAGATGCTCAAGCAGCAAAAAGCCGTCAAGGACATTCGCGATTTCCTGGAAGAAATCTACAACAAAACCGGTGACTCGCTCACCAAAGAGGATCTGGCATCGTTCAGCGATGAAGAAATCCTGGAGCTGGCTCGCAACCTCACCGGTGGCGTGCCCATGGCAACACCGGTGTTCGATGGTGCCCAAGAGCATGAAATCAAGGCGCTGTTGAAGTTGGCGGACTACCCGGATTCCGGCCAGTTCACGCTGTATGACGGTCGTACCGGGGACAAGTTTACCCGTCCGGTGACCGTGGGCTACATGTACATGCTCAAACTGAACCACCTGGTAGACGACAAGATGCACGCTCGTTCCACTGGTTCCTACAGCCTGGTTACTCAGCAGCCGCTGGGTGGTAAAGCCCAGTTTGGTGGCCAGCGTTTCGGGGAGATGGAGGTCTGGGCTCTGGAAGCCTACGGTGCCGCCTATACCCTGCAGGAAATGCTGACCGTCAAATCGGACGATGTGGCCGGTCGGACCAAGATGTACAAGAACATCGTGGATGGCGACCACCGGATGGAGCCCGGTATGCCCGAATCCTTCAACGTGTTGGTGAAAGAGATTCGCTCGCTCGGGATCAGTATGGAGCTGGAGCAAGACGACTAGCCCCGCTGGACCCACTTAAGGTGCGAGGCCGGATTTTCCGGCCTCGCTGTGCGGAACCCACGCACTGATGCCCACTAGAGCTTACTGGAGAAAACGCCTTGAAAGACTTACTGAATTTGCTCAAGTCCCAGGGACAAGTCGAAGAATTTGACTCCATTCGGATCAGCCTGGCCTCGCCGGAAATGATTCGATCCTGGTCGTTCGGGGAAGTAAAAAAACCCGAAACCATCAACTACCGTACCTTCAAGCCAGAGCGCGAAGGCCTGTTCTGTGCCAAGATTTTTGGCCCGGTAAAAGATTACGAGTGTCTGTGCGGCAAGTACAAGCGCATGAAGCACCGTGGCATCATCTGTGAAAAGTGTGGCGTTGAAGTCACCTTGGCCAAAGTGCGTCGTGAGCGCATGGGTCACATTGAGTTGGCAAGTCCGGTTGCCCACATCTGGTTTCTGAAGTCCCTGCCCAGCCGTATCGGTTTGCTGCTGGATATGACCCTGCGCGATATCGAGCGGGTGCTGTACTTCGAGTCCTACGTGGTGACCGACCCGGGCATGACCACCCTGGAGCGCGGCCAACTGCTGACCGATGAGCAGTACTTCGAGGCCATGGAAGAGTTCGGGGATGAATTCGAAGCGAAGATGGGGGCGGAAGCCATCCAGATTCTGATGAAAGACATCGATCTGGAATCGGAAGTCAATCGTCTGCGCGAAGAGATCCCGAACACCAACAGTGAAACCAAGATCAAGAAGTTTTCCAAGCGTCTGAAACTACTGGAAGCCTTCCTGCACTCCGGAAACAAGCCGGAGTGGATGGTCATGGAAGTGCTGCCGGTACTGCCGCCGGATTTGCGTCCGCTGGTGCCGCTGGATGGGGGCCGCTTTGCGACCTCTGACCTGAACGATCTGTATCGCCGGGTGATCAACCGTAACAACCGCCTGAAGCGTCTGTTGGATCTCAATGCGCCGGACATTATTGTGCGCAACGAAAAGCGCATGCTGCAGGAGTCTGTTGACGCCTTGTTGGACAACGGCCGTCGCGGTCGGGCGATTACCGGTTCCAACAAGCGTCCGCTGAAATCCCTGGCCGACATGATCAAGGGTAAGCAGGGCCGGTTCCGCCAGAACCTGCTGGGTAAGCGTGTGGACTACTCCGGTCGTTCGGTGATCGTAGTGGGCCCGACCCTGAAGCTGCACCAGTGTGGTCTCCCCAAAAAGATGGCTCTGGAGCTGTTCAAGCCGTTCATCTTCAGCAAGCTGGAGCTGCGCGGTCTGGCCACTACCATCAAAGCGGCCAAGAAAATGGTCGAGCGTGAAGAAGCGGTGGTGTGGGACATCCTTGACGAAGTGATTCGCGAGCACCCGGTGCTGCTGAACCGCGCGCCGACATTGCACCGTCTGGGTATTCAGGCGTTCGAGCCCGTGCTGATTGAAGGTAAGGCGATCCAGCTGCACCCGCTGGTGTGTGCGGCCTATAACGCCGACTTCGACGGTGACCAGATGGCGGTTCACGTACCGCTGACCCTGGAAGCCCAGCTCGAGTCCCGTGCGCTGATGATGTCCACTAACAACATCCTGTCGCCGGCATCGGGCGATCCGATCATCGTACCGTCTCAGGACGTGGTTCTGGGGCTCTACTGGATGACCCGTGAGCGGATTAACGCACAGGGCGAAGGCATGGTGTTCTCCGATGTGGCGGAGGTCTCCCGGGCCTACTATGCCAAACAGGTGGATCTGCAGGCGCGCGTCAAAGTCCGCCTCAAGGAAACCCTGGTCGGCGCTGAGGGTGAGCGTGAGGAAAAAACCCATATCGTCGATACCACCGTCGGTCGTATGCTGTTGTGGGAAATTGCCCCTGAGGGCATTCCCCTGGAGTTGATCAACCGGCCGATGGTCAAAAAGGCCATCTCCGGAGTGATCAACTACTGCTATCGTGTGGTCGGCCTGAAGGCCACGGTCATCTTTGCTGACCGCCTGATGTACATGGGTTACGACTTCTCCACCAAATCCGGTGCGTCCATTGGCGTGAATGACTTCACCATTCCGGAAGAAAAGGCCGGCATTATCGGTCGCGCGGAAAAAGAAGTTAAAGAGATCGAGACCCAGTTCGCCTCGGGTCTGGTAACCGCGGGTGAGAAGTACAACAAAGTGATTGATATCTGGTCCCGGGCCAACGACCTGGTTGCCAAGTCAATGATGGAAGGTATCAGTAAAGAGTTTGTGACCAATAAAGACGGTGAGGAAGAAGAGCAGGACTCATTCAACTCGGTCTTTATGTATGCCGACTCTGGTGCTCGTGGCTCCCCGGCGCAGATTCGTCAGTTGGCGGGTATGCGGGGTCTGATGGCCCGCCCGGACGGTTCCATTATCGAAACGCCGATTGTTGCCAACTTCCGTGAAGGTCTGAACGTACTGCAGTACTTCATCTCCACCCACGGTGCCCGTAAGGGTCTGGCGGATACCGCCCTGAAGACGGCCAACTCCGGTTACCTGACCCGTCGTCTGGTGGACGTCTCCCAGGATCTGGTGGTCACTTCTGTAGATTGTGGCACCGATGAAGGCCTGAAGATGTCGCCGGTCATTGAGGGCGGTGACGTCATCGAGTCGCTGGGTGATCGTATTCTCGGTCGCATCGTGGCGCGTGACGTGGTTCGTCCCGACAGCGACGAAATCCTGGTGCCGGCCGGCACCATGATTGACGAGGCTTGGGTTGAACGCGTTGAAGCCATGGGTATCGATGAGGTGATTGTCCGTTCACCGGTGACCTGTGCCTCGCGCAACGGTGTCTGCTCCATGTGTTATGGCCGTGACCTGGCTCGTGGTCATCGGGTGAACCAGGGCGAAGCGGTGGGGGTTATCGCCGCCCAGTCCATTGGTGAGCCGGGTACCCAGCTGACCATGCGGACTTTCCACATCGGTGGCGCGGCGTCCCGAGCCTCTGCGGCCGACAATGTGCAAGTGAAGCAGGAAGGCAAGGTCCGCCTGATCAACGTCAAGGTGGTGACCAACAAAGATGGTCACCTGGTGGCAGTCTCTCGTTCCGGTGAGCTGGCGGTAGCCGATGCCGCCGGCAGTGAGCGTGAGCGTTACAAGATCCCTTACGGCGCCCTGATCACCGTCAAGGACGGAGACCAGGTCGACGGTGGGCAGATCATCGCCAAGTGGGATCCGCACACGCACCCGATTGTCAGTGAGGTGGCCGGTAAGGTCCGCTTCTCCGGTATGGAAGACGGTCTGTCGATTCGTCGCCAGACGGATGAGCTGACCGGCCTGAGCTCTATTGAGGTGCTGGATCCGTCAGAGCGTCCCTCCGCCGGTAAGGACCTGCGTCCGGCAGTGACCCTGGTGGACGAAGCCGGTAACGAGCTGATTCAGGCGAACTCCAACGCGCCCGCTCATTACCTGCTGCCGGCGAAAGCGATCCTGAGTATTGCGGATAACGACGACATCCAGGTGGGTGACGTTATTGCCCGTATCCCACAGGAAGGTTCCAAGACCCGGGATATTACCGGTGGTCTGCCGCGTGTGGCCGACCTGTTCGAAGCGCGCAAGCCGAAAGAGCCGTCCATCCTGGCGGAAATCTCCGGTACGGTGAGCTTCGGTAAAGAGACTAAAGGCAAGCGTCGTCTGGTGATTACCCCCACCGATGGTCAGCCCCTGCCGGACGGCTCCACGCACTACGAGGTGCTGATTCCGAAGCATCGTCAGCTGAACGTGTTTGAAGGTGAGAAGGTCGAGAAAGGGGAGATGATCTCCGACGGCCCGAGCAATCCTCACGATATTCTGCGACTGCAGGGCATCGAGGCGTTGGCTCACTACATCACCAACGAAATTCAGGATGTTTACCGTCTGCAGGGCGTGAAGATCAATGACAAGCACATTGAAACCATTGTTCGTCAGATGCTGCGCAAGGTTGAGATCACCGAAATGGGCGACTCCAGCTTTGTGAAGGGTGAGCAGGTTGAATTGAGTGCCGTTCTGGAAGAGAACGAGCGCCTCCGTGCTGAAGACCGTCAGCCGGCCCAGTTCGAGCGGCTGTTGCTGGGTATCACCAAGGCGTCTCTGGCGACGGAGTCCTTTATCTCGGCGGCCTCTTTCCAGGAGACCACCCGGGTACTGACCGAAGCCGCTGTCACAGGCAAGAAAGACGTCCTGGCGGGCCTGAAAGAGAATGTGGTCGTGGGTCGTCTGATCCCGGCCGGTACGGGGCTGGCCTACCATGCCGAGCGGAAGCGTCGTCGCGAAGCGGCCCTCAATGCCCCGGATGCGGGTGTGAGCGCTGAGGATGTCGAAGCGGCGCTGACCGAGGCATTGAAGTCCAGCAGCTGACAAAAGGTGGGGACGGACCGGCTTCGGCCGGCCCGTCAGGTGCAGAGAGGCTCTTTGGCTTGACGCTGGGGGTTGACCTCATTACAATGCGCCACCCGCTTTTTCCAAAGTGGGGAGCGGACTTGACCGCTCTCTTTAATCAAGCCTTCCAGGGGAAGGCGTTTTTATACTTGTGGAGTTTATTTTCATGGCAACGATCAACCAGTTGGTTCGTAAGCCGAGAAAACGCAGGGTTCAAAAGAGCGACGTTCCCGCTCTGCAAGCCAACCCTCAGAAGCGCGGCGTTTGCACCCGCGTTTACACCACCACGCCGAAGAAGCCCAACTCGGCCTTGCGTAAGGTTTGCCGTGTGCGCCTGACCAATGGTTTCGAAGTGTCTTCTTACATCGGTGGTGAAGGGCACAACTTGCAGGAGCACAGCGTTGTTCTGATCCGTGGTGGCCGAGTGAAGGACTTGCCGGGTGTGCGCTATCACACCGTGCGCGGTTCTCTGGACACCTCCGGGGTCAACAACCGTAAGCAGGGTCGTTCCAAATACGGTACCAAGCGACCCAAGTAACCCTGAGTGGACCATCTGGTCCCCCGGGTTGTTATGCGTTTTCGGCGGCGCCTGCGGGCGCGAACCGAGTAAGGCTAAGCGCGGCATAAGCCGGAGTCTTAGACAAATCCTGAAGAGAGGCTATTTAAGATGCCAAGAAGAAGAGTTGTCGCCAAGCGCGAAGTTCTGCCGGATCCCAAGTACGGCAATGTGACGCTGGCGAAATTTATGAACCACGTGATGGTCAGCGGCAAGAAGTCCGTGGCTGAGCGTATTGTGTACGGTGCTCTGGAATCGGTTGAGTCCAAGCTGAATCGTGACCCCATCGAAGTGTTCGATGAAGCGCTGGAAAACATCGCACCGCTGGTGGAAGTTAAGTCCCGCCGCGTGGGTGGTGCCACCTATCAGGTGCCGGTTGAGGTCCGCCCGAGCCGTCGTATTGCCTTGGCAATGCGTTGGTTGGTGGACTTCTCTCGCGGTCGCAGCGAGAAATCCATGCCCCAGCGTCTGGCCGGTGAGTTGATCGATGCCTCCCAAGGCAAAGGTGCAGCGGTCCGTAAGCGTGAAGATGTTCACCGTATGGCCGAGGCCAACAAGGCCTTCTCGCACTATCGCTTCTAAGGCCGTCGCCTGAAAAACGCCGATAGATAGAGAGGGTGAGGGCAGCCAAGTGGCTGCCTTTTCCCGTTTTAATGAATTAGCAATTGGGGATACTGTCGTGGCACGTAAAACTCCTATCGCACGCTACCGCAATATTGGTATCGTTGCCCACGTAGACGCCGGTAAGACCACCACTACCGAGCGCGTTCTGTTCTATACCGGCCTGTCTCACAAGGTGGGTGAGGTTCATGATGGCGCGGCTACCATGGACTGGATGGAGCAGGAGCAAGAGCGCGGTATTACCATTACCTCCGCAGCGACCACCTGCTTCTGGCAGGGCATGAGTCAGCAGTTTGATCAGCACCGTATCAACATCATCGATACCCCCGGGCACGTTGACTTCACCATCGAGGTGGAGCGTTCGCTGCGGGTACTGGATGGTGCTGTTGTGGTGCTGTGTGGCTCCTCCGGTGTGCAGCCGCAGACCGAAACCGTATGGCGTCAGGCCAACAAGTACGAAGTTCCCCGTATGGTCTTCGTCAACAAGATGGACCGCACCGGTGCCAACTTCAAGCGTGTGGTTGATCAATTGAAAACCCGTCTGGGCGCCAACGCCGTGCCTTTGCAGATGACTATCGGTACTGAAGAAGACTTCAAGGGCGTGGTTGATCTGATCGAGATGAAGGCCATTCTGTGGAATGAAGCCGATCTGGGTATGACGTTTGATTACGCGGAAATCCCGGATGACCTGAAAGAAACGTGCGAAGAAATGCGCGAATTCATGATGGAAGCGGCCGCAGAAGCCAACGAAGAGTTGATGGAAAAATACCTGGAAGAAGGGTCTTTGACCAACGACGAGATCAAGGCCGGTATTCGTGCCCGCACCCTGGCCAATGAAATTGTTCCGGTTCTGGGTGGTTCAGCCTTTAAAAACAAAGGTGTGCAGGCAGTGCTTGACGCTGTTGTTGAGTACCTTCCGGCCCCGAACCAGGTTCGCGCGATCGAAGGGGTTCTGGATGACGGGAAAGACACCGTTGAAACCCGTGAGGCGGACGACGACGCACCGTTTGCGGCATTGGCTTTCAAGATTGCCACCGACCCCTTTGTGGGCACGCTGACGTTCTTCCGGGTTTACTCCGGCAAATTGAACTCCGGTGATTCGGTGTTCAACCCGGTAAAAGGCAAAAAAGAACGTGTTGGTCGTATGGTGCAGATGCACTCCAACAACCGCGAAGAGATCAAGGAAGTACTGTCCGGCGATATCGCTGCGGCCGTAGGCCTGAAAGACGTTACCACCGGTGACACACTGTGTGACCCGAACCACATCATTACGCTTGAGCGAATGGAATTCCCGGATCCTGTGATTCACGTTGCGGTTGAACCGAAAACCAAGGCGGATCAGGAAAAAATGGGTGTGGCTCTGGGTAAACTGGCTCAGGAAGACCCGTCATTCAGCGTCAAAACTGACGAAGAAAGCGGTCAGACCATTATCGGTGGCATGGGCGAGCTTCACCTGGACATCATCGTTGACCGCATGCGTCGTGAGTTCAAGGTTGAGGCAAATATCGGTAAGCCCCAGGTGGCTTATCGTGAAGCGATTCGCAACACCTGTGAGATCGAAGGCAAGTTTGTTCGTCAGTCTGGTGGCCGCGGTCAGTACGGTCACGTCTGGATCCGTTTCGAGCCGGGCCAGGACGAAGACGCCGAAGGCCTGGAGTTCGCCAACGAGATCGTGGGTGGTGCCGTTCCGAAGGAATACATCCCGGCGGTACAAAAAGGTATTTCCGAGCAGATGCAGAATGGTGTTCTCGCTGGCTATCCGCTGCTGGGCCTGAAAGCCACTCTGTACGATGGTTCGTTCCACGATGTTGACTCCAACGAGATGGCCTTTAAAATTGCTGCCTCTATGGCCACCAAGAAATTGGCGCAACAGGGCGGAGCCGTCCTGCTTGAGCCGATCATGAAAGTGGAGGTCGTGACGCCTGAAGAGAACATGGGTGACGTGGTGGGTGACCTCAACCGTCGTCGCGGCATGATTCAGGGCATGGAAGAAGGTGTATCCGGCAAGATCGTTAATGCTGAGGTGCCTCTCGCGGAGATGTTTGGTTACGCGACGGATCTGCGCTCGGCCACCCAGGGTCGCGCTACCTACGCGATGGAATTCAAGGGTTATGCCGAAGCTCCCCGCAACGTAGCCGATGAAGTGATTGCCAAAAGCAAAGTGGCTAAAGACGATTAATTTCTGATTTGCAGACATTCTAGAGGAAGAAGACAGTGGCAAAAGAAAAGTTTGAACGCAGTAAGCCCCACGTCAACGTGGGCACCATTGGTCACGTTGACCACGGTAAAACCACGCTGACCGCGGCTCTGACCCGCGTATGTCACGAAGTCTGGGGCAGCGGTTCTGCTGTTGCCTTTGACGGTATTGACAATGCGCCGGAAGAGCGTGAGCGCGGTATCACCATTGCGACCTCTCACGTAGAGTACGATTCACCGATTCGTCACTACGCGCACGTGGACTGCCCGGGTCACGCCGACTATGTGAAGAACATGATCACCGGTGCGGCGCAGATGGATGGCGCGATCCTGGTGTGTGGTGCGACCGACGGTCCGATGCCCCAGACCCGCGAGCACATCCTGCTGTCCCGTCAGGTAGGCGTACCCTATATTGTGGTATTCCTGAACAAGGCTGACCTGCTGGCAGAAGACTGCGGCGGCGTAGGCACCGACGAGTACAACGAAATGCTGGAGCTGGTCGAGATGGAGCTGCGTGAGCTGCTGTCCGACTACGACTTCCCGGGCGACGACACGCCGATCATCGCCGGCTCTGCCCTGATGGCGCTGAACGGTGAAGACGAGCACGAGCTGGGTACTACCGCTGTGAAGAAGCTGGTAGAGACCCTGGACGAGTACATTCCGGAGCCCGAGCGTGCCATCGATCAGCCGTTCCTGATGCCGGTAGAGGACGTATTCTCCATCTCTGGTCGCGGTACCGTAGTAACCGGTCGTGTCGAGCGCGGCATCGTGAAGGTAGGCGAGGAACTGGAAATCGTTGGCCTGAAGGACACCACCAAGACCGTCTGTACCGGTGTTGAGATGTTCCGCAAGATGCTGGACGAAGGTCGTGCTGGTGAGAACGTGGGTGTTCTGCTGCGCGGTACCAAGCGTGACGAAGTGGAGCGTGGTCAGGTTCTGGCCAAGCCGGGTTCAGTGACCCCGCACGCCAAGTTCGAAGGCGAAGTGTACGTGCTGTCCAAAGACGAAGGCGGCCGTCACACTCCGTTCTTCAAGGGCTATCGTCCGCAGTTCTACTTCCGTACCACGGACGTGACCGGTGCTTGTGAGTTGCCGGAAGGCGTTGAGATGGTCATGCCGGGGGACAACGTGAAGATGAGCGTGACTCTGATTCACCCGGTGGCGATGGAAGAAGGTCTGCGCTTTGCGGTGCGTGAAGGCGGCCGTACTGTTGGCGCTGGCGTGGTCTCCAAGATCATCGAGTAACAGCGGCACAGGCCCTGAGAAGGCCCCTGCGGGGGCCTTTTTTTGTCCCTGGAGTGTTTTTGGGCGTCTCGCCGGGGCGTTTAATAGCGATAAGTCCTTGATTTTAAAAAGTAATGGTGAATCACCCGGGATTCCGGGAATATTCCGGCATATCCCTTGACAGGGGCCGGCCTCGCCATTAGAATTGCGCCTCCATTTTGCAGGGTATCAACGAGCTCAGCTCGGACGCCATCGCCAATTTGGATAGTTCTTTAAAGTTTATTACTGGAGTTTGGTTCACATGCAGAATCAACGCATTCGGATTCGCCTGAAGGCCTTTGATCATAAGCTCATCGATGCCTCTACCCAGGAAATTGTTGAGACCGCAAAGCGCACAGGCGCACAAGTCCGTGGCCCGATTCCGCTGCCGACTCGCAAAGAGCGCTTCACTGTATTGATCTCCCCGCACGTCAACAAGGACGCGCGTGATCAGTACGAGATTCGTACACACAAGCGTTTGCTGGACATTGTTGAGCCCACTGAAAAAACCGTTGATGCCCTGATGAAGCTGGATTTGGCTGCAGGTGTAGAGGTTCAGATCAGTCTTAACTAATACAAAGTAAATGTTAATCCCGGTTTCGGCCGGGTTTGTGTAACGCTCTGAAATGGGCGGCCATAGCGGGTAAAAGCCCCGTACACTGAGAGGTTAGCAACATGACGATTGGTATTGTCGGCCGCAAGAGCGGCATGACTCGCATATTTACCGATGATGGTGTTTCCATTCCTGTTTCCGTGATTGAGGTCTCCCCCAATCGCGTCACCCAGGTGAAGAATGTAGAAACCGACGGATACTCTGCAGTGCAGGTTACCGTAGGGTCTCGTCGCGCCTCACGTGTTACCAAGCCCGCAGCGGGCCACTACGCCAAGGCGAATGCCGAAGCTGGTCGTGGTTTGTGGGAATTGCGTAACGATACTCAAGAATCCTTCGAAGTTGGTGCAGAGATTACGGTTGACGCCTTTGAGGCTGGCCAGAAGATCGATGTCACCGGTTCTTCCAAAGGTAAGGGCTTTGCCGGTACCGTCAAGCGTTGGAATTTCGCCACGCAGGACGCTACCCACGGTAACTCCCTTTCTCACCGTGCCCCCGGTTCCATCGGACAGTGTCAGACACCGGGTCGCGTCTTTAAGGGCAAGAAGATGTCAGGTCACATGGGTTCCGAACAGGTAACTGTTCAGAATCTGGAAGTGGTCCGCGTCGACGCTGAGCGTAATCTGCTGTTGGTCAAAGGCGCCATTCCGGGAGCTCCCGGTGGTGACGTCATTGTTCGTCCCGCAGTTAAAGCGCGCAGTAACGGTTAATTGTCCGAGGGGAAACGACCATGGAATTGAATATTGTAAAGCCCGATGGTGCCAAAGATACGCTCAACGTATCTGAGGTGGCGTTTGGCAAAGAATTTAATCAAGACCTGGTGCATCAGGCGGTAGTCGCCTACCTGGCGGGCGGCCGTCAGGGTACCAAGGCTCAGAAAACTCGCTCTGAAGTATCTGGCGGCGGCAAGAAGCCGTGGCGTCAGAAGGGCACCGGTCGTGCGCGTGCGGGTACCATCCGCAGCCCGATCTGGCGCTCTGGTGGCAAGGCATTCGCTGCCAAGCCGCGCAACTTCGAGCAGAAGCTCAACAAAAAGATGTACCGTGCGGCACTGCGCTGCATTCTGTCTGAGCTGAATCGCCAGGAGCGTCTGGTGGTGGTGGAAGAATTTTCCGTCGACGCGCCCAAGACCAAAAGCCTGGTACAAAAGCTGGCTCAGTACGATCTGTCAGAAGCGCTGATCGTGACTGAGGATGTGAACGAAAATCTTTACTTGGCGTCTCGCAACCTGCATAAGGTTGATGTTCGCGACGTCCAGGGTGTTGATCCGGTTGCCTTGATCGGCTTTGAAAAGGTTGTGGTCACCGTTCCGGCTCTGAAAAAGTTCGAGGAGATCCTGGGATGAACCAAGAACGCATCTACAAAATCTTGTTGGGTCCGGTAGTGTCCGAAAAGTCCGCCATGGCGGGTGAGAACGGCAACCAGGTTGTTTTCAAAGTGGCCACTGATGCCAGCAAGCTCGAAATCAAAGCGGCCGTGCAGGCGCTGTTTGATGTCAAAGTTGAAAGTGTTCGCGTGCTTAACGTGAAGGGCAAGACCCGCCGCACGCGCTTTGGTATCGGTAAGCGCAGCGACTGGAAGAAGGCCTACGTTCGTCTTGAGCAAGGTCAGGATATCGACTTTGCGGTAGCTGAGTAAGAGGATTGTTGCAATGCCTATTGTAAAACGTAAACCAACCTCGCCCGGTCGCCGCTTTGTAGTAAGTGTCGTCAATCCGGATTTGCACAAGGGTGCTCCCTACGCACCGCTGCTGGAGAAAAAGTCCAAGAGCGGTGGCCGTAACAACGGTGGTCGTATTACTACCCGCCATGTTGGTGGTGGCCACAAGCAGCACTACCGTGTAATTGATTTTCGTCGTAACAAAGACGGCATTCCGGCCACCGTAGAGCGGCTGGAATATGATCCGAACCGCACTGCCTACATTGCGCTGGTTTGCTACGCGGACGGCGAGCGCCGCTACATCATTGCCCCGAAGGGCTTGAAGGCGGGAGATAAAATCGAATCCGGTGATGCGGCGGCAATCAAGGTGGGTAATGCCCTGCCGTTGCGCAACATCCCGGTCGGTAGCACCGTTCACTGTGTTGAGCTGAAGCCTGAAAAGGGCGCTCAGCTGGCTCGCTCCGCTGGTGCTTCTTGCCAGTTGGTGGCTCGCGATGGTACTTACGCGACGCTTCGTCTGCGTAGTGGTGAAACCCGTCGTGTATTGGTGAACTGCCGTGCAACCCTGGGTGAAGTGTCCAATAGCGAGTACAGCTTGCGTTCATTGGGTAAAGCCGGTGCCAAACGTTGGCGCGGTGTTCGTCCTACGGTCCGTGGTGTCGCCATGAACCCGGTGGATCACCCGCACGGTGGTGGTGAAGGTCGTACATCCGGTGGTCGTCATCCGGTAACACCTTGGGGTGTTCCGACCAAGGGTTACAAGACGCGCAAAAACAAGCGCACTACCAAGATGATTGTCCGTAGTCGCTCCAAGCGCTAACGGTAAATCAACAGCGGAAAAGAGGAAGCAACAGTGCCACGTTCACTGAAGAAAGGTCCTTTTATCGATCTTCACCTCATTAAGAAGGTCGAAACAGCGATCGAAAAAAATGATCGTCGTCCAATTAAAACCTGGTCGCGGCGCTCAATGATCATGCCAGAAATGGTTGGTCTGACGCTGGCAGTACACAATGGTCGTCAGCACGTGCCCGTCCTGGTGAATGAAGAGATGGTTGGACACAAACTTGGCGAGTTTGCGGCTACCCGCACCTATCGCGGTCACGCTGCAGACAAAAAAGCGAAAAAGCGCTAAGCGCTAATAGTGCCTACGAGGTAACACGATGGAAGTAGCAGCAAAACTCAGCGGTGCTCGTCTGTCGGCGCAAAAAGCGCGCTTGGTAGCCGATCAGATTCGCGGAAAAGGTGTTGAGGAGGCGTTGGACCTTCTGGCATTCAGCCCTAAAAAAGGCGCCGCGATTATCAAGAAGGTGCTCGAGTCCGCAATTGCGAATGCCGAACACAACGAAGGCGCCGACGTCGATGAACTGAAAGTGTCCACGATTTTTGTGGATGAAGGTTTGAGCATGAAACGCATCAAGCCTCGCGCTAAAGGTCGTGCTGATCGCATTCTTAAGCGCACTTGTCATATCACCGTTAAAGTAGCCGACCAGTAAGAGAGCAGGCGTTATGGGTCAGAAAGTAAATCCGACAGGTATTCGTCTGGGTATCGTCAAGAAGCATACCTCAGTGTGGTATGCCGGCAGCGATCAGTACGCAGACAAACTCAACAATGATTTGGCAGTGCGTTCTTACATTCAGGACAAGTTGTCCAGTGCGTCTGTAAGCCGCGTGGACATTGAGCGTCCCGCCAATACCGCACGTATTACCATTCACACCGCCCGTCCGGGCATTGTGATCGGTAAGAAAGGCGAAGACGTGGATCGTCTGCGTGCAGAAGTGAGCGAGCGCATGGGTGTGCCAGTGCACATCAACATTGAAGAGATCCGTAAGCCTGATCTGGATGCTTCACTGGTTGCCCAGAACGTCGCTCAGCAGTTGGAGCGCCGCGTGATGTTCCGCCGTGCCATGAAGCGTGCCGTGCAAAACGCCATGCGTCAGGGTGCGGAAGGTATCAAGATCCAGGTGGGAGGCCGCCTGGGGGGTGCCGAGATCGCTCGTAGTGAGTGGTATCGTGAAGGCCGCGTACCGTTGCACACATTGCGTGCAAACATCGACTACGCAACCGCCGAAGCGTCAACCACCTACGGCATCATCGGTGTGAAAGTTTGGATTTTCAAGGGTGAGGTCATCGGCGATATCGACGAAGCTGAAGCTGCACCTAAGAAAAAAGGCTCTAAGTCCAAGTAAGGGGTACGCAAGATGCTGCAACCAAAGCGTACGAAGTTTCGCAAGCAAATGAAGGGCCGCAACCGCGGCTTGGCCCATCGGGGCGCCAAAGTAAGCTTTGGTGATTTTGGCTTGAAAGCTACTGGTCGCGGTCGCATTACAGCTCGCCAAATTGAGGCGGCCCGTCGTGCGATGACTCGTCACATTAAACGTGGCGGTAAAATCTGGATTCGTGTGTTTCCGGATAAACCAATTACCGAGAAGCCCCTGGAAGTGCGTCAGGGTAAAGGTAAGGGTAACGTGGAATATTGGGTCGCGCAGATCCGTCCTGGTAAAGTCCTGTATGAAATGGATGGCGTCAGTGAAGATCTGGCTCGTGAGGCCTTTGCGTTGGCCGCAGCCAAGTTGCCTATTACAACAACTTTCGTAAAACGTTCGGTGATGTGATGAAAGCTTCAGAACTCCGGGAAAAATCCGTTGAAGAGCTGAACGGCGAACTGCTGACTCAATTGAAGGAGCAGTTCAAGCTGCGTATGCAGGCTGCTACTGGCCAGCTGGGTCAGACTCACCTGCTCAAGCAAACTCGCCGCGATATTGCTCGAATTAAAACGGTGCTTAAACAGAAGGCAGGTAATTAACGATGACTCAGGCAGATAATCTGGCTCGTACACTGACCGGCAAGGTTGTTAGCGACAAGATGGATAAAACCATCACAGTGCTGATCGAGCGTCGCGTAAAGCATCCGCTTTACGGCAAGTATGTGAGCAAGTCATCAAAGCTGAAAGCGCATGATGAAAACAATGACTGCAAGATCGGTGATACGGTGACTATCGCTGAATCTCGTCCGCTGTCAAAGACCAAATCATGGGCTTTAGTGAACATTGAAGAGCGCGCTACTGAAATCTAAGTGATTCAGGCGACTTAATAGTTTCGGAGACGGACGATGATTCAAACAGAAACCTACTTAGATGTAGCTGATAATAGCGGCGCTCGTCGGGTTCAGTGCATCAAGGTTCTTGGCGGCTCCCATCGGCGCTATGCCGCTGTGGGTGACATCATCAAAGTTACTGTGAAGGAAGCGATTCCTCGCGGTAAGGTGAAGAAAGGCCAGGTGATGAAAGCGGTGGTAGTGCGCACCAAAAAGGGTGTTCGCCGCCAGGATGGTTCGTTGATCAAGTTCGACGACAACGCTGCTGTGCTGCTGAACAACCAGGATGCTCCGGTGGGTACTCGTATCTTTGGGCCGGTGACTCGCGAGTTGCGTGGCGAGAAGTTCATGAAAATCATTTCTCTCGCACCGGAAGTGCTGTAAGCACTTGGTACGGGCAGAGAGCTGAGGGCAGACAAATGCGAAAGATTAAACGTGATGACGAAGTGATTGTTATCGCTGGTCGCGACAAGGGTAAGCGCGGGAAAGTAACTCGCGTAATGGCTGATGGCCGCCTGATCGTGTCTGGTATTAACATGATCAAGAAGCACCAGAAACCGAATCCGCAAATGGGCGTGCCCGGCGGAATCGTAGAGAAGGAAGCCTCGATCCAGGCCTCCAATGTTGCCATTTACAATCCGGCGACTCAGAAGGCGGATCGTGTTGGCTTCAAGATCCTTGAAAACGGCGACAAGGTCCGCGTTTTCAAATCCAATGGCGAAGCCGTAGAGGCGTAAGTAGACATGGCTAGGCTAAAAGAACTGTACAGCAAAGAGCTCGCGCCCAAGCTGAAAGAAGAGCTGGGTCTCGCGAACGTGATGGAAGTTCCACGCATCACCAAGATCACCATCAATATGGGTGTCGGTGAGGCTGTGGGCGATAAGAAAGTGCTTGAGAATGCGATCGGTGACTTGGAGAAAATTGCCGGCCAGAAGGTCGTCGTTACCAAGGCACGCAAGTCAATCGCGGGTTTCAAAATCCGTGATGGCTGGCCGATTGGCTGCAAAGTAACTCTGCGTAAAGATCGTATGTATGAGTTTCTGGATCGCCTGGTCAGCATCGCCATTCCGCGCATTCGTGACTTCCGTGGTATCAGCCCGAAGCAATTTGACGGCCGCGGTAATTTCTCCATGGGCGTAGGCGAGCAGATTATCTTCCCGGAAATTGACTACGATAAAGTCGATAAGCTCCGGGGTCTGGATATTTGTATCACAACGACAGCACGGAACGACGAGGAAGGTCGCGCGCTGTTGAAAGCGTTCAACTTCCCGTTCAAAGGTTAAGGGTAGCGTCATGGCTAAGAAATCAATGGTTGCACGTGAAGTGAAGCGTGCCCGCACAGTCGCCAAATACGCCGCTAAGCGCGCGGAATTGAAAGCGATTATTGCCAGCCCTGCTTCTTCCGAAGAGCAAGTCTGGGAAGCGCAGATCAAACTGCAGCAACTGCCTCGCGATGCGAGCCCCAGCCGCGGGCGTCGTCGCTGCCGCGTAACTGGCCGTCCGCACGGTGTGTATCGCAAGTTCGGCTTGTGTCGTCACAAGCTGCGTGAAGCTGCCATGCGGGGCGACGTTCCCGGTTTGGTCAAGTCCAGCTGGTAAGCCCAGGGCTTAACATTAGGAGCAGAATCAGATGAGCATGCAAGATCCGTTGGCCGATATGCTGACTCGCATTCGAAACGCCCAGCAGGTGGGAAAGTCGAATGTCACCATGCCCTCTTCCAAACTGAAGGCCTCTGTGGCAAAAGTTCTGGCAGAAGAAGGCTACGTTGATAGTTTCTCAGTGAGTGAAGGCCCGAAGCCTGAGCTGACCATTGAGCTGAAATATTTTGAAGGTAAGCCGGTTATTGCTGAGCTGGATCGGGTCAGTCGCCCCGGCTTGCGCAGTTATGCTGGTAAGTCGTCCATTCCGTCCGTGCGTGGTGGGTTGGGCGTTGCCATCGTTTCTACCAGTAAAGGTGTAATGACTGATCGTGCCGCTCGCGCCGCTGGCGTCGGTGGTGAAGTCCTCTGCACAGTATTTTAACGGGAAGTCGTCATGTCACGAGTTGCAAATAGTCCGGTTGAAGTACCGTCCGCTGTTAAGGTCACCCTTCAGGGTCAGAGCCTTAGCGTCAAAGGCGGAAAAGGTACATTGGCTCTGGAAATTCACGACAGCGTTGAAATCAAGCAGGAAGATAGCCTGCTCAAATTCACCGCTCGTGATGGGGCCAAGCAGTCCCGCGCGCTGGCAGGCACCATGCGTGCTCTGGTCGGCAGCATGGTAAAAGGCGTAGATCAGGGCTTCGAAGAGAAGCTGCAACTGGTCGGCGTCGGTTATCGTGCCAAGGCGTCGGGTAAAACTGTAAACCTGTCTGTCGGTTATTCTCAGCCGATCGATTACACCTTACCGGAAGGTGTAACGGCAGAGTGTCCGGCCCAGACAGAAATTGTGCTGAAGAGCGCTGACAAGCAGCTGCTCGGTCAGGTGGCATCCGAGATTCGCGCATTGCGTGAGCCAGAGCCCTATAAGGGCAAAGGCATCCGCTATGCGAGCGAACAGGTTCGCCGTAAAGAAGCCAAGAAGAAGTAGGGCCAGGATATGAGCGATAAGAAGCAATCTCGTCTTCGCCGTGCGCGTCGTGCCCGTGCCAAGATTCGTGAACTGAGTGTAAACCGTCTGTCTGTTCATCGTACGCCGCGTCATATTTACGCGCAGATCATTGCAGAAGACGGCGGCCGCGTATTGGCCAGTGCCTCAACGTTGGATAAAGACCTGCGTCAGGGCAAAACGGGTAACAGCGAGGCGGCGAAAGCTGTCGGCGCTCTGATCGCAGAGCGCGCTAAAGCTGCCGGTGTCTCCCGGGTGGCGTTCGACCGTAGTGGTTTCAAGTTCCACGGTCGTGTAAAAGCCCTGGCAGACGCTGCGCGTGAAGCTGGACTGGAATTCTAAGGGTTAAGATATGGCATACGCGAAGAAAGAAGAAGGCAACAACGAAGGCTTCCAGGAAAAGCTGGTTCAAGTCAATCGTGTTGCCAAGACTGTTAAAGGTGGTCGTATCTTTGCCTTCACCGCACTGACTGTCGTTGGTGACGGTAACGGTAAGGTCGGCTTTGGCCGCGGTAAGGCACGTGAAGTGCCGGTTGCAATCCAGAAAGCGATGGAAGCAGCTCGCCGCAACATGATCGACGTTGAGTTGAACGGCGACACTCTGCAGTACCCGACCAAAGGCCGTCATGGTGCCTCCAAGGTGTTCATGCAGCCCGCCTCACAGGGTACGGGTGTTATTGCTGGCGGCGCCATGCGCTCTGTACTGGAAATTGCCGGTGTTCAGAACGTACTGGCCAAGTGTTACGGCTCTACCAATCCGGTAAACGTTGTTCGTGCCACTTTTAATGCGCTGAAGTCTATGGCGTCTCCGGACTCTGTAGCAGCCAAGCGTGGCAAAAGTGTCGAAGAGATCCTGAATTAATTGGCATTGCCAGTTAACTGATTGCGGAATACGACCATGGCTAAGAAAATGATCAAAGTGACTCAAATCCGGAGTACAGCGGGTCGCCTGAAGAAGCATCAGGCTAGCGTCGCCGGCTTGGGTCTGCGCCGTATCGGCCACACCGTTGAGGTGGAAGACACTCCCTCCGTGCGTGGGATGATTAACTCTGTAAACTATCTGGTACAGGTAGAGGGAGAATAAGATGCGTCTTAACGAGCTGAGTCCCGCCCCCGGTAGCACCCATAGCAAAAAGCGCGTGGGTCGCGGTATCGGTAGTGGCCTGGGTAAGACCGCAGGCCGCGGTCACAAAGGTTTGAAGTCCCGCTCCGGTGGTAGTGTTGCTCCGGGCTTCGAAGGCGGCCAGATGCCGTTGCAGAAGCGTCTGCCGAAGTTTGGTTTCAGTTCTCGTATTGGTCGTGTCACTGCCGAAGTTCGTCTCTCTGAGCTGAACAAGGTAGAGGGCGATACCATCGATATCGAAACTCTGAAGCAGGCCGATGTCATTGGTGCTAATATGAAGCGCGCCAAGATCTTCGCATCTGGCGAGCTGAAGAAAGCGGTTACCGTACGCGGTATTGCGGTCACCAAAGGTGCCAAGGCTGCGATTGAAGCGGCTGGCGGGAAAGTCGAAGAGTAAGGGGCGCCAACATGGCAACTCCCGGTAATCCTTCGTTGGGGAATCAGAAAGGTTTGGGCGAGCTTTGGGCTCGCCTGCGTTTTTTGTTCCTGGCGATCGTAGTCTACCGAATTGGTACTCATATTCCGGTTCCCGGTTTGGATCCCGAGCGGATTGCCAACCTGTTTAATCAGAATCAGGGTACCATTCTGGGTATGTTCAACATGTTCTCCGGGGGTGCCCTGGAGCGCATGAGTATCCTTGCGCTGGGCATTATGCCGTACATCTCTGCATCGATTATCATGCAGCTGATGACCGCAGTGACCCCCTCGCTGGAACAGCTTAAAAAAGAAGGTGACGCGGGCCGCCGTAAAATCAACCAGTACACACGCTACGGTACAGTAGTGCTGGCGACGGTGCAGGCCATGGCGATGTCAGTGAGTTTTTCCGGTTTTGCCTATGGTGGCGAAGCGGATTTTGCGTTTCACTTCATTGCGGTCACTTCTCTGGTTACCGGCGCGGTCTTCATGATGTGGCTGGGTGAGCAGGTTACTGAGAAAGGTATTGGCAACGGTATCTCAATGCTGATTTTTGCCGGTATTGTGGCTGGTTTGCCAAGTGCAGTGGGGCAGGCGTTTGAGAGTGCCCGTCAGGGTGATCTTCATCTGTTGCTGCTGTTGGTTATTGCGGTAATCGCTCTGGCCGTTATCTGGGGTGTGGTCCGGGTTGAACGCGGACAGCGTCGTATTACGGTAAACTACGCCAAGCGTCAGCAAGGCCGAAATGCCTACGCCGCTCAGACCAGTCACCTGCCGCTCAAGATCAACATGGCGGGCGTGATTCCGGCGATCTTTGCCAGCAGCATCCTGCTGTTCCCGGCGTCCATTGCCCAGTGGTTTGGCGAGGGCGGTGACGGCTTTGCCAGCGACTTCCTTCAGGATCTCGCTCTGGCTATTGGTCCGGGTCAGCCTCTGAACATTCTGCTGTTCGCGGCACTGATCTCGTTTTTCTGCTTCTTCTACACGGCGTTGATGTTCAACCCGAAAGAGGTGGCGGATAACCTGAAGAAGTCCGGTGCCTATATCCCGGGGATCCGCCCGGGTGAGCAATCGGCCCGCTATATCGACAGTGTTCTGACCCGTTTGACGGTGGTGGGTGCTGTTTATATGTCGGCTGTGTGCCTGATGCCCCAGTTCCTGGTGGTGGCGGCAAATGTTCCCTTCTATTTGGGGGGGACGTCGTTGCTGATCGTGGTAGTGGTGGTCATGGACTTTATGTCCCAGGTTCAGGCGCACTTGATGTCTCATCAGTACGAGTCACTGATGAAGAAGTCTAACTTGAAGGGATATGGCAGCGGCAACGCTCGCTAATCCCCATTACTAGGGTAGGATCATGAAAGTTCGTGCTTCTGTTAAAAAGATCTGCCGCAACTGCAAGATGGTTAAGCGCAATGGCGTTCTGCGAGTAATTTGCCACGCTGAGCCTCGTCACAAGCAGCGGCAGGGTTAAGAATTGGACGCCAAGCCCCCTCCAGGGGCGGGGCGTACATGAGGGGGCGTTGACTGTCGTCCGGGGAGAAATCCCCGGGCTATTGATTTTTGGTGATTTTACCGCTATCCTTGCGCGCCTTTTAGGGTGTTGGGTGGCGTAAGTTGCCGTCAACGCTGCAATTTTAGTGTTACTGGAGTAATTTGAATGGCCCGTATTGCTGGTGTAAACATACCAGATCACAAGCACGCGGTTGTCTCCCTGACTTACGTCTATGGGATTGGCCGTACTACTGCGCAACAGATCTGTGCCGCTACTGGCATCGCCGAAGACGCCAAAATGGGTAGTCTTTCCGAAGAACAGCTCGACGCGATCCGTAACGAGCTTGGCAAGCATACCGTAGAGGGTGACTTGCGCCGTGTTGTGTCGATGAACATCAAGCGTCTGATGGACCTGGGTTGCTACCGCGGTCTGCGTCACCGTCGGAGCTTGCCGGTCAATGGTCAGCGCACCAAGACCAACGCTCGCACACGTAAGGGCCCGCGCAAGCCGATTAAACGTTAATCGATCTGCGCCAGTCATTCAAATACGGTAACTACAGGTTAGGAAGAGATTGCTATGGCGAAGCCAGGTAATAAAACCGCAACGAAAAAGAAAGTCAAAAAGACGGTGGTCGATGGGGTTGCCCACATCCACGCGTCTTTCAATAACACCATTGTCACTATCACCGACCGTCAGGGTAATACCCTGAGCTGGGCCACCTCTGGTGGTTCTGGTTTCCGCGGTTCGCGCAAAAGCACCCCGTTTGCTGCCCAGGTGGCTGCGGAGCGCGCCGGTGAGGCAGCGAAAGAATACGGTCTTAAGAACCTCGACGTAGAAGTGAAGGGCCCTGGCCCTGGCCGCGAATCTGCGGTCCGTGCACTTAATAATGTTGGTTACAAGATCACCAACATTGTCGACGTTACGCCGATTCCGCACAACGGCTGCCGTCCTCCCAAGAAACGTCGAGTGTAAGGGGAACTAGATAATGGCTCGTTATATTGGACCTACATGTAAACTGTCCCGTCGTGAAGGCACCGACCTCTTTCTGAAGAGTGGTGCTCGCGCGCTGGATTCGAAGTGTAAACTGGAAAGCGTCCCTGGCCAGCATGGCCAGCGTCGTGGTCGTCTGTCGGACTATGGTGTACAGCTGCGTGAAAAGCAGAAGGTACGTCGTACCTATGGCATGATGGAAAAGCAGTTCCGCAGCTACTACAAAGAGGCTGCTCGTCGTAAGGGCGCCACCGGTGAAAACCTGTTGAAGCTGCTCGAAGGCCGCCTTGATAACGTTGTGTACCGGATGGGCTTCGGTTCTACCCGTGCAGAAGCGCGTCAGCTGGTCACTCACAAGGCGATCAGCGTTAACGGCAAAACGTTGAACATTCCCTCCTACCAGGTGCAGGAAGGGGACGTGATTGCCGTTCGCGAAAAGGCCAAGAATCAGTTGCGTATCCAGAACGCCCTGACCCTTGCCGGCCAGCGCAGCAATGTTGAGTGGATCGATGTGAACGCGGACAAGAAAGAAGGTGTCTTCACCCGAGTTCCCGATCGCAGTGAATTGCCCGCTGAAATCAACGAGAACCTTATTGTCGAGCTTTACTCCAAGTAAGGGACTAACCGCTAACAGGTGTGGCTATGCAGACTGCAGTAAACGAATTTTTGACTCCGCGTCATATCGATGTGACCGAAAACAGCCCAACTCACGCTCGCGTGGTGTTGGAGCCGCTTGAGCGCGGTTTTGGTCATACTCTGGGCAATGCCCTACGGCGTATTCTGCTCTCCTCCATGGCGGGCTGTGCCATTACTGAAGCCGAGATCGATGGTGTGCTGCACGAGTACAGCGCGATTGAGGGTGTGCGGGAAGATGTCATTGAAATCCTGCTCAACCTGAAAAACGTCGCTGTCGTGATGCACGGTAAAGATCGCGCGGTTCTGACTCTCAAGAAGAAGGGCCCGGGTGTCGTTACCGCTGGGGATATTCAGGTTGATCACGATATCGAGGTAAAAAACCCCGATCACGTGATCGCCCATATCACCGGTGATACCGAACTCAATATGCGCCTGACAGTGGCCCGTGGCCGCGGTTATGAGCCGGCCGATGCCCGTCGTCATGACGAGGACGAAAGCCGCGCTATTGGTCGTTTGCAGTTGGATGCGACTTACAGCCCGGTTCGCCGGCTTGCGTACACGGTCGAGAGTGCCCGTGTTGAGCAGCGTACGGACCTGGATAAGCTGATTCTGGATCTGGAAACCAATGGTACGATTGATCCCGAAGAAGCGATTCGTCGTGCGGCGACCATCTTGCAGCAGCAATTGGCTGTGTTTGTCGACCTGGAGGCCGAGAAGCAATCTACACCGGAAGAGAAAGAGGAAGCGATTGATCCTGTTCTTCTGCGTCCGGTGGATGATCTCGAGTTGACAGTTCGCTCCGCGAACTGCCTGAAAGCAGAGAATATTTACTACATCGGTGACTTGATTCAGCGCACTGAAGTTGAGCTGTTGAAAACACCGAACCTGGGTAAGAAGTCTCTGACAGAGATCAAAGATGTCCTCGCCTCGCGCGGTTTGTCACTCGGTATGCGTTTGGAAAACTGGCCGCCGGCCAGCTTGAAAAACGAAGACTGATAATACATTGTTTCGTCGCCGGTCGTTTGACCGGCGGTTAACGAGATCGCTGTGAAGCGATCGTTAGTGAAGGGTTTAGCGTCATGCGTCATCGTCATAGTGGCCGTCAACTGAATCGTAACAGCTCTCATCGCAAAGCCATGTTTCGCAATATGACCGCGTCTCTGGTTGAGCACGAGCTGATTAAAACCACCTTGCCCAAGGCCAAAGAACTGCGTCGCGTAGCCGAGCCGCTGATTACTTTGGCCAAGAAGGACAGTGTAGCCAACCGTCGCCTGGCGTTCAGTCGCCTGCGTGATAAAGAAGCGGTAGGCAAGCTGTTTGCCGAGCTGGGTCCTCGTTATGAGTCTCGCCCCGGTGGCTATATCCGCATCATGAAGTGTGGCTTCCGTGCCGGCGATAAGGCCCCCATGGCCTATGTTGAGCTGGTGGATCGCCCTCAGATTGAAGCGGGTGAAGAGCCGGTAGAAGCGGCAGCGGATTCCGCCGAGTAAGTAATATCGGTTCCGCGTTAATGGTGTCTTTTGTGGACGTCATTGAAGCAGATACAAAAAAGCCAGGCTGATGCCTGGCTTTTTTGTATCTGCGGGAAATGCCTATACTCAGGCTTTCTCGGCTTTCTTTTTACTTTTCTTGCGTTTTGTCGCCAGCTTCAGCATTGGTTTGAGAAACCGACCGGTGTGCGATTGTGGTTGCTCAGCAACAGCTTCCGGCGTACCGGTGGCGATAATCTCCCCTCCACCCGAGCCTCCTTCCGGCCCCAGGTCGATAAGCCAGTCAGCGGTTTTGATCACGTCGAGATTGTGCTCAATCACCACCACGGTATTGCCGTGATCCCGCAATCGGTGCAGAACTGCCAGAAGCTGCTCGATATCGTAAAAGTGCAGGCCGGTAGTCGGTTCATCGAGAATGTAGAGGGTCTGGCCGGTGTCCCGTTTTGAGAGTTCGCGGGAGAGCTTGACCCGCTGCGCTTCCCCGCCGGACAAAGTCGTCGCCGCCTGGCCGAGCCGGATGTAGGAAAGTCCCACGTCCATGAGCGTTTGCAGCCGATTGGCAATCGCCGGGACCGGATCGAAGAAGGTTCTGGCTTCTTCGACCGTCAGTTCAAGCACTTCGTGAATGCTTTTGCCTTTGTATTTCACCTCCAGTGTCTCGCGGTTATAGCGCTTGCCTTTGCACACGTCGCAGGGCACATAGACGTCCGGCAGAAAGTGCATCTCCACTTTGGTGACGCCGTCTCCCTGGCAGGCTTCGCAGCGGCCGCCTCGGACGTTGAAGCTGAATCGTCCGGGTTTGTAGCCGCGTGAGCGGGCTTCCTGGGTTCCGGCAAACAGCTCTCTGATGGGAGTAAAAATACCGGTATAGGTTGCCGGGTTGGAGCGTGGCGTGCGGCCGATCGGGCTCTGATCAATGTCGACGCATTTATCGAAGTGATCCATGCCTTCAACGGTTTCATAGGGCGCCGCTTTGAGCGTGGTGGCGCCATTGAGTTCCGTCGCCGCCAGTGGGTGAAGGGTGGCATTGATCAGTGTGGACTTTCCGGAACCCGATACCCCGGTTACACAGGTCATCAGGCCCACAGGGAGCTCCAGGGTGACACTTTTCAGGTTGTTACCCCGGGCGCCGGTGATTCGGAACATACGGTCAGGGTCCACAGGACGACGTTCCGCCGGCACGGCGATTTCCCGCTTGCCGCTGAGGTATTCCCCGGTAATCGAGCCGTCGGTGGCCATGATGGCGTTGACGTCGCCCTGGGCGATCACCTGGCCGCCATGGACGCCGGCGCCCGGGCCGATATCGATCACATGGTCGGCCTGGCGTATGGCATCTTCATCGTGTTCGACCACTATCACCGTATTGCCGATATTGCGCAGGTGCGTGAGCGTGCGGAGTAAGCGCTCATTATCGCGCTGGTGCAGCCCGATCGAGGGCTCGTCCAGAATGTACATGACGCCCACCAGGCCTGCACCGATCTGACTCGCCAGGCGGATTCGCTGCGCCTCGCCCCCGGACAGGCTGTCCGCGCTGCGGTTCAGGGACAGGTAATTCAGACCCACATCCACCAGAAAACGGAACCGGTCGCGCAGCTCCTTGAGTATTTTCTCGGCAATACTCGCCTTGCTGCCGTGAAAGTTGAGGGCGCTGAAGTAGTCGTAGGCTTCCCCCACCGGCAGTTCGGTCATCTGGGGCAGGGTGTGTTCGTCGATGAACACATTGCGCGCCTCCTCTCGCAGACGCGCGCCGCCGCAACTGGGGCAGGATTGGGTGGACATGTACTTGGCCAGTTCCTCGCGAACCGAAGAGGATTCGGTGTCCCGATAGCGCCGTTCCATATTGGGAAGGACGCCTTCGAACCGGTGTCTGCGCCGATAGAGGTCGCCGCGCTCGTTGATGTAACTGAAGTCAATTTCCTCATCGTCCGAGCCGTAGAGCACCACCCGCCGGTCTTTGGCTTTAAGCTTCTTCCAGGGGGTATCGATATCGAAGCCGTAGTGCTCAGCCAGCGAGTCCAGCATGTGGTAGTAGTAGATATTGCGCCGATCCCAGCCGCGAATGGCACCTTCGGCCAGGGACGCCTCGGGGTTCTGGATCACCCGGGATTCATCAAAGAACTGCTTCACACCCAGGCCGTCGCAGGTCGGGCAGGCGCCGGCGGGATTGTTGAACGAGAACAGGCGAGGCTCCAGCTCACTCAGGCTGTAATCGCATACCGGACAGGCGTGTTTGGCGGAGAACAATTGGTCGCTCTGCTCGCCGTCCATAAAGCTGATGCCGGCCAACCCTTCGGTCAGGTTCAAGGCGGTTTCAAAGGACTCGGCAAGCCGGGTCTGCAGATCGGGCCGGACTTTGAACCGGTCTACCACCACTTCGATGGTGTGCTTTTTCTTCTTGTCCAGCTTGGGCAGATCATCCAGATCCACCAGAATGCCGTCCACCCGGGCACGAATAAAACCCTCCCGCTTCAGCTGCTCGAAGATATGTAGGTGCTCACCTTTGCGGTCCCGGATAACCGGGGCCAGAAGCATGAGCTTGGTCCCCTCGGGCAGGGCGAGTACCGTATCGACCATTTCGCTGACTGTCTGGGCCGACAGCGGTTCACCGTGGACCGGGCATCGCGGCTCGCCCACGCGGGCAAACAGCAGGCGCAGGTAGTCGTAAATTTCGGTGATGGTGCCCACGGTGGAGCGCGGATTGTGGGAGGTGGATTTCTGTTCGATGGAGATGGCCGGGCTCAGCCCTTCCACGTGGTCGACGTCGGGCTTTTCCATCATGGAGAGAAATTGCCGGGCGTAGGTGGACAGGGATTCGACGTAGCGCCGCTGGCCCTCGGCGTAGAGGGTGTCGAAGGCGAGTGAGGACTTACCCGAGCCGGACAGGCCGGTAATCACGACGAGTTTGTCCCGCGGTATGTCGAGGTCGATATTCTTGAGGTTATGGGTGCGCGCCCCCCGAACCAGAATGGTATCCATCATGTCTCCCGAAACGACCAAATCCCCCATTATACGCATTCCCACCGAGGGGCGGTCACCCGGGTTGTAAAGGATTGTAGGTCTTTGGATTGGGACAATATCAGTGGTTGAGTGAAGACCGGGAGCAAATGGATTGGGCGTGCAGTGTGTTAGAATCCGGCTCCCATTTACCCATGTGAATCAGGAGCTGTCCTTGCCGATTGTTCAGGCCCCTTTCGAGCGCCGCACGGTGGTCTCCCTGGCACTGCTGTACGCCTTCCGCATGCTCGGGCTGTTCATGGTCCTGCCGGTGCTGACCCTCTATGGCGACGACTACCGCCACGCCACGCCACTGCTGCTTGGTCTGGCCTTGGGCGCCTACGGTTTCAGTCAGGCTCTACTGCAGATACCCTTTGGCATCCTCTCTGATCGCATCGGCCGAAAGCCCGTCATCACCGTCGGCTTGTTGGTATTCACTCTCGGTAGCGTGGTGGCCGCGCAGGCCGACTCGGTCTATGAACTCGTGCTCGGGCGCCTCCTCCAGGGCGGCGGCGCCATCGCTGGAGCGGTGATGGCGCTACTGGCGGACCTGACCGCCGAAGAAAACCGCACCAAGGCCATGGCAACCATTGGTGGTGCGATCGGTCTCTCCTTCTCGCTGGCGCTGGTGATCGGTCCCCTGTTGGCCAACTGGGGCGGTCTGGCCGCCGTTTTCTGGCTTACGGCCGCCCTCGGACTGATCGGGCTCTGGATCGTCTGGCAACTGGTGCCAACGGTACGGCGTCCACCTCGGAGGCGGCGTGAGGTGGGGGCCGTGCCGGAGCTGGTCCGACAGGTCCTGGCCAACCGGGAGCTGCTGCGCCTGAATCTGGGCATCTTTGTGCTGCATTTTGTGCTGATGGCCCTGTTTCTGGTCATGCCCCAGCGCCTGGAGGCCGACCTCGGTATTGCCCGGGGGGACCACTGGTATGTCTACCTGCCGCTGCTGGCCGGTGCGTTTGCGGCCATGCTGCCATTCATCATCATCGCCGAGAAGCGACGGCAGATGAAGCCGGTGTTCCTGGGGGCAATTGCCTTGCTGGGTATCGCGCTGGCGGCGCAGCCTTGGGCGAGCTCCATGCCCGCAGTGCTGGCGATACTGTTTGTGTTTTTCATGGCCTTCAACCTGTTGGAAGCCAGCCTTCCCTCGCTGGTGAGCAAGATCGCGCCAGCGGGGGGTAAGGGCACTGCCACCAGCATTTACGCCAGTTGCCAGTTCTTCGGCGCCTTTGCCGGCGGCGCCTTGGGCGGCTGGGTGTTTCAGGTGGGCGGGCTGCCGGCGGTAT
Organism: Marinimicrobium sp. C6131; assembly: GCF_026153455.1. Classification (NCBI taxonomy): domain Bacteria; kingdom Pseudomonadati; phylum Pseudomonadota; class Gammaproteobacteria; order Cellvibrionales; family Cellvibrionaceae; genus Marinimicrobium; species Marinimicrobium sp. C6131. The sequence continues at coordinate 214,787 of NZ_CP110629.1, forward strand.
CGGCCGTGGCGGTAGGGCTGGTGTTGCTCTGGTGGCTGGCCGCAGTGGGCATGCGCCCGCCCCGTTACCTGGCCAGCGTTCTGATTCCGCTCAAGGGCAAGGTCAGCGACCGGTTCAGTGAGGAGTTATACGCCGTGCCCGGCGTGGCTGAAGTGGTGGTCGTGGAGAGTGAGGGGACCGCTTACCTCAAGGTGGACCCCCGGATGGTGGACCGCAAGCGGCTGTCCACCATTGCCGAACAGTGTGTGTTGGCCCGGTGAACCCATTCACCGACTGACAGCCACGGGCCGCTGGTGTATCCTGACGGCCATTTAAGACAGTTTTTTGAACAGGAGAAAATCATGGCTCGGGGAATCAATAAAGTCATTCTGATCGGGAATCTGGGCGCCGATCCGGAAACCCGCTACATGCCTTCTGGTGGGGCAGTGACCAACGTCAATCTGGCCACCAGTGAACAGTGGAAGGACAAGCAGACCGGCCAGCCTCAGGAGCGTACCGAGTGGCACCGTGTGGTCTTTTTCAACCGCCTGGCCGAGATTGCGGGCGAGTATCTGAAAAAGGGCAGCAAGGTCTATGTCGAAGGCTCCTTGCGTACCCGCAAGTGGCAGGGGCAGGATGGTCAGGACCGCTACACCACTGAAATCGTCGCCAACGAGATGCAGATGCTTGACGGCCGTGGCGGCGATAACAGCAATTACGGCGGCGGTGGCGGTTATGGCAATCAGTCCGGTCCGTCGGACGATTACTCTGCGCCACAAGGTGGGGGCAGCTACGGTGGTGGCGCTCAGAACGCGCCCGCTCAGGGGGGGCAGCAGAACGCGCCTCGTGGCGGCGGCCAGCCTCAGCAGCCGGCAGGCGGCTTTGACAGCTTTGATGACGACATTCCGTTCTAGACCCGTGTCAAGGTGAGTTGCCGCGTTTGAAACTGCTGTTGACTGACGCCTCCCACGCCCTGGGAAAAGCGCTTGAGCATGAGCTTGAGCGCGAACCCTTTGCGCTGATCATGCCTGAGTCGGCCCGTCTGAACTGGACCGATATCGGGGAGGTTCGTGCCTGGATCGAGCATCAGCGTCCCAAACTGGTCATCAACACCCTTGGTTGGGCCGATCGGCCCGATAGTGCCCACTGCTCACTGATTCCCCGGGCGGCCGCTATTCTGGCGCAAGTCTGTGAGGAACAGCGCCTTCCGATGATCCAGCTTTCCAGTTATCAGGTCTTTGGCGGGGACAATAAAAGCAGTCACGCCGAGAAAGACGAACCCATGCCGCAAAGTGAGGCCGGGCGCGCCTGGCTGGCCGCAGAGCAGGCGGTCAACGAGGCGCTGTCAAAGCGGCTGATTCTGCGTTTGAGCTGGATGATAGGCAGTTATGGTGATAACCGCCTGACCCGACTTCTTGGTGCGATTTTCAGCGGTCAGGGGGCTGTACCGGTCCATACTCGGCTTAAAGGCTCACCCACGGCGTTATCCGATGCGGCGAGGGTCATTGTGGGCGTGGTCAAGCAGATTGATTGTGGTGCCGAGAATTGGGGAGTCATGCATTACGCCAGTCGTGAACCCTGCAGTGAAGCGGATTTTGCGGAAAAGGTGATCGGTGTACTCCGTCAGCTTGATAGCCTGCCGGAGGGCGTTGAGCTGACAAAGCTGGAGTCATTGCCGCCGGATGAGCCGATCAGTGCGGTGTTGGGGGGGCGTCGGCTGCGAGATGGCTTTGGCGTGCAGGCGCGAGCCTGGGAGCCCTACCTGGTGCCCATGATCAAACAGTGGCTTCATCAGCGCCGGGGTTGATCCGCAGGAGGGGGCAGAAGCCCAGACACAAAGAACGCGGCCTTGGCCGCGTTTTTTGTGTCCATCTGAACAGGCTCTGGCAGATCAGTCTGCCATGCGCTGGAAGACCAGGCAGGCATTGGTCCCGCCAAACCCGAAGCTGTTGGACATGACCCGCTCCAGGGTCACCCCATCCTGACGTTCGGTTGCAATGGGCAGTCCCTCGGCTTCGGGGTCCAGTTGAGTAATGTTGGCCGAGGCACAGATGAAGTCGTGTTTCATCATCAGGAGGCTGTAGATGGCCTCCTGCACGCCGGTGGCGCCCAGAGAGTGCCCGGTGAGGGATTTGGTGGAGCTGATGGTCGGCACCTTGTCGGTAAAGGTGGCGCGAATGGCCTTCAGTTCGGCCAGGTCGCCCACCGGCGTGCTGGTGCCGTGGGAGTTGATGTAATCAATATCACCATCGGTTGTGGCCAGTGCCTGTCGCATGCAGCGGATGGCGCCTTCACCGGAGGGGGCCACCATGTCATAGCCATCGGAGTTGGCGCCGTAGCCAACCAGTTCGGCGTAGATTTTAGCGCCTCGAGCCTTGGCGTGTTCGTACTCCTCCAGCACCAGGCAACCGCCTCCACCAGCGATGACAAAGCCGTCACGCTCGGCATCATAAGCGCGAGAAGCCTGCTCCGGCGTATCGTTGTATTTGGTGGACAGGGCTCCCATGGCGTCGAACAGACTGGTCAGCGTCCAGTGTTCTTCCTCGCCACCGCCGGCAAAAACGATGTCCTGCTTACCCAACTGGATTTGCTCCATGGCACTGCCAATGCAGTGGGCACTGGTGGCACAGGCGGAGGAAATGGAGTAGTTCAACCCCTTGATTTTGAAAGGAGTGGCCAGGCAGGCGGAGGTGGTACTGCCCATGGTCTGGGTGACCCGGTAGGGGCCAACCCGCTTCAGGCCTTTTTCCCGCAGAACGTCTGCCGCTTCCACCAGGTTCTTGGAGGAGGCGCCGCCAGAGCCCATGATGATGCCGGTGCGTTCGTTCGACACCAGTGACTCATCGAGACCGGCGTCTGCAATGGCCTGGTCCATGGAAATATAGGCAAAGGCGGCCGCATCGCCCATAAAGCGAAGCACCTTGCGATCAATGCGCTCTTTCAGGTCAATGTCGATGGAGCCCGCCACCTGGCTGCGGAAACCCATCTCGGCGTAGCTGTCCTGAAATTTGATACCGGAACGGCCTGCGCGCAATGCCTCGAGTACGGTGGCAATATCATTACCTAAGCAGGACACAATGCCCATGCCGGTAACTACAACGCGTTTCATAGGCTACCTCTTATCTCTGTTTGTAGCGGAAGCAGTGGGCGCCATTATGCCATACAAACCGCTCTGTCGGGGCGGCGATTGGACCGCTCGACAGAGGCTGAGTTCAGCGCCACGGGCTGGCCCGGCTGCACGATTTAGAAGGAATCGGTGTTCTGAAACAGACCGACGCGCAAATCCTTGGCAAAGTAGATGTCTTTGCCATCGACGGACACCCGGCCATCGGCAATACCCATGATCAGTTTGCGCTCAATGACCCGCTTAAGGTTGATGTGATAAGTGATCTTTTTGGCGGTGGGCAGAATCTGCCCGGTGAATTTCACTTCACCACAACCCAGGGCGCGCCCTTTACCCGGGTTCCCTTTCCAGCCGAGGAAGAAGCCCACCAGTTGCCACATAGCGTCCAGGCCCAGGCATCCGGGCATCACCGGGTCACCGGGGAAGTGGCACTCGAAGAACCACAGATCGGGAGAGATGTCGAGTTCAGCGATGATTTCGCCTTTGTTGAATTCCCCGCCAGTTTCGCTGATATGGGCTATCCGGTCGAGCATCAGCATATTGGGCACAGGCAACTGGGCGTTGCCGGGGCCAAACAGGCGGCCGTGGCCACACTCGAGCAGTTCGTCACGGCTGTAGGCGTTCTTTTGGGCAAAGGCGTTCATAATCGGAGCTCTGTTACAGTCTATATCGGCCCCGAAAACACCGGTCTCGATGGATTCAGGGCGGCAAAGGTCGCCATTCTACCGACTGTGGGGAGCTTGTCTAGTGAGTCCTGGCCAGGGCGAACTCGGCCACCTCGGCCATGGCCCGGGTAAAGACGTTGTCCGGAAGGGCCGCCAGCTGCGATTTTGCACTGGCCACCTGGGCGCGGGCGCGCTCCAAAGTGTACTCCATGGCACCAGTTTCGTCGACGATACTCAGGATTTCGGGCAGCTTGGCCGCATCTCCCGCGCGGATAGCGCTCGCCACCAGTGCCCTTTGGGCCGGGGTCCCTGCCTGCATGGCGTAAATCAGGGGCAGGGTGGGCTTGCCCTCCGCCAGATCGTCACCGACATTCTTGCCCAGCGCCTCGGCATCGCCCTGATAGTCGAGGGCATCGTCCACCAGTTGAAACGCCATGCCGACGTGGTGGCCATAGGCCCGCAATGCCTGTCGTTGGTGGGGGGCAGCCTCACAGAGTGCGGCCGCCACCTCGCAGGCGGACGCAAACAATATGGCGGTCTTCTTGTCGATCACCGAGAAGTAGTTGCTTTCCGTGACGGCAGGATCCTTGGCGTTGACCAGTTGCTGGACCTCTCCCTCGGCGATGCGGTTGGTGGTCTCGGACAGCACCGACATGATGTCCATGCTACCAATGGCCACCATCATCTGAAACGCCCGGGAATACAGGAAATCTCCCACCAGTACCGCCGGGGCGTTACCCCACTGGGCGTTGGCGGTAATGCGCCCCCGCCGGCGCTCCGAGGTGTCGACCACATCGTCGTGGAGCAGGGTGGCGGTGTGGATAAACTCGATGATCGCCGCCAGGTCCAGGTTGTCCCGTCCTCTATAGTCCAGTGCCCGGCAGGTGAGCAGCACCATCAGCGGGCGCAACCGCTTGCCCCCGGCTTCAATAAGGTAGTGACCAATATTCTCGACCAGCTCTACATCGGAGTGGAGCTGCTCGATGATGCGCTGGTTAACCGCTTCGAAATCGTCCGCGACAACCTGGTGGAAAGGCAGCATGGGGCTTGGGCTCTGTTGCTGATAAAGGAAAGGCATCCTAGGCAGGGCCGGGGTGGCTGTCAAGAATTCCGTCGGGCCCCCAACTGGATCATCCGTCACAAAACCTTCACAAAACTGTCGCCCAAGGTTCATAAAAGTTGTTGAACATAGGCGCCACATGGAAAGGGGGATTTGAGGCCAATCTCGATTCCTTCTCCCGCGCAGACATGGGCTATGGGCCGCGGCCGGTAGTCCCCATTTTCAAAAAAAGCGATCCATCAGGAGTGCTCAACCTATGAAAATCACGACCCTTGTTAGCGTAACCGCTTTGACTGCAGTACTGGCGGCCTGCGGCGGCGGCGATATCGAAATCGATGCCCGCAACCAGTCCACCACTGACAATTCAGTGGGCGACAACAGCAACAACAATACCAGCGGTGGTAACAATCCTCCGGCCGAAGAAAATCCCTGCGCCTCTTATGAGCAGGACGGAGAGACCTTCCAGGGTTCCTACGATGCCCCCAACTGCGTATACGGCACCGATTTTGTCAGCCTGAGCAAGCCCTACACAGCGTCTGAAGAGCTGGTTTTTGGTGATCTGTCCAATGACGGTGCCCACATCTTCAATGACAGCCTGATGATCGGTCAGGGCTTCGACAACGACGCTGACATGGAAGCGGCGGGCATCACCCAGGGTGGTGACGGTTCCGTATTGCGTCTGGAAGCGGGCGCCATCCTGGCTTTCCGCTCCAACGACGATTACTTTGTGATCAATCGCGGCTCCCAGATTTTCGCCGAAGGTACTGTGGACGAGCCGGTTGTCGTGACCTCTACCTCCGACATCGAAGGTACTGTAGGCGCTGAAGACGTCCAGCAGTGGGGCGGCATGATCATCAATGGTTTCGGTATCACCAACAAGTGTGCCTACACCGGCACCATGATGGATGGCGACCTGGCCACTTCAGACTGCCATATCGCCGCTGAAGGTAAGGCCGGCGCTGGTCAGACTTACTACGGTGGTGACAACAACGAAGACAATTCCGGCTCTCTGGAGTACTTCATGGTCAAGCACACTGGTGCCCAGGTGGCTCCGGGTAACGACCTGAACGGTATTTCTTTCAACGCTGTAGGCTCGGGCACCGAAGTCAACTTCCTGCAGGTTTACTCAACCTACGACGACGGTATCGAATTCTTCGGTGGTGCCGTTGATATCAACAACTATGTGGGTCTGTATGTTCGCGATGATTCCATTGATATCGACGAATCCTATGTCGGTACCATCAATAACGCACTGGTGATTCAGGGCGAGACCGATGGTGACCACTGCATCGAGTCCGACGGCATCGGCAGCTACAGCAGCCAGGACCAGGCCACCATCGACGATTTCGTGGCTCGCGGCCTGAACTCTCGCGCTACCATCAATAACCTGACCTGTATCGTCTCTCCGAACGCGGCGGGTACTCACGCCGATGGCCACGGCTGGCGTATCCGGGAAGCGCACTTCCCGACCATCCGCAACTCCATCCTGACCACCGCTTACATGGGTGACCAGGCGGACGATAACTACTGTGTTCGCATCGAATCAGCTGAAGGCCTGCAAGCGGCCCAGGACGGTGACCTGGTGATTGAGGAGTCGATCATCGCCTGTGCCACCCTGACCAACGGCGGTCCGCTGCCGGACGGCACTACCACTCGCGAGTTCCTGGAAGCCAGCAACGACGTTATGCAGACTGCGGCTGACGGTGAAGATCCGACCGCTGACGACGTCGATGTCAACCTGGCCATCCTGGATGGTTTCTATTCCCTGCCGCTGGGCGACATGGTGGTCAACGGTAACGCCACTCAGGTGACTCCGGTAGATGCAGACTTTGTCGGTGGCGTGACTGCTGACAACGACTGGACCGCTGGATGGACTTACGGCCTGCACCCGGACAATCGTGCCCAGCCGCTGTGGTTCGAAGCGGCTGAATAAGCCCCGACTGCAACGAGTCAACACACGATTGCCGTAACGAAAGGGCGCCTTACGGCGCCCTTTCTACTAGGCGGCTCTCTACAGCTTCACTAGATAGGGCAGTTCAGATGAACAGCAAACAATTTTCAACTCACCTCGTTCGTGCCGGCTTCAGCGTCAGTCTGCTCAGCGCGTTGATCAGTGCCTCGGCTGTGGCCCAGGACGATGACAGTGCACCGACCCAGCCGCCGGTGATGGCACCGCCGGTAATGGAAGAGTTGCTGGTGACCGGCGGCCGCCTGATGAGCGGCGCGGAAAGTCTGGCCGTGGAGCGCCAGGAAGCGGCGGTGGCGACTGACCTGCTTGGCGCGGATCAGATCAGCCGGATTGGCGACTCCACCGTCGCGCTGGCGTTGACACGCGTTCCGGGTGTCACCCTGGTAGATGGCAAGTTTGTCTTTGTGCGCGGGCTGGGTGAGCGCTACTCCAACACCACGCTCAACGGCGCCATGGTGCCGTCACCGGACCTGTCACGCAACGTGCTGCCGTTGGACATTATTCCGACCTCCATTGTGGATTCTCTGGCGATTCAGAAAGTGCCGTCAGCGGACAAGCCCGCCGCCTTCGGTGGTGGTAGTGTCGATATCCGCACCACCAGTATTCCGGACGATATTCTGTTCAACATTGAGCTGGGCACCGGTACCAACACCGCCTCCTCGGATTTTCTGACCTACACCGGTGGCGAAGATGACCGCTGGGGCTCAGATGATGGTTCCCGGGCGCTGTCACCTCAGTTGAGCGCGGCTCTGGATCAGTACCGCGGTGATGTATCCATCAACAATATCAACACGGTTGCCCAGTTGGATTCCATTGAGGACGCCGCGGCGATCAACCGTCAATTGGCCGCCGGTCTCAATCGGGACATCAGCCCTCGGGAAACCTCCGGTGAGCCGGATATAGAAGCAGAGATCAATCTGGGTAACAATTATTACCTACCTAATGACATGGAGTTCGGCTTCCTGGCTGGTGCAGCCTATGACAGCGGCTGGCGTAACCGCGAAGTGGTTCAGCGCCGCTTTCAGGACCCTGAGAACCAGGTGGTCACCGAGGATGAAACCGTCCACTCGGTGGATATTTCCGGCAACCTGAGCTTTGGGCTTCGGCTGAACGCGGAAAACTCCATTGAAACCACCAGTATCTGGTTGCGCAATACCGATGACGAAGTGTCGGTGCGGGATTACTTCAACGCCAACCGTCTGCTGTCCGATGGACAGGGTTTCCGCAATACCGAGCTGCGCTACGAGCAGCGTGAACTGGAAGTGCACCAGGTTCACGGCGAGCACGAGCTGGGTTGGGATACGCTGGATGCCCTTGGCCTCAGCGACAGCCTGGACTTCCTGCGCGGCCTGAGCTTCGACTGGTACATTTCGGACAGTGAGGCGTCTACCGATCTGCCGAACGAAGTCAATGCGCTGAGTTTGACGGTAACCGACCCGCAGACCGGTGAGGTTCAATCGTCAGCGTTCAGTGGTGCCAACAATACGGCTGCGAGTTATCGCTACTCGGATCTGCGCGATTACGTTGACAGCAATGGCTTCACCCTGACCATGCCGGCCACTCTGGGTAACTGGGAGGTTGCCCTGTCCGGGGGGATGGATTACTGGCAGAAGTCCCGCACCTACGAGCAGTATGAGTTCTACCTGGGCAGCACCACGCTCGGAAACAGCGATCCACTGTTCACTCAGGATCTGAGCAGTATCCTGGCGGATGACAATCTGCTCGATCCGGCCAATGGCTTCCAGATCACCAACAACTCCGGCAACGCCAACAGCTATATCGCCGCGAACAAGGTGAATGCCGCGTTTGGTCAGTTGGATATGACCTGGGATTACACCTGGCGCCTTGTCATCGGCAGCCGCTGGGAAGACTATCAGCAGGTGAACCTGCCGTGGAACCCGGTCAACTATGACGGCAGTCAGTTCCCGGGCATGGAAGACCCCGACCCGCAGGTCGTGGCCGACTACTTCCAGGAAGTGACTTACACCGAGGACGATGTGTACAACTCGGTGGCACTGACCTGGATGGTCCAGGACTTCTGGGCGGAAGATTTCCAGCTGCGGGCCAGCTTCGGTGAAACCACCGTCCGTCCGGATCTGCGGGAAATCTCCGGTTCCAGCTACTTTGATCCGATTACCGACATTGTGGTGAACGGCAATCCGGATGTGGTGCCTTCCCAGATCGATAACTTCGACCTGCGTGCCGAGTGGTTCTTCTCGGGCGGTGACAACTTCACCCTGTCGATGTTCTACAAGGACATTGTGAACCCGATTGAGCAGTTTGAAGGGGCCGCCACCGATGACAATATCCGGGCCGAGATCCACAACGGCGACAGCGCGGAGCTGTACGGGCTGGAAGTCGAGTTCCTGAAGAGCCTGGGCGATATGGCGGCGGTGCTGGACCCCTTCTTTGTGCAGGGTAACTTCACCTTCATGGATCAGGAGCTGGTGGCCGGCAACAATGCCGATGCACCCACCAACCCGATTCGCCCGCTTCAGGGCGCCTCCGATGTGGTCAGCAACCTGATTCTGGGCTTTGACTCACCCGATGGCATGCACTCGGCCACACTGTCCTACAACTCCTTCAGCGAGCGCCTGTTCTTCGCGGGTCGCAATGGGGCACCGGACAGCTTTGAGCAACCGTTCCACTCACTGGATTTCACCTACTCTTTCTATCCCAGTGACAACTTCACTGTGAAGCTGAAAGTGAAGAACCTGCTGGACGAGAACCTGGTGATCGAGCGGACCAATACCGCTTCCGATGGCAGTACGCGGGATGTGGAGATCTACAACCAGGAGCGGGGCCAGGATCTCAGTCTGAGTGTCCAGTACCGCTTCTGACGGTATCCCGGATGCTTTTCTGCTGCTTGAGCCGCTCTTTTGAGCGGCTTTTTTTTGCTAAAAGCGGAAACTGTCATAATAAATTAACATAACTCTGTTAAGCGCAATGCTACTCTTTGGGCATGGGATAGAGGTTTTATAGCCGGATTTGCGCCGTCCGTCATCCAACAAACCCCCTCAGTGCCAATGAAAGAGGAATAAGAGCATGAAAAAAGTCGTAGTCAGCGCCCTGGTCGCGCTGGGCCTGGGTTCAGTGGGCAGTGTCGCGGCCGAACAATATCAGCCTGCGGGCTTTGGTGAAGATACACTCCGCTATCTGGAGGCCGCAGTGGCGCCTCCATCCTTGACCGCCGATACCCCGGTGGCCTCCGTTTACTGTCAGTCGGATGTCGGTACCGATGGTCTGACCCGCAATGTCTCCTGTTATGAGCGTGACGGTTTCACCGAGCTGCGGGATCAGGTGGAAGAGGCCATGGCGACCCGGCGCTTTTCCGCCGCTACCGTCGATGGTGAGCCAGTGCCGGTGCGAATGGTCTTCCGGGTGGTCTATGCCGACCTGGACGGTCAGCCTCCGGTCATGTTGCTGCCCAACCTTGGCCACATGCAGGGCGACTTCGGGTATCAGTACAGCGCTCCCCAGGAGCGGCTGGATGACCGCAATTGGTACTCCCTGTACCGCAAAAACGATTGGAGTCAGGGGCAGCCGTTCTTCAGCGATGAGGGCGAGTTGACCCGGGTATTGGCCTGGGTGAACGACAGCGGGCGAGTGATTTCAGCGCGTAGCCTGGAGAGTCACAGCGAGCATCGGCGCGATGCACGGGCGGTGGAAAAAGCCCTTGAAGCCTCCCGCTTTCTGCCCGGCATGGTCAGTGGCAAGCCGGAAAAAATGCGCTACGTGGCGGTACTTCACTACCCGAACTGAGCCGTTTCCAGAAAAACGCGCCGATCCACCGGCTGACCGAGAGGTCAGCCGGTTTTTACGTCTGGCTTTTCCATTCCAGCGATAGAATCAATCCGGTAAAGAGGTTGACCTTTTGCTTAAGTGTCGATATGTTTAGACATATGGAAATTAAAGACGCTATACCCAGCTTTGCCGCCCTTTCCCAGGAAACCCGTCTGGCGGCGTATCGGCTGCTGGTCCGCCACGAACCCGAGGGACTGGCCGCCGGTGAGATCGCTCGTCAGTTGGGGGTGCCTCACAACACCATGTCCGCACACCTTGCCACGTTGGCCCGGGCGGGCTGGGTTGTTTCTGAGCGGCACAGCCGGTCCATTATCTACCGCGCCAACATCCAGCATATGAACGAGGTGGTCGAGTTTCTGGTGCGCGACTGCTGTGCAGGACATCCTGAGGTTTGTGAACCACCGGGTTATTCGGCTGGCGGCGCATGTACCCCTTCAGATGGAGATTTATGCAATGAGTGAAGGTCCGGTTGTTGACGGCCTGCTGCATATCGACCCGGCGCAACTGCAACCGGTCGATGTGGAGGCGCTTGCAGGGCCTGGCGGGCCTCGTCATGCACCACGGATACTGGTGCTTTACGGTTCGCTTCGAGAGCGCTCCTATTCCCGGTTGCTGTCGGAGGAGGCGAGCCGGTTGCTGCGCTGGTATGGTTGCGAAGTGCGCACCTTTAATCCGTCCGGGCTGCCCCTGCCAGATGACACGGATGCCGATCATCCGAAGGTGCGAGAGCTGCGTGAGCTGGCTCATTGGTCGGAAGGTATGCTCTGGGTCAGCCCTGAGCGCCATGGCGCCATGACGGGCATTATGAAAACCCAGATCGACTGGATTCCCCTGGCCCTGGGCGGGATTCGTCCGACTCAGGGGAAGACCCTGGCAGTCATGGAGGTGTCCGGGGGCAGCCAGAGCTTCAATGCCGTGAACCAGATGCGCCTATTGGGCCGCTGGATGCGCATGGTCACCATCCCCAACCAATCATCGGTGCCCAAGGCGTTCAACGAGTTTGACGAGGAGGGGCGGATGAAGTTTTCCCCGCTCTATCTGCGCGTGGTCGATGTCTGTGAGGAACTGGTGAAATTTACCTGGCTCACACGAGGGCGCTCAGCCTACCTGACCGACCGGTATTCGGAGCGAGTGGAAACGGCGGAGGCGGTATCTCGCCGGGTCAATCAGAGGAAACTCTGAATGGCGGGGCACAACGGGCTCACTGCAACGCTGTGGCCGCTAAGGCCCACCTTTCCCATCGACATCCATAGCGAGGAGATTTTATGGCGATCAAGATTGGCATTAATGGCTTTGGCCGCATGGGGCGTCTGGCCCTGCGCGCTGGCTGGAACTGGACGCAGGTGGAGTTCGTGCAGATCAACGACCCGGCGGGCGATGCCGAGACGTTGGCGCACCTGTTGAACTTTGATTCGGTGCACGGGCGCTGGGAACACGAGGCACGAGCGGAAGGGCCGGCAATCGTCATCGGAGAGCGGCGGTTGGCGGTGACCGCCAACCGCGCCATTGGCGATACCGACTGGTCTGGTTGCGATGTGGTCATTGAGGCCTCGGGCAAAATGCGGGACCGGGATCTGCTGCAGGCCTACCTTGATCAGGGAGTGAAGCGTGTGGTGGTCACCGCACCGGTCAAGGCCGATGACATCCTCAATGTGGTAATGGGGGTGAACGAGGATCAATACGATGCCGATCGCCATCGCATTGTGACTGCCGCCTCCTGTACCACCAACTGTCTGGCGCCGGTGGTCAAAGTGATTCACCGCGAGCTGGGCATCAGACATGGCTCCATGACCACCCTGCACGACATCACCAATACCCAGAGTATTCTCGATCAGCCCCACAAGGATCTGCGCCGCGCCCGGGCCAGCAGCATGAGCCTGATTCCCACCACCACCGGGTCGGCCAAGGCGATTACAGAAATTTTCCCGGAACTGAAAGGGCGGCTCAATGGCCACGCTGTACGTGTTCCCCTGGCCAACGCCTCGTTGACCGATTGTGTCTTTGAGGTGGAAAACGCCACGGACGCTGCTCAGGTGAATCAGCTGTTGAAACGCGCGGCTGAAGCAGAAATGCCGGGTATTCTCGGTTACGAAGAGCGGCCTCTGGTGTCGGTGGACTACAAAACCGATCCGCACTCCAGCATCATTGATGCCCTGTCGACGTTGGTGATCGACGGTACCCAGGTAAAACTCTACGCCTGGTACGACAACGAATGGGGCTACGCCAACCGCACGGCGGAATTGGCGCGTATGGTCGGCCTCACTGATCAAGCGGGTTAACCATGCTGGCACACCTGTCCCCGGCCATTCGCCAGTACCTGCTGATTACCGCCAATTATTGGGCCTTCACGCTGACCGATGGCGCCCTGCGAATGTTGGTGGTACTGCATTTTCACCAACTCGGTTACAGTCCGCTGGCCATTGCCATGCTGTTCCTGTTTTATGAGATCTTCGGCGTGATCACCAATCTTGTGGGCGGCTGGCTCGGCGCTCGCCTGGGGTTGAACCGGACCATGAATCTGGGGCTGGTGTTGCAGGTCGTGGCACTGTCCATGCTGTTGGTGCCGGCCGCCATGCTCACGGTGCCCTGGGTAATGGCGGCGCAGGCGCTGTCTGGGGTGGCGAAAGATCTGAATAAAATGAGCGCGAAAAGCGCCATCAAGTTGTTGGTGCCAGACGGGCAGGGCGGTGCGCTTTACCACTGGGTGGCGGTGCTGACCGGCTCGAAAAATGCGTTGAAAGGCGCCGGGTTTTTCCTGGGCGGCGCGCTGCTGATGGTCATGGGCTTTGCCGGCGCCGTGGGTGCCATGGCCGCCGCGCTGCTTGTGGTCTGGATGATCAGCCTGATTTATCTGAAGAAGGATCTGGGCCGGGCCAAAAGCAAACCCAAATTCTCCGAGGTGTTTTCCAAAAGCCGTGCCGTCAACGTGCTGTCCGCGGCCCGCCTGTTTTTATTTGGCGCCCGGGATGTCTGGTTTGTTGTGGCGCTGCCGGTGTTTCTGGCCAGCCAGTTCGACTGGGACCACTGGCAGGTGGGTGGCTTTCTGGCGTTGTGGGTGATTGGCTACGGTGCGGTGCAATCGCTTGCCCCCAGAATTACGGGGCGCTCCGGACGTGGCTTGCCCGATGGACGAACGGCGTTTGGTTGGGCGTCCGTGTTAACGGTCGTCCCCGCTCTGATTGCGTTGGCTTTGTGGCAGGAGTGGGTGCCGGGTGTGAGCCTGGTGGTGGGCCTGTTGATCTTTGGTGTGCTGTTTGCGGTAAATTCTTCCCTGCACAGTTATCTGATTGTCAGCTACGCCAAGGAGGACGGGGTCTCGTTGGATGTCGGCTTTTACTATATGGCCAATGCGATGGGGCGCCTGGTGGGCACGGTGCTCTCCGGCTGGGTGTATCAGGTCGCGGGGCTGATCGCTTGCCTGTGGATCTCGGCCGCCTTTTTGGCCCTGGCGGCGATAATCGCCCTCTGGTTACCGCGTAGGTTGGTCGATGAGAGTTAGTAACGCTTTATTCGGTATTTCGCGAGTAATGCTCCGTCTAGGAAACGGCGGAGCACTCCGCCACGAAGTACTAGGTCAACCTAATAAATACCATCAATGCAACTTCAACCGCGGTCGTAACCACCGATTGATTTTACCTGCCAGCATCAGTAACCCGGTCTTGATCAAACCGTGCACCGCGACCTGATGCATCCGGTAGAGCGAGATATAAACCACTCGTGCCATCCGTCCCTCGATAAACAGGCTGCCCCGAGTCAGGTTGCCCATCAGGCTTCCCACCGTCGAGTAATTCGCCAGGGAAATCAACGAGCCGTGGTCTTTGTAGTGGTAGGTTTTCAGCGGCTTGTTGTGCAGGCAGGCGACCAGGTTGTCGTAACAGGTGTCCGCCATCTGGTGTGCCGACTGCGCGCGCGGTGGTACCCGCTTGCCATCTTCCTGAATGAACTCCGCGCAATCGCCAATCGCGAAAATCCGTTCGTCCCGAGTGGTCTGCAAATGTGCATTGACGGTCAACTGATTGATCCGGTTGGTTTCCAGGCCACCGATGTTGGCCATAAACTCCGGCACCTTGATGCCGGCGGCCCAGACCATCAGGTCCGCCTCGATGAAATCACCGTCTTTGGTGTGCAGGCCGTTATGCTCGGCGGAGGTCACCATCGTCTGAGTGCGCACTTTGACCCCGATGTTGGTCAGCTCGCGGGTGGCCGCGGCGGAGATGCGTTCGGGTAGAGCGGGCAGGATCCGCTCGCCGGCCTCCAGCAGCGTCACATGCAGGTGCTCATTGGTGATGGCATCGAAGCCATAGTGGTGAAACTCTTTGACGGCATGATGCAGCTCCGCCGAGAGCTCCACGCCGGTTGCGCCGGCGCCCACAATGGCAATGCGTACTTCATCCGGTTCGTCGGGCACGCGCTGAATCCGCAAGAACCGATTGAGCAGTTTGTTGCGGAACCGGTGGGCCTGTTTGGGGCTGTCGAGAAAGATGCAGTGATCTTTCACGCCGGGAGTGCCGAAATCATTGGATACCGACCCCAGAGCCATCACCAGGTAATCGTAATCGATTCGGGTCGATGGAATGTATTCCACGCCCTCCTCATCGAGAACCGGCGCCAGTACGATCTGGCGCCGCTCCCGGTCGATATCGGTCAGTGTACCGATGCGGAAGTGGAAGCCTTTGGCGTAAGCCTGGGCGCGATAGCTGACCGCATCGTTGCCCTCATCCATGGTGCCCACCGCTATTTCATGAAGCAGCGGTTTCCACAAGTGCGTGGTATTGCGGTCCACCAGGGTAATATGGGCTTTCTTCTTTCGGCCCAGCTTGCGACCGAGTTTGGTGGCGAGCTCCAGTCCGCCAGCGCCACCGCCGACAACAACAATCTTTTCCACGTAAACCCTCTCCCTAATCCAGGTTGACCCAACGGCTTTCGTCCGAGCTGGTAAACAGCGCATCAATGACCCGCATATTGGCTTCGGCGTCCCACAGCGGGGTGGGGGCAGGGGTACCTTCCTGAATACTTTTGGCGAAGGCATCCACCATCAACTGGTATTGGTTGGGCTCGGGAAAACTGAATGTCTGCTTTTCCCCCTTGATCACCAGAGTTACCCGGTTTTCATCACCGGGTTCGGGGTTGAAAGGCTTTTCCAGTCGGATCATGCCCTTTTCACCATGAATTTCCGCCCACTGGGTAGCCTCAGTTTTGGTGGTGACGGTAAAAGTGGCGGTACCGTCGGGGAACTCCATGATGGCTGAGGTAAGACAGTCCACCTCGTAGCCGGCCAGGGGTTGTACGCTGCCCACAACGCGCACCGGCTCCGCGCCGTACACGTGGCGAGCGGAGGAAATGCCGTAGCAGCCGATGTCCATCAGTCCGCCACCGCCGATATCCGGCAGGTTGCGGATGTTCTCGTCGTCCCGGTTGTTGTAGGCAAAGAACGCGGTGTAAGTCCTTACTTGCCCCAGATCGCCGCGCTCGAGCCATTCGCGTACATGTTGCCACTGGGGGTGGAAGCGGTACATGAAGGCTTCCATCAGCTTCTGCTTGGGGTGGGCTTTGGCAGCGGCTTTGAGTGCCTGAAGATCTTTGACGTCCAGGCTGATCGGCTTTTCACACAATACGTGCTTGCCGGCCTCCAGTGCCTGTATGGAGAGCGGGACGTGCAGATGATTGGGCAAAGGGTTGTAGATCGCGTCTATATTCGGATCCGCCAGCAGCGCCTCGTAGCTGCCGTGGGCAACCGGAATGCCCAATTCGTCGGCAAAGGCCCGGGCGCTGGCCTCGGTGCGTGAGCCCACGGCGACCACGTCACCCCGCTCGGAGGCCTGAATGGCGGGAATGACTTTCTTGCGACCAATATTGGCGGTGCTGAGCACCCCCCAGCGAATCTTGCTCATGACAAGCTCCCTAGCGTTGTGGGGACGGAATGGGTAGGCCGCTAGTGTACACCAGCGGGCAAAAAAGGCCTCAACTTTGCCGGTTTCCCGCCGAGAACCTTCAGTGAGGCCGGTGCGTCGTAAGGGCATGATGCTGTCGTAAGGTCCTTTAAAGGCTCACCAGTGCTTTCTGGATATTAAATAACCGTTTCGAAGGCTGCGGGAACACGTCCGACCTCGGTGTGGCGGTCTTCATATTGGCGATCATGGGCAAGCATTAGGGAAAAACAACAGCCCGGGACTCTGGGATACAGACTATGTTTTTACGTGCATTGAATATCGGCCCCCGATTGGCGGCTGGCTTTGGGGCGATACTCCTGTTGCTGATTGGCTTGGGCCTTTTTGCGTTGTATGAAATGTCCCAGATGGATGAAATTTCCACCGAAATCAACGAAGACTGGCTTCCCGGGGTTCGCGCGGTAGGGGACCTGGGGACCAGTATGATGCGCTACCGGGTGTTCACCCTGCGGGCCGCCGCCGATGAAGACCCGGTGATGGTTGAGCAGAATATTGAGCGCATGCAGACCGTCAAAGCGGAAGTCCGAACCAATCAGGAGCGCTACGAGCGGGTGATCAACAGCCCGGAGGAACGGGCGGTCTATGACCGGTTTATTGAGGCTCAGTCCGAGTACTTCGATAATGCCGACATTCTCGTTGATTATGTGCGGCAGGGCGACTTCTCCTCGGCGATGGGGATTGTGACTATCGCTTTGGGCGCACCGGCCGATCAAATGGCGGAGGCTTTGCTGGAATTGTCTGATATCAATCAGGAGGGGTCTCGTCTGGCGGATGAGCGTGGTGCCGAGGTTATTGCCGAAGCAAAAATGGCTGTGATTGCGGCCATTGTGGTGGCGGTGCTGCTCGGTGTCGGACTGGCGATATTCCTGGCACGTAGCATTGTCCAGCCATTGGCCCAGGCCCTGGATAATGCGGAGACAATCGCCGGCGGCGACCTCAGTCAGCCCATTGAAGTCAAAGGGGACGACGAGCCCGCTCGCCTGCTGAATTCGCTGGCGGTCATGCGGGAGAACCTGCGCAGTGCCATCAGCCAGATTTCCAACTCTTCCACCCAACTGGCTTCGGCGACGGAAGAGCTCAGCTCTGTGGCGGAAGACTCCTCACGCAGTCTGCAGGAGCAGACCGATGAGATCCAGCAGGCGGCCAGTGCGGTGACCGAAATGACCGCCGCTGTGGAGGAGGTGGCCCGAAACGCGACGGAAACCTCCGAGTCCTCCGGCGAATGCGCCAGCGCCACCAAAGATGGGCTGGCCAAAGTGCGGGAGACCCGCAAGTCCATCCAGTTCATGACCGATGAAATTGACAAGACGTCCGAATCGGTCAATGGCCTGGCGGAGCAGGCCAATGATATCGGCAAGGTGATGGATGTGATTCTCGCCATTGCTGAACAGACCAACCTGCTGGCGCTCAATGCGGCCATTGAGGCGGCCCGGGCCGGTGAGGCCGGTCGCGGCTTCGCCGTGGTGGCGGATGAGGTGCGCGCGCTGGCCCACCGGACTCAGACCTCCACCAAGGAAATTGAGACCATCATCAACAACATCCAGAACGGCACCAAAGACGCGGTGTCATCCATGGAGTTGAGCAGCACCCGCGCCACCGAGACGCTGGCGGTGGCCAAGGCCGCTGGCGAGGCCCTGGACCGAATTGCCGAGGGGATCGACGATATCAACGAGCGCAACCAGGTCATTGCCAGCGCATCGGAAGAGCAGGCCAGCGTGGCCCGGGAAGTGGACCGCAACCTGGTCAAGATCAGCGATATCGCCACCCAGTCGGCCGCCGGGGCCAATCAGACCAGTGCCTCGGCCGAGGAGCTGTCCAGGTTGGCGGTGGAGCTCAATACGCTGGTCAGCCGATTCCAGTTGTAGTGCGCTGGTTGCGGCTGCGGCACCCCTGGGGTGCCGCGCCGCATTCCCGAATTTCCCCTGCCCTGAATCCAAACTCCTCCCTCTCCTCGTCTCAACATATAACCCAGCGCCACGCTGGACGAGCTAGAATGAAACCGACGAGGATACGGACCATGAACCACCTGACCTTAAGTAACTTTTTGCGCGGCACTGCGCTGCTTCTGCTGGCCGTTGGCTTGATCACCGGTGCCCTGCCTGCGCTGGCTGAAACCGCCAATTGGCAGCAGCATATGCCCGAGCATATCCCCGGAGGCGATGCGGCGGCCCTGATCATTCCGGTTGTCGCCATCCTGATGGTGTTCGGTGCTCCGGCGCTGGCCGTGATTCTGATTGCCCTGTTCGTGTTCCGTCACAGGGAGCGGCGCCAGCAGTTGCTCAACGAGCGTATCCAGAAGTTTCTGGAGGCCGGCCAGCCGGTGCCCGAGAATCTGATGGAGGACGCGCTGCCGAGCCCGGTCCGGAACCTGAATCAGGGGTTGGTACTGCTGGGTGCGGGTATCGGGCTGACGGTGTTCCTGACCCTGATGACCGGTGTCGCCATCGGCAGTCTGGGATTGATCCTGGTGGGCGTTGGCCTGGCCAAAATCCTGATCTGGAAACTCGCTGAGCGTCAGGCCCAGCAATGACCCGGACCCCTGAGCCGATGTCTGACGCGGGCCTGATTGCCCGCGTCATGACCCAGCAGGACCAACACGCCTTCCGGCAGTTGGTCCTGCGCTATCAGTCGCCGGTGCGCCGGTGGGCCCGGCGCCTGTGCAATGGCGATGAGGCGGCGGCCGACGATCTGGCCCAGGAGGTGTTTATCAAGGTCTATCGCTCACTGCACAGCTTTCGGGGTGAGGCGCGTTTTTCCACCTGGTTGTATCGAATCGCCTTCAACCTGGCGGTCAGCCAGAAGCGGCTGGCGCGGGAGCGCTGGACCCGGGTTGACCTGGAGGACGTCACGCCAGAGCTTGAGTCCCATCAGGTGCAGCCCGGACACGCCGGTTCCGTGGACGCCCGGCGTGATCTGGAGGCGGCCATGGCTCAGTTGAGTCAACCTCAGCAGTGGGCCCTGCGTCTGAGCCTTGAAGAGGAGCTCACGCAGGAGGAGGTGGCCGAGGTGATGGGTATCCCCCTTGGCACGGTGAAAACCCATTTACTCCGTGGTAAAAAAGCGCTGAGAGCCCAACTCTCATCCTGGCAGGAGACGGCACAATGAAATCTGATACTCTGAACGACGATCGCGAACTGGACGCCTGGCTGAGCCACGCGCTGCAGCGTAACAGCGATCATATTGATGATGCCGGTTTTACCGATGCGGTCATGCACCGGTTGCCGGCGCGCCGCGCGGAGCGTTTGCCCGGAATCCTCTGGGTGCTGTTGATGGCGGTGTTGGCCGGTCTGTTGGCACTGGTGCTGATTCCCGCCCCAACCTGGGCCTATGCCCTGGCGGGGGCCCTGCTGACAACGCCGCTGACGGTCCTGATTCAGGTGGGGTTACTGGCGACGGCAGTATTGGTGGCCGGTGCCGGCTACTGGATCTGGCATGAGGATTGATTGTTTGGCGCTCGCCCGCCATTCGCGTTAGAATTGGTGCCACTCCTCGGGGAGGTTATAGACCTGAGACGCTCTGGGCACAGAGCGGACCCGTTGAACCTGATCCGGTTAATGCCGGCGTAGGGATAGGAAGAGGAACCAGCGCCCCGCAATGGCTTGGGGGTGCCGTCGGCCAGTCCTCTGGCCCGCCACAATAAATAGCGTTCCAGCACACTCCCGCTCGCATACCGGGTCTCCACTTAACCGATGTTTTGGAGACTCTGCCCATGAACCCGACACGCTTTTCGCTTTCCGCTTTGACGGCCGCGCTTTTGACGGTCAGCACCCAGGCCCAGGATCTGGCCCGGATCGATGAAGAAATTCTGGTCACCGCCGATTTTCGCCAGTCCAGCCTTCTGGATCTGGCCGCCAGCGCCTCGGTCATTGATGCCGACACCATCCGCCAGCGCGGCGCCGATCACCTGTCCCAGGTGCTGAACACCGCGCCGAACGTCAACTTTTCCGCCGGTACCTCCCGGGCGCGCTTCTTTCAGATTCGCGGTATCGGCGAGCGCAGCCAGTTTGTCGAGCCGGTCAACCCGTCAGTCGGCCTGATCATCGACGGTATTGACATGACCGGCATCGGCGCCGGCGCCACCACCCTGGATATCCAGCAGGTCGAAGTGCTGAGAGGTCCCCAGGGCACGCTTTATGGCGCCAATGCCATGGCGGGCCTGATCAATATGGTCTCGGGCGCGCCCACCGAGTCGTTTGAGGGTACAGCCAGCCTGGGGGTGGCCGAGTACAACACCCGCACTGCCAGCGGTGTCATCAGCGGCCCGGTATTGGACACCCTCAGCTATCGCCTGGCGGCGGGCACCACCCTCAGTGATGGCTATCAGGAAAACGCCTTTCTCGGCATCGACGACAACGCCGATATTGATGAGCAGACCCTGCGGGGCAAGTTGCACTGGGACCCCAGAAGCGATCTGAGCGTCGACATCACCGCTTTCTATGTGGATGTCGACAACGGATACGACGGCTTCTCCCTGGACAACACCCGCACCACCCTGTCGGACCAGCCCGGCCACGACCGCCAGGAGAGCACCGCCGGTTCGGTGCGCCTGCAGTGGCAGGCCACCGAGGCGTTTGATGTGGAGGCGCTGGTCAGCCACGCCCAGTCCGATCTCGAATATGGCTACGACGAAGACTGGGCCTACGAAGATATCTGTGTCGATTTCGAGTGTGTTTTCGACGGCTACAACTCTTTTGATAACTACCTGCGGGACAACGACAATACCAGTGTCGATCTTCGCCTGGTGTCGCGCAATGCAGAGGATGAGCTGGGCTGGGTGGTCGGTGCTTACTACCGGGACCAGAGTGAGGACTTACGCCGCGAGTACACCTACCTGGAAGAGGATTTCCGAAGTGCCTTCAGCACCGAGAACACCGCGCTCTATGGCCAGTTGGATATCCCCTTGGCGGAGCGCCTGACCCTGAAAACCGGCCTGCGCCACGAAACCCGCGATGCCGATTACGCCGACAGCGACGGTGCGGTGTTCAGCCCCTCGGAAGACATGTGGGGCGGCAAGCTGGCCCTGGAATATCGGGATCAAGCGGATAACCTGTGGTACGCCCTGGCCTCGCGCGGCTTCAAGGCCGGCGGCTTCAACAGCAGTCAGACGTTGGCGGCGAATGAGCGGGAGTTTGACACCGAAACCCTCTGGAATTACGAGGCCGGTTGGAAAGGCGAAGCGCTCGAGGGCGCCCTGCAGACCCGGGTGGCGGTGTTCTATCAGGACCGGGACGACGTGCAGACCAAACAGTCCCGGGTGGTTCCGGACGAGGGTGACAACTGTCCCTGCAGCTTTATCGACTACACCACCAACGCCGCCGCGGGCAGTGCTCGGGGCCTGGAGTTCGAGGCCAACGTCCGGCTCAATCGTATGACTGACGTGTTCGCCAGTGTGGGCCTGCTCGATAGTGAGTTCGATGATTTTCAGAGCTTCGCGCATGTCGGCGCCAACGAAGAGACCGGTGAGCCGCAAGACCTGAGTGGCCACGATCTGCCGCACGCCCCGAGCTATCAATTTGCGGTGGGTGCGCTGTTTAACCTGACGGAGCACTGGTATGCTCGCGTGGAGTTGGAGGGCAAAGATGATTTTTATTTCTCCAGCCGCCACGAGGCGCAGTCCGATGCGTATGAGTTGTTGAATGGTCGTGTCGGTTATCGTGCCGACAGCTGGGAGGTGGCGCTCTGGGGCCGCAATCTGACCGATGAGGATGTCAAAACCCGGGGTTTCGGCGCCTTCGGTAATGACCCGCGGGATGGTTACGAAACCAAGCCCTATTACCAGTTCGGCGAACCGCGGGTTGTGGGTGTTGATTTTAATCTGCGGTTCTAGGCGGGCTTTTTTAGATTCGGGGGCGTCGGTGTCAGGAACCTTGGATCAGGACACGCCCCCAACATCTAATCAAAATATTCCGAGTAGAGAGGCAACACCATGAAACTCTCCGTAGAAATCAGTATGTACCCGTTTAATGGCGACTACATTCCGCCCATCAAAGGGTTTATCGATTGGCTTAACCAGCAGGAAGGCATTCTGATTCAGACCGTGCCCACCTGCACCATCATCACCGGCGACTACGACCGGGTGATGGACATCCTGCGCGACGGCATCAAATACAGCTATGACCAGTATGGCAAAGCCGTATTCGTCACCAAATTTCTGCCCAACTATGAAGCTCTGAACTGATGGAAGCCCTGAGTTGATGAACGACATCACCCAACAAGTGGCCGACACCTGGTCCCAGTGGCTCGGCTGGGAACTGGTCGCGGTGACGCTCGCGCTGGCCTACCTGGTACTGGCCGTGCGCCAGAACGCCCTGTGCTGGTACGCGGGCTTTCTGAGCACTGCCATCTACACGGCGCTCTACTGGAACGTCAGCCTGCTGATGGAGTCCGCGCTCAACGTCTATTACATGGTCATGGCCGTCTACGGCTGGTGGCAATGGCGTCACGGCGGCCGGGGCGATACCGAACTGCCCGTGCAGACCTGGCCCTGGCGTACCCACGCGCTGGTAATGGGGGGCATCTTTCTGGTCAGCGTGGCCTCGGGCACCTGGCTGAGCTACTTCACCCAGGCCGCCTGGCCCTACCTGGACTCCTTCACCACCTGGGCGGCCGTGGTGACCACTTATATGGTGGCCCGTAAAGTGCTGGAAAACTGGCTCTACTGGATGATCATCAACAGCCTGCAAATGATCATTCTGTGGGAACGCAGCCTTTATCTCACGGCGCTTCTGATGGCGCTGTACCTGGTCATCTCGGTGTTCGGTTGGCTGAGTTGGGTTCGGGATTATCGGAGCCAGAAACGGGATGATGCCCGGGAAGCCGCCTGTGCCTGAACCGTTTATCAGCCTTGAGGCGGCCCTGGCAACCTGGCGAGAGTGGGAGCTGCCGATCACCGATACGCCCCATGTGCTCGGCCCTATTGAAGGGGGGCGAACCAATCGCAGTTTTCGTCTCCGTGCGCCGGGGCTTGGCGATGATCTGCTGATTCGCCTGAACAACCCGCAAAGCCCACGCCTGGGTATTAACCGAGAACAGGAGGCGGTAATTCTGGATACGGTCGCCGCGGCGGGGCTGACCCGGGGCGCCTGTTACTGGTCACCACGGCGAGACTTTACGGTTTTCCGACACATCGAGGCGCGCACCTGGGGCACTGATGATTTTCGGGATGCCCGTCAACGCCGCCGGCTGATGGAGTGTCTGGGGGTGGCGCAAGTTCTGGCGCCGGGCACACCTCGCCGCTCCTATACCGCCTATCTGGATCATTACTGGCAGCAGTTGGAAGATGCGGGCGCGATTGATATGGCGTTGGCACGGCGATGGTGGCGTTTTCGCGACACACTGGTGGCGTTTGATCGGACGGACTGGCCGGCGGTCCTGACTCATCACGATCTGATTCCGGAAAATGTGCTGGAGACCGCTGACCGCCTGTATCTGATCGACTGGGAGTATGCCGCCGTAGGGCATCCGGACATTGATCGCTGGTGTCTGGATCCGGCGTTGGTGCGAGAGCCCTTTATCCACGAGTTGGCCCGGTGGACCAACGAACTGTGGGAGCGGATTGTCCGACTGTCAGGCGGACAGTAGCCGGCGATTCAAAGCGGTTCGTCGCGGCCTTCATCTGGCACTTTGTGGTGAAAACGTGCAGCATAGCGGGGGAGGCCGGCTGGTCTCGGCTACCAAAGTCAATGTGAAGGTGAACGAGAGTCATGAGCAGATCCGTCCTGATCCAGCGCGCCGATGATGCCCACGACGTCGATGATGTATCGGTCAATCCCTGCAACAATCGAAGCCTCAATCAAATCAGTCAGTCCCGACGCCGTTTACTGAAGGGGGGCCTGGGCCTGCTGGCGGGTCCCTTTGCGGCTTCCACCTTGCTGACGGCCTGTGCCAGTCGGGAAGACGCGCCCGCCGCCTTTCGGGACAGCCCGCGCCCGATCATCGGGTTCAAGCCGGTGCCGGTGGCGAGTGATCCGGATTACGACCGGGTGGATGTGCCCGAAGGCTATACGGCCCGGCCTTTTTTCAGTTGGGGGGACCCGGTCGAAAAAGGGGCGCCCGAATGGCATCCGGAGGCGAAAAACACCTGGACGGAACAGGCCCTGCAGTCAGGTCAGAACCACGACGGCATGCATTTTTTCCCTTTCCCGGATGCGCCCAATGAGCGCGGCCTGTTGGTGATCAACCACGAGTATATCAACGCGACCATTCATCCAGACGGGCCTACCGTGACCCGGGACGCTCAGGGGCGGCGAGTGCGACCGCTTGAAGAGGTGCGCAAGGAACAGGCGGGCCACGGGCTGAGCATTATTGAGCTCCGCAAGGATGCCCGGGGCGACTGGCAGCGCGTGTACCCGTCGCGCTATAACCGCCGCCTGACGGCGTATACACCCATGACCCTCAGCGGCCCCTGCGCGGGTGCGGAAGCCATGAAGACCGCCGACGATCCGCAAGGGCGGGAAGTACTGGGGACTCTGAACAATTGCTCCATGGGGGTGACGCCCTGGGGCACTTATCTGATCGCCGAGGAAAACTGGAAAAACTACTTCGTCAATCGCGACCCGGAGGACCACGCCCGTCGGCGGGAGCACCATCGCTACGGCATAGCCGTCGGCTCCAACAGCCACTACAACTATTGGGAGTCGGCCGATCCACGCTTTGATGCGACCCCTCAAACCGACCAGCCCCACGGTGGCCATGTGAACGAACCCAGCCGGTTTGGTTGGGTGGTGGAGGTGGATCCGTTTGACCCTGATTCCAGGCCGGTCAAGCGCACCGCGTTCGGTCGCATTGTGCGCGAAGGCTGCACCTGTGTTCAGCATCCGGACGGCACCCTTGCGTTTTATTCCGGCGATGACAGCCGGGGCGAATATGTTTACAAATTTGTACCGGAAGGTCGCTTTGATTCAGAAAACCCGGAGGCCAATCGGGACCTGCTGGACAAGGGTACGGTTTATGTCGCGGTCTATCACGACGACGGCACCGGTGATTGGCGGCCTCTGGTCTGGGGAGAGCCGGGCTTGACCGAGGCGGATGGCTTCCGCGATCAGGCCGATGTGCTGATCAACTTGCGCAGTGCCGCCGATGCGGTCGGCGCCACACCCATGGATCGCCCCGAGTGGACCGCGGTGAACCCCTTTACCCGCGATGGCTACGTGACCCTGACCAATAACACCGATCGGGGTGTCGATCCGAACGAGCCGGTCGACGCCGCCAACCCGCGCCCGGAAAATCACCATGGCCAGATTCTGCGCTGGCGGGAAGCGGAACGCCACCCGGCCGCCACCACCTTTCAGTGGGAGCTGTTTCTGCTCGCCGGGGAACAGCCCCCAGCCGGAGAAAGCTGGCAAACCGATCATCAGTACGGCACCATCGAAGGTGATATTTTCGCCTGTCCCGATGGCCTCTGGTTTGATCCGGATGGCCGTCTGTGGATTCAGACCGACTTCGGTGATCGGCAAGCCGAGTACGATGCCATGGGCACCAATCAGATGCTCTGCGCCGATCCGGTGACCCGGGAGGTGCGTCGTTTTCTGACCGGTCCGTCCGGCTGCGAAATCACCGGTATTACCGCGACTCCGGATGGCACCGCGATGTGGATCAATGTGCAGCATCCCGGAATCAGTTTCCCGGCGAGCGATGGAAAAACCCGGCCCCGTTCTACCACGGTGCTGATTACCAAAAACGACGGTGGCGTGATTGGCACCTGAGCGTTAGACGCTGGAAGGTCATGCGGCGTAAACGGTCAGCGATCCGTCAATAGAGAGACTATTGATGAACCTTGGCGCAAGCTCCTCAGTTATCACCGTAGTGGCCACGGCGGTCGTGGTGGCCCTGGGGGTGGTGTTTCATTACGAAGTGATCCAGTGGCTCAACCGCTGGCATGTCGACCGACACCGGCGCTTTGGCCGCAACCACCGGACCCGCCCGGTCGTGCTGCTCACCATGTTGGTTCTGCTCTTCGCCCATGTGGTTGAAATCTGGATGTTCGGTTTTGTGTTCTGGTTGCTATTAGGGATGGACGGCTACGGAGTGATTCAGGGCTACAGTGAGCTGACGCTGCTCGATTGCGTTTATTTTTCGGCCGCGAATTACACCACGGTGGGGTGGGGTGACTTGTCGGCTGCCGGTGACATACGCTTTCTCGCCGGTACGGAGGCCCTGGTGGGTTTTATGATGATCACCTGGTCCGCGTCGTTCAGTTACCTAGTGATGAACCGGGCCTGGGGTAGCGATTAGGGGCGGCGCTCCGGGTCGCGTAGGGCGGATAAGCGACATTGTCGCGCATCCGCCGTAATTCAACTTACGCAAACTGCGCGACCAACAACACCAACAGAATCAACGACACCCCCTGCCAGAACAATACCGGGTTACGCTCAATCAACGGCGGTCGCGATTGTCGAACGAACGCGGGGTTGGGGTTGTTAAGGTCATAGGTAAACTCGGATAATTCGGCATAGCGCTTGTGCGGACGGATCTGAGTGGCTTTGCGCAAGCATTCATCCACCCAGTCGGGAACCGAAGGCCGGTGTTCCTGAGCACTGCGGTAACGCAGTTTGTGTTGTTCGGCTCGGGTCCGGGTCCTGGCCACTCTTGGCCCATAGGGGTGCTCGCCGGTCAGCATCTGATAGGCGAGCACGGCCAGGGAATAGAGATCGCTGCGCGGGTCTCCCGGTTCGCCGAGAAAATATTCCGGGGCGGCGTACAGGGCCGCGCCGTAAATCACCCCCTCGCGGCTTCGTCCTTCATTGAGCCCCGCTACGCTGGCGGAACCGAAATCAATAATTTTGACCGTTCCCTGAGCGTCGATCATAAGGTTGTCCGGGCGCAGATCGCGGTGCACCATGGCCTGACGATGCAACGCCTGCAGTCCGCTCGCCACCTGTTGCACGATATCCCGAACCCGGGCCAGATCGGGATTGGGGTTATCTTTCAGCCACTGTCCCAAGGTCTGGCCTTCAATATATTCCAACGCAACGTATAGAAAGCCGCGTTCCTGCTCCCGCCGAGCGGCTTTAAGCAGGTGGGTGTGGTTAAATCGCCGTGCGATCCAGTCCTCCATCAAAAAGCGTTCGAGATAGTGCGGATTGTCTCGGCCCTCCACGGCTGGCACTTTGATGACCACGGATCCATTGTTAAGCGTATCCCGGGCAAGGTAGACGTGGCTGCGGCTACTGATATAGAGCGACCGGAGAATCCGGTAGCCGTCAAAATCCGTACCCGCATCCAGGGCGGGGGGCAGCGTCAGTAGCGAAGCCTGGCGGGAAAGCTCCCCCACGGTGGGGTCCGGTAGCGCTTCCACCCGGGCAATCTGGACGCTCAGATTATCCCGGCTGCCGCGGGCCAGCGCCTGCTCCACCAGGTTTCTGGCCGCGCCGTTGAGGTCATCCCGCTGGGCGTCGATGACCTGTGCGATGTCCGGGGCGTCGAAAAATTCGTAGGCTCCGTCGCTGGCGAGAATAAAGGTATCGCCCGCCTCAAGGTCGAGTTGGTGATAGTCGAAACGCAGATGGGGGTGAACCCCCAGCGCCGAGGTCAGGTAGTGGGTGTCGGCATCCACGCAGTGGCGATGATCTTCCGTCAACGGTTCCAGCTGTTGATTCGCCAGCCGGTAGATGCGCGTGTCCCCCGCGTGCAACAGGTGGGCCTGACGGGCTTTGAAAATCAGCGTGCTGAAGGTGCAAATGTAACCTCTGTCCCGTTCAAACCGGTATGGGCTGTTGCGCGTCTGCGCGAACAACCAGGCGTTGAGTGCCTGCAGCACCCGCTCCGCCGACTGCTTGACCGACCAGGCTTCCGGCGTGCAGTAATAATCTTCAATAAAACCACTGACCGCGGTTTCACTGGCGATCTGGCTGACGTCGCTGCTGCTGATGCCATCGGCAATGGCCAGCACCACTCCTTTGTGCCCGAGCGTGACGCCGGTTGGTAAACGGGCACCGACAAAATCCTGGTTCACGGGTTTGAGGCCGGAGTGGGTGTGCTGGCCGATGCGAATGCGTAGAGGTTGCGTCATAAAGGTTGGGCCGTCGTGATGAAACGACGGCCCGGGTCTCTGCGATTAAGCCAACCGACGAGCGGGGCTGGTGCGCACGTGGGTGTAATACAGGGGCAGGCCTACCAGTAGAAAGCCTCCGATCAGGTTGCCCAGAACGGTGGGCAGTTCATTCCAGAGAAAGTAGTCGGCCACGGAGAAGTCACCGCCCATGATCAGGCCAAACGGGAACAGAAACATGTTCACGATGGAGTGCTCAAAACCCATGTAGAAGAACAGCATGATGGGCATCCACATTGCGGCCATTTTGCTGCCGGCGGAGGTGGAAATCATGGCGCCGACCACGCCCATGGAGACCATCCAGTTACACAGGATGCCGCGAATGAAAATGGTCATCCAGCCGGACAGGCCGTGCTCTTTGTAGCCGACGGTGCGCGACTCACCAATCTGGGCCGCTTTGGCGGCAATCTCACCACCATCGATGCTGTAACCGTAGGTCAGAATGAATGACATGCCCACGGCCACGGTCAGCGCACCGGCAAAGTTGCCAAGAAAGACCAGGCCCCAGTTGCGCAACACCTGATTGAGGGTCACACCGGGGCGCCTATCCAGGTAGGCCAGGGGTACCAGCGTAAACACACCGGTCAGCAGATCGAACTTCATCAGGTAGAGCATGATAAAGCCCACCGGGAAAAGTACCGCGCCCAGTAGGGGGGAGCCGGTGTTGACCATGACGGTGATGGCGAACATGGCGGCCAGTGCCAGAATGGCGCCGGCCATAAAGGCGCGGATCAACGTGTCCTTGTTGGACATGTACACTTTCTGTTCGCCGGAATCCACCATCTTGGTGACGAATTCACTCGGTTCGATATAGGCCATGAAGTTGTTTCTCCTGAATTGAGGCGGTGATGCGTGCCGGGCAAAGACGTGCTTCGCGGGCCAGTACCCAATGAATTGCAACCGTCGTGCCACAGCAGAGAAACATCCGACTGAGGGGTGGGTATTGGTGAAATTAGGGCCGGATTCCAGCCTCTCCGAGGGCGATTGCTCCACTGAAGGGCGCTTTTTGTGATCCTGTGCTCAGATCTGGTTCATCGGAAAAGAGGCGGTGTGCACGGAAGCTGTGCGCCGATGGGCAAAAAAGCACCAAAGCGGAACGCGGCTCAGGTCCGGTTGCGGCGGATACGCGCTATTCAGACTGAGTTCAGATTCCCGAAGGCATACTGAACCCACTGTTTCGAAAGACCGATCTGGAGGTGTTGAGTATGAAAACCCTATTGTCTGCTACCCTGGCTGGTCTGGTGCTGGTGGCTCCGGTAGCACTACATGCCGCTCCACCGCCTCACGCGGCGGTCTGGGAGCACAAAAAACACCATAAAGAACGCGAGCGAGAAGCCCGGAAATGGGAGCGGGAGAGAGAGCGTGAAATGAGGAAGTGGCGCCGGGAGCGCGAACATGACGCGTATCACCATCGCCACGAAAGCTATCGGGACGACGCCTATCGTTATCGCTCAAGAAGTCATGATCACCACGATCATCACGAGGAGCGTTCCAGCCTGAGAATCTATCTGGAACTTTGAGGGGTGAATGCTCAGTCCCTGAGCGAGTGAGACGCACTGGGGCCGTGTTCAGCGGCCCCTACTGAGCGGCTCTTATTGATTGGAGGCCAGAGGCGTGACATTCGCGCTCTGGTCTTCCGTTCCTTCCAGCAACACTTCCGGCTTGCCCTTGCAGGCCTTGGCCAACTGGTCGCTGCGCTCGGCGAGCAACAGGCCAATGGCCTCGCTGTGAGCTTCGCTGATACCTTCCACCGAGTTTTCGATCAACTGGGTGATATTGGCAGCCAGCTCCAGCATTTTGTCGTGCGCTTCCGCGGCTTTCTTATCGTCAAACATCTTGCCATCCCGATCACATTTCCAAACGGCGACTACAGCCATGGTTTTACCTCCTGGGTCATTACTGTTTTTTTATACAGTATGGGTTGGGCGGCTCATTGTCAACTCCCGATATTGACCAGAGCCAGGATCAGGCAGGTCAGAATCAGGGCCATCTGGGGCCAGGGGAGGAGTTGGCCTTGCCAGAGGGTGCGCCAGGGTTGGCCGGGTGTGGGGCTTTGGCGCTTTACCATGGTGGATGACGGGCCCGATGGGCCCTTATCCACCCTACGGGAATATTTGGACGTGAGGCGGAGTGTGTAAATCCGGGCGCCGGAGGCGGCCAGGGCGGTGAGCATCAGGCCGAACAGGAACCAGAGGAAGCGGGTGGGCTGGCCGCCGAAGGTGCCGAAGTGCAGTGGGTCGGCCGCCTCGGCGATGCGTTGATGCAGATTGAGCTGTTCACCGTGCACACGACCCAGAGACTCGCCGGTGGTCGGGTCAATGAGCAGCGTGTTGGCACGGGGGCGCACCAGCAGAGCCTTCTCTTGCCCCTGGAGAATCAACGGCTGGTTTTCGCCGGGGAACCAGAGGCTGTCCAGTTGATACTCCGGCCAGTGGCTCAAGGCCTGCTCAATGGCGCGGTTGAGTGTGTTCGCGTCTCGGGGCAGGGCGTTGGCCTCGGGCAGCGGGCGCAGCTCGGCGCCCGCCGCGGGGGCCGCACCACCCCACTTTTCCACCAGATACCAGACGCCGGTGAGGCCGATCACCAGAATGAACGGCAGGCTCCACAGGCCCAGCCACCGGTGCAGGTTGCCCCACCAGCGCCGGGGTGGCTCCCGGCGTTTCGGTGGTTTGAAAAAGCCGCGCCACCAGCGTTTGAAAATGGGGAAAGCGGAGATCATTGACAGCAACAGCGGGAAACTGAGCAGGGTCACAATGGTCAGGCCCCACTGCAGCGGTAGCATCAGGTGTCGGTGCGCTTCGCGCAGAAAACGGTGAACGTTGTACCAGTTGGCGTGCCCCTGCACCTGGGCGGTGTAGGGATTGACGTAAATTCGCCGCCGCTCGCCGTTCTCGTTCACGGCAATCAGTTCCGCGGCCATGTAGTCGGGGAGGTTGAGATACATAAAGCTCGGCCGCCACCCGGGATACGCTTCGAGGGCGGCGGCGAGCAGGGTGCCGGGCGGTTGGCGCTCGGCACCCTCGCCACTTTCCGGGGCCTGCACGCGCAGGGCGGGGGTGAACAGCCAGTCCAGCTCGTAGGCGTAAACCGCGAGGGTGCCGGTCAGACTGACGAAAAAGAACAACAGGCTGAACTTCAGTCCCACCCACGAGTGCAGATTGAACCAGCGACGTCGCCCGCCGGTGCGGGCGCGTTGCGTGGAAGCTTCGGGAGACACCTCAGAACTCGCGGCTCAGAGTGACCGTGACCCGGCGGGGTTCACCGGGGAAGTGGCCGGTGCGGGTAATGAAGCCGCTCTCCGCGTAGGTTTTGTCAAACAGGTTGCGCAGGTTGATCTGCAGCTTCCAGGCCTCAAACTGGCTTTGCCAGCTCGCGTCGAACACGGTGTAGTCGTTCACCGGGTCACCCTGGATACCGATCTGCTCACCTTTATACTCGGCCCCGAACGCAATGGCGGAGCTGATGCTCGGGAAGTCGTAACGGGTCCAGAGGCCGGCCTGGTGATCCGGGGTATTGGCAAAGTCGTCGCCGGTGGCGTTGGTGATGCCGCTGGTGGCTTCAATGACCTTCACGTCGTTGAAGCCGTAGTTGAAGGTCAGGGTCCACTGGGGCAGCAGATCCGCGCTCAGATCCAGCTCGGCGCCGCGGCTGCGCACCCGGCCCACTGGTGCCAGGTCGTCCACGCCGTCGTCACCCACATCGCCGGCCGGATCGGCCTGCAGCACGTTACGCCGTTCGATGTCGTAGGCGGCCAGGTTCAGTCGGGCACGGCCCTCGAACAGCTCCAGCTTGGCGCCCACTTCAAACTGCTCGCTTTCCTCGGGGTCGAAGGGGCCGCCCGCTCTCGGGTCCTGACTGCCCGCCGACTGGGGGACGAAGCCTTCACTGATGCTGGCGTACAGGTTGACGGAGCGGTTCAGGTGGTAGACACCGCCGAAGCGGTAGGTCAGTGCCTCGTCGCTGTCTTTCTCGACACTGTCGCCATCACTTTCAAAGCGACTGTAGCGCAGGCTGGCGAGTAAATCCCACTGCTCGGACAGGCGTATCAGGTCCTGCACATACACGCCGCTTTGAGTCTGTTCGCTTTTACGCGGTGTCTCCCAGGGGTTGTCGTCCAGACCGTACTGGGCCCGCGATGTCTGGCCGTAAACCGGGTTGTACAGGCTGAGTGGGGGCACCACGCCGCCGTCCTCGATCGGGGCGCCGCGCTTGGCTTTGAAGTCGTCCTGCTGGTCGAAGATTTCCGCGCCCACCAGAAATTCGTGTTCGACGCTGCCCGTGTCAAAGGCGGTCATCAGATTGGCGTAGGCGGACAGTCCCTCGTTGTTACGCACCTGATCCCGGAACTGACGCTTCATCATGTCACGCGTGCCATCGCCGTTTGAGTCGTACAACCCCCGGGGTTCGTGATAGTTCTGTTTTTCCTGATTGTCGTAGTAGCGGGCGGCCAGGTCGATGCTCAGGTTATCGCTGAAGGCGTGCTGCAGTCGGCTGTAGAGGATATCCGCTTCCAGGGAGAGGAAGTCGGTGACCTCATTGTGGTTCCAACTTGTATCCACCAGAAATTCACCGTCCTCATCAATGGGAACCCCCCGAAGGCGATTGCCTCCCAGGTTCTGGTCCACGAAGGAGTATTTGAACAGGGCCCGGGTGTTGCCCGAGGGTTCCCACACCAATCCGAGGTCGCCCTGATCGTTCTCATTGGTGGTGTTGTTGCGGAACGGCTCCTCGGTTTCCTTGAGCATGGCTACCCGGTAGCCGAGATCGCTGCCGTCAAAAGCACCGGTGGCCTCAACGTTGACGCCGGTCAGGTCGTAGTTTCCCGCGATGACTTGCGCGCGAGCGTAAGAGTCCAGCGAAGCCTGGCTGGTGTTGTAGTTGATCAGCCCGCCGGGCTGGCCCGCGCCGTAGATGGCGCCACTGGGTCCCTTGAGCACTTCCACCTGATCCACACCAAACAGGCGGGGAACGGAGAAGCCGGCATAGGGATCGCCGCGCAGACCGTCATACAGGACTTCATCCTGGCGGAAGCCGCGAAAGCTCACGCCGGAGTAACTGAAGAAGTTGACGCCACTGATGCTGCGGTACAGATCCCGGGCATCCCGGGCCCCCTGGTCCTGGATCAGATCCTTGTTGAGAACCTGGACCGACGCGGGAACGCGGGTCAGATCCGCGGACAATCGTGTGGAAACCGACGACTCCGATACCTGATACAGGGTTTGTGCCCGGCCGGTAACGATAAACTCCTCGGTGACTGCCGGGGCTTCCTGTGCCCAGCTCTGTCCGGCCGCCAGTAGTGCGACCGTCATAAGGGACTGTTTGAACATGTGTGTGGACCTCCGCTTAATCAAGTTTTGCGAATAATAATACTTCTCGTTTAGTTTATCAATAATATGTGCCAGCCGAGGATGGTTTTGGAGAGCGGAGGTGTGGTTGGACCACCAGGAATGGATGCCGATCGATAGCGGGAGATGACGGAGTGGCCCGCCGCACGAGAGGCGGCAGGCTCGTTCAGAATGGATCAGGTGCGGGCGGCGCCAAAGCGCAAGTACATCGCCGGAACCACCAACATATTCAGTGCGGTGGAGCTGAGCAGCCCCCAGAGAATCACAATGGCCATGGGCGCCTGGATTTCACTGCCGGGTTCGCCGCCCGCGAGGGCCAGGGGCACCAGCGCGAGGGCCGTGGCGAGGGCGGTCATCAGAATGGGCACCAGTCGTTCTTCGGCCCCCTGGCGAACCGCCTGTTCCGGCGTGAGGCCTCCGTCGCGGATCAGGCGGCCGATGTGGTCGATGAGAATCACACCATTGCGAGTGGCAATGCCGAACAGGGTGATAAACCCGATCAGCACCGCGACGGTGACAATGCCGCCGGCAAACCAGACGCCGGCCACGCCGCCAATCAGAGCCAGAGGCAGGTTGAGCATCACCAGCACCGCATCCCGGGTTCGGCCGAACGCCGCGACCAACAGCAGGAAAATACCCGCGATCACCAGAGCGCCGAGCAGCAGTAAGCGGGTGCTTGCCGCCTCGGCGCTCTGGAACTGACCGCCATACTCCACCCGGTAGCCGGTGGGCAGCGTGACGTTGCCGGCGATGGCGGTTTCAATGTCTTCCACCACGCTGATCAGGTCCCGTTCGGCGACGTTGGCCATGACCACCAGGTTGCGCTGAACATTCTCCCGGCTGATGGTGTTGGGTCCGCGCTCGCGCCGGATATCGGCCAGGGCGGCAAAGGGGACCTGAGCGCCCGAGGCCAGGGTGAGTTGGGTATCGCGCAGGGTATCCAGGTTTTCCTTGGCGCTCCGGGGCAGACGCACCACCAGATCAAAGCTCGCCTCTCCCTCCAGTAATCGTCCGACGGTGGTGCCATTGAAGGCGGTTTCCAGGGCCTCGGCGGCTTCGGTCATACTGAGGCCATAGTTGGCCAGGGCTGCCCGGTCAAAGCGGACGGTGACAAACGGGATCTGGCTCTGCTCGTCCATGGCCACATCCACCGCCCCGGGAACGCCGCCCACAATGGACTCGATCTGCCCTCCCAGGCGGCGCAGCTCCGAGAGGTCATCGCCAAAGAGCTTGATGGCGATATTGGCCCGGGTGCCAGAGAGCATATGGTCGATGCGATGAGAAATGGGCTGACCAATAATGACGTTGGTCCCGGGCAGCAGGGCGAATTCCTGACGGAGGGCCGCCAGCAGCTCCGCCTTATCCCGCTCCCGCATGTCGAGGGAGACATCGATTTCCGAGGCGAATACCTGTTGGGCGTGAGGGTCCAGCTCGGCCCGGCCGGTGCGCCGGGCGGTGGCGACCACTTCCGGCTGCTCCAACAGAATCTTCTCCACTCGTTGGCCGATGTCATCGGAGGTCTCCAGAGAGGTGCCGGGCAGGGTCACCACACTCAGGGTCAGGCTGCCCTCGTTGAACTCCGGCAAAAAACCCCGACCCGCGATCGACAGTCCCAGCAGTGACGCCAGCAGCAATGCCAGGGCGCCGCCGATCACGACGCGCCAGCGGCGCAGAGACCACGCCAGCAGGGGACGGTATCCCGATTTCAGGGCGGCGATCAGACGGGTATCGTGATCCTGGGTTACCGTGCGACTGCCCGGCAGCCCGAGCAGGCAGAGCACCGGGGTGACGGTGACCGCCACCAGCAGCGACGCCGCCAGGGAAACGACGTAGGCCAGACCCAGAGGCTCCAGCAGCCGCCCCTCGACTCCGCTGAGGAAAAACAAGGGGAGGAAGACCAGAATGATGATCAGGGTGGCGAAAACGATGGAGCCCTCGATTTCCCGGGTCGCGTTCGAGACAACGCGCAGCGCCGACTGCTGTTGCGCTTCGGGACGGTCGGCATTTTCCCTGAGCCTGCGGACAATGTTTTCCACCACGATAATGGCGTCGTCCACCAACGCGCCGAGCGCAATGGTCATGCCCCCGAGGGTCATGGTATTGAGTGTGCCGCCGAGCCAGCGGATGGACAGTACGGCCACCAGCAACGACAGGGGAATGGCTACCAGGGCGATAGCGGTGGCCCGCACGCTGTACAGAAACAGGAACATGATGGCCACCACCAGAATGGCGCCGTCCCGCAGTGCGGCGCTGAGGTTGTCGATGGAGACAGTAATGAAGTCCGCCTGGCGGAAAGCGTCGGTTTCGATCCGCATGCCCTCGGGCAGTGACCCCTGAAGCTCGTCGATGACGCCATCCAGTCGGCGGGTCAGTTCGAGGGTGTTCGCCCCCGGCTGTTTCTGAATACCCAGCACCACACCCGGATCGCCCTTGTAGCTGCCGGTGCCCCGGCGCGGTGCCGGTCCCGTCTGGACCAGGGCCAGATCCCGTACCAGCACGGGGACATCGTCCCGGGTGGTGACCACCGCCTGCTCCAGGTCTTCAATGGTGCGGGCCCGGCCGATGCCCTGGATCAGGAATTCCTGGCGGTTTTCGGTCAGAAAACCGGCGGAGGCAT
Source organism: Marinimicrobium sp. C6131 (assembly GCF_026153455.1). NCBI lineage: Bacteria > Pseudomonadati > Pseudomonadota > Gammaproteobacteria > Cellvibrionales > Cellvibrionaceae > Marinimicrobium > Marinimicrobium sp. C6131. Next base: position 251,347 of record NZ_CP110629.1, read on the forward strand.
TTCGGCTGGCCTCGGCCACCGCCTGGCGCAGTTGGTCCAGCGTTACCCCATAGGCGGACAACCGCTCCGGTGAGGCGACGACCTGGAACTGGCGGGTTTCGCCCCCGGTGGGGATGACCTCGGCCACCCCCGGCACGGCCAGCAGCCGCCGCCGGACCTGCCAGTCGGCGGCGGTTTTCAGGGTCATTTCATCGTGCTGCTCCGAGGTGAGCGCGATGAACAGAATCTCTCCCATGATGGAGGTGACCGGTGCCAGTACGGGCGGCGGCAGGTCCTGGGGCAGGGCCGCCGAGACATTCTGCAGCCGTTCGGCGACGCGCTGGCGGGCGCGATAGATATCTGTGCCCCACTCGAACTCCACGGTCACCACACTGATACCGACCCCGGTGTTGGAGCGGACCCGGCGGACGCCGCCGGCACCGTTCATGGCGGTCTCGATGGGAAAGGTCACCAGCCGCTCGACATCCTCGGGCGGCATGCCGTGGGCTTCCGTCACGATGGTGACCGAGGGGGCGGTCAGGTCGGGAAAGACATCCACCGGAGCCTTAAGGGACGACCAGCCGCCCCAGACCATCAACAGGCCCGCCGCGACCAGGACCAGCAGCCGGTTGTCCAGCGACCAGCGAATGATGCGATCAATCATGGAACACTCCAGGGGTTAGTGGGCGTGACCGTGGCCGATTTCGTTGCCGCCAGCCGATGCCAGCTTCACCAGGTAGGCGCCTTCGCTGACCACCCGTTCGTCGCGGCTCAGACCCCGCTGGACTTCCACCCAGGCACCGTCGCGCAGGCCGAGTTCCACCGGGCGACGTTCAAAGCTTTCACCGTTGATCTGGACATAGACCACAGGGCGGCCGTCATCGTCGATCACCGCGCTGCGGGGAATCGCCAGCCGGTCGGAGGCGGGCTCGGTAAAGACATGGGCCGCCACTCGGGCGCCGAGCAGCGTGGGGCCGACCTCGGTGGGGTACTCCACGGTGACGCCCGCAGTGCGAGTGCGCGGATCCACCGAGCTGTCGTAGCGAACCACCCGGGCGCCCCACTGCGCATCCAGCACCAGCGGGCCGTCGGGTTGATCGAGCCAGGCGCCGCTACTGTGGGCAAGCTCCCCGGCAAAGCGCTCCGGAACCCGGATGGCCAGCCAACGACGCTCCGGCGCGGCAATCCGGAAGAGTGGATCACCAGCCTTGATAAAGGCGCCGGGACTGACATGGGTGGAGACCACCGCTCCGGCCACCGGCGCGCGCAGCGCGAGCCCCGCCTCGGCATTGCCGGACTCATATTGCTCCACCCGGGCGCGGGCGGCGCGGAATTCGGCGCGGGCGACATCGAGGGCCTCCCGGGCGTCCAGTAGCCGCCGTTCGGGAATGGCTCCCTGAGCCAACAGGCCGGTCAGTCGTTCAACATCACGCTCCGCCAGCACCCGCCGGGAGCGGGCCTGTTCCAGCGCGACCATCAGGCTGCCGATATCGGACTGGTCACCCAGACGGGGAATCAGGACGCCCAGTGTGGTCCCCTGTTCAACGCGCTGACCCGGCTGAATGAGCGGGGTACTGGCGATATAGCCGTCGGCCGGTGCCCGCACGGTGGCGTCGCCATCCGCCGGAGCGGTGACGGTGCCAAAGCCGGGAACCGAGCGTCGTAAGGGGCGGGGTTGAACGGGTATCGTCGCGAACGGGTTGTCCCACTGCTGCTCTTTCAGATACGCGATATCCCCGTCGGGATGATCGGGCAGACCCTGAATCGCCTCATTGTCCGCAAACACGCTGATTTCGCCCAGGGAGTGCCGCGCGGTCATATTTCCCTGAGTGATCTCAATGACCAGGTCGAAGTCACCACTATCGCGGGGCGTGACGCTGGGCCGAAAGATGCCGCGACTGGTGGGCTCGTTCACCCGGAAACGGGCGACGGTGCGCCCTTCGCGCAGCAGCAAAACGTCCAGGCGCCCCTCAGTCAGCGGCCTAAAATCACTCAACCGGGTCACGTGGGCGGCAAAGCGTGAACTTTGTCCGGCCACCAGGGGCGGAAATTCCACATACAGTTCGGTGTGTTCACTGAAGTCGGTGTACACCAGGGCCGGTGAGTCATGCGCCTCATGGTCGGCGTGATCCCCGTCGGGGCCGTGGTCATGACCGTGTCCGCCCGGAGGTGCGTCAGAGCAGGCGGTGATCAGCAGAGCCAGACCGAGCGCCCAAAGACGTGAATCAATGGGCATGGTCGTGGTCTTCGCCGTGGTCATGGTCGTCATGGTGTGACTCGGTGTCGGTGGTCTCCGCCTCCGGTTGCTCAGCATCGTCGCCGTAGTAGGCTTCCGTGTCTGAGTGATCGTGATCGCCGTGGTCGTGTTCATGACTGTCCTCGTGGGAATGACCCTCTTCGTGCGGGTGGCTATTGTTTTGCTCATGCGCGTGGTCGTCGCCATGCTCGGCGTCACCGTCGTGCGCGTGCTCGGCATCGCTGCAGGCGGTGAGGGTCAAAACCAGTGCGCCGAGAGTGAGTAGGGGCTTCAATGACTTCATGGTGTTTCTCCGGTCAGTAGTGTCAGTTGGATAAAGGTGGTGCGCGCTTCCAGCTCGCGCTGGATAAGCGCCCGGCGTGTGTTCAGTTCAGATCGATGAGCGTCAATCAGCTCGGCAATGCTCAGCTCGCCGGCCGCATAGCTGCTCTCGGCGATGTCAGACAGTGACTCCGGTGACGCATCGATGCTTTCCCGTAACGCCGCAGCGGACGCCTGTTCAGCGGCCAGATCGCGCTGCAGCGAGTGCAGTCGGGTGGTGAGCTCGGCGCGGGCGAGCGCGAGCTCCGCCCGTTGTTGTTGGGCGTGGCCTCGCTGGGTTCGGGCCTGGCCAGAGTGTCGGTCGAACAGGGGGATCTCAATACCGATGGAGATGACGTTGCCGTCCGCCTGAAAGCCGGGCTCAACGATCTCCTTGCGGCCGACCCCCAGGGTCAGCTCCGGCCAACGCCGGCGCTGGGCGGCCTCGGCGCGGAGCTCGGCGCTTTCGGTCTCCGCCGACAGCGCTTGCAACAATGGGCTTAGGGCGACTGCGGAGGAATCCTCCGGGGTGCGTGGGGGCGGCAGTAGACGGCCCGTGAGGGGTCGCTGGCCGTCACCAATCCGCTGTGCCAGTCGGTCTCGGGCCGAGGTCGCGTGGGCGCGGGTACTCAGGCGTTCACCCGTCAGCAGCGCCAGTTCCTGGCGAAAGCGTGTGTGATCGTAGCGGGAGGCGTCGCCCGCCTCGACGCGCTGTCCAATGGCCTTGGTCAGCTCGGTCAGCCGCCGGTGCCAGTCGGCGATGAGGTCCGCTTCCCGTTGCGCCGCCAGGGCCTGATAGAAATGCAGGCGGATATCCGCGGCCCACTCCCGGCGGGCGTGGTCGTTGCGAAGATCCGACGCCCGCAGCTGGTGGCGTGCCGCTTTGCGCGTCAGCCCGGGGACGCCGGCCAGATTGAGGCGTTGGCGGATCGACCAGGTATTCTCCTCGGAGTCGCCCGATGGCAATTCCAGGGCTTCGCGACTGTATTCAACTTCCGGGTTGGCCCAGCGGCCGGCGGATTCGAGCTGGCCCTCGGCAATGTCGGTGTTGGCGTCCCAGCGGGCGGCGACCTCCGGGTGCTGTAGGCCCAGTTGAACCGCCTCCTGTTCGGTTAGCGGCGTGTCAGCAACGGCCTGGCCGGAGGCGAGCAGCAGGAGACCAAAGATCGGGGAAAGGGGGAGCTGCACGGTCAGACTCCTACCAGAAAGCCGAGAAGGGTTTCGAGGGGATGATGGGCGATCACGAGGACCGCGACACTACCCAGGCAGACGGTGAAGGCCGCAATGGTCGTGACCGGTGTGGCCCGGGATGCCCCGCAGGGCTGGGCATTGAGCAGCCGATGGATGCGAGGCAGCAGTTGGCCGCCGCTCGCCGGAAGGCTGCCTGTGGGCGCCGGCCCGCTCAGGCGCGCCACCCTGATCAGGGTCGCTGCAACGGCCTCGGGGCCAAACCGCCGGGCCGCCCGGTCATCGGCTTGCTCCTCCATGCGTTGCCGCCACAGGGCTTGAAGGACCCGTGCCGAGGATGGCCAGTGCGGCATTAACACGACATTGAACATCAGGTTGCGCAGCGGGTCGCGTTGCCGCAGGTGGGCGACTTCATGGGCCAGAACGATGCGACGCTCCCGGTGATCAAGCCGGTCAGTCAGCCCGCGGGTCATGAACAGTGCCGGGTAGCGGTAGCCCGCGGTGCAGGCAAAGGCCTCCGGGATGTCGAGACGGCGCAGTCGCCCGTGACCCCGGCTCAGGGCCATCAATGCAGTGGTGTTGCGAGCGGCCTTGGACTCTCGGATTAAAAAAACCATCAGGACTCTGATCAGCAGGCTTGCCAGGGCCGCAGCACCGAGCAGGTGGATCCATTGCAGGTCGAGGGCGGGCCAGTGTTCAAAACATAAATGTGGGTGATGCATACCGTGGTGTGCGCAGTGATCGGCGATCCAACCCAGGGGTTTGGCGGCCGCGATGACACACATGGCGATGACCGGAGCGGTGATCGCCAGCCAGGGCGTTACAGCCAGTAGCCATAGGCAGTGACTCTGGCGCTCGGGGCGGAGCCAGCGCCCGACCAACCAGAGCGCCCCGCTGGCGAGAAACCAGCCCATCAGAGCCCCGAGCGCCAGCAGATAGAGGAAGTCGAGCCACACGGTCATGACGATGTACCTTCGCCGCGCCGTTCTTTCAGCACTTGCTCCAGCTCGTCCAGCGCCCCTTCGTCCAGTTGATCGGCAGCGTCCACAAAGGCGGCAAGGGAGGAGCGGGCGTCATTGGTGAAGCGGCCCAGCAGGTCGTTGATCAGTCCGGCAATCAGTTGTTGTCGGGCTACCTGCGGCTGATAGTGAAAGGCGTGAGCTACTTTGGTACGGCTGAGCAGTTGCTTGCGGTACAAGCGGTCGAGGGTGGATTGAACGGTGTTCACGGAAATGCCCCGGGCCGATCCCACAGTGGCATGCAGGTTTTTGGCGGATTGTCCGGGAGCCCGCCACAGGGCTTCCATAACGGCAATTTCCAGCTCGCCGAGAGGCGGCGTCCTGTTCGAGGGGGATTCTTTGCCGGGCACGGGGCCTCCGTTGGCGTTGTCGTTATTGGGGTTGCGGAGATGATGGTGTTCAGCCTAGTAGTCAAAAAACCGATAGTCAATCGGTTTTTGTGTGACGGGCTGCGCTATCTCTCAAGGGTCGGAGTGTGGATAATGCGCCTGTCAATGCCGAGGATCAGGAACGACTGTGTCAGACATTCAACCATCCCCTGCCGCACCCGTGAAGCGTGCCCCCAGCCTGTTGCGCTCCAGCTCGCTGGTCAGTGCCTTTACCATGCTCTCCCGAGTGCTCGGGCTGGTGCGGGATATGGTGTTTGCCCGGGTCATCGGCGCGGGGGCCGGGGCCGATGCCTTTTTCGTGGCCTTCAAAATCCCCAACTTCATGCGCCGGTTGTTTGCCGAGGGCGCCTTTGCCCAGGCGTTTGTGCCGGTGCTGTCGGAATATCGACAGCGAGGACCTCACGAGGCGGTGAAAGCACTGGTGGACCGCGTGGCCGGTTGCCTCGGATTGGTGCTGGTCTCGGTGACGGTACTGGCGGTGGTGGGGGCGCCATTGGTGACCGGGTTGTTTGCGCCAGGCTTTTGGCTCAATGACCCGGACAAGTATGCCCTGACGGTGGATATGGTGCGGGTGACCTTTCCCTACCTGCTACTGATTTCCCTGACCGGCTTTGCCGGCGCTATCCTCAACAGCTATGACCGCTTTGCGATACCCGCCTTTACCCCGGTGTTGCTGAATCTCAGCCTGATTCTGGCGGCCTTGATGGTGGCCCCCACTATTGAGACGCCGGCCTATGCGCTGGCCTGGGGGGTGCTGGGAGCGGGCGTGGTGCAGCTCCTGTTCCAGCTGCCGTTTCTACAGCGGGTACACCTGTTGCCGGCACCCAAGGTGGACTGGCGGGATCCGGGCGTCAAGCGCATTCTCTGGTTGATGGCACCGGCCCTGTTTGGTGTGTCGGTCAGCCAGATCAACCTGCTGTTGGATACGGTGCTGGCCTCGTTCCTGCCCACGGGCAGCGTCTCCTGGCTCTATTACTCAGACCGTCTGGTGGAGTTGCCCCTGGGGGTGTTTGGCATCGCCCTGGCGACGGTGATCACCCCGAGCCTGTCCCGTCAGCACGCCGCCGAAGACCCCGAGACCTTCAGCCATACACTGGACTGGGCGGTGAGAAGCGTCCTGTTGCTGGCGCTGCCCGCGACCCTGGCGTTGATGCTCTTGGCCGAGCCTATCCTGATGACGCTGTTTCAGTATGGCGAAACCACCGTGCGGGACATGCAGATGGCTTCCTACAGTCTTCGGGCCTATGCGTTGGGGCTGCTGGCCTTTATGTTGATCAAAGTGTTGGCGCCGGGCTATTTCGCTCGCCAGGATATGAAAACCCCGGTGCGCATCGGTATTTACGCCATGCTCGCCAATATGCTGCTCAATGTGGTTTTCGTGTTACCGCTCTACCTGGTTTTCAATATCGGGCACGTCGGGCTGGCGCTGGCCACGGCGGTTTCCGCTTATCTGAATGCGTATTTGCTCTTCCGTGGTTTGCGTCGGCTCGGCGTCTACCGTCGAGAACCCGGTTGGGCTCGTCGATTGCTGGCCTTCGGTGGCGCCAACGCTGTCATGGTGGCGGCACTGATGGGAGGACTGTCGGCCTGGGGGGGCTGGCAGGACTGGTTCTGGTGGCAGAGAGGCTGGCGTCTGGCGGTGTTGTGCGTTCTCGGGCTGGCGGTATATGGCGTGAGTTTGCGCATATTTGGTATCAAGTTCAGTGAATTTCGCTCGAACCACTGAAAACTGGCAGTTTGAGGCGTATGTGCTACGATTGTTGACATGGGCGACAATCGTAAATCCACACCGCCTGGTGCGCCCGCTTCTGAAAAGGGCACTCCAGCCCCTCAAGAGGCGCCGGCCCCCGCCGGATCTGCCTCGGCGAACCCGCGCGCGGCCCAACTGAACCCATGCGCCATCACGCTTTCGATGGATGAACCCCGTGGCCTGCTGCAGGGGCGGCTGGAGCCGTCGACCGAGGAGCAGCCCTGGGATCTCGATCGCCTCAGAGTGCGTTTGGCAGAGGCGGGGTATGGTGAATGGTTCGCTCCGCAAGCCACCCTTGAGTCGGCGGTGCAGCAGGCCAACAACGGCCGTTGCGGGGATCTGGTTCTGGCCGAGCGCCGCGATGCCCGGACGGAATGGCGCATTGCCGAGGACCGCCAGGCGGCCTTTCTGACCCTTCACCCGGCGTGGGGCGGGCACAAGCTGACCCGGGAGGCCCTGCTCAAGGAGCTGTTGGCGCAGGGTGTCGTCAAGACCTGTATCCACCTGCGAGCCCTGACCCATGCCGCCGAGGCGGGGCACGCCGAATCCATGTGTGTGGCCCGGGCTCGCCTGCCCCAGCCGGGTGAGGACGCCCGTTTTGTGTCTTTGGTAGCGCGGGACGATCAACTGGCATTGCAGGAGGATGATCAAGGGCGCGTTGATCTGCATCATCTGCACGAGTTCGTGGTGGTGGATCCGGGCATCCCCCTGCTGCGCCGTATTCCCGCGACCCAGGGCGAGCCGGGCGAAGATGTCATGGGGCAACCCCTGATGCCGACGCCGGGTCGTGCTCGGAGCTTCGATTCCCAGAATGATGGGGTTGCCCCGGACCCGGACGATGCCAACGTGCTACGGGCCGCCATCAGGGGGCACCCCGTGTTTTCATCCAGCGGCGTACGGGTGGACCCCACCTTGCGCCTCAAAGCGGTGGATGTTTCCACGGGCAGTATCGACTTTGAGGGCTCGGTGGAGGTGGCGGGGGATGTCGCTAGCGGTTTTGTTCTCAACGCAACGGGAGACATTCTGATCCGCGGGATGGTTGAAAAAGCCGATATTCGCGCCGGTGGTAATCTTACGGTGCTTGGCGGAGTTGTGGGGGAGGAGGTGGGTCGACGCCACGATGGCGACCTGCGGTTGCGAACACACCTCACCTCTGGCGGAACACTGAGCGCGAAATTTATCAATCTGGCGTATGTTAACGTCCGCTATGATCTGCTGGTGCGCGAGTATGCCCTGCAGTGCCGGCTGGTGGCGGGACGGGACATCAGCCTTGGGCAACCGACGGGCAAAGGCAGCCTCATCGGGGGTAGCGCCAGCGCCGGCCGGGCGCTGGTGGCCAATACCTTGGGCAGCGAGGCCGGAGTCGCCACCGAAGTGTCCGTGGGGCGCCCCAACCGCCGGCGTCGCCTGGTGGGGCAGCTCAAAGAAGCCTTGACGCTGTGCGAGCACAACTGGCAGCGGGTGTGCGACACCCTGGATTGTATCCAGCGGGGGGAGATGGCCACGCCGCCCACCGATAAACTGAAACGACTTTATGCGACCCGGGACTCACTGCGGGCGCGCCGCCAGAGAATCCGTGGATTGATCGACCGCCTGGTGGGGGCTCGGCAAAGTGCCAGGCCCAGTCGGGTAGAGGTCAAAAAGCGTCAGCATGCCAACCTCAGCCTCAACATTGACGGCGTTCGCCGCTACTTCAATACCGAACATGGTCCCTCGTGCTGGCACAGGCAAGGCGCCGAACTGGTGCGCGGCTCCTGAATCGGTCTTCCCCCCAAGCCCTAGTCACCTCTTACTCCAGCCCGCCCGCTCCTGTACCTCTTACCCCCACCCGCCCGCTCCTGTATACTCACGCGTTTTGTAAAGTCGACTGAGCGAGGCGAGCGGGCATCACTGTGAAACCGGCCCCCAAAGAGTTCATCCGCGGGCTGCACAACCTGCGCCCCCGACACCGGGGCTGCGTGGCGACCATCGGCACCTTCGATGGCGTGCACCTCGGCCACCGGGCCATTCTGCGCCAGCTGACCGACGCCGCCGAACAGCACCAGCAGCCCGCCGTGGCCATCATATTCGAGCCCCAACCGCACGAATACTTCGCCCGCGAACGGGCCCCGGCCAGGCTGATGCGACTGCGGGAAAAAATCCAGGCCCTGTTCAGCGCCGGCGTCCAGCGGATACTGTGCCTGCGCTTCAACGAAGAACTGCGCAGCCTCACCGCCCAGCAGTTCATCGACCGCATACTGGTGCAAGGCCTCGGCATCCACCACCTGGTCGTGGGCGACGACTTCCGCTTCGGCTGCGACCGCGCCGGCGACTTCGAACTGCTCACCGCCGTGGGCCGGGAACAAGGCTTCACCGTCAGCGACACCTGCACCCTGGAACACGCCGGGGCGCGAATCAGCAGCACCCGCATCCGCCAGGCCCTGGAAGCGGGCGAATTCGGCCTCGCCGAACAACTGTTCGGCCACCCCTACCGCATCGGCGGACGGGTCGGCTACGGCAAACAACTGGGCCGACAACTGGGCGTACCCACCGCCAACGTGCAACTGCGACGCTACCGCTCGCCCCTGCACGGCGTCTTCGCCATCACCGCCCACCGGGCCGATGGCAGCGCCCACCCGGGCGTCGCCAACGTCGGCGTACGCCCCACCGTCAGCGGCTCCACCCGGCCGATCCTTGAAGTCCACCTGCTGGACTTCACCGGGAACCTCTACGGGGAGCGCATCGACGTGGAATTTCACCGCAAACTGCGGGAAGAACAGAAGTTTGAATCGATCGACAAACTGCAAGAGCAACTGCAGAAAGATATTGCAGAAGCAAAACAGTTTTTTAAGCAAGGTAAAGGGACACACTGAACTCAGAATTTGGCACGGAGGCCCGAAGCGGGTAAAGCCTTCCCGGACCGTGGAGCCGGGGACCGGCGATTCGAGCCCCCAGGGATGGGTTTACGGCGTGTCCGGGAAGGCTTTACCCGCTTCGGGCCGGACTTAAATTTGGCACGAAGGTTCTGTGGTGGGCGACCCCACAGCGGGCCGAACCGACTTACGAAGCACCACAAACAGACGTGAAAGCCACAAATACTTGGCGAACTGACGATTATGAGCGACTACAAAGCAACCCTGAATCTGCCCCACACCGCCTTCGCCATGAAGGCCAACCTGGCACAGCGCGAGCCCGAAATGCTCAAACGCTGGCAGAAAGACGATCTTTACCAGCAAATCCGAAAGGCGCGCTCTGGTCGGGAGCAATTCATCCTGCACGACGGCCCCCCCTACGCCAATGGTGACATTCACATCGGCCACGCCGTCAACAAAATTCTGAAAGACATCATCGTCAAAAGCAAAACCCTCAGCGGCTTTGACGCCCCCTACGTGCCCGGCTGGGACTGCCACGGCCTGCCCATCGAACACAACGTCGAGAAAAAGCACGGCAAAGCCGGCGTCAAACTCGATCACAAAGCCTTCCGGCAAAAATGCCGCGACTACGCTGCACGTCAGGTCAAAGGCCAGAAAGAAGACTTCATCCGCCTGGGCGTGCTCGGTGAGTGGGACAATCCCTACCTCACCATGGACTACAAATTCGAAGCCGACATCATCCGCTCGCTCGGCAAAATCGCCGACCAAGGCCACCTGCACAAAGGCTTCAAGCCCGTCTACTGGAGTGTCGTGGGCGGCTCCGCCCTGGCCGAAGCCGAAGTTGAGTATCAGGACAAAACCTCCTACTCCATCGACGTCAAGTTCGCCTTCACCGATCAGCACGCCCTGGAACACGCCGTACCGGGCCTGACCGGCAGCGGCGACGTGTCGCTGGTGATTTGGACCACCACCCCCTGGACACTGCCCGCCAATCAGGCCGTCAGCGTCAATCCGGAACTGGACTACGTCGTGGTACAGGTCGGTGATGAGCGACTGCTGGTGGCCGAAGCGCTGCTCGAATCGGTGATGCAGCGGGCCGGGCAGGAGGACTACAAAGTGGTCGGGCGGACGCCGGGCAAGGAGCTGGAAAACCTGCAGGTGCACCATCCGTTCTACGCCCGGCAGGTGCCGGTCATCTGTGGTGACCACGTCACCACCGACGCCGGTACCGGCTGCGTACACACCGCCCCGGACCATGGCATGGATGACTTCGTGGTGGGTCAGAAATACGGCATCGGGACCCTGAACTACATCGACGACAACGGCCTGTATCGCGACAGCGTGGAGATCTTTGCCGGCGAGCACGTCTACAAAGTGGACGAAAAGGTCGTCGCCCTGCTGGAAGAAAAGGGCGCCCTGCTGGCCCAGGGTAAAATCACCCACAGCTTCCCTCATTGCTGGCGCACCAAAACTCCGCTGATCTTCCGGGCCACACCCCAGTGGTTCGTGAGTATGACCAAGAACCAGCTGCGCGAGCAGGTGAGCGATGCGGTCGATCAGGTGCAATGGGTGCCGGATTGGGGGCGCGCGCGCATCGACTCCATGCTGGCCTCCTCGCCGGACTGGTGTATCTCACGTCAGCGCACCTGGGGTGTGCCCATTGCTCTGTTCGTTCACAAGGAAACCGGTGATCTGCACCCGGAAACGCCGGCATTGATCGAAGCGGTGGCCAAAAAAGTCGAGCAGGACGGGATGGACGCCTGGTTCGACCTGGATGCCGCCGAATTGCTGGGCGACGATGCCGAGCGCTACCAGAAGGTCACCGATACCCTGGATGTCTGGTTCGACTCCGGGGTGACCCATTTTGCGGTACTGCAGCAGCGCGGTTATCTGCGCTACCCGGCGGACCTGTACCTGGAAGGCTCGGATCAGCATCGCGGCTGGTTTCAGTCCTCCCTGAAAACCGCCATGGCCATGAACGGTACGCCGCCCTATAAAACCGTACTGACTCACGGCTTCACCGTGGATGCTCAGGGCCGGAAAATGTCCAAGTCTGTGGGCAACGTGGTGCCGCCCCAGAAAGTCATGAAAGAGCTGGGCGCCGATGTCCTGCGCCTGTGGGTGGCCGCCACGGATTTCAGTGGCGAGATGAGCGTCTCCGATGAGATCCTCAAGCGCACCGCCGACTCTTACCGTCGCATCCGCAATACCACCCGTTTCATGCTGTCCAATCTGAACGGGTTCGAGCCTTCTGAACACGCTGTGGCACCAGAGAAAATGGTGGCCCTGGACCGCTGGATCGTCGGACGCGCCGCGGAGCTGCAGGCCGACATCATCAATGCCTACGACCAGTATCAGTTCCACCTGATTTACCAGAAGCTGCACAACTTCTGCGTAGTGGAGCTGGGCGGTTTCTATCTGGACATCATCAAGGACCGCCAGTACACCACCCAGGCGGACAGTCTGGCGCGGCGTTCGGCCCAGACCGCGCTCTATCACGTCACTGAAGCCATGGTGCGCTGGATTGCACCGATTTTGAGCTTCACCGCCGATGAGATCTGGCCGTTGGTGCCCGGTGAGCGTCAGGGACCGGTGTTTGCGGCTGAATGGTACGCGCTGCCCGACGCCGGGGAGTCCGAATTCAGCGAAGAGGATTGGCACCAGATTGCCGAAGTCAAAGATGCCGTGAACAAGGTGCTGGAAACCCAGCGCGCCAATGGTGTGATTGGTGGCGCTCTGGGCGCGGAAGTGACTCTGTTTGCCGACGACGACCTGCGAGCCGTGCTGCAGAAACTGGGCGACGAGCTGCGTTTCGTGCTGATCACCTCCACCGCTCAGGTGCGCCCGCTCGATGAGGCCACGGAAGCGGAATTGACGGACGTTGAGGGACTGAAGGTCGCGGTGGAAAAATCCAGCTACGACAAGTGCGAACGCTGCTGGCATCACCGGGCCGATGTGGGCAGCGTCGCCCAGCACCCGACCCTGTGCGTCCGTTGTGTGGACAACGTCGAAGGGCAGGGTGAGGAACGCCACTATGCTTAAATCCGCTTGGCGTTGGTACGCCCTGGCAATTGCCGTGATCGCGCTGGACCAGATCAGCAAACACTGGGTATCCGCCGCACTCACCTATGGCGAGCCCGTGGTGTTCACGCCGTTTTTCAACTTCACCCTGCTGCACAACCCCGGCGCGGCGTTCAGCTTTCTGAGTGATGCCGGGGGTTGGCAGCGGTGGTTCTTTACCGTGGTGGCCGCCGTGGTCAGCGTGGTGCTGGTGATCTGGCTGGCGCGGGTGAGCGAAAAACGCTACGAGGCGTTGGCGCTTGCGCTGATTCTGGGCGGTGCTATCGGCAATCTGTACGACCGGGTGGTGCTGGGCTATGTGGTGGATTTTATCGTGGTGCACTATCAGGATTATTACTGGCCGGCCTTCAATATCGCCGATTCGGCCATTACCGTCGGCGCCGCCCTGTTGATCCTGGATATGTTATTTGGCAAGGACAAACGTCATGACTGAACAGCTGCCCGTGGGGCCCGGGACCACCGTCACGCTCCACTTTTCCCTGCGCCTGGAAGATGGCGAGGAAATCGACTCGAACTTTGATAAAGACCCGGCGACCTTCACCGTCGGTGACGGTAATCTGCTGCCCGGGTTTGAAAAAGTGCTGTTTGGCCTCATGCCGGGTGACCAGCAGGAATTCACCATTCCGCCCGAGGATGGTTTCGGTCAGCACAACCCGAGCAATATGCAGGAAATGCCCCGGGATCAGTTCGGCCCCGATATCGAGCTGGAAGAGGGCCTGATGCTCTCCTTCGCCGACGCGCAGAAGGCCGAGTTGCCCGGCGTGGTGCGGGAATTCGACGATCAGCGGGTGCTGATCGATTTCAACCATCCGCTGGCTGGGCGGGATATCCTGTTCAAAGTGGCGGTTTTGAACGTCGAGCCGGCTCAGGTACACTGAACACCTGCGCCGACCGTCGGCGCTCACTTTGCGCGGGCCCCGCCCGCCGGAACCTCTCAGGTTGTCTGACACTATGCAAATCAAACTCGCCAACCCCCGTGGCTTCTGTGCCGGTGTCGACCGGGCAATTGATATTGTCAATCGTGCCCTGGATGTCTTTGGCGCCCCCATTTACGTTCGCCACGAGGTGGTCCACAACAAATTTGTGGTCGACACCCTGCGCGAGCGCGGTGCGGTGTTTGTGGAGGAACTGGAGCACGTGCCGGACGATGTGATCGTGATTTTCAGCGCCCACGGTGTCTCCCGCGCCGTGCAGCAGGAAGCCCGCGATCGCGGCCTGCAGGTGTTCGATGCCACCTGTCCGCTGGTGACCAAGGTGCATGTGGAGGTGGTCCGCTACAGTCGGGAAGGCCGCGAGTGCGTGCTCATCGGCCACGAGGGTCATCCGGAAGTGGAGGGCACCATGGGTCAGTACGACGCCAGCAATGGCGGTGCCATCTATCTGGTCGAAGATGAAGACGATGTGGCGGCGTTGGAGGTCAAAAACCCCGACCATCTGGCCTACGTCACCCAGACTACCCTGTCCATGGACGATACCGCCAAGGTGATCGACGCCCTGCGGACCAAATACCCCAATATCCTGGGGCCGCGCAAAGACGATATTTGCTACGCCACCACCAACCGTCAGGATGCCGTGCGCCAATTGGCGCTGGAGTGCGATCTTGTGCTGGTGGTCGGATCCCACAACAGCTCCAACTCCAACCGTCTGCGCGAGCTGGCCGAGCGCTGTGGCACCGAGGCATACCTGGTGGACGGCCCCGAGTGCATTCGCCGCGAGTGGCTGGAGGGCAAAGAGAGCATCGGTATCACTGCTGGGGCCTCTGCACCGGAAGTGCTGGTGGAGCAGGTGGTACAGAGGCTGCGCGGCTGGGGCGCGTTGACGGCCGAAGAGGCCGCGGGGACGCCTGAAACCATCAGTTTCAGCCTGCCCCGGGAATTACGTTAGTCAGAGCTCGTGCAACTGTCTGCACCAATCGGCTCTCGACGAACCCGCCCCATTCTGGCCAACACCAGTTTATAGCCCTCGGCGCCATCTGATGTACAGATGGTGATGGTGCCGGCCTGAAAGCCGCCTCTGGGTGTCCCCGAGGCATGTCGGCTTTGCCCGCTGCCAACGTAGGACACGTAGGAACTCACTGGCTGATTTCCCTCAATCCGTACAACCCTGCCGTCCAGTGAGTGGCTGAGGATGAGGGGCTCACCCTCATCCCGGACGCCGTTGTGGTTCAGATCGTCAAACAGCTCCCAGCCGTTCTCCCAGCCCCCCTGGGCCCTGAGTGTGGCTCGTCCGTTGCGGGCAATAGCACGATGCCGGGTGGCCTGAAGGGCGCTCATCAAAGACTGGGTTGCAGTGTGTGCCCGGGACTGGTCGATCTGGCGCTGGAAAGAGGGCAGGCCAATCGAGAGTAGCAGGGACAGAATCACCAGAGTGATAAGCAGTTCCAAAAGGGTGAATCCGCGCTGTGGCATACTTTTCCTCCATGAAAACCATCGGCTCCCACCAGGGAACCGTTCATACATCCTTGTTGACCACATGTCGCGTGTCGGCCGTCTAGAGCCGTGGCCTGTGGTAGCGTGGATACTATAAAGTCCGACTTTGCGTCCGTCCAGTGGGCGTTAGGACAAAATCGTTATAAGCAGCCGCCGGCTAACAAAGGTTCGCAGACTTATGAATCGAACACATCCTGAAAATGTGAAAGGGTTCACGTTAATCGAGTTGATGGTCACGCTGGCCGTGCTGGCCATTGTGCTGACCATCGCTATCCCGAGCTTTACCAGTCAGGTTCGGGACAACCGGTCATTGACCTTTGGGGATGAATTCGTGACGGCGCTCAACTTTGTTCGTAGTGAGGCGGTCAAGCGGGGCCGTAACGTATCGCTGTGCGCGGCGAATGAAACGCAAACCGGGTGCGGCAACGATTGGGGTAATGGCTGGCTGGTGGCGGTCGACAGCGCCGCAGAGAACGATAACAGTGTCGATATTGATGATGTGGATACCGATATTCTGAGGGTGTGGGATGCTTTCGGCGATGAGATGGAACTGACTGTCACCCGCAATAACGCGGTGAGTTTCGTCCGATTCACTCGCCAGGGGGGGCTACCCCGGAACAGCGTCAATCCTGTGCTGGCGACGGCGAAACACGAAAGCTGCACGGGGGATTCGGCGCGGTCGATCAGAGTGGCTGTGTCGGGCGCGGTGCGAGCTGTGCGGGTGGAGTGTTAACCGATGGCAAATAGAATAGTGCAACAGGCGATGTCACGCCAGCGCGGTGCCGGACTGATCGAAGTGCTGGTAACAGTGTTGATTCTGGCTACCTCTCTGCTCGCGATGGGCGCGCTGCAGAACCGGTCATTGCAGTTTAATCACAGCGCTTATCTGCGCTCGCAGGCCAATCTTTTGGCCTACGACATATTGGACCGGGTGCGTATCAACAGTGACGAATTTGAAGCCTACTCCCACGATTTGGGCGACGATGCGCCTGGCGGGGGTGATGTGACCAATGCGGATATCAGTGACTGGTTGAACGCCGTCGCCGGTACTCTGCCCGGTGGCGAGGGCGGTATTGACTGCGAGGACGCCACTTGGGTGTGTACCGTGACCATTCGTTGGATCGATGACGACCGGCTGGCGGCAGAGATCGATGAAGACGCGGCTCAAGAGACCACCACTTTTACCTATTCGACCCGGGTTCGAGCGAAATGAATATGCGTAGCCAGAAAGGTCTGTCTTTAATTGAATTGATGATTTCGCTGACTCTGGGCATCGTGTTGATGACCGGTGTGATGCAAATGTTTCTGACCAGCCGGATGACTTACAGCACGCAGCAAGGGATCTCCAGTATCCAGGAAAGCGGCCGTATGGCCATGGATTTCCTGGCCGAGGATATCCGCATGGCGGGCTATATGGGGTGTTCTTCCCGCAACCCCAACCTGACCAATGGCCTGGAGGCCTCGGGTAACTTTCTGTATGACTTTTCACAGATGGTCGTAGGGTACGCATCCGACACGGTGTTGCCTGGAGTCAATAACGTGGCGGATGACACGGACATTCTGGTCATCCGGCGGGCTTCCGATGCCAGTGTACATCTGGTTCAGCAGCACAATGCCGGTAGCAATGCCAACTTCCGGATTGATGAGGAGCCGGTCAATAGCTGCTTGTTTGATGGGCAGCTGTGTGACGACAACATTGCCATCATCTCGGATTGCTCTAAAGGGAGAATTTTTCGCGCGGTCAATGTACAGGACTCGTCGGGCGGAGGTGCGGAAGGGCTCGTCGTGCACAGCAACGGTGGCTCTACACCGACCAACATTGATTCCCAGCTCGGTGGCCAGCAGTTCGGTGTCGGGTCGGAAATCATGGCGTTCAACACCATTGTGTATTTTATCGCGCCCAGTGCGTTTCAGGGGGGAGGAGCGCAGGTGCGCAGTCTCTGGAAAAAAGTGGGGGAACGCGATGCTGTCGAGTTGATTGAGGGCGTGGAGCGGATGCGGCTGCAATTTGGCGTCAGTGACGGCTCTGGGACACTCGATCGGTACGAATGGCGGGAGGATATGGTGGCAGACGACTGGGCCAATGTGATCGCGGTACGGGCGCATCTTCTGGCAACCGGACTGGACAATAATGTGCTGCCTGAACCGCAGGTGATTCAGTTTGCGGGTGAAGCTTTGAGCGCGGATCTGGTGGCGGATCGCCGGATGCGGCAGGTTTTTACCAGTACGGTGGGTGTCCGCGGGCGCCTGGATTGAGGTGAACAGTATGGTATTGAACGAAGTGATGCAGACGGGTGCCACACCGGCTTCCAACCAGCGGGGCGCCGTATTGATTGTCGGTCTGATCATGCTGCTGCTAATGACCATTGTCGGGCTTGCCGCCATTCGGGGCAGCGGTCTTCAGGAAACGATGGCGGGGAATATGCGTGAGCGCAATGTTGCTTTTCAAGTGGCGGAAGCCGGCCTTCGTGTCGGTGAGAGCCGGGTGGAAAATACAGAATGGGATGCGTCGGATTTCGATGGCGGCATTGCGGGCTTCTATCGAGACCTCGGAATTCCGGCGAATAACGCATTTGACTCGCCGATGCGCGCCTGGGGGGACGATGAGTGGGATCAACGCGCCATTGAGGCGGATTTGGAGCTGGATGATTCAGTTCAGGATAGCCCCCGCTACCTGGTGGAGAGAGTTACGGTGTTGGCACTGGATACGGCGACACAATCCGGAAGTTGTATTGATATTGAATGTCTTGATTCGGTTGAGGATGAATTCTATCGGGTTACCGCTCGGGGCCAAAGTGCATCCGGGACCTCAGACGCTGTCGTGCAGTCAACGTACAGAGCGCAGTAATTAAGGTTTTTTGAGCTTAACCCATGTTGAGCCGGGGATATAAAGATGAACATGAACAGTTTTCAGACGAAAGGGTATTGGTCGTTGTTGGCTGGCTTTTTGGCGGTTGCCATCTCGCATTCCGTGGCCGCAGTCAATATCGCCAATGACCCGCTGTTTCTACAGCAGCCGGTGCGGCCAATCGTCATGTTGAATATGTCGAATGATCATCAGCTTTTTTTCAAAGCCTACGATGATTATTCCGATAGGACGGGTGACGGTAATGTCGATAACACCTACGTTCATGATCCGGAAGATAACCCTTACTATGGGTATTTTGATAGCGATAAATGCTATACCTACAATACAACTCAGAACCGTTATGATCCCTCTCGAATGGTCGACAGTGATGGCTACTGTAACGCCGGAGTCTCCAACGAGTGGAGCGGCAACTTTCTGAACTGGGCCTCCATGACCCGTATGGATGCGGTACGCAAGATTCTGTACGGTGGCTTGCGTTCCACCGACACCGCTGACACCACTGTGCTTGAAAGGGCCTTTCTGCCTCAAGATGCACACTCCTTTGCCAAGTACTACAACAAATCTGACCTCGGACGCTTGACGCCATTCGGAGGTGCGCTCGATGCGGCCGGGGGAGCGGTGTCGGTGGGTGGGACCTCGCCTGACTCGGGTATTACCATCTGTAATACCACCGAGCCCTCCAATCGTAATCAACTGTCCCAGAATGTCGATGCGCCCCCGATTATGCGAGTCGCTCGTGGCAACTTCTCCCTCTGGGCGAGCAATGAACGGTGGCAGTGTCGCTGGGGGCAGGGCAGCAACGATAACAACTCGACACTGAGCGGGATCAACGCTTACTCAAGCAGTCCGGGCCGTACGACGCGGCGTCTGGGTGGGCGGGACTTCAATGTCAGGGTCAGAGTCTGTGACGCGAGCCTGGTGGGTCCCCGGAACAATGAAAATTGCCGGGCCTACACGGCGGACGGTGGCGAGGAAAACCTGAAGCCATCCGGATTATTGCAGGAGTTTGGTGAAGACGGTCGAATACTGTACGGCCTGATGACCGGCTCTTATGCCAAAAATAAATCGGGGGGGGTGTTGCGTAAAAACGTCGGCGATCTGAGTCAGGAGATTAATGACGATGGGACCTTCGTTCGTCCAGAGGGGGAGGGCATCAACACCTACAATGGAATTATTAGCACCCTGGATCGCCTGAGAATCTATGGCTACCGGTTTGATGACGGCACCTACCACCGCGGCAGCCACGGTTTTGATAACAGTGGCAGTGACGGTTGTCTATGGTCGCGAAGCGCATTTTCCGACGGGCACTGCTCCAACTGGGGTAATCCACAGTCGGAGATCTATCTGGAATCACTGCGTTATCTGGGGGGCTTCGATGCCCAGAGCGACTACGATGCAGACGATTCATCGTATATTACCGGACTCAATACTGCGGACTGGGTGGCACCGGTCACTAACGACAATTATTGTGCGCCGCTGAACGTCATTCAGTTCAATGCCTCCACTAGCTCTTACGACGGTGATCTGGCAGATGGTGTCGCCTCCGACATTGGCTTGACCAGCATCAATGCCGCGACTAACTCGGTCGGCAGTGCAGAAGACCTGCATGGTAAGGATTATTTCGTCGGTGCGATTAGCGGGGCAGAGGGTGCCAATGCCGACCAGCTATGTACGCCCAAGCGGGTGAATGGCCTGGCGGATGTGCGCGGTACCTGTCCTGACGCACCGCGACTTGACGGGTCTTATAAAATTGCGGGTCTCGCCTACCACGCGAGAACGGAAGGTATTTCACTGAAAGGTGTGACCGAGGCGTCCTCTCAGGAGGTGCTGACTTACGGCGTGACGCTGGCCCCGGCCATTCCGCAGGTGTCCATTCCGGTACCCGGATCTACTACAGAGCGGATTACCCTGTTGCCTGCTTGCCGCAACACCAATTCAACGCTGAATAGTCCTGCCAACTGCGCGCTGGTGGACTTTAAAGTGGTGGAGCAGGATGTGGAACGTGATGAGGATGGCAATGAGACGCGTACCGGTAAGCTCTATGTCAACTGGGAAGACAGTGAGCAGGGGGGTGACTTTGACCAGGATATGTGGGGCATTATTGAGTACGCCGTCACCGCCGATAAAGTCGATGTAACCACTCAGGTGATTGCCCAATCCACCGGTGACCCCATGGGCTTCGGGTACGTCATCGGTGGAACTGAGGCCGACGGCTTCCATGTGCACTCAGGGGTCAACGGGTTCCGCTATACTTCGGCCTATCCGGACCTGTTTGACGGCTGCGGTAATACCGACGGTACGCGCTGTTCCTGCCGGGTAGGCAGCGGGTTTGGTGGTACCGCCGGCCCTTGTAATTACTCGAGCGCGGACGCACAGGCCCGCACCCAGAGTTATGAAATTGGCTCGTCCGCCGAGCTGCTGCAGCCACCGCTATACTACGCTGCAAAATGGGGCGGCTTTGCGGAAGACGTCAAGGTGGAAGATGTCAAAGACGGTGATGTTGAATCTTATTATTTCGCAACCGATCCCAAGGAACTCGAAGATGGTCTGCGTCGACTGTTTGGTCAGGTCGAGGCGAGAATTGGTTCGGCGGCCTCGGTGGCGACCAACTCGACCAACCTGACTGAGGGATCCTTTGTTTTCCAGGCCCGATTTAACAGCGAAGACTGGTCCGGTGAGCTCTTGGCATTCGAGGTGGGTAGTGATAACTCCATCAGTGACACATCCGCTTACTCGACCGACGCCACGATGAGAACCTCTGAGGCGCTGCCGCCCAGACGGATCATTTCAGTCAATGAAGCGGGTGATCAGATCAATTTCCAGTGGAGCAGCCTCTCGGCAGGTCAGCAAGCGCTGCTAAACGGCGAAGATGGCCGAGGTGAGGATCGCCTGCGCTGGCTGTGGGGCAGTAACGCCAATGAAACTGCAACGGGAGGGCTGCGCCAGCGCCCGCGCGGCCGTGCGTTGGGAGATATCGTCAATTCAAGCCCGGTGTATCTGGGTGAGCGGGATCGTGGTTATAGGTTGTTAGGTGGCACGGAGGGTAGTCGTTACGCGGCCTACTTGCGCGACGATAAGCGAGAGCAACCCCACACCCTATTTGTTGGCGCAAACGACGGTATGCTACACGCCTTCGATGTGGAAAATGATGTGCTGCGAGAGCTGTTTGCTTACGTCCCCGGTGGTGTCTACGATAAACTCGCAAATATTTCAAAGCCTAATTACGGTAGTCAGGATAACCCCCATAAGTACACAGTCGACGGGCCGCTGGCAGTTGGTGATGCCTACTTTAATGACCGCTGGCGCAGTGTCGTGGTGGGTACGCTCGGCGGTGGTGGCAAAGGAGTGTTTGCTCTGGATGTAACAAATCGGAATAATCCGCAGGTCATTTTTGAGCTCAATGGCGATGACGTTCCTGGTCTTGGTCATGTGATGGGGGCGCCATTGATTGTCAAAATGGCGGATGGAAAGTGGGCTGCGGTATTTGGTAACGGGTATGGCAGTGACAGTAATTCATCGCAGCTTTTTGTCGTCGATTTTGATAATCCCGACAGCCCGACTGTACTTGATGCTGGTGCCGGACGAGGCTTGTCGGGTGTGGCGCTTCTGGGGAATGCTTACGGTCAGGTACAAGCGGCATATGCCGGGGACCTTCAGGGGAATCTATGGAAGTTCGACCTCAGTGGCAGTAACAACCGGAACGGCTGGGGCCGAGTCTATGGTGGAGCCATGTTCCAGGCCAGAGATGAAAATGGCAACCCTCAACCAATATTTGGCGCGCCGACCCTGGGCCGAAACGACGAAAAGGGTAATGCCGTCATGGTGTATTTTGGTACGGGTAAGTACTTCGAAATCAATGACAACAACGTTACGGCCAATGATCCGGATCACCACAGCTTTTACGCCATCGCGGATACTAACACAGCGCACAGTGGCGACCGTACCAGTTTCCTGCATCAGCGGTTTATCCAAGACAATGGCACAACCCGGGTGGTGAACGATGGTACCGGCGTCGATTGGACAGCCGACGATGGCTGGTTTATGGATTTCAGTACCCGGGTCGGGGAGCGCGTGATCAACAAGCCTCTGTTGCTGTACGATAAGCTCATTTTCCCCACCATCATTCCGTCGGCCACGCCGTGCCAGTTTGGCGGCCAGAGCTGGTTGATGGAGTTGCCAGCTGTGGGCAACCGTAACGTGGGCGAAAGTATTTTGGCGCAAGATGGCGAAAATCCCAATCAGCTAAATGACTCGTTGATTCTTGGTGACCCGACCCACAATCTGGTTGATAATGAAACGGGCAAACTGATCAGCAGTACCTCGGATGGTTCGTTGCGTGAAGATGACACTAACGTTCCGAAGGGGACTTACGGCCGCCAGTCCTGGCGCCAGCTTCGCTAATAAATGGGGGGGAGATAATGAAGTCGGGTCACAATACAGGGTTTACCTTGTTGGAGGTAATGATCGTGGTGGCGATCATTGGCATCATCGCGAGTGTCGCTTATGCGTCCTATACCAACCAGGTGATGCGCACCAACCGGTCGGACGCAATCGCGATGCTCAACGATGCGAGCCAGCGTTTGCAGCGTTGCTATACGACGTACAGCCGTTACGATAGTGATGACTGCGCCGCATTTTCGACCTACGAGGCGGGTGTCGAATCTTCCGAGGGGTACTACGAGGTGGAGCTGACGGCGTCAACGGCGACGACCTACACGCTGACGGCAACCCCTATCAGGGCTCCTCAAACAAATGACACTAATTGCCCAACGCTTACCTTGACTCACGCGGGTGTGCGCTCCCCTGAGGATTGTTGGTAAACCCTTTATGGTTTAGGGCAGTGAATCAGTCGTCGTCCAGCCCCAGTTTCTGTAGCCGGTAGCGCAGTGACCGGAAGCTGATGCCCAGGTTTTTTGCCGCTTGGGTTTTATTCCACTTGGCCTGCTCAAGTGCATTGCACAGGATGTCTTTCTCGACTTCCTGAAGATAATGATCCAGAGAAGGGTACTCCGCGCAGCGGGCGACATGGTTGCCTGCGCCGTCATTGGCGGGTTCCATGCCGTTACCCATCGGGTCGGTATTGTCCGGGAGGTGCAGATCAGCCGGGTCGATGACCTGGCTTTCACAGAGCGTAAACGCTCGTTCCAGAATGTTTTCAAGCTCCCGGACATTCCCCGGGAAATGATACTCGCAGAGCTGTTTCATGGCCGGTTGGCTCAGCTGTGGCGTGGGGAAATTGACCTCTCGGGCCAGTTGTTCGAGTATGTGGCGGGCCAGCATGGCGATATCCTCCCGCCGTTCCCGCAGCGGTGGCACCCGCAATTGAATAACATTCAGTCGATAGAAAAGATCCTGACGAAACCGGCCCTGCAGCACTTCCTGATCCAGCGCTTTGTGGGTGGCGCAGAGTATGCGCACGTCCGTACTGATTTCGTTTTGGCCTCCTACCGGGCGCACGGCTTTTTCCTGGATGGCCCTCAACAGTTTGACCTGCATATCCAGCGGCAGGTCGGCCACCTCGTCCAGGAACAGTGTGCCGCCTTCGGCAACCTGAAACAGCCCCGCCTTATCTTGGTGGGCACCGGTAAAGCTGCCTTTCTTGTGACCGAAAAACTCGCTCTCCATCAACTCCCGGGGAATGGCACCACAGTTGACCGCCACGAACTCACCGTCGGCCCGCGGTCCCAGTTTATGGATGGAGCGGGCCACCAGCTCCTTACCCACCCCGGATTCTCCCGAGATATACACCGGTGCCTGGGAACGGGCCAGCTTCTGAATGCTGGCGATCAGATGCTGAATGGCTTTGGATTGGCCAATGATCGGACACTCCGCCGGCAGCGGCATGGGCGGCAGCTGGCTGGACTGGATGGCGCTGCTGACCAGCTTGCGTAATGCGGTGAGATCGACCGGCTTGGACACAAAGTCAAAGGCGCCGGCTTTCATGGATTCGATGGCGGCATCGATACTGCCGTGGGCCGTAATCACGGCGACCGGCAACCGGGGATATTCCTGCTGAATGAATTCCACCAGCTCCAGACCGTTCCCGTCAGGCAGGCGCATGTCTGTCAGGCACAGGGCGTACTGGGATTGCTTCAGACGCTCCTTGGCCAACGTCAGGTTCTCCACACAGTCGGCCTCAATGCCCATCCGCCCGAGGGTGATATTCAGCAGCTCGCGAATATCGGGCTCGTCATCAATAACCAGAACGCGTTGATTGCTCATAGAAAACCTGTGTCAGAGAGTCTGTCTGTGTCGGCCGCATGGACCACTAGAGTGCCCGGTCCGGGTGCGCCAACTGAATATGAAATGCACTCAGTCCATCGGACGTGCGTTCATAGTGTATTAAAGCCTGATTGGCTTCGCAAAGCTCCTTGCAAATGAACAGTCCGAGGCCCGAGCCGGTGCTTTCCGTGGTAAAAAACGGCTCGAAAATATGCTTGCGACGCTCCTCATCAATACCCTCACCCCAGTCAATGACTCGGATGAAAGGCTGCTGGTTACGCGTTTCGAGGCCCGCCTCAATCCTGACCCGGCGCTCTCCGGTAGTGGCCTCACTGTAGCGCAGGCCATTGTCACACAGGTTGGTCAGCACCTGATGGAGCTGGCCCGTGTCAAACTTGGCTCCAATGTCGGCACGATCCAGAGATAACTCCAGTGTGCACGGAGTGGGCTGGCCGGAGCGGAACTCTTCCGTAAAATGCTGGAGCCAATCGTTCAGTATGATCTGCTCGGGCCGCGCATTGCGCCGGCGCGAAAGCTGCAGAACATTCTCGATGATTTGGTTCACCCGCTTGCTGTGATTGTCGATGATCTGAAGCAGGCGCTGGTCGCCGCCGGTGAGCTGATCCGATTCGCTGAGCAGTTGGCTGGCGTGGCTGATGGCGCCCAAGGGGTTGCGTACCTCGTGGGCGATACTGGCGGTCAGTCGTCCCAGAGAAGCGAGTTTGAGTTGCTGAGCCTGCTGGGCAATCAGACGGTTGTCTTCGACAAAGACCAGAGTTTCTGAAGCGGTGCTCGGATCCAGCGCCGCGAAGTTGATTTTCAGCTCGTTGTTGGACGACTGATCCGTGGTCACAACCGATGAGGTGCGACTGTCGGCTTGCCACTGATCAAACTGATTTTTGAGCAGGGGAATGTCATCGAGCGTCCTGGGTGTCTCGCTCACGCCCAGCAGCTCGGCGGCCGAGCGGTTGATCAATTCAATGGACTGGTTCCCCCCCAGAACAACGATACCGGTACGCATGCGCTCCACAATCAATTGCGCCAGCCGCTGCAGGTGTTGCGCCTGCCGAGCCTGGGCCAGCGCCTCCTGGCTGCTGGTGCGGATCTTCCGCGCCAGATATTGAAAGGTGAGGGCCGTAGTGAAGAGCAGGGCGCCCAGGGTGCCGGCGGAGAACAGGGTGCGGTTGTCGATCGACAGCAACCACAGCCGGGTGATGCTTTCACCCACCACGGCGATGCTGGCCAAGGCCGCCAGCAGAATCGCCAGCTGCGCGGGCAGCAGCATGCCGCCGGCCGCCACGACCACCAACTGCAGGTAGCCCAGGCCGCTCAAGGCACCGCCACTGGCGTACATCATCAGCGCAATGGCCGCCACGTCCAGAACCAGAAGAATAAAACTCTGTTGGTTGGACGGCAGAAATTTCACCCGCCAGAGCAGGCCCAGGGTGATGATGTTGATACTGGTGTAGATGATCGAGGTATAGAGAAAGACGTCCGGCTGGTCATTGCCGAGAATATTGGGCGCAATGTTGCCCTGAAACATCAGCAATAGCAGGCTGCCCAGCAGCGTGCGATAGTAGGTGTATACCCTCAGCAGGTCGTAATTGCTGTAGCTGGATGCGCGGGCCATGACAGGGTTGTCGTTGACGGGCATGGGGGACAGGGTACCTTGGCTGTGAGTCTGACCGATCGGGGTCGGATATTATCGCTTTGCGTCGAATCCGCAATTGGCGGACAATACGCGTCGTTTTCCCGCAGTTTATCAGGATGCAGGCCCCTTTATGTCAAGTTTGAGTATCGCAATGGCCCAGATCAACCCGCTGGTCGGGGATATCCCCGGCAATGCCGAGCGGATTCTGGAGCAGGCCCGTCGGGCGGAGGCCCAGGGGGCGGATGTCATCGTCTTTCCGGAGCTGACTCTGTCGGGCTATCCGCCTGAGGATTTGCTGTTGCGCCCGAGCCTCGCGCTGCGGATTGATCGCGCTCTGGACCAACTCAAGCAGGCAGAGCTGGGTGTTGTGCTGGTGCTCGGGTACCCCAAGGTGGTGGCGGGCCGCGTGTTCAATATGGCCGGCGTGGTTGCTCGTGGGCAGTTGGTGTGCGAGTACGCCAAACAGTGCCTGCCGAATTACCAGGTGTTCGATGAGGTGCGCTACTTTGTGCCGGGTGATAGCGCCTGTGTCTTTGACCTCAAGGGCGTGCCGACGGCGCTGACCATCTGTGAGGACATCTGGCAGCCCGGACCGGTGGAACAGGCCCGGGACGCTGGCGCCAAATTGATGCTGAATCTGAATGCCTCGCCCTTCCACAAAGGCAAGCCGCGTGAGCGGGAGCAGTTGCTGGCCGAGCGCGCGCGGCAAGGGCGTATGCCCATCGTTTACGTCAATCAGGTGGGCGGCCAGGACGAGCTGGTATTCGACGGCGGCTCGGTGGCGGTGAACGCCCAGGGCGACCTGTGCCGGCGCCTGCCCGCCTGGCAGGAGTCGCTGGAGCTGTTGCAGACCAACTGGCACGATGGCTCGGTCCATATGGCCCATCAGGCGCTGGCTCCCCAGCAGCAGGACCTGGACTCCGTGTATCAGGCGCTGGTGACGGGTACGCGGGATTATGTGAGCAAGAATGGTTTCAAAGGGGTGGTGCTGGGCTTGTCCGGCGGCATCGACTCGGCCCTGACGCTGGCCATCGCCGTGGATGCCTTGGGACCAGAGCGGGTAACGGCCATCATGATGCCGTTTCGATACACCTCGGAACTGAGTCAGACCGACGCCGCCGAACAGGCCCGCCGAATGGGCGTGCGTTACCACTCACTGAGTATCGAGCCCATGTACGAGGCCTTTATGGCGACCCTGGATCCCGTCTTCGAGGGGGCCAAACGGGATACCACCGAGGAAAACCTGCAGGCCCGCTGTCGAGGCGTCCTGCTGATGGCCTGGTCCAACAAGCGGGGCGACCTGGTGCTGACCACGGGCAACAAAAGTGAGCTCGCGGTCGGTTACTCCACCCTGTACGGCGATATGGCCGGCGGGTTTGATGCGCTCAAAGATGTTCCCAAAACCCTGGTGTTTGAACTGGCCAGGCACCGCAACGATCAGGGCGAGGTGATTCCCCCGTCCGTCATTACCCGCCCACCGTCTGCCGAGTTGGCGCCGGATCAGAAGGATGAGGACAGCCTGCCGCCTTACGAGGTGCTGGATCAGATACTGGCGTTGTATGTGGAGCAGGACTTCAGTGCCGAAGCCATTATTGCCCGGGGCTTTGAGCGTGAGGATGTCGAGCGGGTGGTCCGTCTGGTGGACATCAATGAATACAAGCGCCGCCAGGCCCCGATTGGCGTGCGCATCACCCAGCGCGGCTTCGGCCGCGATCGGCGTTATCCCATTACCTCGGGGTGGAAACTGGGCGAGTAAGAAGGCATACATACGGTAGGGGGCGACTTTCTCGCAGGTCGGGTTAGCGCCCAGCGCGTAACCCGACACGGTCACACCAAAACAGCCATCAAACCCCTGAAGGCGGCTGCGGTGCGTCCTGATACTCCGGGTTATAAAGCTCCCGGGTATCAAAACCCGGTGGCTCACTCTTGTCGAACAAGCCGAAGGTAATCAGGCTCAGCCAGCTGCGATCACCCTCATCCGAACTGTACTGGAAATCAAAAGAGCCATCGTCGTTCAGTGCCGGGTGGTCCGGGTAGTTCAGCTTGAGGATGTCCAGCATCTGGGCTGAGAGTTCCGGCATGTCCAGCAGGTCATAGCCCTGTACCATCACCGCCAGGGCATCCGGGACCGCCGGTGTGGTATCAAAGTTCTCGAGTACGTAGCGTCCCCGGTTGGTGGCGGCCACATAGGCCCCCCGCTTGAAGTAATAGTTGGCCACGTGGATTTCATAGCGGGCCAGCCGGTTGCGCAGGTACAGCATGCGGCGCTTGGCGTCCGAGGCGTAGATGCTGTCCGGAAAGCGGGTGAGGAGCTGGGCGAAGTGGTCCAGGGAGTCCCGTGCGGCGCCGGGGTCGCGCTGGGTGAGGTCCGTCGGCAGCACCCGCTCGAACATGCCACGACCCTCGGTAAAGGAGCTGAGCCCTTTCATATAATAGGCGTAATCCACATTGCGGTGCTGGGGGTGAAGACGGATGAATCGGTCGGCCGTGGCCGATACCATATCGGCGTCGCCGGAGCGGTAGTAGGCGTAAATCAGCTCCAGCTGGGCCTGCTCGGCATAGGTGCCAAACGGGAAGTTCTCTTCCAGTGATTGCAGGTTGCTGATGGCGGTTTCCCACTGACTGCGGCGCATTTGCGCCTGCGCGGCCTCGTAAAGGTCGGCCTCACTGGTATACTCTGGCTCGCGATCGGTATTGGAGCAGGCGGTAATCAGCGCCAACAGGCCGCCGAGCAGTAGGAGTTGCAGGACTCGCATAGGATTCAAAACTCGTTCACGATTCAAAAGTCAGTGGGCTCCGTACCGGCCCACTGGAGCAGCGGGCTATTAAAACACAGAGCGTGCGTATACCAAAGCGCCCCGGTGGGGCCGCGCACTCTCGCACTCGATAGAGGTAATCACGCCCCATGGCGGATCAATTGCAACAGAGCACCCGCGTGCCCCCGGATATGGCCGGCATGCGCTTCGACCAGGTCGCCTCCGGGTTGTTCCCTGAATTCTCACGGGCCCGGCTCCAATCCTGGATAAAGGACGGCCAACTGACCCTGGACGGACGTATTGCCAAGCCCAAGGAGCGCCTGCTGGGCGGGGAGACCCTGCGCCTGGAGGCGGAGCTCGAAGCGCAGGGAGAATGGGAGCCCGAGGCCATCGACCTGAACATTGTTTATGAAGACGACGACCTGCTGGTGATCAACAAGCCCGCCGGTCTGGTGGTGCACCCGGCGGCGGGCAATCACACCGGGACCCTGCTGAACGCGCTTCTGCATCACTGCCCGGCCCTGGAGGGGGTGCCCCGGGCGGGCATCGTGCATCGTCTGGATAAAGACACCACGGGCCTGATGGTGGTGGCCAAGACACTGTCGGCCCACACCGACCTGGTAGAGCAGTTGCAGGAGCGCATTGTCAGTCGCGAATACGAGGCGGTGGCCATTGGCACCATGACCGGTGGTGGTACCGTGGATGCGCCCATTGGTCGCCACCCGCGCCAGCGCAAATTAATGGCCGTTCTGGAGCGCGGCGGCAAGCGCGCCGTGACCCACTATCGGCTGCTGGAGCGCTTTGCGGCCCACACCCATATCCGGGTCAAGCTGGAAACCGGCCGCACCCATCAGATCCGGGTGCATATGGCGCATATCCGCCACCCGCTGGTGGGTGATGCCACCTATGCCGGGCGCTTCAAAATTCCCAAGGGTGCCAGTGACGAGCTGATTCACGAGCTGAAAAGCTTCCCCCGTCAGGCGCTGCACGCGGCGCGGCTGGGGCTGGAGCACCCTGGCACAGGGGAGTACCGCGAGTGGACCGCGCCCTTGCCCGACGACTTCCAATCTTTGCTGGCCGCCCTTCGGGCCGGCTGAGTCAATCACCGGAGACTGCTATGTCCGAGCTCGAGCTTATCCGCCCCGACTGGCCCGCCCCGGAGCGCGTGCGGGCCGCCATCACCACCCGCCAGGGGGGCGTGAGCGAGGGCCCCTACGCTCAGTTCAACCTGGCGCAGCACGTCGGGGATGACGCCTCGGCGGTGCAGCGCAACCGTGCTCTGCTGCAGGCTGAGCTCGGACTGGAGCGCGAACCTCAATGGCTGGAGCAGATTCATGGCACGGCGGTGGTCGAGGCCCAGGACGATGGCCGGGTCTTGACCGCCGATGGCTGTCATACGAAACAGCCCGGACTGGCCTGCGCGGTGCTTACCGCTGATTGCCTGCCGGTGCTGTTGTGCAACCAACAAGGCACGCGAGTGGCGGCGGTGCACGCCGGCTGGCGGGGCTTGGCCCAGGGCGTACTGGCCGCGGCAGTGGCACGTTTTAGTGAGCCCTCGGCGCAGTTACTGGCCTACCTCGGTCCCGCATTGTCTCAGCCCCACTTTGAGGTGGGGGTGGAGGTACTGGAGGCGTTTTTTGAACAGGCGCGCGACGAAGCCCACAATGAGGCCATTGCACAGGCCTTCCAGCCCGGTCAGAAGCCGATGCATTTTCAGGGCGATTTGTATGCTCTGGCTCGCGCCGAGCTTGAGGCGCTGGGGGTGACCGCCGTTTACGGCGGTGATTTCTGCACCTACCGCGACCGCGAGCGATTTTATTCTTATCGCCGGGATCGCGACACCGGCCGGATGGCGAGCTTGATCTGGATCAACCCCTGATACAAAGCGCGGCCTCGCGCCTTGCTTTTTCGGGGTGTGCCCCCATTCTTTTAACCATACCTGGTTATCAGTAATGACTATTCTTGAGGCACACCCATGCGCATTGATCGATTGACCAACCAGCTGCAAACCGCGTTGTCTGACGCTCAGTCCCTGGCAGTGGGCCGGGATCATAGCCAGCTGGAATCCTACCACCTGCTCCAGGCGCTTCTGGATCAACAGGGCGGCACGGCTCGCTCACTCCTGGCGCAATCCGGCTTCAATATGACCGGCCTGCGCAATGAGCTGGCCAAGCAACTGGAGAACCTGGCCAAAGTGCAGAATCCGACCGGCGATGTGGGTATGTCCCAGGAGCTCGGCCGCCTGCTCAATCTGGCCGATCGTCGCGCCCAGAAAGCTGGTGACAAATTTGTCTCCAGCGAGTCGGTCCTTTTGGCCGCCATGCTCGATGGCGAGAGCCAGTTGGGCAAACTGCTCAAACAGTTTGGTGACGCCACCAGCCTGGAGCAGACTGTAGAGAAAGTCCGCGGCGGTGAAACCGTGGACGATGCCGACGCCGAGGGCAATCGCCAGGCGCTGGAAAAATACACCCTGGATCTCACTGCCCGGGCCGAAGCCGGGAAGCTGGATCCGGTGATTGGCCGGGACGATGAAATTCGCCGGACCATCCAGGTCCTTCAGCGCCGCACCAAAAACAACCCGGTACTGATTGGTGAGCCCGGTGTCGGTAAAACCGCCATCGTGGAAGGGCTCGCCCAGCGGATCGTCAACGGCGAAGTCCCCGAAGGCCTGAAAAACAAACGTCTCCTGTCGCTGGATCTGGGCAGCCTGCTGGCGGGTGCCAAATTCCGTGGCGAGTTTGAAGAGCGCCTGAAGTCCGTGCTCAAAGAGCTGGCCCGGGAAGAGGGGCAGGTCATTCTGTTTGTCGACGAACTGCACACCATGGTCGGGGCCGGCAAGGCCGAAGGCGCCATGGATGCGGGCAATATGCTCAAACCGGCACTCGCGCGCGGCGAACTGCACTGTGTCGGGGCCACCACCCTGAATGAGTATCGCCAGTACATCGAGAAAGACGCCGCACTGGAACGTCGCTTCCAGAAAGTGCTGGTGGACGAGCCGAGTGAGGCCGATACCATCGCCATTTTGCGCGGCCTGAAAGAGCGCTACGAAGTCCACCACGGGGTAGACATTACCGATTCGGCCATTATCGCCGCCGCCAAACTGTCCCAGCGCTACATCACCGACCGGCAACTGCCAGACAAGGCCATTGACCTGATCGATGAGGCGGCCAGTCGTATCCGGATGGAGATTGATTCCAAGCCGGAGGAGATGGACCGGTTGGAGCGGCGTCTTATCCAGCTCAAAATTGAGCGCGAGGCGGTCAAAAAGGACGAGGACGAGGCGAGTAAAAAGCACCTGGAAAAAATCGAGTCGGATATCGACCGGCTCGAGCGTGAGTATGTCGATCTCGACGAAGTCTGGCGTGCGGAAAAAGCCGCGCTGCAGGGCTCCCATGAGATCAAAAGCAACCTGGAGCAGGCCCGGCTGGATATGGAGGCGGCGCGCCGAGCGGGCGATCTCGCCCGTATGTCGGAGCTGCAGTACGGCGTCATTCCTGAGCTGGAGAAGCAGTTGGATATGGCCAGCCAGGTCGAAATGATGGAAATGAAGCTGCTCCGCAACCGGGTGACCGATGAGGAGATTGCAGAAGTGGTCTCCAAGTGGACCGGCATTCCGGTTTCCAAAATGCTTGAGGGCGAACGGGACAAGTTGATCCGGATGGAGGATGCCCTGCACCAGCGGGTGATCGGTCAGCACGAAGCAGTGGTCGCTGTGGCCAACGCGGTGCGTCGTTCCCGGGCCGGCCTCTCGGACCCGAACCGCCCCAACGGCTCTTTCCTGTTTCTCGGGCCAACCGGGGTGGGTAAAACCGAGCTGTGTAAGTCCCTGGCGGAGTTCCTGTTCGACAGCCAGGAAGCCATGGTGCGCATCGACATGTCCGAGTTCATGGAGAAGCACTCCGTGGCTCGCCTGATCGGTGCACCCCCTGGCTATGTCGGCTACGAAGAGGGCGGTTATCTCACAGAAGCGGTGCGCCGTCGTCCCTACTCGGTGCTGTTATTGGATGAGGTGGAAAAAGCCCACCCGGATGTGTTCAACATCCTGTTGCAGGTGCTGGAAGATGGCCGACTCACCGATGGCCAGGGCCGGACCGTGGACTTCCGCAATACCGTGATCGTGATGACCTCCAACCTCGGTTCGAATCGCATTCAGGACCTGGCGGAAGATCGCTCTTACGACACCGTGAGCTTCGACGAAGAGAAAACCGGAGACTCCCTGGGCAATGAAAACCGCTATGCGGCGATGAAAGACGCGGTCATGGAGGTGGTGGGACGTCACTTCCGGCCGGAGTTCATCAACCGGGTAGACGAAGTGGTGGTGTTCCACCCATTGGGTCGTGAGCAAATTCGCGGCATTGCCGATATTCAGCTCAGCCTGCTGCGCAAGCGTCTGGCTGAGCGGGATCTGACCTTGAGCCTGGACGATGCGGTGATGGATAAACTGGCCGAATCCGGGTTCGATCCGGTCTACGGCGCCCGGCCACTCAAGCGGGCGATCCAGCAGCAGATCGAAAACCCGCTGGCCCAGGATATTCTTCAGGGGCGCTTTGTGCCGGGGGATAATATCCATGCGGTGCTCAAGGGCGACCGCTTGAGCTTCGAGAAGCGCGCGCTCCACTGAGTGCGCGCTCGGAGTTGCTTCAGCAGGCTCGGTCCATAATCTGGCGGGCGGTTTCCGCCCGTTCGGACAGCTCCTCCTCGCCCAGGTAACGCCGACTGCCGTCCTCGGTCTCTACGGCAATCCGGCCTCCCCGCTCCAGGGTTTCCAGGTTCTGACGGGCCCGTTGGCAGGCCTCGTCCAGCTCCTGTTGCGAGGGTTGCCCGGCATTGCTGGCTGCCGATTGCGGTTCCGGTTGCTCGGGTTCGGGGCGCGGATACTGGCTGGAGTAATCCACCGGCTCGCTGTGGCCTGTCCGGGTGCGCAGCGACTCTGATGGACGTCCCTTGGGCGGATGAGCGGTAAAATGCGTTACCCCGTCATCATCCACCCAGCGGTAAACCTGATCGGCCAGCCCCGTCAGTGGGGTGGCGCAGAGCGTGATGGCCAGCACGGCCAGAAGCGGGTGTTTCATGTTGGGCTCCCTTCGTTGGCGGGCGGCGGTAGTGGGCCGGTAAAAGCCATCCTGCGCTCATGGCCTCGCGCCGCATGTATCATGGATACACTATAGCCCGGTGGGCCCCGTCGAGAAAGGTGTGTCCCGCGCCAGCGGCTGAACTTGTCCCCGATTTGTGAACTTATCGCCCAAGTCCCTGTTTACTCTTGACTTTCCGGAGCATTTTCCGAACAATAGCAGATCGCACGATGGCGTGTAGAGCCAGCCGACAACCTCGGTGCCGTACTCTACACCGGAGGCCGACCCGGCCCCCGAACCATCCGCAGCCGCGAAGGCGCGTTAACCTACGCCGCCTGCCCAGAGCCAGCCCGCAATTGCTACCCGCGCGGGAGGTCGGGGAATCCCAAGACTGACTCGATTCAGAGAAGCACAGCTCCCGATCCGAAGGGCGGGCAGGCCGTGGCTTCGTGGTTTGTGGTTGTTGCGACCCCTGAGTTCATACATTCATGGTTATTTGAGAGGTTACCCAGTGGAAATGCTATCAGGCGGAGATATGCTGATTCGCTCCCTGCGGGACGAAGGCGTCAAGCACGTGTTCGGTTACCCGGGCGGTGCGGCCCTGCATATTTACGATGCCATATTTCGGCAGAAAGACGTCAAGCACATCCTGGTCCGTCACGAGCAGGCGGCCACCCACGCGGCGGACGCCTACGCGCGTGCGACCGGTCAGGTGGGCACAGTGCTGGTGACGTCCGGCCCCGGTGCGACCAATGCCATTACCGGTATTGCCACCGCCTATATGGACTCGATTCCGATGGTGGTCATTTCCGGTCAGGTGGTCTCTGAGCGCATTGGTGAAGATGCGTTTCAGGAAACGGACATGGTGGGTGTGTCCCGGCCGATCGTAAAGCACAGCTTTATGGTCAAGCATCCGAGCGAGATCCCGGAAATCGTCAAAAAGGCTTACTACATTGCCTCAACCGGTCGTCCCGGTCCCGTGGTCATTGATATCCCCAAAGACATCACGGCGCCCGGTGAGACCTTCCCCTACGAGTACCCGGAAAAGGTCAAGATCCGCTCCTACAATCCGGCCACTCGCGGGCATACCGGGCAGATTCGCAAAGCCGTCCAATTGTTGCTGGAATCCAAGCGTCCGGTCATTTATGCCGGTGGTGGTGTTATTCAGGGTAATGGTTCCGATTTGCTGACCGATCTGGCCAAACGCCTGAACTTCCCGGTCACCAATACCCTGATGGGGCTGGGGGCCTACCCGGGTTCCGACCGCCAGTTCCTGGGTATGCTGGGCATGCACGGCACCTTTGAAGCCAATACCGCCATGCATCACAGCGATGTCATTCTCGCCGTGGGCGCACGCTTTGACGACCGGGTAACCAACACCGTCAGCAAGTTCTGCCCCAATGCCAAGATCATCCACATTGATGTGGATCCGGCCTCCATTTCCAAAACGGTTGCCGCCGATGTGCCTATCGTTGGATCGGTGGAGAGCGTGTTGACCGAAATGCTGGCCATGGTCAAAGAGAGCAAAGAACAGCCGGACGCGGATGCGATCAAGGCCTGGTGGAAGCAGATAGACGAGTGGCGCACCCGTCACGGTCTTTACACAGCGCCGCGCTACAACACGGACGGCGACAAAATCATGCCTCAGGATGTGATCAAGGCGCTGTACGAAGTGACCGGGGGCGATGCCTACATCACCTCTGACGTGGGTCAGCACCAGATGTTTGCCGCCCAGTATTATCTGTTCGACAAGCCGCGTCGCTGGATCAACTCCGGTGGCCTGGGCACCATGGGCTTCGGTCTGCCGGCGGCCATGGGCGTGCAGATGGCGCACCGCGATGCGGTGGTTGCCTGCGTGACCGGGGAAGGCAGCATTCAGATGTGCATCCAGGAGCTGGCGACCTGTACCCAATATCACCTGCCGGTGAAAATCATCTGCCTGAACAACCACGCTTTGGGCATGGTCAAGCAGTGGCAGGATATGCAGTACGAAAGCCGTTACTCCGAATCACTGTACGAGGAGACTCTGCCGGACTTCGTCAAGCTGATGGAATCCTACGGGCATGTCGGTATTCGCGTGGATCGCAAAGAAGACCTCAAAGCCAAGATGGAAGAGTGCTTCGCCATGAAAGACCGGGTGGTGTTTATGGACATCCAGGTTGACCCAAGCGAACACGTATACCCCATGCACGTTGCACCCAATGGGTCCATGCGCGACATGTGGCTGAGCAAGACGGAGCGTACCTGACATGAAACGTATTATCTCGGTATTGATTGAAAACGCCCCGGGTGCACTGTCCCGGGTCGTCGGGCTGTTTTCCCAGCGTGGCTACAACATTGAAACCCTGACGGTGGCCCCCACCGAAGACGAGACGCTGTCTCGCCTGACGTTGACCACCATCGGGGACGATCACAAGATTGAGCAGATCACCAAGCATCTCAACAAGTTGATCGACGTAGTCAAACTGGTGGATCTGACCGAAGGTGCCCACATTGAGCGTGAGCTGATGCTGGTCAAGGTCAAGGCCTCCGGTGCCCAGCGCGCGGAAGTGAAGCGCTGTGTGGATATTTTCCGTGGTCAGATTGTGGATGTCACCAGCTCGCTGTACGTCATCCAGATCACCGGGACCAGTGACAAACTGGACGCCTTCTTCCAGGCCGTGGGCGAAGCGTCCATTCTGGAAGTGGTGCGCTCCGGCGTATCGGGTATCTCCCGCGGGGAGAAAGTGCTCAGCCTGTAAGAAGGTCGCCACTCCGCCTCCTTGATGTTAGAGGGGGCATCATCAAGCATCAAAGTTTGCCTGGCTTCAGGGAGGAAGCCGTATGAGTAAGATGCAGGGTTGCGCTTTTCAGGAATAGTGATAGAATCTCCTCGTAACCGATTACAAACCGTTTGGCTCCCGTCTCCTATCCGGGAGCTTTTTTTTGCCCGGATGCTTTACCCTCCCAGATTGATCGCCTTCTGCCAGTGGCAGACTGTGGATAACCCTCTTTTCTATTCTTCTCCTATTTCTTGTCTGGTTGGCAGTCTCTGGTCTTGCGAGGTAAGCCAGTTATCTCGCTGTGTAACGAAAAAGGCCAGTGCTTTAGAGAGCGTTAAACCTTCAGTTTTTGTGTCGTAAAGTAACCGATTACAGAAAGGGTGATGATTGTCCCTTAATAAATATCGGTATAAGAGTCGGCTCAGCCGGCAAAAAATTCATATAAGGCAGCAAAATCAACCATTTTTATAATTTTAAAGAATTAAAACTTACGTTTTAATTCTAAATTTGTATTTTATGCTGGTCGAAAAACGGCTTGCTCCGTTGATTATGTATCCGGTTACATATATTCTTAACCTGAATTTGGTTGGTTAGGTAAGAGGGGTGATTACCATCTTTCCTGCCCAAGCAGTTAATTCTCATAAAAATACAGCAGGAGTCTTTAGTATGAGCCGAACAAATAAATACACTCCCCGGCTTTTGAGTTCAGTGATCGCTGCCGTCGTAGCATCCGGCGCTTCCTCTTATTCAAATGCACAAGATCAAGGCTTGCTCGAAGAGGTTGTAGTAACCGGTATCCGGGGTGCGCAAGAACAATCAATTGATATCAAGCGGAACTCTGATGAAGTGGTGGATGCCATTACGTCCGAAGATATCGGCAAACTGCCAGATAGCACGATTGCAGACTCCCTGCAACGAGTAACCGGCATTCAGATCCAGCGGAGCGCGGGTCAAGGTGGCGTCGTTAGTATCCGTGGCTCAAACGAAGTACTGACGACTTTGAATGGTGAGCTGTTTCTAACCGCGCAAAACATTTTAAACAGCAACGCTGATTACCAAGATATACCGGCAAGCTTGATTTCAGGCGTGGTGGTGTCGAAATCCTCCAATGCAAAGCAACTGGAGGGCGGTATTGGTGGTACCGTGGATCTGCAGACCCGCAGGTCACTAATGTTGGATGAGGGGGTGACCTCCGTTGCGCGACTTCAAGCAAGCACTGGGAGCATAACCGAGACGACAGACCCCGAGGTCAACGGTTTGATCGGATTTAACAACGATGATCGATATGGTATGTCGTTGGCGTTTGCTTACGCTGACCAGTCCCTGGCCTCCAATCAAACCCAGACACGTGCGGGAGTTCAGAATCGGGCTGATGCACTAATGATGATGAACTGGGATGGTCCGGTTTCAACAAATTTTATCACTGAACGTGAACGGGTTGGGCTTAGCTACAATTTCAATGCCCAGCTTAGTGACTCGTTAGAGCTGAATATCGATTCGTTCTATAACAGCATGGACGAAAAGTCGGCGGGAAATATGTTCCAGTTTGATCTGGATTCTGTGGGCTGGGACTACGGTCGGATGCAACCAGAAGGAGTCAGGTCTGCGGGAGACGTTCCTGTAGCACAGGGCGCCTATGCGACAGGATGGACGGCAGATATGAACTCTGCAATACGTGCAGGTGTATCTTCCAATTTTCGTGAAACCTCTGCCGTAAATAACAGCGTCGAGCTTAAGTTCGACAATGGCGGTAACTTTACAGGTAGCGTGCGCTATATTAGCTCACAGGCTACGCGGGATGCAGACGTGTTGACTTTGGTTCAGCGTCCCTCGTCTCCGGGTGAAAATGGTCTGTTTGACGATCGAGGCTACGTCTATAACCTTGAGGGAGATTATCGACAGGTAAATCCTGGGTATCTTGGCGGCAATTACACTACTACCTTCCTGACTCATGATGATGGGGTTACTTGGGAATTTGGCCCGACATTTGCTCAAGAAATGACCGATAGCTCTGCTTGGTACATACACTCCAGCTGGCTCGAGGGAGAGCGCCACACAGCTAATCTTGATGTCTTGCGTGCTGACGGTACCTATCGGTTTGGCAATGATGGGATAACCTCTATGGATTTCGGTATTAGGGAGAGTACACGAGGCATAGAACGAGATTCTCATCATTACTTCATGCCTACTGGAATAACTGCGTATGACCCGGCAGATATGCAGCCGTATGACATGCTGGTTAAGTACCATGAAGCAGGTTATGTGTACGGAACCGGTCAGGGTAACGACGGCACCAGTGGTACCTATCTCGTAGAAACTCCGGAAGGCAGCTTGGTTGAGCTGAAAGAAATAGGCCTTGAGCCTGTTCGGGGGCTGAACTTGGATGACTCGGCCTTGCAGGGGTATATCCATCAAGTGTCAGATTTCGGCGAAACCGTAAAATCGTTTAACTCCTCGCTTCCAATGATCAATGTTGACAGGATCGATAACAATCTGACCTTCATCGATGACATCTATGATGCGGATCATGTCAGAAAAAATCGACCTGATCAGTCTTATGTGATCGATGAGGATCGCCAGTCACTGTACTTCAAGTTCAATTTCTACAAGGATCTTACCAGCTTCGTTACCCTGAGTGGTAATGCTGGCGTGCGACGCGTTACGGACACTTTGACTATCAAGCAGAATGTTTACGATAGCAATCGCCTTGGCCGAGATGTTTTTGCGGGAAGCGATCCAAATCACACCTATTATGTAGATTCGGGTGACAAATATACAACAGTTACTCACTCGTCGTTCCTTCCAAGTCTGAACGCAAACGTATCTTTTGGCGACGACTATAAGATCAAAGTTTCATACGATGAAAGAACATCACTTCAGGCGTTAGATCAGTTTGGGCAGGGAACGTTTACCTCTTGGCAGAGTGAGCAGGTGGACCCTAATACAGGAAATCGCTATCAAGCAATTAGTGAAGTTCGGTTGGGGGGGAATCCTAATCTCCAGCCTTGGAGCGCCAAGGTCTATAACGTCGCAGGTGAGTGGTATCCGTCTGATAATGCGTTAATTGGTCTTACTGCATTCTATATGGATATCGGTGGCTTCACTGAGGAGGTAAGAACCACTGATCTTACCCTTCCCGATAGTGATGGCGTAGTTCGCCGCGGCGGAACGGTTATTGAACTTCGCAATGGGTCAAATGCGAGTGTAGAAGGCGTTGAACTTTCATATCAGCAAAGTTTCGATT
Organism: Marinimicrobium sp. C6131; assembly: GCF_026153455.1. Taxonomy (NCBI): domain Bacteria; kingdom Pseudomonadati; phylum Pseudomonadota; class Gammaproteobacteria; order Cellvibrionales; family Cellvibrionaceae; genus Marinimicrobium; species Marinimicrobium sp. C6131. The sequence continues at coordinate 291,167 of NZ_CP110629.1, forward strand.
TCTTGCCTGGGTTTATGAGTAATACAGGTATGACCTGGAACTACACATATTCTCCGAGCACTCGAGAAGGCGTTACCTTTGCCGCTGATGGTGAAGATGTACCATTTAATGCGACTGCAGAAGATCAGTCCAATTTGGTGCTTTGGTATAGCAGTGATCTCTTTGAGCTCCGTGCTGCTGCCAACTACCTCGGCCCGCGTTACAACGGGACTCAAACCGCAGCAATTCAGAGTGATGACGAAAGTGTTCTCGGAGGCCTGCCTGTATGGGATGAAGAGACCCTCTATGTTGATCTGAATGCGGTTTATCACATGAATGACGCTATAGATGTAACGCTAAACTTTCAAAACTTAACTGAAGAGGGCGCGAACAAGTACATGCACTGGAAAAACTTCCGGCAAGAGTACAACGCATTTGAGCGTCGTATCTCAGTAGGAGTTAGCGCGAAGTTCTAAGCCCACCAAAAGGGAGCGCTGCTTGGTAAGTGGCGCTCCCTATCAGCTTTCGGGTCAAAGTTGTTATGAAAAGCCACGGTATAAAATCATTAGTTGTGGTTGGAGGCGGGTCCGCAGGCTGGATGGCTGCTTCCTACTTTGCCAAGAAGTTCATGGGAACTGACCTTGAGATTAGCCTGGTTGAGTCATCTGAAATTGGTTCGGTCGGGGTCGGAGAGGCTACAGTTCCAGCTATCAAGTATTTCCTTTCTGAGCTGGACATTGATGAGAAAGAGTTTGTCCGGTCGACGAACGCTACGTTCAAACTCGGTATCGATTTTAAAGGTTGGTGCAACCAAAAAAGCAGATTCTTTCATCCGTTCGCCAAGTTTGGGTGCCGGATCGGATCTGTCGATTTTATCAATTACTGGACGAAAGCTCGTTTGTCAGGGTGCTTGGAACCCATAGATGCATACTCATTGCCAGCGCAGATTGCCAGGTATGGCCGGTTCGCGATTCCTAAGGCAAATGCGGAAAGTGATGGGATGCTGAACTTCAATTATGCCTACCATTTCGATTCCTCTCTATTTGCAGCCTATTTAAAATCAATTTCCGTGAAAATGGGTGTCAAGTCAATTGATGGAACCATCAAAACGATTGAGAAGTATGAAAGTAATGGGGCGGTAAAAAGTCTGATTTTGGAGGATGGTTCAGAAATATTTGGAGATTTTTATATTGATTGTTCAGGGTTTTCGGGACTGCTCATAAACTCTCTTGATTCCGAGTATGAGGATTGGAGTGACCTCCTTCCGTGTGACAGTGCATGCGTTGCACAAACTAAAACGTGTGATGATCTTGGTGCGTATACTACGTCTACTGCGATGAGTTCAGGCTGGCGCTGGTCGATCCCTTTACAGAACAGAGTCGGAAACGGGTATGTCTACTCCAGTAAATTTATTGATGATGAGCGGGCCAAGAATGAGTTTCTCGACTCTTTGGGAGAGGATCCTATAACTGGTCCAAAGGTAATCAAATTTAGGCCCGGACAGAAGAAAAGAGTTTGGGTTGGAAATGTTTTTTCTGTTGGTCTTTCAAGCGGATTTCTGGAGCCACTCGAATCAACAAGCCTGTATTTGGTGCAATACAGTTTACTGGTTCTCTTCAACAATTTTCCCTCAGATGTCAGAAATGACTATCTCTCAAGGAAAGTCAACGATCAAGTATATCGCCAAGTTTACAATATGCGGGATTTTCTAGTTGCGCACTATTGTAATAATGATAGGAATGGGGAGCCGTTTTGGGATTACTGCCGGAAGAACCGTCTTCCTGAGTCATTGCTTAGTCGAATTGAGGAATTTAGGGAGGGCGGATCAATTGATGTCGGTAAAGATGATTTTTTCAAAGAGAATAGCTGGGTTGCCATTTTAACCGGCATGGGTGTTGTTCCTGAATATTTTCATCCAAAGTTGTCGTTTCTTGGCGGTGAGGCTGTGAGAGCCGAGCTTAGATCTATGAAAGAGGCGATTGATGAGATTGTTCCAAAGCTGCCAACTCACAATGAGTTCCTCAAGAATAACGTTATATTTTAGTTTGGGTTTCAACGTGGATTTCGTTTTGATTCCAGGTTCTTTGATGATCAGTGTTGTGGTTTTAAGACCTTAGAGTGAGTTATATGTTTATTAAAAGTATTCTTAGAATGGTAGTTCTTGTCTCATTTTCAAGTTGCATTGTTGGCTGCTCTTCTTCAGGTGTTCGCTCTGTTTCGTTGGAAGCCACGGAGGTAGATCAGTATGAGCTTTTAGTTGTAGATGTGGATCTTAGGGCTGATTGGGAGTCTCCCTTTTCCTCGTCGGATGTTGCGCTGAATGCGCATATAAGTACTCCGTCGGGCAAAAAAATTGTTCTTCCGGGGTTCTATGTGGACGGGGAGAGTGGCTCCTTATCTAGTTGGCGCATAAACTTCGCACCAAGAGAGGTTGGTCAGTATGAGATGACGGTGGTACTGGAAGGTCAGGGTGTTGGAGGCGACTCAGCCAGGAAAGTGATGTTCGAGTCCCGCGCCGGGGATAGAAAAGGCTACCTTCATGGAAATGACCTTTGGACATTGCAATTTGACAACGGTGAGCTCTTTAGGGGGTTGGGTATCAATTATGGCTGGGAACCAAGAGACGAAGATGACTCCAAGCACTTTTCAGAACTTCATGAAGATTCACGATTTGAATATCAAAATTTCATTCCGAAGATTAAGGGTGAAGGGGTCAATCTGATCCGCACATGGATGATCTACTGGAATTTGCCTGTCGACTGGAAGACTGTCAAGAATGCCTCAAGATATGCAGATTCCTCCGATCGCTTTAATAGGAGCGGTATTGAAAGGATGGATGATTTGATCGGTCTGGCAGAGAGTAATGACATTTATATTATGCTCGTTCTTGATAGTCACGCAGGATTCATCGGTGATGGATGGAGGATCAATCCGTATAACAAGAAGAATGGAGGGGTGGCCGAGACTCCCGAGGAGTTCTTTTCAAGTGAACTGGCGCGAAACCATTACAAAGACAAGCTGCGTTACATGGTCGCACGCTGGGGTTACAGCACGAAGATTGCCGCTTGGGAGCTCTTTAATGAAGTAGACAATATTATCTATGCTGACGAAGAAAATAGAATACCGGACCAAGTAGTGACGGAATGGCACCGTGAGATGAGCGACTACTTGGCCTCAATCGACCCTTACGATCACGTCATCACTACGAGTGTTTCTCACCGTGATGTTTCCGGTTTGAACTCATTGGAGAACATAAATGTAAACCAGCGTCATATGTATAAGGTGACGGATCAAATACCGGACACTTTGCGGAGATATACGGATGATTTTGATAAGCCGTATGTTATTGGAGAGTTTGGGTATGAGTGGGACTGGCAGCTTGACTTTGATGAATTCCGGGATGAGAAGGTACAAGATTTCAAGAAAGGGCTGTGGTATGGCGTATTTTCGCCAACACCCGTTTTGCCTATGTCTTGGTGGTGGGAGTATTTCGATGAGCAGGGCGCCCTTTCATATTTGTCCTGCGTGAAAGAGATTAATGATCATGTTCTCTCTACCGCCAGTGGGTCGTTGAGGTCAGAGAGTGTAAGTGTAGAGAACAAAGCTTTGACTGCTATGGGTATTTCCAATGGCGAGAAAAGATTTGTTTACGTAGGCAATCACTCGGATAGCCGGCAAGAGGTTAGTCTTCGTTCGATTTTGGGGAATAAGGGGAATAGCGATACCGTTCATAGGTATGAATGCCATTCGAACAAAGGGTCGTATAGCCGGATTGATGCTCCCGAGGCAGGCTCGGAGGAAGGATTGTATTTTGGAGCTAATACAAATGTTGTGTTCATTATTGATGACTGAGGTTGAGGAGGTATTACGAATAAATAGTGTCAATTCATTGTATGTGAACAATTTTAATAATGAGGTCTGTCATGAAACGTGTAATTTACTTTTTGCTTTTGACGTCTGTGGCATTTTCTGTAAATGCTAAAGAAGGTCCGCACAAGACGCTGAACCTTCTTTATTCAATCCAAGGGGACTATACCGTCAGCGGGATGCACAATAAGGAGCCAAACTCTGATCCACAGCGGTACACAAGAGATTTGGTTGATATTACGAATCGTTACCCTGGGTTGCACAGTGGTGACTTCCTGTTTGCTTCGGTCGATATAAACAATCGACAGACGATGATCAACGAAATTATTGCGCAATGGAATTCTGGTGCGCTGGTCAATCTGATGTGGCATGCCTGCAGCCCGGTAGGGAGTAGTCCTTGTCAATGGGAAGGAGGTGTTATTGCTGAGCTTTCTGATGGGCAGTGGAATGACCTTATTACAGATGGAACGGTTCTGAATGGCCGCTGGAAAACCAGGGTAGATGAGGTCGCTGGTTTTCTTCAGCAGCTGGAGGACGCCGGCGTCGAAGTTATGTTCAGGCCCTTCCACGAGATGAATCAAGGAAAGTTTTGGTGGGGTGGTCGCCCCGGGGAAAATGGCACCGCCAAACTGTACCAGTTAACTTACGATTATCTAGTTGAAGAGAAAGGACTAGAAAATCTGGTCTGGACCTGGAATCTTCAAGATTTTGATACGTTAGCTTCGGATATTGAGAGCTACGACCCGGGGCCAGAGTACTGGGATGTTCTGTCGTTGGATATGTACTGGAGCGACGGTCAGGGCTATACCGAAGAAAAGTATAACTTGATCCGAGATAAAGCGGATGGTCGGCCCTTTGCGATTGGTGAGGCGGAAGATCTCCCTAGCCCACCTCTGTTTGAAAATGGTCAGAGCGAGTGGACCTTCTTCATGGGATGGAGTGAGCTGGTTTTCAATAACTCGGATTCAAAACTGAACGAGATATACAGTTCGCCGTTGGTTCTCACCAGAGACGAGCTGCCAGGTTGGGATGATGTTTCATCTGAGGTGTTTCAAGCGGAGGATTACACTGGTAACTCTGCTGGAGTTCAGGACCAAACCGTCGAAGGGGCCTCAACGGAAGTGGTGTACATGGATCCTTGGGAGTACACTTCCTACGCGCCCTTCGAGGTTCCGTCAGATGGGGAGTACATCTTATCGTTCAGGGTCTATACCGATGCCGGTACGGTTCTCACTGTTGAAAGGGCTGGCGAGGGAGTGATGGATACTGTTGAGGTTCCCGCGACCGGAGGGAAGTGGATTACGGTGTACAAGGCGTTTGATTTGACTGCAGGTCCGTTAGCGCTAGCACTTAAACCCACGGGGGATAATCCTATTAGCGTTGATTGGTTCGCTGTTCCCTCTCTGATCGAAGTTCTTGAGATTGGCTCATCCAGCTCGTCTTCCAGCTCAGAGAGCAGCTCATCAGTGGGCGCGGTGGGATACCCCTTCACCATTGAGGCCGAGTCTTTTAGCAATATGGACGGAGTTGTTGTTGAAGGCGGTGTCGTCACGATTTCTGAGTGGCAGTGGATGAGCTATCCAGCGGTAGAGCTTCCGGCATCCGGAACGCACGAGATAAGCTACCGCGTAAAAAGCTCGAGTGCTTCGGCTTTGCAGCTTGAGCAAGCCGGTGCCGGCGTTATTGATACAGTAGATATCCCGAATACCGGGGATGAGTGGCAGACAGTTACCCAGCCCGTTGATCTGGATGGGGGTGAAATAGCGTTTGCGCTTAAGGTTCCACCGTCATCGGCGGCGATTTCGATTGATTGGTTCAGTGTTGACTGTTCAGAGTGTTCTTCATCCTCATCCTCAGAGTCGTCAGAGTCCTCCAGCAGCAGTTCATCGTCGGATGAAAGCTCCAGCTCCAGTAGTTCAGAAGCATCGTCTTCTATCGGGGAGCCAGGAGAGTCGGGTGGGGGTTCATCATCGATTCCGTTCATGGTGATGTTGCTACTTCTGCTTTTCAAGCTGGTGCGCATTAAAGACGGATCTCGCTAGCAATTAGTCTGTTGACCAAGAAAGGGAATTCTTGGTCTTACGGTTTCTAAGATCATATTGATCTGCCGGAACACTCTATAGGTGATCACTCTCCCAGGCTACAGCGTTAAGGGTTCCTTGAGCTGCATTTTTCTGAATTTTAGGTTGTATTGCTGCCGATAGATCGACACTGATGATCTGGCGATCATGCTTCGGAAGCTCTAAAAGTAGGAGGTAAGATCTCAGGTAAATTTCACAGCAACAAAAGAGAGGAAAATCATGAAAATAATTAACAATTACTTATGTTTAACGATTTTTTTGTTTCTTTCACTAGTGGCAAGCGGTTCAGTGGCACAGACACAGTTTAAGACGTTAAATTATCTGTACTCTATTCAGGGGCAGAAGACGTTAGGTGGAATGCATAATCGTCAGCCTAATTCAAATCCCAATCAGTATAGTCAGGAGCTTTACAACATAACAGGAGTCTGGCCAGCATTTTATAGTGCAGACTTCCAGTTTGAACCTCAAGAAATTGCCAGCCGTCAAACCATGATTGATCAGGTGGTCACTGAGTGGAACAACGGAGCAATGATCAACCTCATGTGGCATGCCTGCAATCCGGCCCAGTCTAGTCCTTGTTACTGGGATGACAGTGGAGTGCTGAGTCAGATGTCAGATTGGGAGTGGGATCAGTTGTTGACGGATGGCACCCCTATTAATCAATCATGGAAGGCCATGATGGACGACGTCGCATTTTATTTGCAGCAGCTGGAAGATGCCGGTGTTGAGGTCCTTTTTCGGCCGCTGCATGAAATGAATCAGGATATGTTCTGGTGGGGCGGTCGACCAGGTTCAAACGGTACAGCGGAGTTGTATCGGCTCACTCACGATTATTTCACTTATTCGAAGGGGCTGACAAATCTGGTGTGGGTATGGAATCTACAGGACTTCAGTTCGTTGGCGTCAGATCTCGACAACTATGATCCAGGCGGTCAGTACTGGGATGTTCTTACATTGGATATGTACTGGTCTGATGGCCAAGGATACACCCAGAGCAAGTACAATTCCATCTTGAATAAAGCTAACGGGAAGCCTATAGGAATTGGTGAGACCGAAGATTTACCTTCTGTGGCTCTTTTGGAGCAGCAGTCTCAGTGGACGTTCTTTATGGGGTGGTCTGAGTTGACATTTAGTGGTAACTCAAATCAGAAAATTCAGGATATTTACTGGTCAGACCGTGTGTTAACGCTTGGGGAGATGCCCGGCTGGGATAATGTTGAAGGTGGCTCTTCCGGCGGAAACGGAAGCTCCTCTAATGAGCCAACCTATATCCAAGCCGAAAGTTACAGCAATATGAGTGGTATTGTAACGGGACCGGCGAACGATGGTGAGGGGGATGTTTCGGTTGGCTCTATCGATACCAATGATTGGTTGACATATGATGGGATCGAAATCCCGACCACGGGTTCATATACAATAGCGTATCGTGTCGCGAGCCCCAACGGAGGTTCTCTACAGCTTGAAGAGGCTGGTGGAAGTACAATTTATGGTGGCCTTGATATTCCGGCAACAGGCGGGTGGAGCAACTGGACAACGATCTATCACACGGTGAATTTATCCGAGGGTGTGAATGATTTTGGGGTCAAAGCCGTGCAGGGTGGTTGGAACTTCAATTGGTTTTCAATCGTTGCGAATTGAAGTCACCCGGTACTTCGGTGACGATTGCAATTTCAAGGTTTTGTCGGGGGCTTGGCCCCCGATTAGATAACTTGCTCCCACAGCGCAGCAACAATCGGGCTCTGTAGCCGGCGTCTCAGCACGCAGATGCCCGTTTCGAAAGGCCCCAAATCCGGCTGCTGCGGCAGCGGTTTAACCCGCTGGCGCAGGGGGCTGTTTCTGAGCACAATCTCTGGCACCAATCCGACCCCGAAACCGAGGCTCACCATGCTGACGATTGCCTCATTGCCTTTGACCTCGGCGTAAATGTCGGGTGTCAGCTGCTGTGCCCGGCACCAGCCGTCAAAGCGCTCCCGGGCAATACCCTCCTCCGGGATGATGATCGGCCAGTGTCGCCAATCCTGCTCGGAGCCGGCCTGATTGGAGAGTAACGCCGGGTCCTCGGGGCCGATGAACACCAGGGGTGACTCGGCAATGGACTTGAACTCCAGGCTCCCCGGGAGACGGTCGGGGCGAGCGGCAATCGCGATATCCTCCTGTCCCGCCAGAATGCGCTGGACCGCCTGGGCGGGGTCCCCCGTGTGCAGTTTGATGGCGATGCCGGGGTAGCTGCCCCGGAACTGGGTCAACAGGTCGTGCAAAAAGCTGTAGCTGGCGGTCACCGAGCAGTAAATACTCAGTTGGCCGCGCAGCTCGTCGGCGCCCTGGTGCAGAGCTTCCTGAAAGGTTTCCCATTGTTGAAGGCTTTCCCGGGCAAACCGCTGAAATCGTTCGCCCTCGGGCGTCAGGTTCACCGACCGGTTATCCCTCAGCATCAGAGTTACACCCAGTTCCTCTTCAAGCTGCTTCAGGTTGCGGCTGATGGTGGAAGGGCTGACATGACACTGGGTGGCGGCTCGGCCAAAGTGGCGTGTAGCGGCGAGCGCCAGGTAGAGGCGAAGCTTTGTGGCATCCATCGGGATCTCCGGCGGTCGATTGCTGTTGCATTATATGCAATATCAAGTTGCGAATATATCATTTTACGTTATGAATGTTTTTCCTTAAACTGCCGGCCGATATTTAAGTACCCTCTGATCAATTCCCCGCCGTCAGGCGACTATTCAGGAGATGAACATGCACGTTTATTACGACAAAGATTGTGATCTTTCCATCATCAAGGGCAAGAAAGTAGCCATTCTGGGCTACGGCTCCCAGGGCCACGCGCACGCCAACAACCTGAAAGACTCGGGTGTTGAAGTTGTGGTCGGTCTGCGCGAAGGCTCTGGCTCGGTCAAGAAAGCCGAAGGCGCTGGCCTGAAAGTGGCCAATGTGGCCGAGGCGGTGAAAAGTGCCGATATCGTCATGGTTCTGACCCCGGACGAGTTCCAGTCCGCGCTCTATAAAGACGAGATCGAGCCCAATCTGAAGCAGGGAGCCACCCTGGCTTTCGCCCACGGCTTTGCCATCCACTACAACCAGATCGTGCCCCGTCAGGATCTGGATGTCATCATGGTGGCACCCAAGGCTCCGGGTCACACCGTTCGCACCGAGTTCGTCAAAGGCGGCGGTATTCCGGATCTGATCGCGATTTTCCAGGATGCTTCCGGCAAGGCCAAAGACGTGGCACTGTCCTACGCTTCCGCCATCGGCGGCGGTCGTACCGGTATCATTGAAACCACCTTCAAAGACGAAACCGAAACCGACCTGTTCGGTGAGCAGGCGGTGCTGTGTGGCGGTACCGTTGAGCTGGTCAAGGCCGGCTTTGAAACCCTGGTGGAAGCCGGTTATGCCCCGGAAATGGCCTACTTCGAGTGTCTGCATGAGTTGAAGCTGATTGTTGACCTGATGTACGAAGGCGGTATTGCCGACATGAACTACTCCATCTCCAACAACGCGGAGTATGGTGAGTATGTGACCGGTCCCCAGGTCATCAATGACGAGTCCCGCGAAGCCATGCGTCAGGCCCTGCGCAACATCCAGAACGGTGAGTACGCCAAGCGCTTTATCAGCGAAGGCGCTCTGAACTACCCGGAGATGACCGCCCGTCGTCGTCTGAATGCGGCGCACCCGATCGAGCAGGTAGGTGAGCGCCTGCGCGCCATGATGCCCTGGATCGGTTCCAACAAGATCATCGACAAAACCAAGAACTGAGTTCTTGCGCAAAGGCCCGTTGAGGCCCTGAGCATCCGCTCAGCCCGCTGTGGGGTCACCTGCAGCGGGCTTTCGTGTACCATGGGGGCAGGAAATTCAGTGTTGAGGTGGCTATGACGAACAATGATCAGGACTCCCGTCTTCAGGAAGGCGATGAAGGGTTTCTTCCCTTCGATGAGCATGTAGAGGAGGTGTCAGAGAACGGCAAGAAAGTCCGACATCGGGGGGTGTATTTTTTGCCGAACCTGTTCACGACCGGGGCACTCTTTGCCGGGTTCTACGCCATCATCTCCGCTATGCATGGTAATTTTGACAGTGCCGCAATCGCCATTTTCGTTGCCATGGCGCTCGACGGCCTGGATGGGCGGGTTGCCCGCCTCACCAACACTTCAAGCGCCTTCGGCGAACAATATGACAGTCTGTCGGATATGGTGTCGTTTGGCTTGGCTCCGTCTCTGGTCATGTTCAGCTGGGCGCTGTCGGATCTGGGTAAGCTCGGCTGGGCGGCCGCCTTTGTGTTCGCCGTATGCGCCGCCTTGCGTCTGGCCCGGTTCAATACCCAGATAGGGGTGGTCGACAAAAAGTACTTTGTCGGTCTGGCCAGTCCGCCGTCGGCGGCGATTCTCGCTTCCATCGTCTGGACCGGCCATAGCGGCGATGTGTCCGTATCCGTTGCGGTGGCCTCGGCACTGATAACCACCATCGCCGGGCTGTTGATGGTCAGCAACGTCCGCTACTACAGCTTCAAGGATATCGACTTCCGCGGTCGGGTGCCCTTTGTTGTCATGCTTATGGTGGTCGGGGTTTTTGTGGTGGTCAGCATCAACCCGCCGGTGGTGCTGCTCTGCATGTCGGTCACCTACGGTCTATCGGGACCGGTCATCTGGTTGTGGCGTCGTCGCGCCTCCCTGGTGGGATGGGCGAATAACGGTAAAGAGCGTGGCGAGGACTCAGAAAGCCCGGATCAGCGCCCCTCTGAAACAGGCGACTCGGGTGCCTCCGAGGAAGTCCGGCGAGAGCCGTAAAATTTTTTCAAAAAGTACTTGCGCGCCCCGGATCATATCCGTATAGTTCGCGCCTCTTCCGGAGTGAAGGGCAAGCCAAAAGGACGAGGCGCTGCTTGAAAAACTTTTTGAAAATTAAGGGTTTACAAGCAAAAGTTAAAGTGTATAATGCGCAGCTCCTGACGGATGAGGAGCGAATCACGAAGGCCGCGAAGCGGTGTTTGGGTTCGGCGTTTTGAGAAGGTTTTTGAGGCTCTTCGGGGCCGGCAAAAAAGTTTCAAAAAACGCTTGCAGAAACGGATTTGATGCGTATAATTCGCATCCCACGGTTGAGGCGCTGCCCTCGCCGAGAGTTCTTTAAAAGTGAGATCAAGCAATGCGTGTGGGCGCTTGCGAGGCAATCGGCGACACAAGATTGTCAGACGCAAGTGACTCATCAATTCATCAGTAATGATGTTTTAAGGTTAACGAGCGTCTGAGCCAAAATTAAGGTTCTTGAGGTATCCGGTCAGTAGTTTGTAGTTGTCCGGAATAAGAACCGCAGTGATTTAAACTGAAGAGTTTGATCATGGCTCAGATTGAACGCTGGCGGCAGGCCTAACACATGCAAGTCGAGCGAGAAAGCCCTTCGGGGTGAGTACAGCGGCGGACGGGTGAGTAACGCGTGGGAATCTGCCCAGTAGTGGGGGACAACAGCCGGAAACGGCTGCTAATACCGCATACGCCCTACGGGGGAAAGCAGGGGATCTTCGGACCTTGCGCTATTGGATGAGCCCGCGTCAGATTAGCTTGTTGGTGGGGTAATGGCCTACCAAGGCGACGATCTGTAGCTGGTCTGAGAGGATGATCAGCCACATCGGGACTGAGACACGGCCCGAACTCCTACGGGAGGCAGCAGTGGGGAATATTGGACAATGGGGGCAACCCTGATCCAGCCATGCCGCGTGTGTGAAGAAGGCCTTCGGGTTGTAAAGCACTTTCAGCGAGGAGGAAAGCCTGATGGCTAATACCCATCGGGGGTGACGTTACTCGCAGAAGAAGCACCGGCTAACTCCGTGCCAGCAGCCGCGGTAATACGGAGGGTGCAAGCGTTAATCGGAATTACTGGGCGTAAAGCGCACGTAGGCGGCGAGTTAAGCTAGCTGTGAAAGCCCCGGGCTCAACCTGGGAACTGCAGTTAGAACTGGCTGGCTAGAGTACGGTAGAGGAGTGTGGAATTTCCTGTGTAGCGGTGAAATGCGTAGATATAGGAAGGAACATCAGTGGCGAAGGCGACACTCTGGACTGATACTGACGCTGAGGTGCGAAAGCGTGGGGAGCAAACAGGATTAGATACCCTGGTAGTCCACGCCGTAAACGATGTCTACTAGCCGTTGGGAGCCTTGAGCTCTTAGTGGCGCAGCTAACGCACTAAGTAGACCGCCTGGGGAGTACGGCCGCAAGGTTAAAACTCAAATGAATTGACGGGGGCCCGCACAAGCGGTGGAGCATGTGGTTTAATTCGACGCAACGCGAAGAACCTTACCAGGCCTTGACATCCTTGGAACTTAGCAGAGATGCTTTGGTGCCTTCGGGAGCCAAGTGACAGGTGCTGCATGGCTGTCGTCAGCTCGTGTCGTGAGATGTTGGGTTAAGTCCCGTAACGAGCGCAACCCTTGTCCTTAGTTGCCAGCACGTAATGGTGGGAACTCTAAGGAGACTGCCGGTGACAAACCGGAGGAAGGTGGGGACGACGTCAAGTCATCATGGCCCTTACGGCCTGGGCTACACACGTGCTACAATGGGCGGTACAAAGGGTTGCCAATCCGCGAGGTGGAGCTAATCCCGAAAAACCGTTCGTAGTCCGGATTGGAGTCTGCAACTCGACTCCATGAAGTCGGAATCGCTAGTAATCGTGAATCAGAATGTCACGGTGAATACGTTCCCGGGCCTTGTACACACCGCCCGTCACACCATGGGAGTGGGTTGCACCAGAAGTGGCTAGTCTAACCTCGGAGGACGGTCACCACGGTGTGATTCATGACTGGGGTGAAGTCGTAACAAGGTAGCCCTAGGGGAACCTGGGGCTGGATCACCTCCTTAAACGATACGCCGTTTCGCTTCGTAAGCGTCCACACGCATTGCTTGATCGACTGGATTAGCAGTAAGACTCTGCAAGCTACACGCCTCGCTGCAAGTACCAAGGTTTCATGTTGCTTGCAGTATTAAGTTCTAGGCCTGTAGCTCAGCTGGTTAGAGCGCACCCCTGATAAGGGTGAGGTCGGCAGTTCAAGTCTGCCCAGGCCTACCACTTTTCCGCCAGGCGGCGCTGCGCAAAAGCTCACGTGTTGTTAACACGCTACGCTTTCACGCACCACCACCTGACGAAAAAGCCATTTCCTTGCCTGGAAATATTTTGGGGCTATAGCTCAGCTGGGAGAGCGCCTGCCTTGCACGCAGGAGGTCAGCGGTTCGATCCCGCTTAGCTCCACCATTTACAGAGTTGTTTAGGTGGAAAGGTCAGCTGGGAGAGCGCCTGCCTTGCACGCAGGAGGTCAGCCCGGGGTCGCGCACGACTTCGATCCCGCTTAGCTCCACCACTTATTTTTCTTACTGCTAATTGATAGAAGTCAGTCAATTGACTTTTTGTCTGAGCCCGCCAGGGCTTGTTCAAAGAAGTTAACTGACTGGTTTTTACGCCAGATGCTCTTTAACAAGGTGATACAGTAAGTTGTACATTGCTGATTAATTTGACGATTGTGTATCTCTACACAAAAGTCCGGCGATCGCAACGACTTGCATTGAAACGTGACAGTTTACTGTGACGGTTTGATTGAGCGTTGTGATGAATCGTAAAGCAGTCGTTTGTGTTATATGGTCAAGCGACTAAGCGCACACGGTGGATGCCTAGGCAGTTGGAGGCGATGAAGGACGTAGGAGCCTGCGATAAGCGCGGGGGAGCTGGCAAACACGCTATGATCCCGCGATTTCCGAATGGGGAAACCCACCCGTCGTAAGTCGGGTATCCCATACTGAATACATAGGTATGGGAGGCGAACCCGGGGAACTGAAACATCTAAGTACCCGGAGGAAAAGAAATCAACCGAGATTCCCCTAGTAGCGGCGAGCGAACGGGGACCAGCCCTTAAGCAACTTATGTCTTAGTGGAACCTTCTGGAAAGTTGGGCGATACAGGGTGATAGCCCCGTACACGAAAAGGCATTTGTTGTGAAATCGAGTAGGTCGGGACACGTGTTATCCTGACTGAATATGGGGGGACCATCCTCCAAGGCTAAATACTCCCAACTGACCGATAGTGAACCAGTACCGTGAGGGAAAGGCGAAAAGAACCCCTGTGAGGGGAGTGAAATAGATCCTGAAACCGTGTGCGTACAAGCAGTCGGAGCGGACTTGTTCCGTGACGGCGTACCTTTTGTATAATGGGTCAGCGACTTATTGTCTGTGGCAAGGTTAACCGTATAGGGGAGCCGTAGGGAAACCGAGTCTTAATAGGGCGTCCAGTCGCAGGCAATAGACCCGAAACCCGGCGATCTATCCATGGGCAGGTTGAAGGTGCCGTAACAGGCACTGGAGGACCGAACTCACGTATGTTGAAAAATGCGGAGATGACCTGTGGATCGGAGTGAAAGGCTAATCAAGCCGGGAGATAGCTGGTTCTCCCCGAAAGCTATTTAGGTAGCGCGTCATATCTCACCCACGGGGGTAGAGCACTGTTTGGGCTAGGGGGTCATCCCGACTTACCAACCCCATGCAAACTCCGAATACCGTGGAGTGCAATTATGGCAGACAGACGGCGGGTGCTAACGTTCGTCGTCAAGAGGGCAACAACCCAGACCGCCAGCTAAGGTCCCCAATACCAGTTAAGTGGGAAACGATGTGGGAAGGCACAGACAGCTAGGAGGTTGGCTTAGAAGCAGCCATCCTTTAAAGAAAGCGTAATAGCTCACTAGTCGAGTCGGCCTGCGCGGAAGATGTAACGGGGCTCAAACTGGTAACCGAAGCTGCGGATGCAACTTGTTGCATGGTAGGGGAGCGTTCTGTACGCCTGCGAAGGTGAGTCGAGAGGCTTGCTGGAGGTATCAGAAGTGCGAATGCTGACATGAGTAACGATAATGGGAGTGAAAAACTCCCACGCCGGAAGACCAAGGGTTCCTGTCCAACGCTAATCGGGACAGGGTTAGTCGGCCCCTAAGGCGAGGCCGAAAGGCGTAGTCGATGGGAAACAGGTTAACATTCCTGTACTTCTCTTTACTGCGATGGAGGGACGGAGAAGGCTAGGCCAGCACGGCGTTGGTTGTCCGTGTTTAAGGTGGTAGGCTGAGATCTTAGGTAAATCCGGGATCTCAAGGCCGAGAACTGATGACGAGTGCTCTTTTT
This sequence comes from Marinimicrobium sp. C6131, assembly GCF_026153455.1. Classification (NCBI taxonomy): domain Bacteria; kingdom Pseudomonadati; phylum Pseudomonadota; class Gammaproteobacteria; order Cellvibrionales; family Cellvibrionaceae; genus Marinimicrobium; species Marinimicrobium sp. C6131. Next base: position 306,222 of record NZ_CP110629.1, read on the forward strand.
AGAGCGCGAAGTGGTTGATGCCATGCTTCCAAGAAAAGCTTCTAAGCTTCAGGTAAAGAGGAACCGTACTCGAAACCGACACAGGTGGTCAGGTAGAGAATACCAAGGCGCTTGAGAGAACTCGGGTGAAGGAACTAGGCAAAATGGTACCGTAACTTCGGGAGAAGGTACGCTGCTGATGGTGATGGGACTTGCTCCCTAAGCTGTTGGCAGCCGAAGTGACCAGGTGGCTGCGACTGTTTATTAAAAACATAGCACTCTGCAAACACGTAAGTGGACGTATAGGGTGTGACGCCTGCCCGGTGCCGGAAGGTTAAATGATGGGGTTAGCTTCGGCGAAGCTCTTGATTGAAGCCCCGGTAAACGGCGGCCGTAACTATAACGGTCCTAAGGTAGCGAAATTCCTTGTCGGGTAAGTTCCGACCTGCACGAATGGCGTAACGATGGCCACGCTGTCTCCACCCGAGACTCAGTGAAATTGAAATCGCTGTTAAGATGCAGTGTACCCGCGGCTAGACGGAAAGACCCCGTGAACCTTTACTATAGCTTTACACTGAACTCTGAGCCTATTTGTGTAGGATAGGTGGGAGGCTTTGAAGCGCTAACGCCAGTTAGCGTGGAGCCAACCTTGAAATACCACCCTGGTATGTTTGGGGTTCTAACGCCGGTCCCTTATCGGGATCGCGGACAGTGTATGGTGGGTAGTTTGACTGGGGCGGTCTCCTCCCAAAGAGTAACGGAGGAGCACGAAGGTTGGCTAATCCTGGTCGGAAATCAGGAGGTTAGTGTAATGGCACAAGCCAGCTTAACTGCGAGACTGACACGTCGAGCAGGTACGAAAGTAGGTCATAGTGATCCGGTGGTTCTGTATGGAAGGGCCATCGCTCAACGGATAAAAGGTACTCCGGGGATAACAGGCTGATACCGCCCAAGAGTTCACATCGACGGCGGTGTTTGGCACCTCGATGTCGGCTCATCACATCCTGGGGCTGAAGCCGGTCCCAAGGGTATGGCTGTTCGCCATTTAAAGTGGTACGCGAGCTGGGTTTAGAACGTCGTGAGACAGTTCGGTCCCTATCTGCCGTGGGCGTTGGAGAATTGAGAAGAGCTGCTCCTAGTACGAGAGGACCGGAGTGGACGAACCTCTGGTGTTCGGGTTGTGATGCCAATCGCATTGCCCGGTAGCTACGTTCGGACGGGATAACCGCTGAAAGCATCTAAGCGGGAAGCCTCCTTCAAGATAAGTTCTCCCTGGAGCTTCGAGCTCCCTAAAGGGCCGTGGAAGACTACCACGTTGATAGGCTGGGTGTGGAAGCGCTGCGAGGCGTTGAGCTAACCAGTACTAATTGCCCGTGAGGCTTGACCATATAACAGAGACGACTGAATACGACAGCCGGACTTCTGTGCAGAGACAGACACAATCGACACAGCCTTGTACAACTTACTGTATCACCCCCCTATTTGAGAATGGCGGCGCTCCACCAGTGAGTTAATACTGGCATCGTTCCAGACGATGCTCAGCATACACTCCACCCCTGGAGATAAGACCAACCCGGACTCAAACCAGTTTGCTTGACGATCATAGCGAGTTGGAACCACCTGATCCCATTCCGAACTCAGAAGTGAAACGACTTAGCGCCGATGGTAGTGTGGGGTTTCCCCATGTGAGAGTAGGTCATCGTCAAGCTCTTAAATTAAAACGCCCTGTCGGTAACCCGGCAGGGCGTTTTTCTTGTGTGCCAGAAAAGTTCCTCTCCGCTATACTGATCCCTACACTGATAAAACGTCTTTCAAGGCTGGAGTCTCTATGCAATACGACGTTGTGGTGGTTGGCGGTGGTATTCAGGGGGTGGGCGTTGCGCAGGCGGCGGCGGCTGGCGGCTACTCGGTTTTACTGTTGGAAAAAACCGCCTTGGCGGCCGCCACTTCCAGTGCCTCTTCGAAATTGATCCATGGCGGGCTTCGCTACCTGGAATCGGCCCAATTTGGCTTGGTTCGCGAGAGTCTGAAGGAGCGGGCTTTGCTGCTTGAGCTGGCGCCGGAGTTGGTCAAGCGTATCGATATGCATATCCCGGTCTATCGCTCTTCGTCCCGCTCTTCCGGAAAGATTTCCATCGGCTTGTGGCTCTATCGGATGCTGTCCGGCTTCGATGATGATTCGGAGTTTTCTCGCGTGCATCGCAGTCAGTGGTTAGCACTGGATGGCTTGCGGACGGATGATCTGCTGGCGGTGTTCAGATACCGGGAAGCCCAAACCGACGATGCCGCTTTGACCCGGGCGGTCTGGGCTTCGGCGGAATCTCTGGGCGCGGAGCTGGCCATGCCGGCGGAACTGGTATCGGCGGAGTGTCATCCCGCCGGCTGTGAAATCTTCTATCGCCATGAGGGGAAGGAGGTTTCTGTGGAGGCGGGAGTGCTGGTGAACTGTGCCGGTCCCTGGGGAACAGAGGTCATTAACCGGGTCACGCCTGCCATGACCGGGCCCGAGGTGGACCTGGTTCAGGGAGCCCACCTGCTGCTGCCCCCTGATCTGAAACACCACTTCTATCTGGAAGCCCCGGATGATCGACGGGCGGTTTTCGCTCTGCCCTGGAATAACCGGTTGCTGGTCGGCACCACAGAAACGATGCATAAAGGGGATCCTGCGAAGGCGGCCTGTACGCCCGAGGAGCGTGATTATCTGCTGCGGACGCTTCAGCATTATTTCCCGTCGCTGAACACCCGGACCTCCGATATCGAGTCGTTTGCCGGCTTGCGAGTGCTGCCCAGAGCCGAGGGCAGTGCGTTTGGCCGGTCCAGGGAGGTGCTTTTCCATGCCGACAATGAAGAGCAGCCCAGGTTGTTATCCGTGATGGGAGGAAAACTGACGACGTATCGCGCAACCGCGGAACAGGTCGTTGAACGCCTGGCTCCCAGCTTGCCGCGTCGCCGCCCGGTGGCGAACACTCGGGAGCTGCCGCTCACTCCTTCCTGATTCGGGTAAACTCTATCTCGTATTTACCCGGGATGGGAGCGGCCTGGAATAGTTTGGTTTCCGGATAACGGTCCCGCAAAAGTCCCAGAAGACGCTGACGGGCCTCGCGGGGCATGAAGGCGCCAAAATAGGCGGCTGAAAGGTCGTTTTTCTCAAAGGGGCGGTCGTCGTACCACAGGCTGTCGTCCGCCTCACGGCTGCTGGCCTGGTCCGTTGCATGATAGAACGCGCGCCACTCCTGCTCGGCTTCGGAAATGGATGGCTTAATCAGGAATTTGTCGGGAAAGCGGGATTGGGCATTGACCTTTTCCTGATGCAGGATCGCGTTTATCTGCTCTTTGAAAGTGGTGATTTCCGGCCGGTTGAGACTGTACTCCACCGGTTTTGGGTCGGCCAGGGTGGTGTATTCACCACACCGGAAACGCAGGGCGATACCCCGGTGGCGGTCGGCAAAATGCTGCCAGGAGGGAAGGTTCTCGACCCTGGCACTGAAACAGCAAATCCGAAGCTCCCGTGTAAACTTGCGCCAGTCGGCCATGAGCTCTTCAATGGCGACCTGACGCTGGTCAACCATGCGGGACATCAGTTCCTTGAGAACCTCTTCAGCCTCTTCCGGAGACGCGAAACGCTCCTCATCCCGCCAGCGTCGAATGACGGTGGCCAGTGGGGAGTTGCTGCGAGGTGCCTCGCGGGAAAAAATCATGCTCGTCGCACTGCGAATCACGCCGTCGAGCAAGGTTAAGGGGTCGAAGGACAGCGGGGTCTGGTGTGTCAGCTCGAAAGGGTCGGACAATAAATGAGGAGCGCTCCAGCGCAGGCGCTGGGAGCTGAGAATTTGCTCGGCTGTCTGAGCTGAGCAAAATTTCGCCAATGTGTCAGGATAATCGGCCACAGAGGTTCCTTTGTCTTCGAAGTGGTGGTTCGCAGGCGGAGTATAACCAAAATCCCACCGGCTGATCAGGTTATCGGCCAATTCCCCCATTTTTGAATGGCTCGGGAGGCGCTATACTGAGCGGCAGCTTCAACACACCGCCTAAAGGATCCTCCCGTGAATTTTACCGGTTCGCATATTCTCTCCATCCAACAGTTTGAACGCCCCGATATTGAGCGCATTTTTACCGTGGCGGATGCCATGGCCCCATACGCCCTGCGACGTCGGGTGACTCGCGTGCTGGAGGGCGCCATTCTGGGCAACATGTTCTTTGAACCCAGCACCCGGACACGGATCAGCTTTGGTAGCGCGTTCAATCTGCTCGGGGGGGAGGTGCGTGAAACCACCGGCATCGAGACATCGGCACTCGCCAAAGGGGAGTCGCTGTACGACACGGCGCGTGTGCTCTCGGGTTTCAGTGACGTGATCTGCATGCGCCACCCGCAGTCGGGATCGGTGGCGGAGTTTGCGGAGGCCAGCCGGGTGCCGGTGCTCAACGGAGGGGATGGTGCCAATGAGCACCCGAGTCAGGCGCTACTCGACCTCTATACGATTCGCAAGGAGATGGAGTCCCGCGGGCGGGGCGTGGATGGTCTGCGCATCGCAATGATTGGAGACCTGAAATACGGCCGTACGGTGCACTCACTGTGCAAACTGCTATGTCTGTACAACGGCGTTCACGTGACCCTGGTGTCTCCGCGTGAGCTGGCAATGCCTGAGTCGATCGTCGAGCAACTGCGGGAGGCGGGGCACTCGGTGACCGTGACGGAAGATCTGCCCAGCAGTATCGCCAGCGTTGATATCGCCTACTCTACCCGAATTCAGGAAGAGCGGTTCGATACCAAGGAAGAGGCGGACCTCTACCGGGGGCGTTTCCGGTTGAATCAGGCTATTTATACCCAGTATTGCGAACCCAATACCGTCATCATGCACCCCTTACCGAGAGACTCCCGGCAAGAGGCGAACGAGCTGGATAACGATCTGAATCAGAACCCCAACCTGGCGATCTTCCGTCAGGCGGATAATGGGGTGGTGGTGCGCATGGCGTTGTTTGCGTTGGTTCTGGACGTGGTTGACCAGGTGGACCGGTATTCCCGTGAGGTCAATTGGTTCAATTCGTTGCGTCGCCCCTGACAGATTGGCCGTCAATCCAGAAGCAACTGCATTTTGGTGCGCAGTTCTGCCGTTGTGAATGGACATTGAAGCCAGCCCATCGGGCCCAGGCCTTCCAGGTCCGAGAGGATATCGGGCCGCTCGACGTCTTCCGTCACTACCAGTATCGGAGTGGATGCGGACTTGGAGCTCTGGGCTAAAAGCCGAAACAGTGCGTTATCGCCGGCGAAGGCGCTTGCTCCGTCCGCGATGATCACATCGGGCAGGACGTCGCTGGCGATCTCCAGACACTCCTCCGGGTTGTCCGTCGTCAGGATATTGCAGTGCTGTTGTAGCGGTTCACTGATCTCTCGGGTCTGGTTGGTGCTTTGAGCCACAATCAACACGGTTTTATGCGTGGCGACCTCTTCAATCAGGGCTGCGTCGCGCCCCTTGCGCTTGACCTTGTAGAGCGCTCGATCAGCACATTTGATGACCTCTTCCAGGGTGTGACCCATCGAGTGGTGGCAGGTGGCGCCACCAATGCTCACCGTGACGCAGTCAGCGACCGGCGAGTGTCGGTGCTCAAGCGACAGCTCACGAATCGCCTGGTTGATGCACTGGCCCATGTGACGGGCGCCGGCCAGGTCGGTCTCCGGGAGCAGGGCGATGAATTCTTCGCCTCCATAGCGGCCCAGCAAATCAGAGGGGCGCTGCAGGCAGCTCTTTATCGCCTGCGTGATCTGCTTGAGACAGCGATCGCCGGCCGGATGGCCGTAATGGTCGTTGTAGGGTTTGAAGTGGTCCACATCAATCATCAGCACGCTGGTGGGGGTCTGATGACGCACCGCGAGTCGCCAGTGCTGGTTGGCCTGGTCATTGAAGGTCCGGCGGTTTAGGATCTGGGTCAGACTGTCGAGCTGGCTGAGTGCTTCCAGCTCCGCATTCAGTTGGTTGAGCTGGTCGCGCATCTCGGCAATACGGGCCATGGCCCGTATTTTGGCTTTGATGATGACGGGGCTGACCGGTTTGATCAGGTAGTCGTCACCTCCGGCTTCTATCCCCTCCCGGTAGCTCTCATCTTCGTTCTTTCCGGTCACAAAGATGATCGGTACCCAGTGTCCACCAAGCCACTCCCGGATGAGGCGTGTGGTTTCGAAGCCGTTCAGGCCGGGCATCTCCACATCCATAATGATCAGATCAACCGGCGTATCTTCCAGAAGCTGCAGCGCCTCTTCACCACTACGGGCAATGAGCGGGGTGTGCCCCGCCTCGCTGATGTACTGGGACATGGCGTGACGCAAGGTGGCGCTGTCTTCGACCAGCAAAATTTTCATGAGCTGACGACTATCTCGCTTGTTATTGTTGAATGGACTTTTATGATCCTCTGTCCCGCGAATAAGTTTACGGGTTTACGGCGGCAGGGTCGATCATCTTCGGCGGGAATTTCGACCTGGGTCACGGCCCGGAACTGGCTTTTTAGCGGGGTTTTCGGTATGTTGTGCGACCATTTTCCCCGTTGCCGCTCCGGCCTCGATTCAACCTGATTCTACAAACGGCCTGTGATGAACCAGTTCGACGATATTCGTCCCTACGAAGACCATGAAGTTCGCCCCACCCTGGAGCGATTACTGGCCAACCCCGAGTTGGCAGACGCCGTCGCGCGTCTGAAATACCCTCGAGTGGCGGGCCCACTGGGCTGGCTGATACGGCCACTGGTACAGCATGCCATGCGCCGGCAGATGCGCGGTGTCGATACCGTTCTGGGCTTTCAGGAAGTGGTCAAAGGCTACATGCAGCGGATGATCAACGATACCACCACGGGTTTGACCACCTCGGGACTCGATCGGCTGGATCCGAACGGCGCCTATCTGTTTGTCAGCAACCATCGGGATATCGCCATGGACCCGGCGTTTGTCAACTGGACCCTTTACCATGGTGGCTTCAACACCTTGCGCATCGCCATTGGTGACAACCTGCTCACCAAGGACTATGTGTCGGATCTGATGCGTCTGAACAAGAGCTTCATCGTCAACCGCTCGGCCCGGGCGCCACGGGAGAAACTCAAGGCCGCGAAGAAGCTGTCCGCTTACATTCACCACTCGATCGCCGAAGATCGCGCCAATATATGGATCGCTCAGCGGGAGGGACGCGCCAAAGACGGCAAGGACAGAACCAACTCCGCCGTCGTTGGGATGTTCAGCCTCAGCCGTCCCAAGAGTCAACCCTTTGCCGAGTATGTTCGCGAGCTGAAGATCGTGCCCGTGTCGATTTCCTACGAGTGGGACCCCTGTGACGCCGCCAAGGCCCGTGAACTGTATCAACAGCGTACCAGCGGAGGCTATCAGAAGGCCGAGCACGAGGACGTCAAGAGTATTGCCATGGGTATCGCGGGTCAGAAGGGGCATGTCCATGTCGCGTTCGGGGAGGTCCTCGACGGTGACTTTGAAGACACCGACGCCGTTGTGGCGGAGATCGATCGGCAGATTATGAACAACTATGTCTTGCATGCGACCAACTGTCTGGCCTGGGAGCGCCTCAACGGGGACCTGCCGGCGATCGAATACGGATTTCCGCCCAAGCGCTACTCCCCGGACGCCCTGGGTGAAGTGCGCCAGCGGTTTGAACTGCATCTGGCCAATATTCCGGCGGATCACCGCCCATTGGTGCTGGATATGTACGCCAACCCGGTAGCGGCCAAGCTCAACCGGCGCTGAGTATGCTCACCGACGCGGTCAAACAGCAGATTCAGACGGCCTACCGCCAGTTTCTCCAGAGCCGGGAGCTGAATGCGCGCTACGGCCAGAAGCTGATGATCGCCGAGATTGCCCGCACCCTCGGCGGTATCGAGCTGAATGATGAGGGTGAGCGCGAGAGCCGGGGGCATGTCTGTGTGATTGAGGCCGGCACCGGTACCGGGAAGACGGTGGGCTATCTGTTGCCCGCACTGATCATCGCCAAAGCGTTGGGCAAGAAGCTCGTGGTGTCTACTGCGACGGTGGCGCTGCAGGAGCAGGTGGTCAATAAAGACCTGCCGGAACTCAAACGTCACAGTGGGCTGTCCTTCAGTTTCACACTGGCCAAGGGCCGCGGACGCTACGTCTGCCTGAGCAAGCTCGATAACCTCCTCAGCACCATCCACGAGGGCCTGGACCCGACCCGCCCATTGTACGAAGACGAGCTGCCCGCCGTGGATGAGCGTGCGGTCAAAATCTATGACTCCATGGTCGACGCCCTGGCTCAGAACCGCTGGGATGGTGAGCGCGACAGTTGGCCCGACGGCATTGAGCAGGAGGACTGGCAGCGGGTGACGACCGATCACCGCCAGTGCACCGGGCGTCGCTGCTCCAATGTGTCGGTGTGCAGTTTTTTCCGGGCCCGGGAGGCGCTGCACACTGCCGACTGCATTGTGACCAATCACGATCTGGTGCTGGCCGACCTGGCGCTCGGTGGTGGGGCCATTCTGCCCAGCCCCGAAGACAGCATTTACGTATTTGACGAAGGCCACCAACTGCCCACCAAGGCGCTGAACCACTTTGCCCATCACAGCCGGGTGGTCAGCACCGTGCGCTGGCTGGATCAGTGCAACAAGGCGTTGGGGGCCATGTTCGGCCACATCAGCGGGGCGGGCAATGTCGATCGCTTTGCCGAACAACTGCCGGCGGCCCTGATGGATTGCAAGCAGCGCCTGGAGCAATTGCACCCAGCCCTGGACGCGCTGGCGCAGGAGGTGGCGCTGGATGACCGGCAGAGTCACTACCGTTTTCCCGGCGGGCGGTTGCCGGAATCCCTGGTGTTGCCCTCGGTGGAGCTTTACCGGGGCTTTGACCGACTGGCCGACCTGCTCGACAAAATGGTCGCGGAAATCAGCGAAGCCATGGAGGATGCGCATTGCCCGGTGCCCAAAGTCGACCTCGAACAGCATTACCCGGCACTGGGGGCCTGGCAGGCCCGGGCCGAGGCCAACCGGGAACTCTGGTTCAGCTACGCCACCCCGGATGACAAAGACGAAGTGCCGCGGGCCCGCTGGTTGACCCCGGTGGATGCCGGAACCGGCATCGATATTGAGGTCTGTTCGAGCCCGATTCTGGCGGCGGGTACCCTGGCGAAGAGCCTGTGGTACCGCTGCTGCGGCGCGGTGGTCACTTCGGCCACCCTGGCGGCTCTGGGGCGGTTCGACCGGTTCCAGATGCGCGCTGGCACGCCCGGGGACAGCCAGTATGCCCAGATGCCCAGCCCGTTTGACTTCTCCCAGGCGACCCTGGAAGTGCCCGCCTGTGCGGTGGAGGCCGGCGATGCGCTGAAGCATACCGAGTCGTTAGTGACCGGTTTACCTGAACTCCTCAACCCGGATGAAGCCAGCCTGGTGCTGTTTTCCTCCCGTCGGCAGATGTTGGACGTTTACGATCAGTTACCGAATGCATGGCGAGAGCGCATTCTGGTGCAGGGTGACAAGTCCAAGCAGGCCATGCTCGATACCCACCGGGAGCGCATTGATGCAGGGCAGGGCAGTGTGCTGTTTGGCTTGGCCAGTTTTGCCGAGGGGGTGGACCTGCCGGGCGACTACTGCCGGCACGTGGTGATTGCCAAGCTACCCTTTTCCGTGCCGGATGACCCGATCGAGGCGGCCCTGGCCGAGTGGGTGGAAGCCCGCGGTGGCAACGCTTTTATGGAGATTACCGTTCCGGACGCCTCACTTCGCCTGATTCAGGCCTGTGGGCGACTACTGCGCAGCGAGAGCGACAGTGGCAAAATTACGCTGCTGGACCGGCGCGTGGTCACCAAACGCTATGGCAAAGCACTGCTCAACTCATTACCGCCTTTCAAGCGAGTGATTGCATGACGGATATACACAAAGAATTGGCCGAAGCCCTGTTTGAGTTGGAGCGCGAATTGCGTGCGCTCGCGCTGTGGGATGAGGAACCACCTGCCCCTGACGCACTGGCCAGTACTCAACCGTTTGCCGTGGATACGCTGGAGCTGTACCAGTGGCTCCAGTTCGTCTTTATTCCCCGGCTGTACCGGTTGGTGGAGCATCGGATGGGGCTGCCGGCGAGTTGTTCGGTCTCGCCCATGGCGGAAGAGTATTTCCGGCCTCGCCCGGAGAGCGGCGAGGCCGTGATCGCGGTGCTGGAGCGGATCGATATTCTGGTTACATCTGCTCCATAACGTCAATTCCCAGAAGCTCCAGCCCCTGCGCCAGAGTGCGCGAGACCAGATCGCACAGTCGCAGCCGGCTGGCGCGCAGTTCGGCGGGAACGCCGTCTTTCTGTACCGGACAGGCTTCGTAGAAGCGCATGTACAGGCTGGCCAGGTCGTACAGGTAGGTGCACAGCAGGTGCGGCATCGCATCCCGCGCCACCTGGTCCAGCGCCTCGCTGAATTGCAGCAGCTTGATCGCCAGTGCCCGTTCTTCGGCCTGTGCCAGTTGAATCGCCTCTGACAGGCTACCGGGCTCGACCCCGGCGCGCCGGAAGATGCTGCGCACCCGCGTATAGGCGTACTGAAGGTAGGGCGCGGTGTTGCCGTCAAAGCTGAGCATCGCATCCCAGTTGAAGACGTAGTCATTGGTGCGGGTTTTGCTCAGGTCCGCGTACTTGACCGCTCCAATACCCACTTTCCGGCCGATCTCGGCCATGGCCTCCGGGCTCAATTCGCTGTTTTTCTCCCGGACCAGCGCCGCGGCCCGCTCGGCCGCTTCATCCAGCAGTTCAGCGAGCTTGACCGTGCCGCCGCTCCGGGTTTTGAACGGTTTGCCGTCCGAGCCCATCATGGTGCCGAAGGCGTGATGCTCCAGGCTGACGTTCTCATTGACGAAGCCGGCTTTGCGGGCCACGGTGAACACCTGCTGCATATGCAGGGACTGACGGGCGTCGATGAAATACATCAGCCGGTTGGCACCCAGCTTACCGACGCGAAAACGCAGGGCCGCCAGGTCGGTGGTTGCGTAGAGATAGCCGCCACCCTGTTTCTGGATAATGACCGGTGAGGGGTTACCCTCTTTGTCTGCCAGCTCTTCCAGAAACACGACCTTGGCGCCCTGGTCTTCCACCGCAAGCCCTTTCTCTTCCAGCTCGGCCACCAGGGGAGCCAGGTCGTCGTTGTAGAAGCTCTCGCCGCGCACGTCCTCCGGGCGGAGCGTGACGTTCAATTTCTCGTAAATCTCCTGACTGTGGTCCAGGGATACCGAGCGGAATTGCTCCCACAGCGCCAGCACCTCGCTGTCCCCCGACTGCAGCTTGACCACGTAGTCCCGGGCCTTATCGGCGAACGCCGGGTCCTCGTCGAAGTGCCGTTTGGCCTGTTGATAGAATACTTCCAGGTCGCTCAGAGCCATGGTGGCCTCGCGATTCTCCGCCAGTTGCTCCTCGAGCTCGGCAATCAACATGCCAAACTGGGTACCCCAGTCGCCCACGTGATTTTGGCGGATGACCTTGTGGCCCTGAAAGCTCAACAACCGGGCCAGGGCGTCCCCGATGATGGTAGAGCGCAGGTGGCCCACGTGCATTTCCTTGGCCAGGTTGGGCGAGGAGTAATCCACCACCGCCGTCTGTGGTTCGGCCACGGGGGCAATGCCCAGCCGGCGGTCATCGGCTGCCTTACCAAGCTGTTGGCTCAACCACTCCGGCGCCAGGTGAATATTGATGAACCCGGGGCCGGCAATCTCCACCTTCTCCGCAATACCGTCCAGCTCTAGATGACGCATGATTTCGCCCGCGAGCTCTCGGGGATTGGTTTTCATGGCCTTGGCCGCGCCCATAGCGCCATTGGCCTGATAATCGCCAAAGCCGGGCTTCTTGCTCGGCGCGACCATCGGGGGATGCTGGAAGGGGATATGAGCAGACAGCATGGCCTGCTGGACCTTGTGGTTCAGTAAATCGCGAATATTCATAGTCACTGTGTGTGGTTTGGGCGAACGCGGGATTGTAACCGGCCAGCTCGGCGTGTGTCATCTATTGCTGCTACTATTCAGGCATAAATCGGTGGGTAAGGCATAAACCGGAGGGAGACTCCCGATGACTGAACGAACGACCGGCCAAAAAGGCTGGGCACCCACGGTCCTGGTGGTAGGGGGAACCAGTGGCATCAACCGGGGTATTGCCGAGGGCTTTGCTCGGGATGGGGCGCGTGTCGCCGTGGTCAGCCGCTCCAAAGACAAGGTGCACGCCACCCTGGAGGCGCTGCGAGCATTGGGCGCCGAGGCCGAGGGTTTCACGGCGGATGTCCGTGACCCTGAAGCCCTGCAGCAGGGGATTGCCGGGCTCTGCGACCGGTGGGGGCCTCTGGATGTGGTGGTCTCCGGTGCGGCGGGTAACTTCCCGGCACTGGCCTCGGGTATGTCGGCTAATGCCTTTCGCTCGGTGGTGGAGATTGATCTTCTGGGCAGCTTTCATGTACTTCAGGCGGTCTACCCCCACCTGCGCCGTCCCTCATCGGTGATTCAGATCTCAGCCCCCCAGGCGGTACTGCCCATGGTGGGGCAGTCCCATGTCTGTGCGGCCAAGGCCGGCGTGGATATGTTGACCCGAACCCTGGCCCAGGAGTGGGGGCCGGAAGGAATCCGAGTGAACTCGGTGCTCCCCGGCCCGATTGAACATACCGAAGGCATGAAACGTCTCGCCCCTTCGCCGGCGCTGCAAGACCAGATTAAAGCCTCTGTTCCATTGAAGCGCTTGGGGCAAGCAGAAGATATTTATCGGGCTTGCCGGTTTCTGTCGTCGGCCGATGCCGACTTCATCACCGGCGCGGTGTTGCCGGTCGATGGCGGTTGGTCGCTATCGGGAGCCTCCCGGGTGGGGGATACACTGGCCCAGGCTCTGACGGGCTGAGCGAGTTGTGTCCGCTCCGCTCGCCATGTGAAGATGGAGGCAAATCGCCCGGTCGGCGCAGGAATGCGGGGCCGATGCGGATTAACCACCCCTTTTTAGAGGAGGTATTCAATGAGTGATTTAGCCAACCAGACCTGCGAGGCCTGCCGGGCCGATGCCCCCCGGCTATCCGACGCAGAGATCGCCGAGTTGCGACCTGAGGCACCGGAATGGGAACTGCTGGAAGTGGACGGCGAACGACGTCTCAGAAGGGTATTCAAGTTCAAGAATTTTGCCCAGGCCCTGGCATTTACCCAGCGCGTCGGTGACCTGGCCGAAGCGGCCGATCACCATCCGGCGCTGTTGACCGAGTGGGGCAAGGTCACCGTTGATTGGTGGACCCACAAGATCGGCGGCCTGCACCGCAATGACTTCATCATGGCCGCCAAGACAGATCAGGTTTACCAGTAGCCGGAGGCCGTCAATTAGGCGCCAGACGCCACTTTCCGGGACGGCGGAATTATAGGGGTTCCCCTGCTGATCGGCTTTGCACCGTGATAGTGCACACTTTTGCTCTTGTGTTGTAATATGTGCCACTCAGCCGGTGGCGAGAGCCGGTCCGTTCAATCATGGGGACCTCCGGAGGTCGGCTATGTGGCGAGTTGTGGGGCAAGTGGTCGGTGTGGCGGCACTCTGGGTGAGCCTTGCGGCGCCGTCTCAGGCTCGTGAGTTGCTGCATATGGTGTCCCGCGGTGATCACAATGCCCGCTACACTGAAACCATGATCCGTCTGGCTCTGGATAAAGCCGGTTACGCTTATACGCTGAACATCCACCCCGGTGACCTGACCGCCGCCCGGCAACAGCGGGATACCCGGGAAGGTCGCATCGACATCATGTGGTCGGCGACCTCCCGTGAGCTGGAAGAAACGTTGTTACCGGTCCGTATTCCGCTTTACAAGGGACTGATCGGGCACCGGATATTCATCACCCACCCCGACAATATCGAGCGACTGAACACCGTTGAAACACTCGACCAGTTGCGAGCGTTCAGTTACGGGCAGGGCGTTGATTGGCCCGACGCCCGGATTCTCAAAGACAACGGTTTTGATGTGCGCGAAGAGAGCTTCGACCGCCTGATAACAATGGTCCATGCCAAACGTTTTGAGATATTCCCCCGGGGTGTGCATGAACCCTGGAGTGAGGTGAGCAACCGGCCGGGACTCGAGCTGAGCATCGACGCCCGTATTATGTTGGTCTACCCAATGCCGTTTTACCTGTTTGTGACTCCCGAGCACCCGGAGCTGGCCCAGGCCCTTGAGCGGGGTTTGATGCGCGCCATTGAAGATGGCAGTTTTGATCGACTGTTTCGAAGCAGCCCCATGGTGCAGGCGGTCATCAACCGGGCAGGCGTAGGTCAGCGCAAGGTTTTCTTCCTGGAAAACCGGGCGCTTTCTGATCAGACGCCGCTCGAAGACCCGCGCCTGTGGGTGTCTCTGGAAGAGTTGGCGCCATCGTCTTGAACGGCGTTTCGGGAGGCGCCTCCCGAAACGGAAAACGCCGCGCGAGCGCGGCGTCTGATCAGGATAGCAAGGGGGGGGGGAGATCAGTCCGCAGCCGTTTCGGCATTGAGTAGCCGATCGGCCGCCAAAGCCAGGAACATGAAATTGCTGGCCCCGCCACCGAGTACATATTCCGATTGTTGCCAGAGGTAGGGAAACTCCTTCAACTCAGGGAAGTCCGGCTGGATCAGTGCTGTACCCACAATCACACCGCCGGGAATATAGCTGTAGTCCATGCGGTTCAGACCGTAGGCGGCCCGTTTGGATTTGGCGCCCACGCCGGTGGCATAGGACTGGGCATTGGCCCCGGGGTTGGTGCCCAGCACATAATGCAGAATGTTCAGCAGATACTCTTTACCGAATGCCTCGGGGAAGGCCTTGTGCAAAAAGTACTGGGCCACGCCTTCGTGCTGCAGGGTCCAGCCCCGTCCCCACAGCTGCATTTCAAAATCCAGACCGTAGGGCGTGGCGTTCATTTTCTGCTGCAGCTCCCGATGGTACTCGGCGGCGGCGTTGCGCATGGCGTCGGTTAGCGCCGGGTCGTCCAGTTCGTGAACCACCCGGGCCACCGCCCAGCCGATCTGACGGAACTGGTCCAGGATGTGGTCGCGATGGTTCAGCAGAAACGACCGGTATTCAGGTTTGCCTGTGGTGCGAAACAGCTCGACGGCGGCCCGGATCTGTTCATTGCGCTGTGCCGTACTCTCCACCGCTCGCTCAACGCGCCACAGGTCCTCGGCCGCGGCCAGGGTGCGCTCGGCCAGATCGTCGTCATAACCGCGCATCGGACCGACGCTGGCCGCGATGTTGGCGATGGCGTCGAATTCCCGGGCGGGATTCTCCTCAGTGAAGACCCACCGGTCATCAGGTAGCCCCGAGTGGGTGGCGGTGCGCTCCTGTCGGCCCAGTGTCTTGTCGTAGATCAGGTTGTCGGTCTGGCCGGAGAAGTCCCCACCCATGACGTATTGCGTGAGGGTGGGCACAATAATGCCCCGGTACAGGCGGCCGAGCGCTTCGTAGCCGCCCACAACGGTCAGCAGGCCGTGCTCAATCTGCTGCAGAATGTCTGGCAGTCCGTCGGGCTCGCGCAGTTCGGTCAGGCGCAGTTCCTGATTGATGAGCGTGTTGTCATGCTGAATACCAAATTCGTCGTAGGCGGCACTCAGAATAAAGACTTCACCGGATTGCGACTCGATACGGAAATCTTCATCCCCCGCGTCGTACCAGCCACCGCGGGTCAGCCCCGGGACATGCTCGCCGGGGGCAAAGTCCGTCAGCGTGCTGCTGCCCTGGACATAGCCGTCAAAGTGGTTGATATCCGTTGGTGCCATCAGGGCGTCGTCCCGGTGGCTGTCATCGTGCCAGAGCTTGTATTTTTCCTTGACCCGCATATGGCCCATCTGTATCGGCAGGAAGTACTCCAGGGTGGGCTGCCAGACGTTCTGGTCGTACACATTGCGGGCGATGCGGAACGGGTGGCTGCGGGTTTCGCCGAGTGCCAGCTGATACAACCCCTCCTCCTGCACTGAGGAGAAATCGAACTGGTAGTAGCGGTAACGCAGAAAATCGCCCCACAGGGTGGGGGTCTGAGCGATGACTTCACGGGCGCCATTGGCATCCAATTGCAGCAACCGCACGGGGTCACCCAGTGGCGCGTCCGGATCGGTTTCAATCACGGCCACTTTTTCCTGCTGGGGGTGATAGCCCACCATGGAGTGCTGGATGACCGGCTCGCGGACCCAGCCATCCACCACGTTGGGGGTGATTCGCCAGGACACAGCATTGGTGGTGGCTCCCGCCTCTATTGGGCTGCGCAGGGTGAACCAGCCGTTCTGGTGCTGAACCCGGCCATCGAGCAGTTGCAGCTCCCCCTTCAGGCTCTCGATTTGCAGCCGCATCCGCTCGGATTCGGGGGCAACGGTCAGGGTCTGGCCGCTGGCCAGTGGGGCGGGCTGAGCGCGATGGTGATCGAGTGGGAGCAGACCGGCGCGCTCACCGTCGGACACAATCTTTGGGTTGGGCGTTGAATCGGCCGGGACGCTAACCGCATAGGGCTGGCGCGGGAAAATACCGGTGGCGTCGTCCATGATCCAGCTTTTTCCAAACAGGTCGGCGGGGTAGAGCTCCAACTGAAAGCCCACCTTTCCGGCCCACTCCTCGGGAAGCGGCGACTTGAGATCGACCTGAACCCGAAGGTCGTCTCCCTCGGCGCGAACCCGCAGGTCGTACTCCAACTCCAGGTCCGGGTAGTCGAGCGGATTGAAGCCGGTGCGATGTTGGCGCTCATCCGGGTATTTCAGCGTCGCCACGATTTCGCCTTTTTCCCGGTCCACCGTGCGATTCAGCAGGCGGGGCACCGGGGACCACTGCCCCGGGGTGAGCTCCAGACGCAGGTCGCCATTGGACGCCAGGCGGTTGTCGTGACTGACCAGAATCAGTCCGCTCTGCCGACTCTCGGGCGAGGTGTCCTGGAACACCATAAGGCCGACGCCCTGTTGTTCGAAGTAACCCTGGTCATTGAGTTCGAAGCCGCGCTGGGACGGTGCCGGGGTGTCTGAGGAATTGCCGCAGCCGCTGAGCGCCGTGCTCAGGGCCAGACCGAATAGAATCTGCCGGGCATGCATGGGAATGGGTCTCCGGTTATTGGAATTATGAGTGCTTGGGAATAGTGTAGTTGTCATTGCGAACATAAGGCAGCTTTGGCGCGCAAGTCAACCCGGCCCGCTCCGTGACTGGCCCCCAGAGCACGTGTCACTTGCTAAGTTGGCGTATTTCGCTAATATCCCCGTCACTACCAGCGATGTATCCAGGGGGTTGAGTGAAGTCAGACGTTTCGGCAGAAGAAGTATTCCGGCAGTTGGCTGACAGTCTGGCTCTCAACGACTCGCCCGATTTTTTTCTGAACCTCTCTCAGCGTTTGACCGAGCTCCTGGGTGTCGATCACGCCCTGATCGCGGAAGTCTTTCCCGACCTCGCGCAGGCGCGTACTCTCGCTGTCTGGTCTCATGGTCGGGCCATTGAGAACTTTACTTACGATCTGGCGGGCAGCCCCTGTGAAACGGTGATTGGGACCAGTGCCTGCGTTTACCCCGCCGGTGTGTGCACCCGCTTTCCCGAAGATGAACTGTTGCAGAAGATGGGAGTGGAAGGTTATTTCGGGTTTCCCATGACCGCCCGGGATGGCCGGGCTCTGGGGTTGATTGCCCTGATGAGCGACCAGCCCCTGGTGCTACCTGGCGTCGCCGAGGAAGTGCTGCGTATCGCTGCCGCACAGACCGGGGCGGAGCTGGGGCGACGCAGAGCCGAAGAGTCACTGCAGGAGAGCGAGCGGAGGCTGCACACTCTGATGAATCACCTGCCTGGTATGGCTTACCGCTGCCGTAACGACGCCGACTGGACCATGGAGTTCGTCAGTCAGGGGGCGCGCGAGCTGACCGGTTACCCACCGGAAGCGTTGATTGAGAGCAAGCTGATTGCTTTCGCCCAGCTCGTTCACCCGGCCGACCGGGCCAGGGTGGATGCCGAGGTTCAGGCATGCGTTACCGCGGGCAAGCCGTACCGGGTGATTTACCGGCTGATCAATGCCCAGGGTGATGTCCGATGGATGTGGGAACAGGGGCAGGGAGTGTTAAGTCCGGATCGCGGCGAGGTCCTATTGGAAGGGTTTATTTCCGATATTACCGAACAGCATGAGTCCGAGCGGGTCCAGGAAGCCGTGGTGCAAACGGCAATGGCTATTACCAGTCGATTGGGTGCAGACTTTTTTCAACAGTTGGTTCTTCACCTGACGCGGGCTCTGGACGCCGATATCGGGTTTGTCGCGACGCTTCAGGGCCAAGATCAGATGGAAACCCTGGCGAGGGTGGTGGCGGGTCAGCCGGTGGAGAATGTTCAGTACCACCTGAAAGGTTCTCACTGTGCGGAGGTGCTGTCCGAGGGTGAGAGTGTCGGCTGTTTCGAACCTCCGATACCCATTCCCCATCCGGGTGGCGGCGAACCCTTGGTGGCCCGAAGTTATGTGGGACGGCGCCTGGACAGTGCCAAAGGCGAGCCCATAGGCACCCTGATGGTGATCTACAGTCACTCCGCGCCGGATCTTAACCTGGCGACGTCCGTGCTTCGAATTCTGGCGGCGGGGGCGGCTGGGGAGCTGGAGCGTCAAACCAATGATCGGCGGATTTACCAACTGGCCTACGTCGACGGAACCACCACTCTGCCCAACCGCATTCATTTCATGGAGCGCCTCGGTAGTGCGTTGCTGCACGCTGAGCAAGCGGGTGAGTCCCTCGGTCTGGTGTTTCTCGACCTCAAGCGCTTCAAGGAAATCAACGATGTCCTGGGACACGATACGGGCGACCAACTGCTGGCAGCGGTGGCCCGTCGTCTGGAGCAGGTCTGCCGTGTCGATGAGTTTCTGGCGCGCCTGTCCGGAGATGAATTCGCCCTGTTGGTCCCCAATCTGGGCGTCGATGGCTTGCCGGCGGTGATTGATCGTTGCCACCAGAGTCTGGCCCGGCCGGTGTATGCCGCAGGTCGTGAGTTCTCTCTGGATGTAAACATAGGCGCGGCCTGCTATCCGGTCGATGCAATGACCGCAGCCGACCTGTTCCAGTGCGCCAGTGTGGCCATGCATGAGGCCAAGCGCAGTGGCGGCAATGCCTGTATTTTCGATGTGTCTATCGCGGAGGCTCTCAATCGTCGCCGGGCGTTGGCCGAACGCTTTGCCCGTGCCCTGGTGGAAGATCGCCTGAGTTTGCATTATCAGCCGCAGGTCGACCTGGTGACCGGTGCCCTGGTGGGAGCGGAAGTGCTCTGCCGTTGGAAGGACGATCATTGGGGGTGGGTGAACCCGGCGGAGTTTATCCCGCTGGCCGAGGAGCGCGGCCTGATCAATGACCTGGGGCAATGGGTGCTCCGCTCTGCGAGTCGGCAGTGGGTCGTCTGGCAGAAGCGGGGTTTGCTTTTCCCGGGGCGGCTGTCCGTGAATATCTCTGCACTGCAATTCACCGATCTTGCGCTGGCCGATGAGATCCGGGGCTTGGCGGCGCCGGTCCCCCCCGAGGCGATTGGTCTGGAGTTGACCGAGAGTGGCTTTATGCGTGACCCAGAACTTGCGGTTGAAATCACTGAACGTTTACGTCAGGCCGGCTTTGGCCTGTCGATTGATGATTTTGGCACGGGCTACTCGTCGCTGAGTTATTTGCGCCGTTTTGCGGCCGACACGCTCAAAATCGACATGTCCTTTGTGAGTGACATGCTCGACAATCAGAGTGACTATACGATCGTGACCACGATTGTCGCCATGGCGCATAGTCTGGGCATGATGACGGTGGCCGAGGGGGTGGAAACTCAGGCTCAGGCGGAGGCCCTTACCCGGCTCGGGTGCGATCGGGCTCAGGGTTTTCTTTACGACCGCCCTCTGGACAGCCAGCGTTTCACCGAGCGCTGGCTGATGCAGGCCGAATAGGCGCGGGTTCAGATCATCCGGTAGCGCTCGTCAACCTGATCGATGCCGGTGATCGGTTTCATCAGGTTGCGCAGGATGCCGTCTTCAATACTGTAGATCCAGCCGTGAACGGTCAGTTCCTGACCGCGCTTCCAGGCATTCTGGACGATGTTGGTGTGGGAGACATTGGCCACCTGTTCCATGACATTCAGCTCGCACATCCGATCAAGACGTTGGGTATCGTCGGCAATTTCATCCATCGCGTCCTGATGTTTCAGGTACACCTCGCGGATATTGCGTACCCAGTAATCCAGCAGGCCATACTGTTGGTTGGCCAGCGCTGCTTTGACGCCACCACAACCGTAATGGCCGGTGACCATAATGTGTTTGACCTTCAGGTATTCAACGGCAAACTGCATGACCGAAAGGCAGTTCAGGTCGGTCTGAATCACCAGATTGGCGACATTGCGGTGGACGAACAGTTCCCCCGGCATCAGGCCGACGATTTCGTTGGCCGGTACCCGGCTGTCCGCGCAGCCGATCCAGAGATATTCCGGTGCCTGCTGCTTGGACAGGGTGGCAAAAAACTGCGGGTCTTCCGCCTTGATCTGGTCCGCCCAGGCACGGTTGTTCTGAAAAAGCGCTTCGAGTTCGGGCATGCAGCCTCCTTTACGGTCGTTCGGCGGATTATAGCAGCCGGTAGGCCTGAACGGTGCCGGGTGGTAGAGTGTGGATGAATTCTGGTGTGAGGAGCCTGGCGGTGAGTGAGTCCAAAACCCTGTATTGGCACGATTATGAAACCTGGGGCGAGGTTCCCGCCCAGGATCGTCCCAGCCAGTTTGCCGGCGTTCGCACCGATGAGCACCTGAACATCATCGGCGACCCGCTGATGCTCTACTGTCGGCCGGTGGCTGATTGCCTGCCCAAGCCGGAGGCCTGCCTGGTCACGGGCATCACGCCTCAAATGGCGCTGGAAAAAGGTGTTCCCGAACCGGAGTTCATTGCCACCATCATGGCCGAGCTGGGCCAGCCCGGCACCTGTGGTGTGGGTTACAATTCGATCCGCTTTGATGACGAGGTCACCCGCTATACCCTGTACCGCAACTTTTACGACCCCTACGAACGCGAGTGGCGCAACGGCAACTCGCGCTGGGACCTGATTGATGTAGTCCGCATGACCCGGGCACTGCGCCCCGAGGGAATTGAGTGGCCGGATTACGATGACGGTAAACCCTGCTTCAAACTGGAGAGGCTGACCGAGGCCAACGGCCTGGATCACGCCTCCGCCCACGATGCACTCTCGGATGTTTACGCCACCATTGCCATGGCCCGTCTGGTCCGGGACCGGCAGCCCAGGTTGTACGACCACGCCTACCGTCTGAGGGACAAACGGTTCGCCGCCGGGTTTATTGACATCGACGGTCATCGACCGCTACTGCACATTTCCGGCATGTACCCCGCCGAGCGGGGCAATGCCGCGCTGGTGCTCCCGCTGGCGTTGCACCCGGCGAACAAAAACAGTGTGCTGGTGTTCGACCTGTCGGAATCGCCCGAGGATCTGTTGTCGGCCTCTGAAGATTCCCTGCGTGAGCGGTTGTTTACCCGCTCAGAGGACCTGCCGGAAGACACGCGGCGACCAGCGCTCAAAGAAGTACACCTGAACAAGACGCCAATGATTGCCCCGGCAAACACGCTGGATGATCGCACCGCCCGGCGGCTTGGCATCGACAAGGCGCAGGCGGAGGCCCATTGGCGGCAACTGGCTGATCTGACCCTCAGTGAACAGCAACAGCTGCGGGCCAAGCTGCAGGCCATCTACCGGACCCCGGGCTTCGAGCCGCGCACCGACCCCGACCAGCAGCTGTACGAGGGCTTTTTTGATGATCATGACAAAAAACTGATGACCGAGATTCGCCGCACTCAGCCTGAAGGGCTGGCCCGTGCCAACTTTGATTTTCACGATAAGCGCCTGCCGGAGCTGTTGTTCCGGTACCGGGGGCGACATTTCCCGGACAGTCTCTCGATCGAGGAGCGTCGGCGGTGGCGCGACTTCTGCCACCGGCGCCTGACCGACCCGGCCGCCGGCGCCGGGCTGACCTGGGACCAGTTGCGGGAGCGGTTGGCGGCATTACGTGCCGGGGGCGTGGACGCGGAGCAGGAGCAGATACTGGCATCGCTGGAGACTTACGCGCGCGATCAACTGGCAGCCGTGGCGCAAGGCGTCTAACCCTCGGCTTCCTTGAGCCACTCAAGTTGCAGCGCAACGCTGCCCGTCTCGCTGGACACCCAGATGTCCTGCTCGCTGATGTTGAACTGCAGGGTCATGGTGCGTTCGACCAGCCCGGCGAGCTGCTGCAGGGCGTCATCCGGCAGGGCCCGGATGCTGAGGTTCCGGTAGCGTGACAAGGCTTTCTGCTGTTGCTGCCACCAGACCCGGACACTGTTGCTGCCATAGGCGAACACCTGCACCTGCCTGGCGCGATTGCAGGCCTTGCGCAGCCATTTCTCATCCGGTGTGCCGAACGCCACCCACAGCTCGATGTCACCGACCAGATTTCGGCGGGACAGCTCCGGCTCCTCATCGTCCGAGCTCAGGCTGCTGGAAAAGGTGAGTGTGTCTGACGCATTGAGGGCGAAGGCCAGCAGGCGGACCATCAGACGCTGGTCATTTTCCGACGGGTGCCGGGCCAGAGTCAGGGCGTGGCTGTGATAGTAGTGCCGGTTCATGTCGGCAATCTCAAGGCGTGCCTTGATGACGGTTGCATTGGTGGCCATGGGGCTCTCACTGTCCGGGCGCGGGATTAGACCCGAAAGTGTACACGCTTCCCGGTTCAAATGCGGTGAAATCGCGGTAAGGGCTATGGGATTTCAGCGCGATCACGGGTACAATATGCGCCGCTTTGAGGCCGTCCCCAGGGCGTGAAACCTCCATGAAGTACTGATTCTCAGCGGGAGCACACTATGTCATCCATCAAGAAAGTGGTGTTGGCCTACTCCGGTGGCCTGGACACCTCGGTCATCGTCAAGTGGCTGCAGGAAACCTACAACTGTGAAGTGGTGACCTTCACCGCCGATATCGGCCAGGGTGAAGAAGTGGAGCCCGCGCGGGCCAAGGCCCAGGCGCTGGGCGTGAAGGAAATCTACATCGACGATCTGCGCGAGGAATACGTGCGCGACTTCGTCTTCCCGATGTTCCGCGCCAACGCCATTTACGAGGGCGAGTACCTGCTGGGTACCTCCATTGCCCGGCCGCTGATCTCCAAGCGCCTGATCGAAATCGCCAATGAGACCGGTGCTGATGCCATCTCCCACGGCGCCACCGGTAAGGGTAACGATCAGGTGCGCTTCGAGCTGGGCGCCTACGCCCTCAAGCCCGGCGTCAAGGTCATCGCCCCCTGGCGCGAGTGGGACCTGAACTCCCGCGACAAGCTGATGGCGTACTGCGAAGAGCACAATATTCCCGTGGACTTCTCCAAGGGCAAGAAAAAGTCGCCTTACTCCATGGATGCCAACCTGCTGCACATTTCCTACGAGGGCGGCGTGTTGGAAGACCCCTGGACCGAAGCCGAGGAAGATATGTGGCGCTGGAGCGTCTCCCCGGAAGCGGCCCCGGATCAGCCCACCTATATTGACCTGACTTACGAGAAGGGCGATATTGTGGCCATTGATGGCGAGCGCCTGTCGCCCGCCACGGTTCTGGAGCGTCTGAACAAGGTGGCCGGTGACAATGGTATCGGTCGTCTGGATATCGTCGAGAACCGTTACGTGGGGATGAAGTCCCGTGGTTGCTACGAAACTCCCGGTGGCACCGTCATGCTCAAGGCCCACCGCGCCATCGAATCCATCACTCTGGACCGCGAGGTGGCCCACCTGAAAGATGAGCTGATGCCCAAGTATGCCGAATTGATCTACAACGGCTACTGGTGGAGCCCAGAGCGTCAGGTGCTGCAGACCGCCATCGACCAGACTCAGGAGCATGTCAACGGTGATGTTCGGCTCAAACTGTATAAAGGCGGCGTACACGTCGTGGGGCGTCGCTCGGCAGATAGCCTGTTTGACGAAAAAGTTGCCACGTTTGAAGACGATGCCGGCGCTTACGACCAGAAAGATGCCGAGGGCTTTATCAAACTGAATGCCCTGCGTATGCGAATCGCCGCCAACAAAGGCCGTAAACTGCGTTAATTTGCCGGTGCCATTGCCCCGGAGCGCCCCGCTCAGCGGGGCAACCCACCATTAATAACAATTCCACAGACACTGACGAACCGTGTTTTTTTGACTGAGGTCAAGAAGGCTGGCTGTGCTTTGGGCGACAATGCCCGCGCCAAACGCCTGCCCGAGTTATCGGCTCGGTGCCAGCGTGCGTATACGCAGGGTGGAATAACGATTTGATCTGCAATAATGGGAAAGACCTATGAGTAGTAATCTGACAGCGGCCGGGGATCATCCGGTGTACGACTACAAGGTCGTGCGTCAGTTCTCCATCATGACGATTGTCTGGGGCATCGTCGGCATGGGAGTTGGCGTATTGATCGCAGCGCAACTGGTGTGGCCGGCACTGAATGATCTGGTGCAACCGTTCACTCATTTCGGCCGGTTGCGGCCCTTACACACCAATGCGGTCATTTTTGCATTTGGTGGCTGCGCCCTGATGGCGACCTCCTATTATGTGGTCCAACGGACCTGTCAGGTTCCCTTGTTCGGAGGCTGGTTGGTGCCCTTCACGTTCTGGGGCTGGCAGGCGGTCATCGTTCTGGCCGCTATCACCCTGCCCATGGGCTTGACCAGTTCCAAAGAGTATGCCGAACTGGAGTGGCCGATTGATATTCTGATTGCCGTGGTGTGGATCAGCTACGCCGTTGTGTTCTTCGGCACCATTGCCAAGCGTAAAACGTCTCACATCTACGTGGCGAACTGGTTCTACGGTGGCTTCATTCTGACGGTCGCGGTGTTGCATGTCGTCAACAGCGCCGCCATCCCCGTGGCCTGGTTCAAGTCCTACTCGGCGTACGCCGGCGCAGCGGATGCCATGATCCAGTGGTGGTACGGCCACAACGCGGTCGGTTTCTTTCTGACGGCGGGCTTCCTCGGCATGATGTATTACTTCGTGCCCAAGCAGGCCAATCGACCCATTTACTCCTACCAGCTGTCCATCGTGCATTTCTGGGCGTTGATTTCCGTCTACATCTGGGCGGGTTCGCACCATCTGCATTACTCGGCGCTGCCGGATTGGGCCCAGAGCCTGGGCATGGTGATGTCCCTGATTCTGTTGGCGCCGAGCTGGGGCGGTATGATCAACGGTATCATGACGCTGTCCGGTGCCTGGCACAAACTGCGCACTGACCCGACCCTGCGCTTCCTGGTGGTATCGCTGTCCTTCTATGGCATGTCCACCTTTGAAGGGCCGATGATGTCCATCAAAACCGTGAATGCCCTGTCGCACAATACCGACTGGACCATTGGCCATGTGCACTCTGGTGCTCTTGGCTGGGTGGCCATGATTTCCATCGGTGCCATTTACCACCTGCTGCCGATTCTGTTTGGCAAGAAAGAAATGTATAGCGTCAAGTGGATCAACATTCACTTCTGGCTGGCGACCATTGGCACGGTGCTCTACATCGCCTCCATGTGGGTCAACGGCATCATGCAGGGCCTCATGTGGCGAGCGTTTAATGCCGACGGCACTCTGACCTACAGTTTTATCGAATCGGTGATTGCCAGCTACCCGGGGTACTTCGTACGCTTCATGGGGGGTGCAATTTTCCTGTCGGGTATGGTGCTGATGGCCTACAACGCCTGGCGCACTGCGGCGAGCTCGACCTCTGTGGCGGGTGAAGACAACCTGACTCAGCCTCAAGCGGTTTAAGGGAGCGGTTCATGAAATATCACGATATTGTTGAAAAAAATATTGGCTTAATGACCGTACTGATGGTTGTTGCCATCAGCTTCGGTGGTCTGGTTCAGATTGTGCCGCAATTCTTCCTCAAGGAAACCACAGAGCCGGTGGCCGGGCTGAAGCCGCTGGCGCCGCTGGAGCTCGAGGGACGGGATATCTATATCCGCGAAGGCTGTCACGTCTGCCATACCCAGATGGTGCGTCCCCTGCGCGCCGAAGTGGAGCGCTATGGACACTACTCGGTGGCCGGCGAGCATGTCTACGAGCACCCCTTCCTGTGGGGGTCCAAGCGGACTGGTCCGGATCTCGCGCGGGTTGGCGGCCGTTACTCCGACGATTGGCACAAGGCCCATCTGTACAATCCGCGTACCGTGGTACCCGAGTCCAATATGCCGGCCTTCCCCTGGCTGTATGACAACAAGCTGACCGGCGAGCACACCGAAGCGAAGATGCGCGGATTGCGCAAAGTGGGTGTGCCCTATACCGACGAAGATATTGAAGGTGCCGGCGAAGCGGTCAAGGGCGTTACCGAAATGGACGCCCTGGTGGCCTACCTGCAGCAGTTGGGTACCTTGCTGACCGAGAAACGGTGATTTATGGATCAGGGTACTTTGGGCGCAATTTCAACGGTTCTGGTAACGATCGCCTTTGTAGGCATTTGTTGGTGGGCCTTCTCGCCGCGTCGTAAAAAGCGATTTGATGACGCGGCCAACTTGCCCTTTGCCGATGAAGACCAGAACAAACAAGCTTCGGAGTCGCCCGACTCTGACGAACAGAATGAACAGGCGGATCATCACGCCGGTGATGAGACTGACAGGCGGAACTGATTATGAGCACATTTTGGAGCCTTTGGATTATTGTCCTCACCCTCACCAACCTGGCGTTGCTGTTGTGGGTATTGCTTGCCAATCGCAAGGTTGCGGTGCGGGACGACGAAGATCCGGAAAACCGGACCACCGGACACGTGTATGATGGTATCGAAGAATACGACAACCCGCTGCCTCGCTGGTGGTTCAAGATGTTTATCGCAACCTTCATCTTTGCGGGCGTTTATCTGATTCTTTACCCCGGTCTTGGCAGTTTCCCGGGCGTGCTGGGTTGGACCCAGGAAAAAGAGCTGCGCGGTCATCAGCAGCAGGCTCAGGCACGTTTTTCCGAGCAGTTCGGTGAATATGCGCAAACGCCGATTGAAGAGCTCGCTCGCGACCCTCAGGCCATGAAGATGGGACTGCGCCTGTTCGCCAACAATTGCGCCGTCTGTCATGGCTCGGATGGCGGTGGCAACTGGGGCTTCCCGAACCTGACCGACGATGCCTGGCAGTGGGGCGGAGAGCCAGAGCGTATCAAGCAGACCCTGGTGCAAGGTCGCAAGGCGGCCATGCCGGCCTGGAGCGGCAGCCTGGGTGAGCAGGGTATTGCCGAAGTGACCGAATACGTCCTGAGCATGGGCGAGCGCGAGCATGATGCCGAGCTGGCGGCGGCCGGTGAACAGAAATTCATGCGTAATTGCGCCGCCTGTCACGGTGCCGATGGCACCGGCAATATCAACCTGGGCGCACCCAACCTGACCGATGATGTCTGGCTGTACGGCGGAGAGCCGAGTGATATTCGCCAGACCCTGCGGGTCGGTCGTAACGGGGTGATGCCCGCTCAGGGCGAACTGCTCAAGGATGACCGGATTCATATTCTGGCCGCCTACGTTTACAGCCTGTCAATGAACTATGACGAAGAAGAGTAAGCAAGCGGAACAGGATCAGGATACAGGGATACGCTATGTAAACCTCTATGAGGCCGACGACAAGGTATATATGCGGCGCATAACCGGCTTCTACCAGAAGCTGCGCCGCTATACCGGTATGCCGTTGTTGGCCGCCTACCTGTTGATGCCCTGGTTGGTCATCGACGGTCGCCCCGCCATGCTGTTCGATCTGCCCGAGCGGCGCTTTCACGTGCTGTGGCTCAGCTTTGGGCCGCAGGACGGTATGTTTCTCGCCTGGCTGTTGATCATTGCCGCCTTCATGCTGTTTACCGTCACGGTCCTCGTCGGTCGTGTCTGGTGCGGCTTTACATGCCCGCAAACGGTCTGGACCCAGATGTTCATCTGGGCGGAATTTCTGTGCGAAGGCGATCGCAATAAACGGATGAAACTGGATGCGCGTCCCTGGGGGCCGGAAAAGGTGGTCCGAAAAGGAGCCAAACACGGGATCTGGCTACTGATTGCGCTGGTTACGGCACTTACCTTTGTAGGCTACTTTGTGCCCATACGGGAGTTATTGGTGGGGTTGGCTACCATCGATGTTCATCCCGCCGCGGCTTTTTGGGTTTTCTTTTTTACGGCCGCCACCTACATGAATGCCGGCTTTTTACGTGAGCAGGTGTGTAAGTACATGTGCCCCTACGCCCGCTTTCAATCGGTGATGTACGACAAAGACACCCTGACGGTGTTTTACAACTACGTTCGCGGCGAACCGAGAGGGCCACGCAAGCCCACCGACGACCCCGGGGAGAAAGGGCTGGGCGATTGCATCGACTGCTCCTGGTGTGTTCAGGTATGCCCCGTGGACATTGATATTCGCGATGGTCTGCAGGCCGACTGCATCGACTGCGGTCTGTGCGTGGACGCCTGTAATCAGGTGATGGATCGCATGGATTACCCGCGCGGTCTGATCAGTTTCACCACCGAGGATGCCATTGAAAAAGGCCACACCAAAGTGTTCCGCCCCCGGCTCCTGGGTTACGGTGCGGTCTTGTTGGTCATGCTCAGCGTGTTCACTTATGCGCTGAGTGCCCGTCTGCCCGTTGGCCTGGATGTGTTGCGCGACCGGGGAATGCGGATGTACCGGATCAGTGGTCCCGACGTGGAAAACGTCTATACCCTGAAAATCAACAACAAGGATCGCGACACGCACATCTACGATCTCTCCGTCAGTGGTGATTACCCGTTTGAGCTGGAAGGTTATCGGCCCTTGCCCGTGAGCGAAGGGGAAGTATTGACCTTGCCAGTGCGGGTGGTTGTGCCCAGAGAGGCGCTGGATACCGTGAAAACCTCGGTGACTCTGCGAGTCGAGGCGCGGGAAAACCCGGAGATTTATACCGAACACACCACCACGTTTATTGGCCCGGCACTACGCGACCAGTAGTGTCCACCTCAACGCTAAGGTTGACTATGACCGACAATACCCCCGAAGCCCCCTGGTATCGACAGCCCTGGTTCTGGTTTGTCATGTCACCACTGATCGTTGTGGTCTGCGTGTCCCTGAGTTTTGTGACCGTTTCCGTGTTTCATGCAGACGATCGGGTGGTGGATAATTACTACAAGCAGGGACGTTCCATCAACCAGAGTTTTGAACAGGAAGCCCGGGCTCGGGCCTTGAACCTCAAGGCCGACGTGGAGTTTGATCCGGTTACCGGGGAAATTCTGTTGAACCTGACGGGCAATGGTACCTTGCCGAATGTGCTGCACCTGTTGATTGGGCACCCGGTCAATGCGGACCAGGATCAACGCGTGTTGCTACAGAAGGTTCGGGATGGCCGATATCGCGGAGATCTTACCCGCGCACTCAGTCATCGTCGTTACCTGACACTTCTGCCGGAGCATGACGCTACCCAGATGCGCTCCGCTGAGTGGTTGCTGCGTGGCGAAATTCATTTTGATCAACGCAACCGGATTGAGCTTCGGCCGAGCGATCGTTCGCCGTAACGCTCTTTTCGTCCACCCCGAGTCGTATCCATGAGCGAGAGTCCCTGCTTTCACTGCGGCCTGCCCGTGCCCGAAGCGACAGACTTTACCGTGACCATCAACGGTGAGCGTCAGCCCATGTGCTGCCCCGGTTGCCAGGCAGTGGCGACGGCGATTGTGGATGGGGGGCTGGAACGGTTTTACCGGTACCGCTCGGAAGCCAGTGAACGACCGGATGAAACGGCGGCCGTCGCCGCGGAGTGGCAGCTTTACGATAACGAAGCGTTACAAGCGGATTTCGTCAGCGCCGGGGAGGGCAGTGAGCGCCGCGCCCAACTGCTGCTCGAGGGGATGACCTGCGCGGCCTGCAGTTGGCTGATTGAAACCCACCTCAAGCGCAGCCCTGCGGTCCGGCAGCTATCGGTCGATGTCACCTCGCACCGTTGCACCCTCACCTGGAATGCCGATCAGCAGCCGTTGAGTGAATTGATGGCCGAGCTGGCGCGCATTGGTTATCGCCCCCGCCCGGCCACCGACGAGGCTCATCGTGCCCTGGCGCAACAGGAAAACCGTCAGGCCCTGCTGCGCCTGGGGGTGGCCGGGTTTGGCATGATGCAGGCGGGCATGGTGGCGGTGGGCATGTACACCGGCGCCGTGGATGAGTGGAAACTGTTTCTGCGTTGGCTCAGTTTCCTGGTGGCCACGCCGGTGGTCTGGTTTTCGGCGGCGCCGTTTTTTCAGGCCGCCTGGCGCAGCCTCAAGGCCCGGCAACTGATCATGGATGTGCCGGTGGCGCTGGCCATCGGGCTGGCCTATGGCGCCAGTGCCTGGGCCACCATCACCGGGCGAGGGGATGTCTACTTTGAATCCATCGCCATGTTCACCTTTTTTCTGCTTGTGGGGCGCTACCTGGAGATGCGCACCCGGCATCGAAACCGCCTGGCCTACGGCAATCTGGCGCAGCTGATGCCGCTCAGCGCCCGGCGACTCGAACAGGGTAAAGAGGTGTCGGTGCCGGTCAAAACTCTGGTGCTCGGAGACCGTGTCAGGGTGAAAAGCGGGGAAACCTTTCCCTGTGACGGACGGGTGATTCACGGACACAGCGATGTGATTGAAGCACTGCTGACCGGGGAGTCCCGGCCAGTGCCCAAAGGTCCGGGAGACCGGGTCGTTGGCGGTACCCTCAACGGTGAAAGCGATCTCGAGCTGGAAGTCACGGCGGTGGGCGGTGATACCCAGCTCTCCGCCATCGAACGACTGGTGGTCCAGGCGGAGGCCGAAAAACCCCGGCAGGTGGCACTGGCGGACACCGTGGCCCGCTACTTTGTGGCCGCTGTACTGATGGTGTTTGCGCTGGTCTGGGGGGCCTGGATGGTGATCGACCCGCAACGCGCCTTCTGGGTCGCGCTCTCGGTGTTGGTGGTCACTTGTCCCTGTGCGCTGGCTCTGGCCATGCCCACGGCGTTGACGGCCGCGACGGCCAACTTGCGGCGGCGGGGCTTTTTGATCGCGCGCGGCCATGTTCTGGAGACCCTGGCCAGCGTGGACCGGGTAATTCTGGACAAAACCGGCACTCTGACTCTGGGGCAGTTCTCGTTGCAGTCGCTGGTGAATGTGTCCCGGGGTGACGAGCACCGGCCCGACGAGTACTGGTTGGGTGTTGCCGGCGCGCTTGAGGCGCCAGCGAGACACCCGCTGGCAATAGCGTTTCGTCCCTGGTTCGACCGCTACCGGGCGCGGGATACCCGCCAGTTCACGGCGGCCGGGGTTGAGGGCAAGGTGGAGGGCGAGCGCTATCGGCTCGGTAATGCCTTGTTCGCCGGCGCGCTCTACGGGGCGACCGAGGTGCCTGCGGCCCCGGATGACGAGACATTGTGGTTGCTGCTGAGTAATACTCGCGGACCGATTGCCTGGTTCTCACTGGAAGATCAACTGCGTCCCGGCGCTCAGACGCTGGTGTCGACGCTGCGCGCCCGGGGCTTGGCCGTTGAATTGCTCAGTGGCGACTCATCGGGCGCAGTGGCCCGCCTGGCCGATACGCTGGGAATTGATACCTATACCGCGGGAGCTCGCCCGGAGGACAAGTTACGGCGACTGCAGCAGGCTCAGGCGCGAGGGGAAAAGGTGATGATGGTGGGCGACGGGATCAACGACGTTCCGGTGCTTTCCTCCGCGGATGTGTCCGTGGCCATGGCTTCCGCATCGGACCTGGCCCAGACTCGGGCCGATGCCGTGTTCCTGCATCCGGATCTGAGCGTGTTGGCGGGCATTTTCAGCCTGGCTCAGCGCACCCGGCGGGTGATCCGGCAGAACTTGCTGCTCTCTCTCGGTTACAATGTGGTGGCTCTGCCCCTGGCCGCTGTCGGCCTGGTGCCGCCCTGGCTGGCCGCCATCGGCATGACCAGCAGCTCCCTGGTGGTGGTGTTCAATGCACTGCGCCTGCACCGGGCGCCCGCTGAGCCCAGCCCTCACACAGGAGGTTGATGTGGAGAGTCTGTTTCTATTGGTCCCCATTGCGCTGATTTTTGTCGCCATTGCCCTGAAGGTGTTTTTCTGGGCGATCAAAAGCGGCCAGTACGACAACCTGGATACCGAAGCGCACCGGATTCTGTTTGACGATGATGAGCCCATCGATGCGTCGCGGTCTGCCTCAGACGCCAAACGCCGATCCCCGGAGTCCGATGACCCGACCAACGGGCACACCTCATGATGGGTGCCGAGGTATCGGTTTGGGGAGCCTGGCTGGCGGCCTGGATGCTGGGGTTGTTCAGCAGCGCCCACTGTGTGGGCATGTGTGGTGGTATCATGGGCGCGCTGTCCGCCGCGATTCCGGCCGAGGCTCGGGGGCATCGCTGGCGACTTCTGTTCGCTTACAACGTCGGGCGCATCACCAGTTACACCCTGATGGGCCTCTTGGCCGGGTTGCTTGCCGGCGGCCTCACACCACTTGACCCAGTGTTGCGGTTGGTCGCCGGGCTCCTGCTGATTGCCATGGGCCTGTACCTGGCGGGCTGGTGGCGTGGTTTGACCTGGTTGGAGCGGGGCGGCGCGGTGGTGTGGCGTCGCCTGCAACCGCTGGGCAAGTCACTGCTTCCGGTCCGGCGACCGCGCCAGGCGCTGCTACTGGGTGCGCTGTGGGGTTGGTTACCCTGTGGCCTGGTGTACACCGCCCTGGCCTATGCGCTTGCTCAAGGCAATCTGTGGGTGAGCGGTGGGACCATGTTGGCGTTCGGCCTGGGCACCTTGCCCGCGGTGTTGGCCGCGGGCGTGATGGCGCTGCAACTGACCCGCCTGTTGCAGCGGCGGGGACTGCGGATATTCATGGCCCTGGCCATCATTCTGTTCGGGCTTTGGACCCTGTGGCCCGCGGTCGGTGGTGGCCACGCGGCCTCATCTGGTACCCCTTCTTCCCACCATTCTCATCACCACTGAGCGCAGCGCGCAACCTGCGCGGTTTTTTGCGGTCCAACCCGGTAAGTTCAGGCTCCGTTCCTGTCCGGTCAGTTTATCCGTGACGCTGCGGTTTCTTCCGGTATATGATGGGGCCTCATGTGTAATGGATGCCTCGGGCGGCATCCCGGTGGGCGAGAATTATAATTGTTGTGAAAAGATGGATGCCAGGTTGTCACCGTTTCTCATTTGAGCCGGGCCGCGCCGCCCCCAGTCTTCATCGGCTGACGTGGTTGCTGTGCTGTCTCTGTCTACCCGGTCTCGCGCAGGGGGAGCCGGTGAGCACCGAGTCAGTGCAGGGAGAGGGCGGCCAGGCCTGCGAACACTATCAGTATGAGTATCGGGATCTGGCCGAGCAGCGCGAGAGTCGCCTGGTATTCGATGCCTTTGCGGGGCATGAAGGCAAGACCATTCGCCGAATCGACTATGTCAGTCGCTCGATTTTTGATGAGTCGGACCCCGCCGAGAACAACTGGCTGTACCGTGGTTTCAACCGCCTGCATATCAACACCCGGGAACCGATTATCGCCAGCCAGTTGCTGTTTGACGAGGGCGACTCGTTGCGTGAGCGGCTGGTCGCCGAGTCCGAGCGGATCCTGCGCAGCCGCAATTACCTGACCAGTGCCTACATTGTCCCCGATGTGGTCTGTCCGGATTACATTGACCTGATGGTCATTACTCGCGACTCCTGGGTCACCGAGCCGGAGCTGACCTTCAAGCACGAGGGAGGAGAAACCGAGTCCGGGATTGGTCTGAAAGACGGCAACTTTCTGGGGACGGGCGATGCGATTGCGCTACGCTACTCTCAGGATATTGAGCGCTCCAGTGTCGGGTATGAGTACCGCACCGATCACTTCATGCAGACCCGCCTCGCCACCCGCCTGTACTACGCCCAGAAGAGCGACGGTGAGGACAAAGCCTTCAGTCTTGAGCGTCCGTTCTACTCGCTGGAAACACCATGGGCGGCCGGTGGCTTTACGGAGGATGTCGCCGAAGTTCGGACCATTCGTGAGGGGGGCGATGATATCAACGAATTTCGGCACCGCACCCGCGACAGTGAGCTTTACTTCGGGCTGGCGGCCCGGGCCGATGAGCGGTTTACCCGGCGCTGGCGCCTGGGTATCACCCGTGAAGAAGATATCTTCAGCGCCACGGATGAGACGGTGTTGGGGGTTCCCGACAATCGCAAGGGCAATTATGGCTGGGTGGGGCTGGAAGTGATTGAAAACCGGTTTGCCACTTACAAGAACCTCAATCAGATCCAGCGCACAGAAGACGTCGCCATGGGCGTCAACTACCGGATGAGGGTAGGCTACGGAGGTACCCGGCTTGGAAACGCCCGGGACCTGATTCGTTACCAGGCGTCATACAGTAATGTCATCGGTGTGGGTGAACACCACATTCTTCGTCTGCAGGGCGATGTGGACGGCCGCCACTACAAAGGCCCGAACCCCATCGACAGCGGGGTGCTCGGGCTTGAGGTCAACTACAACTGGTTTCGTGATGACCAGAACCGTTGGTACTTGAACCTGCGCTATGACATTGGCGAGAATCTTGAACAGTTTGAGCAACTGACACTGGGAGGCGCCAATGGTCTGCGTGGCTATCCGGTGGATTATCAGCGCGGTAATCGTCGCTATCTTCTGAATATCGAGCGCCGTTATTTTTCCGATCTGCACCTGTTTAACATCGTCCGCATGGGCGCGGTGGCGTTCTTTGATGCCGGACGGACCTGGGGAGGGCAGATTGACAACGAGCCCAACCCACACCTGTCCAACGTGGGAATTGGCCTACGATTCAGCTCCAGTAAAACCAAAGTGGGCAACGTTCTGCACATCGATTTTGCCGCGCCGCTGGCCGAGCGAGGGGGGCTGGACAGCACGCAGGTGCTGATCAAGGCCGAGGGAGCGTTCTGAAGCCTTTCCCGGGACTGCCACGGTTCTGTCTTTTTATTGAAAACAGTGTGAATTAAGTGTAACCTCTGTTTCTAAGACCACTTTCTCAGGGTGGTTTTTGATATTCAGCAGAGTTAATAATAATGGATCATTCGCAACTGTTTCTGTCAGAAGCCGGCATGTTGCTCGGCGCCTCCAGGTCGTTCAGGGCCCGCTGTTTCGGTGTTGCCGCCCTGTTGTTCTGCACCTGCTCGCGGGCCGACCCCGCGATTGCCGTGGTTGACCTCACCGATGCCGTATTTGCGACCAATGTGGCTGTCGCCCGAATGGAGGCGCTGCGCGACAGTCCGACCTACCAGCAGTACCAGTCCGCCCTTGAAGGGGCCGAAGCCGATCTTCAGAACCTCGAGCGCCGAGCGCAGGCACCCGGGCTGAGCGCACAGCAGCGGGAGATGGTGCATGATCGGGCAGAACACATCCAGCAGGAAATGATCGACACGGGGCGCGCTCTCGAACGATGGTTGCAGGCACAGAAACAGGCCATCTTCGAGGAATTGTCTCCGCTGGCCCGAACGGCGCTGGACGAACTTGCCCGCGAGCGTCAACTGGATCTGATTATCGCCGAGGACGCGATCATTTACGCTCAGGGGCGGTGGGTGTTGACGCCGTCGTTGACTGAGAGAGTTGATCTGCACACGGCGCCCAACGGCGCTACGCCTGAGCTTTCTGACGAGTAGGGTCCGAGTTATGCCTAAAGCCTATCTGTTGTGGGGCCTGGTAGGGGTCAGTGTACTTTGCCAAGCACAATCTTCGGTTGAACTGATTGACTCCGAACCCGGAGCTGAACCTCAGGTCGAGGCTTCGGCGGAGGCGCTGCCAAAGGAACCGGAGCAGGTGCTCAAGGTGCTCAGGCAGCGGGTCGATGCACTGGGGCTCAGTGAGGAGCCAGCGCCGGTGGCAGGCTCGACGGCCTCCGAGGGCGCTCTGTTTGAGCTGGGTAAACAGTTGTTTTTCAGTCAGTCTCTGAGTGAACAACGGGATGTCGCCTGCGCGTCCTGTCACCACCCCTTGCTGGGTGGTGGGGATGGTTTGTCGCTGCCGGTGGGTGTCGATGCCATTGATCCGCAACTGATTGGGCCGGGCCGGGTTCACAATGGTAATCGGGCCCGGGACCCGCTGGCCGATGGGGGCCCGAATGTTCCCCGCAACTCACCGACCACCTTCAATTTGCATGTTTATCAGCGGCGGCTGTTCTGGGATGGGCGGGTTGAGGTGGCGGACTATCACAACACCGGAGACGGACAATCGGTGCCCATCCGCACTCCTGACAGTCTGCGCAATTTGCCGGATCCTCACGCCGGCAATGATTTGGCGGCCGCCCAGGCGATGTTTCCCCTGACATCCGCCAATGAAATGTTCGGTCGTGACGCCGACAAGGTATTGAGCAACCAGGACAAGCGTCGAATCCTTGAGCGGCGTTTGCAAGGCCTGGAGGCAGGGACGGACACCGGGGCGGAAGATGGCAGCCCCTGGCTGCCACTTTTTCAGACAGCCTTTGATGACCCCCGAGAGAACCCCGAGCAAGTGGTGACCATGGAGCGGGTCGGTTTGGCGCAAGCCCACTATCAACGCTCACAAGTGTTTCTTGATAATCCCTGGTTCAGATTTCTCGATGGCGATGACGGCGCCATTTCCGAAGACGCGCGCCTCGGTGCCTTGCTGTTCTATACGCCGCTGAGTGAGGGTGGTTATGGATGCAGTCAGTGCCATGCCGGGCGTCGCTTTACCGACGAGTCGTTTCACAACCTCGCGGTCCCCCAGTTTGGACGCGGTAAGGATCGTCACGGATTTGATCTGGGGCGAATGCTCGAGAGCTCTCACCCCGATGACCGATACGCGTTTCGTACGCCCTCGTTGCTGAACGTCTCGGTAACCGGCCCTTGGGGGCACACCGGCGCCTTTCTTACCCTGAGCCAGGCGATCCGCCATCATATGGATGTGGAAACCTCGGTGCTCGCCTATGACTACAGCCTGCAGAGCAATCCGCAGTTCAAGGGTATTCCAACCGACCGGGAGCGCTACCGGAATCGCTCCCTGGAGGCACTGGAGCAGGCCAGGGACAGTGGCAGTTGGAAGTACCTGTCTCACCGTCGTTTTGACCCGGTGCATGCCCGGTATCTCGAAGCTTTTCTGGAGACCCTGACCGATCCCTGTACCACGGACCCCGAGTGTCTGGCACGCTGGCTGCCCGACGCCGATGATGATGGCCCGGATGGCGAGCGGCTATATGCCCGCACCGGATCGTTCGTTGGGCAGCCCGTGACTTTCCAGCCCGCGTTGCCGTCCTCTGTGCAGACGGCGACGCGGGACGAGCCTGAGCCGATGCGGGAACCCTGGTTTGTGGATGCGACCGTAATGACGGGACTGGATTATTCACTGCCGGTCGTGGGTAATGGCGACGAGCAACACCGGGTCTCGGGTGGGATAGCGGTGGGTGACTACGATGGCGACGGCTGGGATGATCTGTTTATCAGTCATTCTGTGTTGCCCGGAAAACTGTATCGCAACCAGGGTGATGGCACCTTTGAAGAAACGACCGAGCTTGCCATCGGTACATTGCGCAGTCAGCAGTTCGGTGCACTCTTTTTTGACTATGATCAGAATGGACACCGGGATCTCCTGCTCGTAGAGGACAACCGTCACGATGATTTCCTGAGAGTCTATCAGAACCAGGGAGACGGCTTTTTTCTGCCGGATCCTTTCAAAGCCGGTATCGGATTCAATCGTTTTACGCACAGTCTTTCCGCCGGTGACTTCGACCGGGACGGTCGGATTGATCTGTACGCGGCGCACTGGGGGTTCACGGCCGGTGCGGACAACAGTGGGTATTTATGGCGCAATAAGGGCGAAGGTCAGTTCGCGGATGCCAGTGATCTGTTGCCTCCCACCCGGGAGTCTCCCCAGACGGGGAAGCTCGGGCTCGTATTTACCGCCGCGTTTACGGATCTCAACAACAATGGCTGGCCGGATCTGTTACTGGCTGGAGATTTTCTGACCAGTCAGGTGCTGATCAACGAGTCGGGCGCAGGGTTTGTCGATCGGACTGATGCGGTGATTTCGGATGAGAACGGCATGGGAATGGCGGTTGGAGACTACGACAATGATGGCGACCTTGACTGGTTTGTGACGTCGATATGGAACCCTCTTGAGCACAAGGCTTACGTTGGAGGAGAGTCCGGCAACAGACTTTATCGGAATGATGGCCAGGGGCGCTTTGATGACGCCACCGACAAGGCGGGTGTGCGCCCCGGATTCTGGGGGTGGGGTGCCTGTTTTGCTGACTTCAACAATGACGGTTGGCTGGATATTTTCCACACCAACGGCATGACCAGTAAAAATGTCGCCAATGAAGCCATCTTTGCCCAGTTCATCCACGACCCCAGCCTGCTGTATATCAACAATGGTGACGGCACGTTCACGGAGCGGGCACTGGAGGTCGGGCTGAATCATACACGGCAGGGGCGTGGCGTCAGCTGTTTTGATTACGACCGCGACGGTAAAGTGGATATTTTTATCAGTCACAGTGGTGAACCCGTGACTGTATTTCGCAACGTCGCCCAGACGGGGCATCACTTCTTCACCGTGAGGCTTCGTGGTGGGCCGGACAACCTGGACGGTATCGGGGCCAAGGTCCATGTGCGCAGCGGCCAGTTGTCACAAGTGAGAGAGATCCGATTGGGGTCCAATTATCTGTCTAACGATCCGCTGGTGGCCCATTTCGGGCTGGGCGAGAGCCAACAAATCGACGAATTGAGAGTTGTCTGGCCGGACGGAACAGAGCAACGGTTGGGGGCGCTCGATGTGGATCAATATCTGGTTGTAGAAAAGCCCGGTTCGTTGTGAGGTGACATGAGAAGGGGCGCCGTTTGGCGGCGCCCCGGAGAACTATGGTTTTTCGTTGAAGATATGGAGGTCGCGCTGGGGGAAGGGGATGCTCATACCGTTCGCTTCCAGCTCCACCTTGATTTTCTCGGTCATGTCCCAGTACACCGGCCAGTAATCCTCGGTTTTCACCCAGGGCCGCACGATGAAGTTGACACTACTATCGGCCAGGGCCGATACGGCAACGTTCGGTGCGGGATCCTGCAGTACCCGCTCGTCCGATGTGAGCGCGGCCATCATGACTTCCTTGGCTTTTTTCAGATCGTCGCCGTAGCTGATACCAAATACCATATCCACCCGCCGGGTGTCCCGGGCGGAGTAGTTGATGATATTCCCTCCGTAAATGGCGCCGTTGGGGATGGTGACTTCTTTGTTGTCTGGCGTACGCAGAATGGTCGAGAAAATACTGATCTTTTCCACCATTCCCGCCGTGCCAGCGGCCTCGATATAGTCTCCGGCTTTGAACGGGCGCAGCACCAGCAGCAGGAAGCCAGCGGCAAAGTTCTGCAGCGATCCCTGCAGCGCCAGGCCGATGGCCAGGCCGGCCGCACCGAGAACGGCAATCAGGGAAGTGGTGTTCACACCCAACTGGTCCAACGCGGCCACGATGACAAAAATGAGCAGCAGCACTTTGGCAATGGTTTGGGTGAACTCAATCAGTATGCTGTCCAGCTTGGTGCGACCCAGCACCTTACCGAGAATACCGACGAGGATGCTGATGATGATCCGGCCGATAATGAAAATCAGCAGGGCCGTGACAATGTTGATGGCCCAGGGTATGACGTAAAGACTGATCAGTTCGTTGATCTTTTCGGTGTCGAGCATAGACGTATCCCTCGGTAGGTGATGAACGGTAGACTCTAAGTCTAACGGATATTTCATCACTCTGCCGAGAGATTGCCTATCAGGGGGGTTAGCTGATATTCCCGGTGGTACGTACCCGTTTGCTGCCTTTGACCGGCTTGGTGCTACGCGCGGCTTCGCGTCTTTTCAACTGAGCGTCAACACTGTTTTTCAGCGCAATCAGAAAGCCGGTCACGATAAAGGCGCCGGGGGGAAGCACGGCCACGAGAAAACCCGGATAGTGCTCGAAGGGTTGCCAGGTCCAGTCGCGGGCGCCTTCGCCCAGCAGCAAGTGCATGTCATCGAATAAAGTGCCGTTACCGAGCAGTTCACGCACTGAGCCCACGGCCAGTAGCACAAACATGAAGCCCATTCCCATCATCAACCCGTCGGCGGCTGACGGCAGCACCGGGTTTTTACTGGCAAAGGCGTCGGCCCGCCCCAGAATGGCGCAGTTGGTCACAATCAGCGGAATGAAAATCCCGAGAATGGTGTACAGCTCGTAAGTGAATGCTCGCATCAACAGTTCGATGCAGGTGGTCAGGGCTGCAATGATCATCACGAAAGCGGGCAGGCGCACCGCATCACTGACGCCTTTGCGAATCAGGGACACAATAATGTTGGAGCTGGTCAGTACCAGTAACGTAGCCAGTCCCAACCCCAGCGCGTTGACCACAGAGCCGGTCACCGCCAACAGCGGACACAGGCCAAGCAGTTGTACCAGCGCCGGGTTGTTGGTCCAGAGGCCGTTTTTGGAAATCGCTTGATAGTCGGCGGCTTCACTCATTGCGTCGTGCCTGTGTTTTCAGAAGTTTCAGGGGCTTTCTCGGGGACGTCGTCCGGGAAGAGCACCGTGTGGTACTGGTCCACAAATTCCAGGACACGTCGAACCTGATGCACCACCGCTCGTGGGGTGATAGTGGCACCGGTAAACTGGTCGAAGGCGCCTCCGTCTTTTTTCACGCGCCAGTCTTCCGCTGCCGGATTCCCGAGGGAGCGGCCGTGAAAGCCCAGTATCCAGTCGCTTTTTTTCAGGTCCACCTTATCACCCAGGCCCGGAGTTTCATTGTGGGTGAGCACCCGCACACCGGCAATTCGGCCATCCCGGTGAACGCCCACGATCATCCGGATATTTCCGCTGTAGCCGTCGGGCGCGACGGCGGGAATGATCACCGCTTCAACCTGCCCGTTCTGGCGGGCCAGGTGAATGGCCTCTGGCTGGCGCAGGCCCAGGGTGTCCAGCGCCTCCTCCGGCACGGCTAAGGTGTCGGTCAGCAGGTCGTTATCATGCTGATCTTCCGGAATGATTTCCAGTAGAGCGGCGGCGGCCGCCTGCCGCTCGGCATCCGCGATCTGATCCCGGGTGGCCTGGTAGGTACCGGCAAGCACACCGGCGGTTACCAGTGCAAAAGCCCCCAATAACAGGCTGTTTTTACCAATCGACCAACCGAACATCTAGTGTTCCTCCTTTTCGGTCGCGCGGCGCGCCTTGGTATGACCGTAGGTGCGGGGCAGCGTGTAATAATCGATAAAGGGCGCGGCAAAATTGGCCAGCAGTACCGCGAAGGCGACCGCATCGGGGTAATTGCTCCAGGCCCGCATGACGTACAGCAAAATTCCGATCAAGGCGCCATAAATCAATCGTCCCCGGGTGCTCACCGCCGAACTGACCGGATCGGTCACGATAAAGAAGGCCCCGAACATGGTGGCCCCGGACAACAGATGAAAGACCGGAGAGCCGTTGCTGGCCGAGCTACCATCAAAGAATAGTACAGACATCACCGCCAGGGCGACCAGCATGGCCACCGGGGCGTGCCAGGTGAACACCCGCTGATACAGCAGGAAGGCGCCGCCGAGCAGGAAGCCCAGGTTGACCCATTCCCAGCCGGCACCGGCCAGCCAGCCGGCATTCAGGGTCGGATCGCTGGTGTAGAGATCGGCCATGGTCTGACCGGTGTTCTGCTTCATGACATCCAGCGGGGTGGCTGCGGTGTAGCCGTCCACCGGCACGCCAGCGAAAATCTGCTTGAGGCCCTCAGTCAACCCGACCAGGCTTTGACCTTCGGCCAGGGTCGCGGCCGGAGCGGCCCACTGGGTCATGTCCACCGGGAACGAAATCAGCAACACCACATAGCCGACCATGGCCGGGTTGAACGGGTTGTAGCCCATGCCGCCATAGAGCTGTTTGGCCAGGATAATGGCAATGCCGCTGCCGGTCACCACCAGCCACCAGGGGCAGTAGGGCGGCAGCGCCAAACCGAGTAGCACACCGGTGACCAGAGCGCTGCAATCACGCAGATAAAACATCACCGGACGCCCGCGCAGCTTCATGACCAGTGCTTCAAACGCCAAAGCGGACAGACTGGCCAGCAGCACATTGAACAGGCTGCCCCAGCCAAAAGCCAGGGTCATGGCGACCAGGCCGGGCAGCGTGGCGAACACCACCAGGCGCATCAGTTGCCCGGTACCACGGGTACTGTGTGTGTGGGGGGAGGTGACCCTCAACATCGCTTACCGGCCCTCGGTCAGTTGTTGCAGTTTGTCTTCCAGCTTGGTGAGGCCGGTGCGAAACGCGTCCACGTTCTCGTCCTGCTCCGCCTCGGCTTTTTCCAGTCGCTGGCGGGCTTTCTCAATGCGGGCTTTGAGTGACTCGATCTGGGCCCGTTGTTTATCTTCGGCACTCATGGTTCCCATCGCGGCGGCTTTCGCTTTCGCCCGCTCGATCGCCATACTGGCCACATCGTCGGTATGGCGTGAGGCCGAACTGGGTTCGGCCACCGTGGACGGCGCCAGTTCGGACAGCTCCTGCTGGGTGTCGGCAATTTTCTGCTTGAGCTTGTCGACGCCCTGTTGCAGGGCATCGGCTTTGTCGTCGCCGGATGCGCGTGCGGCGTCGGCTTTTTCCTCGGCTTTCGCCAGGCGCTTGTACAGCGATTCCAGGCTGGACTTCAGTTTGTCTTCCGGGCTCATGGTCATCTTGGCCTGAGCGCGGGCGATAGCAGCGGATACCGGGTCGTCCGCCGGCTTTGTTTCGCTGTCATCTCGCGCCTTGGTGGCACCGCTGCCTTGCTCCAGCTGGTGCAATTTGTCTTCCGCTTCACGGACTTTCAGTTCCGCCTGCTTGATGCGTGCTTTCTGTTTCTCGCGCTGCTCGTCGGTAACCTCGGCACCCGGCTCGCCCGGTTCAAGGGGGCGTTGGGCTTTTTCCAGACGGTCCTTGGCCGCCGCCAGGTTGCGCTCCAGTTTGGCCCGCTGCGCTTCGGGAGATTGCTGTCTGGCCTGCGCTTTGGCCAGCGCATCCGCCACCGGGTCGGCTTTGGCCGCCGGCGCATCGCTTTTCTGCTCGGCCAGTTTGCGCTTGGCTTCCTCGGCCGCCTTTTTACGGGCTTCACGCTTGGCGGCCTTTTCGGCTTCTTCTTTGGCGATGCGTTCCTGACGGAACTCAAAACGGCGCCGGGCCCGGTCGGACTTCTCTTTTTCCTGTTGTTGCTGGCGGATCGCCCCTTTTGAAGCCCGATAGTACTGCACCAGCGGAATATGGCTGGGGCAGACGTAGGAGCAGGCACCGCATTCAATGCAGTCGAACAGGCTGTGCGCTTCGAGCTTTTCGTAATCCTCCGCCTGGGCGTACCAGAACAGTTGCTGCGGTAACAGGCTCGCCGGGCAGGCCTCGGCACACAAGCCACAGCGGATGCAGGCTTGCGCCGGCTGGGGTGGCGGCAGTTCTTTTTTCGTGGGTGCCAGAATGCAGTTGGTGGTTTTGATCACCGGCACACTGGGCTCCGGCAGGGCAAAGCCCATCATGGGGCCGCCCATCACCAGGCGCGAGGCTTTCTTTGCGTCGAAGCCGTGCTGCTCGAGAAGAAAGTCGATCGGTGTACCGAGTAACACCTCCACATTGCGCTGGGTTGTCAGCGCCTCACCCACCAGGGTCGTGATGCGGGATACCAGTGGTTCGCCGTAACGCACCGCCCGATAGGCGGCCACCGTGGTGCC
The DNA here is from genome assembly GCF_026153455.1 of Marinimicrobium sp. C6131. Classification (NCBI taxonomy): domain Bacteria; kingdom Pseudomonadati; phylum Pseudomonadota; class Gammaproteobacteria; order Cellvibrionales; family Cellvibrionaceae; genus Marinimicrobium; species Marinimicrobium sp. C6131. Next base: position 349,732 of record NZ_CP110629.1, read on the forward strand.
CACGTTCTGGCACACTACACCAATGCTGGCGGGTATCTGGCCGCTGGGGACCTCTTTGCCCGTCAGAATCTGGATCAGTTGCTTTTCACCCCCGGAGGGGTATTTGGTGGGAAACGACACCACCTGCACCGGCGTGCCCTCGGCCGCCTTTTCCAGCGCGGCAATGGCCTTGGGCTTGTTGTCCTCAACGCCGATCAACAGCGCCTTGGGATGGTCGAGCAGCTTGGCCAGCAGTAGGGTGCCGGCGACAATTTCGTCCGCCTTGACCTGCATCAGCATGTCATCGGCGGTGATATAGGGCTCGCACTCGGTGCCGTTAATGATCAGGGTATGAATGCGGTGGTCGGCGCGTGGGCTCAGTTTCACCGAGGTGGGGAAGCCGGCACCGCCCAGCCCGGCGACACCCGCACTGCGTATTTTGCCAAGCAGTTCGCTCTTGTCCAGCGCATCATAGTCGTCGCACCGCTCCAGCGGTATCCACTCATCCTTGCCGTCCACATCAATGACGATACAGGGTGCGGAATAACCGGAGGGGTGGGGAATCAGGCGGTCCTCAATGGCACTGACGACGCCGGACGTCGGGGCGTGCACCCGGGCGCTGAAAACGCCTTCGGCTTCAGCCACGAGCTGGCCGCCCAGAACCCGTTCGCCCACGGTAACCACGGGTTTGGCGGGTTTGCCGATGTGTTGATTCAGGGGCAGTGTCAGCACCGGAGGCAAGGGCATTCTGGCCAGCGGTAACTGCAGAGATTGCGCCTTGTTCTCCGGCGGGTGAACGCCACCGGGAATGTCCCACACTTTGATTAAACTACCCATTAAGCCGCTTCACCTGTGGTGTCTCGATCAGTGGCAATCAGGTTGATCGCCTGCGCTTCGGCCGGAGCCGGTTTCGCCCATTTCCACTCGTTGAGGCCGGTTTCGATGGGCACCATATCGATGCAATCGACCGGGCAGGGCTCGACGCACAGATCGCAGCCGGTGCACTCATCCACAATCACCGTGTGCATCTGCTTGGCCGCCCCGATAATGGCATCCACCGGACAGGCCTGAATGCATTTGGTGCAGCCGATGCACTCGTCTTCCCGGATGTACGCCACCTTTTTTACTTCGGACTCTTCGCCATGTTCAGCGTCCAGTGTCGGCGCTTCCACATCCAGCAGATCCGCCAGGGCGTTGATGGTGGCCTGACCACCGGGAGGGCACTTATTGATCGCATCGCCATTGGCAATGGCCTGGGCATAGGGGCGACAGCCCGGATAGCCGCACTGACCGCACTGGGTCTGGGGCAGGAGGTCATCAATCTGCTGGATGACCGGGTCTTCCTCCAGACGAAAGCGCACGGCGGCATAGCCCAATATGGCACCGAAAATAAGCGCCAGGCTACCGAGCGCAATCAGCGCCGAGGCAATCGGATTTTGTATGATCAGGTCCAGCATAAGTCGATGCGAGTCAGTCGGTGAACGGTCGGTTCGGCGCTAGACCAAACCACCAAAGCCCATAAAGGCCAGGGACATCAAACCGGCGGTAATCATGCCGATGGCGGCGCCTTTGAACGGTGTCGGCACATCGGCCACGGCGAGGCGCTCGCGCATGGCGGAGAACAGAATCAGCACCAGCGAAAACCCCAGTGCCGCACCAAAGCCGAAGACCGTGGACTCAAAAAAGCCGTGATCCTTGGTGGTGTTCTGCAAAGCCACGCCCAGCACCGCGCAATTGGTGGTGATCAGGGGCAGAAAAATACCCAGCACCCGATATAGCAGTGGGCTGGTTTTCTCAATGAACATTTTGGAGAACTGTACTACTACCGCAATCACCAGAATGAACGAAATGGTGCGCATGAAACCGATGTCCAGCGGCATCAGTATCCAGGTGTTGATCAGGTAGCTGCACACCGAGGCCAGGGTCAACACAAAGGTGGTGGCCCCGGCCATGCCGATGGCGGTTTCCAGTTTGTTGGACACGCCCATAAACGGGCACAGTCCCAAAAACTGAACCAGTACGAAGTTGTTCACCAAAATGGCGCTCAACAATATGATGGCGAATTCGGTCATGCCTGTCCTTACCTGGGTAGTGCGCCGGCTGAGGCGCACATTATCGTTAACCAGCGGGAACCCTTCAATCTAAAAGCCCCCGTTGGTTAGGCTGTTTCAGCATATGCTTATGCCGCAGCAGGTGCGGTGTACCCCGCATCCGCCTCAGTGCCAAAGCCTGCGTAGGGTGGATAAGGCGCGCAGCGCCGTCATCCACCATTAATTCACATCACCCTCTGGCCCGGCTTGGCACCGCTATGGGGCTCCAAAATATGAATGTCTTTACCGCCGGGCCCGGCCGCCAACACCATGCCCTCACTCATGCCGAACTTCATTTTACGCGGCTTGAGGTTGGCAACCATGATGGTCAGCTTGCCCTGGATATCTTCCGGGGCATAAGCACTCTTGATGCCCGCAAAGACATTGCGGGTTTCGCCGCCGAGATCCAGGGTCAGGCGCAACAGCTTGTCGGCGCCCTCGACGTGCTCGGCCTTGGCAATCAGCGCCACACGCAGATCCACTTTGGCAAAATCGCCAAATTCGATTTCCTCGGCAATGGGCTCATCCGCCAGAGGGCCGGACGCTTTCGGGGCCGGGGCGGTTTCTTTGCTGGCTTCGATCATGGCGTCTACGTGCTCCTTCTCCACCCGGGTCAGTAGGGGCTTGAATTTCTCGATGCTCTCACCGCCACGGAAACGCAGTGGCTGACTCCAGTCCAGAGTCTCGCTCAGGAAGGCTTCGGCCTTCTCCGCCAGTTGCGGCAGTACCGGTTTGAGCCAGGTGACCAATGCGCGGAAGCAGTTCAGGCCCTGGGTGCAGATGGCCAGCACTTCGGCCTCGGTGCCTTCCTCTTTGGCCAGTTTCCAGGGCTCTTTCGCGGCAATGTATTCGTTGGCGACATCGGCCAGGGCCATGATCTCGCGCATGGCTTTGCTGAATTCGCGGTTCTCGTAGTGCTCGGCGATGCTCGCTTCGGCATCTACAAACCGCTGCCAGAGCTCCGGCTCGGCGATCTCGTTCGCCAGCGTGCCGCCGCTTTTCTGGACAAACTTCGCGGTGCGGCTGGCGATGTTGACCACCTTGCCCACCAGGTCGCTGTTGACCCGCTGGATAAAGTCATCCAGATTCAGGTCCAGATCGTCCACGGCGCCGGTCAGCTTGGCGGCGAAGTAGTAGCGCAGGTATTCCGGATTCAGGTGGTCCAGATAGGTCTGGCCATTGATAAAGGTCCCGCGCGACTTGGACATCTTCTTGCCATTGACGGTGACAAACCCGTGCACGCAGATTTTGGTCGGTGTGCGGAAGCCCGCCGAGTGCAGCATGGCCGGCCAGAACAGAGCGTGGAAGTTGATGATGTCCTTACCGATGAAGTGGTACACCTCGGCGTCGGAATCCGGCTTCCAGTAGTCGTTCCAGTCCTTGCCCTGGGCATCCAGCAGGTTTTTCAGGCTGGCGATGTAGCCGATGGGGGCGTCCAGCCAGACGTAAAAGTATTTGCCGGGCTGGCCGGGAATTTCAAAACCGAAATAGGGCGCATCCCGGGAGATATCCCACTCGTGCAGGTCAGAATCCAGCCATTCGGACACCTTGTTGGCCACTTCGTCCTGCAGATGGCCGGCACGGGTCCACTGTTTCAGGAAGTCGGCAAATTCGGGCAGCCTGAAAAAGAAGTGCTCGGACTGCCTGGGTACCGGTGTGGCACCGGACAGGGCAGAGACCGGGTCGATCAGGTCCATCGGCGAATAGGTGGCACCGCAGGCTTCGCAGTTGTCGCCGTACTGATCCGGCGTTTTGCACTTGGGGCAGGTGCCTTTGATGTACCGGTCGGCCAGGAACAGCTCCTTGACCGGGTCAAACGCCTGGGTAATCTCGCGCCGGGCGATATGGCCGTTGGCGTCCAGTCGGGTGTAAATCAGTTCGGCCAGCTCGCGGTTTTCCGCCGAGTGGGTGCTGTAGTAGTTGTCGTGGTGGATCAGAAACCCTTCGGACACGGCTTTATGGGCGGTGTGCATCCGCTCGATGTGTTGCTCGGGGCTCAGGCCCAGCTCTTCGGCCTTGAGGGTGATGGCGGTGCCGTGGGCGTCGTCGGCACAGACGTAGAGGCAGTCGTGGCCGCGCAGTTTCTGGAAGCGCACCCAGATGTCGGTCTGGATCTGCTCCATGAGGTGCCCGAGGTGTAGGTCGCCGTTGGCGTAGGGGAGGGCACTGGTCACGAGGATTTTGCGGGCGGCTTGGCTCATGGTCTCTGCGATCGTCTGATGGTGAAAAAAGGAGGCGCACTATAGCAAATTTTGCCCGTTTCTTCAGGGGGTTAGCCGGAAAAGTTGACTACAACACTTGGTTTTTCCCGTTTCGATGCAATAATGTGGGCATTGAACCTTTTGTTACTGCAGTAACCGTGGGTGACTGAACGTCCGGCGAAAGCGGGAGGAAGGGGGTTTGGAAACCCGCCGTGAACCCATCCATGGGGGCTTCTCGTCGGCTCCATGCCTCCGAGAGTTTCCAAACCCCCTTCCTCCCGCTTTCGCCTCAGTGCCATTTGAGCCTCTGGTGGTATTTTGCTGGTACAACTATGGATGTGTGCCTGTTTTAAGCCATACATCGGCGTAGGGCGGTCGGTCCGACGCTTCGGAGCGCAAAGCGCGTACCCGCCGTAACCCAGCGTTGAAGTTGCTGCTCTACCGTGCTGCCAAATTGGCACTGAGGCCTCGGCAGGGGATACCCCATTGGAGACTCTCGGAGGCAGGGAGCCGACGAGAAGCCTACAGGGATGTATTCACGGCGGGTCTCCAATGGGGTATCCCCTGCCGAGGCCGGACTACCGGCTATCCACCCAAGCCCAAAGGAATTCGAAATATTATGTCTGAACAAGCCAAAAGTGCCCTCGAAAACGCCGTAAAAGCCGTCAAAGACCCCACAACCGGTCTGTCTTTGGGTGAATTGGGGGTGACTCCCGAAGTTCACCTGGACGCTGGCGAAGCCGAAATCTCTCTTACCCTGGGCTACCCCGCCGAAGGTGTCGCGGAGGAACTGGCGGGCGCAGTTAATGAGGCCGTGTCGTCAATCGATGGCGTGGACTCGGTTGCGGTCAATCTCGACTGGGCCATTCCCGCCCGGGGCGGCGCCAATACCGGAGGCGAAATCCCCGGGGTGAAAAACATCATCGCCGTCGCCTCCGGCAAAGGTGGGGTTGGCAAATCCACCACCGCGGTCAATCTCGCCCTGGCCCTGGCCGCCGAGGGGGCCCGGGTGGGTATTCTCGATGCCGATATCTACGGCCCCAGCCAGCCCAAAATGCTGGGCGTGGGCCAGCGGCGGCCCGAGGTGGTGGATGTCGATGGCAAGCAGATGATGGTGCCCATCGAAGCCCACGGCATCCAGTCCATCTCCATGGGTTACCTGGTCACCGAGCAGACCCCCATGGTCTGGCGCGGCCCTATGGTCAGTGGCGCGCTGCAGCAACTGCTGACCCAGACCCGCTGGGACAATGTCGACTACCTGATTGTCGATATGCCCCCGGGCACCGGTGATATTCAACTGACGCTGTCCCAGAAAGTGCCGGTTACCGGTGCGGTGATTGTCACTACCCCCCAGGATATTGCTCTGTTGGATGCCCAGAAAGGCATTGAAATGTTCCGCAAAGTGAAGGTGCCGGTGTTGGGCGTAGTGGAGAACATGGCGGTCCACGTCTGCTCCAACTGTGGTCACGAAGAACACATTTTCGGGGCCGGTGGCGGTGAGCGTATTGCCCGGGATTACGATACGCGGCTCCTGGGGTCGCTGCCCCTGGATCTGTCCATTCGGGAAACCACTGACGGCGGCACGCCCACGGTGGCTGATGATGCGGACTCGGCGATCAGTCAGCGCTATCGCGCTATTGCCCGGACGCTGGGGGCTACCTTATGGCAGCAGTCCGGTGGCTCGGGCGGGCCCGAGATAGCCGTGGTGGAAGATTAGTGCGAGGAGAAAACCTGTCCGGCGACCTACGTCACCGGACAGGCAGGTGGGACCCTTTAAAGGGAGGTTACTGACAGATACCGGTGCTGTTGGCGCTGTCGAAGGTCAGTGTTGTGTCGGCAACGTCGCTGACACAGAAGTTGACCGTGACACCGCCACTGGCGCTGGTGCTGGTAGTAAAGCTGGCTACGCCATTGGCATCGGTGGTGGCGGACTGGGTCTCACTCCAGGTGCCGGAGAAATTACCGGTTACGGTCGCGCCGCTGACCGGATCGCCCAGATCGTCCGCAATGGTCACGGTGGCGGTGCCAAACTTCTGGCCGCGTCCGGCGCTTTCGGTGCCGGTGCTGACGCTGCTGACCACCACGGAGCTGGCCGCTTCATCACCACCGCCGTCACCGGTCGAACCGCCCGCGCCCAGGATCGCAATGTTGTCGATCACATAGGTGTCGGAAGTAAAGGCATCGGGATCAATCAGGAACATGATCGAGTCGACGTCGGTGTTGGTGGTTTCGCCATCGATGCGATCAGCCAGGCGGAAACGCAGGGTCTGCCAGCCGTTGGCATGCTCAACGAAGGCTTCATACTTGCTGTGCCGTCCGGTGGGGTAGTTGTCCGCCGTGGCGGTCGCGGTATTTTCCAGTTGAACCAGGATCTGCTTGCCCACCAGGTTCGGATCGGTGTTGTTGACGTCCATGACGAAGGCTTTATCGCCGGTCAGGAAGGGCGCAACATCCGGCAGAGCGCTGGTGGTGGTCGCGATCACATCCCACTGGCTGGCGCCGTCGCGGGTGTAGGTCAGAACACCACCGGTGGTGTCGAACGTACCGGTATAGCTGGTGTAGGTCAGTGCGCTGTTGCCATCGAAGTCGTCCAGAACCGTCTCCACACCGTGATCCGGCTCAATGAACACCGGGATGTTGAGGGTATGGGTGCCGCAACTGTTGGAAACCTCTACCGACAGGTTACCCGACGTCGCACCCGTGTAATCCACTTGCGCGGTAGCCGTACCCTGGCCAGTCAGCGTGGCCCCGGCCGGGACGCTCCAGGTGTAGGTGCTGTCGGTGCCGACTTCGCCCACCAGGTCATAGGTGGCCGATTCGTTCGGTGCGACGATGTGGGGACCGTCGATGGCCGGTTGACCCTGGTCATAGACGCGGACGTAGTCCACTTCCATGGAAACCGGGAAAATGCTGTCATCGGGCGTACCGCCCCAGGTGCCACCCACCGCGACGTTCAGCAGGAAGTGATACTGGTAGTTCTCGAAAGTCCACCAGCTGCTGTTTTCTATGTCTGATGAAGTGATGGTTGAGTACAGAATGTCGTCGACATACCAACGCATTTCATAAGGCGTCCACTCAATGGCGTAGGTATGGAAACCGTCGGACCACTTTTCCGGCTGGCTCAGGATGTGGGCGCCGGTAAAGGAGTTGTCGGGCCAGGCCTCGCCGTAGTGGATGGTGCCGTGGGCTAGCATGGACGCCTGGCCGGTAGATTCCAGGATGTCGATCTCACCGCTCATCGGCCAGCCAACGTCTGGATCGGTGGGTAGCATCCAGAACGCGGGCCACAGGCCCTGGCCTTCCGGCAGCTTGATCCGGGCCTCAAACCGGCCGTTGGTCCACTGGCCGCTGTCCGGCATATTCGCGGTGCGAATGCGCCCGGAGGTGTAGTTATTGGCCTTGACCCGCTCCTTGCGGGCGGTGATCTTCAGTGTGCCGTTGGACACTTCGAGGTTGTTGGCGCTGTAGGACTGCAGCTCGTTGTTACCCCAGCCACAAATCCCGTAGTCGCAGCCGTCACCTTCCTGGATATCCCAGACGTTGGTGTTCAGCGCGGAACCATCAAATTCGTCGCTCCAGACCAGATTTTGGCACTGCTGGGCCTGGGCCGAGCCTGCGGAAAAGGCCAGAATGCCCGCCAGCGCGGCCGACAGCCCCAGGCGTCGCTTGACCGATGGTGTGTTGTCACGACCTTGGGAGTCGGGGACCGGTGTCTTATGGTTATATCTCATGCCGTTGTACCTTTGTTATATATAAAAATGGTATCGCGGTCGTTGTGCGGCCCTGCTCAAAAACCGCAGTGTCAACTTACGCTTCGGCGGGTAGGGGGTCGTCCCACTTTGGCGCATGAATCAAAGAGGGACATGGCCCGGCGTAAAGTGGGACGCCGATTATTCCCGCGAGGGCTGTGTTTCCGGGCACCGGGTGTGGCGCCGATCCGAAGAGGCCTTGCAAAGGTGGGATTTGTGCGTGAAAACCGCTATGATGCGCCCCCTCCAGTTTCAACCGAATGGCCCTCTGTGGGAGAACCCGATGAGTATCAAGTCTGACAAGTGGATGCGCCGCATGGCGGAGCAGGAAGGCATGATTGAGCCCTTTGAACCGGGGCAGGTGCGCTATGATGCAAACGGCGAGCGGATGATCTCCTACGGCACTTCCAGCTATGGCTACGATGTGCGCTGTGCCGACGAGTTCAAGATCTTTACCAATGTCTACTCATCGGTAGTCGACCCCAAGAACTTCGACGATAACAGCTTTGTCGACGTCAAGAGTGATGTGTGCATCATTCCGCCCAACTCCTTTGCTCTGGCCCGGACGGTGGAGTATTTCCGGATTCCGCGCAATATCCTGACGGTGTGCCTGGGCAAATCGACCTATGCCCGCTGCGGCATAATAGTCAACGTGACTCCGCTGGAGCCCGAGTGGGAAGGCCATGTGACCCTGGAGTTCTCCAACACGACGCCCTTGCCGGCGAAAATCTATGCCAATGAAGGCGTGGCTCAGATGCTGTTTTTCGAGTCCGACGAGGTATGCGAGACGTCCTACCGGGACCGGGGCGGTAAGTACCAGGGCCAGCGCGGCGTCACTTTGCCGAAAACCTGATACCGTCGTTCTGCGCTGCATAGTAGCCCCGCACAGCGCGGTAATCTTTCAGTAGCTGATCGACCGTGAACTGATAGTGACCGCGCTCATCCCGCTGGGGCTTGAACACCGCCTGCAGTTGCCCCCGGGGGTTGAGCAAAAACAGCATCAATCCGTGCTCAACGCCTTCCGGGCGGACCCGTCCCACCATCCCCAATCCCTGCTCAAAGCTCTTGTGCTTCCGACGGCTCTGTTCTGCGCGCGTCAACCCGATGAATTTGGGGTGGAAGTAGGGCACATACTGCGCAAGTACCTCCGGCCGGTCCCGTTCACCGTCGATACTGTAAAAGAGCACTTGCAGGTCGGTGTAGGTCTGCTCCTGCTCCAGCCGGTCCAGCATCCCGGCCACCTTCACCAATGTCAGGGGGCAGATATCAGGGCAGTGCGTGTAGCCGTAGGACACCAGGTGCCATTGCCCTTTGAGGTCCGCTCGACTGAACGGTTCTCCCCGGTGGTCGACCAGGGTAAAAGGCTCCAGCTTGCGTGCCGGTTGCAGGTAAGCGCCCTGCACGGCAGGTGGTGGAGCGTAATGCGTCAGGATGTAATAGGCCGTGGCGCCAGACAGGAGTAGTAACAGGCAAGTGGCGACCAGAATCCAGCGGCGCATGGTCAGGGCGTCCCACGGATCCACCCGAAACTGAGAAACGTCAGGCGGCTCCAGTCAATGTAGCTCGCTTCGATAGCCATCAGGGCAATGAAAATCAGGATGGCAAACAGTGGCACAATGATGATGAACTTGAGCGCGAAACGCTCCCAGGCAAAATGCATGAATATCGCCACAATCAAGCCGGCTTTGAGCATCATGAACAACAGAATCAGAGACCAGCGCAGCGCGCCTTCCAGTTGAAAATAATCCACCAGGTAAGAAAACAGGCTCAGCACAAACAACAGCAGCCATACCTTGAGGTAAAGACCAATCGGGTGCTGTTGGCCGACGGTTTCCACATCACTCATAACTCACCTCACCACAGATAGAAAAAGGCGAAAATAAACACCCAGACCAGATCGACAAAGTGCCAGTAGAGCCCGGCGATCTCGACAATTTCGTAGCCTTTTTTCTCATAGTCTCCGCGCCTCACTTTGCGTGCGACGATGGTCAGATAGATGACGCCCCCGGTGACGTGCAGGCCGTGGAAGCCGGTAATCATGAAAAACACCGCGCCGAACTGCTCGGCACCGAACGGGTTGCCCCAGGGACGAATGCCCTCTTCCACGATCAGCTTGGTCCACTCAAACGCCTGTAATCCGACAAAGCTTGCACCCAGCAGTGCGGTCGCCATCATGAACAGAAACGTTTTCTGCCGTTCGCGTCGATACGCCCAGTTCACCGCCATGGCCATGGTGCCGCTGCTGGTGATCAGAATGAACGTCATGATGGCAATGAGTAACAGCGGAAGGTGGGCGCCAAACAACTCCATGGCGAAGATTTCGCTGGCCGGCGGCCAGGGCTCCGAGGCCGACATGCGTACCGACATGTAACCGATCAGAAACAGACTGAAAATGAAGGTGTCACCCACCAGAAACACCCACATCATCAGTTTGCCCCAGGGCATGTCGAACGCCTGCTTGTCGGCTGACCAGTCGACGACCAGACTGTCCCAGCCAGAGGTGTCGAGATGAGTGTCGGGCTTATCGGTGTTCATGGGACTAGGCCTCCAGTCCGCACAGGATCGCCAGGGCTCGATAGGTATCCGCCGAGCGGGTCAGCAACCAGAAAAGCATTACCCAGACCGCCAGCAGGTAGTGCCAGTAGAGCGCGCACAGGCGCAGACTGTCGATGATGGTTCGTGCCGCCGCGGCCCGCCACATGTGCCGCAGGGGACGGTACAGGACGCCAAGCCCCACCAGCAGGTGGATACCGTGCACCCCGGTGAACAGGAAGAAGTAGCTGCTGGCGGGGTTACTGCGCACGCCATACCCCATATCGCTGAGAATCTGCCATAACCACAGCTGGGCGATCAGGAATTGCAGCGCCAGAAAGCCGGCCCCGAGTAACGCCGCCAGGCTCAGACCGGGCTGGCTGGCCCGGGCCGCGTTCAGCGAGACCTGCATCAGCACACTGCTGAAGACCAGAAGACCCGTGTTTACCCAGAGCCGCGTCGTGTTGCTCAGGGGGCGCCAGGCGTCCCCGGCCAGGGCTTCAAAACCGGGATATTGGGAGTGGGTCAGAAAAGTCACGGCGAACAGGGAAAACAGTACGGTGGCGATCGCCAGAAACAGCGTCAAGGCGATGCGACGACTCTGAAATTCCCGCTGCGGTGAATCAAACGGGGCATTGGCTGGCACGGATTCTTCGAGCCAGGATTTTTCCGTCAGTGCGTGCCAGAGTCTCATGACGACGCCTCCTGTGTTGGACGTTTGCGAACCTGATCCGGGGGCAGATTCTGGGGAATGTAGTCGTCTTCGCAGTCCGGAACGCTGTAGGCGTAGGCCCAGCGGTACACTTTCGGACTCTCGGGTCCCCAGTTGCCGTGCCGGGGCGGCAGGTCGGGGGTCTGCCATTCCAGGGTGGTGGCGTGCCAGGGGTTGCGTTCGGTGGGGGCGCCCCGCTTCAGACTCCAGAACAGGTTGATGATGAAAATCAGTTGGGCCAGGCCGACGATCAGCGCCGAAACGGTGATGCCTGCGTTGAGTGTCTGGGCGGAGTCCGGCACGAACCCGGTCTCCCCCATGGCGTAATAGCGGCGGGGCACGCCGAGAAAGCCCAGGTAGTGCATGGGAAGGTAAATCGCATAGGTCCCAAGAAAGGTAACCCAGAAATGCAGCTTCCCCAACCCTTGATGCAGGGTGCGCCCGGTGATCAGCGGGTACCAGTGATAGATCGCGGCGAACAGGACCATGATGGGAGAGACCCCCATGACCATATGGAAGTGCGCCACCACAAAATAAGTGTCAGACAGGGGCAGGTCGACCACCACATTGCCGAGGAACAGGCCGCTCAGGCCACCGTGCGTGAAGGTGAAAATGAAGCCGATGGCGAACAGCATGGGCACCGTCAGATGAATGTTGCCCCGCCACAGGGTCAGTATCCAGTTGTACACCTTGATGGCGGTGGGCACGGCGATAATCAGGGTGGTGGTGGCAAAGAAAAACCCGAAGGTGGGGTTCATACCGCTGACGTACATATGATGCGCCCAGACCACGAAGCTGAGCAGTCCGATAATGACAATGGCCCAGACCATCATCCGGTAACCGAAAATGTTCTTTCGCGCGTGAGTGGCAAGAATGTCGGACACGATACCAAAGGCGGGCAGGGCGACGATGTACACCTCTGGATGACCGAAAAACCAGAACAGGTGCTGGAACAATAAGGGGCTGCCGTCGGTGTAATCCAGGCTTTCTCCCAGCGATACCAGAGCGGGCATGAAGAAACTCGTCCCCACGGTCTTGTCCAGGAGCATCATGATGGCGCTGACCAGCAGGGCGGGGAAGGCCAGCAGGCCCATGATGGTGGCGATGAAGATGCCCCACAACGTCAGTGGCATGCGCATCAGGGTCATGCCGGCTGCTCGGGCCTGCAGAATGGTGGTGACGTAGTTGAGTCCGCCCATGGTGAAGGCGACGATGAAAATGGCCAGCGAAGCGAGCATGCAGATGATGCCCCAGTCATAACCCGGTGTGCCCTGCAGGATGGTCTGCGGTGGGTAGAGTGTCCAGCCCGCGCCGGTTGGCCCCTCTGGCACGAAAAAGCTCGCCAATAACACGATGACGGCCAACAGATAGGTCCAGTAGCTGAGCATGTTGAGGTAGGGAAAGACCATGTCACGGGCGCCAATCATCAGCGGAATCAGATAATTGCCGAAACCGCCCAATAAAATTGCCGTCAACAGATAGATGACCATGATCATCCCGTGCATGGTGACAAACTGCAGGTAGGAATTCGGGTTGATGAAGTCAAAGGTGTCCGGGAAGCCCAATTGCAGTCGCATCAGAGCCGACAGCACCAGCGCCACCAGACCGACAAACACCGCCGTCAGTGCGTACTGAATGGCGATGACCTTGTGATCCTGACTCCAGATGTATTTGCTGATAAATCCGGTGGGCTCGTGGGTGGCCACCGGTTGATCGGCCAGAGCGGTGTATTTCATACCGGATCCTCGGACAGTGCTCGGTTTACAGTTGATTGATGTAGGCCAACAGGTCATCAATGGCCTGATCGTCGTGCAGGGTCCTGGCCATCAATGTCATCTGGGTACCGTAGTAATCGCCCTCGTGGCTGCCGCGTACCCCCTGCTTGAAATGCTCCAGTTGGCGACGCAGATACCAGTCGTACTGACCGGCAAGCGCCGGCGCATTGGTGGCGTAGTTCCCCTCGCCCTGATCACCGTGGCAGTTGCTGCAGTTGCGATACAGGCGTTGGCCCCGCTGCGCATCGCCGGTCACGGTGGTGTCGGGAGGCTCGCTGGTCAGGGAATCGATATGCGCGGCTACATCCCGCATCGCCTGTCGGTCCGGCAGGGTGGCCATCATGCCGGCCATCTGTTGGCCGAAGCGATCCTCTTCGTGGCTGCCGCGCACGCCGGTCTTGTAAAACTGCAACTGCCTTTCGAGATACCAGGGGTCGAGGTGGCTGAGCCGGGGGGCATTCATGTCCGCGTTGCCGCCGCCATCCGGACCGTGACAGCTGGCACACACACCATACAGTTGGGCGCCCCGCTGTGGATCGGCGCGATCCTCGTTCTGGGTGTCGGCAAACGTTGGATGGCTGGCCAGCCAGCGGTCAAAGTCTTCGCGCGGCTCGATGACCACCTGACCGCGCATGGTGTGATGGGCCATGCCACACAGCTCCATGCACAGAATGTCGAAGCGCCCGTCCCGGGAGGGTTCGAACCACATATAACTCACCATGCCCGGCACCATGTCCATTTTGACGCGGAATTGGGGGACGCCGAAGTTGTGCAGCACATCGCGGGAGCGAAGCAGGGCCTTGACCGGCTGGTTGACCGGTAGGTGGAGCTCGTTGTTGAACACCAGCCGATCGTCCTGCCCGGCCGGATCGTCGGGATCCAGGCCAAAGGGGTTCTGTTCGCTCATAAAATGAGGATGGGTGCGGCCCAACTGGCCGTCCTCGCCGGGGAAGCGAAAAGTCCAGTGCCACTGCTGACCGAGCACCTCAAAGTGAGCGGCATCGTCGGGGGGATCGACAAATTTGGCCCAGACAAACAGCCCGGGCGCCAGCATGGCCGCCACCCCGATGCTGGTAATGACGGTCAGCCACAGCTCCAGGGGCTTGTTCTCGGGTTCGTAGTGCGCTTTGCGGTCCTTGCGGAACCGGTGCCGAAAAATGGCATAGGCCATGAACAGGTTGACCGCAATAAACACAAAACCGGTCACCCAGAACGTGATTTCTACCGTACTGTCAATGTTGCCCCAGTTGGACGCCAGGGCGGTGAACCACCAGGGGCTGACGAAGTGAAACAGCAAGGTGCCCGCAACCAGCAACACCAGAACGATTACCAGAACCATGGAGGTGCTCCGCTGCCTTTGTTATCGGTTGGGGCGACTGACAGTCCGGGGGCGTCTGTCGCCCGCCTGTGGCGGCGCCTTCGGGAAGGCGCCGAGGTATGGGTATCAGACCTTCAGGGCGCCCAGCGAACAAACTTTTGCCACTGCTTTTGCGCGCCGACCAGCCAGCCCGGTACGGGCTGGCCCAAGCCCATGTCCTCGACGTTGGGGTGATCGGCTATGACTTTCAGTAGCAGTTTCTCCTGTCCGGGATCCACGTCCACAATCAGCAGGTGTCGTCCGGAATTGATGGCACGCTCGAACTTCAGGTACTGATGGTTGGGGCGTTGGATGCCGATCAGTCCGCCCTCCCAGGTACAGAAGCCCAGCAGGATGATGGACAGAAAGATCACCGGGATCCACAAATAGCTTTCGCTCAGGCCCACGATATAGGCAATGACGAGCGGGATGGCGGCGGCCACCAGCCCGATCAGAAAGCCGATTTTGCCGGAGTGGATCACGTCCTTGCGCAGCAGCGATTCCACCTGGTGGAGGTGGTGGGACTCCAGTCCGGCATCGTTGTTGCTGAGGATATGGATCTGTGGACGGGCAATACCCCGAGCTTCCAGGTCGCTTTCCAGTCGCTCGAGGTCATCCAGGTCGTCACTCAGGTAAAAATGGCGTCTCATGCGTGTCACCTCTGGTTCAGGTATGGGCGGGCACTGGCCCGGGGCTGACAGCTTGACGGCCTCGACTGAAGTATAGCAGTGGTGCTGGTGGGTGATTTTAACGCCTCAGGCTGTGGCTGGGAGGTGTGAATAAGAGGGTATATCGAATGGGTGGGGTTACACCGAGTAGTTATAAAATTTCGCTCTGGGGGCGGTTTTTATGATGTGGGTTTGTTAGCAGCCCAGTGTTTATGAAAAGATCGTCTAGGTGGGCCCTGGTTGAGGCGATATTAAAGTTTTCAGCGCCCTGGCCGCCAGAATCAGTGTTAAGAACGTTCTTTATAGATATCGGTGATAACCAGCCTAATTGATATAAGCGGTCGCTGAAAAATGGCTGGGAATACGCTATAGTTGGCCATAAGTGTGACGTTAGCGGTTGTTTTTTGCGCTTATTCGTGATCTCCGAGGATCAACTGGTACGTCAGGCCCGACAAGAACGAGACATCGGTACCCGCCAACCGTGTTTGGCGGCGCGTCAATTCAAAAGTGCAGGAAGTTCGAGAGAGGAACGGTGAAACGTAGAGATTTACTGGTTGGCTTTGTATCCGGGGTTGGCTTTACCGCCGGCAACGCGTACCTCTGGCAAATGGCGGAGAATAGCAGCCAGGCTCGTGAGATGCTGGCGGAAGACGGCTACGACCTGGATGGGGATCCGTTTGCCCTCGTTGACGGTGAAGAGGGGATCGGTGCGCCGGTGACGCCCCCGGCCTCGCGGGTTCGCGCCACGGTGGCCGATGCCGTTGATCTGCCGTCACTGGATGCATTGACCGAAGAGCGCTCGATTCAGAGCAGCTCCCTCGTGGAAGCGGTCGAGCAGAACCTGGCCCAAGCGGACCGCGAGAGCTGCTGTAATGACCACAATCACGCGAGCGCCGGGTCGGGGCAGATTGCCGAAGGCGACGCACACGCTCGGGTGCTGGAAAAAGTCCGGAACTTCAATGGCGATTTCATTGACGATATCTTCCTGACCGAAACGGAAAAGCCGGTTCTGCATTCGCTGTTTGTGCGGCTGAAGCGGGCCGAGCGCCTGGTCGGGCACGGCAACTACAATCTGCTGAGCTTTGACGAGCTGTTCAAATACGGTAAACGGTTTTCGGAAGTGGGAGCCTTCACCCCCGCCGAGTTCCAGATGATTGAAAAGCTGTTCTTCACCGAGGCCAAAAAATACGGCTTCTATGGTGAAAAAGTCACCACAGAGCTGACCGCCAAGATCCCTCCACGAGAAACCATCAAGATTCCCTATTCCGGCCACTATTTGTTGCGGGGTGACTCGGAGGCTTACTACGACAAGCTGCGCCGGGACATTGGAGACAGTGTCATCCTGACCTCCGGGGTGCGGGGCAACGTGAAACAGATGCACCTGTTCGTGGCCAAGTGCCTGGAGTCCAATTACAACCTCTCCAAGGCGTCGCGCTCACTGGCGCCGCCGGGCCACAGCTACCACGGAATCGGCGACTTTGATGTAGGCCGGGTGGGGTGGGGCTACTCCAACTTCACCGACAAGTTCGCGGAAACCGATGAGTTCAAGCGAATGCAGGACCTGGGCTACGTACAGATCCGCTACACCAAGGACAACCACTACGGCGTCCGCTTCGAGCCCTGGCATATCAAGGTCGTGTGACGGTTGTAGTCGAGCCGTCGTAGACAACAAAAAGCCCCTGAACGCCTGGCGCCAGGGGCTTTTTTGTGGGGCGCTACCTGCACCCCGGCACTGAGCGGTTGCCGCTTAGTGCTCGTGACCTTCCGGGCCGTGAACGTGGCCGTGGGAGATCTCTTCTTCGGTGGCGTCACGTACTTCGGTCACTTCCACGTCAAAGTTCAGGTCCACGCCCGCCAGCGGGTGGTTGGCATCGATAGTCACGGTGTCACCTTCAACGGCCGCTACGCGGACGATCTGGGTGCCCTGTTCGGTTTGGGCCTGGAACTCCATGCCCACTTCCACCTTCTCAACGCCGGTGAACATGTTGGCCGGCAGTTCCTGAATCAGGTTATCGCTGCGCTCGCCGTAGGCTTCGGCGGCCGGTACCTTGGCGGTCAGTTTGTCACCCACGTTCTTGCCTTCCAGCTGCTTCTCCAGGCCGGGGATGATGTTGCCAGCGCCGTGCAGGTAAGTCAGCGGACCACGCTCGTCATTGGACTGGTCCAACTGCTTGCCATCGCTGTCGGTCAGGGTGTAGTGAAAGCTGACGACGCTGTTGTTGGAAATGCTCATAAATTAACCTATTGGTTGCGGGTGAATGAAAACGCGTTAGACGTTGATGGGGACGGGGAGGCCGGAATACAACCGCCCGCGACCCAAAAAATGCTCGAAGATTCAGAATGATTTGATCTTTTTGCCGTTAACTCGGGCTTTATCGATGTTGATCGTGTGTGAGTCGCCGTCTTCCTGCTGCTCCAGACGGACCAGCAAATAGTCCCATTTTGGCGCCAGCCAGGCGTAGGTCACCCGGTCGTCATCGTCGCGGCTGCGCATGACCTTGACGGTATCCACTTTGCCCATAGGGGTATTCAACCGCTCTTCGCCGACAATTTCAAATCGGTACTCCTTCATCTGGCCACCGTCGGCGATGGCATACTCCAGGTTGTTCCGGCCTTCAATCAGGTCTTTCTGAAGCTGGATCTGGTAGCTCAGCTTATCTTGCACACGCTTGCGGATGTCCATGGCCCAGCTTTTACCCTGCACATCGTTGATCACCCGCTCCTTGTCCCAGTTGAAGGTCAACTCGGCATCCCGGTCGCGGCCCAGGCCGCGGCGTTTATAGAAGTATTTGCGTGGCTGGACCACGCCGTCGACCCAGTCAAACTGGGAGATTTCCTCGATATTCCCGATCCAGGAGTCGGCCTCGAAGCGCAACTGCTGGCCTCCGTCCTCAAGATCCGTCAACTGGTGAGTGACGGTGACCTTGATACCGAAAATACGGGTGGAGTATTCGTTTTCGAAGCTTCGGGGCATCTCCGCGCTGACGCTCGCGGCGAGCAGAACGGTCAATCCGACAGTGGCTAGAGTGCGCAGCAAAACGTGCGTGAGGGGCATAAATGGCTCCTGAGCGTCCTGTTTAAGACTGGGTTGAGTCCATTAGATACCCATTTGGCCCTAAAGGTTCGTTATTCAATAACGCCTGGCCGGACTCCATGCGCAGTCGCCCCTCGGCGAACCACTTTACGGCCAGGGGGTAGATCACGTGCTCCTGGCGCTGAACCCGCGCCGCGAGCGACTCGGCGTCATCGTCCGCCAGCACGGGAATCCGTGCCTGAACGGCGGGCGGGCCGCCGTCGAGTTCGGCGGTCACGAAGTGCACGGTGACACCGTGCTCCTTCTCTCCGGCCTCCAACACCCGCTGATGGGTGTGCAGGCCCTGGTACTTGGGCAGCAGTGAGGGGTGAATGTTGAGCATTCGACCCTCGTAGTGCCGAGTGAAGGCGGGCGTCAAGATACGCATGAAACCCGCCAAAACCACCAGCTCCGGTCGGTAGTGGTCGATGCGCTCCCGCAGCGCGGCGTCAAAGGCCTCGCGGGAGTCATACCGGGTGTGATCGAGCACTTCGGCGGGGATGCCGGCGTGTTCGGCCCTCAGTAGCCCGCGCACGGCGGGCCGGTTACTGATGACCGCCACGATATCAATCGGTAACTGGCCGCTCTGTTGACCCTCGATCAGGGCTTGCAGGTTCGAGCCGCTGCCGCTGATCAGCACTACGACCCGTGTCGGCTGGGCTGAACTCAAGCGTCGCTCCCCTCTAAGGAGGTCAACTCAACGCGGGCTTCGCCCTTCTGCGCGTCGGCAATCTGCCCGACCACAAAGGCCTCTTCACCGGCCGCCTTGAGCAGCGCCAGGGCGTCGGCTTCCTGCGCCTTGGGCAGGACAATCACCATACCCACGCCGCAGTTGAAGGTCCGGTACATTTCCCGGGGCGCCACGCCACCGGTCTTCTGCAGCCAACGGAAGACCGCGGGCAACTGCCAGCTCCGGGTGTCGATCACCGCTTTACAGTTTTCCGGCAGAACCCGGGGGATGTTCTCCAGCAGGCCGCCTCCGGTAATGTGGGAGAGGGCGTGGACATCCAGCTCGCGGATCAATTTGAGCAGCGGCTTGACGTAAATACGGGTGGGCGCCATCAGCGCTTCACTCAGGGGCTGACCGTCGCAGTCCTGGGTCAGGTCGGCGTCGCTCACTTCAATGATTTTGCGAATCAGGGAGTAGCCGTTGGAGTGCGGTCCGCTGGAGGCCAGGCCAATCAGCGTGTCGCCCGTCGCCACCTTTGAGCCATCGATAATTTCCGACTTCTCCACCACGCCGACGCAAAAGCCGGCCAGGTCGTAGTCATCGCCTTCGTACATGCCCGGCATTTCGGCTGTCTCGCCGCCTACCAGGGCGCAACCGGCCTGCTCACAGCCGGCGCCAATGCCGGTGACCACATCCGCCGCCACGTCCACGTTCAGCTTGCCGGTGGCGTAGTAGTCCAGGAAAAACAGTGGTTCGGCCCCGGCCACCACCAGATCATTCACACACATGGCGACCAGGTCGATGCCAATGGTGTCGTGCCGCTGGAGGTTCATCGCCAGGCGCAGCTTGGTGCCCACACCGTCGGTTCCGGATACCAGCACCGGCTCGCGGTAGCCTTTGGGCAGCTCGCACAGGGCGCCAAAACCACCCAGCCCGCCCATGACCTCCGGGCGACTGGTGCGTTTGGCCACACCTTTGATGCGGTCTACCAGGGCTTCACCCGCGTCAATATCGACGCCGGCATCTTTGTAACTCAGTGACGGTTGCGCGTGTTTTTCAGTCATGAATGGGCTGTGCTCTTGATGTGCTGTCGGGATGACGGCAGCTCGCTGCCGCACTGGACGGGATTTTTCCGATTCGATGGGCGCGTATTCTATCAGTTTATGGTCGAAATGCGAGCGAGTCCCGGTTTGAGGATCAACGGGAACCTTTCGCCATTTTGACAGCCTGCTACAATGCGGGCTTTTACCCGCCATCCAGAGCGACAGCTGTAACCCGACAACGAGCAGACAGAGGCGAAATCTTGAGGCGATTATTGGCAGTATGGCAGACAGGACTCCGGGCACTGGTGATGGGTGTGGTGCTCGGTGGGTTCGCAGGTCCGACTCAGGCAGAGCAGGTCGTGGATCTATACACGGCGGAGGTGTTGGTGGCCTCCCAGTCCGCCGCCGAGCGCCGCCGCGGGGCGAGCGAGGGGCTGGAGCAGTTGATGGTGAGAGTGTCCGGTGACCCGGAGGCGAGCGATCACCCGGCCGTACGGGAGGCACTGACCCGGGCCGAGGACTTCATCTATGAGTTCAACTACGTCTCTACCGACGACACGCTGGAAGTCGACGGTGAGGAGCGTCCGGCCAGCCGATTGATCATGAAGTTTTCCGCTCCGGAGCTGGAAAGATTGTTGCGCTCCGCGAGCCTCTCGTTGTGGCCGGCCAATCGCCCCGCCGTTCTGGTCTGGATGGTGCGTCGCGACAGCGACGGCCTGCAGCGAGTGTCCGATTCCGAGGAACGCGGGTGGCTCCGGAATCGCGCTCAGGCCCGAGGCTTGCCGCTGATCATGCCGCTGGATGATCTGGAAGACCGCCTGGCTCTGTCGGCCCGGGAGCTCTGGGCGCTGGATGAGGAAACCATTCGCAAAGCGTCGCGGCGCTATGATGCCGAGGCGATTCTGGTGGGCCGCTACAGTGAAACCTCCGCCGGGCAGTGGCGCTCTGATTGGCAGTTGTACCATGATCTGGGCAACCCGACGTTTTACCTGCGAAGTGAATCCGTGCGCGAGCTGCTGGCGGAGGCCGTCGATGAAACCGCCAACCATTTTGCCGGGCTCTACGCCATCGTGCCCCGGGAAGAGGGACCGGATGCCGTGCTGATTGAAATCGGTGGAATTGACGGCTTTGGCGATTACAAGGCGGTCGAGCGCTACCTGGAGGGCTTGGCGCTGGTGCGCCGTGCCGAGCTGGTCTCGCTTCGCCCGGGCGTTCTCACGCTACGACTGGTGACCGAGGGCGAGCAGACGCGCCTGCTGGGGACTCTGGAGCGTGACGGCCGGCTGGTACCATCCGGCGATAGCCACCGGGTCAGCCTGACTGGCAATCGCTTCATGCCCGAGGGAACCCAGGCCAACCCACTGGTCTACACCTGGCAATAACCGCCGTCCAGGCGATAACAAGAGAATGAATCAAGGCCATGCCCACGCCTCAACAGCTTTCATTGAGCGTCAGTCTTAACGACGATGCCACCTTTGATAACTTCTATGCTCCGGCAGGGGCGGCCAATGCCCGCACCCTGGCGTTGCTGAAGGAGCAGGCAACCGGGGATGGGGAGCCCTTCATCTACCTGTGGGGGCAGCCGGGGGTTGGGCTCACCCACTTGTTGCAGGCCGCGGGGCACGAAGCGCAGGATGCCGGCCTGAGCATTCAGTATCTGCCGCTGCGGGAGTTGGTGGGTTTTGCGCCCCATGAATTACTGGAAGGGCTGGAGTACCTGGATCTGGTCTGTCTCGACGGACTGGAAGTGATCGCGGGCAAGCCGGACTGGGAAGAAGCACTTTTTCACCTGTTCAACCGTCTGCGCGATGCGCAGAAGCATCTGCTGGTGGCGGCCGTGCAGGGGCCGCAGGAACTGCCGGTGGCCCTGCCGGACCTGCGCTCGCGCCTGCAGTGGGGCGTTACCTGCCAGGTGCAGGCGTTGAGTGATGACGACAAGCAGAACGCGCTGCGTCACCGGGCGCGCGCCCGTGGGCTGGAGCTGAGTGAGGAGGTGGCCCACTATATTCTGCAGCGAGTGCCCCGGGACATGAATGAGCTGTTCTGCTACCTGCAGCGACTGGATCACGCCTCACTGGCGGAGCAGCGCAAGCTGACCATCCCGTTTGTAAAGAAAGTGTTAAACCTCTGAGTCGATCCTGACGGGCGAAGTGGAATAGGGTATTCTTGGCACGCTAACAGTCTTTTGAACCATAACGGGCCGGAAGGCCTGTGCCGGACTGTGGCATCGGTCAATACCCAAACCATAACCAATAAAAGCCTGTGAGGTGTTTCCATGTCCCACACTGTCTATCGCACACTGGCGCTATCCGCGCTGATCAGCGCACTGGCCGCCTGCCAGTCAGACCCCGCGCAAACAGAAACTCCAACTGAGCCGGACGCGTCGTCAGCCATTCAGGTCAATCAGCTTGGCTTCTACCCGCACGCCTCCAAAGTGGCCGCGGTACCGGCCGGAGCCGCATCGGACTTTGAGTTGGTGGATACCGCCACCGGCCAGGTGGTTTACCAGAGTCGACTGGGAGAGGCAAAAGTCTGGCCGGTGTCGGGCGAGGCGGTCCGGTTAGCCGACTTCTCTGACGTCGAAGCGCCCGGTCGCTATGTGGTGCGGGTCGATGGTCTGGCCGATTCGGCCCCACTTGAAATTCGCGACGCGGTATACGGCGAGCTGAACGATGCCGTCATCAAAGCCTACTACTTTAACCGTGCCAGCACGGAGCTGCTCGCCGAGCACGCCGGTGACTACGCGCGTCCCATGGGCCACCCTGACGACAGTGTCACCATTCACGCCTCGGCGGCCTCTGATGTGCGTCCGGAAGGCACCGAGTTGAGCAGCCCCAAAGGCTGGTACGACGCGGGCGACTACAACAAGTACATCGTCAACTCCGGCATCAGCACCTATACCCTGCTGGCCGCCTATGAGCACTTCCCGGCGTTCTATCGCGATCGTGACCTGAACATCCCGGAAAGCGGCAACGCCGTACCCGACCTGCTGGATGAGTCCATGTGGAACCTGAGCTGGATGCTCACCATGCAGGACCCGAATGATGGCGGTGTGTATCATAAACTGACCACCCTGAACTTCTCCGGCAAGGTCATGCCCCACGAGGCGACCGAGCCCCGCTATATGGTCCAGAAAGGCACCGCGGCCGCCCTGAACTTTGCCGCCACCATGGCGGTGGCCAGCCGTGTATATGCCGACTATGAGGCCGAATTCCCGGGCTTCTCCGAGCAGGCGCTTGCCGCGGCGAAGGCCGCCTGGGATTGGGCCAAAGCCAATCCCGATGTCATCTATCGCAATCCGGAGGATGTGCGCACCGGCGAGTACGGCGATGATGAATTCTCGGACGAGTTTGTCTGGGCTGCGGTGGAGCTGGCCCTGACCACCGGTGATGAGCGTTACTGGGACGAGGTCAACCTGGCCGAGGCCGCCATTGAGGTGCCGAGTTGGGCCGACGCCGTCGGTCAGCCCTGGATGTCCATGGCGCACCACCTGGAACAGGTGCCCGAGGCGCTGCAGGCGCCGGTGAAGGACAAAGTGGCCGGTTTGGCGCAAGACCTGCGTGATGAGTGGCGGGCATCGGCGTCCGGTGTTCCCATGCGCGCACAGGACTTCGTCTGGGGCAGCAACGGTGTGGCCATGAATATGGCGATGATGATGCTGACCGCCCACCAGCTGAGCGACGACCCCGAGAACCTGCAGGTGGCACAGTCCCTGATGGATTATGTTCTGGGGCGCAATCCCACCGGCTATTCCTACGTGACCGGGTTTGGTGCGCGCACCCCGCAGCACATCCATCACCGCCCCTCCGAGGCCGATGCCGTGGCCGCGCCGGTTCCGGGCTTCCTGGCCGGTGGTCCTCACAGCGGTCAACAGGACGCCGGTGACTGTCCGGTCGCTTATCCGTCGGACAAGCCCGCCAAATCCTATCTGGATCACTGGTGCAGCTATGCGTCCAACGAAATCACCATCAACTGGAACGCACCGCTGGTGTACGTTTCCGGTGCATTGGAGGTATTGAGCGAGCGCCGCTAACAGCCTGGTGGGTGGCAGGCATTGCGGGCTTTCCGTATAATGTCACCCAACAACGCATTCGAATAAAAACCCACCTCAACCCCCTGGCGATTACCACGCCCGGGGGCGGTGGGTTTTTTTATGGCTGCGCGATTGACCGACAGACGTAACCGGAGATGTTTATGCGCCGTTTATTGCAGTTTTGCTGGGTTCAACACCGGGTCATTACCCGAGGCAAATTGATCGGTGGAATGAATATCGAAGGACGGCGCAGTGACAGCTTCTGGTTCTGACACAGTGACCGCTCCCTCACAACACAAACCCCGCGCAACGCGGGGTTTGCTGTTTTTACGGGCCGACAATGCTAGTCTTCGCAGTGCTTTTATCACCCTTTGGATAACACAGGATTCGTATTTCACTATGTTTCAGCGCTCACTGAAAAAGGGCTTGTGGGTCAGTGCGGTACTGCTCACCAGCGCGTTGGCAGCCCTGGTCCGGGCCGAGGATTATGCGGCGGTGACCCCCGATGGTCGCGGCGCCGTCGCCACCGTTCAGCCGCGAGCCACCGAGGCGGCCATGAAGGCTTACGCCGAGGGCGGTAACGCGATCGACGCCGCCGTGGCCGCCGCCTTGACGCTGGGGGTGGTGGACGGCCACAACTCCGGCATCGGCGGGGGGATTTTTGCCGTGGTGCACTGGGCCGACGGTCGGGTGGAGGCCATCGACGGCCGGGAAATGGCCCCGGGCAAAGCGCACCGCACGATGTACGTGCGCGATGGCGATTATCGGCCCGAGTTGAGCAAAAAAGGCCCGCTCGCGGTGGGGATTCCCGGCGCCGTGGCCGCCTACGATTACATGATGAAAAAGGGCGGTAAGGCCCGCTTTGCCACGCACCTGGAGGCGGCGGCGACCCTCGCCGACGAGGGCTTCGCCATTGACGGCATTTTTGCCCGCCGCCTGGCGCGCCACGCGGAGGACCTGCGGGAGTACCCCGGCTCGGCGGCCATTTTCCTGACCCCCGAAGGTGAGCCCTGGCCGGTGGGGCACCGCATCCGCCAACCCGACCTGGCCCGCACCTATCGTGCGATTGCCAGCGAAGGCCCCGAGTACTTTTACGGCGGGGCCTTTGCCAAAGCTGTCGGCGACTGGATGGCCGACCACGGTGGCATCGTGACCCGGGAGGACTTTGCGAACTATGAGCTGCTGCGCCGCCAGCCGGTCGTCAGCGACTATCGAGGTTATCGGATTTACGGCTTCCCGCCGCCCAGCTCCGGCGGCGTGCATGTGGCCCAGATGCTCAATATTCTCGAAGGGTTTGACGTCGATGCGCTGTCCGAGGCGGACCGCTACCATCTGCTGGCGGAAGTCATGCGCCTGGCCTTTGCCGACCGCGCCTACTGGCTGGGCGACCCGGCTTTTGCGGCGGTGCCCAAGGGCCTGGTCAGTGAACGCTATGCGGACAAACTGCGGGAACGGCTGTCATTGACGTCGGTGGCCGAGGTGACGGGCCACAGCACACCGCCCAAGTCCCGGGAGGAGTTGTTCGGCAAACACACCACCCATATCGCCACGGCGGATCAGGATGGCAACTGGGTGGCCATTACCGCTACAGTGAATACCAACTTCGGCTCCAAGGTGGTGGTGCCGGGCACCGGGGTGATTCTCAACAACCAGATGGATGACTTTTCGGCCCAGCCCGGCGAACCCAATGCCTACGGCCTGTTGGGGGCGGAAGCCAACAGCATTGCCCCGGGCAAGCGGCCGCTGTCCAGCATGAGCCCGACAGTGGTGACCCGCGATGGCAAACCGGTGCTCACTCTGGGGGCGGCCGGTGGCCCC
The DNA here is from genome assembly GCF_026153455.1 of Marinimicrobium sp. C6131. Lineage (NCBI taxonomy): Bacteria > Pseudomonadati > Pseudomonadota > Gammaproteobacteria > Cellvibrionales > Cellvibrionaceae > Marinimicrobium > Marinimicrobium sp. C6131. The sequence goes on from NZ_CP110629.1 coordinate 375,432, forward strand.
ACCATCATTACCCAGGTGGTGCAGGCGCTGGTGAATCACATCGACCTGGGCATGCCGCTGGGGGATGCGCTGGTAATGGACCGCATCCACCACCAGTGGCGGCCCAATCAGTTGTTCGTGGAGAAAACCCTGATTACCCCGCTGCGCACCGCGCTGGAGGAAAAAGGGCATCAGTTGCGCCGACTGGGCGATTACGGGTCCACCCAGGCCATTGGTCTGGATGAACAGGGGCGCTTTATCAGCGTGGCCGAGCCCCGTCTGGAGGAGCGCAACAAGGTCGATTGATAAACGTCTGCTCAGGCCGCCTGGCGAAAGGCGGCCTCAAAGCGCGCCGGTTCCCGCTCGCGTTTGATCTGCTCAAAAAACGTGGCCGCCTCCGGGTACTGGCGTTGCAGATACATCAACCACTGCTTGATACGATTGCCACAATACTTGGAGGCGTTTTTGGAGCCCCAGTGAGGTTGGCTCATCCGGTAATACCGGTGCAGCATCTGACAGACCTCGCGCCAGGGCATGGGGGTGTAGTCTTCCCCGGCCGCCCGTGCCTTGATGGCCCGCGCCAGATCTGGCCGCGCCAGTAACCCCCGTCCCAGCATAAACCGGTCGCAGCCGGTCACCGCGCGGCAGCGCTCAAAATCCTCCGGGCTCCAGATCTCCCCGTTGGCGATCACCGGCATCGCCACCGCCTCCCGAATGCGGGCAATGTACTCCCAGTAGGCCGGCGGTCGGTAACCGTCCCGTTTGGTGCGCGCGTGTACGGTCAGCTCGTTGGCGCCGGCCTCGTAAACCGCCAGGGCGTTGTCGAGATAGCGGCTGGCGTCATCAAAACCGAGCCGGATCTTGGCACTGACCGGCACGGTGTCGGGCAGCGCGTTGCGCACGGCGGCCACAATGGCGTGCACCCGCTCGGGTTCGCGCAGCAGGCAGGCTCCGCCATCACTTTTGTTCACGGTTTTGGCCGGGCAACCGAAATTCAGATCAATGGCCGTAGCGCCAGCGGCCACCGCGCGCTGGGCATTACGGGCGACCGGCTCGGGTTGCCCACCCAGCAATTGAACTTTCACCGGGGTGCCGCTGGGCGTCAGGCAATGCTGTTCGATCTCCGGGGCGTAGCGCAGGAACACCCGCCGGGGCAGGCTGCTGTCGGTTACCCGGATAAACTCGGTGACACAGCCATCCAGCCCGCCCAGCGCGCTGAGCAGGTCCCGAACCTGATAATCGACGACGCCCTCCATCGGGGCGAGAAACAATTGCATGATTGGGCAGAACTCCCGGTGTGAAAAAAGGCGGCCATTTTAACGGCATGTGGGCGCCATTGCAGGCCCATTCCCGCCCCAATTGCAGCCATAAGTTGTAAGTTTATGAAAGATAAGAGAAAATGGCCGGCCGTTTTGCGCTTGGCAAAAGCTCCTGGAGCCACCGCCAAGGGCAAAAAATGTGACGCAGTTGCCACATTTTGGGAATCAGGCTACATTGGCGCGCCTCGTTTTACCGGACCGGGGTGGCGCGGTGCGGATCCGTTCCGCCGTAGCCAATGACTTATCGTACACAGGGTGCCCGATATGAGTGACACACTGATGCAACAAGGCGTAGACCTGATGCTGTATGGCATGGGCTCCGTCGTGGTGTTTTTGACGCTGCTGGTGATTGCCATGGTGCTTATGAGTGGCAGCATCAACCGTTGGTTCCCCGAGTCCAAAGCGCCTCTGGAACCCCGCAGCCGCAAACCCTCCAGCGCCGCCCGCCCCGCCGCGGGCAAGGTCGATGACAAAACCCTGGCCGCAATCAAGGCCGCCATTGAGCAACATCGCGCCCGTCGCCGATAGCCGATGGTTCCGCGAACGCTAACTGTGAGAAAGGTACAACGCCATGAGCGATGCTAAAAAGCCGTTGGGCATTACGGAGCTGGTACTGCGGGATGCCCATCAGTCCCTGCTGGCCACCCGGATGCGCCTCGACGACATGCTGCCCATTGCCGAGAAACTGGATCAAGTGGGTTTCTGGTCTCTGGAAACCTGGGGTGGAGCGACTTTCGACGCCTGTATCCGCTACCTGGGTGAAGACCCCTGGGAGCGCATTCGCGAGCTCAAAAAGGCCATGCCCAAAACCCGCATGCAGATGCTGCTGCGCGGGCAGAATATTCTCGGCTATCGCCACTACGCCGATGACGTTGTCGACAAGTTTGTCGAGCGCGCCGCCACCAATGGCGTGGACGTGTTCCGCGTGTTCGATGCCATGAACGACATGCGCAATATCGAAACCGCCATGAAAGCGGTCAAGAAGCAGGGCAAGCACGCTCAGGGCACCATCTCCTATACCATCAGCCCGGTGCACGACATCGAGTTGTGGGTGGATCTGGCCAAGCGCATCGAAGATATGGGCGCTGACTCCATCGCCATCAAAGACATGGCCGGCCTGCTCAAGCCTTATGTGGGTTACGAGCTGGTGACCCGCCTGAAGGAAAGCTGCTCCATCCCGATTCACATGCAAAGCCATGCCACCACCGGCCTGGCCCACGCCACCAACCTCAAGTGCGTGGAGGCGGGCATCGACAATATCGATACCGCCATTTCCTCCATGTCCATGACCTACGGACACAGCCCCACGGAGACCATGGTGTCCATCCTGGAAGGCACCGATCGGGATACCGGGCTTAACCTGGAACTGCTCGAAGAAATCGCCTCCTACTTCCGCGATGTACGCCGCAAATACGCCAAGTTCGAAGGCTCCCTCAAGGGCGTCGACTCGCGCATCCTGATTGCTCAGGTGCCCGGCGGCATGCTGACCAACATGGAAAATCAGCTGCGTGAGCAGAACGCGGAAGACAAATTCGACGCGGTGCTGGAAGAAATTCCCCGCGTGCGCAAGGACCTGGGTTACATCCCGCTGGTGACCCCGACTTCACAGATTGTTGGCACCCAGGCGGTGATGAACGTGCTCACCGGTGAGCGCTACAAAACCATCACCAAAGAAACCGAAGGTGTGCTCAAGGGCGAGTACGGCGCTACGCCGGCCGAGGTCAACAAAGAGCTGCAACAGCGCGTCCTGAACGGTGGTGAGCCGATCACCTGTCGCCCGGCGGATAAGCTGGAGCCGGAAATGGACCGCCTGGCCAAAGAACTGGAAGAAGCGGCCAAAGAGAAAGGCATCCGCCTCACCGAGGGTGAAGGGCGTATTGATGATGTGCTTACCTACGCGCTGTTCCCTCAGGTCGGCCTGAAGTTCCTGGAAAACCGGGGCAACCCCGACGCCTTTGAACCGGCACCGACCGGTAAAGAAGGCAGCGCGGTGACCACCGACAGTGGCGAAGAAGTGTACACCGTCGACGTGGAAGGCCAGAAGTACACCGTCACCGTCAGCGATGGTGGCGATGTGACCGGTCTGGCCCCGGTGGGCGGCAGCGCCACCAGCGGTGGCGCAGAGGCCGCACCCGCCGGAGACGGCGAGCCGGTTCCGGCGCCGCTGGGCGGCAACATTGTGAAAATCATGGTCAAGCCCGGTGACCAGGTGGAAGAGGGCGATACCCTGCTGATTCTGGAAGCCATGAAGATGGAATCCGAAGTGGCCGCTCCCCGTACCGGCACTGTGACCAGTGTGCATGTGCAGGCCGGAGACGCGGTGACATCCGGCGATCCGCTTCTGGATCTGGCGTAATCGCGAACCGCCTGGACCACTACTTCCAGCAACACTGTTGAGAACGTTTTATGCAGAACTTTATTCGATTGTGGCAGGAATCGGGCATTTACCAGATGGAGTGGGGCACCTTCACCATGATTCTGGTGGGGCTCTTGCTGCTTTTCCTGGCCATCCGCAAAGGATTTGAGCCGCTGCTGCTGGTGCCGATCGGCTTTGGCTGCATCATGGCCAACATCCCCGGTGCGGGGCTCGCCATGTCGGCCACCCAGCAGGCCATTGATGTGGGCGGCGTGAAAGTGCTCGCGGATCTGGCCGAAGTCTTTGGCGTCGCCGCCAGCACCTCGGCGGAAGAACTGCTCGCGCTGTACAAAACCGCCTCGGCTTCCGAGCTGGCGGCCGCGCACAAGGTGGCCCTGGATTACGGCTACACCAACGGCATGATCTACAACTTCTATGAAGTGGCGATTGGTTCGGGTGTTGCGCCGCTGGTCATCTTTATGGGCGTGGGGGCCATGACCGACTTCGGTCCGCTACTGGCCAATCCAAAGACCCTGTTCCTCGGCGCCGCCGCCCAGTTCGGCATTTTTGCCACCGTAATGGGCGCGGTGGGCCTGTCGGTCATGGGCCTGATGGATTTCTCCATTGCCGATGCCGCCGCGATCGGGATCATCGGTGGCGCGGACGGTCCGACGGCCATCTATGTGTCCAGCATCCTGGCGCCGGATCTGCTGGGTGCCATTGCCGTCGCGGCCTACTCCTACATGGCACTGGTGCCCCTGATCCAGCCGCCGATCATGCGCGCGCTGACCAGCGAGTCCGAGCGGAAGATCAAAATGGAGCAACTGCGCCCGGTCAGCCGTCTGGAGAAGATTGCCTTCCCGGTGATTCTGCTGATTCTCGTGGCCCTGTTCCTGCCCTCGGCCGCGCCGCTGCTGGGTATGTTCTGCTTCGGTAACCTGATGCGCGAATGTGGCGTGGTGGAGCGTCTGAGCGATACCGCCCAGAATGCCCTGATCAACATCACCACCATTTTCCTGGGCCTGGCCGTGGGCTCCAAACTGGCCGCTTCCGCCTTCCTGGATACCAAAACGCTGGGCATCCTGCTGCTGGGTATCGTTGCCTTTGCCATCGGTACGGCAATGGGGGTTCTGGTGGCCAAGTTCATGAACCTGTTTGTCCGCCACAAGATCAACCCGCTGATCGGTTCCGCCGGTGTATCCGCCGTGCCCATGGCTGCGCGGGTGTCCAACAAAATCGGGCTCGAGTCCGATCCTCACAACTACCTGCTCATGCACGCCATGGGGCCGAACGTCGCCGGGGTGATCGGTTCCGCCGTGGCCGCGGGCGTTATGATCTCCATCGTGTCATCCATGTAAAACCCTTTTGCCGGGCGCCCGACGCGCCCGGCAAAATCCCCCTCCCGCTTTGTCTTTTCCGGTTCGCTGCATCAAAAGCATTGACCCTTCGATAAAAAGCACCTACTATTTTTGGTAAGCGCTGATTCACCAGTGCGTTTGTCACCCACCTGCCAAGAGGAGGAGCCTGCCAACAGAACATGTCGGGGCGCCTCTGTCACCCCGAAAATCGCGTTACCTTTTGAGTCTTACAGGGCCGGGCCCTTGGCCATCCGTAGCGTTGCCAGCCCGAGTTGTCCCTGTTCACCTGGAACCTGATGGGGATTTATCCATGGCGAAACGATCTCACGCGAAGCGCAAAAGACATCAGAACCACGCCGCTGAAGAGCGGTTCCACCAAGACGACCGCGGCCGACACCGGGCACCCCCCAACGGCAACATCGTCGAAATCAATGCCTCCCGACAACTGCAGACCGCTTACGCTCCACCCCGCGCCAACAAACCCCTCACCGCCTACACCACCGCCCAGCAAGACTACATCGACGCTATCCAGCGCTACCATCTGACCTTCGGTATCGGCCCCGCCGGTACGGGCAAGAGCTACTGCGCCGGTGCCATTGCCGCCGAAGCGCTGGAGTCCGGGCGAATTGAGCGGATCATCCTCACGCGGCCCGCCGTGGAAGCGGGGGAACAACTGGGCTTCCTGCCCGGCGCCCTGGATGAAAAGTTCTCGGTTTACATCGACGCGTTTCGCGAAATCCTCGCCGAACGACTCGGCGCCGGTACCGTAGACTACTGCCTGCGCCACGGTCGAATCGTCGCCGCGCCCCTCGCGTTTATGCGCGGTAAAACCTTCAACAACCGAACCTTCGTCATTCTCGATGAAGCCCAGAACACCTCACCCGCACAGATGAAGATGTTCCTGACCCGCATCGGCGAAGGCTGCAAAGTGGTCATCAACGGGGATATCGAACAAAGCGATATTCGCGGACACAACGGCCTGGCGGATGCCGTGAACCGGCTCGGTGATCTACCCAATGTGTATATCCATCAATTCGAACGAGCCGATATTGTGCGCAGCGGGCTGGTTCGGGATATTATGGACCGATACGAGCTAGTATAATAAGCATAAGCCCTGCTGCTTTGCAGCAGGGCGAGCTGAATGTTTCCAGGATGTTAAATAATAATTTAAGGGCTTAAGATGTCTTTAGTCTCTGTTGAAGTCAAAAATCTTTTGTCGTTTGAGCATGTAACGATACGAAGACTCAGTGACATTAATTGCATTGTTGGTGAAAATAATGTTGGTAAGTCAAATTTTTTGAAACTATTAACATTTTTCTATCAGTGCTTAGGGGGCGAGATGCATCCTCCTCCCTCTCTTAATTCTAACTACAGTTCTTTTGGGGAAGTTTCTCTAAAGTTTGATTTAGAAAGAATTGCAAGAATCGTTACTGCGGAAAAGAATAGAGAAAACAAGTTTTTCAGGCATATATATAACGTTTTAAGAGATGAAGACCCTTTGTTGGTGGCAAGAGGTGTATCGTTGGATCACCAATTAGAACTAACTTTAAAAGTTAGTTCTAATAGATCTGTCGTATGGTCTATAAAAAATGATCAACTTAGGAAGATAATATACTATCTATTTCCTTTTTTTTATGTCTCCTCGAGACACATGAGTCTCCACAACTGGGATGATTTGTGGTACGTGGTTAGCAGGCTCAGATCTTTTGGAACTGAGAAAGTTAATCTAGAAGAAATAAGAGATTTTTTTGATAATATGCTCTCTAGCAAGAGTGGCGCATATAAGGAATACATCCAAATAATACAATCATCGGTTAATACATCAAGCTACGATTATCGAGAGAAATTATTGAACTTTGTAAAGGCTGGTCTTGATGGGCAGGAGTTCATCATAGATGGAATGCCGTTGAATATGCAATCTGATGGGACGAACTCATATGGCTATATTTACCTTTTTCTTGATTTAATTATTTCTCTAACAAGAAGGGATTATGTTAATCCAGTCGTATTTATTGATGAGCCTGAAATCGGACTTCATCCAAAATTAAATGAAGAGTTGATCGAGAATTTATCTAAGGTATATTACAAGTTTAAAAAAACAAAAGTCGATAGGGAGTTGGGAAGATACGCTACTCCGTATCCGACAATTTTTTTTGCTACACACTCTCCAAATATAATTAAGAAAGTAATAGTTCTATTCAAGGATGATCAGAAAGTTTTTCATTTTTGGAAGAGTGGTTCTGGATGTACAAGGTCTAAGGAAATGGTCTCCAGGTATTCTGACAGAAGGTTCGTTAATATATTTAGCGATAATGAGGCAAGATTATTTTTCTCTAAGTTTATACTTTTTGTTGAGGGAGAGACGGAGATTGAAATATTTAGCAATTTGATGCTAAAAAAGGTATTTCCTTTTTGTGCCAATATAGATGTATACAAGTTTAATTCGGTAACATTGGGTGCTCTAAACCCGAGCTATTCTAGCGCTTCAGTTCCGTTTTTAGTGTTGTATGATCTGGATAAAATATTCAGTTTTGATTGCAAGAACAAAAAAATAAATTTTCGGAATGAGGTGGCGGACTTAAAGGCTCTTGAGAAAAAATATATGTATTCGTATTATGGCTCTGAAGAATACGGTAGAAACATCGATTTATCAGGGTTGAAGAGGGATTTCTCTGGCGGAGAGGTTAAGTTCGGGAGTAACGGTCTGGTAGTTGATTCAGTTTCGGGATCAAGTTATGACGAAATGCTGAACAGAACAAATAAATTTTTCACTGATTCTTGTAGATTTAAGTTTACTAGGACAACAGTGGAGCATATTCTTGTGTCTGAATATTCTTTGCGACTTCTTCTTGGTTGGTTAAAATTTCATGTGAGTTCTAATTTTGTCCCTAGAAAAAATAGGATTATTCCAGCAAGAAAAATATATCATAAAGAGGGTGTCCAATCGATTGTTAAAGTTTTTAATATTGCTTTTGGTGGGGATGGGGAGTTAGTTGAGGATGACGAATTCACCAAGTTTATCAAAAGACAGTACATTATTTTGGTGGTTAATCTGTGTAAGTCTTTTGAGACTAGAAAAGAGTGTGCAACAGCATTACGGTTATTGGTTGGCGGTAAGTCTGAGTCTCTTATCTCTTTAAAGAGTTCTTCGTATGGATCATTTGTAGCTAAAGATTTTCGAGACAAGTTTGATGAGCTTAAAAATGTACTCTCTCCTTTATCTTTTATGCTTCAGAAAACTGGAGGTTGGGTAACGTTATTTTTGGATTACTCAATAAGTTCTCTGTTAGAAAGGACTAAAGATAAGTCTGAGTTTTATGATAAATTTCGGTTTTATTTTAAAGATTTTTATGATATTTTGAGGTCGCTTCGGTCGTGATAGCCATTGGGGGCCCTTGGGTTTGCGCTGGTCGCAACTAGCCCCAGGAACTGCTTGACTCTGCTCGCATCGTTGCAGTCAACATGTGCTCAACGTTACACTTCCGTGTGGAGCTGTTCATTGTATCACGACCGAAGCAACTACTAATTTATGAAGCCTGTCGGACCTAAAAAATTTTTTGACATCATAATTCGTTCCGGAGGGAAGGGCCCTGATTTGGGGTTGGGCCCTACGTCTGAGCTCGAAGTTGTTGAAATTCCATCCTTAAAAGGTTCTTTTTTTTCATTGTCACCCCTTTCTTATAAGCATAAGCTACAGTCAATTCTTTATGATAAATTTTTATCTAGAGTGGAGCTGAATGATGCTGCTAAGGCGTTCAGGAAGAACTTCTGTTATCTAAACTTTCTGGAGCCCCATCTTGGGAGCTATAATTTTGCGCGTTTCGATATTAGAAATTTTTTTCATAGTATTTGTATAGATCGGTTAAGGGAGGTCTTGTCTTCCTACTTCTCAGATGACTATGTGGAAAAGTCAAGTAAACAAACTTTGCTTGATGCTGTTATAGAGATTGTAACTTATAGGGTTCCAGAAGGGGCGAATGATAGAAATGTCGCTGGTAGACGTATACTTCCTGTTGGGTTTAAAACGTCCCCAGCGATTAGCAATATTTATTTTAGGCAAATCGACATTTTGATTCAGAAGTTTTGCTCTCAGCGAAATATTCGCTATACGAGATATGCGGATGACATGCTTTTTTCATCCGCTATGGGCGATAATGTTATATTCTCTGATTTTTTTGAAAAGGAGTTGAGAGTTCTTTTGTCAGTCGGTGGATTGAAGATAAACAGTAGTAAAACAATAAAGGCAAAGAACACGATTTCTATAAATGGTTATGTTCTTCAGTATGGAGGGCATACAGTTTTTGATAGCAAACCTAGCGAAATTAGAGTTTCAAAGAAAAAGTTAGATGTGATATGTAAGTTTGTATATTTAGTTAATAGGTCTCCCGCTGCTTGTCATTCTTCTTTGAAAAAAGTGTTTGGATACAAAATTGAGACGAAGTTTCCGGGGAAAACATTATCCTCCAAAAGGCGAGAATATATGGCAAGAGTGCAGGCTAGAAACAAGTTGGCCGGGTACAGATCTTACTTGATTCATTTGAAAAAATTTGGATTGCAGTTCCAGTGTACAAGTGATGAGGTGTTAAGAAAATATGGCCGTATGATTCTTGAAATAGAAAATGCTTACAGTCGTATTCCTTAGCCTCGACTACTACAAGTTATGTGTGTGCCGCGTTGCGCAAGCCCAAGTGCTCTACGAAAGGTAGGAAATCTTTATCTGAGAACAATAAAGGGAGGTTGTGCTCAATACAGTACGAAGCAATGATGACGTCCGCGGTTTTCCGTATCGTTATACCTTTCTTGCGGAGCTTTCGGAAATTATCCGCGCTCTTTATCGCCATCTTTTTCCCGAGAAGCTCAAATACCGTAAGTTCTTCCAGCAGATTCTTGGCAACTTTATAGTCCTTTTCGTGCCGAAACCCTTGAAGTATTTCCGTGAGTATCAAGTCGCCAATGGCAACGGCACGATTGCCCAACGTGCGGTCGAGAAAATCGGCTTCTGCGGAGTCGTTACCGATGAAGTAGTCAATCCAGACGCTGGAATCCACAAGGATCACGAAGCGTGCCTCATGTCGTCCAGGTCGCCCGACCACTCCAGCTTGCCTCTGAAGCGCTTGATGCCCTCCTGTTTTTTCAGTTTAATCAAGGCCTTAAGTCCTTGCTCTACGGCCTCTTTCTTGGTTTTCAAGCCCGTGACTTTAAGCGCATCGCTCATCAGTTTGTCGTCAATTTCAATATTGGTCCGCATGATTTTAACCTTCGCAATGTGTATATTTTTTAGTATAGGTACACATGGCAGCTGCGTCAATCCAGACAGGATGACGGTTGACGCTCCAGGCCAGCCCCTTACGCGAGGTGCTGCAACGTTTTGGTGGTAACCTTGATCCACACAGGTTGACTGCCGGTAATCGTGCTCTATGCCCAACACTCGACTCTTCTTCATCTCCCTGCTCGCCATGGTGGCCTTCGCCGGCAATTCCCTGCTCTGCCGGGTTGCCCTGGCCTCCGGTGAAATTGATGCCGCCAGTTTCACAACCATTCGCCTTGTATCGGGGGCGGCCACCCTTGCTGCCTTGGTGAGCTATCGGCGTAAGCCGCGTACTGTTGGGGGAAGCTGGCTGTCGGCGTTTGCGCTGTTTGCCTACGCGGCGGGCTTCTCATTTGCCTACCTTGATCTGTCCGCCGCCACGGGCGCGTTAGTGTTGTTCGGTGCAGTGCAGGCCACCATGATCGGTGTTGGAATCTGGTCTGGCGAGCGTCTTAATGGCCTTCAGATCCTCGGTGTCCTGGCGGCGGTGGCTGGTCTGGTGGCGTTGCTGTTGCCGGGGGTAGAGGCGCCGCCGCTGTCAGGGGCGCTATTGATGCTCGGGGCTGGTGTCGCTTGGGGTGTGTATTCCCTGCGCGGGCGCGGCCTCGGTGATCCGACCCATGAAACGGCGGGAAACTTCATTCGTGCGGTGCCGATGGCCGTGGTACTGAGTGTGTTGTTTTACTCAAGCGTGGAGATCGCGCCCCTTGGGGCGCTTTACGCGGTGGCGTCGGGGGCGTTGGCCTCTGGCCTGGGGTATGCGATCTGGTATATGGCGCTGCCCCATCTAAGGGCCACGACGGCGGCCACGATCCAGCTGAGTGTGCCGGCCCTGGCGGCGGTCGGCGGCGTGATCGTTTTATCGGAGCCGGTGACGCTGAGGTTGGCTGTGTGTTCTATTGCCATCCTGGGTGGCGTGGGGCTGTTTATTGCCAGTAAGCGAGGCACAACAAGCTCTTAACGTGCTGGCAAGGTCCGGCCACAGGGGCTTGTGGCCGGACAGGTCTGCGGGTTTTATTCGGTTGCGTGGTCTTCGGCGCTACCGACAAAGAAGGGCACGTTGGCGGCCGCGGCCCGGTTGTGCTCCGTGGTCACGTAGGCGAACAGCCGGTAGGGACCACGTGTGTCCGGGGCAGTGAAACGCATGGTGCCGTTGCCCTGGTCTTCCACGATCAGGCCCGGAACGCTCTCCGGCCGGTCCTCCCGGTCGCCACCGGATTTGATGTCGGTGCTCTCCGGCAGGAGCTCCCAACGGATGCTGAAGGGTTCGTTGTCCGGATGCGTGGCCTCCAGGGTGACCTCGTAGGTTTCACCCGGCTGAAGGTAAATGCTGTCATACGCCGTCTGATCGTCGATCCGAAAGGACTGGATGCTCGGCGCGCGGTGTTCGGGCCATTCGCCGCTCCACAGGTGGTGCATGGTATCGACCACTTCGGTGGCGTGGCCGGACTCCAGGAACAGGCCGTACCAGGTGGGTGTGGTTTCCTGTTTTTGCCCCCACAGGAAGGCGTAGGAGCCCAGCCCTTTTTCCTCGTCAGCGAGAATGGCGGATTCATAGCGCTGCCGGTAGGCGGCAGCCTTTTCGGTGCTGGTCTGCTCGATGGGGACACCCCAGGCGGTGTTGGCAATTTCCCAGTGCCCGGTGGGGCCCCATTCGGTGACGGCGTAGGCGCCCGGCCAGCCGACGTCCCGTACCTTCTGGGGCAGGGTGTCGAGTTCGCCGTAGGTGTTGATGCTCAGGTAATCAATGCTGGGTACCCGCTCCTGGATCAGGTCGGACTTTTCCTGATCAATGCCGGCGGTCACGGTGGTGATCAGGTGGTGGGGGTCCAGCTCCCGAATCATCCGGGCGATGTCTTCCACCGCGTACCAGACGTTGGTGTCGGTGTAGAACAGGTCCAGCTCGTTGCCGATGCCCCAGGTGAGCAGGGCGGGGTGGTCTTTGTAGCGCAGTACCTGCTCCCGGATTTGCGCTTTCTGTGCTTTCACCGCCTCTTCGTCACTGTAATCAAAGCCGTGGCGTTCTTTGCCCATGCGCAGCCCCAGCATGACCGTCAGGCCGTGGGCCTGGGCTTCGTCGAGAATGCGTTCGGCGTTATCGGTGTCCCAGGTGCGTACCGAGTTGGCACCCGCCTCGGCCAACTGCTCCAGGCGACTGGTGCCGCCCGCACCTTTGATGAAATAGGGTTCACCTTCCCGATAAATCGAGTAGTGGCCGCGCTCGTCCTGTTTGAGGGTCGCGGGGACGGCTCGGGTGTCGGTGGATGGCTCGGTAGTGTCGGTTGGACCGCAGGCGCTCAACGCCAGAAGGCCGCTCAGCAGCAGAAGCGCTTTTGTATTCATTCGGTATCTCTCTTGTTATGGCATGACCGGATCGGTTTCCGTCGGGCAATTGTTACGGCAGATGGTCAGAGTGACAAGAGATGGGCGCAAAGTGGGACCTGAAAGCCGCAAGGTGGGAAGTGGGACGCGCGTATGAGGGGTAGATAGGTCAGTCTTCGACCCATTCCCAGCGGACCGGCTGCCCGAAATCGTCCAGAATCACTTTCTTTCGGGGGCGCTTGGGTTTGGGACGCTTGGGCGCGGGGATGGGATGCTTGCGGGATTCCACCGCGGCGACCACTTCGGTCATCGGCGTCCGTCCGGCGAGGGGGTTTTCGCTGGCGCGGGGTGTGAACAGCGGGGTGAGCGGCCCTTTCGGATCGATGCGACCACTCAGGCCGCGCGGCACTTCCTTCACCTTGCCGCCGGAGCGCAAATACTCTTCCAGCTGTTGGTCGAGCTCGGCGCGGATTTCACGTTTGGTCTTGGTGGGTTTCATAACACTCGCGGCAGGAAAATCGGGCCAATCAACAAGAATACCAGCCTGCCGCCGGGGCGGCAAACCCGGCGGGCTCGCATCTGTAGCGGCCTTTGGGTAAACTGCCCGCTGTTAAAGCCCCCGTCAGCGCCACCGGCCCGGAAGTTCATGACCGACGACAGTCTCCGCATTACCGAAATCTTTTACTCCCTGCAGGGCGAGGCCCGGACCCTGGGGCGCCCGACGGTGTTTGTGCGCCTGACCGGTTGCCCCCTGCGCTGTCAGTACTGCGATTCCGAGTACGCCTTTCACGGCGGCGAGCGCCTGAGCCTGGCAAGCATCCTGGAACAGGTGGCCGGTTACCGGCCCCAATACGTCTGTGTGACCGGCGGTGAGCCCCTGGCCCAGCCGAACTGCCTGCCGCTGCTCACACAGCTGTGTGATGCCGGTTACTCGGTATCCCTGGAAACCAGTGGCGCCATGCCGCTGGATGAGGTGGACACGAGGGTCAGTCGGGTGATGGATCTGAAAACGCCGGACTCCGGGGAGCTCGACAAAAACCGCTGGGAGAACATCCCCCTGCTGCAGCCCCACGACCAGGTGAAGTTCGTGCTGTGTAGCCGGGGCGATTATGAATGGGCCAAGTTCAAGCTGGATGAGTACCGCCTGGCCGAGCGGGTCGATGATGTCCTGTTCTCCCCGAGCTTCGGGCAGCTCGAACCGCGCCAGTTGGCCGACTGGATTGTCGAGGACAACCTGCCGGTGCGTTTCCAGATCCAGATTCACAAGCTGCTCTGGGGCGACGCCCCGGGGTACTGATTGAGGAGCAGCCATCATGGCGAACCCGAAAGCGGTCATTCTGGTCTCCGGTGGCCTCGACTCCACCACGGCACTGGCCATCGCCCGCAGCGAGGGCTACGACTGTTACACCATCAGCTTCGACTATGGCCAGCGTCACCGGGCCGAACTGCTCGCCGCCGAGCGTACCGCGCACGCTCTGGGTAGCCTGGAGCATAAAGTGGTCCGGCTGGATCTGCAGAGCATCGGCGGCTCCGCGCTGACCGACGAGTCCATCGCGGTGCCGGAAGCCGAGGGAGAGGGCATCCCGGTCACTTATGTGCCCGCGCGCAACACCATCTTCCTGTCCATTGCGCTCGGCTGGGCCGAGGTGCTGGGCGCCAATGACATCTTTATTGGCGTCAATGCGGTGGATTATTCGGGTTACCCGGACTGCCGACCGGAGTACGTAGCGGCTTACGAAACCATGGCGAACCTGGCCACCAGGTCCGGCGTGGAAGGGCAGAAGCTGCATATCCGGGCACCGTTGATGCGCTGGTCAAAGGGCGAGATCATCCGCCAGGGCCAGGCATTGGGTGTGGATTACGCGCTGACGGTGTCCTGTTATCAGGCCAACGAGGCCGGCGAAGCCTGCGGGCGCTGCGACAGTTGCCGGTTGCGGCGCGCCGGGTTTGAGGAGGCCGGGGTTCCGGATCCGACCCGCTACCGGGCGGAGTAAGCCGGGAAGCCGGGTTAAGCTGTTGGTTTGTTTGGCGTTTTTTTGCCTTTTTCTTTCAAAAGCGCTTGTTTTTTTTGTCCGAATCTTTATCATACGCGCCTCTTTGGGTCGTTAGCTCAGTTGGTAGAGCAGTTGGCTTTTAACCAATTGGTCGCTGGTTCGAATCCAGCACGACCCACCATCTTCGAAAATCCGGATGCCGCCAGGCATCATCTCGCCAGTTTTGGGTCGTTAGCTCAGTTGGTAGAGCAGTTGGCTTTTAACCAATTGGTCGCTGGTTCGAATCCAGCACGACCCACCATTTTCTCCCCTTCGACGTTTAATTTTTTGGTTCTTCAGTAGCATGTCGTCCGGCCCGGGGTGGGGTATACCAGTTGTAGACCCGCCGTGAACCCATCCATGGGGGCTTCTCGTCGGCATCCATGCCTCCGAGAGTCTACAACTGGTATACCCCACCCCGTGCCTCCGTGGAAATAGCAACCTTTTATGCCTGGTATCCTGACTCCATAAATACGAAATTCGTTATTGTCCAAGAACGCTCCGACAAAGCCATCGGAGAGAAATCTAGAACTCGTGCCGTTCTTTGCTGCGGAGTATTAGCCAAAGGTGCTATTTCCCGAAACTGTAATCTGGCACAGCGGAGAGAAGGTAGGGGGCTTCGGGACCGTCACCCGCCTGGACGGCGGGTGATGAGCCCCCAGGGATGGGTTCACGGCGTGTCCCGAAGCCCCCTACCTTCCCGCAGCCCTCGGATTCGAAGCACTTGGAATAAAGGAATGCAGAGGGCGGAAGGGTGTCAAAAGAAGTAGCTTTGGGGCACTTTTCTTCCCTGTGGTATTATGTCGCCCCAACCCGCTGTAGGGGGACTTGTGAGGTGATTCTATGACCGCGGACAACGTAATCGTGACCGAAACCGCCCGGAAAACCCCGGAAGAGCTGGTTCGGGAACACCTGGACCGCGCCTGGAGTGCCCCCCGGTATACCCCCGAACAGGAAGAAGCATACCGCGAGCGTATTAAAGCGTTGTTACAGGAACACAACGCCGTGCTGGTGGCCCACTACTACACCGACCCCATGATTCAGGCGCTCGCCGAAGAGACCGGGGGCTGCGTGGCCGACTCCCTGGAAATGGCCCGGTTCGGCAAAGAGCATCCCGCCCAGACCCTGATTGTGGCCGGAGTGAAGTTCATGGGCGAAACCGCCAAAATCCTCACTCCGGAAAAGCGTGTGCTCATGCCCACGTTGGAAGCCACCTGCTCCCTGGATCTGGGCTGTCCCGCCGATCAGTTTTCCGAATTCTGTGATCAGCACCCGGATCGCACCGTGGTGGTGTACGCCAACACCTCGGCGGCGGTGAAAGCCCGGGCTGACTGGGTGGTGACCTCCAGTATCGCGAAGGATGTGGTCGACTATCTCGACCAGAAGGGCGAGAAGATTCTCTGGGCGCCGGACAAGCATCTGGGCGACTACGTGCAGCGCGAGACCGGGGCCGACGTCTTGCTCTGGGATGGAGCCTGCATTGTGCATGAAGAGTTCAAGGCCCGTGGCCTGGAAGACCTCAAGGCACTCTATCCCGAGGCGGCGGTGCTCGTACACCCGGAGTCGCCGGAGCCGGTGGTGGCGCTGGCGGATGTGGTGGGGTCCACTTCGCAACTGATCAAGGCCGCCCAGGAGCTGCCCAATCAGGCGTTCATCGTGGCGACGGACCAGGGCATTTTTTACAAGATGCAGCAACTGTGTCCGGATAAGACGTTCCATGTGGCGCCCACCGCCGGCAGCGGCGCGACCTGTCGCAGTTGTGCCAACTGCCCCTGGATGGCGATGAACGTACTGGAAAACCTGGCGAGTGTCTTCGAACGGGACGATAACGAGATTCATGTGGACCCGGAATTGGCCCGCAAGGCCATGATTCCGCTGCAGCGGATGCTCGATTTCCGGAAATGACCCCGGAAAGGGCCGGAATCCGGGCGCGCCGCTTGTGTCGTGGGGCGCCCCTCAGTACCATTGCGCCTTTGTATTTCCCGCCCATGCCACGGTAACCGGCGCTCCGTGCGAACCCTCGGCAGGCGATGAAGTCAGAACCTACTCATTACAGTCAAGCTATTGGAGCTCCCGCGCATGATACAAGGCAGCATGGTCGCCCTGGTCACTCCCATGACCCCCGACAATTCCCTGGACTGGCCCGCCCTGCGCAAATTGGTGGACTGGCACCTGGAACAGGGCACCAATGCGCTGGTGGCGGTGGGCACCACGGGTGAGTCGGCCACGCTGGATATCGACGAGCACCTGGCGGTCATCAAAGCGGTGGTGGAGCAGGTGGCCGGGCGGATTCCGGTCATTGCCGGAACCGGCGCCAACTCCCTGACCGAAGCGCTGGAGCTGACCCACGGCGCCAAGGCCGCCGGGGCCGATGCCTGCCTGTTGGTCACGCCTTATTACAACAAGCCGACCCAGGAAGGTCTGTACCTGTTCCACAAAACCATCGCCGAGGCGGTGGATATCCCCCAGTACCTGTACAACGTGCCGGGCCGCACCGGGGTGGATATGTTGCCGGAGACGGTATTGCGGCTGGCCACCATCCCCAATATCAAGGGCATCAAGGAAGCCACGGGGGATATGGTGCGGGCCAAAACCCTGATTGAGCAGTCGCCGGAGGACTTCATCATCATCTCCGGTGACGATGCGACCGCCGTGGAATTGATGCTTTTGGGTGGCAAAGGGGATATTTCTGTCACAGCGAATGTCGTACCCCAGGCCATTGCGGAACTCTGCGCGCTGGCCATTGCCGGCCGGGCCGACGAAGCCCGGGCATTGAACGAACGGCTGATGCCGCTGCACCAGGCCATGTTCGTGGAAGCCAACCCGATTCCGGTGAAGTGGGCGCTGATGAAGATGGGACGGATTCAGTCCGGCATCCGCTTGCCCATGACGCCGTTGTCCGAGCGGTTCCACGAGCAGGTCACCGAGGCGCTCCGGGAGGCGGGCCTGGTTTAAGTGGTGTCCAAATATAGATAACAGAGGTTCGCACAACTCACTGGAGAGTCTGGAATTTTATGCGCATTGTGTATTGGTTGTTGGTCGGGTTCAGCTTCACGCTGTCCGGCTGTAGTGCCCTGTTTGGGGAAGAGGGCTATTTCCGGAATCGTGAGGATGACTACCTGAAGGCGGCCAGTCTGAAGCCGTTGGAGGTACCGGGCCATCTCAATTCAGATGCGACCGGGCAGCTCTATCAGGTCCCGGAATTGACCCAGGAAGATGTCGCCTATGCACAGGACACCGAGGAGTTTGAGGCTCCTCGCCCGGAGGCCCTGTCGGCAACGGCGTTGGTGGAACGGGTAAAAATCCAGCGTCTGGATGACGACCGCTGGATTCTGGTCAACGTCGACCCGGCGGAACTCTGGCCCCGGATTCGGGCCTTTCTGGCGGACAACAACCTGCAGGTGGCGTCCACGGATACCGACCTGGGTCTGATGGAAACCAGTTGGTTGTCGTTCAAAGATGACCCGGATCGTATCGACCGCTATCGCATTCGAATTGATCGTGGGGTTCAGCCGGATACCAGTGAGATTCACGTGCTGCACATGAGCCTGGATCGCGAGGGGGCCACTCAGGCGCAGCTCAGCCAGTGGCCGGCATCGTCCAGCAGCAAGGAGCGTGAAACCTGGATGGTTGACGAGCTGGCCGCCACCCTGGCCGCCGAAGAGCTCGGCGCGGCCGGTGGCACTTCCCTGATTGCCCAGAATATCGGTGGCGCGGTAAAAGCCCGCATCGTCAGTGTTGATAGCGAACCGGTGCTCGAGCTGGAGTTGGCCCGCAGTCGGGCGCTGGCCACCTTGACCCACTCGGCCCAACAGGAAGGCTTTACCATTTACGACAGCGATCCGGCCTCGGGCGTGTTCTATCTGGGGTATCGTGAGCCGCCGGAGAGCCCGCCGGGCTGGCTGGCCCGTCTGTTCGGTGCGGAGGAGAACCCCCAGCCGCCCGAAACGCCTTACAGCCTGGCCGAGTTGCGGGACGTCTTACCGGACAACCTGCTGACCATGCCGGCGCAGGCGGAGGCCGCCCGGGAGCGGGCGCCCAAGGCTCCGGGGCATCTGTTGATCTTTACCGAGCAGTCGGATGGCCTCTATCACGTGCGTCTGCGCACGGCCTATGGGGAGCGGATGTCGGCGCGGAAAACCCGGGAAATGCTCTCGGTGCTTCGTAAGAACCTGATCTAAACGAAGACCGATTCACGGGCCGCTGGCAACAGCGGCTGGTGAGCCCTCAAAAACGCCAGCGAACCGGTTTCGCTGGCGTTTTTACTGGGGCTTGCTTATTCTGAAAGAAAGCCGTACAACAGAATAATTGATTATTTGGGCATAATGGCTCGCGCCCTGCGCCCACCGAGAACCTCCGGCGATTGGCGACGGCGCAACCGGGGGAGGTTCGGGGTGGTCGCCCACCTCGGCATTGACAGGAAAAGGAGCTCACCGTGATTGATCGTCGGCAATATGAGCGGACCTCCGCCAGCATACGCGTGGAGATGACCCACCCCAGCTTCGGCACTATTGTGGGCTTTACCCAGGATATTTCCGATGGTGGGGCGCGGGTATTGATTGAAAACCAACCCAAACCACCGGTGGGAACCCTGGTGATGGTCCGGTTTCGCAAAATGGTGGGGCCGATCAATGATGAGCCGGTGCAGATGCGGGTGATGCATCAGTTGCGCAACACCGTGGGCCTGATGTTCGACACCGGCAACTGAATCCCTCCGACTGTTCAGCCCGTTAACGCGCCTCGGTACAGTGGTCGGGCAGGCGGACTTTCCCTTCCACATTGTCGGCCAACTGCCGGGCATCTCCGCAACCGAGCGCCACATTTCCCCGCAGGTCCACCTCCTTGAGACGCAAGAGCGAGAGCAGTGGCTCGGCCGATTTGATCTGATTGTCTTTCAAAAACAGGGTTTCCAGTCTCGACAGCGATCGCAGAGTGTCAATCTCCTCGAGCCGGTTGTCATTCAGACTGATGGCCCGCAGGGCCGTGAAGGTCGACAGCCCCACCAGCGACCGGATGCCGGCGCTGCTGCAGTTGAGTTGCGTCAGCTGTGTCGCCTCGGTGACCTGTCGGTCTTCAATGGTCTGCTGTACACAATCATGAAGCGCGGGATCGGGAATGCGAAAGTCGGTAAACAGCGTCGGTGGCTCATACACCGGGTTGTCGTTGACGCTTACCGTGTAACCGGAGCAGGCGGTTAATGTCGCGGCTGTCACGGAAATCATCCAAATGCGAAAAGTGTGCGCTAGACTGTTGCTGTGAACCATGGCTCTGCCTATAGTGTCGAAACCTGAACTGCAATCAATGATGGCAGCTGGAGGCGGGAAAAGCTACCGGGTTCCCGTCGGTCTGAGTCTCCCCACAGGGTAGACTTATACGCTTTGGAATTTATCGATAGAGGAATAGCAATGAAACGTTTGCTGGCTTTGTGTGCAATCTTCACTCTCGCAGCTTGTACTACAACCGATCCCTACACCGGGGAGCAAAAAACCAGTAATACCGCCAAAGGGGCCGGCATTGGTGCCGTAGCGGGTGCCATTATCGGTGCGGCCTCTTCCAGCAAGAGCGATCGCAAGAAAGGCGCCTTGACCGGCGCGGCGGCCGGTGCGGCGATCGGCGGTGGGGTTGGTAACTATATGGACCGTCAGGAAGCCAAGCTGCGCGAAGAGCTTCAGGGTTCCGGTGTGCAGGTTCGTCGTGAAGGTGATCGTCTGTACCTGATCATGCCCGGTAACATCACCTTTGCCACGGGTCGTTACGAGATCCGCTCGGACTTCTACAGCGTGCTGGATTCGGTCGCCAAAGTACTGGCCGAGTTCGATCAGACGGCGATCAAGGTCAGTGGTCACACCGATTCCACCGGTGGTGATCAGCTCAACCAGACCTTGAGTGAGCAGCGCGCCGCCAGCGTGCGCGATTATCTGATCCGCCGTGATGTGGCGGCCGGTCGTATCCAGGCGTACGGCTATGGTCCGCGCTATCCGGTGGCCAGCAACAGCACCGCTGAAGGCCGGGCCGCCAACCGCCGGGTTGAGCTTGAATTGCTGCCCATGCAGTAAGCGAGTCTGAAGGGCGCAGGGACGCGCTCCGCACTCCCTATTGATCTGATGATGTGTGCCTTTTCCGGCACAGTCCTGCCCAGTTTTCTGCCCTGATGAAGCGACTGCCATGAACACCTCTTCGGCGACCTGGCCGCTGGTTGTTATTGCCCGGTCTTCCGACTCCCGAGCGGAAGCGGCGGCGACCGCCCGCGAGCTGGACGTCCCCCTGCTGATCAATGTCGATCCGGAACAGCTGTCCGAGCCACCCTTTGCCCTGGTATATGCGGACACTGGTCTGGCCTTGCATCACACGGGACGCAAGGCCCCCGGGCCGGTCCAGGTGGACTTCCTGGGCGGCGCGGTGGATCACCGGCGCCGCTTCGGGGGCGGCAAGGGACAGATGATTGCCAAGGCGGTGGGGTTGAAGCCCCACGTTTATCCGCGTGTGCTGGATCTGACCGCGGGACTGGGGCGAGATGCTTTTGTGCTGGCCTCTCTGGGCTGCAGGGTGCAACTGTGGGAGCGTTCGCCTGTGGTCTATCGGCTGTTGGCGGACGGTCTGGCGCGCGCCCGGCGGGGCGCCGAGCAGAGCGGTGACGGCGAGCTGATGGACATTCTCGGGCGCATGTCTCTGCAGTATGGCGATGGTGCAGGTTATCTGGGCTCGCTCTCCGAGGACGATCCTGAGCGTCCCGATGTCATCTATCTGGACCCGATGTTTCCCGAGCGCCAAAAATCGGCCGATGTGAAAAAAGAGATGCGGGCGTTCCATACGCTGGTGGGGGCGGATGCCGATGCCGATGAGCTACTGGCGCCGGCGCTGGCCAAGGCGCGCTACCGGGTGGTGGTCAAGCGACCCCGCAAGGCACCGGATCTGGCCGGGCGTGCGCCCGGCCACCGGATTGAGGGCAAGAGCAGCCGGTTTGATGTCTATGCGCTGCACAAGCTGCCAGAGCGTCTTCATGACGAATAGCCAGAGCGTCTCAATGACGAAAAGCCAGAACGTTCGGAATAACTGTCAGCCGGTGCGGGCCGGAATGATCGGTCGCTAGGCCTCTTCCACCGACAATCGCATCGACAGGTCCAGCGCTTTGCAGTGTTTGGTCAGGGCCCCAATGGAGATGTAATCCACGCCGGTATTGGCCAGGGTGGTCAGCGTCGCGTCGGTCACATTGCCTGACGCTTCCAGTTTGGCCCGGCCGCGGTTGCGGGATACCGCGACGGTCAGGTCCTCGGGCGAGAAGTTGTCGAGCATGACAATGTCGGCACCGGCCGTCAGGGCCTGTTCCAGTTGCGCCAACGACTCCACCTCCACTTCCACGGGTGTCTCGGGCGCGATTTCCCGCGCTTTGCTGACCGCCGCGGCAATACCACCGCAGGCGGCGATGTGGTTCTCCTTGATCAGAAACGCATCGAATAATCCGACCCGGTGATTCGCACAGCCGCCGCAGCGCACCGCGTATTTCTGCGCCAGACGCAGGCCGGGCAGGGTTTTGCGGGTATCGAGCAGGGTGACCGGCGAGTCCTTGACCCTTTGGGCATAGGCGGCACTGGCACTGGCGGTACCAGACAGTGTCTGCACGAAGTTCAGTGCGGTGCGTTCACCGGTGAGCAATACTCTGGCGTTGCCCGTCAACTCGAACAGCAATTGGTCCGGCTCTACGGTATCCCCGTCCTGAACATGCCAAGTCACCTGCGTACTCGGGCCGAGCTGGCGGAACACTTCATCCACCCAGGGACGACCGCAAAAACAGCCGGCCTCGCGGGTGATGACCCGGGCATGGGCGGTCCGCTCGGCGGGGATCAGAAGGGCGTTGATGTCGCCGCTGCCAATGTCCTCGGCCAGCGCGGCACGGACATTGGCCTCTATGGCCCGTTGCAGCTCGGGGTTGAGTTCAATCATGGGGTCAGTCACCTTGGTAACGCAGAGTGAGGCGGTCGCCTTGCTGGCGGAATTCTACCTGCCCGAGGGCGCTCATGCCCAGCAGTACCTGGTCTCCTCCCATGGCGGGGTTGATACTGGCGCTGACATCCTGCAGCTCGATGGAGCCGAGTTTCAGACGTTTGAGTCGGGTGGCGCGTACTTCAATCCGGCCGTTGGCGGTCATGGCCCACTGGCGGGCTCCGGCGCGCAGGCCCGCACGCTCGGCCAGATCCTGGCTGACGACCACGTCCGTGGCACCGGTATCGAGCAGAAAGGTGGCGTCCTCGCCGTTGATCTGCCCGGGAACCACATAGTGCCCCGAACGGTTGCGGCGCAATACGACCTCCTGAACGCCATTGACGACCTGGCCCTGGATCGAGCGGTTGGGGTTGTCCTTGCGGTCTTCCCAGACGCCGAACGCCCAAGTGAGCAGCGCGAGCCCGATGACCCAGGCCGCAATCAACATACCGCGTCCGGCCTGTTGGCCGGGCATTGGCTCCTGTGTCATAGCCGTCCTGTGATGAGGTGTTCTGTGTTCATGAAAATGTCACGTTTTTTATACCCGCAACGCCCGGTTTTTTCCGTTTGGCAGCCAAATTTTTCTAAGCAAAAGAAGCTGTTAGCTCAAATTGTGATAGGCGTCTCGATATTATCATTTGTCACTGGGATGTGTCCTGATCCTCGTTATACTAATCATCGTAACTGTAAATAGCCTCGACAGTGACCACCCTCAGGAACATCACCATGAACGATCCCGTGCAACCCCAGCGCGAAAATGTCGTCCCGCTCAACCCCGAGCGACGTCAGACGGCGACCGTGCCACTGGCACGCCTGCCGGCGGCCATGCACAGTGTGCGCGACCGGGCGCGGCAAACCCTTCAGGGGTTGTTGCGGGATCTGTTCGACAAAGCGGACGATTCGCTGTTCGAGCTGGCGGACCAGGCGACCAGCAATCAGGAGCAGAACCTGTATTTTGACTCCATGCGTGAGGTTCGCCTGCAGCGGCGCGCGCTGGAGCAGGCGTTCTTCCTCAAGTTGGATCAGGGGTTTGCCGCACTGCTAGAGCCTGGCGAGAACGCCCGGAGCCGGAGTGAGGATGATGTATCCCTGGAGGAGTTGACGCTGGTTCAGAATGATGAGCTGGAACAGCTCGTGGCGACCGAGAGCATGGTCAACAAGGCGAACGAGCAATTCGCCGAGGTGGTGCAGCACCTGACCTTGCGAATGGATCAACTGGTACCGGTGAAGGTGTACCAGAAAAACAACCCCCTGGGTGCGGACGCCATCTGCACCGGATTCACCGAAGCGGCCAAGGCGCTGAAAATTGACGTCAAGGCCAAGCTGGTGTTGTTCAAGCTGTTTGACAAATGGGTGGTGTCACGGCTCGGCAAAATGTACGAGAGCCTCAACCAGCAGTTGATTGACGCGAACATTCTGCCGTCCCTGAGAGCTGGGGCCCCTGCGAATCGGCGTCGGACCACGGCGGAGCGGCCTTCCCAGGCGGCCAGAACCGAGCGTGCCCAGCGGGAGGATGAATCCAGTCAGGTGTTGCATACCTTAAGGGATCTGTTGTCCAGTCAGGGGGGCAGTACCGGGGGGCCGGAGGAGGCTTTGGGCTCTGAGGATCTGGTGCACTTGCTGTCCCAGGCGCAGCAGCAGGACTGGTCCGGCCTGGATCAGGGCGCCGGCGCTGTCAATGTACCGCAGCTGGTTCGCGGCCTGGTCAAAAATACCCGCCGGCAATCACTGAATCAGGTGGATGAGGATGTCATCAACCTGGTCAGTATGATGTTCGAGTTCATTCTCGATGACCGCAACCTGGCCTCGCCCATGAAAGCGCTGCTGGGCCGGTTGCAGATTCCACTGATCAAAGTGGCAATTGCCGACAAAAGTTTCTTCAGCAAAGGCGGGCATCCCGCCCGTCGCCTGCTCAACGAGTTGGCCATGGCCGCGCTGGGTTGGCAGGACTCCGGGGAAGAGGGGCGTCGCAAGGACACCTTCTACCAGAAAGTGGATCAGGTTGTTCAGACAATCCTGGCGGACTTCGAGAGTGATGTCGGCATCTTCGATCGAATGCTGCTGGATTTCCGCGCCTATCAGGAAAAAGAGCGACGCCGGGCTCGAATTCTGGAGCAGCGCACACTGGATGCGGAAGATGGCAAGGCCCGTGCCGAGCGTGCCCGGGCCGAGGTCGATGCGGCCCTCAAACGCCTTACCCAGGGACACAGATTGGCGGTGGCGGCCAATACGCTGCTGTATGAAGCCTGGTCCAAGGTGCTGTTTATCATCTGCCTGAAGCAGGGAACGGACAGTGAAGACTGGCAGCAGGCTCTGGCGTCCGCTGAGCAGTTGGTCTGGAGCGCCACAGCCCCCATGGATCGAGACAACCGTCAGAAACTGCTCAGACTGGTGCCTGAATTGTTGCCGCAGTTGCGGGCCGGTCTGGAGTCCATAGCCTATAATCCGTTCGAAATGAATCAGCTGTTCAAGCAGTTGGAGCAGTTGCATCTGTCCCGTTTGCGCGAGGCGAGCCAGCCGGCACCGGCACCGGCGCCGGATACCGAGCCCGAGCAGGCCGAGCCCGCTAAGGCCACTGACGAAGCGGAAACCAGCCGTCCGGATACAACCCCAGCGGCGGAGCCGGAGCCGGAGCCGGAGGCGGCGTTGGAAACGCCCGATCAATCAACCGTATTTCAGGTCGTGGACCCGGTCGAGGAGACTGTGCCGGAAGCGGAAAGCGTACCGTCTGCCGAGGTGTCTACGGACGCTGGTGATGAGCCGCTGCCGGCCTCGGACCCACATATGGCACTGGTGTCCAACCTGACCCAGGGCAGTTGGTTCGAGCGCCAGGATGACCAGGGGCAGGTATTCCGTTGCCGCCTGGCGGCGATGATCAAGCCCACTGGCAAATACATTTTTGTCAACCGCTCCGGCATGAAAGTGGCGGAAGAGACCCGTGAGGGACTCGCACTGGCGCTCAAATCCGGTCGGATGCGAATCCTCGACGATGGCATGTTGTTCGATCGCGCGCTCGAGGCGGTGATCGGCAACCTGCGCAGCTCCCGCGCCCGGTAACCCCGACCAACAGCGACAAAGGCTCCCGGCCCCTGTATCATTCACGCGATGAATGACTGGAGGGGCCCGTGAGTGTAACCATTCAGGACGGCTGGCTGACGTCGGCCAGGCGCTGTCTGTCTCCCAACCATAATGATCGTCCGCCAGGCGAGGCCATCAGCCTGCTGGTGGTTCACAATATCAGTCTCCCGCCCGGGCAGTTTGGGACTGGCTGCGTGGAAGACTTCTTCTGTAATCAGCTCGACATCAATCGTGACCCCTATTTTGAGCAGATCCGGGATCTTCGGGTGTCGGCGCACCTGTTCATTACCCGGGAGGGCGAGCTGGTTCAGTTCGTGCCTCTGGATCGACGTGCGTGGCATGCCGGCGCCTCTGAATTTGACGGGCGCACCGAGTGCAATGACTTCAGCATCGGCATTGAACTGGAGGGGTGCGATGACCTTCCCTACACCGAGCATCAATATCGGCGTTTGGCCGAGGTCGCCCGTCTGTTATTATCCCGCTATCCGGCTCTGACCCCGGAGCGCATCACCGGCCATTCGGATATCGCCCCCGGACGAAAAACCGATCCGGGACCGGCCTTCGACTGGCACTACTTTCGCTCACAGCTCTCGGAACGCTTATGACCTTCCTCAGTGTCTTTCTGGTTCTCGTCCTGGTGCAGTGGTGGGGCTCTGGCGCGCCTCTGCAAAAAGACGGGTGGTTTGACCGCTATCTGCACTGGCTGGAGCGGCGCCCCAGCCGCGCCTGGCCGAAGCTCCAACTATTGCTGGCGGTAGTGGCTCCGGCCCTGGTGTTGTGGTTGTTGACTTGGGCGGTGGCCGAAGGCCTCTCCGAAGGCTGGCTGATTTTTATGGCCGTCCCGGTGTTGCTGTACAGCCTGGGTCGGGGTGACTTTTCGGCCGAAGTGCAGGCGTATGTGGAGGCCAGTGAACGGGGGGACTCGGTGAGTGCCGCCCAGCACCTGGCGGCCCTTCAGGGTAATGCCGTGGAAGACGCCGACCCCGAGGATTGGGCGAGCATGCATCGCCAGACTCTCAAAACCATTGCCTATCGCGGTTGTGAGCGGATGTTCGCGGTACTTTTCTGGTTTCTGATCCTGGGCCCGGCGGGCGCGTTGATGTACCGTCTGAGTGTGCTCTACCGGGAGCGCTCCGGGTCAGCTCAGGTGCACCGCTGGCTCTGGTTGATGGAGTGGCCGGTGGTGCGGGTGATGGGGTTCACCTGGGCCATGGCGGGCAATTTCGATAGCTGTTTTTTCCGTTGCCAGCGAGACCTTGTCGATACCCGTCAGGGAACGTCGGTGCTGTTGTACGATCAGATGCTGGGTGCTTTGGGCAAAGCCGAGCCGGATCCCGCCGACTCGGCGGTGGACCTGGATATGATCCGCGCCAGCCAGCCACTGTATTCCCGTTCCCTGTTGTTGTGGGTCTGCGTGCTGGCGTTGATTACGCTGTTGGCCTGATCCTGAATTGATGAGAGTGAGGTAGTTCTATGCCGTCTTTTGATGTGGTGTCCGAGGTCGATAAGCACGTCTTGACCAATACCGTGGACCAGGCCAATCGTGTCGTGGGGAACCGCTATGACTTCAAGGGCGTGGATGCCCACTTCGAGCGCAAGGATTTCGTGGTGACGCTGACGGCCGAAGCGGATTTTCAGCTTCAACAGATGCTGGACATTCTGCAGGGTACGATGGTGAAGAACAATATTGATATTGCCTGCCTTGAGATCAAGGACCCGACCACCGTCGGCAAGCAGGCGCGTCAGGAAGTGATCGTTCGTACCGGGCTGGAAACCGAGCTGAGCAAGAGGATGGTCAAGCTGATCAAAGACAGCAAGCTCAAAGTGCAGGCCCAGATTCAGGGCGATCAACTACGGGTTACCGGCAAGAAGCGCGATGACCTGCAACAGGTAATGGCCTTGCTGCGCGGTGCCGAGGGCGTTGATATGCCGCTGCAATTCACCAACTTTCGAGATTGACGAGCTGGCGTCACTGGCTGCCCAGACGCTGTTTCTGGTCGCCAAACGCTGTCCCTGATCGAATGTACTGCGACCAACCGAGCGCTTCATGACCGATACCACTGAATCCCCGTCCCGCTCCTGGCGGGACTCGCTACTGATTTATCTGCACCCACGGGTCGCGTCCATGGCCTTTCTGGGCTTCTCGGCGGGTCTGCCTTACATGCTGGTTTTTTCCACGCTGACGGCCTGGCTGACCGAAGCGGGGGTGACGAAAGCAAGCATCGGGTTTTTCAGTTGGATCGGCATCACCTATTCGGTCAAGGTATTCTGGGCACCGGTCGTGGACCGGTTTCAACTTCCTCTGCTGGGTCGCTGGCTGGGCCGACGACGCAGTTGGATGCTCTTTGCCCAACTGCTGATCGCCGGCGGGTTGGTCGGCATGTCGATCACCGACCCGGTTCGGGAATTGGAGTGGATTGCGATTTTTGCGTTGGTGGTCGCGTTTGGTTCGGCCACCCAGGACGTGGCGATTGACGCCTGGCGGATTGAGGCGGTGTCCCTGGAGCGCCAGGCGGCCATGTCCGCCACCTACGTATTCAGCTATCGGCTGGCGTTATTGATGGCCAGTGCCGGCGCCCTCCATATGGTGTCTTTCGCCACTTGGCCGGGGGTCTACGTGATCATGGCGCTGCTCATGGGGGTGGGGATGGTGACCGTTCTGCTGTCCAGCGAGCCGGCGGTCGCCCGTCACTCGGATGCCGCCTTTCTGGAGCAGCGGGCGCAGGACTATCTGGCGCGCAGTGCCCATGTGGCGCGCCCCGTGCGCAACGCCATTGCCTGGTTTATCGGCGCGGTGGTGTGTCCTTTTGTGGACTTTCTCCAGCGCTATGGGGCCCAGGCGGTGCTGTTGCTACTGATCGTCGGCGCTTTCCGCATCACCGATATCAGCATGGCCTCAATGGCCATGCCCTTCTATCTGGAAACCGGCTATACCCGGGCCGAGGTGGCCAATATCAGTGGACTCTACGGTGCCGCCATGACCGTTTTGGGGGGCATTGTTGGCGGGGTTCTGGTGCCTCGCTTTGGCTTGGTGCGCGTTCTGCTGGCCGGGGCGGTTCTGGCGGCGGCGACCAATCTGCTGTATTCGGTCAACGCGCTGGTGGGGGCGGAGCTCTGGATGCTGGTGGTGACCATCAGTGGTGAAAATTTCTGCGGAGGATTGGCCATGGCGTCGCTGATCGCCTGGATGTCCAGCCTGGTCAGCAACGACTACACCGCGACCCAATATGCCCTGTTCAGTTCACTGATGACCCTGCCGGGCAAAGTCATCGGCGGCTTCAGCGGGGTAGTGGTAGAGCAGGTCGGTTTTTTCTGGTTCTTCGTCTATGCGGCGGGCCTTGGGGTTCCCGCCATCGTGTTGGTGCTCTGGCTGTTGCGCCAAACGCGAACCGGTTCGCTGTAGTCGGGCCGACCAAGTGTGGTAAAGTGCGCCTCCTTTGGACCAACTCCCGACGATGCATGCCGGTATACCTGACGACTCAACAGTGGCGATTGGTTCTGGTGGCGCTTCTGGCGCTGTCAGCCCCCGTATCCGCAGGAATGCTGGAGCTGAACAATGGCGATCGCATCGCCGGTGACTTTGTGTCGGCCAGCGAGGACAGCGTGGTCTGGCAGTCCGAGTCGCTGGGGCGGCTCACCATCGACAAGAGCAAAATCTACGACCTGCAGACCTCCAAACCGCTGAAAATCAATGGCGTGGGGGAACCCTGCATGGTGGAGGGCATGGAGGCCGAGCACCTGGTGTACCTGTGCGGCGATGACGCCGAGCCCCGCCGGGTGCCTCTGGTTTCCCTGGCCATGATCATTCCCTATCAGCAATTTCTCTCGGGAGACAGCAGTACGCTCAAAGGGCGGGTGAATGTCTCGGGCACCTACGCGCGCGGCAACGAAATCAAGGATGACTGGAAGATAAGCAGCGGCGTTGAGTACCGGCAGGTGGACTGGCGGCATAGCGGCAACTTTGAGTATGCCAGTTATTCGCGCGGCAAATCCGAACCCGACGTCCGTTGGGGAGGGCGTTACGTGCTGGACTGGTTCTTCCGGGAGCGCTGGTTCCTCAACAGTGACGTGCGGTACGGGCACGACGAGACCCGATCGATTGACCGCTACTACAACTTCGGTGCCGGTACCGGTTACCAGTTCTGGGAGAATTCCCGGACCGCGCTGGCGATGACGGGGGGCCTGGTGTCGGTCACAGAGCAATACGAGGTGCCCGAGAACCCCGCCCCGGATTTTGTCCGCAAAGAAGACCGGATTGCCTGGCGTCTGGGCACGGACTTCCGCTACAAGCTGCCCCTGGGGGTCTCATTTTTCCACCGCAACGAATACGTGCGCTCTTTCGAGCAGGACCGGGACTGGCAGCTCAACTCCACCACCGGTTTCAGCTCCATGCTGGTCTCTACGGTGTATTCAGAGGTCAAGCTCGATTATGAGGTGGACAATGACCCCCAGCCCGGCACCGAGCGGGAGGATATCCGTCTCGTGGTGGGGCTGACTTACGAGTGGTAGCGCGTCCCCGCCAAAATAAGCAAAAAAATCCTCGCCAAGCTGTTGAAATTCCTCTCCGGCATCCCCAATTACCTGTGACACACGCATTACGCCCGGCCGGCCTTGGCCGGCCGGGCACGCGGCTTCGGCTGCACACTAACGTCATCCGGGGCAACCCGGCTCATTTTCAGTGTTTAACACGCTAGTTGGAGATAAGAGTCCATGAAAATTCGTCCTTTACACGATCGTGTTGTGGTTCGCCGCAAGGAAGAAGAGGAAAAAACCGCGGGCGGTATCGTCCTGCCGGGTTCCGCCAAAGAAAAGCCCAATCAGGGCGAAGTGGTGGCTGTCGGTAATGGCCGCGTACTGGACAACGGCGAGGTCCGCCCGGTCGACGTCAAGGTTGGCGATGTGGTTGTGTTCGGCAAATACGCCGGTAGCGACACCATTGAGGTAGACGGCGAAGAGCTGGTCATCCTGAGCGAAAGCGACATCAAGGCTGTGCTGGCCTAAGCCCGGCACGGAATCTTTAACCGACTATTGTCTGAACAAGTTACTGGAAGGAAAGCACTATGTCTGCAAAAGAAGTTAAATTTGGCGACAGCGCCCGTCAGCGCATGCTCAAGGGCGTCAACGTACTGGCCGACGCTGTAAAAGCCACTCTGGGCCCGAAAGGTCGCAACGTGGTTCTGGAGAAGTCGTTCGGCGCCCCCACCGTCACCAAAGACGGTGTATCGGTGGCCAAGGAAATCACCCTGAAAGACAAGTTCGAGAACATGGGCGCCCAGATGGTGAAAGAAGTGGCGTCTCGTGCTTCAGATGAAGCCGGTGACGGTACCACCACCGCGACCGTTCTGGCCCAGTCCATCGTGACCGAAGGCCTCAAGTCCGTCGCCGCCGGCATGAACCCCATGGATCTCAAGCGCGGTATCGACAAAGCCGTCACCGCCGCTGTCGAGGAAATCCGCAAGCTGGCCAAGCCCTGTGAAGACAGCAAAGCCATCTCCCAGGTGGGTACCATCTCCGCCAACTCCGATCGCGACGTGGGCGAGCTGATCGCCAAGGCGATGGAGAAAGTCGGTAAAGAAGGTGTGATCACCGTTGAGGAAGGCTCCAGCCTCGAGAACGAGCTGGACGTGGTGGAAGGTATGCAGTTCGACCGCGGCTACCTGTCTCCCTATTTCATCACCAATCAGGACAACATGGCCGTCGAGCAGGACGATCCCTACATCCTGCTGGTGGACAAGAAGATCTCCAACATCCGCGAGCTGCTGCCGACGCTGGAAGCCGTGGCCAAGGCCAACAAGCCGCTGGTTATCGTCGCTGAAGACGTGGAAGGCGAAGCCTTGGCGACCCTGGTGGTCAACAACATGCGTGGCATCGTGAAAGTGGCCGCCTGTAAGGCGCCGGGCTTTGGTGATCGTCGCAAGGCCATGCTGCAGGATATCGCCATCCTGACCGGTGGTACCGTGATCTCTGAAGAAGTGGGTCTGGACCTGGAGAACGTCACTCTGGAGCACCTGGGCCGCGCCAAGCGCGTCACCATGTCCAAAGAGAACACCGTGATTGTCGATGGCGCAGGCAACAATGCCGACATCGAAGCGCGTGTGAATCAGATCCGTACCCAGATGGAAGACACTTCCTCTGACTATGATCGCGAAAAGTTGCAGGAACGCGTGGCCAAGCTGGCTGGCGGTGTGGCCGTGATCAAGGTGGGTGCTGCCACCGAGATGGAAATGAAAGAGAAGAAGGCTCGCGTTGAAGATGCACTGCACGCCACTCGCGCCGCCGTTGAGGAAGGTGTGGTTGCCGGTGGTGGTACCGCTCTGGTGCGCGCTGTGGCGGCCATTGCTGACCTGAAAGGCGAGAACGAAGACCAGAACGCCGGTATCGCGCTGGCCCGCCGCGCCATGGAAGCACCGCTGCGTCAGATCGTCACCAACGCTGGTGAAGAGGCCTCTGTGGTCGTGGATCGGGTCAAGAAAGGCGAAGGCGCCTATGGCTACAATGCCGCGACCGGCGAGTACGGCGATATGCTGGAAATGGGTATCCTGGACCCGGCCAAAGTGACCCGTACCGCACTGCAGGCTGCAGGCTCTGTTGCCGGCCTGATGATCACCACCGAAGCGATGGTGGCGGATGAGCCGGAAGACGAGAAGGCCGGTGGTGCCCCGGATATGGGCGGCATGGGCGGAATGGGTGGCATGGGCGGCATGATGTAAGCCGTCTCGAGCCCTGAAAGGGCGGGCCTTGGCCCGCCCTTTTG
Organism: Marinimicrobium sp. C6131; assembly: GCF_026153455.1. Lineage (NCBI taxonomy): Bacteria > Pseudomonadati > Pseudomonadota > Gammaproteobacteria > Cellvibrionales > Cellvibrionaceae > Marinimicrobium > Marinimicrobium sp. C6131. Next base: position 407,919 of record NZ_CP110629.1, read on the forward strand.
CTTTCAGTGATATACTGAGTGCTTTATTTTGTACCACCATACCAACAGCCAGGGGCCAAGCCCTAACTGGCGTTTCCCGGTCCGGATCCGGGCGACCCGTTCGGCCATCCGACTGTGCTAGGATTGAGCGGCTATTTCAGTGGGTTAACCCCGCCGCTACTCATTTTTTCAACCGTGTTCAGGAGAACGACTATGGCTTTTGAATTACCCCAGCTGCCTTACGCAAAAGATGCGTTGGAACCCCATATCTCCCAGGAAACCCTGGAATACCATTACGGTAAACACCACCAGACCTACGTTGACAAGCTGAATGCGGCCGTTGAAGGCAAGCCCGAAGCCAACAAGAGCCTGGAAGAAATCATCAATACCGCACCCAAAGGCCCGCTGTTCAACAACTCGGCTCAGGTGTGGAACCACACCTTCTACTGGCACTGCCTGAGCCCCAACGGCGGTGGCGAAGCCACTGGTGCGGTGGGCGAAGCCATCAACAAGGCTTTCGGCTCCTTTGACAAGTTCAAAGAAGAGTTCTCCACCAATGCGGCCAACAACTTCGGCTCCGGCTGGACCTGGCTGGTGAAGAAGTCTGACGGTTCCGTCGCCATCGTCAACACCAGCAATGCGGAAACGCCGCTGACCGACGAAAGCGTGACGGTTCTGCTGACCGTTGATGTGTGGGAGCACGCCTACTACATCGACTATCGCAACGCCCGTCCCAAGTACCTGGAAGCGTTCTGGAAGCTGGTCAACTGGGACTTCGTCAACGAAAACTTCGCCAAGTAAGTTTTATTGACGTAAGAACCCCGCCCGGCAAAGCCGGCGCGGGGTTTTTTTATACCCGGCCTAAATTCCCGTGATCAGACCCGTTCCCTTCTTTTTCGGGCCTAGAACTGCTATAAACGCTACCACGAAGTTCAGTGAATTCAGGTATGTCTATGGAACGCAAAGAGCCGACGATTTCCGGTACGATCAAGCCCGAGAAAGACGAAGTGGCGGCCCGCCAGGGGCGAGCATCGGCGACGCCGCCCAGCGGCAACGCCAATGGGCCCAAACGTCCGGGAGGCGGCGCGCCACCGCCGCCGCCACGTTCAACCAGTACGTCGCCCGGTGGTGGCCAGGGGCTGGCGATTGCCGCCCTGATCATTGCTGTGGCCGGAGTGGGGGCGAGCGGTTTTCTGGCCTGGAAGTGGACCGGCGCCGAACAGAACCTCTCCCAGGCCAATGAGCGGCTCGAAACCCTGGAACGACGCATCGCGATCACGTCCAGTGAGTCCAGCGAATACGTGGAGGAGATTCAGGAAAAGCTCGACTGGGCGGATTCAGAAATCCGCAAGCTGTGGGGTGTTTCCTATGACACCAACCGCAAGCGGATTGCCGCGAATGAGGAAGGCGTCGAGTCTCTGAAGCGGGAGCTTGCCACCGTGAAGGAATCGGCGTCCAGCGCCAGCCAGGGGTTGAGCAGCCTACGTTCTGCGTTTGATAAAACCGAGCAGCAGGTCAGCGAAGTCAGTTCGGCCATTGAGCGACTGCAAGCGGCGGCCGACTCGGTGGAAGAGCAGGGCCGACGCCTGCAGAACCTCTCGGAGGAAGTTGATCAGTTGGAGGAGGGGCTAGGGCGCTTGCGAGGGCTCGCGGACCGGGTAAGCACCAACGAGGAGGCCATCAAGGCCATCGACTCCTACCGGCGTAGCATCAACCGCGATATCCTGGCGATCAAAGAGCAGTTGTCCTCACCCTGATTGCCTCTTCAGCCGCGGGCCATGGAATAGCGAGGCCCGGTTCGGGCGGAGTCGGCGAGTGGTTCGCCTGCTGCTGTTTCCGATAGCGACGGGTCCCCAAGACGGACCGACGTCTCGTTCCAGAGACCGATGGCCCTCTCCAGGCTTTCCTGGTGAGGGCCTTTTGATTTGCAGCTCTGACAAACCACACAGTAATCCAAGCCACTGTGCGCCAGATGCAGGTGGGTGCTGTGGCAAAACGGACAGGGTTCTAGGGCCGTGGCCATAAGGCATACGCTCCAGTGCGTGAATCACTTGAAGGGTTTTGACGGGGGAGGGGGCTCTTGCCGGGCCGAGGGCTCAGCGGTGGTGGCGCGGATCTGAAGGCGCCGATTGGTAACCGGTCAGGACGGTAAAACCGTGATTGCCCGAACGGCTGATGGGCATCCAACATGATCGCTTAAACTCCAGAGGACCATATTCAGAGTGTAGCGCAGCGCACACCGATTGCAAACGGTTGCAGCGTCAAGAGGGAGCTGTACAACGGCCCTCTCCGGGCAAGTCTCCACCAATTCATGTAAAATTGCGGCCACATTGACAAGCTGTAGAGAGACTTCCATGACCACCGTGATTCGCCAGAACGACCTGATCGACAGCGTCGCCGACGCGCTGCAGTTCATCTCCTACTACCACCCCGTGGACTTTATCCAGGCGGTACACCGTGCCTACGAGCGCGAAGCCAACCCGGCGGCCAAGGATGCCATGGCCCAGATTCTGATCAACTCGCGCATGTGCGCCACCGGCCACCGCCCGATCTGTCAGGATACCGGTATTGTGACCGTCTTCGTCACGGTCGGCATGGACGTCCAGTGGGACGCGAACATGAGCCTCACCGACATGGTCAACGAGGGTGTGCGCCGGGCCTACAATCACCCGGATAACGTCCTGCGCGCGTCCATCCTGGATGACCCGGACGGCGCCCGGAAAAATACCGGCGATAATACCCCGGCCGTCATTCACTACAATATCGTTCCCGGGAATACCGTCGACGTTCATGTGGCGGCCAAGGGCGGCGGCAGTGAAGCCAAAACCAAATTTGCCATGCTCAACCCGTCGGATTCCGTGGTCGACTGGGTGCTGGACATGGTGCCCAAGATGGGGGCGGGCTGGTGCCCGCCCGGTATGCTCGGCATTGGCATTGGCGGCACCGCCGAAAAAGCCATGCAGATCGCCAAAGAGGCGCTGTTGGAACCGGTGGACATTCAGGAGCTGCAGGCGCGGGGCGCGAGCAACCGCAGCGAAGAACTGCGCCTGGAGCTGTACGAGAAAGTGAACCAACTGGGCATCGGCGCCCAGGGCCTGGGTGGTTTGACCACCGTGCTGGACGTCAAAGTGAAAGACTACCCGACCCATGCGGCCAACAAGGCGGTGGCCATCATCCCCAACTGCGCCGCCACCCGCCACGCCCATTTCACCTTGACCGGGGAGGGCCCGGCGCTGCAGACGCCCCCGAACCTGGACGATTGGCCGGAAGTGGCCTGGGAGGCCGGCGACAATGTGCGGCGGGTGAATCTGGATACCGTCACCAAAGAGGATGTGAAATCCTGGCAGCCCGGCGACACCATCCTGCTCTCCGGCAAAATGCTCACCGGCCGCGACGCCGCCCACAAGAAAATGGTGGACCTGATCGCCAAGGGTGAGGAGCTGCCGGTGGATATGACCGGCCGCTTTATTTATTACGTGGGACCGGTCGACCCGGTGCGCGACGAAGTCGTGGGGCCAGCGGGTCCGACCACTGCTACGCGCATGGACAAGTTCACCCGGACCATGTTGGAGCAGACTGGCCTGCTGGGCATGATCGGCAAAGCGGAACGCGGCCCGGCGGCGATCGAGGCGATTCGCGATAATGAGTCGGTTTACCTGATGGCGGTAGGCGGTGCGGCTTATCTGGTGTCCCAGGCGATCAAGTCGTCGAAGGTGCTGGGCTTCCCGGAGCTGGGCATGGAGGCGATTTACGAGTTCGAGGTGAAGGATATGCCGGTCACCGTGGCGGTGGACAGCAAAGGCGAATCCGTCCACCAGACCGGCCCGAAAATCTGGAAGGCCAAGATCAAAGACGAAGCGATCAAGGTCGTTTAAACCCTATCGTCTGTTGAGGTTTGGGCGCTCCGTACTGACTGCTGCGGCAGGGTAACCCCTTGTGAGACACGCCGTGAATACGTCCATGTAGGCTCATCACCCGCCGGTCCCCTTCGCGCTCCCGGCGCTTCGGGACACTTCCCACATCCATGTGGGGCGTCCAAGGCGGGTGACGGTCTCACAAGGGGTTACCCTGCCTCCGCTGTGCCAGCATTAAGTTCCGGGAACTAGCTAGTAAGAATCTATTTGATACCTCTGGGTCGTTTCCGTATGTCTCGACTAGAGGTGCTAGTTCCCGGTGCGAGACGTTAGCAGCGCGGAGGCTGGGTATACCGTTGTGAGACCGTAAGCGGAGGGACTCCGCGCGCCGAGCCCCCAGGGATGGGTTTACGGCGTGTCTCACAACGGTATACCCAGGCGTAGCACTCTAAGCGAAGTCGCCTTCGCAGACAGAATAGGTGAGCACAGAAAGGAGTTAAAGTCATGGCGCTGACCCAATACCAAGTCGATGCCTTCACCCGGCGTCCCTTCGAAGGCAATCCCGCCGCCGTCGTCCCTCTGGAACAATGGCTCGACGACGCCCTGATGCAGACCATTGCCAATGAGAACAACCTCTCGGAAACGGCGTTCTTTGTGCCCGAAGACGATGGCTTCGCGCTGCGCTGGTTTACCCCCGAGGCCGAAGTTGACCTCTGCGGGCACGCCACACTGGCCTCCGCCCACGTGCTGTTCGAACACATGAACTACCCGCAGCCGGGCATCCGCTTCAGCACCCGCAGCGGCGACCTTGTGGTCGAGCGAAGGGGTGACCGGCTGGCCATGGACTTTCCCGCGCAGCCGACTCAACCCGCTGAGTGCCCCGAAGCGCTCATCAAGGGCTTGGGGGTGACCCCGGTGGCCGTGGAAAAGAACGTGGATATCCTGGCAGTACTGGCCAGCGAAGATCAGGTTCGCGCCCTGCAGCCGGATTTGACCGAGCTGAAAAAACTCGATTGTCGCGGAATCATTGTGACGGCTCCCGGCGACAACAAGGATTTCGTCAGTCGTTTTTTTGCCCCGGCGGTGGGCATCGCGGAAGATCCGGTGACCGGATCGGCACACTGCGAGCTGGCGCCTTATTGGGCCAGGCAGTTGGGCAAAGATAACCTGTCCGCGCGGCAAATTTCCAGGCGCGGCGGTGATGTGGATTGCGAGTTGAAAGGAGACAGGGTGACGCTATTGGGGGCGGCGGTGACGGTGATCAAATCCGAGTGGATGGTATGATGTTGAGTTGATGGTGGATGACGGGGCAGTGCCCCTTATCCACCGTATCCCGGATTCGACATGCGCGGTGCTCTACGTCTCGGTAGTTTCCAACCCGTAATGACTCCCGCCCACCGCCTGCTCTTCCCGCCGGAACACAATCAGATGATCCGCCTCAATACGAATACCCACATGATCGCCGATGGCGTAGTCATGGTGACTGGGGAACGCGGACTGAATGCGGCTGCCGGTGGGCAACTGTAGCGTATACAGCGTGGCCGTTCCGGCAAATACCTTGGCAACCACCTCGGCGCGTTTGTCACTGCTGTCATCGTGAATGACATCGTCCGGGCGCAGCAGAATATCCACCGGGGTATTTTCCAGCCATTCGTAGCAGCGGTTGCCCTCGATATCGCCCAGTTCCGTGCGCACCGTATGTCGGTCCAACAGGTAGCCCGCGAGAAACACACCCTGCCCGACAAAGTTGGCCACAAAGCGTGTGGCTGGCTCATGATACAGATTGAACGGGGTATCCCATTGTTGTAATTGACCGGCATTCAGGACGCCGATCCGGTCGGCCATGGCAAAGGCTTCGGACTGGTCGTGGGTGACCATGATGGCGGTGATACCGCGCTCTTTCAGAATCGCCCGCACCTCGAGTGCGAGAGCCCGGCGCAGTTCCACATCCAGGCTGGAGAAGGGCTCGTCCATCAACAACAGTTTGGGCTCGGGCGCCAGAGCGCGGGCCAGGGCGATGCGCTGCTGCTGACCGCCGGAGAGCTCGTGGGGATAGCGGTGCCCCAGATCCTCGAGCTTGACCAACTGCAACAACTCGTCACAGATCCGGGCCTTCTCGCGGGCACTCTGGTTTTTCAGGCCAAAGGTCAGATTGTCCCTGACGTTCAGGTGGGGGAAGAGGGCGTAATCCTGAAACACCATACCCACCCGGCGCTGCTCCGGGGGAACCGATTGCTCCGCCGAGGCCAGCAGTTGTCCGGCCAGTTCGATGCGGCCCGCCGAGGGCTGCAGAAAGCCGGCGATGGCGCGCAGCACGGTGGTCTTGCCGCAACCGCTTGGGCCGAGCAGGCAACAGATGTCGCCTTCGGTCAACGACAGTGACAAGTCCTCGACGACCCGCTCGCCGTCGTAGCCACAACTGATTTTGTCGAGTTCCAGCAGCGCGGACATAAGTTACCGTGAGTGGTTGAACAGGAATTCGATCAGGGCCTTCTGAGCGTGCAGGCGGTTCTCTGCCTCCTCCCAGACCACGGACTCCGGAGAATCCAGCAGTTCGGCACTGATTTCCTTGCCGCGATAGGCGGGCAGGCAGTGCATGAACAGGGCCCGGTCGTGGGCGTGACTCATCAGCTCGGCATCAACCTGGTAGCCGGCGAAGGCCTGTTCGCGCAGTTTTTTCTCATCTTCCTGGCCCATGGAGGCCCAGGTGTCGGTGACCACCAGATCGCTGTCTTTCACCGCTTCTTCCGGCGTGCGGAAAATGCTCACCCGATCGCGCGCGGCATCGAGCAGGTCCTGGCGGGGTTCGAAGCCTTCCGGGCAGGCAATGCGCAGCTCAAAATCCCACTGCTGGGCGGCGTTAATATAGGACTGACACATGTTGTTGCCGTCACCGACCCAGGCGACCGTTTTGCCCTGGATGGGGCCGCGATGCTCAAGGAAGGTCTGCATGTCCGCCAGCAACTGGCAGGGATGGAAGTCATCGGTCAGGGCGTTGATGACCGGCACCCGGGAATACTCCGCGAAGCGCTCCACATTGGCATGCTCAAAGGTGCGGATCATCACCGCATCCACCATCCGCGAGAGTACCCGGGCCGAGTCCTCAATCGGCTCGCCGCGCCCCAATTGGGTATCGCGGGGCGAGAGGAACAGGGCGTGACCGCCCATCTGTGCCATGCCGGCTTCAAATGAAACGCGGGTGCGGGTGGAGGATTTTTCAAAAATCATCCCCAGCACCTTGTTCTTGAACAGCTCTTCGGACTCGCCGCGGGCCTGAATGGCCTTGAGCTCAATGGCGCGATCCAGCACCGCATTCAGTTCGGCGGGCTCGAGATCCATCAGGGTCAGAAAATGTCTTGGTTGGGCCATAACGGCAACTCGTTGTATTGCTTGGGGCCGGTTTCCGGCCTGTGAATTAAAAGGCGCGAATCAATTCCACCACACCGGTGACCAGCTGCTCGGCTTCCGCTTCCGTCAGAATAAACGGCGGCAGCAGACGCACGGTATTACCGGCGGTCACGTTGATCAGCAGCTCGCGCTCGCGGGCCTGTGCCACCAGTTCGGCGCAGGGGCGATCGAGTTCCAGGCCGATCATCAGCCCTTTACCGCGAATGTCCACCACCTTGGCATCGTTCTTCAGGCGCTCGCGGAACTGCTCCAGCAGCCAGTCGCCCATCTGGGCGGCACGGGCAATGAGGCCCTCATTGAGCAGGGTTTCCACCACGGCAATGCCGGCCCGGCAGGCGAGCGGGTTGCCACCAAAGGTGGAGCCGTGGCTGCCGGGCTGAAACACCTCGGCCGCCCGGCCGCGGGCCAGGCAGGCGCCAATGGGTACACCATTACCCAGGCCCTTGGCCGTGGTCAGCACATCCGGCTGGATACCGTTGTGTTGAAAGGCGAAGTAGCGGCCGGTGCGACCATTGCCGGTCTGTATTTCGTCCAGCATCAGCAGCCACTTGCGCTGATCGCAGATTTCCCGCAACTGGTTCAGGTAACCCGGCGCGGGCACCCGCACGCCCCCTTCGCCCTGCACCGGTTCGACCAGAATGGCGACGATATTGGCGTGTTGAGCGGCAGCGGCACGCACCGCTGCCGGGTCGTTGTATGGCACCCGGATGAAACCTTCCACCAGGGGCGCGAACCCCTCCTGGGCCTTTTTGTTCCCGGTCGCGCTGAGCGTCGCCAGAGTCCGGCCGTGAAAGCTGTTTTCCATGACCAGAATGGCCGGGCGCTCGACGCCCTGAGCGGCACCGTATTTACGGGCGAGCTTGATGGCCGCTTCGTTGGCTTCCGCCCCGGAATTGGAGAAAAACACCCGCTCCATACCGGTCTGCTCGCACAACAGATCCGCGAGTTGGCGCTGCGGCGGAATGTTGTACAGGTTGGAGACATGCAGCAGGGTGCCGGCCTGATCGCACAGGGCGCGGGTCACCGCCGGGTGGGAGTGTCCCAGCCCGCACACGGCGATACCGCTGATGGCATCGATATAGCTGTTGCCCTGATCATCCCACACACGGCTGCCCTCGCCCCGAACCAGGGTCAGAGCGCGGGTCCCGTAAGTGTTCATCAATGTGTCCATGGTTTACTCCACAGCCATCCGCTCCAGAGAGCCGGAAAACAGAATCAATAAAACCGCCAAAAGCCCGTTGTCGTGAACAGGCAGCCAGATCTCGATAAGGCGGGGATCAAACAGGGGGTTCGGAACGCTCCGAGTCGGCCTTGAGCTCGCCGTGTGTGGCCTGGTATGGGCGGACGGCATGAACCCGTAAATGGCAAAAAAGCAATACTATAGCCATTTTACGGCGTTGGCAAATGGCATCCATTCGCGTTGCCTGGCCGTACTCCTGGCCGTTTTGTGTGCGGTTACAACGCCGGCGCCGAACCCGGTATCATGGCCGCGGCCCGGTTTGGGTCCGAATTCTGACAACGACTCCCCAAGGTGGTAGTTCATGGCTCGACATTTTGTCTCTGTTTCAGCCCGAGCATTGCGCTCGGCGCTCCTCGTCCGCGCGGCTCCACTGTCCATCGCCGCCCTGATTGGCGCCGGCGCTCAGGCCCAGGGGCTGGAAACCCTGGTGGTGACTGGCGAGGCGAGTGAAGGAGATGCCTTACCCGGGGCGGCGTCCCTGGCCATGGATCGCCGGCAGCCCGGGATGCGTATCGACAGTGGCGAGTTGTTGCAGGGGTTGCCCGGCGTGCAGGCCGACAGTCGTTCCAATTACGCTCAGGATACCCGGGTGACCCTGCGCGGTTTTGGCGCCCGGTCGGCGTTCGGGGTGCGCGGTATTGATCTGCAGTTGGACGGTATTCCCCTGAGTACGCCGGACGGCCAGGGGCAGCTCTCCAGCGTGCCGGTGGATGAAGTGGATCGGGTACAGGTCCTGCGCGGCCCACTGGCGGTGTTGTATGGCAATGGCGCCGGCGGGGTGATCCAGTTTGACAGCGCTGCCCCCGAACAAAACCGCCTGAGTGGGCGGGTATTGGCCGGGGAGGGCGATCGGCAGCGCCAGGCGCTGACCGGCGAGTGGCGCGAGGGCGCCTGGGGCGCCCGGCTCCACGGTTCGCGGTTTACCAGCGATGGCGAGCGACCCCACGCGGAAGCCGAACGGCGTCAGGCCGGGGCCCAGCTGTATTATCAGGCCGACAGCGGTATCGAGACGGTGGTGCGTCTGGACACCAGCCACGATCCGCTATTGCAGGATCCGCTCGGTCTGTCTCCGGAGCGCTGGCGGGAGGATCCCCGAGCGGGTAACGAGCGCGCGGCGCTGTTCAATACCCGAAAGCGCATTCGCCATCAACAGGGCTCGGTCACGGTGCGCCAGGCGGAGGGCGAGCACCGCTGGCAGGCGGCGCTCTGGCAGGGCCAGCGCGAGGTGGATCAGTGGCTGCCGTTTCCCGGGGGCGACCTGACCAGCTCCGGCGCGGTGATTGATCTGACCCGGGATTTTTCGGGCCTCCGGGCCAGCTATACCCGCGATCTGTCACTGCTCGATCGCCCGCTGGAGGCGACCCTGGGCGCGAGTGTCGAGCGCCAGGAAGATCGGCGCCGTGGCTACGTCAATGATCAGGGCGAGACCGGGGCTCTGCGCCGCGACGAACTGGGTGAAGTCGACAGTCGGGATCTTTATGGCGTGCTGACCTGGCAACCCACCGATCGATGGGAAATCACCGGCGGTGTCCGCCACAGTGACCTGTCCTTTGCGGTGGATGACTATTTTGTGGTGCCGGCGGATGGCGACAGTCCGGGCAACCCGGATGACAGCGGTGGCCGGGATGATGACTTTGTCGCGCTGGCCCTGGGCACCACCGTTCGCCTGAACACCCAGTGGGAGGCGTTCGCCGGAGCCGGACGGGGCTATGAAACCGCGACCCTGACCGAGATGGCCTACCGCAACGAGGGCTCGGGCCTGAATACCGCGCTGTCGCCGGCGGAAAACCGTCAGGTTGAGGCGGGCCTGCGATGGGGGTTGGCGTCGCCGCATCGGGTGACGGTGAGTCTGTTCCGGATCGACAGTGACGATGAGCTGGTGGTGGATCAATCCGAGGGGGGACGCACCACTTACCGCAATGCGGCCGAGACCGAGCGTTGGGGTCTGGAGGCCTTTGGTGAGCTGGCCCTGGCGCCGGGCTGGTGGGCGCGGTTCAGTGCCAGTTATCTGGAAGCGGAGTACACGTCCGGGCCCGACGCGGGCAACCAGTTGCCGGGGATTGCGGATACCAATCTTTACGCGCAGCTGCGCTGGGAGCCGTTGCTGGATGACCGAGTGGGCACGGCACTGGTGGCCCGTTATCGCGGTGAGGTGGCGACCGGCGATGACAACGCGGTGTTTGCGCCCTCGGCGGTCACCTGGGACTGGAGTGTGGATTCGGCTTATCAGTGGGGCGATTGGTTGGCGTCGGGTTGGTTGAAGCTGGAGAATCTGACCGATGAGCAGTATGTTGGCTCGGTGATCGTCAATCAGGGCAATGGCCGCTCGTTCGAGCCCGCCCCCGGTCGGCAGGTGAGTGCCGGTTTAGACTTTGAATATCGGTGGCAATGAATATCCCAACCCTCCCCCTAAGCGACTACCACGCCGAATTCCTTAACGCGCTCGGCCGTGGCCCGCTCCTGCTGGAAGCCGAGCCGGGTGCGGGTAAATCCACTCTGGCGCCGCTGTGGGCGCTGGAGGCGGCGCCGGCGGGGCGGCAGGTCTGGTTGGTGCAGCCGCGCATTCTGGCGGCGCGGGGGGTGGCACGACGGCTCGCCTCGCTGTATGGGGAGTCGGTGGGCCAGACGGTGGGTTATCAGGTGCCGTTTGACCGGCAGGTGTCCGAGGCGACCCGGCTGGTGGTGATGACGCCGGGGATTGCCCTGCAGCGTCTGCTGGCCGACCCGGAGTTGGCCGGGGTGGCGACGGTGATGCTGGATGAGGTGCATGAGCGGGCACTGGATCAGGATACGGCCTGGGCCTGGCTGCAGGAGGTGGCGGTACTGCGGGAGGATCTGGCGCTGGTGTTGATGTCCGCTACACCCGATCCGGCGCTACAACAGCAGGTGGCTCAGCGGCTGTCGGCGCCGGGGCGATGTTTCCCGGTATCGGTGCAGAATCTTGCGCCCCGGCGGGATGCCCGGGGGGCTGCGGAGCGGCTGGATGAGCAGTTGCTACAGGCACTGTCCGGGGTGGCGGATTGGCAGGCGCAGACCGTGCTGGTGTTTCTGCCGGGCTGGCGGGCGATTGAAGATTGCGCTTCGGCTCTGGCGCGCTGGGCGCCGTCCGTCCGGCTGGCTCGCCTGCACAGTCGGGTGCCGGACCAAGAGCAGCAGGAGGCATTGGATCCGGCCAGTGGCCCGCGGGTGATTCTCGCCACCAATATTGCCGAAACCTCGCTGACCATTGCCGATGTCACCCTGGTGATTGACTCCGGTCAGGTGCGCCGTTCGGTGTATGAGCAGGGCACCGGCGTGAGCCGTCTGCAGACCCGGCGGATCAGTCAGGCCAGCGCCGAGCAGCGTCGCGGTCGGGCGGGGCGGGTTCAGGCCGGGCACTGTATCCGGCTCTGGTCCCAGGAGGAGGCGTTGGCGCCAGCGGAGCCGCCGGAGGTGCGCTCCACCGACTATGTGCCTCTGGCTCTTCGCTTGGCGCACTGGGGTTCCCCCGTGGAGGAGCTGTCGTGGCTGGAGGCGCCCAACGCGCTGGCCCTGGCACGGGCCCGCCAGCAATTGCAGGATTGGCAGTTGCTTGATGAGGCGGGGCAGGTGACCGACGCGGGGCGGCAGGTGGCGGCTCTGGGCACTCATCCGCGACTGGCTCGCCTGTTGCAGACTGCGCTTGAGACGGAATCAGCGGATCAGGGGAAAACCTTGCCGGAAGGCGCGCTGCTGCTGGCGTTGGCTCTCCACTTTGACGCGCTGGAAGCGTCGGATCAATGGCAGGAGGCGGCCGGGACGATGCGCGCCGGTCAGCGTACCTGGCAGCGGCAGGCCCGGCGCTGGCTCAGGGTGCTGGGCGCCGAGGAAAGTCGGGCCGAGCTGGACCCGGCCTGCCTCGCCGATGCCTTTCGGGACCGGATCGGGCACCGTCAGGATTCGGGCCGGTACCGGCTTAACAGCGGCATCAGCGTCGCGCCGGATCGGCCCATGGACAGCGAGTGGGCGGTATTTGCCGATGTGCAGGCCCGGGGCAAAGGGCATAGTGGCGTCGGCTGGCCGTTGACGTTGAACGCCGAGCAGCGGCGCGCCCTCAGTCAGTGTGAATCCCGTCTGAGCCATCGCAGCAAGGGCTGGATGATGCACACCACCTGGCGGATGGGGGGCTCGGTGACGGCGGAGGATCGACACCCGGTCACCGGCGAGGCGCTGGCCGAGGCTCTGGTGGCGGACCTGCGCGAGCGCGGGCTCAGTGCCTACCCCTGGTCCGAGGCGGCGTCAGGCCTGTACCGACGGGCCCGGCTGGCCAGTGAGTCGGGGGTATTGGACCTTCCGTCGCTGAATAAATCGGCGTTGTTATCGACACTCGATCAGTGGTTTGCGCCCTTCGTGACCGACAGCGTTCACCCCGACCGATTGCCCTGGCGCGAGGCGCTGACGTTTTATCTCGGCCACGATACCGTGCAGGCGCTGGACCAGTTGCTTCCACCTCAAGTGACGCTGCCCAGCGGCCGCTCGGTGTCGGTGGACTACCCCGAAAACGGGACGCCGACGGTGAGCGGCAAACTGCAGGAGTTTTTCGGCTGTGACCGGTTTGAGCTCGCCGACGGGCGGGTGCCACTGCGGCTGCACCTGGCCTCGCCCAACGGCAGCCCGCTGGCGATTACCGCCGATCTGGGGTCATTCTGGCAGGGTGCCTATGGGGAGGTACGCAAACAGATGCGGGGCCGCTACCCCAAACACCCCTGGCCGGAGGACCCGGCCAGCCATCCGCCCACCCGGCTGACCAAGAAGCGACTGGGCGCCTCCTGACTGGTTTCCGCGCGCCGGCTGCGTTAGAATGCGAATACTTGACTCGCCTGCTAGGTCTTTCCCGGGCGAGGGTAACCCACGAATTTTGTTCACCTTATTGGCACAAGAGAGGTCAGGCAGTCCTATGGACGAAGTACAGGCAACCATCAAGCAGCAGATCGAAGAAAACCCGGTGATTCTCTACATGAAGGGCTCGCCCAACGCGCCTCAGTGCGGTTTTTCCCAGCGCACCTCCCAGGCGGTCATGGCCTGTGGCCAGCGGTTTGCCTACGTCGACGTGCTGGCCAACCCTGAAATCCGCTCCGGTCTGCCCCTGTATGGCAACTGGCCGACCTTCCCGCAGTTGTGGGTCAATGGTGAGCTGATTGGCGGTTGCGACATTGTGCTGGAAATGTACGAAAGTGGTGAGCTCAAGCCGTTGCTGGAAGGCGCTGCCGCCAAAGAGTAAGGTTTGCATGCGCTGTGTTCCGGTGGCCACCCGGGCCGCCGGACTCCCCTTCTCGCAGGACACCATGCCTCAAAACCAGGCGAGGTAGACCAGTAAAATCCCCAACAAGACCACGCCACTGAACGCAATCAATGCCACGCCGAGTTTCTGGTAAAAGCGATCGCGCTTGTGCTGTTGCCGGGTCTGCTCACCGATATCATGTACTTGCCACACCAACTCACGGGAGCGTTCCAGTTTGGCTCGGGTTTCCATCAGTACCTGAATGTCCCGGTCGATGACCGCGACGGCGCCGGCTTCGCCCTCTACCCGTTGGCGCGCGGCCCGCAAATTGGCGAGCTGTTGCTCCAGGCGTTGCATTTTGTCATCGATATTGGCGGAGACTTCATTAATTTTCATTGGACACGGATCTTTAAGGGGCTATAGGTCGCAAGCCTCCACCATAGCAGATTCGGGCCCGGGACGTCTGTTGTATACTGTGTATAACACAGCGTTCAGATCACTGTGGTATTGTGGCCGGGCGACATACCCGAAGGATGACACGAGGAGAACGATCCATGCTGAGAATGTTTAATATCCGGGGCGCCACCCTGCGCGACCAACCCGTGGATGAAAACAACCTCAAAACCGCCCTGAACGACGCGGTCTGGATCGATGCACACGAACCCTCCGAAGACGAGCGCGAACTGCTCAACACCTTCCTGCGGGCCGAGCTGCCCGAATCCGACGATGTGGAAGAAATCGAGTTCTCCGCCCGCTACTTCCAGGACGCCGCCGGCCTGCACGTTCACTCCCTGTTTCTCTCACCGGGGGAAGGCCGTCACAGCACCGTCACCGTGGCCTTCATCCTTCAGGACAAACGCCTCATCACCCTGCGCGACGGCGACCTCGCGGACTTCCGCCTGCTGCGCATGCGCGCCCGGCGCGGCCAGGTCCAGGCCAGCTCGCCCCAGGACCTGATGATCACCATGTTCGAGCAGAAAGTTGAAAACCTCGCCGACGTCCTCGAAGACATTCACCGCAAACTCGAAGACGTCAGCCACATGGTCTTGGAAGACGACGACGCCGAACTCGAAGAAGCCATCGACCGGCTCGCCAAACTCGAAGACAGCAACGGCAAAATCCGCCTCTGCCTGATGGACACCCAGCGGTCCATCTCCTTCCTGCAGCGCCACCTGCGCGAGCACTTCGAGCTGCAGGAAACCGCCCGGGAAATCAAACGCGACGTGGACACATTGATGTCACACACGGCCTTCCTGTTCGACAAAATCAACTTCCTGATGGACTCCACCCAAGGTTTCATCAACATCGAACAGAGCCAGATCATCAAAACCTTCTCCATTGCCGCCGTGGTCTTTCTGCCCCCGACCGTGGTCGCCAGTATCTACGGCATGAACTTCGAACTCATGCCCGAACTCGACTGGCAATTCGGCTACGTCTGGGCCCTGGTCATCATGGTGCTATCGGGCATCGCACCCTATTGGTATTTCAAGCACAAGGATTGGTTGTAATTGACGCGCCTCATTATTTGATCGATCTACGTATCTTACGAAGTACTGAGGGCCGATTTGGGGTGCCCTGTTCCCAGACCGTGGAGCGGGGGACCCGCGATGCGAGCCTACAGGGATGTATTTACGGCGTGTCTGGGAACAGGGCACCCCAAGGCGGACCGGACTATCCGCATCCCCAAACATCAGTTTCAAGATTGTTTTCGCATTAAACCGAGGAAATCATTTTGTTTGAAGCAGTACTATTCGATTGTGACGGCGTTCTGGTCGACTCCGAAGTCCTGTCCACCCGCGCCTTGCATCGCTCGATTCAAAGCCTGGGCATGAACTACACCGAAGCCCAGGTCCACCGGGAATTCACCGGCCACAGCTGGCCCGACTGCGTCAAAATGGTCGAACAACGCCTCGGCAAACCCATCCCCGACATGCAACGCTTCCTCGACCAGAATCGCGAACACTCCGAGTACCTCATGCGCACCCAGCTCGAAACCATGCCCGGTATAAAAGACGCCCTCGAACGGCTCGAACACCCCTTCGCCGTCGTTACCAACTCGCGCACTTTCGAACTGCAACTCAAACTCAAAGTGACCGGCCTTGAAGACTACTTCCCGGTCGAGCGCCGCATCGACTGCCAGAAATTCGATGTTGCCAAACCCGACCCCGCCATCTACCGGAAAGCGGCTGAGCACCTCGGTGTCGATATCACCCGCTGCCTCGTCATCGAAGACAGCGTACCGGGGCTGACGGCCGCCACCGGCGCCGGCGCCACCGTCTGGGCCTACCGCCCGCACGCCAACGAGCAGCAACTCAAAGACTTCGGGGTCGATCGCGTCTTCCACGACTGGTCCGAATTTTCGGTTCCTCGCGTCAAAGCCTGATCCCGGCGAGGCTCCCGGTCGTATTCAGAGAGATACGACCGAGGAGTCCCCATGAAACCCTATGCCCTGGTTTTTGGCGCCAACAGCGCCATTGCCCAAGCCCTGATTCCGCACCTGTTGAGCGAATACCAGGTGCTTGCCGTCAGCCGACAAGCTCCCGCCCAGTTGCCCGAGGGGGTTCAACACTTTACCTGCGACTACAGTGAACCCGCGTTGGCGGAGTTGGCTGAACAGATCAAAGAAAATGGTGTGCCGGTGACTGCACTCTTCTGCGCGGTGGGGGTGTTGCATGGCACGGTGGAGGGTGAACACCGTTACCCGGAAAAAAAACTGGCGGAGCTCAACACCACTCAACTGACCGAGTATTTCACGGTCAACAGTATCGCGCCCGCGCTGATCATGAAGTACTTCATTCCGCTGATGCCCCGTTCAGAGCCGAGTAAAGCGGTGATGCTGAGCGCCAAAATCGCCGGTATCAGCGATAACCGGTTGGGTGGCTGGTATGGCTATCGCGCGTCCAAAGCCGCGCTCAACATGCTGGTGAAAACTGCTTCGGTGGAGTTGGCCCGGTCGCACCGCAAGCTGTGTCTGATCGCGTTGCACCCCGGTACCACCGATACGCCTCTGTCAAAGCCCTTCACCGCTTCTCTGGGGGCTGACAAGTTGTTCAGCCCGGCGATGACCGCCGAGCGGTTGTGGTCGGTGATCCAGACGTTGACGCCGGAGGACACCGGGCGCTTTGTGCACTGGGATGGTAGCGACCTGCCCTGGTAAGAGGGCGTTGAACGGCGAGCTCAGCCGTTCAACGCGGCTTCAGACAGTGTGTCCCGAATTTCCTTGAACAGTTTGCGGGCGCTGCTCGGCGCCTTGTTCTGACTGGCCTCTTTCTGCGCCTGGCGAAGCAGTTGACGCAGGTGTTGGATGTCGACACCGGGGTGTTGGTCGATAAATTCCTGCAGCGCGTCCGGCTCGGTCAGTAAGCGGTCGCGCCACTGCTCGGCCTGGTGATGAATCTGAATACTGGCCCGGCTCTGGTGGTTGAACTGGTCCAATACCGCCTGGATGCCTTCCTGATCGGCATCGCGCATCAACCGACCGATGAACTGCAATTGCCGGCGCCGCGCTTCGCGATGCCGAATGCGGCGCATCTCTACGACAGCGGCCTCAAGCTTGGGTTCGAGGGGCATACGGGCCAGTTGCTCATCGTTGAGTTCGACGAGCTGTTTGCCCAGCTCCTGCAGCGCGTGCATTTCCTTTTTGCGCTGGGTTTTGCTGACGAAGTCATCATCCTGTTCGCTGTCGTCTTCGAAAAACTTGCGGTCGGTCATAACATCAAAGCCTGTACTGAGCGGTGTGCTCTAGTGAAAAGAATGGTGCGGATGGCCGGGGCCATGGCGCTGGTCTTGTGCCGGAAGAGGCTCGCGCCACTGTCCATCGGGCGAGGTGTGTACACCAATTGCACTGGGGCTCAGGTTGGCACACCAACCCAGATTGTTGGTCATCGGTTCGGATTCCGGCAGTGACGCCAGATAGGGCTCGGTGTCACCGTGGTCCAGCAACAGGGGCAGGATCAACGCCAGGCGGGGCCGAATCTGTTCGCTGCCGACCCGACCGCGCTCGCCCCACCGGACGATGTAATCGTCGCAGAATACCTCGTCGCCCTCGGGCCGGTCGGTAAAGGCCACCTCGCGCGTGATGCCAAAATAGTGTTGCATCATCGCCTCCTCGAACAGCATCGCGGTATCTTCGAAAAACAGTTCCCGCTCGCCGCTGCTGACGTAGGCATAGGCATCGGTGGCAATATCGTCCGCGAACTCCAGGCCGACGTCCTGGGGCGTCAGTTGCTTCTCCGCCTCTGTGGCGTCCCGGCCCTGGAAACTCACTTCGGCCAGGTCCATCATCAACGTCGAACTCAGTGGGTAAGTGCTCGCGAGCGTCGCCGACACGCTGTCTGATTCCAGTTGCATCGCCGCGTCGGCAACCGTCCACTCGTCATTGAGATTGGCGTGCTCGGCGGGGGGAATGTAGTCGTTGGCGTGTGCCAGTTCGTGAAACAACAACGCCGACATCGGCGCCAGAATCTGTTCGAGGACCCGGTCGTCCCCGGGGCCACTCAAGGGTGCGCTGCTCCAGGCGTAGTCTCCGTCTTTGACGAAGCGGGCCAGGCTTTCGAAATTCAGTTCCCGGTCAAAGCCGCTGCGGAAGTCGGGTTCCCGGGAGATGGTATCCCGTTCTTCAATGGTCAGCCAGAGATAGGCCGGATCAAGGTATATCGCCCCGGTGGCCAGCCAGTAATAAGAGGGCCGGATGTCGGCGCCAATGACCACTGCGGTCACACCACTGAACAGTTGCAACAGGTCGTCGGGCAGGGCGTTCAATGCCTGCTCGAAGCGGTTGGCCATCCAGTCGTGGCTCACCAGTGTCCGGTCGAGTACGTCGTCGACCGTGACCTGATCCTGCTCCTGCCCCAACAGTGGCAGTCGCCCGAGACGGCAGGCGTTGAACTCATTATCGCCATCGCGGTTGAAGGGGCGGGCACAGTCGGCCAATACGGGCGCAAACTCGCTCCCGGCTCTCGCGGGGCGCAGAGCGGTGTTCAACGTTGGAGAATCATCAATCGGTGCGCGCAGGTCAAGACGAGCGCCCCCGGCACTGTCGCTGCCACACCCCGATAGCAGGGTGGCGGTGAGGGTCATCAGTGCGATGGTGACAATCTGTCTGATATGAATCATGGTCCGTGCTCTCCGTTTCATTCGCTCAGTAAGGCCTTTACCTGAGCTACTCGCCTTCGTCAAATCGATCGTTGATCAGGGCGCAAATGGCGTCCAATGCTTTATCCGCGTCATGTCCGTCGGCGTCCAGCTCCAGGTCGGTCCCGCAGGCCGCCGCCAGAAGCATCAGGGACATGACACTTTTGCCGTCAACCCAGGTGTCGCTGCCGTCGCACCGGACACGAACGTCACAATCAAACTGTCCGGCTGTGGTGGCCAGCTTGGCGGCGGCCCGGGCATGCAGGCCTTTTTGATTGATCAGGGTGATGGTGGATGACGGCATGGGGTCAGTGTGTGTCCGCTGTGTTGAGTTCCCGGTGACGAACCAGAACGTTGTCGTACTGCTGGGCAAAATGCTTCTTCAGCCGCTCGGCCAGATAGACGGAGCGATGCTGTCCGCCGGTGCAGCCAATGGCGATGGTAATGTAGCTGCGGCTGTTGGCCTGGTAGTGAGGTAGCCAGCGGGTCAGGTAGTTCTCGATGTCATGGTACATGGCCTGTACCTTTTCTTCCCCGTCGAGAAACGCCACCACATCGGCGTCCTGACCGGTCAGGGGGCGCAGGTTGGGTTTCCAGTGCGGGTTGGGCAGACAGCGCGCGTCAAATACCAGGTCGGCGTTCACCGGCACGCCGTGTTTGAACCCAAACGATTCGAACTGGATGGCCATGGTGGCTTCATGGGAGCCCACGACCCGGTCCTTGACCAGGTCACGCAGCTCGTGCAGGTTGAGGTGGCTGGTGTCCAGCACCTGGTCGGCGGTGTCCCGGATCGGCTCCAGCAAGCGCTGTTCTTCGCGAATCGACTCCTGCAGATTGGTGTCGCGGTTGCTCAACGGGTGCTTGCGGCGCGTCTCGCTGAAACGCTGCATGAGTACGGGAACGCCCGTGTCGAGAAACAGGACATAAATGGGGATGTGGGCATCTTTCAGGGTTTTGATCATGTCCGGAAAGATGTTCAGGTCCTGCCAGGCGTTGCGTACATCAATGCCGATGGCGAAGTTCTGGTCGTCACTGTCCCGATGGATCTGGATTTGCGCGACCAGCGCGGGCAAGAGACTCACGGGCAGGTTATCGATGCAGTTGTAGCCGACATCTTCCAATACGTGCAGTGCCGTACTTTTTCCGGAGCCGGAGAGGCCGCTGACAATGATCAAGTGCATGGGGCTGACAGTCCTGGTAATCGGTGCAGATATCGATCGGCGTTGGGGGCCGCCGCTCAGCTCGCGGCCGTCTCGCCAACGGCCACATCGTACAGTGACTCATTGGTGTCGGCGGCTCGCAGGCGAGCCCGGAACTCGGCGTCATTGAGCATGCTGGCGAGTGAGGCCAGAGTCTGCAGGTGCTCGCTGTGCGCGTTCTCCGGTACCAGCATGGCAAACAGCACATCCACCGGTTCGGCGTCGATGGCGTCGAAATCGATGGGCTCCTTGAGGGTAATGAGAGCACCGATGGTGCCCTCACAATTGCTCACCCGGCAGTGGGGAATGGCGATACCGTGGCCGATGCCGGTCGACCCCAGACGCTCCCGGCCAATCAGGCGCCGAAACAGGTCGTCGGCGTCAATGGCTGGTACGTCTTCGGCAATGGTGTTGGCCAGAATTTCCAGCGCCCGCTTTTTGCTGACGCCCTCAATGCCGCACAGAGTGCGGCTCGGAGTGATGATGGTTTTAATATCCATAGGTTCAACGATGGCTTCGTAGCTTCTCTTTATGTTTGATGAGTTGCCGGTCCAGTTTGTCAGTCAACTGGTCAATAGCGGCGTACATATCCTGATCGATGGCGTCGGCGAACAGGTCTTTTCCGCTGACGTGAACACGTGCCTCTGCTTTCTGCTCCAGCTTTTCCACGGACAGGATGACGTCGGTACTGGTGATTTTGTCGTGGTGGTGCGTCAGGCGTTCGAGCTTGTTGGAGACGTAGTCTTTCAACGCGTCAGTCAGATCCAGGTGGTGGCCGCTGATATTGATCTGCATAGCAACATCCTCTTTGGCGTGGCAATCACGTGATGGTTACGGGCCCGCAACCGACTGCTCCAACGTCCAGGTCGACAGCCGGGCCCCTCCTGCGAATACCGGCATTGGCTCCCGAGTCTCCGCCTAGCATAGCAGTGCCAGCCACGTGGCGTCACCTGCCCGTTGGGGCCTCAGGCAGGTCCCAGGGTCTTTCGCTCGTTCGATGGGGGGATGCCCAGCGACTCCCGGTATTTGGCGATGGTACGCCGGGCTACCTTGATGCCCTGTTCGGCCAACAGCGCGGTAATCTTACTGTCACTCAGTGGCTTTTGAGGTGACTCGGAGGCCACCAGTTTCTTAATGATAGCCCGGATTGCGGTGGAAGAGCACTCGCCGCCGGATTCCGTGCTGACATGACTCGAAAAAAAGTACTTGAGCTCAAAAATACCCTGAGGGGTATGCATGTATTTCTGCGTGGTCACCCGGGAGATGGTCGATTCATGCATATCCACCAGCTCGGCGATGTCGTGCAGTACCAGCGGGCGCATGGCTTCGGCGCCATGATCCAGAAAGCCGCGCTGCTTCTCAACAATACAGGTGGCCACCTTGAGCAGGGTTTCGTTGCGGCTTTGCAGACTTTTCAGGAACCAGCGGGCTTCCTGCAGGTTGTCCTTGAGGAAAGTGTTGTCGGTGCTGGAGTCGGCCCGTTTTACCATGGAAGCGTAGTCGGGATTGATTCTCAGGCGCGGCGCGATATCCGGGTTGAGTTCCACCACCCAGCGGCCCTCGCGCTTCTCGACAAAAACGTCCGGTACCACGTACTCCACGTCGCCGCTGGCAATCTGATCCCCGGGGCGGGGGTTCAGGCTCTGGATCAGGGTAATGGCATCGCGCAGTTCGTGCTCCTTCAATCGGGTGCGACGCATCAACTGGCGATAATCGCGACTGGCCAACTGGGGCAGGTACTGACGGACGATGGTCTTGGCCGCCTCGAGTAGCGGGGTGTCAGCCGGCATCTGCTGCAACTGGACCAGCAGGCACTCGGACAGGTTCTGACTGGCGACGCCGCAGGGATCAAACTGTTGGAGGCGGTGCTGGACCGCCACAATTTCGTCGTATTCAAGTTCTTCCCAGTCGTTCTGCAGACCTTCGAATATCTCTTCCAGAGAGATGGAGAGCATGCCGCTGGGTTCGACGGCGTCGATCAGGGTCATGGCAATGATCCGGTCCCGGTCGGACATGGGGGTCAGATTCAACTGCCACATCAAGTGATCATAGAGCGAGTCCGTGGTGCCCCGTCGGCTGTCATAATCGCTGTTTTCATCGCCCTCGTAAGAGCCTGAGGCGGCCGGGGTGGACTGGTAGACGTCGTCCCAACTGGTGTCAACGGGCAGGTCGTTGGGGATTTCGTCGTTCCAGTCGCTGTCGGTCTGGCCAAGATCGGCGCTGTCGCTATCCGTGCTGGCCGGGGTCTCTCCGTCCCGGGTGTCTTTGCCGTTGCGGGCATCCGACTCCCGATCATCGTTGCTTTTTTCCTCGGGGCCTTCATGCACTTCCTCCACTTCCAGCATGGGGTTGGAGTCCAGTGCTTCCTGGATTTCCTGCTGCAGGTCCAGAGTGGACAGTTGTAACAGGCGAATTGCCTGCTGCAACTGAGGCGTCATGGTCAGCTGTTGGCCGAGTTTGAGCTGTAGGGATTGTTTCATGGGTATGCTGCTGGGACCCCGGTCGAAACGAAATGTGGCGAATTACCCAGAGTTTAGTCAGACGGGACGCCACTGGCAACAAGGATAAGCAATCTTTGTGCCCAATGCGCAAGAAACAGGATTTGTCAAGAGCTGAGCGTACGGGCAAGGGCCGGCGCGTTACAGGTGAAAGTGCTCTCCGAGGTACACTTCCCGGACCCGCTCATTGGCCAATACATCGGCCGCCGTACCCTCGGCGATGATGTGGCCTTCGCTGACGATGTAGGCTTTCTCGCAGATATCCAGCGTTTCCCGCACGTTGTGGTCCGTGATCAGTACACCGATGCCGCGTTCCTTCAAGTGCCGGACAATCTGTTTGATGTCCGAGACGGAGATCGGATCCACGCCGGCAAAGGGTTCGTCCAGGAGGATGAATTGGGGTTCGGTGGCCAGGGCTCTGGCAATTTCCACCCGGCGGCGCTCGCCCCCGGACAGTGACATGCCCAGACTGTCCTTGATGTGGGTGATGTGAAACTCTCGCAGCAAGGCGTCGAGTTTGGCCAGGCGTTGCTTGCGGTTCAGTTCCTTGCGGGTCTCCAGGATGGCCATGATGTTGTCGGACACCGTGAGTTTGCGGAACACCGAGGCTTCCTGGGGCAGATAGCCGATTCCGGCGCGCGCCCGACCGTGGATGGGCAGGTGCGTAATGTCCATCTGGTCGATCAGCACCCGACCGTTGTCGGCGCCAATCAGCCCGGCGATCATGTAGAAGCAGGTGGTTTTGCCCGCCCCGTTGGGGCCGAGCAGCCCCACAATCTGTCCGGTGGCTACCGACAGGGAGACATCGAGCACCACTTTGCGGGTTTTGTAACTTTTGGCCAGGTTCAGGGCGTGCAAGCTGGGCATGGGTCAGTCCTGTTCGGCGCGGTCGCTTTGAGGCGGCAATACCATTTCGATACGCGGGCGATCGGTGTCCGTATCGCCTTCGGCTTTGAGAATTTCACTGGCCATATCGTAGTCGATCCGGTTACCGCTCATGGTGGCGCTGCCCTGTTCGATCCGGGCGTTGGTCAACAGCTCCAGGTGCTCGCTGGCTACGTCGTAGCGAATGGTGTGGGCCTGGGCCGCAACGGGTTGGTCATCCACATCGGGCTGCTGTTCAAAGTGGGCCGGCGTGCCTTCGGCCACGACCCGCTGCACCTGTTGATTGGTGTCGGTGTGCACGACCAGACGTTCGGCGCGAATGTTCAGGCTGCCCTGGCGCAGGCGAACGTCACCTTCGTAAAGCATGATGCCTTTCTGACCGTCTCGCTCAGCGCGATCGGACTCAATGTAAATCGGCTGTTGCTGGTCATCGGGCAGAGCGGCGACTGCCGGGGCCAGCAGGGCTCCCAGTAGCGTGAGCAGCGCAAGGTGCCGCGCTCGTCGGACGATGTCAGTTCCCTTGGGGTGGTTCATAGGTGCCGCGCACCTCCGATAACAATTCAATATGGTCTTCGGCCAGGTCGGCGCGCATACCTACGGCGTCGTGTCGGCCCTGAGGGGAGCGCATGGTAACAGCTTTGTCGGTCTGCGCGAATTGCCGGTTGGGTTCCACCTGAAGCTCCGGGGTGGTGATGTCCGTAATGCCGTTGGCATTCTGCTGCCAGGCCCGAACGTCTCCGGTAAAGACCAGCGTCTCTCCTGTAGCGTCGCTGCGACCGAGCCGGGCGGTCAGCTGCCAGGGCAGGGCGTCTTCGCCGAATACCGTCACATCAGGTGCCTGAATCAGCGAGTAGTCCCTTGGGCTGGAGCGATTGGGCAGGTGCTGGAAGTGGTCGGCCCGGGCGCTCAGCATCCGGTATTGCAACTGGCCTTCCGGGTCATAGCGTCGGGTCTCCGAGGCGATCATGAATGCCTGAGGGAATCGGGCCTGCGTCTCGGGCGGCGCCCGCAGCAGGTCTTCCGGTGAGTAGTCCCAGACCGCGACCAGTGCGATCAGCAGAAACAGGCCAACCCAGGTCAGTGGGTGCTTCCACATGTCAGGCCGTCCTCTCGTCGGGAGCGAGGTAGTCCGCCAGAAGCCGTTCGTAATCGCCCCGGGCTTTCAGCAGTGCATCGCACGCCGCCCGAACGGCTCCCTGGCCACCCCGAAGTTCGCTCTGCCAGTGGGATCTCTCAACGACAGCCGGGTGGGCGTTGGCGACCGTCAGGGCCAGGCCGACCCGGGTCATGATCGTGAGATCTGGCCAGTCATCTCCCATGAAGGCAATCTGCTCCAGTGGCACCGGGTTCCGTTCTCGCCATTCACTCAATGCCGCCCATTTGTCCTCCCGCCCCTGAATGACCAGATCGAGTCCCAGGCTTCGGGCGCGACGGGCGACCAGCTCGGTATTGCGGCCGCTGATGATGCCCACTTCGATATCGCTGCGTCGCAGCAGCTTGATACCCAAGCCGTCGAGGGTGCAGAAGGCCTTGAGCTCGTCGCCGGTTTCGGTGAAGTACAGGTTGCCGTCGGTCAACACGCCGTCAACGTCCAGAAGCAGCAGCGAAACGGCCCGGGCGCGCTGCTCAAAGTCTCTTGTTTTTTGCGGGTCAGGGTGAATCATGAGTGGATCACACAGGGTTCGGGATCTGGGTTCCGGGCATCAGATGATGCCCGCGCGAAGAATGTCGTGCATATGTACGACCCCCTGGGGTCGTCTTTGTTCGTCGAGAACAATCAGGGCGGTGATTTTTTTGTCTTCCATGATTTTCAGTGCCTCGGCCGCCAGAGTGTGGGCATCGATGGTTTTTGGCTGGGCGTTCATCAACTGGCCGATTTCGGCCCCGGCCAGATCGGCGCCCCGGTCAATGCTTCGGCGCAGATCGCCGTCGGTGTAGATCCCGAGCAACCGGTCCTGTTCGTCGACGATGGTGGTCATTCCAAAGCCCTTGCGGGTCATTTCCAGCAGTGCCTGGGACAGGCTGGTGTGAATGCCAACGCGGGGAATGGCGGCACCGCGGTGCATGATGTCCTCGGCGCGTAGCAGCAGTTTGCGGCCGAGAGTGCCCCCCGGGTGGGAAAAGGCGAAGTCTTCGGCGGTAAAGCCGCGGGCTTCGAGCAGGGCGATGGCGAGCGCATCGCCGATCACCAGGGTTGCGGTGGTGCTCGCCGTCGGCGCCAGCGCCAGCGGGCAGGCCTCCGTCGTGACACTGATGTCCAGATTGACGGCGGCTTCCTCGGCCAGTGGTGAGCGGGGGTTGCCGGTCATGCTGATGATGGGTACCCCGAGACGCTTGAGCAGCGGTAGCAGGGTGATGATTTCATCGGAATTGCCGGAGTAGGAAATGGCAATGACGGCGTCTTCCCGGGTGATCATGCCCAGATCGCCGTGGCTCGCTTCCCCGGGGTGGACAAAAAAAGCGGGTGTGCCGGTGCTGGCCAGTGTGGCGGCGATTTTTTTGGCGATGTGCCCGGATTTACCCATGCCGGTGACAATCACCCGTCCGGAGACTTCAAGCATCAGTTCGCAGGCCCGGGTGAAGCGGGCATCGATTCTCTCGCGCAAGGCCGCTACGGCCTGCTGCTCAATATCGATGGTGCGCTGTCCGGAGTGGATAAAATCGAAGTCAGTCATGGACGGTGCAAGTACTCGGCGTCGTAAAGCGCCCCATTATACGGCCTTGGGCCGGGGATGACGAATGCCGGCTTAGAGCGTGTTGAGCAACCACAGGTAATAGCCGATATAGGTCCCCAGCAACACGGTGCCGATCAGTCGTCCCAGGTGTCCCCGAGCCTCGCCCGGACCCGTATGGGCATTGCGGCGCATCCGGTAATCCACGCCGATCGCGATGGCGAGAGCCAGCGTCATCGCCGCCATGGCCAGATAGTCCCGGTGAAAGACCAACCGGTCCATGACCGGCTCCTGAATCAGGCCGGGTAGGGCCATAACCGCCAGCAGGTTGAACAGGTTGGAACCGATGATGTTGCCCAGAGCCATATCCTGGTGGCCCTTGAGGGCGCTGCCGACGGACGCGGCCAGTTCGGGAAGGCTGGTGCCCACCGCAACGACCGTCAGGCCCACGACCAGCGGGGAGACGCCGGCGGCCAGCGCCAGATTCCGTGCGCCCCACACCAGAAGTTCGGCGCTGATCACCAGGGTGACGAGTCCGATCAGGAACCAGAGCGCAGCGGCCACAGGAGTGCACTCGGGAATGTCGCTGTCCACCTCTTCCGGGTGGGCGCGCCGGGTCAGTGCGAGGGCCGCCAGAACGACTACCAGTGCCGCTACCAGCAGGAGGCCTTCGAGGCGGGTCAGTTGACCGTCGTACAGTGTGAAGCCGGCCAGCAGGGTGGTGAGCAACAGCGCCGGCAGCTCCCGGGTGAGCAGGTGAGGCTGAATGGGCAGGGCGACCAGCAGGGCCGTGATGGCCAGAACCAGTCCCATATTGGCGAGATTGGAGCCCAGAGCATTGCCCACGGCCAGCTCTCCCGCATCGCGCACAGAGGCGCTGAGGGAAACCATGATTTCCGGGGCGGAGGTGCCGAAGGCGACAATCGTCAGGCCGATCACCAGTTTTGAAACGCCCAGGCGATGGGCGAGGGCGGCGCTACCCTCAACAAAGCGATCGGCGCTCCAGATCAGGCCGGCGAAGCCGGCCAGCAGGGCGATGATGGACCAACCCCAAGGCGTCATTGGCGAATCTCGTCGTCTGCAGTCGTGGTGTTTGAGGGGAACACTAACATTCTTTTACGGTCAGAGCGTAGGTCGAGAGGCCGAGTCAATGTTATGATGTAGCCTTTTAATGGCCCAGCCTGAGCATTGACCGGGCGCCCGGGCTGGATGGCCCATTATCCGGAAGCTGGAATCTGTAAGGAACCCACATATGACCCAACCCGATATTGCAAAGATCTCGTTCCGATCGGTCGTAGCCCTGATGGCCGGTTGCCTTATGGCGGCAAACCTCTGGGCGGCAGAACCGGTGAATCCCAAGCAGGAGACGCCGCACGAATTGATTGAGGAGGTGACCGAAGTCCTGTTCGATGTGGTTCAGGAGTACAACGGTGGCAGTGAGAATGCCGAGCGCTATTACGATGAAATCCAGGGTATTCTGGAGCCGGTGGTGGATTTCGAATTCATTGCCAAGGCGGTCATGGGGTCGCATCGCTCTGAGGCCAGTGACGAGCAGGTGGATACGTTCGTTCAGGTCTTCAAGCGTGGGCTGGTTACCACGTACGCCAAGGGAATTGCCAACTATGTGGACAGTGAGATCAGCATTCGTCCGCCGTCCGAGGATATCGAAGGCAAGCGCCGGGTCAGTGTCGATCAGGAGGTGAAGCACGAAGGCTCCACCTACCGTCTGTCGTATACCATGGCGAAGAACCGCTCGGGCGAGTGGAAACTGATCAACCTGGTGCTGGATGGCGTGAATCTCGGTCGCTCGTTCCGCAGCCAGTTCGGTCAGGCCGCCAAGAAGTATGATGGTGACCTGGACAAGGTCATCGACAATTGGCTGGATGAGATGTAATCGCCGGTTTGGCCCCCATTCCTGTGCCGTCGCCTCCCGGGCGGCGGCATTGTCGTTTCTGGGGCAGGCGGACGGCTTTCGGGATGCGGCGGGCGGCGCATTCAGGTAAGATTCCGCTTTGGCCCATAAATCTCTGGCCCGTAACACTCTGGATAGTCTATGCAACCCGAACAAATCAAAGCGCTGGTAGAAGCCAAGGTTCCCGACAGCACCGTACAGGTGGGAATTGATGGCAGTCATATCAATCTCGTCGTCGTCAGCCCGGCCTTCGAAGGCATGACGCCGGTCAAGAAACAGCAACTGGTGTACTCGGCGCTGACGGACAGCATTGCGCAGGGCACCATTCACGCGGTGCACATGAAAACCTTCACGCCGGAACAGTGGCAGCAACAGCAGTAAGTGCATCGCGATGGCGGTGACCGACAAGTGATTCTCTATGGATAAATTGCAAATTCAAAGCGGGCCGCCACTCAACGGCGAGATTCGGATTTCTGGTTCGAAAAACTCGGCGCTGCCGATTCTGGCGGCAACGCTGCTGGCCGACGGTCCGGTGCATGTGTGCAACATGCCGCACCTGAATGACATTACCACCATGCTGGCCCTGCTTCGCTGCATGGGGGTGGGCGTCACGATCGACGAGAAGATGTGCGTCGAAGTCGACCCCACCAGTATCAGCGATCTCACCGCACCCTACGAGCTGGTCAAGACGATGCGTGCCTCGATCCTGGTGTTGGGACCGTTGTTGGCGCGCTTCGGAGAGGCCAACGTATCCTTCCCCGGTGGCTGTGCCATTGGCAGCCGCCCGGTGGATATCCACCTGCGTGGCCTCGAGGCTATGGGGGCGGAAATTGATGTGGACGAAGGGTATATCCGGGCCCGCAGCAAGGGGCGCCTGAAAGGGGCGCATATCCTGATGGATACGGTGACCGTTGGCGGCACCGAAAACCTGCTGATGGCCGCCGTGTTGGCCGAGGGTACCACGGTGCTGGAAAATGCCGCCCGGGAGCCCGAAGTGGTGGATCTGGCGTATTGCCTGGAAGCCATGGGCGCCCGGATCGAGGGTATCGGGACCCAGACGCTCACCGTTCACGGCGTCGAGCGTCTGCATTCGTGCACCTACAGCGTGATGCCGGACCGGATTGAAACCGGCACCTATCTGGTGGCGGCGGCGGCGACCCGCGGCCGGGTGCGCCTGAAGGACACGCGGGCCGACATTCTCGAAGCGGTACTGCTCAAGCTCGAAGAGGCGGGGGCGGAAATCACCATCGGCGATACCTGGATCGAGCTGGATATGAAAGGGAAGCGGCCGCGGGGCGTAAGCTTGCGTACCGCTCCCTATCCGGCCTTTCCCACGGATATGCAGGCCCAGTTTACCGCCATGAACGCGGTGGCCGAAGGCTCCAGCTCCGTGACCGAGACCATTTTTGAGAACCGCCTGATCCAGGTCCATGAGCTGAACCGGATGGGCGCGAAGATTACCCTCGAGGGCAACACCGCCCTGATTCAGGGGGTGGACAGACTCAAGGGGGCTCCCGTGATGGCCACGGACTTGCGCGCATCGGCGAGCCTGGTCATCGCCGGCTTGGTGGCGGACGGCACCACACTGGTGGACCGCATTTACCATATTGACCGCGGTTACGAGTGTATTGAAGAAAAACTGCAAATGCTGGGCGCGAACATTCGCCGGGTTCCGAACTGACGGACCGAGTGTTGAGGCCGGTGCGTTCCGCTTGTCCGACGCCCGGCCGCGTCCCCTGACTCCCAGATGAGACCCATGACCCAGACATTGACCATCGCCCTGACCAAGGGCCGTATTCTGAAAGAGACTCTGCCCCTGTTGGCCGCCGCCGGTATCGAACCGGCGGAAGATATCGACAAAAGCCGCAAGCTGGTGTTTGAGACCAGCCGTCCCGATGTGCGCCTGTTGGTACTGCGCGGTGCCGACGTGCCCACCTATGTGCAGTTCGGCGCAGCCGATATGGGGATTTCCGGCAAAGACACCCTGATGGAAAATGGGGCCGATGGGCTGTACGAGCCTTTGGACCTGGATATTGCCCGATGCCGACTCATGACCGCGGCAATCAAGGGCGCGCCGCCTCGGCAGGGGCGTTTGCGGGTGGCCACCAAGTATGTGAATGTCGCCAAACAGTACTATGCCAGTTGCGGCCGACAGACCGACATCATCAAGCTGTACGGCGCGATGGAACTGGCGCCGATCATGCATCTGGCGGATGAAATCGTGGATATTGTCGATACCGGCAATACGCTGCGTGCCAATGGCCTGGAGCCCCGGGAGCATATCGCCGATATCAGCTCCCGACTGATCGTAAACAAGGCGTCCATGAAGATGAAACACGTGCTGATTCAATCCGTGATCGATGCCATTGGCGAGGCTGTCGACGCGAAACGTCCGGCCTGATTGATTGACCTTTGCTGTAATTGACGAGATTTCCCCATGACTGAGAAGCCACCTCTGATTGCTCGCCTGGATGCCGCCGCGCCGGATTTCAGTACGCGACTCGATGCCCTGCTGGCCTGGGATAGTGTGTCCGATGCCGGGGTTGCCGAGGTGGTGGATGAGATTCTACGCGCGGTCAAGGCACGCGGAGATGCGGCGGTTGTTGAGTACACCAACCGTCTGGATCGCCGCGATGTCAGCGCCATGGCGGACCTGGTTGTGCCTGAGGCCAAGTTGCATGAGGCGCTTGCCGGCCTGCCCTCCGAGCAGCGTCAGGCTCTGGAGGTGGCGGCGGATCGTATCCGGCGTTACCACGAACATCAGCGTCAGCCCTCCTGGGACTATACCGAGGAGGACGGCACCCGGCTGGGACAGAAGGTGACACCCATGGCGCGGGTTGGGCTCTATGTGCCCGGAGGCAAAGCGTCCTATCCGTCGTCGGTGTTGATGAACGCGATTCCGGCCAAGGTTGCCGGTGTGGCGGAGCTGGTCATGGTCGTGCCGGCACCAGAGGGTGAATTGAATGCCATGGTGCTCGCGGCGGCGTCGGTAGCCGGCGTGGACAAAGTGGTGACGGTGGGCGGTGCCCAGGCCGTGGCGGCGCTGGCGTACGGGACCGAGAGCCTGCCGAAAGTGGACAAAATTGTCGGTCCGGGGAACATTTACGTGGCGACCGCCAAGCGCGCCGTGTTCGGGTTGGTGGACATCGACATGATTGCCGGTCCTTCGGAGATTCTGGTGATCTGCGATGGCCAGACGGATCCCGACTGGATTGCGATGGACCTGTTCAGCCAGGCTGAACACGACGAGCAGGCGCAGTCCATTCTGATCAGCCCCGATGCGGCGTTTCTCGATCGGGTCGAAGCGGCCATGGAACGCCTGCTGCCCAGCCTGAGTCGGGAGGCGATTGCCCGGACCTCGCTGGCCAATCGTGGCGCGCTGGTTCGGGTGTCGGATATGGATCAGGCGCTGGCCGTGAGCAACCGGATCGCGCCGGAGCACCTGGAGTTATCCGTGGCCGACCCCGATGCCCTGTTGCCCAAGGTTGAGCATGCCGGGGCGATTTTCATGGGCCGCTATACCCCCGAGGCGCTGGGAGACTATTGCGCGGGGCCGAATCATGTTCTGCCGACTTCGGGCACGGCGCGGTTTTCCTCACCCTTGGGAGTGTATGATTTCCAGAAGCGCAGCTCGATTATCCACTGCTCGGCGGAAGGCGCCTCGGAGTTGGCCAAAACCGCTTCTGTACTGGCCCGTGGTGAAGCGCTTGAGGCGCACGCGCGCTCCGCGGAGTATCGCATCAAGGTGTAACGGTTCTTTTGAAAAAGGCCGACACCCGGTACCGGGCGTCGGCCTTTTTTCTGTTTGGTGGGTGGCTTATTGTGGTTCAGCCGCTCAGGTGCTGGCTGGCAAGGGTCGTTCTCCGATGGTGGTCTCCAGCTCAATCGGCTCTCCGTTGCGCAGTATCCTCAGGGTCACCTCGCTGCCTGGCGCGGTGGCGGCAATCTGATTCATTCCACGCCGACCATTGCCGACGGATTCATCGTCGATGTGGGTGAGAATATCTCCCGGGGTGAGTCCGGCCCGCTCTGCCGGGCTACCGCTGTACACAGCGGTCACTACAACGCCCTGGGTCGAGTTCATGGCGAGCGCACTCGCCTGATCCTGGCTGAGGGGGCGAACTTCCAGGCCGAGCCAGCCCCGGACCACCCGTCCGTGTTCAATGATCTGGCGCAAAGCCCGCATGGCCGAGTCCGCCGGAATGGCGAAGCTGACCCCCACCGACGTGTTGCCCTCTCCGAGAATGGCGGTGTTGATGCCCAGTAGTTGCCCATGGATGTCCACCAGTGCTCCGCCGGAGTTGCCGACGTTGACCGCGGCATCGGTCTGCAGGAAGTTTTCATACTCGCTCAAATTCAGATTGTAGCGGCCGGTGGCGCTCAGGATACCCTGGGTTACGGTTTGTCCTACGCCAAAGGGATTGCCGATCGCCAGGACAATATCGCCGACGCGCGCCTGGGTGGGTTCCGGTACGTCGATGACTCTCAGATCGTCGAGATCTATTTTCAGTACGGCCAGGTCGCTTTCCGGGTCGGTGCCGACCAGGCGGGCACGGGTTTCCCGACCATCGTAGAGCAATACCAGAATCTCGTCGGCATCGTTGATGACATGCTCGTTGGTCAGCAGGTAACCGCGTGAGTCCACAATGACGCCGGAGCCCAACGCCGACTGCATCCTTTCCTGCTGTGGGCGGTCCCGAAAAAACCGGCGATAGAAAGGGTGATCGGCCAGCGGGTGGCGCCGTTGCTCCTGAACTTTGCGCGTGTAGATGCTGACCACGGCCGGCGCAGCCCGGTCGACGGCGTCTGCGTAGGACGTTGTGGCCGGACGAACCGGATCGGGCGTGCCGTTCGGGGTTCGCAGTTCGGGGAAGGCGAGCAGTGTTAACAGAGCAATGAGCAGTCCGGTGGCGACGGGCCAGCCGAGTGACTGAAGCAGACCTCGTGCGCTCATCTACAATCTCCGGTGTTGGGTGTTAAAGGACCAGCGGGCCAACAAGGCCCGCTGGTGGGTGTCCGTCCGGTGTCGTTGACGGAAGATCAGGCGTTTCCCCGATGGGGCTCCGTCGGGATGTCAGGCTCATCATCCCGGGTTTCATCCGCGTAAGCGTCCGAGGAGCCGTATTGATAGGGCGATTCGTACCCGCCGTCGTCGTGCAAACCGTACTCTTCGCTGAGCTGGCCCTTGCCATTCTTGGGGGCCCAGTCCCGGGGTGCTTCGATATGCTCTTCGCTCAGGTAGGTTTTTTCCGAGCCCAGCAACTGGGTGTTTGCCGAGTCCAGAATCTGCCGGCTCAAGGCCGGGGTGGTCAGTTTGAGCGCACTGTTTGCCAGGTGTTCGTAGACGTCGCGATAGCTCTGAGTCAGGTTGTTCACCAGCTCAGAGGTCTTGGCAAAGTGCTCGGACACATCCTGCTGGTATCGCTTGAGCTCGTCTTCAGCGCGCACAACCCGCTCTTCGAGTTCCTTGCTGCGGGAGCCCGAGTCAGTCAGCTTGTAAAGCACCGCGCCCAGGGCGCCACCGCCCAACAGACAGATCAGCGCGGTAATAATCAGGGTGCCGAATGAAAACACAAATTTCTCCTCTCGGTATGAAGCCGGAATGTGGCCTGCAAAACTGCGGTCGCTCGCGGTATTATACGGCTTTTTATTCGACCCGGGCGGAATTCCCTTAATCCGTCTCGGGCCTGAACCACCGCCTCGCATTCGTTGCAGGGCAGGCCATTGAGGTGATCGTGACAGTATTTTCGCAAACCGAGACCGCAATTACCATCAACGGGCCGGCGGGTGCGCTCGAAGCCCGCATTCAGGCCGGTGCCGAAACCGGGGCCCTCTCCGGACGGGCGTTGACGGCAATCGTCTGTCACCCGCATCCGCAGCACGGTGGCACGATGAGTAATAAGGTGGTGACGACGCTGGTGCGAACCTACCGGGACCTGGGGGTGGCGACGGTACGCTTCAATTTTCGGGGGGTAGGGGCCAGCGAGGGAACCTTCGACAACGCCGTTGGTGAGGTGGATGACCTGCTTGCCGTGCGTGACTGGCTCGCCAATCAGCGCCCGGATGGCGCTCTGCTGCTGGCGGGCTTTTCGTTCGGGTCGGCGGTTGCGGCCGGGGCGGTGTACCGGGCGGAGCCGGTCGAGCACCTGACGCTGATTGCGCCGCCCGTTGAGCGGTATGCCTATGACCGGGATGGGCGCTTTCCCTGCCCGGTCTGCATTGCTCAGGGGGAGCGGGATGATGTGGTGGTGCCCGAGGGGGTGATCCGGTGGAGCGAAACCCAACTGCAATCACCACACGTCTTATTGCGTTATCCGCAGGCCGGTCACTTCTTCCACGGCCAGTTGACCGTGCTCAAGACAGATCTGGCGTCCACCATACAGCGGCAGTTGGGTGCCGCATCATGAGCCGGCCGGAATTGGAACACGACACGCCGCGCCATCGCTATCAGCGTGATCTGGAGCAGCCCGGGTTCACTCAGGACCCGGCGCAGGCACGGGTGGTCGATGAGCTTCAGGCGCTGTTTGAGGTGCTGGTCGAGCGGGCCGCTCCCAATGCCGGTCTGTCGGGGGTGTGGTCGCGCCTGTGGCGCCTGCTCTCAAAAGCACCGATAACGCCGGTTACCGGGCTGTATATCTGGGGCGGCGTCGGGCGGGGCAAAACCTACCTGATGGACAACTTCTACGAAAGCCTGCCGTTCGAGCGGAAAATGCGCGCTCATTTCCACCGTTTTATGCGTCGGGTCCACGGTGATCTCAAGCAGCTCGACGGCCAGAAAAACCCGCTTGAGCAGGTGGCGGACCGGATCGCCGGGGAGGCGAGGGTGATCTGCTTTGATGAATTTTTTGTCTCGGACATCACCGATGCCATGATTCTGGGCACCCTGATGCAGGCGCTGTTTCGCCGCGGCGTCACCCTGGTGGCGACCTCCAATATTCCACCCGACAACCTCTATAAGGACGGTCTGCAGCGAAGCCGGTTTCTGCCCGCCATTGAGCAGATCAAGCGTCATACAAAGGTGTTGGAGCTGGACAGTCACAACGATTATCGCCTGCGCGCCCTGGAGCAGGCCGAGCTGTACCACAGCCCCCTTGATGAGCGGGCGGACGAGAGCCTGATGGCCAGTTTTCGCAGTCTGGTGCCCGCCGAGGACGAAATATGCGCCGACCAGGTGCTGGAAGTGGAGGGGCGCGCGATCCGGGCGCGCTATCTCGGTGAGGATGTCGCCTGGTTTGAGTTCCTGGCGCTGTGCGATGGGCCCCGCTCGCAGAATGACTACATTGAGCTGGCCCGGGAGTTTCATGCGGTGGTGGTGAGTAATGTGCCGCCGCTGGGGCGGGGCAACGACGATCAGGCCCGTCGTTTCATCAATCTGGTGGACGAGTTTTACGATCGCCGGGTGAAGCTGGTACTATCCGCCGCTCGGCCGCTGACGCAGATTTACGATGAGGGACGGCTGAGCTTCGAGTTCGAGCGTACCATCAGCCGCCTGCTGGAAATGCAGAGCCGCGATTACCTGGCCCAGCCCCACAAGCCCTGACGGGACGGCCGGGCTGGTGAAAAAATCATCAGTTTCCCCCTTGAAAACCCGCGACTATTTCTATAGTATTCGCGCTCTTTTGTGGGAAGCACCTCCTGAGGCAGGAAATAACATGAAGACTTATAGTGCTAAACCTGAAACGGTCTCTCGCGACTGGTTCGTCGTTGATGCCGAAGGCAAGACTCTGGGCCGTATGGCTACAGAGATTGCCCGTCGTCTGCGCGGCAAGCACAAGCCCGAGTACACACCTCATGTGGACACGGGTGACTACATTGTCGTGATCAACGCTGAAAAAGTTCGTGTGACCGGTAAGAAGGCCAGCGACAAGATTTACTACCATCACACCGGTTATATCGGCGGCATCAAGTCCATCAGCTTCGAAAAGCTGATCCAGAAAGCCCCCGAGCGCACCATCCAGAACGCCGTCAAGGGCATGCTGCCCCGCGGGCCCCTGGGTCGCGCCATGTTCAAAAAACTCAAGGTCTACGCAGGTAACGAGCATCCGCACACTGCGCAGCAACCTCAAGAACTGACTATCTAACCGGGAAGCTGATTATGGCAGTTACTCAATATTACGGTACGGGTCGCCGCAAGACCTCCACCGCCCGGGTGTTCATCGCCCAGGGTAGCGGAAACATCACCGTCAATGACCGTCCTCTGGACGAGTACTTTGGCCGTGAAGTGGCGCGCATGATCGTGCGTCAGCCGCTTGAAAATGTGGAAATGGCCGACAAGTTCGACGTGAAAGTCACCGTGAAAGGCGGTGGTAGCTTTGGTCAGGCGGGCGCCATTCGCCACGGTCTGACCCGTGCTCTGATGGAATACGACGAAACGCTGCGTGGCTCTCTGCGTGAAGCAGGTTACGTAACTCGCGACTCTCGCGCTGTCGAGCGTAAGAAAGTGGGTCTGCGTAAAGCCCGTAAGCGTCCGCAGTTCTCCAAGCGTTAATCTGGAGCTCGCCTCACGGTGTGGGGCGGCGGTACCTCCGAGCAAAAAAACGCCCAGGCCCCTCGCTGGCCTGGGCGTTTTTTTATGTCCGCCTGTCGTATCACCGGTTGGCCGAGGGCACCGAGCGCAGCTTATTCTTGTAAGCGGCGCGCAATTTCTTTAAGATTGGCCATTTTTTACGTCTCAATAACATCATTCTAAATCGTTGAAATTCAGTGATTTACTGGCCGTCGGAAGCTGTTAGGGGAGAAGATCGTCATGACCGATGACGTTGTCAATAAAACGCGCCGCCGTGTGCTGACCGCTGCCACCTCGGTGGTAGGGGCAGTGGGCGTAGTGGGTGCTGCGGTACCTTTTGTGGGTTCCTGGAACCCCAGCGCCAAGGCAAAAGCCGCCGGGGCACCGGTTCGGGCCAATATCGGCAAGATGGAGCCCGGGCAAATGATCACCGTCGAGTGGCGGGGTAAGCCGGTCTATATCGTGCGCCGGACACCGGAAGCCATCAAGGGCCTGAAAAAGGTCGTTGAGCGCGATCTGGTCCGGGATCCCAACTCGGAGCAACCCCAACAGCCCGAATACGCCCAGAATGAGACCCGCTCTATTCGGGATGAGTTCCTGGTGCTGCTGGGGTTGTGCACCCATCTTGGCTGTGCACCGCTGTTTCGCCCGGAAGTGGGTGCCGCCGACCTCGGTGGTGAAGACTGGCTGGGCGGTTTCTTCTGCCCCTGTCATGGTTCCAAGTTCGATATGGCCGGCCGCGTGTACACAGGCGTTCCCGCTCCGTTAAACCTGGAAGTTCCCCCACACCGTTACGAGGGCGATAACCTGCTCATCGTGGGCGAGGATCAGGAGGCATAAGAATGAATTGGTTAACTGGATTGTGGCAGTGGGTCGACCAGCGTCTCCCGGTACAGCGCGCCTGGGATACCCACATGGGCAACTATTATGCCCCCAAAAACTTCAACTTCTGGTATTTCTTCGGGGTTCTGTCCCTGCTGGTGCTGGTCAATCAGCTGGTCACCGGTATCTGGCTGACCATGAACTATACCCCGACCGCCGAGGGCGCCTTTGCTTCGGTTGAGTACATCATGCGCGATGTGGAGTACGGCTGGATTCTGCGCTACATGCATTCCACCGGTGCGTCTGCGTTTTTTGTGGTGGTCTATCTGCATATGTTCCGCGGCTTGATGTACGGCTCCTACAAGGCGCCTCGTGAGCTGGTGTGGATTTTCGGTATGACCATCTACCTGGTGCTCATGGCGGAAGCCTTTATGGGGTACGTATTGCCTTGGGGCCAGATGTCTTACTGGGGCGCCCAGGTGATTGTGTCTCTGTTCGGGGCCATCCCGGTGATCGGGGAAGACCTGGTGCAATGGATTCGCGGTGACTATCTGATTTCAGGTATTACGCTGAACCGGTTTTTTGCCCTCCATGTCGTGGCCCTGCCGATCGTGCTGCTCGGGCTGGTCGTGCTGCATATCCTGGCGCTGCATGAGGTGGGTTCCAATAACCCCGACGGCGTGGATATCAAAAAGAACAAAGATGAGAACGGTATCCCCAAAGATGGTGTTCAGTTCCATCCCTACTACACCGTGCACGACCTGGTTGGTATCACAGTATTCCTGTTTGCCTTCTGCTTCGTCATGTTTTTCATGCCGGAAATGGGCGGGTTCTTCCTTGAGTACGCCAATTTCGAAGAGGCCAACAATCTGAAGACACCGGAGCATATTGCCCCCGTCTGGTATTTCACGCCCTTTTACGCCATTTTGCGGGCGGTGACCATTGAGATTGGACCTCTGAGCGCCAAGTTTCTGGGTCTGATCGCCATGGGGGCGGCCATTGCCATCCTGTTTGTCCTGCCCTGGCTGGATCGGGCGAAGGCCCGCTCCATGCGCTACAAAGGCCATATCCCCCGCGTGATGTTGATGGTGTTTGCCGCCATGTTCGTTGTGCTCGGCTATCTGGGTGTGAAGTCGCCGACCACCGGCCGCACCGTACTGTCTCAGTTGGCGACGGTGTTCTACTTTGCCTACTTCATTACCATGCCGATCTGGACCAGCAATCGTCCACCGGAGCAGCGCTCCCAGATAGCCCGGATACTGTCGTTCGCGATCTGCTGGGTGTTTGCGTTGATCTTCCTTGCAATGGCGCTGAATGGCATCACCAAAGAGAGCGATGTGCCCGTCTTCCTGCGGCTGTTCGGCCTGGTTCTGACCGCCGTGTTCGTGGCGCTGCCTTGGTTGGCAGATCGCGACAGCGAGCACCCCGTGCCAGAGCGTGTACAGATGAAAGGCCTGCCGCTGCGCCTGGTGCTGGGTGGTCTGGCGCTGTTCGCGGTACTGGTGGTGGTCCCGATCAAAGCCGTCGGCGCGGGTGCGGGCGGTTGTGGTTCCATTCCCTGCGACATCATGGAACCTGACCTGGACAACAAAGAGTCCTTGCAGCGTGGCGCCAAGTACTTTGTGAACTACTGCATGGGCTGCCACTCCGCCAAGTTCTCCCGCTACGAGCGGGTGGCGGACGACCTCGGTATCCCCCATGATGTGGCTCGAAATAACCTCATTTTCGGGGATCAGGAGATCGGTAGTCTGATGACCACCGCCATGACCAAGGAGCAGGGCAAGCAGTGGTTCGGGGTTCAGCCACCGGACCTGACGCTGGTGGCGCGCTCACGCAACCCCGAGTGGCTGTATACTTACCTGCGTAACTTCTACAAGGATGACAGTCGCCCCTTCGGCGTGAATAACCGGGTGTTCGAAAACGTCGGTATGCCCCATGTCATGCTCGATCTGCAGGGGCTTCTGGAATGCTCGGCAGGCCCCGAACTCGATAGCCATGGTAATGTGGTGCGTGATAGCGCGGGCAATCCGGTCATGGATGAGGAGTGTGGTAGTCTGGTGGAGGGTGACATTGAAGGCAGTCTGTCACAGGAAGAGTTTGACCAGGTGATTTACGATCTGGTGAATTTTCTGGAGTATCTGGGCGAGCCCGCAGCAATGGATCGTGAGCGAATTGGTATTTTCGTGCTGCTGTTTCTGTCCGTTCTGTTTGTCTTTGCTTACCTGCTCAACCGCGAGTATTGGAAAGGAATTCACTAAATTCGAACAATGGTGGGGCGCCGCACGGCGCCCCGGCCTGATCACTGGGTAATTTGAGGTAATACACAATGGGTGTGGTGACCAAACGCTCATCCATGACGCTGTTTTCCGATGGCTCTGATCATTACAGCCATCGGGTTAGAATTGTGTTGTCGGAGAAAGGGGTATCGTCGGAAATCATTGACGTCGATCCCAAAAGCAAGCCGCAGGAATTGGCGGACCTCAATCCCTATAATAGTCTGCCCACATTGGTGGACCGGGATCTGGCCTTGTACGAATCCAAAGTGATCATGGAGTATCTGGATGAGCGCTTTCCGCATCCACCGCTCCTGCCTGTGTACCCGGTTGCCCGGGCTCAGAGTCGATTGTGGATGTACCGGCTTGAGCGCGACTGGGCGCCGCTGGTGGATACCATCCTCGCCAGCAAGAGCAAGGAAACTGTCCTCAAGGCGCGCAAGGCGTTGAGAGATAGCCTGTTGGCCATCTCCCCGATCTTTGCGGAAATGCCGTTCTTCATGAGCGAAGAGTTCACGATTGTGGACTGTTGCCTGGCGCCGATTCTCTGGCGGTTACCAATGCTGGAAATTGATCTTGGCAAGGGGCGCCAGGCGCAGCCTTTGCTGGCGTATCAGAAACGACTGTTCGAGCGCGAGGGATTCCGTAAGAGTCTTACAGAAGTCGAGCGCGACATGGAAGCTCATTAGTCGTTATATCGCGCGTTGTCTCGCCCCCACAAGGGGCCTTCATGCCCTTCGATACCCTATCGGGAGACCTTCTATGGCCATGACCTCAAGCCGTCCCTACATGATTCGAGCGCTCTATGAGTGGATTGTGGATAACGGCTGCACCCCCTATATCCTGGTGGATGCCCAGGGGCAAGGCGTTGAAGTGCCTCAACAGCATGTCAATAAAGACGGCCAGATTGTGCTCAATATCAATCCGACGGCGGTCAAGGATCTGTTTATTGGCCTGGAGCAGATCAGCTTCAATGCCCGGTTTGGAGGTATTCCGACAGATCTGGTGATTCCCTGTGCGTCGGTCCTGGGGATCTACGCCCGGGAGAACGGGCAGGGCATGGTGTTTGAGCATGAGCCTAATCCCGAGCCTCCCAAGCCGGATTCCGAGGCGAAAAAAGACGCCCAGAAACGGCCGAACCTGAAGGTCGTCAAGTAGCGGGCTGCAGGCGCTTTTATATAACCTAAGTTGATTAACAGTTTTCGTTTATCGCGAATACTTCTTTGCGGGCCCTGTCCCAAAGCTGGATACTGTACGTACTCTCTAATAACAAGCAGTAGCAGGAGTACGTAAATATGGCTATGTTGCAGCATACTCTGGGTATTTTTACCAACCCTGACCGCGAGTGGCAGCGGATACGCAGCGACAACGAATCCTTTCTTCGGGTTTATCTCAGACATGTGCCTTTGATGGCATTGATACCCTGTATTGCGGGATATTTCGGGGTAACGGAAGTGGGCTGGAGCGTGGGTAGCGGTAGTGTCGTCAAGCTGACCAGCCAAAGTGCGCTGCTGATGGCGATTGCGGCCTATTTTGCACAACTTGTGGCCATTTATGTCCTGGGTGAATACATTAACTGGATGTCTCGCAGCTTTGGTGTGGCCGATGAAGCCAATCGCCGCCACTATGAAGGTACTGCGCTGGCGGTATATTCCGCCATCCCCATGATGCTGGCCGGGGTTGCTCTGGTGTACCCGCAGTTGTGGCTGGTGGTATCGGTGTATATCCTCGCGGCGTGCTACTCCGTTTATCTGATCTACGAAGGCATTCCCATCCTGATGAACATCCCGAAAGAGCGTGGCTTCATCTATGCCAGCTCAGTGATTACCGTGGGTCTGGTTCTGGCGGTGGTGGTTATGGTGAGTACCGTGATTGTCTGGAGCGCCGGCGTGGGTCCGGTCTATATCAGTTAGTTTTCCGGCGAGACTGGTTCGCTCACCCGCCAAAAGGCAGCCTCAGGGCTGCCTTTTGTATTTGTTGCAGTAATTTGACAAATTTATGGCAGCTTGTCACAGGACTGTCATATTGGGTGAGTAGAGTGCGTCTCAGGTGGAAATGACCCATGTCGGGGCATTTCATGTCACTGATCGACAAGTCACTGATTCAGAGGAGCGCTCTATGAACGCCATCAAATTCTTCAAAGGTCTGGCTCTGGCCGGCTCAATGGCTTGTGCCATGGCGCAAGCGGACGTGGACCCCAATCTGCCGGAATACGAGGCGGTTTCTGGCGTATCCGGTAACGTAAACAGTATCGGTTCCGACACCCTGAACAACCTCATGACCCTCTGGGCCGAGGAGTTCGCCAAGTTTTACCCGAACGTCAATATCCAAATTCAGGGTGCCGGGTCGTCCACTGCGCCACCCGCACTGACTCAGAATACCGCCAATTTTGGTCCCATGAGCCGTGAGATGAAGGCGTCTGAAATCCGTGCCTTTGAGCAGGCTCACGGTTACAAGCCGACCGCTGTTCCGGTTGCGGTGGACGTTCTGGCCGTTTATGTGAACAAGGACAACCCGATTGAGGGACTGACCATTCCGCAAGTGGATGCCATGTTCTCCGTGACCCGCCGTTGTGGCTATTCAGAAGACATTACCCGTTGGGGCCAACTGGGGCTCGACGGTGAGTGGGGAAACCGCGATCTGGCGCTGTACAGCCGCAATGCGGTATCCGGTACCTACGGGTACTTCAAGGACAACGCCCTGTGTGGCGGTGACTACAAGCCGGGGATCAATGAGCAGCCGGGTTCAGCCTCGGTCGTTCAGGGTGTCAGTGAATCCCGTAACGGCATTGGCTACTCCGGTATCGGCTACATGACCTCTGGCGTGCGCGCGGTACCGCTCGCCCGTGCCGAAGGTGAAGAGTTTGCAGCCCCCAATGCCGAAAACGCTTCTAACGGCAGCTACCCCTTGGCCCGCTTCCTGTACGTTTACGTCAACAAGCACCCAAACCGCCCGCTGGACCCCATGCAGGCGGAGTTCCTGAAGATGGTGATTTCCAAGCAGGGTCAGGAAGTGGTGGTTCGCGATGGTTATATCCCGCTGCCCGCTTCAGTGGCCAAGCGGGTGACCGAAGAGCTGGGTTTGTAAGCACCACAGACTTGGGTGGGGCGGCGGCGCGTCGCTCCGACTGGCCCGGAAGGGATCTCGGGCCTTTGATCCGTAAACTGGTCTAGGGACAATCAAAAGGGACACCGCTGCGGGGCGGAGGGTCCCTTTTGTCATGTTACTGTAACAAAACTGTCATCTAGTGCTGTTAGCATGCACGCGCTTTCGTCGAAGTCCTCTGATTGGGCGTTCGACCGAGATTCTCCGGCTCAGGATTGATGCACTATGTCAGAGCGACCCTCCACCCCGGCACACCGGGGAAGCTTAATGCCCAATGCGGAGCAGCGCGCCCGTCTGCGCAAGGTACGCAAACTCAAAGACAGCCTGTCCCGCTACGGGGTGGGAACGGCCGGTATGATGGTGGTTGGCGCCCTGGCGTTGATCTTCATCTACCTGTTCTCGGAAGTGGCTCCATTGCTGCGCAGCAGTAGTATCGAGCCAACGGCCGATTACCCTTTTGCATTGACCAGCCCGGCCGATCCGTCGGCCCATCTGGTACTTGAGCGCTACGAGGAGATGGGGGCGTCGTTCAGCGAAGCCGGTCAAGTGCACTTCTTTAATGTCGACTCCGGGCTGGCGATCAAAACCTTCGAAGTTCCTCGCAATGAAGGCGTGGCGGCAACGGCGGTCGACACCAGTGTGCCCAACCAGCAACTGGTGGCTTACGGCTTCTCCGATGGATCGGTGTCTGTTGTTCAGGAGTCTTACAGCCTCAGCTATCCGAATGACCAACGACTGGTAACTCCGGGGATGGATTACCCGCTGGGTGAAGAGCCCGTCACTCTGGACGAGCAGGGCCGCGCATTGCGCGAGGTCGCCGTACAGAGCACGGATGCCGGCATTATGGTGGCGGGCGTCACTGAGGATAATCAGATCCTGGTGGGACGCTACCGGATGAACCAGGGGCTGTTCGGCAATGGGGGTAGTGT
Source organism: Marinimicrobium sp. C6131 (assembly GCF_026153455.1). Lineage (NCBI taxonomy): Bacteria > Pseudomonadati > Pseudomonadota > Gammaproteobacteria > Cellvibrionales > Cellvibrionaceae > Marinimicrobium > Marinimicrobium sp. C6131. The sequence continues at coordinate 451,573 of NZ_CP110629.1, forward strand.
GTCCGGGGACAGCTATTCCGTGCCCTCATTACCCGGTGGTGCTCAGGTGAAGCATATGATAGCCGATGCCGCCGGCCGATTTTTGGTGGTCGCGGATGATCGGGAACAACTGCATTTTTATCATGTCGAGCGGGCCGAGGATGCCCGGTTGATCGAGACCCTGCCGACCGAGCGCGGACAGGTGACGGCGCTGGAATTTCTGGTTGGCACGCTGTCGGTGATCGTTGGCACTGAACAGGGTTCGGTCAGCCAATGGTTTATCATTCGGGACGATAACAATCAGTTCCACCTGGAGCCGGTGCGGGACTTTGGTTCCCTGTCGGGTTCGGTGACCGCTATCGCACCGGAATACACCCGAAAGGGGTTCGCGGCCGGTGACGATCAAGGCAATGTCGGCCTTTTCTACGGTACCTCGTCCAGCACACTGGTGATTGAGCCGGTCACGGATCAACCCATTTCGCAACTGGCATTGTCGCCCATTAATGGCCGCTTGCTGGCGCTGGACAATGACCAGCGGCTGCACATCGCCTCGGTCTGGAATGAGCACCCGGAAATCTCCATGAGCTCGCTCTGGCAGAAGGTCTGGTATGAAGGCCGGCAGCAACCCGAGTACGTCTGGCAGGCTTCCTCTGGTGCGGATGACTCCGAGGCGAAAATGAGTCTGGTGCCGTTGTCCATTGGCACGCTCAAGGCCGCTTTTTACGCGATGCTGTTTGCCATTCCCCTGGGTGTGATGGGCGCCATCTACACGGCCTATTTCATGACGCCCAAGCTGCGCGGCGTGGTTAAACCCACCATTGAGATCATGGAAGCCCTGCCGACGGTCATTCTGGGTTTTCTCGCCGGTTTATGGTTGGCGCCGTTTCTGGAAAATCACCTGCCAGCGGTGTTCAGTATTCTGATTTTCCTGCCTTTCACTATGTTGGCCGTAGGGTTGTTGTGGAGCCGGTTGCCGTCGGCGATTCGCAGCAACGTCCCGGAAGGTTGGGAGGCGGCCATTCTGATTGTCCCCATTCTGTTGACCGGATGGGCCTGTATCGCCATCAGCCCTCATGTCGAGGTGTGGTTCTTTGATGGCAGTATGCGCCAGTGGTTGACCAACAACAATATTGACTACGATCAGCGCAACGCCCTGATCGTGGGTATCGCCATGGGCTTCGCGGTGATTCCCACCATTTTCTCGATCGCCGAAGATGCGGTGTTCAACGTGCCCCGCCATTTGACTCAAGGATCCCTGGCGCTCGGGGCGACCCGATGGCAAACCGTGGTGGGCGTGATTCTGCCTACCGCCAGCCCGGGTATCTTCTCAGCCGTGATGATGGGCTTTGGTCGAGCGGTGGGGGAAACCATGATTGTGTTGATGGCCACCGGCAACAGCCCGGTGTTGAATTTCAACATTTTCGAGGGTATGCGCACGCTCTCCGCCAACGTCGCGGTGGAGCTGCCGGAAACCGCCATTGGCAGTACGCACTTCCGGGTGCTGTTCCTGGCCGCCCTGGTGTTGTTGGCCCTCACGTTCGTGGTCAACACCCTGGCCGAAGTCGTTCGCCAGCGTTTGCGTAAACGCTACAGCAACCTGTAACCATTGGGAGCCTGATTGATGAAAGCCTGGTTTAAAAGTGGTGCCCCCTGGGTATGGCTGAACGGCGGTGCCGTGGCGCTGTGTATGATTATGGTGGTGGGCTTGTTGGGGCTGATTGCCGTTCGAGGTTTTGGCCATTTCTGGCCCGCTGACCTGGTACAGATGTCGGTGCTGGATCGCGACGGCAAGCGGCAGGAAGTGTTGGGAGAACTGGTGCGTAAAGAAGTGATTCCCGCACGAGTGGCTCGCACCAACGGCTATACGGTCAGCGAAGATGTACCTCTGGTCACCCGTTACCTGATCAAGCAGGGAAATCGCGACCTCGGTAGCGATTTCCAGTGGTATCTGGATGTGGGCATGGGCGAGTGGCACTATCCGGAGAACGCCATTGTGGTCGAGCGCCGCGAGTGGGGTAACTTCTATGGCTTTCCGGTGGCATTGCGAGAGCACGGCGAGGTGATCAGTCAGCTGGGTGACGCCCATTTCTGGACTGAAGTGGAAGCCCGAGTCGAACGCAGTGTTGAGCTGCATAAAGAGATTCGCCGCAAAGAGAAAGTAGAGATTGGTAGCATCAACCACAAATTGGAGCGTCTGCGCCTCGAGCGCCGCCGTCTTGAGTTGCGGGGCGCCCCCCCGGAAGAGGTGGCCGAGGCGGAAGAACAGTTTGCAGTTGAACGTGAGGCGTTGAATGAGGAATACCGCCGGATCAAGGCGGAACGCGACGCGATCTATGAGCAGATCGAGCGGGACAGCTTTGATGTCGAGACCGTGAACGGGCAGGAGAAAACCATTCATCTGCACAACATCGTGCGCGTGACCCGTTCCAATCAACTGGGGGTGTTTGGCAAGCTGGCACACTACATGGACCGGTTCTGGGAATTCCTGACCGAAGAGCCCCGCGAAGCCAATACCGAGGGCGGTATTTTTCCGGCGATTTTCGGCACTGTCACCATGGTGATAGTGATGTCGATCATGGTTACCCCGCTGGGCGTTCTGGCCGCCATTTATCTGCGGGAGTACGCTCGCCAGGGTACCGTGCTGAAGCTGATCCGTATTTCGGTGTACAACCTGGCCGGTGTGCCCTCGATTGTTTACGGGGTCTTCGGTCTGGGCTTCTTTGTCTACTTCCTGGGGGGCAATATTGATGAGTTGTTCTTCCCCGCATCCTTACCGGCCCCGACCTTTGGTACGCCGGGTTTGTTCTGGGCGTCTCTGACCCTGGCGCTGCTGACTTTACCGGTGGTGATTGTCTCCACTGAAGAGGGGTTGGCGCGTATTCCCAGCACCATTCGCCAGGGTAGCCTGGCCCTGGGAGCAACCAAGTCGGAAACCCTGTGGAAGGTGGTGGTGCCTCTGGCCACACCGGGCATGATGACCGGGCTGATTCTGGCCATCGCCCGTGCCGCCGGTGAGGTGGCACCCTTGATGCTCGTCGGTGTCGTCAAACTGGCGCCGAGCCTGCCTATTGACGGCAACTACCCGTACCTGCACCTGGATCAGAAAATCATGCACCTCGGGTTCCATATTTACGATGTCGGGTTCCAGAGTCCGAACGTCGAAGCCGCTCGTCCGCTGGTTTACGCGACGGCGCTGACGCTGGTGTTGCTGATCGTCATACTGAACCTGACAGCCATCAAAATTCGCAACACGCTGCGCGAAAAGTATCGCAGCGCCTCCGATTGATCGCGGGAGCCTAGCATGTTAGAAGACACTATCAAGCAAAGCGGGTCATCAACGGCACCCGACCAACAAGCACACGTGGGCGCGCCCCGCCCTCAGACACAGGGTAATGCCATGGCATTCGAAGACGAGACCATCAAGCTCGAGGTCAATAACCTGAATTTGTACTATGGGGATAACCGTGCCCTGAAGGACATCAACCTGAAAATTCCCGAAAAGAAAGTGACCGCTTTCATCGGGCCGTCAGGCTGTGGTAAGTCGACGCTCCTGCGCTGCTTCAACCGGATGAATGATCTGGTGGATATCTGTCGTATTGAGGGCGAAATCCTCATGGATGGTAACAATATGTACGACAAAAACGTCGATGTTGCCGAGTTGCGTCGCCAGGTGGGCATGGTGTTCCAGAAGCCGAATCCCTTCCCGAAATCCATTTATGAAAATGTGGCGTACGGTCTGCGGTTGCAGGGCGTGAAATCCCGCCGGGTATTGGACGAAGTGGTGGAAAAGTCCCTGCGTGGTGCAGCCCTGTGGGAAGAAGTCAAAGACCGGCTGCACGACAACGCCTTTGGCCTGTCCGGTGGTCAGCAGCAGCGCCTGGTGATTGCCCGGGCCATTGCTATCGAGCCGGAAGTGATCCTGCTGGATGAGCCGGCTTCGGCGCTGGACCCCATTTCGACGCTCAAGATCGAAGAGCTGATTTACGAGCTCAAGGATCAGTACACCATTGTGATTGTGACCCACAACATGCAACAGGCCGCCCGGGTTTCGGACTATACTGCATTCATGTATATGGGCGATCTGATCGAGTTCGGTGACACCGATTCGCTGTTCACCAACCCGACCAACAAGCAAACCGAAGACTATATTACCGGCCGGTACGGCTAGGAGGAGCACCCATCATGGTCATGGATATCAAATCTCATACCCATCATATCTCCCAGCAGTACAATCTGGAGTTGGATGAAATCAAGACCAAGCTCTCAGAGATGGGTGGGTTGGCCCAACGTCAGGTAAACGACGCGATTCAGGCACTGATCGATGCCGATGCCGAGACTGCCGAGCGGGTGGTTCGGGAAGATGATGACGTCAATGATATGGAACTGGATATCGACGAGGATTGCGTGCGTATTCTGGCGCGTCGCCAGCCGGCCGCCAGTGATCTGCGACTGGTGATTGCGGTCACCAAGGCCATTACCGATCTGGAGCGGGTCGGTGATGAAGCGAGCAAGATCGCCAGGCAGGCTATCGCCTTGAGTGGAGACGGCTCTACACCCCGCGGCTACGTGGAAGTCCGCCATATCGGTGGTAACGTTTCGCGGATGCTGAGCGACGCTCTGGATGCGTTCGCCCGACTGGATCTTGATCTGGCACTGAGGGTGGTGGAAACGGATAACACTGTGGATATGGAATACAACTCCGCCATGCGTGAAATGCTCACTTTCATGATGGAGGATCCGCGTAACATTTCCCGTGCCCTGAACATCATGTGGAGTCTGCGGGCTTTGGAGCGGATTGGTGATCACGCCCGCAACCTGGCGCAGTATGTGGTGTATCTGGTGAAGGGTGAAGATGTGCGCCACGAATCCTATGACGAGATTCAGGAACAGATCCAGGACGACCACGAATAGTCCCTCAGGCGGTCAGGGCCTGAAGCACCCACAGGCCCAGCGTGACCGTCACCAACCCGAACACGGTGGACTGGACGATCATGGTGGCGGCCAACGAGGCATTGCCGCCCATCGCTCGCACCATGACAAAACTGGCGGTGGCCGTGGGCGATGCGGCCAGTAGAAAGACCACGGCCAACGCCTGTCCGTCCAAGCCCAGCGCCAACGCGAGCAAGACACCGACCAGAGGTGAAACAATCAGCTTCCAGGTGGTGGCCGCCAGGGCGCCGCCGCCCACTTGCCGTAAGGACTTCAGGTCCAGAGCGCCTCCTACACAGAGCAGAGCCAGCGGCAGGCTCATTTCTCCCAGATAGCGCCCCGCGCGCTGAGCTGGCTCCGGCATGGGCCCCTGAATCCATCCGTAAAACAGCCCGGCGACAATACCGATGATCAATGGGTTACGCACCACACCCGAAAACACGCCCCGCATGCCCCGGCGGCTGTCCAGATCCCGGTTCAGTGCAATCACCGAAAGCACGTTATAGAGCACAATCGTAATGGCGATGGGTAGGGCGGCCATGGCCACGCCACTTTCTCCGTAAGCATTGGCGCAGTAAGCCAGACCGATGATTACCAGGTTGCCCCGGAATGCCGCCTGGGCCAGAACGCCGCGGTCCCGCCGGTCACGCACAAAGCCATCGGCGGTCAGCAGGCTCAACAGGAAAATGATGACCGCCCCGGCCACCACCGCGAACAGAATTCGACCGTCGGCAGTGGCGCCGAAATCGGTAGTTGCGCTACTGAAAAACAGCAGGACCGGCAGGCCCACCGCAAACACCAGACGTGATGCCGTGTTGATGAAGGTTTCATCAATCATGCCGATGCGGCGCAAGGTCGCACCAAGAATCACCATCAGAAAAATCGGTGTCGTGACCGAGAGGGAGAACAGAAATGTCGATAGCAGATTGGTGCTGTCCAAGTGCACTCACCGGGTTGAGAGCGACAAAGCCCGACAGGGGTGCCGGGCTTTAAAGACTACCACGCTATCTCCCCGACTGGCTCACTTCGGGACGTCAAACGGGAAGTAGTCTTTCGCGTTGTTGAAACTGATATCCTGGATCATACCGCCCACCATTTTCAGGTCGTTGGGCACCGTACCGGCGGCCATATCGTGGCCGAGAATGCGGCACAGCAGACGCCGGAAATATTCGTGGCGGGAATAGCTCAGGAAACTGCGGCTATCGGTCAACATCCCGACAAAACGGCTCAACAGCCCCAACTGACTCAGGGCCTCAATCTGCCGCTTCATCCCATCGAGCTGGTCCAGGAACCACCAACCACTGCCAAACTGCATCTTTCCAGCGGAGGAACCATCCTGGAAGTTGCCGATCATGGTGGCGATCATCTCATTATCGCGCGGGTTCAGGTTGTACAGAATGGTTTTGGCCAGACGGTCGTCGTTGTCCAGACGGCCGAGGAATTTCGACAGCGGCTTGGCGTAGTTGTGGTCGCCAATCGAGTCGAAACCGGTATCCGGCCCCAGGTCGCGGAACAGGCGCGGGTTATTGTTGCGAATTGCCCCGATGTGATACTGCTGGACCCAGCCTTTTTCGTGATCCTGACGGGCGAACTCCACCAGCATGGCCGAGTAGAACTTGTCCAGCTCGGTCTGGTCGAGGTCCTTGCCGCCGCGCACTTTGGCGAAAATCGCTTTGATTTCGGCGTCAGTATAATCTTCGGCGTGGACGGTTTCCAGCCCGTGATCGGACAGCCGACACCCTTGTTCATGGAAGAAATCATGGCGCTTTTGCAGGGCGGTCATCAGATCGTCGTAATTATTGATCTGCACGTCAGCCACTTCGCCCAGCCGGTCCAGATAGGTATTGTAACTCTGGGTGTCTTCGGCGGCCATGGCCTTGTCCGGGCGCCAGGTGGGCAGCACATTGGTGTTGAAATTGCTGTCTGCGGCAATGGACTGGTGATGGCGCAGGTCATGGGTCGGGTCATCGGTGGTGCAGATGACCTTAACATTGGCCTGGGTGATCAGGCCCTTGGCACTGAATTCCGGCGTCGCCAGCAGTTCGTTACACTGGTCCCACACCTCGCGGGCATTCTCGCCGCTGAGCAGCTTGTCGGTGATGCCGAAGGGCTTCTTCAGTTCCAGGTGGGTCCAGTGATACAGCGGGTTGCGCAGGGTGTTCGGTACAGTTTCGGCCCAGGCCTGAAACTTCTCCCAGTCGCTGGCGTTACCGGTGCAGTACTTTTCACTGACACCATTGGAGCGCATCGCTCGCCATTTGTAATGGTCACCGGCGAGCCAGACCTCGGACAGGTTCCTGAACTGTTTGTTTTCGCCGATCTGATCCGGGGGAAGGTGACAGTGGTAGTCAATGATCGGCATGTCTTTGGCGTAATCGTGGTACAACGCCTTGGCCTGCTCGGTGTCGAGCAAAAAATCGTCGTGGATAAAAGTCATTCTCACAATTCCTCTCAACACACAAAAGCCGTCACCGGAGGCCGGGCAGACCCCAATGTCGGTTGTGCAGTCGGTTTAGGCAGCGCCCACAGCGAGAACCGGAATCCGGCCCCAAATTGCGCTGTACTGCGTGTTTACTGCCAGGGTTGATTATTGTGCGATGGTGTCCATCGCGTTTTGTCCCGGGATCACCCAGTGGGCCCGGCGCCGCTTATGATGCGGATCAGCGCCAGTTTACCTCCTGAGTAAGCAAATATAAACAGTCATTGTTCGGGGGGATGCGGGGCTGTAAGTGCCTGCTAACAATAGAGGCCAATTATATCAATGTTATGGTCATCGTGAAATAAAGCGGCGCTATTTCGCCGATAGCGAGATTCTTGTACCGTCTGTCCGGTTTCCGGCCCATCCTGAGATGATCTTCGTTGCCCGCTTTAACAGGGGCCGCTGCGAGGTATACAATGGAAAGTTAACCATCCAAGTGTCCGCTGTCCCGCCTATCCTGCGGGATAGGTGCTTAACAGGAGAGTCGAATTATGGCCCGTACCCCTTCCAACATGCTTCCTCTGGGCACTGAACTGCCCGATAGCACCTTGCCCGATCCCGCCGGGGAAACCTGGAAACTGAGCCAGCGCATGGGGGATAACGGACTGGTAGTGATGTTTATCTGCAATCACTGCCCCTTTGTCCTGCATATAGCGCCGTTCCTGGAAACACTCAATGATCGGCTCAATGAAATGGGTATCCGCTGTATCGCCATCAGCTCCAACGATGTGAAGGAGTACCCGGCGGATTCTCCGCAAAAAATGGCTCAATTTGCCAAGGAGTACAAGCTGGCGTTCCCATACCTCTATGACGAAACCCAGCGGGTGGCCAAATCCTTTGATGCGGCCTGTACCCCGGATTTCTACCTGTTTGACCGGAACAAGCGACTGGTTTATCGGGGTCAACTGGATGACAGCCGTCCGGGTAACGATATTCCGGTGACCGGGAAAGACCTGCTGGCGGCGGCTGAATTGGTCGCCAGAGGTGAGCATCCCCCCGAGGATCAGCAGCGTCCCAGTCTGGGTTGCAATATCAAATGGAAAACCTGATTTTCAAATAAGAAAATCAGTCCGTATGTTAAATTTTGTGTCTGGAGGGATGAGTCAGTCGTCCCTCCTGCTCCATCCGCGGGGTACGGCCGGATTCGCCGGTTGTCCGAATCGGCTTTGTTTTATGTGCCAGGAACCCGCCTTCTGAGAGGACTCATCGGTCCCGCCTGTTTCTACGCCATCTGTGGCGAATGTCGCGTGACTTTTCACTTCATGCCTGAGCGTCCTTTTCTTCTTTGCAATTTGTGATCTCCCTCTCGTCCCGCAAGCCGTTCTGCATTTTTCCCTGAAGCGCTGTCGATATACTTTTTGGTGAGTGGACGCTTTGGCCCGGGTCAGGGCCGGAAACTCGAAGAAGTATAAGACTGACGCCGCATACACAGTGGTATTCGGTAGGGACTGGTGGGTATTTCAGGTCCGGTATGCGGTGCACTATGCCTTGATACTTTTCTCGCATAAAAACCCGGAAAGGAGATAATTTCCCATGACGTTTTCAAAGATAAAAACAATCAGTGGCGCTTTTTTGTTGGCAACCGGATTAATGGTGGCCCCGCTCACCCACGCTCAATCCGTTCAATGCGATTACGTGGTTCAAAGTGATTGGGGCGCAGGCGCCATTGCGAGCATCCAGGTGACCAATAACGACACCTCGGCGATCGATGGCTGGCAGGTGAGCTGGGAGTATGAGCACAGTACCATTACCAATCTGTGGAATGCCGAGCTGGAGGGGGCCAATCCCTACCGCGCGACCAATCTGGGCTGGAATCAGTCGATCCAGCCAGGGCAGTCCATCGAATTTGGTTTTCAAGTGAGTCAGAACGGCGAAGCGGAAGTGCCGGAGCTGTCCGGTGCTCTCTGTGGTGGGGCGAGCTCGTCCAGTAGCTCGCAGTCCTCATCAAGCAGCTCGATCAGTAGCAGTACCTCTGTTTCGTCCAGCTCTTCGAGCACCTCCAGTTCCTCGGTGGGCAACCCCGACGGACCGACGGCCGTGGAACTGACCGAGCGGATGGGTGTGGGCTGGAATGTCGGCAATTCTCTGGACGCCATCGGAGGCGAAACCGCCTGGGGGAATCCCGAAATTACCAGGGAGTTGATTGAAGCGGTAAAAGCGGCTGGGTTTGACACGCTCCGGGTTCCGGTAGCCTGGAGTCAATTCTCCGATGCCGATAACTTCGTTATCGAGGAAGCCTGGAAGGAGCGTGTCGAGGAAGTGGTCAACTACGCGCTGGACGCGGATCTGTATGTGATCATGAACATCCATTGGGACGGTGGCTGGATGCAGCCCACCTACGCCGATCAGGCGTATGTGAACAATCGCCTGTCCATCATGTGGACACAGATCGCCGAGCACTTTGAAGCCTACGATCATCGACTGTTGTTTGCCGGTACCAATGAGGTAATGGTCGAAGGGGATTACGGGACACCAACCGAGGAATACTACACCGTCCAGAACAGCTTCAATCAGACCTTTGTCGATACGGTGCGCGCGACCGGCGGCAACAACGCCGACCGGTATCTGGTGGTTCAGGGGTTCAACACCAATATTGACCACACCGTGAACTTCGCTGAGATTCCCGAGGACACCGTCAATGATAGGCTACTGATGGAAGTGCATTACTACGACCCTTACAACTTCACGTTGAACGAAAACAGCACTATTACCCAGTGGGGCTCCATCGCCACCGACCCGAATGCCACCGAAACTTGGGCCAATGAATCCTACGTGGATGATCAGTTCCAACGGATGCAAACGAACTTTGTTGATCAGGGCATCGGGGTCATCCTGGGCGAGTATGGCGTGATTTCACGGCAGAATGTCGAGGGTCATAGCACCTACCGTAATTATTGGAATGAATACATCACCCAGTCGGCTCTGGAGCATAATATGGTGCCGGTGTACTGGGACAACGGCTATGCCGGGAACGGCGGCTTCGCGCTGTTTGACCGCTACAGCGGCGCCATTATTGAGCCGGAACTGGTGGATGTGCTGGTGGGTGGGGCCGACTGACCGCATCGTCCGTAAACTCGCACTGAAAAGCCGGGCGCATAAGCTGCGCTCGGCTTTTTTTGTTATTTAGCGGCACATTTCACCCAAATGGGGTATGCCATTTGACGCTGTGACGCATAAAATTGCTTGTAAACCTGACACAATGCGGAGCAGTTGAAATGAATACTTGGGGATGGATCAAGAGCCTGGGCGTTCTCGCCCTGGTGGTGATATCCGGCTGTGTGGCCGAGGACGATGAAGGAGAAGATACCCGGACTCTGGACAGTTCAGGCGGTGGTAGCTGTTCGTTTCAGGAGTTGGTAACCGCCTCTGACCGGGATGCGGCCAACGCTTGTGGGACTCAGGTGTCGACCCAGTTTCTGGCGGCAGATGCTTATTATCAGCAAGCACTGGAACTCTGTGCTGAAGGTTATCAGAGTGAGGCCGAAGAGGTCTATGGTAACTATGAAACTCAGGTAAGCTATGCCCGTGACGTGGCGGCCGGCTTTGACTGCGGCAGCGGCTCCTCCGGTGGCGGTGGCGTCAGCGTTGAAGACACCAGTGAACAGATTTACTACAACCTCTGTGTCGGGCAGACCACCGAGGCCATCTATGCGAGTTGTTATGGGCCTGTTCAGTACGGTGACAATGACTGTGGCCAGAATACTGACGGTGTCTCCTACAGCTACTTGACGAAGTATGATTCCCGAGCAGAGTGCATTGGCGAACGGGATGACTACTTGGCAAATTACTAGTTCAGAGCCGCTTCCCATGAAACAACTGGTTACTTTGGTTACTGTCGTGTTTATTGGTGTGAGCGCTTTCAGTTTGGTGCGAGCCTTGTATCAGGGCGGTGACGAGCGCGCAGGGACGCCGCCGCTCAAGGTCCCGGTTGAGTCAATATCGGAGCGACCGGAAGACGGGGCCTCGGTGCGGAGCGCAACCGCTCCGGTCGAGGCCCCCAGGGAGGACGCTCAGGCGAGTCGATCGGTTGCGGCGTCGGGAGAGCGTCGGCTTCTCCACGACGATCTGAGTTTGGGGATTGCGCTGGGGTTCACCCGCGAAGAAGCGCTGGCGCTGATTCAACAGGCCGACCCGGAACAGCTCGAGGCCTTCTTTTCACGGCGCTCTCATATTACCGTTGACTGGCTAAACCGGCAGGGACTGGGTGTTGAGCATCTGCGAGAACTTTACGCCCGCTGGGCGGCGGGAACCCCTCCGGAGCTCGCCCCGGATACCCCGGGGGCGCTGATATTCAGCCGCTACCGCTCAGGTCGGGACGGCCGGCCCTACCGGGCCCAGAACCGCTTCAGTGCGCAAGACCGGACGGTCTACCTGCACTACCAGGTGCCGACTGAGTACCAGCAGTCGTCGGTGATCATTCGGTGGGCGCGACAGGACCAGCCGGGCCTGTCCCACTTTGACTACCATCCGTTAACGGACGACACCGGGTTGCGTCAGGAGGCCTGGGTGCGTCCCCGCCAGGGGTGGGAGCCCGGCACCTACCGGGTGGAAATCTACGGCGCCGAGCCTTCGCTGCCGCTGATCGCGCAGCGGGACTACGAGGTTTTGCCCTGAAGACAAACGTTATCGCGAGTGCAGCGAGTTATGGACCAGGGGTATCCTTTTACTTCGGGGACTCGGCGCTAATGCCCTTTAACCTTGTGATCAGTTGACTCAACTCGTCTGCGGGCAGTGCCGCATTTCCGTAAAACCCCTGAAACTCATCACACGCCTGTTCCTTCAGAAATTCGTATTGCTCGGACGTCTCCACTCCCTCTGCGATGACGTTCAGGCTCAGGTTCCGGCCAACGGCAATGATGGCTTCCGTCAAGCCTCGATCCTCAACGCTTCGGGTCAGGTCCTGGACAAAAGAGGAGTCGATCTTGATGGAATCCACCGGGAATTGCTTTAAGGTGGATAAAGAGGAGTAGCCTGTTCCAAAGTCATCAATCGCGACACGGACGCCCATCGATTTAAGCTCTTTCAGAATGTCCACCGTGGTCTCTACGTCGCGCATCACCATGGTCTCAGTAATCTCGATCTCCAAGAGCTCGGGACTCATGCCAGTGTCCTGAAGAGCCTGCTTGATATCATCCAATAAGCTCTCATCGATGAATTGGCGGGCCGATAAATTGATGGCCATGTTCAGTGGAGATAGGCCGCTCTTTTGCCATTCGACGTTCTGTTGGCACGCGGTGCGCAATACCCAACGACCGATGGGAACAATCAGACCGTTTTCCTCGGCAACTGGAATGAATTGCATGGGCAGAATCAATCCCAACTCCGGATGCTGCCAGCGGAGCAGGGCCTCGACACCGGTAATCTGGCCGCTCTTCATGTTGCGTTTGGGCTGGTAAAACAGACGGAATTCGCCACGCTCCAGGGCGTGTCGCAAGCTGGATTCCAGAGTCAGCCGCTCCAGGGAGTCCGTGTTCAGGGAGTCGGAGAAGTACTGAAAATTGTTCTTTCCCTGCTCTTTGGCATGGTACATGGCCATGTCCGCGTTCTTCATCAATGTCTGTTCGTCGTTCCCGTCTCTCGGGAAGAGGGTGATGCCAATACTGACGGTGACTCGGAACTCCTGTCCCGCCAGGGTGAATGGCTTTCCGCAAGCGACGAGAATCTTGTCAGCGACCGGTGCCACTTGCTGTGGGTCGGGAATGTTGGGCAGCAAGACCACAAACTCATCGCCACCGAGGCGCGCTACCACGTCGCTCTCTCTCACCGAGTGAGAGAGGCGTCGAGCAATTTCCTGTAACAGATCATCGCCCGCATCGTGACCGAGAGAATCATTGATGTGCTTGAAACGATCAAGGTCCAGAAAGAGTAGGGCAAATTGACGTTCGTAACGACGAGCTTCGTGCATTGATTGTGTCAGTAAACGACTGAAGTATGCCCGGTTCGGTAAGTCAGTCAGACTGTCATGAAAAGCCAGGTATTCCACTTTCTGTGCGTGGAGTACACGCTCCTGCATGGCTTGTTGCCGCGTCCGTTGCAGTCGCCAGCTCAGAAATCCGAGGATGGCAGCAACACCCATCAAGGCCACGCTTGCCAGCGTTGCCCGCCAAAAGTACTCGCGTTTTGTGGCCAGAGCCGGTTCCAGCTTTTCAGTGTGAGACAGCCCAACCAACACCGAGAGGGGGAATTCAAACAGTTCACGTATCACTGTATAGCGTTCGACTCCGTCCCAGGGGTGATACATCAACGGCGCCAATGAAGGGTCTTCAAGTTTTGGAAGCTCCCCGATAAAAATGCCCATCGGTGTGCCAGTGCTGATCGCATCTCCACTGCGGTAGACCCGGAAATGGTTGTCGCTGGCTACGAGTCCAAGCGCGCCCATATCGCCCAGGGTGGCGTTATCGTAACCACTGACGAAATAATCCGCGTGCACCGCCAGTGCGACAACGCCGGAGGCTTGATTCTGGTCACTACCGATACCTCGGGCAAAATAAAGGAACGTTCCGGCCTCGGTATCGATGGGGCGGCTGAGCGTCAATTGGTTGGCATTGAGCGCTTCCTGAAAGAAGGCGTGTTCTTCAGGGTGTTGCAGCCTGAAGTTGCCATGGGTTGCCAGAAGACTCCCCTCAGGACTGAGAACGGCTATGGAGAAGAGTAAACTTGGAGGCAAAAGGTCCCGTTCACTGAGTTCGTGCATGGCGGCTTCGGGCGTCTGACGCTGTGTGTCGTATCGGACCAACTTGAGTGTCTGGTCGATTTCGCGAAGGGCGCGAATCACCTGGGCTTCATAAGTGTCTGCCACATCGGTTGCCATGGAGGCCGTGTTCCGGGACGCGGTCCTCATAACGTCGTCGGTAAGGTGGACGGTGGCTGCCCAGATGAGACTCAAACCCAGTAGCGCGAGTGAGCTGATCAATACGGGGGCTTCCAACCATTTAGACGTTTTTTTGCTGGAGGCCGCGTTAGCTTGGGTGTCTGGATCAGTCTCAGTCATAGGGTCACGACCCTATGGTGAGAATGCGCAGGCTATCGGGGACCGCTTCTGGAGCCATGTAGCCAATGGTATTGGGGTTGCGGTTTAACTCTTTGGCCATATCGGCATCACTGCTCACCGATTTGGGTGGCTGGCCGCGGCCGGTAAAGATCAGACGGGACCAATGAGACCGAATTTGTGCCGGTGTTCGTCCGAGGTACTGCTGATAGAATTCACCGTGAGCCGGGGTCTGCTCTGTCTGGTCGATGGGGCGGATGGATCCGCCACCCGGTAGCTGAGTGAGACGCCCGAGGTAGATATCGCTCAGTTGAAGCAACGTCAGCTCCCGTATGGGGCTTTCGTTTGGAACCACCACAACGACTTCAGCGTAGACGAGGTTTCCAAGCGTACTCAACAGCCCGGTCATTATTATCTTTTTGAGAGATAGCGGCATGGGCAAGTCACCTAGAAGACAAAGTCGACAGTGGTGCTGAATACAGAGACGGGCTCGTCTCCCTCAAAGCCGGGCTGCGTGTTCGATAGTACACCGCGCGTTCCGCGTCTCAGGTCTATGCGGTCGTACTGAACTTTCAGAGCAACGCTTGGAGCGAAATCCCAGCGTGCACCGACTGCAATGCGGCTCTGGTCGGAGGTGTTCTGTGACAGCAGCAGATTCAATGTTTCATTTAAAGGCTGGGCCTGCGGAAAAGGCAAACCCGGATGAGATAAATCACCTTTGGCTCGTTGGTCTGCGAAGGTCAGATAGGGGGTCAATGATGCGACCCGAACCCCGCCGGTCAGGTACCAGCCCCGGTGCTCGCCAACGAAGGATCGGGACCTGTTGTTGGCCCACTCTCCCAGGATAAACCAGGTGCCGGGATCGTACCGTCCGCCGACACTGACAATGCGCACGGTGGTGTCATCGAGATCAAATCGGTCCGCGATGTACTCGCCCTCGGGGCCAAAAGCGCGGAATCCGTCAAAGAAGGGCGTCAGTACATCCACGGTCAGGTCTGTCTGTGAATAACCCGCGAATAACGTTGTGTCTCGCCACTCCAGTGTGTTCGCCAGGGTAAAGGAATCGTCCGATTCCAGCTCAAATCCGTCGGGCAGGTCGGTGGTCTTCTTTCCGAAAAGCAGATGCAACGTGTTGGTGACCTCGTTGAAACGGCTTTGATAAGAAACGTCGATACCATCGGAGTTGGTAACGGGAACCAGATTGTAGACCTCCGCGGGTGGCCGAACGCTAGGGTTGGCATAGCCGACTTTCCGGTACTCGGACGTCATAAATGATGGCTGCACCGTTCGTCCGATGCGAACGGTAAGTTCGGGCGTAACGTCGTAGCTCACATTGGCCCATTCAACCTGTGGGTCAAAGGAGCCATCATGACCCTGTTCCGAGACCACCTGAAGGACGGCTTTGAATTTCGAAGCAAAATTTGCGGTCAGTTGGACGCCCACCTTGCTGTCTACTTTCAGGCTCCATTCATCACTGTACCCAGCCCCTTCATCGGCGAGTAGCCCTGTGGTGAAATCCGCCTGATCTTCATCGGAGTGTGCGACCCCGAGCGTGCCGAAACCATTGATATTCCAGGATGGAGCGGTGGCGTCGCCGCGGACAGGAAGCGCGATGAAGGACACTATGAGTAGCACGTGGCTCAAGCGAATAGCCGGGAGTTGTTTCATTGAAAGCCTTGTACTGACGGTAATGTTATTAGTTTCAGGCAACATGCGGAAATTCATGACGCCTTTTTGTCTGTGTTCAATAGGGGTTAACGAAGGACTTGCGCTTGAACATCCTGGTATGTTGGGGTGAGTATAGCATCCAGACTGTCGGCTGCCAGTTGATTGGGCCCGCCACCAGGGCGGGCTTCAGTACGCGGGCGGCGTTAGCGCTGCTCCCGCTCAATCGCCCGATAGGCGATATCCTTGCGGTAGAAAACCCCATTCCAGTGGATACGATCGGCCAGGGCGTAGGCGCGCTGTTGGGCTTCGCTGACGGTATTACCCAGGGCGGTGGCACACAACACCCGGCCGCCGCTGGTGACGACTTTACCGGAGACGGTCTTGGTACCGGCGTGGAATACGCGCTCACCGGGGGTCTCTTCGGTAGGGAGACCGCTGATTTCGTCGCCCTTGTTATAGCTGCCCGGATAACCACCGGCGGCGAGCACGACGCCGACCGCGGCACGGTCGTCCCATTCGGTATGGGCCTGGTCGAGTCTGCCTTTGAGTGCGATCTGGCACAGCTCGGCCAGGTCGGATTTCAGTCGCAGCATGATCGGCTGGGTTTCGGGGTCGCCGAAACGGCAGTTGTACTCGATCACTTTCGGCTGACCGTCCGGGGTGATCATCAGGCCGGCGTACAGGAAGCCAGTGTAGGGGTTACCCTCGGCGGCCATGCCTTCCACGGTCGGGACAATCACCTGCTGCATGATGCGCTCGTGCACCTCGGGGGTGACCACCGGGGCCGGGGAGTAGGCGCCCATACCGCCGGTATTGGGGCCGGTATCGCCTTCACCCACCCGCTTGTGGTCCTGGCTGGTGGCCATGGGCAGAATGTTTTTACCGTCCACCATGACGATAAAGCTGGCTTCTTCGCCGGTGAGAAATTCTTCGATCACCACGCGGCAACCGGCATCCCCAAAGGCGTTACCGGAGAGCATGTCGCGCACGGCGTCCTGGGCCTGATCCAGGGTTTCCGCCACGATCACGCCCTTACCGGCGGCCAGGCCGTCGGCCTTGACCACGATGGGCGCACCCTTCTCTTCCAGGTAGGCCAGGGCGGGCTCCACCTCGGTGAAGGTCTGGTAATCCGCGGTGGGGATCTGGTGGCGGGCCAGGAAGTCTTTGGTAAAGGCCTTGGAGCCTTCCAACTGGGCGGCGCCTTTGGTGGGGCCGAAGCAGGGCAGGTTGCGCTCGGCAAAGTAGTCCACCACGCCTTCCACCAGCGGCGCTTCGGGGCCGACGATGGTCAGCGCCACGTCATTGTGCTGGGCGAACTCTGCCAGAGACGGAAAATCCAGTACGTCGATATCCACGTTGACCAGGTTTTTTTCCAGGGCCGTGCCGGCGTTACCGGGCGCCACGAAAACTTTGTTGACCTTGGGGCTCTGGGCCGCCTTCCAGGCGAGGGCGTGTTCACGTCCGCCGCCGCCGATGACCAGTAGGTTCATGTTGACTCCTTAATGACGGAAATGGCGCATGCCGGTGAATACCATGGCGATGTCGTGCTCGTCGGCGGCGGCGATCACTTCCTCGTCGCGCATGGAGCCGCCGGGCTGGATCACCGCGGCAATGCCGGCGGCGCCGGCGTTGTCCAGGCCGTCGCGGAACGGGAAGAAGGCGTCCGAGGCCATCACTGAGCCCTTCACTTCCAGGCCGGCGTGCTCGGCCTTGATGCCGGCGATGCGCGCGGAGTTGACGCGGCTCATCTGGCCGGCGCCGACACCGATGGTCTGGTTGTTTTTGGCGTAGACGATCGCGTTGGATTTCACAAACTTGGCGACCTTCCAGGCAAACAGCAGATCGCGGATTTCCTGCTCGCTGGGCGCGCGCTTGGTGACCACTTTCAGGTCCGACTCGGCCACCATGCCGTTGTCGCGATCCTGCACCAGCAGGCCGCCGTTGACGCGCTTGTAATCCAGTCCGCCGATGCGCTCGGCGCCCCACTGGCCGCAGGCCAGCAGGCGGACGTTTTTCTTGGCGGCCACGACCTGCACGGCCTCATTGGATACGGTCGGGGCGATAATCACTTCGACAAACTGACGCTCGACGATGGCCTGGGCGGTGGCGCCGTCCAGCTCGCGGTTGAAGGCGATGATGCCGCCAAAAGCGGATTCCGGGTCAGTGGCAAAGGCCAGGTCGTAGGCGTCTTTCAGGTTGGCCGCGGTCGCAACGCCGCAGGGGTTGGCGTGCTTGACGATCACACAGGCGGGCTGCTCAAAACTCTTTACACACTCCAGGGCGGCGTCGGTGTCCGCCACATTGTTGTAGGACAGCTCTTTGCCCTGCAACTGCTTGGCGGTGGCGATACTGGCTTCAGCGGGGTTCTTCTCCACATAGAAGGCCGCCTTCTGGTGCGGGTTTTCCCCGTAGCGCATCTCCTGGGTTTTGTGGAACTGGCTGTTGAAGGTGCGCGGGAAGTGCTCGCTGCCCCCCTCGACTTTGCGACCAAAATAGTTGGCAATGGCGCCGTCGTAGGCGGCGGTGTGTTCATAGGCCTTGATGGCCAGATCAAAACGCAGGTTCAGACTGGTCTTGCCGTCGTTGGCATCCAGCTCGGCCAGAATGCGCGCATAGTCGCCGGCATTGACCACAATGTTGACGTGGGCATGGTTCTTGGCAGCGGCGCGGACCATGGTGGGGCCACCAATGTCGATGTTCTCCACCGCGTCTTCCAGGGTGCAGCCGGGTTTGGCCACGGTCTGCTCGAAGGGGTAGAGGTTGACCACCACCATGTCGATGGCATGGATGCCGTGCTCGCTCATGACCGCGTCGTCCTGTCCGCGCCGGCCGAGAATGCCACCGTGCACTTTCGGGTGCAGGGTTTTGACCCGTCCGTCCATCATCTCCGGGAAGCCGGTGTAGTCGGAGACTTCCACGGCGGGAATGCCATTTTCCTTGAGCAGGCGGAAGGTACCGCCGGTGGACAGGATTTCCACACCGCGCTGGTGCAGCGCCTGGGCAAATTCCACAATGCCGGTTTTGTCTGAGACGCTGATCAGCGCACGATTTACGGGTGCTAGGTCGGTGGTCATGGTCGGTGAGTTTCCCCCAATGCCGATGTCAATTCAGGTGAGTTACAAAAGCAGAGGGGGTGGTTTTATGCCACCCCCTCGGAATTCGGGTTGCCTCGCTCAGAGCAGGTCGTACTGCTTGAGCTTCTTGCGCAGCGTGCCACGGTTCAGGCCAAGCACCTGCGCGGCGCGGGTCTGGTTGTGACGGGTGTACTTGAGGACGATTTCCAGCATGGGCGCCTCAACTTCGGCCATCACCATGTTGTACACGTCGCTGACGGGCTGGCCGTCGAGGTTTTGAAAGTAGTTCTCCATGGCCTGTTCCACACAGCCGCGCAGGGACTGTCCGTGTGTGAGCGTATGGGCGTGGCCCGTATCGCCCATGGGGGCCAAAAAGTTTTCTGCTGTGTTCATGCCGCTTGATCCTCTTGTTCTATCAGCTGTTCGAAGTACTTCAGAACGCTGTCGAGTTGTTCTTGTGCGTTGTCCATACGGTTAAAAGCCTGACGAAACGGGTCGCTACCGGGTACCGTCTGCAAGTACCAGCCGAGGTGCTTGCGAGCGATGCGCGGGCCCAAATAGTCGCCATAAAATCCGTAGAGGTCACGCAAATGACTGCTGAGAATGTCCCTGACGTCAGTCAGTGACGGTTCGGGAATCGTTCTACCGAAGCGCAGGTAGTGATCGATTTCCCGAAAAATCCAGGGGCGCCCCTGGGCGGCCCGACCGATCATGACGGCTTCGGCACCGGTCTGGTCGAGCACCTGTCGCGCCTTGTGCGGAGTATCGATATCGCCATTGGCGAATACCGGGATCGTCACCGCGTCCACGACCGCGGCAATGGTGTCGTACTCCGCTTCGCCCTGATAGCGATCGGCGCGAGTCCGGCCGTGTACGGCCAGGGCCTGAACGCCGATGTCCTCCGCCATGCGTGCCACACGCACGGCATTGCGGTTGTCCCGGTCCCAGCCTGTGCGAATTTTCAGAGTGACCGGCAGGTTGGTCGCCCTGACCACCGCCTGCAGTATATCGGCCACCAGAGGCTCATCTCTGAGTAGCGCGGAGCCGGCGGCCTTTTTGCACACTTTCTTGGCGGGGCAGCCCATATTGATGTCGATAATCTGGGCACCATTGTCCGCATTGAGCCGGGCGGCATCGGCCATCATGGCCGGTTCTCCTCCGGCAATCTGCACCGAAATTGGTTCCGCCTCGCCGGCGTGGTCCAGACGTAGCCGACTTTTGCGGCTGTTCCACAGGCTTGCGTCCGAAGTCACCATTTCCGAGACCACCAGGCCGGCGCCCAGTCTCCGACAGAGCTGCCGAAAAGGACGATCCGTCACACCTGCCATGGGCGCGAGAATCACCTGGCTGTCTATTTGATGGGAACCAATACGAAACACGCGACTCACCTGTTCGAGGGTCTCAATGGCCGTAACCGACAGCCCCGGAAAAGGTTGGCTATGATACCCGTTTGGCCCCGGATTGGGAACGAGCAAAATGGCCGAATTGATGTTTTTTTGACCGGTTCCCCCCCGCCCGGGCAAACGGAGGAGGGTGGGGAGGCGATCAGTGAGGAATGTAGGCCCGGTAGTTGACGGCGCTCGCGCCGGGGTCGACCAGCTCCAGCGTCAGGTGCACTGGCTGGTTGCTGGGCATCAGGGTACGGCCCGCCAGCTCGCCGGACAGGTACTCTGCGGGGGTGAATTGGCGCGCCGCCACCACCTCGTCGTTGAGGTCACTGAATTCCAGAACCAGACCGGGGAAGGGTTGATCAAAACGGGCCGTGTTGAGCAGAATCGCATCGACCATCAGGGCACCTTCCCGCTCGGGGTGATTACGGACCACCAGGTTGTAGGCACGGATCTGGCGGCGATCGACCAGTTCGGGCAGTTGGCAACCCACCAGGGGGCATACGGTCGCATACAGGGTTCGGTAGGGTTCCGCCCGGCTCCAGCGGTCGAACTGCAGCCAGGCGACCTGTACGATCAGGGCGACCGCCGCGAGTGCGACCAGCGATGGCCATAGCCAGCGCCGGCGGCGGGTTTGTCGGTGGGTCCAGTTCATTTCCACCGGTTCGGGGTCGATGTTCATCAGCAGCGCTGAGCGCTCAGGGTCATGGGCGCGTATGCGCTCACCGCCCTGGTAGTCCTCTACCTGCTCAGCATCGCTGCTGGCGAGGTGGAACTTGATGTGCTCCCCGGGTGGTGGTGGCTCCGGCTCTTCCATCAGCTCAAAGTCGGACGGTACGCCCGAGGTGGGCTCTGGGACCGGTTCGACCCGAACACTGGCCGTCTGCTCTTCCTCTTCTTCGAGCAGGCTCATGGCCCAGGACTCATCCGTGTCGTCGCCGGACTCCGAGGCATCTTCTTCCTCGGGGCGAGGGGTTCGCTCGAACAGGGAATGCGTGCTGTGCGAGCGGGATTGTTCGCCGACACCAAACGGATCGTCTTCACTCTCGGGGCGGGACTGGTCCATATCATCACTGATCAGAAAGTCATCGTCATCAAGGGCGCTCGACTCCTGGTCGATTCGCGACTGGTCAAAGCGCAGCCCGGTGTCCCTGGATTTCTGGTCAGCGCGCGGACGCGCCTCTTTCGGCGCATGGGGTGCCTTGGGGGCGGCGGGTTTGCGTTCCGCTTGGGTGGGGGTCGGTCTGTTTTGCGTCGGTTTTTGGGCTGGGCGGCGCACCAGAGCCGGCTCGACCGCTGGCGCCTTGGCACCCACCAGATGGTCCCGCGCCTTGAAGATATGCAGACAGGCTCCACAGCGCACGGCCCCGCGCGCTGACTGTAACTGCGCCGGGGTGATCCGGAACGAAGTCCCGCATTGCGGGCAGCGGGTCACCAAGTTAGTCGGGGCCATGATTGTTCAGTGTTCTCCTCACCCGGAACGGGGGCGTTACGGGCGTATTTTGGTGCCGGTCAGTCTCACCCAGCCGTCTTGTTCGGCCACCGGGTCAAAGTCAAACCAGGGGCGATAAGCCTCCATCACGGTGTCGGCCTGATTGGCCAGAATGCCGGAAAGGCAGATCTTGCCGTCAAGCCGGGTCATGCGCTGCAGTTGTGGCGCAAGTTCAACCAGAGGGCCGGCAAGAATGTTGGCCAGCATAATATCGGCCGTCACCTCGGGGCATTGTCCGGGCAGATAGACCGGCATGGCATTTTCTGGCAGCGCGTTGCGTGCCGCATTGTCCCGGGTGGCGGTAAGCGCCTGGGGATCAATATCCACTCCCGTCACCCGGTCGGCACCGAGCAGCAGCGCCGCAACTCCCAGAATGCCGGAGCCACAACCGAAGTCCACAAGGTCCAGACCGTCGAGCCTCTGTTGGTCGAGCCACTGCAGGCACAGAAAGGTTGTGGGATGGGTGCCGGTACCGAACGCGAGGCCTGGATCGAGCATCAGGTTGACCTTGTCGGGCTCCGGAGGTTCCTGCCAACTGGGGCATATCCAGAGCCGCTCGCCGCAACGAATGGCCTGGTAGTGGCTCATCCACTCCCGCTCCCAGTTCTTGTCTTCGAGCTGCTCCCAGCGGTGTTCGGGCAATGGCTGGCTCCAGGCCGTGGCCAACCGTTCACTGACGGTGCGGGTGTCGATGTCGGCATCGTACAGACCGGTCAGACGCACCTGATCCCACAATGGGGTTTCCCCCAGGGCGGGCTCCAGAATGGGCTGATCGGCGTCGTCTTCCAGCGTGACCGACACGGCGCCGCTGGCCAGAAGAAGGTCTTCCAGCCCCTCGGCGCTATCCCGGTCCGTGGTCAGTTTCAGTTGCAACCAGGGCATAGGCGTCAGCTGGACAGCTTTTTCTCCAGGTAATGGATGTTGACGCCGCCTTTGCGGAACTCGTCGTCCCGGACCAGCCACTGCTGCAGCGAGATATTGGTGCGAATGCCGTCGATGATGGTCTCATCCAGGGCGTGACGCATGCGGTTCAATGCCTCTTCCCGGGTCTCGCCGTAGGTGATGATCTTGGCGATCATCGAGTCGTAATTCGGCGGCACCGAGTAGCCACTGTACAAGTGAGAGTCCACGCGCACGCCCAGACCGCCCGGCGGATGGAAATTCTTGACCTTGCCCGGGCAGGGCATGAAGGTTTTGGGATCTTCGGCATTGATACGGCACTCGAAGGAATGACCGCGAATCACCACATCTTCCTGCTTGATGGACAGTTTCTCGCCCGCACAGACGCGAATCTGCTCTTTGATGATGTCGATACCGGTGACCATTTCCGAGACCGGGTGCTCCACCTGAATACGGGTGTTCATCTCGATGAAGTAGAAGTTGCCGTCTTCGTACAGGAACTCGAAGGTACCGGCACCTTTGTAGCCCATCTTGATACAGGCGTTGACGCAGGCCTGGGCGGTTGACTGGCGAACGTCTTCAGGGATCCCGGGTGCCGGCGCCTCTTCAATCACCTTCTGGTGGCGGCGCTGCAGTGAGCAGTCGCGGTCGCCCAGGTGTATGGCGTTGCCCTGGCCGTCGGACAGCACCTGGATTTCCACATGACGCGGGTTCTGCAGGAACTTCTCCATATACACCGTATCGTCGCCAAAGGCGGACTTGGCTTCGTTCTGGGTGATGTGGATGGAGTTCATCAGCGAGGCTTCGGTGTGCACCACACGCATCCCGCGACCACCGCCACCGGCGGCGGCCTTGATGATGACCGGGTAGCCGATCTGTTTGCCCATGGCCAGGCATTTCTCGCGATCGTTGGCGGGCAGCGGGCCATCGGAGCCGGGTACGGTCGGCACGCCGGCCTTTTTCATGGCGGCAATGGCGGCGACCTTGTCACCCATCATGCGGATGGTGTCGGGGTCCGGGCCAATGAAGACGAAACCGCTTTTCTGAACCTGCTCGGCGAAGTCGGCATTTTCGGCCAGAAAGCCGTAGCCGGGGTGTACCGCCACGGAGTCGGTCACTTCCATCGCACTGATGATGGCCGGGATGTTCAGGTAGCTCTGGGGCGACGGGTTGGGCCCGATGCACACCGACTCATCCGCCAGGCGAACGTGCTTCAGGTCGCGGTCGATGACAGAGTGAACCGCGACGGTCTTAATGCCCATCTCTTTACAGGCGCGCAGAATGCGCAGGGCAATCTCGCCGCGGTTGGCGATCAAAACTTTATCAAACATAAACCAAATCCTCGGTGCTGGATTTATACAATCGTGACCAGGGGTTGGTCGAATTCAACCGGCTCGCCGTCGTCGACCAGAATGGCTTCGACCACGCCGGCTTTGTCCGCTTCGATTTGGTTCATCATTTTCATGGCCTCAACGATGCAGATCACATCGCCGACCTTAACGTGCTGGCCCACTTCCACAAACGCCGGGGAGCCGGGGCTGGGGGAGCGGTAGAAGGTGCCAACCATGGGCGATTTCACCACATGGCCATTGTGTTGCGCGGCGGGCGCCGCGTCGCTGCTGTCAGCCGCCGGGGCCGGGGCAGCGGGGGCGGCTGCCGGAGCCGGAGCCTGGGCGGGCGCGGCGGTAAAGTATTGAGCATTCGGGTTGTTGCGGCTGATGCGGACGGACTCCTCGCCCTCTTTGATTTCCAGTTCGCCGATGTCGGATTCTTCCAGCAGCTCAATCAGTTTTTTAATTTTGCGAATATCCATTGGGGCCTCTCTTTAAAGCAACGGATGAATGATGAATTGATCCCGGCGCGCCGGGCTCGATGTCAGGGTATTGATGCTTCTATTCGGATGTTGATGGCTTGCCCATTTGCGCGGAGCGCTCCAGATGATGCAGCGCGGCAGTCAGGGCCAGTTCATAGCTTTGTGCGCCAAAACCGCAGATGACGCCCTGGGCGACATCTGAAAAATAGGAGTGCTGGCGGAATGGCTCGCGGGCGTGCACATTGGACAGGTGCACCTCGATAAAGGGAATGGCGACACCCAAAAGCGCATCGCGCAGGGCGACACTGGTGTGGGTGAACGCGGCGGGATTGATCAAAATGAAATCCACCCCCTCCTGGCGCGCATCGTGAATGCGTTCAACCAGTTCGTACTCCGCATTACTCTGCAGCGTCAACACATGGTGGCCAGCGGCATGGCCCTGTTCGGTCAAGGTCCGGTTGATGGTGTCCAGGGTCTGGGCGCCATAAATGCCGGGCTCGCGCTGTCCCAGCAGGTTCAGATTGGGGCCATGTAGAACCAGAATGGTTGCCATGAAAAATCCTGTGTGACCGTGACTTTCTTGACCGGGCGGTGTGTCGGTACCCAAAAATTGGCGTTTGCACGTTATGGGGGCGAGTTTGCCGCAAAAAAGCAACAGTGTCCACGGTCTATTCGGGTTTTTGCTAAATTGTCCTCAAATGGCGACAAGATGCCAGACGTTCGGCTTGTTATGGCGCATAAAACCGCTTTGAGGTTTCTGCGCGTTATCCGCTAGCGGTCATTTTGAGCGACAAACCCGGCGCAATACAGGCAAGATAGCAGAGGATGGCAAAAAGTCGGCAATCTTGCCGCTAACATCGTCAATTTTGGCTTAATTGTGCATCTTTTCCGTTTGTGAGCTGTTCCAGTAGTGCTTGTTTGCGAAGAATCTGCGGTAAAACCTGCCCCGGGCCCTGATGATTGGCGGGAAACCAGAGATAGAGTGGTACACCGCTGCGATTGTAGTCTTCGAGCAATTGGGTGATTTCCGGATCTCGATGCGTCCAGTCGCCTTTGAGGGTTGCTATTCCGTAGGTGTCGAAAGCGCGCTCAACTTCTTCTGTGTCCAGTGTGACCCGTTCGTTGGCCAGGCAGGTCAGACACCAGTCGGCCGTCAGATTGACAAATACCGGCGTTCCCTCGCGGCGAAGGGTGTCCAGACGGGCGGCTGAATAAGGCTCCCAGCGGGAGTCTTCGCGGGGGGCGTTCAGCGTTTGCCACGGCAGTGCCAGAGCGGTGACCCAGGCAAGCGCTACCAGGGCCTTTTGGCTGTATCGGGCCGGAGTCGAGCGCGGTTGCCGGGTCAACAGCCAGCCGGCAAAAGCAATTGCCACGGCGCCGACACCGACTGCTGCCACGGCATTGGGGCCCGCCTGGCGTCCGAGCACCCAGATCAACCAGATGGCCGTAAGGTACAGTGGAAAGGCCAGGAACTGCTTGAGGCTGTCCATCCAGGGGCCGGGTTTGGGGAGATGGTTCACCAGCGATGGCAGGTAGCACAGGGCCAGCAGTGGCAATGCCATCCCCAGACCCAGCGCCACAAACACGCTCAGGCTCACCAGCGTGGGCTGGGTCAGGGCAAAGCCAAGCGCCGCCCCCATAAAAGGGGCGGTACAGGGGCTGGCGACAATAGCGGCGAGCACGCCGGTAAAAAAGGAGCCGCTCAGGCCGCCGCTCTGGGTCAGCTTCTGTCCTACGCCCATCCAGCGTGTGCCAATGGTCAGTAGGCCGGACAGGCTCAGCCCCAGAATAAAGAACAGGTACACCAGCGCGGCAATGAGCAGGGGCGACTGTAATTGAAAGCCCCAGCCGATCGCCTCTCCACCGGCTCGAGCGGCCAGCAGCACCCCGGCAAAGGCGACAAAACTGACCACAATCCCCCCGGTGTAAGCCCAGCCATGCAGCGGCAATCGCTGGCGGTCGGCTCGAGCCAGGCTCATCACCTTGATCGACAGCACGGGGAAGACACAGGGCATCAGGTTCAGAATGATGCCACCGAGCAGTGCCAACACCAGAACATAAGGGAGCCAGGCCGTTGTGGCCTCAGAGGTAGAGCCGCCCTCGGTACTGGCCGGTGTGTTGGCAGGAGGCGCCGCGGCGATGCTGGCGGTCTGGTTGGCGGGGTCCACGTTGACGTAGTCAACATGGGGTGGATAACACAGCCCCGCATCGGCACACCCCTGGGACTCCACTCTCAGGGTGAACGGCCGGGCATCGTCGGCAACGGCAAGGCGGATGGTGGCGCTGCCGTAATACACCGCCATGTCCTTCTCAAAGTACTCGTCGTACTTGTTTACGGTGTTGTCGCTAAACCGGGGTTCAAACAGCTCCGGCTCGGGATCGGCGCTCAACCGGAACCGCTCCCGATACAGGTAGTAGTCCGGGGCCACTTCCCAGTGAAGTACCAGCTCGCCATCGTACAGTCGGGTTTCCAGTTGAAAAGCCTCGGTGACCGGCAGGAAGTCATCGCCGCCCCCCAGCAGGCTGGTATTCTGGGATTGACCGCCCAGCAGGTCCTGAGCTGCCGCGCCGTGACTGAAGACGCAGAGCAGGGTGCTCCAGAGTAGCAGGCGCCAGAAAGACAGAAAGCGGTGTCGGGATGCCGAAGGTTGCTGGGTCAACATAGGTCATTCGATTCCGGGTTAGGTGACGTTCTCAGCGGCGAGAGGGTATCATGGCCGCTATGCCAAAGCAGTCTCTCTGTCGGACTGCGGCAAACCACAATAATTCGGATCAATCCGGGCCGCTAGTGTAACGGACTTGGGCCGCAAAAACTGCCAACTGGCTCTCCTGGAGTTGCTGTGAGTGAGACGAAGGTCATGCATGAGTTGGGTCATACCGCAACCGGTCGGGCGCCGTGCCGATGGCGGATGCTGGGCGGTATGACGGGGCTTGCCCTGTTGCTCGGGTGCAGCAGCCCTGCGCCGACACCTACCGCGCCCCAACCGTCCCCTGCCGCGGTTGAAGCCGCGCCGGAGCCGATACTGACGCGTGAGGAGCGTCTCGAGCGCTGGCTGGATGAAGGTGATCGGGCGCTGTCGGCCGATCGATTACTGTCACCGCTGGGCGACAACGCACATGATCGCTATCGGGCGGTGCTGATCTATGAGCCCGAGAATACCCGCGCCATCTCCGGGCTTCAGGCCATTGCCCTGCGTTATCTCGATCTGGCCCGCTCTGCTGCCGCACGCAGCGCTTTTTCCCAAGCACTGGGCTATCTGGATCTTGCGGCCTCCGTGGATCCGGGGAATCCTCTGGTGGCCGACTTCCGCGGGGACATCCAGAGGCAACAGGAGCGGTTGCATAGTGCCTCCCCCCTGACTCAGGATGGACAGGTCGTGCAACTCAATGGTGAGCTACTCCGTCAGCGGGCGGACCGCCTGGTGGGCGAGTTGCATGAACTGGCACGGCGAGTCAGGGACGGTGGCGATTTCGTGCTCATTGTGGCGCGTACCGATGCCGAGGGGCGGTGGGTTTACCAACAGATGCGTGATGGCGTGCCCGGCTATCTGCTCCGGGGTGATATCAAGCTGGGATCCCCCCCGCGAATTGAATTGTTGCCACCGCTGGAGTGAAAGCGGTGGCATAAACACGGCTCTGGAGAATACGGTTATGTTAAAACGACTATTGCATACCATACTGTTGGCGCTTGCGCTGGGTGTGGCTCCGCTCAGTGCGGAACCCCCGGCAGCCACGGTGACCGTTACCGATGCGACGGTGCGGGTCCCGCTACCGGGTAAAAATCTGACCTCTGCTTATTTTCTGTTGCACAACACCGGCGAGCAGGCGCGCTCGCTGGTCTCGGTATCGACGGAATTTGCCGAGCGTGCCGAACTGCACGAGCACCGCACGGTGGACGGCATGATGCGCATGCGTCAGGTGGATGCCGTGGAGATTCCCGCCGGTGAGAAAGTGCGTTTCGCCTCGGGGGGCTACCATGTCATGCTCTTTGACCTGAAACGCCGCCCCCGCACCGGAGATCCGCTACACTTGATATTGACGTTTGATGATGGCAGCAAGCAGGCCGTCAAGGCCTATGCCGTCAGTGTGTTTGATCGGCCCCATCACGACCATTAACGCATCCCATCGAACAGGAAGTCGCTATGCCCATGTCCAAAGCCAAACAGTTCTGGATCCACCTGCAGCGCAAGCTTCGGGATACCTTTGCCGACACCCGTGATGATGTCTCCCGGTTGGGGGTAAGGGTGAAAATTGGTTTAGCCGTATTGGGCCTCTACGTGTTGTTGGCGCTGGTAGTGGGCATTTACTGGAGCATGACCCCCGGTTTTTTCACCGTGGAGGAATATGTGACGGCGCAGGTTGAAGAACGCGGTGGGAAGCGTGAGCGCGGTGCCGTGATGACGTCAACGCTGATTGGCGTGGCGGAAACCTTATTGGAAAAACCCGGCGGCTATCTGACCAATGACATTACGCCCCCGGGACTGTGGTTGGATAATATGCCGAGCTGGGAGTACGGCGTGGTCATTCAGGTGCGCGATGCCAGCAAAGCCATGCGCGAGGCGTTCAGTCGCTCCCAGTCCCAATCCCGCGAGGATCAGGATCTGGCGTTGGCCGAATCCCGCTTCAACTTCAACACCGACAGCTGGATCATGCCGGCCACTGAGCGCCAGTATCGTGAGGGCATTCAGTACACCCGTCGCTACCTTGATCGGCTGACGGGTATCAGTGATCAGAACGCCGAGTTCTACACCCGCGCCGATAATCTACGCTATTGGTTGAGTACCGTGGAAACCCGCCTGGGTAGCCTGTCCCAGCGTCTCAGTGCCAGTGTCGGTCAACGCCGGCTGAATACTGACCTGCCTCTGCGCATGGGCGAGCCCCGGGAAGTGGCCCCGGGGGAGGTGATCGTCAAGACGCCCTGGACCGAGCTGGACAATGTGTATTACGAAGCCCGAGGTTCAGCCTGGGCGCTGATTCACCTGCTGAAGGCGGCGGAAATCGAATTTGCCGACGTGCTTGATGACAAAAACGCCCGGGTCAGCCTGGGGCAGATCATCCGTGAGCTGGAAGCCACCCAGCGCTCGCTGATGAGTCCGATGATCCTCAACGGCAGCGGCTTTGGTCTGCTGGCCAATCATTCACTGGTGATGGCCTCCTATATCTCCCGCGCCAACGCGGCGTTGATTGACTTGCGGAGTTTGTTGGATCGGGGGTGAATCAAAGTCGGGGGCGTGGGCCATGTTGTCGCGCTATTCTTTATGCAAGAGCCGGGCGGTTATATATTTCAAAAAAATATAAGAAAACTTTGCTGCTTTGACGTTTGGTGCCAGAATCTATTCTGTCTACTGGTAATCTATTGATTTCCCAATAAAAATAATCCTGCTCGAAAATCGAGTGGCGGCTACCTCCTCGCAATGAAAAAATAATACGCGCCATTCACCAGGAGCTCGATACTTCTCCCCTTTGAGACTATTTACTTTTGTGGTTTAGAATCCGCCCCGTCGAACATGAAGGAATTGTTGTGCGGGCACTTTTTATTTCCCACCCCCGCTTCCTTTTGAATAGCCAACTCCGCTTGAAGGAAATCCGCAATGCACGGACGCTTGATCGCCGCCCTTTCAGTCGCTGTATTACTGGCGATATTCTCTACGTTCTCATCAGCTCAAACCACGACCATCGAAGCTGAAAACTACTCGGATATGTCCGGAGTCAGAACTGAAGCCACCAGCGATGAGGGTGGAGGCAGTAATGTGGGCTGGATTGATGCGGGTGACTGGATCTCTTATGACACGGCGCTGTTGGCGGGCGAATATCGGTTGTCATTTCGAGTCGCTGCACTGGAGAGGGAAGGGCAGTTTGAAATCCAGGCAGATAACGGCTCGGTAAACGTATCGAATATTGAATTCGGTGCCACCGGTGGTTGGCAGAATTGGACAACTGTAAATGCAGACGTATTTCTGGACTCCGACATAGACTCCTTCAGACTGTATGCATCCGGGGGTGGATGGAATCTCAACTGGATAAAAATAGAATCCCTCTCACAAAGCTCATCAGAATCAAGCGCTTCAAGTAGTGCCTCCTCACCAGAAAATGCCGTAGTTCGAGTTGAAGCGGAAGACTATCTTGAGATCTATGGAATGCAGCTGGAGGCTACTGATGACGTCGGCGGTGGAGAAAATGTCGGGTGGACCGAAGCTGATGATTGGATATCGTATGATATCCGGTTGCCGGCACCGGGCGAATATGAAGTCCGCTTCCGTGTCGCGGGCAGGGGAGGGGCATTAGATCGCTTCATGCTTGAGTCTGAAGATATTGAGGATCTATCCCATGTAGTCAACTTTGCAGGAACCGGTGCGTGGCAGTCGTGGACAACTGTCGAAGAAGCAGTTGCCCTACCTGAAGGTGAATTCACCTTGGTAGTAAAGGCTTTAGCTGGGGATTGGAACATCAATTGGCTCGAATTCGAACTTGTTTCCGAAAGTGCGTCCAGCTCTCGCTCCAGTTCAAGTTCAAGTTCGACCAGTGTGGGGTCCAGTTCATCAATGTCAAGCTCCTCGTCAAGCGAGGCACCCGCAAACTATCTCGTATCCACCCAAACAGATGGATTTGGTTCGATGGAACCTTTGGAGCTCAGGGTTCAAGAGGGTACGTCTGCATTATTTGTTGTTACGGCGCAGGATGGCTACATCATCGATTCAGTCACCGGCTGCGGTGGAGTGTTGAGTCAGGATGGATACTCCGTTGAAAATCTGTCGTCGAATTGCACGATTGAGGCGACATTCCAGCCACGCCCTGGTCAGCCAGGCGATATTATAGATGAAAGGTACAAAATTAGTGAGACCGATAGCAGTATTGTTGTAGATCTGGAAACCGGGCTTGAATGGCGAAGGTGCGCGAATGGTTCCGAGTGGAATGGTTCCGAGTGTGTGGGCGAAAGTGAGGAGTACGAGCTGGTTCAAGCTCAATCTCAGAATTTTGAGGAGGGTTGGCGCGTCCCGAATCGGGAAGAGCTTGAGGCTCTCGTCCACTGTAGTTCAGGTCTGGCTGATGAGGATATTGAATCTAAAGGCTGTCGGACCGATTCTAGATCGCCTACTCTGAATGATAAAGTTTTCCCCGGGGCACAACCAAAATCGCTCTATTGGTCAAGTACCCCGACGGTAAAGTTAGACGACTCTTACTGGACCGTAAACTTCTTTAATGGAGAGAGTCGATCACTTCCTCATGCAGAGTATGACCACTTGGGCGAGATTGAAGCATACTTGAACGCTTACCTTCGCCTAGTTCGAGGTGATGGCAAAAGTCAGTACAATTTACTCCTCAAGAAAATGGGGGAGGGCTCGGGAGAGATTCTAGTCGACCAGGAAGGTACGGATTGCGGAGAAGAGTGCCAATTGGCACTTCAGGCGGGAGGTGAAATCGAAGTTCTGGCCGTGCCAGCGCCGGGGTCTGTATTCGCACGTTGGAGTGGAGGATGTCGAAGTACCGACCACGTTTGTATGGTTGATATAGATAAGGATAAGGAAATTCATGCTCACTTTCTGGTTGATCGCTACGAGTTTTCTGGTGAAAACGTTGTGGTTGACAATAAGACCGGTTTAGAGTGGCAGCGTTGCTCATATGGGCAGGAATGGACTGGCGTTACATGCGCGGGAGATGCTGAGACGGACGTCTGGTATGACCTGACGGAGAGAGTGTTTCCCGGAGGCTGGAGACTTCCCACAAATAGCGAATTGGCTTCTGTTGTGTATTGTGATTCTGGAAGCCCTTCATTCGAAGGGGCGCAAAGTAGCCCATGCCATAATGAATACACAGCCCCCACGATAGCGAGTTGGGCGTTTCCAAATACGCCCAAGATGAATTACTGGTCGTCCACGACGGCAGACAATGGCTGGCCTGTAGTAAGAGATTTTGATAATGGAAAAGCAGGCTATATTTCAGGGTTCTCTAGTGGCGCCTTTCGCTTGGTTCGCGATCCGGAGCCTCCCGAGTCAGTCCAGATAAACATGAGCGTCACTGGCAGCAGTGCGGGCGAAATTACCGTAAACGGAGAGGCTTGTGGTGACTCATGTGTTGCGAATTATTCAAATGTAAACTCTATCCTCGTGGAAGCTACTCCGGATGATGGCGCTGAGTTCTACCGGTGGAATGGGCTCTGTAGCGGTTTCGACCCTAGGTGTGAAGTGACGAATTGGCATGAGGTTGAAGCCCTGGAGGCCATCTTCATCGATGACCGGTATGAGGTTAGGGGCGATGAGAGAGGCATAATCTATGATTCGACAACAGATTTAGAGTGGCAGCGTTGTAGCTATGGCCAGGAATGGGATGGGGAGTCCTGCATCGGAGACATTGTTCCTTTAAATTCCTCCGAAGCAAATGCTATAGCCTCAGATATGGGGTGGCGGCTTCCGGCGTACAACGAATTAAGAACATTGGTTTTTTGTAGCTCCGGAAATCCGACTTATTGGGGAAAGCATGAGAGCTCATGTTTACCAACCGGTAGAGATGAGCCGACTATTGCCGAGAACTACTTTCCTTCGACGGAGAATGTGGACTATATGTCATCTACGTTTGAGCCGAGTCAAGGGTGGGGGGCGGCGAAGAACATCGCAGTTGATTTCCGCGATGGTAGTTATGGTGTTGTTTATTCTGAAAATGAAGCGAATGTACGGTTCGTGCGTGGGGGAGGTGATTTCCCCAAAAAGTCGATTTCTATTCGGCTTTCTGGAGGAGGCGACGGGAGGGTGTTCGTAAATCATGAAAGTTATGAAACTTGTGATCAAGAAGAGTGTGAGTTTCTGGTTTCGGAAGGTTCTACTGTGACCCTCTCTTATCATGCTGATTCTGGGTCGGAGTTCTTCAGTTGGGGTGGTCTGTGCTCAAAGAGTCTTGATGAGTGCACTGTCTTAATGGATCGTGATCGTGATGTAGAGGTTTTCTTTAACATGAGAACTCCATATCTGTTTTCGTGCCCCTATAATTCTGTTAAGTCTGACTTTAGCTACATCGAAGTAAACCCGGAGGAGAACATATATTGGAGCGTTGGAGAAGATGTTAATGTTGAATCAATAGCCTCGGCTTTCAATTACGCGAGATATGTCGATCCCTCAGTTAATACTTATCTGATTATGCCCGAGCAAAATGTTTGGGATCAGTTAAGCCTTCAGGATAAAGGATTGTACCTTGTCAATTCGGAACGCTCTGCCCGAGGTCTGAAGCCCTTTTCCGGTGTGGATGCATCCATTCAGAGTTCGGCCAAGAACTACGCTGACTATATTTTGACCAACAACCAGGTTGTAGGTCATTACAATGACGGGCAAACACCGTTGCAGAGGATGCGGACCGAAGACTATGTAATGACAAACTCGGATTCCTATATCAGGAAAGCAGAGTCATTGGCTGGAGTGCACAATTTTGAAGATCCAGTCTCACAGGATTATGCGCTGGTTCGAGCCATATATGCGTGGTTGTACGAAGACAAGGATTGGTATAGGAGGTTCGGCTTATCGGAAGGAGATGATTGGGGTCATAGAAAACATTTGTTGCAAAAGGGACTTCAGGAAAACAATGGCGATCCCTTCTCGGAGGGAGTGGCTGGCTTTGGGGTGGCAACGGGGCTTTATCAGCCCGGAGCAGATAGCGTGTCAACTCATGGAGCCGTTACGGTTTTCAACACAATTGATCAGGGGCCAACCTGGGATGGCGACCGGCTTCAGGTGTCGGATTTCTCCAATTCTCAAGGGTGCTATCACCATACTCTAACGTTCCGAAGCTCCTCAGCTAAAAGGGAATTCATTCCTGGTCTTGAGAGCATTTCCATTGTCCCCTCTAACGTTCACCTTGCAGTTGGGCAAAGCGCGGCGTTGAGTATTATTGGTCATTACGGGGGAGGCGAGGTGCGTGATTTGACTGACACGCTATCGCACCGAGTAACAGATAGTTCAGTGGTGTCTATAGCAAACGGAGAGGTAATTGGTCGCCGATCTGGTTACGCTACTGTGTATGTTTCGGATGCCTTGGGGCTGGATTACATTGATTCCAACAGAATCCAGGTCACGGTCGGAGAAGCTTTAGACGTGGAATCGCTTACGGGCACCAGAGCTGGATCTGTAGCTCCTTATCTTGCTGAAAACGCCACATTGCCGACCTTTGTTCCTGCCATGGAGGAGCAAAGAGTCGAAGCGGATTTTGACCCCTATGCCATGGCGGTCTTCACTGGTACGGTGCAAGATCGCTACGGTGTTCCGCTGTCCGGGGTGCAGATCAGCTTCCTGCATGCCAGAAACTATGGCTCAGTAACCACGGACATGGACGGCCGGTTCATTATCGCAGGTCCTGCGGGAGAGCAAACGGTGGTTTACGAGAAGCCGGGCTATCTCGTCCTTCAGCGCTCTGGCACGGGTGGCTCAGGTCAGTGGTCTTCTCTAGAGGAGGTGACGCTTCTCGAGCGGGATAGTAAGGTGACAAATATCAACCTCTCAAGCGGTGAGCCTCAAGTGCACCAGTCGAGCCTTGTCTCTGACGAATTTGGTGATCGACAAGCCACCGTTATATTCAATGGCATTACGTCCGCTGTCATTCGGTCTGCCGATGGCTCGGAGCGACCCATTGAGCAGTTTCAGTTCAGTGCCACCGAATTCGAATCACCCTCGTCCATGCCAGGTGAGCTTCCTCGAGAAACGGCATTTACCTGGGCTTCTGACCTGCATGTCGACGGCACGCACTATACGGATTCCGTTCATTTTGACGGCGATGTTGTCATGTTTGTCGACAACTTTCTGAGTTTCGATGTGGGTGAAATTGTTCCCATCGGCTACTTTGATCGACGAATTAGTGAATGGGTTGCTTCGAGCAACGGTGTCGTCGTTGAGCTTCTCGACTCCGACAGCGATGGCGTAGTGGATGGTTTGGATTACACCGGTGACGGCCAGCCTGATGATTTGAACGGCAATGGCAACACCGCAGATGAGGTCATTGGGCTGGAGTCCTATTCGGCGGGAGACACCCTCTGGTGGGGAAGTTTCAATCATATGACGCCGTTGGATTACAACTGGGGCGCAGGGGATGAGGAAGCTCCCGATGAGGTGGACCCCGAGCTGAGCGAGGAAGATGAGTACGACGAAGCCTGTGTGGCTACCGGCTCTTACGCCAAGCCTTATCAGCAGTCCTTCCATGAAGACATTGATATCGCCGGAAGCAATCTTACACTGCACTACAGCAGTCAGCGAACCCAAGGCTATCATCATAAGATTCGAGTGGCACTGAGTGGTGACGAAATACCCGTGATGCCAGTGCGTATGATCGCCCGACTGGAGATTGCCGGCCGTGTGTTTGAGAAAAGTTTTGACCCACAAACCGGGCTGGAAGCGGAGTTTGTATGGGATGGTACCCACCCGGATGGGACCATCGCGGAAGGTCTGGTCAGTGGCCGAGTGAGCCTTGGGTATGAGCATGGCGTCAAATACCTGAGTGCGGGGAATGCGGCTTCGGAGCAGCGGCCTCCATCAGAGTTTGCGGTTGCCTGGGCGACCGAAGGTGAATCGGAAACCCAGGTGCCCGCCAGGGAGAACTTTATTGCATGGCGTCAACGCGGCATCACGATCAAGAATACATATCACAGTCAGTTGGCGGAAGGCTGGTCATTGTCGTCGGTTCATGAGCTGGGCCCGCTCTCAGAGGGGACCGTTTACCTGGGTAATGGTGGAGTCCATACAGCGGCTACCCCATCATTGATTCTCAGAACTGGTCAGACTGCCAGCTATGTAGACGGAGATGATGGCTATTATCAGGCAGGTGGTAAGAACATTGACTATACGATCACTGATGGCAATGTTCTTCAGGACCGAGTGACCGGGTTGCAATGGCAGAATGAGAGAACCCCTTTCCGCACCGCAACCCGACTGGAGGCGGCGCAGTACTGTGCCGACCTTGAAGTGGCTGGACAAACGGATTGGCGGCTCCCCACGCCCAAAGAGGCAGGGTATACCATTGACAAGTCGACCGGAGATGCCGTCAGACGAATTCACAGCCTGTCCAGGGGGCGTGAATTATGGAACGCGAACACTATTAATAACGATCAGAGAGAGTTGGCCGCCCTCTGTGTCCGTGGTGCGCCCTTGGATGAACGCAATATCGTCTCCCTGGATAGGAATGAATCGGATCAGGTCGTCATCGATAAAGACAATGGTCTGATGTGGCAAGACAGCGCCGATAACGCGACGCTGACGCTCAGTTGGCTGGACAGTATCGATTACTGCGAGACCTCACAGCACGCCGGGTACAACAACTGGCGACTCCCCAACATTAACGAGCTACTTTATATCCTGCCAAATCCGGTCTTTCAGTATCAGACGAGCCTCCCTGATGATGTACACTGGACTTATCTGGCACCCGAGCGAAACCCGTACTGGAGTTCAACCACCAATATTACGGATGAGGAACAGGCATGGGCCATTGAGAGCATCGGTTTTAACAGTGAGCGTTTCGATAAACTCGACCAATACCATGTCCGCTGCGTCCGCGAAGACAGTACGGCGGCCCGATCACCTTACCGGTTTGATGGCGACGATCGCCATACCGCCACTATAGACCTGAACAGCGGTGTTGAGCTCAGCACCCTGGAGTATGATGACGCTGGCCGGGTAATCCGTATTGTGGACCGTTTCGGCAGCGCTCTGACGATCGACCGGAATCAGGACGGAACCCCCTCCCGCATTGTGGCGCCCAATGGCGAGGTCACTTCGCTGACAGTGAACCAGCAGGGCCACCTGACTGGTGTGCAATATGAAGACGATACCGGCTACCAGTTCAACTATAAGAACGGAGGTCTGCTCACCGGAAAGATCGACCCCAATGGACATGGCTACGAACGGGAGTACGACGACTCAGGACGGCTGCTGATAGCAAAAGACCCAATGGGCGGCTTCTGGGAGCTGTTTGATGAGCGGTTGGATATTGGCTGGGATCGCTTTGGCTATGACACGGCGGAAGCCAATCGTCATGAGGTTGAGCGTCGGGTTCGGGCCAACGGTGATGTCGAAGTCACGACCACTGATAAAACGGGGGCTATGTCCGTTCTGGTGCGCAGCGCGGACGAGTTGAGGGAAACCATAACGGCCTACGGAATGACCACGGTTCTCGATAAGGTCCTTGACGAGAAAACTCAACGGCCTCGCACTGACACCGTTACGGTTACCACGCCAGAGGGTCTGATCAGTACCACTGAACTCGATAAGCAGTACAGAGAAAACGGTGCTGACACCACGCACTACACGGTCACCGCCAGCCAGAACGGGAAATCCACGCTGATCGAGATTGACAGTCGAACCGGCGTCACCCGGACTACTTCGCCTGAAGGGCGGGTGACTGCGCTGTATGCCGATCCCGATACATTGCTGACGCAGCGGCTGGAAACACCAGGCCAGCACGATCGGGAGTATGAGTACGATAGCCGCGGTCGCCTTGTTGAGGAACGGGTGGGCGATCGCACGACGACGTACACCTATGATGATGTTGCCGCGTTGGGACGGCTGACCAGAATAACCACGCCTGATGAGCGCTCCACCGAGTTTGAATATGACCTGTTAGGGAGGGTGAGCAAAGTCATATACCCCGACGGTAACAGCACGGTCACAGAGTATGACGCCAATGGTAACGCCACCCGGGTAACGGTGCCGACGCAGGCGGACCATGAATCGACGTTCAACGGCGTCAACAAGGTAGAGACGGAAGACCGCCCCGATACTCCCCCGGCTGCCTACACTTACAATCTGGAAAAGCAGCTGACACAAATAGCGCTGCCATCAGGAGACACCATTGACTACATTTATGAGAATGGGCTCCTGATCCGAGTCGAGACGCCGGAAGCTGATACCCGATATTACTACCAGCAAGCCGATCAGCCCGCTCGGGTTGAGCGGGGCGAGGATAAAGTCCACTACGCGTACGATGGCACCCTGCTGACCGAGTTACGTCATGAAGGGTGGGTTAGCGCGACGCTTGGCTATAGCTATAACGCAGATTTCCGGGTAAGCAATATGAGCTATGCTGGTGCCGGCACCTCTATCGGCTACGACGATGACGGACTTCTGACAGAAATCAACGGGTATGAGCTGACCTATGGCGCCCAAAGCGGCTTCCTGGAGGAGCTCAAGGATGGCAATCTGACTCAGACGTGGCAATGGAATGGCTATGGCGAATCCACGGCGGTAGATTACTATCAATCCGGGACGAATACCTATGGTTACGACCTGGAGTACGATCCGGCGGGCCGGATTGTCCGAAAAATCGAGCAGACTCCAACCGGCACGGCAGTGTATGAATACGACTACGACGGCCGTGGTCGCCTGGTGGAGGTCATCAAAGAGGGGGTAATCGTAGAAGCCTATGCCTACGATGCCAACGGAAACCGAACCCTTCAGACCAGCACCGAAGTCGGTGTGGACGCCGAATCCGCGGTCTACACCGCTGGCGACCAGTTGGAAAGCCGGGGCAATACCACCTACACCTACGACGCCAACGGGCGGATCAATGGCAAGGTGGAGGAAGCTCAAGACGGCCCGGCCCTCACCACCTACCTCTACGGCAGCCAGGGGCAGCTGCTGCAGGTGGACACCCCGGATAAGTCCATTGAGTATCGCCATAATGCCCTAGGCCAACGGGTCGCCAAGCTCGTTGATGGTGAGGTGGTAGAGCGCTACCTGTGGCAGGATCTGACGACTCTGCTGGCTGTCTACGATGGTCAGAACAACCTCAAACAACGGTTTGAGTACACGGTCGGTCACACGCCTACCAGCTTCACGCAAGGTGGCCAGCGGTATTATATACAGACCGATCATCTCGGCAGCCCAAGAGTCATCACCGACAGTAGCGGTTCGGTCGTCAAAGCCATCCGCTACAACAGTTATGGCAATATCACCGACGACAGCAACCCGGAGTTCGAGATACCGTTCGGGTTTGCGGGGGGCCTAC
The DNA here is from genome assembly GCF_026153455.1 of Marinimicrobium sp. C6131. NCBI lineage: Bacteria > Pseudomonadati > Pseudomonadota > Gammaproteobacteria > Cellvibrionales > Cellvibrionaceae > Marinimicrobium > Marinimicrobium sp. C6131. The sequence goes on from NZ_CP110629.1 coordinate 491,253, forward strand.
ATGACACGGATACGGGATTGTTACGGTTTGGGTATCGCGACTATGATCCAGAGGCCGGGCGCTGGACGGCGCGGGACCCGATCGGGTTCGGTGGTGGTGATACCAACCTGTATGGGTATGTGCTAAATGATCCGGTTAACTTTTTTGACCCTTTGGGATTGGCGTACATTGCAAAAAGGCCGGTAGGAAACACTCCGAGATGGATTGCAAGGACAATAGGTACCAATTTGGTAGATGACGCCCTTAATACAGAGCTTGTACACGAGCAGGTTTTCTTCGAGGATGGGAGGGAACCGTCGAATCTAGGATTTTTTGGAGATAATGGAAGCTGGAATGAGCCTGGTGTCGTACGGCCGGATGATGCGAGTCGATTGGGCGATTTCTGGAGATCAGATTTCAAATCCTATGACGATGCGTTGATGAGAGAAGCTATCAGAAATGTAGGTGCGGGGAACTATTGTCTTATAGGCTCTAACTGCCAAGACTGGATTGAGAAAGTAAGAAGAGAGTACATGGATCTCGAAAAACGAGAAGGTGAACCATGCAAATAATATCTAGGGTCTTAGGTGTTATCATATCTTTGTTCTGTTTTCAGTTGTCCGGTTGCAGTGTGGATAAATCTATGAATGCTAATGGCAGGCTTATATTTACCAATGGTGGAAAAAGTATAAAAGAAGTGAATTTTTCCAAAGGATGGCCTGAGGAGAACCTTTTGTATGATGGAAATAAAGTGGGAACCTCCATAACCGGGCTTACGTTGGCTGGTGAAACTAAATTGATATTTAGTGAGTGCGATGGTGAATTGGGTTGTTTTATTAAGGCCTATGGTTTTGAGAGTCGAGAATTAGTAAATGTTCGTTCAGGTGATCTTCCGACTTATGTAGGGAAACACAAAAAAATACTTTTTTATGATGTTTTAAGTGACGGGAGTAGTTGGCTTTTTGTGTCTCCGATAGAGAGTGTCTATTCAAGCCATAAGATTGCGATGGCGCCAGCCCCTTTAAAGCTGTCAAACGGAATCGATCGGTCAATAAAAACCCAGCCTGTTCAGATATCAGATGATGAAGTAGTTTTTGTGGTCGGCGAGGGGGATGTTGCAAAGTATAACTTAGAAACGTCCGAATTGGAGTCAGCTATTCTAACAGGTTACATACCCTTGGCATGGCTGGGTGATAGAAATGAATTGATTTGCACAGATCTAGAGAAAGAAGAGCTGGTTACCTTTAATATTGTCACAGGTGATATGAATAAGCTAGACGGATTAGGTCGGGCCTATGGAGTTTCCGTTATCCCTGGAGGTGAAAGTATCATATATGGGAGAACGGAGTCTAAATTTATATTTTTTGAGAAGTATAACGCTTATTTGTATGATTTATTGTCCGGCGCTGAAGTGCGAATTTTAGAGAATGAGCATGTTGCTGAAAGTCTATTTATGCGTAATGAATAGCCATTTTTTACGCCCACTTTTATGGAGTTCTGAAACTGATTTCAAAAAGGTCCCGGTACCCGTTAACCGAGAATATTCCAATCACCACCTCCGACGATTCCCATGATGCGGCGCTGCACAAAGCATCGGGGTAATTGGCACGAATCCGTCGAACCGGTAGTTTCCACAAAGTTGTCCAGTAATGTGTGTCTGGCCTCTAATTAATTGCTATCTAATCTCCGGGACCTCTCCGAGGTTGAGGGGTGCGTCAACGCCGGAGTTTTAGTCCCGCACCTCTCACGGCCGGTGCCTCGATTGCAGTTTATTCGCTCCTTCATAAACGGTTTTTCGTTGATCTTGCAACCCCTGATCATTGTCCAGCTGTTGACTGGCCGGCGTTGCGAAGCAGGTGAGACTATGTAGGTGACGGATATGAGTTGACCTATGGTGCCCAAAGAGGCTTCCTAGAGGAACTTACGGATGGCAATCTTATTCATACGTGGCAATGGAAAAGTATGATTCGGTTACTGGTGAACTCTATGAATTCAACTTCGAAACCAATGATTTTGAAATTTCTGACTGGGAGAGCTGTGTAAGATGAGGTTGGCGCTTATTTTTCTGTTGTTTTTTATGGTCGCCTGTGAAAATAAGATTTCTCCAAGCGTTTCATTAATGTATCTTGTTGTTAATGGTAATCGATATGATGGAAGTGAAGTTATCGTTACCGGGTACTATCAGTCCGGCCTCGATGAGTCCGCACTATACTTCTCAAAAGATCAAGCCGATTACGGGATGGTTAAGGATGCTATTTGGATAAATCTGGACGAGGATGTTTACTGGCAAAATTTCCCGGAGGATGGATTGGGCGATAAGGCGCGACTTCAGTCCTTAAGTGGAAAATATATAACGGTTGAAGGTGTTTACACCATGCGTGATCGTGATGATGTTGGCGTTTTTGGAGGGTCAATGGTCGCTACCAGAGTTATCGTCACGAGGAAGCGGTGATAGCTGGAATTTGCTCAGCTACGTACCAGTTTGGTTGATTTTTAATCAATTCTTGATCTGGCTCAAATACGCCCTTTATAGACTCCCTGAAAACAGTGAATCGGGTTGCGAAAACACCACCGTCGACAACACTTAATAGATCTCGAATCGGGTTGTAAGGATTCAGACTTCGTTCGATGTCGGCTAGAGGTGTTCACCGTGAAATATTCATTACTCTTTGCATTCGTGTTTTTTCTGACGGCGTGCAGCCAGGGACCGGAATCACCCCGGGGGTTCAGTCTGCCCGAAGGGGATCTTGAACGGGGCGAGCAGGTGTTTGTCCAGTATGACTGCCTGTCCTGTCATCGGTTGCAGGGCTACGATGCGGTGGTGACTGAGCGAGAGCTGGACACGCCGATCATTCTCGGCGGCACCGTCACCAAGGTCAAAACCTACGCCGAGCTACTGACCTCCGTCATCAATCCCTCCCATCGGCTGGCCAGCGGCTACCAGGATGAGCAGATCACGGACGACGCCGGGCAATCGTTGATGCGCAACTACAACGACGTCATGACCGTCAGTGAGCTGATTGATCTGGTGGCTTTTCTGGAGTCTTACTATGAGCTGAACCCCTACGCGCAGAGCCACTACCACATGTACTACCCCTGATTGCGACTCAAGCAGTCGCCACCGCATCTGCTGCAGCGCCGGGTCGGGTTTGGCACCACGGCTTGTCAGATGCCGGATGGGGCGCTAGCATTGACGGTCCTTTCGCAATGCAAGAGCCCACAATGGAAGAAACCCTGGAACGACTGAGGGCGGCGCATCAGCCGGTGCCGGTACCCCTGGAGCTGCCCAGTCACGAAGACCTGGTGGATGTGGAGGAGGAGGTGCTTCTGCCCATCCCGCGTGAGATGCGCCGTTTCCTGCTTCTGGCCAGCGATGTGGTTACCGGTTCGTTGGAGCCAGTGACCGCCGCTGACCCCCATGCCCATACTTACCTGCCCGAGGTGGCGGCGGTGGCCTGGTCAATGGGCCTGCCCCGTTACCTGTTGCCGCTGTGTGAGACCAACGGCAACTATTACTGCGTTGAGCCGGAGGGTGAAGTCCTGTTCTGGCGCGATGGCGATCTGACCGATGAGAGCTGGGATGATGTCTGGCGCTGGATTGATGAGGTCTGGCTCGAGAGCTGAAAAGCAGGGCATTAAAAAAGGGAGCAGACGCTCCCTTTTTTAATGCCGGGTTTAAATACCGGTGTGGGCCGGTCAGTGGGCGCTGGGGCCGCTTGAGCCCTGAGGGAAGCGGATGCTTTCCACCAGGTCCTGGACATGCGGCGGCGCATCCGGGGTGAATTGGCGCACGGTCAGAGCCACGGCCAGATTCAGCAGCATGCCGACAAACCCGATGCCCTCCGGTGAGATACCCAGCAGCCAGTATTCGGCGGTATTGGGCAGCAAGGGTTCGAAGAATACCCCCTTGAATACCAGAATATAGCTGGCGGTGAACACCAGCCCGGTGAGCATGCCCGCGACGGCGCCCCACTGGTTCATGGGTTTGAAGAAAATCCCCATGATGATCGCCGGGAAGAAGCTCGCCGCCGCCAGGCCAAAGGCGAAGGCGACCACCTCGGCGACAAAGCCCGGCGGGTTGATACCCAGGTAGCCCGCCACGCCGATCGCCCCGGCGGCGGCCAGGCGCGCCGCCATCAGCTCCTGTTTCTCGGTGATCCGGGGCATGAGATTGCGTTTGAGCAGGTCGTGGGAGATTGAGGTGGAGATCACCAGTAACAGCCCGGCGGCGGTAGACAGCGCGGCGGCCAGGCCACCAGCGGCCACCAGGGCGATCACCCAGTTGGGCAGCTCGGCGATTTCCGGGTTGGCCAGCACCAGAATGTCCGGGTCGATGGTCATTTCATTGCGGTTGTCGTTGCTGTAGAACAGCCGCCCATCGCCGTTCTCATCCTGCCACTGGATCAGCCCCGTGGTCTCCCAGGTATCCACCCAGGAGGGCATGTTTTCCCGGGCTACCCCCTGGCCCTCGGGGCCATTGATGGTCTCGATCATGTTGGTGCGGGCAAAAGCGCCCACCGCCGGGGCGGTGGTGTAGAGCACGGCGATGAACAGCAGCGCCCAGCCGGCGCTCTTGCGGGCGTCGCGCACTTTGGGGACGGTGAAAAACCGCACGATGACATGCGGTAGGCCCGCCGTGCCCACCATGAGCGCGGCGGTAATGCAGAACATGTCGATGGTGGACTTTTTCCCCTCGGTAAAAGCGGTAAAGCCGAGCTCCCGGGTCAGGCCATCAAGCTTGTCGAGCAGATGGGTCCCCGAGCCGTCCGCCAGGGTGTCACCAAAGCCCAGTTGCGGAATCGGGTTGCCGGTAATCAGGAGACTGATGTAGATCGCGGGCACGGTGTAGGCAAAAATCATCACGCAGTACTGAGCCACCTGGGTGTAGGTAATGCCCTTCATGCCGCCGAGCACCGCGTAAAAGAACACCACGCCCATGCCGATCAGCACACCCGTGGTCACATCCACTTCCAGGAAGCGGGAGAATACCACGCCGACCCCGCGCATCTGTCCGGCCACATAGGTGAACGACACAAAAATGGCGCACACCACCGCAACGGTGCGAGCCATCTGCGAGTAGTAGCGATCACCAATGAAATCCGGCACGGTAAACTTGCCAAATTTGCGCAGATAGGGCGCCAGGCACAAGGCCAACAGCACATAACCGCCGGTCCAGCCCATGAGGTAGACGCTACCGTCATAGCCGAGAAAGGCGATCAGGCCGGCCATGGAAATGAAGGAGGCGGCGGACATCCAGTCGGCGGCCGTGGCCATGCCGTTGGCCACCGGATGCACGCCACCGCCGGCAATGTAGAAGTCACCGGTGCTACCGGCCCGGGACCAGACCGCGATGCCAATATAGAGCGCGAAGGTGGCGCCAACCACCAGGTAGATGAGCGTTTGGGCTTCCATGAACTACTCCTCGTCTTCCCGGACACCGAAGCGGCGGTCCAACTGATTCATTTTGTACACATAGACAAAAATCAGGACCAGAAAGGTGTAGATGGAACCCTGCTGGGCAAACCAGAAGCCCAGTTTGAAGCCACCCATGCGAAATTGATTGAGCCAGTCCACCAGCAGGATGCCCGCACCAAACGAGACCATGAACCAGATGCTGAGCAGCACCGCCAGCAACTTGATGTTCGCCCGCCAATACTCTCTGGCGGCTTCCTTGGACGCAAAAGCCATAGTAAAACTCCGGTTATTATGCTTATCGGTAAGGCTTCAAGTGAAAAGGAAAATAAGGGGCCTGTCAATTCCTGATCGCTGTAACCTCAAAGCGCAGCACACCGATCATCTGTTGTGCCTCGGTGATCACTTGCACCTGCCAGTCGCCCACCGCACGTTCCGGGAAGTGCCGCTTGTGTGTCCAGGCTCGATACCCCTCCTTGCGACCTCCCTGAATGTCCAGGGCAATGGTATCGACGATCTCACCGTTCAGACGCCAGACATGGTAAATCCGCTCGTTCAGTCCCCGTGGTGCCCTTATCGCGGTGTAGGCATATAGACCCTTCTGATGCAACTGGGTTTCGGTCAGTCGTTTGACGCTGTTGCCCGGGCTCTTATCCTGAATATTGATATCGGTGCTCAGCGCCACCTGAGTCAGCCACAGTGTGGCCGGGGGCACCCAGAGGCGTCCGTACCAGCCTGCCGCGCCGAGAGTGACGACCACGCCCACCAGGGCGATGCTGCGCCACCAGCGCCGGGGTGGCAAGGCGCTGATGACACTGGGAATGGCCAGCAGCACGGCGATACCCAACGCCAGCGGGTAGCTCTGGGCGGTACTCAGATGCAGGATGATGGGCAACGCCGTGAGCATGACCGCAAACAGGGCCAGGGCATGAAAGCCGAGAAACAGCCAGCGCCGTTGCGCCAGATGGTTGTAATACAGCGGGTCGAGGACCGAGACCAGCGCGGCCGCGCACAGCAGCCCCATAAACAGCGTCTGACCGCTGTTCCAGGTGACCGTGAAAAAGAAAAAGGGCAGGACGAAAAACAGACTCTCCTGGTGCACCATCTGGGTGATGAAGTGCAGGGCGGGGCGCGGGACTTTCAGCTTAAGCAGGCGCAGGGCATTTCGGCGCAGTGTGTTCTCGAACATCAGCCAGAGCCAACTGGCCAGCATCAGCACTGCGACCACCTGGGCGAGTGCGGGTTTGCGCTCGACCAGGACAAAGCTGGCAAGGCCGGACAGAAAGCCTGCCAGCGCCAGCAGTTTGGGATAGCGCTTGAGGAGGGCGATCAGCCTGTCCAGTGCCCGGCGTGACCAGGTGGGCCGTTCAATGGTCTGTGCGGGTGTCTCGCCGGGTTGTTCCATAAGTATCCGGTTGGTAGCAGCGGCTCAGCATCGGCATGAGTCTGGCATCAGTGCGGCTGGAAACGCGCCAGCAGTTGGGTGTACTCCGGGTCGGGTACGCCGCCCAGGGCCAACCATTCCATTAGCAGCGACTCCGCCGTGTCGGATGGTTGACCCAGTCCCTGCTGTAATTGTTCCATCTGGTAGGCCATGCGGCGCGCCCTGTCGGGTTCGGGGGACTCCTGCCCGGTCGCAATTTCCTTGCGGATGCACAACAGACGCAAGGCCTCCAGATTCTCCGCCTGAACCGCTGGCGTCAGGCTGTCAGCCCGTTCCAGGCGCTGGTTCAACAGGGTCTGGCTGTCACCGGGCCATTGTTCCACGGCGTCCATGGCGATGCTCGCCTCTTCCCGGGCGGCGGTGGTATCGCCACCCTCGAGGCTGGCCAGCTCGAGTGCACGCACCGCTTCAGCGGCGTTGAACAGCTGCTGTCGCTGGCGCTCCCTGGCCTGTCGGCGGGCGGCTTTGTGCTGCTCGTCCAGGGATTTGAGAGTCTGGTAAAACGTATCGTTGAGTGCCTGTGCCCGCTGGCGGGGCAATTCTTTCAGGGCCTGGAATTGGCCCTTGAGTTCCTCAATTCGCGCTCTCTGTGCGCCGGGGCTGTCCAGTGGCTGCTTTTGCAGCGCCTTGAGTTCATTGATCAGGGATTCCGCTTGCTCGGCCTGGGCCTGGCGCGCCTGATCGGCTGCCTCAAATTCGGCTTGTCGGCGGGCGAAGATGGCATCGCAATGTTCGCGGAACTGCTTCCACAGCGCTTGATCTTCGCGGGGACGGCACTGACCGACCTGTTTCCACTGGGCCTGAAGGTCTTTCGCGCCTTCAATGGCCTGGTGCAGATCGCTCTGCTCGCGCAATTGCTCGGCTCGCTGTACCAGTAATTCTTTTTCGGCCCGGTGAGCGTCGTAGGCTTCGCCCAGCTTGGCGTGCAGTTGATCCATCAGAGGCTCAAAACGCTCCTCCTGGGCTTTGACCGCCTGGCGCGGCACCGGCCAGGCATCGCGCCACTCGCGCCGTGCCTGCTTGAGGGTGTGCTCGACGTCTTTCCACACCGGGCTGTCCCAGTGATAGCCGTTCAGGTAGAGCTGCACCTGCTCGATCAATTCCTCCCGCTTGGCCTGGTTGGCTTCGCGCTCTTTGGCCTGTGCCTCGAAGAACTCCTTGCAGGGCTCAAAGGCGCGATGCGAGGCCTCCTGAAACTGGTGCCACAGGTCCTCGTCGTGATGGGGCACACCCTTGCTGACTTCCCGCCAGTCATCCTGGAGGTGATGAATCTTGCGGGCCAGCTCTTCCGGGTCCATGGTGCTGTGTTCCAGGGCCTGCATGGAGCGAATGAGCGCCTCTTTCTTGGGAGTGACCGCGAATTCATGCCAGTCGCTCAGCCGTTCGATGGCCTGATCCAGCTCCTCCAACTTGCTCGCCAGGTGGGCCGGGATATGCTCCAGTGTCTCCCTTTTTTCCTGGCTGGCGCGATGCAGTCCCCGCGCCCGCCGTACCTGGCCGCGCTGCGCCGCGCTCAGTCCCTGGCGCACCAGCCCCTCGACCTCGCGGATGTGTTTACGCTGTGATTGCTCTTTGGTTTTCTCTTGTTGGTCCAGTTCATTGAGGGCCCTCATCGCCTCCAGGACGGGCGTTGGCCGTTCGTTTTCCGGCCACTGGCGGGCGGTTTTGACCAGTTGTTTGAGTACTTTGCGGGCGTCAGCACGCTGCTCCGGTTGAGCCAGTTGTGGCGTCCAGTGTGTCAGGGTGCCGTGCTCACGCAGCAGCGCCAGTAGCTCGGTCAACTGACTGATCTGGCGCTCCAGTGATTCTCGGTCACGCTTGGGTAGGGCTGCGGGTTCCAGGGCATTCAGCGACTCGCCGGCCACACGAACCCGCTCGGTCCAGTGGTCGTTTTGCAGTGCGTCGCTGTCGGCGGTGTACAACGCGGCGCCCAGCTCCGTGAGTTGAGTGTGAAGTTCGGTGAGCCGGGATTGTGCTTCAGTCTGACGTGCCTGTTCGGCTTCTTCGCGGGCCGCCAGTTGGGCCTGCAGCTCGGCTCGTTCGGCCTGTTTGTTGCGGTATCCGTCCAGTGCCTGTTGGTAGCGTTGGGCGAGCGCGTCCGCAGGGGGAATGGGCAGGGCGGTCCAATCCTGATGCAGCTTGTCGAGCTTGGCATCGAACAGAGGATCCTGCTCGGTTCGCAGCAGTTGCTCGAGCTTCTCACAAATCACCAGAGCCTGGGCTTCGGCCTCGGCACGCCGGGCGTCCTCTGCCTTGAAGGCCTCCAGGCGCTGTTTGGCGAGCTTATACACGGTTTTGTCCCGGCCCTGAGCCGCTTTTTGCAGTTTTTCCAGCTCGGGGCGGGTAGTGATTTTCTCGGCCGCCGCCCGGCGGATCTGGATACTGGCACCGTTCACCGCCAGTTCCAGCAACAATTCGGGTTCATTGATCTGTTCGAGTACGGCCTGGCCGGCCCGGGAGGAGTAGCTGCTCAGAGCCAGCAACTGGGCCTCATCGGACACCGCTTTGGACAGTTCTTCCAGACTCAAGTGCTCTTCTTCCAGTAATTGGCCGATGCGCTTGCGCGCGGCCTGCTGCAGCCGGCCATTGCCATCACCGAGCGAGAGGTTGAGCAGGGTCTGGTTGTAGCTCAGGTGATTCAGGGCCGCTTCGCGCAGGGCTTCCTGGGTGTCGCTCTGTACCAGCGCCAGCAATTCCGACTCGGGGCGGTTTTCCAGCGCCTTGATCTGCTCGTCCAGAGAGGGTTGCTTGTTGCGGGAACCAAATAGTCGCTTTAGTGGTGACATAAGAGTACAGGCTCGTCTGGGAAGTTCTTGGTTATTGTACGCCGTAGGGCGTGTCGTCAGTCCTGAATCAACCCGTACTGGCTGCGCAGCGTGTCGATAATCTCCGCCCTCGGATTGTCCGACAGCGTCAGCGGGCGGCCAATGATTTTCTCTGCAAGACCCACATAGGTATCGGACACGCGCATCATCACCGCCCGGGGCAGTTCGGTCTGCTCGGCCAGTGCGGTCCGCTCGTCCATACGGCTTTTATCCAGCAGCACGTCCGGATCTTCGAAGTAGTGTAGCAACTCTTGCCGGAAGGCTTCTTTGGACTGCTCGACAACTTTGCCCTCCCGATACCGGGCACCGTCCCAGATACGGGATGAGTCCGGCGTGCCGACTTCGTCCATATAGATCAGCTTTTCCTGACCCTCGGCATCGCGGACATAGCCAAACTCAAATTTGGTGTCGACGAAGATCTGGTCGATTTTGGCCAGATCGTCGCTGATCACCCCAAAGCCCTCTTTGAGCAACCGCTCGTACGCGTCGATATCGCCCGGTGAGCGAAAGTTGAAGGCCTGATAGTGGCGCTCCAGATCGGCGCGGCTGATGTTGACGTCATCCGCTTCCGGCACACCGTCCAGCCCCTTGAGAATGCCTTTGGTGGAGGGGGTGATCAGCAGCTCGGGCAGCTTCTGGTCCCGCTCCAGTCCGTCGGGCAGGGTGATGCCACAGAAAGTGCGCTCGCCCTTGGCGTAGGCGCGCCACATGGAGCCGGTGATGTACTGGCGGCAGATGGCCTCGATCATCACCGGCTGGGCTTTCTGCACGATCCACACCAGGGGATGGGGGATATCCAGAATGTGGCTGTCGGCCAGCCCTTCCTCGCGAAAGCGCTGAAACCAGTGATTGGAAATGGCATTCAGCGCCGCGCCCTTGCCGGGTACGCCATTCATGCCGCCTTCACCTTTCCAGAGGCATTCGAAGGCGGAAATCCGGTCACTGATGACCATGATGGCCAGGGGGGTATCCGGGGCGACCGGGTAGCCCTTTTCCCGGATCAGGCGCTCGCTGTCGGCGGCGGTGAGCCAGTAAACCGAGCGGACCTTGCCGCTGTGTACGGGCCGGTCGGTCCGGATGGGAAGGTCATTGTTTACTGCCAGTACTGAGTCCGCAAGCCGCATAGTCGAAGATCCGAAAGTCCGCCGCACACGTCAGGCTGCGTGCGCTGAAATAGTCCAGGGCGCCGGGCCGCGCCAAACGCCGGATGATAGCAGATTTACGGGGTAGAGGCAGGTGGCCTTGGGGGTGGGGGTAACGGCGGATAAGCGCGTAAGCGCGCATCCGCCGTCACCACTATCAATCGCGGCGCCGTAATTCGGAGAGTATTTTCAGTGCGTGCACACGCGCCGCCGGTTCATAAACATCAATCGTAAACATAAACTCATCAATGGGCAGCTCCCGGCACAGAGCCTCCAGACCCTCACGAACGGTCTCTGGCCCACCGACCACCGCCAGGCTCAGGAAGTCCTTCACGGCGGCCTCCTCCTCGGGCGACCACAGCGGCGTCATATCCTCCACCGGCGGCTTCAGCCACAGCGGCTGGCCGCGCAAAAGCGCCAGAATGCGTTGATGGCTGGTCGTGGCCAGGTAACGCGCTTCGGCATCGGTGTCCGCCGCAATCAGTGGAATACCCAGGATGGCGTACGGTTTGTCCAATACCCCGGAAGGCTGAAAATTTTCCCGGTAGACATGCAAGGCCTCGCGCACCAGGCGCGGGGCGAAGTGACCGGCGAAGGCGTAGGGCAGGCCTTTCTGTGCGGCGAGTTGGGCGCTGAACAGGCTGGAGCCCAGTAACCAGATGGGCACTTCGGTGCCGGCGCCGGGAATGGCCTTGAGTTTCTGGCCGGGTTTCAGGGGCGCGAGCAGTTGCTGTAGTAATCCGACATCCTGCGGAAAGTCGTCGGCGGAACGCATATCCCGGCGCAGGGCGCGCATGGTGATGGCGTCGGTGCCGGGCGCGCGGCCCAGGCCCAGTTCGATGCGCCCCGGGTAGAGGCTGGCGAGGGTCCCAAATTGTTCGGCGATCACCAGAGGCGGGTGGTTGGGCAGCATGATGCCGCCGGAGCCGACCTTGATGCGTTCGGTACCGCCGGCGATGTGGCCGATCAACACGGCGGTGGCGGAGCTGGCAATGCCTTCCATGTTGTGGTGTTCGGCGAGCCAGAAGCGTTCGAAGCCGAGCTCGTCCGCTTTTTGGGCGTAGCGAAGCGTGTCCCGCAACGTTTCAGTGATGGAGCCGTCTTCTCTGACCGAAGCGAGTTCGAGTAGCGAGAATGTCTTTTCCTGGAGCAGCATACATCGTCTCCGAATCAGTGAGGCTTAATCGTCTCGTCCGGTCCGGGAAGGGGGAAGCCCTTTCAAGACACGCCGTAAACCCATCCCTGGGGGCTCGGATCGCGGGTCCCCCGCTCTACGGTCTTGAAAGGGCTTCCCCCTCCCCGGACCTCAGTAGCACGAATCCAACCGCAGCACTCCACGACGAAGCGCCATACCACGTCACATCTGCGCCAACAACACCTGCACAGGATGGGGAATGGCGACATCGTCAATGCGTTTCACCTGAGAGCGACAGGAGTAACCGGTGGCCGTCAGTTTTCCCTCGTGTTCCGGATTTGCCACGACCTCAGACCAGGATAGACCATAAATTTTCTTCGACGTCTCGACGTTGCTGGCCTCGTGACCGTAAGTGCCCGCCATGCCGCAGCAACCCGTGTCGATGACCGTCAGGGTCTGTCCCAAGGCACCGAACACCGCCTGCCAATCCTTGATCGACCCGGCCGCGTTGGTTTTTTCCGTGCAGTGGGCCAACAGGGAATAATCGCCCGGCTGCAGCAAATCCGCGCGCGCTTCGAGCTGCGCTTTCTGCTGAGCCAGCCACTCCTGCAACAACGCCACCTCCGGCGCCTCTTTGCCCAACACCGTCTGGTATTCGCTGCGATAGGCGAGCGTCATGGACGGCTCCAGCCCCACCAGGGGAATACCACTGCGGGCGAGGTCGTTCAGGTGCTCAGCGTTTTTCACCGCCGCCTTGGCGAAGGGGCCGAGGAAACCGTGGACGTGGAGTGGTTTGCCATTGGGTTTGAAAGGCGCTACCAGCGGCGTGAAGCCCAGCTTGGTGAGCAGATCGAGACTGTCCAATACCAGGCCGGTTTCAAAGTAGCTGGTAAAGGCGTCCTGCACCAGAATCACCGCTTTATCCCGCTGCTCCTGAGTGAGCGCGGCGATGTTCTGGGCGCTGGCGTAGCGGATCTTGCGCGTCTGCAATGCATTGTCCAGAGAGATGCCGGTAAGCAGCGGGCTGTCCACCATACCGGCCACTTTGGCCATGAGGGCCTGCATAAACCGGGGTTTCATCAGGCCGTTGTACAACCAGGGCACCTTGGCCAAGGTGGGTACCATAAACTCCAGGCCGCCGATGAAGTAGTCTTTCAGCGGCCGCAGGTAGCGGCCGTAATACAGCTCCAGAAATTTGCTGCGGAAACTGGGTACATCCACCTTGATGGGGCACTGACCGGTGCAGGACTTGCAGGCCAGACAGCCCATCATGGACTCGTGGACTTCGTGGGAAAAGTCGTATTCGCCGCGCTTTTTGCCAATGGTGTTCTTGATGCGCGTCGGCAGACTCAACAGGAACGACTGCTGGCGCGCCGCTTCGGATTCCTCGATCGCGTTCACGTCCCGCTCGCTCAATTGCTTGAGCCACTCGCGCACCAGTGAGGCCCGGCCTTTGGGGGTGTGGGTGCGCAGGCGTGTGCCTTTCCATGAGGGGCACATGGCGTCGTTCGGGTTCCAGTTGTGGCACTGGCCGTTGCCGTTGCAGTGCATGCCTTCGCTGTAACCGTCCCAGACCTGCACCGGAATTTTCCGATCCTGCTGACCGCGGGTGGTCACCCCGTCGATTTTGAGCAGTTCCAGCTCCGGCGCGGGCGTGGCGACTTTACCCGGGTTCAACTGGTTGCGCGGATCGAACGCAGCTTTAAGACGCTGCAGCTGCGGGTAGAGCTCGCCGAAAAATTCCGGTGCGTATTCGGCGCGCACGCCCTTGCCGTGTTCGCCCCACAGCAGACCTTTGTACTTTTTGACCAGCGCGACCACCTGGTCGGTGATCGGGCGGATCTGGGCGGCCTGTTCCGGGTCCTTCATGTCGATGGCGGGGCGCACGTGCAGCACGCCCGCGTCCACATGGCCGAACATGCCGTAGGTCATGCCGCGCTCATCCAGAAGTTGGCGGAATTCCATAATGAAGTCGGCCAGGTTCTCCGGCGGCACGGCGGTATCTTCCACAAAGGGAATCGGGCGCGCTTCACCCTCGGCGTTGCCCAGCAGGCCCACGGATTTTTTACGCATGGCCCAGATTTTCGCGACGGACGCCGAGCCCCAGGCGAGGCTGTAACCCAGACGGCCTTTACTGACATCGGTATCGGCATCCAACTGGTCGGTCAGCGCTTTGACCGCCTGTTCCAGCTCTTCTTCGCTGTCGGCGGTGTACTCCACCAGGTTGATGCCCTGAATCGGCTCGCCGTTCTCGGCGGGCGGGAAGAACTCGGACACGCTGTGCCAGACGATGTCGTTCATCGCCAGGTTGAGTACCTTCGAGTCCACGGTTTCAATGGCGGTGGGCTCGGCTTTCATCAGCTCGGTGGCATCGCGCAATGCCGCGTTGAAGTCCCGGTAGTTAACGTTCACCAACGCGGAGACCTTCGGGATGGGCAGCAGGTTGAGCCTGGCCTCGGCGATAAAGCCCAGGGTGCCCTCGCTGCCGCAGAGCACGCTGTTCAGATCAAAGCGACCTTCGGGCGTGCGCACATGGGCAAAATCGTAGCCGGTCAGGCAGCGATTGAGCTTGGGAAATTTGGCGTCGATCAATTCGGCGTGGTCGGTGTGAATCTGGTTGAGCGTCTTGTGCACCTCGCCCACGCGATCCCCGCGCTGGCTGACCTCGGTCAGCTCGGCGTCGTCCATGGGACGGGAGGTCCAGTCGCTGCCGTCGAGCAATACGGTGCGCAACTCCAGTACATGATCCCGGGTTTTGCCATAGCGGCAGGACCCCTGGCCGGAGGCGTCGGTGTTGATCATGCCACCAATGGTGGCCCGGTTGCTGGTGGACAGGTCCGGGGCAAAGAACAGGCCGTGGGGTTTGAGGGCCGCGTTCAACTGGTCTTTCACCACGCCGCACTGCACCCGCGCCCAGCGCTCCTCGATGTTGATTTCGAGGATCTGGTTCATGTACCTGGAGGTATCCACCACCAGCCCGTCGGTGAGAGACTGGCCATTGGTGCCGGTGCCGCCGCCGCGGGGGCTCAAGACGATGTCCTGATAATCGGGTTGATCGCTGAGCCGGGCCAGGATCACCAGGTCGTCTACGTTTTTGGGGTAGATGACGCCCTGGGGCAGGACCTGGTAGATGGAGTTGTCGGTGGCCAACACGGTGCGGTTGGCGTAGTCCGGGTTCAGGTCGCCCTGGAAGTCGGACGCCCGCAGGGCCTCGATAAAGGCGAGGTAGCGGCTCTGGACGGGGGAGGTGTGGCGTATGCTCGGTATCATCTGGGTCGTTACAGCTCTCGACAGTGGGTGCGATATTCTACGGGTTTGGGGTGGGTTTCTCCAATTAAAGGCAGGGCGTAACGTCCGGGCCGCGAAGGGGAAGGCCTTTCAAGACACGCCGTGAACCCATCCCTGGGGGCTCGACGCGCGGAATCCCGCCGCTTACGGTCTTGAAAGGCCTTCCCCTTCACGTCCCTCAGTGCCATGGCCATATTTCGGGAGATGGCGTCTTCGGGTTGCGACGGATAAGCGAAGCGCATCCGCCGTCACCGGACCCGGAGGCAGCACCACATGATTACCTTACAACTGCAACGCAATCACCACCCAAATGGCCGCCAACAACAGGTTGCTCGCCATAAACGCTATCAACCTGTGCATTACGTTGTTGTAGCCCATATGGATGAGACCGTGCACCACCCGCAGCGCCACAAACCCCCAGGCCAACGCCACCGGCCCACTGAGCCCCATGGCCAGGCTGGTGACACAGGCGAGGTAGAACAGGATGGGCACCTGGAAGAGGTTATCGTAATGACGCGCCGCCGCCAGCGCCCGTGCGGGCGCGGCCTGATCCGGCGGATAGAGCCGAAAATAGCCAATCGACACCGTGCCCTTACGGACCGCCAAGATCCGCAAGGTCAGCAAATAGAGAGCGACGCAGAGCGTCCAGAACATCAGGGCGAGCATGGGTTGCAGCATGATTTCTCCTTAAAAGCCCATCTGCTGGTACAATGCCCGTTTTTCGCCCCGAATCTGAGTACTGGGGCGGTTGAACGGCCGTTGACAGCACACAACGACGGTCAGGGCAGCGACCAAACAGACCAGACAAGAGTAGGACTTTACATGATTATCAAGCCAAAAGTACGCGGATTCATCTGCACCAACGCCCACCCACAGGGCTGTGCCGCCAACGTGCGCGAGCAGATCGACTACACCAAGGCCCAGGGGCCGATCAACGGTGGCCCGAAAAACGTACTGGTCATCGGCTGCTCCACCGGCTACGGCCTGGCCTCACGGATCACCGCCGCCTACGGCTCTGGCGCCAAAACCATCGGGGTCTGCTTTGAGAAGCCGCCCACCGAGAAGCGTACCGCCTCCGCCGGCTACTACAACACCGCCGCCTTCCACGAATTCGCCGAAGCCGATGGCCTATACGCCCACACCATCAATGGCGACGCCTTCTCCGACGAGATCAAGGCCCAGACCATCGAACAGATCAAAAAAGACCTGGGTAAAATCGACCTGGTGGTCTACAGCCTGGCCTCGCCCCGGCGCACCGACCCCAAGACCGGTGAAACCTACACCTCCGTGCTCAAGCCCATCGGACAGGCCTACACCTCCAAGGGGCTGAACACCGATACCCTCAAGATCACCGAAACCACCGTCGAGCCGGCCACCGAGGAAGAAATCCGCAATACCGTCAAGGTGATGGGTGGCGAAGACTGGGAGCTGTGGATCGACGCCCTGAAAGACGCCGACGTGCTGGAGCAGAACTGTCAGACCACGGCCTACACCTATCTGGGCGACAAGCTGACCTGGCCGATCTACGGCAAAGCGACCATTGGTAAAGCCAAAGAGGACCTGGATCGCGCTTCCCTGGCCATCGACCAGAAGCTGGACGACCTGAACGGTACCGCCCACGTATCGGTGCTCAAGGCTGTGGTGACCCAGGCCAGCTCCGCCATTCCGGTGATGCCGCTGTACATGTCCATCCTGTTCAAGGTCATGAAAGAGCAGGGCACCCATGAAGACTGTATTCACCAACTGCAGCGTCTGTTCGTGGAGTGCCTGTACAGTGCCAACCCGCGTCTGGATGACGAGGATCGCTTCCGCGTAGACGAGCTGGAGCTGGATCCCAAGGTGCAGGCCAAGGTGGAAGAAATCTGGCCGCAAGTGACCGAAGATAACCTGTTTGAACTGACTGACTACAAGGGCTACAACGAAGGTTTCCTGAAGTTGTTCGGTTTTGGCGTCGACGGTGTGGACTACGAGGCGGATGTCAGTCCGCTGGTGAAGGCGCCGTTTTAAGCGCGTAACGGCGTTTTTGCGGCACCGCAGGGTACCTTAAGATCTTCAAGTTGGCACAGAGACCGGGGCAGGGGATGAGGGTTGACGACTCTCGAAGGCATGGATGCCGACGCGAAGCCCACAGGGATGTGTTCACGGCGGGTCGTCAACCCTCATCCCCTGCCCCGGTTGGTGTCCAAAATGGGTGCAAAATTTTTAAGAATGCTCCATAGATTATGCCACTAGTTCACCCCCTCGTGGGCATCCTCAGCCTGTCGCTGTACGTGATCACCATCGCGGGCGTGTTCCTGTTGATCATGCCCGTGGCGCTGGTCAAACTGATCATCCCCGGCCTGCGCCGCCCCTGTAATGCCGTGCTCGACAAACTGGCGAGCGGCTGGATTACACTCAACGGTTGGCATCAACAGCTGTTGACCCGCACCGACATTCGCGTCAGCGGAGATATCGATCAACTCAGTCGCAACGAGTGGTACATGCTGATTGCCAACCACCAGTCCTGGGTCGATATCATGATCCTGGTCCGGGTATTGAACGGCCGCATTCCCTACGTGAAATTTTTCTTCAAGCGTGAGCTTCTCTGGGTGCCGCTGTTCGGGCAGGCGCTGTGGGCGATGGACTTTCCGATGATGCGGCGGCGCAGCAAACAAGAGATCGCCCGCAATCCGGAGCTGGCCAACGATGACCTGGAACGTACTCGACGCGCCTGTGAAATGTATCGCTACAGTCCGGTCACCATCATCAACTTTCTGGAAGGCACCCGCTTTACGCCGGCCAAGCAGCAGGCGCAAGCCAGCGACGGCGGCGCGCCGGAGTTCAGGCACCTGCTCAAGCCCAAAGCCGGTGGCCTGGCCTTTACCCTGTCGGCCATGAACGGACAGCTTCGGCAGATGCTGGATGTGACGCTTTACTATCCCCATGGCCGACCCACTTTCTGGGAATACGCCTGCGGCCGAGTACGCCGGGTGGACATGCACATCCAGCAGCGCCCCATCACCGACGACATGGTGGGTGACTACCCGAACGATGAGGCGTTTCGAGCCCGGTTTCAGGCCCGCGTCAACGAACTCTGGCAGGAAAAAGACGCCCGTCTGGAGGCCATGGCCCAGGCCGGGACTGATACGCACTGAGGTAAGCACGATAGCCTATGGCTGAACCATCCTTTCCCAAACAACTGCTCGCCCCTCGTCACTGGCCCTCCTGGTTGGGGGCCGGGCTATGGTTTCTGGTCGCCCAACTGCCTTACCGCGTGCAGTGGTGGCTGGCCAAAGCGTTGGCGCCTTTGCTGCGGCTGAATAAAAAACGGCTGAATTTTGCCCGACGCAACATCGAACTCTGTTTTCCGAATATGGCAGAGGTCGAACGAGAGCGTCTGCTGAAACAAAATCTCACCTCCACCGCCATGACCGTGTTCGAAACCGGCATCGCCTGGTTCTGGCCGGGCTGGAGACTGCGCCGACTGTTCACCGTTACCGGCCTGGAACATCTGAGAGCCGCTGAAGAGGCGGGGCAGGGCGCGCTACTGCTCAGCTTGCACATGACGACCCTGGATATTGGCAGCGCCATGCTGGGCCAAGTGGTCAACTTCGACGGCATGTACCGGCCCCACAGCAACCCGGTGTACGACTACCTGCAAATGAAACGCCGCAGCGCCTACTCCCCCGGCGCCATGACCATACCCCGGGACAACGTGCGCGCCATGATCAGCCGTCTGCGCAAAGGCCGCTTCATCTGGTACGCCCCGGATCGGGACCTGGGCTCAAAAAACAGCCTCTTCGCCCCCTTTTTCGGCGTGCAGGCCGCCACCGTCAGCGCCACAGGAAAGCTGGTCAGCATGGGCAAGGGAAGGGTGATTCCGTTTACTCAGTACCGGTTACCCGGAGGGCGAGGTTACCAACTGGTCATCCGTCCTGCGCTGGAGGATTTCCCCAGCGGCGACGACTATGCCGATACGGTGCGGGTTAATCGCTATATGGAAGAAGCCATCGAGGAGTGCCCACATCAATATTTTTGGGCACAGCCACGCTTTAAGACCCGTCCTGAAGGTGAGTCAGCGGTGTATTGAGGGTTAAGCCTCAGCAATTGCACCTTTGTTCATACCTTCATAGGCCTGCACACGGATGGTACTGGTCGGGTACTCGGACTTGGTGGTTTTAGCGATGTGATCCGCAATCAGCTCCACCGTGGTATCTGTGTCCATCAGATAACAGCAGCGCTGGGGCAGCGCGATCTCAAACTCCCCTTGAGGCGCCGTATACGCAAAGCGGAAATACTCGCCTTCCTCCGCCACCAAATCTTCCCGGGTGGCGAGATAAATATCCCGGAACCGACTCGCCCATTCGCCCTCCAGGGCGGGTGAGGGGATATCGTCTGCCCAGATGGCGATCTTCGAGCGGTGGCCGTGGGCTATCCGCTGGCAATTGCCATCGTGCTTTTTCAGTCCATGGCTGTAGTGATAAAACACGCTCTCAATGTACTCGGTGGAAAAGCCCAAACTGAGGCGGGTACCCTCCGGGAACAGGGCGGCGTCATTCAGACGTTCAATGCACCACTGCGCTACGCTTTCCCGGGTCAACTCCTCTGCATCCACCAGTGCCACTGCCTCTTTGGGGCAGCGCAGATCAATCGTTTCGCTGCGGTCGCCGAAGTGCCAGCGCAGCGACAGGGAATCCCCCGCCTCTTCCAGCTCGAGCTGGTGGGAGCGACGGGGCACCAGGAGGCGATGGTCGAGTTCGTTGTCCAGCCATACCTTCAGTGCTTTCTTGACCGTACTGAAATCGCAGACCATGCCCTGTTCATCCAGCGCGCCCTCCAGTTGAACATCTGCCAGCCAGGTTTCCCCGAGCAGGCCGCGGCGGGCATCGAGAAAGCTGAAATCTACGGTGGCGAGGTTGTCGACAAAAAGCAGCATAAAACGTCTCGGTGTCTGGAGTAAGTGAATGATTTGGCGCTGCTGGCGCCGATCATGTCTTCAGGGAAGTATACCGGTCTGGGAACCAAAGCGAAAACTGTGTAGAATTCTGGCGTCGAATTCTTTGTTCTTTGAAAAGAGCAAGATTCGGCGGATAGCTTGGTTATGTATAAATCTACAATAGGGATACACACATGATAAAGAAAATGGTGGCGGTTTCCGCCCTTACGGCTAGCTTGTTTGGTTGCGCCAGTATCGTCAGTGACAGTCAGTATACGGTGGCGCTGAATAGCTCGCCGGATAATGCGCAGTTTGTCGTCACGAACAAGAGTGGGCAGAAAGTCCATAGCGGTCGAACCCCCTCGTCAATTGTACTGAAGGCATCTTCCGGTTTTTTCCAGGGTGAAAGTTATGCCATTGAAATCGAGAAAGAGGGATTCCAAGCCAAAAGCTATGCTTTGACGAGCACGGTAGATGGTTGGTATTTCGGAAATATCCTGCTGGGCGGATGGCTTGGAATGCTGATCGTTGACCCGGCTACCGGGGCCATGTTCAAGCTGCCTGAGCGGGTTGACGTTTCTCTGGACGAGTCGCTTGCTCAGAGCGCGGATGCTGACCTGACGATCGCGACAATCGATTCCTTGAGTGCCGAGCAGCGTGAAAGTCTGGTGCCCGTGCAATAAGCACCTTGCGTTTTCAGGAAACTGAACCCAAAAAAAGCCCGTCCGATTGGACGGGCTTTTTTTTTGGGGCACTTGGCAAGGTGTCAGTAAAGGTAAACCGCACCGGAGTCGGTGCCTTCGTTGTTGTCCCGGTCGCCGTTGATGCCCTGAGCATCGCTGTCTTCGCGGTAGGCGCCGATGGCAAGGGTGTCGCCTTCGGCCGACAGCGCCAGACCGACGCCAAATCCGTCCCGCGCCTCGGTGTTGGCGGCCTTGATGTATGAGGTTTCGCGCCACCGATCGTCAATGAGTGAGAAGAGGTAGGCGCCGCCCGCACGTGGTGCCGAGTTGTCATCACTGACGCCGTTGATGCCGGTCTCGGCACTGGGCTCACGGGTGCTGCCAACCACCAGGTGACGACCATTGCGGGCAAACGCCACTGTTTCGCCGAAGCGCAGGCCCTGAAGGTTGTTGGACGCTTTCAGGAACGATGTCTGAGCCCACTCACCGTCCACCTGACGGAAGAGGTAGACCGCACCGCTGTTGGTGGCAATCGTGGTGTTGTCTTCGAGATCGTAATTATCGGGGCTCGAGTTGATTCCGGGTTCGGCCGTCAGGTCGCCGGTGCTACCCACCGCCAGGCGGGACCCGTCTCCGGACAGGGCGACACTGGCCCCGAAACTCTGAGCGTAGCCGGTCAGTTCTTGCTCTGTGTAGGTATGACTGGGCTTGATGTAGGCTGATTGCGACCAGTCACTGCCATCGCGATTGAACAGGTAGACCGCGCCGGCATTGATCAAGGTCCGGTTATCGTCTTCACCATTGATACCGGTAGAGCGGCTGGCGTCACCGGTCGCACCCACCGCCAGGGTGCTGCCGTCGGTGGAGATGGCCAGGCTGCTGCCAAACAGGTGGTACAGGGGCGTACCGCTTGCCGTGATGGCGGAGAAGGTGTTCGACGCCTTTACATAAGCCTGCTGTGCCCAGCCGCTGTCTGAGTCGGTAAATACATAGACGGCACCGGCGTTGGGTGCGTCATTGTTGTTCTCGTCACCATTGATTCCGGTGGCGTCGCTTGATTCGAACAGTGCGCTGACCGCCAGAGTCAGGCCGTCACCGGACAGGGCCACGCGGTGGCCAAAACGGTCGTTGACGTTGGTTGGGATGGTAACGTCGCTGTCGTCGTCTGTCGCGGAATCATCGGTGCCATCGTCTTCGGCGGTACCGTCGGTTTCTTCTTCCTCTTCTTCAGGGGGTTCGGCATTGGAGGCCTTGAGAAAGGCGTCTTGGGCCCAGCCGTCTTCCCCACGTTTGAAGACATACACCGCACCGGTACCGGGTGCTCCGTTATTGTCCTGCTCTGGGTTGATGCCCGTGCCGTCGCTGTCTTCAAGCGCGGCGCTGACCGCGAGCACATCGCCATTGTCCGACAGTGACAGGGCGAAACCGAACCGGTCGTTGTATCGGGTGGTGTCGTCACCGTCGTCGTTTTCGCTGGGAACTTCGGTGTTGGAGGCTTTCAGGTAGGCCTCCTGTTGCCAGAGGCCGTCTACCAGGCGGAACACGTAAACGGCGCCGGCTCCGAATACCGAGTTGTCGGCGGCATCACCGTTGACGCCGCGTGCCTGACTGGCTTCGCGGGGCGCGCTCACCGCCAGCGTTTGGCCATCGGCCGAGAGGGCCACACCCCATCCAAACCAGTCGGCGGCCTCGGTGCTGTCGGCTTTGATAAAGCCGATGGTATCGAGCATGACGCTCAGGGTCAGTTGCTCGTTGGAATCTTCGTATTCGGAGCAGTCGGCGCTCAAACAGGCGGTGACGGTATACAGGGCGTTGTGCCAGTCATGCTGGTGCACCGCGACGGTGTCGCTGGCCTCTGTTTCGGTCAGGTTGTCAGCAACTACCTCATAGCCGCTGCCGTCGCCCGGGTTTTTTCTCAGTTGGTAATACTCGGCGCCTTCAACGGCGGTCCAGGAAAAGCGGATTTCCTTGGGCTCCACCGATTCGACATTGATTTCCGGCCACTCGGCGTCGGTAATGCCTCCGGTGTTACCCGCGTTATCAATACCACCACTGAAGCTGCTGGAGCTTGAGCTGGAACTGGAAGAGTTGTTCTGGTTGTTGCTGTCACTGCCGCAGGCGCCCAGAGTCAGAGCGAGGAGCAGGGGCGGGATGAAGCGGGTGACGGAGATCAAGCCGTTGTCTCGAGTATTACGCATGCCTTTGTGTACCTGAGATTTTGGGGAAGCCCGCGATTCTCGGCGCCTCGGGGCTTCGTGTCAAATATTGGCGCAAACGCTGGCCGCTTGGACCCGCGCCGAGCCCATAAAATCCGCAGCGCAATGAAAAACCGGCCCAGTCTCGCCCAAGGGCGCCATAAAACTGACGATCGGTAGATGAATTCGATGCCAGTCGTGGTAAGATGCACGATTTTTGGCGCTCCGGCCGGTTTCAGGCGGAAGCAAAATACAGAGTGGTTGACTGACGTCGGAAGCGGAGTCCGTGATGATAACCGTTCAAGAGTTGATGACCCCGGTGGGCACTCAAGTGGATGCTGGCCAGAGCCTGATTGAGGTTCTGGCCATGATGCGCCGCAATCAGCACTCCTGTGCTGTGGTGAAGGACGGCGACCGGGTGGTGGGCCTGATTCGGGAAAAGGATCTGGTGGCGGTGCTTGCCCGGGTACTGGAGTCCGGTAGCGTTGCTGTGGGGCAGGCAGCGGACGTGATGACCGTCAACCCGGTGTGTGTGCCTGCCGCCGCATCGCTGCTGGAGGCGCTCAAGCGCGCGCAGGAACATCGTCAACGCCAGATGCCGGTGTTGGATGAGCAGGGCATGTTGGTGGGCATGATTACCCATACTGATATGGCGCAGGCTTACATTCACATCCTGGAGCGCCAATCAGAGTTGGTCAGTGTCAACCGGGTTCTGAAAGCGGAATCGCTGCGGGATTCTCTGCTCAATATCGGCAATCGTCGCGCCATGGAGCAGGACCTGGAGGTGCTGGCGGCCCATCCTGAGCGTCGTTACGCGCTGGCTCTGCTGGATCTCGACTGGTTCAAGAAGTACAACGATTACTACGGCCACCAGGCGGGAGATCGGGCGCTACAACGAGTCAGCGAAGCCATTACCCGTCATCTGCGTCAGGGCGATACCCTCTATCGGTACGGTGGCGAAGAGCTGCTGCTTTTAATGCTGGATACCGATCTGGAGGGGGCCTGGCAGGGCGCCAATCGGGTGCGCGAAGCGGTGCAGCAACTGGGGATCGAGCACGCTCCGAGCCCGCTGGGTGTGCTGACTCTGAGTGCGGGGGTTGCCAGTGAAGCCGGGGTGGGGGTGTCTCATCTGATTGCTTCCGCCGACCAGGCCCTTTATTACGCGAAGACCCACGGGCACAACAGCGTTGTTCGAGCCCAGGTGTCGGAACGGGGCAAGCCCCCCTCCTCATAGCGGGCGGAGGGAGCCAGAAAGACTGTGACTGCAATCGGTTACTCGCTGGTCTGATTCCAATGTCACGCAATTATCACTTGTAGTTCCCCCGTGGATCCGTACACTGCGCCGCTTTGTTGGTAGCCGAGGCGGATGCCTCCTGGACGTGTGTCGTTATGCCCCATCCCGCTGTTGAACCTTTGTCCCTGACCAACCGTCTCGGGCAGCCTGTTGTATTGGGTGTGAAGTTTCTGCCCGGAGAGCACCGCGATACTCTGTTTGTGAGTGCCCCCCGCCAACAGGCCTCCAGCTTTTTTGGCAAAAATGCTGAACCGTTTCTGATGCAGTTGATGGAGCAGCTCCCGCTGGTTCCCGAGCGGCTGAGCATCATTGAGTTACGCGGCGATCCGGAGAACCCGGAGTTCTGGCGCTGGCGTGCGGAGTGGGTGGGACGCTCGCCCATGGCGCTGCGCGCCGAGCCGGTGGCCAGCAATGGCTCCCGCTCGGCACTTCAATCGCTGTTGGAAGGGCGGCAGCACGAGGGCGCCTGCCACGCGGGCGCTCCCCGTCGCCGACAAGCCTGACGGCTATCAGGCTGATTCGCGCGAACGTTCGCGCAGACGCCGGGCCGCTCTGACCATGTTGGCCAGGGCGGCTTCGGTTTCTGCCCAACCCCGGGTTTTCAGGCCGCAGTCCGGATTGACCCAGAGTCGCTCTTTGGGTAACCGTCGGGCCGCCTGCTCCATCAGGTTCACCATTGCCTCGACCGGGGGCACGTTCGGCGAGTGAATGTCGTAGACGCCGGGGCCGATGTCATTCGGGTAGGCAAACTGCTCGAAGGCATCGAGCAGCTCGCCCTGAGAGCGTGAGGTTTCGATGGTAATGACATCCGCGTCCAATGCCGCAATGGCGTCAATGATGTCATTGAATTCCGAATAACACATGTGGGTGTGAATCTGGGTTTCGTCGCTCACACCGCTGGCGCTCAGCCGAAACGCTTCCACCGCCCAGTCGAGGTATTCCCCCCACTCTTTCCGTTTTAAGGGCAGGCCCTCCCGCAACGCTGGCTCGTCGATCTGGATGATCTGTATTCCGCAGGCCTCCAGGTCGTTGACCTCGTCCCGCAGCGCCAGGGCGATTTGCCGTGCGGTGACCGAGCGGGGCTGATCGTTGCGTACAAAGGACCAGAACAACATGGTAATCGGGCCGGTGAGCATCCCCTTGACCGGTTTGCGGCTCAGTGACTGGGCATAGCGGGCCCACTGGGTGGTCATGGCGTGAGGACGGGCCACGTCACCGTATATGATGGGTGGTTTTACGCAGCGGGAGCCGTAGCTCTGCACCCAGCCAAAGCGGGTAAAGGCGTAGCCATCAAGCTGTTCGCCAAAGTATTCCACCATGTCGTTGCGTTCGGCTTCGCCGTGTACCAGAACATCCAGTCCCAACTGCTCCTGGCGGACGATGGCATCGGCAATGGCCTGACGCATGCGGTTGCGGTACGCCACCTCGGACATCTGCCCCTGTTTGTACGCTCTGCGGGCCTGCCGGATGTCATCGGTCTGGGGGAATGAGCCGATGGTGGTCGTGGGGAATTCCGGTAACTGCAACAGCGCCTGCTGCTGGGCGATGCGCTTGGCAAAGGGGCTGTGACGTTGACTGTCGGTCGGGGAAATGGCACGCAGACGTTCCTGAACCGCCGGATTGTGGACCCGTTGGGATTCGCGCCGTGAGCGAACGGACTGGTCGCTGGCTTTGAGGGCGGCCAGTGCAGACGGTGCGGGGGCGGGAGCCAGCAACTGTGCCAGAGCCACCACTTCATCGACTTTCTGCAGCGCGAAGGCCAGCCAGCTTTTCAGCTCGGGGTCCAGTGTCTGCTCCCGCCCCAGATCGACCGGTACGTGCAACAAGGAACAGGATGGCGCCAACCACAGTCGGTCACCCAGGCGCTCGGCGACATCGGCGAGGGTTTCCCGCGCCGTCTGCAGGTCGGTGCGCCATATGTTCCTTCCGTCGATTGCCCCAACGGACAACACTTTGTGCACCGGCAGGCGGTCGACGACGCTCAGTAGTTGCTCCGGTGCCCGCACGGCGTCGATGTGCAGACCGGCGACAGGCAACTGGACCGCTGTGGACAGATTCTCGCCGAGCGCTCCGAAATAGGTGGCCAGCAGCACTTTTACCGCCCGGCTCTGCAATCGGTGGTAGCTTGGCTCGAAAGCCTGCTGCCACGCCAGAGGCAGGTCCAATACCAGAATGGGTTCGTCAATCTGCACCCATTCGGCGCCCGCCTCGGCCAGGGCGTCCAGCAGTTGCTGATAGGCGGGCAACAGGGCATCGAGCAGGCTCAGCCGGTCAAAATCCGCTTTTTCCTTGCCCAGCCAGAGATAACTGAGCGGGCCCAATATCACGGGTTTGACCCGATGCCCGAGGGCGACGGCTTCCCGCGTCTCATCGATGATCTGCCGATAACTCAGCTCAAAGGTCTGATCGGGGTGAAATTCGGGGACCAGGTAGTGGTAGTTGGTATCGAACCACTTGGTCATTTCGCAGGCGCTGCTGGCGGTGCCGCTGGGCGCTCTGCCGCGCGCCATCCGGAACAACGTGTCCAGATCGACCTGTCGGCAGGGCCCCTCGGGGGCTTCCGGGGTGTCAATCGGCTCGCTGCAGCCACACTCGGACCGGGCGGCCGGTTCATTGTTCTCGGCGAGGGCTTCAGCCCGGTGGCGCAACGGAACGTTGCCAAGCGTGGCGGACAGTGTCAGGACCTGGTCGTACCAGGCAAAGTCACCGGTGGGAATCCAGCTCAGGCCGGCGTCGGCCTGTTGCTGCCAATGCCGGCGGCGCAAGGTCCGTCCGGTATCTTCCAGAGCCTCTCTGGACAGGTCGCCGCGCCAGTAGGCTTCGAGAGCCCGCTTGAGTTCTCGGTCGGCTCCGATTCGGGGAAAGCCCAGGTTGTGAGTGGGTATCGGGTGCATAGGGTCCTCAGCTCAAAAGTGTGAACAGACAAACGGTCTGTGGGGTAAGTCTCAACGTGGTGGGCGTATTCTCTGTAAAGTGCTACTATGAATCAAATGGAGTATTTTCAGATTTACTATGAATTTTATTAATATAGGCCTGGTGCTTTTTTCGCCTCGCCCGATTGTTGAGGAGCGGAACAAAACCGATGCTGGAAATCCGTCACTTGAAAACCCTGGTGGCCCTGCGGGACACCGGCTCTTTGGTGGATGCTGCGGAGCGCGTTCACCTGACCCAGTCAGCGCTGTCTCATCAGTTGAAGGACCTGGAGAGCCGTCTTGGCGGCGAGCTGTTTGTGCGCAAGAGCCGGCCGGTGCGTTTTACGCCCGCGGGCAAGCGACTATTGGCGTTGGCCGACGATGTGCTGGCCCGGCTTGAGGACGCCGAGCGGGAGGTGCACAAGCTGCTGCATGGCGAGGCCGGGCGCCTGAATATGGCCATTGAGTGTCACAGTTGCTTCAACTGGTTGATGCCGACCATTGAGCGTTACCGAAACCACTGGCCGGCCGTGGAGCTGGATTTTTCCGGCGGCTTCACGTTTGAGCCGCTACCCGCGCTGGTTCAGGGCGACATCGACCTGGTCGTGACAGCGGATCCGCAATTGATTCGCGGGGTAGAGTACGTCCCGCTGTTTGCATATGAAATGCAGTTTGCCCTGGGGCGGGACCATCCTCTGGCGGAACGTCCCTGGCTTGAACCGGAGGACCTGTTGGAGCAGACGTTGATCACCTACCCGGTTGAGCGCAACCGGCTGGATGTTTTCAAGCAGTTTCTGGAGCCCGCGGGGGTTGAACCCGCGTCAGTGCGTACCGCCGAACTGACCATGATGATGGTACAGCTGGTGGCCAGTGGGCGGGGCGTTTCAGCGCTGCCGAACTGGGTGCTGGCCGAGTATGTGGATCAAGCGTTGATCACGGTCCGCTCGGCTGGCCCTCGAGGTGTCTGGCCAATACTTTATGCCGCGGTGCGCGAGGCCCAACTGGATGCGCCCTTTATGCAGGACTTCCTCCGGTTGGCCCGCGAACACTGTCTCAAACATCTGAAGGGGGTGCGTCGGGTATCGTCCTGATCCAACCGTCGCTGTGGCGCGTAAAAACACGGAACGTCAAACAACAGCCAGATCATCTACAGCGGACTCCTCCTATGACAGGCTCCTACAATGCCGTTCTGGTCATCGCGTCTTATTGCGTGGCGGTGATTGCGTCCTACACCGCCATCTACTTTGGTACCCGGGTATTTCATTTCGACGGAGCCCAGCGGCGTCACTGGCTGATTGCCGGCGCGCTCTGTCTGGGGACCGGGATATGGTCCATGCACTTTGTGGGAATGAGTGCCTACGAGATGCCTATGGGAATGACCATGTCCTTCAATGCCGGGCTGACAGCCCTGTCCTGGCTGCCGGCGTTGGTGGCGTCAGGGCTGGCTCTGCATGTCATTACCTTGCCCAGAGTCACCTCGGTCGCTGTTGCGTCTGCCTCACTGATTATGGGCGCGGGCATTTTTTCGATGCACTATCTGGGCATGTATGCCATGCAGATGGATCCCGCCATTCAATACGACCCGCTGTGGGTCGCTATTTCCGCGGCGATTGCCGTGGGAGCATCGGGGGCTGCGCTGATGATCTGTCGCAAGATCCGCGATGTGCCTGTTCAGTATGCGGTATGGGTCAAGGCGTTGGCGGCGCTGGTGATGGGGGCCGCTATTTGTGGCATGCATTACTCGGGGATGATGGCGGCGATTTATCCGATGGAAGCCACCCTGCATCAGGGCAATCATCTCCAGGGGAACTGGATGGGTGTACCCACGGCGATAGTGGTGAGCGGCCTGCTGTTGTTGGCTATTTATGTTGCCTACAGCGATTTGCGTGCACGGGACCGGGCGCGGCAAGCGCAGGAACGGGCGCAGGATCAAGCCCGTCAGGCGGCCTTCTACGATGCCTCCACGGGGCTGCCCAATCGCAGCTATCTGGAGCGGCAGTTGTTGGAGCGGTTGACCGTAACAGCGCGGGGCTCACAGCCCGAGCCCTTCTTGCTGTTCTACGTTCAGCTCCAGGCGCCGGATGATACGCAGGTGCAGGAGGTGGCTCGACAACTCAGGCGCGCTTTCAGCCGTGCAGTGCATGTCGTGCGATACAGTAGCGACAGCTTTATGGTCCTGCACGAACCCATGTCGGCGGAGGAGGTCAAGCGAAAGCGGGTCACCCTGAACGCCGCTTTTTCGAGCAGTGCGACCATCGCCCGATGGGGGTGGGGGCTGAGCCAATACCCGGCATCGGCCAGTAACAGTCGTGGCCTGATGCAGAACGCACAGCGGGTACGGGAATGGTTGAAACCTGAGAGTGCCGCAGTTGGAGGTCGCCAGGTCGCCTGAGACGGCGCAGCGCGAAACCCGAAAGAAAGCCAGCAGCAGTCATCGAACGCTGGCTTTTCTGTCGGGCAAGGCTATCAATTCACGTGATGATATCGAATGGAACGCCCCGGCCTGTAGGCTTCAGCCCAGTGCCTGGATGGCGGCGTCATAGTCCGGCTCATCCGCCACTTCGCTGACCAACTGGGTGTAGGTTACTTTACCCTCCTGATCAACCACCACCACAGCGCGTGCATCCAGTCCGGTCAGTGGACCTTCCACCATGCGCACGCCGTAGTCCTCGGCAAAGCTGGAGCGGAAAGCGGACGCGGGAATGACTTGATCCAGTCCTTCCGCGCCGCAAAAGCGTGCCATGGCAAATGGCAAATCCTCGGAGACACACAGAACCACCGTGTTATCCAGTGCGCTCGCCTTTTCATTGAACGCACGAACAGATTGCGCGCAGGTGGGCGTGTCCACACTGGGGAAAATGTTCAGCACCACTCGCTTGCCTTTGAAGTCACTCAGGCTGATTTCCGACAGGTCGGTTTTTACCAGCGTGAACTCAGGTGCCGCTGTGCCTTTTGCGGGCAGTTCACCACTGGTTTTAAACGGGTTACCTTTCAATGTAACAGTTGCCATGCTGTGCTCCTGCTGGATGGTGACATGAGGAATCGAATCGGCCCGCACACTGGACAGGCCATAAAACATGCATTACAACGCTGGTGCGATGTGATTGCAAGTGCCGATT
This sequence comes from Marinimicrobium sp. C6131, assembly GCF_026153455.1. Lineage (NCBI taxonomy): Bacteria > Pseudomonadati > Pseudomonadota > Gammaproteobacteria > Cellvibrionales > Cellvibrionaceae > Marinimicrobium > Marinimicrobium sp. C6131. The sequence continues at coordinate 521,596 of NZ_CP110629.1, forward strand.
ACCTTTCTTTAACGCAACCGGAAGCTACTATGAACGCCATTAAGTCCCCGCCCGGTGCATTGGCGGCGATTGCCCGCTGGGGCAATCGATTGCCGGCGCCAGCGCTGCTGTTCCTTTGGCTCAGTCTGGCGTTGGTGCTGATTTCTGCGGTGGTCGCCGCCTTTGACGTGTCCACCCGTTTGCCGGGGCAGGACGAGCGTATTGCGGTGCGCAGCCTGCTCAGTGCCGAGGGGGTGCGTTGGGCACTGACTCACACAGTTGACAACTTTGTTTCCTTTGCGCCGGTGGGTACGGTCCTGGTGGCCATGATGGGTTTGGGGGTTGCCGAGCACTCCGGCCTGTTGCGGGTGCTGCTTGAGCGCTTGGTGCGCCGTACGCCCCGGGGCCTGCTGAGCTGGGTTGTGGTGTTTGCCGGCATTCTGTCGAATCTTGCCATGGATGCGGGCTATGTCGTGCTGATTCCTCTGGCGGGGTTGATGTATGCCGCGGCGGGGCGGCCACCCCTGGCGGGTATCGCAGCGGCTTTCGCGGGCGTTTCGGCCGGCTACAGTGCCAACCTGTTGATCGGTCCGGTGGACGCCATTCTCAGCGGGATGAGCACGGAGGCGGTGGCGATTGTTGCGCCTGAGTACACGGTGGGCGTTGAGGCCAATTACTACTTTGCGGCCGTCTCGACCCTGGTGTTGAGCGTGCTCGGTGCCTGGGTGACGGAGCGCTGGGTGATGCCGTACCTGGCCCGGACGGCCGGCTCTGAGGAGCGTGGGAATCCCGTGCCGGATGAGGCTGTCGCGCTGTCGCCGGCCGATCGCCGTGGACTCTGGCTGGTGGCCGGCTGGACCCTTCTGTTTGTCTCAGGGGTGCTCGCGGCGTCGGTTCCGGAAGGTGCGCCGCTGCGCGACCCGGACAGTCCGGGTTTTCTCGGCTCGGCGGCAATGCAGGGGGTTGTGGTGTTGATTGCGCTCTATGCGGCCGTTGCCGGCTGGCTGTTCGGGCGCTTCAGTGGGCGGTACGGTAGTAGTCAGGCATTGGTGCAGGCCATGGAAGGGACGATGGCGACCATGGCCGGTTATCTGGTCCTGATGTTTTTTGCCGCTCAGTTTGTGAATTATTTCGCCTGGAGCCAGTTGGGTACCCTGCTGGCCGTCAGTGGTGCCGAGGGGTTGAAAGGCCTGGCGGTACCGAACAGCGTCCTGCTGATCGTGTTTGTGTTAATGGCAGCCTTTATCAACCTGTTTGTCGGTAGCGCCTCGGCCAAGTGGGGGTTGTTGGCGCCGGTCTTTGTCCCGATGCTGTTCTTGCTGGGAGTCAGCCCTGAGGCGACCCAGATGGCCTTCCGGATCGGAGACAGCAGCACCAACATCATAACACCGCTGATGCCCTATTTCGGGGTGGTGGTTGCCTTTGCCCAGCGCTATAAACCGGACTTGGGTATCGGCACGCTGATGGCGATGATGTTGCCGTACAGCATTGTGTTTTTGTTGGGCTGGAGCGCACTCATGCTGGTGTGGTTCTGGCTCGGTTTGCCCCTCGGGCCGGGTGCACCGATGCTGCTCAATTGAGGTTGCAATAGGGGGGCAAACTGCGCATAATGCGCCCCACTCGACCACAGCCAGTGGCTGTTTCAGGGGGATTCCCCCGGTGTCGAGCGACAATGGTGGCCTTTCCGGTCCCCTCGCAATGATCAGCTGTGAACCCCGCCAGGCCCGGAAGGGAGCAACGGTAGCAGTCAGTCATGTGCCGGGGTGTGGCTGGTCAGGTCACCACCCATCCCCCGCTATTTGTATAATTCTGTCGTTCCCCTGGTGGTAAGCGCAGCGCACCCGCCGTATATATCACCGGGCATCTTCCGGTATACTCCCGCCCTGGTTTTGATATTCTGATCCACTGAGGAAGGCATGAGCTACCAAGTCCTGGCCCGCAAATACCGCCCCCGCACCTTTCGGGAAACCGTGGGGCAGGAGCATGTGCTCCAGGCGCTGATAAACGCCCTCGATCACAACCGGCTCCACCACGCCTACCTCTTCACCGGCACCCGCGGGGTGGGCAAGACCACCATCGCCCGAATTCTCGCCAAATGCCTCAACTGCGAGAGCGGCGTCAGCTCCGAGCCCTGCGGTCAATGCTCCGCCTGCACGGAGATCGCCGAAAACCGTTTTGTTGATCTGATTGAAGTGGATGCGGCCTCGCGCACCAAAGTGGAAGACACCCGTGAGCTGCTGGAAAACGTCCAGTACGCGCCCACCCGGGGTCGCTACAAGGTCTACCTGATCGACGAAGTGCACATGCTCTCCGGGCACAGTTTCAACGCGCTGCTCAAGACGCTGGAGGAACCTCCACCTCACGTCAAGTTTCTGCTCGCCACCACCGATCCGCAGAAACTGCCGGTGACCATTCTGTCACGCTGTCTGCAGTTCAATCTGAAAAACATGAACCCGGAGCGGATTGTCCAGCACCTGCAGGAAATCCTGGAAAAGGAGCTGGTGCCCTTCGAATCCAGCGCGCTGTGGCTGTTGGGTCGGTCCGCCGATGGCAGTATGCGGGACGCCATGAGTCTGACCGACCAGGCGATCGCTTACGGCTCCGGGAAAATTACCGAGGCCGAAGTGCGGGCCATGCTGGGCACGATTGACCAGCGGGCCATCTACGACATGCTGGCCGCGCTGGCGGTTCAGGATGGTCGAGCGCTTCTGGGCGCGGTGGAGCGGATGTCCGAGCAGGCGCCTGATTACGCTGCCGCATTGGCAGAATTGCTGGCACTGCTGCATCGGATTGCCATCGCTCAGGCGTTGCCGGAGGCGGCGGATAACAGCCATGGTGATCGGGACAAGGTGCTTGAGCTGGCGCAGCAGATGCCCCCGGAGGACATCCAGCTGTTTTATCAGACGGCCCTGCTCGGTCGACGAGACCTGCCGCTGGCGCCAGACCCCCGTGCGGGGCTGGAAATGGTGCTGTTGCGGATGCTGGCGTTCAAACCCCAGGGGGTGGCCGACATCCCCAAAAAAGCGCTGCCGCAAGGCGCCAGCGAAACACCGGCCAGCCCGGGTGAGCGCCTGGCTGAGCAGATTCCGGAGCAGGCCCCCGTAGCGACCGTGTCGGAGTCGGCGCCTCCTGCTCCCGAGACTGGCAAACCGGGTGCGAAGGAGGAGCCCTCCCAGGCCCCAAAGCCGGTCGCTGACAGTACGCCGCCGGCTCCCGAGTCGGCGGCTGTGGCCCCGGTGGGCCACGAACCGGCGGGGCAGGAGTCTCTCCAACCATCGGATACGACCGCACCAGAGGCGAGAGGAGCCACCGGGGAAGAACCACCTCCCTGGGCCGAGGAGGATGTGCCGCCATTTGACGGCCCTTATCAGGCCGCACCCGAAGCCGGAACTCAATCGGCTGACCGGTCGAGCCGTGAGGCGACGGCGCCAATGGGCGCGCCGGGTGCTTCACGGCCGGAAACGCCACCGCCGGCATCGGCTGAGCCCGAGGCAGCCGAAACGATCAGAGCGAAACCGGCGGTTCCCAAAGTGACGCTTGAGGAAACCCGTCCGGACAACTGGGCCCGGATTTACCTGGGGTTGAGCGCGACAGGCCTGCTGCAAAGCACCGCCGCCAACTGCGTGTTGGTGGGACGTCAGGGCAATGAGCTGAATCTGGTGCTGGATGAGCGCCACAGCGCCATTTATGACGAGAGTCAGCAGCAGAGACTGGCGGATGTGCTCAGTGACTATTATGGCGAACCAGTGCGGGTGCGTATCCAGCCGGGAACGGTGGATGCGGAAACGCCGGCGGCGCAGGCCATTCGGCTCAAGGAGGAAAGCCGCATTGAGGCGCTTGAAGCCATGAAAAAGGACCCCATCGTACAACAATTGGTCGAACACTTTGGCGCGACTCTGCGCGAAGACACTGTCCAGCCCCTGGACTAATTGATGAGGTAAGTTATGAAAGGTTTGGGCGATTTGATGAAGCAGGCCCAGGAGATGCAGGCCAACATGCAGAAGATGCAGGAGGAGTTGGCTCAAGCGGAGGTCACCGGGCAGTCTGGCGCGGGCCTGGTCTCGGTGGTCATGACCGGGCGCCACGATGTGCGCCGTGTGAGCATCGACGACAGTTTGATGAGTGAAGACAAGGAAGTACTGGAAGATCTGATTGCCGCCGCGGTTAACGACGCGGTACGCAAGGTGGAGGCCAACAGCAAGGAAAAAATGGCGAGCATGACCTCGGGTATGGGCATTCCGCCCGATTTCAAAATGCCGTTTTAAGAGACGAACATGGCATCGCTATTCAGTCCACTGATCGACGAGTTGATCTCCTCGCTGCGCTGCCTGCCGGGGGTTGGTCCCAAGTCGGCCCAGCGCATGGTGTTGCATCTGCTTGAGCACAATCGTGAAGGCGCGGCGCGCCTGGCGCGCAGTCTGGAGCAGGCCATTGACGGGGTCGGGCGCTGTCAGCGTTGTCGCACCCTGACCGAGCAGCCGGTCTGCGGCATTTGTGATAATCCCCGACGGGATGGCTCCGTGCTGTGCGTGGTGGAAACACCCGCAGATGTTGTCGCCATTGAACAGGCCGGAGGCTATCAGGGTAAATATTTTGTGCTGCTCGGTCGTCTCTCTCCCATTGACGGTATTGGTCCGGAGGACATTGGCATTGATCAGTTGGTCAATCAGCTGAAAACCGGAGAGGTCAATGAGGTGATTCTGGCAACCAATCCGACCATGGAAGGGGAAACCACCGCGTTCTATATCAGTGAGCGGGCCAAGGATCTCGGCGTCACAGTATCCCGAATTGCCCACGGCGTGCCGCTCGGGGGCGAACTGGAGTTCGTCGACGGTGGCACCCTGGCCCATGCATTTTCCAGTCGAAAAACCTTATGACCACCATACCGACAGAGCCGATCTGGATTGATCAGAACGCGGAGCTGGCCGAGCTGTGCGAGCGCTGGCGTGAGCAGGGCGCCATCGCGGTCGACACCGAGTTCATGCGTTCGGAAACGTTTTATCCGATTGCCGGCCTGCTGCAGATCGGGGATGGCCGCGGCTGCTACCTGATTGATCCGCTGGCGATTGATAACCTTGAACCGCTCAGGGTCCTGTTCCTGGATCCGAGGGTGACCAAAGTGCTGCACGCCTGCTCCGAGGATCTGGAAGTGTTTCAGCGCTGGCTGGGGGTGGTTCCGGAGCCGCTGTTCGATACCCAGATTGGTGCCGCCTTTGCCGGCCTGGGCTTTTCGTTGGGTTATGCCAATCTGGTCCAGCAACTGCTGGGTATCGAGGTGCCCAAGGGAGAGACCCGATCGGATTGGCTGCAGCGGCCCCTGTCGGTTCCTCAGAAAAAGTACGCGGCACTCGATGTGGCGCACATGCTGGTGATTTACGGCAAGTTACTGCAGCGGCTGAGAGATCAGGATCGCCTCACCTGGGCGCGTGCCGACAGCGCCGATCTGGTCGCGAACGCCAAAGCCAGCCCGGATTTTAACGATTACTACCGCAAGGTGGGATCGGCGTGGAAGTTGCGCCCGCGTGAACTCGCCGTGTTGCGCCGGCTCAGTGCCTGGCGCGAACGGGAGGCACGGAAGCGGGATCGACCGCGCAACCGGTTGATCAAGGAAAATGGTCTGTGGGAGTTGGCCCGCCGTCAGCCTACGGATCTGGCGCAACTGCGGACCCTGAAAGAAGTCCCGGCCCATACCCAGAAAGAGGAAGGGGAGGCGCTGATGGCTGAGATCCGCCTGGCGCTGGAGGAACCGGAATCCGAGTGGCCCGAACGCCTCGACCCGCCCCTGGGCAAGGCCGAGGCGCCTTTGATGAAGGCGCTCAAACGTTATGTCCGTGAACTGGCGGAAGCGCACGAATTACCGCCGGAACTGTTGGTGCGCAAGCGCGAGTATGAAGCGGTCGTCCGCTCCGGGCTCAAAGGCGGAGCTTTCGAGCTGCCCGAGCGGCTGCAGGGGTGGCGCTATGAGCTCTTGGGGCAAGGGTTGCTTGAGGCGGCCGAAGCACACCGGGCCGATGTCACACCGCAGAAGGAGCCCTCATGAAACAGCTGGTTGAGATATTCCGCAGCCCGAAAGAAGAGGGCATGTACCTTTACGTCAAACGCGAGGAAGGGCTTGAACGGGTTCCGGAGGACCTGCTCCGGCGGTTCGGCAAACCCCAGTCGGCCATGGTGCTGGCGCTCACTCCGGAGCGGAAGCTGGCGCGCACCACCGCTGAGCGTGTGTTGGCCTGTCTCGAGGAGCCGGGCTATTACCTGCAGATGCCGCCAAGTCCCCATGCGGATACCGAAGTGGCCCGGGTGCGCCTCCACAACACGAAAATGGGGCATTGAGGTTTGGCTCTGCAAGCCTTCTGGGAGCGCAAAACGCTGGAGGAGATGACGGCACAGGAGTGGGAATCTCTCTGTGACGGGTGCGGCAAGTGTTGTCTGCACAAGCTTGAGGATGAAGATACCGGAGAAATTCTGTACACGGACGTGGCCTGCCGGTATCTGGATACGGCCACGGCCTGCTGCAGCGACTACCCCAATCGCCAGCGCAATGTGCCTGATTGCACCGTGCTGCGCCCGGAGGATGTTGCCGACTTTCATTGGCTGCCCTCGACCTGTGCCTACCGTCTGCTGGCCGAAGGGATTCCCCTGCCGGACTGGCACCCGCTGATTTCCGGTGATCCCGCGTCGGTGCGGCGGGCGGGCGTGTCGGCGGCAGGTCGGTTTGTCTCTGAAACCGAAGTGCCGGAAGAGGACTGGGAGGAGCGTGCGGTGATCTGGGTATGATCCCGTCCGCTGCCCGACTGTGATGAAGACTCAAGAGCGAACAACAGGAGCCGATAGCCTATGACAACGGGATACACCCTTGCCTGGATCGTCTATTTACTGGGAGCCCTGGCGCTTCTGGCCGCCGCCTGGCGGGTGACTCGGGGGTTTCGGCGCGAATGGCGACACTTACTGTTGGTGTCGGCGGCCGCATTGCTTCTGACCCCCGGGCCGATGAGCGTCAATGACAGCCTGATGCTGGCTCCGGCACTGTTTGTGCTGGTGCTTGATGGGTTGTTCGATACTCTGGATAGTGCCTCCCGAGCCGGGCTGATCATGCTGGGGGTCTGGTTGGTGGCCCTGGTCATTTCGCTGATCTTTCAGTTGCTGGTACGGCCCCGACCCCGACCCGAGACGGACTGAGATTGCCCTTTGGTACAAACCTGCTATAACTAAGAGTAATTAAACACCTGCACTGATCTCTACCTTTGGGTATTGGAGAAGGGGGCGTTTACACAGGAGAATTTCATGGCAAACCATATTTTCATTCTTGCGGCGGTCATGACTATTGCCGGCGTTTTCGGTGGGTTGATCAACTACTATCAACTGACCCAGGAGCGCGATGACGAGGCGGCGCTGCCGCGCTGCATTGTGCTGGGTATTGGTGCCGCATTTCTGGTACCGGTCATACTGTTTTTCGTCCAGAGCGATCTGATCACCCAGATTCAGGAAGACCCGTCGCGCTTGCTGATTTACACCGGTTTCTGTCTGATCGTGGCCATCGGTTCCCGTCTGGTACTGACCAGTACCCCAAAGCGTATTCTGCGTGAAGCGCAGGTCGCTCGGACCCAGGTTGAGGCAATGCAGCACGAGCTGCGGGTCATGCAGGAAGAGCTGCTGCCGCTGCTGGACACCGAAACCGAGCAGGACACCGATGTAGACGACAACGCCGGCCCCCTGAATCCGAATGAAGAACTGGATATCGCCGCCAGCAAGGTTCTGAAAACCCTGGGCGTGGGGCGGCACATCTATCGCTCCATGGCGGGCCTGTGTCGAGAGGCCGGGGCGGATGAGACGACCATCCAGAAATCTCTGAACGTCCTGGTCAGCCGGCAACTGGCCGGTAAACTCAACACCCGCAAAGGCGTACGTTGGTACCTGACCGAGAAGGGCCGTCGCGCGCTGGACCTGTTGGTATAACGATGATGACAGGGTGCCGGGCGGCGCTACTGATTCTGGGGCTTGTGCTGCTGGCACCGCTGTCTGCCCAGGAACCACTGGCCGAGCAGGCGGACATCCGCCTTGTGGTGGATATCTCCGGCAGTATGAAGCGCACCGACCCGGACAATCTGCGCCGTCCGGCGCTGTCGTTACTGGTGCGGTTGTTGCCCCCGGGCAGCCAGGCGGGCGTGTGGACCTTCGGGCAGCAGGTCAACGCTCTGGTACCTCACCGTGAAGTTGATGATACCTGGAAATCCCGGGCATTGGAGCGTGTTGGGGAGATCAATTCGGTTGCCCTCTATACTCACATCGGGGCCGCGCTGGAAGGCGCGGCCTACGATCGATCCGAACGCTCGAAGGGCACCGCTCTACGCACCGACATCATTTTACTGACCGATGGCGTGGTGGATGTCAGCCCGGATCCGCAGATCAGCGCCCGTGAGCAGCAGCGGGTGGTAAGGGAACTGGTGCCCGAGTTGCATTCCCTGGGCTACCGGATCCATACCATCGGCCTCTCGGATGAGACCGACGAGGCCCTGTTGCGCGATATGGCGCGCGGCTCAGATGGCCTGTTCAGCAAGGCGCGCAATGCCGAACAGTTGATGGATAGCCTGTTGCAGATTTTCCAGCAGACGGTGCCCGCTGAACGCCTTCCAATAACCGGCGGGCTGTTCCTGATCGATGACAGTATCGAAGAGTTTACCGCTCTGGTTCGAAAGGAGCCTGATCAAGACGCCACCGAACTCATCGCGCCCGATGGCCAACGCTATCATGCTGACGTGGAACGCCCCGAGCTGCACTGGCACAGCACCCCGGATTATGACCTGATAACGGTGACCGATCCGCCACCCGGCCGCTGGGAGATCAACGCGCAGTTGCAACCACACAGTCGACTGACGATCATCAGTAACCTGCAACTGGTGGTTGAGCCGCTGGTGAATAATATCAACGTTGGGGAGCCCATCCCGGTAAACTTCTACCTGCAGGATCAGCGGGGCGTTGTCAGTAACCCGGCCCTGCTGGAACTGTTGACCTTGACACTGGAGCTCAGCGGTACGGTTGAAAGTGAACAGGCCCTGAAGACCTGGCAGGGGCCTCCTCCGGACGACGGCCGTTATGAGCTGGTGCTGCCGGCTCCCCGTCGTCCCGGGGATTATGAATTGCGCCTGACCCTCGATGGCAAGAGCTTTGAGCGACTGTTCACACACCGAATGACCGTCGCCTCCCAGTTTGAGGTCAGTCTGGCCAAGCGGATAGAGAATGAACAAGTGCATTGGGACCTGGTGGTGGATGGCAAAGAGACCATCAACCCCGGGCAAACCGATGTGGTGGCTCATATTCGCCACTCGGCTGGGCACAGTGAAGTGATTTCCCTGGAGGCTGATAGCCCCGGCATCTGGCGCCATACGCTGACTCCTGAGGAGCGCGCCAACTACCGGGTCTCACTGCAGGCGAGTGGCCAGACGGCGGACGGGCGACCGTTTGAAGAACATCTGCCGACCCAGTATTTTTCCTACCCGGAGGAGGGCGACCCCAAGCCCGACCCGCTGGGCGAGGCAATCAGTGCTCTGCGCGAAGACCTGGAGGACAACGAGGCGGCGGCCGAGCGCGCTCGCCAGGGTCGGGACAGTGAACCGCCTCCCTCGACCCTGACGCTGGGTGAGCCCCAGGTTGACGTCGAACCCTCCCCCCCGGACGTGGCGACCAGAGAGGCGCGTAAACCGGCACACCCGGCGCTGTTGGCCGGCAGCCTGATCCTGGCCAACGGCCTGCTTCTGGTACTTGCTTACTTCGGTTATCGCGCCATCATGGGTGGGCGTAAACCCCAGCCACTGGACGATACCGACGATGAGCCGCTGCCCCCTGAAGCGGGTGCTCCTCCCCCCATGCAGCAAATCGAGTCGGAGCTGGACTCGCCTGGCGATTCACCCGACAAACCCGCGCCGACGCAACCGACGCCCAAGCCGGAGTCAGCGGATGACGAAGAGTCGCTTTTCCCGTTGGGTGACGATCAGCTGTTTGACGATAGCAGCGATGACCCGAACGGGCGGTGAAATGTCGCATAGCGCGATGCTATCGATGTGATAAAAGCGTATTTACGCCCCAGCCTTGAAAAGGTGCTGTTCTGCACGCATATATCCAACTAAGCTAATTCAATCGGGGCCCCGTCAGACGGGGCCGCTATTCATCCATTGAGGAGAAAGGTCATGGAAATCGATATCGGTATCAAACAGAGTGATCGCGAACAGATTGCGGAAGGTTTGTCGCGGTTGCTGGCGGACAGTTATACCCTGTATCTGAAGACCCACAATTTCCACTGGAACGTCACCGGCCCGATGTTCCAGACGCTGCACATCATGTTCGAGGAGCACTATACCGAGCTGGCCGAGGCGGTAGACGTGATCGCGGAGCGTATCCGTTCCATCGGTTTCCCCGCACCGGGGACCTATAAGGAATTCATCGAGCTGAGCAGCATCAAAGAGGAGCCGGGTGTTCCGAGCGCGACGGATATGATCAAACGTTCCGTCGAAGGGCACGAAGCGGTGGTCCGCACCGCCCGTTCGCTGTTCCCGGTGGTCGAGTCAGCCAGCGACGAAGCCACCGCCGACCTCCTCACCCAGCGCATCCAACTCCACGAAAAAACCGCCTGGATGCTGCGCAGTCTTCTGGAGTAAAGGTTGAGTTGCATAAAGGTTTGGCGACTTCGCATTGGAATGCTGCGGGTGGGTATACCCTTGTGAGACACGCCGTGAATACATCCCTGTAGGCTCATTACCCGCCTGGACGGCGGGTAATGAGCCTACAGGGATGTATTCACGGCGTGTCTCAAAGTGACCTTACCTCCCGCAGCTGCTGTTCCAGAGTGGTGCGCCAATCAACTTTGTCTCTCCAGCCGCTATGAAGATGCCCCCTGCGATACTGGGGCCCTCTCTGCTATCATGCCGTGCTTAATCATCCGAGCTGGCTATGTCTGAATCCGAAACACCGACCCTCGACCAATTACCCCAACGCCTCGACCTCAGCCGCGTACTGAGTCGGGACCGGTTTCGTCTGTCCAAAGGCTGGCAGGCCATCCAGGAGCGGCTCAAAGCCGGCCAACCGGTGGACAAAGACCAGAGCAAATGGCTGCAACAATGGCAGCGCTCCCAGCAGCGGTTTGAACAGCGCGAACAACACCGGCCACAGACCATCGTCTACCCCGACCTGCCGATCAGCGACAAGCGGGACGAAATCGCCGAACTGATTCGCGATAATCAGGTGGTGGTACTGGCCGGGGAAACCGGCTCGGGGAAAACCACCCAACTGCCCAAAATCTGTCTCGAACTGGGCCGGGGTGTCAGTGGCATGATTGGCCATACCCAGCCCCGGCGGGTGGCGGCGCATACCGTCGCGCAGCGCATTGCCGAAGAACTCCAGTCGCCCCTGGGCGAACTGGTGGGCTACCAGGTTCGGTTTACCGACCAGACCAGCGAACAGAGCCTGGTCAAAGTCATGACCGACGGCATCCTGCTGGCGGAAATTCAGAATGATCGCTTTCTGTCCCGCTACGACACCCTGATTATCGACGAAGCCCACGAGCGCAGTCTCAATATTGACTTCCTGCTCGGATTCCTTAAACAACTGCTGCCCAAACGCCCGGACCTGAAGGTCATCATTACCTCCGCCACCATCGACCTCGAACGCTTTTCCCGGCACTTTGACAATGCGCCGATCATTGAGGTGTCCGGCCGTACCTATCCGGTGGATGTCTGGTACCGGCCACCGCTGGACAGCGAGAGTGAGAGTGACGACAGCTATCAGCCGATACTCGATGCGATCCACGAAATTGAAACTCACGAGCGAAGCGCCGGTAAAGGCGCGCGCGGCGGTGACATACTGGTGTTTCTCAGCGGCGAACGGGAGATTCGGGAAGCGGCGCGCAGCATCCGGCAGGCGGGGTTTCAACACCTGGAAGTGCTGCCTTTTTACGCCCGCCTGAGTATGGCCGAGCAGCAGAAAGTGTTTGCGCCGCACAAAGGGCGACGGGTGGTGCTCGCCACCAATGTGGCAGAGACCTCCATCACCGTGCCCGGCATCCGCTATGTGATCGATCCGGGCTTTGCCCGGCTCAGTCGATACAGCTACCGCACCAAGGTGCAGCGCCTGCCCGTCGAGCCGATTTCCCAGGCCAGCGCCAATCAGCGAAAAGGCCGCTGCGGGCGGGTTGCGGAAGGTATCTGCATCCGCCTGTACAGCGAGGAAGACTTCCTGGCACGACCGGAGTTTACCGATGCGGAAATTCTGCGCACCAATCTCGCGGCGGTGATCCTGCAGATGCTGCAATTGCGCATGGGCGATATACACCGGTTTCCCTTCATTGATCCACCGGACCGGCGTCTGATCAATGACGGGTTCAAATTGTTGGAGGAGTTGCAGGCGGTCAACGGCAAAGGGCGTCTGACCCCGACGGGAAAGCAGCTCACTCGACTGCCACTGGACCCACGACTGTCCAGAATGTTGATAGCGGCCAGTGAACTGGATTGCCTCAGGGAGCTGCTGATCATCACCAGCGCCCTGTCGGTGCAGGATCCCAGGGAGCGACCGGCGGATAAGCAGCAGGCGGCGGACCAGTCCCATCGTCGATTCTGGCACGAGCAATCGGATTTCCTCGGTTTTGTGAATCTGTGGGACTACTTTGAACAGCTGCGTCAGGACCTGTCCCAGAACCAGATGCGCAAGCAGTGCAAGAAAGAGTTTCTGAACTACGTTCGCTGGCGCGAGTGGCGGGATATTCACCACCAACTGAAAGTCAGCCTGCGCGAGCTCAAACTCAAGGAGAATGGCGAGCCGGCGGATTACGAAGCGGTGCACCGAGCGCTGCTGTCCGGCTTGCTGGGGAACCTGGGGTTCAATGTGGAAGATCGCGAGTACCTGGGAGCGCGCAATCGCAAGTTCATGATTTTCCCGGGCTCGTCCCAGTTCAAGAAGACCCCGAAGTGGCTGGTGGCGGCGGAGCTGTTGGAAACCTCCCGACTTTACGCCCACACGGTGGGCAAGATTGACCCCCAGTGGGCGTTGAGTGCGGCCAGACACCTGGTCAAGCGTCATTACTTCGAGCCTCACTACGACTCTAAAAGTGGGCGCGTGAAAGTCTTCGAGAAGGTATCGCTGTACGGGCTGGTACTGGTGGAAAAGCAGCGCGTCGATTTCACCGAACTCGAGCCGACCACCTGTCGCGAAGTGTTTATTCGCTCCGCGTTGGTGGAGGGCCGTTACGCGAAGAAACCGGAACGGGGCGGGCCCGCAAAGTTCTTTGCTCACAACCAGCGTCTGGTCTCCGAGCTGGATGAGTTGGAGGCGAAAAGCCGGCGCCGGGATATTCTGGCCGATGATGAGGCCCTGTATCAGTTTTACGATGAGCGGATTCCCGAGTCGGTGGTCAGCCGCGCCAGTTTTGATCAGTGGCGTAAAACGGCCGAAAAAGACCAGCCCCGGTTGCTGTTTATCGAGCGCGAGCAACTGATGCAGCGCGATGCCGGGGAGGTGACCGAGGCGCAGTTCCCCGACGCATTGACCTGGCGCGGCGTCAGTTTTCCGCTGAAATATCAGTTTGAACCCGGTCACGAGGACGACGGGGTGAACCTGCAGGTGCCGGTCAGCCTGCTGCATCAGGTACCGGAAAAACGCCTCGAGTGGTTGGTGCCCGGACTGTTGCGCGACAAGTGCATCAGTCTGATCAAGGGGTTGCCCAAGCAGTGGCGCAAGCACTTTGTGCCGGTGCCGGATGTGGTGGACCGGGCCTTGGCCGGCATGCAGCCGGACAACACCTCGTTGACCGATGCCCTGGCTCACCAACTCAAGCGTCAGACCCTGGTCGAGGTGCCGACCGAGGCCTGGGACGACACCCGCATTGACGATTTTTACCGGGTCAATATCCAGGTGCTGGACGAGCGGGGGCGCTGTATCGCCCGGGGTCGGGATCTGGCGGTGTTGCGCGAGCGCTATCGGGAGCAGGCCCAGGAGAAGATTCAATCGGCAGCGGTGGGCATCGAGCGCGACCAGCTGACCCAGTGGGACTGGGATACATTGCCGGGGGAGGTGCAGCTCAAGCGCGGCGGTATCCAGTTACGCGCTTACCCGGCGCTGGTGGACAAGCGCGATTCGGTGGCCATCGTGGTGTTGGATGAAGCGGCGGATGCCGCCTATCAGACCCAGCGCGGGCTGGCGCGGCTGATTCTGTTGGAGCTTTCCCAGACCCGAAAGTATTTGCACAAGGAGCTACTGAAAAAAGACGAGCTGGCTCTGTCGGTGGCGGAGATGGGTAAGCGCGATGCGGTGGTTGATGACCTGCTGCTGGCGGCGGTGGCCCAGTGGTTACCGCTGGATGACCTGCCTCGAACCGCACCGGCCTATGAGCGCTGCAAGCAAGTGGTGCGCGAAGGGCTGGTGATACAGGCCCAGGCCCTGGCGGATGTGCTTTCCACCAGTCTGCACTCCCTGGTGAAGATCAAAAAACAGCTCAAGCAGCACCGCACCCAACTGCCACTGGCGTTTACCCTGTCGGACATCCGCACCCAGCTGGCCCACCTGTTTTACCCGGGCATGCTGTATCGCACCCCGGAGGAATGGCTGCGCCAGTACCCACGGTATATGCAGGCGCTGGAAATTCGGCTGGAAAAGGCGCCTCTGGACCCGAACAAGGATCGCCGCCTGGTGGATGAGCTGGCACCCTTCTGGGAGCGTCTGGAGCCTTTCTGGACCGATCGCGACGGTCAGGCCCTGGCGTTGAACGAGGCGCTTCAGGGGTACCGGTGGAGCCTGGAGGAATTCCGGGTGTCGCTCTTTGCCCAGACACTGAAAACGCGCATGCCGGTATCCGCCAAACGTCTGGAGAAGCAGTGGCAGGCGCTGGAAGCGGAGCGTACCTGATCCGGAACGGAAAGGGCGCGCTCGATACCGGCCGGCTCAGGGGGTGAGTCAGGGATTGTGGCGTCGTCCCGGCTGGGTGTTGCTGGACAACCAGTACTCGCTGACCTGCTGCAGCAGGTCGGCAAAACTTTCAAAATCCACGGGTTTACACAGGTAGCTGTTGACGCCCAACTGGTACCCCTGAAGAATGTCCGACTGCTCGTCGGAGGTGGTCAGTATGACGACCGGTGTGTAGCGGTACTCCGGGGTCGAGCGGATCTGTCGAAGCACTTCAAAGCCGCTCATCCGGGGCAGGTCCAGGTCCAGAATCACCAGGCTGGGGGCCCGCTCGGTGGCGCGGTCCGCATGGCGGCCCGTGGCGAAGAGATACTCCAGGGCCTCTTCTCCGTTTCGGACCAGTTGGATGTCGTAGTGACGGCCAACCTGGCCAAAACCGAACAGCGCGAGTTCGGCTTCGTCCGGGTCATCCTCAACTAATAGTATGGTGTCCCTGTTCACGGTCAGTGTTCCTTTCCCACAACGTGAAATAAAAAGTGGCTCCTTCACCCGGGCGGGACTCCGCCCAGATACGTCCACCGTGTCGGGTGATGATACGCTGAACAGTGGCCAGTCCGATACCCACCCCTTCAAATTCTTCCGCCTTGTGCAGTCGGCTGAAGGGGGCAAACAGCCGGTCGGCGTATTGCATGTCGAAACCGTCACCACGGTCGCTGACGAAATAGATGCGTTCGCCGTCTTCCTCCCGAAAGCCAAACGCCAGGTGGGTTTCCGGAAGATGACCGGAATATTTCCAGGCGTTGTCAATAAGGTTACTTAATAACATATCGAACAAATGACTATCAACCGGGGCGCGGACTTCATCCTGGATTTGCGGGTAGACATCACGTTCCGGTTCCCGCTCCCGGTACTGGGCGATCAACCGGTGTACTTTGGCGGACAGGTCGACAATTTCAACATTCAGTTCCCCCTGGGTGGCGCGGGACAGACGCAGGAAGCTGTCGATCATTTCTGACATCTCCCGGGTTCCGGCCGCAATCCGGTCGAGGTAGTGCCGGCCCTGATCGTCTACCTGCTCGTGGTACCGATCATTGAGAATTCGGCGAAAGCCCTCTATGCGCCTCAGTGGAGCCCGGAGGTCATGAGAGACGGAATAGCAGAAACTGGCCAGCTCGGCATTGGCGGCTTCCAGCTCCGCGGTACGCTGGCGCACGCGTTGCTCCAGTACCGAGTTCAGGCGTTTGACTTCCTCCTCGGCCTGACGGCGGGCGATAATGTCCTTGGCTAACGCATTATTGACCTCATGCATATGCTCGTAGGCCTGCCGCAGGTTTTTGCTCAGCGTATTGAACGCGGCAACGACCTGATCCAGTTCATCGGGCTCCGATGGTGGGCGCCGCTCCAGCGCCAGAGGCGGCTGCTGTTGGCTGATTTCAAACCGGCTGACTCGTTCTGAAATGTGCGTCAGATGAGAGGTGATCAGCCGCGAGACGATATAAAGAATAAACAGTGATACCAGAAAGGTTTTCACGCCCTGGCTCAACAAAATGACCACGGCTTTCTGCTGCAGGCGCGCATACACTTCACTCAGTGATGCCTCCACGGTCAACATGCCGATCTGGCGGGGGCCTGAAGCCAGAATGTGGATGATCGGGTAGTGCCGGGTGATGACGTTCTTGCTGTTGCCCTCGCCGCGGCTCAGTTCCAGCGGGTCGGATACGTTGTCCGAGCTTTCCTGCACGGAGACGGACTGGATGTCCGGTAGTTGATGGATCCCCTCGAGCTGCAGGCGAAGCTGCTGTATATCCAGGTTCCACAGACTGGCGCTGATACTGCCCAGGTAGCTGCCCTCGATGTCATCCAGGCGGTTTTTGATGGTGCCGACATCGCGATGGTAATCCGTATACAGCTGTACCAGAGTGGCTGCCAGAGTAATCAAGGAACTGAACAGAATGATCTGCACGAGCAGGCGCTGCCCGATACCCGAACGTTTCAGTTCACGCAGGCTGCTGAGGCCGGGAATCCGTAAGAGCATGAATCGAGATTCCGTTAAAAGTGGTACAGATCGGTGATGTCGTCCAGACGGCCTGTCTGTCTGAGGGTGTCAATGGCGGCATTCAGGGACGGCATTAACGCCAGTTGACTGGATTGCCGTGAACATTGAAAGATCAGGGGAATATCGGTCAGCTTCAAGGGTGGAGCCAACATCTCCGCCAGACCACTTTCGTTGGCCAGGAATTTCAGGGTGGGTATGGCGCCGGCAATGCCGTCCACCCGCTGACGATCAAGTTTGCGCAGGGCGATCAGGTAGTCAGTGTCATAGACTTTGTTGATGTTTTCGTCCTGATCGAACTCCGGGGAAATGGCAGAGCCTCGCAGGAGTGAGATGGTCTGCCCATGGAGGTCATCGTAGTGATCAATCGGATTGTCTTTGTGGGACAGAACCCCGACGTCATGATCAGCTACCAGTTCCCCGTGGATCACAATGGACTCATCGCGAGGAACCAGAATGGTGCAGTCATGAGTCCCGGCCTCGAGCTCCCGATCGACACGGGCGAAAGGCGTCAGTGTCGTCTCAATGGCCAACCCGGTGAGCTCGGACAGCGCTTCCACAATAGCCACGAACGCCCCCTCCTGTTGACCGGTTTCGGGGTTGTAGGATGCCCAGGGTGCGACATCAATCGTGATGAACTTCAATGGAGGCTCGGAAGTCTCCGCCGACGAGGTCGGGTCGGCGGCTGACGGCAGCGTCAGAACGGATGCCGCACTGCTCATCAAAAGGAGCAGAGTCCGGAAAAATGTACGAAACAATGGCGTTGTTTTCACCAGAAACCTCATTTACACGTTGTTTGTGGACGGGTTTGTCTGAAAGTTGTCACTTCTTGCGGGTCTTTCTGTTGACAAGTCTGAAAACGTCATATTTTTGACTAATTATTGATCATCTTGCTGGTTTTGTGGCCAGGTCGGCGGACAAGTCCGACTGAATCCTAGCACAGCCCGTCAAACCCACGCGGATGTTTTGTGTGAATTTTCTGTAAGCGAACACAAAAATAGTCGTTGAAACAACGACTTACCCACGATTCGGTGCTCTGTCAAAATTTCCGACTTGAAAAAGTGGCCTGTGCCGTACAGAAAAGGTCGCTTTTTTGCACTGAGCTATTTGATGCCACACCAACCGGTGGGCACAGTCTGTTTAAATAGCTGAGGTGAATATTATGAAACAACGTATTGTTCTTGTCGTCGGTGACAAGTTTTCTGCGTATGTCCACGGCAAAGATGCCATAACGTACTCCAATCTGCGTGGGCTGTTGAGCCTCTCCATCCCGCTGGTGCCTGGACAGGGGCGGACGGTGCTGGTCCCCGGTCAGGGCCTGAGTGATGCCAATGTCAGACAGTTGCTTGAGGAAGCCGCGCAATCGCCAAACCTGAGTCAATTCGACTTCACTCTCTGGCACAGCCTTCCGGCTCGCGCTCCGGCCAGTCTGACCCACAAGCATCGTCCTGAAAATACCCTGATCT
The DNA here is from genome assembly GCF_026153455.1 of Marinimicrobium sp. C6131. Lineage (NCBI taxonomy): Bacteria > Pseudomonadati > Pseudomonadota > Gammaproteobacteria > Cellvibrionales > Cellvibrionaceae > Marinimicrobium > Marinimicrobium sp. C6131. The sequence continues at coordinate 539,974 of NZ_CP110629.1, forward strand.
CCGTTCCGGTGCGGCAGACGGTGGACACCTTCACCATGCATCTGCTGATCGATGAGCAATGCGAGCTGATGCAGGATCACCAAAGCGGTCAACATGTGCAGGGTATGATCCTGATAGAAGCGGCTCGCCAGGGGATGCTGGCTGTGGTTGAGCAGTACTTCCTGCCCGACAACGAAGTCGATTATGCCTTTGTCCTGAACGACATGTCTGTCAAGTACAACAATTTCGCCTTTCCTGTGTCGGCGACCATTGAGTGTCGAATTCTGGAGCAGAGCACGGATAACCCGCGAAAATTGAGCTTTGTGACCGAGGCAGTGGTGCAGCAGTGTGGAATGGACGTCTCCTCGCTGACCTTTACGTTTGCCGCGATGGATAAAGCCCGGATTGGCAAGCGCGAGGCGACGATGGCGGCCAAGGCGCAACAGGCGCATCTGGCGTTTGTGGACGGTCAGCTCCAGGCGCAGAGTGCAGCAGCTGCCTATGCCGAGATGTTGCAGCGCGTCGATAACTTCTGAGTCGCAGGGAGGTGTTTTCATGACGGCATTACCGACATTGACACAAGAGTATGTGTTTTTTGATGTTGACGACACGCTGATCTCGATCAAAAGCATGCTCAGCTTTCAGACCTTCTGGTATCAGCGAACCGGTGACGATGAAGGGCAGCGGGCTTACGAACAGGACCTGCGCCAGCACTTGCACCCCGGAGCCTCCTGGGAGTTTCTGAACCGCCTGTATTACCGCCATTTCAAGGGCCGGTGTCCTCAAGAGGTCCGTGCCATGGGGAGGGCCTGGTTTGATGAAATGCGCCACGGCCAGGCGCCGTTTTATCACCCCCGTCCATTGGCCGAACTGCGCGCCCATCAGCGGGCGGGGCGAGAAGTGGTGTTTGTGTCAGGTTCTTTTCCGGCACTGCTTGAGCCGATTGCGCAGGAGTTACAGGTGCAGCATCTGCTGTCGACCCGCCTGGCGGTCCATCAGGGGCGCTATACCGGTGAAATTCTCCCGCCCCAGACCATCGGCTCTGGCAAGGTGGAGGCGCTGACACAGTTCCTGGAAGCTCAGGGCGCTGTGCCTGAACACTGTTTTGCCTATGGCGATGATGTGTCGGACTTCCCGATGCTCAGTGCCGTCGGTCAGCCGACGGTGGTCAGTGGTGGACGGGAGTTGGAGGCGAAAGCGAGAGCGATGGGTTGGCGGGTGATTGCCCCTGCCTGAGGCGCTGGTTGAAATAACAATTCAGCATTCTCTTGAGAGTGAACCTTTGACTCCCGCAGCAACCCCTGCGGGAGTTCTTTTATCCGTCGGGCTGATTTTCTGAAAACGACGGCTGTTCCTGAACCGCTTTTTCGAGCAGCGGACGAAGCTGCTCCAACGGCAGTGGATGACTGAACAGATAGCCCTGCCCCTGATCGCAGCCATGAGCTTTCAGAAACTGACGCTCAAGATCCGATTCAATCCCCTCCGCCACAATCTCCATACCCAGGCCGTGTCCCATGGTGATGATGGTATCAATCAGCCGGGCCGTGTGGGTATTGATCCCGATGTTGCAGACAAAACTGCGATCAATTTTCAGCGTGTTGAACGGGTAGTTCTGAAGGTAGCCCAATGAAGAGTACCCGGTTCCAAAGTCGTCAATTGACAGTCGCACGCCCATGTCACAAAGACGCTGGATGTTTTCCTGCGTAGAGTCGGAATTATCCACCAGCATTCGCTCGGTGATTTCCAGCTCCAGCTGTGAGGGCGTGACACCGTTGGCGGTCAGTTGTTCGGCAACGTATTGATGGAACCCGGGCATCTGCAATTGCTGGGAGGAGATATTCAGAGCCAGGCGCATGGTTTCGTTGCTATCCGAAAGCCAGGGCGCCATCGTCCGTAGGGCACTGCGCAGAACCCAGTTGTCGATCGCGTGGATCATTCCGATCTCTTCCGCCAGTGGAATAAACCGGTAGGGTCCCCAGAGGCTGCCGTCGGGCTGGCGCCAGCGGACCAGGGCCTCGACGCCGGTGACAAAGTTTCCCTCGAGTGAATAGATGGGCTGGTAGTGCAGGGTCAGCTCACCCTTTTCCAGAACCCGCCTCAGTCGTCCCTCGAGCTCCAACCGTTCAATCAATTGCTGATTGATCTCTTCGGTGAAGAAGTGATATTGGTTGCGCCCCAGGTCCTTCGCCTTGTACATCGCCAAGTCGGCATTGCGCAGAACCAGGTGGGGATTTTTTCCGTCTTCGGGGTAGAGCGCAATACCGATACTCGCAGTGACACGGTACTGCTTTCCGATGATCGTGAAGGGGCGCTCAAACTGCTCGATGATCTGCTCGGCCACTTTCTGGGCTTCGCGGGCGGAATCGACTTTGGGCATGATCACCACAAACTCGTCGCCGCCCATCCGTACCAGCGTGTCGCCGCCGCGGATGCAACCGCTGAGGCGCCCGGCGGACTCTTTCAGAAGGTTGTCGCCAATACTGTGTCCAAGACTGTCGTTCACATTCTTGAAGTGATCAAGGTCAATGACCAGCAGGGCACACTTGTGATCATCCCGCTGGGCCGCCTCCAGGGCGACGCTCATCCGGTCGATCATCAGCACCCGATTGGCCAGCCCGGTCAGTTGGTCGTAGTGCGCCTGGCGCAACAGTTGTTCTTCATAGCTGCGCCGGACGGTCACATCTTCCTTGATGACGACGTAGTGGGTGATCCGGTCATCGGTATCGGTCAGGGGGGAGACGCTGACCTGCTCCCACAGCAGTTGCCCGTCCCGGCGGGCGCTGCAGAACTCGCCACTCCATTCCCGGCCACCGCTGACCGTCGACCACAGCTCGGATAAAGCCTGGGCGCTGTCCTGGTCGACCATGGAGAAACCCAGTTCGCGTCCGGTGGCTTCCTCGGCGGAATAGCCGGTCAGTTCCTCGAACCGGGGGTTCACATACTCGATGTTGCCGCTGGGGTCAGTGATGACGACGGAAACCGGGCTTTGTTCAACCGCCCGCGACAGCACTCTGACCCGATCTTCGGCCTTGCGCCGTTTGACGCGAATTTCCGCTTCCCGAAGTTCCCGCTCGACAGCGGGCAGCAGGCGTGCGAGCGCATGTTTGTCCATGAAGTCGTGGGCACCCTGCTTGAGCAGGTTGACGGTGTCTTCGGCTTGCACGGCGCCTGACATGATGATGAAGGGGATGTCCTGTCCGCTTCGCTTCAGAGCGGCCAGCGCATCCTCGGCGCTGAAGCGCGGCAGGCGATAGTCGCAGATGATCAGGTCCCAGGGTTGCTCTAGCGCCGCTTCCAGGTCCGGCGCCGTTTCGACCCGATGGCCGTGAGGATCAAATCCGCCCCGAACCAGCTCGGCGGTGGTGAGCTCGGCGTCTGCTTCGGAGTCTTCAATAAACAATACTTTCAGCGATGTGGCCATGAATAATCCGTAAGTGCCGACGGAAATTGGTATTTTACAGGCATCTGGGCTATTTCAAGAGGAGACCTCAGGAGAACAGCCGCACAATCGTTGATGCGTCAGTGGTCGGAACGCCAAACGCGGCCCGACAGTAATTACTGTAGTCGGTTCGCCGGGAAAAAGCGAAGCCCGGTGGTGCCGGCCCGGTTCGGACGGGTGCGGCGCGCATTGAATTACAGGGTGTCATAAAAATGTCATTTTTACGACATAAAATATTCACTTAACGGACATCAGATCGACACCAAAGTGACATATTTGAGCCGGTTTTCGGTAGAATAGCCCGGTTTTCAAATGACGTGGTAGTGACTCTGGTTGTCTTTACAGCCTATTTAAACACCCGACTGCAAGTTAGGAGTCTTCAATACCCACAAGCAAACTGAAAGGAAAAAACCACTATGAGCAAGAAATATTTGGGCTTGGCTTTGGCGATTTCTGCAGCTTCCGCCGCACAGGCCGGAACTGTTACGACCAGCGGCAAAGACCTTGTGATCGATACCGAGAGCGGTATCAAGGTGAAAACGTCGGATAAGTCAGCGTCTTTTCAGCTCGGCGGGCGCCTTCAATGGGATTACGACGCCACGCAGTCTGACGACAACGGTGTTGACACTACCAATTTCGACGTGCGCCGGGCACGCCTCTACGCCGAGGGCCACTTTGGCGACTGGGCGTACAAAACCCAGTTCAACGTGGCTGAGAGTGATGGCGCCGACGGCGGGACCGCTGAGGACCTGTACATTCGCTACCTGGGATTTGGCTCAGCTGCAACCGTGACTATTGGTAAGCAGAGAGAGCCATTCGGCCTGGAACAATTAACGAGTTCAAAAGACATCTCGGCCCTTGAGCGATCCGCCATGACCGAGCGTTATGCCCCCGATCGCAGCGGCGGCATCCAGCTCAGTGGCAAAGGCGACAACTGGACCTACGGTATCGGCTACTTCGAGGCAGACGGCAATGGCGACGACGACTTCAATAACACGGCAGTAACCGCACGGGGCACGGTTGCACCGATTCAAACGAACAATATGGTTGTTCATCTTGGTGCGGGTTATACCACGCGTGATGCCGACACTCAGGCCGATGAGGTCGATACGTTTAATCTGGAGCTCGCCGGCGCTTCCGGGCCCTTCCATGCCCAGGCCGAATATTTCGATTCCGAGGAAGGCCAGGTGGATGTTGATGGCTATTACGTACAGCTTGGCTGGATCATCACCGGCGAAAGCCGTCCTTACAAAGCCGGAGTATTCAAGCGGGTAAAACCGGCATCACCCAAAGGGGCCTGGGAAGTTGTTGCCCGCTTTGAGGATGGTGACGGAAAATACAGTGATGTGGGGCTGGCCACGACCGACGGTAAGCAAACAACACTGGGCGTTAACTATTACGCCAACAAGAATGTTCGACTTGGAATGAGCTACATGGATGGCGAAGAAGCCAATGGCGCTAGCGGAGATGAAGTGCGTGCGAGGTTACAATATGCATTTTGACCGCATGGGAGAGTGCTTGGTTGAGCTCACCACTTGATAGGGCACTGGTACGGGAAACATTGTCCTGAATCCGTGAAGCCGGCGCCGACACTTTCCCTATCACCGCCAGCGAGCACTTTTTGATCATTCGCCCCGTGCAAGTTGGCTTTCGCAAGCCCGTTATTGCCAAAACCCACCGTGCTGATCGGTGCTGACGGCCCGTTTTGTCATGCCTTTCCACCCGCCAGGCACGACATATCTGGCGATCGCGTGTCGCTTGGAACTGCTTGTGGATAGAGTGTCGCCGATTGACGGTCAGCATGGCGTTCCTCGTGGATAACGCAGTCGGCTCCGCAGCGTCTTGAGCACCGTCATGCGCCCGATATCCTGCCCGAAGTCGAGGATGATCTGCCGTGCCTTGTGAATCACGAGAGCCGCACGGTGCACCAGCTCTTGTAGCACGGTGCGCAGCCGGCGCCGCTTGGCCGGGTGGCGAACCGGGCTCAGCTCGCCGGTCATGCCCAGCTGTCCCATCAGGCGCAGGATGTTGTAGGCCAACTGGGCGAGATGCAGGATCAGATCGTTGGTGGCGAACTTGCCGGACGGCAAGCGCTCCAGGTCGAGATCGGTCTTGATCTCGCTGTGAAACTGCTCATGGGTGGCATGCGCCTGGTAGCGCTTGATCACCGCCTCCGGCGCCTCGTCCAGGCTGGTCCACCAGCCTTCCAACTCATAGTCCGGTTCGAGCAGCAACTGGCCATCGCGATCGGCGGTGCGCTCGACCAGGCGCATCACGCGTTGGACGACGTATTCGGTCTTGTTGTCGTCGTGGATCGAGACGGTCTGCGGCCACAGCGCCTGGCTGTCGAAGCCGCTGTCCTCGCGTAACAGGATCGGTTGCTTGGTCAAGCATTGGGCGCGAGGCAGTACCCGCTCCAGGAAGGCGTTGCTCTCCTTCATGGTGTGCTGCTTGCCAGGCCGCAGTTCCAGACCCAGGCACCACCCTTCGTTGCCCAGATAGGCGGCGATCGGGGTGTAGCCATCGACCTTCTGGTAGGTCCGCGAGACGCCTTCCTTCTTCGAGTTGCTGTTGTCCATGACGAGGGTGTCGATGTCCAGGCAGACGTGCGTCGTCTCGGCGGTGATCGGTGCTTCGATCAGTGACAGCAGGGTCGTGGACCAGGTGGCGGTGCGCGCCTGCAGGTCGTTGGCGGCAAGTTTTTCCAGCCGCTGTCGCAGCGTCGCCGCGCTCGGCACCTTCTGCAGGGTCAGCAGTTGTTGGAAGGGCTTGTCGCGGCGGAAGTTCTCGACAGCGTCATAGTCGCTCATGCCCAGACACAGCAGGCCCAGGTAGCTCTTGATCACGTCACTGGTGCGCATGCCCAGCGTGGTGGGGAAGCGGCTGTCGATGCTGTCGACGCCAGCGATCTCGAAGCATTGCCCGATGATGGACAGCCCGGCGTGGCTGGTGAGGGTGCGGCAACTGGCGCGGAACTTTATGTTGGGCATGGCACTGTCTGGGTGAATGGCGATAATGGCTATATTGCCATGCAGGTCAGTGGGTTAGAAGTGCTTCCGGGGGCCGGTCTCACGGATTCAGGGCTACTATAAGGTCAATAGAGTAAAGAATCCGTTGGGGAGGAGGCTGATGCGCATTGGTCAGTTGGCGCAGTTGGTAGGGGTCGAAACACAGACGATCCGCTTCTATGAACAGCAGGGCTTGTTGCCGCCGCCTGATCGGCAGGACAACGGTTACCGTGTCTATACCGAGAAGCATGGTGAGGGGCTGGCCTTCATCCGTCGCTGCAGAATCCTGGGCCTGTCACTGGCTGAGATTCACGAACTACAGAGCTATCAGGACGACCCTCATCAGCCTTGTACCGCCGTCAACGCCTTGCTCGATGATCACATCTCTCATGTGCGGTCGCAGATAACCGCTCTGCAAGCGCTTGAGAAACAACTCGTTTCACTGAGAGCGAGTTGCAACGATGACCGGGAGGTTGAGGCGTGTGGGATTCTTGCTGGAATTAGCGAAGGAAACATGCACCAGCAGTAGGTGAAGCATCAACCAGATAATCCGATGAGATGCCGGTCTGTCTCACTCTCATGCAAAGGTAAGATCAACCATTTAATCCGCTTACCCCAATATCCATGTGGGCGCCCTGTTCGAAACCTATGAAGACGCCACCACCGATGAAGATGGTGCCTTCGTCTCCGTTCTGTGGGAGGCCACCGATGTCTGGTCTTTCAAAGCGCAGGCTGGCAGCTCCGACATCAATGAAGGTGGCGGTGAGGCCATCAGCCTGGGTGCGGACTACAAGCTGACCGACAAGACCAAGCTGTACGGTTACTACACCAACGAGACCAGTGATCTGATCGACAATGGTGTCGACCGTGACGATCAGTATCTGGGCGTGGGCATGAGTCTGTCGTTCTGATCATTTTGTATGACCAAGCCCCGACGCCTGTGGGCGTCGGGGCTAACACTTTTTTACAGATCAATGTTAGCATCTGCCGGTACACTGACGTCTTGGAGGCGTTGACCGCTGCCGTATAAGGATCATGCACCCGGCCCTCCCGCACGACACCACATCACAGCCTTCGATGCGTTCGAAGCAGCCGACAGAGGTAGCTTGTAGTGATTGACACCCGCCGTGTGGCCCTGAGATGGATCAAGGTTCCCGCCGTGCTTTTGTTGCTCAGCCTGTCCGGGCTGGCGCTGGGCGCCGATGAGTTTGAGGATCCTTGGGAGGACTTCAACCGTCGTATTCACGCCTTCAATATGACCGCCGACCGCTTTGTGCTCAAGCCGGTCACCCGTGGCTATCGTTTCATTACCCCGGAGTTTGTCCAGGCCGGGGTCCGTAATGCGTTCAACAACGTGCTGGAGGTGCCCAGCGCGCTCAACGGAGTGCTTCAGGGCAAGCCCGGGTCGGCACTGCACGATTCGGGTCGTTTCCTGATCAACAGCACCGTGGGTGTGGGCGGGCTGTTTGACGTGGCCAAGCACGTGGGACTGGAGAATGGCGATCATGAGGATTTCGGGCAGACGCTGGCGGTCTGGGGGTTTGACCGGGGCCCTTATCTGGTGTTGCCGATTCTGGGGTCAAGTACCGTCCGCGACACCCTGGCCCTGCCGGTGGACTGGCTTTCCGATCCGCTGTTCTATATAGACCATACTCGTACCCGCAACAGTACCGTCGCCCTGTACTATATCAATAAGCGCTCGGAGCTGATGGAGTTGGAGAAGCACCTCACGGGGGACCATTACATTTTCATTCGCGACGCCTATCTGCAGCGCCGGGATTATCTGGTCAATGACGGCGAAGTGGAGGATGATTTCGGCTCGGATATGGATATGTCCGAATACGGCGACTTTGGGGAAGAGGGTGGCGACCCTTTCTAGAGGCATCGTCACCCGGTCTGGTACCGTCCGGGTTGGATCAGTGGAGGATTTCCAGAATTTCCAGCCCGACCCGGTGTATCTTTCCATGGGTTTCCGTCCGCACAACATGGGTTTTGGCTTTCAGGGTGGGGGCCTGACCGTGTTCAGAGGATATGGTCACTTCCAGTTCGGTACCGGGCTCCAGATAGTGCTCGGTGGCCAGCTGCATGCCTCCACCGCTCAGTTCGTGGCAAAGCCCTTCTGCCGCCACCCCCTCGCCGCTGATTTGCGCCCTGAGTGGGGTATCGATCTTCATGCGGATGAAATCCCGCTTCTCCTGATGCGCTCTGTCGACGGTCATGTCTGGCCCTCCGGATGGGTTTGACGTCAGTGGGCTAACCGGCTGTCGACCGGTTTCCTCGCTTAAACTTAGTCTAAAAAACGCACTTTGAACAGCTTGCGCCTGCCCGGAGAAGGGAGTAGTGTATTGCGCCTTATGCAACCCACGACTTTTCCGGCACCCGGACCGACAAAGAGATGACCGACGCGAGCAGAAAACTGCTGATCATCGACGACGACGCGCCGGTCCGCCAGAGTATAGTGGCCTACCTCGAAGACAGCGGGTTTGAGGTGCTGGAAGCGACCGACGGCCCTTCCGGGCTCGCGGTCTTTCGGGAGCAAAAGCCGGAACTGGTCATCACTGACCTCAGAATGCCGGGCCTGGATGGCCTTCAGGTGCTTCAGGCCCTGCATGAAGACGCTCCGGATCTGCCAGTGATTGTGGTCTCGGGCGCTGGGGTCATGGGGGATGTGGTCTCGGCCCTTCGACTCGGTGCCAGTGACTACCTGATCAAACCCATCGTTGATATGGAAATGCTGGTGCACTCGGTGCGCCGGGCGCTGGAACGTTGCGACCTGTTGGTTCAGAATCAGCGCTACCGGGACAAACTGGAATTTGCCAACCGCGGACTGCGAGAGAATCTTCGGGTACTGGAGCGCGATCAGCAGGCGGGGCGCCAGGTCCAGCAGCGGTTGCTGCCGGTTCCTCTGGATACCCCGGAGGGCTATCACGTAGCCCACCACATCGCGCCATCGCTCTATCTGAGTGGGGATTTTGTAGACTACGCCTACCTCAAGCAGCGTTATCTGGCGTTTTATCTGGCAGATGTGTCCGGTCATGGCGCGTCCTCGGCTTTTGTGACCATCTGGCTGAAACATCTGGTCAGCCGTATGGTGCGCGAGGAAGGGCTGTTCTGCGATGCCCAATCTTTTGAAGATGGCGCGAATACCATGCTTCAGCAGATCAACCGGGAGTTGAATGAAACCCGGCTGAACCATCATTTGACCTTTTTTGTCGGAGTCATTGATACTCAGACACAGGAAATGCGCTATGTTGTGGCGGGTCACCTGCCCATGCCTATTCTGATCACTCCGGAAGGGGCCGGGTTTCTGGCCGGGAACGGCAAACCTGTGGGGATCTTTGCCCACCCGGATTGGGAGATTTACCAGGTGCAACTGCCGGCGCAATTTTCTCTGGTCTGCTTCTCTGATGGGGTGCTGGAAGTATTGCCGCCGAGAGTGCTGAAAGAGAAGGAGGAGCTGTTGTTGGAAACCGTGCGAGATCACGGCGACAGTCTCGAGTCCGTGTGTTCGGCGCTGGGTATTGAAGATGTCAGCGAAACGCCTGACGACATCGCGATTATGACGGTTATCAAGAGGTAATTAGGCATGCGTCCCGGTCAGATTTTGGTTGCGGATCACTCGGGGGTCTATGTCATCAAGATGGTCGGTGACGTGCGCCTGACCCTGTGCATTTCGTTCGACCAGTTTATCGATACCATGTTCAGCCGGGACGACTTTTGCGATGTGATGTTCGATCTGTCTGAGGCTGAAGCCATCGATAGCACCACCCTTGGTCTGATGGCAAAAATTGCCCTGCAGGGGCGTGAGGAAAAAGGCATCACGCCGGTCATTTTCTCCAATAATGACAGTATCAACCGGCTGTTGCGGACTATGGGGTTCCAGGAAATTTTCACCATCGTCAGCGATCTGGAGGCGCCTGTGAAGCCCGAGCAGCCACTGGCAATGGACGCTACTGAGGAGCAGCAGGTCAAGGAAAAGGTGATCGAAGCCCACAAGATATTGATGGGGCTCAACCAGGATAATCGCGAAACCTTCCGGAATCTGGTAAAAATGCTCGAAGAGCGCTGACTGTCTCGCGAGGGTTCCCCCTCCCGAGCGGCAGAAAACCGACCGAGTCTGGTCCCGGCACCCTTGGCAACGCATGCAGATACCCGGCTATAAAATCATCGACACTCTGGGCGAAGGCGGTATGGCCCGGGTGTATCTGGCGATTCAGGAAAGCTTCGAGCGCGAAGTGGCGCTCAAGGTTCTGGACCCCCACCTCTCCCGCGACCCGACCTTCGGCGAGCGGTTCCTGCACGAAGCCCGTATTGTCAGCCGTCTGGTGCACCCGAATATTGTCACGGTCTACGATGTCGGTGTGCATCGGGGCAACCACTTCCTCTCCATGGAATACGTTCCGGGCCGGGACCTGAAGCACCGGCGCTTTGAACTGAGCCTGTACGAGTGTATCGGGGTCATCAAGGATGTTGCTCGGGCCCTGGATTACGCTGGCCGCAAGGGGTGCGTGCACCGGGATGTCAAGCCTGACAATATCATGTTGCACGCCGAGGACGGGCGCGCGGTGTTAATGGATTTTGGCATTGCTCGCATAGTGGATCAGACCTCCGCTATGACCCAGACCGGAACCACGGTGGGTACACCGCACTACATGAGCCCTGAGCACGCCCGGGGTGCGGCGGTGGACAGTCGCTCGGACCTGTACAGTCTGGGAGTCGTTCTTTTTCTGTTATTGACCGGACACCTCCCCTACGACTCGGACTCTGCCGTCGCCATTGGCGTGATGCACATTTCTGACAGCATTCCGCGCTTGCCAGAGCATCTGTCGGCGTTTCAGCCTCTGATAGATCGGGCGTTGGCCAAAGCGCCGGAGGATCGTTTTCAGACGGGCAGCGAATTGGTGGACGCCCTGGAGGCTTTTGATCGGGACACTCTGGATACCCTGGAGCGGGCAGGTGAGCGCTCTCTGATTGTAGACGCAGACGGCGAGTCGCCCACGTTGCATCAACCCCAGGCCGTCATGACTGAATCGGTCGGAGATCGTGAGGACGAGGCTGATACGGATCTTGAGGTATCCGGCGATTATCTGGCGGTTCATGACGAGGATCGTATCGACCGGGATAGCGATAAGGGAGAGATTCGACAGGGGGGCTGGGTCTGGGCTCTGCTGTTGGTGCTCGTGGTCGCCAGCGCGGGCTATGTATGGCAGGAACCGATGCGCGCTGAATGGGAGCGTCGGATAGCTCCGCTTCTGCCGGATCCGGATGGCGAAGCCACCGGGGAGGCGTCTCCAGAGGCGGTCCCGGAGGCGCCTGTCGAGCAGGACGATGACCAGAAGGCGCCGCCGGTTGTCGACGCGTCATCTGCCGGGAGTGATACGGCTGAGGGGCGGCAAGAGCCGGCGCGGAGTGGTCCTGACGCGGCGCTTGCCGACGCGGTGACTGCCGAGCTGTCAGTGCCTGTGGAGCCTCTGGATGAGGTCCCATCAGAAACGGTCAGTGACCAAACCCCTTCGGATTCGGGTGAGGTGGGTTCGTCACAACCCGATGACGAAGCGATATCGGTCGTACCGAGCCGGGATGATCGAATCCAGGACGTGAGCGAAGCGGCGGGCGAGTTGGCCGCGCAGGGTGATCTGGAAGGTGCGCTTCTGCAGATCGATCGGGCGATGACGGAATTTCCGGACAGTGAGAAACTGGCCTTGCAGCGCGAGCGGTTGGCGGTCCAGCGAGACCGGCTTCGCGAGGCGGAAATCGAGCGTCAGGCCCAGGCCGCTCGCGAAGCACGGCTTCAGGAAGTGATCAGCCGAATCGAAACCCTGCTCGCCAACGATGAACTTGAGGCGGCGGGGGCGCAATTGCGTGAAGCGCGCCGCGAGTTTACTGACAGCAGTGCGCTCCTCTCCCTGGAAGTGGAGTGGAGTGAGCGTCGTGATGCTGCGTTACAGCCGAAGATTGAGCGGGCAAGGGTCAGTCCCGAGCCCATGGAAGACCTGCAGGGTGAGCAACAGGCTAACCTGGCCCCGGCCAGAGTGCTGTATGCCGGTTTTGCTTACCGGAATTTCGGTGAGACAAGTTCGGTGATACAGGCTATTCTGTATGACGGCTCCCGCCAGTTGCAGATTGCACTGGTCCCTGTGGTCATTCAGGGAGAGGGGGGAGTCACGTTTTTTCGCCTCGAGCGTCCGGTGACCGGTTTCGTCGAGGGTGGCTATCATCTGGATCTGATCTCCGACGGGGAGGCGCTGGCCAGCGTGTCATTTCAGATCGGTGGCTGATCAGGCGCGTAGCGTCCGGATCGGCCGCAACGACCAAAAGAGAGAGTGCGATGAAATCAATAGTGATCCTCAGACGAGTTTCAGCGTTGTTGATGACTCTGGGGCTTACGGCCTGTCTGGCCCAGCCGAACGTGAAAGCGCTGCGCGATGAGAATGCGCAACTGCAGCGACAGCTCAATCAGGCCAGTGACGAGATCACGGACATGCGTGTACGCGAGGAGCGGCTACGCACCGAGTTGAGCGAACGCAACCGGGTCATTGATGTGCTGTCCACCGAAAAGAGCTCCCGGGTGCAGGAGTCCTCCCAGCTTCGGGCACTGGTGAGGGATTTTGTACAGGCCCAGATTGACAGCTACCGGGACTTTCTGTTGCAGTCTGATCTGCTTGACTATGTCGGCGGGGAGTTGGTCAGTCGCGCCCACCGGGGGGAGGAATCCCGCACGCTGGTTGACCTTGCCAATCCCATTCCACGGTCCGGAACCCTGACCGGTATGGCGGGTCATTTCGAATCGCCCGGACAGTTGGTGGTGAAAGTGCTGCGTCCAGTGGAGGAAAACCTGGTGGTCGTGTGGGAGAGTCTACCTATCAGGGCAGAGCAGTCCGGGTTGGTCCGTTTGAGCTTTCCCGTGAGCGTTGGCGTGGATGAAGGCGATATTATCGCCTATCAGTTTGACGGCGTGGTGCCCATCAGCTTTGATCGAGGTACCGGAGATACCCGCTTTCAGCGTGAAGGGCTCACGTTGGGCAGTATCGTTGAGCCCGAAGCGCTGGCCGGCGCCGATGAGCGCCGGGCCTATTCGATTGGGGTGTTGGGACTGCTGAATTGACCGATCAGCCGTCGCTGTCCATTTTGGACTGCAGGTAGTTCTGAATACCCACTTTATCGATCAGTGACAGTTGGGTTTCCAGCCAGTCCACGTGCTCCTCTTCCGAAGTCAGAATGTGCTTCAGAAGATCCCGGCTGCCATAGTCCTGTACCGACTCGCAGTAGGCAATGCCATCGCGCAGGTCAGGAATGGCTTTCAGCTCGAGTTTGAGGTCGGAGGCCAGCATTTCCTCGGTGTTCTCACCGATCAGCAGCTTGCCCAGGTCCTGCAGGTTCGGGAGCCCCTCCAGAAACAGAATCCGCTCAATCAGCATGTCGGCGTGTTTCATCTCGTCGATGGATTCTTCGTATTCGTGGTCGGCCAGCTCTTTCAGCCCCCAGTCTTTGTACATGCGGGCATGCAGGAAGTACTGGTTGATGGCTACCAGCTCATTGCCGAGGCAGGTGTTGAGAATTTCGATGACTTTTGCGTCGCCTTTCATAGCCGTCTCCGTCGATAGGTGGGCGAGGGTGGGTGCACAACCTTTAAGTCTGGGCCGGGACGGTCACGGTGTCAAGCGGTGCTTGCCTGCTAAGTGCTTGATGTATAAGGGGAAAGTGAATCTGAATAAGACTGATTTTCAGTGCGCTTGCCGGTGCTGGTATCACGCCACAGCGTAGTGAAGTGGTTGGGCTTCGGCGTATTCGGCTTGAGGCAGCGTTTCGTCAATGAGCTCACGGGTCAGGCAGGTACATTTACCGCACTGGGAGGCGACCCCCAACGCTTTACGCAGTTTGCCCACGGTGGTAGCGCCAGCGTAGATCGCGTCTTTGATTTGGTGGTCGGTAATGCCCTTGCAGACACAGACATACATAGCCAGATACCCCGGAACACGGTTGACGGACACCATTATGGTAATGTTAATGAGAATTTGTGTCAACAGGGCTTGAGAATAATTAACATTTGTGTTGCTATCTCCGGTGGGAGTCTGATAGCCAGTTTCTATATAGTCCTGGCCTTTCAGGATCATTTATAAAATCAATAGAACCCAAACCTTTCGGCCTGTATGATGTCGGCCTGCGATCTGATGCGAATCGGCAGTGGCCACAATACGAGCTGGCGGCTGCTAAATCATTGTTTTGTCGAGTGTTTGTGATCTGGTGCCAACGGTGAGTCGGTACCGGAGCCTCAGACACGGGCTTTTTTTAACCCTCAATGTCAACTTAATCAGGAGATTAAACATGGGCGTATTAGTCGGTAAACCCGCACCCGATTTCACTGCTGCGGCGGTTCTGGGTAACGGAGAAATTGTTGACGAATTCAATCTGGCCTCGGCCATCAAGGGCAAGAAAGCGGTCGTGTTCTTCTACCCGCTCGACTTCACCTTCGTCTGCCCCTCGGAGCTGATTGCCTTTGATCACCGTGTGGAAGAGTTCCAGAAGCGCAACGTGGAAGTGATCGGCGTGTCAATCGACTCCCAGTTCACTCACAACGCCTGGCGTAATACCCCGGTGGATCAGGGCGGCATCGGTCCGGTCAAGTACACCCTGGCCGCCGACGTGAAGCACGACATCTGTAAGGCTTATGATGTCGAATCCGAAGGCGGCGTGGCGTTCCGCGGCTCCTTCCTCATCGATGAAGATGGCATCGTGCGTCACCAGGTGGTGAATGATCTGCCTCTGGGTCGCAACGTCGACGAGATGCTGCGTATGGTTGACGCTCTGGCCTTCCATCAGGAGCACGGTGAAGTATGCCCGGCTGGCTGGAACCAGGGTGATAAAGGTATGGACGCTTCTCCGGAAGGCGTGGCCAAGTACTTGGGCGAACACAGCGGCAAGCTGTAAGCATCGCTTCGCGATCCCGAAAAACCCGGCTCTGTGAGCCGGGTTTTTTTTTGCCCGAAATTCCCGTAAACCCTTGTGGTTACTGGCTTTGCGGGCGGTTGGGCGGGGCGCTGAACTTGCTTTGAACTCTAAAGGTTTGTAAACTATGCAATTCTTTTCAGGCGGATTTGCTGCCCGGTGCAGTGGATCTCGTCCGCTGGCGAGGTCGTTTTTTGCCCGGATGAAGCCATTCACCCAGTGACGATAATGAGGATTATTCGATGAGAATTTTTGAAGAGATGGAGTCTGAGGTTCGTGGTTATGTGCGTTCCTTCCCCGTCGTATTTGACAAGGCCGAAGGGTCGGAACTGTTCGACGAAAACGGCAATCGCTTCATCGACTTCTTCGCCGGTGCCGGTACCCTGAACTATGGGCACAACAACCCGAAAATTACCGAAGCGCTGATCGAGTACCTGCAGCATAAGGGCATTGTGCATGGTCTGGACAAGGCCACGGTAGCGAAGCGCGAGTTCATGACCAAGTTCCGCGACACCATCCTGGCACCGCGTGGCCTGCAGTACAAAATGCAGTTTACCGGTCCTACCGGTACCAACGCTGTGGAAACCGCGTTGAAACTGGCCCGAATGATCAAGCGTCGCTCCAACGTCATCGCCTTCACCAATGGCTACCACGGTCTGACCATGGGCGCGCTGGGGGTAACCGGTAACTACTTCTACAAGGATGAGTCCTACGGTTCGCGTGCCAACACCGCCTTTATGCCGTTTGACGGTTTCCTGGGCGAGGGTGTGGACTCCATTGAGTACATGCGCAAATTCCTGTCCGATCCCAGCAGCGGCGTTGATCTGCCGGCGGCGGTGATCGTGGAAACCGTACAGGGCGAAGGCGGTATCAACGTCGCCAGCATCGAGTGGCTCAAGCGTCTGGAAGAGCTGTGCCGCGAATTCGATATCCTGTTGATTATCGACGATATTCAGGTGGGTAACGGTCGTACCGGTACCTTCTTCAGCTTTGAACGTGCGGGGATTCACCCGGACATGGTCACCCTGTCCAAGTCCATCGGCGGTGGTCTGCCCATGGCCCTGCTGCTGATGCGCCCGGAGCTGGACCAGTGGTCTCCCGGTGAGCACACCGGTACTTTCCGCGGTAACAACCTGGCCTTTGTGGCGTCCACTCAGGCGCTGAGCTACTGGGATAACGACGACATGGGCAAAGTCGTCGAGTACAAAGGCAATATCATCGAGGAAGAGCTGAAGAAGATGGCAGCGGACTTCCCCGAACTCGAGCCGCAGGTCCGCGGTGTGGGCATGGTCTGGGGACTGGAGCTGGCCGCTGGTATGGCCAATGAGGCGTCCCACGAAGCCTTTACCCGGGGTCTGGTGATGGAGACCGCCGGCGCCGACGATCAGGTGTTGAAGTTCCTGCCGTCGCTGTTGATCGAAGAAGACATTCTGCGCGAAGGGTTGCAGATTGTGCGCGATTCTCTGGCCGCCCTGGTCGAGAAACAGCGTAAAATGATCACCGGCGAAGAGAGCTAAGCGTCGCCCGGGGCCACGGCCCGCGCGGGTTTCCCCGCGGGCCGACCTCCTTTCCCGGGACTTTCAGCAAAAAGCTTCCCCAGCGTCTAAAATAGTGCTTGCCAAGCGGGCAAAACGTGTATTAAATCGCCGCCCGCGATCCCCGGCGAGCCTTGCCGGATGACGCCAATTTCGACGCCCAGGGGGTGCCATGACCGATTCTCCCATCCAGCTGCAGGACTACTACAGCCCGGAAACCTTTGCCCGCCTAAAACACTTTGCGGACACCAAAGAAACGCCGTTTGTCGTGATCGACACAGCGACCATTGATGCCGCCTATCAGGAGTTGGAAGACAACTTTCCGTACGCCAACATTTATTATGCGGTGAAGGCTAACCCGGCACCCGCCATCCTGAAGCTGTTGACGGAGCGTGGCGCAAACTTCGATATTGCTTCCATCTACGAGCTGGACAAAGTGCTGGGCTTCGGCGTGGGGCCTGAGCGGATCAGCTACGGCAATACCATCAAGAAGAGCCGGGACATTCGCTACTTCTATGAGAAAGGTGTACGTCTGTTCGCCACGGATTCCGAGGCAGACCTGCGCAATATTGCCCGGGCCGCCCCGGGTGCCCGTATTTACGTACGCATTCTGACCGAGGGCACCCTGACCGCCGACTGGCCCCTGTCACGCAAGTTCGGTTGCGAAATCGACATGGCCATGGATCTGTTGATTCTCGCCCGGGATCTTGGGCTGGAGCCCTATGGTGTGTCCTTCCACGTGGGCTCCCAGCAGCGCGAAATCAGCAGTTGGGACGCTGCACTGGGCAAGGTCAAGGTGATCTTCGAGCGCCTGAAGGAAGAGGATGGCATCGAGCTGAAGATGATCAATATGGGCGGCGGTTTTCCGGCCAATTACATGACCCGCACCAACGATCTGCAGACGTATGCCCAGGAAATTACCCGCTTTCTGGAGGAGGACTTTGGCAAGGACTTCCCGGAGATCATCATCGAGCCGGGCCGGTCGCTGATTGCCAACGCCGGTATTCTGGTCAGTGAGGTGGTACTGATTTCCCGCAAGTCACGCACGGCGTTGCACCGCTGGGTGTTCACCGATGTGGGCAAGTTCAACGGCCTGATCGAAACGCTGGATGAGGCGATCAAGTTTCCGATTTATGTGGAGAAGAAGGGCGAGCTGGAGGATGCGGTGATCGCCGGCCCGACCTGCGACAGTGCGGATATCATGTACGAGCACCACAAGTACCCGCTGCCGTTGAATCTGGCCATCGGTGACCGCCTCTACTGGCTTTCCACCGGCGCTTACACCACCTCCTACAGCGCGGTAGAATTCAACGGCTTCCCGCCCCTGAAAGAATACTGCATCTAACCCGTCCCGCACGCCGCCCCTACGCCCCATCCCCCGACTGGCGTAGGGAGGGTGCGCTGCGCCCTACGCGTGATGCTGGGGCGGTTTTCACCTTATGAGATCAATGCTAAATTGACGCGCTGATAAAACAGCTTGGGAAACGTTATGGCGGATGCGCAAAAGACAATCGACCTGGAGCCCAGTTGGCTGAGCCACCTGGAACTTGAATTTCAGCAGCCCTACATGCGCCAACTGAAGCAGTTCCTGCTCAAGGAAAAACACCAGGGCAAAACCATCTACCCGCCGTCCAGACAGATCTTCAACGCCTTCAACACCACCCCGCTCGACCGGGTCAAAGTCGTCATCCTGGGGCAGGACCCTTACCATGGCCCCAACCAGGCCCATGGCCTCTGCTTCTCCGTGCAACCCGGCATCGCGCCACCGCCGTCGCTCAAAAACATCTTCAAAGAACTCGAACGCGACCTCGGCTGCCCCGTGCCCAATCACGGTTGTCTGCAACACTGGGCCGAGCAGGGCGTCCTGCTGCTCAACGCCACCCTGACTGTCGAGCAGGGCAGGGCGGGCTCGCACCAGCGCCAGGGCTGGGAAGCGTTCACCGACCGGGCGATTGATCTGGTCAATCGGGAGCGCGAGGGAGTGGTGTTTCTATTGTGGGGCAGCTACGCCCAGAAAAAGGCGGCCTTTGTGGATCGCAATAAACACCTGGTTCTGAAGTCGGTCCACCCTTCACCCTTGTCCGCTCACCGAGGCTTTATTGGTTGCGGGCACTTTTCGCAGGCGAACCGGTATTTGGTGGAGCGGGGTGAGACGGAGATTGATTGGTGTTTGCCTTTGGTTTGAAGCATTTTTAGAGCCCGGCGGCTACAAAGACACCCGTTTGCAGACCCGCCGTAAACCCGTCCCTGGGGGCTTCACGTCGGCATCCATGCCGACGAGAGTCTGCAAACGGGTGTCTTTGCATCCGCCTCAGTGCCATCCGATTCCGTTGTTGTCTCCGAAGTAGCTCGCAGGGTAGATGTGTCGTGCCATTCTTTGTCCGAAAGAACGTTCAGCTCGGGAATTTGGCACCGAGTCGAAGGCGGGGTTTACCATTTACAGACTCTCGAAGGCATGGATGCCGACGCGAAGCCTACAGGGATGTATTCACGGCGGGTCTGTAAATGGTGAACCCCGCCTTCGACGGACTTTCTGGAGTTAAGGGGTTCTGTTCTTTATCTATGGTGCCCTACGTTTTTTGAACCAGCGGCGTTTGGGTTGGGTGAAGTGTTCCAGGTGCGCCTCGCGCTGTTCGTCCGAGACGTAAAAGTAGAAATCGTGCTTCGGCCTGCGGGTCAGCAGAGGGTGAACCGTCGCAATATGCTCCACCGACAGCTTCGGCAACCCCGCCTTACGGTCCGCATTGAAACTCTGATTCCACTGCACCAGAATATCGCGCTTGACCGTCGCAATCGCCAGCTTCTCCGAATCCGCTTTCAACAGACGGCAAGTGACAAAGCCCATCACCGGTTCCGGGCTGCCATAGTGGTCCACCAAAATGCCGCTGCCCGTCAGGACAATCTTGTAATGCATCATAATCTGAAAACGTCAATCCAATTCGGCGTCGCGCTTGCCGTTACTCGAGCCCGGATACAGCGGGGCGGTGGCCGGTAATTGCTCAAACAGCTTGCTGAAATGCTGCTGTATCCGTGCGATGTTCATCAGCGACAGACTGCTCGAAAAGCCGAACCAGACATACAGGCCATTCAGGTCGCGGAACATCGGTGGCAAATGCCGGGGGGCGGAGATTACACCTTCCAGGTAGCGTTCGTACAGTAGCGGCAGATCATCCAGGGTCACTTTACCGACAAACAGCATCGGAATGATCTCGGGCACCCCGGACTGAATGGCGCTGCGGATGAAGTTTACATTTTCCACAAAACCTTTCACATAGGAAATATCCTTGGTGAACACCGCGCCGCGCTCGCCACTGACCTGGCCGCCGCGAAATACCCGCTGAGTGACCCGGTAGCTATCGTGTTCACTGACGCCCCGGTCGAGAAAATAGCGATACACCTCGCAGAAGTCCGCTCCCTGCTCGGCCAGGTCTACCGCCACCACCCGATCACTGACCCGTCGGGCGCGCTGCGGAAAGGAGCTGAACGTCAGGGTTTCCATCAGCACTGCCATCCCCTCCTGGATGGCGGTAATCCGGGGCGAACCGACGCTCAGCCAGGTCGCCCAGGGCTGTTCTCGCCCGTTGAGCGTCGTGCCAATATGCACCCAGCCCTCGTGAACCTCCAGAACCTGAATGTCCAGCTCGGAGAATTGGGCGCGCCGATTCACCTTGAGGGTGTCTCCGCCGGCGGCGGCGTCCGAGACAATGTCGTCGCTGATGCTGACCTTCACTTGACCCGCGCCGAAATAGCGGTCCATGCGCTGACGCAGCATGGTGACGGCGGTTTCGGCATCAATGTCACTTCGGTAGGGGCGGTTCAGGTGCTCTACGGCGGGCAGTGAGAAGATGTCGCACAACCGCTCGCCCAGGGTGCGCAGGGTTTTACGGTCGCCCCGGATACGGTCACTGGCGGAGCCATACAACTGACGGCTGTAGTCGCCGAACTCCGCGCACCCACGGTGGCGCAGCAGTTGCACCACCAACTGGTACTGTTCGACCGTCGATTCGAGAATCCTGCCCAGCGCGTCTCCCCGGCCCAGCTTGCGCTTGAGGTCCCGATCCAGAGCGAGCAGTTCGCTGTCCAGCCGCTCTGGATCAAACCCCAGGGCCTGGCGCTGGTAGTACTCCGGGCCCACCTGGGGTAGTGCCTTGCCGCCGCTGGCGCGAAAGGCCTGCTCAATCTCCGGGGTCCACTTGATGGCATCGAGGATGCGAATCGGCTTCTGCAGAGCCACTAGCCGGTTGGAGAGGGTCTTGAGCTGTTCCAGGTATTGCTGGGAGGGCATAGCGAAGCTCGCGTCGGTCGGGTGGTTCAACAGTGTGCTAGTCTAGCGGAATTGGCCGGCTTTCGGGGACAAAATCATGGCATACCAGGCGCTGGAAACGCTGCATCAGCTCTATGACGGTTACCGCCGGGTCTTTCGGCTCGCCGGTCAGGAGTTGCTCCTGCTGCAGGAGGAGGGGCGGACCTACCTGCTGGTCAATCGCTGCCCGCATATGGAAGCGCCCCTGCACAAGGCCAGTGTGCAGAGCGAGGTCTTGCGCTGCCCGGTACATGGCATTGAGTTCGACTTGCGCTCGGGGCGGGCGCTGAATGGCCCTGAGGGGTGTGTGGGCCCACTGGCGTTTGTGCCTCTGGTTTACGAGGGCAACACCCTGGGTGTGGACCTTTAAAAACGCTCCGCGGCCCCTATCTATCCAAAACCGCCGCGACGTCGCTCGATTCGTCGTTGAGGCGGACTCTCCAGAGTCGCCACAAGCCCGTGGAAAACGGCTCAACCGGTTCTCGCTGGCGCCCCGTTGGGTTATAATCGCGCGTTTTTTGGCCCCTGTGGGCATTGCTGGCGATGGTTGCTCTTGACGAGCATTTGATTGAGGAACACGACAATGCCCATCTACGAATATCAGTGTCAATCCTGTAACCACGATATGGAAGCACTGCAGAAGCTCAGTGACGAGCCTCTGGTAGACTGCCCGGCCTGTGGCCAGGCGAGCCTGAAGAAGAAAATTTCAGCGGCAGGCTTTCGTCTGAAAGGCAGCGGCTGGT
Source organism: Marinimicrobium sp. C6131 (assembly GCF_026153455.1). Classification (NCBI taxonomy): domain Bacteria; kingdom Pseudomonadati; phylum Pseudomonadota; class Gammaproteobacteria; order Cellvibrionales; family Cellvibrionaceae; genus Marinimicrobium; species Marinimicrobium sp. C6131. The sequence continues at coordinate 561,927 of NZ_CP110629.1, forward strand.
ACGAGACGGACTTCAAAAAGTCCAATCAGAAAAATCTGGCGGGCGAGCGCAGCGGCGGCAAAAGCTCCGAGAGCGGCTCCGGTGGTGACAAAGCCTCCAAACCCGCCAACTCCAGCGCAGCGTCCGCCTGACAGACAGACGGCGCCGCGACGACTTTGAACCGAGACGGCAAATAACGGGAAAGCACTATGCGCAGTGATTACTGTGGCACACTGACAGCCAAAGACATTGATCGGGAAGTGACCCTGTGCGGGTGGGTCGATCGCCGCCGTGACCACGGTGGCGTCATCTTTATCGACCTGCGCGATCGCGAGGGGATTGTACAGGTGGTGTTCGACCCGGATGCGGGTGATCACTTCAATCTGGCCGACCGGGTCCGCGGCGAGTACGTGCTGCAGGTGACCGGTAAGGTGCGCGCCCGGGATGCCGCCACGGTCAATCCCAACATGGCCACCGGTGAAGTGGAAGTCTACGGCACCGGCCTGACCATTCTGAACGAGGCGGAAACCACCCCCTTTCCGCTGGATTCCCACGCGTCCGTGGGTGAGGATGTCCGCCTCAAATTCCGCTACCTGGACCTGCGCCGGGCGGAAATGCAGAAAGGCCTGAAATTCCGCTCCAAGGTCACCAACCTGGTGCGTAACTACCTGGACGACCAGGGCTTTCTGGACATCGAAACCCCGATTCTGACCCGCGCCACCCCCGAGGGTGCCCGGGACTACCTGGTGCCGTCACGCACCCACGAGAACAAATTCTTCGCTCTGCCCCAGTCTCCTCAGCTGTTCAAGCAGCTGTTGATGGTGTCCGGGTTCGATCGCTACTATCAGATCGCCAAGTGCTTCCGCGACGAAGACCTGCGCGCCGATCGTCAGCCGGAATTTACCCAGATCGATATCGAAACCTCGTTTATGGACGAAGAGGGCATCATGTCGGTCACCGAGGGGATGATCCGCACCATTTTCCAGACACTGAAAGAGGTGGATCTGGGCGACTTTCCGCGTATGACCTACGCCGAGGCCATGCAGAAATATGGCTCCGACAAGCCCGACCTGCGTATTCCGCTGCAATTGGTGGATGTGAAAGAGCTGATGGGCGCGGTGGACTTCAAAGTTTTCTCCGGCCCGGCCAAAGACCCCAAAGGCCGCGTCACCGCCCTGAAAGTGCCCGGCGGCAACGAGAAACTGACCCGCAAGCAGATTGACGATTACACCAAATTCGTGGGTATCTACGGCGCCAAGGGTCTGGCTTACATCAAGGTCAACGACAAAAGCGATCTGGAAGAGGGGCTGCAGTCCCCGATCGTGAAGTTCCTGCCCACCGACGTGCGCAAAGCCATTCTGGAGCGGGTGGAAGCCGACAACGGCGACCTGATCTTCTTCGGTGCGGACAAGGCTAATGTGGTCAGCGAAGCCCTGGGCGCACTGCGCTGCAAGCTGGGCGAGGATCTGGACCTGTACACCTGCGATTGGGCGCCCCTTTGGGTCGTCGACTTCCCGATGTTCGAGGAGGAAGACGACGGCTCTCTGAACAGCCTGCACCACCCGTTCACCGCGCCTTCCTGCTCCCCGGAGGAACTGGAGAAGAGCCCGGAGACGGCTTTGTCCCGCGCCTACGACATGGTGCTCAACGGCACCGAACTGGGTGGCGGCTCTATCCGTATTCACAACCAGACCATGCAGCAGGCGGTCTTCCGCGCGCTGGGCATTGGGGAAGAGGAGCAGCGTGAGAAGTTCGGTTTCCTGCTGGATGCCCTCAAGTACGGCGCACCGCCGCACGGTGGCCTGGCCTTCGGTCTGGACCGTCTGATCATGCTGATGATCGGTGCCGGTTCGATCCGCGATGTGATCGCCTTCCCGAAAACCCAGAGCGCCGCCTGCGTCATGACCGACGCTCCGGGTGCGGTAGACGAACAGCAGCTCAAAGACCTGCACATCCGTTTGCGTAAGAAAGAAAAACCCGCGAGCGAGTAGTTTTTAGAGCGTGGGGCAGTGAATTGACGCCTGGGTTCGGGGCAATACTTCCGGGACACGCCGTAAACCCATCCCTGGGGGCTCGGATCGCGGGTCCCCCGCTCTACGGTCCCGGAAGTATTGCCCCGAACCCCAGGCTCGCTTGGTCACTCTGTAGCAGGATGGGTATAGGGTGCTACCAGAGTGCTGAGGGCCGATTTGGGGTGTAGGGTTGCCAGACCGTGGAGCGGGGGACCCGCGATCCGAGCCTACAGGGATGTATTTACGGCGTGTCTGGCAACCCTACACCCCAAATCGGACCGGACGTGATTTTAGCGACATACTTCGATCAAAGAGCAACCAAACCCGACTTATAACAGACCAGTAAGTGGAGAGTATTCATGGCTGGCCACAGTAAATGGGCAAACATCAAACACCGCAAAGCCGCCCAGGACGCCAAACGCGGTAAAGTATTCACCAAAATCATTCGCGAGCTCACCGTCGCCGCCAAAGGCGGTGCCGCGCCCGAAGACAACCCCCGCCTGCGCGCCGCCATGGACAAAGCCCTCGGCGCCAACATGAAAAAAGACACCATCGAAAAAGCCATCGCGCGGGGTGCCGGTGCGGGTGAGGGGGACAACTACGAAGAAGTCACCTACGAAGGCTACGGTGCCAACGGCATCGCCGTGCTGGTCGAATGCATGACCGACAACAAAAACCGCACCGTCTCCGAAGTGCGCCACGCCTTCAGCAAACGCGGCGGCAACCTCGGCACGGACGGCTCAGTGGCGTACCTGTTCACCCGCATGGGCCAGATCAGCTTCGAGGGCATCACCGAAGAAGACATCATGGAAGCCGCGCTGGAAGCCGGGGCCGAGGACATCGTCACCAACAGCGACGGCTCCATCGACGTGCGCACGCCCTTCGAGGAGTACTTCGCCGTGAAAGAAGCGTTGGTGGCCGCCGGGTTTGAACCGACCAACAGCGAAATCATCATGCTCCCGTCCACCACCATTGAGCTGGACAAAGAAGGCGCTGAAAAGCTGTTGGCCCTGGTGGACATGCTCGAAGACCTGGACGATGTCCAGAACGTCTACACCAACGGCGACATCCCCGATGAGGTGATGGAGCAACTGAACGCATAAAGGGGCGTTAAGCCCCAGAGGTGGCCATGACCCGCATACTGGGTATCGACCCGGGTTCGCGCAAGACCGGCTTTGGTGTGATCGAGCGCATCGGCGGCAAAGTGGCCTATGTCACCAGCGGGGTCATCCGGGTGCCTGAAGGGAGTCTGCCGGAGCGTCTTAAAGTGATTTTTGACGCCATTACCCAGATCATTCAGCAACAGAGCCCGGATGTGGTGGCCATCGAGCAGATTTTCATGGCCAAAAACGCCAGCTCGGCTCTCAAGCTGGGCCAGGCCCGAGGCGCGGCGATCACCGCCGCGGTGGTGCAGGACCTTCTGGTCTACGAGTACGAAGCGCGCAAGGTCAAACAGTCGGTGGTCGGTACTGGTGCGGCGGACAAGGCGCAGGTCCAACACATGGTCAAGGCCCTGCTGCGCCTGCCGGGCACCCCCCAGGAAGACGCCGCCGACGCCCTGGCCGTCGCCCTCTGCCACGCCAACACCCAAGACCAATTGATCGCGTTGGCAGGCAAACGCAGTTTCCGGCGGGGTAGGGTGGTTTGATTTTCCGAACTCCTTTTATGACTTATGGTGTTTTCGGAGGGGCCGGTCAGGTGTGGGGTAGGGTTTTCCCAGACACGCCGTAAACCCATCCCTGGGGGCTCGGATCGCGGGTCCCCCGCTCTACGGTCTGGGAAAACCCTACCCCACACCTGACCTCCGAGCGCTGCAGAGAGTAATTTGCGCGTTCTGCTCAGGCGTAGGTCGGATTAGCGAAGCGTAATCCGACATTGGGCACGGAATCCCAGAAAGCGTCGGGTTACGCTTCGCTAACCCGACCTACGGTTGTAGGTATTTAAGTGTGGGTTGAAAGAACGTAAGGCCTGAATTTGGCACTGAGGCCCGATGCGGGGTAACCCCTTCGTGAACTCTCTGAGGCATGGATGCCGATGAGAAGCCCCCATGGATGGGTTCACGGCGGGTTCACGAAGGGGTTACCCCGTAGCGGGCCGGACTAGACACTGCCTCCACCGTTCGATGAACGGAACGACCAAAAACGGCGAATTTATCAGGATAAATACAATGATCGGACGCTTACGCGGCACATTGCTCGAAAAACAACCGCCTCACCTGCTGATAGACGTGCAGGGCGTGGGGTACGAAGTTCAGGCGCCCATGACCACCTTCTATCGGTTGCCCGAACTGGGAGCCGAAGTGACGCTGCACACCCACCTGGCCATCAGCGAAAGCGCCCACCAACTGTTCGCCTTTGCCGACCAGCGGGACCGGGCCCTGTTCCGCACCCTGATCAAAGTCAACGGCGTCGGCCCCAAAATGGCCATTGCCATCCTCTCGGGAATGGGAGCCGACGACATCGCCCGCTGCGTGCGGGAAGACAAAGTCTCGGCCCTGACCAAAGTACCGGGAGTCGGCAAAAAAACCGCCGAGCGGCTGGTCATTGAACTGCGTGACCGCCTGAAAGGTTGGGAACTGCCCCGGGAAGACCTGGCCGGCGACCTGCTGCCCGAACCCGCCCAAGCCACGGACGACCACCAGGAAGAGGCCGAAAGCGCCCTCATCGCCCTGGGTTACAAACCCGCCGAAGCCGCCCGCATGATCAGCGCCGCCGCCCGCCAGGACCCGGCCGCCGGCAGCCAGGAACTGATCCGCCTGGCGTTAAGAGCCCTCAGCCTTTAGGGGAGTCGCCCGCCGCCCGAGGGCGCAGGTCCCCCAGCGTCCAATAGAGCCTCTCCCTTCCGGTCTGATAGACTGTGCTCCGGATTATGATCACATTGAGTAGCTCCCATGATTGAAACCGATCGCCTGATCGATGCGGCTCCCCGCGAGCGCGAAGACGTCATCGACCGCGCTGTGCGTCCCAAGGCGCTGGCCGATTACATTGGTCAGCCCGCCGTGCGCGAGCAAATGGAGATTTTTATCGGCGCCGCCCAAAAGCGGGGCGAAGCACTGGATCACACCCTGGTGTTCGGCCCGCCGGGCCTCGGTAAGACCACCCTTGCCAATATCATCGCCACCGAAATGGGAGTGTCCCTGAAAAGCACCTCCGGCCCGGTGCTGGAGAAAGCCGGGGATCTCGCCGCGCTGATGACCAATCTGGAGCCCGGCGACGTGCTCTTTATCGATGAAATCCACCGGTTGAGCCCCGTGGTGGAAGAAATTCTTTATCCGGCCATGGAGGACTTCCAGCTCGATATCATGATTGGCGAGGGCCCGGCGGCCCGCTCCATCAAGCTGGACTTGCCGCCGTTCACCCTGGTGGGCGCGACCACGCGGGCCGGGTTGCTGACCTCGCCGCTGCGAGACCGGTTCGGGATTGTTCAGCGCCTGGAGTTCTACTCCGTCGCGGACCTGACCCGTATCGTATTGCGCGCGGCGCAGTTGATCGGGGTCAATATGGAGGAATCCGGTGCGGTGGAAGTGGCCAAGCGAGCCCGCGGTACCCCCCGGGTGGCCAACCGCCTGTTGCGCCGCGTGCGCGATTACGCGGAAATGCGTGGCGACGGTGTGGTCACCTCGGAAATGGCCGATCTGGCCCTGAATATGCTCAAAGTGGATGAGCGGGGGTTTGATCACATGGATCGCCGCCTGCTGCTGGCTCTGATGGACAATTTTGATGGTGGACCCGTGGGCATTGAAAGTCTGGCGGCGGCCATCAGTGAGGAGCGCGGGACGATCGAGGATGTAATCGAGCCCTATCTGATTCAGCAGGGTTTCATGGCGCGCACACCTCGCGGTCGGATTCTCACCGCTAATGCCTACCTGCACTTCGGAGTGGACTTGCCGAAACGCCTGAGGGAGAGTGACTGACCTTATGGGCCAACTATCGAGCAGGAATGAGACGGGTGTCTCAGAGTCAGCCGTGGCGGGCGAATTTTCCTTGCCGGTCAGGGTCTACATCGAGGACACGGATGCGGGCGGGATTGTTTACTACGTAAACTACCTGAAGTTCATGGAGCGCTGTCGAACCGAATTTCTGCGCCAATTAGGGTATGATAAGCCGGCCATTCTGGACGACGGCCTGTTACTGGTCGTGCATCGGGCGCAAGTACAGTACCATCGCTCCGCCCGACTCGACGACGTTTTGCGTGTGACCGCGCGGGTCGAAAAACTGGCGCGCACCAACGTGGTCTTTCACCAGTCCGTCTGGCGAGGGAACGAAATGTTGTGTGACGGTCTAATCCGGATTGCCTGTGTGTGCGGCGAAAGCTTCCGCCCGCGCCCAATTCCAACGGAAATGCAGAAAAAAATCGCATCCACTACTGAGAGCTGATGATCTTATGCCTCAAGAAAATAACATGTCCATTTGGAGCCTGGTGGCTGAAGCGAGCTTACTGGTTCAGTTTGTCATGCTGCTGCTGTTTCTCGCTTCCGTCATTTCGTGGGTCATGATTGTTCAGCGGGGACTGTACCTGCGCAAGGCCCGCACCCTGTTTCACGGGTTCGAACGGCAGTTCTGGTCGGGTATTGACCTCAACCAGCTGTACCGACAGGGCAACGGCAAAACGGCCGAGGGCGCCGAGAATATTTTTCGGGCCGGTTTCAAGGAATTCACCCGTCTTCGTCAGCAGAGTGGCGCCAGTTCCGAAGCAGTGATGGAAGGCAGTCAGCGGGCCATGCGAGTGGCGCTTTCCCGCGAGGAAGAAAAGCTGGAGCAGCACCTGCCGTTTCTGGCCAGTGTGGCTTCTGTAAGCCCCTATATCGGGTTGTTCGGTACGGTCTGGGGCATCATGAACTCGTTTCGGGGGTTGGCCAATGTCCATCAGGCGACTCTGGCCACGGTCGCCCCGGGCATTGCCGAAGCTCTGGTGGCCACCGCCATGGGGCTGTTCGCTGCCATTCCGGCGGTTTTGGCCTACAACCGTTACTCGGCTAGAGCCGAAGCCATGCTCAGTTATTACCATACCTTTGCGGAAGAGTTTTCGGCCATCCTGCACCGGCAGGTCCACAGCAAACAGGTCTCATCCTGATAGAGCGAGGTTGCCGACATGTCTCCGTTTGGGCGTAAACCCAAAAAAAAGCCCCTGGCTGAAATCAACGTGGTGCCCTACATCGATGTGATGCTGGTGCTGCTCATTGTGTTTATGGTGACCGCCCCGCTGCTGATGCAGGGGGTCCAGGTCGAATTGCCCCAGGCGCCCTCCGAGCCTCTGGAGGATGATGACGTCGAGCCGTTGATCGTGTCCGTGAAGAAAAACGGCACCTACTATATCAATCTGGGTGGGGATCAGGAGCAGGAGCGCCCACTCGAGGAGATCAAGGATACCGTCGGCAAGGTCCTGCGCCAAAAACCCGAGACGCCCGTGTTGGTGTGGGGGGATCAGGAGGTGGGCTACGGCGTGGTCGTGCAATTGATGACCGAACTGCAGAGTGCCGGGGCTCCCTCGGTGGGGCTTGTCACCGAACCGCCACAGTGATCACAGATTTATGACCCTGAAGGCTTATACACTTCCCCTGTTGATCAGCCTCTCGCTGCACGCGTTGGTGTTTACCCTGGTGCTCTCTACCTGGGATGCACGCCCCGAGCCACGGGAGGTGCAGCGGCCGCGCGTGGTGCAGGCCAAGGTGGTTGAGTACACGCCCAAGAGTCAGCGTCAGGCCGAGCAACAGGCGGCGCAACAGAAAGTCATCGATATGCGCCAGCGCCAACAGGAGAGGGAGCGACAGGAAGCGGAGCGTCGCCGCCAGCAGGAAGAGGCACGGCGTGCTCAGGCTCAGCGCGAGCGCGAACAGAAAGCGAAGGCGGAGCGTGAGCGCGAGGAAGCCGAGCAGCGGCGTCGCGAGCGGGAGGCCGCCGAGCAGCGACGCCGGGAGCAGGAACAGCAGGCCGAGCAAGAGCGACTGGAGCGGCAACAGCAACTGGATCGCGCGCTGGCCGAAGAAGCCGAGTTTTTTGAGGAACAGCAGGCCGAGGAAGTGGCCCAAAGCTACGTTGATGTCATGGCTCAGCGCATCGAGAACAACTGGAGCCGTCCGCCGTCCGCCCGCACCGGTATGCAGTGTGTTCTGGAGATTCAACTGGTGCCCACGGGTCAGGTGGTCAATGTGACCGTGGTGGAAAGCAGCGGCAACAGCGCCTTTGACCGCTCCGCAGAGCAGGCGGTCAAGCGCATCGATCGCTTTGAGGAAATTCAGGGAATGCCTTCCCATGTGTTTGAAAGTCAATTTCGCCAGTTGAGGCTGGTGTTTAAACCAGAGGATTTGAGATTGTGAGACATTGTCTGGCATTGGTCTTTTTGTGGGCGCTGTGTCTGGGAGCCCAGGCGCAGTTGACGATTGAAATCACCCGGGGCGTGGATAACCCGACCCGGATTGCAGTGGCTCCCCTGGAAGTCGTGGGGGGTCCAGGTCTGCCGGAGGACATCAGCCGGATCATTGAAGACAACTTGCGTCGCAGTGGTCAGTTTGCCCCGATCGCGCGGGAAGACATGCTGTCGTTCCCTCATCGGGAGGAAGATGTCCACTTTCGTGACTGGCGGGTGTTGGACACCGAGTACCTGATCGTGGGCCGCGTCGAGAACCTCTCCGGCCTCTATCAGGTCCACTATGACCTGTACGACGTACTCAACCAGCGCAAAATCCTCAGCAAGCAGGTTGTGGAGGGGACCGAGAGGCAGTTACGGGATATCGCCCATGCGATCAGTGATCGGGTCTACGAGTCGTTGACCGGGATTCCCGGGGCTTTCTCCACCGAAGTGATTTATGTCGAGGTTCTACGCAATCGCACGCAGGGCGGAGGCTTCAATGACACTTTCCGCCTGATGCGTGCGGATGCCGATGGCGCCCGGCCGACGATGCTGCTCGAGTCCGACCAGCCCATTCTTTCACCGGTATGGTCGCCCAACGGACGTCGGGTGGCGTATGTGTCGTTTGAAACCACTCGTCCGGCCATTTTTGTGCAGAATCTCGCCACCGGTGAGCGTGAACAGCTGACGGACTTCCAGGGGCTCAATGGCGCGCCGGCCTGGTCGCCGGACGGCAAGAAGCTGGCCCTGACCCTCTCGAAGGACGGTAATCCGGAGATTTACACGCTGGATATTGAAACGGGTAACTTCACTCGTATGACCCAACATTTTGCCATCGATACCGAACCGAGCTGGACGGCCGATGGAAAAGGCATTATTTTTACCTCCAACCGGGGAGGAAAACCCCAGATTTACCAGGTAACGCTTGCCAACGGCCGTGTCGAACGCTTAACCTTTGAGGGCGATTACAACGCCAGAGGGCGTATTTCGCCCGACGGTCGCACCATGGTGATGGTACATCAGCGCAATGATGTGTTCCATATTGCCGCTCAGGACCTCGAGACCGGAACCTTGCGTATCCTGACCGAGACGTACCTGGACGAATCGCCCAGCATTGCCCCAAATGGTGCTATGCTGATTTATGCGACGCGTCGCAACGAAAAAGGTGTTTTGGCGGTGGTATCGCTGGACGCCGGGACGCGCTATTACCTGCCATCCGAGCAGGGTGACGTGCGTGAGCCCGCCTGGTCGCCTTATTTTGACTAGGGTGAGAGAGTCGTACACGGGTTTGTAAACCGCCCATTGGGCGGACTTGAGAAGATCAACAACTGATGATGGAGTCACACATGATGACCAACGTAAAAAAGCAGGGTTTGAGTCTGGCGTTTGTTCTGGCATTTCTGGCCGGTTGTTCGAGCACTGACACCACCGATGATAGCGATAGTGCAATGGGCTCTGACGGCCAGGCCGGCAGCGGTGTGACCACCGGCACCTCGGATCGCGACGGCGTCAGCTCTCGTTCCGGTGACAGCGATGATATGGAAGAGCTGGATACGATCATTTACTTTGACTTTGACCAGGCCACTCTCAAGCCGGAAGCCCGCGCTCTGTTGTTGGCACACGCCGAACGTCTGAAGCAGTCTCCGGCCGACGTCCGCCTGGAAGGTCATGCCGATGAGCGTGGTTCACGCGAGTACAACATGGCACTGGGTGAGCGTCGTGCCAACGCTGTGCGCGACTTCCTGGTATTGCAGGGTGTGCGCCGCAGTGATCTGGAAGTCATCAGCTACGGTGAAGAGCGCCCCATGGCCATGGGCAGCAATGCCAGTGCCTGGGAGAAAAACCGTCGCGTTGAGATCAAATACTGAGGGTCATGATGAAGACCTTGATAACCGCCACGGCGTTCACCGTGATCGCAGTGGCGGCTCCGGTACTGCAAGCTCAGGTTCGGGTGGTAGAGTCACAGCCGCTGGGTAACAATCAATCAGCCAATTCCGGTGAAGCCGGGGATGCCTCCAACCTGCAGGCGGAACTGTTTTATCAGTTCCAGGCACTGCAGCAGGAGGTGCTAGAGCTGCGGGGTATGGTTGAAGAGCAGGCGCATGAAATTCAGCGTCTGAAGCAGCAACGGATGGATGATTATCTCGATCTGGACCGTCGTATTGGTGAACTGAGTCGATCTGGCGGCGGAAACCTGGGTGAATCCTTGCCAGGAAGCCGCTCCGCCGGCGAGTCCGGTGAATCCGGTGATCGGGTATCGGAAACCCAGATGTATCGCGACGCATACCAGCTGTTGCGTGATCGGGAAATCGAGCAGTCCATCGACGCTTTCAATGCGTATCTCGAAGCGTATCCTCAGGGTAATTTTGCCGGTAACAGCCATTATTGGCTGGGTGAGATCTACTTGCTGAACGAGGATCTGGATGCGGCCCAGGAGTGGTTTGAAAAACTGCTGCGGGACTTTCCCGATGACCGCAAACGCGCTGATGCCCAGTACAAGCTTGGCCGTGTCTACCACCAGCAGGGAAATGATCAGCGGGCGCAGCGGTTGTTGGAGGAAGTCGCCTCCGGCACCAGCGATGCGGCGCGGCTGGCTCGACAGTACCTGCAAGACAATTTTTAGGCTGAACACCTTCAGGTAGCCCGGGATGCTCTTCTGGGCATCATAAAAACGGGGGTCAGCGCATCGCACTGACCCCCGTCCGGCTCTTCCTGAGCAACTCTCCTTTGCGCTCGATGAGCGCTCCCTGGCCGGCGTTCCTCGCCGAAGTCCCTGACGTCCTGTCCCGAACCCTCCCGGTTCGGTGAGAATAGGCGCTTCCCTTGACCTTTCCTGGTCGACGTCACGTCACTGTGTACCTCCCTGTTGATGAGTATTCTCTCGAATTACCCGCTGTGGCGATAGTCGCCATCGTCGGCAATATTTGTGAGACATTGACCATGGTTTCCGGCCGCCCTGACGGACACACCGTGGCGTTCGGCCGTGGTGTCAGATAATCCGGTAGCAGGGGCGATAGGTCCGGCCCGGAAGCTTCATTCGGTTCTGGGCCACGAAAGAGGCCAGCAGTTCGTCCACGGGAAGCATTACCTCCGGGTCACCGTGGATCTCAAAGTGTCCATACTGCTCAATCGCGCGAATGCCCTCATCTTTTACATTCCCGGCGACGATACCGGAAAATACCCGACGCAAATTGGCGGCCAACTCGTGTGGTGCCTGGTTTTTATGCAGTTCCAGAGAGCGCATATTTTCGTGAGTTGGTATGAAAGGACGTTGAAATTCCGGGTTGATTTTCAATTGCCAGTTAAAATAATAGGCATCGTCCGTGTGCCGACGAAACTCACGCACATGCTTTACGCCCTCAAGCATCTCTCTGGCGACTTTGGGTGGGTCGTCCACGATAATCTGGTATCGTTGTTGCGCCTCTTCTCCGAGTGTGGTGCCAATGAATTCATGGATTCGCTCGAAATACTCCGCTGAGTCTTCCGGGCCGGTGAAAATGACCGGAAAGGGGATATCGCGATTGTCCGGGTGTAGCAAAATGCCCAGCAGATACAGGATTTCCTCAGCGGTGCCGGCACCGCCCGGAAAGACCACAATGCCGTGACCCGTCCGGACGAAAGCCTCCAGCCGTTTCTCGATATCGGGAAGGATCACCAGCTCGTTGACCATGGGGTTGGGCGCTTCTGCGGCAATGATACCCGGTTCGGTAATACCCAGATAACGCCCCGCCTTGATACGCTGCTTGGCGTGCCCGATGTTGGCCCCTTTCATGGGGCCCTTCATGGCGCCGGGTCCACAGCCGGTGCAGATATCCAACCCGCGCAGGCCCATCTGGTAACCCACTTCCTTGGTGTAGTCATACTCCTCCCGGCTGATGGAGTGGCCGCCCCAGCAGACGATCAGCTTCGGCTCGACCCCCGACTGCAATGACATGGCATTGCGTAGCATGTGGAACACCGCATCGGTGGTGCCCTCCTGGGTTTGCAGGTCGAACTTTGGATTTTTCTGAATCTCGGCGTTGGCATAGAGTACATCGCGCAATACGGCAAACAGATGTTCGGTAATCCCCCGGATCATCTTGCCGTCGACGAAGGCGCTGGCCGGTGCACCCTTGATGTCCAATTTGATGCCCCGCTCTTCCTGCAGTACCCGAATGGAAAAGTTCTGGTAGCGCTCGAGCAGTTCTTTGCCGTCATCCATATAATTGCCGCTGTTGAGCACGGCGAGCGCACAGCTGCGAAACAGGGAGTAGAGGCCGCTCTGGCTGGCATCGAGAAGCTTGGCCATTTCCATTTTGGAGAGGACTTTAAGAGGTCCCACCGGGGACACGACGGCATCAATAGTCTGATAGGTTCTCTGCGAGTGGTCCAATATTGAACCCTGGTACGGCTGCTGAGAATGAGTCATAAAATCGCGTATTCCTTGTTATCAATGGTTACCCAAAGTGTAGCGGGATTTGACCTCGTGTGGGTAGGGCTTATTCTGTTTTTGCCAGACGCGTATACTGGGCGCCTTTCAACCGCTTGACGTTGTCACAGAGGCAGGAACCGTTTTATGAGCTATTTACCCTGTGTGGAAATTGAGCCCAACGTGTCGGCCAATAGCGCTGTCATCTGGCTGCATGGCCTGGGGGCGGACGGCAATGATTTTGCTCCGCTGGCACCTCAGTTACCGCTCCCCGAAGCCTGCCATACCCGGTTCGTGTTTCCCCATGCGCCGCGGATACCGGTGACCATCAATGGGGGCATGGTGATGCGCGCGTGGTATGACATTCGAGAGATGAGCATTGACCGGAAGGTGGATGTCGATACCCTCAGGGCCTCGGCCGGCCAGGTCCAGCGGCTGATCGAGCGGGAGCAGGCACGGGGCGTCCCCGCCGAGCGTATTGTGCTCGCCGGCTTTTCCCAGGGGGGTGCAGTGGCTTATGAGGCCGCGCTCAGCTATGGGCAACGGTTGGGCGGGCTGCTGGTGTTGTCGTCTTATCTCGCTACGGCGGAGTCATTGACGCGGCATCCCGCCAATCAGGCCTTGCCGGTGCTGATTCAGCACGGTGTTTACGATCCGGTGGTACCAGAGGTGTTGGGGCAACGGGCGGAGGCACAGCTGAAGGCCTGGGGTTATCCGGTCCGCTATGAGCGCTATCCGGTCGAGCACGGCGTGTGCCCGGAACAGATTCCGGTGATCAGCCGCTGGCTGGGCCAGCGGCTGTGTGGTGAGTGAGGGGTACACTGTCTCAAGCGCCCAGAATGCCCTCAATGGTGGTGAGCTCGTCCTCGGAGAAGTCCAGGTTATCCAGAGCCGCCACCGAGTTTTCAATCTGCTCGGGCCGACTGGCGCCAATGATGGCACTGGTCACGGCGTCGTTATTCAACACCCAGGCCAATGCCAATTGTGCGAGGGACTGGCCTCGGGCCTGCGCCACCTCGTTGAGTGCCTGGACCTTGCGCAGGTTCTCGGCGCTGATGTCGTCCTCGCTGAAGTAGATCTGTTCGCTGCGTGAGGCCCGAGAGCCCGCCGGGATACCGTTCAGGTATTTGTCGGTGAGCATTCCCTGTGACAGCGGTGAGAATACGATCGAACCCACGCCCTCATGTTTGAGCACATCGGTCAGGCCGTCTTCGATCCAACGGTCCAGCATGTTGTAGCGCGGCTGGTGGATCAGCAGCGGCGTGCCAAGGGATTTCAGGATGGCCACCGCCTCCCCGGTTTTTTCGGGCGAATAGTTGGAAATGCCGGCGTACAGTGCGCGACCGGAGCGGACTATGGTGTCCAGGGCGCCCATGGTTTCCTCAAGGGGAGTGTCCGGATCCATGCAGTGGGAGTAAAAAATATCGAAATACTCCAGGCCGGTGCGTTTCAGACTCTGATCGCAACTGGCAATCAGGTATTTGCGGGAACCGCCAATGCCGTAGGGGCCGGGCCACATGTCGTATCCGGCTTTGCTGGAAATGATCAGCTCGTCCCGGTAAGGGGCCAGATCCTGTTTCATGATCTGACCAAAGGTGGTTTCCGCGGACCCGTAGGGCGGGCCGTAATTGTTGGCGAGGTCGAAGTGGGTAATACCCAGGTCAAACGCCCGCTGGACCATGGCGCGGGCGTTGCTCAGTGAGTCCACGCCACCAAAGTTCTGCCACAGCCCCAGAGACAGGGCCGACAGCCGCACACCACTGCGTCCGCAGCGGGGGTAGGGCATACGCTGGTAGCGCTCGGGATTGGGGCGGTAAATCGGGTTGGGTTCTGTTGTCAGCATAGTGTCGCTCTTTTTGGTGTTGACCGAGCGACCTATGGTAACGCAAAACCCGTCCGGAGGGACACGTAGCGGGGTCCGGAGCTGACCGTGGCCGGACTGGCTCCGGCCACGCTAATAAAGGGACTCAGCCACGCGCGGCCCACACATTGCACCAGCCGCTGGCCTTGACCTGCTTGCCGGGGAACAGGTTGCAGCCTATCCACTCGGCGTCCAGATCACCTTTGGCGTGGATGCAGTTATCGCAGCGCTGTCCCTCGGTTTCACTGGTTTCCATGTAGTTGAGTGCTTTGGCCTGGGCGTCATCGGGGGACAACTTCTCATCCTGGGCGTATACCGTATGAACGGGGATCAGGGTTGCACCCGCCGTGGCGGCCGACAGCTTCAGAAAGTCTCTGCGCTTCATGGTCTTCTCCTGTATTTACGGTTGGTCACGGTATTGTTTTGTGTTGTGGGTCAAACTCTAGCACAAATCGTTGCGCCCTAGGCGGGGTTGTTGTGCCAGGCGTCCCGAACTTGGAGTTCGCGTATGACTGAAGGTTCTACGTGCGGTCCGGTGGTTTGGATCCGTTGGCCGTTGTGTCCTCCGCGCCGTCCCGCTGTCTCACACGTCGTATGAAGCGCTGATCAGTGTGGGTGTTGCATAAACTGGCGTGCCAACCGGGCAAAGTGATCGTTGGCCTGCCAGGCATCGCCGCCGGGGAGCGTGTAATCCTGCTTACCCCTGGCACTGTAGTCCACGCCGACCCCGGGCTCGCGACTCATCTGGTAATAACCGTTTTTCACGATGGCCGGGTTGATAAAGACGCCCTCGTGGACGCTGCGCTCCTCCTCGGCCACAAATTCCAGAATATCCGGCACGCCGGCCAGGTTGGTGGGCCCAAACCAGGCCTGCTTGATCGCCTGAACGTTGCGCATACCTTCGCACAGCCCGATACCCCCGGTGTGAGGGCATATCCGCACATCCCGTCCCTCTTTCCGGGCTTTCTGGGCCATCAGCAGAATCGCCAGGTTATCCCCGATGCCCCCCACCCGGGAGTAATCCATCTGAATGACGTCGATGGCGTACTTGTCCCGGGTCTGTCCGCTCACATCCGGCGCGTGCAGCAGGTCTTTGAACGTGGTGGGAGAGGCGCCTTGCTCGCCGGTGGAGATGGGCATGCGCAGGGGCGGGTCGAAATCCCTGAAAGCGTGGTTCAATGCCTGTTGGAGCTCCACATGGGCCATGGCGCTGTGCTGGTTGCAGGGCTCCTCAAACCACTCGACCCGGTAGTCGGGGCTGGCCTCGTAGAGTTTCAGACCCAACTGATGGGCGAAAATGAAGGCAGAGCGGGTATCGAACACCTGGTTGCTGTCGATGGCCACGGTCATTTTATCCGGCCGGGGGTCTTCCTGCGCAATGGTCTGGTACACCAGAATCATCCGTTCGGCGTCTTCGTTGGCCGCTTGCAGGGCAATACGGTCAATGTCCTCTCGCGAGAGCAGGGTGCGAGCCTCATCGGCCTTCATTCTCGCGGCTGAGTAGCTGGCACCCACCTTGATCTTGATCTGGGGCCAGCCCGCCCGAAGCATCTTGCGGGTCTGATCCACCAGCCCCTGCTTGCTGATACCGCTCCAGCCGGCGGTGTTGTAGGCCAGCAGGCCCCGCTGATAAATCTGGTGAATCCGCTCCTGCTTCCCGTTCTGGGCCTGTTCGAGCAGGTCCAACGCCTCGGCCGGGCTGAGAACATCCCCAATGGGCTCAAAGTCGATGAACTCGAGCAGGTCCCTGGGCTCCATATCCACAATCAACTGCCAGGCCGGGACCTGCTGGATTTTTGCACTCAGGTCCCAGAGGGCGTTGGCGACCGCACCGATGGCCATGCGCGAAACGCCCACCCCGCCCAACCAGCTGTAGTCGGAGTCCTGTAGCATCCGCTTGCAGAAGCGGCCCAGGTTGCCGTTCTTGTGAAGCGCTTGAGGTGCGGGCAGATTTTCTTCCTGGAGCAGAAATCGGTTAGCCACCATCCTGGTCACTTCGCACATCTCTTTCAGGCCGTGACCGTTGGTGAAAATCACGCTGGTGCCGCGCAGCTCTGGATGGTCGGTGAGGATTTCCAGCACCGCATTGGCATAGGTGGGGCCGCCCTGGGCGATATTGCGGGCGTCGCCGCCAAAGCCAGTAGGCGGGGCGCCAATGGGTTGGACGTCGATACCGGTGATAGCAACCATGTGATTCATCTCCAAGGTCGGTTGATGGATGTTTTGTGGTTGTCAGTCACAGTATAGTAGGGCACACATGTCGTGCCGAAAGACCACCGGGCATTGCTCGTATTTGGTAGCGGCACCCCATGGGTGCCCTACGTTTTTTACGCCACCGCCTGAGTGTCTACTCGTCCCACTGAGGTGCGAAATCCGGATTGGCAATCCGCTCGCCGGCGTCCAGGGCATTGATTTTTTCCATTTCGCTGTCGCTCAACCGGATGTCCAGGGCGGCGAGATTGGCCTTCTGATGCGCGGGTTTGGTGGAGGAGGGGATGACCACGATGTCCTGCTGTGCAACCCAGGCCAGAGCGACCTGAGCCGGTGTAACACCGTGGGCCTTGCCGATCGCTTCCAGCACGGGGTCTTTCATCACTTTGCCCACCGCCAGTGGCATATAGCCGGTGACTTGCAAACCCTTGTCCTGACAGTGTCTGACCAGTTTTTTGTTCTGCAGGTAGGGGTGTACTTCAATCTGGTTGGTGACGATATGTTCTCCACCCGGCGCCGCCAGCGCCTCGTCCACCTGGGCCATGGTGAAGTTGGAGATCCCGATATGCCGGGTCAGTCCCAGCGTCCGGGCTTCGTTCAGTTTGCCGATATAGTGCTCCATGGGGACGGCATTGTCGGGCGACGGCCAGTGGATCAGCGCGAGATCGACATGGTCGGTCCCCAGTTTCTCCAGGCTTTCCTTGAGGCTGTCGACCGGTTTGTTGCCATCCAGGAAATCGTGCCACACCTTGGTGGTGATAAACAGTTCATGTCGGGGAACGCCGCTCTGGCGAATGGCCTCGCCGACGGCTTCCTCGTTGTCGTAGAACTGGGCGGTATCGATGTGTCGGTAGCCCAACTCCAGAGCCGATGTGACGGCGTTTTTGACTTCCTGATCTTTCAAGCGGAATGTTCCCAAGCCGATGGCGGGTAGCACCTGTGCCTGACTCATGTAAAGCTCCTCGTGATCCGTTCGGTTGTGTGGCGATTTGCCGTTGTTCAAAATGGTTTGAAAGCCCTTATCTTGCGTCTTGTCGAGGGGATTTCAACCGGAGCGTGCCAATCATCGCCATTGTGTGAACTTATCAAACGGTGGAGCGGTGTCTCCCGAGGCTGAGTCACTGGGCGGAACAGTGATATGGGTAATGGCCGGGAAACCGGATGCACTGCATACGTATTCATCCCTATGCATACGTATGCAGTGTGTTGTTACCGCCAGGCCCCCCACCTACCATCACTTCGGATAATAGCCCATAACATAAAATCCTGGAGTGACAATAATGAAAACGCTGTCAAGACAATGGTATGCCCTGGTGCTCAGTGCTCTGGTACTGTCGTTCTCGGCCTTGATTGGATGCGGAGGTTCGTCCTCTGGTGATTCCGGCCCCGACGTGGTCAACCCGGACCCCGATGACGACGAGGATACCGACAACGGCGATAACGATGACGGCGGCAATGATGGCGACACCGCCGAGCCGCTCACCTGTGACAATCCCTCCTACACTGAGGCCATGAACCTGCGCATCTATCAGGTGATGACCGAGTCTTTTATTGACGGCGATCCGGGTATCGGCCATGGGGTGGGCTATGGAACCAGTCACCACAGCGGCGATATTCGCGGCATCATCGACAGTCTGGAGTACATCAAGGGCCTGGGCTTCAATGCCATCTGGCTGACACCGGTTTTCGACAGTGTGCCCCTGTCCGGCCAGGACCTGGCCGCCGACCGACTGGATGCGACCGGGTATTACGCCAGCAACTACTTTGCGATTGATCCGAATTTCGGCTCCATGGACGATGCCCGGGAGCTTGTCGAAACCGCCCATGAACTCGGGTTGTATGTATTTTTCGATGGTGTGTTCGGTCACTTCAAAAACAACGCCGAGGAATACCCGTCCGTTGAGGGGCGCACGGTTACGACCGGAGGTGCGAGCGTGGCCGGAACCGGTCGCATTGCCGAATACCCGGATGACCTGGAATTCTTCAAAGAGGTGGCTACCTACTGGGTGGAGGAACTGAAAATCGATGGCTGGCGTCTGGACCAGGCCTATCAGGTACCCCTGGATGCCTGGGTCGAGATTCGTCGCGCCGTGGAAGACGCCTCGGCATCGGTCACCTATACCAACGCCGACGGTGAGTCAGTGAATCCACTCGGCTATATGGTCGCGGAAATCTGGAAAGGTGAAGCGGACATTGCCGCCGAGGCCTACGGGTCGGATGACAACCCGGCACTGTGTTCGGCGTTTGATTTTCCGGTGCGGTATGCACTGGTTCAGGCCCTGGCCGTGGAGGAGAGCGGGGCAAATAACCCAAGCGCCGCGCGGCTGAGAAGCGGCTTCAATTCCTACGACGCCTATCCCGATCACGCCATCCCCAATGGGTTTATGGGCAACCACGATCTGGTGCGCTTCGGGGATCTGTTACAGCGCGGCGACATTGCCGATCCGCAAGAGGATCTTTATTGGGCGCGCCACAAGGCAGCCTACAGCTTCCTGGCCGCGTATACCGGTCCCATCACCCTCTACTACGGCGAAGAAATTGGCGAGGAAGTACCGGACTACGCCGATCAGGTAACTGCAGACTGCGCCGACCAGGGGCTGTGTGACGACCATGTTGCCCGCACCAGCGGAAAGGTCGAGGGGTTGCCCAGTGGCACTGAGCGCGAGGTGTTTGTCGCCAATGAGAAGCAGGCCGAGCTGCGCGATTATCTGTCGGAACTGATGGAACTGCGCGCGGCGCAACCGGCGCTCTATCGTGGTGAACGCACGGCGATTGTCGCGCCCATAGACGTGGCCGGCGCGCTCTATGCGGATTACAAAACCTATGCCGAGGATGCGATCATCTATCTGTTGAATGTGAGTGATGAACCCATTGAAACGACGTTTGAAGGCTGCGCGCTGGGAAGCACCGGAACGTTGACCAACCTGCTCACCGACGACACCATCAACGTTGACGAGGAAGGGCACTATCAGATTCAGGTGCCGGCCAGCGCCGCACTGTTTCTGAAGGTCGACGCACCCGCCGAGGATGGACCGGGCTGCACCACCAGCGATGGGCCGGTGGGAACCGGACCCTTGGCCGCGTGTGATACGCCCGATGCGGACGGCACCGGCCCGCTCGCCTCCGACATGTACATCCGGGGTTCTTATGCGGGAGGCGACGGGTTCGGCGCAACCCCGAGCGATCGTCGCTTTGGCTATAAAGGCGATAACCTGTATCAGGTTGTGGTGAATGAACCCTCGGCAACCAGTTATGGTTTCAAGTTCGCGAACAGTGACTGGACCTATGAGTTCGCCGTTGCGGGCAGCGCCGATGTCGTTCTGGGGGCTGAGCAGGCCATGGCGGTTGCGTCCGGGCCCGGAACCGAGTCGTCCATCGACATTCCCGAGTCGGGGGATTATGTGTTCAGTTTTCAGATCAATGATGCGCTCGACGGCGGCACCATGATGGTCAGCCAGTGCGCTGAGTGACACCAGTCTGGAACGCTGCAGAGAGGGCGCTTCGGCGCCCTTTTTTTGGGGGGCTTGTCTTCACAGCCCCAGCTCGTCGAGCAACTCCGGGTCATCAAAATGGCGTCGGCCGATGAAGGCGATAGCGTGAGTGCCCAGTATCCGCAAAGCACCCGGGCTGCGAATGCCCATGGGCCAGAAAACCCACCGTTCCAGGCGCTCGGAGCCCGGCAACAGACCGTTTTCGTCAAACGCGGCCACGACCTGGTCGGTGTCGTCGCCCTCCAGAGCCCTCAGTTCGTTGTAGTCCTGAATCTCAAACGGTACGACGGAAGCGTTCACCGGCCCGGAGGAAATGCCCCGCAAGTGATGGGTATTGGACTCGAGCCACAGTGTCAACCGGGTTCTGGGATCCAGAGTTTGGCCAATGTGGAAGGGCTCCTGGCCGAGAGGAAGCGAGGGCCGGGGCCGGAATCCCATGGCCGGGAAAAACTGGTACCAGCAGCCACACAGATGCATCTTGTCGAATCCGATGACCGCCCCTGAGGGCAGCAGGTGCACCCGCCAGGCGATACCATTGTAGCGTCCGGCCAGCAGGTCCAGTGAGCCTTCCGGGCGTCGTTCGCTGAACCACACGCTATAGATCAGCTGGACCGTGACCTGGTCGCGGTATCGGCCATAGGCGATGTCGGTATACAGTGTCGGTTTCGATAACCGGGGTTGCAGGTCGCCGGCGTTGCTGACGGATAACCGCAGCGGATGATCGTTGTCGGCGAGTCCACCGTCGTTTGCCTGAACCGCGATGGTCGGCTGGAAGGCGGTCAGCAACTGTTGCCGTGTCGAGGCATCCATGCGGGGGATGCCGAGCGGGTCGATAGTCTGTTGGCTTAACAGCGTCAGGGCGTTGCTGGCGGACAGAATCGTGTTTTGTTGACCGAAGTAATGCCATGGGTCCGTTTCAGGGGCATCAGACAGGGGCGCGGTAAATCCGGCCTGACGCCGACTCAATGTGCGATGTTCTTCAATCACGCCCCGATAAAAGGGCAATGCCGCCAGAGGGTATAACCCCAGCCATCGCTTCCACCCCTGGTAGTGATCCGGTACATCGAAAGGCGCCAGCCTCGGTTGCAACAGCTGCTCCGCCACCAGTCGCTCACCACAGTGGATCAGTGCTGCCGAAATGTCCTCGTGGTGTTCTTGCAGTAACGGCAGCAGGGCGCGTTGTTGAGACGCCGGCAAGCGCAACCATTCCAGTGTCAGCCCCTCAATGGCCAGTGCGTTCTGATGTTCCAGCCAGGTACGGTAGGCGGCGGGCGTCATCGACGCTGGAGAAAAGCTCGCCCAGAAGCGGGACGTCCGTAAAAACGGCAACCCCGGGACTCGCGTATGTCGCACATCCAGAGTACGCCGGGCTTCCATCGTCTGATCCAGTATCCGATAGATTTTGAGGCAGGTCGCCTCCGGGCTTTCAGCGTCGACCGATGGTGGGGCAGGGGGCGGCACTGTGCAGCCGGTGAGGCTCAAACACAGAATGACCCATCGCCAGGGGGATGCGAACCACCAACACTGTTCAGACAAAACCGGCTCCATCAATGTGTCCACTCTATTGAGTACTATAGTGGAATTCCGGGGTGATCTCGAAGAGCGGTTCGTGTAGGATTCAAATCGTATGATAATTACTGAAAAGGACCCGTTATGACCTTCCGGACTTCCATCATTTCTCTGGTGACTTTAGCGATGGCTTTCCTGCTCGGCTGTCAGTCGCCGGGCAAACCGAACGACACCGGTGCTTATGTCTTTTCCTCCTTTCGGGGCAATGGGGAGGACGGCCTGCATCTGGCGTACAGTCATGACGGGCTGACCTGGAAAGCGTTGAAAAACGATACGACCTTCCTCGAGCCCGAAGTCGGTCAGGGACTGATGCGCGATCCTTGCATCATTCAAGGGCCCGAGGGGACCTTTCACATGGTGTGGACCACCGGTTGGTGGGATCAGGGGCTGGGGGTGGCGCACTCCGATGATCTGGTGAACTGGTCCGAACAACAGTTCGTCCCGGTAATGGCTCATGAACCAACGGCGAGAAATACCTGGGCGCCGGAAATCATCTGGGATGATCAGAATGATCAGTATGTGATTTATTGGGCCAGCACCATCCCGGGACAATTCCCTGAAACCGCCGATAGTGGCGACGACGGCCTGAACCACCGGATCTATTACACGACCACCAAAGATTTTCAGACCTACAGCGACACCAAACTGTTCTATGAGCCCGGGTTCAATGTGATTGACTCCACCATCATTCCCGATGGGGACGGTTATGTCATGATCCTGAAAGATGAGACTCGTCATCCCGCCGAGAAAAATCTGCGAGTGGCCCGCAGTGACAGTCTCTATGGGCCCTGGACGGAGCCGTCCGAGCCGTTTACGCCAGAAGGCGTGTGGGTGGAGGGGCCGACCCTGCTCGATCTGGGTGAAGAGGTTATCGTCTATTACGACGAGTACACCAACAAACGCTACGGCGCGATGCGCACCCGTGATTTTGATACCTGGACGGATATTTCAGACGAGATCAGCTTCCCGGAGGGAACCCGACACGGGACGGTACTGCGCGTATCAAACGCGACGTTGGAAGCGTTGTTGGAGGAAGTTGAGTAAGATTGGCGGCACCCTGTGGTGCCGCCGTCGCTCGTTGCGAGCGTTTTATTCCGCCTGGCTCACGTCAACCAGAATCACTTTGATGTTCTGATCTTCAAAAAAGCGCACGGTCTTTGGATCGGCTTCGCTGTCCGTGATCAGAATGTCCACATCCGCGAGCGGACACAGAATGAAGTTGCTGCGCTTGTTGAGCTTGGTGCTGTCCGCCAGGATGATCAACTGATCCGCCTGCTTTTTCAGTTTCTGCTCGGTCTGGATCAACAGCGGGTCTGATTCCATGACCCCAAACTCGCCAATCCCCGGCGTTCCCATGAACATTTTACTGGCGTGGTAATACTGGATGGTGTCGTTCTCAAAGGCGCTCAGGATGATGCCCTGTTTCCGGTAGAGCTCCCCGCCGGGCAGGGTAATCTGGTTGTCACTGACTTCCGACAGGTCCTGGGCAAGCACAAAGGAGTTGGTCAGCACGTTCAGGTGACGGTCGGCCAGAAACTCCTTCATCATGTAGGTCGAGCTACCGCCGTTGATGATGATGAATTCGCCGTCCTCACACAATTTCACCGCTTCCTGTGCGATCAACCGTTTGACATCGGCCCGCTGTTCCTTGGCCGCGAGAAACGCCGAGCCGGAAATGTGCGGGCGACGGACTTTCCGGTCCTGGACTTTGAGCACCTCGGCCCCGCCCCGGATTTTGCGCAGCTGGCCCTGATTGGACAGCTTGGTGATGTCCCTCCGGATGGTGGCTTCAGAGGCGTTCAGTTGCGTGGACAGGTCGTTGACACTGACAAACTGTTGTTCGTCGAGAATGTCCAGCAGCAGTTTGTGGCGTTGTTTTTCCAGCATGGAAGTCGAGGCCCCGAGATGAAATGATCATGTGAAGGAAATTTGACGAAAAGCTAGCATAAAATTGCAGGGAAAACAAACAAAATCAATCATAACCTTTCACTAAAAGTCTTGGTAGTGGACGTTTTTTGTGGATCTCATTTTGGGCTTGGGCGGCCGAGTCTGAGCGGCCCAGCAGATGTCCAGAAAGTCGGCGGCTTTCAGGGAGGCACCGCCAATCAGACCGCCATCGACATTGGGCAATGAAAAGATTTCCTCACTGTTGCCGGGTTTGAGACTGCCGCCATAAAGCAGGGTGACGTCATCGGCGTCCAGGCCGTTGTCAGACAGTTGCGCTCTGATCAAAGCATGGGTGGCCTGAATGTCCGCCAGCTCGGCGGATACCCCGGTACCAATTGCCCACACCGGCTCATAGGCAATGACCGCGTTGCGGAACGCGTGTGTACCAGAGGTATCAATCACCGCCTGAATCTGGTGGGAGATGACCGATCGGGTCTGCTCCTGTCGTCGCTCCTGTTCCGTTTCACCGACACACAACACCGGGGTCAGCCCTGCCAACGAAACCAGCTTGAATTTTCCGGCAACGTCGATATCGCTTTCTCCCATGCGAGCCCGTCGCTCGGAATGTCCGACGATCACATAGCGGCACTGGAGCTCCTTGAGCATGTTGACACTGACTTCACCCGTGAAAGCGCCAATACACTCCGAGCTGACATCCTGGGCGCCAAGCTGCACGACATCGGGCAATATCGAACGAATGGATTGCAGGTAAGGAAAGGGAGGGCAGACGGCGACCTCCACGTCCTGAAGCGTCTGGGATTTCAGTCCGTGGCGAAAGTGGGTCGCCCAGAGAATATTGTCGGCCAGGCTGCCGTTCATCTTCCAGTTGCCAATCACCAGGCGTTGTTTCACGGTCTACTCCAAAAAATTCAACGGATTCGGTATCAATCAATAGGAGTTGGTCACTGGGGCAGGGACTCAACAATCAGGTAATCGGTCCGGCGCGGTCCATGGGCGCCAATCTGAATCTGTTGCTCGATATCGGCGGTCCTGGAGGGGCCGGTGACCAGGTTGACTGTTCGCGGCAGAGGCTGACCGTCGTGCAGTCTCTCCCAGGCATCTTCCTGAAAGCGGACAATGTCCCGCTTGTCGATCAACACAATCAGCCGCTCCACCAGAAACAACAACCTGCTCGGGCAGTCACGACTCAGGGACATGATGGTCCCGGTTTCAGCCATCGCCGAGTGGGCGCGCACCAGCCCCCAACTCTGAACCGGCTGTGGTGTGTCGTCGGAAAGGGTCAGTGATCCCCAATCGGATTGGCTCGCGGCGATTTGGGGGGACAGCGACAGGGTGGGGGGAACGCTCTGACTGTCCGCCTCGCGCTCCAGCCAGTGCTGAACCTGCTCCAGATTTTCCAGCTCGGTCACCACGGCGCCGTTGCGCTGGGCTTCACTGATAAAGCGTGAGACGGTTTCCACATGGCTGAGTGCCGGTTGGGCCGGCGTGTCGGCCTGCGTCTCACACAGTGTTTTGAAGGCCGCTTCCAGGTCCTCGCCCGCGTGGTCGCTGCCGATGGACTGACGAATGCGCTCGATAATACGGGTGCGACTATCCATGGCGACGGTTCTCCGGGTGCGATTGACGTTGTGGCTGTTGCCGCCACTGTGTCTGGAAGCTGGACCCCTGGGGCGCGGAGAAATCCCGGTACCGGGTCCAGCTGGACATCATGGGTAGCGAGCGGAAACGTCCCCGGTTGCCCGCCAGCCAACGCATTACCTTCACCGCCGGACTGGTCAGGTGTCGATAGAGGCCGGGGCGGCGGCTCAGCCGGCAGAACAGTCTGACGGCCAGGGTTGATGCCTTGGGCTTCGTTGCTTCACGCTGCTCCTTATCCCGCAACTTGCGCATCAGGCCGGGCAGGGGAATTCGCACCGGGCACACCGACTCGCAGCGCCCGCAGAAGGTACTGGCATTGGGCAGCTGATAGTCATCCTTCCCGTGGCGCAGCAGGGGGGTAAGCACGGCGCCCATGGGGCCGGGGTAGACGCTGTTATAGGTGTGCCCGCCCACGGACTGATAGACCGGGCAGTGATTCATACAGGCACCGCAGCGAATGCAGTGCAGCATGTCCTGGAATTCCGTGCCCAGAATTTCTGTGCGCCGGTTGTCCATCAGGACGATGTGAAAGTTCTCCGGCCCGTCTTTATCCTGGGCGCCCTTGGGGCCGGTAAAAAAAGTGGTGTAGGTGGTAATGTCCTGCCCGGTGGCGCTGCGGGCCAGCACCCGGAGGATCGCGCTGGCGTCTTTCCAGGTGGGTATCACCTTGTCGATGGATGTGGTCACGATATGGGTTTTGGGCAGAGTGGCGGTCAGGTCGCCATTGCCCTCATTGGTCACAATCGCGGCGGTGCCGGTTTCGGCAATCAACATATTGGCGCCGGTGATCCCCACATCCGCCTGCAGGAATCGTTCACGGATAACATCCCGCGCTTCGTTGACGATGGACTCGACCGCGTCGAGATCCCGCTCGCCCAGCGGGTGATTTTCACGGAACAGGGCCTGAACCTGGGCCTTGGTTTTGTGCAATGCCGGGGCGACGATGTGGCTGGGTCGTTCGTGTGCCAGTTGAATGACGTATTCGCCCAGATCGGTTTCCTGGGGTTCAATACCGGCTTCCTCGAGCGCCTCATTCAGCTCGACTTCCTCGCCCACCATGGACTTGCCCTTGGTGACGGTTTTGGCCTCGTACTGACGACACAGCCCGACGACGGTCTCGCGCATCTGCTCGGGGGTTTCGACCCAATGGACCTGCCCGCCGGCTTCCTGCACTTTCTTTTCAAAGTGCAGCAGGTAGACATCCAGATTTTTCAGCGCACGTTGGCGCGCGCGCAGAGCGCGATCGCGCATGGCTTCGAAGTTGGGCACCCGCTCGATCGCCGCCTGGCGTTTGTGCACAAAACCCGAGCCGGCCTTTTCCAGGGCCTGCTGCAGGTTGTCGTCATCCAGGGCGCCCCGGGAGCGGGCGATGAAGTCCGGTTCCTGTATCTCGACACCGCTCATGATGTTTTCCCCGAGTCGGCGGCGGTTTCGCCGATAGCGGGCGTGGCGAGATCACCCGCCAGCACTTCGGCAATGTGACGCACCTGAACCACGGGGTTGCCAGAGGCCGGATCGGTCTCCCTGTGCAGCTTGCCGGCGATATTCAACAGGCAGGACAGGTCGCCGCCCAGCACCATGGAGGCACCCGATTGTTGAATGTTCCGGGTTTTGTCGCCGACCATACGGTTGGACACATCCGAGTACTTGACGCAGAAAGTGCCGCCAAAGCCACAGCAGACATCGGTGTCGGCCATCTCGGTCACCTCGACCCCTGAACACTGCTTCAACAGACGACGCGGCTGCTGTTTGATGCCCAACTCGCGCAGGCCGGCGCAGCTATCGTGGTAGGTCACTTTCTGTGAACTCAAGTCGATGTTGGGGGTGTCCGGCATATAGTCCAGCACATCCGTGAGAAAACTGGTCAGCTCAAACACCTTGCGGCAAAAGGACTCGACCTCGGCGCGTCGGGGATCCCCGGCGAACAGTTCGGGGTAGTGCTCCCTGATCATGCCTCCGCAGGAGCCGGACGGCGTGACGACGTAATCAAAGTCTTTGAAACTCTGCACAATGTTCCAGGCCAATGCGCGCGTCTCGTCGGGAAGCCCGTTGTTGAACGCGACCTGTCCGCAGCAACTCTGTTCCGGCACGCTGACGGTGCAACCCGCCTGCTCCAACAGTTTTACAGTCGCAAAGCCGATGCTGGGCCGTATCAGGTCCACCGGGCAGGTAATAAACAGGCCGACTTGAGGGCCTTGTGATGACTGGTTATTCGACATAATTATCCGTCTGATTCACAGCGACCGGGAGAGGAAAAAACGGTGCCGGCCGACACATTGAAGCCGGCACCCAACGCGCTACACAATACCGGAACGGCTGCCACCAGCGTCCGGGCGAGCCACCGCCGCCTGCTCGCGGTACCGGGAGGCCCGGTAGGTGGCGAGCGGATTGATCGCGGCGTTTTTCCGGTAACGGGCCATGGCCAGAATCGGAGAAACGTCGACGTTGAACGCTTCTTTCAGTGTGTTGCTCGCCATCAGGGCATCATTGTCCTGCTGGTAACCTTCAAGTGCCGTGCGGTCAACCAGTAGGGCCTTGATGTAAGAGCGCTGCACCTCAATCGCGGAATTGATCAGACTTTCGATCGGATCGGTGACATTGTGCGATTGGTCGAGCATATAGGCCGGTGAAAAACCGGGCTGTTTGCGGTGCTCGGCATCCACCAGTTCGTTGAAGATCAGGAACTGCTGGTAGGGATGAATGGAGCCGCTGTCCAGATCATCATCACCGTACTTGCTGTCGTTGAAGTGGAAACCGCCGAGCTTCTTGAATTGAATCAGCCGCGAGACGATCATCTCGATATTGACGTTGGGCGCGTGATGGCCCAGATCCACCAGAGACTTGCACCGCTCGCCGGTTTCCATGGCCGCCAGGATGTTGCTGCCCCAGTCCTGAATGACCGTGGAGTAGAAGGCCGGTTCGAACACCTTGTGTTCCAGGTGCATTTCCCAGTCACCGGGCAGGGCGGCGTAAATGGCCTTGGCGCTGTCCAGGTAGCGCTCAAACGCGCGTTGGAAGTGTTGTTGGCCCGGATGGTTTGAGCCATCGCCGACCCAGACCGTCAGGGTATCGGAGCCCAATTGCTTGCCCCACTCGATCACCTGGATGTTGTGGGCGATGGCCTGCTCGCGGACCGCCGCACTGGTGTGGGTGAGGCTGCCGTACTTGTAGGACTGCGCCTGGTCCGGCTGATCCTGGAAGGTGTTGGAGTTCACGGAACTCCAGCTCAGGCCGTAGCTGTCGGAGTGGGCTTTCAGTTCACTGAAGTCATCCACCACGTCCCAGGGAAAGTGGGGCGAAATGGCGCTGGCACAGCCCGAGAGCTGATGGATGACCGCGCAGTCTTCCACTTTCTCAAAGATGTTCCGCGGTTCACCGATGCCGGGGAAGCGGGCAAAGCGGGTACCGCCGGTGCCGGTGCCCCAGGAGGGTACGGCAATGTCGAAGGCCTGCGCTTTTTCGGTCAGAGCGTTGATATCAACGCCCTTGCGGGAGAGCTGCTCGCCCAGAACCTCAAAATCCCGGTTGAGATCGGAGACCAGTTTGTCATTGTGCGCCGAGAGGACGTCAGGCTGAATGGCGTATTTCATGATTATTTTCCTGCTGGCTCGGGTTATCGGGTAAAGGATGGCGCGTGACCGGCATCGACGTTGATGATATTACCGGTGGACTTGGCCGACAGATCCGCAGCGAAGAAGTAGGCGGCCTCGGCGATATCTTCCGGCAACACCGAACGCTTGAGCATACTGCGCTGGCGATAGTGCTCTTCCAGTTCTTCGTTACTGATATCGTACGCCGCGGCACGCTCCTGGCGCCACTCGCCGTCCCAGATTTTGGAACCGCGCAGTACCGCGTCGGGATTGACCACATTGCAGCGAATACCCAGCGGGGCTCCCTCCAGAGCAATACAGCGGGCCAACTGGATTTCGGCGGCTTTGGCTGTGCAGTATGCCGACGCGCCGGGAGAAGCCACCAGGCCGTTTTTGCTGACAATAAAGACTACGGAACCGCCAGTGTTCTGTCGCTTCATCAGCTTAAAGCCTTCGCGGCCGACCAGAAAGTAACCGGTGGCCAGGATGCTGATGTTTTTATCCCACAGATCCAGGCTGGTTTCGTCCAGTGGCGCAGAGCTGGCAATGCCGGCGTTGGACACCAGGATGTCGATGCCGCCGAACTCCCGGGCGACGTCGGCCATGGCGCCGGCGACCGATTCGGGTTTGGTCACATCGCAGTGCACCTGACGAATAACATCCTTGCCGAAGGCCTGGCTCAGCTCATCTTGTGCGCGGTCGAGACCGGCCTGGTCAATGTCGGCCAACATAATGCAGGCGCCTTGCTCGGCCATACGGATGGCCGTGGATTTGCCGATACCACCGGCGCCGCCGGTGATGAAGGCGATGCGACCGGCCAGAGACTTGGGTTTGGGCATGCGCTGCAGTTTCGCTTCCTCAAGCAGCCAGTATTCAATATCAAAGGCTTCCTGCTCCGGCAGGCCCACATACTCGCTGACGCCGTTGGCTTCGCGCATCACGTTGATGGCGTTGACGTAGAACTCACCGGCAATACGCGCGGTGGCCTTGTCTTTGGCAAAGGTGATCATGCCGACCCCCGGCACCAGGTACACCACCGCATTGGGGTCGCGCATGGCCGGGCTGTTGTCCCGCTTACAACGATTGTAATACTCCGCGTACTCCTTGCGGTAGGCTTCAAGTTGCTGGTCCAATCCTTTTACGCAGCGTGCCAGTTCAGCATCGAGATCTTTGGCGGTGGGGTCGAAATCCAATACCAGCGGGCGGATCTTGGTGCGCAGGAAGTGGTCCGGGCAGGAGGTGCCCAGCGCGGCCAGCGGCTCCAGGTCTTTGGAGTTCACGAACTGCAGCACGGTATCGGAATCGTTGAAGTGGCCGATTTTGCGCTGGTCGTTGGTGATTTTGCCGCGAATCCGGGGCATCAGTTCGCTGATGACGGTTTGCCGATGGCTTTCATCCAGGGGGTTGTCATACTTGATGCCGCCGAAGGCGTCGGTTTTGTTGTTCGCTTCCAGCCAGTCCTGCGCGCGCTGAATGATGTTCAGCGTGGTCAGGTAACAGTCTTTGGCCGTGGGGCCCCAGGTAAAGATACCGTGACCTTCCAGCATGATGCCCTTCAGGTTGGGGTTGTCTTTGGCCACTTTTTCCAGCTTCAGCCCCAGGTCGTAGCCCGGGCGCTGCCAGGGCAGCCAGCCCATTTCGCCTTCGAAAATCGTTTCGGTCAATTCTTTGCTGTTCTTGGTGCAGGCAATGGCGATGGCGGCATCCGGGTGCATGTGGTCGACATGCTTGTGAGGGATGTAGGCATGCAGCGGCGTGTCGATGCTGGCCGCGCGGGGATTCAGGTTGAAGGTGCAGTGGGGCAGATAGCCCACCATCTCGTCTTCGTGCTCCAGGCCCCGGTACAGGTCCTTCAGTTGGTGCAGCTTCTCCATATAAAGGGTGGAGAAACCATCGAGCTTGATCGAGCCCAGATCACCTCCGGAGCCTTTTACCCAGAGCACCTCGGCGTCCCGACCGTTCAGGGGATCCTTCATGGTGAGCTTGGCCGAGGTGTTACCTCCGCCAAAGTTGGTGATGCGCAGGTCGGAGCCGAGCAGGTTGGAACGGTACTTCAACAGCTCGGGTTCGCTCATTTTGGCGGCTTCTTGATCATTCCAGAGGTTATCTAATTTCGAGGCCATGGTCGTCGCTCTTATTTCAGGTGAATAATGGGTTCATAAACTGAATATCTGATTGAGAGTGATTATAAATGAGCAAAAATGGAGGGTCAAGGTGAAGTTGATCGAATCTTTATGGATTTTGAGGTTGTTTAAATGCTATTTTGACGTTATTGTTCATAATTGATCATTAATGTTCAGTTTGGGCCTGCCTGTCGCAGCCCGAACCCTCGAATACCGTCAACAATACAAATAAGTATAGTGAACATGCCGTCCCACGATGAGTTTGAGCAGGCGCCCTTGCGGCCCGACCAGTTGAAGCCCGCCCGTCATTTTGCCGCCAGTTATGCCGGCGAGCATGTGGCGGGCACAGAGTTTGTCATCGGTGCCAGCTTTGTGGCCTGGGGCGTAGGCGTTGCCGACGTGCTATGGGGGCTGCTGTGGGGCAATCTGGCCGCAGTGCTGACCTGGGGCCTGGTGTGCGCCCCCATCGCGGTGGACACGCGTCTGACGCTCTATGCCTACCTGAAGAAAATTGGCGGTAAGGGGCTGATCAATCTTTATAGCGTTGTGAACGGCCTCCTTTTCTGTGTGTTGGCGGGCGCCATGATCACGGTATCGGCCTCGGCGGCCCGAATTCTGTTCGGTATCGGCCCGCAGGTCGAGTGGTACCCGACCGATCCTGCCTTCGTCGCGGTCGCATTGCTGGTTGGCGCCGTGGTGACCGTTGTCTCTACCAAGGGGTTTCGCCGTCTGGCGGTGTTTGCGCAAGTCTGCGCACCCTGGATGATCATGATGTTTGTCGTGGGCGGCTTGACCATGCTCACCGTTCTGCGTGACGCGACTCCGCTCGCGTCCGAGTCCTCTTTTCTCCAGCGTCTGCTTTTGATTGCCGACTCCCACATATGGCGCGGTGACGAAGACGGGCTCGGGCTCTGGCATGTGGCGGCTTTTGCCTGGGTGGCCAACCTGGCCATGCATGGCGGCCTGTCGGATATGACCATACTGCGCTATGCCAGAAAGTCGTCCTACGGGTTTCTGTCTGTGCTGGGGATGTTTATTGGCCACTATCTGGCGTGGGTGTGCGCGGGCGTGATGGGGGCCGGGGCGGCGCTCGTCCTCAATACCTCCATTGAGAAACTGGATGCGGGCTCGGTGGCCTATCAGGCCCTTGGCGCGACCGGGATACTGGTCGTCATTATCGCCGGTTGGACAACGTCCAATCCGACCATTTACCGGGCCGGGTTGGCGTTTCAGTCATTGCATCCCCGGTGGCGTCGCACCACGGTCACCGCCATTACCGGTGCGGTGACTACCGTCATTGCCTGCTTCCCGTTTGTGTTTACTCAGTTGATGAGTTTTGTTGGCCTGATGGGGCTGATCCTGGCGCCGATGGGTGCGGTCATCGTGACCGAGCACTGGATCTTTCCCCGGATCGGCCTGACCCGATACTGGAACCAGTATCGAAATGCCTATATCAACTGGCCCGCATGCCTGGCCTGGTTTCTGTCCCTGTGTGCGGCATGGGTGTTCCACTGGCTGGGCCTGCACTTGTTTTTTCTGCTCATTCCCACCTGGATGACGGCAGCCGCCGTGTACACCGCTTTGGCGGCCTGGAGTGGGGCGGCGGCCTCCTACACGCAATCCTCGGTGCACGAGGTCGACGAGGTACGGCGAAAGCAGGCGGAGCAACAGTACCTGCAGGCGCCACAGGCGCGAGTTCGCGGTGACCAATCCCGTTTCGGTTCGCCCACCATGGCCGCATCCGCGGTGGTGGCGATCGGCTCGTTGTTGGTTTGTTTGGGGCTCGGGCTGTATAGCGTCGATTCGGGTAACATTGACCTGGTCAAACACTGGGTCTTTCTTCCAACGGCGACTTATCTGATATCGGCGACCCTCTGGTCCCACTTGAAAGAAAAGTACACCCAACGTTAACCGGTACATCTGACTTTAACCGGGGTGAATCATGCAGTCATCCCGGCGACAACACGACATGGTGAACTTGTCCCAATGAGTAATATTCTGATTCTGGATATTGGTAAAACAAACATTAAAGTGCATGTTCTTGATGAGCATCTCGAGAGCCGGTTCGAGAAAACCAGGCGCAATGCTGTGGTAGAGAATCCGCTTTATCCTCACTTCGACGTGGATGCCATATGGGACTGGTTTTGCGAGACGGTTCGCGAGGTGGCGAAGGCCTTTTCCATCACCGCGATCAGTGTCACCACCCACGGCGCTACGGCAGCCCTCGTTGATCGGCACAGCTCCGGTAATGGGCTGGTGCTTCCGGTTCTGGACTATGAATACGGGGGCCCGGATGAGATGACGTCGGACTATGCCTGCGTTCGACCGGATTTCTCTGAAACCCGCTCTCCCGATCTGTCGGCGGGCCTGAACCTGGGGCGGCAATTGTACTGGTTGCGTCAACGGTATCCGGAGGCCTTTGGAAAAGCCACCGATGTTCTGTTGTATCCCCAGTACTGGGTTTGGCGGATGACTGGCAAGCGCTGCTCCGAAAGGACCTCTCTGGGGTGTCACACCGATTTATGGTCCCCCGAGCGAAATGACTATTCATCGCTGGTTGACCGGATGGGGTGGCGAGCGCTGTTCCCCGAGCTGAAAGCCGCCGACAGTCTGGTGGGGCCGGTCTGTTCCGATTTCATCGCCCGAACCGGTTTGCCCGCTTCCTGTCAGGTTGCGGTGGGCATCCATGACAGCAACGCCAGTTACCTGCGGTATCTGCTTCATAATGATGGCCAGCCGTTCTCCGTGATTTCTACCGGAACCTGGGCAATTACCATGACCCACGGTGGGGCCAACGCCGAACTCGACGAAGCCCGGGACATGTTGATGAATGTCGATTACCGGGGGACTCCGGTGCCCTGCGCCCGCTTTATGGGCGGGCGGGAATACGAAGCCATCTGCTACCGCTTGGGGTCCTATCCGGAGGAGCCCTTCAGTGTTGAGGATATCGAAACCGTCCTGGCGGACGCCGTCTACGCGCTGCCTCAGTTCTGTGATACCTCGGGCCCGTTTTCCGGAACGCCGGGGCGAATCGAGGGAAGTACCGATCGAATAAACGGAGCCGCTCTGGCGTCGGTGTACAGTGCATTGATGCTGGATCTTGAACTCGATCTTCTCAAGGCTCGGGGCGCGGTGTTTGTTGAGGGGGCCTTCCTGAAGAACAGCCTACTGTGCCGCCTGCTTGCGACACTGCGCGGTGACAACCCGGTGTATCTGTCGAATGACTCGACGGGAACCGTCAAGGGCGCCGCGTCTCTGGCGCTCTCCAACCCGGACAGCCCTGAACATCGAGTTCTTTGTGAGTCATTGTCGATCGACGGCCTGGAACACTACAAGGCGCAATGGCGGAACTATTGTCAGGCGATGACATTGGAATCTTCGGCTGCATCACTCTGAGAAAAATCACATTGTTTCTATAGTCAATCAACCCTATCGATCAAATGCAGGTTCAATCATGAAAATAATGTTGCATAACACCAAGCGTTCATACCGCCGGATCCCGTTGGGGCTGCTGTTGCTCGCCACCCTGCCCGGGTGTGGTACCGCGTTGAATGACAGCGCTCCATCCGTGACGAAGGGTTCGAATCAGAAAGTAATAACGCTGGCCGACGTAAAACCCGGACGCCAGGACGGTCGGTTTCTTGAGCAGTTGAATCGTGGATTGGTGGCGGTACCCTCTGATAAGGGTGTGCTTGTCTCCTGGAGGCAGTTGTATCAGGACCCTGACGGTCTGTCATTTTCGGTGTATCGGAACGGTGAATTGATTTCGGAACAACCCATTACCGGGCGTTCCAACTTTCTGGACCCGGAAGGAAAAGCCGGTGACGAGTATCAACTGAAAGCCGGTGGACGGGTCCTTGATGTGGCGACCACCTGGAGCGCCCCTTATCTTGAAATTCCGTTGGATGTGCCGGAAGACGGTGTGACGCCCGATGGTGATCACTATCACTACACCGCCAATGACGCCAGCGTCGGCGACCTGGATGGCGATGGTCAGTATGAAATCATTCTCAAGTGGGATCCCTCAAACGCAAAAGATAACTCCCAGGGCGGCTATACGGGTAACGCCCTGATTGATGCCTATACCCTTGAAGGCGAACGACTCTGGCGTATCGATATGGGCCGAAATATCCGCGCCGGCGCCCATTACACCCAGTTCATGGTGTATGACTTTGATGGCGATGGCCGTGCGGAGATCGCCATGAAAACCGCCGATGGAACCCTGGATGGTGAAGGCAATGTGATCGGATCAGCGGGCGCCGACTGGGTCTCCCACGGCGGGAACCCGGAGGTGAGAGATCGCACGGGATCAACGGTCACCGAAGACGGGCGCTATCTGGGTGAACTCAAAGGACGAATTCTCAAAGGCCCTGAGTACTTTTCCGTATTCGATGGCGAAACCGGTCGGGTTCTGGATACCAAACCCTATATTCCCCAGCGGGCGCCGGGCAACGATAACCCGACGATGGATGAGATGAAATCTCTGTGGGGGGATGGTTATGGCAACCGGTCCGAGCGCTATCTTGCCGGCGTTGCCTTTCTAGACGGCGAGATGCCCAGTATCGTCATGGCCCGTGGCTACTATGAGCGCACCGTCATTGCCGCTTACGATTTCCGGGATGGCGAGATTTCTACCCGGTGGACGTTCGATACGCTGTCCGAGGAGATACCGGATGAGTACGCCGGCCAGGGGAATCACCAGTTGTCCATAGCAGATATCGACGGAGATTTTAAAGATGAGATCGTCTACGGTGCCATGGCCGTCGATCACGAGGGTTCTCCGAAATGGAGCACTGGGTTTGGTCATGGCGACGCACTGCACGTTTCTGATCTGGACCCCAACAACCCGGGCCTTGAAGTATTTGGTGTTTATGAAGACATTCGCGGAAACGGCGGCATCGGGTCGGCTCTGATCGATGCCGAGAGCGGCCGGGTTCTCTGGACGAAAAGCGCCCGGAAAGACAATGGCCGAGGGCTGGCCGCCAATATCGATCCGCGTTTCCCCGGGGCGGAAGTCTGGGCGCTGAATGCGCCGGACTTGTTTGATATCAAAGGTGAACCCACCGGTGCGAATCGTCCGGGCCCCGTGAATTTTGCCGTCTGGTGGGATGGTGATCTGCAGCGTGAACTGCTCAATCACAACACCGTCTACAAGTGGAATTGGGAGTCCGAAGAAGTCGACACCCTGATGGTGGCCAGCGGCATGACATCCAACAATGGTACCAAGGCTACGCCGACGTTATCGGGAGATATTCTGGGAGACTGGCGGGAAGAGATCATATTGCGCTCGGAGGATAACCGGTTTCTCCGGATCTATTCCACGAACATTCCCAGTGAACACGGATTTGTCACGTTGATGCATGACCTGCAATACCGGCTCGCCATTGCCTGGCAGAATACTTCGTATAATCAGCCTCCCCACCCCAGTTTCTATATTGGAAGCGATAGAGAGTGATGGTCGTCCCGGGGAATCTTAGGATAGTCGGTGCCGCAATGCTGGTCGCGGCCGCATTGGGTGCCTGCAGTATGCATTCGCCCGAGGACGACTGGCCGGGGCCGCAGGCCGCGGGAGTCGATCAGATCCCGCTGGGGCCTGAGGCCTTCTCTGGAAGCTCGGTCAATGTGGTGGCCGGAACCCGCCAGATGCTTTTTACTCACGGCGGGCACCAGTACGCCGGATACTATGGCCCCGAAGGCCGGGTGATCCTGGCCAAGCGCACATTGGACTCGTCGCAATGGCAAAGGACACCGACCCCGTTTTTCGCCAATACGCGGGATGCGCACAACTCCATCAGTCTGATCGTGGACGGAAAAGGTTATCTGCATCTGGCGTGGGGGCATCACGATTCACCGTTGAGTTACAGCGTTTCTGATGCCCCTGGTAGCCTGGACATGACGGAGCCAGCCGAGATGGTCGGCTCTGATGAGGATAAGGTCACCTATCCGCAATTCTTCCGGCTCAGCAACGGCAACCTGTTGTTTGTTTACCGGGATGGCGCTTCGGGCAGAGGCAAGGTGGTTCTGAATCACTACGATGTACAGCGCCAACGCTGGACCCGCAGACAGGATAACCTCATCGACGGAGAAGGGGAGCGAAGCGCTTACTGGGATATGGTGGTTGGCCCCGACGATACGCTGCATCTGGCGTGGGTCTGGCGGGAGTCGCCCGACGTCGCCACCAATCACGATCTGCTCTATGCGGAATCAGTGGATGGCGGGGTTACCTGGCAACGTCGCGACGGTACGCCGTACAGGCTCCCGATTACCCAGCGTACCGCAGAGGTCGCTCACGCCATCGAGCAGAACAGCAACCTGATGAATCCTCCCGCCCTTGCGGTTTCGGCAAACGGCACTCCTTTTGTGACCTCCTACTGGTCTGAAAACCCTGGCGACAATCCGGGGTTCAACATTGTGTACCCTTCGTCAGAGGGCTGGGATTTTATTGCCGGACCCAAGGCGGCGAAGCCGTTCACTTTGGCGGGGGGCGGTACCAAGAAGCCGCCAATCTCCCGGGCGGCGCTGCTGGTGGAGGAGAACGCGGAGCGAATTCACCTCGTGTATCGCAGTGACCATCACGGTGGACGTGTTGTAGGAGCGTCTTTGCCGACCCTCTCCGGGGCTGAATGGCGTTACCGATATCTGACTGATGACTCGGTTGGCGCCTGGGAGCCC
Organism: Marinimicrobium sp. C6131; assembly: GCF_026153455.1. NCBI lineage: Bacteria > Pseudomonadati > Pseudomonadota > Gammaproteobacteria > Cellvibrionales > Cellvibrionaceae > Marinimicrobium > Marinimicrobium sp. C6131. The sequence goes on from NZ_CP110629.1 coordinate 599,737, forward strand.
TCCATTGATCCGGGGCAATGGTCCGGAAATCAGCAAGCTCATATGTTGTTACAGCGAGTGGCGCAGATTGATGGCGATGACACCGTTGGAAAACAGCAGGAAGCAACCACTATTCATGTGTTGAAGTGGCGCCCTCGCTGAGAATTGACGCGCGGGAGTCCTTTCCCGCGACGTCAGTACAGTCTGCGATCTTTAATGATTTATAACGATTGATTGTGATTTAAAATGATTGACGGGTTGACTGAAAACACCTACCATAGTGTGGAAGTCGGGATTCAGGTTGCTCCGCTGATAGCGCACCCGGTGTCGCACAGAGAGCGCTCTCTCACCCGGTCCTTCGAGTCTGCTTGGTTGGCATCACTCAGGTCCGGTGTTCTCCTGTCTACTGGTTTACCAGCGCCGACTACCACCGAGCAATCACGACTTCTGATCTCCTCCTCGGCTTGCTGCTGATTATCCAATCAGCAGCTTTTTTTTGCCTGCCGTTCTCTCCTGAATTGAGCACAAAAAAAGGCACCCAAAGGGTGCCTTCAAGGGGTGTTGCTTGAGGAGAGCACTTACATCCGGTAGGTGAAACCAGCGGAGAACATACGGCCAGACCACTGCAGGTCGTTGGTCCGTCCGACACCGGAGGTTTCCAGTTTCACCTCTTTGCCCAGGTTCCGCGCATCAACGTAGAACTTGAGGTTGTCATCATAGGTATAGGTGATCTTTCCGTCGATATAACCACTGGCATCTACGAACACCGGGAGACCATCAAACACACGCGCGTAGTACTCATCACGATAGTTGTAGGCCAGTTTTAGACTCCAGGTATCGTCCTCATAGAACGCCTCAAGGTTATAGGAGTTCTCTGACTGACCACGCAGTGGCATCTGTTCGCCGGTCAGCGGGTTGAAGTCATCGACATTGTCGGCGGTAATGTAGGTGTAGTTGGCTTTGGCACCGGTATTGTTGAAGGGCTCAGGCAAGAAGTCGAAAAAGGTCGAGGCCTGGAGTTCAAAGCCCTTGGTGGTAATACCTTCTTTGTTCACCTGCTGACGAACATCCCACAGAGTGCCATCGTTGAAGAAGTCGACATCCTGCTGTGTTTCAGCGCCAAAGATATAGCTTGTAATGTCTTTGACGAAGTAAGCACCAGACAGGATAGAGCTGTCATTCGGGTACCAGGTCAGCGCAAGCTCACCCTGAGTCGCGCGGTAGGGGTCCAGATCCGGGTTACCCGCGGTACAGGTGTTCGGGGTCATCTGATCCCGTGCCAGCGGATAATCGCGCAGAGTACAGTCGGCGTTGATGTTCAGGTCGTTGATCTGTGGACGCGCCATCACTTTCGCCACGCCCAGATAGGCTTCCAACCCTTCGATCATTTCCAGGGTCAGGTTCAGGCTGGGCAGAACATCCACGAAGTCTTCCTCAACGGTCCGACGACCTTCGAAAGCGCGCGGATCATCGGGGTCTTCGACACCCGCCAGGTCTTCACCGTTTGGCCCGTAAATCGGGTTGCCATCTTCGTCGGTCTGCTCCACGAGCACCCGAATGCGGGAGAAGCCTTCGGAGGCGGTTTCGGTGCGAGCGACCCGAACACCAAAGTTACCGCGCAGTACCATGCTACCGACATCGGTCTCGAAATCGGCCTGTACGTAGGCGGACTGGGTCTGGACATTGATGTCGTAACGGCTGTCGATGGGTTGCAGGTTGCCGCGCGCCGCTTCAGCGGAGCTGAAACCACTGCGCTCGAGCAGAGCGGCCAGGTACGGCTCGGTATCAACGGCCATGTAACTCTCGATGATATCCACGCCCGGGTTGTAATCCCGGAAGAACTTGTCGGTCGCAAAACGGTTTTCAACCAGTACCGCCTCGTGATCGTCCTGGGTCCAGATGCGGGTTTCACCATCGACGGTATAGGGGTTGCCTACGGTCTGCATCAGGTTGTAGCCCCAGGCGTTGTTGGCGAAGTCCTGGTCGGTGGCAATAAAGCCTGTACGGTAAGCGGTGAAGAAGCTTTGCTCAGGGCTGTAAGTTACGTCAAACTTGGCAATGTTCTCGGACGCTTCACTCTGCGAGGGCGCGTATTTGAAGCGGTCCAAAGACGTGTACTGAGTGCCGTCATTGTAGTTGAAGGTATTGAAGGTATCTTCAACGTCGTCCTGATTGATGATGTAGGCGTCGGTAAAGTCAATTTCCGGAAGGTCATTGACCTGGGTGACGACAATGCCCCCCACGTTGTTCTGGGCGGTCTGGGTATCCCGGGAATCAATATCCTCAAACGTGGTGGATCGTGCGATATAGCCATCGATCACCAGATTGTCGTTGACATAGTCGAAACCGGCACGCATCACCTTGCGTTCCTGGTTCCAGTCAAAGTTCAGGGTCCGGTTTCTGACGGTGGCACCAATAGGAGTGCCCGCGGCGTTCACACCGTTGGTTACGAACTGGGTAACGTTCTTGTTGGCATCGACCACGGCGCTGTCGATATCAAAGGCCGAACCGACCTCCACTTGGAAGTTGCGGTCGGTCGCCAGTTTTTCACGCTCACCGTCGGTGTAGGAGAGGTCGAAAGACAGGTTGTCGGTAACGGCGTACTGTACTTCGACGTTGGCCGACAGGCGGTTTTCTTCACGGCCCCAGATACTGTAGCGGGGAGTGCTCGGGCTGTATTCATGCCACTGCTCCAGACAGGCTGTTTCGCTTGCCGAGTCGAGCCCCGCATCCATACACTCCTGTTGGGTGGAGTAGTCTGCATAAAGCTGGTCGACTGAGGTCTTACTGGCAACTCCGTCAACATCGTGATACTTCTGCCAGTTGGTATTACGCAGGCCGTGCAGCATCGTATGCACATCGGAGCCGGTAATATTCACCAGGAAGCCCAGGCGGTCGGATGCTTTGTAAACACCGGTCAGGTTGTACTTGGGCATCACCTCATCAATCATGGTGTTGTACTGGGCTTCCCCGTTGATTGACAGGAAATTTTCCTCAAACTCGTTGGGCTTGCGGGTATTGACCTGAATGGTACCACCCACGCCACCTTCGGTGAGTCGGGCTTCGGATCCTTTATAGACATCAATCGACTTGACCAGCTCAGAGGCCATGTCCCGGAAGTCCACACTGCGGCTGCCGCCCATACCCATGGCGGTCACGCCATTCAGTTCAACGCGTACGAGCCCTGATTCGACGCCCCGGACACTGACTGAACTGCCTTCGCCCATATCGCGTTCGAGCTGAATGCCGGAAATCCGCTGCAGTGCCTCACCGATATTCTTATCGGGGAATTCACTGATGTCTTCGGCCACCAGAGAGTCCATCATGGTACCGGCTTCCCGCTTCCGGTCCAGGGCGCTGGTGTAGCTCTGACGGATGCCGGTGACCAATACCTCTTCAAACATCGCATTCTCGGAGGAGGCGTTATCATCCTGAGATTGATTCTGCTGCTCTTCGTCCTGTTGGTCCTGAGCGTAGGCGCTGGTCGCCATAAAGGTGCTGCAGGCGGCGCCCGCCAATACGATAGAGGCAATGCGACTGGCCAGTGAGTTCTTTCTAAAGAGTGGTGTTGTCTTGGTGCAATCAAGCTTTTCAGACTGATTGTAGTTATTCATTATTAAATCCCGCCTTAAATGTTAGTAAGTGGAAATTTTATGTAATGGTTACTTTGCTAACAGTGCCCATAGTATAACCAAAAAAAATCAAATTCAACAAAATATAGCCACGATAATAACGAGTTACAGTCACTAGCGGTCATATCAATCTCTTATTGATTTAAGAAACAATATTTATATTTCATTAATGAATATGCAGGGTTTGAATCCGAATCCTGATCAAGGGGCCCAAAGGGGGGATACGCATAGGCGGGGTCGGCGGGAGATGGCGCCAGCGCAGGCGCTGCAGCGACGGCTTCGGCCTGGAGACCGGCCATGATGCCAGCCAGGATAGGGATATTTTGCGGATGATATGGTCGATAATACCTTTTGAGGTGTGAGTTGTGCCCTCCAGTGTTGAGGCCGGCCGCCTTTCCGGAAAGCAAGGGCGGTTGCTGCACTTGGCGGTTTGAAAACTATTGGCAAACAACGACGAAAAGCACTAGAATCGTGATTGAAGCTGATGTAATATGATCATTGATGGTTTTTTGTTAGCAGTTACATAATGATAAATGACTAATTCCGTTGGTCTTTTCACCCTAAATAAGAATTCAGTTTCATCGCCATGTAGTTTTAACCGCTAATTCTACATCTCTTTCGTAAGATCACTTTCGGAGATTGCATAATGAGAAAAGACGGAAGTTACTCCAAAGGCAAAATACGGGCGCTGGCGGTACCGCTGGTGCCGGTGTTGTTATCCACGATGCTGGTGGCCTGTGATGATGAGTACACACCGGCCGAACCTTTCAACGCCCCACCACTGACCGACGCTGAGCGCGACACCAGCGGCAGCTCCAATGTTGAGTACCTTGATCGCGGGCTGGTGGTTATGCCTGGCGAAGAGGAGGGGAATGTCCTCAGTTGGCGCTGGTCCGGTCTGGATGAACAGCGAATTATTTTCGCGGTTTATAAGAACGATGAGTTCTTCCGAACCGTGCGCCCGGGAGAGCCTACCTTCCTGGAAGATCCCAACGGGATGCCGGGTGATACCTATCAGATCGAGGCCCTGGTCGACGATGAACAGAAAGATGTCTCGGCGGTCGTTGCGGCTCCGGAGACACCTTATCTGAGTATCCCCCTGAACAAACCGGCCAACGGCTTTGTGGACGGGGCGGAGTACAGTTACTCCGCGAATGATGCCTCCGCCGCCGACCTGACCGGCGATGGCCAGTACGAGCTGATCGTCAAATGGGAGCCTGACAATGCCAAAGATAATGCGCAGTCGGGCAAAACCGGTGATGTGCTCATTGATGCCTATACGATGGAAGGCGACTTCCTCTGGCGCATCAACCTGGGACCGAATATTCGTGCCGGCGCTCACTATACCCAGTTTATTGCCTATGACTTCAATCAGGACGGTCGCGCCGAAGTGGCGATGAAGACTGCCGATGGCACCGTCGACGGTCGCGGCACAGTGATTGGCGACGCAGAAGCCGTCTATCGCAACGATGGTGGCTATATTCTGGACGGCCCCGAGTACCTGACCATGTTCGATGGCATTTCCGGTGAAGCGGTCAGTACCGTAGACTACATCCCGCCTCGAGGCGAGGATATCAATGCGATCTGGGGGGACGACTATGGCAACCGGGTCGACCGTTTCCTGGCGGGCGTTGCGTATCTGGATGGTCAGACACCCAGTCTGGTGATGACGCGGGGCTATTACACGCGCGCGGTAGTGGCTACCTTCAACTTTGACGGAAGCAACCTGACTCAAAACTGGGTCTATGATTCGGCCGAGGATGAGTCGGGGCCAAGTCTGGCGGGGCAGGGGGCTCACAGTCTGAGTGTGGCCGATGTCGACAGCGACGGCAAAGACGAAATCATTTTCGGGGCGGCGACCCTGGATGACAATGGTACTCCGCTGTACAGCACCGGACTCGGGCACGGCGATGCGCTGCACGTCACGGATATTATTCCGGACAACCCCGGTCTCGAAATCTTCATGGTTCACGAAAGCTCCGGCGCCTACATTACCGAAGATGGTAATTTTGGTGTGGAAGTTCATGACGCCGAAACCGGTGAAATTCTCATCTCTCAGCCAAGCAACGGTGAAGGCGATGACGTGGGTCGCGGCGTAACCGGGGATATCGATCCGAACTATCCCGGCCTGGAAAGCTGGGGCTCTCGCGGTGGTCTGATGGCCGCTGATGGTACGGTCATTTCCGAGAACAAGCCGGCCATGAACTTTATGGTCTGGTGGGATGGCGATCTTAACCGTGAGATGCTGGACGGTACCGAAATCACCAAGTGGAACCCCGAATCCATGCTGGTGGAAGAGCCCCTGCTGAATGCGGGTACTTTCGCCAATGGTCTGGCGGTATCCAACAATGGTACCAAGGCGACGCCCGCTCTGTCCGCCGACCTGCTGGGTGACTGGCGCGAAGAAGTGGTGTTGGCCAATGAGGCCAGCACCCGATTGATGGTCTACTCAAGCAATATTCCCACGGATGTTCGTTTGCCCACCCTGATGCATGATCGTCAGTATCGCACCGCCATTGCGTGGCAGAACGTTGGTTACAATCAGCCTCCGCACCCCAGCTTTTATATGGGTTCGGATATGAAGCTGTACGATCATATCGTCAAGGAACTGCCTCAGTTCAAAACCCAGGCGGTCCCGGCCGAACCGGTCAGTGCCGCTGTCGTCCAGGGCAATAATGACAATGTTCTGGTCAAGGTGATTCCCGGTGATGCGGAGCTCGACTCCTTTGAAGTGTTCCGGAGTGAGTCCGATGCACGCGATTCCGCGACCAGTGTGGGTGTGGCCGAAGGTGGTGAGACATCGTTCATTGACGATTCCGCACGCCCGGATACAACCTACTATTACTGGGTCGAAGCCACCAATCTGAACGGCAATGCAATCTCGGGCATTGATGGTCCGTACCAGACACGACTGACATCCACGCAGATTCCCCGTGTCGAGGCGGCCAGCTCCAACAATTACGTCGATCTGACTTGGGTAACTGACCTGGAGTTGAGCGATATTTACATCTATCGCGCCGAGACCGACGATGTCGAGAACGTGCCTGAAAAACCGTCCACGGCTTATGCGGAGGTCAACCCGAACGCGAAAACCTGGACCGATGGCGACACTGAAGAGGGTAGAAAGTACTACTACTGGCTTGAGTTGAGCACGGTTGAAGGCGATACCATCGTCGCGGCGCCGGCGTTCGGTGAAAACCTGGTGGTTCCTGCCACCAACCTGAACGCCACTTACGCTGATGGTGTAATGACTGTCTGTTGGGACCTGGAGAATGTCGAGCCGGGCGCGACCTACAATGAGTTGTACCGCAACGACGTCAATGATGCCCCAGGTCGTACCCGGGTCTATCCGATCAGTGATTCAGCTGTGATCTATGAAGGTTGCTTCGAGGATGCAGGTCCTGAAGGAGGCTTCGTCGAAGGTCAAGGCTACTGGTATATGTTCAAGCAGGTGGCGGGTAATGAAATTGTCGGCCCCTTCGGGTTTGGACTGGAGTCCAACGTTACCAACTTCTCGGCTGAGCTGGATCCGGTATTGGGTACCATCAATCTGAGCTGGAAGCTGTGGAACTTTGGGCAGGACATCGTCAATGTTGACCTGTACCGGAATACCAGCGACTCCCTTACCGGAAAAACCCTGGTGCGTGAAGATGTGAGAGCGCTGGATGGTCGTCTGCGCGATACCGGTGGCGACAATGGGTTTACCCAGAATGAAACCTACTGGTACTCCTTCGAGGTAACGCTGCAAGACGGCACTGTCGTCAATACCGATCCGGAAGGTGAGGTCTTGTTTGAGTTGCCTGAGCCGGAAACCAATATCCTCACGCGCCTGGAAGATGGTGGTATTCGCATCGACTGGAACCTGGAAAACTTCCAGGGCGAGATCAGTCAGATCGAAATACTGCGCAATACTGAAGCGTCCGCTGAAGGTGCGACCGTGGTGGTGTCCGAAGGTCTGGAACTGCGCGGTGTGTACGCCGAGTACGAGGGGCTGGTGGAGCTGCAGTCCTATTGGTACTTCATGCGGGTCACCATGGCCAATGGCGACGTCATTGTCGGTGAGCCTTCCATGGAACTGGTGTATGAGGAGAACCCGAGCACGACCAGTCTGACCATCAACGAGAATGAAGATGGTTACTGCGAGATGTCCAATGGTCTGATCGAGAGCAACTGGGCCGGCTATGAAGGCGATGGTTTCTCCAATACCGATAACGCCGAAGGTGAGTACATCACCTACAAGGTCAACATCCGCGATGCGGGCACTTATCGGCTGCTGGTTCGTTACGCCAACGGTGCGGGGGACAACCGCTTCGCCCGTGTGGATATCAACAGCCAGATTGGCGTGGCCCAGATTGATATGGAAGGCACCGGTGCCTGGGATACCTGGATGGAGTCCAGTGTGGATGTGGAACTTGAGTCAGGCGAGACTGACATTACCCTGTACGCCGGCTCCGGCGGTGGCCTGGGCAATGTCGACTACCTGTACATCAATGCTCTCACCACGGAAAATGCTCCGCAAGCGATTGCCTGTACGCCGTAATCGTGGGGCTCTGGGGCGTTCCCGCCCCAGTTCGTTACCATGAAAAAGGGCCAGACTGATGTCTGGCCCTTTTTCATTCTGTATGCGTTTCTGTTCAGACGGATCAATGAGCCGTGTGGCTTCAGAGGGTTGCCAGAAGCTGAGCTTCCTGTGCGGATAAGCCCACATAGGTGTCGATAGCCTCGGCGCAGCGCATGACCTCGATCGCATTCTGGTAGGCCTCGGCGGCCAGCCGGGAGTCACTGTCGCTTTGGCCCCATGCAATCATTCCGATACCGGGTATCAGGCAGACCGCAGGCGCTTCGCTTTGTGCGTTGTATTTGTAGTGATCGCTGCGCGTCTTCCGGTAGCGCGCGACCCCGTGTTCAAGGCGCTGCTTGAGCGTTTCCAGGGTGTCGCCGTCAGGGTTCCAGGGAATGAACAGCGGTTTCAGTTTGGTGTGCCTGAGGTGATGCAGGCAGGCCACGCCTTTGTCCGCCAGGCGGGCTGCATCGACTGAATTGACGAAACGCAACACCTCTGGCCCTGATTCCACGGTTCCGATCACCGGGTTCCCATCGGATATCAGGTCGGTCAGAAGCGGCAGAATTCGCTCCAGGACATTCTGTCGTGCCGATTCGCTCAGGTCGCGATGGCGCGGGCCTCCGAAGGTCTTATCGCCCTTGTCCCGTGTGGCGATATAGCGGGACGCCGCTTCAATGATGTCCAACGTCTGTCGGTAGCAAAGCCTGTTGTCATCGGACCAGGTGGCGATGCCATTGCCGGCCAGCAGGGCGCCTATCGCGTCGGGGTTGCGGTTCCAGGCGGCCTGCAAGGGGATGCCCTGCTCGAAGCCCGGACGTGCCCGGGGGACCCAGAGCATTGCCTGACCCCAGATGCGTTCCGTCAGGGCTCTGGAGTTTTTACAGGCCCCCACGGCAATCGCTGCACACGGATGAATATGGTTGACGTGGGCGTAGGGCATCAATGCGTGCAGGGGCGTGTCCACTGAAGGGGCAGGAGCGGCCCGGTTGAATGTGGCTGCCTTGAACGGCTCCGACGGAATGGTCTGGAGACGATCCCGTGCGCGGCGCTCTCGTTGGTAGTGGTGCCGTAACGCTATCAGCTTCTCCTGATAAAGCGGAGAAAACTGGCTCCCGCTTGAGGTTTTCAGGTCTGTGCCGGCACTTTTGACCCAGATGACCTCGACGGGTTGACCGCTAAGTGGGTCCTTTTCGATGACTTTCAGTGAGGTGCTGCCGCCCCCGGTCGGAGTGATGCGACGATCCGCCCCGAGTCTGTTTGAGCGGTACACCAGCGCTTCCAGCGGTGACAGCTGATTGGCCTGTGCATCATCCCAGGTGTCATGGATGTGGGTGTAACGATTGTCGCGGTAAGACATGGCTCGAACCCTGAATATGGCATCGTCGTTGGATGAAAAAGGGTAGCGCAGGAATCACAAAAAGTCATTATAAATCAAATATTGTCAATAATCGTCGGTTGTGATAACGTTTCATGGATGAAAGGGTCGCTTCATGCGGCCTGAAAACGATAAAACCAACGCTGATCAACGCTAGAGTGCTCCTGAATGAACCGACGAGAGTTTCTTAAAAGAGGCGGTGTGGCCGCTTCTCTCCCCCTGACCTTGCAGGCCCTGTCCAGCGGTTGTGCCACCTCCGGTTCTTCCTCGGTTCCGACGCGCCAGGCGGGTCGTTTGAGCTGGCTTGAGGGTGACGAACCGGCGGTCAACGCCGGTACCACCTGGGGACAGCCCTGGGCCGTGGGTGAGCTCTCCGTCAACGACGCGCTCCGTCTGAACACAGAAGACGGACGCCGGGTGCCCCTGCAGAGTTGGCCAACCGCATACTGGCCGGATGGCAGCATCAAGTGGACCGCCCACGCCGTGCCGGCGGGCGTCACACTCGGAAAACAGTTCCAGGTGACCAAAGGTCGTAACGCCGCTCCCGAGCGTCCTGTACGTGTGACATCCGGCGCAGGCGCCATTGAGGTCGATACCGGTCGGGTCAAGGTCTCGGTGCCCACCTCGGGGGATTTTCTGATTGGCTCGATGGCTCGCGGTGATGCCTTGGTCGCCCGTAACGCTCGCCTGGTGGGGCTCGTTCAGGATCAGGTGGACCCGAGTGAGTCCGTCTCCCGGGTGGAGGCCTTCCAGTCCCGAACGGATCGGGTCACGGTCGAACAGGAAGGCCCGGTGCGTGCGGTTGTCAAAATCGAGGGCAAGCACAAGGCGGAGTCCGGAAAAGAATGGTTGCCCTTCACGGTCAGACTCTACTTTTACAGTGACGCCGAGTCCCTTCGAATCAGTCATACCTTCATCTATGACCTGGATGACCAGAAAGATTTTATTCGCGGTCTGGGTTTACGCTTTGACGTGCTCCAGCGCGACGAAGTGTATGACCGTCATGTCCGCTTTGTGGGCGAGAATGACGGCCTCTGGGCCGAGTCGCCCAAAGGCATTACCGGGCTTCGTCAGGACCCGGGCAAAGCCGTACGGGAGGCACAGCTTGCCGGGCGCAAAACGCCGCCCTTGAGTGAATGGAACCCGAGGGTCAGTGGCCTGCTGCACTATGTGCCGGTCTGGAATGATTTCACGCTGTCCCAACTGAATGCCAACGGTTTCACCATCAAAAAGCGCACCCAGAGCGGTCATGCCTGGATCAACGCCGATCAGGGCCGCCGTGCCAGCGGTGTGGCGTATGTAGGCGGAGCCTCCGGCGGCGTACTGTTCGGGATGCGGGATTTCTGGCAACTGCACCCGGTTCAGGTGGATATTCGCAACGCCGGTCGCGACGTGGCGGAAGCTACGCTCTGGTTCTGGTCGCCCGAAGCGCCACCCATGGACGTGCGTTTTTACCACGACGGCATGGGGCAGGAGACCTACGAGCAGCAGTTGGATGCGCTTAAAATCACCTACGAAGATTACGAGCCCGGATTTGATACCGCCTACGGTGTGGCGCGGACCACGGACTTTGTCCTGTGTGTGCTGTCCTCGACGCCGTCGCGCACGGAGACCGTGAACTGGGCGAAGGAAATCAGCAAACCCGCGCAGGTGGTTGCCGCCCCTGAGGACTATCTGCAATCCGGTGTCTTTGGTGCCCTCTGGAGCCTGCCGGATCGCTCCACGACCCGGAAAAAACAGATCGAAGACCGCCTGGCCTGGCAGGTTGAGCATTACTGTCGGCAGGTGGATCAGCACCACTGGTACGGTTTCTGGGATTACGGCGATGTGATGCACACTTACGATGTCGACCGCCATGTGTGGCGCTACGACATCGGTGGATACGCCTGGGACAATTCCGAGCTTTCACCGGATTTGTGGCTGTGGTACTCCTTCCTGCGCAGCGGCGATCCCGACACCTTCCGGTTGGCCGAAGCGATGACCCGGCATACCCGGGATGTCGACATCTATCACCTCGGACAATATAGAGGGCTGGGCACTCGACACAACGTCCAGCACTGGGGCTGTAGCGCCAAGCAACTTCGCGTCAGTACCGCCGCCTACCGACGATTCCACTATTTCCTCACCGGGGATGACCGGACGGCGGATGTACTCGATGAAGTGATTGATGCCGGGGAAGCCTTGCGCCGCGTCGATCCCACCAGAAAGCTCCCGAATCGCGAGCCGGTGCCGGGCCCGGATCGATTGCAGGTGGGCACCGACTGGGGTTCGGTCGCGGCCAACTGGCTCACCGCCTGGGAAAGGACCGGTGATGACCAGTACCGGGATCGACTGGTAAGCGCCATGCGCACGATCGGCGGTCATCCCGACGGCTTCTTTGCGGGTACCTATGGCTTTGATGCCGACACGAAAGAACTCCTGGCGCCTCCGGAAGGTGACATTGAAGGTTCACATCTGAGTTCTGTATTCGGGCTGGTGGAAATCAATGCCGAGCTGATTCAACTGCTCGATGTGCCCGAGTACAAGGCGGCCTGGTTGCGCTACTGCCGCCTGTACAATGCCAGTGATGAGCAGAAGGTGGCGGCGGTAGGGCGTGCCTTTGGCACGCATCTGGAAGCACCGCATTCGCGCTTGACCGCCTACGCGGCTGCTCAGGAAGGCGACGCCAGGCTGGCGAAACGCGCCTGGCAGGAATTTCAGTTACCGCAAGAATTTGCTCGCCAGTGGACCGGTGATTTTCAGGCGATTCTGGAGGTGAAACCCCCTCAGGTACTCAACCCGGTGGTGGAAGCGCCCTGGCTATCGACCAATGATGCATCGCAATGGGGACTGGCCGCCATCCAGAACCTGGCGCTGATCGCCGACGAGCTATAATACCGGATACGTTTTGTTTGATTCATACGCTAGAGGTTTTAAGAAGTATGCCAACTGTTGCACATAACATCGAATACGCCCAGGTCCGGAACACCATCGATAAGCTGATCGATAATCTGGTCAACATCAAAGATGAAACCGGTGAGTTCCTGCTCAAGCTCGACGATGGCCGGGTGATTGATACCAAGGGCTGGGCCGGCTGGGAGTGGACCCACGGCATTGGCCTCTACGGCTTGATGAAGTACTGGGACATTACCGGCGACGAAAAGCCCAGAAAGATCATTGAAGACTGGTTTAGCGACCGGCTCAAGGAAGGTACGCCCACCAAGAACGTGAACACCATGTCCCCGTTCCTGACCCTCGCCTATATGCATGAACGCACCGGAGAGCGCAGCCATCTTCCGTACCTGGATGTCTGGGCGGAGTGGGTCATGCGGGATATGCCCCGGACCCGGGAAAATGGTCTTCAGCATATTGTCTACAACTCGGTGAACGATCAGCAGTTGTGGGACGATACGTTGATGATGAGTGTCATGCCGCTGGCCAAAATCGGATTGTTGCTGGATCGTCCCCACTATGTGGAAGAAGCCAAGCGGCAATTCATGTTGCACGTTAAATACCTGGCGGATCGCAAGACCGGCCTCTGGTTCCACGGCTGGACCTTTGACGGCAACCACAACTTTGCCAATGCCCTGTGGGCACGTGGCAACAGTTGGGTCACCATTTCCATTCCCGAGTTTATTGAACTACTCGACCTGCCGAAGACCGACGGTCTGCGCCTATTCCTGGAGGAAACCCTGGAAGCCCAGGTCAAAGCGCTGGAGGAAACCCAGCACAAAGACGGCCTGTGGCACACCCTGTTGGATGATCCCGACTCCTACCTCGAAGCCTCGGCCGCCGCCGGGTTTGCCTACGGCATTCTGAAAGGCATTCGCAAAGGCTATCTCGACAAAAAATACGAAGCGGTTGGCCTCAAAGCGGTCAAAGCCGTGCTGGATAATATCAGTGCGGACGGCGAGCTCCAGCAGGTGTCGTTCGGCACGCCGGTTTTTGATGACCTGCAGGGTTACCGGGATATCCCGCTTACCTCCATGCCCTATGGTCAGTCCATGGCCATCCTGCTGTTGGTCGAATACATGAACTATTACATCTGATTGTCCCTCGCTCTGCCTGCCTCCGTCGGAGGTAGGCCGAGTGCCATTCTGGAGTCACTCGACCATGGAAAAAATAGCCTTCGTCATGCAGCTGAAGCCGGGCTGCGAGCAGGAGTATGAGAAGCGTCACGACGAAATCTGGCCCAAGCTGGTGGCTCAGCTCAAGGCCGCCGGTGTTTCGGATTACTCCATCTTTCTGCACCCGGAGACGCTGCAGTTGTTTGGAGTACTCAAGCGCACGGATGATCATGGTATGAACGAGTTGCCCCACACCGACATCATGAAGCAGTGGTGGGCTTACATGGCAGATATCATGGATACCGAAGCCGACAACAGCCCGGTATCTACGCCACTCAAGAACGTCTTCCACCTGGAATAGCGAGGCCTCTATGAGCAACAGACCACGGTCTTTATGGGTGACACTGCTACTGGCGTGCGTGGTGGCAGGCTGTTCCATGGTGTCGTCCGAGCGCAAGGCCAATCCCACGGCGGATTCTCTGACCGAGCCGGGTCCATTGCTTTACGAGGTCAGCTTCGGCGATTCCGAGTCGGTGGCCGACTGGGTAATGGAAGGCCCGGGTGAAATCGCCTTCGTGGACGGATGGATGGAAATGCACAGCCCGGGCGAGCAGGGCCATCACGTATTCTGGTGTCCCGAGGATTTCCCGGAAAGCTTTATCGCCCGCTGGGATGCACAGAACCTGGATGACGAAGCGGGACTGGTGATCGTCTTTTTTGCCGCACGCGGTGTCGATGGCCAGGACATCTTTTCACCCGAGTTACCGGAAAGGGATGGCACCTTTACCCAGTACACCGAAGGCGAGATCAAAAGCTACCACATCTCCTACTATGCCAACGCCGCCCATAACCCGGGCCGGGGCCATGCCAACTTGCGCAAGAACAATACCTTCAGCCTGTTGCAGAAAGGGGAGGTCGGCATTCCGACCGAATCCATGCAAGAGCATGAAATCACCCTGGTGAAAGAGGGCGAGCGAATTCGACTGTACATCGACGATCGAAAGGTGATCGACTATACGGATAATGCCCCGGTGGTCGACGGTGTCGATACGGGCGGCGCCCTGGGAGGTGGGAAAATCGGCTTCCGACAGATGAAATGGACTCAGTTCCGCTATAAAAACTTCCGCGTTTACGAATTGCCCCAGCAATAATGGGGCAAAGCACACCCCTCGATATAACCAGCGATAATTGACGAGGAAACCCCATGAAGTACTGCTTACTGGCACTCCTGTGTCTGGCGGCCTTTGTACAGGCGACTGAGTCGCCCGAATCTTCCGCAGCTCGGGACGCACTGGGCCCGGGTAAGGTTCAATCGTCGCCCGTCAGGGAGGGCAACAGGGTGCTCATCTCCGCCGAGCATGCGGATGTTCAGATCGAGTTCTGTACCGCCTCCATGGTGCGTGTGCGCAGCAGCTGGGATCGGGAGTTTGACGAGAACGCGGCGCTCGGACTGATGGTCACCAGGCAGGATTGGCCGCCCGTCGTAATCAATACCGCGGAGGAAACTGATTTCTACGAGCTGGAATCAGAGCAGTTGCTCGTCCGTGTGTATAAGTCGCCATTGCGACTGGAGTTCTATGCTTCTGACGGAACCCTGTTGTCCACCGAGCGGATTGAAGCAGGGGGTATGGTTCAGAAAACGGCGGGCGTTTCGGTTCATAAAAAGCTGCAAGACAATGAGCAGGTGTTCGGCTTTGGCCAGCGGATGGACTTTATCAACCAGCGGGGCAAACAACTGGAGCTGACCGTCGGGCGTGGTATGGGTCGCCCCCATATCATCGGGGCCTACAATATTCTGGAAGCCAACTACAGCCCGGTGCCGTTTTTCATGAGTACGCGGGGCTACGGCATTTTCCTTCACACGCCCTACACCTCCCACTGGGATATGGGGCACTCCACGCCGGGTGTTTACTCATTTGAAGCAGAAGGCGGGGAGCTGGATTACTACTTCATGGCAGGTGCTGATTTTCCCTCCCTGCTGAATCAATACACCGCTGTGACCGGCAAGTCACCGCTGCTACCCAAACCGGCTCATGGTCTCCACGTCGGGACCTACAGTGGCGGCACCTGGGGCTACGAGAAGCACACCTCCACCGACTACGTGGTCAAACTGGGGCGGACATTCCGTGAAAAGGAAATCCCGGTGGATATCATTCATCTGGATTCCACCTGGCGGATGTTCGGTGAGCAGGGCGGCAGTGGGGCCACCACCTTTGAATGGCGTGAAACCTTTGATGACCCGGAGACCATGTTCGATCAGCTCTACGACATGGGTTACAGCATGGTGGGCGTTCACGTCCGGCCACGCTATGACAATGGCAGACAGTACAAGCTGCTGGATCAGGCACGGGATGCGGGTATGGTCTATCCCGAGCCCAATAATAGCGGCGAGTTCGTCAACTTCTTTGACCCGAAGGCGGTGGACTGGTGGTGGGAGCACGGCGCCATGAAGGTGGCCTCCCAGGGGGCCATGTTCTTCAAGACCGATGAAGGCAGCGCCTTTGGACGCAAGGCAAATGAGAGTGACAAGACCGGACCGACCGGGCCGGAAGCCGAGCGTTTGCACAATCTCTTTCCATTGGCCTATGCCAAGGCGCCGTTTGAGAAATTCAGTGAACACAATCAGATGCGCGGTTTCAACCTGACGCGGGAAGGCTACGCCGGTATTCAACGCTACCCCTATCTCTGGGCGGGCGACTGGCCGAGCGAGTGGCAGTACTTCAAGCCGGTCATTCGCGCCGGGCTCAATATGGGCCTGTCCGGGGTTGGCTACTGGTCGCACAATATGGGCGGGTTCGAGCACGACCCGGATCCCGAGCTCTATATCCGCTGGACCCAGTTTGGGCTCTTCAGCCCCATCGCGCATCTGTTCGGAATGGATCACCCCGGTTACAAGGAGCCCTGGCGTTATGGGGAAGAGGCTGAGCGGATTTTCAAGCAGTACGATCGCATGCGTTACCGGTTTATTCCCTATATCTACAGCGAAGCCTACCAGATGCACCGGACCGGTATGCCCATGATGCGGGCGTTGGTACTGGAGCACCAGGAGGATGAGAATACCCACGACATTGATGACCAGTATCTGTTTGGCCGCAATCTGCTGATTGCCCCGGTGACCACCAAGGGCGCGCAAACGCGGGTGGTCTATCTACCCGAAGGTACCTGGTATGACTACTGGAGTGGTGAGCCCTATGAGGGCAAGCGCTATCACAACATTGTCACCCCGCTGGACCAGTTGCCCATCTTCGTCAAAGCCGGTGGCATTCTTCCTCAACAGAGAGTGATGAATCTGGGCCGGGAAACGGCGGATACCCTTACTCTGGAAATATTTCCCGGTGGCGAGTCCTCGTACCCGATTTACGATGATGATGGTAAAACCAAGGCGTACCTGTCGGGTGACTACGCGATCACCGACGTCACCGTCAACGCCGAGCCGGATCGAACCCTGATTCGTATTGAGGCCCCTCGTGGCGACTATGACTTGGCCGAACGTTCCTACACACTGAAAATTCGCCGTGACGGCCCTCCGGAATCCGTTGAAGAGGCGTCCAGTACGCTCCGTGCCTTTGGCTCCTCCGTTGAGTACGAGACAAGTCAGCCTCAAGCCGGTTGGTACTTCGATGATGAATCGGGCGCACTGTACGTGAGGTTGGCCGGAAGCAGCCTGAGCGACATTTCCGTGGCAATCAATCAGTAGTTGTCGTTAGCGAATGCACACAAAACCCGTGAGAGAACACCAATAACAGGATCCCTGAGACCATGAAACATTCCCGATTATTTCCCCTGCTGGCCGCCGCACTGTTGTCATCGGCCTGCTCCGCTCAGGCCGAGCCGGAGGTGCAGGTGCAGTGGCTGAACGACAGTACGGACCGCGACGCGGTAGGCGCGACCTGGGGGACGCCCTGGCCGCAGGGCGAGGTGGACGCCGCCAGCGGATTCACCCTTGAATCCGAATCCGGAACGTCGTTGCCCGTGCAGAGTTGGCCATTGGCCTATTGGCCCGATGGTTCCCTGAAATGGACCGGGCATGCGATTGCACCGCTTGAGTTGAATGTCGGCGCGCTGACGTTGAGGCCCGGTGAAGCGGCCAGGTCCGAACAATCGTTGCGGATCGTAGAGAACAACCGCTCCATCCGTGTCGACACCGGTGTAATTCAGGCCGTGATTGCCAAATCCGGTGATCGCCCGATTCAGTCCATTACCCGCGGAAACCGGCAGACGCTGAACGATGGTCGTCTTGTCATTCTGTCGCAGAATCAGCCCGAACCCGACGTGGGGCAACCATTGACGGTGAAGTCCTTCACTGGACAGCTCGACCGGGTGACCCTCGAGCAGGAGGGACCCGTGCGCGCGGTGGTCAAGCTCGAAGGTCAGCACGTTGGCGAAGACGGACGTGCGTGGATTCCCTTTGTGGTGCGTCTTTATTTCTACGCTGGCGATGATTCGGTGCGCATGGTGCACACCATGATTTACGATGGTGATCAGGAGACCGGTTTTATACGTGGGGTGGGCGTCCGTTTTGATGCGCCGCTGGACGGCCCGCTGCATGATCGGCACGTGCGCTTTTCCGGTGAAGGCGATGGCCTTTTCGGTGAAGCCGTTCGAGGTATCACCGGCCTGCGTCGCGACCCGGGCAAGGCGGTTCGTGAGGCGCAGATTGAAGGGCGTGCTACGCCGCCCTTGAGTGAATGGGCGAGCAGTGTGTCGGATCGTCTCGAGATGATTCCCGCCTTCGGTGATTACACCCTGTCCCAACTGACCGCCGATTCGTTTGAAATCCGCAAGCGTACCCAGCCGGGCCTGTCCTGGCTGGACTCCGCGGAAGGCACGCGATCCAGAGGGCTGGGTTATATCGGTAGCCCGAAGGGCGGCGTGGCGTTTGGTATCCGGGATTTCTGGCAAAGTCATTCGTCTCAGCTCGATATTCGCAACGCGCGTTCGGACGAGGCCGAAGTCACCCTGTGGTTGTGGGCCCCCGACGGTCGAGCCATGGATATGCGCTTCTATCACGATGGTATGGGGCTGGATACGCACGAGAAGCAGCTCGATGCTTTGAACGTGACCTACGAGGATTACGAACCGGGCTTTGACCATGCCACCGGCGTGGCCCGCACCAGCGAGTTGCGCCTTTGGGCTTTACCGGCCACACCGGATCGCCATACCATCGTTGAGATGGCACGAACCCTGGCCGAGCCCCCGCAGATGGTGGCCCGTCCCCAGGACTATGAAGCGGCCGGCGTGTTCGGCGCCGCCCTCTGGGATCTGCCGGATCGCTCCACCCCCGCCAAAGCCGCGATTGAAGATCAGGTGGATTTTTATCTGGACCACTATCTGACCCAGGTGGAAGAGCACAACTGGTACGGCTTCTGGGACTACGGCGATGTGATGCATACCTATGATCACGACCGGCATACCTGGCGTTACGACGTGGGCGGTTTTGCCTGGGCCAACTCCGAGCTCTCGCCCGACATCTGGCTATGGTATTCCTTTTTGCGCACCGGCCGTGCCGACGTCTTCCAGATGGCCGAGGCGATGACCCGCCACACCGGTGAGGTCGACGTTTACCATCTGGGACGGTTTGAGGGGCTCGGCTCCCGCCACAACGTCAAGCACTGGGGCGACAGCGCCAAACAACTGCGCATCAGCACGCCCGCCAACCGCCGCTTCTATTACTTCCTGACGGCGGATGAACGTACCGGTGATCTTATGCGCTCTCTGCTCGGGGCTGAACGGCGTCTGCTGGACGTGCCTCCGCTGCGCAAACTCAATCGTCCGACGCCCGACTTTTCGGGAAAACCCTATTCCATGATGATGGGCCTGGGGACCGACTGGAGTTCGGTGGCCGCCGCCTGGCTGACCGAGTGGGAGCGCACCGGCGAGCCGACCTATCGGGACAAATTGGTCACCGCGATGCGCAGCGTCGGCAACTTTGACCACGGATTGCTGGTCGGCAGTGCGGCGTTTGATCCCGAATCCGGTCAGTTTCACCGGATCGGGGAGGGCGTGTCCGTTTCCCATTTGTCCATGGTGTTCGGCGGTGTCGAAATCAACGCAGAGCTGATTCAACTGCTCGACGTGCCGGAGTATGAACAGGCGTTTATTCAATATGGGCGCTTTTATAATGCCCCCCGGGACGAGAAGGCCGAGATCATCGGCCAGCCCTATGAGCGGAATCTGAATCTGGGTCAGGCGCATTCGCGGATGACCGCCTACTCGGCCTGGAAGCTCAATGATGAGGCGCTGGCCGATCGCGCCTGGGCGGAATTCTTCAGCGGCCGGGCCGGTATCCCGGTGTTCGGATTACCCTATCCGACCAGGACGGTCATGCCACCCGAGGTGCTATCCCCGGTGACCGAAGCACGCGGCGTCTCCACCAATGCGGTGTCCCAGTTCGGGCTTGCCGCGATTCAGGTGATGGCATTGATTGGAGACGAGGCGCCGGAGCAGGTTCCGGAGCGGGATTAATATGGATGATCGAGCTATGACCGCGCGCTCAAACGGGACGACCAAAGGGCTGCGACCGTTACTGTTGTCTCTGATGTTTCCTTTGATGGTGCAGGCGGCCGAGATTCGGCCGCTCCCCAAATTCGACTTTGGTCTCGGCGCTGTGGCTGAGGGTTACGTCGGTATTGGGCCGGAAACGCGCTACGCTCCCGAACGGGGCTACGGCTTCGCCAGTGCCAATACGCCTGAGTGTACCGTGGCAGCGCCTGGGACAGAGGCGCTGCGAGGCGATGCCTGTGTGTCCGACGAGGCATTTACTTTTGCGATCGACGTACCCGAAGGAAATTATGAGGTAACGCTCCTGTTAGGTTCACCCGATTCCGCCGCGGAGACGACCGTAAAAGCCGAGGCACGCCGCTTGATATTGCGTCCCGTCCCGACCAAAGCCGGAGAGCAGGCGAGGGCGACCTTCACCGTCAATCGAAGGGGTCCGGCATTGGAAGAGGACCGCCGTCTTTTCTTGAACTCGCGCGAACAAGGCCCACCAATGATCGCGCACTGGGATGAGCATCTGACCATCGAATTTCTGGGCAGTCCGGCGGCGGTGTCGGCAATGACGATTCAACCGGCACCGGAGGCCACTACCGTCTTCGTGGCCGGGGACTCGACCGTCACGGATCAACGCAATGAGCCCTGGGCCGGCTGGGGGCAGATGTTGCCCGCTTTCTTTACGCCGGGTGTGGCCATTGCCAACCACGCCGAGTCGGGGCGGGCTCTGTTCAGCTTCGAATCGGAGAACCGGCTGGAGAAAGTCCTGAGTACCATGAAACGCGGGGATTACCTGTTGATTCAGTTCGGCCACAATGACCAGAAAGACCAGAGCGAGGGCGCCGGCCCTTTCACCACATACGCCGAAGATTTACGCGAGTACATTCAGGCGGTACGGGGCAAGGGCGGTATTCCCGTGTTGGTTACACCCATGGAGCGTCGCCGCTGGAGTGAAGGAAAGCCCAGTGAAACCCTCACCGACTTCGCCACAGCGGTGCGTCAGGTCGGAGAAGAGCAGGGCGTACCGGTTATCGATCTTCACGAGATGAGCCTGGCGCTTTACGCTGCTTTGGGAGAATCAGGTTCCAAAAAGGCTTTTGTACATTATCCGGCCAATACTTTTCCCAATCAGAAGCGGGCGCTGAAAGACGATACACACCACAATCCCTACGGCGCTTACCAGCTGGCTCGCGCTGTCGTAGAAGAGATTCGGAAAAAGGTGCCGGGACTGGCCAATCACTTGCGTGACGATGTGCTCCCGTTTGATCCTGCCGAGCCGGACTCCCCGAGTGCGGTCAGCATCCCGGCAAGTCCGGTGTTTCAGCTCGAGAAGCCGGAGGGTAACTGAGCGCTCCGGCGGAAGCGTTACTCCTTGAGTTGCAAAGAGCTATCGTTAATTTCGAATTCGTTGTCCTTGAGCGTCAGGATGACTTCGGCACCGGCCAGCAGAACGGGTCCGTAGCCGTGCGCGGCGTATAGATGAACCGGTCTGTAATAGTAAAAGGCCGGGTCAAAGCCCATGCCGGTGCCAACGCAAGTCCCCTCGACCTGACCGGCATCATTGACCTGTGTTGCAACCGCGTTCCAGGCAAGGAGTACTGCCGGAGAGTAGGCTTTTTTGTCGATGTAGCCCCGGTTGATGGCTCGCGCCATGGAGTAAGCGAAGATCGCCGTGGCGGACGTTTCCAGGTAAGTATCATTTCGGTCGAGCAACTGATGCCATAAGCCGGTTCCGTCCTGATATTGAACAAGCCCTCTGATATGCGCTCTCAGTTGATCCAGTACACCGGCGTAGCCGGGGTGATCCTCAGGTAGGACCTCCAGCAACTCTACCATGGCCATCACGGCCCAGCCGTTGGCTCTCCCCCAGTAGAACTCCGGGTGATCTTCCATGCCCTGCACCCAGCCGTGCATATAGAGTCCCTGGTCTTCGTTGAACATCCTCTCTGAAAACTGCTCTATCTGCTTTACCGCATCATCAAAGTATCGGCGTTCTCCGGAGTAGTGCCCCATTTGAGCCAGCGCAGGAACGCTCATAAAGAGGTCATCCAGCCAGAGCGTGTTGTCCTGGGGGCGGTTGCGGGCCAGGGTGCCATCGTCAAGGCGAAATTGCTCCTCACTGATGTACTCGAGAAAGTTGCTGATCAGCGGCTCTACCGGAGCATCCAGGCCGTTCATTTTTGCCTTGATCATAGCGGCGGCCAGGGAACCGGAGTCATCGAGCGAATCGGGATTCAGCACACTGCGAATCGGAGAGCGCCTCGGGTCGTCCGCGCCATGGTTCGCGGCAATATCGGCAATCAGTTTCAGGCGGGTGTTGGTGTAATCTGCATAATAGGGTTCTCCCGTCGCCTCGGAAGCCAGCAGCATGCCGGCGTAGGTGACGCCCCACTCATAGCCGGTGATGTGGAAGGCGCCCTCGCCGAGGGCAATGTTTCCTTTAATGGCTTCGGGATCCGTAATTACCTTTCCCGTATCGGCATCCACAATGATCGAGGCCGAGTTCTCATCCAGAAAGGCATGGACCCGATCCAGAACCGCCTTGATGCTCTCCACTTCCGGGGCTCCATAAGGGGTTGGATACTCGGCGGGAAGCAGGTGAAGCGGGCCCGCCGTGTCACCGGTTTGAGCGGTGGCCTGAGAGCCTGACAGGCACAGGACGCTGAGTGCGAAACCCCTGAAGAATCGGTTGGAGATAATTTCAGTGGTTATTTTTCTAATGGGTTGATGCATGGTAGAAGCCTCCGTGGGCTACTTGGCCGACTGACGCAAACGCTCCAGAATACCCTGGACGTTCTCAGGATTGGTGCTCTCGAGAATGGTATGGATGCCGGGTTTGATTTTCTGAATCAATGACATCAGATAGCGGTGATCCATTTCGCCGGTGCCGGAAGGCAGGTCTCCTTCCTTCATTCCATCCTTGATCACGAAGTCCTTGCTGTGTATCGCGACGATTCGGTCTCCGAACAGTCTGAAGGCTTCGTCCATCAACGACTGCTGTTGGTGGCACTGGTCCAGCGGGAAAAAGTTCACCGGGTCGTAAATGACCTGAACATTGGGTGAGTCCACCAGCTCCAGCATTCTTACCATTTTCTCGTAGCTGTGTACCGTATGATGGTGTGCCACGCCTTCAATACCCACAATGGTGCCGTATTTCTCGGCGGTATCGGCCAGGCGTCGGACGGAATCGACCAACTCCAGAAACGAGCTTTCTTTCCGGCTGTCGGGGTGATAGCTACAATCGCCGTTCTTGGAGCCGGTCTCGGTGCCGACAATAGCGCAGCCGAAATCCCGGGCAAAGCGCAGGTGTTCTTCGAAGCGCTGCAGCGCCTGTTCTTTGGCGTCGGGGTCCGGGTGAGTCGGGTTGATATAGCAACCCAGTACGGCGATGTTGATCCCCTGTGCGGCAAAGACATCGCGCACGTGGTTGGCGAACCCGGGGGTCAGTTGTCCGGGCTGTTCCGTCAGGACGGGAAACGACTTGGCGGGTGCGAGCTGCACGCAGGAGACATCGTATTGACCGAGCTTTGCCGCAATCTCCGCGGGTGTACCCTGACCATAGTCGTGTGCTCTCAGGCCCAAATTCAGCATAAAACGTCTTCCTGTGGTTGATCTGTTCGGTGTTTGGAGATGTCGCTACAGAATGCCTTCAAGCCCCTGGGCGACCACTTTGGCATTCAGTTGGGCCCCTTCGCGGGACGTGTGGGTGTGTTTGTCGGCAAAAAAGGCTTCGACTTTTTCCGGCCCCAGCTCGTCATAACGTTCGGCGACCCATTCGTGCAGATCGATCAGCGCGACGCCGCTTTCCGCGGCGACCTGTCGGGCCCACTGAGGGTAACTGTCGTCCGGGCGGGCAATCCGCTCACCGCTGTCGTCCCAGATTTTCCGGGGCACCGGGGTGGCGAGGATGGGAGTCACACCTCGGGCATAGGCCTCGCCAATCATTTTGCGCAGGTACCAGCCGTAGGTGTGAACCGTTTCAGGCTGGCCGGTCAGAAGGTTGTCGATGTCCTGCTCGGCGGCACCGACCCCCTTGATGGTGCCCCGTGCCCGCTCTTTATCATTGAGTGGAGCGGAGTCATTGTGACCAAACTGGATCACCACATAATCACCGGGGCGCGCCATGTTCAGGGTTCGCTCCCAGTGGCCGCCGGTTACAAAAGTCCGGCTGCTGAAACCGCCGATGGCGCGATTGACAAAGTTGTAGTCCTCGGCGCTCAGATAATCGTCAATGAAATCACCCCAACCCCACTGACCACCGGCGCCATCGCCCCAACCGTTGCGCACGGTGGAGTCGCCGACCATAAAAATGCTGGTCTTCCCGGGGTGGGCGATTACCGGCAGGCGCAGAAACGTCCAGTCGTAGGCCATCACTTTGCGGCCTTTAGCGGAATACAGCTCCGCCGCCAGGGTGGGACGCAGCCCCTTCAGCGCCGATACGATGGTCTCGACGTGAAGCTCGGCGCCCGCCTCGTTAAAATGGGTGTGGTCCTTCGGGTAGAGTTCCGCCACCCGCTCGGCGCCCAGGCGGTCCAGCTTGTCGGCCACCGGGTTGGTCACATCGATAAACGGTGTGTCCAGCGCCCAGGCGAGCTGGCGCATCCAGTAACCGTACTGGCCGTGGCGACGCTCAACACGGTCATTTTCCCACCGGTTACGGACCGTCATCGACAAAAGGATCGGCGTGGCGTCCTTGGCTTTCACGTCCGCCACCATCTGGCGAATGTAGTGCCCAAAGGTATACACCGTTTCGTTCTTGCCGGTCACCTGATTGGTAATCTCGGTCCGTTCGTCGCTCAGTCCGGGCAGGGAGCCCCGCGCCCGGCTGTCATCATTGATCGCCCCGGCATCGTTATGCCCGAACTGGATCAACACCAGATCGCCGGGCTTGACGTCCTCGATCAGAGACTGCCACAACCCTTCGGTAATAAACGTCCGGCTGCTCCGACCGCCCCGCGCCCGGTTATCCACGACCACTTTGTCCTCATCCAGAAAGCTCTGCAGGGTGGCGCCCCAGCCCTGGTGGTCCTTGTTCTGGTAGGACGCCGCCGTGGAGTCCCCGGCAATAAAGAGGGTCTGGGGGTGCAGCTCCTCGGCGAAGCAGGGCAGTGAAAGCAGGAGTATCGCGAGCTGCGCGACGATTCGGAGGATTCCCTTGTTAGGCATGGACAGTGTCTCTTTATTGGAGGTTGGCGTTCCGGAGGACGTCGCAGAACGCCTTATGGCAACAAAGTGATCACTATAGACGTAAATTGACTCAATATGCAATATGCTGGTAATTATTGAGCTGAGTGGCGAGTTGTCCAGAAACCACTGTTTCCCTGTTGGACAGGCCCTCAAACCTGGATGTCCCCTCCGCCGGACGCCGGATCGAGAGACTCCTCATGGCGCTCCACCCGGCTTGGTGATAGATCGGAAGATACGCTATATTGGGTCGGACAGAGTTTGACTCGAATAATTAACAAGGAGGATAAGATGCAGCCACACCCTATGGGCCCCACTGAAGAATCCGAACGCTTGGTTCACTTGGACATTTTACGTGGCTTTGCTTTATTCGGTATCTTATTGGTCAACTTTCAATGGTTTACTCGACCTCTCCAAGCAATATATCTGGGGTATGACCCGTCTCTCACCGACACCAACCTCACCGTTGACTGGTTGATCAGTTGGTTGGCGGAAGGCAAATTTTACCCTTTATTTGCCCTGTTGTTTGGTGTCAGCTTTACATTGATGGCTGAACGTGCAGACGTCAGGGATACCCGCTTCTGGACAACGTATTGCCGTCGCTTATTGATGTTGGCTTTCATCGGGCTGCTGCATGTGGCTTTTGTCTGGTCTGGTGATATTTTATTGGTTTATGCCGTATGTGCGGCGGTGATGCTTGTGCTGTTTCGGCGGACACCGGTGCAGCGATTGTGGAAATGGGCCCTGGTGCCAATAGGAATACCGTTTTTGCTAATCGGTGTATTGGCGCTGTCATCGTTCATTGACCCCTCCTCAATGAACGATATGCGTGAAGATCTTGTGCAAGAGAAAGCCGAGTTGCTAGCGGATGTTGAGCGGGCTCGCGCGGTATACAGTGACGGCAGTTACATCGAGGTGACACGCGAACGCATCAACGGCTACCTGAGCTACGTGTCTTCTGACGAAATCCTCGTGTTCCCCACGGTGATAGCTTATTTTCTGCTGGGCCGTTGGCTGGCTGTATCACGCCGAGTGATTGATCTCCACAGGCATCGCCGGTTTTTGCGGTCCTGGGCGATCGTGGGTTTTCCTTCAGGGCTGGTTTTGTCGGCTTTGGCCGCCGCTCTTATGTATCGTGGCGATATTGCTCTACTGGATCAGTTCTCTCTCGTGGGGGCATGGTTAGCGTCGGTGGCCGGTGTGGTTTTACCACTCGGTTATCTGGCGGTGGTGGTACTGAATGCCTCAACACTCCGCTGGTTGGCACCAGTGGGTCGCATGGCGCTCAGTCAGTACCTGTTGCAATCCTTGGTTTGGACCACAGTCTTCTATGGCTATGGGTTGGGACTCTGGGGACAAGTGCCCAGAATCTGGCACCCAGCGCTGGTTGTGGTGTTTTTTGCGCTGCAAGTAGTCAGCAGTCACTGGTGGTTAAAGCACTTTCGCTACGGTCCCGTCGAATGGTTATGGCGTTGCTTTACCTACTGGCGTTGGCAGCCTTTGCGTCGCGAGCTTCGTTGAATGGATGCAAACCCTGAGCGCCATCCAAGTGGTTCTATTGACTATATGCTGTGGGCTGGGTAACGTAGAGCCTTGTTCTGCAGGGTTGAAACTTATGACAATAAAACGCTTGTTCCCTTCGTTTGTGCTCCTCTTTCTTTTGAACGCTACCGCAGCCTGTGCTCAGGAGGTGACGCTCGTCTACGACGAGACGGTGCCACAGGAGGCCTATGCCGCCCGGAAACTGGGTGAGGCCCTGGAAGAGCAGGGCTATGAGCTCGGCTCGGATCGGAGCGGTTACGATCATCTGGTCAGTCTGTCGGTGCATGAAGAGAGGCTGGGTTCTGAAGCCTTTGCTATTGTGCCCGAGGACAGGGTCACGAGCGTCTATGGGGGCGATCACCGGGGGCTGATCTATGGCGCGCTCGCCCTGGCCGAGACGTTGCGCAACGGCACGCCGCTGACGTCGGTGGAAGCCACCGAACAGAGCCCGAATCTGGCGTTTCGCGGGATCAAATACAATCTGCCCTGGGAAACCTACCGGCCCAGCTCAGCGCTGGACCAGCACTACGACACGGCCCGGGATCTCGAATATTGGGAGGCGTTTCTGGATATGATGGTGGCGAACCGCTTCAACGCCATCAGCCTGTGGAATCTGCACCCTTTCACGTTCATGATCCAGCCGAAAAATTTCCCCGAAGCGAGCCCCTGGTCCGATAAAGAATTCGCCCAGTGGCAGCGTCTCTACCGCGAGATCTTCCGGATGGCAAAGGAGCGTGGGTTGGACACCTACCTGGTCCACTGGAGCATTTTTGTCAGCCGGGAATTTGCCGAGGCCCACTCCGTCGCGGAGCAGAACTTTTATCCACACTACTATGTGGAAGGCGATACCTCTGAGATCGTGCGGCGTTATCTGCGCGAAAGCGTGACCCAGGTGCTGGAGGAGTATCCCAACCTGGATGGGTTTGGTATTTCCCACGGTGAAGGCATGGCTGGCATGACGCCTCTTGAGCGCCAGAAGTGGATGGATGATGTGTTGATCGCGGGGATGCTGGACGCTGATCGCCCCGTGAAACTCATTCACCGCGTCCCTTTTTCCTCGGGAACCGGTTCGGAGCCGGGCGTCAGCAAGAGTGTGGAAGTGGTGACCCGCG
This sequence comes from Marinimicrobium sp. C6131, assembly GCF_026153455.1. Lineage (NCBI taxonomy): Bacteria > Pseudomonadati > Pseudomonadota > Gammaproteobacteria > Cellvibrionales > Cellvibrionaceae > Marinimicrobium > Marinimicrobium sp. C6131. The sequence goes on from NZ_CP110629.1 coordinate 627,663, forward strand.
ATGCGATGGAGAAGCTGGAGGATCGCTTCGATGGCCCGATCTGGGTGGAAATGAAGTTCAATTGGTCCCATGCCCATTCCACACCGGAGCTGGTGAAGGTCCACGGCGGCAAGCTGGGCGACACTTATTTCAAACCGACGCCCAAAAACTACAAGGTCACCTGGCAGGCACGCAACGAAGACTTCTTTGCCCTGCGCTGGGGCGTGCCCGATTTCATTCGTCAACATATCGCTCTGAATGGCGCGGCGGACTATGTGGGCGGTTATTTTGTCGGCTCGGAAACCTACATCCCGGCGCTCGATTACTTCACCGCGGTGGACGAGCCGGTCGACTGGAACTGGGCCTTCGAGCGCCAGTGGTTGTTCTATCAGCTTTGGGGCCGTCTGCTTTACGATCCTGAAACGCCCGACTCGGTGTTTCAGGCGGCATTCAACCGCCGGTACGGGGCCAAGGGAGATAACCTGTTGAACGCTTACTCTCTGGCCTCATCCACCCAGTTGCGGCTGGCCTCGCTGTATGACTCGCGCTGGGATTTCACCCTCTACAGCGAGGGCTTTCTGGCGCTGCAGGGCGACTACACCCGTTATATTTCGGTTGACCACCTTATCGACCATCCCACCATGGACCCGGATTATGTCTCGGTGGCGGATTTCGTAGAGACGATGCACGAAGGCGGCTCTTTCGGCGTTGACCGCATTACTCCGCCGATTCTGGCCGAGCAGCTTGAGCGCGACAATCGCGAGGCGCTTCGGCTGGTAGAAGGTATTGATACCGAGGGCAATGCCTCGCTCATGTACGAAGTGGCCGACGTCAAAACCTGGGCCCATCTCGGTCTGCATCTTGCGGAGAAGCTGAAAGGCGCCGTGGCGCTACACCGTTACCGTCTGTACGGTGATGACGAACAGCAGCAGGTGGCTATCCGGCATTTACAGCAGGCCCTCGCGCACTGGGACCAGGTGGTGGCGATCACCCGGCCGATTTACCGCGACATGCCGCTGACCCACTACAACCACAACTTCTTCGAGGCCAATGACGATAATCTCTTTCATTGGGCCCTGGTTCGGGATGAGGTGGCGCAAGACGTTGAAATTGCCCGCAGTGCCGAGCCAGAAGGTTCGGCCAGATGAGGTTATAGCCGCCATTATCCATCACAGACCGAATGTTCTCACCGGGCACCGTCGTAGGTCCATTCCGTTGGAAAAGAACTGTCCGATCAATCCGGCTTTTTTGGGCGCCACGCTTCCTTGATCTGTCGTAATGGTCTGATAATCCCGGATATCCAGTGAACATGACGGCTCAATTACTCTGATTCTGTGGCTGGGGTATCCGGGTGAGGTTCGGAAAGATAGGGAGTGTATGGGATTTGGTCGGTAGCTGACAGGTCGTCATTGATGTCATAGATCATCGACTCGATGATACCTTCATCTGTTGTTCCCCAGTAGTTTTCCCGCGCATCCATGGAAGCGTTGCTGTGTCCGGGACGCAACTCCACTGCTATTCGGTCCGTGCTTAGAAAGCTGTTTTTCGATACTGTAAGAACAGAGGAGTCATATGTGGCCCAGCTTTGTACTGCGTAGCCGGAAGAGGTTGAAGATCCTTGATTACGAATAAACACATTATTCTCGACTGTTGCGTTCACTCCGGTAGAAAGGCCTATTGATAATCCTCCAGTATCTATGAATATGTTGCGAGCTATAGTTACATCATCTACTGGATACCAGAGGTGAACGTAAGGGATGCCCTCTATGACCGAGTCGGTTAGTATCAATGTCCCGTAAATCGCATTACCGGTTGGGTAATACAAGCTGCCACCACGCAGTGACAAAAATGTTAAATCGATCTTGAAGGGAGGATCTGAAGTCGAATTATTTCCCGGGACTATATGGAGATTGTTGATACGCACATTGTTGTTTGGGGCGCCTTCTACCTTGAATATACCAAATACGGAAAAATTTCTGTTGTCGCCTTCTAAGTTAACTCCTGGTTGGATATTTACGGTGGTGTTATGAGCTACCTGAACATCTTCGTAGGCCTTGTAGGGGGATTGGTTCTCGTTTAGTAACTGATCTGAATAGATGATTCCTCCCAAAGGCGTAGCGTTCAACTCCGTAATGGGGTCAGTCCTAAACCTATGACCATCTCCAAAATCCGCTTCAATGATAAAATCTTTCTCTCCCAGGTTGAAATTCTCCAGTGTCTTCAGGGCGATGCTGACATTTGGGACCATTTCTGCGTCCGGGTAAGCAGCATAATTCGATGTGTCGGATATACCTACCGGCATTGCGTAGGCGGCATAGTGGGGCGCTTCGATACTAGTCCAGGATAGAGTTAATCCGTCTTCTGAGAATTCGCCTTCTGCAAAAAAATTAGAAATGCAGCGCAAGTTAAGGACATTGCCTGAACCGTTCTGCGTAAGTCCTTGAGATCCCATAAGTGAGCAACGCGGTAGTCCTCCAGGCGACAGAGGAGCCGCAGTTATTGATACCTTGTACTCGGTGCCCTCAGGTAGCCCCGTAGGGAACATAAAGGACCCATCAGAGAATATTTCGACATTTTCGCTGTCATTAATCTGAAGAATGACGGGTTCGTCGAGGTTATCAATCCCAACGGATGTTCCCCCAATATGATAGACGAGCACCTCTTGCTCGGGAGGAGGTTCTTCAGATGGATTATTCGGCTCTGGATCATCTGTCGGTGTATCGGTCTCCGTCTCAGACTGATCCTCAAAGGTTGACTCGGGAGTAGGTGAAGATGTCCCACCCTCACTGCCACAGGCAGACAATACCAGTGCTATGAATCCAGCTTGGAATAGCTTTATTAACTGTTTCATTTAAGGCCCCCGAACCATCATCTCTCTGAGCGGCAAAAACTGTTCCAGGGCTATAAAAATCAATTGGTTATAGGCATTCTTCTTGATGGGTGTAAAAATTATCGACGCTCTGTGTGTTTTCCGGTGAATATGACTTTTCACTCCCCTAATTGTATGGGTAGCTGGGGGCAGGCTGGATAGAAATTTGCTTTGAGCAGGTTGTTCTGGCTCTTTCTTAAATTGGATCTTTGAAAGGTGACGAGTTATGGTGCTCAGCGGTTCGTATTGGTGCTCTACGCGAGAAAGTTCTCCGAAGGTTGAGGGGTTCACTTGAACAATTTGCTTGAGAAGTAAAAGTGTATTTAAAACCTGATGTTCCGGAGGTGCAGGGTTATTAGCGCAACGGAATACCGTCTCGTTGAATGATGCGCTGAAACGACTCATCCGTCATTGAATAGTCCAGGACATCTACTTTCCATGGAAGGTCGGACTCGGAGAACGCTTCTGATAGCCTGGCCAGCGTATCGATCGGAACGGGCTTTTCGCTGACAATGGCCAAGTCGAGGTCGGAGTAGGGTTTTGGCTTTCCGGTCGCACGGGAACCGAAGGCGAGTACCCGCGTACTGGCCAGGTGCCGACTTAGAATATCTTCGATCAGGTGCCATTCGCTCGGGGTGACGCGGAGACCGCTGGGAACCTGACTCATACGTTTCGCTTTTGCAATTCGTTCAGCAGATGGCGAGCTTCCAGGAGAAAGTCGGGTATCTCCGCGACTACGATGAGCGCGACATCTTCGCTGTAGGTGTGGCTGGTTTTGGCTCTAAGCTCTCGATAGCGACGCCACGTTGGCCAGTCACTTCGTAACAAACCGGCCTCATTACCTGTCCGGATCAGATCCTGAAACGGCATTGCGTCAAACTGCTCAGGAGTGGCGGACGTCATTTCCAGATACCGCTTGAGCATTTTGTGACTGATTTCGTAGGTGAACTCAAAGCGTTGAATCAGCCCGTCTCTAATCTGGGTGTCGGAGGTATCTTGTTGGTAGCGGGCAAGACCCTCCTCCAGTCGTGAGACAGCGTTCGCTAGGGTGGTAAGATCCAGCTTTGCTTCCATTGTTACTTTGCCGTCAGAATATCACTTTGGATTATCGATAAAGCATAACAGTTTACGCGCATTCACCGATAATCCTCAATACTCGGGCAAGAACAAACAAGATTCCGGTCCCCGAACACATTATCAATGCGGTTCACCGTCGGCCACACCTTGTGCTCTCTCAGCCAGCTTGCTGGGCGTGAAGCTGTGTCTCGGCTGTAGGGGCGATCCCAGTTCTCATCCATCACGTCGTCCTGCGTGTGCGGTGCATTGCGCAGCGGGCTCTGTTCCACGGTGTATTCGCCGCTTTCGATCTGGGCGATTTCCTTGCGGATGGTGATCATGGCTTCGATAAAGCGGTCCAGCTCTTCTTTGGACTCGGATTCGGTCGGCTCGATCATCAAGGTGCCGGCCACCGGGAAGGACATGGTGGGGGCGTGGAAACCGAAGTCCATCAGGCGCTTGGCGATGTCTTCCTCGGTAACGCCACTGGCTTCTTTCAGCGGGCGCAGGTCCAGCAGGCATTCGTGGGCGATGGTGCCGTTTTTGCCCTTGTACAGAATGGGGTAGTGGCCACTCAGCTGTCTGGCGATGTAGTTGGCGTTCAGGATGGCGTATTCGCTGGCCTGGCGCATGCCGTTTTTGCCCATCATTTTGATGTACATCCAGCTGATCGGCAGGATGCTGGCGGAGCCCCAGGGGGCGGCGCTGATGGTGCCGTTGGCCGGGTCGGTGTCGGGCACGCCCTGGACCGGGTGACCGGGCAGGAAGGGCGCCAGATGTTGGGCCACGCCGATGGGGCCCATGCCTGGGCCACCGCCGCCGTGGGGAATGCAGAAGGTTTTGTGCAGGTTCAGGTGCGATACGTCGCCGCCGAACTGACCGAACGCGGCCAGGCCCACCAGAGCGTTCATGTTGGCACCGTCGATATACACCTGGGCGCCGATGCTGTGGATCAGCTCGCACAATTCGGTCACGCTCTCCTCAAACACCCCGTGGGTGGAGGGGTAGGTGATCATGATGGCGGCGATGCGGGTGCCGAACTCGTCCACCTTGGCCTTGAGGTCCGCCATATCGACGTTGCCGTCTTTGTCGCAGCTGACCACTTTGACCTGCATGCCCACCATCTGGGCAGAGGCCGGGTTGGTGCCGTGGGCCGAGGCGGGAATCAGGCAGATGGAGCGCTCGGTTTCACCCTTGCTCTCAAAGTATTTCTTGATCGCCACGAGACCGGCGTACTCGCCCTGGGAGCCGGCGTTGGGTTGCAGGCTGATGGCATCGTAGCCGGTACAGGCCTCGAGCATCTGCTGCAGGTCTTCAAACAGTCGCTTATAGCCCTGGGCCTGATTCATGGGCGCAAAGGGATGCAGTTGCCCGAATTCCGGCCAGGTGACAGGAATCATCTCCGCGGTGGCGTTGAGCTTCATGGTGCAGGAGCCAAGCGGAATCATGGATTGGTTCAGGGCAATGTCCCGGCCTTCGAGGCGGCGCAGGTAGCGCAGCATCTCGGTTTCGCTGTGATAGCGATTGAACACCGGGTGGGTCAGCACCGCGTCCAGACGCTCCAGCACCTCGGGAATGGCCGGCGCGCGATTGTGGCTGGCCAGTTCATGGTCCAGTTTGGGCAGGTTCAGGGCGTGGTCACCGGCGCAGAAGACGTTCAGCAGCAGGTGCACGTCATCCTGCGTGGTGGTTTCATCCAGGCTGATGCCCAGACCGGTGGTGCCCACCTTGCGCAGATTGATTTCGCTGAGCAGGGCGGCGTTGTACAGGCCGTTCTGCTTTTTCTCGCTGTCGAGCTCCACCACAATGGTGTCGAAGTAGTGATCGTGGCGCAGCTTGAAGCCTTTGTCCTTCAGCCCTTCGCCGGTCAGCCGCGCCAGACGGTGAATGCGCTCGGCGATGCGCCGCAGGCCTTCCGGGCCGTGGTAGACGGCGTAGCTGCTGCTGAGCACCGCCAGCAGCACCTGGGAGGTGCAGATGTTCGAGTTGGCCTTTTCCCGGCGGATGTGTTGCTCGCGGGTCTGCATGGCCATGCGCAGGGCGGTCTTGCCCCGGCTGTCTACGGAGACGCCGATCAGCCGGCCCGGGGCCGAGCGCTTGTAGGCGTCGCGGAAGGCAAAGAAGCCGGCGTGGGGGCCACCAAAGCCCATGGGAATGCCAAACCGTTGGTTAGTGCCCACCACCACGTCGGCGCCCATCTCGCCGGGGGATTTGAGCAGCATCAGCGCCATCAGGTCGCTGGCGACGGTGATCAGGGTGTTTTTCTCGTGAGCCCGGGTGATCAGGTCGGTCAGATCGTGGACCCGGCCGGTGGAGCCGGGGTAGGAGAGCAGGGCACCGAAACACTCGGTGTCGGCCAGTTGCTCGGCGGGCGCGATCACCACCTCAAAGCCAAAATGCTCGGCGCGGGTGCGCAACACGGCAATGGTCTGTGGGTGGGTGTCCTCGTCCACAAAGAACACGTCGGACTTGTTCTTCTTGTTCTGGCGCTTGCACATCGCCATGGCTTCGGCGGCGGCCGTGCCTTCATCGAGCATGGAGGCGTTGGCCAGTTCCATGCCGGTCAGGTCCATCACCATCTGCTGGAAGTTCAGCAGCGCCTCAAGTCGGCCCTGGGAGATTTCCGGCTGATAGGGGGTGTAGGCGGTGTACCAGCCCGGGTTTTCCAGAATGTTGCGCTGAATCACCGGGGGCAGATAGGTATTGTAGTAGCCCATCCCGATATAGCTTTTGTACAGGCGGTTCTTGCCGGCAATGGCTTTCAGCTCCGCCAGGGCCTCGTGCTCGGTCATGGGCTCGCCCAGCGCCAGGGGCTCGCGCTGGCGAATGGCCTCGGGCACCGTCTTGTCGAGCAGTTCATCCAGCGTCCCGGCGCCCAGTGCGTCCAACATGGCGCGGGTCTCGGCGGCATCCGGGCCGATATGACGGTGGATGAATTCATCGGCGTAGGCCAGTTGCGCCAGGGGCGCGGAGCGGAAATCAGCGGACATAGGATGACTCGTGTCGGGGTTGTGCGAACGTGATCGTCGGGCGTGCGGAGGGCGGTGTAAATCCGGGCCTCCAAAGGGCGCTAATGGTAGCAATTGCCGGCTCTGGCGGCAATTGCTGAATCCTCTGCCGAATCCTCTGAGTGGACCGCGTTGACCGCGGCCTCCGGGCACCCGACGGCAAGTAAAGATACGTCAGCGCCCGGCCTCTGGATTGTCGGCGGCGCAATAATCAGTTTATACTGCCCAGCTTATAGTAATCTTAACTATATACGCTGGCTCCGGGAGTCGGGTACACTTCCGACTGACGCTGGTAGTGTGAGGGGGCGCAGAGCCACCCTTGAACGTTAACGACTCAACAATAAGACTCTGAGCGCTATGAATAATCAGTCACAAATACTCTCAGTCAAAGAGAAGGTAGGCTACAGCCTGGGCGATCTGGCGGCGAACCTGGTATTCCAGACCATGGTCACCTTTATTGCCTACTACTATACGGATGTGTACAAACTCGAGGCCAGCACGGCTCAGTGGGTAATTGCTACCTGTGGCATCATCGGCGGGGTGCTGTTTGCGCCCATCATGGGCGCGATTGCGGATCGTACCCGTACCCGCTGGGGCCGTTACCGCCCCTGGATTCTGTGGACGTCCATTCCCTTCGGTGTGATGGTGCTACTGACCTTCACCACGCCGAATGTCAGTTATGAAATGAAGGTGGTTTACGCCTTTGCCACCTACCTCGCGTTGGTTACCCTCTACACCGCCAACAACCTGCCGTATTCATCGCTCAGCGGTGTGCTGACCGGCAATATGTCCCAGCGTAACAGTCTGTCCGCCTACCGCTTTGTGGCGGTGATGGTGGCCCAGTTCACCGTGCAGGTGCTGTTGCGTCCGATCGTGTTGATCCTGGGTGATGGTGATGAGGCGGTCGGTTTTGAGAAAATCATGATGATCTTCGCCGTGGTCGGGGTGATTTTCTTCTTCATCACTTTCTTCACCACCCGTGAGCGCGTCATTGAAAAGCCGGGCGAGACCAGCACCATCCGCCAGGACCTGGGCGACCTGCTGCTGCGTAATATTCCCTGGGTGATTCTGCTGTGCGTCACGGTTCTGGTGTTCACCAACCTGGCGTTGAAAGGCGGTACCTACGTGTACTACTTCAAGTACTACGCGAGCCAGGCCGCGATTACAGCCTTCCTGAGCGACATTGGTTTCACGGGTCTGATCGCCAGTATCCAGAGCGTCTGGCCCAACTTCGCCTGGCCTGAAGATCCCGACGCCTCGGCCTTCGCCCTGTTCAACGGCGCCGGCATCATTCTGATGATCGTCGGTATCGGTTTTGCCCGGCCCCTGGCGGACCGCTTCGGCAAGCGCAACATTTTCGGGGGCTTCCTGTTTCTGTCCGCCTTACCGTTGATCGGGTTTGCGGTGGTACCCCGGGAGTCGATCGGGACCATGTTCGTACTGCAGATTCTGCACGGCTTTTTCTACGGCGTGACCATTCCGCTGCTGTGGGCCATGACCGCAGACGTCGCGGACTACTCCGAGTGGCGTAACCATCGTCGGGCAACCGGTATTATTTTCTCCGCCATGATTCTGGGCCTGAAAGGCGGTCTGACCCTCGGTGGTACCCTGGTGGTGACTTTCCTGGCGGCCTATGGCTATGAGGCCGGGGTGGCGGATCAGACGGCCGAATCGATTCTGGGTATCAAGCTGACCATGAGCATCTACTCGGCGATTCCGTTCCTGATCGCCTGCGGTCTGTTGTTCTTCTACCGGATCAACAAATCGCTTGAGACGGAAATTGAGCAGGAGTTGGGTTCACGTCGCACCCAGCCGATGCCGGAGCCGGATGAGCCGACCCTGTAAGGGGTTGGTTTGATCGGCCAACAAAAAAGGCGAGCCGGATGGCTCGCCTTTTTTGTTGGGGATGTGATTTCGAGTTGGGTTGCGGCGGATGCGGGCTTACACCGCTGCGCTCGGCCCCTACGGGTAGCACTAAAGGTCGCGTAGGGCGGATCGGTCCGACGCATCGGAGCGCGAAGCGCGCATCCGCCGTTACCGAACTTTATGCCTGCCCATCCCTCACCGAATTCCGCGCATGAATAAACATCGAATGCGACACATAAATTAAATCCGCCACTTTGCGGATCAGTGCCTCTTCGTATTTATCCAGCTCACCGTCGGCGTAGGCCACTTCCCACATTGCCTTGATCAGCTCGTACTTCTCGTCGTCGCTACAGGTCTGGTTGATCTGGTAGGTGAACTGATGCAGCGAGGTGGCGTCATCCTGTTCGGACTTGGCCAACTCACTCAGTTCGTCCAACTGCGCGGGATCGAGCTCGTACTTGCGGTGCAGGATGTTGCGGAGGGTGGCCAGCTCGGTGTCATCGAGCAGGCGATCAGCGGTGCCGACTTCAATCAGAAGGGCGGCGACCGCCAATTGCTTCTGCTCGGAAGACAACGCGGGCGCATTGTCTTCCGGCTGAAGGTGCTTCTCAATAAACTGCGAAATTTTATTAAGCACGTGACTTCAACAGATCTTCCAGTTTGACCTGGTCGGCGGCGAAGTTGCGAATGCCTTCGGCCAGCTTTTCGGTTGCCATGGGATCTTCATTCAGCGCAAAGCGGAAACTGGATTCATCATTGTTGGGCTTGGCAATCGCCTCACCGGTGTTCTCGGGAGACAGCTTGCGCTCCAGAGTGCCGGTGTCATTGCTCAACTCTTCCAGCAACTGCGGGCTGATGGTCAGGCGGTCGCAGCCGGCCAGCGCTTCGATTTCACCGATGTTGCGGAAGCTGGCACCCATCACAACCGTCTTGTAGCCGTGCTGCTTGAAGTAGTTGTAGATGTGACGCACGGACAGAACGCCGGGATCTTCTTCCGGGGCGTATTCGCTCTTGCCGGTGTCTTTCTTGTACCAGTCCAGAATACGGCCCACGAAGGGAGAGATCAGGTAGACACCGGCTTCGGCGCAAGCGGCCGCCTGGGCGAAGTTGAACAGCAGGGTCAGGTTACAGTTGATCCCTTCTTTCTGCAGCACTTCTGCCGCGCGAATGCCTTCCCAGGTGGAGGCCAGCTTGATCAGAACGCGGGACCTGTCCACACCGCTCTTCTCGTACAGGTCAATCAGGTGGTGCGCCTTCTCAATGCTGGCTTTGGTATTAAACGACAGGCGAGCGTCCACTTCGGTGGAAATCTTGCCCGGGATCAGTTTCAGTACTTCACAACCGACGGCGACCGCCAGGTGGTCGCAGGCATAGCTTATCTGCTCAGCTTCAGTGCCACCCTCTTTTTTGCCGGCGGCAATGGACGCGTCCACCAGCTCGGCATACTCGGGAATCTGAGCGGCTTTGAGCAGCAACGAGGGGTTGGTGGTCGCATCTTGCGGCTGATATTTTTTGATGGCGGAAATCTCACCGGTATCCGCGACCACATCGGTCATTTTCTTCAGCTGTTCGAGTTTCGTAGTCACTGTTATCCCGTCCTATATTTAACGTGTTGAGTGAATGGTTGACGGCCAGCGGCCGGCAATCATGGGTGCCGGGCCCGTCGGTGGCCGGTTAGCGTTCGATCTGTATCCTTATTGTATTACAAATTGCTTCCCGCTTGTAGTTTTGGCTTTTGCTCTCCAGCTTGGCGCTTTCATACCGCCATTGTATCAGGCTCGACGCGGGCTCTGGCCGCGTCGAGCACTTCCAGACCCGCACCGGGCCGGAATGCCTGTTCGCTGATCACCCGACGGAACTGACGCCCGCCGGGCTGGCCCTGGTAGAGGCCCAGAATATGTCGGGTCATATACTTCAGGGACACGCCCCGGGCGAGTTCGGTTCCCATATAGTCGCGGAATGCATCCAGTATATCGGCCCGGGTCGGTACGGGTCGGGAGGCGCCAAACAGCTGCTGATCCACCTCCGCCAACAGGTAGGGGTTGGTATAGATTTCCCGGCCGATCATGACGCCGTCCAGGTCGTCCAGCAGCGTTTTGGCCTGCTCCAGCGTGTTGATGCCGCCATTGATGATGATTTCAAGGTCCGGGTACTCCCGTTTGAGCTGACGGACCCGGTCGTAATCCAGCGGCGGAACGGTGCGGTTCTCTTTGGGACTGAGGCCCTTCAGCCACGCCTTGCGGGCGTGCACGATAAAGGTGCGGCAGCCCGTTGCCGCCACGGTGCCGACAAAGTGTGACAGCCCCTCGTAGGCATCCATATCGTCCACACCAATGCGGTGTTTGACCGTCACCGGAATGGTCACGGCCTGTTGCATGGCATCGATGCACTCGGCCACCAGGTCCGGCTCGGTCATCAGGCAGGCGCCGATTTTGTTGTTCTGTACCCGATCGCTGGGGCAGCCGCAGTTGAGATTGACTTCGTCATACCCCCAGTCTTCAGCCATGCGGGCACACTCGGCCAGCTCCGCCGGATTGCTGCCGCCCAACTGCAGGGCGAGGGGGTGTTCCACGACGTTGTAATCCAGGTGTTGGGCCCGGTCGCCATGAATCAGGGCGCCGGTAGTCACCATTTCCGTGTACAGGAGGGTTTCACGGCTGAGTAGCCGCCAGAAGGTCCGGCAATGCCGGTCAGACCAATCCATCATCGGGGCGGCGCAGAAGCGTCGGTTGACCGGATCTGGTGTGGCGTGAGGCCGGTGGCTCTGACTCATGAGTTCCTATGGGGTAAAAAGTGAATTATATCACTCTTTTGACGGCGACGAAAAATTGTCCCGACGGGAAAACCGCCAATGAGTTGTGTAAACTAGGCGTTTTTCTGAACGGTAAAGGATGAGGTTTTATGAAGGTTCGACTCACAGCACTGGCGGCCGGTCTGGCGGCATTGAATGCGGCACCGACCCTGGCCCAGGAGGAACAAGCAGCGAAGGTGTGGAAAGCGACGGCCGAACTGGGCATGATTGTCACTTCCGGTAATACCGAGACCACCACCTTCCAAGGCAAGATGGATGCCACCCAGGATCTGGAAATGTGGAAAAACCAGTACGTGATCAGCGCGCTGTTCAAGGAAGATGAAATCACTCTGGCGGACGGCACCAAGGAAACCGAAAAAACCGCCGAGAAAATTTCCGGGTCGGTGAAAAGTGCCTACAAGCTGGATAAGGACAACGCGAACCTGTTTATCTTTGGTTCTCACACCGACGACAAGTTCGGTGCCTACACCAAATACAGCACGCTCGCCATCGGTTATGGTGACCGCCTGTTCGAGACTGAAACCATGCAACTGGATGTGGAAATCGGTCCGGGTTATTTCTGGGCGGAGCAGGAACAGGAAGATGGCACCACGGTCGACGAAGAGGGCGCTATCGTCCGTGCCGCAGCACAGTACGATTGGCAGGTGACCGAGAGTGCCGACTTCCGCCAGACCCTGGCGGTTGAATCCGGTCAGGACAACACCCGCACCACCTCTGACACCTCACTGAGCGCCCGCATCAACGGCTCCATGCAGATGAAAGTCGGTTTTACGGTTCAGTCGGATTCGGAAGTGACCGAGGGTAAGGAAAAGACGGACACCACCACCTACGTCACTCTTGTGTACAAGTTCTGACGGCGCTTCAGCGATCCCGGTCCTCGGGGTCGCACACCCGGCGGGCGATGCCGTAGCTGGGCCGCTCGGTACAGCGTGCCAGCCAGCGCAGAACCGCCGGGAATTCCCGTAGTTTCAGGTGTTTACCGGCCCGGTAAAAAGTGTCCAGGCAGTCCACCCAGGGCGCGATGGCCATATCGGCAATACTGAAACTCTCCCCCAACATGTAGTCCCGGTTATTCAGGTGTTGCTCCAGCACGCCAAGCAGGCGCTGCGTCTCTTTACTGTAGCGTTCCACGGGGTAGGGGTGGTCGCACTTGTCCCGGGCGTACACGAAGAAGTGACCGAACTGGCCGAACATCGGGCCGATGTGGCCCATCTGGAAAAACAGCCACTGCAGGCAGGCACTTTTGCCATCCGGGTCTACCGGCATGAAGGTGCCGGTTTTCTCCGCCAGGTAAATAAGAATGGCGGCGGACTCCATCAGGCTGATCGGGCGTCCGTCGGGGCCATCCGGGTCGTACAGTGCGGGAATTTTACCATTGGGGTTGATCCACAGAAATTCCGGGGTGTGCTGATCGCCCGCCAGGATGTTGACCGTATGGGGTTCATACGGCAAGTGCATCTCTTCGAGCGCCTGAGCCACCTTGATCCCGTTCGGGGTGTTCATCGAATAAAGCTGGATCAGTTCCGGTTCCCGGGGTGGCCAGCGACGGAAAATGGGTGGCTGGGACATGATGACATCTCCTGGTTGGGGCAAACATTACAATGCTGACAAGTGTAAATCGGCGCAAAGAGGGCTTGGATTAACAGCATAAGGCCCCATATGTTTTTAAGAAAGCACATTTGCCCCACTCGTGCGAACGGAAACTCAAGCGCCTGCTGGCGTCCCGGGCCGCAATGGCCTAATCTCTAAAGCAGTGATGGATTCATTTTTTAGCAAACCGTGAGGCAGTTATGGCAGATTCCTACCGGTCCGTCGACACCCTGAAGGTGGGCGGCAAAGACTATCGTTATTATCCCTTCACGGAAGTGGAGAAGCGCTTCCCGGTCGATAAGCTCCCCTATTCGCTGAAAATTCTGCTCGAAAACCTGTTGCGCCATTCCGATACGGACGTGGTCAGCGATGCGGATATCGAAGCGCTTGCTCAGTGGGACCCCAAGGCTCAGCCCTCCCAGGAAATTGCCTTCGTGCCGGCCCGGGTGGTCCTGCAGGACTTTACCGGCGTGCCGGCCATCGTGGACCTGGCGGCCATGCGCGATGCGGTGAAGAGCCTGGGCGGCAAGCCCGAGCAGATCAATCCGCTCTCGCCGGTCGAGCTGGTGATTGACCACTCCGTCATGGTGGACTTCTTCGGTGGCGAAAACTCCTTCAAGAAAAACACCGCCCTGGAGGTGGAGCGCAACCGCGAGCGCTATCAGTTCCTGCGCTGGGGCCAAAAGGCCTTTGATAACTTCAAGGTGGTGCCCCCCGGTACGGGTATTGTCCATCAGGTCAATCTGGAGTATCTGGCCCGTGGTGTGTTCACCCGCGAACGCGACGGTGTGCTGGAAGCCTACCCGGACTCCCTGGTCGGCACCGACTCCCACACCACCATGATCAACGGCCTGGGCGTACTGGGCTGGGGCGTGGGCGGCATTGAGGCCGAAGCGGCCATGCTGGGTCAGCCGATCTCCATGCTGATTCCTCAGGTGGTGGGCTTCAAACTGACCGGCGAGCTGCCCGAGGGCGCCACGGCCACGGATCTGGTGCTGACCGTCACCCAGATGCTGCGTGAACTGGGCGTTGTGGGTAAATTCGTCGAATTCTTCGGCCCTGGCCTCAAGCACCTGACCCTGGCCGATCGCGCCACCATCGGCAATATGGCGCCGGAGTATGGTGCCACCTGCGGGATCTTCCCGGTGGACCAGCAGACCTTGGATTACCTGACCTTCACCGGCCGCTCCAAAGAGCAGGTGGAACTGGTGGAGGCCTATATGAAGGCCATGGGGCTCTGGCACGACGATAAAACGCCGGATGCGGCGTACAGCGACGTACTGGAGCTGGATTTGGGCACCGTGGTGCCCTCCATCGCCGGTCCCAAACGTCCCCAGGACAAGATCGCCCTGACCGACGCCAAGCCGGCGTTCCATGACGTGTTGAATGAAATGGATCGCCACCGGCGCAACACCATTGCCTCTACCGAGCAGGATTTTTCCTCTGAAGGTGGAGCCGCCGCCGTGGGTGGCGTGCCCCTCTCGGACCAGGGGGCGGTCCGGGTGGATTATGCCGGTGAGAATTTCCTGTTGAAGAATGGCGCGGTGGTGATAGCCGCCATCACCAGTTGTACCAACACCTCCAACCCGGCGGTGTTGATGGCAGCCGGGCTTCTGGCGAAGAACGCCCGGGCCAAAGGGCTCAAATCCCGGCCCTGGGTCAAGACCAGTCTGGCCCCCGGCTCCAAGGTGGTGACCGACTACCTGGAAAAAGCGGGGCTGATGGATGAGCTGGAGGGCCTCGGGTTCTACCTGGTCGGTTACGGCTGCACGACCTGTATTGGTAACTCCGGCCCGCTGCCCAAGGAAATTCACGAAGCCATTCATGAGGGCGACCTTACCGTCACCTCCGTGCTCTCGGGCAACCGCAACTTCGAAGGGCGGATTCATCCGGATGTGCGGGCCAACTATCTGGCATCGCCGCCGCTGGTGGTGGCCTACGCGCTCGCCGGCACCATGGATATCGACCTGCAGAAGGAGCCGCTGGGTTACGACAAAGACAACAAGCCTGTCTATCTGAAAGACATCTGGCCCTCCGCAGTGGATATTCAGAAAGCCATTGCCGACAACCTGGACCCGGCCATGTTCTCCGAGAAGTACGCGGACGTGTTCAGCGGCGACGAGAGCTGGCGGGCACTGCCGGTGGAGGAGAGCCAGCTGTACGCTTGGCCGGACTCCAGTTACGTGCGCAAGCCCCCGTTCTTTGACGGCATGGGGAAAACCCCGGACGACATCACCGACATCAAGGGGGCACGCTGTCTGGTGAAGGTGGGTGACAGCATCACCACTGACCACATTTCCCCGGCCGGGGCCATCATGCCGGACAGTCCCGCCGGCCTGTATCTGCAAGAGCAGGGCGTGGATCCGTCGGACTTCAATTCCTACGGCTCCCGGCGCGGCAATCATGAAGTGATGATGCGCGGCACCTTTGCCAACGTCCGGCTCAAAAACCAGATGGCCCCTGGAACCGAAGGCAGCTGGACCACCTATCTGCCCGGGAACGAAGTCATCAGCATTTTCGATGCCGCCGAGCGCTATCGCGAAGACGGCACACCGCTGGTGGTGTTGGCGGGTAAGGAATATGGCTCCGGCTCCTCCCGGGACTGGGCCGCCAAAGGCCCGTCATTGCTGGGAGTGCGCGCCGTCATCGCCGAAAGCTACGAACGGATTCACCGCTCCAACCTGGTCGGCATGGGCATTCTGCCACTCCAGTTTGCCGAGGGAGAGTCGGCAGACTCCCTGGGGCTGACGGGGGAGGAAGCGTTCGATATACCCGCCGTGCAGGCGGACACTCAGGAGGTGGAAGTAAGCGCCAAAGGAGGCGATGGCAAAGCCAGAACCTTCAAGGCCAAAGTGCGCATCGATACCCCCAACGAGTTCGCCTACTTCCGGAACGGTGGCATTCTCCACTACGTACTGCGCAACCTCGCCAGTCAGTAGCCCGTTCGCACTACCCACAAGCGCCTACCCACTCACGGGAGGCGCTTTTTTTCGGGTATGATGAAGGATTATTTCAATCACAACAGGTTTCCCATGAGTTTGACCCATACCGATGATCAAGGGCGCGCCAGCATGGTGGACGTGTCGGACAAGCCCGCCACCGTGCGTGAGGCGAGGGCCAGTGCCTTTGTCCGGATGCAACCCGCCACCCTGGCGTTGATTCGTGAAAATGGCCTGAAAAAAGGCGACGTATTGGCGGTATCCCGCATTGCCGGAATTCAGGCGGCCAAGCAGACCGCCAACCTGGTGCCGCTGTGTCACCCACTGGCGCTGAGCAAAGTGGGGGTGGAGTTTGAGTTGCAGGAAGAGCCCGCTGGTGTCGCGATTGAAACCTACTGCAAGCTGTCCGGTCAGACTGGCGTGGAAATGGAAGCACTGACCGCCGCCAGCGTGGCGGCGCTGACCATCTATGACATGTGCAAGGCCGTGGACTTGAGTATGGTGATCGAAAATGTCTCACTGCTGGAGAAATCCGGTGGCCGTCGCGGTCATTACGTGCGCGCCAAAGACGAGACCAAGCAGCCATGATTCAGGTGTTATTTTTTGCCCGCTTGCGCGACCAGTTGGGCTGTGATTCTCTCACCCTGGAAACCGTGGATGGTGACAGTGTCACCAAGGTGCGTGAGCGTCTGGTGGCGGAACACCCCGACTGGCGCGAGCCCCTGAGCGCCTCCGGCGTGCTCTTTGCGGTGAACCAGTCGCTGGTGAAGTCCGGCCATCCGGTTCATGATGGTGACGAGGTGGCCTTTATGCCCCCCGTGACCGGAGGCTGACATGATATCCGTGCAGACCGCGCCTTTTGATGTGGCCCATGAATACGGCCAGCTCACCGCCGACGACGTGGATGCCGGCGCGGCCGTGTTTTTTGTCGGTCGAGTGCGCTCCCACAACGACGGTCGCGCCGTCACCGGCATGACGTTGGAGCACTACCCGGGCATGACCGAAAAGGCGCTGGAGCAGATTGTCGCCGATGCGCGTCAGCGCTGGCCGCTGGGGCGGGTCAGGGTGATCCATCGCGTCGGTTCACTGGTATTGGGGGACGCGATTGTGTTCGTTGGCGTGACCAGCGCCCATCGGGACGCGTCCTTCGAGGCCGCGGAATTCATCATGGATTATCTGAAAAACCGGGCGCCGTTCTGGAAGCGCGAAGACACCGAAGACGGCTCAGTCTGGGTCGACGCCCGGGACAAAGACCTGCGCGCCCTCGCGCGCTGGAACTGAACACCTTATCGATAATAAACGGAGACAAACCATGAAAATCCTTAAACTCGTCGCCTGCCTGGCGGCCGCCACCGCACTGACCGCCTGCGACCAGGCAGAAGAAACCCAGACTGCCACCCCCGAACCGGAGCCCGAAGCGACAATCTCGGACGGCGCCCCTCTGGCGGCTCCGGGGGCCAGCATTCTGGAGATCATGGCCAGCGCTCACCGCAGTGACGAAAACCGGGCCCGGGATCGCTATCGCAATCCGGAAGAAACCCTGTTTTTCTTCGGTCTGGAGCCCGATGACACCGTCATTGAGATCAACCCCGGCGGCGGCTGGTATATGGAAATCATCGCCCCCTTCGTCAACGAAGACGGGCAATACATCGCCGCCACGCCGGATCCCGAGCTGGAGGGCATGCCCTCTTACGTGATCCGTCAGGCGGCGCAGATTCAGGCGCGTATCGAGGAACAGCCCGACTTCTACGGCAATGCCGACGTACAGCTCTACGATCCTTCAGCGCCCGTGCTGGGCGAGCCGGGCAGTGCGGACTTTGTGTTGACGTTCCGCAATGTGCACGGCTGGATCAATGGTGGGCAGGCCGAAGGCATGTTCCAGGCGTTTGCCGATGTGCTCAAACCCGGCGGCGTGCTGGGCGTGGTGCAGCATCGCGCCGTGGATGATGCCGACCCCTCGGAAAGTGCCGCTACCGGGTACGTTTCCGAGGCGGCGGTGATTGCATTGGCGGAAGCGGCCGGTCTGACACTGGATGACCGCAGCAACATCAACGCCAACCCCAAGGACACCCGGGATCACCCAGAGGGCGTGTGGACCTTGCCACCGTCACTGCGCCTCGGTGAAGAGAATCGCGCCGCCTACGAGGCGATTGGCGAGAGTGACCGGATGACCCTGCGCTTCGTCAAACCCGAATCGGCGGAATAAGCCACTCGGCAGCAGCGCACGGAAAAGGGGCTTCGGCCCCTTTTTTGTTTTGAGGGCGACAGGCCGCGGTCAGCGAATCAGGGTGGACGCCAGAGTGACCAGCGCCAGGAGCACCAGCCCGACCGCAAAAATCTGTTGCAGGCGGGCATTGGCGATACGGTGACTGATCTGTTGGCCAACCACCATGCCTCCCACTCCGCCCAGCGCCAGCCAGCCCAGCAGAGACCAGTCCATCGGGGTGCCGGCCTGTTCACTGAACAGCCAGTGGCTGATAAAGCCCGAGCTGCTGATCAGGGTGATGATCAACAGCGAAATCGACACCGCCTGCACCATGGAGATTCGGCTCAGAAACAACAGCAGGGGAATAATCAGAAACCCGCCGCCGACCCCAAATACCCCGGACAGCAAACCCACCAACGCACCACCAATGGTCAGCCCGGAAATACAGCGCAGCTTGAGCTCGAACTGACCGTTCGGGCCCAGCATGCACAGCATCTCCGGGCGTCGGTGCTCGGCCCTGCTGGCCCGTACCACCTGGGCGCGCTCGGGGTTACGCTGGGCGTCGCGCCACATGCGCACCGCGATAATCAGCGTCAACCCATTGAAACTGACCAGCAACAGGACGTCTGGCAATTGATTGCCCAGCCATTGACCTAACGGCGCGACCAGAGCGCCACTGAGCGCGAGAATGAGGGTGGGCGGCCACAGCACCAGATCGCTGTGCCAGCTGCGAACGCTGCCGTAGAGCGCACTGATGGCCACGGCGCCCAGGGACAGGCCGACGGCACCATGGACGCTCATCCCGCCGAGCAGAATCAGCAGCGGCACCGCAAACACCGAGCCACCCGCGCCAGTCAGGCCGAGCACCAGTCCGATGAGCATGCCAATCAGAAAAAACATGAGCGCGTCCCCCGCCAAGTAATGAGTGTCATAGGCTAATACTAGGCAAGCCAGTTAAATTAGTAAACTCTAATTTAATGTCTGTTCAAAGTGTTCAGGTTCATCGCAGATCTGCCGTCACTCACGTATAATGCCGGCCCATATCGCACTCTCGTTCATCAACTCGCGGAAGTTTTCTATGACCGTTCGCACCCGTATTGCGCCTTCACCGACGGGCGATCCCCACGTCGGTACCGCCTACATTGCCCTGTTCAACCTGTGCTTCGCCCGCCAGCACGGCGGCCAGTTCCTGCTGCGCATCGAAGACACCGACCAGGCCCGCAGCACCCCGGAATCCGAACGGGCCATTCTGGACAGCCTGCGCTGGCTGGGCATCGAGTGGGACGAGGGCCCGGATGTGGGCGGCGAACACGGCCCCTACCGCCAGAGCGAGCGCATGGACATCTACCGGGGCTACGCCGAAGAGCTGATCGAGAAGGGCCATGCCTTCTACTGCTTCGCCACCGCCGAAGAGCTGGACCAGATGCGCGCGGAACAACAGGCCCGTGGGGAAACCCCCAAATACGACGGTCGCGGCCTGAAACTGAGCGAAGCGGAAGTCAAACAGCGCCTGGACGCCGGCGAGCCCTACGTCATCCGCATGAAAGTGCCGGAAGAGGGCACCTGCAAAGTGCAGGACATGCTGCGTGGCGAAATCGACATCGACTGGTCCCAGGTGGATATGCAGGTGCTGCTCAAAGCCGACGGCATGCCCACCTACCACCTGGCCAACGTGGTGGACGACCACCTGATGGGCATCACCCACGTGATCCGCGGTGAGGAGTGGATCAACTCCGCCCCCAAACACCTCAAACTGTACGAATACTTCGGCTGGGAAGCCCCCGTGCTGTGCCACCTGCCGTTGCTGCGCAACCCGGACAAATCCAAGCTCAGCAAGCGCAAAAACCCCACCAGCATCCTCTACTACCAGCGCGCCGGCTTCCTGCCCGAAGCCCTGCTCAACTACCTGGGCCGCATGGGCTGGTCCATGCCCGATGAGCGCGAGAAATTCACCCTGGAAGACATGCAGGCCCACTTCGACATCACCCGTGTGTCCCTGGGCGGCCCCATCTTCGACGTGGAAAAGCTCTCCTGGCTCAATGGAATGTGGATCCGCGAAGACCTCTCCACCGAGCAGCTCGCCGACCGCCTGCAGGCCTGGGCGCTCAACCGGGACAACCTGCTCAAAGTGCTGCCCCACGCCCAGCCCCGCATGGAAACCCTGGGCGACTTCGCCCCCCTGGTCAGCTTCCTCGCCTCCGGCAACCTGGGCCTGACCGAGAGCCATTTCACCGGCAACAAGCTGGACCTGGACGAACAGAAGCGGGTCCTCCAGTTCGCCGTCTGGCGCATGGAAGCCCTGCGCACCTGGGAGCGCGACGCCATCTTCGCCGAGCTAAAATCCCTGGCCGACGCCACCGGGATCAAGGTCAAAGACTTCCTGGCCCCGCTGTTCGTCGCCATCTCCGGCACCACCGCCTCCTTCTCGGTCATGGACGCCATGGTCCTGCTCGGCCCGGACATGAGCCGCGCCAGACTGCGTCAAGCCGTCGAAGTGCTCGGCGGCGTGGGCAAAAAGCAGCTCAAAAAGCTGGAAAAGGCCTACCAGGTGCTGGGTGCAGAGGAAGTCGCTTCAAGCGACAGCGAGTGACAACTGCTTAAAAATCAACAAATTAGGATTTTTGGCGGATTTGATCTTGACAGCCCAGAGCGGGGTGCTACAATGCGCCCCGCTTCCAACGAAGCACAAGCAGTTTTGGGGCCTTAGCTCAGCTGGGAGAGCGCAACACTGGCAGTGTTGAGGTCAGCGGTTCGATCCCGCTAGGCTCCACCAAACACAAAACCCTCGCACCGAAAGGTGCGGGGGTTTTTTGTTTGGCGGGACCCCCGCCGGGTGAGGGCCGCTGACGCGGTTCACGTGCAGCGCCGGGAGCGCTGCCGAACGCCCGCATGGGCGGCCCGCAGGGTGGAGCACAAGGAAGTGCTCCATACTAATCGGCAGGACAGCCATTTTGCACAGCCGAAGGCTGCCCGAAGGGCGAGGGCCATGGATGGCCCGAGTGCATCCCGCCCCTCCGTTGGCTTCGAAACAGCTATCCTTCCCCAGTCGGAATTGTGCAAATCGTTGTAAATCAATGGCTTAGAAGCCCGCTCACGTAGCGGGTTTTTTGTATCTGTAATTTAAGTCCATACTAAGTCCAAATTTACTCATCAATTTCCCGCTTAACCCCTTCCCGCTACTGGGAAGCCGCCAGATTGTTGTAACTATCGCGCTCAGCAAATCGCTATAGCCGCTTGCTTCTGCGCGCATACCCGAGCGGCTCTTTGGGCCGCCGAGCCCTTAAATGCGTGAGTGCGCCTTCGAGTGGCCCGTGCTAGCCTTATAGTCATATGCTCTAGACTAGAAAGCGGTTCATATGCGGTGGATGAATCCATAGGACCGGTCTAAGCAGCAATGAAAATAGTTTGAATAGTTTGCCCAGTGTATTTGCGGTGTGGCCGGAATGAAGCACATTGCGGAGAAGCAGTGCGTGTTTCCATCCCACCTGATTGACGGAAAGCTGTCTGAAAGATATCGAAAACTAGGGGTGTCCGTCTTCAGTAAAATGGTTGATTGGGGGATGGCATGCATGCGTATTCTAAAGGCGCCAAACACCCTAGGAGCATGAATATGATAACGGTCCGGATTAACGAGAATTCGCAAGATTATTCAAAGATTAATCCAAGCTAGATCAACGCGAAAATACGGGAAAGAGAAAAGGAAGGGGTTGCTATTTGCGTGGTTATTGAAGTCAGAAAGGGTGACGTCAGAATCTCTTTAACTGCTGGAAACTGCGAGGATATGGGCGCCCACCGAATCACCACGAAAAGGAAGTGTTGAATCTATGGGATAAGTTAGGTGTGGATCAAAACCCAATTAACACAGGTAAACTCAACGCCTTTCTGGAACAAGTCTCAAGGTTGTGAGCGTGTTTGACAAAAATTATGTCAACGGCTGATGGGCGGGGCCTTCGCTCCGGCGCTTCGCGCCGCAGCTTCGTATTTGGGTATTAGGAAGTTATTATGATTAGAGATATCGATTCAAGGAAAACAGAGTATATAGGTACTATATATAGATCCCGAACTGAGGCTAGATGGGCAGTATTTTTTGATCGTTTGGGGGTCACATTCGAATACGAAAAAAATCTTATAACTCTTTCATCTGGTGAAAAATACTTGCCAGATTTTTATATCCATGACTTCGACACTTACCTTGAAGTTAAGTCTTCATCAGAGGAAGTAGTTACTGAAGAATGCGTAAAGGCCATAGCCTTTTCAAATGAAGTTGGCGATGTGAATGTTTGGCTTTCTATAGGAGCGCCATCATCCAAAAGGGCAAACATACTACCTTTGAGCCTATGGGAGAGTGACAGAGACATCAAGGAGATACTGTCCTCACCGGAGAATCGATATAAAATTCTAGAAGATAGAAGAGATCATCAGATTTATTGGCTGCACTCTGAATACACTGGAGGTTCGTTTCATCATAGCTACATGATCGGCGGACCAGGCATACCAACAGACCATAGCAGGCTTCCTTTGCTTCATAATGTGGTTAAAGAAGCATATGAAGCTGCTTTCAATGTAAAGTTTAAGTGAAAGCGATTGGCAAGTACAGGGATTTGGAGGGCAGATTGTGAACTTACCGTATGAATTCATATTCCCGGAAAAAGATTGGTATATAGTTGAGATCGGAAAAGCTACAAGCTGGGACTTGTACGTAATAGTATCCCTGCACGTAATGTCGCATGAAGATAGAATTAAACGTCTTTCTGCGTTGGGGTTTGAAGTAAATGAGAATGATAAAAAAAGTTCCTTCCTAGGGGTATCTGGGGGAAAGGAAGAGAACGCCTATCATTACTCCATACACGTTTTTGAAGAATATAGCGGAGCTAAAGCTTACTATGACTATGAAGTATCGCGTAGCTCTGAATCATCTCATTCTTACTATCAGAGATTTAAAATATGGAGAACTATTTCACGGTTTAGGTATCGTGCAAA
This sequence comes from Marinimicrobium sp. C6131, assembly GCF_026153455.1. Lineage (NCBI taxonomy): Bacteria > Pseudomonadati > Pseudomonadota > Gammaproteobacteria > Cellvibrionales > Cellvibrionaceae > Marinimicrobium > Marinimicrobium sp. C6131. The sequence goes on from NZ_CP110629.1 coordinate 650,968, forward strand.
GAGAGATCCTGGGTTAAGTTTAATCGACAACCTTCTTCATGATAAAGATGTAGGAAAAGTTAATCTTAGTGCCAAACAAGAATAGTTCGCTTGGACGGATTTGAGCGCCGTGACGTTGCCAAGTAACGTAAACGCTCTGTATGGTTAATTCCTCTATGTTAAGAGGTTCAACATGGTAAGAATGTTTATATACATACTTATAGGCGCTACCTGTCTCATATCCTACGCACAGGCGCTTGATGCGTTACTCAACCCGAACTACAGAGGAATATTTCAGCATCCTGATCGCACCGAATATATTTATATGCCGATAGGTTTTGGTGTGCTACTTGGAGTGGCCATGTTTCTTAGTTCAGTTTGTGGTCATAGAGGGTGGCGTAGGTTGGGAATTGTACTAAGCGCAATCTCCGGAATATACCTCTCCTATAGTATATCTGAGACAGTTTACTCAATGATTTATTTTTTTTTCGTAGCATTTGGCATTTCTCTAATGTTATACCACCTAGTACTAATGGTGGGGTTATGGATAATATCTGGATTCATAGGAAGTAAAGAGTGAACATATATAAATTCTGCTCTGAAAATGTATAATGAAATTAGTATCTGGTAAGCAGATACTATCGTAAAATTAGTTCAACTACTTAATTGGTCTCAGTCAGATCTTGTTGAACGCTAGGCGAGGAATATTTAATTGACAAAATTTAGATTGCTCAGTTGGTTGTGCGCGATATGGCGCTGGTTGGCAGAGGCCAGAGTCGTCTTTATGGGGCTGTTCATCTTGGTTGTCGCCTTTTTGTTAGAAATAGCTGTCTGGCAAAGCGAAGCCTCTATCAGGATTTCGGGTTTCGTTCTTCAGCTTATCGGCATGTTGCTTGCCATCAGGGGATTATTGCTCATTCGAGCACACTTTAGGCAGCCCTTGTTACGGGATCTTTTAATAAAGTGGATAAAGCGCTTTCCAAACTGGAAAGGTCGAGTTGTTAGGGGCGCTGGTGTCGCTGCTGCGATGAATGCTACGGGAACAGCTGATTTAACTGCATGGACTCCAGATAATCCAGAACATTCGTTAGAGAAGAGGGTCGATGCGATAGTTGAAAATCTTAGCCGCCTCCGGGAATCGCAATCTCAGCAGAATATTATTCTTAGGGAACTAAAGGGCAGCCATGAAAAACACATAAAGGAGACAGCAGAGGAAACCCAAAGGTTAGAAAAAGATCTGCGAGCGGATTTAGAGTCTCTACATACGTCGGATATCGTAACGTCCCTTGTGGGGCTGGTTTTGCTGACCTTTGGGATATTTCTAAGCACTTTGGCGCCTGAGTTACACTTTTGGCTACACCATACTTAATCCGTGTCAATAGCCATTCATTTAGACCTACCATATAGCGTTTAACTTGTCGTCTTTTGCTTTATTCGATAGCTCTCATCGTCCTGCATGGAGAGTACAGTTATTGACAGAACTCCAAGGGAGCGAAATTCTCGGGTTGTGCCAATAAGTGCGGACTTGTACGCTAAATGTGATCGGTTTGAATACCGGTAGCTTCTGCCTCTTCTGATGTTGGATTGGCATTCTGGCTGACTAGGCGCACCGTCCAATCGTGAACTCGGGTTATTACCCGCTCGGGTCCGTAGAACAGGCCTTTTAAATTTTTTACCGCTTCGCCGTATTTGTTCAGCGTTTCACGAATGATCATCATAGGCCTTATCGGTCGGTCTTTTCGGGGGAAAACCGCTCCGCCCATGAGACGGGTGTACTCCTCCCTGTCGCTGTCGTCGGCCGCTGCGATGGGCTGGCGAAGCAGTTCTTTGTCTTCCGTATTAGCCTCTAATCGGCGTAATTCCCGCCAAACCGTGACGCTGGCCCCTCCAATTTGCTGAAACTGGCGAATCCCCCACACGGAAGCCCAGGTCTCAATTCTTATGGCGCTTTCTTTGGCGTCTCGTCCGAAGGAATCGGCGTCGATGCCGAAACCGTCGATATTTTTGGAGATGTACTTGACGATGTAGCCGGTAGCGCTGCCTTTGTTGGGATCTATCGTTTCGGCGGTAAAGCGTCTTAGTGCCGCCCCTGGCTCATCCCCGCCTTCCGCAAGGGCGTAGCGCCTCAAAATCTCGGTTGCTCGTGCGGCCTGGTCCGCCGGAATGAAGAGCAAGAGGTGCCAATGGGGTGTTTCGTCGTGGTGCGGCTCAGTGACGCGCATTCCGTAGGTGTAAAAGCTGGTACGGAAGAGGTGTTCGTATCAGCCGTTTAGAGCTTAGTAAGTCGGTCTGAGAGCGAAGTGGGAGGCTAGAATTGAGCTTTCCTTAGCTCAGCGTGATAAAGCTTTTTCGAATGGCTTGGTGTTTCATCAACGAGTGGTGGACCTAGCCACCATATGAAGCATTGCACGCACACCCGGACGACTTGTGGCACGTTTTATCCTTGGATATGCAGCTGTCTCCGCAAGCCTTGCCTTTGCGGCAAATTTTGCAGCAGCTCTGGGCAAGCTCCATAAGCGTATCTGGTTCACCTGATGCAGACGTTGAATCGGCACAAGCGGCACTCTCGACGCTCAATGAAGCTGAAGAATCGATGTCAGGGCTAGAGTTTACGGGTGTTCCTGCAAAGACTCCGGCGCTGAATACTAAGGATATGAGTAAGATAAGGGTAGCTCGAGACATATTGATATCCGCCATTTAAGAATAGTTGTTATTTGCAGTGCGGAGACGGTGCTACTTTGGCAATACTTGGCAAGGTCCCCAGCCCAGACTGGTCCTTCAAGTCGTTTTCCATACTAGCACGTAAATTCACGCGCCACCTTCTTTGTGGACGGTAATTTTTGGCTCATGCAGCTGTTAGTCTAGCTCTTGATGATTATACGTCAATGACGTATATTTAGCGGGAAAACGGAGAATTGTGGTTACTGGTGATTTATGCAAAGAGTGTTCGCGGTAATATCCCAGCTCACTTGCTGAAATCCATCCGAGAGGTAATTGAAAATGGCTAAACAACCTACCATGACCGGGGAAGAGCTAGGCAAAAAGCTTCTACAGTCCGTGAATGAAATGAAGGCGGGTAAAGTAGCACGGACGACGCAGGTTTCGCCAAATGAAGTGGCGGCGGCTCGTATTAAAACCGGGCTTTCCCAGTCACAGTTTGCAGAAGCTCTACATATATCCCCTCGCACTCTTCAGGAATGGGAGCAAGGACGTCGAAAACCTTCAGGCGCCGCCCAAGCTCTCATCCAAATTGCTTTTAGGCACCCTGAAGTCATTACAGAGTCCTTAATGAAAGAGGCAGGCTGACAAGCAAATTATAAACGCGCGTTTCACGTGCCGGACACTCTCCTGCGTCGGGTGCCATATATTCGCACGTTTTCCTGACACAGTATCCCTTGATAGCTATACGTCAAGGTTTATCGTTCCCCCAGTTGAATAGACACCTTCTATAAAAATTTTTGCTCAAAAAATTACAACAGGAGTCGTAAACGATGCCATTGTTCAATCCCTCAATCAGAACCCGGCGCACCGTCACAACACTCGTTTCATCGGCCGCAATGGCTGCTGCGTTCTGTGTCCTTGCGGCCTGCAACTCTGAAACCAATAGCCCACAAGTTACCGACATCGCCCCAGTGCAATGGCAGCAGCACAAGGCCAGTACACCACCCAGTGCGCGCCACGAAAACGGTTTTGTGGCTGTAGGTGAACATTTGTATCTGATCGGCGGTCGAGGTGAGCGGCCTTTGGACATCTTTGATCCAGCCACTGGGAATTGGAGCCAGGGCGCCAAACCGCCGTTTGAAATTCACCATATGCAGGCCATCGAATACGACGAAAAACTCTACGTGCTGGGCGCCATGACCGGCGGTTTTCCGGAAGAGCCTCCACTGGCTAATGTCTTGATTTACGATCCCGCCACGGACGCCTGGTCGGAGGGGCCAGAAATTCCCGCCGATCGTCGGCGTGGCGGCAGCGGCGTTGTGTTGCATGAAGGGCTGATTTATCTCGTGGGTGGAAACACGCGTGGCCATATGAGCGGCTATGTCCCCTGGGTGGATGTGTTTGATCCGGAAACCGGACGCTGGACGCAACTGCCCGATGCACCCCATGCGCGGGATCATTTTCATGCGGCGGTGATTGATGGGCACATATACGCGGCCGCAGGGCGTACCTCATCCCACGACACGGGCGAAAGCATGTCGCTCACCGTTGCGCCCGTCGATGTGTATGACATTGAAAACCAACGCTGGCACACACTGGAAGCGCCTTTGCCCACCGAGCGTGCTGGTACGGCAACGGTGGCTTTCAATGGATTGTTGGTGGTCTTGGGCGGTGAGAGTATCAGTCAAGTTGAAGCCCACCGCGAAGTGGAGGCGTACAACCCGGAAACTGGGGAATGGCTCAGTCTGCCACCTTTACCGGTTGGGCGCCACGGGACCCAGGCCACGCTGTTCAATGGAGAATTGCATATTGTCGCCGGCAGCGAAAATCGTGGTGGCGGTCCTGAGTTGAATGATCATTGGGTTATGGAGATGGGTGAGTAGGTATCCGTACAAACTTATTCATTCGCCAATTTCATGGGCACTTAGTGCCCTGGGGAAACAGGGAGAACGATGCTAAATGGAAACGCAACCTAAACTTCATACCAAACGATTGACGCTACGGCCATTCTCATTGACAGACGCTCCCCGAGTGCAGGCGTTGGCGGGCGACCGTCGAGTATCAGCAATGACGGCCAACATACCGTATCCCTATAAAGACGGTATGGCGGAAAGCTGGATAGCCTCTCGGGCTGTTGCGTTTTCGCGTGGTGAGGCAATCGTTTACGCGGTCACTCTTTCGGAAACGTCGGAACTGATCGGGACAGTGAGTCTAACCGAACTCACAGCTGCCGACGGTAATCTCGGTTACTGGATTGGGTTTCCATACTGGGGTAACGGGTATTGTACCGAAGCCGCGGGCGCTCTGGTTGAGTTCGGACTGAAAGAGTTCGGGTTGCCACTGATTTATGCCAGGCACCTGAAAGAAAATCGCCCTTCAGGGCGGGTAATCCTCAATATCGGTTTCCAGTATACAGGTACAGTGTCTACGAATGTTCATGGTGAAAGGCGCGTGCTTGAACACTACGAGAGAAGGACGTGACTGCCCCTCTGGCGTTGCGTCGACACCGGGCACCAGGTATCGCTAAGGCAAAGGTTCTTCACACTATGGATTTGACGATTCAGGACAAGCTCCCTGCTCCCGTAAAGCACTGGCTCGACATCTTCCTCGCCGCGAGCCAATATTGGCTGGGCAGCCAGGCCTTCATCTACGCCGCCGCGCTGGCGTTCTTCACGGTCTTCTCGATCGCACCGGTGTTGGTCGTGGTGGTCATGCTCGTTGGGCTGTTTATCGGTGAGCGGGCGGTTCAGGGCCAGCTCTTTGAACAGCTTGAGGGGACCATCGGGCCGGAGGCCGCCGGAGTGGTTCAGACAGCAGTGGTCAATTCGCAAATTGATCAGAGCGGCATCTGGCCGGCGCTGATCGGGATCACGGCCACCATCATCGGTGCCACCACCGTGTTCGCCCAGATGCAGCGGTCTCTGAATGAGATCTGGAGTGTTGTGCCGCGTCCCTCCAAAAGCAGTCTCTGGATCTTTATCAAAAGCCGATTGTTGTCGCTGACCATCATTCTGGCCATCGGCTTCGTTCTGCTGGTCTCGCTGCTGTTGTCCGTGGCCTTGCGTACCATCATGGCGTTTGCGGAGGAGTGGTTGCCGGTGCCCGGTTGGGCCATGGTAGGGATGGAACTGTTTCTCTCACTGTTCGTGGTGACGGCGCTGTTTGCTGCGATGTTCAAAATCCTGCCGGATGTACTTCTGTCCTGGCGGGACGTTCTGCTCGGCGCCTTCATCACCGCCGTGCTGTTCACGGTGGGCCGCTCCCTGATCGCCATTTACCTGGCCTATACGGCGACGGCATCGGCCTATGGTGCCGCCGGCTCTCTGGCGCTGCTCCTGTTATGGGTGAACTATTCCTCCATGATTCTCCTGTTCGGGGCGGCGTTTACCCGGGCGCACCTTGAGGGCCGGGGTCTGTCAGTGCTGCCCAGGAGCACAGCGGTGCGAGTGCATCGCGAGTTGATTGACGAAGTGCAAAAGAAAAATGAGTGAGAAGGCTCATTGCTGCATCTCTTGAAGTCCGGTGACAGGCCGCCGGGCAGTTCGACGCCCCTGTTTCACGGGGCATCAAGCTCATACTACCGCGCTCAGACGTTCAATCCGTTGTTTCGCAGCCGCCAGATTTTTCTCGGCTTTTTCCTTCATCGCCAGGCCTTCGGCGTGGATAAATTCCACATCGGTGATACCGATGAATCCGAGAAATTGGCGGACAAAATCGGTCTGGGCGTGGCTTTCACCGTACACTCCTCCGCGGGTCACAAAGACATAGGCCTTTTTGCCTTTGACCAAGCCCTCCGGGCCGTTCGCGGAGTAGCGGAAGGTAACGCCGGCGCGGGCGACATGGTCGAAGTAGGTATGCAGCGTCGACGGAATGTTGAAGTTGTACATGGGTATTCCAAGGAGGATCACATCGGCGCTGACCAGCTCCGCAATCAATGCATCTGATTGGGTGACCGCTTCATGCTGCGCGTCCGTCATCTCATCCGGGGTGGCGGTGAAGGCCTGGAATCGCTCAAGGTCGAGGTGGGGGACCGGATCTTCGGCCAGGTTGCGATTAATGACTTTGCCGCCAGGGTGCAGGGTCAGCCAGTGCTCGACGAAACGGTTGATGAGTGCTGAGGACTGTCCCTGCTCTCCGAACAGGCTGCTTTGAATGGTCAATAACGTGCTCATGATGTACCTCCAGATCAATTGTTGATGGCTAGGGGTATCTAACCATTGATCCAGTCGATATAAAAATGCAAATATTGGCTTAAAATCATCAAATGGATAGATATATGAAAGCGAAACCCACCCCCCATATCACGTTGGAGCAATGGCGCTGCCTAGTGGCTGTGGTTGATGCCGGGGGCTACGTCCAGGCCGCCGAGGCGTTGCATAAGAGTCAGTCCTCAATCACTTATGCGGTGCAGAGGCTTGAGCACATGCTGGACGTCAAGGTGTTCTCGATTCAGGGGCGAAAGGCGACGCTGACCCCGGTCGGGCGCATGTTGTACCAACGCGCGCAGCAGTTGCTGGAAGACTCGTTAAATATCGAACGGGCGGCGGGCAAGGCCTCTGCGGGCTGGGAGAGTGAGATTGCCGTTGCCGTGGAGGTACTGTTTCCCGCCTGGCTGCTGCTGGAATGCCTCGACGCGTTTGGAGAGATCAGTCCGCAGACCCGGATCAACGTTTATGAAACGGTGCTTGATGGCGGCAAAGAGTTGTTGAAGCGGGGCGAGGTGGACCTTGCGATCCTGCCACAGATTCCGGTCGGTTACGATGGTTCTATTATTCAGCGTGGCGCCAAAATCATTCCTGTTGCCCACCCCGATCATCCTTTGCATCAGTTGGGGCGTGAACTGTCACTCCGCGACCTTCGCAAGCACCGACATGTTGTCGTGCGCGATACCTCCTCTGAGCGCAACGACCGAACGTACACCGTGGACGTGGAGCAACGGTGGACGGTGACCAATATGGCGACCCTGATTGGCGCGGTATCGCGTGGATACGGTTTTGCCTGGTTGATGGAGGAGAAAATTCGGCATGAACTGGCCGCTGGGACTCTCAAGCCTCTGCCCATGCGTAAAGGGCGCGAACGCTTTGTCGATCTGTATCTGGTGTTTGCCGGCGGCGATGTGGCAGGTCCGGGCGTGGAGCGCCTGGCACACATCATCCGGGATAGAACCCAGACCGCGTGCGCCAGGTTTCTATCCGATAAAGAGCCTGAACAGCGGTAAGTACGCGATTTGCAGCTATACTTTTGCTGAGCAGAACAAGGATATGACCCCGTCCTTCGCGGCCGGCACCGCTTTGCATTGGGGGTTGGACGATGACGCAGAGTCTTCCACCAGAGCCTTCCAGCAGGCTACCGTCGCCGCTATTCGCCATAGCGGGGGGCATTCTTTTTGTGGCGGTTTTGCTGGCGGTGCTGATCTACTTCGATGTGCATGAGCAGGTGGTCGCGCTGTTGGAGTGGTTCAGGGACCAGGGCGTCTGGGCGCCGGTGCTGTTCATGCTGGTCATGGCCGCTGTGGTGGTGCTGCTGCTTCCGGGCGCGCTGTTCACCGTGGGGGCGGGCTTTGTGTTTGGCCCGGTGCTGGGGACCTGCTATGTGGTGGTGGGTACCACGCTCGGCGCTACCCTGGCTTTTCTGGGCGCCCGCTATTTTTTTGGGGCCCGTGCGCGCCAGTTCGTCGTAAGGCACACCCGCCTGAGGCTGGTCAGTGAGGAACTGACGCCCAATGGCTGGAAAATTGTTCTGCTGATCCGCCTTATTCCCTTCTTTCCCAGCAAGCTGGCCAATTATTTTTTTGGCCTGACCCAGTTTCGGCTGTCGGGTTATATGGTGGGGTCGTTTATCGGTTTTATTCCTTTCTCCCTGCACAATGTGTACCTGGGCTCCATCGTTGCCGATCTGTCGCAACTGGGTACCCGGGAACTGGATCGTTCTCCGCTGGAGTGGGGGATTTACGGTCTCGGCTTCGTCGCGACGGTGGTGGCGATTGTGTACCTCAACCGCCTGGCCCGGCGCGCTCTGGCGCCCTATACCGACCCACCGGGCACCGATGACAATGCCGCTGCCCGCGGGGGCACGCCATGACCTGGATGAAGTGGTTACCCTGGCGTTTTGCCATTCGCTATGTGGCCCGCAAACACGGGTTCCTGGACCCGGTGGCTCTGCTGGCGCGGCTGCATCAGTTTGCTCAGCCCTCGGAAGTGGGGGAGCCAATCGAGTTGCTGCGCGCCGGCGTGGTATTTCACGCGCGGGGGCTGATCAACAGTCGGGTAATCCAGCACAACCTGGACTGGGTCTGGCCCTTCTGGATCGAGCGGCAGTTCGACCCTTGCGACCCGTCGTTTATTCCGCGCGCCTTCTCCATTACCCACATCAACCTGACCCACCGCAACTGGACGGCCATCGGTTACCCGGACGTGGAAGAGCTACCCATTGTCGATCCCCGGGGGCTGTTGACCCCGTTTCTCGACGGTTGGTCGCTGGACGGCTGGCTGTTGGCCGGGGACGGCCGCTGCCTGTTGCCCTCGCGCACGCCGGCGTGTCGGCAGCAGCAACAACTGACGCCGGGGCTGAGCATCAGCACCGAGAGCGCCATGGACGACCTCCAGTTGACCGCCCGGGCACGGGTGGTGTTGGAAGCGGGCCAGCCGGTATGCCAGTTGCAGTTGAGCGGACGGGCAGCCAGCGACGGCTGGCTGGTGCTGGCGCTGCGGCCACAGAACCCGGAGGGGATCAGTTTTGTACACCGGGTCAGCCTGTCCCCGGAGCGCGATGCCTGGCTGGTTGACGGTGTGCGACGGGTGGAATTCGACACCCGGGTGGCGCGGCACCACGTATCCGATTATCGCGACGGGGATGTCTATATCCATCTGCTGGAGCGGGAAGAACAGACGCAGGGAATTTGCGACGTCGGCATGGTGACGGCGGCGGCGATGTTTCCTGTGGTGGCGGGGCAGACGTGCGAGGTCCGGGCCAGTATTCCTCTTTCAGAGGGGAGCGAAAAGGCTTATCCGCAAGAGGCTTGGCCGACTCTTCAAGCGCAACATTGCCGACTCAGCTGCCCCGAGGCGCGCTACCAGTTTCTCTATGACGCGGCCATCAGCTCCCTGATTCTGCATTCCCCAAAAGATGTATACCCGGGGCCGTTCACTTACAAGCGGTTCTGGTTTCGTGATGCCGCCTTTCTGATTCACGCCCTGCTGTGCGCGGGTTTTACCGAGCGGGCGGAGCGGGCGCTGGCGCAATTTCCGGCGCGGCAGACGGCGACCGGCTTTTTTCGATCGCAAGAGGGGGAGTGGGATTCCAACGGCCAGGTGCTGTGGATTCTGGAACGCTTCTTCGCCATGACGGGTAAGACACCCTCGCCCAACTGGCTGAAATGCATCAAGCGTGGCGCCCGCTGGATCGAGCGCAAGCGGATCAGGAACGCGCCGGATGCACCGCACGCCGGTTTGTTGCCCGCCGGGTTCAGTGCCGAGCATCTGGGCCCCAATGATTATTACTACTGGGACGACTTTTGGGGCGTGGCGGGGTTGCGTGCTGCGGCCCGCTTGTTGGGTGAACAGGATCCCGAGGCGAGCGAGACCTTTGCTAAGGGAGCGGATGACTTTGCCGCAGCCATCGAGCGCAGTCTGGCGGGCTGTGAGATCCGGCTGGGGCGCCCGGCCATGCCGGCCTCTCCCTACCGGCGACTGGATGCCGGAGCCATCGGTTCCCTGGCGGTGGGTTACCCGATCCAGGGTTGTGCCCCGACGGACCGGCGTCTGCTGGATACCGTCGAGTTTCTGCTCAAGCACTGCTTTGTGAACGGTGCTTTCTACCAGGACATGATTCATTCCGGGCTCAATGCCTACCTGACGCTGCACGTTGCCCAGGTATTGCTGCGTGCCGGTGACTCGCGCTATCTGGACTTGATGGATAGTGTCGCCGAGCTGGCGTCGCCAACGGGGCAATGGCCCGAGGCAATTCATCCTCTCACCGGGGGTGGTTGCATGGGGGATGGCCACCACGTCTGGGCGTCGGCGGAATGGGTGCTGATGGTACGGCACTGTTTTGTGCGGGAGGAGGGCGGTCAGCTGATTCTCTGCGATGGGATTCCGGCCCGCTGGCTCGAGCAGGAGCAACCCATCCACTTTGGGCCGGCGCCCACAGCGTTCGGTGCGGTGACGCTCAGCCTCTGGCCCAATCCCGGCGCTCAGCCTCGCGTGGAGTGGCAGGGGGACTGGCACCGGGAGGCGCCGGACATTGTTCTGGCCCTGCCCGGTTACGAGCGGGTTCATGTCAGCGCCGAGCGGAATGCCTGTGTGCTGCGAAGGACGGTTAAAGAGGACGCTGAGCGATGAACATTTTATTGGTAACCAATACCTTTACGCCACACGTTGGCGGGGTGTCACGCTCGGTGGTCGCCTTTGCCCGGGAATACCGACAGCGCGGTCACCGGGTATTGGTGCTGGCTCCCCGGTTTCCCAACATGCCCGCACGAGAACAGGACGTCGTGCGCGTCGCGGCCATCCAGAATTTCAATGCCAGTGATTTCTCGGTGGCGCTGCCGTTTCATCAGGGATTGAGCGATGCCCTGGATGACTTTGAGCCGGATATTGTCCATTCCCAGCATCCGTTCCTTTTGGGAATGACCGCTCTGCGGGTGGCCCGCTACCGGAAGTTACCCCTGGTATTCACCCATCACACACTGTACGAGCAGTACACGCACTATGTGCCGGGGGACTCGCCGGCGCTCAAACGTTTCGCCATTGAGTTGGCCACCCGCTACGCCAACCAGTGTGACTGGGTGTTTGCCCCCAGCGACAGCATCCGGCAACTGCTGACCGAGCGCGGCGTCACCACCCCGGTCAGCGTCGTCCCGACCGGTGTGTCTCTGGAGAACTTCGCCCGGGGGGATGGCGCGGCCGTGCGCGAGCAGTGCGGGATACCGCGGGATGCCTTTGTGGTCGGGCATCTCGGTCGATTGGCGCCGGAGAAGAATCTCGCGTTTATGACGGCGGCGTTGGTGGATTTTTTGCGAGTCCACTCCGATGGTCACTGCCTGGTGGTCGGTGAGGGCCCCTATGCCGGTGAGCTGCGCGCGGCTTTTCAGCAGGCCGGGCTGGCGGCGCGGCTGCATACTCTCGGAGTCCTCCTGCAACAGTCTCTCGCCAATGCCCTCCATTCGATGGATGTATTTGCGTTTGCCTCTCTCAGCGAAACCCAGGGCATGGTGCTGACCGAAGCCATGGCGGCGGGCTTGCCGGTGGTGGCGTTGGATGCCTCGGGTGTGCGGGAGGTGGTGAGGGATGGCTGGAACGGGCGCCTGTTGCCGACCGGGAGCGTGGCATCATTCAGTGACGCCCTGGGCTGGGTTCGGGCGTTGCCCGCCGAGCAGCGGGCGGTATTGCGACGGCATGCGCTGGAGACCGCCGAGACCTACTCCATGCCCCGATCGGCGGACAAGGCTCTGGGGCTCTATGCCGACCTGATCGCCCGGGGCGGCACCGGTAGGGGCGGCGAGGACCGTCACTGGGAGGATGTGCTCACCTGGATCAGGACGGAGTGGAAAATCCTGAAAAGCCTGGCGGAAGCCGGAGATGCGGCGGTCACCCCGGTTCATCCCAAGGACCCGAAAAAGGGTGGGCAGACAGCACCATGATTGGCCGGGTGGAGGTGTTCTTTCGTCGGTTGCGTCGCAACCTCAGCCGCAGCCTCTGGTTATCGAGACTGCTGAAGTTGCCGGTGTCCGAGGGTTCGCCCAATCGGCCCGGTCTGATTATGGTGCAGGTGGATGGCCTCTCCCAGCGACAGTTTGAACGGGCACTGGCAAAAGGGGAGTTGCCCTTTCTCCGACGTCTGCTGCAACGCGAGCATTACCGGGTACACCCGCACTACTCCGGGTTGCCTTCGTCGACGCCGGCGGTTCAGGCCGAGCTGTTTTACGGTGTCAAAGGGGCGGTCCCCGCGTTTTCGTTTCGCGACCGTGATACCGGTAAACGGGTCAGCATGTTTGACGCCGACGCCGCAACCAAGGTGCAGGAACGCTGCGCCAGTGAAGAGTTCGAACCGTTGCTGAAAGCGGGTAGCGCCTACGTCGATAACTACACCGGTGGCGCCAGTGAGGCGCACTTCTGCGCAACGTCTGTCGGATGGGGCCCGGCCTTGCGCAGCGCCAATCCTCTGGTGCTGATCGCGTTTCTGTGCGTCAACTTTTACAGCTTTCTGCGCATGCTCGTTCTGTTTTTCACCGAGCTGGGTTTGTCACTGGTGGATGCGATTCGCGGCGTTACCCGCGGTCAGGATATCGTTACCGAGTTGAAATTCATCCCGGCGCGGGTGGGAATTACCATTCTCCTGCGCGAGCTGTGCGTGATCGGTGGCAAGATCGATATCGTCCGGGGGCTGCCGGTCATTCACATCAATTTTCTCGGGTATGACGAACAGGCTCATCGACGGGGCCCGGGTTCCCTGTTCGCCCACTGGACGCTGAAAGGCATCGATGATGCCATATCCCGTTTATGGCATGCGGCTCATCATGCGCCGTGGCGCCACTATGATCTGTGGGTGTATTCCGATCACGGCCAGTCGCACGCTACGAACTATCACGAGATGCAAGGCTACAGCCTTAAAGATGCGGTGGTTCGGGCCGCGGAAACCCTGGCACTGAACGCCGCCACCGAGCTCAGGACCAGGCCCCCCAGTAAACAGGGGCAACGCGCGCGGGTACTGGGAGGGCGACGGGTGCAACGCTGGTTTTCCGTGTTGGGCATCAACGGCGATGAGGTGCCGGCGCAACATTGGGTTGTCTCCGCCCTGGGCCCGGTGGGGCATGCCTATTCGCCGGTGCCGTTGAGTGACCGGGAGCGGGTGGCGCTGAGCCATGAGCTGGTACACACGCACAGGGTTTCTGCGGTGCTGACCGTGATGGCCTCCGGAAGCATCCTCGCCTGTACCGCTCAGGGGGAACTGTCACTCCCGGAGGACAGTGCGCGGCTGTTTGGTGCCGGGCACCCGTTTGTGGCGGTGATGGGTGACGACCTGGTGCGATTGTGTCGGCACAAGGATGCGGGCGACCTGGTCCTGCTGGGCTGGTGTGATGGCGCGCCGTCGCTGACCTTTGCCCAGGAGAATGGTGCACACGGCGGTGTGGCACCAGAGGAAACCGGCGGCTTCGCACTCTTGCCCAGAGACGTACCCTTGCGGGCCTCGCCTCACCCTTTCCTGCGCCCTCTGGACCTGCGCGAGGCGGCGTTGCGACTTCTCGGGAGGGCGGAACCTCATGCGACGACCGGCACTTTTCAGTGGGAAACCCCGAAGGCGGAGAGTCTTCGGGTGATGACCTACAACGTCCACAGCTGTATCGGCATGGATGGCAAAGTGGATACCCGGCGTATCGCCCGCGTGATTGCCCAGGCTCAACCGGATGTCGTGGCGCTGCAGGAACTGGATGTGGGCAAGGCGCGCAGCTTTGGCAAGGACCAGGCTCATCTGATTGCGCGCCATCTGGATATGGACTTCCACTTTCATCCGGTCATTCATCTGGAGGAGGAACTCTACGGAGACGCCATCCTGACGCGATTACCCCTGCGCCTGATCAAGGCGGGGCCCTTGCCCGGTCTGGAGGGCAACCTTCAGCGAGAGCCGCGCGGGGCTCTGTGGGTGGCGGTAGAATTCAGGGACCGTGAAATTCAGATCATCAATACTCACCTGGGACTGAGCGTGCGTGAGCGCGGGGTTCAGGTCGACGCACTACTGGGCCGCGAGTGGTTGAGTCACGCCGACTGCCAGGGACCGGTGATACTGTGTGGCGATTTCAACGCAATGCCGTCGTCGGCGGTTTACCGCCAGTTGGCCGCCCGTTTCAAGGATGTGCAGACCCAGATTCCGGGGCTCAGGCCACGAGGCACTTTTTTCAGCCGCTTTCCCCAGATGCGCCTCGACCACATTTTCATCAGCGATGATCTGGCGGCGGTCACTATGACCACCATCGATTCCCAACTGGCGCGCACGGCCTCGGATCACCTGCCACTGGTGGCGGAGGTTCTGGTTTCTGGCAGGCCGTAATGTTTTGACAAAGACGTCGCGGTAAACGACCCTCACGCAGAACGCTTGACGATTTGGCCGCACGAAGCGGAACCGGTCATTTCGCCTCGCACCCTTCATCCGGTGTTATTGAGCAGTGATGAAACGTCTGACTGACAAAACTCTCCCGGGTCCCGCGTTTGTCGCGCTGGCCGCATTCTGCTGGGGGCTGTCGGGCGGCATCGGCGGTATACTGACCAGCGAGGGTTGGGCGCCGCTGGTGGTGTCGTTTTACCGGGGCGCGATCGGGTTGCTGTTTGTGCTCGCCTGGTTGGTCATCCGGCCGGGTGGCAGTGGGTTGGCCAGCCGCCCCTGGCGGTTCTGAGTGCGCCGACCTGGCCCCTGTTTGTGCTTCTGGGCCTGCTGGGGGCGGGCCTGTCGTTCGTGATCTACCTTCGGGGCCTTCACTATACGCCACCGGCCGTGGCCTCCATTGTGGCCATGGTCGAGCCGGTTACCGCCTCCCTGTTCGGCGTGGTGCTGTTGAATGAAAGTCTGGGGCGCTTCCAGGTGCTGGGACTGGTGATGATTCTGGTGACGGTCACGGCGCTGAGCGTCTATTCGAATGTCCGGCCGGCCTCCGGAGAGCATCCCGGAGCGTCGGAGCACCCGCCTTAGACTTGCTGTTGGCAGACGCCGGTGGTCTGATCCGGTCCGCCGTTGGCACTGTTCGGCGCGGGGCGCCCCTCGCTGCGGCTGATAATTTACCGCCCGCCATATTTCAATCACGCATTTTCTGGGTTACAATTGCCTAAATTTGATTGAAAATGATTTATAATGAAATCAATTTGGCGCCTTTTTCTTCCGTAAAGGGCTCTTATTCTGCCGATGTATTCGTGATGGTAGGAGAATAATAATGACAGCTCGCCCCCCGTTGTCCCGGGCGCTGAAAGCGCTCTGTGTGGGCATCACCCTGTCTTTGGCGGTTGCCGCGATTGCGGCTTCCGGCATTCTGTCCGGAGCAACCCGCGGTACCACCCTGTTTATCGCTTACGCCCAGAACAGCCAGCCGGTCATTGATGCTCTGCATCTGCTGGGGCGGCGAATCGAGGAGAAGACCGGGGGTGAGGTGAAGGTCCGCTTTTTTCCGGACAGTCAGCTCGGCGGTGAGCGTGAGTTGGTGGAGTTGCTGCAAGTGGGCGCGGTGGATATCACCAAGGTATCCGCCGGCCTGATGGAGAGTTTTTCCCCCATCTACGGTGTCTTTTCCATGCCTTTCCTCTTCGAGGATACCGGGCATTTCTACCGTGTCATGGATAACCCCGACATCATGCAACCCATCTATGCGTCCACCCGAAAGAACGGGTTTGTCGGTATGGGTTATTACGACTCAGGCTCACGCAATTTTTACGTGAAAGATGACCCGATCCGCTCTGTGGAAGACCTCCAGGGGCGGAAGATCCGGGTCATGCAGAGCGAGGCGGCCATTGAAATGATGCGCCTGTTGGGAGCGACACCGGTGGCCATGGGGCAGGCCGAGGTGTACACCGCGATGCAACAGGGCATTCTCGACGGAGCGGAAAACAACGAGTTCGCACTGACCATCGCCCGGCACGCCGAAATCGCCAAGCACTACACCTACACCATGCATACGCGTATTCCCGACGTGGTGGTCATCAGTAATATGACGCTGAACAAACTCAATGATGACCAGAAGAGGGCGGTTTACGAGGCCATGGCGGAGTCCATTGAATTTCAGAAACAGGCCTGGAATGAGGCGGTGGCGGAGACCCGTCAATTGGCGATCGATGAGTTCGATGTGAACTTTATTGACGTCAAGCTCGCTCCCTTTCGAGAGGCGGTTGAACCCATGTATGAGGACCTGAAGCAATATCCCGAACAGTATTCACTGTATCGCGAAATCAGGTCCACAGCAGATGAAGCGGAGTAGGGTATGCGTTTGATCAACGGGATTCGAACCGTGATGGACCGCCTGGTTGAGGTGGTGTGCAGCGTCTGGTTGCTGGTGATGGTCGCCATGACCTGTTGGCAGATCATCAGTCGTTATCTGTTGGGAGCACCCAGTACGTATTCAGAGGAGTTTCTTCGTTTCTCCCTTGTCTGGGTGTCCATGATTTCGATGGCCTATGTGGCCGGCTTGCGCAAGCATGTCGCCTTTACGCTGTTTTCGGACAAAGTGTCGGTTCACTGGCAACACTACTGGCAGATTCTGATTGAGCTGGCCTTTCTGGCGTTTGCCATCTTTGTTCTGGTTCAGGGTGGATACAATGCGACCAGCATTACCATGAATCAGGTATCGCCGTCGCTGGGGTTGCCCATGGGGTATGTCTACTCGGCGTTACCGCTGGCCGGGGGGATTCTGGCGGTGTACAGCGTGTTGAACTGCATCGAGTTGTTGGTGAAAGAGTTGCGCCCGCAAGAGGAGGCCCCTCAGGATGTTTGATGCGGCGCTGTTACTGATCGGGTCTTTTGCATTTTTACTGGTGCTGGGTATTCCCATCGGCATCTGTATCGCGGTTTCCTCCGTGATCACCATCGCTTCGGTGCTGCCCATGGATGTTGCGCTGTTCACCACGGCGCAAAAGATATTTTCCAGCCTGGATAGTTTCTCTCTGCTGGCGGTTCCTTTTTTCATTCTGTCCGGGGTGATCATGAACTCCGGGGGTATCGCCATGCGGCTGGTGAATTTTGCCAAGCTGTTCAGCGGACACATTCCCGGCTCTCTGTCTCATACCAATATTGCCGGCAACATGATGTTCGGGGCCATTTCGGGTTCGGCGATTGCGGCGTCCACCTCTATTGGTGGGGTCATGGTGCCGATGAGTAAAAAGGAGGGCTACAGCAGTCCGTTCGCGGCGGCGGTCAATATTGCCTCGGCGCCCACGGGTATGCTCATTCCCCCCACAACAGCGTTTATCCTCTATGCGCTGGCCAGTGGCGGAACTTCCATCGCGGCGCTGTTTGCGGGCGGTCTGGTGGCCGGCGTGCTCTGGGGCGCGGGCTGTATGCTGGTGACTTACCTCATTGCCCGCCGCCGGGGTTATCGCTCCGTGGTGCTGGTCGAAAAAGGGGTGGCGGCACGTGTCACAATGGAAGCCCTGCCCAGCCTGTTGCTGATTATCGTCGTGGTGGTTGGTATCGTCGGCGGAGTGTTTACGGCAATTGAGGCCTCCGCCGTCGCGGTTGCCTACACCGCTTTTCTGACCATGGTGGTCTATCGCACGGTGTCTTTTGGTGACCTCCGGGGTATTCTGGTTCAGTCATTGGTGATGACCGGAATCATCATGTTCCTGTTGGGGACGTCCTCGGCCATGTCCTTTGCAATGGCGATTACCGGGCTGCCGGATCTGATCAGCAGTGTCATTCTCGGGCTTTCCGAGAATCCCGTCATGGTGTTACTGATCATCACACTGTTTCTGCTGATTATCGGCACCTTTATGGATATTGGACCAGCCATCCTGATTTTTACCCCGATATTGTTGCCCATCGCCCTGAAAATTGGCGTGGATCCGGTGCATTTCGGTATTCTGATGGTTTACAACCTGAGTATTGGTACCATCACACCTCCGGTAGGCAGTGGGCTGTATGTCGGCGCCAGTGTCGCGGATGAAAAGGTTGAGAAAATACTGCCATCGCTTCTGCCCTTCTATGGGATCATCATTCTGGTGCTGATCCTGATTGCGCTGGTTCCGGACGTTACCTTGTTCTTGCCACGATTGATGGACTTGTAGGGTGGCGCTTGACTCGGCGGTGGCGTAAATACCACTGACTATACCTGTAAGGGAGATCGCATGATCCGACATATTCTGCTGGTCAAATTCAAACCGGAGGCAACCGCTTCGGAGATCGAGAACGTCCGCACTCTGTTTGAGTCCATGGTTACCCGTGTGGAGGGGGTCGAAGCGGTGGAGTGGGGGCTTAATGATAGTCCCGAAGGGTTGAACCAGGGGTTTACCCACGCCGTTCTGATGACTTTTGCCGATGAGCAGGCGCGGGAGCGCTATCTGCCTCATCCGGAACATGAGGCGCTCAAGGCGGAGTTTGTGCCGCTGGTGGCAGACATTGTCGTTTTTGACTATCCGGTCGCGTAATTAAGGGGGCGTGCCATGGTGTTTTTAAATAACCGCATCAACCTGACTCGCATAACGGGCCGAGCCGCCGGTGCATTGCTTTTTATTGGGCTGACGGCCTGCAGCGCCACGGAGCAGAGTCAGGACTCTGGAGAGTGGCAGTCGCTGTTCAACGGGAAGGATCTCGATGGATGGGTGGTGAAAATCCACCGCCATGCGGTGGGTGATAATTACGCGGACACGTTCCGGGTTGCCGATGGGGTGATTCAGGTTAACTATGAGGGGTACGATGAAGGTTTTGGTGAACGGTTTGGACACCTGTTCTACAAGGAGCCGTTTTCATCCTATCACCTGAAGTTCGAGTACCGGTTTACGGACCAGTGGCTCGAGGATGCTCCTGGGTACGCTTATCGGAACAGTGGCATCATGTTTCACGCTCAGGATCCGAACACCATACTGAAGGGGCAGGATTGGCCCATTTCGGTGGAGTATCAGATGCTGGCGGACCGGGGGGATGGAAACCCGCGGCCGACCGGGAACATGTGCTCTCCGGGCACGGACGTGGTGTATCAAGGCGAGCTGGATGACCGACACTGCATCAACTCGACATCGGCCACCTATCCGCCCGGCGAGTGGGTTGAAGGTGAGCTGATCGTTCATGGTGATTCTCGGGTGGTTCACAAGGTGAATGGCGAGACAGTACTCGAATACACCGATCCGCAGATCGGTGGTGGTGTGGTGAGCGGTTACGACCCTGGTATCAAAGTGGATGGGCAGCCGTTGAACGAAGGTTACATCGCGCTGCAGTCGGAGGGGCAGGGCATTGAGTTCAGAGGTATAAAGATCAAGCCGTTGAAGTAATTGATGCGTCAGGTGCTCGAATAAAGTGTCACGTTTTCAGGTCACCGGCGAAAGACGTTTGCCGGTGACCGTTTGATCCTCTCGCGGTGCGCCACTGCCCTGCGTGTGCGACCGTTTCCGTCTCTCCCGTTCCAGATTGATCAAGTGCAAAAAACCGTAAAGCGGTTGCGCTCCGGTTTTTTTAGTAATATCCTCTCCCGTGCCTGTAATCGGTTACAAAAATGGTATTCAGGTGACCCGACAGCGACCCGGTATACGGCCTGCATTGGCTAAAAAATGATCATAAAGCCGCTGTTTTAAGCCAAAAAGACGAAATAAGTGACAGTTGTGATGCGCATCCCAATGCGTATCGATGATCATTTTGGTGTCATTTTCGGGGGCATACCCCCGGGCTGGGCAGGCCTTCGGGCCGATGATAAAAACCCAAAGCAAGTGATAGGAGAGTTCCATGTCACCCAGAACAAAGTCTTTTCAGAAGCGACTCCTGCCGGCGGTTATGGCCGCCTGTGCGGCTGGCAGCCTGGCTGCACCGACACTGGCGCAGGACGATAGGCAATTGTTGGAAGAAGTGATCGTCACCGGTGTTCGCAGTGCTCAGGAGACGGCGGTCAACGTCAAGCGCGATTCCGACTCGATTGTGGATGCCATCTCGGCGGAAGATATCGGTAAGCTGCCGGATGTCACCATCACCGACTCCCTGCAGCGCATCAGCGGTGTGCAGGTTCGCCGCAACGCCGGGGAAGGGGGCTCATTGAATATTCGTGGTCTGGGGCAGGTCTCCACCACACTCAATGGTGAGTCCTATCTGGGTGCCAACTCCATTACCACCGTGCAACCGGACTACTCGGACATCCCGTCCCAGCTGTTTTCCGGTACTCAGGTCATCAAGTCCCAAACGGCGGCCAATCATCCGGGTGGCATCAGCGGTGTGGTCAATCTGGAAACCTATCGCCCGCTCGACAGCGGCTTTGACGACGGCTGGACCCTTTCCGGTGCGGCGCAAGTGGGACGAGGCAAGGAGACCGGTGAAACCGATCCTTCCGTGAATTTCCTGGCGAACTGGCGTACTGACACTGTGGGTTTCCTGGTGTCGTTTGCCCATCAGACCTCCAATTTGGCCAATACCTACTCGGGCATGAATGGTGATGCCGGCTGGACGGGCTTCGCTTCGGAGCGCGATGGTGCGGAATACAGTTGGGTCAGCGCCGACACGCAACTTGGTGGCATGGGTGACCGGGTGACCGCTGACGGTGTGGATGTGAACGACAATGGTGTGGTTGGCGACACGTTTTGGGCCTATCAGGGCCACTCGGCGTTCAACCGCGCCTCCGAGCGCGAGCGCGACGGTTTGAATGCGGCGTTCCAGGCGGATCTGGGCAATGGCTTTGAGGTAGTTGCCGAAGCGTTCTACACCAAAATGGAAGACTATGATCGCCAGATGGGCGTCGCCTTCTCCGACAAATGGAACCGGTGGGGCTGGGCCTACCCGAGCATCAGTACACCCAAGGGCGTTGAGGTGAGCGGCGGCGAGCTGCATACCGTTCAGGAGTTTACCGGCAATGGCATGCGCCTGAAGTCCTACTCGGATGTGGGTGTGACGGAAGCGGAGTCCCGAAACTTCAATCTGGAGCTGAATTACGACAATGGTGGCGCCTTTACCGGCAGCGCACGGTTGGTCAGTGGCAGTGCCGAGCAGGAGCAACTGAACAGCTACATGGATATCGACCTGGCCAGTGGTCGCCAGTGGGGTGTTGACTGTCAGTTGTATCCGGCCGGCACCGCCGGGGAGCAGGGCGACTGCGCGGATGGCCGTCTGCAGACCAATCCGAATGGCTATCAGGGCTGGCCGGTGCTCACGGTGAACTATCAGGGTGATAACCCTCACTGGAGCGGTTGGGACAACAACGCGAACCTGGATCGGGATGGTCAACCTCAGGCCGGTATCGACAGTCGCAGCCTGCAGAGTTATGTCGATGACGTGAACAGCTATTCACTGGGGGCCTTTGCGTCGGAGAACAACTTCCTGCGCGAAGGGGACGTGGATGTGGTCCGTTTTGACGGACGTTACGACGTGGCTTTCGGCATGCTCGACAGCGTCGACTTTGGTGTGCGTTACAGCCAACGAAGCGTGGACAACTTCGAGTTTGATTTGCTCTCCCCGGTGGGTGGTTGTGATGTGAAATGGAAAGCGACCGACGTGGTGTTGAATGGCGGCGGTATTGAGGGTGCCTGCACCTATGGTGAGGGCGGCGAGTATTACACCGCCGGTGTGCCGACCCCCATTGCCGACCTGGATCCCATCCAGGTCAGTGATTTCGGCAGTGCCACGGGTATTCCGCCGGTCTGGACAGTGAACCCGGAATACATGGATGACGTGGAAGGCGTGCACAATCAGTTGTATCCGGGCACGCGCCGGGCGATCAATCCGGGGCGGTCCTATGGTGTCGACCTGGATGAAATGAGCACTTACGTCAAAGCCAATTTCTCCCGCGGTATCATGAGCGGTAATGTCGGTGTGCGGGTGGTGGAAACCGACCTCACCGTGGACCAGAACCAGGTGGGTAGCCCGCAGCCCTACGGTGCCGCCAACGAGTTTCTGGGCCAGGTCAGTACCGAACGTTCCTACAGCGATGTGTTGCCGTCGTTGAACCTGCGTTTTGATCTGACCGACGAGTGGGTATTGCGTGCGGCGGCGACCAAAACCATGGCACCGCTGGATCTGGCACAGTGGGGGGCCGGCCTGGCACCCAACTATGCTATTGACGGTGAACCGGGCAGCGATACCTACCAGCAATTTATCGTGATTGGTGGTAACGCGGATGGTAATCCGGAGTTGGACCCCTGGCGCGCGGATAACTACGATCTGTCGCTGGAATACTATCTGGGGCCCGCCAGTGCCTTGAGTGCCGGTTTGTTCTACATCGATGTCGAGAGCTTCATCGAGAGCGGTTCCGTGCAGATGGCACTGCCGGATCAGGACGGTGTGGTACGCCGGGAAGTGGAAGTGTCCACCAGTGTTCAGGGCAGCGGCGGTGAGCTGAAAGGTCTCGAGTTGAGCGCCAAGCTGGCCTTCGGTGACTTCCTGTACGACAGTGTGCTGGAGGATTTTGGTGCGGACGTAAACTACACCTACTCACCCAGCGAGTCCGGCAATCAGGATCTCAACGGCGGTGACCTGCCGTTCCAGGATAACTCCGAGCATGTGTTCAACCTGGTGGGTTGGTACGAGTCCGGTCCCTTCCAGGCTCGGGTGGCGTACAACTACCGCAGCGAGCGTGTAGCGGGTTACAACCAGACCTGGGGCAATGGCGCCCTGTGGCAGGAGGCGACCGGCTATGTGGACCTGTCGGCCAGTTACGATATCAATGACGCGGTCAATGTGTTCTTCAACGCGTCCAACATCACCGACGAAAAAGAGCAGTACTACCTCGAATTTGAAGATCAATTCGCCTGGCAGTATGAGTATGAAGCCCGGTACACCCTGGGGGTACGTGCGACTTTTTAAGCGGCGATAGAAAACCGGCCGTCAACGGTGTTGACGGCCGGTTTTTTTGTGCCCGGAATCGGTGGGCCCGAGCGGGCTCAACCAGCGGAATCCGGCGTATCGGTCCAGGCTTTCAATCGTTCAGCGGTGGCTTCATCGACCACCTCCAGTATCACCCGTTGCCGTTCGTCATCCACGCCCTGAATAATCACATGGACCTGTTGGTCAAGTTGGTATTGCTGGGCTTCCAGGGTAATTTTCAGGCGTCGTGAGTCAAACGCCGGTTTGACGTCGTCTTTCGCCAGGCGCACAAAACCCTCAATGCCCCAGTCGTCCAGGCGCACCCCGAAGCCCATGGAGTTCACCAGGGCGATGGTGCCCGTGTGTACGCTGCCAATCTTGTCGCGTACAAAATCACAGGCCAGCCACTGCTCCAGCTGGCGACAGGCCTGACGGCCTTTCTGAAGCTGGTTCTGCAGGTCTTCAAGCAGCGTGGGTTCCGGTGACTGGGCGGGTTGCTCGCGCAGAATCCGCTTGATGGCCCGGTGATTGTAAAAGTCGTGGTAGCGCCGGATCGGCGAGGTGACCGTGGCGTAATGGGGAAAGCCCAGGCCAAAGTGTTCGCTGGCATCGGCGGACAGGGAGGCGGCCTGCAGCATCCGTTGGACAAGAGGCAGCAGGGACTCGAATTCCGGAGTATTGTCCGGGTTGACCCGCAGATCGCGCAGCAGCTTCTGGAAGTGACGCAGCGCGGTCAGGTCGCCCACCTCGTAGTCCGGAACGTCTTCGTTCAGCAGGCTGACGGCATCGTCCAGTCGTTCCGGACGGAAGCCGACGTGGTTGGAGAAAATGCCGTGCCCGGGGTGCCGGGTGAACAGTTCTCCCGCACAGATGTTGGTGGCAAGCATGGACTCTTCGACAATCCGGTGCGCCTTGGTGCGCTCGCGTTTCTCGATGCGTTCGATTTTCTTCTGATCGTTCAGGACGAAGTAATAGTCCGGACGGTCTTCCATCATCAACGCGTGCTGATGACGGTAGTCGCTGCGTGCGGTGGCGCAGGCGTACAGGGCTTTGAGCATCTCGACCCGCTCGGCGGGCAAGTCAGCGGGGGCGTCCTCACCGTCGAGCAGCTCGGTGACGCCGGTGTAGCTCAGCTTGTGGTGAGAGCGGATCAGGGCCTCGGAAAACCGGTAGTCAGTAATGGTGCCGTCCTGCTGGATGTGCATCTGGCACACCAGGGCCGGGCGGCGCTGATCCGGCACCAGTGAAAAGGTGTCGTGGGACAGCTCCGCCGGCAGCATGGTCACACTCTGGCCCAGCAGGTAGACGGTGCTGGCCCGGCTCGCGGCGGCCTGGTCCAGCGGGGTGCCCGGTTCGATGTAGCGGCTCGGATCGGCGATGGCGACCCAGAGGTCCCAGCCGTCCTCGCGCGCCTCCAGGTAAACCGCATCGTCCATATCCCGCGTGGTTTCGGCGTCGATGGTCACAAAGGGGCGATCGGTCAGGTCTTCCTGGTGATCATCTGCGGTGATGGGCGTCAGGTTGATGGCCTGGGCCTGATCCCGCGCCTTATCGGACCAGTCCGTCGGCAGTTCGAATTTCGCGGTGATGTAGCGGCTTTCCACTCCAGGCTCGCCGGGCTTGCCAATGGCGCTGAGAATGGTGACCTGCGCCTTGCCTTCGTGATGAAATGGATGGCGGCTGAGTTTGCAGTGAATCAGGTCGCCGTCGTCGAAGCCTTTGCGCTGATTTGGTGGAATAAACAGCCAGCGTGTAAACTGGGCGACGTCAGGCTCCACAAAATGGGCCTTGCCCTTGACGCGATAGCGACCCACAAAGGTGGTGAATTCGCTGCTCAGCAGTCGCTCCAGTTGCGCTTCCAGTTGATCTTTGCGGTTGGTGGTCAGTTGGACTTCTACCCGATCGCCGGGCATGACCTTCATGGTTTCATCGGGCGGAAGAAAGGCATCCCGCCCATCATCGAGGTGGACGAACGCAAAGCGACGGGTGGTGGTGCGCACGGTTCCTTGAGCCAGGTCCTTCTCCGAGCGAAGGTTGGATTTGAGCTGAGACAGCTGTTGCAGTGCGTTCTGATCAAACATGAGAGACAACTTCAGATTGGCAGGTTCGGTTTCGGGGTCAGGCGCGATCATAACAGGAAACCCGCCCTGACGTTACCGGGGCTGGCACAATTGGCCGGCTCCATTCTCTGGATATGTAGTAGTATTGGCGCCCTATGGATACCTTGAACCAGCTCATTCTGTTTGGCGGAATGCTGTTTGTGATCAGCATTCTCGCCAGCACCCTCTCCCCGCGCATGGGCATGCCTCTGCTGCTGGTGTTCCTTATTATCGGTATGTTGGCGGGGGAAGACGGCCTCGGTGGCATTCGTTATAACGATGTTCAATCGGCGTACTTCCTGGCCACCCTGGCGCTGGCGGTGATCCTGTTCGATGGCGGCTTGCGCACTGATCGGCACAACTTTCGGGTCGGGCTGCGCCCAGCCTTGCTCCTGGCCACCGTCGGGGTGGTGGGCACAGCGGCCCTGACCGGCGCTTTTGCCGCCTGGATTCTGGGAATTGGTTGGGTTGAGGGCTTGCTGATCGGGGCGATTGTGGGCTCCACCGATGCGGCGGCGGTATTCTCGGTATTGAACATGCAGGGGCTGGCGCTCAAGACCCGGGTGGGCGCGACGCTGGAAATCGAATCCGGTCTGAACGACCCGATGGCGATCTTTCTGACCATTATTCTGGTGGAGTTCATGGTCAGCCAGCAGAGCGGTTTTGACGCCCTGATGCTGGGGCAGTTTGTCTGGCAGATGGGGCTGGGGGCTGGCATTGGTCTGCTGGGCGGAAGGATTCTCGCCTATGGTGTCGCCCGTCTGGCCCTGAGCCCGGGGTTGTACCCTCTGTTGGCCCTGTTTGGTGGCATCTCTATTTTTGGCCTGGCAGCGGTCCTGCAGGCCAGTGGGTTCCTCGCGGTGTACCTGGCCGGCCTGGTGGTCGGTAACCGACTCTCCCGAGGGCTTTACAACATCCAGCGCTTCCATGACGGTATCGCCTGGTTGGCCCAGATCAGTCTGTTCCTGATGTTGGGCCTGCTGGTATCGCCCCGCGAACTGATGCTCTATGCACCCAGCGCCGTGCTGGTGGGGCTGTTTCTGATTCTGGTCGGGCGCCCCGTGGCGGTCTGGCTGTGTCTCATGCCGTTTCAGTTCGCCTGGCGGGAAAAGCTGTTCATAAGTTGGGTGGGGCTGCGCGGCGCGGTGCCGATTGTGCTGGCCATGTTTCCCTGGTTGGCAGGCTTTGAGAACTGGCCGTTCTTTTTCAATATCGCCTTCTTTATTGTGCTGGTGTCTCTGGTTATGCAGGGCTGGACCGTGGCGCCCCTGGCCCGCTGGTTGAAGCTCGATGTCCCCACCACTTCCTCACGGGTCCAGCGGGTCGAGTTGGGGGTGCCGGGGCAGGTGGGCTACGAGTTTGTCGGCTACAAGCTGGCCGAAGGCAGCCCGGCGCTGCGCTCGCCCACCGATAAACTGCCCTTGCCGGCGGGCGCCAGCCTGTTGTGCGTCTTGCGGGAGGATCAGCCCCTGTCGCTAAAGGAAAGTCATACCCTGGAGCCGGGAGATCACGTCTACTTGCTGGCCTCCGCCACGGACTTGCCCGCCCTCGACAAGTTGCTGGTGGGGGTGGACGAGCCGGACCGGCTGTCGGCTCAGGCGTTCTTCGGGGAATTTGTGGTCACGCCGCGGGCCAAACTGGCGGACCTCGGCATGCTCTATGGCTTTGAGGTGCCGGAGGAGATGGCCAACTGGAGTATCGCTCGGTACATCTACAGCCAATACCGCCAGCCGGTGGTGGGCGACCGGGTTCGCTTGGGTGATGTGGAATTTGTGGTGCTGGATATGCGCGACTCGAAGCTGACTCAGGTCAGCCTGAAACTCCACCGGTAAAATCCTGCCCGAATTTTCCTTCAGAAATTTTGCGCCCGGCCGATGATTATTGGCCAGGCGTGATTTTGTCTTTTCTCGGCTACACTTTAATAACCAATCCCGATGAGGCCCAGCGTTGTACGGTGGGTTGGGGCTGAAAATCGGTATTTCGATACGGTCTGTTAAACGCCGGATTTTCTTATATAGGTCTTGTTGAAGGGTTCGTTATGTTGAGTTGGTACAACAATATAAGCTTTCGATGGAAGCTGATGCTGCCTTTATCGCTTCTGGTTATTATCTTTATTGCGGTGAGCATCTACGCGGTGCGGGCGGCGCATCAAATGGGGAGCTACTCGAACACCATCGGCACCGTGAACCTTCCGGAAATCCAGCTTTTGATGCAGGCCGATCGCGACCTTTATCAGGCGCTGACCGCCGAGAGGGCCATGCTGTTAGCCGACCCGGGTAGCAGCGAAATGGATGCGCTGTATCGCGACCATCAGGATAATGCCCAGCAGACTTATGATCGCGCGATCCAATCTCTGGACCTCTCCGAGATTGCCACCCGCGAAGAGCGGGAAACCTTTCAGCAGCTCTACGATCGCTGGTTCGATCTGAGTCAATCCATTGTTCAGGATGCTCGCAGTGCCGATCGGATGACGCTCGCCTTCCTGGAGGATCGTTCCTTCGGAGAGGTGGCTGAGGCTTTCGACGCGCTTCGAACTCACCTGGACGTGGTATCCGAACGCCGCCTGGAGCAGGTTGACCGGCTCAATCAGCGGGTTGACGCGGAAGAGGCGCAGATGACCTCGATCCTTACTCTGTCGGGTGTGACGGGCACTCTGATTGCCGTGTTGGCCGCCTTGTTATTGCCCCTGGTGGTGACACGCCCTCTGAACGAAATCAGCGGCCGGATTCACGACATCGCCGAGGGCGATGGAGATCTTACCCTGCGCATCAACCTCGATCGGCGCGATGAGCTGGGACAGCTTGCCGGGCATGTGAACCGCTTTATGGACCGGTTGCAGCAATTGATTGGCGATATTCGTCACACCACCGAAGACGTTTCCGTTTCCAGTGAGCAGGTGCTGCAGGCCTCCACCAGCAGCCAGAAAGCGGCGGACGATCAGGGCCAGGCCATCAACATGGTGGTGGCGGCCGTCAATGAGCTGACCGCCGCCATTCAGGAAGTGGCGCAGAATACCAACGAGACCGCCGACAGTGCCAAAAACGCATCGGGCACCACCGATGTGGGGCGCGAGCGCATTGAGCGGGCCGTGGCCCGGGTGAACAGCCTCTCGGCCCACATTGGCGAAACGGCGGAGAGCATGCGCCGTCTGGAAGAAGAAGCCAAGAACGTCACCTCCGTCATTGATGTGATTCGCGGCGTTGCCGAGCAGACTAATCTGCTCGCGTTGAATGCCGCCATCGAGGCGGCGCGGGCGGGCGAACAGGGGCGCGGTTTTGCCGTGGTGGCGGATGAAGTCCGCACCCTGGCCAGCCGCACCCAGCAGTCTACGAGGATATCCGCACCATGCTGACTCGGCTTCAGTCCGGCGTGCAGGAAGCGGTTGAGGCCATGACCTCCAGCAGCGAAATGACCGAAGAGGCCGTCACCGCCGCCGGGGAAGCCGGGCAATCCCTGGAGGATATTGCCGAGGCGGTACAGCGGATTACCAATATGGCGATTCAGATTGCCAGTGCCGCTGAAGAGCAGAGTACCGTCACCGCCGATATCGACAAAAACATGGTGGAGATCAACGAGCTGGCGGCCCGGACGCAGGATGATGCCGCGACCACAGCGAGCGCCAGTGGACGCCTGACCGATCTGGCTTCCAGCCTGAGAGAACTGGTGGTAAGGTTCAAGGTCTGACGTTAACGAGCCGGCCCGTGTTTTCGGGCCAGGCGTGATACGAGGAGACTTCCGTGAGCGAGCCGATTGGCAACAGTCTGATACTGGTCGGTATGCCCGGCGCGGGTAAAAGCACCGTGGGGCTGCTGCTGGCGAAAGAGTTGGTCAAGGCCTTTGTGGATACCGACATTCTCATCCAGACCCAGGAGGGTAAGGCGCTTCAGGACATCATTTACGATCACGGCTACGAGTATCTGCGCAAGGTGGAAGAGCAGGTGTTATTGCAGTCGCAGTATCTCAACCATGTGATCGCCACCGGCGGCAGCGTGGTCTACAGCGACCCCGGTATGCAGCACCTGAAAAAGGCGGGTCGGATTGTGTTTCTGGACGTTCCCTTGGAGGAGCTCGAACGGCGGGTGCACAACTTTTCCACCCGGGGTATTGCTTGCGCGCCGGGACAGACTCTGGCCGACCTGTTTGAGGAGCGTCGGGCCCTGTATCAGCGCTATGCCGATATCACGGTGGACTGTGCGACCAAGCATCAGGATGAGGTGGTGTCGGAAATCATTTACCAGGAAGCGGAGCAATTCGCTGAAATGGATGCCTGAGGCGTCCCTGCCTCCTTTTCCGGTCTGACTACAGTGGCAGCTCGGTGGTGTATTTCACCTGCTTGAGCGCGAAGTTCGAGCGAATCGAGGCAACATGGGGCAGGGGGCGCAGCTTTTCATTCAGCAACTGCTCGTAATGCTCGATGCTGTTGACCACCACCTTCAATAAATAGTCGCTGTCTCCGGTGCTGGCATAGCATTCCAGTACCTCGGGGACGGCCTGTATCCCCGCTTCAAACTCCGCCAGGGCTTCACTCTGGTGGCCGGTCAGACGCACGGCGCTGTGCACCACCACATGCATTCCTACCTTTTTCGGGTCCAGCAGAGTCACTTTCCCCCGGATGATGCCTTCGGCTTCCAGCCGTTTGAGGCGGCGCCAGCAGGGCGTATGCGACAACCCGATCAGGTTGCCCAGATCGGCCATGGAGTAGTCCGCACTGCCCTGGAGGGCGCGCAGAATTTTTCGGTCGTAGTCATCCAGATCAATGGAATCGGAGGAGGTTGATACTGACATAGTTTTTATCCTGATTATGAATTTCTCTCACTACCTATTGTAGGGGGCGCGGGCGCGGCAATCAATTAGGGCGAGTATGATCAATCAGGGGGCGGACGGCGGGCAGTTGGCGCTTGAGATCAGGCCTCTGCCCGAGGTGAGCAAAAGCCTGATTTGACGAAGGTTTTGGGGCGTTTCCGGATCAGGAAGAGAGGCTGCCACGCCCCCGGCGCCCGGCCGCAATGGGCGTGGCCGGCTCGGTCGTTTCCAGGCTGTCGCTCAAGGGTTCGGAATCCGTCAGGGGCGCTGCTGCTGGTGCGGGCGGCGCCTGTGTCTGAGGGGCCCGGACCTGCTCAAAACGTGCCTTTATACGGGTCAGCTCCTCCAGTGAGGTGCTGAGCTCCGCCAGTTGCACCTGCTTATCATCAATCTGCTTCTGGAGGGCCGCAATATCCTGCTCGATTCCCTGATGCTCACGGCGAATACGCTGCTCTTTCTGATTAGCATCCTGGAGCACATCGTCGGTGCGGATACGCGCCGATTCCAGGGTTTTACAGATGACCTCCATCAGCCGTTCATCCGGATCGTCGGGCAATTGGCGCATCAGCGCCATGGCGTCGTCAATGCTGTATCGGGTTGCGTTGCGGGCTTTGGGCTCATCCACCAGAGGCGCGTGGAAGTCGTCTCGGGTGGGTAGGTCCAGGTCTTCGTCTTCCGGTGCATTGTCCTGCTCGTGTCGGTTGAACAGTCCCATAGTCTTATCCTCTGCTGTTGGCAGGTGTCACAAGACCTAAGCATAGTCTACCGCGGACGATTTTTCCGGTGTCCCCAGCCTGTTTCAGGCTGGCTCTCCCTTGAGTTTCTGGAGGTGCTTCTGGCTCAAAGACAGAAACCGGGGCGTTGGGCCGGAGTCGTTGTAGATCGGATCGCCCAGTTCATCCTCCGCCACAACGGTCCCACCTTTTATATAGGGCATGCCGGATTCCAGCTCGCTCAAGGCGGCGGAGAGCAGGTCAGTGATCAGGCTCTCCGGGGTTTTTTTCGGGTACATCTCGCACAGTGCTTGGATGCGTGCCGCATCTTCCACCGGCAGGTGCACGGCGTAGGCCTGCTTGGTCAGTTCGCCGCGGGCATTTTTTTCCCAATGACTCATGAGTTCGCTGACTTTCATCGATAAAACCTCATTGCTGGTCAGTGTGGGCGGTCGACCGGACCCCCTCAAATTCAGTATAGAGCAGCTTTTTGCGGCCAGCTAACTCCCGATAGGGAAAAGTGGCCACCCGATGTCGGTTCCGCTACGGAACCTGCCGGTAACGGCTCCTCTATATAAGGAATGTGGGTGAAAGTCGACAAATCAAGGGTTTCCGGGGGCTGATTGTCGCCAAACGGGGCTTATATTGTGCTCCCGGGGCCGTGCGTGTATCGTATGCGGTTTTTCATTGGCCATCAGTCCGCCAATCCGTACTGCTTTAGAGGAGCAACCCATGAAAGTAATCCTGCTCGGTGCCCCGGGAGCCGGTAAAGGTACCCAGGCTCAGTTGATCATGGATAAGTTCGGTATTCCCCAGATCTCCACCGGTGATATGTTGCGAGCGGCCGTCAAGGCAGGCACACCCTTGGGTTTGCAGGCAAAAGACATCATGTCGGCGGGCGGTCTGGTGCCGGACGACCTGATCATCGCCCTGGTAAAAGAGCGTATCAAGGCCCCGGATTGCGCCAAGGGCTTTCTGTTCGACGGTTTCCCCCGCACCATCCCCCAGGCGCAGGCGCTGCTGGATGAGGGGATCAAAATCGATCACGTGATCGAAATCGATGTGGATGATGAAGAAATTGTTTCCCGTCTGGCCGGTCGTCGTGTGCATGAGCCGTCTGGTCGGGTCTATCACATCAACCATCAGCCGCCCAAAGAAGAAGGAGTGGATGATATTACCGGCGAGCCCCTGATTCAGCGCGAAGACGATCGGGAAGATACCGTGCGTAAGCGTCTGTCGGTGTATCATGAGCAAACCAAACCGCTGGTCAACTTTTACCGCGACCTGGAAAAATCCGGAAACCCGGACGCACCTCATTACACTCGCATTGAAGGTGTCGGCAGCATTGCGGACATTCGCGCACAGCTGGAATCGGTGCTGAAATAAGCGAAGAGTCACGTCTCCGTTTTTGCGATTGCATCAGGGCCCGCTTGCGGGCCCTGATGCGTTTTAGAGCAATGAAGAATTACCCGCGTTGCATTCCGGCAACACCTGAAACGGTTCAGTTTTACCAAAAACGTGATAAAAATTAAAAAAAAGCCGAAAAATCATCAAATAATTTGCTAAAAACTCGCAATGTGGCTAATTTTTACATAGTATTTGTGTGCAGACTGGACGCACATAGACTGTGCTCGGTTTATGATTCAACTGATGTGCAAACAACGATACGAAGTTGAGGAGAAACGTTTATGGCCAGAGTAGCAAAAAAGCGTAAGGCAACTGCCAAACGCGCCACCGCAAAACGCACCACTTCAACCACCAAAACCGTTGACGCGGCCGTGGCAAAAGTGGAAGCGAAAATCGAAAAGCTGCAGAAAGATGTTGCTGATCACGCGAAGAAAGTAGAGGCCGCTCGCAAGAAAGCGACCGCGGCAAAGTCGAAAGCCGCTACTTCCAAGCGCGCGGTTGACAAGCGTTCGGCAAAATCTGCCACCGCAGCGGTCAGCAAGGCCAATGAAAAGGCCAAGGCCGCTCGAGCCAAGGTCGCGGAAGCGCGCGTAGAGCTCGCCAAAGCCAAGGCGATGGCAACCGCAAAAGCCGCCGCCGAAGCGGCTGAAGCCAAGATTACCGAGTTGCGCGAAAATCTGGCCAAGCGTGCCGAAACCGATCTCGAGAAAGCCAAGGCTTCCTTCGAGCAGCGCTGGAGAAAGTCCCGCGAGAAAGCGGATGAGCGTAAGGTGAAGGCCGCACGCAAAAAAGCCGCTGCCAAAGCCAAAGCCGCCGAGAAGAAGGCCAAGGTGAAAATGGCGCAGGTCGAGCGTAAAGCCGCCGCCAAAGCCAAGACGAAAACCAAGAAGAAGGCCACCAAAAAGCGGGCTACCGCCAAGCGGACCACCACCGCACCGGCGAAAACCCAGGCTCGCAAGGCGACCGCCAAGCGTGCCGGTCGTCCGCGTAAGAAGTAAGACGCGAGTCAGCGCCGCTCACTCGTCCAGGGCGGGCCGGGCGGTCGCTTAGGCCAGGCGAAGCCCTGTAAAGGGATCGCCTTTGGTAAAAACCCGGAACTCCCGGCCGAAATGGACCGGGAGCCGGGTTTTTTTCGTTCTGGAGGCTTACGTGAGGTAGATCGATGCACGGCGGGGTGAAATCTGGCAGAATGCGGCGTCTTCTCTCTGGACCCACGTGACACTATGACCCGACTTCTTGCCCTCGATACCTCAACCGATGCTTGCTCCGTCGCGCTGCAGGACGGAGAGCGGATCATTTCCCGATTTGAGCTGGCCGCCAAGAGCCACACCCAGCGTCTGCTTCCGATGGTGGACGAGGTGCTCTCGGAGGCCGGGTTGGCGTTGGCCGACCTGGATGCGCTGGTGTTCGGTCGCGGTCCCGGGTCATTTACCGGCCTCCGAATCTGTTTGGGGGTGGTTCAAGGGTTGGCGTTTTCGCGGAATTTGCCCGTCGTGGGCGTGTCCACGCTCGAGGCCATGACGGTCGGTTATTATCGGCGGCATCCCGACCTGGCCAGCGCCTCCACGCCGTTGCTGGTTGCGCTGGATGCGAGAATGCAGGAAGTGTATTGGACTCTGGTCAAACCCCAATCCGGTGGCGGCGGTGTTGAAACCTTGACCGATGAAGCCGTTTCTCCCCCGGAGCGGGTCGTCGAGCTTGCCGCCGGGCACACCGGGGAGGCGGGTTTTTATGGCGTGGGGCCGGGTTGGCACTACCCGGCATTGGAAAAGCTGGCGCCATCGGCGGTGGATATGGACGTACAGCCGGACGCCCGCGATATGCTGCCGTTGGGTGCCTTTGCGCTCGCGCAGGGGCAGGCGGTGTCCGCCGAGCAGGCCCGGCCCGTTTACCTGCGCGATGAAATCAGTTGGAAGAAACGCGAGCGGATTCGTTCCTGAGCCTCATTATAGTCACGGAAAGCGCTATGGACCTGTTGCAGATTGTTTTTCTGGCCCTGATCCAGGGCATTACCGAGTTTCTGCCCATATCCAGTTCGGGGCATCTGCTGCTGCCATCGGAGTTGCTGGGTTGGCCGGATCAGGGGCTGGCCTTTGATGTCGCGGTACACGTCGGCACGCTCAGTGCCGTCGTACTGTATTTTCGCCACAGTCTGGGCGCCATGGCGCGCGACTGGTTGGGGCAGGTGTTTGCCCGTCGCGACAGCACCGAAGACAGCCAGCTCGCCTGGTATCTGATTCTGGCAACGGTGCCGGCGGCGCTTGCCGGACTGGTGTTTGATGGCGCGATCGAAACCCATCTGCGCTCGGTGTGGGTGGTGGCGATTACCACGATTGTATTTGGCCTGGCGCTGGGCTGGGCGGACTGGCATGGCGGGCGCGCGAAAACCGTATTGGACATTACCTGGAGAACCGCTTTGATCATCGGCCTTGCCCAGGCGCTGGCCCTGATTCCGGGAACCTCCCGCTCCGGCATCACCATAACCGCAGCGCTATTTCTGGGACTCACGCGAACGGATGCGGCCCGCTTCTCGTTTCTGTTATCGGTGCCGGTGATTGCGCTCAGCGGTGGCTATAAGGCCTTACAGTTGTGGTTGCAGAGCGAGCCGGCACCTTGGGGTGAACTCTTGGCAGGCGCGGCTATCGCCGGGGTCAGTGCGTTTGTGTGCATCCACTATTTCATGCACTATATTCGGCAAATTGGCATGATGCCGTTCGTTGTGTATCGGTTGCTCTTGGGGGCCGCGCTCATCTGGGTGGCGCTTTGATTCCCACCCCAAGCCAATCACGCTGTTGTCTCGATTCATTTGGATAGATGTCGTTTATGGTTGATCAATCCTCCCAAGCATTCAATCGGGGCCTGCTGGAATTTCTGCAGGCTTCGCCCACGCCGTTTCACGCGGCGGAGAATATTGCGGCCCAGTTGACCCAGGCCGGCTTCCAGCCCCTGGTCGAGGGTGAGCGCTGGAGTCTCAAACCCGGTGGCAAGTACTGGGTCATGCGCAATGGCTCCTCCGTGATTGGTTTCATCTACGGGCGCGAGCCCATGGAGACCGACGGTATCCGGATGGTCGGTGCCCACACCGACAGCCCCTGCCTGAAAGTGAAACCGCAGCCGGACCTGTCCCGCCAGGGGTATGCTCAGCTTGGCGTGGAAGTGTACGGTGGTGCGCTGTTGGCCCCTTGGTTTGACCGGGACCTGTCCATGGCGGGGCGCGTCAGCTATCGCGATGGTGAGGGCCGAATCCGCAGCGGTCTGGTGGATTTCAAATTGCCGGTCGCGGTGGTGCCCAGCCTGGCCATTCATCTGGACCGGGAAGCCAACCGCCAGCGCAGCATCAACCCGCAGAAAGAATTGCCGCCGCTCCTGCTCAGTGAAATAGATGGCGTGGATCAGCCGTCATTTCGCGAGCGGCTCAAGGCCCAGTTATTGGCTGAACAACCGTCGCTGACGGTGGATGAGGTGCTGGACTTTGAAATCAGTCTGTACGACACCCAGCCACCGGCATTGATCGGCCTGGCCCAGGATTTTCTCGCCAGTGCCCGGCTGGATAACCTGTTGAGCTGCTATGTGGGTCTGCAGAGCCTGCTGAAGGCCGATGACCGGCACAGCACGCTGTTGGTGTGCAACGATCACGAAGAAGTGGGCAGTGCGTCCGCCTGTGGTGCCAAGGGGCCCATGTTGCAACAGTTTCTGGAGCGTCTGGTGCCCGAGACGGAAACCCGTATGCGGGTGCTGGATGCCTCCCTGATGATTTCCGCGGACAACGCTCATGGCGTGCACCCGAACTTTGCCGATCGCCATGACGACAATCACGGCCCGCGCCTGAACCGGGGGCCGGTGATCAAGGTCAACGCCAACCAGCGATATGCCACCACCAGTGAGAGCAGCGCCCTGTTTCGTGACCTTGCCGAGCGGGCGGACGTGCCGGTGCAGACCTTTGTCTCCCGGACCGACATGGAGTGCGGCAGCACCATTGGGCCGATCACCTCTGCTGAAGTGGGCGTCAAAACCCTGGACGTGGGTGTGCCCACCTTTGCCATGCACTCCATTCGCGAGCTGGCGGGGCGGGACGATGCGGCCTATCTTCATCAGATCCTCAATGAATTCTATCGCTACCCGCATCCGCCGGGGCAATCATGACACTAGCAGGAGGAGTTATGTCCGGGAGTTTCTATCGTTCAACGCTGAGGCGAGCGGCCTGGCCACTGATGCTTGCGACGGCTTCGATACTGATGGCCGTCAAGGCAGGCGCCAATGGTGGTCACTTTCTGGTTGATGACGCGGCCACGACACCACCACAAACCTGTGCCCTTGAGACCTGGGTTACGAGAATGGATCCCACCACCCGTGCGACGGTGGCGCCAATGTGCAATATTACTGGTGCCAGCGAGTGGAAGCTCCCACTGGAGTACAACCTGTCCAATGACGAGCTGACCACCATCGGGCTTGATTACAAGCGGGTGTTGTGGGCTTCGCGCAGTGGCCCGGCGCTGGCCGGCAGTGCGGGATTTCGCTACAACCGGGTGACCAGCGAAATGGACACCTACTATCTCAATATTCCCCTGAGTTTCCAGCCCATGGACAGCCTCACGCTGCACCTCAACGGTGGGGTGGAGCACGATCGGCCACTGGATGACACCTACGCCACCTGGGGCGCGGCGGCGACGTTCAAACCGGTGACCGGACCGATCTGGATTCTGGAGATGTATGACAATGATCGCCGTCAGGATCCGATCATTGCCGGCGGCGCGCGAATGAATGTCGGCAGCACCCGCTGGACACTGGACCTGGGCCTGGCCCGTGATACTCAACTGGACGAGACTGCCTATACGCTGGGGATCAACATTCCCCGTTTGTTTTGATTGCACGGTAGAAACGTTCTATGAGTCTCCAACGGGACACTTTACGGGTTTTTTCCCCTTTCGATCGCCTGTCTGATGAGTACCTGGACAAGGTGCTGGAAAAGGCCGAGTGGGTAGAGATACCCCGCGGCACACTGATCTTTAAACGGGGCAAAACCCTGGATGTGCAGCACTATCTGGTATCCGGCCGGGTCGACCTGATCGATGCCCAGTTTCAGAGCAGCAGCCTGGAGGCGGGATCGGACAATGCCAGCTTTCCTCTGGCGGATCATTCGCCCACGCAAGTGTCGGCGGTCGCCAAAACGGACGTCGAGCTGATTGTTCTGGAGCGCGACTTTCTGGATCTGGTGATGGCCTGGAGTCAGAGCGGCGATCACCCCGAGGGTGACAGCAGCGGGGCGGATGATCATGACTGGATGTCCTACCTGCTGGAGTCGCCGCTCTTTACTCGCGTACCGCCGGGCCATATTCAGCAACTGTTTGTCCGCTTCGAAGAAATCGACGTCGAAAAAGGCGAATCAATCGTGCGCGAAGGGGAGCCCGGTGATTATTTTTATGTGCTCGAGTCCGGGCGCGCTTCGGTAACCGACAAGGCCGGTCGGGTATTGGCGGAATTGGGCGCGGGTTCCTATTTTGGTGAGGAAGCGCTGGTCGGTGATACGACCCGCAATGCCAATGTCGACATGCTGACCGCCGGGCGGCTGATGCGCCTGGAAAAAGCGGATTTCAAAACCCTGTTGCAGGAGCCGGTGGTCAAAACCATCCCGGCGTCCGAGTGGGGCGAGCGCTCCGCCTCTTTGGGCGAGTTCGTCATTCTCGATGTCCGTCTGGTGGTGGAGCGGCGTTTCGGTAAGCTGGAGGGCAGCCGCAATCTTCCGCTCGGACAGCTGCGCGGTGCTTTGGGCGAGCTGGACAAATCGACCGCGTATGTCGTTTCCGATGATGCCGGGCGACGCAGCGATGTCGCCGTGCAGTTGCTGGCCCAGGCGGGCCTGGAGGTCTACCTGCTTACAGACGCGGCTCAGTTGCACGGTCAGTCGCTCAACTGATGCGCGTCCTGCTCCTGTCCGGATACGATGCCCCCAGTCATCGTCGATGGCGGGAGCAACTGGCCGCCCGGTACCCGGATTGGCAGTGGACACAGTTGAGTCTGCCCCCGCGTCACTTCAAGTGGCGCATGCGCGGCAGCGGTTTTCTCTGGGCGTTTGAGCAGGCGCACTGTCTGCGTGAACCCTACGATCTATTGATTGCCACCTCGATGGTGGACCTGTCGGCTCTGCGCGGATTGGTGCCCGAAGTCGCGCGCATTCCCACCCTGGTTTACTTTCACGAAAATCAGTTTGCCTACCCCCAGCGCAAGCAACAGCGGGCCAATGTCGAACCTCAGCTAATCAACCTGTACACGGCCCTGTGCGCCGACCAGGTGGCGTTCAATTCCGATTACAACCGGCAGACCTTTCTCACCGGGGTGGCGGACCTGCTAGCGCGGTTGCCGGATCGAGCGCCGGATACCGTTCTGGCACAGCTGCACGCCCGCAGTCGGGTGCTGCCCATACCGATCGAGCGCAACTGCTTTGTGCCGGACCGGGCACCAGAGGATGGCCCTCTGACCCTAATCTGGAACCACCGTTGGGAATACGACAAAGCGCCGGATCGGCTGCTCAATGGTCTGCGCCGTTTTTTCGAACTGTGTCCGGAGGGAAAAGCCGGCGAGCCGCCGATTCGCGTGCACGTGGTTGGGCAGCAGTTCCGCCAGCAACCGCCGGCTTTTGAGGCCCTGAAGTCCCTGCTGGACGCTCACGGCGCCGGGGGCGCCTGGGGTTATGTGGAGAGTCGGGAAGCCTACGGCCGCCTGCTGGCCGAGAGCCATGTGGTGCTGTCCACAGCGTTGCATGACTTTCAGGGTTTGTCGGTACTGGAAGCGGTGGCGGCGGGCTGTCGCCCCCTGGTGCCGGATCGTGAAGCCTATCCGGAGTGGTTTGCGCCCGATTACCGTTACCTGAGCGATCCGGAAAATCCCGAGCTTGAAGCCCAGGCGTTTGCGGAGCGGTTACTGAGTTGGTGTCGGGCGCGGGTCCAGGGCGAATGGCTTGCTGTGCCAGATATCGATTTTCTGCATGAGCGGCGCTGGCATCCGGTCTATCGGGATGAGCTGATCGCACTCGCGCGGACCTCAAAAATCTGACCGTCGGGTGCAAAACCGGTGTTTCAGCCTGTATCATAGCGGCCTTTCGTTCCCACCACTGAACAGCGATACGATAACGATCATGAGTAAACAGCGGGTTCTAACCGGTATCACCACCACAGGCACGCCTCATCTGGGCAACTACGTCGGCGCCATTCGCCCGGCCATTCGCTCCAGTGAACGGGACGATGCCCAATCCTTCTACTTTCTGGCGGATTACCACGCGCTGATCAAATGTCAGGACCCGGAGCAGGTGCATCAGTCCACCCGCGAGATTGCGGCCACCTGGCTGGCACTGGGTCTGAACACCGACAAGGCGGTGTTCTATCGCCAGTCGGATATCCCGGAAATTCCCGAACTCTGCTGGTTGCTGACCTGCATGGCTGCCAAAGGCCTGATGAACCGCGCCCACGCCTACAAAGCGGCCGTCGCCGCCAATATGGAAGCGGGGGAGGACCCGGACTTCGGTGTCACCATGGGCCTGTACAGCTATCCGGTGCTGATGGCCGCCGACATTCTGATGTTCAACGCCAATGAAGTGCCGGTCGGGAAGGATCAGATCCAGCACGTGGAAATGGCCCGGGATATCGCCGCGCGATTCAACCATCATTACGGTGATCACTTCGTCTTGCCCGAAGCGAAAGTGGACGACCATGTGGCGGTGTTGCAGGGCCTGGATGGCCGCAAGATGAGCAAGAGCTACAACAACACCATTCCGTTGTTCCTGCCCGAGAAAAAACTCAAAAAGCACATCAACAAAATCAAAACCAACCTGCTGGAACCCGGCGACCCCAAGGACCCGGATGATTCCACCGTGTTCCAGATCTGGCAGGCCTTCGCCACTCCCGAGCAGACCGATGAAATGCGCAGGGCTTTCGCGGAGGGTATTGCCTGGGGCGAAGCCAAGAAGCAGTTGTTTGAATTGGTGAATGGCCAGTTAGGCGAGGCGCGCGAGCGTTACGAAGCCTTGTTGGCCAACCCGACCCACATCGAAGAGGTGTTGCGGGCCGGCGCCGAGAAAGCCCGCAAAGAAAGCCGCGAGTTTATTGGGAAACTGCGTGAAGCAGTGGGTATTCGTCCCATTCGGTGATTGTTATGAACGTTCCGGTGTTGCATGACGTCCGGGCCGCTACGGGGTAAGCCCTTTCAAGACACGCCGTACATACATCCCTGTAGGCTCGAATCGCGGGTCCCCCGCTCCACGGTCTTGAAAGGGCTTACCCCGCATCGGCCCTCCGTGCCACGGTTCGCGATGGACGGATCGGCCCGACGCATCGGAGCGAAAATTAAATCAATCCATTGGACTGCTGCGTTACTCTGAGGGTGGCACGGAGGCCTGGGGTGGGGTGGACCCTTTCAAGACCGTAAGCGGAGGGACTCCGCGAGGCGAGCCCCCAGGGATGGGTTCACGGCGTGTCTTGAAAGGGTCCACCCCACCCCAGGCCGGGTTAGATGCGCCCTCCATCACTTCAACTCAGATACAACCGTATAAATACCCATAGTTAACTGCCGCAACTCCTCCGGCGTGATCACAAACGGCGGCATGATGTACACCAATTTGCCGAAGGGCCGTACCCAAATCCCTTCTTCCACAAACCGCGGCTGCACCTTCGCCATATCCACCGGCTCGTGCAACTCCACCACACCAATCGCGCCCAATACCCGCACATCGGCCACCGCCGGCAAATCCCGACACGCCCCCAGCTCCTCTTTCAACTGAGCTTCAATACGCCCAACCTGTCCCTGCCAGTCGCTGTCCAGCAACAGGTCGATGCTGGCATTGGCCACCGAACAGGCCAGCGGATTGCCCATGAAAGTGGGCCCGTGCATAAACACCCCGGCTTCGCCCCGGCAGATGCCGTCGCTGACTTTATCGTTACACAGCGTGGCGGCCAGAGTCATATAACCGCCGGTCAGACCCTTGCCCAGACACAGAATATCGGGGCTGATGCCGGCGTGTTCGCAGGCGAACAGTTTGCCCGTGCGACCAAAGCCAGTGGCGATTTCATCGGCAATCAATAGCACATCGTGTTCATCACACAGTTCCCGCACCCGGCGCAGGTAATCGGGGGAATAAAAGCGCATGCCGCCCGCGCCCTGCACGATGGGCTCGAGAATCACCGCCGCGAGTTCGTCTTTGTGCGCCACCAGCAGGGCTTCAAAGTCCGCAATATGGCGCTCGTCCCAGGGTTCATCGATGCCGCATTCCGGTTGGGGGGCAAACAGTTGCTGTGCCAGGGTGTGACTGAACAGCTGATGCATACCGGTCACGGGGTCACATACTGACATGGCGCCGAAGGTATCGCCGTGGTAACCGCGGCGAAGGGCCAGAAACCGGTGCTTGTCCGGGCGCCCCTGGGACTGCCAGAACTGCATGGCCATCTTCAGCGACACCTCCACCGAAACCGAGCCGGAGTCGGCCAGAAACACTTTGTTCAGGCCCTCCGGGGTCAACTCCACCAGTCGTTTGGCCAGGGTGACGCCGGGCTCGTGGGTCAGACCGCCGAACATCACGTGCGCCATCTGCTCCAGCTGTTCCTGAATGGCCTGATTCAGACGCGGGTGGTTGTAGCCGTGAAGCTGACACCACCAGGAGGACATGCCGTCCACCAGCTTTCGGCCGTCGGACAGGTGCAGGTATACGCCCTCGGCCCGTTGCACAGGGAACACAGGAGTCGGGTTCAGAAACGAGGAGTAGGGATGCCAGACGTGCTGACGGTCGATCTCCAGAATCTGTTCGGCGCTGAGCGGGCTGGAGGAACTGGAACTGGAGGGATGGTGACTGGACATGCGGGCCCTTCAGAAGTTACGTGAGTGGAGTGGAAAGGCGCTCACGCTAGCAGAAAAGCCGTTAAAAATCAGCTGTCCTGAGACTATCGGGCCCGGCCAGCGCCGGGTCCGATAGTGGAAGGGTGCAATCAGTAGGCGCCGCGAATGTGCTGCTGGACCTGGTCCTGATAGAACCGATACAGGTCTTCATGCAACCCGTCTTCCAGGGGCTTGAGCGCACTGACTTTGGCATTTTCCCGCACCTGCTGAGCCGAGCTGGCACCGGGGATGATGCTGGTGACCGCGGGCTGGTCCAGAATCCAGCGCATGGCCATCTGCGCCATGGTGTAACCCTCGGGTACCATGCCTTCCAGTGCGCGCACCAGTTTGACGCCGGTTTCAAAGGGAATGCCCGCAAAGGTCTCGCCCACATTGAAGGCGTCGCCATCGCGGTTGAAGTTCCGGTGGTCGGTTTTGTCGAACTGGGTGTTCTCGGTGAACTTGCCGCTCAGCATGCCGCTAGCCAGGGGCAAGCGAACGATAATGCCAATGCCCTTGTCTTCGGCCCGGGGCAGCAGTTCGTCGAGCAGTTTCTGGCGGAAGATGTTGAAGATGACCTGCAGTGAGGTCAGGTCATCGTGCTCGGCACAGATCAGCCCCTCTTCAACGGTTTCCACGCTGGCTCCGAAATAGCGGATCTGACCGTCCTGCTGCAGTCGGCGCAGCCAGTCGAAGATTTCGCCGTGGCGCATGACTTCGGTGGGCACGCAGTGCAGTTGCAGCAGGTCCAGGGTGTCGGTCTTCAGACGGTCCTGGGCGCGCTTGACCGAGTCCTGCATGTGGGTCAGGGAGTAGCCGTCGGGGTAGACGCCGTCGCCGCGGCCGTATTTGGTGGCAATGACCGGCTTGGGGTTGCGGTTGGCCAGGTGTTGGCCCAGGTAGGTTTCGCTGGCACCACCGCCGTACACATCGGCGGTATCAAAGAAGGTGATGCCTTCGTCCAGAGCGGTCTGAAGGATGGCTTCGACGGTGTCGGCGGTGATCGGGCCGAAGTCGCCACCGAGCTGCCAGCAGCCCAGGCCCACTTCGCTCAATACCAGTTCGCTGTTGCCGAGTTTTCTCGTCTGCATTGGTCGCTCCCGTGTTTGCGATACATCGTGATGGACGGGATCGCCGTCCATAATTAGTCGTTCTGACTATTTGCAGTTTAACACTCTGCTGTGGTCAGTGTGTCTTGTGGGTTGATGGGGTCTAGTGGTCCATGCGGCTAATGCTGTAACTTTCAGCCGTCACACAAGCGTCGTGGGCAAGGCGCGCGAGCGCAGGACTGGCCGTGGCCAATTCAAGCGAGCGCAACACCGCCCACGGCGCTTGTGTGGCGGCCCTTCGGGAGCTTCTGTGCTGACGCGACTCGTCGTTGCGTTTCTTGACAAGGGAGCCACCCTTGCCTGCAAAACGCGCCTTGATTCGCGCCAGCACAGAAGCTCTGAAAGCTACAGAATTAGCCGCATGGACCACTAGTCAATCGGTCAGGCACGCCGGGTCAAACGCATAGCCGCCGTTGAGCCAGTTCAGTAATTCCCGGGCGTGAGGTTGTCCCGCCTCGGCGAAGGGTTGATAGTGGTCTTCCAGGTCGCGTCGCTCGGCGTCGGTGAGCGCATTCAGCCCTCGCTCCTGCAGCAGTGCCCGGTCGGCGATCAGGTGTCTGGCCAGCTCGGGCGGGGTGCAGGCCCGGGTCGCGCTCATGAACGCCGCCTCCGGCTGGTAATCCCCCCATGTCCGGTACGCCTCAGGTAGGGAGTGTAGCGGAATCTGCGACAGGTAGGCCTGGTTCATCGGGTTCACCGCGTGGCCCGCGACCTGCCCGCGAAGCCTGGCATGGCTGGCGGGGTAGGCGTCCAGGCGCAAATAGGGGCTCAGGCTCGCACTGTCATTGACCGGGTAATTGTCCCAGAGAAAGGGCCGCCGCTGCAGGTATTGGCTGACCTGGGCGAGGTGATCATCGGGGTAGGTCCGGGAGCAGACTTCCGCCCCGGTCCAGAACAGGTCGATCGACGGATCGAGGTTCTGCCCGAGATGCTCCCAGTAGCCGGCCGGCCGTGCACCGAAAACCTTCTCCAGAACGGGGTCAAAGCTGTAGTAGGTCGGGCAGAGGATCAGGTGCTCGGCGGTGCTGGCCTCGGCCGCGACATGGGCCAGGGATACCTGGCGTTCAGCCAGCTCGGGCAGGTCGCCGCGCATATCGTCGAACAACAGTCCCATCAGGTCCGGTTCGAGGCGGTTCAGCGCCTGGAGTTTCCGCGTCAGGGCCTCCCGGCTCTGCGGCCAGGGCTCCCGGTAGAGTTCCAGGGGGCTGAGTCCTACCCCAAAGCGGATCCCCTGTGCCCGACAGGTGTCGCGCAGGGCGCACAGGGCCCGCCACTCGTCTTCCGGCCAGGGCGTCTGCCAGTGGCGGCGCAGGTGGGGGTCCGCTTTCGGGGCATAGAGGTAAAAATCGTAACCCTGTCGGGCCAGGAAGTGGACCATGTCGGTTCGGGCCGCCCAGGACCAGGGGCGGCCGAAGAAACCTTCAATGATTCCCAGCGGCGGCGGGGTGGAGCGAATGTCAGCGGATGGGGACATGGCGCAAACTCGGCCTCGACAAATAAGCCAGCTTACCCTGTGAGACCAGCGCTGGAAAGCCGCTCAAATTGACTTTTTCACCCTAAGTGCTTATTATGCCTGCCTTTTTGAAGCACGCTCAATTTCTCGCCAGGCCAGAGGCGGCGGTGCTTTGCAGCGCTCAATCGGCACCTTTGACACCCGGCGCAGCGGCGGTGTCATCGCTAAATACCTACGCAGTCTTTCGCGTCGGTCAACCGAAGCGGCGGTTGG
The DNA here is from genome assembly GCF_026153455.1 of Marinimicrobium sp. C6131. Lineage (NCBI taxonomy): Bacteria > Pseudomonadati > Pseudomonadota > Gammaproteobacteria > Cellvibrionales > Cellvibrionaceae > Marinimicrobium > Marinimicrobium sp. C6131. The sequence continues at coordinate 695,783 of NZ_CP110629.1, forward strand.
GCGGGCAGGCGACCTGATGCACCGGACGCCGCCAAAAAACCACAATTGCTTCCAACACAAGTGACCCGCTCTGCGGAAAAATGAGGTCGATACATGGCAAGTCCTACCCAGTTACCGAGTTGGCAATCCCTGGCACAGCATGCCGATACCCTGCGTCAGCGGGAGCTCAAATCTCTGTTTGCCGAGGACCAGTCCCGGTTCGACAGTTTCTCCATTCGCGCTCCCCACATCCTGTTTGATTATTCCAAGAATCTGATCACCGAAGAGACCCGCAAAGGGCTGCTGGCATTGGCAGAAGAGTCCAGGGTGGCGGATTGGCGCGATCGCATGTTCGGCGGTGAGCACATCAACCGGACCGAAGATCGCGCCGTCATGCACGTGGCGCTGCGGGACAAGTCGGGCAAGCCGATCATGGTGGACGGCAAGGATGTTCGCCCCCAGGTTGAGCGCGAGCTGAACCATATGCGCGAGCTGGTCACCAGCGTGCGCGCCGGTGAGTGGAAAGGCTTTTCCGGCAAGTCGATCACCGATATCGTCAGCATCGGCATTGGTGGTTCCAACCTGGGGCCGCTGATGGTCACTGAAGCGCTGAGCGCCTATAGCGACGATACTCTGCGTACCCATTACGTCTCGAACGTGGACGGTTTTCAGATCGCCCAGGTGCTGGAGCGGGTGAACCCCGAAACCACCCTGTTTATCGTGGCCTCCAAGACCTTTACCACGCTGGAAACCATCACCAACGCCAATACCGCCCGGGCCTGGTTCCTGAAAGGCGGCGGCTCCGAGTCCACCACCAGCCAGCATTTCGTGGCCGTCTCCTCCAACGTGAAAAAAGCCGTGGAATTCGGGGTGGCGGAGAAGAACATCTTTGAAATGTGGGACTGGGTCGGCGGCCGCTTCTCGCTCTGGTCCACCATCGGGCTGCCCATCGCGCTGCAACAGGGTTTTGACGCCTTTGAGGAGTTGCTGCAGGGCGCCTATGAAATGGATCGCCACTTCTGCGAAGCCCCCCTGGCGGAAAATGCCCCGGTCATGCTGGCCCTGGTCGGTATCTGGAACCGCAACTTCCTGGGCTATCCCTCCCATGCCCTGCTGCCGTACGACCAGTGCTTGCACCGCTTTCCGGCCTATATGCAGCAGGCGGAAATGGAAAGTAACGGCAAGTCGGTCAACTGGGAAGGGGAAACCCTGACCTACGGCAGTGTGCCGCTGATCTGGGGTGAGGTGGGCATTAACGGCCAGCACGCCTTCTATCAGTTCCTGCACCAGGGAACCGACATCATTCCCGCCGACTTTATCGGCTCGGTGAAGCCCACCATTGAAGTGGAAGGGCATCACGATGCACTGATGGCCAATATGTTCGCGCAAACCGAAGCGCTGATGAAGGGCATCGACGCCGATCAGGTGCGTGCGGACCTCAAGGCCAAGGGTATGGATGAGGCGCGGATTGAAGAAATCGTGGCCCACAAGGTGCACCGTGGCAACCGTCCGACCAACACGCTGCTGATGGACAAGGTGACGCCGCGTTCTCTGGGCGCCCTGATTGCGCTATACGAGCACAAGATCTTCACCCAGGGCATCATCTGGCAGATTCACTCCTTCGATCAGTGGGGTGTGGAGCTGGGTAAGGTGCTGGCGGCCGGTATTCAGCCTGAGCTGGCGGATGGCGCCGAGGTGAGCGACAAACATGATGCCTCGACCCGCAGTCTGATAAACTACTACAAACAAGCAAAGTAACAGCGGAAACAGTACAGCCGCCAGCGACCCCCGGTCCCTGGCGGCAAAATCATTTTTATGACCGCTGCGCGGAGACGTGTGAGAGAGCCTTGGTGGCATTGTCCGGCAACGTATCGGATGAGCGCTGAGGAGCATTAGACCGTGAATATAGCAAGTCAGACAAGGCTTGGCGGGCCGGTGTATGGCGCCGCCCCCTGTGCTGTCCGGCCCCCCAGCGCCGGACACGTTCACCCGTAGACGGGGTGGCAGTGCGCGGGGCAGGCCTCCGACCCGATTCGTTGCTCCCGCTGGTGGCGGGGCGAGGGCGTCTGGCTGGATGTAAAGTAATCAATGGTGCTGAAATGACTCACAAAAGACTCTCCGACATTACCCAGCGGATCATCGACCGAAGCCGGGATACCCGGGCTGCGTACCTTGAGCGCGTCAATGCGATGCGCACCGACGGTCCCTCCCGGCAGCGCTTGTCCTGTGGCAACCTGGCGCACGGGTTTGCTGCCTCTTCCGAGAAGGAAAAACAGCAGCTGATGGACACGGGTGCCCCCAATATCGGGATCGTAACCGCTTACAATGACATGCTGTCGGCGCACCAGCCCTACGTGGATTACCCTGACAAGATCAAGCGGGCGGCCCTGGCCAACGGCGTCACCGCCCAGGTGGCTGGTGGCGTTCCCGCCATGTGTGACGGGGTCACTCAGGGACGGGACGGTATGGACCTGTCACTGTTCAGTCGCGACGTGATCGCCATGTCCACCGCCGTCTCCCTGTCCCACGACATGTTTGATGCCGTGCACTGCCTGGGTATTTGCGACAAGATCGTGCCCGGCCTCATGATCGGCTCGCTGTCGTTCGGGCATCTGCCCACCGTCTTTGTGCCTGCGGGTCCCATGCCCTCGGGTCTGCCCAACTCGGAAAAAGTGAAAATTCGCCAGCTCTTTGCCGAGGGCAAAGTCGGCCGTAAAGAGTTGCTCAAGGCGGAAATGGACTCCTACCACAGCCCCGGCACCTGTACGTTCTACGGCACAGCGAACAGCAACCAGATGCTGATGGAAATGATGGGGATGCAGTTGCCGGGCAGCTCGTTTGTCAACCCCGGCACCGGCATGCGCGATGCGCTGACCACCGAAGCGGTCAACCAACTGGTGAAACTGACCCAGAGTGGCGACCAGTACACGCCGATCGCCGAGGTAATCGACGAGAAAGCCATCGTCAACGGTATTATTGGTCTGTTGGCGACCGGTGGTTCCACCAACCACACCATTCACCTGACCGCCATTGCCCGGGCGGCCGGGGTGATCATCGATTGGCAGGATATGGCCGATCTGTCCGAGATCATTCCGCTGATGTGTCGTGTGTATCCCAATGGTCTGGCGGACGTGAACCGCTTCCAGGCGGTGGGGGGGATGGGCTTCCTGATCCGCAGTCTGCTCAGCGAAGGGCTGATGCACGAGGATGTGACCACCATCATGGGTAAGGGGATGTCCCACTTCGCCAAGGAGCCTTTCCTCGAGGGCGATAAAATTGAGTGGCGTGACGCCCCGGAGAAAAGCCTGGACGAAGATGTGCTTCGCCCGGCGGGCAGCGCCTTCAGCAAAACCGGCGGTATGGCCCTGCTCAAGGGCAACTTGGGCCGCTGCGTCATCAAAGTGTCCGCAGTCAAGCCCGAGAATCGTAAGGTCAAGGCGCCCGCACGGGTGTTCTACCGCCAGGAAGACCTCCAGGCGGCGTTCAAGGCCGGCGAACTGGACCGGGATTTCGTCGCCGTGGTGCGTTTCCAGGGCCCGAAAGCCAACGGTATGCCGGAGTTGCACAAACTGACTCCGCCGCTGGGTGTGCTCCAGGACCGCGGCTTCAAGGTCGCGCTGGTCACCGATGGCAGGATGTCCGGTGCCTCTGGTAAAATCCCCGCGGCCATCCACCTGACCCCCGAGGCGCTCGATGGCGGCCCCATCTCGCTGGTGCGCGATGGCGACATGATTGAGCTGGATGCCGATGCAGGCAAGCTGGAGCTGCTGGTTTCTGAAGAAGAGCTTGCCAGCCGTCAGCCGGAGCAGACGGACATTTCCAACAGCCACTATGGCATGGGTCGTGAGCTGTTTGCCCCCCTGCGTGCCGAAGTCGGGTTGGCCGAAGAGGGAGCCACCGTCTTCCGTTGGTAGTGAGAGCGCTCGAGCCCGGTGAACACACCGGGCTTGTTGTATAACCGCAAATACAGAACACAAGGTTTTAGTCCATGCTGAAAGCATTTGATTTTGTGATTTTTGGCGGTGCCGGTGACCTGGCGCTGCGCAAACTGATCCCGGGCCTGTATCGTGCTTATTGCAATGACGAGTTGCCCGAAGGGACTCGCATTTTCGGTACCTGCCGGCGTCAGGAAGCCGTGGCCGAATACCAGGACAAGGTTCGCGCTGCCGCCGAACAGCACCTGCGCAAAGGCGAGTTTGTGGCTGAAACCTGGGATCGTTTCGCGAAAATGATTCACCCGCTGTTTCTGGACATTTCTTCCCGGGATGAACACTGGGACAAAATGGCGGAAATCCTCAAGTCCGGAAACGAGAATCGTGTCTTTTACCTGTCGACGCCCCCCAGCGTGTTTGGTATCTGCTGCAAGCACATTTCCGAAAGCGATCTGATCAGCCCGACCACCCGCGTGGTGGTCGAGAAGCCGCTGGGTTACGATGCCGCATCCGCCGATGCCATCAACACGGAAATTGGCGAGTACTTTGACGAGAAGTCCATCTACCGGATCGACCATTATCTCGGTAAGGAAGCAGTGCAGAACCTTCTGACGTTGCGTTTTGCCAATGGCATCTTCGAGCACCTGTGGGATGCCAAAACCATTGATCATGTGCAGATCAGTCTGTGTGAGACCGTGGGCCTGGAAGGGCGCGCCAGCTTCTACGACGACGCGGGTGCCATGCGCGATATGGTGCAGAACCACCTGCTTCAACTGCTTTGCCTGGTGGCCATGGAGTCACCCAACAAGCTGACCGCCGACAGCATCCGCTCCGAGAAAATCAAGGTGCTGGAATCGCTGCGTCCGCTCAAAGGGGATGCGGTCAAGTGGCACACCGTGCGCGGTCAGTATGCGGCCGGTGAAATGGGCGGCAAGCCGGTGCCCGGCTACCTGGACGAGCTGGGTAAGGAGAGCAACACCGAAACCTTCGTCGCCATTCGTGCCCACATCGACAACTGGCGCTGGTCGAAGGTGCCGTTCTATCTGCGCACCGGCAAGCGACTGAAGGAACGTTTTGCGGAAATCGTCATTCAGTACAAAGACGTATCTCACGAGGTGTATCCCGAGTCGGCCGGTGGTGTAACTCCGAACCGCCTGGTGATCCGTCTGCAACCGGAAGAAAGTATCCAGATGGTGCTGATGTCCAAGAACCTGGAAAAGCACGAAACGGAGCTGACGCCGGTGGTTCTGAATCTGAACCTGGCGGAAAAGTACAAGCATTTTGTCAGTGACGCCTACAAGCGTCTGATGCTGGATGCCGCCGCGGGCGACCCCAGCCTGTTCATTCACCGCGCCGAAGTGGATGCGGCCTGGGGCTGGGTGGACCCGATCATCGAAGCCTGGCAGCGCCCTGAGAACAAACCCATGGCGTACCCGGCGGGAAGCTGGGGGCCAGAGGCTTCGGAAGAACTGTTGTCCGGCGATGGTCGCCGTTGGTTCAACATGGATGAACTGCTGACGGAGGATAAGGACTGATGTTGGACGAAAAGATTTTTGACAGCCGAGAAGCACTCCTGGCGGCGTTGCAGGAAGATTGCGTCGCCGCATTGGATGAGGCGCTCAAAGCGCGTGACCAGGCGAGCTTTCTGGTGTCCGGTGGCAGCTCACCGGCTCCCCTGTACCAGCGCTTGAGCCAGATCGCGCTGGACTGGAAGCGGATTCAGGTAGCGCTTGTGGATGAGCGTTGGGTCGAGCCGGGCCACGCCAAGAGCAACGAGACTTTTGTGCAGAAAAACCTGCTGCAACATGCGGCGGGCCAAGCGCCGTTTCTGGGTATGAAGAACTCCGCAGCCACGGCCGCAGAGGGGCTGGCGGCGTGTGAGCAAGCCTACCAGGCATTGCCCCAGCCGTTTGATCTGACCATTCTGGGCATGGGACCGGATGGCCATACCGCATCTCTGTTCCCCAATGCCGAAGGTCTCGAGGAAGCGCTGACCACCGATTCGCTGTGTTCGGCCATTACCGCGCACCAGAGTGAGGTGACCGGCGAGTACACCGAGCGCATGACCCTGAGCCTGGCCGGCATCGTGAATTCCCGCCGTCTGGTTCTGCTGATCACTGGCGACGAAAAATTGCAGGCCCTGCGCGCCGCACAGGGTGAAGGCCCGGTTGGCGATATGCCGATTCGCGCCGTTCTGCGTCAGAACAAAGTGCCTGTGACCCTGTATTGGGCCCCCTGAAGCCCCTGGCTCGGGAACGCCCCTGTTGAATCAACCCAGTTACCGAATTAAAGAGGAAAGCATAGTGGCATTAAGTATCGATAAAATCGTCCAGGTGGCTCCGGTCATTCCCGTGATGGTGGTGGAGCGCCTGGAAGATGCTGTACCGCTGGCACAGGCTCTGTACAACGGCGGCCTGAAAGTGCTTGAAATTACCCTGCGTACCCCCGTGGCACTCGACGCGATTCGCGCAATGGTGGATGCGCTGCCGGGCGATGCCGTGATCGGTGCCGGTACCATCGTCACCCCGGATGACCTGAAGAAAGCGGTAGACGCCGGTTCGACCTTCCTGGTCAGCCCGGGCACCACTCCGGAACTGATTGAGGCGGCGAAGGCCAGCGATGTTCCGCTGTTGCCCGGTATTGCCACGCCCAGCGAAGCCATGAATCTGCTGGCACACGGCTTTACCCACATGAAGTTTTTCCCGGCGGAATCCGCCGGTGGTGTGTCCATGGTCAAATCCATTGGCGGGCCTCTGCCGCAAATCACTTTCTGCCCGACCGGTGGCATCAACCTCGCCAAGGCGCCCGAGTACCTGAGTCTGCCCAACGTGGCCTGCGTGGGGGGGACCTGGATGGCTCCCAAGGAGCTCATTGCCGAGAAGCGTTGGGACGAGATTGAAAAACTGGCTCGTGAAGCGGCCCAACTGGCGCGCTGATCACGCCTGAATGTGTTTGTTGTTTCTCTATTTAGATTGTCCGAATTGTAACCAGGAGATGTGTAATGACCATTAAAGTAGCAATCAACGGCTACGGCCGTATCGGCCGCAACGTGCTGCGCGCTCTGTACGAATCCAACTATCGCGATCGCATTCAGGTGGTCGGTATCAACGACCTGGGCGACGTCAACCTGAACGCCCATCTGACCAAGTACGATTCGGTCCACGGCAAGTTCCCCGGCGAAGTATCCGTCGACGGTGAGAACATGATTGTAAATGGTGATGCAATCCGCATTACCTCTGAGCGTGACCCGAGCAAGTTGCCCTGGGGCGAGCTGGGTGTGGACGTGGTGTATGAGTGCACCGGTATCTTCACCAGCAAAGAAAAAGCCAGTGCCCACCTGGAAGCCGGTGCCAAAAAGGTCATCATCTCCGCACCGGGTACCGATGTGGATGCCACCGCTGTCTATGGCGTAAACCACAACACCCTGAAGGCGACCGATCAGATCATCTCCAACGCCTCCTGCACCACCAACTGCCTGGCGCCGATCGCCAAAGTGCTGAACGACAAGTTCGGCATCGAGCAGGGCTCCATGACCACCATTCACGCCTACACCAACGACCAGAACCTGAGCGATGTCTATCACACGGACATCTATCGCGCCCGTTCCGCGACTCAGTCCATGATCCCGACCAAGACCGGTGCGGCTCGCGCCGTGGCGCTGGTGCTGCCGGAACTCAAGGGCAAGATCGATGGTATGGCCGTTCGCGTACCGACCATCAATGTCTCTCTGGTGGACCTGAACGTGCTGGTTTCCAAAGACGTGACCGTTGAGGAAGTGAACGCGGCCATGAAGGAAGCCGCTGAAGGCGAAATGGCGGGCGTACTGGAATACTGCGACGAGCCGCTGGTCTCCATCGACTTCAACCACAATCCGGCGTCTTCCAACTTCGACTCTCTGCAGACCAAGGTTTTCAATGGTCGTTGGGTAAAAGTCATGGCCTGGTACGACAACGAGTGGGGTTTCTCCAACCGCATGTTGGATAACACCCTGGCGCTGATGCAAGCCAAGTAAAAAATACTGAGAGAGAGTTATGTTAAGACGTACCAAAATTGTCAGCACCCTGGGGCCCGCTTCTGAGGCCCCGGAAATGCTGGAGAAACTGATTCTGGCGGGCGTGAACGTTGTTCGCCTGAATTTCTCCCACGGGTCGCCGGAAGAGCACAAGCAGCGCGCGGAAAATGTGCGCGCCATTGCGGCCAAGCACGACCGCTTCGTGGCCGTGCTGGGCGACCTTCAGGGGCCGAAAATCCGTATTTCGCGCTTCAAAAACGGCAAGATCGAACTCAAGCTCGGTGACAAGTTTGTCCTGGATGCGGATCTCGGTCGCGACGAGGGAGACCAGAACCAGGTTGGTATCGACTACAAGGAGTTGCCGGGCGATTGTAAGCCGGGCGACAACCTGTTGCTCGACGACGGCCGCGTCGTGTTGGAAGTGGAGAAGATCGAAGGCAACCGGGTGTACTGTGTTACGCGGATTGCTGGTCCGCTGTCCAACAACAAGGGCATCAATCGTCAGGGCGGTGGTCTGTCTGCTCCAGCGTTGACTGAAAAGGATATGGCCGATATCAAGACGGCGGCGGCGATCGACGTCGACTACCTGGCGGTTTCCTTTCCGCGCAGTGCGGAAGACATGAACAAGGCCCGTGAGCTGATGCGAGCCGCCGGTGGTGAGCGCGCTGGTCTGGTGTCCAAGATTGAACGTGCCGAAGCGGTGGCGGATGACGCAACCCTGGATGCCATCATCGAAGCCAGTGATGCGGTCATGGTCGCTCGTGGTGACCTGGGTGTGGAAATCGGTGATGAATCCCTGATCGGTGTACAGAAGCGCATCATCGAGCGCTCCCGTGCCCTGAACAAGGTGGTGATCACGGCGACCCAGATGATGGAGTCCATGATCAAGAACCCGATGCCGACCCGCGCGGAAGTGTTCGACGTGGCCAACGCCGTACTCGATGGCACCGATGCGGTGATGCTGTCCGCTGAAACGGCGGCCGGTGACTTCCCGGAAGAGACCATCAAGGCGATGGTGCGCATTATCCTGGGTGCGGAAAAGCATCCCAGCGCCAGCCAGAGCACCTATCGGGTGGATCAGAAGTTTCAGACCATCGATGAATCCATCGCCATGGCGTCGATGTATACCGCCAACCATCTCAGTGGTGTGAAGGCGATCATCTCGCTGACCGAGTCCGGTGCGACACCGCGCCTGATGTCGCGCATTGGCTCCCAATTGCCGATCTTCGCGTTCTCCGGACGGATCGATACCCAGCGTCGCGTGGCGTTGTATCGCGGTGTTCAGCCGGTACCGTTTGAAACCGACAGTTCCGCGCCGGGCCATCAGGATCATATGCGCGCCATTGACATCCTGAAAAGCAAAGGGGTGTTGAACGACGGTGACCTGGTGATCGTGACCAACGGTGACTCCAACCAGTTGGGTGGCACCAACACCATGAAAATACTGCGGGTGGGCGAGCAATAAGCTCAATCCTCCGTCATTGTACGAAACGGAAACGGCAGCCTCCAGGCTGCCGTTTCCGTTTGTGGCGGTACAGTTAGCACGGCAATTTGCGTAGGGGCCGAGCGCAGCGGTATGACCCGCATCCGCCGTTCCCTCAGACCCTGACCCCGGCACAACATGGGTGCCCCAATCATCTCCGTTCGTGCTAACCTGCTCATTAATTGACCCTTTGATGATGTTTGAGGCACCCCATGCTCAAAAATTTCGCCGCACTCCCGCTCACCCTCCTGGTGGCCCTTTCGGCCCAGGCTCTCGAAATCCACCACGGCGACTGGCAGCAGGGCGCCGTCATCCGGGGCTCTGTGACACCGGGTAGCGAGCTGAAACTGGGTGAGCGCGCCGTGCGGATCGCCGACGACGGCCAGTTTGTGATCGGTCTCGACCGGGACGCCGAGTCACCCGCCAAGTTGACCCTGATACCGCCGGCCGGCGAACCCGAGCACTTTGAGTTCGCCGTCAAAGCCCGGGATTACAATATCCAGCGCATTGAGGGCGTGCCGCAAAGCACAGTGACCCCCGACCCGGAGCAGGTCAAGCGCGCCCGGGCCGAGGCGGCTCTGGCCTGGAAGGCCCGCCAGCATGATTTGCCGCGCACCGACTTTGCGGAGCCCTTCCAGTGGCCGCTGGTCGGCATCATTACCGGCGTTTACGGCAGTCAGCGGTTTTATAACGGCGAGCCGCGCTCACCCCATTACGGGGTGGACATCGCCGCGCCGCAGGGCACCCCGGTGGCATCCCCGGCGCCGGGTGTGGTCACCTTGGTGCACGAGGATATGTTTTTCTCCGGGGGGACCCTGATAGTCGACCATGGTCATGGTCTGTCGTCCACCTTCATACACCTGCATCGAATTCTGGTGGAAGAGGGGGATGAAGTGGGCCAGGGGGACACCATCGCCGAGGTGGGAGCCACCGGAAGGGCGACCGGCCCGCATCTGGACTGGCGCATGAACTGGTTCGACCGGAGGGTCGACCCGACGACACTGGTGGGCCCGATGCCCGAGCCGGAGGATGTCGCCAGCAACTGATTTGCCGGGCCACTCAGTAGCGTTGGAGTCATGCCCCGGTGTAAGATAGCGGCTTTTACCTCATTCCCCGAGGGGCACTATGATCGACAAAAAACTGCTCAGTCTACTGGTCTGCCCGGTGAGCAAGGCTCCGCTGGAGTACGACGCTGAAAAGCAGGAACTGGTGTGCCGGGCCAGCCACCTGGCCTATCCCATTCGCGATGGTATCCCGGTGATGCTGGAGAGCGAAGCGCGCCAGCTGACCCAGGAAGAGCGGGAACAGCTCGACCGCTCCTGAATCGCCCCTTTTCGATGTTTATAACCACGGATACGCTATGAAAAGCGCAGAAATTCGCGACGCCTTCTTGAAGTACTTTGAGCAGCAGGGGCACACCGTTGTTCCCAGCAGCTCCCTGATTCCGGGTAATGACCCGACCCTTCTGTTTACCAATGCCGGCATGGTCCAGTTCAAGGACGTGTTTCTCGGAGAGGAACACCGGGATTACCGCCGTGCGGCCAGCTCCCAGCGGTGTGTGCGTGCCGGGGGCAAGCACAACGATCTCGAGAACGTGGGCTATACCGCCCGTCACCACACGTTTTTCGAGATGCTGGGTAATTTCAGCTTTGGGGACTACTTCAAGCGCGACGCGATCAAGTTTGCCTGGGAGTTTCTGACCCAGGTACTCAGGCTGCCCGAAGAGCGGCTGTGGGTCACTGTCCACATCAGCGATGATGAAGCCGCCGATATCTGGCAGAAGGAGGTGGGCGTCAGCCCCGAGCGATTCTCCCGCCTCGATGAAGACAATTTCTGGCAGATGGGCGACACCGGTCCCTGTGGCCCCAGCTCCGAAATCTTTTATGACCACGGCCCGGATGTGCCCGGTGGCCCACCCGGCAGCGAGAATGACGATCTGGACCGGTACATCGAGATCTGGAACCTGGTGTTCATGCAGTATGAGCGCCACAGTAACGGCGAACTCAAACCCTTGCCCAACCCCTCCATCGATACCGGGATGGGGCTGGAGCGTATCGCTGCGGTCATGCAGGGGGTGCACAACAACTACGACATCGACCTGTTTCAGCACCTGCTCCAGGCCGCCGCCCAGGCAACCGGTGCCGACGATATGGAGAACAAATCGCTGCGAGTGATCGCCGACCATATCCGGTCCTGCGCTTTTCTGATCAGCGATGGTGTCCTGCCCTCCAATGAAGGGCGGGGTTATGTGCTGCGCCGTATCATTCGCCGCGCCGTGCGCCACGGCCACCAATTGGGTCAGACACAACCCTTTTTCCACCAGTTGGTGGTCGCGTTGGCCGAGGTCATGGGCGATGCTTATCCGGAGCTTCGACAGCAACGGGCGCAGATCGAAAAGGTGCTGCTGTTGGAAGAGGAACAGTTCGCCAAAACCCTGGACAAGGGGATGGTGGTCCTCGAAGGGGCGCTGGAAGACCTGAGTGGCACCGAGATCCCCGGCGATATCGTTTTTACCCTGTACGACACCTACGGCTTTCCCGTCGATCTGACCGCCGACATTGCGCGCGAGCGCGGTCTGACCCTGGATATGCCCGGTTACGAGCGGGCCATGGAGGCTCAGCGTGCCCGGGCCCGGGCCGCTGGCAGCTTCAAAGTGGATTACACGGCGGCGGGGCTGGACCTGCCGGCGACGGAGTTCCTGGGCTATACCCAATTGGCCGAACAGGGCCGTGTTCAGGCGTTATTGAAAGACGGCCAGACAGTGGAGCACCTGGAAGAGGGCGATGAGGGGGCCGTGGTACTCGATCGCACGCCGTTTTACGCCGAATCCGGTGGTCAGGTGGGCGATACCGGTTACCTGGAAACCGATGCTGGTCTGCGTTTCGAGGTCCGTGACTGCAATAAACAGGGCGCCAGCCATCTGCATCTGGGCCGCCTGCTGCATGGCAGGTTATCCGTGGGTGATACGATTTCCGCTCGGGTGGACGGCACGGTCCGTCAGGCGACGGCCCTGAATCATTCCGCGACCCACCTGATGCACGCGGCGCTTCGGGAGGTGCTGGGCGAGCACGTGACCCAGAAAGGTTCTCTGGTGGATTCCGAGCGCCTGCGCTTTGACTTCTCTCACTTTGAAGCGGTCAAGCCCGAAGAACTCAAGGCGATTGAAACGCTGGTCAATGACCAGATTCGTGCCAACACCCGGGTGCAGGTGGAGGAGATGGACATTGAAAGCGCCAAAACGAAAGGCGCCATGATGCTCTTTGGTGAAAAGTATGGCGATCAGGTCCGGGTTCTGACCATGGGTGACGGCTTTTCGGTGGAGCTCTGCGGCGGTACCCATGTCCGTCGCACTGGTGACATCGGTCTGTTCCGGATCACCTCTGAGTCCGGTGTGGCGGCGGGTGTACGTCGTATCGAGGCCGTGACCGGAGCGGGCGCTCTGGCGCTGTTTGATGAGGTTGAAGCCCTGGCCGACCGCACCGCCCAGGCCTTGAAAACCCGCCGTCCGCAGGTGCCGGAGAAAGTCGAGCAGTTGCTGGCGCAGAACCGCAAGCTGGAAAAGGAGCTGTCCGCGCTCAAGGCCAAGCTGGCCACGGCGGGTAGCGGTAGCCTGCTGGACCAGGTTCAGGAGGTCGCGGGGGTCAAGGTACTGGCGGTCAAACTGGAAGGTGCCGACAGCAAATCCCTGCGTGAGAGCGCCGATCAACTGAAAAACAGACTCGGCAGCGGCGTGTTGCTGGTAGCGGCGGTTGAAGGCGAGAAGGTCTCCCTGGTCGCCGGGGTAACCAAGGATCTGACCGACCGGATCAAGGCCGGCGACCTGATGCGCGAAGTGGCCGCCAAAGTGGGCGGTAAAGGCGGTGGTCGACCGGATATGGCACAGGGTGGCGGCACCGACCCGAGCGGCCTGGGTAGCGCCCTGAGCGCCGTTCCCGAGTGGGTCAAAACCCAGCTTTCGTGACCGCCGTCGGGGCGTAAAAAACTATTTCGCTAAAGCGCGATTTACGCTTTAATAGCGGGCCGCGTATGGCGCGCAATATTGCAACTGAGCCGGTTTTCCGGCGCACTGGTCGAGGAAGCGTTCGGACATGAGTTTGTTCGTACAGAAATACGGCGGAACCTCCGTGGGCACCGTCGAGCGGATTGAAGCGGTGGCTGACAAGGTGGCGGGATTCCGCGACCAGGGCCACGATATGGTGGTGGTCCTGTCGGCGATGAGCGGCGAGACCAACCGTCTGATTGCCCTGGCTCAGCAAATTCAGGAAAACCCTGATCCGCGTGAGCTGGACGTGCTGGTGTCGACTGGCGAACAGGTCACCATCGCACTGCTGTGTATGGCTCTGAAAAAGCGGGGTTACGATGCCCGCTCCTACACCGGTGGCCAGGTGCGTATTCTGACTGACAATGCCTACACCAAAGCCCGAATCCAGGCCATTGATGAGGCCAATATGCGGGCCGATCTGCGGGCCGGACGTGTTGTGGTGGTCGCCGGCTTCCAGGGGGTGGACGAGAACGGCAACATCACCACCCTCGGGCGCGGTGGCTCCGATACCACAGGCGTGGCCCTGGCAGCCGCGCTGAAAGCGGATGAGTGCCAGATCTATACCGACGTGGACGGCGTATATACCACCGATCCACGAGTGGTGGAACGGGCCCGACGGCTGGACCGGATTACCTTCGAAGAAATGCTGGAAATGGCCAGCCTGGGTTCCAAGGTATTGCAGATCCGGTCGGTTGAATTCGCTGGCAAGTACAAAGTTCCGTTGCGGGTGTTGTCGAGCTTCCAGGAAGGCCCGGGCACCCTGATTACACTCGATGAGGAAGACGACACTATGGAACAACCCATTGTCTCGGGCATCGCGTTCAATCGCGATGAGGCAAAAGTGACTCTCGCCGGTGTGCCGGACACGCCGGGCGTCGCCGCCCGTATCCTGGGCCCGGTGGGCGCGGCCAATATTGAAGTGGACGTGATTGTCCAGAACGTGAGTGCCGACAACACCACCGACCTGACCTTCACCGTCAACAAGGGCGATCTGAAAAAAACCGTCGCGGTGCTTGAAACCGTTGCGCAGTCCATCGGTGCCCGGGAAGTCCGCGGTGATGATCGGGTGGCGAAGGTGTCGATTGTGGGGGTTGGTATGCGGTCCCACGCCGGCGTTGCCTCCACCATGTTCAATGCCCTGGCCGAAGAGAACATCAATATTCAGATGATCACCACGTCGGAGATCAAAATCTCCGTGATCATCGAAGAGCGTTACCTGGAGCTGGCGGTTCGTTGCCTGCATACGGCGTTCGGGCTCGACAAAGAGCCTGAGGAGAGCCGGGACCGGGGTTAACCGGCGCTGGGCCGGGTTTGGGGCGGTTGGTTAGCGAACGCTCAATAAATCTGGTACAGTTAGCGCGCGTTAATGTAAGCAAGGAGAACAAAGTACATAAAAGGGTGGAAAATGTTTGTCCTAATCGCCAACTATGGTCAATACTTCAAGGGGGTTTGTGGTTTGACGCCCATTGGCGATCGGGGTTAGCCGAGAAGCGGCATCGGACGATGGAGTCTAAGCCGTATTCTTACAGGATGAGTGAAGGAGATTTAATATGTTGATTTTGACCCGCCGTATTGGCGAAACACTGATGGTTGGTGATGAAGTAACAGTCACTGTGCTTGGCGTGAAGGGTAACCAGGTCCGTATCGGTGTGAATGCACCCAAAGACATTGCCGTTCACCGCGAAGAGATTTACCAGCGCATTCAGCGTGAAAAGCAGAACCAGGATGAGCAACTGGACTGAAACCAGACTCGTCAACGGGCCTCGGGAGCGTAATCAACCACCTCCCGAGCCGCTCTTCCCTCTGGAAATTCCGGTCAAGTTCTGACCCGACGCGATTTTGATCGCACTTTTTTGCATCCAACCACTCTCAACCCTTTGATTTTTCGTGAGATATGGTATGATGCGCCGCACTTGTCGAGAGGCAGGTGACAAATTGTTTTGGAGAGGTGGCCGAGTGGCTGAAGGCGCTCCCCTGCTAAGGGAGTATACCCTAATCCGGTATCGAGGGTTCGAATCCCTCCCTCTCCGCCATACAAAAACCGTCCCCGACAGGGGGCGGTTTTTTTATGGCTGAAAGGAAAGGGTGAGAAGGCTCGCCGGGTTCGACCAATTTGACGGGATCAAATTGGGACGGCGAAGCCGCCCGAAGGGTGAGCCTCAGGAAGAGGCGAATCAAAAAACGGCAGGACAGCCGTTTTGCACGGCCGAAGGCCGCCCGGAGGTCGAGGGCCATGGATGGCCCGAGTGAATCCCTCCCTCTCCGCCATAGGCCTCGGTCTATCCCTGCTCAAGGCAACGGCGGATTTATACCGCTGAGCTCGGCCGTAGGGCGGATAAGCCGAAGGCGCATCCGCCGTTACCCACCCCAAATGCCTCCACCCGACACCCTCTGGCTCGCCCCAAAAATCATGACTCCCGTCCCACTTCAATAACCCCCTGTCGCTTGATGCCTCTATCGGCTTGGCGCCGTTCGTCCTATTGGATACCCTTTGTGGCGACATTATCCAAGGACTGGAGCCCGCCATGCACAACTACCGACGCACCTACATCCCCGGTGGCACCTTCTTCTTCACGGTAACCCTGCAAGACCGGCAATCCGATTTTTTGACTCGCTATGTTGATACCTTCCGCGATGCCGTGCGCCGGGTACACCAAACGCGTCCTTTTGCCATCGACGCCTGGTGTGTCCTGCCGGATCACCTGCATGCCATATGGACCTTGCCGCAATACGATACCGACTACTCTGGCCGCTGGCGGGAGATCAAAAAGGTGTTTTCAAAAACGGTGATTGCGATGGAGGGGTTGTCAAGAGATACCGCGATTTGGCAGCAGAGGTTTTGGGAGCACACCATAACCAGCGAGCAAGATTTCCAGAACCATGTGGATTACGTACATTACAATCCAGTCAAACACGGTTGGGTGAACGCAGTTAAGGATTGGCCGTATTCAACCTTTCACCGATCGGTAAAGGAAGGTGTTTATCCCGAGGATTGGGGTGGGAAAGGGGTGCTCGACGTAAGGGCCGGTGAGCGTTAGGTGGCGTAGGGCGGATCGGTCCGACGCCTCGGAGGGCGCAGCCCGCATCCGCCGTTACCCAAACAGGCGTATCAAAGACTCTCGATCCGCCGCACCTGCTCCTGCAGTTTACTCAATGCGGATTTCAACCCGTCCAACCGATCGCGCTCCTTGTCGACCACCTCTTTCGGCGCCTTGTCGACAAAGCTCGCATTGCCCAGCTTGCCTTCGGTTTTCTGGATGTCTTTTTCCAGTCTGACGGTTTCCTTGTTCAACCGCTCCAGCTCGGCATCCTTGTCGATCAGGCCGGCCATGGGGACCAGCAGTTCCAGATCGCCCGCCAGGGCGGTGGCGGATACCGGTGCTTCGTCGCCCGGGTTCAGCCAGGTGACATCTTCCAGGGCGGCGAGTTTGATCAGGTACTGGCGGTTGTCCTTCAGGCGGCGCTGATCCTGATCGGAACCGTTGTAGAAAAACAGCGGCAGTTTTTTTGCCGGGGAGATGTTCATTTCCCCGCGGATGTTGCGCACGCCCAGAATCACCGCTTTCAGCCATTCAATATCCGCCGAGGCGTCCGCATCGATTTTGCGCTCGTCGGCCACGGGGTAGGGCGCGAGCATAATGGTCTCGCCCCGGGCGCCGGCCAGGTCTTTGATCTTCTGCCAGATTTCCTCGGTGATAAAGGGCATCAGCGGGTGCGCCAGACGCAGGGTGGTTTCCAGCACGCGGATCAGGGTGCGGCGGGTGCCCCGCTTCTGTTCGGCGGTGGCATTCTCGTCCCACAGCACCGGCTTGGACAGCTCCAGATACCAGTCGCAGTACTCGTTCCAGATGAATTCGTAGAGTGCCTGGGCGGCCAGATCAAGACGGTAGGTGTTCAGCGCCTCGGTGACGGTTTGCTCGGCGTTCTGCAGACGGGAAATGATCCACCGGTCCGCCAGGGACAGGGCGATCTCTCCACCGTCCTGCCCGCAATCCTCACCTTCGCACTGCATCAATACATAGCGGGTGGCGTTCCAGATCTTGTTGCAGAAGTTGCGGTAGCCTTCCACCCGGCCCATATCGAACTTGATGTCCCGGCCGGTGGAGGCGAGGGAGCAGAAGGTGAAACGCAGGGCGTCGGTGCCGTAGGCGGCAATGCCCTCCGGGAATTCCTTACGGGTCTGCTTTTCAATTTTCTGGGCGTCTTTCGGGCGCATCAGGCCTTTGGTGCGCTTGGCCACCAGGCTTTCCAGGTCGATGCCGTCAATGATGTCCAGCGGGTCCAGCACATTGCCCTTGGACTTGGACATTTTCTGGCCATAGCTGTCGCGCACCAGGCCGTGCACGTAGACGGTTTCGAACGGTACCTGTGGCTTGCCGTTTTCGTCCTTGATCAGGTGCATGGTCAGCATGATCATGCGCGCGACCCAGAAGAAAATGATATCGAACCCGGTCACCAGCAGATCGGTGGGGTGGAACTTTTTCAGGAAGTTGGTCTGCTCCGGCCAGCCCAGGGTGGAGAAGGTCCACAGGCCTGAACTGAACCAGGTATCCAGTACGTCTTCGTCCTGCTCCAGCTTGACGCTCTGGGGCAGGTCGTATTTGCTGCGGATTTCCGCCTCGTTGCGGCCCACGTACACCTGGCCGTTTTCGTCATACCAGGCGGGAATCCGGTGGCCCCACCAGAGTTGACGGCTGATGCACCAGTCCTGGATGTCGCGCATCCAGGAGAAGTACATGTTCTCGTACTGCTTGGGCACAAACCGAATGCGGCCGTCTTCCACCGCCTCGATGGCCGGCTCGGCCAGGGGCTTGGTACTGACGTACCACTGGTCGGTGAGCCAGGGCTCGACCACCACGCCGGAGCGGTCACCGCGTGGCTGTTTCAGGGCGTGATCTTCAATCTTGTCCATGAGGTCGGAGGCTTGCAGCGCCTCGACAATGGCTTCCCGTGCAGCGTAGCGGTCCTTGCCCGCGAGATCATCCGGTAGACCGGTGTCGATATCCGAGCGCGGTTGACCGGCATAGTCGAACACTTGGGCGGTGCCCAGAATGGCCGCGTCTTTATCCAGAACATTGATCAGTGGCAGGTCGTGGCGCTTGCCCACTTCGTAGTCATTGAAGTCGTGGGCGGGGGTGATCTTCACGCAGCCGGTGCCGAAATCCTGGTCCACATAGTCATCGGCAATGATCGGAATGCGACGGCCCACCAGGGGCAGTTCGATAAATTTGCCCACCAGCGAGGCGTAGCGTTTGTCGTCCGGGTGCACGGCCACGGCCGAGTCGCCCAGCATGGTTTCCGGGCGGGTGGTGGCAACCACCAGGTAGCCTTTGCCGTCGGCCGTCTTCTCGCCGTCGGCGAGAGGGTAGCGCATGTGCCAGAAAAAGCCTTTCTCATCGTGGTTCTCCACTTCCAGATCGGAAATGGCGGTGTGCAGTTTCGGGTCCCAGTTCACGAGTCGCTTTCCGCGGTAGATCAGGCCGTCTTCATACAGGCGCACGAAGGCTTCCTGAACCGCTTTGGACAGGCCCTCGTCCATGGTGAAGCGCTCGCGGCTCCAGTCCAGGGACGAGCCCAGACGACGCAGCTGGCGGGTAATGTTGCCCCCGGACTCGGCTTTCCACTCCCAGACTTTTTTCAGGAATTTTTCCCGGCCCAGGTCGTGCCGGTCCTGCCCTTCGGCGGCCAGTTGCCGCTCCACCACCATCTGGGTGGCGATACCGGCGTGGTCGGTGCCCATCTGCCACAGGGTGTCATCGCCCTTCATCCGGTGATAGCGGATCATCGCGTCCATCACCGCGTTGTTGAAGCCGTGGCCCATGTGCAGGCTGCCGGTCACGTTCGGCGGCGGAATCATGATGCAGTAGGGGTCGTTGCCGCCCTGGGGCTTGAAGTAACCTTTCTCTTCCCAGGTCTGATACCACTCGCGCTCGATGGCGTGGGGGTTGTACGTTTTTTCCAAAGACATGCGGTAACCTGTACTAAGCTTCGTGTATGACGGGCTGGCGTGAAACCCGCGATTATACAGCTTCCAGACCCACCGGCCTACCGGGAGGTGACCATGAGCGAGCCCCACTCGCGCGATTCCCAGACAGAGACCCATGAAGTGTTCAACGTGCCGCCGCCCCTGGAGGGGCAGGATGCGTATCGCGACGACCTGGCGTTGCAGGAGTTGGTCAAAACCGGTGGCGCGGGCTGGGCGGAAACCGCCCTGCATGAACAGGGCCGGACATTGGGTGATCCGGAGTGGATTCGCTGCGGCTTTGATGCCAACGCCCACCCGCCGGCGTTGCGTACTCATGATCGCTGGGGCCACCGACTCGACTGGGTGGACTACCACCCGAGCTATCATCGGCTGATGCACAAGGCCATTGCCGAGGGCCTGCACGCCGCGCCCTGGCAGGTCCCCCAGCCCGGCGCCCATGCCGCCCGGGCCGCCGGCGTCTATCTGCAGACGCAATTGGAGCAGGGCCACGGTTGTCCGATCACCATGACCTTTGCCGGTATACCGGTGTTACAGGCGCAGGAGGGGCTCCCGGCGACCTGGGTGCCCGGGCTGTTGTCAGGGGAATATGACGGCAGCAATCGGCATTTCAACGAGAAGGCCGGACTGACCCTGGGCATGGCCATGACCGAAAAACAGGGTGGCTCGGATGTACGCGCCAACACCACCCGGGCTCGGGCCCAGGGGGATCACTATCGGCTGACCGGCCACAAGTTTTTTATGTCCGCCCCCAACTCCGATGGCTTTCTGACCCTGGCGCAGACCGACGCGGGTCTGTCCTGTTTTCTGGTGCCCCGTTGGCGCGCTCAGGGTGGCAAGAACGCGCTCCTGCTGCAGCGGCTGAAAAACAAGGCCGGCAATGTCTCCAATGCCTCCAGTGAGGTGGAGCTGCGGGGAGCCGAGGGTTGGCTGTTGGGTCAGGAAGGGCGGGGAGTGGCGACCATCATCGAGATGGTGGCCCTGACGCGGTTTGATTGCACCGTCGCGTCGGCCGCCGCCCTGCGGCAGGCGGTGGTTCAGGCCATTCACCACTGCGTACACCGCCGGGCCTTTGGCCGGGCGCTGGTGCAGCAACCGCTGATGCAGAACGTGTTGGCAGACCTGGTGGTCGAAAGCGATGCGGCCGTGACATTGGCGATGCGCCTGGCCCAGGCGCTCGATCATCGGCAGGACCCGCAGGAGCAGGCGTTTCTGCGTCTCGCGACGGCCCTGGGTAAGTATTGGGTGTGTAAACGGGTGGCCGGCCACAACGCCGAGGCGATGGAGTGTCTGGGGGGCAGTGGGGTGATGAACGAGTTTATGACCGCGCGGCTGTACCGGGAGGCGCCGATCAATGCCATTTGGGAGGGCAGCGGCAATGTGCAGTGTCTGGATATTCTTCGGGCGTTGGATAAGCAGCCGGAAACCCGAGAGGCGCTGTTCAGTGAGTTTCAGCGCAGTCGTGGCGTGGATGACCGGCTGGACCGGTATGTGGTGGATCTGGAGGCGGCGCTCAAGGCGCCGGACGCGCGGGAGTACCGGGCCCGGAGCCTCGCCGAGGCCATGGCGGTGGCCTTGCAGGCGTCATTATTGCTGCGCCACGGTGATCGGCGCGTGGCGGAAGCCTTCATCGTCAGCCGTATCGAGCGACCGCACGGGTTGTACGGTAATTTGCCCAAAGGCGTGCCGGTGAAGGAGATTATCGCGCGTGCCTTGCCGATGTATGGGTGATGTCACCCCGATCATGGGGCGCATCCAACCCCAGCTCCGGCCCTGCCGGCACGATTCGGGTCGGGTTGATGGTGTCGTGGCTGTAGTAATAATGATGCTTGATATGGTCCAGATGCACCGTCTCTTTCACCCCGGGTACCTGGTACAACTGACGCAGGTAGTTGGACAGATTCGGGAAGTCCGCAATCCGGTTCCGGTTGCATTTGAAATGGCCCACGTACACGGCATCAAAACGCACCAGCGTGGTAAACAGTCGCCAGTCCGCCTCGGTCAACACATCCCCGGCGAGGAACTTCTGTTGCCCGAGTAGCGCTTCCACATCATCCAGAGCGGCGAACAGCGCCTGAAAGGCTTTCTCGTATTTGTCCTGCCGGGTGGCAAAACCGGAGCGGTACACGCCGTTGTTGATATTGTGATAGACCTTCTCGTTAATCGCATCGATCTTCGAACGAAGGGCTTCCGGATATAAATCCCGGGGCGATTTCGCCAGGTCCCAGAAGCCGCTGGAGAGCATGCGGATGATTTCAGCGGATTCGTTATTGACGATGGTTTCCCGCTGCTTGTCCCAGAGTACCGGCACGGTTACCCGTCCGGAATAGTCCGACCGGGTTTTGGTATACACCTGGTGCATACAATCAAAACCGTATAAGGGTTCCGGGCCCTCAGTGCCGAAGGTTTTATCAGTCCGGAACTCCCAGCCATTTTCCAGCATATGCGGGTGTACCACCGACACGCTGATCACGTCTTCAAGTCCCAACAGAGCGCGAAAAATCAGTGTCCGGTGGGCCCAGGGGCAGGCGTAGGACACATACAGGTGGTAGCGTCCTTTTTCCGCCTTGAAACCACCTTCGCCACTGGGGCCGGGGGCGCCGTCCCGCGTGACCCAGTGTCTGAACTGGGCGTCCTCGCGAATAAACTCGCCGCCGGTTTTTTCCGTATCGTACCACTGGTCGTGCCATTCACCTTTGACTAGCAGGCCCATTGCTGTGCTCCCCAAGTTGATGTCAGTTGGTCCAAGGCTAACGACCTTTACGGGAGATATCCACGGGAGTGTTAAGTGAGATAACCAATCTTTACATTTACTGTTCGGCCCGCAACCCCCGTTATCTCGTCATTTGTATGATTTTAGCGTAGGCTGTATTGCTTCCGAATGATCGTTTGTAATAACAAAGCAGTATCCCTGACAGCCAGGGAGTTCCCGACCTCAATTGACCTGAAAACCATCAGACGCTTATGAAAATTTCGATGTATTGTTCTCGTGCCAGCCGTGCCCTGTTAGGGGTTTTGGCCGTTTCCTTGACCGTTGCCTGTTCCGACTCTGGCGAAGAGCCGGGACGAATGGGGGGCGGACCGGGAGAGCGCAAGCCTCAGCCGGTGCTGACGGCGGCGGCAGAATACGCCTATGAGACCACATCGTTGGAAGCGGTGGGGACCTCCCGGGCACTCAAATCGGTCACTATCGAGTCGGCGGTGTCTGGTGAAGTGGTCGAGGTCAATTTCTCGGCGGGAGACAAAGTGGAGCAGGGGCAGGTATTGCTCCGGCTGGACGATCGCGACGAGCGCTTGGCGGTGCAGGCGGCTGAACTGGAACTGGCCGATGCCGAGCGGCAACTGGACCGGTACCAGCGCTCTGTCCAGAGCGGCGGTGTGACCCAGTCCGATCTGGACGATGCCCGCAGTGTGGTCGAGCGTGCACGGATCGCCCTCGAACGGGCGCGGGTGGACTTGAACTACCACACCATTCGCGCGCCATTCAGTGGCTATGTCGGGCTGACCGACCTGGACCCTGGTGCCTGGATTGATCCGGATACTGCTATCACGACACTGGATGATCGCAGCACCCTGCTGGTGAGATTTGAGTTGCCGGAGCTGTTGTTGGGCAAGCTCCAACGAGGCGAAGAGATCGAAGTGACCACCTGGAGTAACCGTTTCGCCCAGGCGACGGGAACCATCGTCGATGTGTCCTCCCGGGTGGACGAAGTCCGGCGGACTTTCACGCTGCGCGCTCATGTCGATAACGACAATGACGTGCTGCTGCCCGGGATGAGCTTTCGGATCAATCTGAGTCTGCAGGGCAACCGTTACCTGTCGGTGCCTGAAGTGTCCGTTCAGTGGGGCGGTGAAGGCGCCTATGTGTGGACCATTGAAGAGGGCAAGGCGGAGCGGGTTGCGGTCAATCTGATCGAACGTAATCAGCGCGGTGTCCTGGTGGAAGCGAACCTGCAAGAGGGTGATCCGATCATCACCGAGGGTGTTCATATCGTTCGGGCCGGCATGGAGGTTCGCCCGTTGAATGCCGAGCTGGGCGAGAATGACGGCGCCTACCGCGACGCTGAAGAAACCGAGGAAGGAGAAGAGTCGTGAGCGAGGAAAAATCCCGGGCTGACACTCAGGAAGTCAACGACCTCCCCAGTCTGAGTATTCGCCGCCCGATTCTGGTATTGGTCATCAACCTCCTGATTGCCCTCGCCGGTGCGGCCGCGATTCTCGCCGTGGAAGTGCGTGAACTTCCGAATATTGATTATCCCTTTGTCAGTGTGAACGGCAACTATCCAGGCGCCTCACCGGAAACCATGGACGCGGAAGTGACCTCCATTGTCGAAGGTGCCGTGGCTCGAGTGACCGGGCTGCGCTCCATTCGCTCGGACAGCGAAGAGGGAAATTTCCGGATGTCGCTCGAGTTCAATGCGGGCGTGGATCTGAATGATGTGGCCTCCGAAGTCCGTGAAGCGGTCAGCCGTGTGCAGCGTGAGCTGCCGGAGGATGTTGAGCAACTGACCGTGGTCAAGGCCGACCCCGATGCGCAGTCGATCATCAATATCGCGGCCATCAGTGATTCACTGAGTGAAACCGAACTGACGCAGCGAATCGAGCGGGACATCGTCCCGGAGTTGACGTCGGTATCCGGCGTGGCCGACGTGCAGGTGTTTGGCGGGCGTGACCGGATTGTGCGAGTGGTGATGGACCCGATCAAGCTGGCCAGTTTCGGCCTTGGGGTGACCGACGTGGCCAACGCCCTGCGCAATGCCCCCTACGACGTACCCAGTGGCAGCTACCGTTCCAGTGATCAGGAATTGCTGGTGCGAGCCGACGCGACGGCGACCACGGAAGAGGATATTCGCAGCATCATCGTCGAGGGCAATACTCGGGTCGGAGACGTGGCCCGGGTGTTTTATACCCCGCGCGACGCCGATTCCCTGGTGCGGTTTAACGGTCAGCCGGTTGTGGGTATGGGCGTGATTCGTCAGGCCCAGTCCAACACGCTGGAAATTTCCGATGGCATTCGTCGGGTGCTCGGACCACTGGATGAGCGCTTGACCGATGTTGAACTGATCATTACCGAAGACAATGCCACCTTCATTCGCGGTTCGGTGAAAGAGGTGATCACCAGTCTGTTGCTGACGGTGGCCATCGTCATTGGCACCATCTGGCTGTTCATCGGCTCGTTCCGGGTCACCCTGGTGCCGAGTCTGGCGATTCCCATTGCGCTGGTGGGCACCGTGGCAGCCATCTGGGCACTGGGGTTTTCCATCAACATTCTGACGTTGTTGGCGCTGGTGCTGGCGACCGGTCTGGTGGTGGATGACGCCATTGTGGTGCTCGAGAATATTCAGCGTCGTCGGGGGCAGGGCCTCGGGGCCCGGGCGGCCGCCGTTCTCGGTACCCGGCAGGTATTTTTTGCGGTGGTGGCGACGACAGCCGTATTGATTTCTGTTTTTGTGCCGATTGCCATTCTGCCCAGCACAGCGGGTCGACTGTTCCGCGAGTTTGGTTTTGTATTGTCCATTGCCGTTGCGATCTCCTCGTTCGTTGCCTTGTCGCTGGTGCCGGCGGCGGCCGCGCGCATCTCGCCGGAGCGTGCCGACCAGCCGCACCCGATTCGCAACAAGCTCACCCGGTTTGGCAATCGGATGACCGGCATCTATAGCTGGATGGTCGATCATGCACTGCGTTATGCCTGGACGACGTTCGGCATCGCCCTGCTCATCGTGGCATTGGCCGGCTATGCCTACACTCAAGTGCCCAAGGAGCTGGTGCCCAGTGAGGATCGGGGTGTGATTTACATCGGTATCAACGGGCCTGAAGGTGTTGGTCTGGATTACATCGAGCGTCAGGCCGGGCAGGTGAGTGAGATCATTCAGCCCATTGTGGATTCCGGGGAAGCTCGGCTGGCGTTTTCCATTCTCGGCTGGCGCGACCCGAATCGTGCACTGTTTGTTTTGCCTCTGGCTGATTGGAGTGAACGCCGTCGCAACCAGCAGGCCATCGCCGCCGAGATTGAGCCCAAACTGAAAGAGTTGCCCGGGGTGACCAGTTGGGTTGGCGCGGGCAACAGTCTGAATATTCGTGGCGGCGGTCAGGGCTCAACGATTGAGCTGGCGCTGACCGGGCCGGATTACGATGAGATCTACCAGGCGGCGCAAAGTTTCATCAAGGAAGTGGAAACACGCTACGATCATATTTCCGATCCAGACCTGGACTACGATCCCAACAAGCCCCAGCTGTCGATCAATGTCGACCGGCGCCGGGCCTCAGAGCTGGGTGTTGAGCTGGCCGATATTTCCGCCACTCTGCGGGCAATGGTCGACGGGTATGATCTGGTGGATCTGAGTGTCGGCGACGAGGCCATTCCGATTATTCTGGAGTCGGCGACCGGACAGATTCGCAGCCCCGACGACTTGCTGAACCTGTACATCAGCTCGAGCACGGGGGAGTTGCTGCCGCTGTCGAGCGTGGTGACCCTGACCGAGGAAAACATTGCCGCTGAGCTTGAGCGCAATGCGCAACGTCGCTCGATTGAAGTGGAGTTCCAACTGGACTCGGACTACCCTCTGCAGACCGCTGTCGATGATGTGCGGGCGGTGGCCGCCGATACGCTGCCGCGTGGTATCGGGTTGATCTTTCAGGGCGAAGCGCAAACCCTGGATGAAACCTCCCGTGATGTGGCGCTGACCTACATCATCGCCCTGGTAGTGGTATTTCTGGTGTTGTGTGCCCAGTTCGAGAGTTTCACCAGTGCCCTGATTGTCATGGTCACGGTGCCGTTCGGTATTGCGGCGGCGATTCTGGCCATTCTGATTACTGGCACCAGTATCAATATCTATTCCCAGATCGGGCTGGTGATGCTGATCGGCCTGATGGCCAAAAACGGCATTCTGCTGGTCGAGTTTGCCGACCAGTTGCGGGATCTGGGGCACGATGTGTACAGCGCGGTGCGCACCGCCGCCATGGTACGTTTGCGGCCCATTGCAATGACCCTGATGTCGACCGTGCTCGGCGGTCTGCCGCTGATCCTCAGTACCGGGCCGGGGGCCGAGTCCCGTTGGGCCATTGGCTGGGTCATTTTTGGTGGCCTGGGGTTGGCGGCGCTGTTCACACTGTTCCTGACGCCCGTGGTCTATCTCGGCCTCGCGCGCTTTGCCAAACCCCGTGCCGCTGAGGGTGAGCGTCTGCACGGCGAGCTGGCCGATGCCGAAGCCATTCCCGACAGCGACGCCGAATGGCGTGCATCCTGACAGTCCGGATCGGAGGTTTGGGCGCCGAATGACACTCCGACGTCGAATATCATGGTCCCGATCGGTTCAAACGGTTTTGGGGGCGGGTGCTCACACCCGATCCCCAAAAAGGTGTTAAGCTAGTGATTGGAGCCACGCGGCGCGGCCGCGTGGGGGAGTTCCTCAACGGCCACATTACTGGCTGCCACAACTCTGGCGATGACGCCAAAAAGGAGGCTGAAATGGCAACATCATCCAAAACCACCACCGACAATGGCGCCGAGACGGGCGCTCCTTTCACAGAGAAAACCGTTGCAGCGGCGCACGAAGCGATAGACCGTCTGTCCGAGCGTGTGGCTAAAACCGAAGAGCGCCTGCGTGGTGCCGCGACCCATGGCCAGCAGAGCTGGACGGAAAAGCAGGAAGAGGTGCGAGCCCAGGTGGAAGGTTCTGTTTCCAGCGCGCGGGAATACGCCCGGGAAAATCCGTTGATGACGGCGGGTATCGCGTTCGCGGCAGGCCTGATTGTTGCCAATCTGCTTCGCCGCTAATCCGGGGCATTGAATGCACGACGGTGAACAGGCAAGAGCCCGGGACCATGGTGGAGAGAGTGACGCAGAGTCTGTGAACGGTGCGGCGAATGAATCGCCGCCGGAATCGTCGCTTCTGGATCTGGCGACTGCCATGGTCATTCTGATCCGCCAGACGTGGATCGACCGCTGGGCGTTGTTTAAAGCCGAAGCCCGTCTGGCGGCCAGGAGCCTGGCGTTGATCCTTCTGGTGAGCATGCTTCTGGCGATGACACTGGTACTGGTCTGGGTGTTACTGTTGGCGGTGGCCAGTTACCTGGTCTGGCAGGCGGGCGTGCACTGGGGCTGGATCGCCGCCGGACTGCTTCTTGCTCAGGGTCTGATGATCATTTATCTGCGCGGGCAGCTCCGGCGACTGCTGCGTTGGCTACGTTTTCCGGAAACCCGTCGTGCCTTTGAACGGTTGGCAAGCGAGCATTCATCATCGGAAACGCCTTCTGAGGAAACGGAATCAACGCCATGATTACCTCACTTCTTCTCAAACGTCAGTCTCGGGAAGTTGCCCGGTTGTCCGTTGCCATTCATCATGAGCGTCGGGTACTCAATGCCCTTCGTCAGGAGGCTCGAGCAGGGTTGGAATCCCACCTGCGAGGGGGCTGGGCGTTGGCAGGCTGCTTTTCCGCAGGCTTTCTGACCGGCCGCTTTGGTGGCCGGGCTGTCCGAGCGGTGCGTACGCTTCCGGTGATGCGACTGGCCCGTCAGCTGTGGGCCCACCTGTTGGTGTAAGGACTCATCACCCTCATGTTCAAACCGTTCTCATCGCACTTTGGTCTGCCGCACTTTCAACTGATCGCTTTACTGGTACTCGCCACCATCGCTCTGGTGGCGGCATTGCATGTGGCGTCGCCCATTCTGATCCCCATTACCGTGGCCTGGCTGCTCAGTGCGCTGCTCGCTCCGGTCATTCGCTATGGCCAGCGTTATCACATTCCGCCCACGCTGTCTGCCCTGGTGCTGATGGCGCTGCTGGTCTACGGCGTAGTGCTGATGTTCCTGCTGCTGATCGAGCCGGCCGAGCAATGGCTGCAGGATATCCCGGACGTGGTACGCGGCTTTCGGGAAAAGATGTCCGAGTTCAGTGGCCCCCTGTCCAACCTTCAGGCAGTAACGGAAGAGGTCCGTCAGCTTTACATACTGGGGGATGGCGACAAGATGACCCCGGTCGAAGTCAAAGTCGAGCGCGAGAGCACACTGGGGTCGTTTGTACTGGCCAATCTTCCGACGCTGTTGGCCGGCCTGACCATCGTGGTCTTTCTGACGTACTTTCTGCTGGCGGCGGGAGACCGCTTTCTGCGCAAGGCCACGCAACTTGGGGCCAACCTCGGTTCACGGCGTCGCATTGTGCGCATCGCCTACCGAATTCGCCAGGACATTTCCCGTTATCTGGCCACGATCACGGTCATCAACATAACGCTGGGTGCCTGTGTGGCGCTGGCCATGAAGTTGCTGGGCGTACCCAATGCCCTGTTGTGGGGAATCATGGCCACCTGTTTCAACTTCGCGCCTTACGTCGGCGCGGTGGTGATGGCCGGGATTCTCACACTGGTCGGACTGGCCACCTTCCCGAGCATTCCCCAGGCACTGCTGGTACCGGGTGTGTACATGGCACTGTCGGTCACCGAGGGGCACATGATTACGCCGCTGGTGATCGGGCGGCGCTTGGCCGTCACGCCCACCGCGGTGTTCATTTCAGTGGTGGCCTGGGGCTGGTTATGGGGTGTGGCCGGGGCGCTTATGGCGGTTCCGTTGCTGGCGAGCTTCAAGATCGTCTGCGAAAATGTGCCGCAGTTGATGCCGATTTCACGACTGCTCGATAACCGCTCCCCCAAGCGTCAACGCCGGTTTTTGCGAGCCCGCTGACGGCGCAGTTTGGCTTTCTCTTCCTTCTCGATTCTGGCCCGCTCGTCGGCCTCTCGGGCTTCGGCCTCTTCGCGTTCGGTCATCTCCGGCGTTTCCAGCGTAATGGGGCCGAGAACCCCGTCCCGCAGTTCACTGATCAACAGGGCGGAGACTTTCTCCAGATCCACCTGGCCGCCCTTGCGCACCGTGCCCCGGGCCCGACCGATGTCTTCCAGCAGTTCCAGATCGTCGTCGGGCAACGCCGTGAGTCGGTAGCGGGCCTTGAGCGCCTCGGGGTATTGCTGGCCCAGATAGGCTACCGTAAACAGCGCCACTTCCGGATAGTCAAAGATCTTTTCCTTGATCGCCCCCGTGGCGGCCAGGCGGTATCCGCAACTGGGGGGATTGAGTTTGGGCCACAGAAAACCGGGGGTGTCGGTCAGTACGACCCGATTGTCCAGTTTGATCCGTTGCTGGGCTTTGGTCACCCCGGCTTCGTTGCCGGTTTTGGCAATTTTGCGCCCGGCCAGGATATTGATCAGGGTGGATTTGCCCACGTTCGGAATCCCCATGATCATTGCCTGGGTGTTCCGCGCGCTCAGGTTCCTGTCCGCCAGAATGTCCTGAATCTGTACCAGCAGTCGACGAATACTCTCGGGCTTGTGGTGCGTGACGGGTAGGGCGGTCACGCCCTGTTCCTGCTCCAGGTGGGCCACCCAGCGCTCGGTCATGGCCGGGTCCGCCAGGTCGGCTTTGTTGAGCAGCTTGATACACGGCTTGTCACCGCGCAGGGCGGGAATCATCGGATTCTCGCTGGAGTAGGGGATACGGGCATCGAGCACCTCAATGACCACATCCATATGGGCCATCACCTCCGCAATCTCCTTGCGGGCCTTATGCATGTGTCCGGGAAACCAGTTAATCGCCATTCAATTCTCTACCAGGCTGCGTGTTCATCGGCGGGGGAGGGCGATTGTGCCCGCAAACCACCCCAACCACAACGGTTGCTTAAGGTTGCGTAGGGGCCGAGCGCAGCGGTATAACCCCGCATCCACCGTAAACTAAACCCGTTTCCAGTTGCGCCACCCAAAATTATCGAAATAACAGATACCTCCAACTATTCAAAAATTGTATTACAAATCCTTGGCTCGCCATTCCAACCTTGATACCCTCAATAACGCACGATAATAGGATAATAATACGAATGGACCCACAAACCATAACCATAACAGGTGACCCATGAGAACAGCGATACTCCGTCTACTACCGTCCCTGCGCCGCTTTGGCCTGATGGCGCTACTGTTGGGCGCGACTCCCGCTCTGGCGCTGGACCTGACCGGCATTACCAACTCCCATGACCCGTCCACCCTGGTGCGGGATGACGATACCTACTTCCATT
This sequence comes from Marinimicrobium sp. C6131, assembly GCF_026153455.1. Lineage (NCBI taxonomy): Bacteria > Pseudomonadati > Pseudomonadota > Gammaproteobacteria > Cellvibrionales > Cellvibrionaceae > Marinimicrobium > Marinimicrobium sp. C6131. The sequence goes on from NZ_CP110629.1 coordinate 726,268, forward strand.
TCACCACGGGTAACGGTATCTGGTATTCACGCTCGACCGACCTGGTTCACTGGGATAACCCCGGCGATATCTTCGGCAGCTCCTGGCCGGCCTGGATCAACGACGCGGTGCCCGGCTTCGAGGGCCACTTCTGGGCGCCTGATGCCATCCAGATGGGGGATTATTACTACGTTTATTACTCCGTCTCCACCTTCGGCAGTTCCCGTTCCGCCATCGGCGTGGTGCGTACCCCGTCGCTGAAAAAACCGAACTGGCAGGACCTGGGTGTGGTGGTGCAGTCCTACGGCGGATCGGAGGAAATCAATGCGATTGATGCAGCCCTGTTCCGGGATCACGACGGCAAAGTGTATATGTCCTACGGCTCCTGGTTCGGCGGCCTGGGTGTGGCGGAAATCAATCAGAATACCGGTAAGCTCGCCAGCGCCGTCACCAAAATTTATGGTGGTGGTCACCAGTCCATTGAAGCGCCCTACATTACCCGCAACGGCGATTACTATTACCTGTTCTTCACCCGCGGTCTGTGCTGCCGGGGCGCGGACAGTACCTATGAAGTGCAGGTGGCCCGCTCCACCAGTGTGTTTGGCCCCTACACCGACGAGCGCAACCTGTTGCCTAACGAGGACGGCAAGCGCAAAGGGCCCGGCCACATCGGCGTGCTCAAGCAGGACGGTTGTAACTACGTCACCACCCATTACTACGATCTGAATGACGGCGGCAACGCCAAGCTGGATATTCAGCGTATGACCTTCTCCGGCGGTTGGCCATCCATGACTCACAACTTCAGTTCCATCACCAGTTGTGGTGGGGTGAGCGAGGGGCTGTATCAGTTCGAGTCCCAGCTCAGTGGCAAGCTGTTGGAGATTGCCAATGCCGATACCGCCAACGGTGGCAACGTCGTGCAGTACGAGGATAATGGTGGCCTGCACCAGAAATGGTATGTGGTGGACCACGGCACCGGTGAATACAGCCTGATCAACGGCCTCAGCCTGAAGGGCATGGATGTGTGGGAAGGCAGTACCTCAGCGGGTGCCAATATCGCCCAGTGGGACTACTGGGGCAGTGCCGGACAGCGTTGGCAGATCAACCCGGCCGGTAACTACGTGGAAGTTGAGTCGGTACTGAGCGGCATGGTGCTGGATGTGGAAGGAAAAAGCACCGCCAACGGCGCCAACATTCTGCAGTGGAACAGCACCGGCGGTACCAACCAACGCTGGACCATGATCCGTCAGTATTAATCACCAATCTTGTTGCGGCGGATGCGGCCTTCGGCCTTATCCGCCCTACGCGTGTCTATACCGCTGCGCTCAGCCGTAGGGGCTGAGCGCAGCGGTATTAAGGCCGCATCCGCCGTAACCCAACCCGAATCTTTCACCGCTAACCTCTAATACGCACTGATGCTCTGCCTTCAAAACACGCCGGTCTTGCCGGAAAGCTTATTTTATTGGGTTCGCTGGAGAGAATACACCCAACCGTCAAACAACTCCCAAAGCCCACCATCAACGATTTCGAAGTAATAGGAAGGATGGTTGTCTTCCTCCCCAACAGCATACACCTCTAATACTTCTATGAACTTACGATCTATCCCGAGGCCGTAGTGGATACTCCACCGCTGGCTGGGAATCTCTCCCTCTATGGAGGTCGCTGGGTAGCACTTGATAGCGTACCGAGGGTTTTCAAAGGTCACTAAACCCGTATTCAGAATTTCCTTCGTAATCAGAACTTCATTCCCTATACGTGCCTGGGCCGTGTTTTCATCAGTCAGCCCACCCCGGTATCTATCCGCACTCTGTACCGTGTAGGTATCAAGATAGGAGTCCAGTGGCTTTTCAGAGCATGACGCTCGGGTTTCCGCGTTGCATGCAGTGCATAGAAAAACCGCTGCTATGAGCATAACTTTTTGAATTTTCAATGAAACTTCTCCCTGAAGTACGTCAGATTACCAGCGTTGGTAGATACCCTGGATGTAAATATTCCACTCAGCAGCACGTCGATTGACCAACCCTTGATTGACTGTCCCTTGAGACCTACGCCACGCTTTCCAGGCCATTTCCAGATTGTTGAAGGGTGTTTTGGCGTCTGGGTTATTGATCAAGGAAACCACAGAGGAGCTTGAAAATGCGGATACACCGATGTTGAACGCCAGGATCACCAGTGCATCGAACTGATGCTGATTCTGAGGGGTATTGATGTGCTGTTTGACCGCAGTGACGAATGGCTCAACGTCTCCCTGAAATATCTGATTGGCCTGCTCTTGGGTGATTCCGTTTTTGAAAACCGACCATTCAGGCTTGTGAATCAGGTGGCCATATCCGATAGTCGCTCCCTCAACCCACGAAGTGATTTCCTGGCCCGTCTGATCCTCATAAGGTGTCAGCCGAAGAGCTTCGGTGCTTTTGAGGAAGTCTTCACCCCTTTTGCTCAATGAGGAGGCCGAGGTCGGTTCAACATTAACTGACCAGTTAGCGGTCAAAGCCTGATGGAAAGCGTCAAGAGAGCTGCCGGTTGGAAATGCGACCTTCGATAAAACATGCACGTCATCCCGGGTCCTTTCGATAATAAATCGGACGCCCGGAAATGCAAGTTGGTAACGTTGACCACCTCTGCGAGAGGTTATCGGTTCACCTTTGACGCGAGACAGGCCTCCAGAGGAAACATCCGCCAAGCCTTTAACCAACATTCTGGCCCAATGGCTGCCTTTTAGAGAAGCTTGATAGAGTTTTTCGTAGACGGGAAAGCAGTCTGGTGCGCACCGGAGCACTTTTCCACCAAACTTTCCGGATATCAGGGGGTATTGCGAGAGGGGCATAGAGCAAGTCCTTTCAATGAATCCATAACACGCTGTCGTACCTTACAAAAAATGCCCACGGAAAGTCCACAAGAGACGTTTTCCAGTAGAACAAATCGTGACCAAGCTCTCAAACTTGGCTGTAGGGCGGATCGGCCCGATGCCTCGGAGCGCGCATCCGCCGTAACCCAACTCAATCCCCTCACTTACCCCAAACAGGCCCCTATCGGCTGATCCCCATGAAACAGGGGATAAATCTTCCCGATCGTTCCCGGCGACCCCAGGCAGTGCTCAATCGCCAGCGCCACATCCGCCCGGGAAATCCACTGGTCCTCGGCGTTCTCCGGCCAATGGTTGATCACCCGTCCCGAGGCCGGATCATCGGTCAAGCGTCCGGGCCGCAGAATGGTGTAGGGCACACCGCTCGCCAGCAGATAATCGTCCGCAACTTTCTTGCACACCGTGTAATGTTTGATCTTGGCCGGCCCCGCATCGGGATCTTCCGCCCCGCGGGAGCTGACCATCACAAACTGCTGAATACCCCGGGCCCTGGCGACATCCACCGCCTTCATCGCGCCCCACATATCCACCAGAATGGTCTTGTCCGCCCCCGTTTTCGGGCCCGAGCCGGCGGTAAATACCACCTTGTCACAGCCCTCAAACGCATGGCTGAAATCGCCTTCCAGATCCGCAATCACCGGCTCGGCGCCCAGAGAGCGCATCGCCTCGACCTGCTGCTCGTTGCGCACCATGGCCCGCGGTTTCTGGTGGTGGTCCGCCAGCTCCTGGACCAGTAACTGGCCAATCTGCCCGTGAGCGCCAATAATTAAGGTGGTCATTGCGTGTTTCCTCTCATTTCCAGTGCAATGACAACACCTTACCATGAACACAAAAAGTCTGGCATCATCAAAAAAGACCCGTCGATGTTACTGGAGGCCGCCATGAACGACACCCCCGTCAAAGCCGTATTTTTCGACCTGTCCGGCGTCCTGTACGAGGGTGATCGGCGAATCGACGGCGCCATCGACGCGGTCGCGGCGGCCAGAGACCGGGGCCTGACCCTGCGATTCGTCACCAACACTGCCACCAAGTCCCGCGAACAGTTGCTGGAGAAGCTGCAACAACTGGGTTTTGATGTGACAGCGCAGGAACTCTTTACCGCCCCCGATGCGGCCCTGGCCTACGTGCGGGAACACCGGCTGACCCCCTACGCCCTGGTCCACCCCAGCATCAAGCCGCTGTTCGAGCCCCAGAGTGAGCGCGAACCCGACTGCGTGGTGCTGGGCGATGCGCGGGACGAGCTGAACTACCGCAACCTCAACCAGGCGTTTCGTATCGCTCAGGCCCATAAACGGCTGATCGCCATCGGCGACAACAAATACTTCAACGACGGTGACGCCCTCTGCCTGGATGCCGGCCCCTTTGTCCGGGCCGTCGCCTGGGCGGCGGATGTGGAGCCGGTGGTCATGGGCAAACCCAACCCGGAATTCTTCCACCAGGTCGTGGCCTCCACCGGCCTACCCCCCGAGCAGTGCCTGATGATCGGCGACGATGTGTTCGGGGATGTTGAAGGTGCACTTACAGCCGGACTGCAGGCCCGGTTGGTGAAAACCGGGAAATATCAGGCTGGAGACGAGAATAAGCTGAGTCCGTCCGCTTTGATGTTGGATTCGGTAAAAGCGTTGGAGTCAGTGTTGTAGGTGCCGGATTTGCAAATTCTGAGATATGGTGCACACTTTCGTGTACTGCACTTGATACGGCAGTGGTTAGTCGAGGCACAGCTACAGCTCATTGATGGGCGGTGAGTAGGGTATGTGTCTGTGGATGCACGTCACTTTTCCAATGAATCTAATGTTGAATTAAAAATGGACCGATATGAAAAGATTGCCTACACATATCTCGCACGTCATGGGCACACTCCAATTGTCCATGAGCCAGATGGAAATGTTCCTCCTGACCTTCTGACAAAAGAAAAAATTGCAGTAGAAGTACGACTTTTGAACCAAAATATCGAATATGGTGGCCGTGTCAAGGGGGTGGGGGATGAGGCGTTCCCTTTAATGAAAGGTATTGAAAATCACCTTATAGGTATTGCGAATCCGAGTGCGGAAAGAAGTGCTTATGTAAGCTTCAGTTTTCGTCGTCCTCTACCGAAGCTAAAAAAACTGAAGAGCCTTGTTTCGAAGAGCCTCCCAGTTGGCATTCCAGAAATCGGAGAAGACACTTTCTATCAGCTGACACCAACAGTGAATATGCATGTTGTTGGAGCTAGTAAGTGGCTTAATGAACCATATGTTTATAGTGGTTGCTTTGACGATGATTCTGGGGGTTTTGTTCTTTCCGAGCTAATTAGAAATGCCCAGATATGCATCGATGAAAAAACCGAGAAAATTAAGCCGTATCGAACCAGTTACGAAAGGTGGTGGTTAGTTCTGATAGATTCAATCAGTTTCGGCTTGAATGATCTCGAGTTAGAGGTTCTGAAAAGTTCTCTCGCGGTTCCTGATTGTTGGACGTATGTTAGTTTCATAAGCTTACAAGATGATCGCATTGCTTTCAGGATCTAATCGGTCGCGTCACCCGGATGTTTTTTATGAGGGTTCGCCATGCAAAGGCCGGCGATGAAATCAATGTTAGCTATCAGAGTGCCAATATGAGATTGATATTTATTCCATTGTTTGGGGTTTGTTTGTCAGGGTGTATACCAGTCATTCATACTGCAATGTGTATAGATGCCAAAATTCCAAGAGGTGGCGAGAGAGTGAATGGGTACTACGAGGTGTCTCTGAAATACCCTGGACATGAAACAATTATTAGAAATATTGAGTGTGAAAGCTATTACGATAGTCAGTGCAGCACGAGAGGAAACTCTTGGGCATACAGAGAAGTAGGCCAAGAAAGGGGTTGGCCTTCTCAAAAAGTTACAGTTAATACTGAGGATCATGGGCCAATAGAGTTTAGCCTTCCTAGCTGTAACTGGCTCGTTACGGGAAAGTCAGTAAGTCATCACAATAGCATAATTGAGGTGTCTGAGGAGCCGTATTTCTTGCAATCATCAAATCATGAGAGTCATACCTATGTTTCTTCGAGCTCCAATGATGCGATAAAGAAAACGATTACCATCAATTACTCAGTAGATGTGCAGCATGTCAATCAAGGAAACTAAGTGAACGACAGTGTTACTCAACTATCCGATTTTCTACTTCAACTTGACGGGCTGAAGTCCGTAAACCGCCGGACTTACATCAGCGGCGGCGAGCGCGTAGAAAACTCGGCTGAGCATTCCTGGCACTTGGCGATGGCGTGTTGGGCGTTCTCGGAGTTGTTGCAAGATGACTTCGACGTTTTGACGCTTATCAAACTGGCGTTGGTTCATGATCTGGGAGAGATAGATGCCGGTGATACGTTTCTCTACAGCGCCGATCGAGGCACTGCCCACCTTGAAGAGCGCAAGTGTGTTGAGAGGATGGCATCTCACCCTGGAAACCCCATCAAGAACTTATTGACCCTGTGGGACGAGCAGGAGTTTGGCCAAAGCAGAGAGGCCAAACTGCTGAAGGTCATCGATCGACTGCTGCCGTTTCTGCACAATATCTCCAGCAACGGGCGAGCCTGGCGGGAGAGTGGGATTCATAAAAGCCAGGTGTTGGAAATGCATCAGTTTGTTGAACAGGAACAACCGGACATCTATCAGTGGGTGATTGCAAAGGTAGATTATGCGGTCGAGCAGGGGTGGCTGAAAGAGTCCTGATGACGGGCTTGATCAAATAATGACCAAATCGTTCTCCGGGGCCGCAGGGATTCACTTATTTGGCCAGAAACCACCGATTTTGGTTTCCCGAAAGTGGTTACTTTGGCTTTGTGTTCGATCCGGATAAATGCTCTAATAATGGTCATAAGGACCACTACAGACATTCAAGCTCCCGTGTACCTCAGGTATGGAGGTCTGGCCGGGAGCCCATAAGAGGACCGAGATTTGAAAACCCATCGTCTTACGACTACCGCACTGGCGCTCGCCCTGTTTGGCGCTGTGGGCTGTGCTACCGAGCAGCAGGCTCCGGATTCCAGCGATACGGCCTCCGCGGCCGGTATCGAGAAGTTCAAGGCCTATACCCGGAAATTCTCCAATGACACCGTGATTACCGACAGCCATGCCACCGGTCACGTGGGTGATTTCTTCTTCACTCACTGGAAAGACGGCGGTGCCACCACCCTGGCGCTGGAGACCGACGGGTCCTTCAAGGTGGAATGGGAAGGCGGCGGTTATAACTACGTTGGCGGCCCCGGCTGGCACTATGGCGATGAAGATCGGGTGATCGGCTATCGGTTCGACGAGGACAGCGGTGCGAGCTATATCACCCTGTACGGCTGGGGCTACGATGAAACCATGCCGAAGGACGATCCGGCTCACCTGGTGGAGTATTATATTCTCCAGCGCTGGACCTACGACCCCAGTCAGGACGGTGAGTACGGAAAGACCTTTGTCAGTAATGGCGTCGAGTACTCCACCTATCGCTCAGTACGCGAGCAGAAGCCGTCGATCAACAATACCTCCACGTTTTACCAGTATTGGAGCAAGCCGACGGAACAGCGCGAGCTGGGCAAGGACTACGAGATTGTCTTCGCCGACCACGTCAAGGCCTGGGCGGATACCGGCTGGATTATTCCGGATATGAACAACTTTGACGCCAGCGATGACCCCACCTATCAGGTCATGGCGGTCGAGGTGTTTAACCCTGCCAATGACGGTGTTGGGTCTGGTCAAGTATGGGATGCGACAGAGCGGTAAGGTCTATTGATTCCTTCTTGCCGGCGCTTAGGGTTCTTTTTGGTTGCTCTTATTGTGTAAACTTGTGGTGACACAAAAGAACCCTCAGTGCACGTTCAATATTGAGCAATGACAACGCCAAATCCATCGACATTCAAAGCCAAACTCCAACGCCCGGCCAAGCCGGGAGCGGATGATACCTGGACCTTCCTTGTGTTACCCAAAGCGGCCAGTGACACGCTGCCCCGGCGTGGACGGACGTCGGTGGATGGCACCCTGAATGGTTACCCCTTTCAGGCGACGCTCGAGCCGGATGGGCAGTTGAGCCATTGGCTCAGGGTCTCCCGGGCATTGCGAGAAGCAGCGGATGCAGAAGTGGGTGATACGGTAACGGTGGCACTGGCACCCGTTGAGGTGGAGCCGGAACCCGGGCTGCCGGAGGATCTTCAAAACGCCCTGGCGGCGGCTCCGTCGGCAAGGGAAACCTGGGAGAGCGCCACCACCCTGGCACGAGTTGACTGGATACACTGGATCGAGTCGGCCAAGCAGGCGAAAACCCGGGCGCGGCGGGTGGAGAATGCCTGCGATATGTTGGCTTCGGGTAAAAAGCGGGTCTGCTGTTTCGATCCGTCGGGTTTTTATAGCAAGAGCTTGAGCGCCCCCGACGCTGATCAATGAGCAGCGGTCCGCTGTTTATTGCGATTCGTTTCGCTGGCTTCGCTGCTCTCTGATGTAGCTCATTATCTGCTCCACCTGATCGGACCTCAGTATCCGGTTCAATCTTGACTCCAGAACGATATCGGAATAGACGGTTGTAGCACTGATCTCTTCCTGAGGTGGCAGGGTTTCACTCAACTCTTCCAGCGCTTCTTCGGCTTTCTCCCGGTCCTCCCGAAATTGATTCATCACTTCCATTACGTCGTTGCGTCGACGCATGGTCAAATCCATCTGTTGGAAAAGTTCATCCAACTGGATGTCGTCGTAGAGGTCGCCTTGATCATCAGCCAGAGCTTGAGGCAGTGACAGCGCAATGAACAGGGCAGATACGGATAGCAGTGCACGAATCATGACGTTTTCCCTCAGAGTCCAGTGGGCGTTTCGGTAACCGAGGAAGCCATTGGCTTCGTCTTCCCTACAGTATTGATCAAGATGCACTTTTTTGGGGCTGGTTGTGGCGGATTTATAGACGATTTGGTTTGTGGATGGGGTTCGGTTATTGCGTTTGGAGATTTAGAGAGAAAAGACCGTCGCAGAATAGCCGTCTGCGACGGTCTCGTTGGCAGGGTTACTGGTAGACCCGCACGTAATCGACATACATGCGTTGGGGGAACTGGCTGGTGCCGTCGGGTTCACCGGGCCAACTGCCGCCGACTGCGATATTCAGCAGGAAGAAGAAGGGGTGGTCGTACACCCAGTTACCGTATTGTTCAACCTGCGTGCGGCTGACGCTGTAGAAGTTGACGTCGTCTACGTACCAGTCGATGCCGTTCTCATCCCACTCCACCGCGTACACGTGGTAGTTGGCGTCGGCGGACTCGCCCAGGTCGTGGGTGCCGTTGATCGGGGTGTCGCCGGAGTAGCCCGGGCCGTGCAGGGCACCGTGGGTGAGGTTGGGTTCGAAGCCCACGTGTTCCATGATGTCGATTTCGCCATTGTTGGGCCAGCCGACCTGGTCGAAGTCATTTCCCATCATCCAGAAGGCGGGCCAGATGCCCTGGGTTTGAGGCAGCTTGATGCGGGCTTCCATGCGCCCGTATTGGAACTCCTGCTTGCCTTTGGAAATCATGCGGGTTGAGGTGTAGCTGCAGTAGCCGTACCAGCAGTCGTAGCCTTGGGGGTTTTCCTGGCGGGCCTCCAGCACCAGTACGTTGCTGTCCACTTCGGGATCGTACTGGATAAAGGCGTTGTCACCGCCGGTGTAGTACTGCAGCTCCTGATTGCCCCAGCCCCAGCCACCGGTCTCAAAGGTCCAGTTATTGCTGTCGATCGTGTCGAACTCGTCGCTCCACACGGGCTGAGGGCCCGGATCGGTGCCGCCGCTGTCCGGTTCGAAGCGCACCCAATTGAGGTTGAAGTCTCCGCTTTGAACATTGACCCGCACAGTGTGTTGCCCGGCGGGCAGAGCGATGGGCCAGGAGGTCAGGGTGGTCCAGCTTTGCCAGCCACCGGTATTGTCGACGGTCTGGGTGCCGACGATTTCAGAGCCGTTCAGGTCGATCGTGAACTGGCCGCCACCGATGTCCGAAGCGACGCGGGAGCTCACCGTGTAGGTGTCGGCGTCCAGATTGATGGTGTATTCCAGCCATTCCCCGGCGTCGATCCAGCCGACATTGTAGCCGCCGCCGTCGTCGGTGCTGGCTTCAATGTCGACATCGCCGCTGCGATAGGCGCCACCCGTGTTGCCTGCCGTGGTGTCGTAGGCGTTGATGTAGTCTTCGGCCTGCAGTGTTTGCGCGCTGACTGTGCCGCCGCCCTGGCCGTAAATTTCCAGCTCCCAGATGGAATAGCCCCATTCATTACCAGCACTGCGGCTGATGCCGTTCATGCGCACGTAGCGGAAGTCGCCCGCGACGTTGAGGGTATCCGTTCGGTCTCCGAAGGTGCCGCCGGTTTCTGTGGCCAGCGTCGTCCAGTTACCCCCGTCGTTGGAGCCGAGTATCTGGTAGGTGTCGGCGTTGGCCGCTTCCCAGTGAATGACGACGCTGGACAGGGCGTACTGTTGTCCGAGGTCGATGGTGATGTGGGATGGGTCAGTCTGCGCCGCTGAGGCCCAGCGGGTGTTGGGATCGCCATCAATGGCGTTGCTGGCCGCCAGATCCTGAGTGCTGGCGGAGGCTGTGGCGTTTAGTGCCAGGTTGTCGTTTTGTGCCTGAACGCTGACGCTGATCATGAGCAGCAGTGCGCTGAAAAGCGCGGGAAGGTTTCGATACATCATTATTATCCTCGCTGTGCAAGTGAGTTTTATTGAGATGGCCGTTAAACGGCATTGTCAGCTAAGCACAGAAGGTGAGCGAGGGTTTCCCACTTTGGGGTAGGGGCGGAAAGTGGGGCTTGCGAATGGTTGAAAGTGTGGGGTGAGTCACAGGGTAAGGTGGATAAGGGGCCAACGGCCCCTTATCCACCTTTATCCACCAATTACCTTAAAACTCGCTGGTGCAGGTTTCGCCACGGAATGCCTGAGCGACGCCTTCCAGGGCGGGCTTGGCACTCAAGTCGGCGTTGAACAGCAGCGGCCAGACGTCGTCGTAGTCATTACCGGTGGCGTTGGCGAACTGGTTCATCAGCCAGCTTTCGTCATCGGTAAGGCCCCAGACGGTGAAGCCGCCGCGCAGGTTTGCCGGAACAACCTCCAGGTAAACTTCGGCGATTTCACAGAACCGCAGCTTCTGGGCGCCGGCCAGTTCAGCGTCGTAGGTCAGCGTGTCCGGCGCATTGCCTCCGTAGGGATTGACCACGGCGACATCCAGCTCGGTGATCTTCACTTTCAGTTCCATGTCCACCACGTCCTGGAAAGCGTCCCGGAAGTTGGCGATACTCGGGTAGTCCATATAAGCGTGCATCTGAAAACCGACGCCATCGATAAGGCCCAGGCCGTCGAGGTGCTCGGCAATCTCCAGGGTCTTGGCCAGGCGGCCGGCGTTGGCAGTGTTGTCGTAGTCGTTGTAGTACAGGTCGACGTCCGGCTGGGTGTTGCGTGCGGCCTGGTACATTACTTCGATGTACTCGGGCACTTCGCCTTCAGCCGGCGGCGCGTAGTTGTAGAACAGCGAGTGGCGCCATCCGTCGGCAGTGCTGGTATCCACCGCTTCGTTGACAACGTCCCAACTGACCACCACTTCGGGATCAAAATGGTTGAGGATGCCTTCGACGTGGGCCGTCAGCATATCCTGCCAACCCTCGCTGTAAGTCTCCATAAACTCGGGCACTTGATAGTCGGGGTGCCAGAGCAGGGCGTGGCCGTGTACGGTCATGCCGTTGCTCTGGGCAAAGTTGACCAGCTCATCGGCATCCTCGAAGGTGAAGGTGTCTTCGGTCGGATGCAGGTAACTCATCTTCATGATGTTGCCAGCGGTGAGCTGGTTGAAGTGAGTGGCAATGACATCCTGACGTTCAGTGGCATCGCTGTGATTGAAAATACTGTAGTTTTCGTTGGCGGCCGAAACGGCGACGCCGACCGGGAAGTTGGTGGGTGCTTTCGCATACAGGTTGTAATCAGCGGTTACGCTGAAAACACTGGGTTCGCTACTGCTACTGGAGCTTTCGCTGCTCGATTCACTCGACGACGAACTGGAAGAGCTTGAGGATGAGCTTGAAGGCCGCTCTGGAAATTCCAGCTCCGGGCCGCTGTCGCTGCCGCCACAGGCGGACAGGCCCAGCGCCATCAGGACGGTGGTGAGCAGAGTAAAGCGGTTTTTCGTTGCGATTGACATGGGGTCACCTGGTTAGTGTTATTGAATTGTGCGAACCGGGGCTAAAGCCCCGGTTCGTGTTGGTCAATTGCGGTAAAAATCCAGTTTGCCGATTAGCGGTTCAGGTACTCCATTAACCACTGCATGGCGGGGCGTTGCTCACCGTCGCTGGTCATCAGGCCGGAACCATCAATCCAGGTGGCGCCCACGATATAGCCCCACAGGGTAATACCGACCACATCGGGATGCTCGTAGAAGACCGGAAAATGCGTCTGCATATACTCGAGTTGCTGCTGGTCATCGGCCTCGCCAATATCGTACTCTGATACGTAGATGGGCAGGCCCAGCTCGGCGATGTTGTCAAGATTGTCCTTGATTTCCTGCGCCGTCCAGACGCGCGGACTGTAAAGGCCGTGTGCCTGAACACCCAGTGCGTCCACGTAACCGGATTCCACCAGAGGAGTGATCAAGTCGATGATCGCCTGGTTGTCCCAGGTCAGGAAGTTGTAGTCGTTGTAGATAAGGATCGTATCCGGGCAGTGCTCGCGTGCCAACTTGAAGGACTCGATAATCCAGTCGTCACCATAGGCGCTTTGTGCGTATTCGGCGGGCGCATGAGTGGGCAGCGCCTCATTGACGACATCCATCATGGCAGTATCTGGGTAGCGTTCACAGTAATCACTGATCCACTCTTCGATTTCCGCGCGCTGTTCCTCTGGGCTCAAGTCCGCAATCCAATTCGGCTGCTGGCTGCCCCATACCAGAACATGGCCTTTAACCGGGATATCGTTGGCACGGGCAAACTCATAGATGGCATCCAGCGGTCCCCAGTTGTACTGATCCCGAGTGCCTTCCACCGAGCCCCACTTGCCTTCGTTTTCCGGGGTAATCTGATCCCAGTACTGCGTAAAATCGGAACGAACAGCGCCATTGGTGGTGATGTTGCCCACGAAGGTTACGGACGTCGGCGTGCTGCTGGAACTACTGCTGCTTGACTCACTCGAGGAGCTGGATGAGGAAGAACTGGATGAGCGGTCGGGAAATTCCAGCTCGGGGCCGCTGTCGCTGCCGCCACAGGCGGACAGGCCCAGCGCCATCAGGGCGGTGGTGAGCAGAGTAAAGCGGTTTTTCGTTACGATTGGCATGGGGTCACCTGGTTATGGTTATTGAATCGGCCGGGCCCGGATCGCTTTATCGGCCCGTTGTAGTCAAATATACCACAAGAGTTCAGGTTGACCAATGGCTGTTGAGCGGGCGCACAAAAAAAGGGGCGCAGCCGCGCCCCTCAAGGGTTTCAGCGCAATAATCTGCCTAGGGGGCGCTGACCCCGCAATTTGATAACGCTGTCCACTGCCCATTTTGGTAGCAGGTGTTATCGCCACTCATGGTCAGGTCAGCGGTCTGGGCGCCACCGTTGTCGTTGAATACGACATTCAGGCCGGTGAGCTCAACGCCGGTGTCGTAGCAGTAAAATCCGTTGTTGGCTTCCAGAGCGACGCCGGGCCAATTGGTATCACCCAGAACACCGCTGGGGCTGGCACTCCAGAAATGCATATGCGGATTGCTGTAGCCGTTGGCGTTGTCATAGCAGACGTAGGTGTTGTCGCTCGGGGTGACCGCACCGGTGATGCGCGCATCGCGGTGGATGGCGGCGGCGGACATGCCGTCCAGGCTGACGTCCACTTGACCCTGGGCGTTCACCCAGAGGATTTCGCCGGAGCAGTTGCCATTGTCGAAATCGCCGTCGATCACGTTGCAGTACTCACCTTCCGGCAGGTTGGTGCTGAAGGTGCGGGTCAGTTGGTTGCCTTCCCGATTGATGACCACAAAGCCGGCATCGCCACGCCCGAAGGCAATCTGATTGCTCCCGTTGTCCCACCAGTTGTTGACCGGCTGATCGCCAACGGCGGAGCGAAACCCCACCATATTGGCGATGGGGCGCCAGCGGTGTTCGCACTTCCAGTCGGAGCCATAGCAGTTCAGGTTACCGTTGTTGTGCACCGGCGCGCTGGGCGGGCCCGCTTCGCTGTCCGAGAAGTCGAAACTGGACATGACTTTTGGGTAGCCGTAGGGCCAGGCGAGCATGAATACGTTGCTCAGGTCATACAGTGAGCCGTCCTTGTAGGTCAGCACATTGCTCCCGCCGGCACCGTGGCCGCGCTGATTGTCGTGGTTGTCGGTAAAGACCACCGCGGAACCGCCGCTGATAAAACCCCAGCTCTCGCCGAAGTTCTGCAGCCAGTTCAGTTGGCCGTTTTTAAATTGATTACCAAGCTCGGCGCTGTATCGGAATTCGGTGACGTCGCCGCCACTCAAATATTCACCGGCGCTGACCGCTTCGCCGCCCAGATCAATTACTTCCTGAAATATATAGGGGTTGCCATTGAGGCGGCTGGTGATGGCGTTAATATCCGTCGGGCTCATATGTTTGGACGCATCCAGGCGAAAGCCTTTGACGCCGATGTTGATCAGGTCATTCAGATAGTTCGCCAGGGTTTGCCGGACATACTCTGCTCCCGTGTCCAGGTCCGGTAGGCCTACCAGCCGACAGTTTCGCACGGCCCAGGCATTGCTCGCGTAATCGCTTCCGCTGATGTCGCAGGGTGCATGGAAGTCATTTGTGGAGAATTCCGGGTAGCTGGTGCCGTAGGAATAATTGCTGCCGTTGGTGCCCACACCGGAACCGGCGGCCGTGTGGTTGATGACCGCATCGACGTAGATGTTCACACCGGCCGCGTCACAACGTTGCACCATATCGATAAATTCAGCGCGGGTGCCGCTGCGGCTATTGTCGATGGAGAAGCTGACCGGCTGGTACCGGGTCCACCATGCGTCGCCCTGGATGTGCTCCTGGGGCGGAGACACCTGAATGCCGGCATAGCCTTTGGGTCCCAGGTGCTGTTCACACTCGGTGGCAATATCGCTCCAGCGCCATTCAAACAGGTGAACAAACGTATCCCCGGGAGCCGGTTGGGCAAAGCTGCCGGACGTACTCAACGCGGCGATCGACAGAGCGCCGCCAAGCCAGTGACGCAATCGTGAAAGTAAGTGGTTATTGTGGTTTTGCATAGAACCTCCGTTCTCGAAATGTCTATTGGTGTTATGTTTTTTTTAACTTGCCACATCGCGCAAGTTCGGGAGGTTGGGATGACATCAGCGACTGATTATTGTGGTGTGCGTCGCTCAATGGTCATTGGAAAACCTTTCGGGGCGTTCGGGCAATATGAATACGTATGCAACCTTGGAATGCTCGGGTGTAATCGACCTCAATGTGCACTGTGTCACGCTGACTGAACCAGCCACGATTTTTCAGTGAGGGGACAAACGGCGGTTTTGTTTTTACATGTAAAATTTATGTGGTAGTCTTCTGAGCGAGAATTTGAATTAAGGAGTGAACATGGCCAAGCCCTCTCCCGCGCAGGATTCACCCGGCGCCAGTTCCAACGATGAAACCGAACGCAAGTATCGCGCACCGGCACTTGAGAAAGGTCTCGATGTGCTCGAGTTGTTGGCGCAGGGAGGGGGTCCGTTGACCACATCGCAGATCGCCGCGCAGTTGGGACGGTCCGTGAGCGAATTGTTCCGGATGGTGCTGACTCTGGAGTATCGGGGCTATATCGCGCAGTCCGACAATGGCGAAGGCTACGAGCTCACCAACCATCTGTTTACGCTCGGCATGGCGCAGGCACCGACCCGAACGCTGTTGGATGTCGCATTACCGGTCATGAAGGAGTTGACCCAGGAAGTGGGGCAGTCCTGCCATCTGGTCGTCGCTTCCGGCGATCAGGTCGTGGTGGTGGCGCGTATTGAAAGTCCCCGTGACCTGGGCTTTGCCGTGCGTCTGGGCTACCGGCGCCGGGTTATTGATGCGGCGTCGGGGCTGTTGCTCTACGGGCTGCGTTCGGAACAGGAGCGCGCCGCCTGGCGCCCGATGTTGGTGGCCTCGGATGATCAGGGCCAGCGAATGGCGTCGTTTTTGGTCGAGGCCGAGCAGGCCGCGGCTCAGGGCTATCTGTGTCGTGCCAGCGATTTCGTGGACGGAGTGACCGACGTTGCCTGTCCGGTCATGGGCCGGGAGGGGCCGATTGCTGCGTTGACTGTCCCGTTTATTCAGTGCAAGCCGCTGCCGTGTACCCTGGACGAGGTGTTGGAACGGCTGAAAAATGCCACGGCCCGTATCGGCAGTCAGCTTGGCGGCGTGTAGCGCCGCCTGTTGAATTCCGCCGGGCCTATTGGGCCCAGAGTTTTCCGGTATCGACCAATTCACTGACGAGCGCGAGATCCTGATCGGATCGGGCGCTGGCTTTGAGCTGTTGCGTATCAGGGGCGATGTCGGCACACAGAGACTCCGCCAGCGTCCGAGAACAGGTATGCTGTTCACCGTCCACATAAAGCGTCGCCTGGTCGCCCTCCGCGCAGTACGCGAAGCGGCTGGCCGGATGCCGTTCCAGGTGTGGGGACCGGGTCCAGTCCTGTCCGGTTTCTTCCGGGTCTTCGGGCTCCAGGTCGGGGTATTTGGGCGAGGTCATGTGACGGCCAAACCAGTCTTGAATGGCTTCGGGGGTCAGGTGGCGCTGAATCAGCTCGTCCAACGCGTTCAGAGTGTCCGCGGGAATTTCGCCGGGGTTGTCGGCGGGAGTCAGTGCCGGGTCCCGGTAACGCTGGTCGTTGCTCAGCCGGCTGGCTATATCCTGGCTCAGCTCGGTGAAAATGTCCGCCACACTCGGGGCGCGAAAGCCGATTGAATAGGTGATGCAGTCGTCGCCTTCAGCCGTGCCCCAGTGGGCAACCCCGGGTGGAATGTAGAGCATATCGCCCGGTTCCAGAACCCAGTCCTCCTTACCCTCGAACTCCTGCAGAATGTTCAGGGCGGTCCCTTCCAGCCGGGGGCTCTGGCTGTCGCAGGTCTGACCGATGCGCCAGCGGCGCCGACCCTTGCCTTGCAGCAGGAAAACATCGTAGTAGTCAAAATGCGGGCCGACGCTACCCTGATCCACCGCGTAGCTCACCATGATGTCATCCAGCCGCCAGTCGGGCAGGAAGCGGAAATGGTGTAGCAGTTCCTGAACCTCCGGCACCCATTGATCCACGGCCTGGACCAGCAGGGTCCAGTGACTGGGGGGGAGGGAGGCGAAGTCGTTTTCCTCGAAGGGCCCTTGACGTAGCTCCCAGAGCGTTTTCCCCTGTTCGAGCACCAGGCGCGATTCCACGTCCTCTTCCAGTGCCAGGCCGGCGAGTTCGTCGCCGTCCAGCGGGGATTCAAAACCCGGAAAGGCGTTGCGGATCAGCAGCGGTTTCTGTTGCCAGTAGTCGCGCAGGAAAGTGTCGACGGGCATGTTGCCGAGGTGGATCAGGGGCATGGCTAAATATTCTTCGCCTGCGCTTCGGCATTCCCGATGTAATTACCCGGCGTCAGCGCCCGCATGGCCGCCTTGGCTTCTTCCGGAATATCCAGCCCGTCAACAAAATCATTGAGCACCTGCTGGTTGATGGTCTGCCCACGGGTCAGCGCTTTCAGCTTCTCGTAGGGCTCTTCCACGTTGTAGCGGCGCATGATGGTCTGAATCGGCTCGGCCAGGACTTCCCAGGCATTGTCCAGGTCTTCCGCCAGGCGGGCGCGGTTGATTTCCAGCTTGCCGATACCCTTGAGGGTGGAGGCGTAGGCAATAAAGCTGTAACCAAAACCCACGCCCATGTTGCGCAGGGCGGTGGAGTCTGTCAGGTCGCGCTGCCAGCGGGAAATCGGCAGCTTCTGCGCCAGGTGGGTGAACACTGCGTTGGCCAGCCCCAGGTTACCCTCGGAGTTTTCAAAGTCGATGGGGTTGACCTTGTGGGGCATGGTGGAGGAGCCCACCTCACCGGCGATGGTTTTCTGTTTGAAGTAACCCAGGGAAATATAGCCCCACACGTCCCGGTCAAAGTCGATCAGGATGGTGTTGAACCGGGCAATGGCATCGAACAGCTCGGCGATATAATCGTGGGGCTCGATCTGGGTGGTGTAGGGGTTCCAGGTCAGGCCCAGGCCCTCGACGAAGGTCTGGGCGTTGGCAGCCCAGTCGATGTTCGGGTAGGTGGCCAGGTGGGCGTTGTAGTTGCCCACGGCGCCGTTGATTTTGCCCAGCAGCTCCACCTGTTCAATCTGTTTGATCTGACGGCGTAAGCGGGCCACGACGTTGGCCATTTCCTTACCCACGGTGGTAGGTGAGGCGGTCTGTCCGTGGGTGCGCGAGAGCATGGGGTCGGCGGCGTAGTCGTGGGCCAGCTTGGCGATGGCGTCGGTGATCTGCTGCGCCTGGGTCAGCAACTGCTCGCGACCGGCCTTGAGCATCAGCGCGTGGGACAGGTTGTTGATGTCTTCACTGGTGCAGGCGAAGTGAACGTACTCCAGAACCGCTTCCAGCTCTTTATTACCGGCAAACTGCTTTTTCAGGAAGTATTCCACGGCTTTTACGTCGTGGTTGGTGGTCCGCTCGATCTCTTTGATCTGTTCGGCTTCGACTTCGCTGAAGTTGGCCACGATGGCATCGAGCTGCCGGTGAGTCTCGCTGCTGAAGGCGGGTACCTCGGTAATCTCCGGGTGTTCGCTCAAACGTTGCAGCCAGCGCACTTCCACCGCCACGCGGCAGTGAATCAGGCCGAATTCGCTGAAAACCGCGCGCAGATCGGTGGTTTTACTGCCGTAGCGGCCATCAATGGGGGAAACAGCGTTCAGGGGCGTGAGTTGGTCGAAGGTTGCGGATGCCATGGGAGTCTCTTGCTTGGGTTCAAACGGATTGGAAAAGGCCGGCATTGTACCGGAAAATGGTGGTTCGCGCAGGGGTTGATGGATGTTGCGGGGTTGTTGGTGGATAAGGCCGAAGGCCGTCATCCACCATGACAGTCAACGTAACTCCGCCTTCGCCTCTCGCAACAACCGGTCAACCGTCTGGGCCAACTTCTTGCGCTGGAAAATCAACTGCCACCGGCTGCCGCCCACCTGCCGCCACAAGGTGGCCGAACGGATGCCCGCCAACAACAGGGCCCGGACCTGATTGGCGATGCGGGCCTGCTGCAGATACCCCTGGTCCCCGGTCACCTGAATACGAAAGCGGAAGGTGCTGATGGTTTCCTTGTACAGATCGCCGAGGTTGCCAATCACATTTTCGTGGGTGCTGGAGAACAGCTCGGCCTGCCGGGCCGCCTGCTTCAGCCGCGTGCCCAGTACGCCGAGCATATCTTTCCGGGCACTCAGTTTGCGCTGCAGGTGGAGGACGCCGAGGCTGTAGCGCAGGGCGTCTTTATGGCGCTGGTTCCCGGGCTCCAGCGTCGCCTGCAGAATTTCCAGCCCGGGAATAAGGTTGGCGAGGGTGTTCCCGTACACCGCTCGGGTGTTGGGCGGGTCCATGGCAAACAGGCTCTCGATGGTGCAGCGGTAGGGATCGCTGGGGACGTAGCCGGTTTTGGCCAGTTGTTCCACGAGGCCGGCGGCCTGGAAGAGGCCCGCCAGGGCGATGGTGGCGTTTTCGAGCTTGTCAGTCACGGGGGTGTTGGGTCCTCGTTGGTCGTTAAAATGGTAAGGGCATCATTATGAGGGATGAGGGCCGTTGTTTGGTGGATGACGGCCCTGCGGGCCTTATGCCGCCCGCTCAATCACCGCGCCCCCCAGGCACACATCCCCATCGTACAGCACGACCGATTGCCCGGGGGTGATAGCCCGCTGGGGCTCGTCAAAGGCGATACGCAACCGGTCGCCCTCGACCATCACCTCGCACGCCTGGTCCGCCTGGCGGTAGCGGGTCTTGGCCATGCAGCGGAAAGAGGGGGCCGGGGCCTTGCCGTTGATCCAGTGAATCTGGCTCGCCTCCAGCCCGTTGTTATACAGCAGCGGGTGCTCGCCCTGCACCGCAATCAGCACATTGCGCTCCAGGTCTTTCTGCGCTACAAACCAGGGTGCTTCGCTGGCGCCGGCCACGCCGCCGATGCCCAGGCCCTGGCGCTGGCCAATGGTGTAGTACATCAAGCCGGCATGCTCGCCAATCACCTGGCCTTCGGGGGTCTCGATGGTGCCGGGCTGGGCGGGCAGGTACTGCTGCAGAAAGTCCTTGAAACGGCGCTCACCGATAAAGCAGATGCCGGTGCTGTCTTTCTTCTTGGCCGTCGCCAGGCCGTTCTCTTCGGCGATGCGGCGCACCTGAGGCTTTTCAATGCCACCCAGTGGAAACAGGCTTCGGGCAAACTCGGCTTCCCCCACGGCGTGCAGGAAGTAACTCTGGTCCTTGTTGGGGTCCAGGCCCTTGAGCAAGTGGGTGCGTCCGTCCCGGTCCTCGCGGCGCACATAGTGCCCGGTGGCGATCAGCTCGCCACCGAGCATTTCGGCGTATTCGATGAACACCTTGAACTTGATTTCCCGGTTGCACAGGATATCCGGGTTGGGGGTTCGTCCCGCCTTGTACTCGGCCAGAAAGTGTTCAAACACATTGTCCCAGTACTCGGCGGCAAAATTGGCGGTGTGCAGCGTGATGCCGAGCCGGTCGGCCACGCGCTGGGCGTCCGCCAGATCGTCTTTGGCGGTGCAGTATTCGGTGCCGTCGTCCTCATCCCAGTTTTTCATGAACAGGCCTTCGACCTGATAGCCTTGCTGCTGCAGGATCAGGGCCGTGACCGAGGAGTCGACGCCGCCGGACATGCCGACGATGACGCGGGGTTTGGTTGCTGCTGTCATGATAATCCGGTGTTGTTCAATCAGTTGTGCCGCCGGGGGTTCAGGAGCTCCAGTGGATACCGTTTGCCACTGAGGTATTCATCAACGGCGTCCAGGACCATTGGGCTGCGCCACTGCGCTTCGCAGGCCAGTAGCTCGTCCCGGGTCAGCCAGCGCGGTTCAATGATGCCACGATCCAGTGGCTGCTCGGGAATTTCCTTCAGCGCTTCCGCGGCAAAGGTGTGACGCAGATAGGTCACGCCATTGGCCGGTGCGTTGTACAGGCTGATGCTCAGCAGGGCGGTTGGCTTTACCAGCCAGCGGGTTTCCTCGAGGGTTTCCCGGATTGCCGCCTCGACCAGCGTTTCCCCGGGTTCCAGGTGGCCGGCGGGCTGGTTGTAGACAACCCGGTCCTCGGCGTGTTCAAACACAAACAAGAAGCGGCCATCCCGCTCCACCACGGTGGCCACGGTCACGTGGGGTGCCCAGGTCATAGAGGTCCTTGTTGTCGGGGATCAGCGAACGAAAGGCACAGTTTACCGGATTTGGCGACTGGCGGCACGGGCCGGCGTGTTATGCAGGGTGGATAGGGGGCGTCAGCCCCGTCATCCACCGCTTGCGAGTTACAACCGTTTACAGGATCTTGGGCTCCCTGTCGGCCAGATAATGGGGCCGTGGGGCCTGTCCGCTAAAAGGCGCTTCCAGCTCGTTTTCCGTGCTGTTGTACACAAACATCAACAACGCCCGGGGGTCGCCGGAAATATTGTCCGGTGAGCCGTGCAGGATGTTGCACTCGTGCAGCACCAGGGTGCCGGCTTTGCCATAAACCCCTTCAATGCTGTGGTCTTTCAGCAGCGTCTGTAACGATTCTCTGCCGGGTACGCCGGCAACCTGCTTTTTCAGGGACTTGCGGTAGTTCTTCTCTTCGGTGGTGCCGCCGCAGGACACATAGTGTTTGTGGGAACCGGGAATCACATACAGCGGGCCGTTGTACTCATGGTTATCGGTGAGCATGATCCAGGCGGTAACGGCCCGCATGTGACGCATGCCGTCCTCGACGTGCCAGGTTTCAAAATCCGAGTGCCAGGCAAAGGAGCGGCCCTTGAAGGCGGGCTTTCGGTTGATGCGCGACTGGGTGACGTACACATCGGAGCCGAGAATCTGCTTTACCGGCTCCAGAATGCGCGGGTCCCGGGCGATGCGGGTGATAGTCTCGCTGTAGGCGTGGGGCTTGAAGATGGTGCGCAGCTCACCGCTGTCGGGTTCGGTGTACAACTCTTCCCGACCGGCCATCGTGGTTTTGAGGGTCTCAGCTTCGCCGCGAATGGCGTCGAGCGTGTCCTCCATACGGCCGGGGAGGGTGAGAAAGCCCTTTTGTTCATAGTGCGCCAGTTGGTCGTCGGACAGCGCGTGCGGACTGTTGCTCTGGCCATCGCCGTATATGACCGGGTCGATGCGCGGTATGATGTGTTCGGCGTCGCCAGTGCGGGACGGGTAGGGGTCGTATCGTTTAAGCAAGGTCATTCCTCCTTAATTCACTGTCATCATTCGCAGGAATCAATCGGTTCACTAAAGAAGAAAGCTTTGGCCAAGCCTGCGCTGGGGAGATAGGGTCGATGGGTGCGGCGTTCAACCCCCGAATTTATTTAAAAAATCAATCATCAAAAATACAGTCATAGCTCAATAAAGTGAAAAGACGGGTAAAGTCCTTGGGACCCTGTCGGTGGAACCGCTAGTATTCAGGTATAAAAAAAGATCCATTAACAATAAATACGACAACAAGGTGAGAGAGATGATTCGAGTGATCCGAGCTCGGCTACGGCATTGGCTGGTAGCCTTCCTGACGGTTTTTCCCCTAATGGCCCTGGCCGAGGGGCCCTCCCGCGCTGAAATCGAGGCGACCATGAAAGAGGCCACCCGCTTTATGCGCGAGGAGGTCAGTTTTCGTGGGGGGTATCTCTGGTCCTACCTGCCCGATTTTTCCCGGGTGTGGGGGGAGTTGGAAGCCAGGCGCACCATGATCTGGATTCAGCCTCCGGGGACGGCGACGGTGGGGCACCTTTACCTCGATGCACTGGCAGCCACCGGTGATCGCTATTACTACGAGGCGGCGCAGGAGGTGGCGAATGCCCTGATCTGGGCGCAGCATCCCTCGGGCGGCTGGAACTATGTGGCGGACTACGCCGGCGAAGAGTCCCTGAAGCACTGGTACAACACTGTGGGGAAAAACGCCTGGCGTCTGGAGGAGTTCCAGCATTATTACGGAAACGCCACCTTTGATGATGCCGGCACCATGGAGTCGGCCAAATTTCTCCTGCGGCTGTACATGACTGAGCGTGACCCCCGGTATCGTCCGGCCCTGGAGCGCGCGATCCAGTTTGTTCTCGACAGCCAATACCCGATCGGAGGCTGGCCCCAGCGGTATCCCCTGCGCTACGAGCACTCCAAAGACGGTCAGCCGGACTACACCTCGTTTATCACGTTCAACGATGATGTGGCACAAGAGAACATTGAGTTCCTGCTGTTGTGCTATCAGGCGTTGGGGCGGTCGGATCTGCGCGAGCCGGTGATCCGGGCCATGAACAGCTTCCTGGTCACCCGGATGGGGCCACCCCAACCGGGTTGGGCGATGCAATATACGCTGGAGCTCGAGCCTGCCGGTGCCAGAACCTACGAGCCCAAATCTGTCTCACCGGGCACGACCGCGGCCAATATCTATCAGCTGATCACATTTTACCGGTTGACGGGAGAGACCAAATTCCTGGCTCCCATTCCGGCCGCTCTGGACTGGCTCGACCGGGTGCGCCTGCCGGCGCGTGAGCAGCGGGATGGACGCACACACCCCACCTTCGTGGAGATCGGTACCGGAAAAGCCCTGCACACACACCGGCGGGGCTCCAATGTGAGCAACGGTGAGTATTTTGTCGACTACAACCCGGATAACGCCCTGTCTCACTACCGCTCCACACGTCATATCGATGTTGAGGCGTTGAGGTCACTGTATCGGACGGTTAAAGCCATGCCCCGGGAGGAAGCAACCAGGGGGTCGCCTCTGCTTGAGCCGCAGAGTGCGGATTTGCCCCGGTTTTTCACTTTGGGCAATGTCAGCGTGTCCGATCTCAATACCCGCGCTCAGGAGCCGGTGGATACCGGCGACTTGGCGTCCGATGCGGCCCGGTTGCGCTCGGCCCTGAATGATGAGGGCTACTGGCCGACGCCCCTGCATTTTACGTCCAACCCCTATATCGGGCCGGCGCCGAAGACCGCCGCAGAGGGAGATTTTGGCAGTCGACATGTGGGAGACCAGTGGGATACTTCGCCCTATCGGGCCGAGGAACCCGTCATGGGAATTTCCACGGGGGCGTTTATCAGAAACATGGGGGTGTTGATTCGCTATCTGGAGGCGCAGAGCGAGTGATGGCGCGGCTCACGCCATTTGCGCAGACCGGGAAACTCTGGCAAGGTTGACGACTTTAGTGTTTTCAGCCCTCGGGGAAGGTGTCGGTCGGGTTAGCGAAGCGTAACCCGACGAACCACCGCCTTGCGCTTTTTGTCGGATTACGCGCTGCGCGCTGATCCGACCTACGGGTGGGGAGGGTAAAAAAAGGTTTGCAATTGAGACCGGTTTGGGCAAAATTGCGCGCCTTTCACACATCTTTCCCTCCGGTTCCCGGAGGGCTTGCCAACGTTAAACAGAGGTAGGTTGCTGCATTGACTCAATCCAATGATTCCCAGACCTGGTCGGCACGCCATTCATCTGAGCTGTATGGCATCGAAGAGTGGGGAGGCGGCTATTTCGGCGTCTCGCCCGAGGGTGAAGTGGTGGTGCGCTCACCCAGTAATGGGCAGGCGGGAGCGACGGTATCCCTGATGGATGTCGCCCACGGATTGCAACAGCGCGGTCTGGAAATGCCGGTGCTGCTGCGACTGGAGAATCTGGTGGACAGCCGCATCAGCATCCTGAACGAGTCTTTTGCGCAGGCGATGGAGACCACCGGCTACCAGGGCTGTTACCGGGGCGCCTTTCCGATCAAGGTGAACCAGCAGAGCCATATCGTGGCGGAGATTGCCCGCTTCGGCGAGCGTTACAACCACGGCCTGGAGGCGGGCAGTAAGGCCGAGCTGATGATCGCCCTGTCGACCCTGCAGAACCGGGAAAGCCTGATCATCTGCAATGGCTACAAAGACGCCGAGTTCATTGACCTCGGGTTGCAGGCCCGCAAGTTGGGCTTCAAATGTTTTTTCGTGCTCGAAACACCCGCCGAAGTGCCCCTCATCATCGAGCGCAGCCGCGCCCTGGGCGTTGATCCGCTCATTGGTGCGCGGCTTAAACTGTCGACCAAGGTCGAGGGACATTGGAGCGAAGACAGCGGCGACCGCAGCCTGTTCGGTCTCACCGCCATCCAACTGGTGGAAGTGGTGGACAGCCTGCGCGAGGCGGGCCTGTTGCACTGCTTCCAGTTGCTGCACTTTCACCTGGGCTCCCAGATTCCCAACATTCGCAGTATCCGGGCCGGCGTTTTCGAAGCGTGCCGCTATTACATTGACCTGGTGGCCGAAGGCGCGCCGTTGGGCTATATGGACCTCGGCGGCGGTCTGGCCATCGACTACGACGGCACCTGCAGCACCAGCGGGCACAGCCGGAACTACTCCGTGCAGGAATATTGCGTGGACGTGGTCGAGGCCATCCAGCAGGCGCTGGATCCCCACGACATTGAGCACCCGGTCATTGTCACCGAATCCGGACGGGCCACTGTGGCCCATACGTCGGTACTGCTGTTCAATATTCTGGATGTGGGGCACTTTGATCCGACGCCGTTGCCGGAGGCTCTGCCGGAAGACAGCCATGCCCAACTGGCCAACCTGTGGCACGCGATTCGGGTCATTTCGACCAACAACCTGCAGGAAAGCTATAACGACGTCACTTATTACCGGGATCAGATCCGCGACATGTTTCACCGTGGCGAAATCAGCCTTCGGGAGCGCGCGTTCGGGGAAAACCTGTACCTGGCCGGCCTGCAGAAAATTGCCACCTTGCTGCCGGACCTCAAGCGCATACCGCCGGAACTGGAAACCCTGCCGCAACAACTGGCGGACATTTACTACGGCAACTTCAGCGTATTCCAGTCACTGCCGGATTCCTGGGCCATTGAGCAGGTGTTTCCGGTCATGCCGATCCACCGGCTCAATGAAAAACCCACCCGGCAGGCGATCATTGCCGATCTGACGTGCGACTGTGATGGCAAGCTGGATCGTTTTGCGGGGCCGCACGGCAATACGGAAACCCTGTCCGTGCATCCGGTCAAAGCCAGCGAAGAATATTATCTGGGGGTATTCCTGGTCGGGGCCTATCAGGAAACCCTGGGCGATCTGCACAACCTGTTTGGCGACACCAACGTGGCGAGCATTCGCATCAACAGCGAAGGTGGCATGGAGTTTGTCCACGAGCTGCATGGCGACAGCATCGCCGATGTATTGAGCTATGTGGAATACGATCCGCAGGCCATGTTCAAGCAGTTCCGTGCCACCGCCGAACAGGCCGTGCGCGACGGGCGCATTTCGGTGTCCGACCGGCAGGAAATGTTGGCGGCCTTTACCGACAGTTTGCGGGGTTATACGTATTTCGAGCGGTGAAATATTGGTGGATGACGGAGCTGCGCTCCTTATCCACCCCACCTCGTGACCGCCCTATCAGATTTGCACCATCCTCAGAGGAGCTAAAAGGTATGGCAAAAGTACTCATCATTGGCGCCGGTGGCGTCGGCGGCGTGGTTACCCACAAATGCGCCCAGGTCCCCGAAGTGTTTGAAGAAATCGTGCTCGCCAGCCGCACCGAAGCCAAGTGCAAGGCCATTGCCGAGCAGATCGAGCGACCGATCAAAACCGCCCAGGTGGATGCGGACAACGTCCCTGAATTGGTGGCGCTGCTGAACCGGGAGAAGCCGGACCTGGTGATCAACGTGGCCCTGCCGTACCAGGACCTGACCATCATGGACGCCTGCCTCGAAGCCGGCGTGCACTACCTGGACACCGCCAACTACGAACCGCCGGGTGAAGCCAAGTTCGAGTACAGCTGGCAGTGGGCCTATCAGGACAAATTCGTGAAGGCGGGCAAAATGGCACTGCTGGGCTCGGGGTTCGACCCGGGGGTGACCAACGTCTACACCGCCTATATCAAAAAACACCATCTGGATGAGATTCACACCCTGGATATCATCGACTGCAATGCGGGCGATCATGGCCATCCTTTTGCCACCAACTTCAACCCGGAAATCAACATCCGGGAAGTGACCGCCAAAGGCCGTTACTGGGAAAACGGTGGCTGGAAGGAAACCGATCCGCTGAGCGAGAAGCGCTCCTTCGATTTCCCGCACGGCATCGGGCCGAAAAACTGTTACCTGATGTACCACGAGGAGCTGGAGTCCATCACCAAGCACTTCCCGGAAATCAAGCGGGCCCGCTTCTGGATGACCTTTTCCGACAACTACCTGAAGCACCTGGAGGTGCTCGAGAACGTGGGCATGACCTCCATTGAGCCGGTCAACTTCGAGGGCAAGGAAATCATTCCGCTGCAGTTCTTGAAGGCCCTGCTGCCGGATCCGGCCAGCCTCGGCCCGCGCACCAAGGGTAAGACCTGCATCGGCTGTCTGGCGCAGGGCACCAAAGATGGCAAGCCCAAGACGGTGTACATCTACAACATCTGTGACCACGAGACCTGTTACGCGGAAGTGAAGTCCCAGGCCATTTCCTACACCACCGGTGTACCCGCCATGATCGGTGCCAAAATGATGCTGGAAGGCAAGTGGATGAAAGAGGGGGTGTGGAACATGGAGCAGTTGGACCCGGATCCGTTCATGGAGGATCTGAACCAGTATGGTTTGCCCTGGCAAGTGGAAGAAGTCACCCAGAAAACCGGTATGGAAGACTGATGACGGCAACGTTCCATCACTTTGACCCTCAGCGCGTTCCATCCCCCTGTTTCGTGGTGGATGTCGCCGCGGTGGAGGAGAACCTGAAACTCCTCAACCGTGTGCAGCGCGAGAGCGGCGCCAAGGTGTTGGCGGCGCTCAAGGCGTTTTCCTGCTGGCGCCTGGGGGATCTGACCGCGCGCTACCTGTCCGGCACCTGTGCCAGTGGCCTGCACGAAGCGCGCCTGGGGCGGGAATACTACGGCGGTGAGGTGCATACCTACTCGGCGGCGTTCCGGGAGTCGGACCTGAAGGAGATTCTCGACATCTCCGATCACGTGGTGTTCAACTCCTTCAGCCAGTGGCGCCGGTTTCGCGATCTGGCCCTGGCCGCTCAGCGGCGTCGCCCGCAGTTGCGTTTTGGTCTGCGGATCAATCCGGAACACTCG
This sequence comes from Marinimicrobium sp. C6131, assembly GCF_026153455.1. Classification (NCBI taxonomy): domain Bacteria; kingdom Pseudomonadati; phylum Pseudomonadota; class Gammaproteobacteria; order Cellvibrionales; family Cellvibrionaceae; genus Marinimicrobium; species Marinimicrobium sp. C6131. The sequence continues at coordinate 754,267 of NZ_CP110629.1, forward strand.
GAGGGCGAAGTTCCCTTATACGACCCCTGTGCACCGGGGTCGCGGATGGGCGTGCCGGCCAGCCGTTTCGAGCCAGACCTGCTCGAAGGGATTTCCGGCCTGCATTTTCACACCCTCTGCGAGCAGGATGTGCCGCCGCTGGAGCGCACGGTCAAAGCGGTTGAGGAAAAGTTTGGCCCCTGGCTGGCGCAGATGGAGTGGGTGAACTTCGGTGGTGGCCACCATATTACCCAGCCGGGTTACCAGGTGGATGCCCTGATTGAGCTCATCAAGGACTTCAGTCGTCGTCACGATGTGCAGGTCTACCTTGAGCCCGGCGAGGCCGTGGCGATCCATACCGGGGTGCTGGTGGCAGAGGTTCTGGACATCACCTGGAACCAACTGGACCAGGCCATTCTGGACACCTCGGCGACCTGTCATATGCCGGATACCCTGGAAATGCCGTATCGCGCGGATATCTGGGGTGCCGGAGAGCCCGGAGAGTTCGCCCATACCTATCGATTGGGCGGCATGACCTGCCTGGCGGGGGACGTGATGGGGGATTACAGTTTTGCCGAGCCGCTCAGGGTAGGGCAGCGCTTGCTGTTTGACGATATGTCCCACTACACCATGGTGAAGACCTCCACCTTCAATGGCATTCCTTTGCCATCGATCGCGTTGTGGGATTCCCGCACGGATGAACTGGAGGTGGTGCGTCAGTTCGGTTACGAGGATTTCAAGACCCGCCTGTCCTGAACGGCGGGTCGGTGGGCCGACCCGTTACTCGTTATCGCCATCCATGGTGTCGCGCATTTCATCAGCCGCCTCGCGGCTCTTCTCCTTGGTGGTTTCCCAGCCTTCCTGCATGGTATCACCCGCCTCGTCCGCGCCTTCGCGAATGGTATCCCCGGCCTCGTCGGCCTTTTCCCGGGTGGCTTCCCAGGCCTCTCCAGAGGCTTCCTTGGTTTCTTCCCAGGCTTCGCGGGTGGTCTCGCGGGTTTCCTCGGCCGCTTCTTCCACGGTATTGTCGGCTTCTTCCTGTGAGCAGCCGGTAGCCATTCCGGCCATCAATGTCAGACTGGCGAGCCAGATAAGCGTTTTCATAGCATCAACTCCTGTGATTGGGTTCTTGTTGGACGTAGTGTTTGCCCGGAGCGTGCGATCACGCTCACGGACAGTGTGACGACGCTGAACCACAAGCGTTCCGTCGGTTTGTGTGAACTGGCCTGCAAAAGCGGCCAATGGCCGCGAACAGGCTTATAGAGTGTAGTTCGTCCATTGGTGCTTGCAAGCCTTTGCTATCGGTGCCGGCGTTTTTTTTATACAATGGCCGCTGTCGATAGATCGGTCATTTAAGGTGGTTTTCAGATATGACGATTGAGCAGTTTGAAAGTTGGTCGTTGGTCCTGGGAATTGGCGGCCTGATACTTTTCATGCTGTTTATCGTGTGGGATCTGGCGAAGTCCTCCAAAGCGGGGCGTTTTGGCACCTTCATATTGTTCCTGGCCCTGGCGCTCGGGTTGGCCGGTTTTCTGATCAAGACCATCCTGGTTGAAGTCATCAATCCATAATATCGTTCGGGAAGGCCGCGCATGCTGCAACTGTTCGTTCCCACCTCCAAAGTCCAGAAAGATCGCCAGATCATGCGCGACACCGATGCCCGGGTCGCCAAGTACAGCCGTCGCGGGTTGGTGCTCAACTTTATCGTCGCGGTCTCCTGTCTGGTGTTTGGTGACTTTTTCCAGAACTACCAGAATCTGTCGATTGTCCTGATTGTCGGCCTGCTGCTGGTCACCTTGCTGCGCGCTTACTACCTGTTCCGTTTCGACACCCTCTACGCCCGGGCACCAGCCCGTTGGCGCAACCAGTATTTCTTCGCGTCTTTTCTCGGGGCCGGCTGGTGGGCTTTCATTCTGGTGAGCCTGACCTGGCTGATCGGGATGCGGGACGAAACCCTGATCATGTGGCTGTATTCGGTGGTGTTTTACTCCAGTGTGGCCAATGTCTTTGCGCCCTACCGGCGCTTTCTCACCACCTATCTGTTCATCGGTCAGGTTCCCGCCGCGCTGACCGCCGTGCTCCTGTTCAGCGTCGAGGGCTACCTGTACGGCAGTATCATGCTGGTGTTTTACACCATGCTGAGTCACCAGGCCAAAGTAACCTCCAATACCTACTGGGAGCGGCTGGAGGCCAACTACGCGCTGCGCGAGCGGGCCAAAGGGCTGGAGTTCGAGCAGCGTAGCTCCAAGGCAGCCATTGAGCTGAAAAATGAGTTTCTGGTCAATCTGGGGCAGGAGTTTCGCTCCTCGTTGAATGACATTCTGGGCACCCTGGCTCTGGTCGATGACGAGCAGATGTCCGAGCGTCACCGGGAGCTGTTGTTGCTCGCCAGCAAGGCCGCTGAGCGGCAACTGGACCTGGTCAATAACGTGGTGGATTTCTCCAAGATCACCACCAAATCCCTCGAGCTGGAAAAAGTACCCTTCAATCTGCGGCGCCTGCTGGAAAAGCTGGTTCAGGACTTTGCGTTGGAGGCGCACCAGCAGGGGATTGAACTGAACTATGTGTTTGATCAGGATCTCCCGCGGAGAGTCGAGGGCGATGCGACCCGCCTGGGGCAGATCTTCGGTACCCTGATGACCTATGCGGTCAAGCACTCGGGCATGGCGCAGATCTTCGTGGAGGCCGCGTTTCATCCCGGTGAAAATGAAACCGGTGAATTGCAGTTGGTCATCAGTGACGCCTCCCGGGCCGCCCAGGAAGACGACAGTGATGAGCGCACCGATCAGAATCTGCGCGGTATCGGCCTGTCCATCTGTAAAGGGCTGGCCGAGTGCATGGGCGGCAGCGTCAACCTTGTGGAGAACCGGGAATCCGGCAAGCGTATCGTCATCAATGTGCAGTTGGATGTGGTGGCTTATCAGGATGTAGGGCAGGCGGAACAGCGCCTGCGTGGCAAACGCATTCTGCTGGTGGACATTCCTGAAGTGGTGGCGTTGGATCTGGTGGACCAACTGGCACGTTGGGGCATGAAGGCGTCCCGGGTGTATGGTCACGCGCAAGCGCTAAAACAGCTGAAGGCGGCCGCGGATAACGATCAGAAGAATGACCTGGTACTGATCTACAACAAGCTGGACAGCTTCGATGCCCTGACCCTGTCCCGGGACATCGCAAAGGAGCCGTCGCTGAGCGCTCTGCCCCAGGTGATCGCCATGAGCCTGCTGCAACGCGACAGTGAGGAGGCCCGAGCCCATCTTCACAATTATCCGCAGGTCAGTTGCATTGAAAAGCCCATCATGCATCGCAAATTGTATGAGACGCTGGTGCATCGTCTGCTGAGCCATGACACCTCCGAAGCACTGCTGGCGGAAGAAGAGGATGACGGAGTCAGTCCCGTGGTCGGGCGCAAGGTCTTGTTGGTTGAAGACCAGCGGGTCAGTCAGATGGTGGTATCCGGTATGCTGAAAAAGCTCGGCTGTCAGGTGCATGTGGCGAGTAATGGAAAAGAGGCGTTATCAGCCATTGAAAAGGAAAAGTTTGACCTGGTGCTGATGGACTGCGACATGCCCGAGCTGGACGGGATTGCCGCGACCGAGCGAATTCGTGAAAGTGAATCCAGCGACGGAGGCCGACATCTGCCGGTGGTGGCCATGACCTCCTTCACCGCCGATGAAGATCAGGCGCGTTGCCGGGCGGCCGGCATGGACGATCACATCAGCAAACCTCTGCGTTACGAAGCCCTGCAGAGCCACCTGGAGCAGTGGTTGGGGCGGGGCAGGGACTGACGCTGCCCGACGTGATGGTTCGAGACCTTCTGCGCCCGGTTCCACTGGGCATCTATTTTCTGTCGTTCGCTATCGGTGTGGTGGGGGCACTCGTGCTCCCCACCTTCAGCGTGTTTCTGGCCAAGGAGCTGGGGGTTCGTCCGCTCCTGGTTGGTATTCCCTTTACCGGACTGGCCTTGGCCAGCATTGGCTACAATCACTGGATAGGACTCTGGTCCGACAGACTGCCGGACCGACGGCCGCTGGTGGCCGGGTTCTGTCTGGTGGGCGTATTGTCCTGCGTGATCTTTGCCCTCACCCGGCAGTATTGGCTGGTGGCCTTTTCGGCGGTGGCGCTGTTCAGTCTCGGAATGGTCGCTTACTCCCAGATGCTCGCCTACAGCCTGGACTATGCCGAGCGTCAACTGCCGGTTGCCCGGATTCCGCTGTTCAATGCCATCGTCCGTGCCCAGATCGCGATCGCCTGGGTAGCCGGGCCTCCGACCGGGTTTCTGCTGGCGAGCTATTACGGCTTCAGCACGATGTACTGGTTTGCCGCCGCCCTGTTCGCATTGGTGGGGCTGTCGAGCCTGAAACTCCTGCCTCGTCTGGCGGATGCCCCACGGCCGTCCGCGGCGGATGCGGGGCTCAATCCGGTCGACACACCCCGCACCGGGGGCTCGGCGGTCACCCCGGCCCGGCGCGCGCTGATCTTCTGTCTGATCGCGTTTTCCCTGATGTGGTGTGTGAATAACGCCTACCTGATCGCACTGCCTTTGCACCTGGACAATCATCTCGGGATCGGAACGGAGTGGGTCGGCTGGATCATGGGCACGGCCGCCCTGCTGGAAGTGCCGGTGATGCTTCTTGCCGGGCTTCTGGGAGCGCGCATCAACCTGATGGTCATGGTGCGTCTTGCGGGGGTGGCGGGTTTTCTGCTGTACGCCGGCGTGCTGTATGCCAGTGAGTTGTGGCACTTGTTTGCCCTGCAGTTGTTTAACGCCATCTTTATCGGGGTTCTCGCCGGACTCGGGGTATCGGTCATCCAGTCGCTGATGCCCGGGCGTTCGGGCAGTGCCTCGGCGCTCTACACCAACACCACGCACCTGGGCAATCTGCTCAGTAGTCTGCAAGTGGCGTTGGTGGCCGACTGGTTCGGCTATGGCGCGGTCTTCTGGGTCAGCCTGGCAGTGGTGATTCTGGCGATGGCGGTGTTTCTGGGCGTTCGTCCGGCGTCGGCCGGGCACTCCGCTCGGCCGGCACCAGGCTCAGCAACGTAGCGCCGCTTTCGGCTATTGCCTCACGACCGGCGACGAAGGGCTGAAGGTGGCCACTGTCCGATATGCTGAACAGCACCAGCGTGCCTTTGGTTTTGGTCCTTCTGAATTCTTCGTAGGTAAATTCGTCGGTCAGCCGAGTGGCCCGGATTTCGGCGCCTTCGCCGATCAGGCTGGCCAACTTGGCATAGGTGATCCGTTCCGCAAATAGCGTGGCGCCCTTTAGGTCGTCAGAAACGTGGTGCTTTTCGGCCTTGTGGTTCTCCGAGGTGTGGCGGATGGTGTACACATTGTCGCGCCCGAACTCATTGCGAAAATGCATACAGGCGATCACATTCAATTCCCGCAGTGGCGACATGGCCAGCAATTGCCCGATACCGGTCAGCTCCAGGCGCTGGTTGGCATACTCGGAGGTGGGGTTGCCGTAAAACGTGCGCAGCCCCGCCATCCGAGCCGTGCGGATATTGTCCCAGTTGGAATCGCACACCAGCACCGGCAGCTTTTGTTCACTGAGCGCCTTGCCAATGGTCCTCGCCACCGAGTTGGCGCCGAGAATCAACACCCCTCTCGGTTCCGGCTCCACGGCCTTCAGGGCCCGGGCGAGGGGACGGGCGGTCGCACTTTGGAACACCACTGTGCCGAGAATCACCGCAAACGTCAGAGGCAGCAGCCAGTGTGCGTCGGGGTGGCCCTGTTCGGCCAGGCGCAGGGCAAACAGCGCCGACACCGCCGCCGCCACAATACCGCGCGGGGCTATCCAACTGAGCACGATGCGCTCGCGCCAGTTGACCGGAGAGCCCAGGGTGGCGAAGGCCACGGATATCGGGCGGGCGACGAACTGGATCACCAGCAGCAACAGCAGGGGCGCCAGGGTGAAAATGCCGAGCAGTTGCTCCCGGGGCAAGCGCGCGGCAAGAATGATGAACAGCCCGGAAATAAACAGGATGGTCAGGTTTTCCTTGAAGTTGAGGATGTTGTGGATGCGCACGTCCTTCTGGTTGCCCAGCCACATGCCCATCACCGTAACCCCCAGCAGACCGGACTCGTGCGCCAGATGGTTGCAGAAGGTGAACACCATGAACACCAGGCTGAGCGTGGCGAGATTGTGCAGGTACTCAGGCAGCCACTGGCGGGCCAGAATTCTGCCCAGCAGGTAACCGGCGGCCAGCCCGATTGCCAGGCCGACCACAATGATCTCAAGGAACAACAGGACGCTGTGGCCGAAGGCGGCCGCCTGGCTTTGGGTGGCAATAAACTCGTACACCACAACCACCAGCAACGCCCCCACCGGGTCAATGACAATCCCTTCCCAGCGCAGAATATTGGCCACCCGAGCCGAGGGGCGGACGCTGCGCAGTAGCGGGGTGATCACCGTCGGACCGGTCACCACCATCAGGGCACCGAACAGAATACTGAGGTCCCAACCGATACCGAACAGGTAGTGGGTGGTCACCGCGACAATCGCCCAGGTGATGGGGGCGGCAACGGTAATCATGCGACGCACCACGGTACTCAGGCTGCCGAGCTCCCGGAAGCTGAGGGTCAGACTGCCTTCGAACAGGATGACCGCGACCGCGAGCGAGACCAGGGGAAAGAGCAGGTCGCCAAAGAGCGCGTCCGGGTCCAGCCAGCCGCCGATGGGCCCCAATATCAGGCCCGTGACCAGCAGAAACAGAATGGCCGGTAGTCGGGCTTGCCAAGCCGCCCATTGGCACATCAGGGCGGCGATGCCGATCAGGGCAATCGCGAGTCCGGCATTTTCCATAGTCACTATCCTTTTGTGTGAGCGGCGTCGTCCGCGATCAATGCCTGCAGTTGTTCATCCGTCAGCGCGTCGAGCCGGGCGCGCAACCGGGCTTCAATATCCGGCAGGCTGGCCTGGATCACCTCGTCAATCAGTATCGCCCGGGACACCAGGCCGTCGGCGGGAGTGTCTGTGCGGGGTTGAGCCGATGCATTCGCCGCGAGTTCCTCCACCAGCGGCGGTGGCCGATTACCGTGCAGACGGGCCCGAATATGCTCCGGCAGAAAGGGGTTTTCACCCGAGGCCCGGGTAATACTGGCTGGGCGGGGTTTGGCCGCGGGCGCTCTGGTCGACGCGGGGGGCTGAAACAGAGAGGTCTGCCGGGGGCGATCCTGCGGTACCGGTTCTATGGCCTCAATCACCTCGCTGAGTATGGGAATGTCATCGTCGTCCTGCAACAGTCCTTTGATGGATTCCAGCTCATCCAGAAGCGTCTCTTTGGTATCGCCTTTGCGCTCGGCCATGGCTGCACGCTCGATTACAGTTGTTGGTGGCGAACAGGATAACCCCGGGACTTGTAAAAACTGAAGTGCTCCCGGGTGGTTTTTAGTACCTCCGGCGCCTGAATCACCACTTCGGCCAGTCGTTCGAATTGCTCAAAGTGTGAAGGCACGGCGCTGCGCAGGTTGATCAGAACATCCCGATGGTCGCCGCATTGCTCGGAGTCGGTAATCTCGACGGCGGCGGCCGGAGCGTCCGGATCACCCAGACGTCGGTGGGGCAGAAAACTGTCCTCCGGTTGCATCCACAGGTGATCGTCCAGCGCCTGCGCCTGTTCGGTCGTGTCGACGGCAATCAGCACCCGGTGCCCGAGGCGCGCGGCCTTGTCGGCCAGCCGGCCGACAAAGTGCCAGCGCGCCTCGGGCGCATCCGTGGGCAGAATGTAGAAGTCGATCCGGTTCATGAGGTCTGACTGAGCAGGTAGTGCATCAGCAGCGGCACCGGCCGGCCGGTCGCGCCTTTGGCGGCACCGGAGCGCCAGGCCGTTCCGGCGATATCCAGGTGTGCCCAGGGGTATTTGTCCGCGAAGCGGGACAGGAAGCAGGCGGCGGTGACGCTGCCCGCCTCACGACCCCCAATATTGGCCATGTCGGCAAAATTACTGTCCAGTTGCTTCTGGTACTCGTCCCACAGCGGCATCCTCCAGGCGCGATCGCCGGCGGTTTCGCCGGCCGAGAGCAGAGCGTCCGCCAGTTCGTCCCGGTTGCTGTACAGGCCGGTGGCGTGGTTACCCAGAGCGATCACACAGGCGCCGGTGAGCGTGGCGACGTCCACCACGGCCTTGGGTTTGAAGCGCTCGACGTAGGTCAGGGCGTCGCACAGTACCAGGCGACCCTCGGCGTCGGTGTTCAGTACCTCGATGGTCTGGCCCGACATGGACGTGACGATATCACCGGGCTTGGTCGCGCCTCCGCTGGGCATATTCTCGGCGGCGGCCACCACGGCCACCACATTGAGTTTGGGTTGCAGCTCAATCAGTGATTTTATGCAGCCGAACACGCTGGCGGCACCACACATATCGAATTTCATTTCGTCCATTCCGGCGCCCGGTTTCAGGCTGATGCCGCCGGTGTCAAAGGTGATGCCCTTGCCGACCAGAACGACCGGGGCTTCGGTTTTGGCGGCACCCTTGTACTCCATGACAATCAGTTTGGCGGGCTCGTCGCTGCCCGCAGAAACGGACAGGAGGGAGCCCATGCCCAGCTCCTTCATCTGTTTTTCATCAAGCACTTTCACACTCAGCTTTTTCTGGTTGCGCGCCAGCTTGCGCGCCTCTGTGGCCAGATAGCTGGGTGTGCAGACGTTGCCGGGCAGGTCGCCCAGCTCGCGGGTCAGATTGGTGCCCTTGGCCAGGGCGACGCCCTCGAGCAAACCGGCTTCGATTTCGGCGGTCTGGGATTTTTTGGCGCAGCCGAGTGTCACTTTGGAGGGCGCGAACGGTGAAGGGTCGACGTTGCGGCTTTTAAAGCGGGTAAACCGGTACTGGCTCAGGCCCAGAGTGTAGGCCACCTGTCGGGCCGTCCAGCGAAGATCCCGGTCCTCGACCGTAACACCCTTGAGGCACAGGGTCAGGGATTTGACCGGTGTATTCTTCAGGGCCTCCACCGCTTTGCCCAGGGCCCGCTGGAAACTCGCGGCCTTGGGTGTGGCACTGCCCAGGCCGAGTACCAGAACGCGTTTGGCGGAAGTACCCTCCGGAGTGGACAGCAGGAGCGTTTCGCCTTCCTTGCCCTTGAAACCATCGCGCTTGCACAATGCGGCCAACTGCCCGGCCTGGTTCTCCAGTGCCTCGGCGGCGGGAGACCACTGCTGATTTCCGAAGGCGGTCACAATCAGGCAGTCACTGCGGTCGGTTAAGGCATTGACGACTTTGGCCGTGGTTTGCATGGCGGTACTCCATTGCGTTAAGGGTTGCATTCTGCCACGTTGGCTCGGGCCACGTGGGCAAGAGGTCAAGACAAATGCGGTCGAGTAGGGGATAATGCCACCCCTCGGAGTCGGCCGCAGGCTGATGCCTCAAGTTTACGCGATCCGCGACGCAGGGCAAATTGTGTGGGGTGGATTGGCGGTCTTTTTTTCGGGGTCGCTCATGGCGAGAGTGACCGGTCGAGCAACAGACGGGATGCGTGTGTGATTATTTTTCGCTATCTCAATCGGGAGATCCTTGTGACGACTCTGGCGGTCAGCAGTGTACTGCTGCTGATTTTCATGAGTGGTCGCTTTGTCAAATACCTGGCCGATGCGGCCGCCGGTGAGCTGGCGGTGGATGTGCTGTTCACCATCATGGGTTACCGGTTGCCGGGCTTTCTTGAGCTGATCATCCCGCTGGGCTTTTTTATCGCCATCCTGCTGGCCTACGGTCGACTGTACACCGACAGCGAAATGGTCGTGCTGTCGGCCTGTGGTATCAGCCAGGCGCAGTTGGTCATTATTACCCTGATTCCCGCCGTCATGCTCTCCGTACTGGTGGGACTGCTCAGTCTCTGGATCAGTCCCACCGGCGCCCGCGCGACCGAAACCATTCTGGCCGAGCAGCGAACCCGCAGCGAGTTCGATACCATCCAGCCGGGTCGCTTTCAGGCGTTGGGCGACTCCAACTCCATGGCCTACATTACCGAAGTCAGCGAGGATCGCACCCGCCTGCAGACGTTGTTTGTCGCACAGGGCGGCCGCGAAGCGGGGGCCGAACGGCATTCGGTTCTGGTGGCCGAGTATGCCGAGCAGGCCATGCACCCGGAGTACGAGCAGCGCTATCTGTACCTGCACAATGGCCGACGTTATGAAGGGCAGCCCGGCGCGGCGGATTACGAGGTGACCGAGTTCGATACCTTCGCCCAGTACATGAAACCCCCCAATATCGAAGCGAGCATGCGCGGCCAGTCCGATACCTGGAGCACGGCGGAACTGATCGGTGCGGAGGATCTCGAGCGGCGCACGACCCTGCAGTGGCGGCTGTCCCTGCCGGTGTTGGTTCTGGTGGTGGCCCTGATGGCGGTGCCGTTCAGCCGCACCGATCCGCGTCGCGGCCGCTACGCCAAAATGTTGCCCGCCATTGTGCTCTACATGCTGTATCTCGGGACCCTGAGTGGTTTGCGTGGCGCGCTGGAGTCGGGCAGCTTCCCGTTGATGCCGGGGTTCTGGTTGGTGCACGGCGTGTTTCTGGCCATTGCCCTGCTGATGCTGAGCTGGCAGAACCTCAAGCTGGGGCGTCAGAAGCGGCGGTCGAGGAGGGCAGCGCATGCGTAAGATCAGTCGCTATATCGCCCGCACCGTTTTTGCGGCCATCGCCCTGGTGTTGCTGGTGGTCCTGTCACTGGATCTGATCGGCGGCTTTATCGACGAGGTCGCCGACCTGCGCGCCGACTATGATGTGTCCGAGGCGTTGATCTATATCGCGCTGACCATGCCCGGGCGCATCTATGAATACATTCCCTACGCCAGCCTGATCGGCTGTCTGGCCGGCCTCGGTCTGCTGGCAAGTTCCAGCGAGTTGGTGGTGATGCGAGCCGCCGGCGTGTCGGTGGTCCGTATTACCTGGCTGGTGCTCAAGCCGGTGTTTGTGTTTATCGGCATCGGTCTGGTGCTGGGGGAATATGTCACCCCCTATACGGATCAGGTAGCAGAAAGTCGGCGTGCGGTCGCATTGGGCGGGCAGCGGGCCCTGAATACCGAGCGCGGTCTCTGGCACCGCGAAGGCAATGAGTTTCTGTATTTCAACGCGGTACAACCGAACGGAATACTGCACGGTATCACCCGTTACCGGTTCAATGAAGAGCGACAACTCGAACAGGCCAGCTATGCCGAGCAGGCGACGTTTCAGCAGGGTTATTGGCAGGAGGAGGGCGTGTCGGTCACCCACTTCGAAGAAGAGGGTACCCGGGTAGACGCCTACGCGTTGCGGCGCTGGAAGACCGACCTGACCCCGGATCTGCTGAATATCATCGCCTTGCCTCCCGAAGGCCTGTCGATCCGCAATCTGGTTTATTACGTGGACTATCTGGCGGAACAACAACTGGAGAACAGCGAATACCGGTTGGCTTTCTGGGAAAAAGCCCTGCAACCCCTGGCGACGGTGAGCCTGGTGTTGGTGGCGATTTCGTTCATCTTCGGTCCGCTTCGGGAAGTGACCATGGGCCAGCGCATTTTCACCGGCGTGGTGTTCGGTATCGCCTTCCAATTGACCCAGAGCCTGCTTGGGCCCTCCAGCCTGGTGTTCGGTTTCCCGCCACTGCTGGCGGTGCTGATCCCCATTGCCGCCTGCGCCGCCTTCGGCCTGCTCCTGCTAAGCCGTACCCGGTAACGCTCCCATTCCCGGGCGGTAGGGTGGCATAAGGCCGCAGGCCATCATCCACCATTAAACAGCAGCAAGCCGGCAGGACTACGTCTTGGGCTCCTTGGGCATCAACCACACACGGGTGCCGCTCAGGCGCCCGTGCAGAGTGTGGCCTTTCGGGTCCACCCACAGCCAGAAATAACCCAGCCCAGCAAGAAGTAGCGACAAGGGCGCGAGCAGCCCTCGCGTCAGTCGTTGCCGGGGCGCCGGCAACTGACCGGAAGCCGCGTCGGTCAGCTTCAATCGCCAGGCCCGCATGCCCAGCGTCTGTCCCGAGCGTCCCCAGAAGTAGTAGAAAAAGCCTACCCATACCGCAATCAGCCCGATGAACACGGGAAATCGCCAATAACCCCACTCAATGGCTTCGCGCTCGGCCGGTGCACCCTGAATCAGTACATTGAGCAGCGTCACCAGCGCGCCGTAGGCCAGTCCCACGGCAATCAGCAGCAGGCTGTCATACACCATGGCGGCGAAACGGCGAAGCAATCCGGCGGGGCGTGGTGTGTTTTTGGCGTCGGTCACGATGGCAAGGTCCGGCAGTCGATGAATGTCAGGCGGTCGTGGTTACAGTTGGTAGTGAATCAGCCATTCACCGGCACGCTCCGCCGGTTGGCCGATAGAGATGGTGCCCGAACCGAACAGCGGAAACTCCTCCCGGCGCAGGTAAATTTCCGGCTGATCCGGGCCCGAGACGTAGGTGCCGTTGGTGCTGTGGTCCACCAGCACAAACTTGCCGCGCCGGAAAATCACATGGCAGTGATCCCGGGAAGCGAGGCCAGACTGTATGTGCAGATGAGCCTTGATCGGGTCTCGGCCGATGATATAGGGCGTCTGTTCGGGGTGGATGGTCAGTTGCTCGTCACCCAGCGTCAGGTGTAGCTGATAGCGGCTCATTTTCCCGGCGATCTCTTCGATCGACATCACCGTCGTGGCGCTGTGGCTCTGGGTGGGCGTTTCCCACTGCAGGCGGTAAATCAGGCTGTGCCGGGTTTCGCCCTTCACGGCCACCCGGTCGAATTCCTGGCACTGCTCACGCATGGCGCCCTGAAGTTCGTCCACCAGCGTCTGGGTGAGCACAATCTGGTTGGCGCGGGCCACCTTGGAGACGAAGGCCGCGTCGTTGACGGCTTCTCCGAACACATCGTTGTCATCCAGCAGTGCGGGGCCGAAGGCGATGCCGATACGCAGGGCCACCCCGGCGTGGCGGGCTTCGCGCTGCATGGCAACGGCCGCGTCGCAGGCGGCCTGAGCGGTATCGAAGCGGGCCATCACCTCGTCACCGAGGGTTTTGACCACATGCCCCTGATAGCCCTCGGTCACTTGAGTCATGATCTCGATGGCGCCGTCCACCGAGCGTTTTGCCAGCAGGTTGCCCAGGCGCTTATAAAGCGCGGAACTGCCGGAAACGTCGGCAAACATGATGGCCAATGTCCGATTAAGCGCGGTCATGAGGCGGTAGGCTTCTCCAGAACGACTCGTAAAAGGTGAATGATACCGCCTGGCGCCCCGAAAACACAGGGTTGGATTGCGGTGTAAGAAAGCTACAGCTTGGTTTAGCGACGCCTATTACTGCTAAGATGGGCTTATGTTATTGGCACATAAATTTGACTTTGGATAAAAAATGATCTAAAAAGAATACGTAGTTCAAACGACCGATGGGTCGTTCTGCACGAGGGTATCGTTGAGAGCCCGCGTGAAAAAGGCAAAACCGGTGAAAGCCGGTGACGCAAAGCCACCTGTCTAACGGATATATATCCTACGATCGAGGGGCCGCCACGTTTATACTGCATATGAATGCGAGTCCCTGCGCGTTGTCGCCCTTCTTTCATCTATATATTCCCGCAAAACAGGTGTGCCTTATCGGCCGGCATGGAGTCTGGCGTGTAATGAGGAGTATCTGAATGATACTCGCTATTTTTTATAACAATGAGGTGAATCACCATGATGAAACGGGCTAAATTAAGTGCAATATTTCTGGCATCTGGCTTGATGTTGAGCGCAGGTCATACTCTGGCGGTCGATGCTACCGATACGTTTACCGCGACGGCGGCACTGGAGGAAGGTCTTTCTGTAGATTGTGCCAGTGGCAACGTTGACTTTGGCACAATCGCTGTACCTTCAGGTTATGCAGGGGGCGACACGGTGACAGTTGCCGCCGCCACTGGTGAAACGGCAGCCACCGCGGGGAACCTGGTCGTGACGGGAGGCTCAGTGCTGACCTGCAGCGTGACGGGCGCAACCACCGCGACCGCAGCACTCAGCGACGGCTCCGCAACCTTCACCACTGACACATTGGCCGGCGTAACTCTCACCGAGTCAGGTTCATCGGATACCATGCTCGCCGACATAACCTTATCCAAAGCCACCGGCATTGCCGCTGAAGATATTTACATCGGTGGTTCCTTGACAGTTCCTCAGAATAACACCTTTGGAACCTACACCTCGGACACAATTACCCTGACCGTCACAGAATAAACCACTGAGGATTGGCCTTCTGTCCGCCAGGCACGTCGTTGTCGGCGTTCAGGAGGCTGATTAAGGGTACCTATGAAGCCAGCTTATAGAGTAGTTAGCGGGTTGGGATTGGCTCTGTTTTCCCTGCTCACACAGGCACAATCGTTAATGCTGTCTCCGGGAACCGTGGTGCTGAGTGATCAGCAGCGCGCCGCCGCAATCTTGGTGGGCACTACCGGCGATCGGCTTACAACATTTGAAGTCAGTAACAGCTTTTTCGTGCAGCAACCTGACGGCCTATTGGTCGCTGCGGACCCCGCCAGCAGTGAGGGGACTGCAGTGGAGTTCGTGCGAGTTGGCCCTCGTCGCTTTGTGGCGGAGCCCGGTCGAGGTCAACAGGTAAGGGTGGCAGCACGCCCCCCAAGAGATCTCCCCCCGGGTGAGTACCGGATGCACCTGACGGTTGCTTCGGTCGGCGACAGCGACGCAACCCCCAGCGAGAGTGTGACAACCGAAACGGATAACGGTATCAAGGTCGTCATTCCGGTTCGGGTTGCCCGGGCGGTACGCATACTCTATCGTCATCAAGTTGAACCGCAAGGCGGCGACCTTGAGGCCTTGCGTCGTCAGCGTAAGGGGAGGGATGCGGTTATCGACTTCACGGTTATTCGCAAAGGTCAGACCAGTCTGATCGCTGAAACGGAAATTTTGGCTATGAGCTCTTTGGGAACGGTTCTATCGCGTTGGCCGGGGCCAGCGATTAGTCTTTATACGGAAAATGATCGTCGTCATTTTTCAGCTCACGTGCCCGCCAATGAAGTTCCGAACAATGCTTCCCTTTGCGTGCGTCTATCCGTCACGGATGAAATGGTGCATGACGTAACAGCGGTGACTCGGTGCGCGGATTGAGCTGGTGGTCAGGCGCCCTTGTTTCTACTTTCCCCGATCGGTATCCATACCCCAATTAGGGCGGGCGGTGAGCTCGCTTTCACTGGCAGGGTTGCTTCTGGCTTTTGCGGCGTTCGCCTTGGCTGATGATCCGCGCATCCATGAATCAGAATACTTGCTTACCCCCTGGTATAAGGGAGAGGCTCTCCCGGGGCTGGTGCCGACCATATTGCCTGAAGGTCTGGGCGCTCCGCTGGTTCTGATGGCAGAAATACTGTATGCGATAAATGCGGAGCATCAGATAGATGACGATGGTTCGGTTCAGGGGCGCCGCCATCCTGGTAATGTGCCCTTCGAAATCCATGTGACGGGCAGTTGGCGGGTGGGACGTGAACAAGGGCAGCTACCTTCAAGCGAGTATCGTTGGGTTCACAACGAGTTGTATATCAGCGCTGATCTGCTTGCTCGAATGTTCCCGGTCTCGCTTGACGTTGATGTAAAGCATCAGCGTCTGGTGTTCAAGGCTAGTGGACCTTTGCCCCTGGATATTGCACGGGAGCGGGAACGCCGTCGCAACCGTTTGCTCAATGAGGCCGTTACAGATCCACCACCAGAAGCTGAGTTCCCTTATCGGCCGGTGGGTAGGCTGGCTGGCGATCTGAACCTTGATTACTTTCACCAGAGTATGAAGTCGGACCTTGTGGCGTCCAGCACTGACGACCTTGAATATGATGGATTGCTGGTCAGTGAGCTCGCGTATAACACTGGGACACTGTTTTTTCGGGGAGATCAGGATGAACTGGAAGACGCTCGCTTGCGAATGGGTCAGGAGTCGCCGAAAGGGGGAGCTTGGGGCATTCCCGGACTGACCCTTGGTTATTTGGGCGATGTGAACGGAGCAGCAGTCCCTTTAGTGGGGACCCTGTCCGGACGGGGCGGTGTAGTGAGCAACTATCCATTGGATCGCCCCGACCAGTTCGACCAGACCACGATAGAGGGTGATGCGCCAGCGGAGTGGGAGGTGGAGCTCTACCGAGGGTCGACCTTACTGAGGTTTTCCAAGGTAAGCCCCGATGGCCGTTACCGCTTCGAAGACATTCCCCTGCTATTTGGTCGCAACGATTTTCGCGTGGTGTTTATTGGCCCAGAAGGTCAAATTCGGGAGGAATCCCGGGACTATACCGTAGGAAACACGATAACACGCCCAGGAGAGCTGCACTGGCGGGCATTTGCCGGTGAACATCAACGCCGTACACTGGAATCGATGCTATCGATGCCTCAGGGTGATCTTGAAGAGAATCAAAGAGTGTATTCAGTGGAAGGAGATCTTGGTCTGGGGCGCCATGCCAGTATCGGACTGTTCGCCAGCCGGGCTCCTGGTAGCTATCTTGAGGATGCTTCATTATTTGATACACAAGGTGTAAGTGCGAGCTTGTCTCTGCCGGGTATTGCACTGGAACTGGATGGTGCCACCCAGACAGCGTCACTCGACACGTCGGAAAAAGGCAATGCATGGGGTGTGGGGGGAAGTACCGCGCTTGCTTCACTGAACCTGAGCTGGCGACACAGTGTGTATGACAATTTTTTTTCACGCAGAGCAACGTATGGGGCCTCTGCTCTGGACAGTGAGTCCAGGGTGCGGGCAAGTCTGCCTGTGACATTGGGGCGTCAGTCTTTGACACTTTATGGCAGTGGTGAGCGCTGGCAGTTTCTGGATGATAGTGGAGAGTTGTCCACGAGAGCTGGCGCGCGCTTTCGTCTCGGTAGCGTGTATGTCAACCAGGAACTGGAGTGGCGGCGGTTCTTGGGCGCCCAGAACAAGGAGCCCCAGCGTCGGGCTTGGCTTCCCGGCGCGTCCATGAACGTAGGGCGGCTGCGCTTATCTTTGGACGGGCGCTATGATATTGATACGCAGGCGTGGCGAAATACCCGGGTACTGGGTAATTGGCATTTGGGAGAGCGCACCAATCTGGCCGTCAGCGCCCAACGAACACTGGACATAGTGGGCGACCCAGGCTGGACCGGGTCACTCAGTCTCTCCCGGGACTTCCGTTACGCCCGCGCACGGGCGATGTATTCCAGCCGACGCGATGGTGGCTACGTCGCGGGACTTGGCCTGAACTTTTCTTTTGGTATGAGCCGTAGAGGTCGTTTGCACTTTTCTTCTGTACCTTCGGCCGAGCGTGGCGCAGCGGATGTTCGGGTCTACCACGACGTGGATCAAGATGGGAATTTTGATCGCGGCCGGGATCAGCTTGTATTGGGGGCAGAAGTTCTGGCCGGAGAAGGACGTCGAGCACCAAAGACCAGCGATCAGGGGAGAACCTACTTGAACGGCCTGGATACGCATAGTCCCGTCACTTTGCGGGTTGCCCCTGCATCTATTTCAGATCCGTTCCTGGTGCCTGCCCAAGGCGGTATTACGTTCACGCCCCGGCCTGGCCAGCCTTATCCTGCCGAGATCTCACTGGTGGAGTCCGGAGAGATCTCGGGACGCGTATTGGTTGAACGGAACGGCGTGAAGTCTGGTTTGGCCAGTGTATCTTTGGCCTTGGAGCGACTTCCCGATGGCGCAAAAGGGGCCTCAGAGCTGCCATTGCGTTGGAATGAAGGCATGCTGACTGCGGCCTATATTGATGCTCGATCTGGTTCTGAGATCCCGTCGCCGACTTCATCGACCCAGACTTATGCCGTGCAGCAGACACAGTATGATGGCTCCTATCTGTTTGATCTGATCCCTCCGGGAAAATATCGGGTTCGAATTCAGCCTGATCAGAGCGTAGAGGAAAGCCCTATTGAATCGGTTCAAGTAGAAGCCTTCCTGTCATCCGGGAACCTTCTTGTGTCCAAAGATATATTGTTGCTCGCGCCGGACGATAAAGAGCGTCGACCTGAGGTTTTGAAGCAGCGAATCCGGGATCAGAGAACGACGGGCGAGGCGGACCCCGAAGAGGTATCGGGAAGCGACGCTATAGGGGATGGGGGCGCGCAATTGGTGATGGGAAGCTTTCGGGATCTGGAGCATGGTTGGACCCGGGCGCGGAGCATCGCGACAGAGCTGAGTCAGCCCGTCTGGCTTGTAAAGGTGACTCTGGATGACGGGCTTTGGTACCGGGTGGTAACCACTTGGTTGACTGAAGAGGAACGGGCTCGCTGGGAGAGTGCATTGCAATCGATGGGCGTTAAGTATTGGGCCCTGACCAAGATGTCGGCTCATTATGAAATCATTGCACATGTCGTTGATGATTCGGTGAGGGCTGATCCATGACGCGAATCCCCAATATTGTTCTACTGTGGATCAGTTTTGCATTTTCCGTTGTATCGACTAATGCGTCCGGAGAGAAGACTCCTGCCGAGACCTGTATGCCTCCCAGCTTAACGGTGGTTCATCCGCTGGATTTCGGTGATGTTCGGGTACCTTATGGGGTGACGAGTTATCTCTATATTGATCCTGATGCAAGCGTCAGGCAGGGGGATGCGGTACTCATCGTGCGTGACCCGACTCCTGGCGAGGTATTAGTGTGTGGTCAGAGCGATCAACGGGTTCAGATACGGCTGAGCCAGCCGTCTGTGGAACTGACTTCAGGGGGACGTCGACCGGTGGCTCAGTTACTGGAAAATGTTGTTCTGGCCGGTGAAGGTGCTCGTTGGAGTCAGGTCATGCCCGGACTTTGGGAGGGGAGATTGCCCGCTAGTGGTCGAGCTCGAGTCACCATCGGAGGTACCCTGCGGTTAAGAGGAGTTGGTCAACACGGCGCCGCTGGAACCAATATAGTGTTGGAGGTCGAGCCACTATGACTCTGTCAAGAAGAGCGTTATACGGTGCTTTCCTTGTGTGTGCACTGTCGGCAACACGTTTTTCCTGGGGGCAGGCCAGTGATCTACCGGTAATCGTCAATACAGGGCCGGCTTTGGAGGTCAACTGCGATACCAATCTCAATTTCGGGGCCATCCTCATCGCCGGAGACAGCGAGGGGGGAGCAGTTCAGTTGCTGGCCGAGGCCTCTGCCGTCGCCACGATCACAGGCGGCAGTGGGCTTGCATTGGCGGGAGCTTCTCAGCCGGCTCGATGTTCGGTGACGGCCGTATCGGGTACAACTGTCACGCTCTCTCTGAGCGGTGGAGGCGGAGTGTTCGATCCGGCAACCGGAGTGCTGTCAGGGGCTCTGCTTAGCAGTTCTGGAAATGACACAGTGTCCGTTGACTTGAGTTTGAGCCATATCGGGGGTGAACCTGGTACATCTGAAGAGGCCGAACCGGTTTACATTGGTGGTACGCTCTCCATACCCGCCGGTGCCTCGGCAATTTACGGGGTGTACGAAGAGGTGTTTACGATTACGGTAGTAGAGGACTGATTAACGCATATTGATTGATCTTGTAAGTTGTGTGTCGAAGCTTCGATTGCGCTGCGAATCTTTCCCGTCAAGCCCGGTTTACCCTTGAGCGGTACGGCTTTAGTTGATTCGCCTCTACTTGGCGTTGTCAGGGGCTAGAGGTTTCAACCCCTCATCATGCAACCCTACCAACAACGGCTCGCCTTGCTCGTTCACCCGAAACCGCCCGTAGCGGGCCGCCTCATAACGCTCCGCCTGCCCCTCCTGAAAAAAGAAGGCGTTGGTGGCGAACAGAATCCGGCCGTTACGTTGACGATAGAACAGGGCGCGCTGATCTTCCTCAAGGGCGGTGTTTGACGCGGCGAGTCGGACAAAGTGCGCGATACTCTGCTCATCCAGACGCACGATGGCGTAGCCTTCGGAAGTGTCGTCGGGTTCACCGTCGGCCTGTCCGTTTGAGCGGACGGCGTCACGGATCTGATCGCCGATCTCAAAACGGAGCGTCATGTAATCCCCCTGTATCAGCGAGCGCGGGTCCACCGGAGCGAGCTCAAGATATAGGATTTCGCCGTGGGCGAGGTGCTGCTCCTTTTCGTAAATGGAAAAATTGACGAGCACCAATATGGCCGCGGCGGTCACCAGCGCAATTCCCCTACGCATCGGTTACGTCTCCAGAGTGGCTGGCCGACCAACGATTCAAACCATAGCGTACAGCGAGAAAAAACAGCCCGAGAGTCAGCAAAGTGAAGGATTTCTCCAGCAGGGTCAGGTCCAGGCGGTAGTAGTAGGTGGAAATGGAAAACAGCAGAGAGAGTATGCCAAGCCCCATCACGATCCGGTGGCTGATGGCAAACCCCAGCGCAATCAGCGCCGCGCCCTGAGTCAGACCGAAAGCATAAGATGAGGCCAGACAAAGAAGCACCAAGGTGACCGCACTGATAATCAATGCGCGTCCCGTCAGCTCCATCTGGTTCACGCGGATCACCCGGTAGGCCAGATAGCCAAGCGTGGCGCCGGTCAGCCACTCGCCCAGCCAGTGGGGTAACCAGGCGATCGAGAGGCTGTCTTCCACCAGCTCGGGAAAACGGATCAGGTACTGCATGATCAACAGCCCGAGGGTCAGTCCCATGGCGATACACTTCAGGGCGTTGCGGTGCTGAGGGTAGTGAAATTCGTTCAGCCAAAGTACGCAGGTGATGCCCAGTACGACGGGCGGAATGCCGTACACGGCTCCCGTTTCCACGCCGAGAAAAAACAGGGATACGCCCGCAAACAAGGCGGAAAATATCCGGTGCAACGGACTCGCCATCAGCAAGGCAAGGGCTGAATGCAGAATCAACATTCCCACCCAGAACAGGGCGTTGATATCATCGAGCCAGTAGGCGATGGCATAGGCGACCAGCAATTGACCCGCGAGGCTGGACGCCAATACCAACTGCTCCAGAAAAACGCTCTGTCGGTGACGCAATAAACCAAAGGCGCCACCGATCAGCAACAAACCCAACGCCAGCGCGATGGCCGGTTTATCCAGGGCTTGAATAAACCCCAAACCGAGAAAACCCATAAGAAACAGCGCGGCCAGCCAGCCACCGATCCCCTGAAGGACAAGCAGGTACCAGGGAATCACCGGCCCTTGATCGTTGCCCGGTTGAAGGTCGATACCGGCTTCGGTGAGGCGGCGCGATGCGTCAGTGTTCTGGGTCATGGTGCATAAGCCGGTTCAGATGAATCAGCCACTTCACCAGGGCTGTGGTCGAGCCGATGGTGAGGGCGCTAAGCAGAAAAAAGACGCTGTCTTCCTGAAGATCGGTGTGGGCAATGAACAAGCCGTCGATGACCACAATCACCGAGAGGCAGCCGCCGGCGAGCATAAACAGGTCGGGTTTGAGGTGCCGGTAAACGCCGTAAATGGCCGCCAGCACCAGGGCGTAGATCAGTAGCTCGCCACTGACCAGGGTGTCCGAACTGCCGATCAGAACCAATAAGGTGGCCGCCATCCCGACGCCGGCGGCAATCAGGCGCTGAGGCCAGCCGGTGTCGAGCCAGGTCAATCGGCGCGCCGCCAGCTCCCACCCGGTCAAACTCAGGGCGTTGATGACCAGCAGCGCCCAGGCCAGGCTGGTTTCCCCGGTCAGAATCCAGACGGAGCCGAAGGTACCGTGATAGAGCAGGGCGGCGAGGTTCCAAAGCCCGATCACCAATACCCAGAGCGCGGGCAACCGGGCAATCAGCGCCCAGGGCAGAATCATCAGGCTCCAGGTAAAAAACAGCTGCCAGGGGTCCGCGCCGGTCTGATAGGTCTGACCAAACAGGGCCAGTAAACCGCCCACCGCCAATGCCGCCGCAAACAGCGCCGCTTTCGCCACCAACCCTCGTCCACCTTTCCAGGCATAAGCGCTCACGGCGATCAGCAGCGCCAGCTCAACCAGCGCAAACCGGCCCAGATGACCCAGCTCGGTCCAGTTGTAGGCAATAAAAAACAGCAGCGCAAAGCCAAGCGCCAGCGCGCTGAGCCAAAGCAGAAGATGATCGAGGAAACGTTGCCAGCGGGGCAGGGAAGGATAGAGGCCGAGCAACGTGGCCGCGCGCTGGTAATCAGCAGGAGCGAGCGCCCCCTGCTCAATCAGATGATCCAATTGTCGGCGCGCCGTATCCATGAAAGCAGGTCCGTGTTCGTTTTCAGGCAGTATCCACAAGCCACCCAACACCGTCAAGCAGCCATGCCGACAATCTCCCACCCAAACCCTGCCACCCAGCGGTCGTCATCCCCCAACCCTATGGCAACCCCGACAACTCCGGTACACTCTCTCTTGGCATCGCAATCTCGATTCAAACCACAGGGACCGGCCCCATGCCCCGCTTTCTCCACACCGCCGACTGGCAAATCGGCCGCCAATACAGCCGTTTCGCCGAAGAAGACGCCTCTATTCTGGCGGACGCCCGCTTTACCGCCATCGAGACGCTGGCCGCGCTGGCCACCGAACAGGCTGTCGATGCCGTGCTGGTCGCCGGGGACGTGTTCGACGCCCAGACCGTCTCGGACCGCACCATCCATCGCACCTTTCAGGCCATGGCCAGCTTCTCCGGCCCCTGGTTGCTGCTACCCGGCAACCACGACGCCGCCCTGGCGGAGAGCGTCTGGAGCCGGGCCCAGCGCCTGAACGCGGTACCGGATAATGTGGACCTCTTGCTGACACCGGAGGTCCGTGTCTATCAGGACCTGGGCTTTGCCGTGCTGCCCGCGCCCCTGACCCAGCGGCAGACCTACAACGACCTCACGGAATGGTTCGATCGTGCCGACACCCCCGAAGGCCTGCTGCGCATCGGCCTGGCTCACGGCAGTGTCGAGGGCCAACTGGCCGAGGAAATCGACTCCACCAACCCCATTGCCGCCGACCGGGCCGTCACCGCCCGGCTGGACTATCTCGCTCTGGGGGACTGGCACGGCTACAAAACCATCGACGCCCGCACCCGCTACAGTGGCACCCCGGAGCAGGAGCGATTCAAGGACAACGGCGCTGGCCAGGCTTTAATTGTCGATATTGAGCGGCCCGGTACCGAGCCCCGGGTGCAGCCCCATACCATCGGCCAGTTCCAGTGGATAAAGCATCAGAGCACCCTGGCCGTGGCCAGCGATATCGAACGGTTGATGAGCGAGCTGGATGCACTGCCGCCGCGCTCGGTGGTGGCCCTGACTCTGGACGGCGAAGTGGACCTGGCCGGCTATCAATCGCTACTGCAATACTTCAGCGCCGCCGAGGCGCGGCATCGCAGCTTTCAGGCCCATCTGTCCGGCCTGAACCTGGTACCCACCGAGGACGATATCGCCGCACTGCACGCCGACGGTTATGTGGGCGAAGTGATTGGCGAGCTGCGCGAGCGGCAGGAGGGTCAGAGCGAAGATGCTGACACCGCCCGCACGGCCCTGGCGATACTGGCCGGCATGCTGCGTGAAAACGGCACGACTTCCGAGAGCGAACGGACGGAGAGCGAACAATGAAATTGACCCGTCTGCGTCTCGACCAACTCAAGCAGTTCCGCCAGCCCCTGGAAATCCGCGATCTCACCGACGGCATCAACCTGTTCGTCGGCCCCAACGAGTCCGGCAAAAGCACCCTGGTGCGCGCCATCCGCGCCGCCTTTTTCGAGCGCTACAAATCCAATAGCGTGGATGACCTGCAGCCCTGGGGCGACACCTCCGCCACCCCGGAAATCGAACTGGAATTCGACTGGCAGGGCGAGCACTGGACGCTCAACAAACGTTTCCTCGGCAAAAAGCGCTGCGACCTCAAAGTCGGCAGCCAGCACTTCAGCGGCGAAGAGGCCGAAGAAAAACTGGCCGAGATGCTCGGCTATCAATTCCCTGGGCGCGGCGCCAGCAAAGCTGAACACTGGGGCATCCCCGGCCTGTTGTGGGTGGAGCAGGGTGCGGTGCAGGACATTCAGGGGCCGGTCAACCACGCCGGCGAACACCTGCAGTCGGCATTGGGCCAGAGCCTGGGCGAAGTGGCCAGCAGCGGCGGCGACGAACTGATCGCCCGGGTGGAAAAAGCGCGCGCCGAACTGCTGACCACCACCGGCAAGGAAACCAAAGACTACAAAAAAGTGCAGGAGGACTACCGGCAAAGCCAGGAACGCCTCGAGGCCCTGAATCAGTCCGTCGAACAGTACCGCCAACAGGTGGATCAGCTCGGCGTATTGATCGAACAGAAACAGACCATTGACGCCGCCCGCCCCTGGGAAGAACAAAACCGAAAGGCCGACGCCGCAAAACGCCAACTGAGCGAAGTTCAGCGCTGGCAGAGCGAACAGCGACAGGACGAGCAGGCTCTGGACAGCTGCCGTCAAAGCCAGGCGGTGTATCGCCAGCAACTGCAAGACTTTGAAAACCAGCAGCACCAACTGACCCAACGCGCCGAGGACAAAGCCAGGGCCGAAGCGCAACTGCAGGAATGCCGCGACCGCCGGCCCCAACTGGAAAAACGCCGTGCCGACGCCGAGCAAGCCTACGAGCGGGCCCGGAGCCGGCGCGAGCAAGCCCGCGATCAGGCGGCGCGAGCCCGGCTGCAACAACAGATTGATGAGCTGGCCGAACGCCAACGCCAACAGGCGGACGCTCTCAAACAGGCCACCGAACTGCAAGAAACCTTGAAAGGGCTGCACGCACAACAGCCCGCCAAAGACATCGACCCGGCCGCGCTGGCCCAACTGAAACGCACCGAGCAGGCGCTGGCGGAACTGGTGATCCGCCAGAAAGCCCTCGCGACCCGGTTGAACTACGAGCTGGAGCCGGAAAAATCCATCACCGTCGGCGACGACACCGTCACCGGCCAGGGAGAAACCCTTCTGGTGGAAGCGACAGACCTGCGCATCCCCGGCGTCGGCCGCTTGCGCATCCAGCCCGGCGGCACCGACGTGGCGGACCTGCAGCGTCAGCAGGAAGCCCTGCAGGCCGAGCAAAGCAGCCTGCTACGCCGCCTCGGCGTCGCCACCTTGGAAGAGGGCGAGCAGCGCGCCGCTGAAAGCCAGCGGCTGGCCCAGGCCATCGAGCGCGATCAGGCGCGGCTGGATATCCTCGCCCCCAAAGGCGTCGACACGTTACGCACGACGGCCGAGCAGGACAGCGCCCGGCTGGACGCACTGCGCGCGCAGCTGAAGCAATTGCCCGAGGTGCAAGCGGACATAATCTCGGAAGAAAACGCCGAAGCGGACCTGGAAGCGGCCCGCGCCGAACTCAAGCGAGCCGAGGACGCGCTCAACCAACACCAACAGCAACAGGGCTTGGCAGAGCAGGCCAGCACCAACGCCAATGCCGAATGGGACAAACTCAACGCTGAACTACAAGCGCCGGAGCGCAAAGCGCGCGAAGAACGTGCCAATCAAGAACTGACCGAACTCAAAGCCCGGGAGCATCAGCTCACCACCGCCATCGACGCCCGGCAAAAGCAGATTGATGACGCGCAGCCCGACGTGCTTGAACAGGACATCGAACGCTTTACAAGGTCCGCGAATGCAATGGAAACCCAGGCGCGAGAGCGGGCGCAAAACATACGCGACCTTCAAGTCCGCCTGGAAGAGCAGGGCGCCCAGGGCCTGGAAGAAAAGCGCGATGAAGAAGCACAGATCAACCAACGCCTGGCCCAGCGCCGGGACGAACTGACCCGACGCGCCCAGGCGCTGGACCTGCTGCTCAACCTGCTCAAAGACAAACGCCAGGCCCTGACCCGTCAGTTGCAGGCGCCCCTGCAGAAACACCTGAACCACTACCTGAAATTGCTGTTCCCCCAGGCCCACTTGAGTGTGGACGAAAACCTCATGCCCACCACCCTGACCCGCCCCCTGGGCACGGGAGAAGAGCAGGGCGACCTGCCGTCCCTAAGCTACGGCGCCCGGGAACAGATGGGTCTGATCAGTCGCCTCGCCTACGCCGACCTGCTGCGCGAAGCCGGCAAACCCACACTCATCATCCTGGACGACGCCCTGGTCCACAGCGACGCCCAGCGCCTGGACCAGATGAAACGCATCCTGTTCGACGCCGCCCGCCGACACCAGGTGCTACTGTTTTCCTGCCATCCGGAGAATTGGAGGGACTTGGGGGCCACGCCGAGGGATTTGCAGGCTTTAAATTTGGGTTAGTCGAGCGTAAAACGTTCTCTAATCAGCAGTTAGCTGGCTATATGGGCAGCATGTTTTCGCCAAGCAGTCTACACGAGGAAATTTTTCGAATTTTGTGCTACCTTTTCTACGCTGATACGTTCTACGTCACGAATTACGCGGCCTATGGGGCATGATAGGAAAATAGCTAAATGTGAAATGCGGACGCTTTCTATCTAACAATACTGTTATGTGTATGGAGAAATAGTGCTTAAATTTACTGCCGGGATAATTTTGGGGATTGCAGTTGGGGTATCCGGCGTATATGTATATTACTGCCTAAGTTTTGAGTTTGATCTTAGTCATGCAACAAATATTATAATTGCTGCTGCTACTCTCTTCGCGGTTTCGATACACTTCGATGCTCAGAGGACAGCGAATAAGAATCGGATTTGGGACACGAACAAGGAAATGTTATTAGATCTTATTCATTCACTATCGAAAGCAATGAATGCAACCGATCTCGAAATTGAATACGAGCTAAAGCATCAAGCAGGTCAGAGCTCCGCTGAGGAGATTGAAGGACAAGCAGCAAGTTTTGATGATTTAGACAGAAAGATTGACTACGTTCTAAGCGTGTACAGTCCATTAATGGAGTCTAATTTGGTTGTGGATATAAAAACGTTCAAATCTGAAAGTGACGAAATTACCCGAAAAGCGCTTAAAGACGAAGTAAGTAACTTAGAGGCTTACGAGGAAATGCTTGGTAAATATGAAGCATTGTATGGGAAGCTAGTAAAATTCGTTGGAAGAATCAGTGGAATCAAATACACTTAATCAGGAATCAAGTGTGTTCCCTGCGGTCGCCGGCGGCTCGTTCTTCGAGCCGCTTGTTACGAGCGTTGTTCGCACAAGAGGGGCGCGAGCATCGAACAAAGAAAGGATAGAGTTTTGTCAGTCTTCCTGAATGCATTTCCACTCAGAATCCCCGATGCGGAGCTGAAGGCTCTCCAGATTCCCTATAACAAGGAGACTCTGGATAGCCTTCGCGCGCAATACGGATTAACGCACTTTTTTCGTCGCCAAGGCGATAAAATCCTGATCTTTTCGGGGGATGGAGTATATCCCGTACCCGGGGCGCCACGCACGATCACGTTAAAGGATAATTTCAGTATATTCTGCTCGCTGGTAAAGGATGGTCTGACTAAACATCTCGCAGGTTTGGGCCGGAATCCCTTCGGCTTTACGCCCATCGTGCTGGTGAGCGCAAAGCCGGAAGACAATCTTCTGGTTCCGATTCTCGGCGATGCTTACCCGTTTAAAATTTGTGCTAAGTACACAATCGAGACGCGCATCGTTAAGGGCCATCCGCACCTTGTTATTGACTGCACAACGCGTCGGGTGCTCAAAGAGAACTGTCTGTACTTCCTGAGCGCCGGGTTCGATCTTGTTGGGCGCTATGTTGTTGCTGAACAAGACGACGGATACCGAAAGCTTCTGGGGTCAGTGAGAGAATGTAACGGTGAAGTAATATCGGTTAAACGGCCTGACGAGCAGGTAGTGCAAGTTAATGCGAAAGATGTATATCTTGAGGCCAGCCGAGTTAACTTCGACGATTACATCCTGCATACGCATGGCGGACGAAAGGACGCCATCCTGGAACGCATCCGGAAAGCTGTCTCCACATTCAATGGCGGCAAGAACAAGAAGGCCCGCATCGGCGCACTTAAAAATTACATTCAGTCGAGAGCCATTCCGCTGATCGATGCGACGCCCATTGAAGTGAAAGACTCACCGGATATTGAGAGCCAGTGCGGGCAGATTCAAAAGGCAGTTTTTGTCTTCAACGACAACGGTGAGGCCACTTGGGCTGAGAAGGGGCTCACTCAGTACGGTCCATATACGAAGCGAACGTTCGACAGGAACGACCCATCGGTCTGCGTGATCTGCGCACAGCATGACAAGGGCCGTGTCGAACAGTTTGTACGGAAGTTCCTGAAAGGTATTTCGCGAAGCAAGTATTTCAGCAGTGGCCTTGAAGGAAAGTTCTCGCTTGGGACCAGTCGCGTTGAAGTATTCACGACCTCCAACGACAGTGTGGACGCATACAAGAGCGCCATTGAGGCCGCGATCCGAAAGAAATCCGATGAGAGTGGGCGTTGGGATCTGGCACTCGTTCAGGTCCGGCAGTCCTTCAAGAAGCTCAGTGTCACGGAAAATCCTTACTATATCGGGAAAAGCCTCTTTTTCTTGCATCAGGTTCCTGTTCAGGATTTCACGATAGAACTTTTGGAGCAATCTGATTACTCACTCGG
Organism: Marinimicrobium sp. C6131; assembly: GCF_026153455.1. Taxonomy (NCBI): domain Bacteria; kingdom Pseudomonadati; phylum Pseudomonadota; class Gammaproteobacteria; order Cellvibrionales; family Cellvibrionaceae; genus Marinimicrobium; species Marinimicrobium sp. C6131. Next base: position 782,510 of record NZ_CP110629.1, read on the forward strand.
ATACTCGCTTAACAATATGGCGTTGGCCTGCTACGCGAAGATGGGTGGCGTTCCGTGGCTTCTAAAATCCTCCCCGACCCTTTCCCACGAACTTGTAATCGGGATCGGCAGCGCGAATATCGGACAGGAGCGTGGCGCTGAAAACCAACGAATCATGGGAATTACCACCGTTTTCTCTGGGGATGGCAGTTATATTGTCTCGAATACTTCGAAGGCAGTTGTCACGGAAGCCTACTGCGAGGCGTTGACTTCGGTTCTCGGTGAAACCATTGAAAAAATTCAGAAGAGGATGAACTGGCAAAAAGGAGACACGATCCGCTTGGTCTTCCATGCGCAGGTTAAGAAGTTCAACAAGGAAGAAATTTCCGCCGTTCGGACTATCGTAGATAGGTACCGGGAATATCAGGTCGAGTATGCGTTCCTGAAGATTTCAGAGAACCACGGCTTGCATATGTTTGACTCCTCTACGGCCGGAGAGCAGAAGGGTAAGCTCGCGCCGCAGCGAGGAAAGACGTTCAAACTTTCCAAACATGAAATGCTCGTTTACTTGATCGGTCAGCGAGAATTACGTAATGACACGGACGGTCACCCACGCGGCCTTATTGTTGATGTACACAGGGATTCGACATTCAGGGACATCAAATATTTGAGTACACAACTTCATAGCTTTGCCTCACACTCTTGGCGCAGTTACTTCCCCAATCCTCTTCCTGTGACAATCAGCTATTCCGATCTGATCGCTCGAAATCTTGGTTGGCTGAACCAGATCCCTGGCTGGAGCGACTCTGTGATGATCGGAAAAATTGGGCAGTCCCAATGGTTCCTGTAGCGAAGGAGAATGCCTACCAACTTCGTGATTACCTTTTTAGTAAGGTGATTGAAGGTGCGCACAACGACCCTTTTAAATCTTGTTTTCTACATTTCTTGGGGTTGTCGATGTACGGTGCGCCTTCTTTCGACTTTTCGGTGCTTCCTTTGTATCAGCGGTGCGCGATTGCGGGCCTCTGTATAGGGGAAGAGCACGTTTCAAGCCAGGACGTTTTGCGCCTGCTCGGGCAAGCCGCCAAGATCGACTCCACGCCACGACCTTGGGTATCTGATATATTCGGGGTTATGGCCGTGAAGTGGCTCGTTGCAAAAATGGACGATGCACGCATCGCCAAAGAGTTTGAGAGCTGGATATCAGGATTCCTTGCACAGCAGGTGAGCGGCGACAAACTCAATATCTTCGAGAAGGACATCGCGGAGTATGTTCGTAGCGGCGAATCCGCCAATTATACCAGCGCGTGTGTGCCGCTCTTCCTTCATTATAAGAAGATTCGAAGAATCAGCGATCATCAAGAGCGGCTATCCCTCATTGACCTTTTTATGGGGGAGTTTCGGGCGCAAGCGCATAGAGATGCTCCGACAGCTTTTCTGAGTTTGATGATCTACGTTTTTGATCAGGTCAATCAGGATGTTGCCGTGGTGCCGCCCAAAGGCTGGAGCCTCGGTGACCTTCTGGGGTTTCTTGACCATATTCCCGTCGGCCTAAAGCGGTGGACATGGGAGGATGTTGGTCGGACAAAGGGCGCCGAGCCGGTTAAGTGGCCTGTTATGAACGAATACCACGTCCAGAACCTTCTCTATGTGTTACTCGCTCCAATTTTTAACGACATCGCCGACGAAGTGAATCTTCAGCCTGTAGGGCAGAAAAATCCGCGCGTTGATCTCTATCTGCCGTCGCTGCATACGATCATCGAAGTCAAGTACCGTAAGAGTGTGAAGAAGTCTTTTCCGGCGCTTATTGGAGAGATAGCCGAAGATGCGTCACTCTATCGTGCCGATGCCAGATACAAGGATTCACTGATTGTCACCTTCCTGTGGGATTGTACGCGTGCGACACAGGAACATGCAAAGTTTAAGGAAGGTGTTTTGAGGATCGATGGGATCAACGGCTGTGTTGTAGTTAGTGCGCCATCAACAATAGATAATTGATCGCATGATTAGATTTAGAAATGCAATTGGAGCTGGATTTAAAACTGTTAGTAGAGGTTTTTGTCGAAAGAATAAGTATGTTAACGCGCGTCTAACAAGACTCCTTTGGCGAGCAATCATTACACCGATTGGGACTTCCCCAATAAAGTAGACGCCAATCACAACGAAGGGGTCGGCGTAAGATGGCCGTGTTACCGACAATTGGTAGATGCCTTCTATAGTTATATAAACCACTACGGAGGTGTTCGAAATGGCGCTTAAAGGCAATCCGTTTTGAGCTCTCTAGAGCTGTACTTCCTCATTTTCGTTGGTTGTTGGGCCAGTAATAAAAGAGATGAAAATTATGAACCGATTGACGATTGGACTGACGGTGTTAGCTGTCGCGGGATGTGGGGTAAGCGGCTTTTCCGGTGGCGACGCCACGGCGGCCAACAATGCCTGCTCGGCATTGACGGGGCTTGAAATAGCGAACACCAAAATCACCAGCGCAGAGGAAAAACCGGCCGGTTCATTCAGTTTCGGCGACGGCCCCGCCAGCACGACGGCGGAGTTACCCGACCACTGTTATGTCGAAGGCATCAGCGATGAGCGTCAGGGTGCGGACGGTAAGACTTATGGCCTCGGTTTCGCGCTGGCCATGCCGGTGGATTGGAACGGCCGCTTCCTGTTTCAGGGCGGCGGCGGGCTGAATGGCACTGTGCACCCGCCGCTTGGCGGCAATGCCGCTGGCGACACGCCGGCTTTGGCGCGCGGTTTTGCGGTGATCTCCACCGATGGCGGACACAAAGGGGAGGGCGGTTTCGATGCGTCCTTCATGGCCGATCAGCAGGCCGCGCTCGATTTTGCCGGGCAATCGGTGGCCAAGGTGACCGAGCTGGGCAAGGAGATTGTGACGGCTTATTACGGGCAGGCGGCGCATCATACCTATATCTCCGGCTGCTCGACCGGTGGGCGCGAGAGCATGCTGGCCGCGCAGCGCTATCCCATGCTGTTCGACGGCGCCGTGGTCGGCGCGCCGGCCATGCGCACGGGTAACTCGAATTTCGCCCTGCGCAAGGCGGTAGTGGCCTTTAATGAGATAGCGCCCCGTGACGACGAGGGCAATCCGCAAGTTGGCCGCGCCTTTTCTCCGGAAGAACGCCGGGCGGTGCACGACGGGCTTCTGGCGCAATGCGACGGTCTGGATGGCATTGAGGACGGTGTGGTCGCCAATGTCCGTGGCTGTGACTTCGACCCCAACCAGCTCGTCTGCGAGGAAGAGGGAGGCGATTCGTGTATCTCCCAGGCGCAGGCGGACGCGCTCGACAAGGCCTTCGCGCCGCTCGTCAACAGTGCCGGCTACGAGATCTATCCCGCCTTTCCCGTCGATACCGGCATGATCGAGGGGCACATGACCTATATTCCGGGTGAGAATTTCTTCTCCCCCGGCGCCAGCGCCGACCAGACCGAGATCGATATCGATGCCGAAGATGCAGAGTTGCGCGATGATCCGATGCAAGGGCGCACCGACAGCTACGGCTGGACCAACTTTTCCACCTTCCTTGATCGCGGTGGAAAGATCCTGTTCTACCACGGTGTCAGCGACGCCTGGTTCTCGGCCTATGACACCCTCGGGTTCTATCAGCGCGCAGCCGAAGCCAACGAAGGCTGGAGCGATGCCAGCCGGTACTACCACGTACCCGGCATGGGCCATTGCGCCGGAGGGGCCAATACCTACGATTCCTTTGATCTGCTGGGCGCGGTCGTCGACTGGGTGGAAAACGGCGAAGCGCCGGAGGGTGTCATCGCCTCCCGCGAAAACCCGGAACCCGCCAGCCGCAAGCTCTGCGCCTATCCGGAGCACCCGCACTATATTGGTGGTGATGAGGCCTCTGCCGATAGTTATGAGTGTCGGTAGAGAGCGACTGTTGATGGTGATGAGAAGAGTTCTGGCAGCGCTACTGTTTCTTCCGCTTGGTGCCGTTGCCGGTGACCTTCAGCCTTTTGTAACCGATGGGTGCAGTTCCTTTCCGGACGGCACAGTCCAGAATAACGAGCTATGGCTCTCATGCTGTGTCGCCCATGATTATGCCTACTGGAAAGGCGGCACCTATCGGGATCGTATTGACGCCGACAACGAACTGAAGCGTTGCGTTGCCGACGCCGGTGAGCCAGAAATCGCAATGCTTATGCTGGCTGGGGTCAGGGTCGGTGGTACGCCATTTCTGCCTACCGGGTTTCGCTGGGGATTCGGTTGGCCGTTTCTGAGAGGCTATAAAGCGCTGACCGAGGACGAGCTGGACCAAATACGCGCACTGGAAGGCGAGGGTGATCCCTTGTAACCCCTGACTGCTGGGTTTGCCCCTATTCGGAGCACTGCACCAGGCTCTGATGGAGCATTCACATTTCAGCGACGTTTTAGTCACATTGGTGCTGTTAACCTCCCAACGTTTCATACCAATTACGGTCGATTCTCGGAGGAATGGCATATGACTAGGCGATTGAGGAATAGGGGCACGCACTTGAGGCGGGTATCCTGGTTGATTCTGTCGATGTTTCTGATTGGTGTTCCTGTTTTCACCCAGGCCGCCGAGGCGCCTGGTGCGCTGACTATTGTTGTGAAAGATCAGACTGAGCGGCCACTCTCAACCGTGCAGATCACGATCACGGAACGGGAAACCAATTCCACACAATCAGTAGAAACCGACGCTCGAGGTCGCGTTGTCGTTGAACAGCTCGATCCCGGCCTCTACTCGGTAAGCATCGCGAAAGGCGGGTTTGCTACAGCGTATGAGCCCAGCATACGCGTGATTACGCGCAAAAATGTCCAGATTGGCTTCGAGCTCAGGCCGCAGACCATTGAGGAAGTGCTGGTTCGAGCACAGCAAGCGGATCGATCGACCGTGGCGTCAGCTTCCAGTACTTATCTTGATAGAGAAGCGTTGCGAAGTGCGGTTGGCGGTGGCGCCGATCCGCTTCTCTCGCTGGACGGGTTACCTGGCCTGGCATCCACTGGTGAATTCGCAAACTTTAGCGTACGCGGCCGTGGTCCGAGAGATAATCTCTTATTTGTAGATGACTTTCCCTTTGATAAAGCGGTGCATTTTGATGCATCACTGGGTGAAGACGAAGATGTCGGAGGCGGCGGGCGTTTCTCGATTTTCGCACCGAACGTTATCAGCGGCGCTGAGTTCTCACCGGGTGGATGGGGGCCGGCCTATGGCGGTAAAGCGGCTTCGCTACTGAAACTGGAAGTCGCCGATGGTAATCCGAGCCCTTCAGCAAGCCTGCGCCTTGACCTGGCGGGCTTTGAGGTGGGCTACGACGGCCCTGCAGGTATCACTGAAGACTCTACTTTGCTCGTTTCTGCTCGACGACTGGATTTTGGCGCTCTATTTGAAACGATCGAAGAGCTGGACATCGGCGACCCTGTTTTAAGAGACGTCATCGTCAAGTCGGTCGTGCCCCTCAACGAGAACCACACCTTCGAAGTTCTATTGATGGATACCCACGAAGACTATACTCGCGGCGTTACTCACGTTTTTGAATCGCCCAACTTCGAGGATGCGGCACTTCAAGATTCTGAACAGGACAGTGATCTGTACGGTCTGACACTGCGATCGTTGATCGGTGACGAAGCCGTCTTGACCAATAAGGTTTACTACCGAAAAAGCGACAAGGTCAGCTCAGAGGGTGAAGCATTTCCTGATCTGGTGCCTGAGGGGTCCCCCGCGTCCAGCTTTCCTGTGCGGGAGGACATTATTACCATTGGTGAAGGTGAAACGGAGACCGGCTGGCGAAGCGATTTTGAGACAGGGAATCAATGGGGTGTGTTCAGTGCCGGCGTTCGATTGACGCAGATTGAATTGGATTACAACACTGTACTGGATGGCGACTGGAACCGGTTTGTCTACGACAGCGATGATTTCAGGCCAGACCCCGAACAGCGTTACATAGTGTTGACTCCCGAGAATATCAACTCTTCAATAAACCGGAAAGAAACGAGCTATGCGGGCTACGTAGATCAGGTTTTCGAAACCGGTGATTGGGATTTTGGCACCGGATTGCGGGTCGAACGGGACGGTTTCTCTGATGAAAGCTTGGTGTCGCCCAGGTTCAGCGCCAACTGGCGGCCGAGTAAAACGGTTCGATACTTTGCGACCGCAGGGCTCTTTCATCAGTCGCCACGGTTTTTAGAGCTTGCCGCCAACGAGTCGAACGATCTTGAGAACGAAAAAATCACGCATGGAAGTATCGGTATGAAATATTTCCTGACCAACAACTGGTCGGTGTTGACGGAGGCCTATTATCAAGATCTCGACAACCTGGTGGTCGACCTTGATCGGACCAGCGGTACCTTTGCCAATAGGGGGGAGGGCACATCCTACGGCGTCGATTTCGTGGTGAACGGTACTATTCGGGAAGGTATTTACGCTACCGCAACCTACTCTTACAACGATATCGTCATAGATCAGAAGGATGGTCGCGGAGAAGTCGCCGCCGACTTCAGCCGAAAGCATGTCGCGACCCTCGGCCTGACCTGGGAAATCAGCGACCGCTGGAAGGTCGCCGGACGCTACAAATATCTTTCTGGCCGGCCAGACGAAGAATTCATTATTCACTCAGACGTGCTGGGACCAGGGCAGCCTCTGCGATACTCAAAAGAGATTACTGAGCGTAATATTGGTCGTAAAGACGATTACAGCTTAGTGAACCTTCGGGTTGACTATCGGCGCGCTTTTGGCCCCATAGATGTGACATCCTTTCTCGATGTCATCAATGTAACGGCAGCGTCTTCGAGTGACGACGCCGAGTTTGACTATCGCCGAGGCCTCGAAGTGGAAGACAGTAGCGAAGCCGAGCCTTTGATTGGTCTGCGGCTGGACTATGCTTGGTAACTGGGCTTGGCAAGTTGGGCGTGGTAAATCGTGTCTGGTAAGGGAGGGCAGTAGATGGTACGCAATTTGGGCGATGTGCCAATTAGAGCGTTGATTGTCGAAGACAACCGCGATATCTGCGGGAACATCGCCGCGTACCTTGAAAAGCATAGTTATGTCCTGGATTTTGCCTATGACGGTATTAGGGCCATGCACCTGGCGTTATCGAATACCTACGACGTTATTGTTCTGGATTTGATGCTTCCAGGAATGGATGGCCTGAGTTTCTGCAGGAAACTGCGAGCTGAAGGCTCAGTGGGAACACCCGTTCTTATGCTGACGGCGAGAGACACGCTTGACGATAAACTCAAAGGATTTGAGGCCGGAGCCGATGACTACCTGGTCAAACCATTCGCCCTGCAGGAGTTGCATGCGAGACTTCAGGCGCTGTACAAACGCAGTCACCGAAACACTGACAATCTGTTGACTGTGGGTGATCTGACGATGAACAGATCCACGCTGCAGGTGCATCGTGCGGGGCGTCGGGTCGATCTCACTCCTGCTGGGATGAGGCTGCTGGAACGATTGATGGAGGAGGCTCCGGCGGTTGTGGCTCGCGATGATCTCGAAACGTTGTTGTGGGCTGACGAGCGCCCCGATGGTGATGCGCTTCGCTCGCACTTGTACAGGCTGAGGCAGGCTGTCGATGGGCCCTTCGATACCCCGCTGATCCATACGGTGCACCGCATCGGGTATCGAATTGCAGAGGGTGATCAATAATGTACCGGCGCAGCTTGCGCAAGCGTGTCGCAATTGCCTTTGCGATATGTATTGCTACGCTCAGTGTGGTCTGGGGACTCGCGTTCTTCGCTGCGATCAGGTTGAGTGAAGACCGTGTGCTGGTGAATCAGCTACAGCGTGCCGCCGAAAGCTATCCCTCTCTGACGACGAACCTTCGCGGATACGATGAGGCCCGTAGCTTGCCGGAGCCACTCAGGGAGTGGGGGCAGACAAACCCCGATGAGGGATTGTACGAATTCGCTGCCGAGGAATTGCACGTCGCGGTAGTGCCTGTCGACAATGAACAAAGAAACGCCTTTGTGGTTTTCGACGTTGCCGGGATTGAGGCGGCATCATCAGAGGACTGGTGGTGGCTGCTCCTTATCACCGGTGTCGTGGGTGCGCTCGGCGTTATTGGTTTCGGGCTGGGAATCGTTGTGATGCGCAGAGCCGTCGCCCCTGTTTGGCAGCTCGCCAAAATGGTCGAGAACATCGACCTGGAAAACCTATCGGCTGGAGATCATAAACGCATAGAGGCTAGCCGGTTCGGCGATGATGAAGTCGGCATGCTCGCTGAGACCATCGAGAAGACTGTTGAGCGCATCAGCGCTTTTGTTGCGAGGGAGCGATATTTTACCAGTTCAGCCAGTCATGAGTTGCGCACGCCGATCACAGTGATTACAGGCGCGCTCGAGCTTCTGGAGCAAAGCGAGCTGTCAACGACCGATGTGGAGGTGGTGGCTCGAATAAGGCGTGCGACGCTCGAAATGAGAACCACGATTGAAATGTTCTTGTGCCTTGCCCGGGAAACCGACGATGGGTTGTACGAGGAGCAGTTCTTAGTGATGCCGCTGGTAAGGCAGGCGATAGACCAGCAGCGCTACCTGTTGAACGACAAGTCCGTCGATGTTGAAATTGACCTGATCGATATTGAAATCGGTGATCTGTCAAAACCCATGGCCAGAGGACATGCGCAGGCTTTTTCTATCGCGGTCAACAATCTGGTGCGTAATGCGTTCGAGCACACGCTCGACGGCCAGGGGCCGATTACGATTCATGTCGACGAGCGTGAGCTATTCATTACCAACCAGGTGCGCAGCGACTCTGATGAACGGCACATGTCGATCGAGGCGGCGTCGCCAAACGGGTATGGTCTGGGTCTGGGTATCGTTCAACGGCTGTGTGAGCGCAATGGCTGGTTGTTTTCATTGCGCGCTGATGAGGTGAGTGTAGCCGCCCGCCTCTCGTGGTGACGACGGGACAACGTGGCCAATCCGCCAGGGAGTCCAGGTAAGTCCGGTTAAACCCGGAGAAGTCCACCATGGCATCCAGATCATTCAGGGATGAGTGTGCTCCCGCCGGATATCCGCTTTTCTCAGACCCCCGCCAACGCCAGTCAGCTTTGCCAGCAGAGCCCGGAAACACTCGAGCAGTTCTTACGTTGTAATCCCCAGGTTGCCAGCGGCAATACCACGATGCCGGGGCACTCCGCGTACAATATTTCGTCGGAGTCCACTGTGGCGTCGAGGATAGTGACGCAACAATTCAACAGCCTGCCAATGACCGCTCGCCAGAATCTTGATCAATGTGTTGCGGACTATGGTTATGATGTTCATGCCCTGGCCGAGTTCTACGAGCGCCACCGCCCTAAGCAACGCCGGGCGCGGTATCACGCTGACCGAGTGTAGTCGAGATCGGGGAATCCACGTGTCGGATATGCATGAGGGGCAGAAGGTGAGCCGACTTTCTTAGGCGCTACGGTACTCCGGCCGTTTAGCGTTAGCGGCGACTCCAATGGGGTGGGCGGTCATTATCGGCTCAAGTATTGCCATTGGTGCGGTCGCGGCCTATCAGGCAGATAAGTTTGGGCAGGGTTTTATCGGGCGAATGTGGGATAGGATTTTCTGAGATGGCATTGGATTGGTTTTTGATCTATGACATTGTAGGGGCGTTAAGTCTAATTCTAATGGGCGTTTTCTGGGTCGTCTTTTTATTCTATTCGGTGAGAAGGATTGAAAAGGGAATAGTGGCAGAAGGGAAGCCCAGGCCTTGCCAATGGGATCCTATGGGACTTAGGGCCTTTTTCTATGCCTGGAAGGTTTCTTTCCCCTTAAAGTTTTTGCGGTATGTCGACGATGGGGTAATTGATCCTCATGATGTTAAGCGATATTCAAATAATGTCGACTTTTGGTTGGCCTCTATCTTAAATGTCGCTTCGCATACGTTTTTCTTAATGGTTCTTGTGAGCTGGGTCGTTGGTCTATAGCAGACACTTGCATGAAAAAGTCAGCCACTAGTTATGAACGTCGCGAGCGGGCATTGTCTGTCACTGCGAAAATGGATTCAAGACTACCGTGCCTGTGCCCTCAAAGTCTCGTTCGTTGCGGGTCACCAAGGTGAGTTGGTGCACCTGCGCCGTAGCGGCAATCAGGGCGTCCCGCTCCGGTTGGGGATCGGGCGTGTGGAGATGAGCGCAGCGTCTCGCGACAGCCTCATCCACTGGTAAAATCCGGTGCTGAAACTCGGGTAATACTTGTTCTTCCAGCCACCGGCGTAGAACGGCGCCTTGGCGTTTGTCCTTTCGCTCAATTCGCAAGACACCCAGTTCCAGCTCCAGAACAGAGATCGCGGACAGATAGAGCAGCTCCGGGCTGACTTCGTCGGCCCACTGCACTACGCCGGCATCGGCGCGGCCGCTGGCCGCTTTGCGCAATTCCGAGATGATATTGGTATCGAGCAGGTACATCAGTCCAGCTCTGCCGGTTTGAGCCCCAGGCGGCGGGTTACGGGTTCAAATTCCACTTCGGTGGCTGCCGGGCTGGAGAGGCGCTCAACGATTGACGTGCGCTTGCCGGTCAAACGCTGGTACTCCGCGTAACTCATCATTACGTGGGAAGGTTGCCCCCGGTCGGTAATAATGACCGGGCCAGTCAGTGAAGACTTTTTGATCCGGCTCAGCGCCTGATTCAGTTCCCTGCTGGAAACAGTCTGCTTTGTCATAACCCACCTCCGGTGAGATCTCTGATGGATGTGACTACGTTACTACAATCTCAGGGTTTTTGCCACAGATAACCAAAAGGCGTCAGCGCCGGCTAGCTCCGCAACGTTGTGCGCCTATTCACAAAACGGTAACCACCGGTGTCGCTCACCTTGCGGCTTTCCAGTCCGCTGATTAGACTTCGGTCTGGTTTCGATTTCTGACCAAGGACGATGCGTATATGGACGACGCGCCACAACTCTATCTTTCCGGCATGGGCATGGTAAACGCCATTGGTGGCTCCGTTTCCATGGTCTGGGCGGCGGCCGGTGCCGGTATCAACCGCTACACCCTCTCCCGCTTTGTCGATGACCGCGGCAACCCCATCCGGCTGGCGCCGGTGCCTGATGAGGTGTTTTATCACCCGGGCTGGGCGCTGGATGAGGGCGACTTTCACAGCGAACCGCAAGACCATGCCATCAAAATGGCGCTTCACGCTTTGGGTCAGGTGGCAGAGCAGGGCGCCTTTCCCGAGCAGGCGCCGCTGATTCTGGCCATGAACGAGCCCGAGCTGTGCGCCGATTGCCTTCCCCTGGATAAACTCAAAGCCAACCTGGCTCTGGCAGGCCATGATTGGCTGTCGCCGGAATTGCTGCGAAACCTGCACACGGGCCGTGCGGCGGGCCTGGAGGCCGTGGCCTTCGCTTACGATTACTTGGCGGAGACTTACCCGCAAGGCATGGTCATTGGCGCCAGCGACTCACCCAACCATTACACCCGCCTGCGCATACCGGAAAAGCAGAGCCGGCTCCTGACCTTGGGACCAAACGATGGCTACGCGCCGGGGGAGGGCGCGGCGTTTGTGGTCCTGACCGCAGACCCAGCGAGGGCTCTGGAGGAGAATGGGCAAATCATCGTGGTACATCCGCCGGGCCTGGCTCGGGAAACCGGGCATTGGTTCAGCGACGAACACTATCGGGGCGAGGGGCTGGACGCCGCGTTCAAAGCGGCGCTGGCGGACTACAACGGCCCGGCCATCCACAGTATCTACAGCAGCATGAACGGCGAACGTTATTGGGCCAAGGAATACGGCGTGGCCATGACCCGCAGCCGGGACCGGTTGAGTGATGACGTCCATTTGGTGCATCCGGCCGAGTATTACGGCGATCTGGGCAGTGCCACGGCCCCCTCGCTGCTGGCGCTGGCCGCGTTTGATCTGCTGAAAAACACCAGGGCGCAGAGCCACCTGGTGTACAGCTCATCCGATGCCGGCCTGCGTGGCGCACTGATCGTGGAAAAACGCCCCAGGGCAATGGAAATCAGCAAAGGAGAAGCGATATGACACAGGTGGGCGAGAGCGTGTTTGTGCCCCAGCCGCCCAATAGCGGCGGTGATGAGGATGACGAGCGCAAGAAAAAGATCAGTGTTCGGTTGCTGTTGTTTTTTGATGGGACGGCCAATAACCGAACGAATGTGGAGGAGCGGGAGAAAAATACTGAGGTGTACCAGGCGTTGGCCGATCAGTGGGTGGGACTGAAGGCCTACCAAAGCTATAACAATGGCAAGTCCAATATTGCCTTATTGGAGGCGCAAGTCGATGACAAGAAGGCGCCTGAACCTTTCCAGCATGCTCTCAAGTTGTATGTTGAAGGCGCTGGCACTGAAGACCGGGAAGCGGATCATCGCCGAGGGTTGGCAATGGGAATAGGGTCTACCGGTATAGACGCGAAGGTGAAAAAAGGTATTGAGAAAGCGGTGTCAAAACTGAGGAAGCTTTTCCAGAGCGCGGACGAAGACACCACGCTGAAGCAATTGGCTATTGATTTGTTTGGATTTAGCCGTGGCGCCGCGAGTGCGCGCTACTGTATCCATAAGCTGATGGACGCAGGCGGTGAGCCAATATCCGAGCAGCTGGAGGTTGAGGGATTTCCCGCCGATAAAATCGAGATCAACCTGGTCGGACTGTTTGATACTGTCTCCTCCCATGGGATGTCGTTCAATAACGATGTGAGCACGCTCAAGCTGGATTCGATTCGCAGAGCCAAACGCGTTGTTCAGTTGGAGGCTTCGGAGGAGTACCGAAGAAACTTTTCCCTGACCACTATTGATAGTGCCGGCGGGAAAGGGCAGCGTATTTGCCTGCCCGGCGCCCATAGTGATGTGGGTGGAGGCTATCGCTCTGGCCCCGAGGCTCAGGTCGTCTATCGGGGGCATCAGCGGGATCGCCACAGCGATCGGGACTGGCTTCTGGCGCAAGGCTGGTATCGCCCGGAGGAGCTCAGGCTACCCACTTCCCGCAATACGTTGAGCCACGTTATTCATGCCGAGCGGGAGCTGGTGAAAACCAGCTACAGCAAAATCCCTTTGGAACTGATGGCGGAGTTTATTCAGGATGAGGGGGTGGCCATGAATAAGCAAAAATTCCCGGAACTTGTTGATTTGAGCGAAGAGTCTGACGAATTGCAGGAGTTGCAGAGTCGCATACAGGCTTACGTGGCATCGGGTAGTGAATCCAGGCCAGAACACTGGCAGGGTCGTGACCCCTTGCTTCGTATTATTCGCCATCAGTACCTGCATCTTTCTGCGCATTATTCGAGTGTGGGGATGTCTCCGAGACTTCACGAAGGTCAACGCAGGCGAAAATACCATGAAGGTTAAAACCCGGCGCCGATACACTCTGATATCGGCACTGTTACTGTTACTCGGTTGTGAGGATTCTATGACCAAAGCGGATTGGCTGGCGTCAGAGTCGGCGCCCAATGATTACCCGATGGAGGTGATTTCCGGAACTTTTCTGTATCCAGGCGAAGATCATGGGCTTTACGTCCCCGACGGTAAAACTGTCCATCACGGCTGGGGATACCCCGTTTCCACCCATGTGGTAGGGCCGGATCAAAAGCCATTACCGGATAGGTTGCGGATTACCTATTATTCGTACTTGGAAGATCAGTTCTATCGGGGCGAATTTGAACTGCCCTATGAGAGCATTGTGCAGATGGTTAATGAGGGCTATCCAAATCATAAGACGCCGCCGGCAACTATGTACTATGACGAACTGACCGTCGGCATGGCTCCCGGAGGCAGCGTCGCGGTGTGGCTGGTTGGTATTGGAAAAACCACAGAAATATTCTTTGGAAAAGCTGAGCCCATTGATTACGATTGGGAGAAGTACTGGTCTGACGCTTTTATGAGCGATCATCCAAAGCCGAGAGAGCAATACTTCGAGAAGGCGCTTGGACTTTATCTGACTCCCGAGCAGCGAAAACGCCTCGAAACCGAAGGCATACCCTTCGACAAGTGGGAGCGGATGCGCACCCACTACCATTGGCAGCCCGAGTTCTTCCGTATGGCGGGGCCGGATTCCCCGGGAACGATCAATTACCTCAACGGCGAACTCTACCACTTACGTTACCCCCTCAGCGAGGAAGACGCCGCCAAGCCCAGGCCATTACCCAAGCGCATGAGTTTCCACAGCGGAAAGTATCTTTTTATCATCCATTTCGATGAAGACGAGATGCTGGACGTGTTCGAAAAGATGGCGGAGGGCGATAATCCGCTCTATCTGGATATCGCACCCGGAATACCCCGGGCAGAAACCGCCATCCGGGTGAGAAACCAGGAGGATGAGCATATTGACCTTGAGAAGTTTACCGTGGAGGAGATCAATTAGTCCTACATCGAGCCGTCGGGCCTGCACCGGTGCCCGAAACACCATACGGCGGATGCGCCTTCGGCTTATCCGCCCTGCGCAAGCCTTGGGGATTGGCGCGGGCTATCAATTATGAGGGAGAAGTATAAGAAAGATGGTACCAGAGGCCGGACTCGAACCGGCACACCCTCGCGGGCGGGGGATTTTGAATCCCCTGCGTCTACCAATTTCGCCACTCTGGCATCGTATGGTGTCGATGTGGGGCGGGATTATAGCAGCGTGCGGGGGTTCGTCAACCGGAGATTGTGGTCATTTTCGGGGTTTTCCGGTACCCTTGCGGCCTTTTGAACCTGCCTGAATACACGTCTTATGCGCCGCCAGGATTTTTACTACGATCTGCCCGAATCCCTGATTGCCCGTGAACCGGCCGCCGAGCGACGCGGGAGTCGCTTGCTGGGGCTGGATGGCCCGACCGGGAAGGTGACCCACGGTCAATTCCCGGACCTGCTGGAGCAGGTCCGGCCCGGGGATCTGATGGTGTTCAACGACACCAAGGTCATTCCCGCCCGCCTGTTCGGGATGAAAGACACCGGGGGCAAGGTGGAAATTCTGGTGGAGCGCCTGCTCACCGATGCCCGGGTGTTGGCCCACACCCGGGCGAGCAAGTCCCCCAAGATTGGCAGCCTGATCGTGCTGGAAGACGGCACCCGCTTGGCGGTCACCGGACGGCGCGATGACCTGTTCGAATTGAACTTCCCGCCGGAGGAAACCGCGCTGTCGGTATTGGAGCGTCTGGGGCATATGCCGTTGCCGCCCTATATCGATCGGGAGGATGAGGCGCTGGACCGGGAGCGCTACCAGACGGTTTACAGCCGCAAAGCGGGCGCCGTGGCCGCGCCCACCGCCGGTCTGCATTTTGATGATGATCTGCTGGCCCAGTTGCAGGCCAAAGGCGTCAATCTGGCGTTTGTCACTCTGCATGTGGGCGCCGGGACCTTCCAGCCGGTGCGGGTGGACAATATTGCCGAGCATAAAATGCACAGCGAGGTCATGGACCTGAGCGAACAAGTGGCCGAGCAGGTGCGCGCCACCCGCGCGACCGGCGGTCGGGTGATTGCCGTGGGCACCACCAGCGTGCGCTGCCTGGAAACCGCCGCCGCTCGTGCCGAACCGGGGCAGGGCATGGCCGCCTACCAGGGCGAGACCGATATCTTCATTACCCCCGGCTTTGAATTCAGGGCGGTGGATGCGTTGCTGACCAACTTCCACTTGCCCGAGTCCACGCTGATGATGCTGGTGTCCGCCTTTGCGGGCTACCGGCACATCATGGACGCCTATCGAGAAGCCGTGTCTCAGGAGTACCGCTTTTTCAGTTACGGCGATGCCATGTTTATCACCCGCAACCCGGACGCTCCGCGCGATATTCCGGGCAGTCCTTCCGAGGGATAACAGATGTCTTCCTTTATGCAGTTTGAACTGGACCGGGAAGACGGCCTGGCCCGACGCGGCCGCCTGAAGTTCCCCCGTGGCGTGGTGGAAACCCCCGCTTTTATGCCCGTGGGCACCTACGGCACGGTCAAGGGCATGTTGCCTCGGGATATCGAGGCGATTGGCGCCCAGATCATCCTCGGCAATACCTTCCACCTGATGCTGCGCCCCGGCACGGAGGTCATCAAGGCCCATGGCGACCTGCATGACTTTATGCAGTGGTCCGGCCCGATTCTGACCGACTCGGGTGGTTTCCAGGTGTTCAGCCTGGGGGATATCCGCAAGATCACCGAGAAAGGGGTGTCGTTCCGCTCGCCCATTGACGGCAGTCCGGTGTTTCTCGGCCCCGAGGAGGCCATGCAGGTGCAGCGGGATCTGGGCTCGGACATTGTGATGATCTTTGATGAGTGCACCCCGTACCCGGCCACCGAGGACGAGGCGCGCAAGTCCATGGAGCTGTCCCTGCGTTGGGCCCAGCGCTCCAGGGACGCCCACGGCGATAACCCGTCCGCGCTGTTCGGCATTGTGCAGGGCGGGATGTACGAGAACCTGCGCCGGGAGTCTCTGGCGGGCCTGGAGGCGATCGGCTTTGACGGCTACGCCATCGGTGGCCTCTCGGTGGGCGAGCCCAAAGAGGATATGGTGCGCGTGCTGTCGGCCCTGACGCCCCATATGCCCAAAGACAAGCCCCGCTACCTGATGGGTGTGGGCAAACCGGAGGATCTGGTCGAAGGTGTGCGCCGGGGGGTGGATATGTTCGACTGCGTGATGCCCACCCGCAATGCCCGCAATGGCCATCTGTTCACCCATGAAGGGGTGATCAAGATCCGCAATGCAAAGCATCGCCACGACACGGGTTCGCTCGACCCTCAGTGTGACTGCTACACCTGCCAGAACTTCAGCCGCGCCTATCTGCACCACCTGGACAAGTGCGGTGAGATCCTCGGCGCTCAGCTTCAGACCATTCACAACCTGCGCTACTACCAGTTGGTGATGGCCGGGTTGAGGGAGGCCATTGCCGCCGGCGCGTTGGAGGCTTTTGTGGCCGACTTCTATCGGGCTCGCGGTAAGGACGTGCCGGCGCTGACGCCATAAATTACCGGGCGGGGCGCGGTTGCGCTCCGTTCATTACCGTACTTTCATTGTTGTCTTGGGGGAAATCGGTATAATCCGGGCCTTCATCCGTATCCGATACCGTCGAATAAGCCACGGAACCGTTTATGCATAACCGCTATCCGCTCTGGAAATACCTCTTGATCCTGGGGGTTGTTACCCTGGGATTCATCTACGCGCTGCCCAACCTTTATGCGCCCGACCCCGCCGTACAGATTTCCGGTCAGTCAGGGGCGACCACCATGGATGCGTCCACGGTGGAGCGGGTGGAAGAACAGCTCCAGTCGCAGGGCATCGACTACATCGGCGTTGAGCTGAACGAGAACGTCGTTCTGGTCCGCCTGGCCAGCGAAGATGAACAGATGACCGCCCGCCGCACCCTGCAGGAGTCGCTCGGTGGCGATTTTGTGGTCGCCCTGAACCAGGCGCCGACCACACCGGACTGGCTGGTGTCTCTGGGCGGTGCCCCCATGCGCCTGGGTCTGGACCTCTCCGGTGGTGTGCATTTTCTGCTGGAGGTGGACACCGACTCCGCCATTGAAACCCGCCAGGAAATCACGGCGGACGAAATGAAGGGCATCTTGCGTGAAGAGCGCATTCGGTATAACTCGCTGGAGGTGGAAGAGGATCTGAGTATCGTGGCGCGCTTCCGTTCGGCCGAGTTGCGGGATCGGGCTCTGGAGCTTGCAGAAGACGAGTACGACACACTGGTATTCCAGACCGAAGATGCCGGGGAAGAGGACTTCCGCTTTACCGCGCAGTTGAGCGAAACGGCGATCGCTGAAATTGAAGACTATGCCCTGGGCCAGAACCTGGTGACTTTGCGTAACCGGGTGAATGAGCTGGGCGTGTCCGAGCCCGTGGTGCAGCGCCAGGGCGGCAACCGCATCATTGTGCAACTGCCGGGGGTTCAGGACACTGCTGAAGCCAAGCGGGTGATCGGCAAAACCGCCAACCTGGAGTTCCGGCTGGAGGCCAGCCCGGATACGCTGGTGTCCATGAAAGAAGAATTTCCCTACCGCAGTGAGGCGGACAAGCAGCGCTTTGGTGGTGCCGAGCTGGAGCGTCAGATCATCCTGACCGGTGACCATGTGGCCAACGCCACCAGCAGCTTCGATGCGGAAACCAATATGCCCCAGGTGAATATCACGCTGGATGGCCTGGGCGGTACCAAAATGCACCGCGCGACCCGGGACAATGTCGGGCGGCGCATGGGGGTACTGTTTATCGAGCACAAAACCCGCACGGAATTTACCACCAATGAGGCGGGCGAAACCGTCGAGGTGCGGGAAAACTACGTCGAGCGGGAAATCATCAGCCTGGCCACCATTCAGAGCGCGCTGGGCAAGCAGTTCCGGATTACCGGCCTTGAGTCCCCGGCGGAAGCCTCCGAGCTGGCGCTGTTGCTGCGTGCCGGTGCCCTGGCGGCACCCATGTACTTTGTGGAAGAGCGCACCATCGGCCCGTCCCTCGGGGCGGAAAATATCCAGACGGGCTTGAAGTCGGTCGTGATTGGCCTGGCGTTGGTGCTGGTCTTTATGCTGATTTACTACCGGGTGTTCGGCATTTTCGCGAATCTGGCGCTGGCGGCCAACGTGCTGTTGCTGGTAGCGGTCATGTCTCTGTTGGGGGCCACCCTGACCTTGCCGGGTATTGCCGGTATCGTGCTGACCGTGGGTATGGCGGTGGACGCCAACGTGTTGATTTTCTCCCGAATCCGGGAAGAGCTGAAAGAAGGGGTATCACCCCAGTCCGCCATTTACAGCGGTTATGAGCGGGCGTTTGTCAGTATTCTGGACGCCAACATCACCACGCTGCTGGTGGCGGTCATTCTGTACGCGATTGGCACGGGTCCGGTGCAGGGCTTTGCGGTGACGCTGTCCATCGGTATTCTGACCTCCATGTTTACCGCGATCATGGGCACTCGGGCGCTGGCCAATCTGGTGTACGGCCGCCGTCGCAACCTGAAGAAGATCTGGATCTAAGAGAGCGCCACTATGCTACCGGAATCAAAAGTGATTAATTTTATGGGCTGGCGCAAAACCTGCGCCACCATTTCCCTTGTGTTGTTGCTGGCTTCCATCGTCTCTCTGGCGACGCGTGGTCTGGAGTTCGGGCTGGACTTCACCGGCGGCTCCCAGGTCGAGCTGGGCTTCGATCGCCCGGCGGATCTGTCCACCATCCGCTCGGTGCTGGGCGAGCAGGGCCTTGAGAACCCCGTGGCGATTCTGTTTGGCTCGGACTCGGAAGTTCTGATCCGCACGCAGGACGCTCTGAGTGACGGTGTACTGGAGCAGTTGGAAGAAGACCTCGCGTCCCTGTCCGACAATGCGACCATTGCCGAGGTGCGTAACGCCGCCAGCGACCAGACCCAGTTTTCCCAGGTACTGGTTTTCAATGGCGTCAGTGAGTCAGCGCTGCGCTCGGCGGAGCTGTTTGACCCGCGCTACTACGGTCGCACGCAAATCGCGACCGAGGGCGAGGCCGTCACCGTTGCCGTTGAAAATGCCCTGGACAATGTCTATTCCCGGTTTCTGATTGACGCCCTGGAAGAAGCCACCGGGGCGAGCATCAACCTGCGGCGCAGTGAATTTGTCGGCCCGCAGGTGGGTGAAGAGCTGCGCGATCAGGGCGGGTTGGGTATGCTGTTCGCCCTGGCCGTGGTGATGATTTACGTGGCCATCCGCTTCCAGTACAAATTCTCGGTCGGGGCGGTACTGGCCCTGATTCACGACGTGATTATTGTCCTGGGTGTCTTCTCGCTCTTGCGCCTGGATTTCGACCTGACGGTGCTGGCGGCGGTGCTCGCGGTGATCGGTTATTCGCTGAACGATACCATCGTCGTGTTTGACCGGGTGCGGGAGAATTTCCGGAAAATGCGCCGGGGTACCACCAATGAGGTGATCAACACATCTTTGACCCAGACGCTGGAGCGGACGCTGTTGACCTCCTTGACCACCTTGCTGGTATTGGTTGTACTGTACTTCTTTGGCGGTGAGCTGATCAGTGGTTTTGCGTTTGCGTTGATTGTGGGTGTGGTGGTCGGTACCTACTCGTCGATCTATGTCTCGGCCAACATTCTGGCGGCGATGCATCTGACCAAAGAAGACCTCATGTCACCGCCGAAAGAGGGTGAGGAGCAGGAAGAACTGGTTCCCTGAGCCTTGTACACCGCTGAAAAGTGCGGATGCCAGTGGTGAGGGTATCCGCCCGATCGATGAGCAAAGCTTATGTCGAAAGGCATCACCATCAGCGACGAAGAATTGAATCAGGCCGACAGCGAGCAGCTGCGCGACCTGGTGGCACGCTATCGCCGGATTTTCAACGGTAGCGGCTACGGCTTCTGGGAGTGGGACCTCACCTCCAACCGCATTGACTGGTCCGGTGGTTTCTGGGAATCGCTGGGGTTCAATGACGAAGATAAAATCCGCATCAGCGACGCCACGGCGCTGCCCGAATACATTCATCCCGACGATCGGGATCATATGCTGGAGGCGGTGCGCGAGCACTTGCGCAGCGGCGAACCGCTGAATACGGCCTACCGGATTCTCACCAAGCGCGGCAACTACGTCTGGACCCAGGCGCGCGCGAACTCCATTCGCGACAAGTACGGCCGGGTGATGTACATCTCCGGTGTCAATTTCGATATTACCGAACTGAAGAATGTCGAGGCGGCCCTGCGTGAAAGTGAGGCCCGCCAGGCGCGTATCATCCAGGCGTCCAATGACGGTATCTGGGAGTGGTACGCGGATCGTAAAGGTTTCCACTTTTCCAATCGTTGCTGGGAACATGCCGGCTACGATGAGAAAGACGATGTGGTCATTCGGGGGCAGAATCGTCTGTCCGTGTGGCGCTCTCACATTCACCCGCAAGACCTGCCCAAGTTTGACCAGACTCTGGCCGATCATATGGCCGGTCGGGCGCCTTTCGATATCGAGTACCGGATTTTTGGCAAAGACGGGGATATCCGCTGGATTCGTGCCCGTGGGCGCGCCAGTTTTGACACCGAGGGTAACCCGGTGCGCATGTCCGGCACCAATATGGATATCACCGATATCAAGCGCGCTGAAGAGCGGGTGGTGCAGGCGAAGGACGCGGCGGAAAAAGCCAATCAGGCCAAGTCCGATTTCCTCTCCAGTATGAGTCACGAGCTGCGCACGCCGCTCAATGCCATTCTCGGATACGCGCAGCTGTTTCAGTATGACAACAACCTGACCGACAGTCAGATGGACAATGCCCGGGAAATTCGCAAGGCCGGTGAGCATCTGCTGCAACTGATCAATGATGTACTGGATCTGGCCAAGATCGAGTCGGGGCGGATGACCTTTTCTCTGGAGCCGGTACTGGTGTCCCGGGTGGTTGCGGAGTGCTTTACATTGATCCAACCCCAGGCCGATGCCGGTGGCATCAAGCTCAATGCGGATATGAAACGCCTGGAGAGTACCTACGTGGTGGCGGACAATGTGCGCCTGAAACAGGCGTTGCTCAACCTGGTCAGCAATGCGGTGAAGTACAACCAGGTCGGTGGAGAAGTGGCGGTGAGCCTGTCGGAGCGGGACGATAATCGCCTGAGGATCACAGTGCGCGATACTGGCCAGGGTATACCGGCCAGCCGGCAGCACGAGGTGTTTCAGCCCTTCAATCGCTTGAACGCTGAATACTCAAAGGTCGAGGGCTCCGGTGTCGGGCTGGTGATTACCAAACAGCTCGTCGAGATGATGGGCGGAAAGCTGTCTTTCGAGAGCACGGAGGGTGTGGGCACCGAATTCTGGATGGATCTGCCCTTGTCCACCGAGTGGAATCAGGATCTGGTGGTCAACCGCCGAGACCATGACCAGACGACCGATCAGGAACCGGAGACGCTGGTGCTCGACGAGCCTCGGACAATTCTCTATGTGGAGGATAACCCGTCCAATATCCGTCTGATGCAGCAGATTCTGGGGCGCTATCCAAAGCTGACGCTCGAAGTGGCGGAAGAGGCGTTTCTCGGCATTTACAAGGCGCGCAGCGAGCGGCCGGATGTGATCATTCTGGATATCAATCTGCCGGGGATGGATGGCTACGAGGCGCTCTCGGTATTAAAGCGCGACCCGGTGACCGCGGACATTCCCGTGGTAGGGCTGTCCGCTAACGCCATGGCGTACGATGTGGAGCGGGGCCGGAAGGCGGGGTTTTACGATTATCTGACCAAGCCGGTGGAGATCAACCATCTGGTACGGACGCTCAAGAAGCTTTTGGCTTAGGTTGGGTAACGGCGGATAAGCGCAAAGCGCGCATCCGCCGTTACCAATACCAGCCGCATCCACCAGCCTTTTGACTCAAACGTGCCCCAAATGCTTCTGCACCACCTGCAACACCGGTTTGAACACCTTCGGTGTACCACACACGATGTGGCCGGTATCCATATACGAGGTGCCGCCTCGGAAATCGCTGATCAGGCCGCCGGCTTCTTTCACCAGCAGTACACCCGCCGCGAAATCCCATTCGTTCAGATGCATTTCCCAGAAAGCGTCATAGCGACCCGCCGCCACATAGGCCAGATCCAGCGCCGCTGAGCCCGCGCGGCGAATGCCGGCGGTCTGGCCCGCCAGTTCAGCGATGCTGGCCAGATAGGGCTGGATTTTGGCGAGCGCCGGTCCGTCAAAGGGAATGCCGGTGCCGAGCAGGGCGCCTTCCAGACCGCGACGACTGGACACTCGGATCCGACGGCCATTAAGCGCCGCGCCGCGGCCGCGGCTGGCGGTAAACTCTTCGCGTTTGATAGGGTCGAGCACCACGGCGTGCTCAATTTGCCCTTTATAGAGGCAGGCAATAGAAACCGAGCAATGGGGCATGCCATGCACGAAGTTGGTGGTGCCGTCGATCGGATCGATGACCCAGACGTAGTCCGGGTTCTTGCCCTGGGTCGTACCGCTTTCCTCACCGCGGAAGCTGTGATCCGGGTAGGCCTTGCGCAGCACCTGAATGATCGCCTGTTCGGCGCCCCGATCCACTTCAGTGACAAAGTCGTTGGGGCTCTTGTTTTCAATCTTGATGGTGTCCGGGCGTTCATAGGCGCGTTCAATCAGTTCTGCCGCCTTGCGCGCCGCGCGCAAAGCCATCGTCAACATGGGTTCCATAGGGCAATCAATCTTTTCGTGAAAAATGGGAAAGAACGGGGCGAGGGCTGGCCTCGCGAAGGGCGCACAGTATAACGGCAAGCGCGCCGGGTCGCCAGCGCCACGGCGCAATTGTCCGGTCTTTGTCGGAACGGGCCGGGCGGAACCTCAGCCGGGTGGTTCATGATAGAATGCGCGGCTTTTAGTGGCCCAGCGCCTCACGCAACCGCTATCGATCAAGAGACTGCCATGACCGCCAACCCTTTCGACAATATCCGTATCGTTCTGGTGAACACCTCCCATCCGGGCAACATCGGTGGTGCCGCCCGGGCCATGAAGAACATGGGCCTGTCCCGCCTGTACCTGGTGGAGCCCAAGGAGTTTCCGTCGGAAAAGGCCGTCTGGCGGGCCGCCGGCGCCCTCGATGTGCTGGATAACGCCGTGGTGGTGGAAACCCTGGATGAGGCCATTGCCGGTTGTGGCCTGGTGGTCGGCACCAGTGCCCGTGAGCGCCGGATTCCCTGGCCGCTCGTGGATCCGCGCCAGTGTGGCGAGCGCTGCTGGCAGGAGGCGGGCGAGCACGAGGTGGCGCTGCTGTTCGGGCGCGAGGACCGGGGCTTGACCAACGAAGAGCTGCACAAGTGCCAGTATCATGTGCATATTCCCGCCAACCCGGAATACAGCTCCCTGAATCTGGCGACGGCCGTGCAGGTGCTCTGCTATGAGCTGCGCATGGCCCACCTCTCCGAGCAGGAGGGTGGCCCGCTGGGTAAGACCGAGTGGGATATGCCCCCGGCCAAGAGCGAGGCCCTCGAGCGGTACTTCGAGCACCTGCAGCAGACGCTGGAAACCCTGGATTTTCTCAACCCGGATAACCCCCGCCAGACCATGACCCGCTTGCGTCGCCTGTATCATCGCATCCGTCCGGATGAGATGGAGTTGAGCATTCTCCGGGGGGTACTGACCGCCACCCAGAACTACATTTATCACACCGATAAGCGCCTCAAGTCCCTCGAGCCGGGCCCGGCAAGCGAAAAGCCCTTGGATAATGGTGAATAGTTGAGTAAAATACTCGGTTATAGACGGGCGGGTTTCCGATGGTCGGCACTCGTCCTCCACCTTGGCTAGAGGCGATAAACCGGGCATGAGACTGACTACGAAAGGTCGTTACGCGGTCACCGCGATGCTGGATCTGGCCCTGCACAGTGAGCAGGGGCCAGTGAGCCTTGCGGATATCTCCAATCGACAGGGCATTTCCCTGTCCTACCTGGAGCAGTTGTTCGCCAAGCTTCGGCGGCAGAAGCTGGTGAGCAGTGTTCGCGGTCCGGGTGGGGGATATCGCCTGGCGGAGCGTCTGGAAGCCATTTCGGTCGCGCAGGTGGTGGATGCCGTCAGTGAATCCCTGGATGCCACGCGCTGTGAAGGTAAAGGGGATTGCCAGCACGGCGAAGTCTGCCTGACCCACCATCTCTGGGAGGACCTTAGCGCCCAGATTCACCAGTTTCTGAGTGATATCTCTCTGGCGGATCTGGTTGAGCGGCGCGATATTCAGGCCGTGCGTGCCCGTCAGGATCATCAACAGACCGTCTCGGCTGAACAGATTCTGTGCAGCCAGGTGTAGACATCCATCCGGTGTCGTCCGACTACGAGGTTTGAGTAATTAATGACGTCGAACGCCCCACGTCAGCCCATTTATCTGGACTATGCCGCCACCACGCCGGTGGATCCGGTGGTGGCCGAGCGGATGGCGGCCTGCCTGACCCGGGAAGGCACATTTGCCAATCCGGCCTCGCGCTCCCATCTGTATGGTTGGCAGGCCGAAGAGGCGGTGGAAAATGCCCGTCAGCAGGTGGCCGACCTGATTGGTGCGGATAACCGGGAAATCGTATGGACCAGCGGGGCCACCGAAGCGGACAACCTCGCCTTGAAAGGGGCCTGGGAAGCACGGCAGCGGGCGGGGCAGCCGGCCGGGCATCTGATCGTCTCCGCGATCGAACACAAAGCGGTACTTGACCCGGCTCACTGGCTTTCCGGGCAGGGCGTTGAAGTTACCCACCTGACGCCCGATGCCAGCGGGCGGATTGAGCCGGAAGCGGTACGCGCGGCACTGCGGGACGATACGTTCCTGGTCAGCGTGATGCATGTGAACAATGAGCTCGGCAGCGTCAATGATATCGCCGGGATCGGCGCCCTCTGCCGGGAGCGACAGGTGCTGTTTCATGTCGATGCCGCTCAGAGCGGCGGGCGTCTGGCATTGGATGTGGCGGCCCAGAACGTGGACCTGATGTCCCTCTCGGCGCACAAAATGTACGGACCGAAGGGTATCGGTGCGCTTTATGTACGCCGTCACCCGGAGGTCAAAATCAGCGCCCAGATTCACGGTGGTGGTCATGAGCGCGGTATGCGCTCCGGCACCCTGCCGACCCATCAATGCGTGGGTATGGGCGCGGCGGCACAATTGGCCGCCGATCGTCTGGCCGAGGACCCGCCGCGTATCGCTGCGCTGCGGGACCGGCTTTGGCAGGGCATTGCGGATCTGCCGGGCATCCGGTTGAACAGCGATCTGGCGCACACTGCGTGCGGCCACCTCAATATCGCCTTCGGTGGCTGTGATGGGGAAATGCTGTTGCTGTCCCTGCGTCAGCTGGCGGTTGCGACCGGCTCCGCCTGTACCTCGGCGAGCCTGGAGCCGAGCTACGTACTCAAGGCGATTGGTCTGAGTAACGATCTGGCCCAGGCGTCGCTGCGTATCAGTCTGGGGCGCCTGACCACCGAGGACGAGGTGCGGTTCGCGATCCAGCATATTCGCGACGTGGTGCCAAAGCTGCAACGCAAGGCCGCCGTGTAGGGGGCCGAACAAAACAACGCGAACAATCGCGGAAACCGAACAACCGACATTTAGCTAACTCACTCCGAATGCGGAGACAGAGGTGAAGTGATGGCAGAGCAAGAAGTTGAAAAGCTGATCAAGCGTGAGTACGCGGCCGGCTTCCATACACAGATCGATACGGATACCTTACCGCCCGGTCTGAATGAAGACGTGATCCGGTTTATCTCCGCCAAAAAGGGTGAGCCCGAGTGGATGCTCGATTGGCGGCTCCAGGCATTCCGTGCCTGGGAGAAAATGGACGAGCCCAACTGGGCCCACGTTCACTACCCCAAGGTCGACTTTCAGGCGTTGTCATACTTCTCCCAACCGAAAAGTATGGAAGATCGCCCCAAGAGTCTGGACGAAGTGGATCCGGAGCTGCTGCGCACCTACGAGAAGCTGGGTATTCCGGTTCATGAGCAGGAAATGCTGGCCGGCGTCGCCGTGGATATGGTGTTTGACTCCGTCTCGGTGGTCACCACCTTTCGCGAAAAGCTCAAGGAAGCCGGAGTGATTTTCTGCTCCATCAGTGAAGCGGTGCAGGAATACCCGGAACTGATCAAAAAGTACCTGGGGACTGTCGTGCCTCAGAAGGACAACTATTACGCCGCGCTCAACTCAGCGGTGTTCTCCGATGGTTCGTTTGTATACATCCCCAAAGGGGTGCGCTGCCCCATGGAGCTGTCCACCTACTTCCGGATCAATGAGCAGAATACCGGGCAGTTCGAGCGCACGCTGATTGTGGCCGAAGAGGGTGCCTACGTCAGCTACCTGGAAGGGTGCACCGCACCGATGCGGGATGAAAACCAGCTGCACGCCGCAGTGGTCGAGCTGGTAGCCCTGGACAACGCCGAAATCAAATACTCCACGGTCCAGAACTGGTATCCCGGGGACGAGCAGGGCAAGGGCGGCATTTACAACTTTGTGACCAAGCGCGGCCTGTGTCACACCAATGCGAAGATCTCCTGGACCCAGGTGGAGACCGGCTCGGCGATTACCTGGAAATATCCCAGTTGTATCCTGCGCGGTGACAACAGTGTGGGTGAGTTCTACTCGGTTGCACTGACCAACAACTATCAGCAGGCCGATACCGGCACCAAGATGATTCACATCGGGAAGAACACCCGTTCGACGATCATCTCTAAGGGGATTTCGGCGGGGCACAGCTCCAACGCCTACCGTGGTCTGGTGCGGATGAATCCCGGAGCGGAAGGGGCGCGAAACTACACTCAGTGTGACTCTCTGCTGATCGGTGATCGCTGTGGGGCGCACACCTTCCCCTACATCGAGAGCAAGAATCCGAGCGCGGTGGTGGAGCACGAAGCGACCACCTCCAAAGTGAGTGAAGATCAGATGTTCCTGTGCCAGCAGCGCGGCCTGGACCCCGAAAAAGCCGTCTCAATGATCGTGAATGGCTTCTGCCGGGAAGTGTTTAAAGAGCTGCCGATGGAGTTTGCGGTGGAAGCCGGCAAGCTGCTGGAAGTGAGCCTCGAAGGCTCGGTGGGTTGATCGTTGGGTAGCGGCGGATAGCACTGCAGTTCGCGTAGGGCGGATAAGCGCAGAGCGCGCATCCGCCGTTACCCAAGCCACCGTACACGACGAACCGAATTTACGTTTTATGAAACTGGAAACCGACACTATGCTGACCATCAAAGACCTGCGCGCCAGCGTCGAAAATGAAGAAATCCTCAAGGGCCTGAGTCTGGACATCAAGCCGGGTGAAGTGCATGCCATCATGGGGCCGAATGGCTCGGGCAAGAGTACCCTGGGCAATGTGCTGACCGGCCGCGAAGGCTATGAAGTGACCGCCGGCAGCGTGCAGTTCAATGGCAAAAACCTGTTTGAACTGGAACCCGAAGAGCGTGCCCGCGAGGGACTGTTCCTGGCCTTCCAGTACCCGGTGGAGATTCCCGGCGTCAGCAACATGGAATTCCTCAAGGCGGCGGTGGATGCGCATCGTGAGCATCGCGGCGAAGCGCCGATCTCTTCGGTGGACTTCCTGAAATTGGCCCGAGAGACCTGCAAGTCGGTCGACCTGGATCCGTCGTTTCTCAAGCGCGGCGTCAACGAAGGCTTCTCCGGCGGCGAGAAAAAGCGCAACGAAATTCTGCAGATGATGCTGCTCAAGCCCACCGTCTGTATTCTGGATGAAACCGACTCCGGTCTGGACATTGATGCCCTGCAGGTGGTGGCCAATGGCGTGAACGCCATGCGTGCGGAAGATCGCAGCTTCATCGTGGTCACCCACTACCAGCGGCTGCTCAACTACATCGTGCCGGACAAGGTGCACGTATTGGCCGGCGGCCGTATCGTGAAATCCGGTGGTAAAGAACTGGCGCACGAACTGGAAGCCAAAGGTTACAGCTGGCTCGAAGAAGAGGTGGTGTAAGCGATGAGTGATTTTCAGCAACAGGCGTTGCAATTGGCCGGGCAGCAGGACAGCCCGGACTGGCTGTCCGAGGTGCGCAACAGTGGCGCCCGGCAGTGGCTGAAAGCGCCCTGGCCAAACCGCAAAACCGAGCAGTGGAAGTACACGCCGCTGGCGCCACTGCAGAAAACCGAATTCGCGCAGTGGGCCGCGACCTCATCCCAGTGGCACGAACAGATCGAGTGGTTGGAGCTGGATGCCACGCGGCTGGTTTTTGTCAACGGTGTGTTCGACGCCGAGGCCTCGGATGGGTTGCCCGCCGAAGTGGTCCGCTTTGGTGATGCTAGTGCGGCACAGCAGGCCGTCATCGGTCAGCATCTGGGCCGAATCGTCGACAGCGAACATCATCTGTTCGCCGCGCTCAGCAACGCCTGGGCGTCCGAAGACGGCGTGCTGGTGCATGTGCCGAAAGACACCAAACTGGCCAAACCGTTGTACGTGGTGCATGTATCCACGCCGAGCAGTGCACCCGCCACCGCTAACCAGCGTTTGCTGGTGGTGCTGGAAACCGGTGCCCAGGCGAGTGTGATTGAACATTTTGCCTCGACCGAGGCCGAGCAGAATGGCTTCGTCAACAGTCTGACTGAAATAGAAGTGGGCGAGAATGCGTTCTTGCACCACTACCGCATCAATCTGGAAGAAGAAAACCTGCTGCATGTGGGCGGCGTTCACGCCAACTTGCAGCGCAGTTCACAGCTGCGCGGTTTTACCGTGGCTCAGGGTAGCAAACTCAAGCGTATTGACTACCAGATCAACCACTGCGGTGAAGGCGCCCATCTGGATCTGCAGGGGGTGTATGTGCCGCGCAACAAGCAGTTGATCGATTACCACACCAACGTGCAGCACAAGGTGCCCCATTGCACCAGCAACGAGGTGTTCCGGGGCATTATCAGTGACTCGGCCCACGCGGTGTTCAATGGACGCATTCATATTCACCCGGACGCCCAGAAAACCCTGGCCGAACTCAGTAACAAAAACCTGCTGACCTCGTCCAGGGCGGAAGTGGATACCAAGCCGGAGCTGGAAATTTACGCGGATGATGTGAAGTGTGCCCACGGTGCCACCGTGAGTCAGTTGAACAAAACCGCGCTGTACTACATGCAGGCCCGCGGTATTTCGCGGGAGGAAGCCCAGGTGATGCTGAGCTTCGGTTTTATCAATGAGCTGCTGCAGGATGTGGTGGAGCCAGCGGTCCGGAACTACCTCGGGCCGCGTTTGGCCCGACTGTTCAGTACCAACAGCGACCTTCTGAGACACATTCAGAGCGAAGACGCCTGAATCTCTTTGCACTACGGAGCTGAGACGCTATCGCATTATGAACAAACCGGAAGCATTACAAAGCACCACCGGCTTCGACGTTGAAGCGGTTCGCCGGGACTTCCCGATCCTGCAAGAGCAGGTGAACGGGCACCCGCTGGTGTATCTGGACAACGCCGCCACCACGCAGAAGCCACGCGCGGTGATCGATGCGATCAGCCATTATTATCTGCACGACAACAGCAATGTGCATCGTGCCGCGCACGCACTGGCCGAGCGGGCGACGACGAAATTTGAAGGGGCGCGCTCCGCGGTGGCGGAGTTTCTCAACGCGCCGCACCGCGAGCAGATCCTCTGGACGCGCGGTACCACCGAGAGCATCAATCTGGTGGCGGTCAGTTGGGGGCGTAATAACCTCACGGCAGGCGATCGGGTTCTGGTCTCGGCGATGGAGCATCACTCCAACATCGTGCCCTGGCAGATGGTGGCCCAGGCCTCCGGCGCCACTGTTGAGCCGATTCCGGTGGATGACACCGGCACCCTGGATATGAGCGCGCTTGAAACCCAGCTCGAACAGGGCAGGGTACGGATGGTGGCGGTAGGACATGTCTCCAACGCCCTGGGTACGGTGAACCCCATTGACGACATCATCGCGCTGGCGCACAAGCACGGCGCCCTGGCGCTGATTGATGGCGCCCAGGCGGTGAGCCATTGGCCCATTGATGTGCAGGCGCTGGATTGCGACTTTTATGCCTTTTCGGCCCACAAACTGTTCGGCCCCACCGGTTTCGGGGTTCTGTACGGGAAGCGCGAGCTGCTTGAGGCCATGCCGCCCTACCAGGGCGGTGGTGAAATGATTCAGTCGGTAAGCTTTGCGGGAACCACTTACAACCAGTTGCCGTACAAATTTGAGGCCGGCACCCCGGATATTGCCGGGGCCGTTGGCCTGGCGGCCGCCATTGAATACCTCAACGGGCTGGACCGGGAAGCCGCCGCGGCCCACGAGCGTGCGTTGTTGGCGTATGCTGAAGAAAAGGCGCTGGCGACGCCGGGGGTTACCCTGGTGGGCACGGCAGCGCATAAAGTCAGTGTGATGAGTTTTCTGGTCGAAGGCACTCATCCGAACGATCTGGGTTTTCTGCTCGATCAGCAGGGTGTGGCGGTACGTACCGGGCACCACTGCGCGCAACCGATCATGGAGCAGTACCATATCCCGGGTACGGTGCGGGCCAGTTTTGCGTTTTACAACACCTTTGATGAGGTGGATCGACTGTTCGAGGCGCTGGAAAAGGCCCGGCAGTTTTTTTGATGAATACAGGAGTAGAGTGAGATGGCAGTAGAGTCATTTGATCCCACTCGGCAGGCCGTTTCGGTCACTCCGGCCGCGGTGGAACACTTTCGGCGTCAGCTGGGGCTCAATCAGGAGGCCCAGGCCGTCCGTCTGAGCGTGAAAGAAAGCGGCTGCACCGGCTTCATGTACGTGGTGGACCTGGTGGCCGAGGGGCGCGAAAACGATGTACGTTACGGATTGGCTGACGATGTGTCGCTGTACATTGATCGCGACAGTCTCAAGGTGGTGAGCGGCACCGAGATCGATTACGTCATTGAAGGTGTCAATCGCCAGCTCAAATTCAATAACCCCAACGCCCAGGATTATTGCGGTTGTGGGGAGAGCTTCAGCATAGTGAATGCTTCCTCCTAGAGAACGGGCGCCCCGATGACCGAACGACGTATGGTAGTGGCCCTGGCGGACTGCCCGGCCCGCCGGGTGCCCGACGGCACGCCCCTGACCATCCCCAAAGACACCTTCGTGACGATCACCCAGTCTCTGGGCGGCAATTATACCCTGACCTATCACGGCCAGATGGTGCGGGTGGATGGCACCGATGCGGCTGCCCTGGGGCTGGAGGCGCAGGAGCTCGACTTTCCGGAGCCCGCCGACGAGCGCATTGACGAAGCGCAGGTCTGGGAGGCACTGAAGACCGTCTATGATCCGGAAATTCCGGTGGATCTGGTCAATCTCGGGCTGATTTACTCTCTGGATATCGATCAATCCCAGCGCCGTGTCGGGATTGAGATGACGCTGACCGCCCCCGGGTGTGGTATGGGACCGGTACTGGTTGGCGACGTCGAGCGTCGTGTCGCCAAGGTGCCGAACGTGAATCATGTGGCCGTTTCCCTGGTGTTCGATCCGCCGTGGAGCCGGGAGATGATGAGCGAAGAAGCCCAGCTCGAAACCGGAATGTTTTTTTAAGGTTTAACCCTCAGGATTCTGTGGTATGTCCCAATTTGGTACCGAAATCACCGCCGACGACATCGTCGAAACCCTCAGCTTTTTCGATAGCTGGGAGGATCGCTACAAATACATCATTGACCTGGGTAAAGAGGTGCCGGCGCTCGATCCGGCCTACCAGACCGAGGACTACCTGGTGCGGGGTTGCCAGAGCCAGGTGTGGCTGACCCATCGGGAAGAGGGCGGCAGACTCTGGTTCGATGCCGACAGCGACGCCTTTATCGTCAAGGGACTGCTCGGGGTGGTATTGGCCGCCTATAATGGCAAGACCCCGGCCGAAGTGCTGGACTTTGACATCGAAGGGTATTTCAACGAGCTCAATCTGCTCAAACACCTCAGCCCGACCCGGGGCAATGGCCTGCGGGCCATGGTGGCCCGGATTCAGGAAATCGCCCGCACCGCCTGAGGTCCCCGGAACAGGGCGGAAGTATCGAACGGCGCACATTCCACCGTCGATGGCGTCGGCCGGGGTGGCTTATAGGCGCAACCCGCGTATAATTCCCGCATTTCTCCGCCCTGTGACATCGGGGCGTAATCCGAGACAGACGCGAGACAGACACTGGAGCCCCTAATGCCCGAACAACAGACCCTCTCTATCATTAAACCGGACGCGGTACGGAAGAACCTGATCGGTGCCATTGAGAGCCGTTTCGAGCAAGCTGGGCTCAAGATCGTGGCACTTAAGATGGTTCGCCTGAGTCGGGACCAGGCCGAGGGTTTCTACGCCGAGCACAAGGGCAAACCCTTTTTCGAAGGGTTGGTGGATTTTATGACGTCCGGTCCGGTCTGTGTACAGGTACTGGCGGGTGAAAATGCCATTGCCCGCAACCGCGAGTTGATGGGGGCGACCAACCCGGAAGAGGCCGCGCCCGGCACCATTCGCGCGGACTACGCCGAGAGCGTGTCGATCAACGCGGCGCACGGCTCTGACTCACCCGAGTCGGCCGCCCGGGAGATCGCGTACTTTTTCGAACCCGGAGAAATTTTCGCCCGCGACTGAAGCGGATGCGAGGTTTTCCGAGCTCATTTCGTTCAGACAGGTAATCACATGACCGCTGCACCCGCTGCCAACACCGCCGACCAGCCGACGACCGACACGTCCGGGCGGACCAATCTGCTGGGCCTGCCCGAGGCCAAGCTGGTGGCTTTTTTCGAGTCCTTTGGCGAGAAGCGTTTCCGTGCCACCCAGGTGCTGAAGTGGATTCATCAGCGCGGGGCGGAAAACTTTGACGAGATGACCAACATCAGCAAATCGCTGCGTGAAAAGCTCAAAGAGGTGGCCGAAATTCGGGCACCGGAAGTCATTCAGCAGTTGGACTCGACCGATGGCACCCGCAAGTTCCTGATCCGGGTGACTGGCGGCAGTATTGTCGAGACGGTGTTTATCCCCGAAGGCGACCGGGGCACCCTGTGTGTGTCCTCGCAGGTGGGCTGCTCGCTCGATTGCAGCTTTTGCGCCACAGGCAAGCAGGGCTTCGACCGCGATCTCACCGCAGCGGAGATCATCGGGCAGGTCTGGATTGCGGCCAAGTCATTCAATCAGCTCCAGCCCAATGGCCCGCGCAAGGTCACCAATGTGGTGATGATGGGCATGGGTGAACCGCTGTTGAACTTTGACAATGTCGTGGATTCCATGAACCTGATGATGGACGATAACGCCTACGGTATCTCCAAGCGTCGGGTGACCCTGAGCACCTCCGGTGTGGTGCCGGCGCTGGACAAGCTGGGGCAGTACACCGATGCCTGTCTGGCCATTTCCCTGCACGCACCCAACGACGAGCTGCGCAACGAGCTGGTGCCGATCAACAAGAAGTACCCGATCGCCGTACTGCTGGACTCCGCCAAGCGCTACATCGCCGGATTGCCCGATACGCATCGGCGCATTACCATCGAATACACCATGATCGATCATGTGAATGATCGCCCGGAACACGCGCGCCAATTGGCGGAGTTGCTGCAGGATGTACCGGTGAAGATCAATCTGATTCCGTTTAACCCGTTCAAGCTGTCCAACTACAAACGGGCCAGTAACAACGCGATTCGCCGTTTCCAGACCATTTTGATGGAAGCGGGTTATATCACCACCATTCGCACCACTCGGGGTGAAGACATCGATGCCGCCTGTGGCCAACTGGCCGGTACGGTCAATGACATGACCAAGCGCAGTGAACGGTACCGAGCAAAATTCGACGAACTGCAAGCCGTGAAAATAATCGCGCCGTCTCCCTGAGGAGCGGCCATGACCAAGAGGTTAGGGTGATGATAAAAGCACACAGAAACCCGCGGACTCGGTGGTGCTCGATAACCGCCCTGATTGCCGCACTGCTGTTCGGTGCGGTGGGGTGTGTCTCGCAGACGACCGGGCCCGAAGTGGATCGAGAAGCCGCCCTGGACACACACTACCGGCTTGCCATGGCATACATCGATAACCGCAACCGTGACTCGGCCCGGCACCACATCCGCAAGGCGTTTGAACTGGACAGCGGCTCCGCGAAAGCCTACGCCGCACAAGCCATGCTGTTCCAGCTTGAAGGCGAAATGGAACGCGCCGAAGACAGTTTCAAGTCGGCACTGCGTCGGGATCGAAATTTTGCTCAGGCACGGAACAATTATGGCGCGTTTCTCTATCGTCAGGAGCGCTACGAAGAGGCCTACGATCAGTTTGCGATCGTGAGCGAGAACCTGGATTACGATAACCGGGCGCGGGCGCTGCTCAGCCTGGGCCGGGCCGCGCTCAAGCTCGGCCGGGAGGAGCGCGCTCGCGCGGCCTTTGAACACGCGTTCACGCTGGACTCGCGCCTGGCGCCGGTCCTGCTGGAGTTGGCCGATATCAGTTTCAAGGACAAGGAGTACGCGCAGGCCAAGCGCTACCTGGATCAATACGGACAGGTGGCCCGCCAGTCAGCCCGATCGCTGCTGCTGGGTATCAAGATTGAGCGGATCTTTGGCAACAAGGACAATGAGGCCAGTTACGCCCTGGCGTTGAAAAATCGCTTTCCCTATTCCGATGAGTATCTGGAATACAAACGCGAAATGAGTCGTTGAGGTCCTGATGTCAACTGAAGAACAACCCGCCGGGACTGAGGTTCCGGAAATCGCTCCGGAAGAGTACCCGGGCGCACTGCTGAAAACCGCGCGGGAAAAGGCCAAGCTCAGCGAAGAGGATGTTGCCCGAGAGCTGCGGATGACGGTCAGCAAAGTGCGCGCGTTGGAGGCGGACGAATACGACCGGCTGCATTCCGATACGTTCATCCGCGGCTATTTGCGCACCTACGCGAAACTGCTCGGTCTGGAGCCGGAAGACCTGCTTCAGGCTTATCAACGGGCCCGGCGTCAGTCGGGCTTGGCGGATGACCTGGAAGAGAGTCCACTGAAGATCAATGTGCCCGAACCGACCCGGTCCCTGTGGAAATTTGTGCTGTGGATTCTGGTGTTGCTGGCGGGCATCTGGGCTCTATCGGTCTGGTTTCTGGGCAATCGCCAGGACCCGGCAGCAGACAGTGCCATGGTGGACCCGATCAGTGAGCTGAATACCCCGGCGCCGACTCCGGATGAGGAGCCGGCAGTCGAACAGGAGGCGGAGGCAGTCACTGTGGCCGCTGTGACCGAGGGAAACCCCGAAGCAGAGCCGACCGCGAGTGCCGGGACAACCTCGGCTGCGGCGTTGACCGGCGCTGAGCCCCCGGTAACGACAAGCCGTGCGGTGGAGCCTTTGGCGGCGACGGAGGTGAGCAACCCCGGTGCCGCCCTGAATGATCCGGAGGTGCTTGACCAGTTGCGGCTGACCTTCTCAGAGGAGTGCTGGCTGGAGGTCACGGACAGTCGCGGGGATGTGCTCGAAACCGATCTGATCCAGCCCGGTCGGACGTTGCTGCTTTCCGGCGAAGCGCCTTTTACCGTGAAGCTCGGCAATGCCGCGGCGGCCCAGGTTGAGCTCAACGGCGAACGTTTTGATTTTGTTCCGCCGGCCAGCGGTCGCCTGATGACCCTGACCGTCAACTGATACCCCTGAACCGAAACTCGACAGGATCACATCATGCACAGTGAGTCGCCCATTGTACGCCGTCAGTCCCGCCAGATTATGGTTGGCAATGTGCCCGTTGGGGGCGGAGCGCCCATCTCCGTGCAGAGCATGACCAACACGGAAACCACCGATGTGGCGGCGACGGTTGAGCAGATTCAGCGCCTGCAGCTCGCCGGTGCGGACATTGTGCGCGTCTCGGTCCCGAGCATGGAGGCCGCTGAAGCGTTCGGCGCAATCCGCAAACAGGTGAACATTCCCCTTGTGGCGGACATTCACTTCGACTATCGAATTGCATTGCGGGTGGCGGACCTGGGCGTGGACTGCCTGCGCATCAATCCGGGCAATATTGGCCGGGAAAAGCGCATTCGCGCGGTGGTGGACAAAGCGCGGGACCTGAATATCCCCATTCGCATAGGCGTCAATGCCGGGTCTCTGGAAAAGGACCTGCAGAAAAAATATGGCGAGCCCACTCCCGATGCGCTGGTGGAGTCCGCCTTGCGTCACGTGGACATTCTGGATCAGCTCAACTTTTACGACTTCAAAGTCAGCGTCAAAGCCTCGGACGTGTTTATGGCGGTAGCGGCTTACCGCAAGCTGGCCACCGAGATTGATCAACCGTTGCACCTGGGTATTACCGAGGCTGGGGGCCTGCGTGCGGGGACCGTCAAATCCGCCGTCGGTTTGGGCGCGTTGTTGATGGATGGCATTGGCGATACGGTGCGGATTTCCCTGGCGGCCGACCCGGTCGAGGAGGTCAAAGTCGCCTGGGACCTGCTGAAGAGCCTGAAGCTGCGCAATAAAGGCGTCAATTTTATTGCCTGCCCGAGTTGTTCCCGGCAGAATTTCGACGTGATCAAAACCATGAACGAGCTGGAAATGCGGGTGGAAGATATCACGGTGCCGCTGGATGTGGCCGTGATTGGCTGCGTGGTCAATGGGCCCGGTGAAGCGAAAGAGGCGGACCTCGGGCTCGCCGGCGGGACACCCAACAACCTGGTGTATATTGACGGCGCACCGAGCCAGAAGCTGGGCAACGATACCCTGGTGGACGATCTGGAGCGCTTGATCCGCGCCAAGGCCGAGGAGAAAAAAGCACGTCTGGAGAAAGAGGAAGCGGATCTGATTGTACGGGGATAAGTCTGGTTACGGCGGATGCGGGCTTCGCCCTTATCCGCCCTACGCCTCGCTGCGGAGTTTGCGTAGGGCGGATAAGCGAAGCGCATCCGCCGTAACCAAGGCCCGATGAACTTGAGCAAAACGCATCCGCCGCAACCCAAGCTCAAGAAACAAACACCAAAGAAGATTTTAGGAACCCACTTTGAAAAAACTGCAAGCCATTCGAGGAATGAACGACCTGCTGCCGGACGAGAGTGGCCAGTGGCAGTATCTGGAAAATACCCTCAAATCGATCCTTCAGCAGTACAGCTATCGGGAAATCCGCTTTCCGATCGTCGAGAGCACCGAGCTGTTCAAACGCTCCATCGGCGAAGTGACCGACATTGTTGAGAAGGAAATGTACACCTTCGATGATCGCAATGGTGACAGCCTCACCCTGCGGCCCGAAGGCACCGCCTCCTGTGTGCGAGCCTGTGAACAGCATGGCCTGTTGTACAACCAGACCCAGCGGCTCTGGTATATGGGGCCCATGTTCCGCCACGAGCGCCCGCAGAAAGGTCGCTACCGCCAGTTTCACCAACTGGGGGTTGAAGTGTTCGGCATGGCCGGACCGGATATTGATGCCGAAGTGCTTCTGCTCAGCGCACGCATGCTGCGCGTATTGGGTGTGGCGGACAGGGTCACCCTGCAGTTGAACAGCCTCGGCAGCAGCGAAGCCCGCGCCGCGTACAAGACCGCGCTGGTGGATTATCTGAGCCAGTACCGGGAGCAACTGGATGAGGATAGTCAGCGTCGTCTGACGTCCAATCCGCTGCGCATTCTGGACAGCAAGAACCCCGAGACCCGGAAGATTCTGGACGGCGCTCCGGTGCTGCTTGAGCACCTCGACGAGGAGTCTGCCGTCCACTTCGAACAGCTCAAAACCATGCTGACCGATGCGGGGATTCCGTTCGAGGTCAATCCGCGCCTGGTGCGCGGTCTGGACTACTACGGCAAAACCGCCTTTGAGTGGGTGACGGACGCGCTGGGGGCGCAAGGCACGGTGTGTGCGGGTGGTCGCTACGACGGGCTGGTGGAGCAACTTGGTGGGAAATCCACGCCCGCCATTGGTTTTGGCATCGGTCTGGAGCGTCTGCTACTGCTTCTTCAGGCCACGGAGCAGTTGCCTGAGGGCCTCGATCGTCGCACACAGGTCTATCTTGTGGCGGTGGGTGAGGTACAATCCTCGGCCATGAGCCGGGCAGAGCAGTTGCGCGATGCGCTGCCGGGGCTGCAACTGTTGACCCACTGCGGTGGTGGCAGCTTCAAAAGCCAAATGAAAAAAGCGGACAAGAGCGGCGCAGACATCGCGTTGATTCTGGGGGAGGATGAAGCCCGCAACGGCCAGCTCACGCTCAAGTATCTGCGTGAAGAGCGGCCCCAGGAGACGTTGTCCGTGAACGATATCATCGAGCGGCTTCGGGCCCATTGGCCCGGGCCGAACAATCTCTGAAACGAATTTTGACAATAACAGGAGTACAACGTGAGCGATCATCTGACCGAAGAAGAACAGCTGGAGGCCCTGAAGCGCTGGTGGAAGGAAAACGGCAAGTGGATTGTGGCTGCAGTCGTGGTTGCGGTGGGCGGCTATTTTGGCTGGACCACCTACCAGGATCGGCAGCAGGCCGAGGCCGAGGCGGGGTCCGCGATATATTCTGAACTGTTGGACACTTTGGCGGTCGAGGAAGGCAGCGCTGTTTCGGACGATGACCGTGCGCGGGCCACCGAGTTGGTTACGCAACTCAAAACCGAACACGCCAATAGTGCCTACGGCGCGAATGCTGCGCTGATTCGCGCCCGCTGGGCGGTGGACGAGAACGATCTGGAAACCGCGGAAGGTGAGTTGCGCTGGGTGCTGGAGCAGGAAACCTCTGAGGCCGTTCGGCAATTGGCCCGTCTGCGTCTGGCCCGGGTTCTCTCGGCTGGCGGACAGCTCGATGACGCCCTGGCGACGCTGGAGGCGGAATCACCGGCGGACAGTATTGCCGCGGAGTACGCGGAGGCCCGTGGGGACATCCTGAGCAAACAGGGCGACAATGAAGGGGCGGCCCAGGCGTATCAGAGCGCGCTGGATTCGCTCGACGCCCAGCAGCAGAATCGTGTTCTGCTGCTGCAGATGAAACTGGATAATGTGCAACCGGCTGCGGCGAGTGATGCGTCGGGCACCGAGGAGAATGCTTCATGAGGTTATGCGCACTGGCGCTTTGTGGTTTGCTGTTTTCCGGCTGTGCGCTGTTTTCGAAAGAAGACGGCACAGAGCCGGTGGAACTGGTGGATTTTGAACCCACGGCGGAGCTGGATATCGTCTGGCGCAGCGGTGTCGGTGCGGGCACCGACAAGGCCGTGGTCAAGTTGCAACCGGCGTTGGATGGTGATCGGATTTACGCCGCCGACGCCAAAGGTCGGGTGTTCGCCTTCAGCCGCGACAACGGCAAGCGTCTCTGGCGGCAGAAAACCGGCGATGCCATTACCGGCGGTGTAAGCAGCAATGCCGGACTGTTACTCTACGGCACGGGCAATGGCGAGGTGGTCGCCCTGTCGAATGAGGACGGTGAGGAGCTGTGGCGCACTGCCTTGAGCAGTGAGGTGATCTCCGTTCCCCAGACCAACGGCACTCTGGTGGCCGCCCAGACCATGGATGGCCGCCTGCATGCGCTGGACGCCAAGACCGGGGATGTCCAGTGGTTGTATGACAGTCCGCCGCCGGTGCTGACCCTGCGGGGCACCGCCTCGCCACTGATGACCGAATCGGCCGTCATCGCCGGCTTCTCGACCGGTAAGGTGATGGCCTTCAATCCGGACAATGGCCTTGTTCTGTGGGAGCGCCGCGTGGCTCTGCCACAAGGCCGTTCCGAAATCGAGCGCATGGTCGATATTGATGCCTCGCCGCTACTGCACGAGGGAGTGGTGTTTGCCGCGGCCTTCCAGGGCAATGTGACCGCTCTGGGGCGCAGCAATGGCCGGCCGGTGTGGAATCAGGAGGCCTCGACCCACAAGGATATGTCCGCCGAGGGCCGTACCTTGTATTTGTCTGAGGCCGACAGCGTGGTCAAGGCGTTCAGCACCGCAACGGGTGAGTTGCGCTGGCAGAACGACCAGTTACTCCGTCGACATATCAACGGCCCTCAGGTGATCGGTGATTACCTGGCGGTGGGTGATTATGACGGTTATCTGCACCTGCTCAAGCGCGATGACGGGTCTTTTGCCGCGCGCCGCCGGCTGGATCGCGGTGGGATATCCGGTACCATGGTCACCGACGGGGAGATCCTGTACGTGCAGACCGACGGTGGTCGTCTGGTCGCACTTGAGGCCCTGCCCCGGGACTGATCGTCCACTTGTGACCGTCTCGCCGCCGACCTCCCGCCGGGGTTCGGCGGCGTTCTCGTTTATGGCTGTATAAAAAGTCTCCAATCCGCTATCCTAGGCGCCTTTGCGTTCTACCGATCTTTGATGCCTCCATTATGATTCCAGTTATTGCCCTGGTGGGCCGCCCCAATGTGGGCAAATCCACGCTGTTCAACCGTCTGACCCAATCCCGGGATGCGCTGGTGGCGAACTACGCCGGTTTGACCCGTGACCGGAAATACGGGGAAGGGCAGGTTGAAGGCCGCCGCTTTATGGTGATTGATACCGGGGGTATCAGCGGTGAGGAAGAGGGCATCGACAGCGTGATGGCAGGCCAGTCCCTGCAGGCCATTCAGGAGGCGGACATCGTACTGTTCATTCTGGATGCGAGGGCCGGGCTGACGGCAGCAGATGAAATGATCGCCCGGCACCTTCGGGTACAGAACAAAAAGACCTACCTGGTCGCCAATAAAATTGACGGTGTGGATCCGGACGTGGCGCTGGCGCCGTTTTACGAACTGGGACTGGGCGAAATTTTCCCGACCACGGCCACCCATGGTCGGGGCGTCAAATCCATGATGTCCGATGTGGTGGCCGAGCTGCCGGTTGAGGAAGTCGTGCCCGCCCCAACCAATCAAGGCATCAAGATCGCCGTGGTGGGCCGGCCCAATGTGGGTAAATCCACACTGGTCAATCGGATGCTCGGTGAGGATCGGGTGGTGGTTTACGATCAGCCGGGTACTACCCGGGACAGCGTCTATATTCACTACGAGCGATTTGAAAAACACTACACCCTGATCGATACCGCCGGGGTTCGCCGGCGCAAGAACGTCTCGGAATCGGTGGAGAAGTTCTCGATCGTCAAAACCCTGCAGGCCATTGACGACGCCCATGTTGCCATCCTGGTGATGGACGCCAGTGAAGGCGTGGTGGATCAGGATCTGCACCTGATGGGCAATGTGCTCGATGCCGGACGGGGGCTGGTGATTGCCCTGAACAAGTGGGACGGCCTGGATGACGGCCACAAGCAATACGTACGCAATGAACTTGAGCGCCGGCTGCGCTTTGTGGACTTTGCCAAAATCCATTTTATTTCCGCATTGCACGGCACCGGGGTAGGGCACTTGTATGAATCCGTAGAGGGTGCCTACAAGTCCGCCACGGATAAATTTTCCACCAATTTCCTGACCCGCATCCTGCAGGATGCGGTGCGCGAGCATCAGCCCCCCATGGTGCAGGGGCGCCGTATCAAACTGCGCTACGCCCACCCCGGTGGTCACAATCCTCCCATTGTGGTGATTCACGGCAACCAGACCGAGGCGGTGCCCAGTCACTACGCGCGCTATCTGGAAAAGACCTTTCGTCAGGTTCTGAAGCTGGAGGGAACGCCGGTACGGATCGAATTCAAGTCCAGCGAAAACCCCTTCGCCGGTCGTCCCTCCAAGCCCAAAAATCAGGGTGGGCGAGGACCGGGTAACCGCGGTCCGGGCAGCAAAGGCGTGAAAGGCAAATCGCCTTCCGGCCCCGGAAAAGAGCGCAAGGCGCCGCGTGGCCGACGCTCTTGAAGCGCGGCGTGACGTCATTACCGGGGTAGACGAATGAGTAACCTGCTTCTGATTCTGGCGTGTCTGGGTATCGGTCTGCTATTGCAGCGATCGAGTCGGATGCCCCGGGACGCGGCCAGTGCGCTCAACCTCTACGTGTTGTACGTCGCGCTGCCGGCCATGATCCTCACTGAAATTCCCAAACTGACACTGGATCAACGGGCATTACTGCCCGTGATCAGCACCTGGGTCGTGATGGCCTCGACCGCCGCGCTGGTCTGGCTGACGGCGCGCGGGTTCGGGTGGTCCCGCTCGGTGACCGGCGCCTTGATGCTGGTGATCGTACTGGGCAATACCTCGTTCGTCGGTATCCCCCTGATTCAGGCACTGCTGCCACCTGAAGCATTACCCTACGCACTGCTCTACGATCAGACCGGCACGGTGATCGCTCTGAATACCTATGCGGTTATTGTTGCGGCCTGGTATAGCGGGCAGGATACCTCCTGGCGGAAAGTCAGCCGCACCATATTCACCTTTCCG
Organism: Marinimicrobium sp. C6131; assembly: GCF_026153455.1. Classification (NCBI taxonomy): domain Bacteria; kingdom Pseudomonadati; phylum Pseudomonadota; class Gammaproteobacteria; order Cellvibrionales; family Cellvibrionaceae; genus Marinimicrobium; species Marinimicrobium sp. C6131. The sequence goes on from NZ_CP110629.1 coordinate 824,903, forward strand.
CCGTTTGTGGTGCTACTGCTCGCGTTTGCGACGTTCCCGCTGGACTATCCGCACTGGTTTACCTACGCCACCGGCCGGATTGCTGAAAGCCTGGTGCCGGTGGTGATGGTGGCGGTCGGGCTGCAATGGCAACTGAAGCTGGACCGGGAGCATCTGCTCCCGCTGACCGTTGGCCTGGGGTACAAGCTGGTTTTGATTCCGGCGATCGTCTTCGCCGTGTTCGCCGTGCTGGATCTGCATTCTGTGGCGGCCAAAGCCGTTGCGTTGCAGACGGCCATGCCGGCGATGATTTCAGCGGGGGTGGTGGCCATGGCTCATGGCCTGGCGCCGAGGTTGGTGTCGACCATTGTCGGTTATGGTCTGTTGCTGTCGCTGGTGACGGTGCCGCTCTGGAGTCAGTTACTGTAGTGCGGTTGTTGTCGGCTTACGCGCGCTGCGCTAAGCCGACAACCCCCTTCCATTCACGCCTGATGCCAAAACGGCTGGCCAATGGTTGGTGTGCTGGGACTGGCCGTCTGGCGGCGGGTCATCAATCCGGCCTTGAAGGCTTTCCGGCCGGCATCAATGGCGTCGGCGAACGCTTCGGCCATCAAGGGCGGAGTGTGGGCTTTCGCCACCGCAGTATTCAACAGAACGCCATCAAAACCCATTTCCATCGCCTCGGCGGCTTGAGACGGGGCGCCCAAACCGGCATCAATGATCAGCGGCGTGTCCGGCAAACGTTCGCGCAGGGTCCTCAGGTTGTAGCGGTTGAGCAGTCCCTGACCGGTGCCGATGGGCGACCCCCAGGGCATCAGGACCTCGCACCCCACAGCGAGAAGGCGCTGACCGAGAATCAGATCATCGGTGCAGTAGGGCAACACCTTGAAGCCTTTGCGAATCAGCTGTTCCGCGGCATCGACGAGCCCAAACGGATCCGGCTGAAGGTTGTAATCATCGCCGATGACTTCCAATTTGACCCAGTCGGTGTTGAACATTTCCCGGCTCATCTCCGCCAGGGTGACCGCCTCTTTGGCCGTTTTGCAGCCGGCGGTGTTGGGCAACAGCCGACAGCCGCTGCGCTGAATCATTCGCCAGAACGCATCGCCACTGCCGTCGGCGGGATTCTGTCGGCGCAGCCCCAGAGTGACAATTTCACAGCGACCGGCATGGATGGCATCGAGCATGCTCTGTGGCGAAGGGTACAGGGCCGTGCCCAGCAGAAACCGGCTGTCAAACGACTCACCGTACAGATTCAGCGTATCCGTTTGCATCATTAACCCCCTCCCACCGGTTGAACGATATCGATCTGATCACCGGTCTGCAGTAACACCTGCGGGTACCAGGCGCGGGGTACAAACTCACCGTTGATGGCAATCGCCACCGGCTGGTCGGCATACTGCCATTGTTGCAGTGCCTTGTTCAGGGGGGTGTCGGCGGGCAATTTAACCCGCTCGTTGTTGAGGCTGACTTCTATCATCAGAGGTTTTCCGCGAGCAATGCATTAATAAAGAGTGTGCGAATTCGGTGTCGGCGCTACCTTCGGTCATGGCCACCACCTGGTCAACCACGGCGGGCGCCAACAGGTAGCCGTGCCGGAACAGGCCGTTGACCCGTAACAGACGGTCTTCGCTGGTAATCCGTGGATTATTGTCCGGCAGGGCGGGACGCAGATTGACCGACTGCTCCACGATACGCGCTTCGGAAAAAGCCGGCGCCAGGGTGTAAAGGGCGCTGCTCAGTTCCAGAGACGATTGCAGCGACATGGGAGAGCGATCTTCGCTTTCAATTTGCGTGGCGCCGATCACAAAGTGGTGATCGGGCTTAGGGACGACGTAGAGCTGGTAACGTGGGTGCATCAATCGGATCGGCCGGCTCAACGTCAGGTCCCGGGTCTGCACCTGAAGTATTTCACCACGTACGCCGCGCAGTTCCGGGAAACCGGACTTGGCGCCCATGCCCCGACAGTCGATCACCTGGTCGAAACGGCGGGGGCCGGATGGTGTGTGTATCAGGCCGGACTCCAGCTCCACCTCGCAGTCAAACACACAGTGACCGCCCAGTTCCCGCAGGGCGTCGCCGAGCGCAGCGAACAGGGCGCGGTTATCCAGATGTCCTTCGTTTTCCAGCAGCAGCCCGCGCTGGAACTGATCGCTCAGATCCGGCTCCAGCGCTCGGATGGCCGGGCGGGTCAACCACTGGTAGCCGTGAGTGTCGCCGGTGGCGTGGTGCAGGTCCCGGTAGAACTGGGTCAGTTCAGTGTCGTCCTGAGGGTGGGCCACCACCAGACTGCCATTGAATTGCCACAGGGGCCGGCGGTTCGAGGCCAGCTGTTTGACCCAGTGTGGCCACTGGCGCAGCGCGTATCGGCCCATCTCGTAGACAGACCGGTCCGAGACGACCGCTTCGCTGAGCGGGGCCACCATGCCGGCGGCGGTCCAGGCGGCCGCCTGGGTGCCGTTTTCCGGGCCGCGATCAAACAGCACGACGCTGTGCCCCTGGCGGAGTAACCGCCAGGCGATCAGCCGCCCGAGCAGGCCGGCACCGGCAATACCGATGGACTGTTTTGCATGACTCATAAGACCTCAAACACAAGGGTATAGCGTGTGAGATCAGGAGCTTGAAGCAGGGGGAAGGGGCCAGACAGGGCCAGGCTCGCTTGTTTCCTCCGCAGGCATCAACCTGATCAGGTTCAACGGGTTTCGGTGTGACCGATCTCAGCCCCTAATGCAGGGCACCCCGACAAGTTCGTATTTATAGTAACCAGGGCGAAGACCAGAATCAACGGTCATGGTGAACCGCCGTGGTATCCATAGTCCGCGTAGGGCGGATCGGTCCGACGCTGCGGAGGCCCAAGGCCGCATCCGCCGTAAAAAACCTTTACTCCTCCACCCGACTGAGAATCTCCCCGGCTGCCACCCGGGTCCGAATCCGTTCACCGGGCTTCACCTGCGCGGCATCCCGAATCACCTCGCCGGCGTCGTTGTGCACAATGGCATAACCGCGCTCCAGCGTGTTCAGCGGACTCACGCCGTGCAGCAGCCGCCCGGCTTCGCTCAGGCGCTGGCGCTGCTGCTTCAAGGTCTGTTGCATCTGTCGGTTCAGCCGCTGGCGTAGCTGGTCGATACGGGTTTGCCATTGGTGAAGTTGCGGCTCCGGCCGCTGTGCCTTCTGGCGGGCGGCAAGGTTGTCCAACCGCTGCCGGGCCTGAATCAGTCGCTGTTGCATGGCACGACGCAAACGCAATTCCAGGTTGTCCAGGCGCTGGCTCTGTTGCTGCAGGCGTTCCCCGGGGTGGCGCAGACGTTTGCTCAGGTGCTGGAGGTGGTGTTGTTCGGCCTGCAGGCGGTGACGCATCAACTGGGTCAGACGCTGTGTGTAACCCCGAAAGCGGGCGAGCCATTCGCTGGCGTCGGGAACAACCAATTCAGCGGCGGCGGACGGGGTGGGCGCTCGCAAGTCGGCGACAAAGTCGGCGATGGTGACATCCACTTCGTGACCCACGGCACTGACCACGGGGATGTCGCTAGCGGCGATGGCGCGCGCCACGATCTCCTCGTTGAAGGGCCAAAGGTCTTCCAGGGAGCCGCCACCCCGGCCCAGAATCAGCACATCAAACAGCCCCGACCGGTTGGCCAGCGACAGGGCCTCAACAATCGCGGGCGCCGCGTCTTTGCCCTGAACCGGTACCGGTACCAGCGTCACCGGAATACTCGGAAAGCGGCGCTGCAACACGGTGAGAATGTCGCGCACCGCCGCGCCACTGCCGGAGGTGATCACGCCAATATGCCGGGGCAGGGCGGGAATGGGTCGCTTGCGGGCCGGATCAAACAGGCCTTCCTGGGCAAGCTTGTGTTTGAGGGCTTCAAAGGCACGCTGCAGGGCGCCGGCCCCGGCTTCTTCCATGTGCTCGGCGATCAGTTGGTAATCGCCACGGTTCTCGTACAGGCTGACCCGGGCCCGCAGCAGCACCTGTTGGCCTTGTTGGGGGTTAAAGCGCACCTGCTGGTTGCGCCCGCGAAACATGGCACAGCGCACCTGGGCCTGATCATCCTTGAGCGTGAAATACCAGTGGCCGGAGGAGGGGCGGGCGAAGTTGGAAATCTCCCCCTCGACCCAAATCAGGGGCAGGTGGGTTTCCAGCAACTGCTTGGCGCGCCGGTTCAGTTGGCTGACGGTGAAAATCGGCCGTTCGGAGGTCGTTGGGGAGTCGTTTTCAAACATCCCGGCATTATAACCAAACCGGGGCGGGCTATGACGAAAATGACTGGCGAAACAACGACTTTTAACCGGTGGTGGCAGTTTACCCACAGGCTTGTGAACGGTATAATTGACGGTTTACTTATCTCAGGATGAAGGTTGGCTGTATGTTGCGTATTGCTGAAGAAGCCCTCACGTTCGACGACGTTTTGCTCCTGCCGGGCTATTCAGACGTCACGCCCAAAGACGTCTCACTGAAAACCCGGCTGACCCGCGGCATTCAACTGAATATTCCGCTGATTTCCTCTGCCATGGATACCGTCACCGAAGCGCGCCTGGCCATTGCCATGGCCCAGGAAGGTGGCATCGGTATCATCCACAAAAGCATGAGCATCGAAAAGCAGGCCCAGGAAGTCCGCCTGGTCAAGAAGTTCGAGGCCGGCGTGGTCAAGGACCCGATTACCATCGACTCGAATGCCACCATCAGCGACCTGCTGGCCCTGACCCGGCAGAACAATTTCTCCGGCCTGCCGGTACTGGAAAACGGTGACCTGGTGGGTATTGTCACCGGTCGCGATGTGCGTTTTGAAACCAACCTGGAGGCGAAAGTCTCCAGCATCATGACGCCGAAAGACAAATTGGTGACGGTCAAAGAGGGCGCCAGCAACGATGAAGTACGCAGCCTGTTGCACAAGCACCGCATCGAAAAAGTCCTGGTGGTCAATGATGACTTCGAGCTGAAAGGCCTGATCACCGTCAAAGACATCAACAAGGCCGAAAAATACCCGAACGCCTGTAAAGACCCGGAAGGTCGCCTGCGCGTGGGTGCCAGCGTCGGCACCAGCCCGGACACCGACGATCGCGTCGCCGCCCTGGTTCAGGCCGGTGTGGACGTGATTGTGGTGGACACCGCCCACGGCCACTCCAGGAACGTCATCGAGCGGGTCCGCCGCATCAAAACCGACTACCCTGACCTGCAGGTGATCGGCGGCAACATCGCCACGGCGGACGCGGCCAAGGCCCTCGTTGAAGCCGGCGCTGATGCGGTCAAGGTCGGCATCGGCCCGGGCTCCATCTGTACCACCCGCATTGTCAGCGGCGTTGGCGTGCCGCAGATCAGCGCCATTGCCAACGTCGTGGCGGGCCTGAAAGACAGCGACATCCCCATCATCGCCGACGGCGGCGTCCGCTTCTCCGGCGATCTGGCCAAGGCCATCGTCGCCGGTGCACACACCGTCATGATGGGGTCCATGTTTGCCGGTACCGAAGAGGCTCCGGGTGAAGTCGAACTGTTCCAGGGTCGCACCTACAAAGCTTATCGTGGCATGGGCTCCCTGGGCGCCATGTCCCAGACCCAGGGCTCCAGCGACCGCTACTTCCAGGATGCCAGTGAAGGCGCCGAAAAACTCGTCCCGGAAGGCATCGAAGGCCGCGTGCCCTACAAAGGTCCCCTGAACGTCATCGTCCATCAGATGATGGGCGGCCTGCGCGCCGCCATGGGCTACACCGGCAGCCACAACATTGAGGAAATGCGCACCCAGCCACATTTCGTGCGCGTCACTTCCGCCGGTATGGGTGAAAGCCATGTCCATGACGTACAGATCACCAAAGAAGCCCCGAACTATCCGGTCGGGCGGTAATACCAGCACAACCATAACGCGGGGTTCTTACTGGTTAACTGGTGAATCTCGCACAGTCGGAAGGTTCGGTGAGGGGACCCCCCTTTCAAGACCGTAAGCGGAGGGACTCCGCGAGGCGAGCCCCCAGGGATGGGTTCACGGCGTGTCTTGAAAGGGGGGTCCCCTCAGCGGACCGGCTACGAAGCCCATCAAACGCAAGCACAACCAACCAGTAAGAGCCTCATGACCCAAGACATTCACGCTCAACGCATCCTCATCCTCGACTTCGGCTCCCAATACACCCAACTCATCGCCCGACGAGTGCGCGAAATCGGCGTCTTCTCCGAAATCCGCGCCTTCGACATGAGCAACGACGAAATCCGGGACTACAACCCCAACGGCATCATCCTCGCCGGCGGCCCGGAATCCGTCCATGCCGAAGGCAGCCCGAGGGCACCCCAGGCCGTCTTCGAACTCGGCGTCCCCGTACTCGGCATCTGCTACGGCATGCAGACCATGGCCGAACAACTGGGCGGCTCCGTGCAAGGCTCCAAAGTCCAGGAATTTGGCTACGCCCAAGTCAAAGTCCACGGCCAGACCAGACTTCTGCACGATATCAAAGACCACCTCGACCACAATGGCGACTCCCTGCTGGACGTCTGGATGAGCCACGGCGACAAAGTCATCAAACTGCCGCCGGACTTCGACATCATGGCCTCCACCCCAAGCTGTCCCATTGCCGGTATGGCCAACGAAGCCAAACAGTTTTACGGCGTTCAGTTCCACCCCGAAGTCACCCACACGCTTCAGGGCAAGCGCATTCTCGAGCACTTCGTGTTCGAACTCTGCGGCTGCGAAGCCCTCTGGACCCCGGCCAAAATTGTCGACGATGCCATCGAAAAAGTGCGCGAACAGGTCGGCAAGGACAAAGTACTTCTCGGACTGTCCGGCGGCGTGGACTCCTCGGTGGTGGCGGCCCTGCTGCACAAAGCCATTGGCGACCAGCTTACCTGCGTGTTTGTCGACAACGGCCTGCTGCGCAAGGAAGAGGGCGACCAGGTCATGGAAATGTTCGCCCGAAACATGGGCGTGAAAGTCATACGCGTGGACGCCGAAGACCAGTTCCTCGGCAAGCTCCAGGGCGTGGACGACCCGGAAGCCAAGCGCAAAATCATCGGCAACACCTTTATTGACGTGTTCGATGACGAAGCCACCAAACTCAAAGACGTCAACTGGCTGGCCCAGGGCACCATCTACCCGGACGTGATCGAATCCGCCGCCGCCAAAACCGGCAAGGCCCACGTGATCAAATCCCACCACAATGTGGGCGGGCTGCCGGAAACCATGAAAATGCAGTTAGTGGAACCGCTGCGCGAACTGTTCAAAGACGAAGTGCGCAAAATCGGTCTGGAGCTCGGCCTGCCTTACGACATGGTCTATCGTCACCCCTTCCCGGGACCGGGCCTGGGCGTGCGGATTCTGGGCGAAGTCAAAAAAGAGTACGCCGATATTCTGCGCGAAGCCGATGCCATCTTTATCGAAGAGTTGCACAATGCCGACTGGTACCACAAAACCAGCCAGGCCTTTGCGGTATTCCTGCCGGTCAAATCGGTCGGCGTCGTCGGTGACGCGCGTCGCTACGAGTGGGTGATTGCTCTGCGCGCGGTGGAGACCATCGACTTCATGACCGCCCGTTGGGCGCACCTGCCTTACGAATTGTTGGAGAAAGTCTCCAACCGCATCATCAATGAAATTTCAGGTGTGTCCCGGGTGACTTACGATGTATCCAGTAAGCCACCCGCGACCATTGAGTGGGAGTAGGCCGTCCGTTGACGGCCAAGCATAATTAACGAACCCGGTATTCACCCATGGGCAGAGCCTACCAGAACCGCAAAGAATCCATGTCCAAAACCTCGGACATGAAATCCAAAATTTACAGCCGTTACAGCCGCGAGATTTATATGTGCGCCAAATCCGGCGGCACCGAGCCGACCGGCAATCTGGCGTTGGCGTCTCTGCTTGAACGGGCAAAGAAAGAGCAGGTGCCCGCTCATGTGATCGAGAAGGCGATCGCCAAGGCCGAGGGTGGCGGCGGAGAAGACTTTGCGGTGGCGCGTTATGAGGGTTTCGGACCGGGTAACACCATGGTCATTGTGGACTGCCTGACCGACAATCCGAACCGGACTTACGGCGATGTGCGCACCTGCTTCAATAAGGTCAAAGCCAAACTGGGTGCGTCGGGCGCGGTCAGTCATTTGTTCGATCACAGCGCGATTTTCCGCTTCACCGGGCCGGATGAGGACGCGGTGTTGGAGGCTCTGGCGGACGCCGATGTCGATGTCACCGACATCGAAGCCGAAGAGGGCGTCATTACGGTATTTGCCCCGCAGACCGAATACGCCAAAACCCGCAATGCACTGAAAGACGCTTTCGAAGGGATCGAGTTTGATGTCGAGGATGTGCAGTTTATCCCCCAGATGACCACCGAGATCGCGGGCGAAGACGTCGAGCAGTTCGAGAAAATGGTCGAACTGTTGAACTTTCTGGACGATGTTCAGCGCGTTTTCCACAATGCGGAGTATTGAAGCGCGGTAAACACGCTCAATCGGCAAGAGGAGAAAGGCGTCACATTCCTCTTTGGCTCCCTGTGCTACGCTTTCCGGATTCACCGGCACAGACAGGGGGCCCTATGCCGTACATTCACCATCAGCTCAACGGTGCCAGTGTCGGCTACTACGAGCTCAGCAACGAAACCCTGACCATCGGACGCAGCGCCGATAACCACCTGGTTGTGGATGATGCCACGGTCAGTGGCCATCACGCCGTCATCGAGGCCACGGCGAAAGGCTACCGCATCCGGGACCTGAACAGCACCAACGGTGTCTGGGTGAACGGTCAGCGGGTGCCCGAGGCGCCCTTGAGGGCTGAAGACAGCATTCGGGTCGGAACTCATGAGCTGCAATACGTTGAGCAGATTTCCGACGAACTGCAGCGCACCCTGAAGATCAAAAAAAGCTGGATTCCCGGCGTTTACTACACCGCGGAGCAATAATCCTTCTTCATGAGCGCTACCTTGACGGAACGACTGGCCGACGGACTGAGCCTGCGTGTGCTGGTTCTGTTGCTTGGCGGCTGGCTGATCCTGTTTCCGCAATCCCTGCCGTCGCCTTCCTGGCTTGATGCCATTGTGTTTGATGCCTCCCTGGCGCTGACCCCTGAGCGGGTTCGTTACACTCATTCGGTCTCCCCACCGTCGGCTGACAGATGGTATTTGATCTGGCCCGAGGTTACCGATCGCTGGGCAGAGCAGGGACTGTCCGGGCAATCCGGCGCGCTTCTCAATGGCGGTTACCGGACGCCCTGGTGGTTTTATCCGGCCTTCTCCGGGCTGATTCTGGCTTTGGTGGTTTATCTGCTCTGGTTGACCCCGGCCATGGGTCGGGTGACCGCGTTATTGATGACGGGGCTGCTAACGGTGGGGCTGGTTGCGGGGCAGATTGGTGCCCAGATCAGTCAGGGTCTGTATTTGCCGCTCGGGCTGGCGGTTCAGTATCTGTGGATCGGGCTGTTGCTGATAGGCGCTTATTGGCACCAGTGCCGCTGGTATCGCCAGGCGCAGTATCTGCGCCGTCAGTTGGGGATTGAGCGCTTTGAAAACGGCCACTGGAAAGAAGCGCTGACCGCGCTGAAAGCCTGCCCCACATCGGACTCTATCCTGGACCTGCTCTACGATCAGGGCAGAGAGCACGAGCGTCGCCAACGCCGCCAGGAGGCGCTGGCCTGTTACCGGGAGATCGCGGGGCGAAAGCCAATGTACCGCGACGTTCCGCGGCGGCTCGAGGTGCTGGAGACGCGGCCAGGGTCAGCCGCCGGCGCGTCAACCCTGGCGCAGACCCAGGTGCTGGAAGAGTTTGCCGTTCCTCAACAGTTGGGGCGCTACCAGATCGAGCGGGAGTTGGGACGCGGTGCGATGGGGATCGTCTATCTCGGGCGAGATCCCCATATCGCCCGGGAGGTGGCGATCAAAACGTTGAATGTTGCTCCATTCGATGCCGATGAACGGGAGAACCTTAAAAAACGGTTTTTCCGGGAGGCGGAAGCGGCGGGGCGGTTGCGTCATCCGAATATTGTGACGGTATACGACGTGGGGCAGGAGCATGAGCTGGCGTTTATTGCCATGGATTACGTACGGGGCGAACCGCTGAATGAGCGCACCGCCCAATCCCGGCAACTCCCCTTGGCCAAGGTCTATGAGCTGATGGCCACGGTCGCGGAGGCTTTGGCCTATGCCCACGAGCAGCAGGTGGTTCATCGGGATATCAAGCCGGGCAATATTCTCTACGACCCGGAAGAAAACCGCGTGGTCGTGACCGACTTCGGAATCGCCCGGGTGGCCAACAGTGCCCGGACCCAGACCGGCGAGATTATGGGGAGTCCGCTCTATATGTCCCCGGAGCAGCTCAGGGGCGCGCGGGTGGGGCCGGCGAGCGATATTTTCAGTCTGGGTGTGACCCTGTACCAATTGCTGACCGGTGCTCTGCCATTTCGTGGCGATACGATTGCGGAGCTGAGTTATCAGATCGTGCAGAGCCGCCATAAACCCCTGAGGGAGGTTCGCAAGGATCTGCCCCGCAGTGCCACTCGGATTGTGAACAAAGCGCTACAGAAAGAGCCGGAAAAACGCTATGCCAACGCTGCAGAAATGGCCAGGGCTTTGCGCACGGCTTTGGAGAAAGAATTTTAAAGACACTTTGAGAAGGTACCCAACAATGGCTTGGTTGATTCAACTCGTAGACGATGTCGCCGTTCACAAGTTTGAACTTGTGGGTGGTGAATTGACGCTGGGGCGTCACCCCGAGTGTGACGTGCTGATTGACGACAGCGCGGTCAGCGGTCGTCACGCCCGCATGAGCGTGAAGCCCAATCCGGATTTCCCGCAGTTTCGGGAGTATTACCTGGAGGATCTGGGCAGTACCAACGGCACTTTTGTGAATGATCAACGAGTGGCGCAGCGGTTGCGACTCCACCATAACGACAAGATCCGGCTGGCCTGGAATCAGTTCAAGTTCGTGAATAACGACGAGCAGGACCTGGAGCGCACCCGACATATGGTATCGAGCTGATTAAGAATATGGCACTGAGGGCCGGGGTGGGACCGACCTTTCAAGACCGTGGAGCCGGGGACCGGCGATTCGAGCCTACAGGGATGTATGTACGGCGTGTCTTGAAAGGTCGGTCCCACCCCGGCCCGGACTGCATCGCCAACCGCGAATCTGGATTTTCCTGCCTAAATTGTATTATGATATTCAAAATACCAATGATTTCATAACAACGGCAAGCAGGAGAACACCATGTCGACATCTTTCAAGCGCACTCTGGGCGCCACCCTGATGGGTCTCGCCGGTGCGGCGGGCGTACAGGCGGATAACCCCATCATCACCGAACGCTTCAGCGCGGACCCGGCCGCTCTGGTTCACGACGGTAAGGTCTACCTGTATGTGGGCCACGACGAGGCCACAGTGGATGGTGACTTCTTTGTCCTCAAGGAGTGGAACATCTACTCCTCCACCGACCTGGAAAACTGGACACTTGAGGGTGAGGTGCCCCGCACCATTTTCGAATGGGCCGATGGCGACTCCGCCTGGGCCTCCCAGGCGATTGAGCGCGACGGGAAGTTCTACTGGTACACCACAGTGCGTATGCCGGTGCCCGAGGAAGGCGACTGGCAGGGCGGCTACACCTTGGGGGTTGCCGTATCGGACGATCCGGTCACCGGCTGGAAAGATGCCCTGGGCAAACCGCTGATTGACCCCAACGACACCGAGCCGGCGCCTCATATGATCGAACACAGCCACAGCTGGGACGACATCGACCCGAGCGTCTTCATTGATCACGACGGCCAGGCCTACCTCTACTGGGGCAACTCCCACCTCTACTACGCCAAACTCAAAGACAACATGATCGAGTTCGATGGCGAAGTGCACAAAGTCGAATTCGACATGCCCGGCACTTTCACCGAAGCGCCCTGGGTGCACGAGAAAAATGGCAAATACTACCTGACCTACGCCATGAACTACCCCGAAGAACTGGCCTACGCCATGAGCGACAGCCCCGAAGGCCCCTGGGAATACAAAGGCCTGCTGATGGATGTGCTCGAAGACAGCGGCACCAGCCATCAGGCGATCCTGGAATACGAAGGTGAAGACTACTTCATCTACCACACCTCCGCGCTGCCCACCGGAGGCAACTTCCGCCGCTCCGTCTCCATGGAATTCCTGGAATACAACGCCGATGGCACCATCAAAAAACTGACCCCCACCGCCTCGGGCATCACCCACACCGCCCGGGCGCTGCAGAGCCACGCGAATACCGACGAATACGTCCGCTATGGCGACGGGGAAGAGACCACCGTCACCGAGTTGAACGCCCAAGACCACTGGAACTTCAAGTGGCACCTGGAACCCTTGGCAGAACAGGGCGGCAACACCGTCTCCTTCCAGCCGGAAACCCGTATGGGCTACTACCTGGTGGCGCAGGACGGCGACGTCGCCATTGTTGAGCACGACGGTACCGACGAATTTGCTCGTGCAGCTACCTTTGAACAGGTGAGTGGCCTGGCGGGGGAGGGTGCGTCCTTCCGGTCGCTGGAGAACCGGGCGCATTACCTGATGGTAAGTCGCGGTGAATTGACCTTGGGTCAGCCGGGCTCAGCCGCCGAGCGTAACGCGGCTACGTTTGAGGTTATGCCTACCGAATAAGGTTGTGTGGTGGATGACGCGCTACGCGCTTATCCGTCCTACGCAACCATGTTCGAACATGTTGCCTTGGATAAATGTGGCACTTAGGTCCGGGGTGGGGTGAACCTATCCAAGACACGCCGTGAACCCATCCCTGGGGGCTCGCATCGCGGGTCCCCCGCTCCACGGTCTTGGATAGGTTCACCCCACCCCGGACCGCCCCTCTAAAAAACCACCAAACATCACGAAGCCATCTTCAGAATGTACTTCCATTCCTTCGCCGTTACCGGCTGAATCGACAAGCGGCCCTGCTTCAACAGCACCATCTCATTCAACGGCTCCTGCTGCTTGATCACCTTCAAGGGCACCACCTCATCAAACGCCGACTCAAACTGGATATCCACACAAAACCAGCGCGGAGCCTCCCCCGACGCCTTCGGATCAAAATAATCACTCTTCGGATCAAACTGCGCCGGATCCGGATAGGCCGCCTTCACCACCCTGGCCGTGCCCGCCACACCCGGCACCTTGCATTGACTGTGGTAAATCAGAACGCCATCACCGACAGCCACCTCATCGCGCAGAAAATTACGCGCCTGATAATTGCGAATCCCGTTCCAGCGGCCAACGCCCGCCTTCTCCCGCCGCAAATCGTCAATGCCATACTCATCCGGCTCGGATTTAAACAACCAGTAATTTGCCATGCCGCTTACTACCTCTCTATAATGTCCGGTTTACGCCGTTCCGGCCCGCTCCCCATCCTGGAGCCGCCCGCCGGAGTCAAAACGCACGTGGCCTTTGGTAGGGGTCACCACTGACATCAAGGATACACCATGCCTGTTATTACACTGCCCGACGGTTCCAAACGCGAATTCTCCCAGCCAGTCACTTTGATGCAAGTCGCCGAAGACATTGGCCCCGGTCTGGCCAAAGCCACCGTGTGCGGCCGCATCAACGGCAAACTGGTTGACGCCTGCGAGCTCATTGAAAATGACGCCGAGGTCACCCTGATTACCGGCCGCGACCCGGAAGGGCTGGAAGTCATCCGTCACTCTTTTGCTCACCTGGTGGGCCATGCCGTCAAACAGTTGATCCCCGAAGCCAAAATGGCCATCGGTCCGGTGATTGAAGACGGCTTCTACTACGACATCGACGCGCCGCATCCCATTACCACCGACGATATGGAAGCCATCGAGAAGCGCGTTCAGGAGTTGATCAAGAAAGATTACGACGTCATCAAAAAAATGACCCCCATCGAACAGGCCCGCGAGCTGTTCATGGAGCGGGGCGAAGACTTCAAAGTCGAGCTGATTGATGACCTGATCGCCGCCGGCGAAAAGGCGGTGGGCCTCTATCATCACGAAGAATACGTCGACATGTGCCGTGGTCCCCATGTGCCCAATACCCGGGTCATGCGCTACTTCAAGCTGATGCGGGTCTCCGGCGCCTACTGGCGGGGCGACTCCAGCAACAAACAGTTGCAGCGTATCTACGGCACCGCCTGGAATGACAAGAAGGCGCTCAAAGCCTATATCCAGCGTCTGGAAGAGGCGGAAAAGCGGGACCACCGCAAGCTGGCCAAAAAACACAACCTGTTCCACACCCAGGAAGAGGCGCCGGGCATGGTGTTCTGGCATCCCAAGGGCTGGACCATCTACAAGACCCTGGAAAACTACATGCGCGACATGCAGCATCGCCATGATTACCAGGAAATCCGCACCCCGCAGGTGGTGGATATGACCCTGTGGCAGAAATCCGGCCACGCGGACAAGTTCGGTGACGGCATGTTCACCCTCAAGTCCGAAGATCGGGATTTTGCCGTCAAGCCGATGAACTGCCCCTGTCACGTGCAGGTGTTCAACCAGGGCCTGAAGAGCTACCGGGATCTGCCCCTGCGTCTGGCCGAGTTCGGCTCCTGTCACCGCAATGAGCCCTCCGGCTCCCTGCACGGCATCATGCGGGTGCGCGGCTTTACCCAGGACGACGCCCACATTTTCTGTACCGAGAGCCAGATTCAGCCGGAAGTGGCCGATTTCATCGACTTCCTGCACGAGGTGTACCGGGATTTCGGCTTTGACGAGATCATCTACCGTCTGTCCACCCGCCCGGAAGAACGGGTCGGTAGCGACGAGAGCTGGGACAAGGCCGAGCAGGCCCTGGCCGAGGCGCTGAACGCCAAAGGCCTGGACTGGGAAGAGCTGCCGGGGGAGGGCGCCTTCTACGGGCCCAAGATCGAATTCTCCCTGAAAGACTGCATTGGTCGGGTCTGGCAGTTGGGCACCATTCAGGTGGATTTCTCCATGCCGGGTCGCCTGGATGCCCAATATGTGGCCGAAGATGGCTCCCGCCAGGTGCCGGTCATGTTGCACCGGGCCATTTTGGGCTCTTTCGAGCGTTTTATCGGTATTCTGATCGAACATTACGAGGGGATTTTCCCCGCCTGGCTGGCGCCAGAGCAGGCGGTGGTGATGAATATTACCGACAATCAGGCCGAATATGCCCAAAAAGTGGAAAAAACCTTGCGAAATAAAGGGTTTAGGGTCATTTCGGACTTGAGAAACGAGAAGATCGGCTTTAAAATCCGCGAGCACACCCTTCAGCGGATTCCCTATTTGCTCGTGATCGGCGACAAGGAGATGGAATCCGGGGCTCTCGCCGTGCGCACGCGCGGGGGCGAAGACTTGGGGGTAATGAGCGTGGAAGACTTCGCCGAACGCCTGGCGGCCGATGTGGCCCAGCGCGGACGGAGTCAGTCCCGGTAACGGCAGGGCTCAGGCCCGCACGTTGCGAACGGACGGGCCAGCTCAGATTTTCAACAAACAGGAGATAACAGCTATCAAACGACCAGCGCCTAAAGGCAAGTCCAAAAAAGCTCGGATTAACGATCAAATTGAAGCCAGCGAGGTGCGCCTGATCGGCCCCAATGGCGACCAAATCGGTGTTGTACCCTTGGCCGACGCGCTCGAGGCGGCACAATCCGCGGACCTGGATCTGGTGGAAATATCGCCCGATAGCGACCCCATCGTCTGTAAGGTGATGGATTACGGGAAGCACCTGTTTGAGATCAAGAAAACCAAGGCGGCTGCCAAGAAGAAACAGAAGCAGCAGCAGATCAAAGAAATGAAATTCCGTCCAGGGACGGAGGAAGGGGACTACGAGGTCAAACTACGCAACCTCGTACGTTTCCTGGAGAACGGGGACAAGGCCAAAGTAACCTTACGGTTCCGCGGCCGGGAAATGGCTCACCAGGAACTCGGCATGGAAGTTATGCATCGTGTCGAAAAGGACCTGGAAGAGCTGGGCACCGTTGAGCAAAAGCCGAAGATGGAAGGCCGGCAGCTCACTATGGTGATCGCCCCGAAAAAGAAGAAGTAGCTGGGCTTTTTAGCTGCCTGAGTTACTGTTTATTTACCTATGAATGCGGAGTTTTAATCCCATGGCAACAAAAGCTAAAGTACACAGTGGCGCCGCCAAGCGCTTCAAGAAGACCGCGGCTGGTTTTAAGCACAAGCACGCTTTCAAAAGCCACATCCTCACCAAAATGACCACCAAGCGCAAGCGTCAGCTGCGTGGCACCAGCGTTCTGAACGCTGCTGATGTCCCGGCCGTCAAGCGCATGTTGCGTTCCAACTGATCGGTTGCAACCGGAAATTTTTTGAGGAGTAAACAATGGCTCGAGTAAAACGTGGTGTGGAAGCACGCCGTCGTCACAAGAAAGTTCTTAAGGCTGCAAAAGGTTATTATGGAGCCCGTTCACGGGTATTCCGCGTAGCCAAGCAAGCGGTTATCAAGGCCGGTCAGTACGCTTATCGCGACCGTCGCAACAAGAAGCGTAACTTCCGTCAGCTGTGGATCGCGCGTATCAACGCCCAGTCCCGCGCTGAAGGCATGACCTACAGCCAACTGATCGCCGGCTTGAAAAAAGCCAATATCGTTCTCGACCGTCGCGTACTGGCCGATCTGGCCGTTCACGACAAAGCGGCGTTTGCCGTCGTTGTTGCACAGGCTAAATCAGCTCTGGCTGCTTAATCGTCAACAACGTCTGACACGGTAACGTGTCTGAATGAGCGCGATAAAAGGAGGGGCTGGTAGCAGTCCCTCCTTTTTTTATTTTTAGACGACCGTGAACAACTTTTTTGGGTTTGACTGATGGAAAATCTCAATGCGCTGACCGAAGCGGCGCTCAAGCAGGTACAAGAAGCCGATGACCTGGCCAGCCTGGACAAAGTCCGGGTCGAGTATCTGGGCAAGAAAGGCAGTATCAGCGCCCAGATGAAAAGCCTGGGACAGCTGTCCGCCGAGGAGCGGCCCGCCGCCGGGGCGAAAATCAACGAAGCCAAGAATCAGGTTCAGGACGCGCTGAATGAGCGCAAAGCGGCCCTGGAAAAAGCGGCCATTGACGCCCAACTCGCCGCCGAGACTCTGGATGTGACCCTGCCGGGCCGCGCCAACCAGACCGGTGGATTGCACCCGGTCACCCGCACGCTTGAGCGAATCGAAGCCATTTTCGCCGCGGTGGGTTATACCGTGGAAGAAGGCCCGGAAATCGAAGACGATTACCACAACTTCGAAGCTCTGAATATTCCGTCCCATCACCCTGCGCGGGCGATGCACGACACCTTTTACGTGGACGACACCCACGTACTGCGCACCCACACCTCGCCGGTACAGGTGCGCACCATGGAAAACCGGAAGCCGCCCATTCGCATCATCTGCCCGGGGCGGGTGTACCGCTGCGACTCGGATCTGACCCATACCCCCATGTTCCACCAGATCGAAGGTCTGGTGGTGGACAAGGGCATCAGCTTTGCCGACCTGAAAGGCACGGTAGACGAATTTCTGAAAGCCTTCTTTGAGGCCGACGTGCCCGTGCGTTTCCGGCCGTCCTACTTCCCCTTTACCGAACCTTCCGCCGAGGTGGATATTCAATGCACCCAGTGCCAGGGCAAGGGTTGCCGCGTGTGCAAGCAGTCCGGCTGGCTGGAAGTGATGGGTTGCGGCATGGTTCATCCGGAAGTCTTCAAAGCCAGCGGCGTGGACCCGGATACCTACACCGGCTTCGCTTTCGGCATGGGGGTCGAGCGCCTCGCCATGCTCCGCTACGGCGTGAACGATCTGCGCCTGTTCTTCGAAAACGACCTGCGTTTCCTGAAACAGTTTTAAGAGTCCGATTATGAAAGTAAGTGAATCCTGGTTGCGGGAGTGGGTAAACCCGGCCATCACCACCGATGAACTGGCCGCTCAGATCACCATGGCGGGCCTGGAAGTCGATGCCGTTGATCCGGTCGCGGGTGAGTTCAGCGGCGTGGTGGTCGGCGAGATCGTCTCGGTCGAACAGCACCCGGACGCGGACAAACTGCGCGTGTGTAAAGTGGCGGGCGAGGGCGATGAACTCCGGCAGGTGGTGTGCGGTGCACCCAACGCCCGTGAAGGCATCAAGGTGCCGTTCGCGACCGTCGGCGCCACGCTCCCCGGTGACTTCAAGATCAAGAAAGCCAAGCTGCGCGGCGTGGAATCCTTCGGCATGCTCTGCGCCCAGACCGAACTGGAAGCCGGCGATGATGACGACGGCCTGTGGGAGCTGCCCGTCGATGCGCCCACCGGCACCGACCTGCGCGAGTATCTGGGCCTGAACGACCAGATTATCGAAGTCGACCTGACCCCAAACCGCAGTGACTGCCTGAGCATCAAAGGTATTGCCCGGGAAGTCGGGGTGCTCAATCGTGTGCCGGTCAATGAACCCGAGATCGTTCCGGTCAAACCGGTCAACGACGAGACCCGACCGGTCACCCTGAGCGCGCCGGAAGGCTGCAGCCGCTATGTCGGTCGCGTGGTCCGGAACATTGATATCAGCCGCCCCAGCCCCCTGTGGCTGCAGGAGAAGCTGCGCCGGGCCGGTCTGCGCAGCATCGACGCGGTAGTGGATGTCACCAACTACGTACTGCTCGAGCTGGGCCAACCCATGCATGCGTTCGACCTTGCCAAACTCAGTGGCGGTATCGACGTGCGCCTGGCCAAGCCGGATGAAAAGCTTGTACTGCTGGACGATCAGGAAGTCACCCTGACCGAAGGCACACTGGTGATTGCCGACCAGGAAAAGCCCCTGGCCATGGCGGGCATCATGGGCGGTCGCGACAGCGCGGTCGGCCCCGAAACCCGGGACATCTTCCTGGAAAGCGCCTTTTTCAATCCCATCGCCATTGCCGGTAAAGCCCGCAGCTATGGCCTGCATACCGATTCTTCCCACCGCTTTGAGCGCGGCGTGGACTATCAGCTGCAAGAACAGGCCATGGAACGCGCCACCGAGCTGCTGCTGAGTGTGGTGGGCGGTGAGCCCGGCCCCCTGGTCAAAGCCTGGGATGAAAACCACCTGCCGGGCGATCGCACCGTCAGTCTGCGTCGCGAGCGTGTGACCAGCGGCCTGGGTCTGGAATTGCCGGATGAAGACGTGGAAGCCATTCTGACCGGCCTGGGGCTGACCCTGACCGAACAGACCGATGCCGGCTGGACCTTCGCGGTGCCCAGCTACCGGTTCGATCTGGCCATCGAGGCAGACCTGCTCGAAGAGCTGGCCCGCATCTACGGCTACAACCGGCTGCCCACCCGCAGTCTGGCCGCGGCCCTGAGTATTCCGGCCCGCCCGGAAGGGCGCCTGTCTCTGGAGCGTATTCGCCGGGAACTGGTGGCGCGGGATTATCAGGAAGCGATTACCTACAGCTTTATCGAGCCCAAGCTGTCCAAGCAGTTTGCGCCGGATATCGAGCCCGTCGCTCTGCGCAACCCCATCAGCGCCGATATGGCGGTCATGCGCCCGACCCTGCTGCCCGGGTTGGTCTCCACCCTCCAGCACAACCTGAACCGCCAGCAGGAGCGTGTGCGCCTGTTTGAGAGCGGGCAGCGGTTTGTTCCCGGTGCGGACGGCAAACTGAGCCAGGAGCCCATGCTGGCCGGTCTGATTTATGGCAGTCGTCAGCCCGAGGGTTGGGCCAATGTCAAAGAACCCGTGGACTTCTACGACCTCAAAGGCGACCTGGAAGCCGTACTGGCGCTTACCGGGGCCGGTGATGAGTTCCGCATGGCACCCGGTGCCCATCCGGCCCTGCACCCGGGCCAGTCCGCCGCCATTTACCGGGGTGAGACCCAGGTCGGCGTGATCGGCACCCTGCATCCGCAGCTGCAGCGCGGTCTGGACATCCCCGGAGCGGTGTTTGTGTTCGAACTGGCCCTGTCGGCGCTCAAGTCCGCCCGCAAGCCCGCCTTTGAGCCGCTGTCCCGTTTCCCAAGTGTCCGTCGGGACCTGGCGCTGCTGGTCGACCGGGGCGTGGCGGCCCAAAGCCTGTTCGATTGCGTCAAAAGCCACGCCGGTGAGCAATTGCGAGACTTAAAGGTCTTTGACGTGTATGTGGGCAAAGGTATTGATCCGCATAGAAAAAGTGTCGCTCTGGGCTTGACCTTTCAGGACGCTTCGCGCACTCTTAACGAGGAAGAGATCAACGCCTCTGTCGAGCGGGTAGTGGAACGCTTGAAAGAGGAGTTTGGTGCCACCCTCAGATAGGGATAAGAACTATGTCGGGCGGGGCTCTCACAAAAGCCGATCTAGCCGAAAAACTCTACGACGAGCTTGGCCTCAACAAGCGTGAGGCCAAAGAGCTCGTGGAGCTGTTTTTTGAGGAAATCCGGCGGTCACTGGAAAGCAACGAACAGGTAAAACTGTCCGGATTTGGTAACTTTGACCTGCGAGATAAAAGCCAGCGCCCGGGGCGCAATCCCAAAACCGGGGAAGAAATCCCCATCAGCGCCCGCCGGGTGGTCACCTTCAGACCAGGACAAAAACTCAAGGCCAAAGTAGAAGCCTATGCTGGAACCAAGCCATAACGACGAATTGCCGGTAATTCCGGGCAAGCGCTACTTCACCATTGGTGAGGTCAGCGAGCTTTGCGCCGTGAAACCTCACGTACTGCGCTATTGGGAGCAGGAATTCCCCCAGCTCAAGCCGGTCAAGCGTCGGGGTAACCGCCGGTACTATCAGCGCCAGGACGTGCTCACCATCCGCCAGATTCGGGCCCTGCTGTACGACCAGGGCTTCACCATCGGCGGCGCCCGCCAGCAGATGGAAGGGGAGACGGCCCAGCAGGACGCCAGCCAGTTCAGCCAACTCGTCGGCCAGATGATCGCCGAGCTGGAAGAAGTCCTGGAAGTGCTGAAAACCCGCTAAATCAGGCACTTGCAAAATCACGATTTTGCGGTATCATGCCCATCCCTGTGACGGACAGCCCCAACGGCACCGCTCACAGCCAGCCAAAATCGGAGCGTAGCGCAGTTTGGTAGCGCACCACACTGGGGGTGTGGGGGTCGCAGGTTCAAATCCTGCCGTTCCGACCAAATACCGACGTTTAAGCCCTTGATTTTCCTAGAGAATTTCAAGGGCTTTTTCGTTTCTGGTCCTCTTTGTGCCGTAATTGTGCCCCAACCAAACGTAGGGCGGGTAAGCGCAATGCGCGCACCCGCCGCTACCAATGGATCTTCCCAAACAGCATTACCTGATTTTGTGACAAAAGTCCTGCCACTCGGCTAGAAACCGGTATTGAACTCGTTATACTTGCGTGACGAGGAAACCGCTCATGGGATGATCTGGTTTTCTGTAATGAATTTTAAGAGACCACGGAAACAGGAGGTGTAAGGTGTCTTACGCGAGTCAGTTTAACAGGGTAAATCTCTCCTCTTTACAGCGTAGCGTCGGAAATGGTGGCGCTAACCTTCCTCTCGATGTGCTTCTTATCCAACGTTTGCTGAATGGCACAAAGCACTTGTATCAGGGTAAAGAATCTCTGCTGCCGGATGGGGTTTATGGTCCCGCCACAGGACGTCAAATATCCCTTTATCAAAAGTCTGTCGTGGGTATGGTAAATCCCGATACGCTCGTAAATGTCAATCGGGCTACCCATCGAAGCCTGGTAGCGTCGTTGAAACCGGACTATATACTCAATCAACAGATTCATTCGCAGTTGAATCAAAAATCGGCAATTGACACGGATCAATTCAAAGCGCTGTACGAAGCGCAGTTTCCTGGCGCTCAGCACATTGGATCGCTTGTTGCCCTGCTCAAGAGAATCCTCGGCGATGCCGATATCACCGATGTTCGTTGGGTGGCCTATATGTTGGCGACGGTCAGGCGCGAATGCGGTGGAGCATGGCAGCCGATTCGGGAGTGGGGGCGAGGTCGTCATCGCCCCTATGGTAATGAGATAAAAGTGACTGATCCGGTTACAGGGAAAGAGAAAACCAATGTTTACTATGGTAGAGGGTATGTCCAACTGACCTGGGACTACAATTACAGAAATGTTGGCGAGCTGCTGGGTATGGGGGAGTCGCTTTACATCAACCCTGACGAGGCGCTCAAACCGGATGTCGCTTATAAAATCATGTCACTGGGTATGAGAAGAGGGATTTTTGCCAATGCAAGTCTGGCGCAGTTTCTGTCTGGCAAGCGAACGGATTATGTCGGAGCAAGACGAATCATCAATGGCAATGATCATGCTGAAGAAATCGCGCGGGATGCCAGGGATTTTGAGGAGCTGCTCTTTGCTTCGTCAGCACAGAAACTGTTTCGATTGATGCCCAACAACAGGTTTGCACACTATGCGTAGTCTTGGACTCCTCAGTCTTTTTTGGTTGATTCTGTATGTTCCGGCTTGTGCCGACACGAGCGAGGCTTCGGCCGAAGCCGAAAGTGATCCCGGTACTGTCGATGCGAAGAAACAGCAGGAGGGTAACAGGAAGGGCCTCGTACAATCGCTGCCAGAGGGGTGGGAATCTTACACCCATAGCGATTGGCTGGAGTCTTTAGACATTACCTATTGCGAGACAGAGGATCAGGGCAGTGAGTCCCGCCGTAAGCATTGGATTGCTCTTGAGGGGCACTCCAGGTTACTCAGCCTGAATTGTGAGTTCGGAGCCTATCAGGATGCGTTTCACCTGTTCGTCGTTGATGTTGAAGCCGCAACGCTGAAGAGAGTGATCTTGCGGCCACCTGAGTCGGCGGACGCTGAGCCGAACGATCTTGCCAGAGGCGTCGTGTATATGAGTGAGCAAGGCGACAGGGTCGAGTTTGTCCACTTGTCCGCCGCCACAGGTGCTTGTGGATGGCGAGCCATTTATTCAATAAAGGACATAAAGCGGGGTGGTCCGGTTGCCCCCAATGCTGCGTTTGGTGACGACGATTGCTACAACGGTGTAACCGTTGAAGGTTGGCCGGAAATTCACTGATGGCACGGGTCGAGGTTGGTTGGTGAGAAACGGGTTGCTTCCAACCGCGCGCTAGCCTCGACCACTTTTCCTCAAACGACGATCCACCCAGGCGTGATAGCCGCGGGATAATAACCCGCGAATGCCGGGTAGCCCGATCAGCCACGCCAGGGGCCGTAACAATCGGGTCTTCCGCATCAGCAGGATGTAGGCATCCAGCTCCCGGTGTATCTGCCCCTCGCCATCCTGCACATGCAGTTCGCGCAGGGCCCTGTCTGGGTCTATTCCTCTCTGTTTCAGTTCGTGATCGCGGCCGGTTATATCGACCCATTGGACGGCTTCGCCGGCGGTGCCCGCCAGGCGCTCGTAGCGCTGGCGGTCGGCCACGCAGCGGGGGCAGGCGCCGTCGTAGTAAACGATAAGGTGGTCGTCGCGGTTGCTCATGGTAAGAACCTGTCTGTGGTTGAGCGTGGGTGACGATTTGTATGATGTATATCGTATAATGACGGTACCATAAACGACCTATGTCTAACACAGAGAGTGGAGCGACGGATGAAAAAAATAATGACGATTGGATGGGCGATGCTGATTCCGGTGTTGCTGGCCGCGGGCTGCAGCACCACGGAGACGTCAGAGGGCTTCGAGTACCCCTCGGACATTGCCCAGGAGGGCGCTGATCCGGCCAAGGCGGCGGAGATTGATGCGCTGCTGCAATCCTTTGTGGAAGAGAAGAAAACCAACAGTGTAGCGGCTTTCGTGGCCCAGGACGGGAAAGTGCTGTATTCCGGTGCCTTTGGCTGGCGGGACATGGAAGCGGGGGTGCCGGCCAGTGTGGATGATTACTACGCGCTTTTCTCCCAGACCAAGGCGATCACGACTGTCGCGTTTATGACGCTGGTGGAGAAGGGGCTGGTGGATATCCATGATCCCGTCTCGAAGTACTTCCCGGGTATTCCGGACCAGGTGATTACCGAGTTTCACGACGACGGTCGCTATGACACCCGACCGGTTGAAACGCCGATGACCTTTGTGCATCTGATGGCGCATACGGCGGGTTTCGATGCCCGTCTGGCGGGGGAGCTTCGCAAGCAGCACGCCGGGGAGCCTATGGGATTTCTCGGTTTTGGCGGAAAGGAGCCTGATTTCGTGCCCATCGGTCAGCATACCTCGGGTGGGGATTTCAGCGCTGAGTATCTGGAAGAGGAAATGCTGGCGCTGGCGGAGTACCCGTTGGGCTTTGATCCCGGCGCGGAGTGGCACTATCACCTGAGCACCAACATGCTGGGTTATTTGATTGAACGCATTTCCGGCCAACCGCTACGTGACTACGTGAAAGAAAACGTGCTGGACCCGTTGGGTATGGACGATACCGACTGGTTTCACGCCCCGGAGGACTTTGATCGTTTCGTCAAACCTTACCGGGCGGTCGACGGGGAGCTGGTGCCGGGTACGGAGTTGTATATCAAGGGTGCCGTCACCGAACAGCAGACCTACGCGGAGGGCGCCATTGGCCTGAATGGCCCGATTGAGGATTACGCCAGGTTCTGCCAGATGCTGTTGAACAAGGGCGAGTTTAACGGCCAGCGGATTCTCCAACCGGAAACCGTGGAGCTGATGACCACGGTGAATCGCCTGCCGGAGTCGAGCCAACCGTTTGAGTTTGGCCTGGGTTTTGAGCTGTACAACGATGAAAAAGAGCCGGTGCCGGCGGTGTCCGATTCCGCTTACGCCTGGGGCGGACTGTTGGGCACGGCCTATATTATCGATCCGGAAAAGAACATGATTGCGCTGTTTTACCGCAATATGTATGAGCGGGAGGAACTGTACCCGCAGTTCCTGGAAAAGGCCTATGAGCTGATCGAATAAGTCGGGCCATTAGGGCGTTTCATTCACCCGGACGGTTTCCGTCGCCGAGCGGCCGAAGGTCTCCGGTTGGTACATCTCTTCGGCTTTGGCCGGTGGCACCACAAACTCACCGGGTGTGGTGGCCAGCGCGGTGTATTCGTAGTGATACACGCCGGGTTCCAGTTGGGTGCTGAACGCTTCGGCGCGGTCGTCGCGCAGTTGCTGGTGGTTGTACCAGTGTCCGGGCCGGATTCGGCTCCCCATGATTGCTCGCTCGTTTTCCCGTATAGGCGCACTGGTTTCCAGGGCGGGATTCAGTGCTTCGAAGCCGGCCGGCAGGCGGTCGGTCAGGGCGACGTGGTGGCGCCGGGCGGGGACGGTGAGGGTGAGCGTCACACGCACGGCGGCGCCGGCTTTGATGTTCCAGGTGCCGTCCTTGGCCTGCGTGACATCGCCGGGATGATTGACGGCCTCATAGCGGCGCTCTACCTGAAACCCGTGCCGGGCGGCATCCAGTTGTAAATCCTCCGGGGCGTACTCCAACCCAATGCGGTAGTAGAGACGACCTTGTCCCTCGTGTTGTAGCGCCAGGGTGGTTGTGGCTTCGCCGCTTTGCAGTTCACTCATCGGAACCTGGGTGCGGGTGGGCTTGCTGTCCCGCCCCTGATAGGGTTGCTCACCGAGGTAGCGGTCACCCAGCCAGGCCCGAGCGGTCAGATCGGGTACGTCGGCTTCCCGGGCCTGGAAGTAGTGTTTCAGGGCGAGCAGGACGAAGACGTTTTCCTGAGTGTTGCCCCAGTGGCCATTGCGGCGGTGATTGACCAATCCGCGGGCGAGTTTTTCGATCAGGTCGCTGTCGGGTCGGGCGCTGAGCAGCGCGTCCAGAACCACCGCGTCGGTGCGCCGACTGCCGTGCAGAACCCAGTGACCGTCACCGGCATAGTCTTCCACAAAGGCGGCGGTGGCGGCGGTCTCTCGCAGTTGATTGGTCAGGCGGCGCAGAAGGTTTTCGTGCAGCGGTCCCGCACTCGGCTCGTTTGCCGTGGCGCTCAGTAACCAGCCCATGGCCTCAAGGCCCAGGTCGTCCTCCGTCCCTTGGAAATGATCGATAGCGGTGGCAGTGACCCGGTCGCCGGCCAGAGCCTGCACGTAGAGGCCGTAGGCAATCACACTGTTGCCGGGTTTTTCCGCCATGGTTTTCGGGAGCTGCTGGGCGACGGAGCGCGTATAGCTCAGCGCCGACTCCAGAACCCTGGCTGGAACCTCGTAGCCCGCCTCCCGGGCCCGCAAGAGGGCGTGGGTGACGTGTACGGACAGATACGCCTGGGACGCCTCATTGCGCACCCAGAAGCCCCAGCCACCGTCGCGGTTCTGAAGCTCTGTCAGTCGGTTTATGGTATCGCTGACGTTTTGCTGTATGGCCGCCTCGTCCGGCAGGCCCTCCGCGTGGAAGGCGCCCAGCAGGTCCTTCAGGCTGGCAATGGCCATCAGGCGGGAAGCCAGTTGTTCGGCGCAGCCGTAGGGGTAGTCGTACAGGTACAGGAAGGCATCCTGCAGGGATTGGAACTGGGTGCTGCTGGTGGTCAGGCTCAGGCCGCCAAAATCCGGATAGACGTTTTCGGGGACGTCGATCTGCAGAAATTTATGGCCCTCGGTCAGGCTGCCGTATTGTGCAAAGGCTTCGTCGGTGGCGGGGCGTTGAACGGGAATGGCGACCTCGGCCGCATCCTCTAGCTCACCGGAACGGACGATCACCTGCACGCGGGCTTCACCCACCTGAATCGGTTCAGCACTGAAGCGGACCTCGCGCCGGTCGTTGGCGGGAATGGTCAGACGTCTTCCGGGGGCGCCGCTCAGTGTCAGGTTGCTGGCCCGCAGTGCCAGTTCAACGGTCATGTCACGGTCAGTGGTGTTCTGTACCACCACCGGCAACTCGGCCCGATCGCCCAGGTTGAGAAAGCGTGGCAGGGAAGGGCGGACCATCAGTGGCAAGCCAACGTCGATCCGGGCATCCCCGGCACCGAACTGCTGCTCGGTGTGGGCCACCGCCATAAGGCGATAGCGGGTGAGGTTGTCGGGGAGTGTGAATGAAACCCTGGCCTCACCCTGTGCATCCAGAGTAACCGTCGATTCAAAGGTGGCCAGGGGGCTGAAGTTCTGGCGCAGTGTGAGGGCCGGGTTCGAGCTTTCGTTGGGGCCGCGGCCCAAAGCCATCGCATGGTCGCTGGTGCGGAATTCCGTGGCCACGATTTTTTCGACCAAACCGTCGTTAGCGTCTTCTGGAACCAGAGGCATCTCAGCCCGCGAACGGTATTCGATGACGCCATCCATGACCGCGCTATACATTTCAGTCAGCGGATCGGGCAGGGTGTAGCCCGCCATATCCAGTACCGCCTGATCGACCGCATAGAGCGTCACTTCCGCGTCTATCACAGGCGTACCCTGCGGGTCGGTCACCCGGGTGGTCACCTCAATCGGGTCACCGGGTTTAAACGCCTCCGCATTCGGGGTGACCTCGACGTTCAATTGGCGATGGGCGCTGCTGACCGGCCGTGTCAACTCCCCGACCGCCATCCGGGGCAATGATTGGCCCTCGGCAGGTGTTCCGCCAATCGCTTCGGCGGTGACCACTAATTGGGGCAGGTAGTTGTCCTTGATGGGTACTTCCAGCGTGTGGGTACCGTCCTCCAGGTAGTGATAGTCCACTTCGACCAGCCCCTGACGCTGGACGGTCACCAGGGTGTGCGCCTCGGTGAAGGGTGTCTGTATCTGAACGCGGGCGGTATCGCCCGGGGCGTATTCATCCTGGTCCGGAATCAGTTGGACGCGGGGTTGCTCTTCATAAGTGGGCGCGGTGTCATTCGAGGGACCGGCGACCCAAAGGTGAATCTGTGAGCGGTTCGGACGATCGTTTGCGTCGGTCACGGTAGCGGAGATCCGGTACTGTCCGCTGTCGGTGGGGCTGAATTCACAGGCCTGTTTTTTACCCGAGGTTGCGCAGTTGAGGGTGTCCTGTGTCTGCCAGTCGCCGTCTTCCCAGGCCAGGCGTTCCACCTCAATGTCGGGCGCATCGGTGGTCACGGCGTTGCCGTCGATATCGACCGTCACCCACTGAACGGTGATGGTGTCTTCGACATATGCGAAGCGCTTGTCGGTACGCAGTCCAACGTAGAGATTGCCCGGGTGCACAAGTAAAGTGTCGTTGGTGCTCCACTGTTGTCGATTGACGTCGGTAACGGTCGTGGTCACATCCAGTGTATGGGGAAACAACAGATCGGAAAAATCCAACGCCTTGTTGGGGGCAATGCTCAGCCGATGTTCGCCTTCGGTATTGGTTTGCCCCGACGCCTGATGCTGCCAACGGGCCTCCTCGGGTTGGGGCCAAAAGCCGTGCCCCCACATTGGGGGGACGCGACCAAAGTGGTAATCGGACCAGCCGGGCGGTGCATAGTGAGCCGTATTCAGGGTCAGTTGCCAGTCCACCGGCGCGTTGGGCAGCGGGCCACCGGCATAGTAGCTCGCCCGGGCCGTGGCCTGTAAGGGCGCTTGTGCGATAGCGCGTTCGGCGCTGAAATTCAGATCGACCTTGTATTCGGGGCGGCGGAAGGTTTCTATGAGAAAACTGTGGCCACCGTAATATTGATCTATTTCGTCCTCCCCGCGGAATAGGCGCAATTCAATTCCGGCCGAGCCGGACGCGGCACTACTGGGTAGCGCTAAAGAGAGATCAAAAGCGCCGGACTTACTCAAAGCGAGCTGCCCCTGGTCGAGTTCATTGCGTTGACCATCGTAGGCCGTCCACTCCAGATGGGTCAGATCCTTGGGGTAGTGCAGGTCGCCCTCGACGCCGAACCCGCGTTCGCGAATGAGGCCTTTCAGGTTGACCGTCTCGCCGGGTTGATACAGCTGGCGGTCGGTGAAGGTGAACGTCGGGTAGCGATAATAGTTATGTTCTTCTCTGTAAGCTGGATATAAAGCGTGAGGTCTGAACAGTGCACTATCCGATCCGCGTCTGACGTTCAATGAATATTCGAAATCCTGTGAAGTGGCATCCAGTACGGCGAGCCCCTGATGATTGGTGGTCGCCGTGGTATTCCCGATGTTCACTGTCGCTTCCGCCACGGGCTCTGCCTCGATAAGGTCGGTTACCCAGGCGGTCAGCCGATCGCGTTCCGCGTAGGTGCTCACCCCAAGATTGGTCACTTGCAGCCACTGGCCAGACTGAGCCGAGTGATAACGGTAACGGGCTTTCTCTTCGTTTTCCAACTCCGGTGATGAGGCAAACACCAACAGGTGGCCAAAGCCCTCCTCGTTCAGCCACGAATCCAGCGAAAGACGTGTGACCGTCAATGTGTTCGCTTCGGCATTTAACGTCAGGGTGTGGTTTTCCAGTAATGTGCCGGGCTTCTCCGGCTTTTCCTTATCAGCTGCTCGACGGTAGTTCAGGCGGTAGCGCTGGAAGTCGGACCAGTCGTCCGGTGTGACCTGGCGGACTTCAATGTCCAGTGTCTGGATATTCCGGCTGACGATGGGCAGCGTGGCAAAAGCCCCGGGCAGGGTAATCAAATCTTGACCGGGCAGGGTGAACATCGGAGGGTAGGAGGCGATAGTGACCTTGGTGACCAGGTCTTCTTCCAGCGTCCGACCGAATTCATCTGTCGTGCCCGCGGGCAGCGTCAGTGTGTATTCGGTCTCCGGCTGGAAAGCTCCGCGCAATTGAATATAGGTGCCGTAGTGAGAAAGCTCCAGCCCGTCCACGTCGGGGGATACTTTAAACCGGGATTTGTCCCAGTCTTCGGAAAGGCGGTGGCTGAATTGTAACGACACCCCTTCATCGGGTGTGCACTCGCGTTCTGCGCAGTCATTGCGCTCAATACGCAGGGGGCCGGCGGTGCGAAAGGTAAATTGCTGGTCGGATTTGGTCAGCCGGTTCCCGGCCTTGGCGGGTGAGCCTTGCGCCAGGGTCAGCGAGAAGGTCTGATCCCAGGGAAGTGGTTCGGAGGGTGTCAGGGCCAGCCACTGTTCGGCCGGCACATTGTCAATCAATGCCTTGTACTCGGCTCGCACTATGGTATCCGGGTCGACCCGATTCAGTGCGTGGGTGTGTTGCTTGTCTTTCAGGCTCACATGCTCAAGCAGTTCGTTTTTGTCGATGGCCTGGTTGAAGATCAGAACCAGAACGGGCTGCCGGTCAGTGACGGCGTTGTCACCGGGGTAAAAGTCGGTGACAGCCAGTGGCGCGGTGGCAAATTGCCACTGCGCGGCGGTGGCCAGGGGGATACCGGCGGCGGAGGTAAAACCTTCCTCCAGGGTCACGGTGTAATCGGTGGCCATGGGCAAGGCATCCCCCGTGGGCTCAAACACCAGGCTTTGGGTGTCCAGCCAACGCCACTGACCTTCAACCTTGGGGCTTAGCGTGACGGGAAGGTCTTTTCCCAGCGTCTGCTCCAGGCGGGTGAGCGACACCATGGGTTCGGAAAACGTGAGGCTGACCAATGCGGCCCGCTCGACGTCACCTTCCGGTGCATAGCGCACCAGGCGCGGCACTTCGGGTGGATCGGCCGGAGGTAAGGCGGGCTCAAAAGCGGGGGCTGATTCGCCGTCGGCTCGAGGGGGCGGCGCGGCGTCTGAGGTGTCGGGGCTCGACCCCGGGGTGGCATTGGCCTCCAGCTCGGGTAGTTGGGCCAACAATCGCTCAGTGTCGTCGGCGGAGAGGGCCTCCTCCGCCGGCGGATCGCCGGGCATACAGCCTGCAAACGCCAGCAACAGGACGCCGATCAGGCCGGCGGTAACGGAGCGGTGTGTGGCCTGTAGTTCCATGAGTCTGTGTACTCCCAACGGTGGTGCTCCTACCTTACCTGCACCGGTTGTAAAAGTCTGTGAGAAAACCGACACGCGGGTGCTTGTGGGGTTCATTTTGCGTATTATGTTCGATCCAACCATAAGGGGGTAAACCCCCAAGCAACAGGAATCGGCATTATGCAGTCTATGAAAGTAGGTGTGGCGCTGGTCAGCACACTTTGGTCTCTAGGTGCGCTCGCGGAAGGCGACTGGACACCGTTGTTGGATGAGTCGTTGAGTGAGTGGCGTACTTATCTCGGTTATCCCAACCCCGATACGGAGGTAACGGGCCTGGCTCGGGCGGATGATGGAGAATACTCTGAGCCGGTGGGTTATGACCGGGATGAACTGGGGGTTTTTAGCGTTACGGAGGAGGGCGGTGAGCCGGTTCTGCGAATTTCCGGCGAAATTTACGGCGGCATTTTCACCCGGAAGGACTTCAGCGATTATCGCTTGCGCCTCCAGTTCAAGTGGGGCGAGCAAAAGTGGGCGCCCCGGGAAGATCGTCCCCTGGACAGCGGAATTCTTTACCACGGCACCGGCGAGCACGGTGTGGACTATTGGCGGGCCTGGCCGCTGTCTCAGGAATTCCAGATTGTCGAGCAGGGTATCGATGGACTGACCGGGGATTGGTGGAAAATTGCCTACTCCCAGATTGATATTCGCTGTGCGTCGTCGGGAGAGGATGAGCCGCATCGCTACCATCCCGAACTCCCCGTCAAAACCTTCGGCGGTGATGACGGGCCAATTACCTGCCGCGCGATCGAAAACCATGAGAAGCCCTCGGGTGAGTGGAATACGCTGGAACTGATTGCGGTGGGGGACAAGAGTCTGCATATCGTCAACGGCGAGGTCGTCATGGCGTTGAGTGGTTCGGCTTACCCCAGTGAGGAGGGCGTGCAGCCACTGACCGAGGGGCAGATTGTGTTGCAGAGTGAAGCGGGGGAAGTGTTCTACCGGCGAATCGAGTGGCAACCGCAAGCTACTATTCCTTCGGAGTACCAGCACTACTTTAAATAGGTAGCCCGGCGCGAGCGCATTGACTTTACCGCCACGCTCGCCTACATTGCCGCCTCGACACAGGGTGCCTGCTGCCCCCGACTCATTTCGAGGCTGAGCAGGTTAAACGGGAAGTCTGGACAATCCAGCGCTGCCCCCGCAACGGTGATCAGGGCGAACCATGGCCCTGTAAGCCCGATACCGGCCCTCTGTCGCGTTCTATGATGGAGCGGAGGGCTACCATCCGGCAATCCTTCACGTGCTGCCCCGCGCAGCCGCGTCGCTTTGCGTTTCCTCCCTCCCCATGTTGTCTTTGATCAAACATAGGGGATTACTGTGTTTAAAACATCTGTACTCAGTGCAGCGGTCTTCGCTGCCTCGGTCCCGGCGCTCGCCGTGGCCCAATCATCCCATGCCTCTTTTGATCCGGCGTCGGCCAACTCTCCGCTGGAAACCCTGGTGGTGGTCGCCTCCCGTACTGAAACACCGCTGCGCCAACTGGGTAGCTCGGTCGCCGTGTTGGACAAACAGGACCTGAAAAACCTGGGCGTACAGTCTCTGGCCGATGCACTGCGGACCATGCCATCGGTGTCCATTACCAATGCCGGTGGACCGGGCAAAGCCAGCTCGGTGCGCGTGCGCGGTGAGTCGGGCTTCCGGACGCTGGTGCGCGTGGACGGGGTGGATATCACCGATCCCACCGGACCCCAGTCGAGCAGCCAGGTGCATCATCTGCTGACCGCCAATGTGGCCCGGGTCGAGCTGCTTCGTGGCCCCCAGGGCATGATGTACGGCGCCGATGCGGGCGGTGTACTCAACGTCACCACCGATCACATCAACGACGGGATGCAGTCGGGCCTGAGTGTTGAAGGCGGCCGCTACGATACCCGGAATTACTCGGGTTATGTGGGCGGTGGTAATGAACAGGGCGATTTTTATCTCTCCGCGGCGCGCGCCGATACCGAGGGTTTCAGTGCCCGGTCCGACGATCCCACCGGGGAAGCCGATGGCTACGAAAACACCACGCTGCACGCTCGCGGTGGTTGGAATCTGGATCGGGATTTGCGGGCGCAGATCGTCGTGCGTGATACCGAAGGCACCTCGGAGTTTGATAACTGCGGCTTCCCGGTGGCGACGCAAGACTGCGTTGATCAGTTTGAGCAAACCAACGCTAGGGCCAGCATTACCCACAGCAATCAGAGCGGCGCCAACACCTTTGCCTATTCGCAGACGGATGTGGATCGGGTCAACTACGCCGATGGCGCGGTGTCCTACCAGACCGAAGGTAAAGTCGCCAAGTGGGAGTTGAACGGTAAAGTCGATCTCGCCGACGCTCACACCCTGGTGTACGGCGCCGAGCACCGGCGCGATGAAGTGATGGAACTTGAACGGGAACAACGCGGGGCCTACCTGGAGTATCAAGGCGACTATCAGGATCAGTGGTTTGTGACCGCCGGTGTGCGTCAGGATGACAATGACGATTTTGGCAATCACACCAGCTATCGTCTGAGCACCGCTTACCGGGTCCCGGTGGCCGGCGGTGAGCTGAAGTTCAAGTCGACATTGGGCACGGGGTTCCGCGCGCCCAGCCTGTCGGAGATCGACTACAACCGCTCACAGGAGCTTCCACCGCCGGCCCTGGATGCCGAGGAGAGTCGCGGACTGGATGTCGGGGTGGAATACTTTGGACGCGATGGCCTGTACCTGGAGGCGGTCTGGTTTGACCAGAAAATCGACGACGAAATCTTTTTTGATATGGCGACCTTCAGTGGCTATCTGCAAGACGGTGTCACCAGTAAATCCCGGGGGGTGGAACTGAACAGTGAGGTGCCATTGGCCGAGCAGTGGCAACTGGTGGGCAACTACACTTACGTCGACACCGAAGCCGGCGATGGCAATCCCCGTTCGCTGCAACCGCGTCACCTGGGCAATATCGGCCTGCGCTACTCGCCGGTGGCGGCACTCACCGTGGCTCTGGACTGGCGCACCGCTCGGGATCGGCAGGAGGGAACGACCGAGCTGGAGGATTATCAGGTGGTCAACGCCAATGTGCGCTATCAGGTCATCGACGGTATGGTGGTGTTTGTGCGCGCGGAAAACCTGTTGGATGAGGACTATGTCGAAACCCTCAATTACAACACCAGCGGCGCGGCCGGCTATGCCGGTGTAGAGTTCACCTTCTAGGGGCTCCATGTTCCAACAACAGGACACGCCATGAGTGACATGAACGAAGAGCGCAAGGCGGCCCGTCACAAGGCCGCCATGGAAAAACAGAAATCCCGCGTGGATGCCCGCATCGCTGAGGCGGACACCGATCGCGGTGTGGCCATTCTGTTGACCGGCAATGGCAAGGGTAAATCCAGCTCGGCCTTCGGCATGGTGCTGCGGGCCCTGGGTTATGGCCAGAAGGTGGGCGTGGTGCAGTTCATCAAGGGCGAGCAGCTCTCCGGGGAAGAAATTTACCTCAAGGAGCAACTCCCTCAGGTGTGCTTTTACCAGATGGGCACCGGCTTTACCTGGGATACCCAGGACCGCAGCGGCGATATTGCCGCCGCTGAGCGGACCTGGGCCCAGGCGGCGGAGATGCTCAATGACCCCTCACTCGATCTGGTGGTGCTGGATGAGCTGACCTACATGCTGGCCTTTGATTATCTGGACGAGGCCACGGTGCTCTCGGCACTGGCGAACCGCCCGGTGCATCAGAGCGTGGTGGTCACCGGACGGGGCGGCGGTGCAGAACTGCAGGCGTTGATGGATACCGTCTCGGAAGTGAAGGACATCAAGCATGCCTTCAACGCCGGAATCAAAGCCCGTCGGGGCGTGGATTACTGACTGTGGTAGTGCTTGCCCGCACCCGTCAGAGCCGGCGCCGTCAGGGCACGATTGTCCTGGGGGTCGCGCTGGTGGTCAGCGTACTGCTCTCGCTGTGGCTGGGCTCGGTGAGTCTGGGGGCGGCCAATGTCCTCAAGGCGCTGGTGGGACTGGAAGCACCCGGGCATGCCGCGCAGATCGTGCAGGCCATCCGGCTGCCGCGCGCGCTGTTGGCGGCCTCGGTGGGTGCGCTTCTGGCGCTGTGCGGCGCCATTCTCCAGGGCCTGTTTCGCAATCCGTTGGCGGATCCCTCCCTGATTGGCGTGACCGCGGGCGCCTCGGTGGGGGCCAGCCTGATGATTGTGCTCGGCACCGGCATGAGTGGCGTGCTGACCGGGTTGGCCGGCATGTCCCTGGTGTCGCTCGGGGCGTTTCTCGGCGGGTTGCTCACCGTCTGGCTGGTTTATCGGGTGGCGACCGGGGTCAATGGAACCTCCGTGGCCACCATGTTGCTGATGGGGATCGCGGTGTCCGCCTTGTCGGCCAGCGCCACCGGGTTGCTGGAATACTTTGCGGACAACGAAATGCTCCGGCGGATCAGTCTCTGGCGGATGGGCGGCCTGGAAGGCGCCAACCTGACCCGGGTGCTGCTGGCCGGCAGTATTCTGACCGTGGCGCTTCTGGCGCTGCCGTCCTTTGGGCGGGCGCTCAATACCCTGTTGCTGGGCGAGTCCCAGGCGCGCCATCTCGGGGTGGATGTCGAGCGACTCAAAACCCGGCTGATCATTCTGGTGGCGGCCGGGGTAGGGCTGTCGGTGGCGGTGGCCGGCAGCATCGCCTTTGTCGGGCTGGTGGTACCGCACATGATCCGGCTGTGGGTTGGGCCCGATCATCGTTATCTGTTGCCCCTGTCGGCTCTGGGGGGCGCGGTGCTGCTGTTACTGGCGGATGTGGCGGCCCGGACCTTGATGGCGCCCGCCGAGCTGCCCGTGGGGCTGGTGACCGCCCTGTTGGGGGCGCCGTTCTTCATCTCTCTGCTGCGCCATCGCCGTTTCGAGGGAGGCTGACCCATGTCTCTGCTGCATCTCGACCAACTGAGTGTCTGTATCGACGAGCGCGAGCTGGTGTCCTCGGTGTCCCTAGCGGTACAGCCGGGCGAAATCCTGGCGCTGATCGGGCCCAACGGAGCGGGCAAGACCACACTGCTGCGCGCCATCAGTGGCGACCTGACCCCCAGTGCGGGTGAGATCCGGTTTAACGATCGGCCACTGGCGCACTGGCCGGCGGACGAGAAGGCATTGGCATTGGCGGTATTGACCCAGTCCAATCCCCTGACATTTCCATTTACCGTCTCTGAAGTGGTGGCGCTGGGGCGCACGCCCCACAGTACCGGCGTGCTCATTGATGAGCAGGTCTGTGCCGAAGCCATGGCGGCACTGGATGTGGCGCATCTGGCCGAACGACTCTATCCGTCCCTGTCCGGTGGTGAAAAGCAGCGGGTACAGTTGGCCCGGGTGATGGCGCAGATCTGGCGCCCGGATACCGCCGCCGGGCGGCTGCTGCTGCTTGATGAGCCGGTGGCGGCGCTGGACCTGGGCCACCAGCGCCAGCTGATGCAGGCGGTGCGGGCCTTTGCCGACCGGGGGGTCGGGGTGGTGATGGTGGTGCACGATATCAGTCTGGCCGCCGCCTACAGCGATCATCTGTTGGCGTTGAAAGAAGGGCAGCGCGTGGCCTACGGCACCCCGGACGAGGTGGTGACCCGGGCGCTGATTGTGGATCTGTTTGATACTGATGTGGACGTGATTCCCCATCCGAAAACGGGAAAACCGGTGGTATTGGCCAATGGGTAAGCGTATGGGGTTGCGTCGACGGCTATTGACGGGGTTTATTCTGCTGCTTGGCCTGTCGCTGGGGCACCATGCGCTGGCCGATATTCGGGTAACGGATGATCTGGGACGCGAGGTGACGTTGAAGCAGCCGGCCCAGCGGCTGATTGCGTTGGCGCCGCACATCGTGGAGAACGTCTACAGCGCCGGTGCGGGTGACCGATTACTGGCAGCAGTGGATTACAGTGACTATCCACCGGAAGCCAGGGAACTGCCCCCACTGGGCAGCGCCCAATCGGTCAGTGTGGAAGCCATTCTCGCGCTGGAGCCCGATCTGGTTTTGATGTGGGCCACGGGAAACAGTCGGACGCTACGCCGACAACTGGAGCGCCTGGGGGTCGAGGTGTATGTGGATGAACCTCGCACGTTGGAGGATGTGGCCCGTTCGGTCCGGGCAATCGGTACCCTCACTGGAACTCGGCAAGTCGCCGATCGAGCCGCTCAGCGGTACCTTGATACGCTGACGGCACTGCGCGACCGCTATCGGAGTCAGACACCGATCGGTGTTCTGTACCAGGTCTGGCATCAACCGCTGCAAACCCTCAATGGCGAGCACTTGGTGAGTGATGTGATTCGCTTGTGTGGAGGGCGCAATGCCTACGCCGACGCCAAACCATTGGCACCGACCATCAATATGGAGTCGGTGTTGGAGCGTGATCCGGAGGTGATTGTCGCCAGTGGGATGGGGGAGGAGCGCCCCGATTGGCTGGACGAATGGAAACAGTGGCCGGAGCTGACGGCGGTACAGCGGGACAACCTGTTTTTTGTGCCGCCGGATCTGATCCAGCGGCACACACTGCGTATTCTCGAGGGTGCCGAATTGTTCTGTCGGCACATTGATCGGGCCCGCCAGCGTCTGGCACGCGACCCCTGAGTCAGCGGGTCGCCTGGTCCGGATGCCGGTTGCGGGTTACCGGTCGGGAAAGGGCGTCGATGGCGTTCAGGGTAAACGCCTGAAAAGCGCTATAGTCGGCGGCTGAGTAGCGGCCCGCCTCAATCTGGTAATCAAAGTCATGGGTCAGCGCCTCAGCGTCGGCACGGGTCGTTGACCGGAAGCGGCCAAAGCGGGACTCGTCCCGTTGATCGGCCACCGGCTCCGGTGTCCGATGGTCATCTCCAGGGTAGGTCACGCGAGAGGTCAGGTGCAGGGGGTAGGCCACCTCAAAGTCGGTTTGTCGATCGTGCACATAATGACTGCTGAGGTAATAGCGCTCCCAGTAGGCGGGATCAATCACCGCCGACTGGTCTCGTTGGGCCGCGCTGCGAGCGACCCGGTAGCTCAGCGTCAGTACCAACGCTTTCTCGGTGTTATCCAGGTTGGCCACGGACATCGACTCCACAATCACGGGCCGGCCGTTGTCACCCAGGAACCGTTGGACCCAGTTCAATCGCTCCCGGGGTTCAATGTCCTTGAAGTGCCCCCGCAGGCTCGAGGCGAAATAGGCGCTCATGCTCAGGGTTTCCCGGACCCGCGTCTCCCCGTTGGACTGAGTGCTCAGGGAGCGGTTGATGTCGATCCTGCTGGGACTGAGCGCGGGTACCTGCACCAGCGCAGGCTGCTCGCCCAAGGTGAGCGTCCAGGTGCCGCCGAGGCCGTCGGGGGCGACGCCAAGCAGGTCAATGTATTTGTTGGTGGCATCGATGAAGGTGCCGCCGTTCCAATCCGGCAGATACACCACCATGTGATCAAACTGATCGATGCTGGGCATCTCGGGGTCCACCGGGCCGGACAGGTTGGCCAGGGCCAGCTCGGCGGGAATCCCGGCTTCGCGGAGCAGGCGCCAGAGCAACACTGAGTGATCCTTGCAGTCACCAAACCGGTCCCGAAGAATCTGCTGCGGTGGGTTGGGGGTGTAGCCGCGCACGCCGAATTCGAGCGCTTTGTAGGTCAGGGTGCGCTGTACGTAGCCCGCCAACGCGGCGAGGTGGCCCCGGGTATCGCCCGGTGCCAGGCCCTCGGTCAGGCCCTCCACCAGCGGGCCCAGCTCCGGGGTGTCGGCGAGAATGACCTCGTTCACCCGCGTCCGGTAGTCCCGTCCGGCCTCCCGCCACTGATTTTTACTGACCACGACCACACTGGCCATATACGCTGCATCGTCCACTTGCATGGGCTCCCACAGTGCCGGTGTGGGGTTTTCCACGGCCCAGAGCAGGGAGTTTCGGCGCTTTTTGGGCTTGGGCGCGTTGGCCTGGTTGTACAGCAGGTCGTCCAGCTCGCCCTCGATATAGAGCGCCGATAGCCCGATCGGACGCTGGCCGGACAGATAGAGCCGCTCGAACGGGAACCGCCCGGCCGGGGAGCGCTGTTCCAGTGTGTACTCAAACTCGATCCGATGGCCCGGCGCCAACCCGGCCACCGGGGCGCGAACGACCTTGCCAAAGGTGGCCTGGTCATAGTCCTCGGCATCACCGATGTACAGGCTGCTCCGGTCCAGTGAGGACACTCGCTTGCCGTCTTCGTCAAACACCTCAAGACGGTTGATATACAGGCGTTCGGAAAGCGGGTTGTAACGGGCCATCAGGGTGCTGTGGCGATTGACGCCGGCACTATCGTGCACCTGAATGTGACGGACTTCGGTGGTTTTGAGAGGCTTGGCCGGGTCGTAGTGATAGGCGGTGACCGTCAGGGCGTAGTGAGAGTCATAGCCATCTATGCCGGCGACCGTGTCCGGGGGCGTGAGGTCCGGCCAGTCGACCGGTTCAATGGGGGTGTTGATGGAGGCGGAGTCGCCCTTGCCCAACTGGGCGTTGGTAAACCGCAGGTATTCGGCGGTGGCCATGTCGCCGGGCTGCAGAACCAGCGCCTGTTCGAACGAGGCCTTGGCTTCCCGGTAGCGCTCCAACTGGTATTGGGCGTCTCCCCGGTAGTTGTACACGGTATTGGAGCCGAGCCCGCGTTCAATCAATCGGTCGCTGTAAGCGATGACCGCCTCGTAGTCCCGCATATCCCCCAGCACATCCATGCGGGTCAGATGCAGGTTGGCGGAGTGAACCCCCCGACTGTCCGCCTCATCCAGAATCGTCAGGGCCTGCTCATGGGCGGATTGGGCCCGGGCCACTTCCGCTTGCGCCTGTACGGCGACTGCACCGGGCTGGCGGGGGCTGTGCTGGTCGAGAACCGACTGCGCCTGGTCGGCCCGGTCCTGTTGCAGCAGACTCTGCACATAGGCATACAGGTCGT
Source organism: Marinimicrobium sp. C6131 (assembly GCF_026153455.1). Classification (NCBI taxonomy): domain Bacteria; kingdom Pseudomonadati; phylum Pseudomonadota; class Gammaproteobacteria; order Cellvibrionales; family Cellvibrionaceae; genus Marinimicrobium; species Marinimicrobium sp. C6131. Next base: position 864,249 of record NZ_CP110629.1, read on the forward strand.
CTTCGGACAGTGAGCCGAGTGCGAAACCGCGCTGATAATGACGGCTGGCGGCCGGGTAGTTCTGCAGGTGGTACTCAAACCAGCCCAGCCAGCCCTGGATCATGGCATCATCCTGCGCCTTCAGATCCGGGTGCTGCATGAACGCCAGCCCGTCCCGGTAGCGGCTCAGCAAGTTATAGGTGGAGGCGGCGTTATTGATGTAGACCTTGTCATCCGGGTCGAGCCGGGCGGCAAGGGCAAATCCTTTTACCGCCTCGACGTGGTTTTCCGCGTTGTGGAAGTACAGGCCGGCGGCGTTGTAGAACCAGGCCCTGGCGACCGGGCTGGCGGCGGAGTCGGGCTCTGACCAGGCCACCCCGTTGATCACTTCGCTGGACAGGGTCTCCAGGGCCGCATCGTCCAGGGTGGTCCAGACGGCGAACAGATGCGTGCAATCGCCCCGCTCGACCAGATGGTAGCGAAAGCGCAGCGGCAGTTCACCCTCCCTGGGCAGGAGCCTCTCCCAGGACTCCGCCTCCTGTTGGCCAATACGTCGGGATTGGTGGTTGCGGGCGCCCGGTGTAGGGTATTCGTGCCCGATGGCGCGCAACAGAGCAAAACGCACCGCCTCTTTGCCAGGCTGCCAATCGGTGAAACAGGCGGGCACCGAGACGAAGGCGCCCTGCCAGCGTTCTCCGCCAATATCCGGGTGGCTCACGTGCTCACTGACCTGGGGCCAGTGGGTCCAGTCGGTGTCGGCAAGCTCCAGTCGGTAGCCGAAAGGCGATTCAAAAGCCTCGATAGGCTGGCCGCCGGACGCGGGTGGGGACTCGGCAGATCGGTTTTTCGCGGCGAAGGTTCCGGGCGCGAGGGCGGTCAGTGCCACAAGAAGGCAGGCAACGCGGTACAACGGGTGTCGACGGGGCATGAGGGAGGGTCCTTTAACCGGGTCCTTTTATCGAGCCATGCTGGCTTATTATTGACCACCACACTCGTGGGGCGCGCTGTGCGGCGGTCGTGTCTCTTGACCGGAGTCTAGCCGGAATGCCAAAGGTGGGCAAATGGTGCGCCACATGGCCGCGATGGGGGGATTTCGGGTGGTGACAGGGCTCCGGATAATGCTAGTATTTGTCCTTTCTTGCATCAGGGCGCCCGGTGCGGCGCTTGAGAATAACAACTGAGGTAATATCGTGTCGAAACAATTGCTGATCTACAACAACATTTCCCCCGTCTCCAGCGAAGCGCACCGCGACTGGTCGATCCAGATTGACAACCACGCCTTTGCCGAGGGGCTGAATTCCGTGCCGCTGCTGGCCACCGAAATCACTTCTGTAGCCCGTGAGCTGCCGGTGATTTTTGCCAAGACCCAGGACGATGGCGGTTTTGTTCCTCTGGCGGTGATGGGCCTGAAGAAGGGCCAGAACCTGTTTCTGGACGAGAAAAAGCGCCTGACACTGCGCTACGTGCCGGGTTTCCTTCGCCGTTACCCCTTCGCCTTCGCCAATGACGGCAAGAGCGACAACTTCACCCTGTGCATCGACGACCAGTTTGAAGGTTGGAGCAAAGATGGCAGCAAGGGGAAGCGCCTGTTCACTGAAACGGGTGAGCAGACCGAAGAACTCAAGGGCGTCATGGAGTTCCTGAAGGACTACCAGTATCGCGCCGAGCTGACCAATGTGTTCTGCAAGCGTCTGTCCGAGCTTGAGTTGCTGGAGCCGATGGAAGCCAATATCAAACTGAAAGACGGGCAGGAAGGCGGCGGTTTCAACCTGACCGGCTTCTATGTGGTCAACCGCGAGAAGCTCAAGAAGATCAGTGACGAGGACGTTCTGGATCTGTTCAAAAAAGATGGTCTGGAGCTGATCTTCAGCCACCTGCAGTCCATGCAGAATCTGAATGCATTGGTCAACAAGTACTCAGAGCAGTCCAAAGAAGCCGCCTGATCCGGTCGGCGCTTTGTTGAGCAAAACCCGCACTGGTTGCGGGTTTTTTTATGTCCGGCGTTCGGGCAACACCTCCCTGAACGGCGCCGAATCAGGTGCCCTGGGGGGGCTCGTGGATGCGTACGATCAGGACGTCACAGGAGGCCTGGTGCAGAATGTTGGTCGCGGTGGTGCCCAGCAGCCGCTTCAGCCCCTTTTCCCCATGACTGCCGGTCACGATCACGTCGGCGCCGAGTTTGTTGGCCAGGTAAGTGACTTCCTGTGGGGCGTCGCCAAACAGAATGTGGATGTGGTCGGGGGGCAGGGCCATGCCTTCGGTGTATTCCTGGAGGCGCGGAAACAGCTCCTGACGGACCTGCAGCTCACCGTGACGGTGGTTGCGCCCGGTACCGCTGCCCAGCGCCGTGATGGGGTGCTCCGCGACGTGGACCAGGTGGAGATGTGTGCCTGCAGCCGCAAGCTTTCGGGCACCGTTCAGCACCTGGGCTGAGTCCGGGGTCAGGTCGAGCGCGACCAGGATGGTATTGTACTGGGACATGGCAATCTCCCTTAACCGGTTCTAAGCTGTTGTCTTCATAAGTGTAGTCCAAGGCATGGGTTGATCCGAAAGAACCCGCGATAAGTAGTAGACTGTAGGCAGTGGATCACGCAATCATGACCTCATGTTCGGAGGTCGCTTGATAATCTGCACTACCTGTTATGACCCGGAGAACGGACTATGAACAGCACCGAAACTTCGCGCACCATCCTGTTGACGGGAGGTACCGGCTTCATTGGTGTGCCCTTGTGTCACGCATTGCAAGAGCGGGGCGATCATCCCGTGGTGCTCACCCGGGATACATTGCGGGCGGCTCGGATTCTGGGAACGGGCGTCAGCCTGGTGTCCGAGCTGGGCCAACTGCCTGACCGACCGGTGGATGCGGTGGTGAACCTGGCCGGCGAACCTCTGGCCAGTGGTCGTTGGAACGACCGTCGCAAAGAAGAGTTTCGACGCAGCCGCATTGGCACCACCGAAGCGTTACTGGCGCACTTTCAACAGCGTGGTACCTTCCCGACGCGTATGGTCAGCGGCAGTGCCATTGGTTTCTATGGTGATGGGGGTGACCGGCCGCTGACCGAGATGGATGGTAGCGGCACGGGGTTCGCCGCGCAGTTGTGCCGGGACTGGGAGGCAGTGGCGGAGCGCTTTGCCGATTCCGGTACCCGGGTCTGCCGGTTGCGGACCGGCATCGTGCTGGGCCCGAACGGCGGTGCCCTGCAATCCATGTTGTTGCCGTTCAAGTTGGGGCTGGGTGGGCGCCTGGGGTCTGGTCGCCAATGGATGTCCTGGATCCATCGGACGGATCTGGTACGTCTGATATTGCACTGTCTGGATCGGGGCACCTTGTCCGGACCGGTGAATGGGACCGCGCCGAACCCGGTCACCAATCGGTATTTCACCCGCTCTCTGGCGAAGGTTCTGCATCGCCCGGCGGTGTTTCCGGCGCCGGCGTTCATGCTGCGGGCCATAATGGCCGATATGGCGGACGAGTTGTTGTTGGTCAGCCAACGGGTGTTGCCGGAGGCGGCTCTGGAGTCGGGGTTTCAGTTTCATTATCCGGAGCTGGTGCCGGCGTTGGAGCAGATTCTTCGCAGACCCGACAGTCGATAAAAACCGGCGTAAAAATTTTTCTTCAGAGTCTTGAAAAAGCCCCGGGTGACCCTATTTTCTGAGTAAGCCCGCTCGAATGAGGGGCCCGTTCCCGGCACTGCCTGATCGGTGGTGTTTCCGGATGAGCAACACGCCGTTGTTCCCGGCCGGTAACGTTTATTGAACCTGACTTGATCATTGTGATGAGTCCCAGTAAATATTGCTCTGAAGAGGATATTGTTATGCGTAGCTTTGATTTTTCTCCCCTGTACCGTTCTGCCATTGGTTTTGATCGTATGGCCAGTCTGCTGGATACGTTGAGCCGCAGTGAGCAGAATCAACCGAGTTACCCCCCGTACAACATTGAGTTGACCGGTGAGGACCAGTACCGGATTACCATGGCGGTCGCCGGGTTTGACCGCTCGGAATTGAACATTGAGGTCAACCAGAACAACCTGACGATTTCGGCCAATAAAGCGCCTGAACAGGAAGAGCGGCAGTACCTGCATCAGGGCATTGCGGCGCGCAATTTCGAGCGTCGGTTCCAGTTGGCTGATCATGTGGAAGTGAAAGCCGCGACCTTTGAAAATGGTCTGCTACACATTGACCTGAAGCGGGAAATTCCCGAGGCAATGAAACCGCGCACGATTGAAATTGATGATGGACAGAGTCCGTCATTGAAGGACAAGCGCGACGTCAAGTCTGTCACCCACGATGCGGAATCGAAAGGCAACGACGATTCCAAAGCCGCTTAAACGGCAGTTGACCCAAAAACCGGCGAACCCATTCGCCGGTTTTTTTATGCCCGGGTGTCCCGACGATGCAGAGATGGTTTTCCCATCACTCCGCGCTGAACAGTTTCGCCCGGACGGTGGCCCGGTATTCCCTCGGCGTAATCGCCAGCTGCTTTTTGAACAGTGTTGTAAAGTAACCCGTGTCCTGATAGCCCACTTTATCAGCGATTTCGGCGATCGTGAGGTTGCTGGTTTTCAATAAGTCCCGGGCGTTGTTGATCCGGATTTCCTGGAGGTACTCCAGGGGCGTTTGCCCGGTCGCCGCTTTGAAACGACGGTTCAGGGTGCGCGTGCTGAGTCCAAAACGCTGTGCCACCTGTGACAGGGCAACCTCCCGGGGGTAATTGTCCTGTAGCCACAGTTGTACCTGAATGATTTCCTCGTCGGGGTGGCGGCTGTGGGCTTCTTCGAAATAGCCGCTGCTCTCGTATGACCGACGGATTTCATGGGAAAAATGACGCTCCACATGACTGGCGATGCGCTTGTTGTAAAGGCGCTGAATAAAGTGCACCGTCAGGTCGGCCAGAGAGTTGACGCTCGCGGCACAGTAAAGGTTACCTGCCTGAGTGATGAAGTATTGCCGCTTGAGATCGACGCCGGGGTAGTCGCGCTGGAACTGGTCGAAGTAGTGCCAGTGTGTGGTGGCCGGCTTGCCATTCAGCAGCCCGGCTTCCGCCAGAAAGCAGCACCCGGTGCCGACCGCGCTGATCAATGCGCCGTTCTGATATTGCTCCCGAAGCCAGTCCAGTACTTCTGGTTGGCGTCGGATGATGGGGCGGGGATTGCGCCAGAAGCCGGGCACATAGACCAGATCCGGTGTGGGGGCGTCGGCCAGGGCATGGTCGGGGGTCCAGCGCAAACCGGATCGGGTCGCGGCCGGCTCACCCCGGGCCGAGACAGTGCTCAGCAACAGTCTGCTTCGCGGTGTGCCGCGATCCCTCTGGCTGGCACTCTCGGCGGTCAGCAGCATTTCCATGGGCAAGGTGGCACTGGTTGCCAGCATGTTGTCGCTGAGCAAAAACGCAATCTGGATGGCTTCGCCGGCATTTTGGGGCATAAAATGAGGTCTCCTCGACAGTTTGGCCAAAATACCACAAGTTTTGGCGAAAACAACCATGACAATTGGCATCCAGAACAATACACTTTCCAGCTATTCAGACACTCATGTGTCCTCAGTCTACGGACCTGTCGCTGTCGTTGAATTCAATGGGAGTCACCTATGTCATCACTGCCGGTTATTGTGGGGTTTGGCGGTTTCAATGCCGCCGGTCGAAGCTCGGGTCATCATGCTTATCGGCGGATGATCATCGAAAGCTTGCCCACGGAAGAGCGGCAGGAAACCCTGGCGGGCCTCGCCGTGCTGATGGGGCTGGTGAGTTACGAGGATAACGCCTACCGCGACGCCGATGACCGCCCTTACGAATTGGCCGATATTGAGCGCCAGTTCGGTCCGGCCATTCTCGAAGGCACGCTGATCCGCCGAATCGATCCGACGTTCTTTGACGTCGATGCGGCTCATTGGCAAAAAAGTGCCAATCTGAGTGGTGGCGAGGCGCCCATGAGTTTTGAACTCTCCGAGCGTGACCTCCCGGAGCCACTGCCCTCAGACTGGCAAGTGCAGGCGCTGGATGACCGTCGCGTCAGAGTGACGTTGGCGGGGACGCTGGAAGTGAAGTGGGACAGCTTCCGGGCCTTGCCGGTCAAATCTGCGGGGCAGTTGCCCAGGGGATTTGACCCCGGCTCGCTGTACAACTCCCGCTTTCATCCGCGGGCCCTGCAACTGACGGTCATTGGTGCCTCGGATGCGATTCAGTCGGTGGGAGTGCCCTGGGCGGACATTGCCAATGCGGTGCGTCCCGACCAGGTGAGCGTCTACGCCAGTAACGTCATGAGCCAGATGGATGAGGCGGGCTTCGGCGGCTTGCTGCAGGCACGCCTGAAGGGCGGCCGGGTGAGTACCAAGCAGTGCCCACTGGGTCTGAACAGCATGCCGGCGGATTTCGTCAACGCCTACATTATTGGCAGCGTCGGTCAGACCGGGGCGATTGCCGGCGCTTGTGCCTCATTCCTGTATAACCTGCGCGCGGCGGTGGAAGACATTACCGCCGGGCGCTGCCGGGTGGCGGTAGTGGGTAATGCCGAGGCGCCCATTACCCCGGAAATCATTGATGGTTACGCCACCATGGGTGCCCTGGCGGCGGAAGATAAACTGAAGAAAATAGATGGGGCCGATACGACAGACCCCCGTCGGACCAGCCGTCCGTTTGGAGAGAACTGCGGTTTCACCATTGCCGAGTCCAGCCAGTACGTGGTGTTGATGGATGATGCGCTGGCGTTTGAACTCGGGGCGGATATTCACGGCGCGGTCAACGACGTTTTCATTAACGCGGACGGTTTCAAGAAGTCGATTTCAGCGCCGGGGCCGGGTAACTACATTACGATGGCCAAAGCAGTGGCGTCCGCTCGTGCCATTCTGGGTGAAGAGTCCGTGCAGAAGCGCTCCATGGTGCAGGCCCACGGCTCCAGTACTCCCCAGAATCGGGTGACCGAGTCGGAAATTTTCCATCGGGTGGCCGAAGTATTTGGTATTACGGACTGGCCGATTGCCGCCGTAAAGGCCTATGTCGGCCACTCCTTGTCCGCCGCCAGCGGCGAGCAGTTGATCAACAGTCTCGGGGTGTTCCGCTATGGCTTCGTGCCGGGTATCAAGACCATCGACAAAGTGGCGGATGATGTGTTCTCCGAGCGGTTGATCCTCCCGCTGGAAGACCTGGATCGCCGGGAAAACCCTCTGGATGTGGCTTTCCTCAATTCGAAAGGGTTCGGCGGTAACAATGCGACCGCCAGCGTGCTGGCCCCCCGGGTCGTGGAACCGATGCTGCGTCGGCGCTATGGTGACGCCGCTTTCCAGGACTACGAACGGCGTCGGGAGGCGGTTCGGGAGCAGGCGAGGGCCTACGATGGCCAGGCTCTGAAGGGGCAGTTCGATACGCTGTATCACTTTGGTCAGAACATGATCGATGAGAGTGAAATTGAACTCGGCAGCGAGGAGCTGCGCTTACCGGGTATGGCGCAAAGTATCGATCTGAACTTCCCCAACCGTTACGCCGATATGACCGACTGACCGGTTTGGTGGCACCGGGCGGGTCATCAGTGGCCAGGCCGGTGCCGCGAAGCCATGCAAATGGGGGGATCTTTGGCCACTTCGGCCTATACAAAGCCGATTCTTTCCCTTAAAATACCGCGCCTTTCGCACCCTGTGTGTGATTGGGTCTTTTCACCGGGTGTCGGTAAGTGCCGGCCCCAACTGGAAAATATAGGAAAATCCTCAATGGTAACTATTCGTCTGTCACGTGGCGGCTCCAAAAAGCGTCCTTTTTACCACCTGTCCGTAACCGACAGCCGCAGCGCCCGTAATGGCCGTTACATCGAACGCGTTGGTTTCTTCAACCCGATCGCTCGCGGTCAGGAAGAGCGTCTGCGCATCGATAACGAGCGTGTCGAGTACTGGGTGGGCCAGGGCGCGCAGTTGAGCGACCGCGTTGCCAGCCTGCTGAAAGAGCAGAAGAAGCAAGCCGCCTGAGCGAAGCGCGCTTGACGATGGCTGACGCCCGAACCCGCAACAAGGGGTCAAACCTGATTGACGTCGGGCGTATCACGGCCGTATTTGGCATTCAGGGGTGGGTAAAAATTCACTCCTATACCGAGCCACAGGAGAACCTGTTCGGCTACGGCCCTTGGTGGTTGAAGACCGCCCGGGGGGTAAAAGCGGTAGAAATTGACGACAGTCGTCCTCACGGTAAAGGGTTTGTCGCGCACATCAAGGGCGTAGACGACCGCGATGAGGCCGCCCTCTATACCGGGGTGACCATTGCGGTGGAAAAGCAGCTGCTCCCGGAACTGGAGGGTGACGACTATTACTGGCACCAGTTGCAGGGCCTTCGGGTCGTCAGCCACTGGGGTGGTCAGGAGCAGGACCTGGGTACCGTGACGCGACTGCTGGAAACCGGCGCGAATGACGTGTTGGTGGTGCAGGGCGATGCCCAGAGCATTGACCAGAGCGAGCGGCTGATTCCCTATGTGCCCGAACAGTTTGTACGCCGGGTGGACCTGGCGGCAGAGCGTATCGAGGTGGACTGGGATCCGGAGTTTTGAACGAAGCGCCTGAAACACAGCCGGTACGATTGGCGGTGGTCAGTCTGTTTCCGGACATGATGCAGGCGGTGACCGGCTACGGTGTGACCGGACGGGCGGTCAAGCAGGGCCTGATCGACGTGCAGTGTTGGAATCCCCGGGAGTTTACCCGGGATAAGCACCGCACCGTAGACGATCGGCCCTACGGTGGTGGCCCCGGCATGGTGATGATGGTGGAGCCACTGCGCGACGCCATTGCGGCCGCCAAGGCATGGGCCGGTCAGGAAGCGCCGGTGATTTATCTGTCGCCACAGGGGCGCCCGCTGGATCAGTCCGGCGTAGAGACTCTGGCCGGTTATGGCCCGATGGTGCTGGTGGCCGGACGCTATGAAGGAATTGATGAACGGTTGCTGGAGACGGTGATCGATCAGGAGTGGTCCATTGGCGACTACGTTCTGAGCGGCGGGGAGTTGCCCGCCATGGTGGTGATAGACGCGGTGACCCGCCTGATTCCGGGGGCGTTGGGTCACGCCCAGTCGGCAGAGCAGGACTCCTTTACCAAAGGCCTGCTGGACTGCCCACACTACACCCGCCCGGAAAATTTTGAAGGGCATGAGGTCCCGGAAGTGCTACTGTCCGGTGACCACGAAAGAATTCGGCGCTGGCGCCTGAAACAGGCGCTGGGGCGGACCTGGCAGAAACGGCCAGACTTGCTAAAAGCAATTAACCTAACCGAGGAACAGCATGCGCTGTTGACGGACTTTCGTCGGGACCTTGAAGCACTTAACTCTAGCTGTGAAGCTACAGACTCTCAGGAGACTAGGCATGACTAACAAGATCATTCAGGCGCTCGACGCCGAACAGATGAAACAGGATGTACCGGAATTCGCCCCGGGCGACACCGTGGTGGTACAGGTAAAGGTAACGGAAGGTAACCGCGAGCGTCTGCAGGCGTTTGAAGGTGTGGTTATCGGTAAGCGTAACCGTGGCCTGAACTCGGCGTTCACCGTGCGTAAGGTGTCCCACGGTGTGGGCGTTGAGCGTACTTTCCAGGTGCACAGCCGTCAGGTTGACAGCATCCAGGTGAAGCGTAAGGGTGATGTTCGCCAGGCGAAGCTGTACTACCTGCGCGATCTGACCGGCAAGGCGGCTCGCATCAAGGAAAAGCTGTCCTGAGCGATACGCTGATCCGTTCGAAAAAAACCGGGGCCTTGGCTCCGGTTTTTTTATGCTATTCTCGCTCAAATGCCGAAACCTGACTGACGATTACTGTGATCCTACCCGCCCAAGAGAGTCAAACGCTCGAGCAATACCTCGATGCCATCTGGATGGAAAAAGGCCTCAGTGAGAATACTCTGGGTTCCTATCGGCGCGACCTTGAGGCCTTTGCGCAGTGGCTGGTCGAGCAGGGCAGGGGGTTGATGACGCTGGATGCCATCGCCGTCTACGACTATCTCGCGTATCGCCATAAAAAAGGTTATTCCAGTCGTTCCACCGCCCGTTTTCTCTCGTGCGCCCGTGGATTTTATCGCCACCAGATTCGCGAAGGGCGGCTGGAGGAGAACCCCCTGGCCCTCGTGGATAATCCGAAACTGCCCAGGTCTCTGCCCAAATCCCTGACCGAAACCGATGTCGAGCGACTGTTGTTGGCGCCGGATCTCGAAGATCCAGTGGGCTTTCGCGACCGTACCATGCTCGAGGTCCTCTACGCCTGTGGTCTGAGGGTCAGTGAGCTGGTGGGGCTCACCCTGGCGCAGGTCAACCTGCGTCAGGGCGTGGTCAGGGTCATGGGCAAGGGCAGTAAGGAGCGACTGGTGCCCCTGGGAGAGGAGGCCATCGACTGGATCTCCCGGTATCTGCAGGAAGCGAGACCTGTGCTCTTGCATAATGTGCCCAGTGAAGTACTCTTCCCCAGTACTCGCGCCCGGGAGATGACTCGCCAGACTTTTTGGCACAGAATTAAACATTGGGCGCTGGTGGCGGGCATTGATAAGCCCCTGTCGCCCCATACCTTGCGGCATGCCTTTGCGACCCATTTGCTGAACCATGGGGCGGATTTGCGGGTCGTACAGTTGTTGCTGGGCCACAGTGATTTGTCCACTACCCAGATATACACCCATGTCGCCCGGGCGCGGATGCAGGAGCAGCATCGCCAGCATCACCCGCGGGGATGACGCGTCGGGGTCGTTGAATACTTTGAATTTGTGACAGGAAAACATTATGTTGAAGCAAGTGGCGGTTGGTCTGATGGTCCTGATGGGTGTCGTGACGGCACAGGCTCAGGAGATGTCCACCGAGGATCGTATTTTGAAAGCCCTCTCCGAGGCGCGTCCCGATTTTGAGTTTACCGACGTGCGCCCGTCCCCCATTGAAGGCCTGTATCAGGCGCGTGTGGTCGGCGGACCGGTGCTTTATGTTTCCCCCGATGCGCAATTGATGATCGCCGGTGATATGTTCACCATTGAGCCCGGTGGCTTTGGACGCTATGAAGATCCGGCGGTGGTCGAAAAGCGCAAGCAGCTTGCCGCTCAGCTGGATAAAGAAGACACCATCGCCTTCGCCCCGGAAGGGGAGAGCAAGGCGGTAGTGTATGTATTCACCGACGTTGACTGCGGTTATTGTCGCCGGCTGCACAGCCAGATGACCGCCTATCAGGACGGTGGTGAAACCAAGCCTGGCTACAATGATCTGGGCATCGAAATTCGTTACCTGGCCTATCCTCGGGCCGGTGTGGGCAGTCCCTCCGCCCAAAAGCTGGAAACCGCCTGGTGTGCGGACGATCAGCAGGCCGTACTGGATCGCCTGAAAAACCTCCAGTCAGTGGAGAACAAAGCCTGTGACAATGACCCGGTGGCTGAGCACTACCGCCTCGGTGGCGAGTTCGGTGTGAACGGAACCCCCGCTCTGGTGCTGCCCAACGGGACGGTTCAGCCCGGGTATGTACCACCGGCGCAACTCGCCCAGATTCTCGGGCTCTGACGGCCCCATCCCTGTCGCCAATTGACACCTCGCGAGCGGCCCAGTAAGGTTGCTCGCCCGCGCCTCGCTCCGGGGCGCGCATTCCAGTAGAATAGCCGGTCTCGCTCGCCCGCACCCAGCGTTGGCGGGCGTCACCTTTTACCAGCAGGGCTCATTTTTGGGGGAGAGAAGTTTGAAACCGGTCAAAATAGGTATCTGTGGCCTCGGCACCGTAGGCAGCGGCACGGTCAATGTCCTTCATCGCAACAGTCGGGTGATCAACGCCCGCGCCGGGTGTGACATTGTTATTGGCCAGGTCGCCTGTCGTCGTGACGATGTGGACTGCGACATCTCAGGGCTCAATGTCACTCGCGATATCTTTGACGTCGCCACCAATCCGGACATCGACATTCTGGTCGAGCTGATCGGCGGGATTGATGTGGCCCGGGAGCTGATTCTGAAAGCTATTGAGCACGGCAAGCATGTGGTTACCGCCAACAAGGCCCTGATCGCGGAGCACGGCAACGAGATTTTTGCCGCCGCCAATGAAAAAGGCGTTACGGTTGCATTCGAAGCAGCGGTGGCCGGTGGTATCCCCATCATCAAGGCCATCCGCGAAGGCCTGTCTGCCAACAAGATCGAGTGGCTGGCGGGGATCATCAACGGCACCGGCAATTTCATTCTCACCGAAATGCGCGACAAGGGCCGCGGCTTTTCCGAAGTGCTGGAAGAGGCCCAGGAGCTGGGCTACGCCGAAGCCGATCCGACCTTTGATGTCGAGGGCATCGACGCCGCGCACAAGCTGGTGATTCTGGCCTCCATTGCTTTCGGTATTCCCCTGCAGTTCGACAAAGTATTCACCGAAGGCATCAGCCGTATTGCCCCCCAGGACGTCCAGTACGCCCAGGAGCTGGGTTACCGGATCAAACATCTGGGGATTGCCCAGAAAGGGCCCAAGGGCATTGAGCTGCGCGTGCATCCGACCCTGATTCCCCAGAAGCGCCTGATTGCCAATGTAGATGGCGTGATGAACGCTGTGTTGGTCAAGGGCGACGCCGTTGGCCCGACCCTGTATTACGGCGCCGGTGCGGGTGCCGAGCCCACAGCCTCGGCGGTGTTGGCAGATATCGTCGATGTCGCACGTACTCTGACCGCCGATCCCGAGCATCGGGTTCCCTACCTCGGCTTCCAGCAGGAACAGCTGCGCAGCGAACTGGAAATCGTGCCCATCGAAGAGGTGGAGACCGCGTACTATCTGCGCATGTCGGCTCTGGATAAACCCGGGGTACTGTCTCAGGTCGCGCAAATTCTGAGTGACTCCGGCATCAGCATCGAAGCCCTGATCCAGAAGGAAGCCGCAGACGAAGAAGAAATCGTCCCCTTGATCCTGTTGACCAACCGGGCTGTGGAAAAGCAACTGGTGGAGGCGATCATCAAGATCGAATCCCTGAGCTCCATCACCGGCCCGATTACCCGCATCCGTGTGGAGCCATTGAAGTGAAATACATCAGCACTCGGGGTCAGGCCCCGGCCCTCGATTTTGAAGACGTAGTCCTGACCGGGTTGGCGCCGGATGGCGGCCTTTATGTTCCGGAAACGCTGCCGGAATTCAGCCGGGAAGAAATTGCCTCCTGGGCGGGCCTCTCCTACGAACAACTCGCGTTCAAGATCATGGCGCCGTTCGTCTCGGGCGCCGTGTCCGATGAGGAACTCAAGCAGATTATCAGTGAGGCTTACAGCAGCTTCCGTCACGACGCGATTGCGCCTCTGGTGCAGACGGCGCACAACGAATGGATTCTGGAACTGTTCCAGGGCCCGACCCTGGCGTTCAAGGACTTCGCCCTGCAGTTCCTCGGCCATCTGCTCGATCACCTGCTGAAAAAACGCCAGCAGAAAGTGGTGGTGATGGGAGCGACCTCCGGTGATACCGGTTCGGCGGCGATTGAAGGCTGCCGTCGTTGCGACAACATCGATATTTATATTCTGCACCCCTACAAGCGGGTATCGGATGTACAGCGCCGGCAGATGACCACCGTGCTGGAAGACAACGTGCATAACATTGCGTTGGAAGGCAATTTTGACGATTGCCAGAATATGGTGAAAGCCAGTTTCGGCGATCAGTCATTTCTGCCCGAAGATCGCCAACTGGTGGCGGTCAACTCGATCAACTGGGCGCGTATCATGGCCCAGATCGTTTACTACTTTTACGCGGGCCTGGCGTTGGGCGCACCGGCACGTCCGATCTCTTTCTCGGTGCCTACCGGTAACTTCGGCGATATTTTTGCCGGTTATCTGGCCAAGCGCATGGGACTGCCGATCGATCAGTTGGTGATCGCCACCAACAGCAACGATATTCTGCATCGTTGTCTGAGCGGCAATGATCACAGCAAACAGCCGCTCCAGCATACGCTGTCGCCGAGTATGGATATCATGGTGTCCAGTAACTTTGAGCGTATGTTGTTTGATCTGTACGACCGCGACGGGAACAAGATTCGCGCTCTGATGGAGGACTTCAAGTCTGGCGCCATGCATCTGGATGAGTCGGCGCTGTCGAAGGCGCGTGAGCTGTTCAGCAGTTACAAGGTGGATGATGATGTGATGCTGGAGGTGATTCGCGATGTGTTTGAGCGCACTGAATACCTGCTGGATCCGCATACGGCGATCGGTTTGAAAGCGGCCCGCGAAACGCGCCGTCGTCAGGATATTCCGATGGTCTGCCTGGCCACGGCCCATCCGGCGAAGTTTCCGGAGGCGGTGCGCAAGGCCGGTCAGGATGCCGATCCGGCCCTGCCACACCACATGGCGGATCTGTTCCAGCGTGAAGAGCGCTACGAAGTATTGGCCAACGACATCGGCACCGTGCAGTCCTACATCGCCAAAAATCTGAAAGCGTAGGGCGCCAAGCGGCCCGGATTGAGTGCAGTGAGTTCCTCACGCCCGGGCCGGAAAGGGGAAGCCCTTTCAAGACACGCCGTAAACCCATCCCTGGGGGCTCGACGCGCGGAGTCCCTCCGCTTACGGTCTTGAAAGGGCTTCCCCTTCCCGTCCCTCCGTGCCAAGGATCGCGTAGGGCGGATAAGCCGAAGGCGCATCCGCCGTAACCAAAGCCGAATCCCTCTATTTTCACCGACGGACCTCATGCAAAAAACCATCCTCCGCCGTACCGCCCCCGAACAGGCCCCGGACACGCCACTGGCCGGTGACCTGCCACCCTTGCTGGATCGGTTGTATCGCCTCCGTGGCGTTTCCCGCGCCGAGGAGCTCTCTCACAAACTCCAACACCTGCACAAGCCCACCTTCAAAGGTCTGCCTGAAGCCGTGGCGTTGTTGGCCGATGCCGTCGAAGCCCAGGCCAATGTGTTGATCGTGGGCGACTTCGATGCCGATGGCGCCACCAGCTCGGCGCTGGCGGTGATGGCACTGCAGGCCATGGGTCTGTCGAGTGTGGATTTTCTGGTGCCCAACCGGTTTGAGTACGGTTATGGGCTGACGCCGGAGATCGTGGAAGTGGCGGCGGCGATGGCGCCGGATGTCATTGTGACGGTGGATAACGGTATTTCCAGTGTCGAGGGCGTGCGCGCGGCGCAGGCGCATGGCATCGCGGTGGTGGTGACCGACCATCACCTGCCCGGGGACGAGCTGCCACCCGCGGAGGCGATTGTGAACCCCAATCAGCCGGGTTGTCCCTTTCCCAGTAAAAACCTGGCGGGCGTGGGTGTGATTTTTTATGTGATGAATGGTCTGCGGACGGAGTTGCGTCAGCGTGGCTGGTTTGCCCAGGGCCAGCCCGAGCCCAATATGGCGAACTTTCTGGATCTGGTGGCGCTGGGCACCGTGGCGGATGTGGTGCCGCTCGATCACAATAACCGGATTCTGGTCTCCCAGGGGCTGCAGCGGATTCGGGCCGGTGTGGCGCGTCCGGGCATCATCGCGCTGCTGGATGTGGCCGGGCGACAGATGCATCGGCTGGTGGCCAGTGATCTGGGCTTTGCCATTGGCCCGCGCCTGAACGCAGCGGGGCGGTTGGACGATATTTCGGTGGGCATTCAGTGTCTGATGTGTGACAGCGATGAACTGGCCCGGGAAATGGCGTTGACATTGGATGAGCTCAACCGCGACCGCAAGGCGATTGAAGGCGGCATGCAGAAAGAAGCGGTGGCCATGCTCAATCGGTTGCAGTTGGATGAAGAAAATCAGGCCCTGCCCTGGGGGCTCTGCCTGTACGATGGCAATTGGCATCAGGGCGTGATCGGTATTCTGGCTTCGCGTATCAAGGATCGTCTGCACCGCCCGGTGATCGTATTCGCCGACGCGGGAGACGGGGAGATCAAAGGCTCGGCCCGTTCCATCCCCGGTTTGCATATCCGCGATGCGCTGGATGCCGTGGCGGCACGCCACCCACACTTGTTGAACAAGTTCGGCGGCCACGCCATGGCGGCGGGTATGACGCTCTCAAGGGAGAATTTCGACGCGTTTCAACAGGCCTTCGATGACGAAGTGAAGCGCCAGTTACAGCCGGAAGATCTTCAGCCGGTGTTGATCAGTGACGGCAATCTGACACCCGCGGAAGTGAATCTTGAACTGGCCAGTCTGCTGCGCAATGCGGGCCCCTGGGGACAGCACTTTCCCGAACCCTTGTTCGATGGGGAGTTTGCTCTGGCTCAGCAGCGTCTGGTGGGAGAGAAACATCTGAAGATGACGTTGGCTCTGGACTCACAGGGGCAACATCTGGTGGACGCCATTGCGTTCAATATTGATCCTGAGCTGTGGCCGAATCCCTCGGTGCAACGTGTGCGCCTGGCGTATCGGTTGGATGTGAATGAGTTTCGCGGGCGTCAATCGGTGCAGCTGATGGTGGAGTATCTGGAGCCGGCGTGAGCACCTTGCGTAGGGTGGGCCACACATTTTCCAGAATCTTTGGCTGCGCCTCGGCATTGGGGTGAATACCATCCCGCTGCATCAACTCATCTTTCGTGGCGACGCCTTCGAGCATAAACGCCACCAGCGGCACACTTTCTTCCTGGGCCAATTGCGGATACACGGCCGTAAACTGGTCGGTATAGCGCGGACCGTAATTGGGGGGAATCTGCATGCCCAGCAGCAACACCTCCGCCCCCTGTTCCCGGCTCAATTGAATCATGGCCGTGAGATTGTCCGCCAGATCGCTGAGCGGGTAACCGCGTAAGCCATCATTGCCACCCAGCTCCAGAATCACCCATTCCGGGTTGTGTTCTCTCAGCAGCCGGGGAAGGCGCTTCAGCCCCCCCTCGCTGGTTTCACCGCTGACGCTGGCGTTTACGACGGTATGGGGGTAGCCTTCGCGCTCAAGCTGCTCGTCGAGCAGGTTGACCCAGCCTTCTTCCTCATCAATGCCGTAGGCGGCACTCAGGCTGTCGCCCAACACAAGGATGCGGGGGGATTCGGCCCATGCCGCGGAGGCGAGCGCGAGCAGCAGGGCGAGGGAGATACAGTGCAGTGTGCGGTGTAACGTCATGGGTGGTTCCGGCTGAGTGGGTGGACACAGATGCAATCATAACCTCTGAGGGGCTCACACTGCATAGGTACGCTGATCGGGTGACCAGAGGTCACCGTAAAGAATTGTGAACCGTTTTGACACCCTCTCGTAACCAAGGTGCAATAGGTCACTCTGTTTTTTGACGAACCAGGACATTTCATGACTTCCAGGGCACTGGTACAGGCCAACGGCGTTGGCAAGGTGGTTTCAACCGCAGAAGGGCAACTGACCATTCTGCACCGCATTTCCCTTTCGGTGGCGGAGGGCGAAAGTGTGGCAATCACCGGCCCCTCGGGCTCCGGCAAGTCAACGCTGCTGGGTATTCTGGCGGGGCTGGATCTGCCGAGTTTCGGTGAGGTGCAACTGTGTGGCCAGACGCTGACGGCGCTGGACGAGGAGGGGCGGGCAAGGGTCCGGGCCGAGTCCGTCGGTTTTGTGTTCCAGTCGTTCCAACTGCTGCCGGGCCTGACCGCGCTGGAGAACGTCATGCTGCCCATGGAGCTGCACGGCATGAAGAATGCGCGCAGCCGTGCCCAGGACTATCTGGCCCGGGTCGGGTTGGCCGAGCGTCTGACCCATTACCCGCAACAGCTCTCCGGCGGTGAGCAGCAGCGGGTGGCGGTGGCGCGGGCCTTTGCCAGTCAGCCCAAGGTGCTGTTTGCCGATGAACCCACGGGCAACCTGGATATCCACACCGGTGCCAGAATCATCGACCTGTTGTTTGAACTGAATCGCGAACAGGGCACCACCCTGATTCTGATTACCCACGAAGAGCGCCTGGCCCAGCGCTGTGGTCGTCGCGTTCACCTGGTGGCCGGTTCTCTCGAGCCGGAAATCGACCCCGTGCCAGAGGAGGCCTGAGCCAATGCTGGCGGCAAGATTACTCTGGCGCAATTGGCGCAGCGGGGAAGTGCGACTGTTGAGCATCGCCCTGGTGATGGCCGTGATGGTGGTCAGTGCCATTGCCATTTTTACCGATCGGCTTGAAGCCACTCTGGTACAGCAAAGCAACAACCTGCTGGGGGCGGATCGGGTGGTCCGGGCATCCCAACCCCATGATCCGGCCTGGGCGGAGGAAGCCGATGAACGCGATCTTCAGCAGTCCCGCCTGGTGGAGTTTTCCTCCATGGTGTACCGGGGTGACGAAATGCACCTGGCCTCCATCAAGGCGGTGGACGAGGGCTACCCGCTGCGTGGTGTGGTTGAAACCACCGATCAACCCTGGACCACCGCACCCCCGGAGGTAGCCACTGGCATCCCGGCGCCGGGTGAAGCCTGGGTGGACGCGCGCATGCTGCCCCTGCTGGGCATTGAGCTGGGTGATACCTTTGGTGTCGGTGAAGCGGAGTTGGTGGCCAGCCGTGTTCTGGTGCGCCAACCCGATGGTGCCAGTTCCATTTTCATGACCGGTGGCCGGGTCCTGATGAACCTTCAGGACCTGCCGGCGACCCGCGTGGTGCAACCGGGCAGCCGGGTGAGCTACCAATGGCTGTTGGCCGCCGATCGGCCCGCTGATCTGGAAGGTTTTTTAGCCTGGCTGGAACCGCAACTGACCGACCACTATCGGGTGGTGGACATTGAATCCTCCCAACGCAATCTGGCTGAGACTCTGGATCGCGGCAAACAGTTTCTGCTGTTGGCCGCCGTGGTGGGCGTTCTATTGGCCGGGGTTGCCATCGGGCTGGCGGCGCGCCAGTTTGCCGATCGTCATGTGGATCAGGTCGCTCTGATGAAAAGCCTCGGAGCGGGCAGCCAGCGTATTCGGAACCTCTACTTCAGTCAACTGATACTCCTGTCACTGGTGGCCTCGGTCTTCGGTGTCGGCCTTGGGGAAGGCTTCCAGCAGTTGGTCGCTTACGGCCTGTCGAGCTTTTTTGCCCTGAACCTGGCCCAACCGGGTTGGCTGGCCTATGTGTTAAGTGTGTTGAGTGGTCTGGTGTGCCTGGTGTTCTTCGCTTTGCCGGCCCTGTGGTTCCTGCCCAAGGTGCCGCCCCTGAAAATTCTGCGTCGGGAGTTGAGTGTCGATAAAGTCCAGGTCTGGACTCAGGTCGTACTGGCGCTCTTGGCCGTGGTGTTGCTGGTGGTACTGTTCAGCCGGGATTGGGCACTGGCGGCAAGTGTGGTCGCGGCACTGCTGGTGGTGGTTGTGGTGACCGCCATCCTCGGCCTTGGACTGCTGCACCTGAGCCGCAAACTCACCACCGGGGCCAGTAGCGTCTGGCGCCTGGCGGTGGCCAATCTGCAGCGCCGGCGCGGGCACAGCCTGGTGCAGATGGTGATCTTTTCGGTGGCGATCATGCTGCTGATCACCCTGACCGTGGTGCGCACCTCGCTGATACAGGATTGGCAAGCGCAGTTGCCGGAGGATGCGCCCAACCACTTCCTGGTCAATGTGGCGCCCGAAGACGTCGAGCCGGTACAGGCCATGCTGGACAGTGAATCCGTGGACCGGCAACCCTTGTATCCCATGGTGAGGGGTCGCCTGACGCACATCAATGAGCAGGAAAAGTCTCGGGAACGGCTGAACCGCGAAGCCAACCTGACCTGGACCGACACCCTGGCGGAAGACAATGAGGTCGTGGCCGGGCAGTGGTGGGACCAGTGGTCCGGTGGCGAGCTACCCGGTGTCTCGGTGGAGCAGGAGCTGGCCGGTGAGCTGGGCATTGAGCTGGGGGATACCTTGCGGTTTTCGATCGGCGGACTGACACTGGAAGCCGAGGTGGCCAGTTTGCGGACGCTGGACTGGCGTTCCATGAACCCGAATTTTTTCTTCATTTTTGAGCCCGGTGCGCTGGATGATTTTTCGGCGACTTACATTACCAGTGCCTATGTCTCGGCGAGCCAGAAATCATTGATCAACGATCTGATGCGCGAATACCCCACCATTCTGTTGATCGAGCTGGATCGGGTATTCGAGCAGATCCGCTCGATTGTCACCCAGGTGACCAAGGGCATTCAGTTGGTTCTGGTGCTGACGGTAATCGGCGGCATTCTGGTACTTCTGGCCGCGGTAACGACCAGCCTGGATGCACGCAAGCAGGAGGCGGGTCTGCTGCGCGCACTGGGCAGTCCGCGCCGGTTGGTGGTGGGCAGTGTCTGGGCGGAGTTTTCAATTCTCGGTGGTCTGTCGGGGTTGATAGCGGTGCTCGGTTCGGAGGCACTGTTGATGAGTCTGCAGCATTTCGTCCTGGAAATCCCCATCCGGCCGCATTACCTTTTCTGGGTGTTGGGCCCGATCCTGGGCGCCGCTTTCGTCGGCGTCCTGGGCGCCCTGAGCTGCCGCAGCGTGGTCACCACCCCACCCGCCGTAGTATTGCGCGAAGCGGCGTAGGGGGGGGATTGTTTTATTGCGGGACTTCGACTTGAGTGCTGCGGTTGGGTATACCCTTGTGAGACACGCCGTGAATACATCCCTGTAGGCTCATCACCCGCCGTCCAGGCGGGTGACGGTCTCACAAGGGTATTCCCCCTTCTTGGTCCGGCCGTGATGAACCTACGCCGCTTTACATAAACGCTTAACTATCTACACCGCAACGAGGCCCATTCTTGAGTCATCAACCAAAAAGTCGCGTTCTGGACAAAGGCCTTTGGGGCATGAGTGCACCCATGCTGGTGGATCAGGCGGTGACCTTTACCATTCCGCTCACCGACATGTTCTTCCTGAGCCGGATCTCCGACAGCGCCGCGGCCGCCGTCGGCGCCATATCGCCCCTGGTATTCGCCGGTAACACCCTGCTCATGGTCACCGCCTTTGCCGGCTCCAGCATCGCCAGCCAGCGCATCGGGGCTGACAAATACGACACCGCCAACGCCACCATCATGGCCTATGTGTTGCTGATCATGGGTCTGGCGGTGCTCACGGCACTGGCCATCAACACCGGCGGCGCTTACGTTGCCAGTTGGATGCCCCTGTCCGATACCGTGGAAGGCCATGCGGTAACCTACCTGGGCATCATCGGCTGGATGGTGGCCATCTGGGGCCTGCGAGCGTCTTACCAGACGATCCTCAACGTGTACGGCGAACCCAAATGGAACACCATCAGCAACTTCATCTTCTTCGGTGCCAACATCCTGGGCAACAGCATTGTCGTATTCGGGCTGTTTGGCGTCCCCAAGATGGGCGTGGACGGCGTGGCCATGGCCAGCGTTGCGGCGATCTTCTGCAGCTTTGTGTTCACCTTCAGTATCGTTCACCTCAAGCTCCGCCTGCGGCTGCCCCTGCGGCAGGGGGTTCGGGAGTTCCGGTCGCTGATCAAGCCGGTACTGCGGATTGCCGCACCGGCGAGCCTGGAGCCGGTGTCGTTCAATATGTACATGATCATGTTGAACTGGATTGTCGCCGGGGTGGGGGACATGGCGTTGAAGGTCAAGGTGTATGCCTTCAATACCTTTCTGTTCTGCCTGATGATTTCGGTCGCCCTGAGCATGGCCACGGAGGTGATTATTGCGCAGCGGGTAGGGCGCAACGAGTTTGCCGAGGCGGACCGGCAGATGCGTCACAGTGTGAAGGTGGCGATCTGGGGGACGGGCGCGCTGGCGTTGCTGTGGGTGGTGTTCAATCAGCAGATGCTGGGAATTTATACCGATGACCCGGCGATTCTGGCGTTCGGCTTTTGGGTGTTTGTATTGGCGTTTTTGTCGGAGCCGGCCCGCACGGTGAATATTGTGATGGGAGCGGCGTTGCGTTCGACGGGGGATGCGGCGTTTATTTCCTATTCGACGATTGCGGTGATTTGGTTGTTTTCAGTACCCTTGGCGTATGTGCTGACGATTACGTTGGGTTGGGGAATTTACGGGGTGATGTCGGCGGCGATTGTGGATGAGTCGGTGCGGGCGGTGATCAAGTGGTGGCGTTGGCGCAAGGGCCACTGGAAGGAGTATGGCGTCGCGGCCCGGGAAGCCCGAGAGGCCAAACGCCGAAACTTAATGAATCAGTAGGGTCTATAATTAGTTGTGTGGAGCCGAGTAGAGGTTCCGGCCCGTCAAGGTGGATAGTGTTTGGAGACCCGCCGTAAACCCATCCCTGGGGGCTTCACGTCGGCATCCATGCCTTCGAGAGTCTCCAAACACTATCCACCTTGACGAGCCTCCGTGCCACAATCCATGCTCCGCTGGTAAGAAAGTGTTTGTAGGGTGGAGCTGAGTGCAGCGTTATGGTTCGTCATCCACCACTAAGCACGCAAGGTAGAGTCGAATACAACATTCCAAAGTCAGCGAACCAAGTTAACCCCCAAAAACGAGGTCTTTATGCCCCAGGAAAAAGCCAGAAGTCTGATTACCCAGTTGCATGAGATGTATGGCAACGAGGAACCCAGTGAGCAGCAGAAGCATCTGATGGAGCAGTTGGAGTTACACACCCATCCGAAGGGGGCGAAGGATCAGTACGGTGAGCCGGTGCCGCTGGATACTCTGGAGTTGTTGGTCGAGGAGATGGCGGCTGAGCATCCGCGTACGGCGGCGGTGATGCGGGAGCTTTTGGAGACGCTCAAGAATATTGGTGTCTGAGTCGGTTTCGGCAGGCAGGTTGCGTGCAACGCGCAACCTGCCGCTTATTGATTGCCTTGGCCTTGAGTCAGACGGCCCATGCGAAGGCGACGCCGGCGCGCTCTAGGTAGATGTACTCGGTTTTCTCTGTGGCCGGGTGGCAGGGGTGGCGGAAGTGGTGGTGGTCTTTGGTTGACCCCATGTACTCCCAGGCCTGGCCGGCGAATTCACAGATCGGATCGCCCTGATTCAGGCGGTCTTCCGCAAGTTGATCCCACATGGTTTCCCACTCGGGACTGGTCATACTCAGGTATTCCATGGCGGCCACTCCGGCTCGGTGTTTAATGTCTAATCTAGACTTTTCATTCTATTTGTCAAATATAATTTGTAAGTCTTTGATGCAGATAGCAAAAATGCCGTTTAAGTGTGCGCCTTGTCACACTGTTTACCGGGACGTTTCTGGCCGATATTGATCAATAAGTAGTCAGGCGCCACTTAAAAGGTTATAGTTAGTGTAATCTTTGCTGGCCAATCGGCCGGTAGCTTGTGGGAGGTGGATGGATGAATATCGGTCAAGCGGCGGAGCGGAGCGGATTGAATCCGAAAACCATCCGCTATTATGAGAGTATTGGGTTGGTGCTTCCGCATCGGGCGAGCAATGGTTATCGGGATTACCGGCTGGTGGATGTGGAGCAGCTCCAGTTTTTGCAGCGTGCCCGGGCGGTGGGGTTCACGTTGGATGAATGCCGGGAATTGCTCGATCTTTACCGGGATCCTCACCGCCGCAGTGCGGAGGTCAAGGCACTGGTGTTGGAGCGGGTGGCTCAGGTGGATGAGCAACTGGCCCGGTTGGAGGCGATGCGGGATACCCTGGTGACCATGGCGAAGCACTGCGCCGGGGATGATAACGCGGAATGTGCGATCATTGATTCTCTGGCCCAGCCAATGCCCTTTAAGCTTGTTTAGCGTCCGGACCGTGAAGGGGAACTCCTTTCAAGACACGCCGTGAACCCGGTCCCCTTCGCGCTCCCTGCGCTTCGGGACACTTCCCACATCCATGTGGGGCGTCCATAGGGGCTCGACGCGCGGAGTCCCTCCGCTTACGGTCTTGAAAGGAGTTCCCCTTCACGGTCCTAAGTGCCACTGGCAGCTGATCCGGGGCGATAGACCCAGAACTTATTGAGGATAAAAGAGACTACCGGCACGGATATGACTACGATGCTCAGGGTGATTCGATGGGGGAGCGACGTGCCGGTCTCTAGTGCCCAGAGAAGTATTTCGCTGGAGAGGAAAGTGGAGACCGAGGCGATCACGAAGCGTTGCAGGGTCGAGCGGGTCAGCGTCACCCGGAAGGTCAGCCAGCCATGGCCGTAGAAGGACACGGTCATGGCGGTCACATAGCCCAGCAGGTTGGCGGCATACAGGTTGAGGCCCAGTCCCTCATGGCTGCCCAGGGCCATCAGGTAGTGGGTCAGGGTCGCGGCGACGCCAACAATCCCGAAGCAGACCAGCTGTCTAAGCAGTCTGATCGTCATCGAAGCCCCACTTGGCCGCCACCAGATAGATGGGTCGGTTTTTCACTTCCTTGTAAATTCGGCCCACGTACTCTCCAAGCAGCCCCAGAAAGAACAACTGGATGCCCCCCAGAAACAGAATGACCACCATGGTGGACGCATAGCCCGGAACATCGACCCCGGTGGTCAGGGTTTTAATAATGACCACCACGGCGAAGACAAAGGCGCAGAATGAAACGATCAGGCCCAGGTAGGTGCCCACCCGGATGGGAAAGGTGCTGAAAGAGGTGATGCCGCTCAGGGCAAAATTCCACAGGCGCCAGTAGTTGAATTTGCTCTCTCCCTGGGCGCGTTCTTGCCGGTCGAATTCAATGACCGTGTGCCGGAAGCCGGGCCAGCAGAACAGACCCTTCATAAACCGGTCTTTTTCCGGGAGAAGTTTGATGGCATCCACCGCCTTGCGGTCCATCAGACGGAAATCCCCGACGTTTTCGGGAATATGGATTTCACTCATTTTGTTGAACAGACGATAAAACCACTGGGCGGTTTTGCGCTTCATCAGGCTGTCGGCCTTGCGGGAGGCGCGTTTGGCGTAGACCACTTCGTATTCGCCGGTGAGCCATTTTTCCACCATCTGGCCGATCAGTTCCGGCGGGTCCTGCAGGTCGGCGTCAATCGGCAGTACGGCATCACCGCGGGCAAAGTCCAGTGCGGCGGTCATCGCCGCCTCCTTGCCGAAATTACGGGTGAGTGCGAGCACCTTGATTCGCGGGTTGCGTTCGGCGTGAGAGCGCAGGCGCAGGAGTGTGTCGTCGGCGGAGCCATCGTCCACACAGATGATTTCATAATCAACCGGGACGTTTTCCAGTGACCGCTCCAGGGTCCGGAAAAAGTGGTCAATTCCGCCCGATTCGTTGTACATGGGCGTGAGTATCGACAGTAGTGGATGGTTCATGCCGGTCGCTCCGGGTTGGTTCAAAGCCGCAGGGCTCTGTTGTTATTGGTGTCTCTGTCCATGGTGCCAGAAGTCGGCCTGAGCATTGTCCACGGTTTTTGCGGTTTTTTACAGAGGCAGGGCGTCAGTTTGTGGCTTCTATCGCGATTTTGTCCAATGGGCTGTCGGGCCGGAGCACTGGCGGTGGTGCGGCCTTGTGCGTTAGAATGCGCGCCCTGATTGGGGCGATCCCCCACCTGAATTCACCCTGTCCCCGGCCCATTACCCCGGTCGGCCGGTGACGTGACAATCGGTTTGGAACTTATGGAAATCAATCCGCTACTGAATCAATTGAAAGACCTGACTGAGCGTACCGATGTGCTCAGGAGGTATCTTTGACTACGCTCACAAGAAAGAGCGTCTGACGGAAGTTGAACTGGAGCTGGGTCAGCCCGACGTCTGGGAAGATCCGGATCGTGCCCAGGCACTGGGAAAGGAGCGCTCCTCACTGGAGCTGGTGGTAAAGACCATCGAGGACCTGGACACCGGGGTGGCGGACTGCCGCGAACTGCTGGATATGGCGGTCGAGGAGGATGACGCCGACAGCATTGACGACGTGGCGGCCGAAATCGAGCGCCTGGATGGGCAGTTGGAGTCTCTGGAGTTTCGCCGGATGTTTTCCGGAGAAGTGGATGAAAACAACGCCTATCTCGACATCCAGGCGGGCTCTGGTGGTACCGAGGCGCAGGATTGGGCCGAAATGGTGCTGCGCATGTACCTGCGTTGGGGTGAGAACAAGGGCTTCAAAACCACACTGGAAGAGGTGTCCGCCGGCGAAGTGGCGGGGATCAAAAGTGCCACCATCCGTTTCGAGGGCGAATACGCCTTTGGCTGGCTGCGCACGGAAACGGGGGTGCACCGGCTGGTCCGCAAATCGCCCTTTGACTCGGGCAACCGTCGTCATACCTCGTTCTGCTCGGTGTTCGTGTCTCCGGAGATTGACGAAAATATCGAGATCGATATCAACCCGGGTGACCTGCGTACCGACACCTACCGCGCCAGTGGTGCGGGTGGCCAGCACGTGAACAAAACCGACTCGGCGGTCCGAATCACCCACGTGCCCACGGGTATTGTGGTGAGCTGTCAGAGTGAGCGCTCCCAGCACCAGAACCGCGATCGGGCCATGAAGATGCTGCGCGCGAAGATGTACGAGCAGGAGATGCTCAAGCGAAATGCGGAAAAGCAGGCCATGGAAGACAACAAGGCTGATATCGGCTGGGGCAGCCAGATCCGCTCCTATGTGCTGGACGATCAGCGCATCAAGGATCTGCGCACCGGTGTCCAGACCAGCAACTGTCAGTCGGTGTTGGATGGTGCGCTGGACCCGTTTATTGTCGCCAGTCTGAAAGCGGGCCTGTAATCAGGCCCTGTTCATTCACTCCCCAACGTTAGAGATGCCATGAGCAAGCCCAACGCCCCCCAGGACGAAAACAACCTTATTGCCGAGCGTCGCTCCAAATTGGCGGCCATTCGCGAGAAGGGCAATCCCTTCCCGAACGATTTCCGTCGCGACAATACCTGCGCCGAACTGCAGGCGGCACACCAGGACAAATCCAAAGAGGACCTGGAAGGCGCCGGCCTGACCGCCAGCGTGGCGGGTCGGATCATGGCCAAGCGGGGCCCCTTCATGGTGCTGCAGGATGCCACCGGTACCGTGCAGCTGTACGCGGACAAGGACACCCAGAAAGCCATCAAGGAGCACTGGGGGCAATGGGATATCGGGGATATCGTCGGCGCCAGCGGTACTTTGCACCGCTCGGGCCGGGGCGACCTGTACGTCAATATGGAGCAGTATCAACTGCTGACCAAGTCCCTGCGTCCGCTGCCGGAAAAGTACCACGGCCTGCACGATCAGGAGCAGCGTTACCGCCAGCGCTATGTGGACCTGATCGTCAACCCGGAAGTGCGCGACACCTTCCGGCTGCGCTCCCGGTGTATCAGCTACATTCGCAACTATCTTGACGGCCATGGCTTCATGGAAGTGGAAACCCCCATGCTGCAGGTCATTCCCGGCGGTGCCACCGCCCGGCCGTTTATTACCCACCACAATGCGCTGGACATCGACATGTACCTGCGCGTTGCCCCGGAGCTGTATCTGAAGCGCCTGGTGGTGGGTGGCTTTGAGCGGGTGTATGAAATCAACCGCAACTTCCGTAATGAAGGCCTGTCGACTCGCCACAACCCCGAATTCACCATGTTGGAGTTCTATCAGGCCTATGCCGACTTCAACGACCTGATGGACCTGACCGAGGACATGCTGCGCGGGCTGTGCGAAACCGTGATGGGTTCTACGGTGGTCAGGTACCAGGACAGCGAATACGACTTCGGCAGCCCCTTCCGCCGGATCAGCGTGTTCGACAGTATTCTGGAGTACAATCCGGATATTACCGCCGGGCAGATCAGTACCCTTGAAGGTGCGCGCGCCGTTGCGGAAGGTCTCAAGATTCCGCTGAAGGATTCCTGGGGCCTGGGCAAAGTGCAGATCGAAATTTTCGAGGCCACGGTCGAAGAGAAGCTGGATCAGCCGACCTTCATTACCGAATACCCCACGGAAGTTTCACCCCTGGCGCGGCGAATGGATGCCAAACCCGAGGTGACCGAACGGTTTGAATTCTTTGTTGGTGGCCGCGAGTTGGCCAACGGCTTCTCGGAGCTCAATGACGCCGAAGACCAGGCCGAGCGCTTCCGCGAGCAGGTGCGGGAAAAAGACGCCGGAGATGACGAGGCGATGCACTACGACGCGGACTATGTGCGCGCCCTGGAATACGGCCTGCCGCCGACCGCGGGGCAGGGCATCGGCATCGACCGTCTGGTCATGCTGTTCGCCAACGCCGCCTCCATCCGTGACGTGCTATTGTTCCCCCATATGCGCCCGGAGCACTGACCACCATGAACGTCATTGATATTACCCTGGACAACGCTCAACAGTACGTCATCGACGAATCCTTCAAGCGTCCCGTACTGGTGGACTTCTGGGCCGACTGGTGCGGCCCATGCAAAACCCTGATGCCCCTGCTGGAAAAACTCGCCGACGAATACAATGGCGAATTCCTGCTCGCCCGGATCAATGCGGACGAGCAGCAGATACTGGCCTCGCAGTTTCAGGTTCGCAGTCTGCCCACGGTGATGTTGATCAAAGATGGCCAGCCTCTGGATGGTTTTACCGGCGCGCAATCAGAAGTTCAGGTACGGCAGATGCTTGAGCAACACTTGCCCAAGGCGTGGGAGCGGGACCTTCAGGAGGCTCAGGCCATGTTGGAGGCCGGTCAGTACGGAGAGGCGTTGCCTGTTCTGCAGCGGGTGTATGAAGAGTCCGGTCGAAATCCTCAGGTCGCCTGTATGGTGGCCCACGCCCAGGTGGAGCTCAACCGGCTCGAAGAAGCTGAGGCAACCCTGGCCAACGTCAAGCTCGCGGATCAGGATACGCTGTACGAGCAGGTCAAGGCGAAAATTGAGCTGAAAAAGCAGGCCGCCAAGACCCCGGAGATCGAGGCGCTGGAGAAGGCCCTTGAGGCCGATCCGGACAACCTGGAAACGCGCTATAAGCTGGCGGTTCAGTACAACCAGGAAGGGTACCAGAAGCCGGCACTGGAGCTGTTAATTGAGGTATTGCGCAAGGACCTGGGCTACGCCGACGGCGCGGCCCGTAAAACCCTGACCGATATCATTGCAGCGTTGGGGAAGGGCGATCCGTTGGCGATCGAGTATCAGCGAAAGCTGTTTACCCTGCTGTATTGACAAAGAAAACCCCCAGTCCGGTGTGGACTGGGGGTTTTCTTTTAGGGCGCCTGACGTTGCCGATCGTCGTTACTGCTCATTGGCGCCGTTTATCAAACATCCCTTGTCAGTTCTTTTTGACCGAAAAATTGCCGATTTTTCAGGCCCCAGGGGCGATGTCGCTCGCCCTCAAGGTAAAGCCACTATAGAATAAATTGACAGCGCTGTCACCCCGTTTGGACAATTTTCTTGATGGGCGCAGGGGAAACCGCCTCAAGGTCGGGAAAAATGCGACACAACGGGTTTGAGCACTTGTCAACGGGGCGTCTTTTCAGGATAGTGCGTCTTCCAGCTACTTCCGACGGAGCTCTTTGTGGCCAAAGCGACCATCGACAATGTTGCCGCCCTGGCGGGCGTTTCCATCAAAACCGTGTCCCGGGTAGTGAACAAGGAGCCAAACGTCCGGCAGGCAACGCGGGACAAAGTGCTCAAGGCGATTGATGAGCTGGATTACCGACCGAATCTCTCGGCGCGCAGCCTGGCCGGGAACCGCTCTTATGTCATTGGTCTGCTGTACGACAACCCCAGTGCCAACTACGTCATCGATGTTCAGGATGGGGTGCTGTCGACCTGCCGCGCTCAGGGGTACGATGTGTTGATCCACCCCTGCAATCACCAGGATCCCGACATTGGCCGGGAAGTGCGGGACCTGATGCGTCAGACCCGGATCGATGGGCTCATTTTGACCCCGCCGCTATCGGACGTAGAGCCGATTCTGGCGGTGTTGAAAGAACGGCAATTGCCGTTTGTACGCATCGCGCCCACCATCGATAAGGCCATCAGCCCCTACGTTGAAACCAATGATGCGGAAGCGGCTTACGATATGACCTGCGAATTGATCGCCCTGGGGCACGAACGTATCGGGTTTGTTGCGGGACACCCGGATCATCGGGCGGTCAGCCATCGATTTGAAGGCTATCGGGCGGCACTGGTGGAGAATGATATTGCCCTGGACGAGGCGCTGGTGGTGCAGGGGTATAACTCGTTCGAGTCCGGTGAAGAGGCGGCGGACGTGCTGCTCTCCCTCGACAGAGTTCCCACCGCCATTTTCGCCGCCAATGACGATATGGCGGCCGGTGTGATGATGGTCGCTCATCAGAAGGGGTTGCGTATTCCCGGGGATCTGTCGGTGGCCGGATTCGATGATACGCCTGTCGCTCACCAGATCTGGCCGTCTCTGACAACCGTGCGTCAGCCGATTCAGGCTATGGCGCAGAAAGCGACCGATCTACTGTTGAAGCAGCTCAAGGGCAAAGATGTCCAGTTGCCTGCCAGCATGTTGAGCTCCAGCCTGATCCGGCGGGACTCCACGGGCAAACCTTCGCCGCGCAAGCGCTAGGTCAGGCTTTCAGTTCGGGCGTCGTGTCCACCAGCCAGGCCGCTGTGCCGATCAGCGCTGACTTGTCGTGCATGATGATGTTGAGCGGAATCCGGCCAACGTAACCGCTCATCGGCCCTTTGTGCTGGTAACGCTTGACCAGGTCGGAGCCATCAATGAATTCTGCCAGTTTGGGCGCAATCCCGCCGCCAATATAGACGCCACCCTGAGCGCCCAGGCACAGTGCACGATCGCCTATCGCGCTGCCCAACATGGCGCAGAACAGCTCCAGCGCTTCGCGGCACAGGGGGTCTTCACCGCTTTGACCTTTGTTGGCCACGTCGGCCGGTTCGTAATTCTGTACGGTTACACCGTCGATCTCGGCCAGGGCCTGATAGATACGGACCAGGCCTTTGCCGCAAATCAGGGTTTCCACCGACACGTGGTCCTGCTTTTTCAGCAGATTCTGGAGAATGGCAATTTCACGCTCATTGCCCGGGGCGAAGTTGGTGTGTCCGCCCTCGGTGGGGACAATTTTCCAACGATCGCCGCAGGGTACCAGTGCCGCCATGCCGAAGCCGGTGCCGGGACCCAGAATCAACATGGGAGCATTTGCATCAGTCTCGCCGGTGACCAGTGGCTTGAGCATGTCGCCCTTGAGGTGAGGGGTGGCGTAGGCGAGGGCGGCAAAATCGTTGATAACGTCCAGGGCGCGCATGCCCAGCAGATCGCGCAGCTCGTCAATCCCGAACTCCCAGTCCAGGTTGGTCATGCGCACCCGGCCATTATGAATGGGGCCGGCAATGGCAAAGCAGGCGAAATCCGGCAGGGTGACGCCGGCCACTTCGGCATAGGCGTGAACCATTTTATCCAGGCTGGGATAGTCGGCACAGCGCAGGCTGTGTTGATGCCTGGCGGTAAAGTCGGGCGGCGTTGCGCAGGCGCCGGCAATCTCAACCAGACCGAAGCGGGCGTTGGTACCGCCAATATCCGCAACCAGAATAAAGCTCATAGTGGTCCCCGTTGTGTGCCGTTCCTGCTAGCCTGTCGCTGTTGGGGGCAGGCAGTCGCTGTTCTTGGATAATCGGTTGCCCGACTGAAAAGTGGAGTGAGTCTACGAGCGGTTGACAGCGCTGTCAATAATTCTGGCATATCACCCCACAAATGTGGCGTTAAAATATACATGATGATGGATTTCTGACCTGTTTGTGCTCGCGAATTGATGCTTGAGCGAGCCGTCCCGTAATCCGAGTATAGCGGGTATTTGCGCTGTAACCGGTAACATTTTGTTTTTTTAAAAAATGTGGTATTGTCACTCAAAACGCGGACAGGAAAGTTAGCGATGATCGCCGTAAGGCAGGCATAATCAGCCTTACAAGATAAGCAGGGTAGGAGAAACAGGCTGTAAACGGTTACATGCCAAAATTTATCCTACTTTTTCAGCGATTACTGGCAAAAGGATTGTGAGTTTAAGGTTTTGTTGAAGTAGGGTGTTGACAGCGCTGTCAGCCCTCAGTAAAGTAAATACAGAATTTGTGGTCGAGGCAGGGTGGTCTCGACCGGTGAGGCGCCGAAGAGGGCAAACATGCCGCTCCTGGTCAATCACCACGATCTCTCACCCTCGATGTCTGGTTGATGCATCGAGGTCTCCCTCTTGCCCTTTACATCTGTAAAGGGCTTTTTTTTGTCTGCAATTTCTTCCTCAACCTTTCTTCCCACCGCGTCATCTAGTGGTTTGACTCATTAACTGGCATAATCGGCGGCTTTCTGATCCAGGACACTCCCGCCAGGTTCTCGCCTGTCCGGGCAATTCCGCGTTTTGCGCCTGAGTTTGGGTGATCGGCCTAACGTTCACCGGCTACTGACATCGGGCCTATAGAGTAGAACCGTCAACTGTTCGAGGAATCCCATGCAACCACAGGTCAAGCCCCGCAATCCCAACTTTTCTTCCGGTCCCTGCAGCAAGCGCCCGGGATACGACGTCAGTCAGTTGGACGTTTCCACCCTGGGCCGTTCCCATCGTTCCGGGCTGGGCAAGGCGGCGCTCAAGCGCGCCTGCGAAGACACCGCGCGCCTGCTGGGATTGCCGGAAGGCTACCGGGTGGGTGTGGTGCCGGCCTCGGATACGGGTGCCGTTGAAATGGCCATGTGGTCGATGCTCGGACAGCGTCCGGTGGACGTCATGCAGTGGGAGTCTTTTGGTAAAGGTTGGCTGACCGACATTACCAAGCAATTGAAACTGAAGGATGTCACCCCGCTGGAAGCCGACTACGGCTACCTGCCGGATCTGACCAAGGTCAATTTTGATCACGACGTCATCTTTACCTGGAACGGTACCACTTCTGGAGTGAAGGTACCCAATGGCGACTGGATTGCCGATGACCGCAAGGGGCTGACCATCTGTGATGCGACCTCCGCCGTGTTCGCCATGGAGCTGCCGTGGGAAAAGCTTGATGTGGTTACCTTCAGCTGGCAGAAGGTGTTGGGGGGCGAGGGCGCCCACGGTATGCTGATTCTGGGTCCGCGTGCCGTAGAGCGTCTGGAAAGCTACACGCCGGACTGGCCGCTGCCGAAGATTTTCCGCATGACCAAGGATGGCAAGCTGATCGAGGGGATTTTCCGCGGCGAAACCATCAATACGCCTTCCATGCTCTGTGTCGCGGACTACCTGGACGCGCTCGACTGGATCGACCGCATCGGTGGCGTGAGCGAAGCGATTCGTCGCTCGGAGGCCAACCTTGAAGTACTGTCCACGTTCGTTGAACAGAACGACTGGATTGAATTCCTGGCCAAGGAGCCGGGTACCGTCTCCAACACCAGCGTGTGCTTTACCCTCGACGCCGAACCGGAGCGGGTCAAAGCCATGGTCAAGCTGCTGGATCAGGAAGGGGTGGCCTACGACATCGGCGCCTACCGCGACGCGCCTCCGGGCCTGCGTATCTGGTGTGGAGCCACCGTAGAGACTGCGGATATTGAAGCGCTGCTGCCCTGGTTGACCTGGGCCTACGAACAGACCGCCTGAGGACGAAACTTCGACAGATACGTCAAAACGACCAGACAGGAAGACCTATGTTCAAAATCAAGACGTACAACAAGATATCCGTCAACGGCCTGAACCGCTTCGGTCGCGACCATTACGAAGTCGCCAGCGACATCAATGAGCCGGATGCTTACATTCTGCGCAGTCACAAGCTGCACGATGAGTCACTGCCGACGAGTGTTTGTGCGGTGGCTCGCGCGGGCGCGGGCGTGAATAATGTGCCGGTGGCGGAGTACACCAAAAAAGGTGTGGTGGTATTCAATACCCCCGGCGCCAATGCCAATGCGGTAAAAGAGCTGGTGCTGGCGGGTATGCTGCTGGCATCGCGCGGCATTATTCCGGGCATGAACTACGTTCAGACGCTGACCGACATGAACGATGCCGACGAAATGAGCAAATTGCTGGAAAAACAGAAGTCCAACTTCGCCGGCTCCGAGCTGATGGGCAAAACTCTGGGGGTTGTGGGCCTGGGTGCCATTGGCTCTCTGGTGGCTGAAACCGCTCTGGCTCTGGGTATGAACGTGATCGGGTACGACCCGGCACTCTCGGTTGAGGCCGCCTGGCGCCTGCCCAGTCAGGTGGGGCGGGCAGACAACCTGCAGTCGCTACTGAGCCGCTCGGATTTCATCAGTCTGCATGTACCGGCTATTGAGGCTACCAGGCATCTGATCAATGATGAATCGCTCAAATCCGTGAAGCAGGGCGCGGTGCTGCTCAACTTTGCACGGGACGCGATTGTCGAACCGGAAGCGATTGTACGTAGCCTTGATGCCAAGCGGCTGCGGCAGTATGTGTGTGATTTTCCGGAGCCCTGCCTGCTGTCCCGGGATGATGTTTATGCCATGCCGCACATCGGTGCCAGCACCCTGGAAGCAGAAGACAACTGTGCCGTAATGGCAGCCGAGCAACTCAAGGGCTACCTGGAGCACGGCAACATCCGTAACTCGGTGAACTTTCCGGAAGTCAGTATGGAACGGACCGGTGATCTGGGGTCGCGCCTGACCTTCAGTAACGAGAACGTGTCCGGTGTGTTGGGTCATGTGCTGTCGGTTCTGGCTGATCACGACATCAACGTCATCGATATGGTGAACAAAAGTCGCGGCGACATCGCCTATAACATCATTGATCTGGAGCAGGCACCCACCGAAGCGGTGGTGCAGGCCGTCTCGTCCGTCGAGCACGTGATCTCCGTGCGCGTGGTGTAAAAACCGGTGCCCGGGCCGTCCAGGCCCGGGCCTTTCCTCAAGCGGAAAACCCTTGCCGCTTTGCCTCTCCGGCCTTACCGCTTTTTTTTCTCCCTTGGATCCCTCTCGTCCAAAACAAGTAATTCAAGCCGTATTCGCTCCCCATAATTCCTTTTATTTCAAAAGGTTAGAAAACTCCCTGATCGGATTTATGGCATTGGCACAGGCATTGCTTTACTTCAGGTAAGTGTTAATGACTTTGCCGCTTTGGAGTAAAACCAATGGCCATATCCTTCGAATCTGCCCTGGGCGTTCATGAATCCGCGTTCAAGCTGCGGGCGCAGCGGGCGGAGCTGTTGGCCGACAACATGGCCAATGTGGATACCCCCAATTACAAAGCCAAAGATCTGGATTTCCGGCAGGCGCTGGAGGCGCAGACCAGTGGGCGCTCGGGCGTGAATCTCGCGGCGACCCACAATGGTCACCTGAGTGGCTTTGAAGAAACCGGCCACCCGGATGCCAAATACCGGGTGCCCCAACAGCCTTCCATTGACGGCAACACGGTGGAAGAGCACATCGAACACGCGGAATACATGAAAAATGCCCTGGATTTCCAGGCCAGCTTTCAGTTCCTGAACGGCAAATTCAAAGGGCTCACCAGCGCGCTGCGCGGCGAGTAATCGGGTAGGGGAGTTACGGTATGTCTCTGGTCAATATTTTTGATGTCGCCGGTTCCGGCATGAACGCGCAGACCGTGCGCATGAACACCACCGCCAGCAACCTGGCCAACGCCCAGACCGCCAGTTCCAGCGTGGACCAGGTGTACCGCAGCCGTCAGCCCGTGTTTGCGCAAATGCAGCGCGAAGCACAGCTGAGAATGCAGGGCGGTGACCAGTGGGCCGAGGAATCCGCCGGCCGCGGCGTCCAGGTGATGGGGATTGTGGAAAGCGATGCGCCGTTGCAGCGCCGCTATGAGCCCGATC
The DNA here is from genome assembly GCF_026153455.1 of Marinimicrobium sp. C6131. Classification (NCBI taxonomy): domain Bacteria; kingdom Pseudomonadati; phylum Pseudomonadota; class Gammaproteobacteria; order Cellvibrionales; family Cellvibrionaceae; genus Marinimicrobium; species Marinimicrobium sp. C6131. Next base: position 899,496 of record NZ_CP110629.1, read on the forward strand.
ACCCACAGGCCGACGAAGAGGGCTATGTGTTTTACCCGAACGTCAATCCCGTGGAAGAAATGACCAACATGATCTCCGCCTCCCGTTCGTTTCAGATGAACGTGGAAGTAATGAACTCCGCCAAACAGATGGTTCAGCGTGCGCTGACCCTCGGCCAATAAGGACTGACTGAAGGTACCGAACCATGAACCAGGTCAACAACGATAACGCCGCCAACAGCATCCTGAGCAATCTGAACATTGCCAACAAGAACAAGGATGAGGAAAAGAGCAATGAGCTGGGGCAGTCGGCCTTTCTGGAACTGATGATCACCCAGATGAACAATCAGGACCCGCTGTCACCGCAGGATAATACCGAATTTATTGCCCAACTGGCCCAATTCAGTTCGGTTGAGGGGTTGGAGCGACTGAACAGCAACTTTGAAGATTTCAGTGGAACCTTTCAGTCCAACCAGGCACTGCAGGCGTCGTCCCTGGTCGGCCGTCAGGTCACGGTGCCCTCCGAGACAACACAGCTGTTTGAGGGTGGCATCGTCAGCGGTGCGGTCAATCTGGAGTCGTCCGCCAGCGATGTACAGCTTAACGTCTATAACGAAGCCGGATCGCTGGTTTCCAAAATTCCCTTGGGGGCACAACCGGAAGGAGAGTTGGCTTTCCGGTGGGATGGTCAGAATATGGAGGTCAATGGCGAGCTGCTCGACTGGGTCGGCAGTGAGGAACCCTTGCCGGCGGGAGATTACCGATTTGAAATGCTGGCTAACCAGAACGGTGATCGCGAGCAGCTTGAAACCGCGCTCAGCGCCAATGTGAACAGCGTAACCCTGGGGGATGATGGTCAGCTGACTCTGAATCTCGCCGGAATCGGTGCCGTCAATATCGGCGACGTCAAACAATTCAATTAATCGCTCCACTGCGTCAAGACGAGGATACAATCATGCCGTTTAACATTGCGCTCAGTGGCATTCGCGCCGCCAGTTCCGATCTGGACGTGACCGGTAATAACATTGCCAACGCCAGTACGACGGGCTTCAAGTCGTCCCGGGTGGAGTTTGGTGACATCTATGCGGGCAGTATTCTTGGCTCGACGGCCAACACTCCGGGCAGTGGTGTCAGCCTTCAGAATATTCGCCAGCAGTTCAGTCAGGGGAATCGGAACTTTACCGATAACTCTCTGGATCTGGCGATTAACGGCACCGGCTTTTTCGTGACCAGCAACGGTGGCGACCGCCAGTATACCCGTGCCGGCGCGTTCGGCCTGGACGATGATGGATTCATGGTGTCCAACGTGGGTGCCCGGTTGCAGGGCTTTGCGGCCGATGAAGATGGCAACATCAACGGCACCTTGTCAGACTTGCAGGTGGATGTCAGTGTTCAGCCACCACGGCAAACGACGCTGAGTGAAGCGCGGTTTAACCTTGATTCGAATCAGCCGGTACTGGAGTCGATTGGAACCGAGTTTACAACGGACGGCGCGGTAATCGGTATTGCCCAGCAGGGTTTGCAGGAGGCGACATCGACCACCACGGATGTGGGCAACATCACCACGCCGATTAACTTTGCGGCCGATCCAACCACCTTTCAGCTCGAGCTGACGGGGTCGTCTCCTTCGTCCGGTAACGGCACAGTCAACATTACGCTCGATGCCTCTACGGCCAATTCCGTGCAGGATATCGCCAACCTGATTAACAGTGAAATTTTTGGCGCACCCTCGCCGATTAACGTGCAGGCGGTGGCAAACGGTAGTCAGTTACTGTTTCAGGATCTGACCGAGGGAGTCAGTTCCACCATCACAGTGAGTGGTGTCACCGGGACCAATGACCTGTCAACGGCGCTGGCCGGCGCGCCAGCCAGTGTAGCGGGTATTGCCGAAGTCACCAACGGCTACCTGGCTCAGACGCTTGAGTTTGAAGGGCCCGACGGTGATGTTTTCAACTTTACCAGTGAGCGGGACGCATCTGCAGCCCAGACCGCCTCGGAGATGAACGCTCTGGCGGGTATTACCGCTTCGGCTCAAACCAACGCGCGGATCATCGCCGGAAGCTTTGACAATAGTAACAATAACTTTACTTTGAATGGCGTGACATTGACATCCACAACACTGGATGGTCTGGCTAATGAAATCAACGGTTTGGGGACGTCCCAGTTGGCGGGTATTCGCGCCGAGGTAAACAGCACCGGCGATCTGGAGATTACATCCCGAGTGGGTGCTGACCTGCGCTTCGGTTTTGGCGGCAGTCAGCCCCCGGGTACGCTGGATGTGATTGGTCGGACGGGTACCGGCATTCAGACAGTCAATACCAATACAGAGGACGTGGTAGTGGGCGGTAGCCTGACCATTCAGATGGAGGAGGGGTACAGCCTGCTGTCGGCGGAGCCGAGCGTGGGCAATCTGTTTTCGCCTCTGACTGATGACAGTTTCTCGGAAGTCGCGATCAACGCTTTTGATCCGGCTGATCAGGGTACCTTCAATCACTCCACCACGTCCACGGTGTACGACAGCCTGGGTAATCCGCATACTCTCGAGCAGTATTTTGTGCGTCAGCCCTATGACACCAATGACCCGTCCACCTCGCCGAATCATTGGATGATGTACGTTCAGGTGGACGGTCAGAATGTGGGGGATCCGGATCCGACTCTGCCGGTACCGGAAAACACTCAGCCCACCATGGCATCGTTTAACGTTCACTTTAACAGCGACGGCTCACTGAACGAAGACCTGACCGATCCCATGTTGATTTCCAACTGGACGCCCAACAATGACGACGGTTCGGCAGCCGGCGCCCTGGGACCGTTGAATGTCCTGCAGGGCGGTCAGTTGCCTGTTACCGAACCCCCCAGCAGCTCCAACTTTGAAATCAGCCTGGATGGTACCACCCAGTTTGGCTCGAACTTCGGTGTTGAGCGGCAGGATCAGAATGGTTACACCACCGGTCGACTGTCCGGGGTCGATATCGCCGATGACGGGATTATTTTTGCCCGGTTCACCAATGGTGAGGCGCAGGTGTTGGGCCAGGTGGCACTCGCCAACTTCAACAATATTGAAGGGTTGAAACCGGTAGGGGATACGTCCTGGGTGCAGACGGCGGATTCCGGTGAACCCGTGGTTGGCGCTCCGGGCTCTGCCCAGTTGGGCATTATCAATTCAGGTGCTTTGGAAGAATCCAATGTGGATCTGTCCACCCAGTTGGTGAACCTGATCATTGCCCAACGTAACTTCCAGGCGAGCTCGAAGACCATCGAGACCGCCAATCAGGTGACTCAGACCATCATTAACCTGCGATAAGCGGGCTTAATGAAAGTGGGGTAACGGCGGATAAGCCGAAGGCGCATCCGCCGTTACCCCACGTCCCGCATCCACCAACCCCCAATCACCACACAACCCCCTCCGCGATTTTTGCCACTCTGGCACCCATCTTGCAATCCATCCCCCAACGGCCCAAAAAGCGACAATTTTTTCGCACCCATCGGGGGATACACCATGGATAAAGCGCTCTACATCGCCATGACCGGTGCCAAGCACAATATGCTGGCGCAGACCAATCACTCCAACAACATGGCCAACCTGAACACCACCGGTTTTCGCGCGGATTTCGCTCAGGCCCGCAGCATGCCGGTGTATTACGGCGATGGTCACCCCACCCGGGCGTACGCACTGACCGAGCGGCCCGCCACCAACTTCCAGCCGGGGCCCATGAACGCCACCGGGAGGGACCACGATATCGCCATACAGGGCGATGGTTTTATTGCGGTCCAGGCACCGGACGGCACCGAGGCCTATACCCGTGCCGGCGGCCTGCACATTGATCCGTTGGGTATTCTGCGCAACGGCAGTGGCCTGGCGGTTATCGGCAACGATGGGCCGATCGCTTTGCCCCCGCTGGAAAAGCTGGAAATCGGCACCGATGGGACACTGTCGATTGTCGCGCAGGGTCTGGGGCCCGAAGCCATGGTGGAAATCGACCGCATCAAGCTGGTCAATCCGGATCTCGCCGAGGTCTCCAAGGGTGAAGATGGCCTGTTCCGCCTCGATGGCGGAGTGCCCGCACCGGCGGATGCGCAGGTCAGTGTCGCCACCGGCTTTCTGGAAGGCAGCAACGTCAATGCCGTCAACGAGTTTACCCAGATCCTCAGCCTGTCCCGTCAGTATGAAATGCAACTGAAGTTGATGCAGACCGTCAAGCAGAATTCGGAAACCTCGGCACGGCTATTGCAAAACGGTTAATAGCGTAACGTCGCGGGCCGGTTTTATGGCCCAGGGCGGAAAAACCTTGCCGCAAGGCGGCAAGCACTGAAGCAGATACCCGACAGAGAGAACACACCATGCACGCAGCACTGTACGTCAGCAAAACCGGTTTGAGTGCTCAGGATAAACAACTGACCACCATCTCCAACAACCTGTCCAACGTGGGCACGGTGGGTTTCAAGCGCGACCGTGCCGTGTTTGAAGACCTGTTGTATCAGACCCAGCGTCAGCCCGGCGGCCTGGCGAACCAGAACAACGAGTTGCCCTCCGGTTTGCAGTTGGGTACCGGTGTACGCGTGGTCGCGACGCAGAAAGAATTCACTCCCGGCAGTCTGGAAGTCACCGACCAGGCGCTGGATGTAGCCATCAATGGCCGAGGCTTTATCCAGGTGCTCCAGCCCGATGGTAATCTGGCGTACACCCGCAACGGTCAGTTCCAGATCAATGGGGAAGGCGAGCTGGTGACCAACAGCGGCCTGTTGATTGAGCCGGGCATTGTGATCCCGGAGAACACCAGCCAGATCAATATCAGTGAAGACGGCATCGTCTCCGCGCATTTCGCGGACGACCCGCAGCCTCAGGAAATCGGTCAGATTCAGTTGGCGGATTTCATCAACCCCTCCGGTCTGGAAGCCATCGGTGGCAACCTCTATGTCGAGACCGTCGCCAGTGGTAACCCGGTTATCGGCGCGCCGTCGGAAGAGGGCATGGGGTCGCTCAAGCAGGGCATGCTGGAGAGTTCCAACGTGGACATCGTCCAGGAAATGGTGGACATGATTTCCACCCAGCGCGCTTATGAGCTGAACTCCAAAGTGGTCTCCAGCGCGGACCAGATGCTTCAGTACATTAACCAGACGTTGTAACGAGGCCTTCGCCATGACTCCCGTCGCCCTGATCCGCTGCTGCCAGAAACTGATCGCCCGCGTTGCATTGCTCCTGCTGGTAGTGAGCGTGTCGGCGTGTATTACCTACGAGCGGCCGGTGCCCGGCGATCCGTATTACGCGGCCACGATTCCCACGGCGTCCAGTGTGCCCCAGCGCACCGAAGGCTCGCTGTATCAGGGTAATTACGGCATGGCACTCTATACCGATCGCAAAGCGTTGAACGTGGGTGACATCATCACCGTCACCCTGGCCGAGCGCACGGTGTCGAGTAAAAGCTCCGGCGTCTCGGTGGACAAGGAAAGCGAACTGGACTTCAATGCGGGTCCCTTGTTGGGGACCAACCCGAGCTTTCGTGGCAATACGCTTGATACCAATCTGAGTCAGAACCGTGCGTTCAGTGGCGATGCGGGTGCCGACCAGAGCAACAGCCTGGAAGGCAATATCACCGTCACTGTGGCGGAGGTTTTGCCCAACGGGGCGTTGGTGGTACGCGGAGAAAAGTGGATTACCATCAACCGCGGTGATGAATTTATTCGCATCAGTGGCATCGTTCGGCCAGACGATGTATCGCCGGATAACACAGTGCCATCCACCCGGCTGGCCAATGCCCAGATTTCCTACAGCGGCACCGGCACCCTGGCGGACTCCCAGTCCATGGGCTGGTTGTCCCGGTTTTTTAATAGCGGTTACTGGCCATTCTGAGCGAGGCTGACCCTGTGAGAGGATTTTCCATGATCCATCGTATTCTGATCGCGGCCCTGCTGGTACTGACCAGCACCCTGGCTCAGGCCGAGCGAATCAAAGACATCGCCACGGTCGCCGGCGTTCGCTCCAATCAATTGGTGGGATATGGCCTGGTCGTCGGTCTGGATGGCACGGGGGATCAGACCAACCAGTCGCCGTTTACCATTCAGTCATTTAACAACATGCTGCAGCAGTTCGGTATTACCGTCCCGCCGGGCACGCGTGTGCAGACCAAAAACGTGGCGGCCGTCATGATTCAGGCGGAGTTGCCCGCGTTTGCCAAACCCGGCCAGACCATCGATGTAACGGTCTCCTCCATCAGTAATGCCACCAGCCTGCGCGGCGGCAGTCTGTTGATGACCTCCCTGAAAGGGCCGGACGGCCAGGTCTACGCACTGGCGCAAGGCAACCTGGTGGTGGGCGGTTTTGGCGCCGAAGGCCGGGACGGTTCCCGGATCACCGTCAACGTCCCCAGCGTCGGTCGCATCCCCGGTGGCGCCACCGTGGAGCAGGAAGTCAAAAACAATTTCAGCTCCGGGCAGCCGGTGGTACTCAACCTGAACCGTGCGGATTTTACTACCGCCAACCGGGTTGCCCAGAGCATCAACGAAATGCTGGGGCCGGATGTGGCGCGTGCCCAGGATGCGGTATCGGTCGCGGTCAGCGCGCCCCAGGATCCGTCCCATCGGGTGGATTTCATTTCCCTGCTGGAAAACATCGAGGTAGAGCCCGGCGAGGAAGCGGCCAAGGTCGTGATCAATTCCCGCACTGGCACCATCGTGGTGGGCCAACATGTGCGCGTCTCCCCGGTGGCGGTTACTCACGGTAACCTGACCGTTTCCATTTCGGAAGACTATACCGCCGTTCAACCCAACCCACTGGGCGAGGGCGATACGGTCGTGTTGCCGGGCAGTGATGTGGAAATCACCGAAGAAACCAACCCGATGTTCAAGTTCGCGCCGGGCAATACGCTGGAAGATATTGTCCGCTCGGTGAATAACGTCGGTGCGTCTCCCGGTGACCTGATGGCCATTCTGGAAGCGCTCAAACAGTCCGGCGCACTCAAAGCCCAATTGATGGTGATCTGATGATACCGCTCGATAACACGCATGTGCGTCAGCAAGTACAGGACAGTCTGCTGAACAACGACGGCATGGAAGCGCTGCGCGCCAAAGGTCGCAACGGCGATCCGGAAGCGTTGCGGGAAGTCGCTCGCCAGTTTGAATCCATGTTCGTGCATCAGATGTTCAAACAGATGCGCGCGACCAACGAAGTGTTTGGCAAAGACAGCCTGTTCAGCAGTGAAGAGAGCAAATTCCACAAGGAAATGCTCGACCAGCAGATGTCCCTGGAGCTGACCAAGGGTCGCGGTCTGGGCTTGGCGGAAATGCTGTATCAACAGATGGAACGGGCTTACGGTGATAAGCTCAAACCACAGAAAGCGGAATCCATGGACGTCAGTCGTCTGGAACGCCAATCCAACCTGTCGGTGCCTGTCGCACCGGTTACCGGGGGCAAGGCGCCCCTGGCAAACAGCCCGGGTGAGTTTGTGGAGCGCATTCGCCCTCATGCCGTTAAAGCGGCCGGGCAGCTCGGTGTTGCTCCGCAGGCATTGATCGCCCAGGCGGCGCTGGAAACCGGTTGGGGCCAGCACGTGATTCATACCGGCAGCGGTGCCAACAGTCACAACCTGTTCAATATCAAAGCGGATGGGCGTTGGGAAGGGGATCGCATCAACGTCTCCACCATTGAATACCGCCATGGCTTGCCGCAAGTGGAGCGGGCGGATTTCCGTCGCTATGACAATTATGAGCAAAGTTTTGCCGACTACGTGCAGTTCCTGCAGGACAATCCGCGCTATCAGGAGGCTCTGAAAGCCGGTGACGATGCGGAGCGCTACGTGGAAGGATTGCAGGACGCGGGCTATGCGACCGACCCCGCCTACGCGGAAAAACTGAAGACCCTGATGCGCACCGAACCGCTGATGACCGTGGTTCGCAATGACGCCCCTAACCCGAACGATGCCTGATAGGTAAGCCACCATGTCCGGAATACTGAATACCGCCATCTCCGGTCTGCGCGTCAGCCAGGCAGCCATGCGCACGGCGGGCCATAATATCAGCAATGCCAATACCGATGGTTACAGTCGGCAGCGCACGGAAGATATCACCCGGCCCGAGCAGCAACTGGGTAACGCGGGCTATGTGGGCACGGGGGCAACAACCCAGTCAATCACACGCATTGTGGATCAGTTCGTAGTCAGTCAGCTGCGCACGGATACCACCAACTTTCATTCCCTCGACAAATACAACAGCAATCTCGAGAAAATCGACAAGTTGTTCGCGGACGAGTCCACGGGTCTCGCGGGCGGCCTGAAGGCGTTTTTTGCCTCGGTCCAGAATGCCGCCGATGATCCGTCCTCATCCCCCGCACGGCAGTTGATGATTACCGAGGCGGACAGTCTGAGTACGCGCTTCAATACGCTTTACGACCGCCTGGCGGACATCGAGCGCAATGTGATTCGGGAAATTGATGCGGTCACCCAGCAGATCAATGACCTGGCACAGAACGTGGCGGACCTGAATCAGTCGATTGCTGACAAAGCACTTCCCGGTGCTGGAAATGACCCCAATGACCTGATGGATCAGCGGGACGAGACATTGCGTAAACTGTCCGAATTGGTCGGTATCAGTGTAGTGCCCCAGGGCAATGGTCATGTCAGTGTGTTCATGGGGGAGGGGCAGGCGCTGGTCGTGGGTTCGACGGTAAACCGCTTTCAGGTCACCAATGCCGGCGAAATCAAACTCAGCCAGGGTACCCGTACCCACGATGTCACGGGGCTTCTTAACGGTGGCCAGCTCGGTGGTTTGGTGGACTTCCGCGATGGCATCTTGCACACCGCCAAAAACGAACTCGGGCGCATTGCACTGGTGTTATCCGACACCTTCAATGAACAGCAACAACAGGGGCTGGACCTCGATGGTGATTACGGCCAGCGTCTGTTCAAGGACATCAACTCGGACGATCTGATCAGCAATCGGGTGGTGGCGGGCAATAATGCCGGGCCTGACGATCGTCGCCTGTCGGTCACCATAGATGACATTGGGCAACTGACCACCAGCGACTATCGTTTCCAGATTCTCGAGAACACCAACAATTATGTGATCACCCGTCTGAATGACGACAAGGTGATTCAGCAGGGCATGCTCACGGGCAGTTATCCGGAGACGCTGTCGTTTGATGGCCTGTCGGTCACGCTCGAGGGAGGCTCGTTCCAGGGCGGTGACAGCTTCACCATCCAGCCGACAACGAATGCTGCCCGCTATATTGAAACCTTGCTCAGTCGCCCTGAGGACCTGGCTTTCGCCTCACCGGTGCGTACCGGCTCGGACAGTGGTAATGAGGGTTCCGGAAGCATCAGTCAGGGGCAGGTCCTCAGTAAGCTCGGACTGGATGGCGAGGTATTGCCAACCTTTGCCACGGAAGGACAATTGTCGCCGCCGGTGATCGTGCGCTTCACCTCAGAGACCACCTACGACATCCTGGACAACTCCGACCCGGCCAATCCTAAACATCTTGAACCGCCCATACGCGAGCAGCGTTTTGTGCCTGGCCAGGACAATGCACTGTTTACGACCGATCCGGGCGAAACCCGGGTCATAGGGGCGGGGAGCCGTCTTGGGTTGCCGGATGGACGCAGCGCTCAGGTGGTTGCCGTGGGTGGCCCGGCGCAGAATAACGGCTACCCGGTGGAGCAGATGCGTTTCCGGGTGACCGACCCGAGCACCGGTGCAACCACGACCCAGAATGTGGTGACCAACCCCAATGCCTCCGCCGCCAATATCGCCGATCAACTGAGTCGGGTGCCCGGCGTGTCCGCGAATGCCTATACCCAGGCGACCTTGACCGATATCAGTATCGAGGATTTCAGTTCACCACTTCAGATCACCATCAACGGTGAAGACCTTCTGGAGTATCAGGGTGGCAACCTCGCCCCGATGGTACCCAATCCGCAGACAGACCCGGATGGGTTTCAGGAATATCTGGCCGAACAGATCAATGCCAACTCCAACCTGCAAGCGTTGGGTTTTCGCGCCGAAGCCGGGGCCAACCCGATTACCGGTGAGCTGGAGCTGCGCATGGTCGCGTCCTCCGGTGTGGATGTCGATGTCCGTCTGCAGGCGGATAACGCCACCCAGAATCAATTGAGCGTGAATGACAGTACCGGCAACCCGAATGTCCGACTGACGGGGCAGGGGGCGGGCAACGAGTCCACAGTGACGGTGGGTGGCCGGGTGGATCTGACGCTGGCCGACGGCGTGGCGTTGCAGACCGCGCCGACCGACAGCCAGCTTTTCGGTGACAGCGAAGCGGCGGATTTCGCCCAGTCCTCTTTCCTGGGTTACCAGGCCAGCATTAAAGGTCAGCCCAAAGCGGGCGATACCTTTACCCTGGACTTCAACAGCGATTCCAGCAATGACAACCGTAACGCCCTGGCCATGGCCGCGCTGGAAACTGCCAAAGTCATGGGCGACGGTAAGCTCGGGCTGAGCGATGCCTACGGACGTCTGGTCGAGCAGGTGGGTACCGAGAGTGCCTCCGCACGCAGCAACAGTCAGGCGGCGGAAAGCCTGATGGAGCAGACCCAGTCCATGCGCGACAGCATCAGTGGCGTCAACCTGGATGAAGAGGCCGCCAACCTGATCAAGTTTGAGCAGGCGTACAACGCCAACTCCCGGGTCATCTCCATCGCCCGGGACCTGTTTGACACACTGTTAAACTCTATCTGATTGAGGCGCTGATCATGCGTGTGTCCACCTCACAAATCTACAGTATTGCCGACATTGGTATGCGCGATGCCCAATCGGCCGTGAACAAAACCAGCGAGCAGATCAGTACCGGCAAGCGGGTGCTCAGTCCGGCGGACGACCCGGTCGCGGCCACCAGCATTCTGAGATTGAATCAGCAGTTGGGGCGGATTGAGCAATACGAGAAAAACGTCAATGCGGCCGAGAACAGTCTGGAGCAGGAAGAGGTGGCGATTCAGTCTATCGTCACGCTCATGCAGCGCATGAAAGAACTGGCGGTTCGTGCCGGTAATACCGGGGTCATGACACCGACGGATTACCAGTCCATTGCGGCAGAAGTGGACAGTCGGATCGGCGAGCTGATCAATCTTCAGAATACCCGTAACGCATCGGGCCAATACATTTTCTCGGGGCATCAGGGTGATACCCAACCCTTTACCGAGGATGGTGGAGGCAACTTCTCTTATCACGGCGATGAAGGGCAGATGCGCATTCAGATTTCCGAGACGGGCTCCGTTCCGGTGAGTGACTCGGGCAAGGCGCTGTTCGTGGATGTGCCCAGTGGGCACAACACCATGAACACCCGCCCGAGCGAGGCCAACCGGGCGGTGCCTCCGGCGCGGATCAATGTCGGTGAAATCGTGGATCAGGAGGCCTACGACGAGTTTTATCCCCGGGACATGAAGATCACCTTCAATGCGCCCGAGTCGGTGAGCCCTCCCGCCGCCAACTACACCATCACCGATGACAAAGGGCGGGTGTTGGTGGCCAATGCCGCCTATGAGCAGGGCGAAGCCATTGAAATCAACGGCGTGCGGGTGCGAATCTCCGGTCAGCCCTATGCCGGGGAGGCGGCGACGCCGGGCACTATCGATTTCGGAGCGGTCACCCCCGTCGATTTTACCGGCGCCCCGGAGACGGTGACCCTGACCGTGGGAGGCAAGTCAGAGACGCTGGTACTGGATCGGCCGATCAACAATGCGGCCGATCTGGCTGCCGCCCTGAATAGTACTGCGGAGGTAACGGCGGGCAGTGGCGCGGATCGCAACGCCGAGCGGCTGGCCAATCTGGGTGTAGTCGTGGACGCCAACGGGCTCAGCGTTCCCAGCGGCCAGAACCTGACTGTGCGCAATGGCACCGCCAACACTGACAGCGTGTTCGGGGTCGCCACTCAGAATGACGGCACCACTTCGACCGATGGCGAGCTGGCCGAGCCCGGCGACAGCTTTCTGATCACCTCCAGTAACAAACAGGGGCTACTGACCACGCTTTCCCGGCTGAGTGAGGCAATGAAGAACGTTGAAAGTAATCCGGAGAGTAAGGCGGAACTCAGTAACATTATTGGTCAGACCCTGACCAACCTCGATAATGGCATGACCCACCTGACGGCTGCTCAGGGGGACCTGGGGGCCCGGCTCAACACCCTGGAGTCCACCCGTGATCTGCTGGCAGATACCAAGCTACACAGCGAGGAGGTGCTTGCCGATATCCAGGACCTGGACTACGCTGAAGCTTCCACCCGACTGCAGATGGAGAGTCTGGTGCTCAGTGCCGCCCAGCAGACCTTTGCGAAAGTCAGTGGGCTGTCGCTGTTCAATTATCTGTAACCCCTGATTCAGGCCGGAACCCCCGGCCACGAGACCCTGTTGTTATGAGTGATACCGATACGCTGAAACCGCTACGCCAGTTCCACGCTTTTACTGAGACGTTGTTGGAGCTGGCCAGGGCCAATGAGTGGCAGGCATTTGAGGAGAAGGCGGCGGAGCGTGAACGGTTGATTGATGCCATCAACGACAATCAGTTTCTGATCGAGGTTGCGGAGGCGGGGCTCGCGGACAGCATGCGGGCGGAGATTGCCGAGATCCAGACCCTCAACGACGAAATCACCGAACTGGCCGAAGCCACCAAGGCGGACATCGCCGCCCAGCTCAAACAACAGAACCACCAGGATAAGGCCATCAAGGCCTACAAACCCTGACTCCACACAACCCACCGCCCCGACGTAGGGTGGCATAAGGCCGAAGGTTGTCATCCACCGTTCCGGGTCCAATCGGTGGATGACGGGGCTGCGCCCCTTATGTCACCCTACGGCCAAGGAACCGTGCGGAGAAGGTCCGCATGCTTGCTAAACCGCTCGCCCATTGACCAACGACTGGTCCAAAACCCGCTGCACCAAGGCATTTACCTTCCGCTGCAATTCCATCAAAATATGCCGCAAATACGTCCGGCTAATATCCGCACTCTCCACCACCTCAGGCCGACCAATCAGCATCAGGATTTTACGTACCAGGTATAGAACCCAACGAGAAACGGTGTCAGCGAGTTTGATGCCTTTGTCCAGAATAACCGCGATGGAGTCCAACAGCGTCAACTGCGTTGATCCCGCGGCCGACAACAAGCGGGCCGCCCCGGTCATGCAGCGTTCGAGCACATACACCAGTGCTCGACCGAGCCACTCCAGGCTATCCATGCTGAAACTGACCAGGTGGTTGCTTAATAACCAATGTTCAATCTCGCGGTCCGAGCCTGACCCTTTCGGCTCAGCCAGAACCGGCCAGCTTTTTGAGCCAATGCTGGTGGCGTACTCGCCAATACTGTGGTCGCGAAGGGTTGGCATCGTCCCGATCGCGGGTAGTTGATAGGTCCGGCCCTGCAAAGGTGCGTGAAGAAATGGCCAGATTGGGACATAGGGCACCACGTCTGAGCGGCGATATACCCGGTAAATATTGGGCGAGCTTAATGTGTTGGACAGGGTGTTGGCGAAGCCGTGTAACCCTACGCGTGGCGCTCCGAAGGTGTAAAGGCACGGTTTTCTATGGTACGCCAACTCGATCCATTCGGCGCACAAGCTGGCGATCGCACCGCCCAGACTGTGGCCAATGCAATGAATCTGGGTGCCGGAAATACTCGGCATTAGCGACAATAGCTGTGGGCGAATGGATTTAAACGCATCGCTAAAGCCGGCGTGTACCGGCTGATTATTGCTGGAGCGAGCGAGGGTGAAATTAGCGTTGGTCAGCCAGTCCGCCAAGTAGCTGGTGCCACGGAACACCAAAAAAGAGTGGCCTTTCAGGTTTTTCTGACCGACCAAGCATACCCCAAAAGCCGTCCTGCATTTCAAAAAGCCTGGACCGCCGGTCTTTGCTAGCAGTGGCTCATCGGAGGGGAACGTGAAAAGGTCTCCGTATCTGGCGTTCAAGGCGCGCATCGCCTCCTTCGGTGAAGGGAGTTCAGAGAACAGATATACAGCTTCGGCGAGGTCGACTGCCTGGGGGGCATCTGCGGGTTTACTCATCTTTCAATTCCTTTTTAAAGGCAGGGTGTTAATGTTGGTGGACGTTAAAAGTTCTCCCAAATATGGCGCTTTGATGGATCAGGTTCCACGTCCCACGTACAGCGGCTGTAGATGAGACCACCACTGACCTCGATATAGTTTTCTTCAGCGGTTAGCTCACAGGTCACATTGAGTGCTTCGCCTTTGGCCTCTGCATTAGCTTGGGGAGTGCGTTTTACGCCACCCCATATTCGAATTTCAGCGTCATCGTAAAAGGCGACGACTTTCTGCGAAGCCACAAACTCCATCGGTAGAAACTTGGCGACGGTTCGCTCGGTCATCTCCGGGAAGTGAAAACGGCCGTCGGCATCGGTCGTGGTTTCATCCTGGTGTTCTGATTGCCATTTGGCCGTTCGCACCAGACGGATGTTTGCCGCCGGTACCCCATTGGCCTTCAGCACCCCTGACATTTCTGAAAACAGGCAAACTTTCCCGATATCGGTAAAACTCATCGCACAAACTCCCACAGAGGTAAGGGCCAGAAGGACCAACAATAAGGACTTCAGCATGCTGAAGGTTCCTGGAGGAATGGGGTTTCGGGTGGGGTAGGGGTTTGGTGGTCCATAATCGCTCCTTGTGGTGTGGATTCCTGATGGCGAAAACTATCACCGGGCATCTGCGGGGGCAAGAGGTCAGGCGGGGTTTTGTGAACCAGGTCAAAAGCCCACCAGCGCGCTCGGACCGATTCGCCCTGCGCAAACTGCCTTTCTATCCGTAGGGCGATGAGATGGTCTCCTCCCCTCCTAATCGGCGTCGCGATGCGCCAAGATAGGGGAGGAATAAGTTCCTATCTGAGATGAGTGGGAGGAGACCATGGCAAAGCTTACAACGATTGGCATTGACCTCGCAAAGAATGAGTTTGCAGTGTACGGACTGGGCCCGAATGGCCAGTGCGGGTGGAGGCGCAAATTGCGCCGCAAGCAACTGCTTAATCAGATGGCAAAGCTGGCCCCTTGCAAGGTAGCCATGGAAGCCTGCGCCAGCGCCCATTACTGGGGGCGCAAGCTACAGGCACTGGGGCACGAAGTGAAGCTGCTGCCGGCCCAGCATGTGAAGGCGTATCTGCGGGGCCAGAAGAACGACTACAACGATGCCCAGGCGATCGCCGAGGCCTGTGAGCACGGACGAATCCGCCCGGTGGCGATCAAGAGTATCGAGCAGCAGGATGAGCAGATGCTGCACAAGCTGCGCCGCAGCGTGATCGCTGAGCGCACCCGGATGGGCAACCGGCTGCGAGGCTTGCTCGCCGAGTACGGTGTCATCATCCCTGAGGGGATAGCGGCCCTGCGCCGGGAACTGCCCCTGGCGCTGGAGGATGCCGAGAACGAGTTGAGCCCACGGGCTCGGCAGTTGCTGCACCGTCAGTATCAGCGCTTCCTGGAGGTAGAAGAGGAGTTGGCCTGGTATGACCAGGAGGTGAAGCGACAGGCCAAAGCCGATGAGGTCTGCCAACGCCTGGATGCGCTGCCGGGTGTTGGCCCGGTGGTAGCCAGCCAGCTCAAAGGCTGGATGGGCGATGGCCAGCAGTTCGGCCGGGGGCGGGATGCCTCGGCGGCACTGGGGGTAATACCGAGACAGAACAGCACCGGTGGCAAGGAGGTCCTTCTGGGGATCAGCAAACGGGGTGATCCCTATGTGCGGGCGCAGGTGATCCACGGAGCTCGGGCGGTGGTGTCACGAGCGGACCAGAAAAGCGACCCGCTCAGCCGCTGGATCCAGCGCATCAAGGCCGAGCGGGGGTTCAACAAAGCCACCGTAGCGCTGGCCAACAAGTTAGTCCGCATGGCCTGGGTGATCATCGCCCGAGGCGAGCGGTACCGGCCGATCGAGGAGCGAATGGCCGGATAAGTTAATCAGGGAGCGAGTGGAATAGACAAACGAGGCGACGTAGATAGTTACGGAGGTAAACCTTCCCTCAGGTTGCGAGGGTCACAGCGATCGATGGCATAACAGGTCAGACCGGCCTGCCGAAAACCTGACTTATCCGAGGGCCCCAAAGGCCGTTAGGGCGATGAGGACGGCAGGCGCGCATCTTCCATCAAGGCCAGAGGCGACAAAGCCGCCTCGTTCAACAGGCCGGATATACGGGAGCCAACCTGTCCCTGACATCGAGCACTGAGACCTTGCAAACGGGGAGGAGACCATATACGGATAAGCGCTGCAAGGCACGCATCCGCCGTTACCCAGTATTCACACTGGCCTCCATGTGGTGCCGTCTACACTCCTCCGTCACCAGGCGACAAAAATACGTCGTCAAGCGAGCCCGCATCCAACACCCGATCACCCCAGGCTTCGAGCTGCTCCAGAGGGGCAGCTTCCACCTTCTGCCGGGTCGCTTCGTCAACCGCCTCAAACCGTTTGCTTTAAAAGCGCAGCAGCATCGCCGCCGCCTCTTGCTGTCGGCCTTCGAGTTGCCCTTGCAAACGATCCTCTTGACGGCCTTCCTGCCGACCTTTCTCCAAGCCTTCACGCTTCCACTGTTCAGTCCAGTCGTCCAGCTTTTCCGCCAACATGGCATCTACCTCGTTCAGGTTCTGAAGCTCCGGGATGGCTTCGTTTCTAAATCTTACTCTCAACAGCCGGTTTAGCCAAATAGCGACCGAGCGCTGTAGCGGGCGGCTGTCCGGCCCGCTGAGTAGGGCGGTAAGCTGCTTTACCCGGTGGTGCAACTCATGGGTGCTCTGACTGAAGCCCAAGCCGATCACATGGCCCAGCACGTTGTCGGGGTACGCATCACTGAAACGCTCGGGAATATCCCTCTCCTCTACCAGGCAGTAGTTCAACTCCGGTACAAAGCGAGCCAGGCCCGGATGGGGGCGGTGTACCAAATCTGCCACATTAATCGGGCTGGTCCAGTCGCGGGCACCGCTATAGAGCACAATCGGCAGTACCGGTGGTAGTTTCTGGCCTTTGCGCAGGGGCTCATGGCGGATGATGTCCTGATAGAGCAGGCCCACATAGGTCATGATCCGACAGGCCATAAAATAGTCATCCGAGGACTGAAACTCAATCAGTAGGTAAAGGTACACCCAATTCGGCCCCATTTTCGCCCGCCAGATGCTGTCATCGTGTCGCTCGCGCAGGTCATCGGTGGCGAAGCTGGCTTTGAGCGGCTCCAGGGTGTCGAAGTCCAACTCGTTGATCCACTCAGGCTTGACGAAGCCCTCCAGCAGCTCTTTAACCATCCTGGGGTTGCTGAACAGCAACTTATACCCCGTGTCGAATGGGGTGGCATCCTTGGCTTTATGTCAACGCTATATGGAGCGACATGGGTGGATGGGCGAGGCTCTAAAGCAAGAATTGGGCAGATAAGCGCTGCAAGGCGCGCATCCGCCGTTCCCAGCTCTGATGCGACCTCCAACCGGTGGATGACGGGGCTTGCGCCCCTTATGCCACCCTACGGCAAGGGCAGAGCAGGCCCGTAGACCGGGGTAGCGCGAAGCGCGCAATCCGACAACCTGGGTGGTAATGGTGGATTTTGGGGGTTATTTGTTGGATTACGCTTCGCTAATCCGACCTACTTGAGGGTTGCGTCGTTCTTAACCCATTGAAAATTAAAGAAAAACTGAAAATCAAGCCGGTTTGGCGCAAAAAATCCAAAATTCTCCTAAAGCTCCCTCATGATGGGTCGATAACCTTTACAGAAGACCTGGTGACCGACTGTTCCGGGCTTCACTGTCCGAATGATCCACGGCTGGTAAAGCCTGTGAACAAAACAACTTAGGAGATCCATCATGGCTCTAGTAATCAATACCAATGTGGCCTCACTGAACACTCAGCGTCAGCTGATGCAGTCTGGCAATGCTCTGGACCAGGCGACAGAACGTCTGGCGTCCGGTAACCGCATCAACTCCGCCAAAGACGACGCCGCGGGTCTGGCGATTTCCAACCGCATGACCTCCCAGGTTCGCGGTCTGAACCAGGCCGTGCGTAACGCGAACGACGGTATTTCCATGATTCAGACCGCTGAAGGCGCTCTGCAGGAAGGTACCAATATTCTGCAGCGGATGCGTGAGCTGGCTGTACAGTCTGCCAACGGCATTTACTCCGACAGCGACCGTAGCACCCTGAACGCCGAAGTTCAGCAGCTCAAGACGGAGCTGAACCGTATTGCTGAAGAAACCACCTTTAACGGCCAGGCTTTGCTGGACGGCAGTCTGAATAATACCTTGCTGCAAGTGGGTTCTGAGCAGGATCAGACCATTTCGGTATCCGTTGGTGCATTCAGCACTAGCGCATTGGGTGGGACCTCTGGAGATATCGTTGGTGAGGCGACCGCTAATGGTATCGCTGATCTTACTGCCCTGGATGGTACTGACACCATTAGTATCAATGATACGTTGATCGATGCATCAGACGCGGCAGGCGGCACCTTAAACGAAGCATTGGCGAGTATCAATGCCGATTTGGATGGAAAAGGTGCAGAAGTTTCCAGCTTGGTTGAAGTAGAAGCGGCGAGTGGTGGGTCTGGTCGACTTGTTTCCGGCACTGATGTGCTGACGCTGACTTTGACAGATGGCGATGGGCGCACTCAGGTGACTGAAATTAGTGGAACCAGCAGTATGGAGGAATTAGCCGCTAAAATTACCGAAGAGACGTCCATTACTGCCACTTTGAATGACGATGGTGCGTTGGTGATGAGCGCAGAGG
This sequence comes from Marinimicrobium sp. C6131, assembly GCF_026153455.1. Classification (NCBI taxonomy): domain Bacteria; kingdom Pseudomonadati; phylum Pseudomonadota; class Gammaproteobacteria; order Cellvibrionales; family Cellvibrionaceae; genus Marinimicrobium; species Marinimicrobium sp. C6131. The sequence continues at coordinate 918,159 of NZ_CP110629.1, forward strand.
GAGCGACGTCAATTGCTTTTTCCGGAACAGGTGATGCTGTCGCAAACGCAGGGCTTACCGGTGTTTCTGCCTCGACTAACTTTTCGTTGGTTGTGAATGATACCAGCGCAGATAAACGCGGTGTAACCATCGAAGCTGCCGGGACGTATGCTGCAAGTGCAGACCTAGGCATAGACTTGCAGGATAGCAACGGAAACATTACTGGCGCTGCAGTGACGTCCGAATCGACCACTCCAACAGGTGCTCAAAGCCTTGCCGAAGGTGACTTGATCATCAATGGGGTTGAGATTGGTCAGATTGATGCGGGTGCCGCTGTAGGCGACACAGTAGATGAAGCCATTCGGGTCATTAACGAGTCTTCAAATGAAACTGGAGTCGTGGCATTTGAGGGTAGCACGGCGAATACCATAGCACTTCGTTCTGCCAATGGTGAGGAAATCTCCATTAAATATGGAGATTCAGCCACAGCGCAAGACGTGTTGGACATTGTTGGACTCCAGGAGCGTAACGCATCGCAAGGCACCGGGTCTGTGGCCAGTGTGGATATCTCAACCTCTGAAGGTGCTCAGAAGGCAATTGGTGTCATAGATTCAGCCATCGAGCAAGTAGGTGCCACTCGCGCTGAGCTTGGTGCCGTCAACAACCGTCTGGACTTCACCGTATCCAACCTGAGCAACGTTGCCGAGAAGACCTCCGCTGCCCGCTCACGGATCACCGATGCGGACTTCGCGGCGGAAACCGCCAACCTGAGTAAGGCGCAGGTACTCCAGCAGGCCGCCCAGGCGATGCTGGCCCAGGCCAACGCCCGTCCTCAGCAGGTGCTGTCGCTGCTGCAGTAATAGCTGAGCCCTCCCCCGGGTAACCGGGGGAAACCCTTGAGAGGGATGTACCATGAGTGAAGTGACGACGTTAAACAACAATGCCCGCCAAGAGCTCTACGGAGCGAAAGGCGGTCGGCAAGCTTCACCTGATACAACCCGTCAAGCGGCAAAAGAGGGAGGCAAGTCATTGCCGCCCTCTGTTTCGTTGGAACCGGCCAAACGCTCTTATGCTGAGAAGCAGAGTGAGCGGCAGACACAGATGGCGGACAATGTCCGCGACGCGGTCGCCCAGATGAATGAATACATCCAGGCAACCCAGCGTGATCTGCGCTTCAGTATTGACCGGGACTCCGGGGAAACCATTGTCAAAGTGCTCGACCGGCAAACCGAGGAAGTGATTCGTCAGATCCCGGACGAAATCTTTCTTGAACTGGCACGAAACTTGAGTGTCGATGAGCCGGTGCACCTTTTCAGTGAGCAGGCTTAACGGGCTGCAATCAGACTGTAAAAACGAAAAAGGGCGCCTCACAAGGGTGCCCTTTTTTCTATTGTGGGGCCTTTGTCCAAGAGCTTTCTGATCAAGGTTGTGATCGCCGTCACGGCGGCTGGAAGAATTTCTGTAATCAGGCTAAAGTTTAACCAAAAGCGGCCGACAGCCGTTACAGCACGCGGTCAATGTCCGCCGCACAGACCGGTTGATCGTCTTCACCGTCACTTCAGGGTACTCAGGTTATGGTCGAGCGCGTAGGCAGTAACATCATCAATCAACTGGGCAGTGGTTCCGGGATCGACACCCAGAACATTGTCGATCAGTTGGTCGAGCTGGAGCGGCTTCCCGAGGATCGTCGCCTGGACCGACGCGAAGAGCGTATAGAGGCGCAGATCTCGGGCCTCGGTTTGCTGCGCAGTGCGGTGGATGAGCTTGAAGGTGCCATGACGCCGCTGGCCAATGCCGATACCTTCGACGCCAAGCAGGCCTCCATTTCCGACACGTCCCTGATGGCGGTCAACAAGTTGAACCCGGACGCGGTGCCGGGTAATTACCGGATCAAGGTGGAACAGGTGGCTCAATCACAGTCATTGGCGTCCGGCACTTACGCCAGTCTCGACTCTGAGGTGGGTGAGGGCAGCCTGACCATTCGCTTTGGCGACTGGGCATCGGACCTGAGTACCTTTACGGCCGACGCGGATGCGACGGGTGCGACCATCGAGATTGATCAGAGCAATAACAGCCTGTCCGGGTTGCGCGATGCCATCAATGACGCGGACATCGGTGTTCAGGCCAGTATTGTGGGGCAGGAAGGCAGCTACCAATTGTTGCTGACCGGTCCGACCGGCGCGACGAGAGAGCTGGAAATTACCGCCACTGAAGGAGCCAGCCCCGGTCTTGCGAACTTCAACTTCAATGAGTCCGCTCAGAATTTCGCCCAGCAACAGGAAGGCCTGGACGCGATCGTACGGGTGAACGGTCTGCAGGTAACCCGGAACAGCAATGTGATCACCGACGTGATCGAAGGCGTCGAGTTTGAACTGTTCAACAGCAGTGCCACCGAAGAAGTCAGCATCAACGTCACCGAAGATCCCAGTCTGGCGGAGGAGGCCATCCGCGACTTCGTAGAGGCCTACAATACTTTCTACACCGAAACCAATCGCCTGATATCCAGAGACGAGGGTGAAGATGGCAAGGGCAGCCTGAGCAATGACCCCCTGGCGGGCAATATGCTGCGTACGATTCGCAGTATGATCGGTAGTGCCATGCCCGGTATCGACAGTGATTTCAACTCCCTCGCCAGCATTGGTATCCGGACCAAGATCGATGGCACTCTGGAAATAGCGGACGACGGCGAGGCCACCGACTTCGACGAGGCCATCAGTAACAACTTTGAACAGGTCCGGAATCTGTTCGTCCCCAATACCGAATCCAGCGACTCAAAAGTCAACGTGACGGCATTCGGTAGCCGCACACAACCGGGCAGCTATGCCGTTGAAATTACCCAGGAAGCGACCAAGGGGCTGCTGACCGCCGACCCGGTGGCGTTGGCGTTTCCGCTCGATACGACGGGCAAGGATTACAGCTTCGCGGTCAAAGTGGACGGCAAGCAATCGGCGACCATTGCGCTACCGGATGGTAAGACCTACGCGTCCGGGGCGGAGCTGGCCGAAGATTTTCAGACGTTGATCAATGCGGACTCCACGCTCAAAGAGGGGTTTGCCAAGGTCAATGTCAGCTACAACACCACCACCGGAGCCCTGGAATTCCAATCCAATAGCTACGGCGCCGTCAGCAATGTGGAGTTCACGGCCGTGGGCGCGGACATGGCCGATCTGGGCGTTGCGGTCGGCGCCGGAACCGCCGGGCAGGACGTGGCCGGCACCGTGGATGGCGAGGAAGCATTCGGGTTCGGCAATGTGTTGCGCCCGGCGATTGGTTCTCCCGCCGAGGGGTTGAGCATGACCATCTCACCGGGTGCGACCTCGGCCACCGTCGGGTTTTCCCGGGGGCTGGGTGGAATGTTGACCGGTATTGTGGATTCCTACGTGCGTAACTCCGGGTTGATTTCCCAGCGGGAGAGTAACCTTCAGGAAGACAAGAGTGATATTGCCGACGCTCGTGAAGCGTTGGATCGGCGCAGCGAAGCCTTCCGGGCACGACAGGAAGCCCAGTTCCGAGCCATGGAGCAGATTGTGCGCAGTCTGAACAGTACCGGGGACTTCCTGGAAGGCATCAACGACCGCTTACCGTTTACTGCGCCGCCGAGGTAAGACCAAAATAGGCTAAAGTTTCCCCCTCCACAGCCGCAATAAAGGTTAGTCCGATGGTAAAAACCACCGATGATGACGACAACCAAGAACGGGGAACCGGTATGAACGCCTACGCTCGTGCGGCACAGAATTACTCTTCCATGAAAGTACAGTCCAGCGCCATGGACGCCTCTCCCCACCGCCTGATCCAGATGTTGTTCGAAGGGGCTCTGGAGCGTATCGCTCAGGCCAAGGGTGCGATGCAGCAGAATCAGGTGGCCCGCAAAGGCGAGCTGATCGGCAAGGCCATCAATATTGTGGCGGGCCTGCAGGGCAGCCTGAATGACAAGGAGGGCGGCCAGCTCTCGGAAAACCTGGATGACCTGTATGACTACATCATCCGTGCCCTGACCGAAGCCAACTACAAGAACAGCCTGGAGCGGCTGGATGAGTGTGGCCGCCTGTTGGGCGAGCTGAAGTCCGCCTGGGACGGTATTGCCGACCAGGCCCGTTAGTCATGACGTTGTCAGCGGTCCCCAGCCCTGATTACCGGGGCGATGCCGGGGTAGAGCAGGTGCGCCAGCTGCGCAATGAGTTGGTGCGGGCCCTGCAGGCTGAGGATTGGTGGACGGTTCGCGAGCTGGACCGTGCCTGTGCCGGGTTGGTCGAGCGGGTAGTGGCGGCCAATGGTGGTGACGGGACGGCGCTGGTCCAGGCGTTGAGTGAGCTCAAAGGCGTGTATGCCAACTTGATCGAGCAGTGCCAGCAGGAGGTTTTGCAGCTGGCGCTGTAGAGGGCTGCTCTATCTCTTCTGATTCTTGACGTTTTTCGCGTCAGTTTTTTGTCATTTTCGCCGTTTTGGGATTGCCCCAGCCGGATATCCCTGCCAAAATCCCCTTACTTGTGATGTCTGTCACAGTTTTGTTGAGGGTTCCGTCCTGTCTTTACCGAATTGCCGGCGTCGATGTCGGACTTGACGATTATTTGACTCCGATAAGGGCCTCGGCTATTAGTTTAAACGAATGTCGTCGTAACAAGGGTTACAGGTCCGATGTTTGAGGAGTTGGCTCCTCGCGCTCCGGGACGATTCAGCACGACACAAGAATGTAAAAAAGGGCCAAGTCGCATGTGGCGTAACACCAATGTTCTGGTTGTAGATGACAATGAACAACGGCGCAGGGAGCTCGGAGTCATTCTGCAGTTCTTGGGGAAAACCGTCAGGACCACCGGTTGGGTGGGTTGGCAAACCGCCCACGAGGATGCTGAAGATTCGGACGAACGTGGCGTCATGGCGGTGTTTCTGGGCGAAACGCCCAGGCCCCGTGAGCTGGAATCCCAGCTTAAGGAGATTCGTGACTGGCAGGACGATGTGCCGGTCATCATGTTGGAGGAGCGCACATTACCCGAGTCGGCGGCGCCCCAACTGGCCCGGATGATTATTGCCAGCATGACCGTTCCTCCGGCCTATAACCAACTACTGGACACCCTGCATCGCGCCCAGCTCTATCGCCAGGCACAGCAGGCCAGTCGCCGCCAACCCACGCGCCGCCCGGTACACCTGTTTCGCAGCCTGGTGGGTACCAGCCGCCAGATTCAGCAGGTGCGCGATATGATGGCCCAGGTGGCGGATAAGGACGTATCGGTGCTGATCACCGGCGAGTCCGGCACCGGCAAGGAAGTAGTGGCCCGCAACCTGCACTACAATTCCCCCCGACGCGACAAGCCTTTCGTACCCGTGAACTGTGGTGCCATTCCGGCGGAGTTACTGGAGAGTGAGCTGTTTGGTCATGAGAAGGGGGCTTTCACCGGCGCCATCAATGCCCGCGCGGGGCGCTTTGAACTGGCTGAGGGCGGCACCCTGTTTCTGGATGAAATCGGGGATATGCCCCTGAACATGCAGGTCAAGATTCTTCGGGTGCTGCAGGAGCGCTGCTTTGAGCGGGTGGGCAGTAACAAGACCACCAGTATCGACGTGCGGGTGATTGCCGCCACCCACCGCGACCTGGAGACCATGATCAGCGAAGATCGGTTCCGCGAGGACCTGTTCTATCGGCTGAATGTCTTCCCCATCGAGCTGCCAGCTCTGAAAGAGCGTGCGGAAGATATCCCACTGCTGATCAATGAGCTGATCTCCCGCCTGGAAAGCGAGGAGCGGGGCTCCATCCGTTTCAATTCCGCCGCTATCCTGTCTCTGTGCCGTCACCCCTGGAGCGGCAACGTGCGCGAGCTGGCAAACCTGGTGGAGCGCATGGCAATCATGCACCCCTACGGTGTGGTGGGCGTTCAGGACCTGCCTCCCAAATACCGACATGTGGATGTGGTGGAAGAGGATTTTGGTACCGACTCCGAGCAGGAGGCACTGAACGGTCAGGCCGGCTATGTCAGCATGAACGACACGCCTTTATTGCCGGAGCAGGGGATCGACCTGCGTGAATATATCAACAACATGGAGCGGGAGTTGATTCAGCAGGCCTTGAACGATTGTGGTGGCGTGGTGGCCCGGGCGGCGGACCGGTTGAGCGTTCGGCGCACGACCCTGGTTGAGAAGATGCGGAAGTATGATTTGCAGCGTTGACTGAGGTTGGCGGGGGGGTGTCGGATTACGCTTCGCTAATCCGACCTGCGGGGCTACGGCGAATGTTTTCCCGGTACTCGCTGGGGGTCATGCCGGTGGCGCGCTTGAAGCAGCGATTGAAGGTGGATTTGCTGTTGAACCCCGATTGTTCCATCACTTGCATCATGGAGTCGGGCCCCTCCCCGGAAGCGATGATGGATTTCGCCCGCTCGGTGCGAAAGTCGTTGACATACTCAAAAAAGTTTTTGTTGAGCCGGCGATTGATGATGCTGGACACCAGCTTGCTGGAGAGCCCCATGGTGCTGGCGAGCCGCTCCAGGCTCAGTTCCGGGTCCAGAAACAATTGCTGTTCTCGCATCACCTTATGGATTGATTGGGTCAGCGATGCCTGTTCATCTTCGCTCCCGACCGAGACGCTATTGAGGCCCGATGCCTCGGAAACACCGCGGAAGGTCTCCGACCGGGTCAGGCTGTAAACGACCAGCGACGTGATAAAAAAGACGTTGAGATAGTTGCCCAGGACGCCGGTAAAGTTGGCCATTCTCCGGTGCTCAAACAACAGGTGGCTCAGATAGCTCGTCAGGTACAGACTCCAGATGATCAGAAAACCGATGACCAGCAGCCGGAGCCACCAGGGATCCACGCTCTTGAGGTTGGAGTAACCCTGCTCCAGATGTCGATGATAAGTCGCCAGCACTCGATAACTGATAGCGCCGTAGATGAAATAGATCCCGTATTTAAAGAACAGGTACAGCTGAAACGGGAGATCGTGAAACAGCACCTCATAGTCATACCTCGCCCGGGCAAAGAATCCCTCATCGCGCACCAGAAGGTAAAAGGGCAGAAGCAGGGTGATCAATAGTGCGGGTGCGAAGTGCAGGAGTCGGCGTCGGCACCAGCTGAAGTCCGAAAACAGCATTGATTTAAGGTACAGGTACAGCGCTGGCGCGGCCATCAGCCCGAGCGGCTTGAGGATGTAAAAAGTGTAAAGATGATCGCCCAGCCAGCGCGCTTTCAGTGGCTCTGCCCAATAGATCAGGGTATCCAGGAAGTCGATACCCAACGACAACAGGAAGAGCGACAACAACAGGCGTTGGGCCAGGGGAATGTGAGTAATAAACAGAAGCAGGGCGCCAAGCAACAGGCACTCCAGGACGGCCACCACCAGAACGGTGTCGTTCACGCTGAAAATCGGTACGTCCATACGGGGTTTGACCGTCACTGATGTTATTGCTTTGGCGAAAAGAATAAACAGAATGCCCAAGGTGATCAACACGCCAGCGGGAGAACCGAGAACCTGTCCACAAAAGCCCGAGTGTCAATATCGCCCAATAAGTTGATACCTTTTTGTAACTCCATGAAAATATTGAGTATTTTGTTCTGAGCGAGGGGTGTGTCCGGTGTTTATGGTGGCACGGGCCACTTTCACGAGCACTCGCAAAGTGGGACGACGATGCCTCCATTCAGGCTTTAAGGTCGGTGGGACCCATAACCAATAATAGCCATGCGCGAGGTCCACACTATGCGTCTCTACTCTCTGAAACACCCTCTCACCCTCGGGGGAGCGTTGCTCTTTCTGGTTCTGAGCACATCGCTCAACGCCCAGACCACGGAACTTGCCCGGAATGCCGCTGTATCGGCGAGCACGGCGGATCTGCCGGCAAGCAACGCCGTGGATGGCGATATGAACACACGCTGGGCCTCAGCGGCACAGACCGATCCCTCCTACCTGACCGTAGATCTGGGGCAGACCTATGACTTGTCGGAGGTGGTGATTCACTGGGAGGCCGCCAATGCGGACACCTACGAAATCCGCGGCTCCAGCGATGGTTCCAACTGGAGTACATTGGCGACCCGCACCGGTGGCACCTTCGGGCATCGCACCGACACGGTGGCGGTGAACGGCGAGTACCGATACGTTCGTATTTTTGGAATTTCTCGCAGTCAGGGCAATGAATGGGGCTACTCCATCTGGGAGCTGGAGGTGTACGGCAGTGAGCCCCAAACCGTGCCGACTGACTGTGCGGACGGCTGTTTCCAGGAGCTGGACGCCACCACCTTGCGAGCCCGTGTCAGCGAGGGCGATATCGTGGACATTCACTACACGGTGAATGGCGGTGGTCAACAGAATGTCCGGATGCAGCAGGACAGCAATGGTTGGTATTACGACCTGCCGAATCTGTTGCCGGGCGATGAGGTAAACGCCTCATTTACGGTGATCGCCAACGGCGTCGGTCGCAGTACCGGTTGGATCAGCCACACCTTTGTCGGCAGCGGTGGAAGCAGCAGCTCTTCGAGCAGCCAAAGCAGTTCCAGCAGTAGTGAGCAAAGCTCGAATTCCAGTAGCAGTGAGAGCAGCTCCGAAAGCTCCAGCGTAAGCCAGAGCAGCTCGAGCAGCTCCTCGGTCAGCCTCGGTGAGATCACACCACTGTACGACGCCGCCACGACTCTGGAGCCGGTGGTTCAGTACGAAACCGAAACCGCCCTGATTACCCGCTTTGCGGACCGGGCGCGTGATCGTCATGCCAAAGAGGATCAGTTCCAGGCCTACGACCATTACCTCAGTTTCTACTGGGAGGATCGTACCGCCGCCATTGAAATCATTGATGAGGTCGCCAAGGGTGGCGATACCGTGCGGATGAATGTGCGCACCGAATTTTTACTCAGCAATACCGAAGCCGAAAACCGCTGGTTCTATCGCGGCGTGGGCACTGTCGCGGAGTACTGTGACAACGGCACCATGGTGGTGGTTGATAACCTGAATTACTACAAGGAGCGCAGTCATAACTGCCGGGAAGGCCGTCCGATTCAAGTGGGTGACAAGCTGGAGTTTGAAATCAGTCAGTTTCTGGATGCCAGCGTCCCCAATGGCCGGGCCAACTATTACGGTACCACTTACCTCTACATCGTGGGCGAGGGGCTGGTGCCCTGGGATGTCGGAGGCTCCACTCCGTTCGGTGGTGTGAAAGACTCCTTCAAAATTCCAGAGCACGCCTGGTTGGGCGGTGACACCACCATTCACGAAATGACGTCGGGTGAAACGGACAACCATTTCATGCAGATGGCCACTAACCTTGGTTATGACAATGGTCAGCCGTTTGTGCGTGGACGCCGGGTTCTGCATACCTCTTTCGAAGACGGGCGGCACGATGAGCGTCCCCTGGAAAATCCGGTCTTCAACGAGATGGTTGGTCTGGCCGGACCTCACTATATCAACGACAGTTGCGCCGGCTGCCACGAACGCAACGGCCGGGCGGCCCCGGCGCCGGTGGGCGAGCCGCTCGACAAGTGGTCGTTCAAAGTGGCCGATGAGAACGGTCTGCCGGACCCGGACCTAGGGCGGGTGCTGCAGCCGGAGGCGAGCAACGGAGCGAGCAGCGAGGGCATTGTGTCCATCGCTTACTGGACCGAAGAGAACGGCCTGCGCTCACCCAACTACCAATTCACCGGTGCGGTGCCTGAGCGGTTCTCCGCCCGCATAGCGCCCAATCTGGTGGGCATTGGACTGCTGGAGGCCATTCCCGAGTCCGCGATTCTGGCCCAGGCCGATCCGGACGATGCGGATGGCGATGGCATCTCCGGTCGTCCCAATCGTATTCCGGATCCGGAAACCGGTGACACCCGACTTGGGCGCTTCGGCTGGAAAGCGGGCACCGTGAGTGTCAAACATCAGTTGGCCAGTGCCTTCAACTCCGATATGGGCGTCATGACTTCTGTGTTGCCCGAGCCGGATTGCGGTAGCAATCAGACGGATTGTGGTGGTACCGGCGCCGAACTAAGCGATGAGCATCTGGATGATCTGGTGAAATACATTGCCTTGCTGGGTGTCCGCCCACAGCGCAACTACGATGATCCGGCCGTGCAGAATGGTGAACAGTTGTTCGATACCGTCGGTTGTGCGGGTTGCCATACACCCAGCCATCAGACCAGTGAATATCATCCGTTGGCGGAGCTGCGCGATCAGACCATCTACCCCTACACCGATCTGTTGCTGCACGACATGGGGCCGGGTCTGGCGGATAACCTGGGTGAAGGGGAAGCCACCGGTGCGGAGTGGCGCACGCCGCCGTTGTGGGGGCTGGGTCTGTCGGCCTGTGTGACCGGCGGTGTGGAGAATCCGGTTGGCGGGCAAGGCAACGAGGTCTGCACGCCGGAGCACAGTTACCTGCACGATGGTCGTGCCCGTTCCATCGAGGAAGCCATTCTGTGGCACGGTGGAGAAGGGCAGGCAGCGAACGATGCGTATCAGGCATTGTCAGCGTCGGACAAGCAGGACCTGATCAGTTTCTTGAACTCGTTATAAAAAATCCGTTCGCGGCGGGTGCGCGCGTTGCGCTTACCCGCCCTACGGGTGGTTTGGTGGTTCAACCGTAAACAAAAACGGCACCCGAGGGTGCCGTTTTCAGTTCTTCGTTTTTACGCTCGCCGTTGACGACTTTTCTGATTTGGTCGACCGCCATTGCCGTTTTTGCTGGCGCTGGACGGCGCACTGTTACGGGCACGGTTGCCGGCCGGCTTGCTGCTGCGGCCCCGACCGCCGCCATTGTTCTGGCGACCCAACTGGATGGGCTCCGGGCGAATACTCGGGTCCGGTTCAAAGCCGTCGACCACAACCTTTTCCACATTGGTTTTGATCAGTTTCTCAATGTTGCGCATGAAGTTGTGCTCATCCACGCACACCAATGAAACCGCCACACCTTCACGTTCGGCGCGACCGGTGCGACCGATGCGGTGGACGTAATCTTCCGGCACATTGGGCAGTTCGTAGTTCACCACGTAGGGCAGCTGGTCAATGTCGATGCCGCGAGCGGCGATATCGGTGGCCACCAGGGTGCGAACCTTGCCGCTTTTGAAGTCGGCCAGTGCTTTGGTGCGCGCGCCCTGGCTCTTGTTGCCGTGGATGGCGGCGGCGGTAATGCCGTCATTCTGCAGTTGCTCGGTCAGACGGTTGGCGCCGTGCTTGGTCCGGGTAAAGACCAGCACCTGTTTCCAGTCGCCATCGCCAATCAGGTAAGACAACAGCTCACGCTTGCGGTTGCGATCCACCGGGTGAACCCGCTGGGTGATGCGCTCGGCGGTGGTGTTGCGCGGCGCGACTTCGATCAGCTCCGGCTGGTTCAGCAGTTTGTCCGCCAGTTGCTTGATCTCATCCGAGAAAGTGGCGGAGAACAACAGGGTCTGTTTCTGTTTGGGCAGCAGTTTCAGGACTTTTTTGATGTCGTGAATAAAGCCCATGTCCAGCATGCGGTCCGCTTCGTCCAGAACCAGGGTTTCCACCCGGTCCAGTTGCAGAGCGTTCTGCTGTACCAGGTCCAGCAGGCGGCCCGGTGTGGCCACCAGAATGTCGACGCCTTTGCGCAGGGTCATCATCTGGGGGTTGATGCTCACCCCGCCGAAAACCACGGTGGAGCGCAGCGGCAGATGCTTGCCATAGGTGCGTACGCTGTCGTGCACCTGGGCGGCGAGTTCGCGGGTCGGCGTCAGGATGAGCGCGCGCACCGGGCGATACTTCTGGCCGGATACGTCTTTACGACTCATGTTTTCCAGCAGTGGCAGGGTAAAACCGGCGGTTTTACCGGTACCGGTCTGGGCGGCCGCCATCAGATCGCCGCCTTTGAGGACGGTGGGAATGGCTTTGGCCTGAATGGGCGTAGGTACGGAGTAGCCCGCGTCGTCAAGCGCACGCAGGAGTTCGGCGCGAAGGCCGAGTTCAGCAAATGTCATGAAATGTGTTTCCTGTGGCCCGATCCCTGCCCAACAAATGTGGGTACGGTCTGGGTGAGCCATGATGAGGTATCAGAGAAGAGCGACGCCGACCGAAGGACGCCGAAGCGCGGACTATAACACAGTTGGTTGGAAAGCGCACGGTACATTTGTTTACCTCAAGAAGCTGTCTCGCATGGGGGTCTTTGGTTTTGGTTGCGGCGGATGCGGCCTCCGGCCTTATCCGTATATGGTCTCCTCCCCGTTTGCAAGGTCTCAGTGCTCGATGTCAGGGACAGGTTGGCTCCCGTATATCCGGCCTGTTGAACGAGGCGGCTTTGTCGCCTCTGGCCTTGATGGAAGATGCGCGCCTGCCGTCCTCATCGCCCTAACGGCCTTTGGGGCCCTCGGATAAGTCAGGTTTTCGGCAGGCCGGTCTGACCTGTTATGCCATCGATCGCTGTGACCCTCGCAACCTGAGGGAAGGTTTACCTCCGTAACTATCTACGTCGCCTCGTTTGTCTATTCCACTCGCTCCCTGATTAACTTATCCGGCCATTCGCTCCTCGATCGGCCGGTACCGCTCGCCTCGGGCGATGATCACCCAGGCCATGCGGACTAACTTGTTGGCCAGCGCTACGGTGGCTTTGTTGAACCCCCGCTCGGCCTTGATGCGCTGGATCCAGCGGCTGAGCGGGTCGCTTTTCTGGTCCGCTCGTGACACCACCGCCCGAGCTCCGTGGATCACCTGCGCCCGCACATAGGGATCACCCCGTTTGCTGATCCCCAGAAGGACCTCCTTGCCACCGGTGCTGTTCTGTCTCGGTATTACCCCCAGTGCCGCCGAGGCATCCCGCCCCCGGCCGAACTGCTGGCCATCGCCCATCCAGCCTTTGAGCTGGCTGGCTACCACCGGGCCAACACCCGGCAGCGCATCCAGGCGTTGGCAGACCTCATCGGCTTTGGCCTGTCGCTTCACCTCCTGGTCATACCAGGCCAACTCCTCTTCTACCTCCAGGAAGCGCTGATACTGACGGTGCAGCAACTGCCGAGCCCGTGGGCTCAACTCGTTCTCGGCATCCTCCAGCGCCAGGGGCAGTTCCCGGCGCAGGGCCGCTATCCCCTCAGGGATGATGACACCGTACTCGGCGAGCAAGCCTCGCAGCCGGTTGCCCATCCGGGTGCGCTCAGCGATCACGCTGCGGCGCAGCTTGTGCAGCATCTGCTCATCCTGCTGCTCGATACTCTTGATCGCCACCGGGCGGATTCGTCCGTGCTCACAGGCCTCGGCGATCGCCTGGGCATCGTTGTAGTCGTTCTTCTGGCCCCGCAGATACGCCTTCACATGCTGGGCCGGCAGCAGCTTCACTTCGTGCCCCAGTGCCTGTAGCTTGCGCCCCCAGTAATGGGCGCTGGCGCAGGCTTCCATGGCTACCTTGCAAGGGGCCAGCTTTGCCATCTGATTAAGCAGTTGCTTGCGGCGCAATTTGCGCCTCCACCCGCACTGGCCATTCGGGCCCAGTCCGTACACTGCAAACTCATTCTTTGCGAGGTCAATGCCAATCGTTGTAAGCTTTGCCATGGTCTCCTCCCACTCATCTCAGATAGGAACTTATTCCTCCCCTATCTTGGCGCATCGCGACGCCGATTAGGAGGGGAGGAGACCATCTCATCGCCCTACGGAAACCTTTGTGACGGAAAATTGACTTGGGGTTATATTTGAGTTTTGTAAGCTATTGAATAATAAAAGAAAATCAGATTGGCACCCTCCTTGCAAAACCCGATATCAAGCAACGGCCCAGCGCCGGAAAACCGTAACGTGACAGAGGGAGTGCCCCATGGCTGAGGGTGCATCGACCATTTCCGAGAAGTCCGTCGCCCGCGCCAGGGCCGACGTGGTCAGTCTACGACCGTCGGCGCTACGCCCCGCAGGTGAAGGGGCGGGTGGCGCGCGCGACCAGGGCTTTGACCTGTTTGAGGATCTGTCGCAGCGGCTGGTGACGTCTCACGAAATGCTGGAACGGCAGGTGGCGAAGCTCAGTGGCGAGGTGTCCAGCCTCGAAAAAGAGCGCCGTGAGGCTCAGCTTGAAAAGGAAAAATTCGCCAACCGCCTCGATAACCTGATCAATTTTCTGCCGGGTGGTGTGATCGTGCTCGATTCCACGGGACGGGTGACCGAAGCCAACCCCGTGGCGGTGGACCTGTTGGGTGAACCACTGGAGGGGATGCCCTGGCGCGAGGTCATCGCACGCTCGTTCAAGCCGCGCAGCGATGACGGCCATGAGGTGTCTCTGCAGGACGGACGGCGCATTCGTATTGCCACCCGCAATCTGGGCGTGGACGGGCAGATTATCCTGCTGACGGACCTGACCGAAACCCGGCGGTTACAGAGCGAGCTCAGTCGGCACGAACGACTGTCCGCTATGGGCAAAATGATGTCCGCGCTGGCCCACCAGATTCGCACGCCGCTCTCGACCGCCATGTTATACGCCGGGCACCTGCGCAACAGTGAGCTGGACGAGTCGCGTCGCGGTGAGTTTACCGACAAACTATCCAGCCGGCTCAATCATATTGAACGGCAGATTCAGGACATGTTGCTGTTTGTCAAAGGCGAGCTGCCCCTGAATGACTACATCACCGTGGAAGATCTGCAAAGTGGCCTGGCGGAAGCGCTGGAAGTGCCGCTGAACACCTCCGCCAGCCACTGTCAGTGGTTGAACAGTTGTGCCCACGTGCGTCTGCGTTGTAATCGCGAAGCGCTGATTGGTGCCTTGCAGAACCTGTCGAATAACAGTATCCAGGCGGTCGGCAAGGGCGCCGAGCTGTTGATCAACTTCAAACATGAAGTGGTGCGAGGCCAGCACTGGCTGGCGATTCACCTGACCGACAAGGGGCCCGGTATTGACCCGGAGTTACTGCCCCGGGTGCGAGACCTGTTTGTCACCACCAAGTCCCAGGGAACCGGTCTGGGGTTGGCGGTGGTGCAGGCGGTTGCGAGAGCGCACGGTGGTGCCTTTGATCTGCGCTCGGAAGTCGGGCAGGGCACGCATGCCACCGTATTGTTGCCGTTGGCTCAGTCCTTCAAGTAAAGCACCCATGCGGTGCAAAGGTTAACCTGAACATCCATTGGAGAATCACATGACGCAAGCAGCACGACAGGCTTCCCCGGACACGGTCCGGCCCCGCATTCTTGTGGTGGAGGATGATGCGGCACTGCGAGAGGCGCTGGCGGATACGCTGGAGCTGGCGAGCTATGATGTCATTGAGGCCGACAGTGGCGAGCAGGCGCTGGCTAAACTCAATGCCGATAGCGACTGTCAGATGATTGTGTCAGACGTCAATATGAGCGGCATGAGCGGACAGGAATTGCTGCAGGCGGTGAAGCAGCAATACCCGCAGATTCCCATGATGTTGATCACGGCTTATGCGAGCATCAATCAGTCCGTCGATGCCATCAAGCAGGGCGCGGTGGATTATCTGGTCAAGCCATTTGAACCCGCCCTGTTGGTGGACACCCTGGCGCGTCACCTCGGCTCCGCGCCGGTGGGAGATGAGCCGGTGGTTCGGGCCGCGTCCAGTCAGCGACTCTTGCAATTGGCACAGCGAGTGGCTCAGTCGGAATCGACCGTATTGATCCTCGGTGAATCCGGTACCGGGAAAGAGGTGCTGGCACGCTACATTCACAACCACTCGCCGCGTCATCACAAGCCGTTTGTCGCAATCAACTGCGCGGCCATTCCCGAGAACATGCTGGAGGCGATGCTGTTCGGTCATGAGAAAGGCGCCTACACGGGGGCTCATGCCAGCGCGCCAGGCAAGTTCGAACAGGCCAACGGCGGCACCTTATTGCTGGATGAAATTTCGGAAATGAATGTCGGGTTGCAAGCCAAACTACTGCGTGTGCTTCAGGAGCGGGAAGTGGAGCGTCTGGGTGGGCGCAAGACCATCCCGCTGGATGTCCGGGTGATTGCTACCTCGAATCGCGATATGCGCGAGCAAGTGGCCAACGGGCAATTCCGGGAAGATCTGTACTATCGGTTGAGTGTGCTGCCCTTACAGTGGGCGCCACTGAGGGAGCGACGGGAAGATATCGTGCCTCTGGCTGAACAGCTGTTGCGCAAGCACGCCCAAAAACAGCGGCGCGGCTGGGTGCAACTGACCGACTCAGCCCGGGCAGCGCTCACCGATTATGCCTGGCCCGGGAACGTGCGTGAACTGGACAATGTTATGCAGCGGGCGTTGATTCTTCAGCCGGGTGATCTCATCCAGGCCGAAGATCTGGGGCTTGAGGCGGACCGGGCGTATGCGGATGTGGCGTCGAGTACAGGTTCGGGCGCCGCACGGAATGATGCGAACCCGGTTGATGTCGCCCATGACAATGATGTGTCGGCCTCTGCACTGCCGACCACGGACCCTGCTGCTCCGGCTTCCGGCACGTCGGTCGAACAACCGGCTTTGGGCAGCGACCTGAAGCGCCGGGAATTTGAAATCATCGTCAATACTCTCAACAGTGAGCGCGGCAGTAAAAAACGCACCGCGGAACGGTTGGGCATCAGTCCGAGAACTTTGCGGTATAAAATGGCTCGCCTGCGTGAAGCCGGTTTTCCGGTGGATGGGTTGGCGTAGGGCTCCTCTCTGCGGGCGCTCAGACTGTCACCGCCGACTCCGGAATTTCAACGGCGCTGCCATACCATTTAATGATGTTGCCGTTGATGTCCCGCGCAGGGGTCGCCTGAACCTGGTGCCAACGGTACTGTCCATCGTAGCGACGGATGCGAAACTGAATGCTATAAGGACGACCCGTTTGTATGCATTGGGTCCAGGTCTGAACACAGCGTTCCTGATCGTCGGGATGCAATAACATCAGCCATTCTCCTGGTGCCGACAGCGTTTCCCGTGGCACCCCAGAATAGTCACTCAGGGCCTGGTTAAAATAATCGATTGAACCGTCGGAAAGGGCACTCCAAACCGTGACCGGTAACGCGTCTAATTGTGCCTGTAGCGCGCGGGCGTTATCCGCAAACCGGTTGTTGGAGTGAGTGGTTCCGGTCAGGTCTTCGAGGGTGCCGACAACGCCAATTTGTATCCCGTGATGATCGAACAGAGGGCGCCCTGAGGTTTGCACCAATCGCTGTTGTCCGCTGCGAGTGATGAGAGGCAATTGTTGAGTATAAGGTTTGCCACGTTCAACGCACTCATCGAATGCGGCGACCACTTGCGTGCGGCCGGGCTCCGGGAAAAAACTCAAGGCACCATCGGCTGGTGGGGGCTCGCCCGCTGACAGA
This sequence comes from Marinimicrobium sp. C6131, assembly GCF_026153455.1. Classification (NCBI taxonomy): domain Bacteria; kingdom Pseudomonadati; phylum Pseudomonadota; class Gammaproteobacteria; order Cellvibrionales; family Cellvibrionaceae; genus Marinimicrobium; species Marinimicrobium sp. C6131. The sequence continues at coordinate 935,285 of NZ_CP110629.1, forward strand.
CCAACGATCGGATTGATCAGCTCCGAGCGGTGGAATGTCTGACTGGCCTTGTCATAACACCAGTAGCCGATACCGGCCTGATGGCTCAACATGTCCAGAGTGGCTTGCGCTTGTTGGAGGCGGCGCTGGCAGGACTCCAGTTGCCGCCGGGTGTCGTCCTGCGCTTGACGAGTCGCCAGCCAGCGTAGGCTTATTGTCAGGGTAACACTGATGGCGAGAAGGCTGAGTAGCCGATTAACCAGCACAGCCACCAGAGGGAATCCCTCGGGCAAATCGGCGAGCACGAGGCCTGCACTGCACAACAGGAGCGACCAAAGCCCTATGTTCAGCACCCAACCCCTATCTTGTGTCTGATTGGCAAGGGCGATTACGAGCAGGTAGAGAATGCCATGAGCGATACCAAGAGGCGTCACTATGTCGGCGGCAAAAATCAATAGAAATGCAGCGACTGAAATCTGCCGATATTTTGACGTGTTGCGACGGGTGCCGGTTTGATCACGTTGGTTTACACTGATCTTCATACCAATGGCCTTGGATGGAAGTGTGTGGGTTTATCTTAATGAAAGCACAGTCAAATAAAATAGTCGAGCGGTTGGCGGCGCACCGAACCTATGCGGTGGTCCTGCGGTGGGCGGTTCTGTCCTTGGGCATATTGGTCCTCGGGCTGCATTTTCACGAGTTCTCTTTATCTTCAGATTTTTTGGCGGTAAGCACGGAAGCCTGGTGGCGCTACGTTGGGGAGGGCGCGCTGCTGATCCTGATTCTCGCGTTGGTGATGTTGGCGGCGAGCAATGACCGGAAACGCCAGGTATTGGAGCAGTCACTTGACAATGAACTGGTGTTGTTTCGCCAACTGGCGGAAAGTGTCCAGGAGGTTTTCTGGCTGACGGAAGTGGAATCCGGGCAGTTGTTGTATGTTTCCCCTGCCTATGAACCTTTGTGGGGACGGTCCCGAGCGTCGCTACTGGCCGACCCCGATCAGTGGTTCGATGCGGTGATTCCTGAACATCAGCAACGTGTCGCTGAAATGCGCGAACAGCAGATTGGGGGTCGTTATGACATCGAATATGAAATTCAACGCCCCGATGGCAGTCGGCGCTGGGTGCATGATCGGGCTTTTCCAGTGCGTAATGATCAAGGACAGGTGGTGCGACTGGCGGGTTTTGCATCGGATGTAACGGATCAGCGTTGGCTGTCTCAAGCGCTGGTGCGGCAAGACCGTCTTCTGAATATCGCCACTCAGATGGCGCGCGTGGGAGGCTGGTCGGCGGATCTGATTGCCGAACGGGTCACATTGAATGACGAAGCCTGTGCCATTTTTGATGTACCGTCCGGCACCGTGTTCACGCTTGAACAGGCCTTCAGTTATTACACGCCGCAATTCCAGCGTCAGGTGTCTGAAGCTGTGGATCATGCCATTCAGGAGAAAGCCCCCATAGACCTGGAGGCGCAAATTGTCACGGCGGTGGGGCGTTATATCTGGATTCGGGTCCAGGCACATCCCATACTGAACGGGCAGGCTGAAGTGGTGCGCCTGGAAGGCGCTGTGCAGGATGTGACCGAGCGCAAACATGCCTCGTCGTTGCTGGCCCAGGGTATTCAGCGCTTTCGTGAGTTTGCCAACGCCATGCCCCATCTGGTCTGGACCGCGGATCTGGCAGGACGTCTGGATTATGGCAACCGGATGCTGGAGGAATTTCTTGGCTGTGAGCACGACGATCCGCTATTGGATGATACCTGGCGGCAAGCCATTGAGGCGGATGATAAAAGCCGCTATAACCTCGCCTGGGATATGGCCCTGGATCAGGGCGGGCGCCTGGAGCTGGAGGTCCGTTTGCGCCGCTTCGATGGCGCCCGGCGTTGGCATGCTCTGCAGGCCATGCCGATAAAGGACCCCCACGGACGGACGATCAAGTGGTACGGCAGCGCCATCGATGTCCATGAGCGGCGCGAAAGTGAGGAGCGTGCCAAACGCTTGGCAGAGCGTCTGGCAACGACACTGGAAAGTATCACTGATGCGTTTTTCACGCTCAACACTGAGTGGGTTTTCACCTATGTAAATCGGGAGGCGGAGCGGCTGTTAAAACGGTCTCGAGACGAACTGCTGGGGCAACGCCTGTGGGACGCCTTCCCGGATGCACTGGGGACCGAATTTGAACGCCGTTACCGTCAGGCGGTAGCGACTGGCGTCAAAGTGTCGTTTGAGGCCTACTTTGAACCACTGGGTTATTGGTCATCGGTCAATGTTTTTCCTTCGTCGGACGGCCTCGCCGTTTATTTTCAGGACGTAACCGAGCGGCGGCGCGCCGAAGAGGAACAGCAGCGTATTCAGGAGCTGGAGCGTTCCCGGGAACTGGCGGAAATGGCCAGCGCCACCAAGTCCCGTTTTCTGGCTACCATGAGCCACGAGGTGCGCACGCCCATTAACGGCATAGTGGGGATGGTGGATGTACTCCACCAGACCAGTCTGCGGGGGCATCAGGTGGAGATGGTCGATATCATCCGGGAGTCGGCCCAGTCCTTGTTGGGTATCGTGGATGATATCCTGGACTTTTCGAAAATTGAGGCGGGCAAGCTGGAACTTTCACCCGTCCCCTTCTCTCCCTCGGCGCTGGTTCGCAGCGTCTGCCTCTTGCTGGACCGGATGGCATTGAATCAGGGTGTTGAGCTGACGCTGTTCTCAGATCCGGCCCTGCCCGCACAGGTTCTGGGTGATGAGCTGCGCATCCGCCAGGTGTTGCTCAATCTGGTCAATAATGCCATCAAGTTCTCCTCCAAAATGGACCGTCAGGGTTCAGTGGCTGTGCGCCTGTACGTGGCTGGGCGCACCAGTGATCGGGTTCACCTGGCCTTTCATGTGATCGATAACGGCATCGGCATGACACTGGAGACGCAGCAACGACTGTTCAGCCCTTTTACCCAGGCGGATGTATCCACCACCCGGCAATACGGTGGAACGGGGCTGGGATTAAGTATCAGCTACAGTCTGATACAGGCAATGGAGGGCGACATCAAAGTGTCCAGCGAGCTTCACAAGGGATCTGAGTTTCGTGTATCCCTTGAATTGCCGGTTGTGGCGGACAGTCTGCCAGCACCGGTGGCACCCGATCTGAGTCAGGTCCACTGTGTGGTTTGGCCGCAGCACCAGGGGGCGGATTGGGAGGCCTATTTGCGTGCGGCAGGCGCCAGTGTCCACGGCCCGGATCAAGTGCCTGAGTTTGCCGCCCAGGATCCATCACTATGGTTACTGGTGTGCGATACCGGTTCCAATGGTGAAGCGATGATGACTTTCGCGGAGCATGCGTCATTGCCGGTGTGGCCAGCGCATTATCGTTGGTTATTGATTGGGCGGGGTTACCGGCGTCGGGCGCGAGAAGATAAACCGGGGCATTTTTGCGTTGATAGCAACAGCCTTTCGCCAATGGCGTTTTTACAGGCCGTGGTGACGACCTTGGGGAAACAACCTGAAGATGGACATGATTCGCTCGGTGGACACCGTTCAGAGCAGCGGACGATGCCGAACCGGGAGCGGGCGCTGCGCGAAGGGCGGCTGGCGTTGGTAGCCGAAGACAACGAAACCAACCAGCGGGTCATTGAGCGGCAGTTGGCGATGTTGGGCTTTGCTGCAGATCTGTGTGACGATGGCAGGCAAGCGTTTCGTCGATGGCAACAGCTTAGGCACGATTACGCTCTGGTGCTGACGGACTTGCATATGCCGGATATGGACGGCTACGCCCTGACTGCCGCTATTCGACAGGATGAAGCGAAGGAGGGCGCTGTTGCCCCGGTCCCTATTGTGGCACTTACCGCCAATGCGATCGCTGGCGAGGCCGAACGGTGTCGGCAACTGGGTTTCGATGGTTACCTGATAAAGCCCGTGTTAATGGATACGCTGAAAGCGTCGTTGGAGCAATGGACAGGTGTGTCTCCGGGGCAATCGTTGACAGGACATGCAGAAAGCGGACGGGTAGTGCTGGTTTCCGAGGCCCTGGATTTGCGGGTGTTACAGGAGCTGATCGGTGGCGATGATGCCCTGTTAGCGGAATTTGTGGATAGCTTCCGGAGCAGTTCAGAGGAGTTGGTGACACGCCTGCGGGAAGCGGCGACCCAACAACGGTGGGGTGCGGTTGCCGATGCGGCGCACTCCCTGAAGTCGTCGGCCCGGTCGGTTGGCGCCAATGGTTTGGCTGACCGGTCACTCGCTCTGGAGCGCTGGGGGCGTTTGCCTGACCGAGAGAAGTCTCTGGCCGGTGAGTTGTTGAACAATTTTGAAGCCGAGTGGCGTCGGGTGCAAACGGCGTTGCAACAAGTCCAGATCTATTTGAACCAGCAGTTGCGAGGGTGAGATGAACAAGAGCAAAGTCAAAATCATGACGGTGGACGACGACGAATTTATGCGCCGTCTGATCAGTCGCCTACTGACGAAGCTCGGTTATGTCATGATCAAAGAAGTTGATGGAGGTCGCCGAGCCGTAGATCTGTTGCGTGCGTTGAAAACACCGCCGGACGTTCTGATTCTCGACCTGAAAATGCCGGATCTGGATGGTATAGAAGTGGTCCGGCATCTGGTTGAGTTGAAGTTCCCCGGGCAGCTGATTTTGCTGAGTGGCGAGGAGGAACGTCTGTTGCGCACGGCACAGAATCTGGTTCACGCACACAACATTCCCGTGTTGGGTTATTTGACCAAGCCGGTGGACGACCGGGAACTCGGACTGTTAATGGACAAACTGCTCAACCAGGCGCCGGCGCGACTGGCGAGGAATAACCAGTCAGTCACCGCTGAAGAGCTGCGCGAAGCCATCGCCCGCAATGAACTTTTTAACGAGTATCAGCCCGTGGTTTCACTGGTCGATGGCGAGCTGGCAAGCCTGGAGGTGTTGGTGCGTTGGCAGCACCCGAAACATGGGCGGGTGATGCCCGACCAGTTTATTTATCTGGCCGAGGAGCAGGGGCTGATTGACGATCTGACCCGCTGGGTGATCGGGGAGGCGTTGCAGCAATCAATGCGCTGGAAAAAAATGGTATTCACTGTGCTTTGTCGGTCAATCTGTCGATGGATAATCTGGAACAGTTGGATTTCACGGATTGGCTGCAGAGTGCGCTTCAGGATGCCGACCTGAAGCCCTGGGACCTGATTCTGGAAATTACCGAGAGTCGGCCCATGCGTCGTCCGGAAATCGTACTGGATAATCTGACCCGCCTTCGGTTGAAGGGCTTTAAGCTTGCCATTGACGATTTCGGCACCGGCCATGCATCCCTGGCTCAGATTCGGGATATTCCTTTTGACCAGTTCAAGCTGGATCGGAGTTTTGTTCATGGTGTCGGGCAGGAGCGTCGAATTCGGGTCATGTTTGAATCGGCCCTGGGGTTGGCAAAAGAGTTGGGGCTGGAAATTACGGCCGAGGGCGTGGAAGACGAAAACGATTGGCAGTTCCTACGCCAACACGATTGCCACAAAGCGCAGGGTTACTTTATTGCTCGCCCTCTACCCGCCGATCAGGTGAGTGGCTGGTTAGATCAGTGGCGCGACGAGACCAGTAAAGCGCTATTTCCCCATCTCAATGCCAGCACCATTCATGAGTCTTCCACTAGTGGTGCCGGGCCGTCCTCCAAAGGACCGGCACTTATCGTCGAAGACAATGACTTTCAGCGTAAGGTCCAGGCGAGAATCATGCGGGAGGAGGGCTTTGAGCCGTATCTCGCCGCCAGCGCCCAGGAGGCGCTGGAAGCGCTGAGAGAACTGCGTCCCAGCTTGATTATGATTGACATCGAGATGCCCGGAATGAACGGCCTGGATCTGCTTCGGCGATTACGGGGTACCCGGGTGTTCGCCCGCACGCCGGTGTTGGTGATTTCCGGTGTCAATACCAAAACGGTGGTGCAGGACAGTCTGTCGGCGGGCGCCACGAGCTTTATGGTCAAGCCCTACAACCGTCAGACGCTCATCGAGCGCGTTAACCGGGCACTCCAGGGAGCCTAGGTTACACACTAGCCAGGCAAGGCACCCATGCGGTGCCGACGTCAACACCGGCGGCAATACCTGGCCCGTTTTGTGCAGTATTTCTTCTGAACGCTTGAATCCGGCGAAATCGCCAAATTTTTGTCGCAGGGGAAATACCATGACCGATCGCGTTGACATCAACCGCCTCCTGGTGGAAATGCGCTCCCTCAAATCCCAGACCCAGGCCTTCCAGAAGCCCCAGGGCATCAACCCCATAAGCGAGGGGCAGCCCGGGTTGCGCACGGAAGCCGGCCGGGACGTCCCCGGGTTCGGTGAAGTCATGGCTCAGGCTCTCAACAAAGTCAACGACACCCAGAAGGCCTCGGGCGCCCTGCAGGCGGCCTACGAGCGAGGCGAGCCGGGCGTCGACATCACCGATGTCATGGTCGCGTCCCAGAAATCCAGCGTCGCCTTTCAGGCCACCCTTCAGGTGCGCAACAAGCTGGTTGAAGCCTATCGCGACATCATGAATATGCCGATCTGATGGTCGGCCCCGTTTCTGATCCTGACAACGTATAACGAGATACACGCACATGGCTGCAGCTGATTCCGCCGTCGGCGACGACACCTCAAGCGCCGGTCGCAAACGACCGGGCAATGACCTCATCGAGGGATTCAGTAACCTAAACCTGGTCCGTCAGGCCGGTTTGATGGTGGGGCTGGCGGCGGCCGTGGCCATCGGCTTCGCCGTGGTGCTCTGGACGCAGGGAGAGGAGTATCGTCCCTTGTTACCGGGCTTGAACCCGAGCGAGTCCCCGGAGGTGGTGACCGTGCTGGAGCAGGCTCAGATTCCGTTCCGTATCGATCCGGGCACCGGCGGCCTGCTGGTGGCGGCGGACGACCTCTCGGCCGCCCGCATCCAACTTGCCCAAGCGGGTATTCCCCGGGATAACACCACCGGTTTCGAACTGATGGATCAGGAGCAACCCCTGGGCACCAGCCAATTTGTGGAGAGCACCCGGTATCATCGGGCCATGGAGGGGGAGCTCGCGCGCACGATTTCCAGCATGAACAATGTTCGCAGCGCCCGCGTTCACCTGGCGGTTCCCAAGCGCTCGGTGTTTGTGCGGGATGTACGCGAACCCCGCGCCTCGGTGTTTCTGGATGTAAACCCCGGACGTAGTCTGGACGCCAGTCAGGTCAAGGCGATTACCAATCTGGTGGCCTCCAGTGTGTCCGAACTCAACGCGGACGCCGTGACCATTGTGGATCAGCACGGTGAGTTGCTATCCGCCAAAGAAGAAAACACCGAGTTGCTGATGGCCGACCGCCAGCGCGAATACACCCGCAGGGTGGAAGATGGACTGGTACAGCGGGTCAACCGGATTCTGGAACCCGTACTGGGCAGTGAGAACTTTCGTGCGGAAGTCAGTGCCGATGTGGATTTTACGGCCACAGAGCAAGCGGCGGAGACCTTCAATCCGGACATGCCCGCCATCCGCAGTGAGCAGATCATGAACGAGTCCACCAGCGGACGGGATCAGGGCGGTATTCCCGGCGCCTTGACCAATCAGCCGCCGGGCACCGCTGAAGCGCCGGAGCAGATTGACCCGGAAACCGGAGAGCCGGTCAATGAGGACTCTCCGCGCGAAGTGCGTGAGCGCGCCACCCGCAATTACGAACTGGATCGGACCATCAGCTATACCCGGTTTCAACAGGGACGGGTCGATCGCCTGTCGGTGGCTGTGGTGGTAGACGACAAAGTCGAGCTGGATGAGGCGGGCAACGAAACGCGGGTTGCCTGGACCGACGCGGAGCTGCAGCGTCTGGAGTTGCTGGTGCGCGATGCGGTCGGCTTCTCCGCCGCGCGCGGTGACAGTGTCAATGTACTGAATTCACCGTTTCGGGCACGCAGCCTTGAAGAGTTTACGACACCGGAACTGCCCTGGTGGCAGCAACCCTGGCTGTTTCCTTACCTGAAGCAGGGCGCCGGCATTCTGGTATTGGTGCTGCTGATTTTTGGTCTGCTGCGGCCGGTGCTCAAGAGTCTGGCCCGAACCGGTGGCCGGGCCTCGGAAGAGGAGGAAGCGCGGGAATTGGCCGCGCTGGAAGAGTCCGGACTGGGTGGGTATGATGGCCTGTCGGACGAAACCGTCACTCTGACCGGCGGCGCCCTGGGGCTGCCCGGGCCGGAGGAGAGTTACGAGCAGCAACTGAACGCCGTTAAAGGGCTGGTGGCCGACGACCCGGGGCGGGTTGCCCAGGTGGTGAAAAGTTGGATCAACCGGGACGATTAAGCGATACCCGTCGACTGAGTGAGAGAGGAACCCCGTGGCTGATAAAGCGCCTGCAGCGGATAAAAACGCACCTGCCAAACCCGCATCGAAACTGAATCATGTGGATCAGGCGGCCATTCTTCTGATGTCGCTCGGCGAAGCCGATGCGGCGGAAGTGCTTCGCCATATGGGCCCCAAAGAGGTGCAGCGTATCGGTGGTGCCATGGCGCAGATGAAAAACGTCCAGAAAAGTGACGTTCAGGCGGTGTTGAGCAATTTTCTCGAGGAAGTGCGCACCCTCACCGGCTTGGGCACGGACTCCGACGCTTACATCCGCAATATGCTGGTGACCGCCCTCGGTGAAGACAAGGCCAGCGGCCTGATCGATCGAATTCTGTTGGGCGGCAATACCACCGGCCTGGACACCCTCAAGTGGATGGAGCCGCGCTCCGTGGCCGATGTGATCCGCAATGAACACCCTCAGATTCAGGCCATTGTGGTTTCCTATCTCGATCCCGACCAGGCCGCAGAAGTGCTCAGCTTTCTGAGTGAGAAAATGCGTCTGGATATCATGATGCGGGTCGCGTCTCTGGATACCGTACAGCCCAGCGCCCTGCAGGAACTGAACGACATTCTGGAAAAGCAGTTTACCGGTAGTGCCTCCTCGCAGACCAAAGCGGTCGGCGGTTACAAAACGGCGGCGGAAATCATGAACCATCTGGATGGTACTATTGAGGCCGACCTGATGGACTCCATCAAGGAGTTGGATGAGGATATGGGTAACCAGATTCAGGATCTCATGTTCGTCTTCGACAACCTCAAGGATGTGGATGACCGGGGCATTCAGATGTTGCTGCGCGAGGTGTCTTCCGAAGTGCTGATCGTGGCGCTCAAAGGGGCCGATAACGAGCTGCAGGACAAGATTTTCAGCAATATGTCCAAACGTGCGGCCGAGCTGTTGCGCGACGACCTGGAGGTGAAGGGGCCGGTGCGGCTGTCCGAAGTGGAGGCCGCACAGAAAGAAATTCTTACCATTGCCCGGCGTATGGCCGATGCCGGCGAAATTGTGCTCAGCAACAGTGGCGAAAAAATGCTTTAATCGCGCTGGAGTTTTCTTCAGTGTTGTTGTTTCTGATGCACCACCAACGGCGTCGTAATCATGACCACCAAAAAACTTGCCAACCGGATTCCCGCCGAAGAGCTAGAGCACTATCAGACGTGGGTTCTGCCGCCGATTCACGGTGAACAGGACCGTGTGTTGCCCAGTGCGGAGCGTGAAGCTCGCCAGCGCGCCGAGGAAGCGGAACGGCGCAAAGGCGAGAAAATTGAAGATGTGGACTACGACGGTGGCAGCAGTGGCTTGAGCGCCGAAGAAATGCAGCGCCTGGTGGATGCCGCCGAACAGGAGGGCCGCGAGCAGGGCTACCAGGCCGGCTTCGAGCAGGGACGCGCTGAAGGGTATGAGGCGGGCCAGCAGAAAGGCTGGGAGGAGATGCGTCAGAAACTGGCCGCTGAACAACAGCGCTTTCAGCACCTGGTGCAGTCTCTTCGGGAGCCTCTGGCGGAGCAGGAAGACGCGCTGGAGCAGTGGTTGCTTGAGGCGGTCTGTGCGCTGACACGCAGCCTGGTGACGCGGGAGTTGCTGACGGACTCCAGTCATATCATGGAGCCGGTTCGCGCGGCCGTGGCGGCATTGCCCGCCGGTGCCGAACACTTGCATATTTACCTCAATCCCGATGATCTTGCACTGGTGGAAGCTTACGCCGAGGAGCATCGCCTCGCTTGGACTTTTCACGCCGATGAGGACCTGTTGCCCGGTGGTTGCCGGGTGGAAACCAAAGAAAGCCAGGTGGACTTCTCCGTTGAACACCGACTGGCCCAGCAGTTGGACGCCTTCGTGAACCGTCAGTTGGGTAGTGATACCCAGGTGAGTGACGACGACGGGTATGGTGATGAGGCGCTGCGGCGCGATCACGAGACCGGTCACAGCCCGACCGAAGGGAACGAAACACCGTGAGAGATGACGCTGTTCCACCCGGTGCCCGTTCGCCACTGCTGGAACGACTGCGCGGTTTCGGCCCGACCGGAGTACCCGACGCCCCGAAACCGGAAGCCGAAGGCCGTCTGACCCGGTCGGTGGGCATGACCCTTGAAGCCGTTGGACTCAACGTATCCGTGGGACGCCAATGCCAGGTGATCAATCGGGATGGCCGCCGGATTGAAGCGGAAGTGGTCGGCTTTGACGACGACATTGTCTATCTGATGCCCGTCAAGCGCGTCGAGGGCCTGCAGCCCGGCGCCCGGGTCATTCCCATATCCACACATCAGGGCATGCGTGTGGGTCCCCGTTTGCTCGGCCGGGTGGTCAACGGCCTGGGGCAGCCGCTGGACGATGCGGGGCCACTGCGGGGCGACGATTTTCTGGACTTTGCGCCGCACGACATCAATCCGCTCAAACGCCACCCGATCAGTGAACCCCTGGATGTGGGGATACGGGCAATCAACGCCCTGATCACCGTGGGGCGCGGGCAACGCCTCGGCCTGTTTGCCGGCAGCGGCGTCGGCAAGAGCGTTCTGATGGGCATGATGACCAAATACACCACGGCGGATGTGGTGGTGGTCGGCCTGGTGGGCGAGCGGGGCCGCGAGGTCAAGGAGTTCATTGACCATATTCTCGGCGCCGAGGGGATGGCACGTGCGGTGGTGGTGGCTTCGCCGGCGGATGATGCCCCTTTGATGCGGCTTCGGGCGGCCCAGTTGTGCAGCCGGATTGCCGAGTATTATCGGGACCAGGGAAAGAATGTTTTATTGTTGATGGATTCCCTGACCCGCTTCGCCCAGGCGCAACGGGAGATTTCCCTGGCCATCGGCGAGCCGCCGGCTACCAAGGGCTATCCGCCTTCCGTGTTTGCGAAGATCCCCCAACTGGTCGAGCGGGCCGGGAACGCGGCTCGGGGAGAAGGGTCGATTACCGCCTTCTACACGGTGCTCTCCGAGGGGGATGATCTGCAGGACCCGATTGCGGATGCCGCCCGGGCCATTCTGGATGGGCACATTGTGCTGTCCCGTCGGCTGGCGGAGGAGGGCGTTTATCCCGCCATCGATGTCGAGGCGTCCATCAGCCGGGCGATGCCCAATATCGTTGACGAGTCCCACCTGAAGTCCATGCAGCGATTCAAGCAGTTGCTGTCCCGCTATCAGCAGAATCGGGACCTGATCAACATTGGCGCCTATACGCCGGGGGCGGATCCTGAAACCGATGCGGCCATTGAGCGGTTCCCCCATCTCAGAGCGTTTATTCAGCAGGGGCTGGGGCAGGCGGTGCAACTGGATGAAAGTGTCAATCATCTGCAGCGCACCCTGCAGCCGTCGGGGCCGTCGGGCACGGTGCCGGGCCGAGGGCAGCCGGGAAGCGGGTCCGCCGGCGCGGGGCCGCGTCGTGGGCCGCTGGCGGCTCAGCACAGCGGCCGGGGACAGCGCTAAGTCATGGCGGAACAACGCTCGGAACGACTCAAAGTGGTTCTGATGGTGGCGGAGCGTGAGGAGCAGGCCGCCGCCGCCCGGCTCGGGGAAGCCAGGCAGCAGCTTGAGCAGGAAGAGGGTCAGTTGGCCCAGTTGCGGGAGTATCAGGCACAGTATCTGGCGGACTATCGCGAGCGGCGCCGGGGCGTCGATGCCCGCTCCCTGATGAGCTACAGTGGTTTTTTGCAGCGTCTGGGGGAGGCTCTGGGCGGGCAGGAGCAGAAACTGGCCCAGGTGCGCCATCACCTGGACCAGTGCAGACGACAGTGGCAGGAAAAGTACCACCGCCGCCGCTCGCTGGAAGACATGATTGAACGAATGCAGCGCGAGGAAAATGGCGCCCTTGAGCAGCGCCAGCAGCGCGAACTGGACGATCTGGCCGCCCAGCGTATGGGCCGGACGGGTCCGACCCGAAAACGCTGACGGGGCAGTGGAATTACGCTATGCTTAAGGTCGCTCTGTGCCGGATTGCTTTTGCGCGAATGCTTTGGCCTGAACAATAACGTGTCAGAAAGGATGTGAAACAGTTATGGCGATAACCTCCACCCTGTCCGCCGACGGTACCCTGCTCACCATCTATATTCAGGGCCGGTTCGATTTCAGTTCGCACCAGGATTTCCGGGGCTCGTACGAGCGTCTGGAGAAAGCGCCGGAACGCTATCGGGTGGACCTTCAGGAAACGACCTACCTGGACAGCTCCGCCCTGGGGATGTTGTTGCTGTTACGTGATCACGCCGGTGGTGACCGGGCGAATATCGAAATCCGGAACTGTAGCCCGGACGTCAGGAAAATTCTGACCATATCCAATTTCGAACAGTTATTCGATATCCAGTAATCGGGTACCAATCGGGCCGATCATCGAGCTTGTGGTCGGCTTTGGCAGGGCGGCAGTCCGCCGCCTCGGGCGCGAATGGAGACGCTGCGCATGACCGACGACAGTCCGCTGACCATCCTGATTGCTGACGACTCCGAAACGGACCGCCAGATTCTTCAGGCCATAGTCGCTCGCGATGGCCACCGGGTGATCAGCGCCCGTGACGGACGCGAAGCCGTGACGGTGTTTGAGCGGGAGCGGCCGGACCTGGTATTGCTTGATGCCCTGATGCCCAATCTGGACGGTTTTGGCGCCGCCCGGCGGATCAAGGCCCTCGCGGGCGAGTCGCTGGTGCCGATCATTTTCCTGACCTCATTGACCGATACAGAGTCCCTCGTGCAGTGCCTCGACGCCGGGGGAGACGACTTCCTGTCCAAGCCCTATAACCGCGTCATTATCCAGGCCAAAATCCGGGCATTCAACCGCATGCGGGCCATGCATGCCACCATTCTCGATCAGCGCGATCAGATCAGCCGTCATAACCAGCACCTGCTGCAGGAGCAGACGGTCGCCAAACAGGTGTTCGACAACATCGCTCACAGCGGCTGTCTGGACTCCAACAATGTCCGGTACTACCTGTCTTCACTGGCGGTGTTCAACGGCGACATTCTGGTGGCGGGCATGCGTCCCGGGGGCAGTATGATGGTGCTGCTGGGGGACTTTACCGGCCACGGTCTGCCCGCGGCGGTGGGGGCCATTCCGCTGGCGTCGACGTTTTACGGGATGGTGTCCAAGGGCTTCGCCATGAGCGACATCCTCCGGGAAATCAATCACAAATTGAAGACCATTCTTCCGGTCGGAATTTTCTGCTGTGCCACCATGGTGGACATCAATTTCCGGCGCCAGCGCATTCGGGTCTGGAGCGGCGGTTTGCCTCCCGGCTATATCCTTCGTCAGGGAGATGAGCCTCCGCAGGCGATTACCTCAACGCACCTGCCCCTGGGTGTGTTGGGCAACAGCGCCTTCAAGGACGATATGGAAACCTATGAGCTGGCCTGGGGTGACCGTCTGTATCTCTGGTCCGACGGTATTCATGAAGCCCGAAGTCCCGAGGGCGAAATGTTCGGTGAAGAGCGGTTGAATGTGCTTTTCAGGGAACATCGCGAGACCTCTCCCAGAAATGACGACCGGCTCTTTGACGAAATTCTGGCCAGGGTCCAGCAGTTTGTGGGCCGGGGCGAACGCGATGACGATCTGTCGCTGGTAGAGATCCGGATGGACCGGCCGGATAACGTCAATGCGGTCGCCGCCGAGGCGGCGCGACGCAACCGCTCCACCTTGTCCGAGTGGAACATGAACTTCGATATTCTGCCAGCGAGCTTTCGTCAGTTTGATCCGATGCCGCTGTTGTTGAATATCCTGGTGGAGGTGCCCGGTCTGCGGCAGCATAGCGGAACGCTGTATACCATTTTGTCCGAGCTGTATTCCAATGCCCTGGAACACGGGATCCTGGGATTGGACTCGGGGTTGAAGGGTACACCGGAGGGGTTTGCCCGCTATTATGAGATCCGGCAAAAACGCCTTGAAGAGGTCAGTGAGGGATTGATTCGCATCCATCTTCATCACAGCACCACAGAAGAGGGCGGCCTGCTGCGGATCGCCGTGGAAGATAGTGGTCCGGGGTTTGACGGTCTCGAGGAACCCGGTGCCCGTTTGGTCTCGGGACAGGCGCCGGGTTATGCCGGCCGGGGCCTCGCGCTGATTGAAAAACTGTGCGATGCTGTTCAGTATCCGGGTGAAGGTAACCGGGTCGAAGCGGTGTTTTCGTGGAATGCGGATGACTGACACGAAACGGATGAGAGACTAACCGGAGGCGCGCCCCATGAGTTCGGAAACCCACCTCAATCGTGAGGTTCTGACGACACTGCAGGACGTGATGGACGATCAGTTTCCGGTGTTGATCAATACCTTTCTGGCAGACTCGGAAGAGCGTATTCGTCAACTTCAACGGGCGCTGGCGGCTCAGGATAGTGACACCGTGTGGCGTCAGGCGCACAGTTTCAAAGGCAGCTGCAACAACCTTGGTGCAGAACGACTGGCCGAGCTGTGCCAGGGAATGGAAGCACGCGGCCGGGCCGGTGAAATCGAAGGGCTGGAACAGGCGCTGGTGTCCGTTCAGGAAGAATTCGCCAAACTGAAAGTCACTTTGAACAGCTTCGCAGGCTGATCGTCGGTCGACTCCGTCCGGTGTGATTGTTGCGGTTTTCCTCGCGTCTGTACGCCTCCCGCTGTCAGTTGTCATTACCCACTCCCTTGCTGGCATTAACCTTGCAGTTCCCCTCTGAGAAACGGGCCTTTGCCCCAGTTTAACCGGTTGGCGGCAAACCTTTGCCGCCAACCTTGCCGGAGTGGTGTCGATGCCAGGTCATTCACAAATCAGCAGTCTGTTGTCTTTCAACTCAGAGGCCTCGCCGGTTCGGCGTCGCGCGGCGCCGGAGGGAGAGGGTTTTCGGCAGGTATTCGAAGGCACAGCCAGTCGTGCCTCCTCGTCGGACCGGGAGCAGGCGTCGCTGCCGGAACGGAGTGAGTCCCGTGAGGGCGTGAAACGCGAATCCGCGAGCGCTCAGCGAGAAGCGGACGTCCGTGATAACCGGCCGGATGAGGGGGCCACTTCCGGACGCGCCGCGGAAAACGAAGCCACCCGGACGAACGCTTCTCAGCGCCCGGAAGCGTCGCCAAGCGATTCCGGAGCGGCCGGTGCCAGCCACGAAGGTGAGTCCGACGGCAGCACTGTGCTGTCCAGAGACGACAGGGCCTTGCTGGCCGATTTGAGCAGCGAAGACTGGGGGGCGTTATCGGAAGATGTGACGGCCCTATTGGAACAGCTCAAGAGCCAGTTGGATGAGGGCAGTCTGGCACCGGAGCTGGAAAAGGCGCTGCGCCAATTGCTGGCGGACCTGAAGGACGGTGCGCCCCTGGATCAGGTGGCTGAGAGTCTGGACGCCATTCCGGTCACGGCACTGCCCGAACTGGCGGCCCGGTTCCCGGGCGCTACGACGCTGCGCGACGCGATCGGTCGCACGGGTGCCGCCTACCTGTCTCAACTGAGCGCCATGGCGAGCCAGCGACCGGCGGCGGCCGGTGCTTCAGGCCCCGACGTCGGGTTGCCAATGGCGATCTCTGGTGACAAAGGCGCGGAGGGGCTGGATCTCAAGGGGCTGCTGGAGTTGAGTGTCTCAGCGGGCAAAAACGGCAAAGAGGCCTTTGCCCAGACCCTGCAAGCGATCTCTGAAGCCTCCGCCCAGCCAGCGTCCAGAGCCAGTACTTCGTTTGATGGCGGTCAGTCACCCGCCAACGCCCTGGCCCAGTTGGAAAGTGCCAACCGCGGCCAACCGCTCTCTCCGACGGAGCGGGGATTCACCGTGCAGACCGATGTCCGGGTCCCGGTGGGGCAGGGGCAGTGGGGGCAGGCCGTTGGGCAGAAAGTGCTCTGGATGGCGTCGCAAAAGCTGTCCAGCGCCGAGCTGCGTCTGGATCCCCCCGATCTGGGTCCCATGCAGGTCCGGGTCAGTGCCAATCAGGATCAGATCAGTGTGACCTTTACCAGTCCTCAGGCGGCGGTGCGGGAAGCTCTGGACCAGAACGCCAACCGTCTGCGGGAAATGTTCGCTGAACAGGGGCTGGACCTGGTGGATGTGAATGTCTCGGATCAGTCCGGTCGGGAGCAGGCAGACGAAGACGGTGAGGGCCGGACGGCGGGCCGGGCCCTGAATGGCGACGCGGATGATCCAGAGGCCGAAGTGATCGAACAGCGTATCAGCGATCGTCTGGTGGACCACTACGCTTGAGCAGAAGGGGCCGGGTGGATGACGCTTCGCTCTGAAGCGTCGTACCGGTCCGTCTTGGCTCCCGTGAATCCCCTCGTTCTTTCTTGCCCGAACGCCTTCCCTGTGCCAAAGTATCCGCGCAAGCCCCGTGCCTGACTTGGCACGGGGCTTGCTCCATCCCCTTCAAGAACTGTGAATGACGGAATTTTGGCATGGCCGAAGAAGACGATGAGCGCGAGCTGACCGAAGAAGAACAGGCGGAAATCGATCGCAAGGCCCGACGCAACCAGAAAATCAAACTGGCTGTCCTGGCACTGTTGCTGGTGGTGTTGTCGGTGGGGGTAACCCTGGGACTGCTGCACTTTCTGTCGCCGGATGAGCCGGTGCCGGATGGCGAAACGGCTGAAGCCGAACCGACGGAACCCCTGGAACCAGCGCGTCAGCAGGCGATTTACTTTCCGCTGAAGGAAAAATTTGTCATCAACTACAATGTGCGTGGCCGGCAACGCTTTCTGCAGACCGAAGTGAACCTGATGTTGCGCGATAATGAAGTAGTCAAAGTGCTGGAGCAACACCTGCCCCGGGTTCGCAATGACCTCATTATGCTGTTCAGTGGCCAGGAGTTTGAGGATCTGCAGACGCCAGAGGGCAGAGAGTTGCTGCGTCAGGACGCCCTGCGTCGGGTGCAGGCCATTCTCGAGCAGGAAATGGGGCAACCCGGCGTCGAGCAGGTCCTGTTTACCAGCTTTGTGATGCAGTAAAAACGATAAGGTAGCCGCTCGTGCAAGACTTACTTTCACAAGACGAAATTGATGCGCTGCTTCACGGGGTCGATGAAGGCGATATCGATACCGATGACGATCTGGAGATGGACCCGGTCAAAGCCTATGACCTGACCACGCAGGACCGCATTGTCCGCGGGCGGATGCCCACGCTGGAAATGATCAACGAGCGCTTTGCCCGCTACACCCGCATCAGCATGTTCAATCTGTTGCGACGCACCGCCGATGTGTCCGTCGGCGGTATCCAGATCCAGAAGTTCGGTGAATATGTTCACACGTTGTACGTGCCGACCAGTCTGAATATGGTGAAATTCCGCCCGCTGCGCGGCAACGCCCTGATCATTCTGGATGCGCGGCTGGTCTTCAAACTCGTGGACAACTTTTTCGGGGGTGACGGCCGTCACGCCAAGATCGAGGGCCGGGAATTTACCCCGACCGAGTTGCGCGTGGTGCAGATGGTGCTGGATCAGGTGTTTGTCGACCTCGGCGAAGCCTGGAAAGCGGTCATGCCCATCACCTTTGAATATATGAATTCAGAGGTCAACCCGTCCCTGGCCAATATTGTCAGCCCCAGCGAAGTGGTGGTCGTCAGCACCTTCCATGTCGAACTCGATGGCGGCGGTGGCGACCTGCATATCACCGTCCCTTACTCCATGATCGAGCCGATCCGGGAAGTACTGGATTCCGGTCTGCAAAGCGACAGTGATGAAAAAGACGAGCGCTGGGTAAAGGCGCTACGAGAGGATGTGCTCGCGGCTCAGGTCGATCTGGAGTGCGATATCGTTCAGAGAGAAATTACCCTGAGGGACATCATCAATCTGAAGGCGGGGGATGTGATTCCGGTGGAATTCCCGGAATATCACGTGGTCACGGCCAACGGCGTACCGATGTTCCGCACCCGGTTGGGCCAGATTCGCGGGAACCTGGCATTGAAAATCCACGGATTAATTGATCACAGTTCAGCCTATAACATTACGGCAAACGAAGGGGGCTCCAGTGGCAAACGAAAATGATACCCACGATGACGATAAAGACCAGGATGCCATGGCGGCCGAGTGGGAAGCGGCCATGATGGAGCAGGGTGACGACGCTGACAGCGGTGACGACTCCGATGAGAGTCAGGCGTCGCAGAGTCGGAGTAATGACGTAGACCGGGTCGCACTGGACGAACTCACCGAAGACGAACAACCCAACACCAATCCGGATCTGGATGTGATTCTGGACATCCCTGTGTCCATTTCCATGGAAGTGGGGCGCACCTCCATTACCATCCGCAACCTGTTGCAGCTCAACCAGGGGTCGGTCATCGAGCTGGATCGGCTGGCCGGTGAACCACTGGACGTGCTGGTTAACGGTACACTGATTGCCCACGGTGAAGTGGTGGTGGTGAATGAAAAGTTCGGTATCCGGATGACCGACGTGATCAGTCCGTCCGAACGGATCAAGAAGCTGCGCTGATGGAAGGAACGGCCGCCACCCAATTGATGAGTGTGCTGTTCAGTCTGTTACTGATCATCGCGCTGATTTTCGCGCTCGCCTGGTTGTTGCGTCGGTTTGGGCAGAGTGCTTTTATGAACTCGTCCGCCATGAAAGTGGTCGCCACCTTACCGCTGGGTACCCGGGAACGGCTACTGGTGGTGGAGGTGGGCGGCCAGCAACTGCTGCTCGGCGTGACTGCACAGCAAATCCGCACACTGCACGTGTTTGAAGAACCGGTCATCGACGCGCAAGGCGTCAAGAGCAGCGATTTCAGACAGCGCCTGATGAACATTATGAACAAGAACCCAAAACCCTGATGAAGTCTTACCCCGCAAACCCATTTCGTGCCCTCTGGCCGCTGCTGTTGTCACTCCTGTTGTGCGTTGGTGCGGGACAGACCCTGGCCCAGGACGCACCGGACGCTGAGCCACCTGCAGAGCAGGGAGTGGGTGGTTCCCTGCCGGCGATCCCGGGCTTGCCGGCACTGACGGTCACCACCAATCCGGATGGCTCGGAAGAGTACACGGTCACGCTGCAGATCCTGGCGATCATGACCGCGTTCACCTTCCTGCCCGCCATCCTGCTGATGATGACCTCCTTCACCCGGATCATCATCGTGTTTGCCATCCTGCGTCAGGCGCTGGGCTTGCAGCAGTCGCCGTCGAACCAGATCCTGATTGGCCTGTCGTTGTTCCTGACCCTGTTCATCATGCAGCCGGTACTCGAACGAGTAAACGCCGACGCCCTGCAACCCTACATCAACGAAGAAATCAACGCCCAGACCGCACTGGCGCGAACCACTGAACCCTTCCACGCGTTCATGCTGGCCCAGACCCGGGAATCCGACATCGAACTGTTCGTCGGCATCGCTGACAACCCGGACATTCAGACACCCCAGGACACCCCCTTCAGCATCCTGGTCCCGGCGTTCGTCACCAGCGAACTCAAAACCGCCTTTCAGATCGGGTTCATCATTTTCATCCCCTTCCTGGTCATCGACATCGTCGTCGCCAGCGTGCTCATGGCCATGGGTATGATGATGCTCTCGCCCCTGATCATCTCACTGCCGTTCAAAATCATGCTCTTCGTCCTCGTCGACGGCTGGGCCATGATCATCGGCACACTCGCCGCCAGCTTCGGTGTATAAGGAGGCCCTATGACCCCGGAAGTCGTCATGGACATCTTCGCCGACGCCCTCTACCTCGTCATCCTGATGCTGATTGTCATCGTCGGCCCCGGCCTATTGGTGGGCCTGGTGGTGAGCATGTTCCAGGCCGCCACCCAGATCAACGAACAGACCCTGAGCTTCCTGCCGCGCCTGCTGGTCACCCTGGCCTCGGTCATGATCGCCGGCCCCTGGCTACTCAGAGAGTTTATGGACTTATTCACCCGTTTATACACCAACGTCCCAAACTTAATAGGGTAGAGCAGGTAGAACACACAGAACGTTGAAGCAACCAATGAGGGCTGAGCGCGGAGGGACCTCTTTTCAAACCCTCACTTCAGGGAGAAGTGAGGGAGCTCCATGGACGGATTTATGTGTTTTGAAAAGAGGTCCCTCCGCGCTCAGGCCGGACTTTCTGGAGACACGAACTTTGCTGGAGCAGACCACGAAACCGTGAACGAACTGGTATTGAGCGAACAACAACTGATGCAATTTATCGGTCAATACCTCTGGCCGATGCTGCGCATTGGTGGCCTCTTCCTCGCCATGCCCGTCATCGGCGCCCAGACCGTCACCGCAAGAGTACGCATCGTCCTCACCGCCTTCGTCACCCTGCTGGTCGCGCCACTACTACCGCCACCACCCGACATCGACCTCGTCTCCCTACAGGCCATGACCATCGTCGCCAGAGAACTGCTCATCGGCATCGCCATGGGCTTCATGCTCCAGGTCTTCCTGCACATCTTCATACTGGCTGGCGAACTCATGGCCATGAAAATGGGCCTCGGCTTCGCCGCCATGAACGACCCATCCACCGGTGTATCCACCACCGTACTGTCCCAATTCTACCTGCTGCTCGCGACCCTGTTGTTCCTGAGTTACAACGGCCACCTCATCATCATCGGCATGCTCGTGGACAGCTTCCAGAGCCTGCCCATCGGCGGCAGCGGCCTGGGTCCGGGCGCCTTTGCCACCATCGCCGGCATGGGCACCTGGCTGTTCAGCGCCGCCCTGGTGATCACCTTGCCGGTATTCACCGCTGTCATGATCATCAATATGGCCTTCGGCGCCATGAACCGCTCCGCACCGCAGATGAACGTATTCACCGTCGGCTTTCCCATGACCCTCATCTTTGGCATCCTGGTCATGTGGTTCGCCTTGCCCGCATTGCTTCCCGTGTTCGAAGTCTTCACCCAGGAAGCCTTTGAACGGGTTCGACTGGTAATAGGACTGCCCTGATGGCCGAAGAAAACGACAGCAGTCAGGAAAAAACAGAAGAGCCCACGACGCGAAAACAGGAAAAGGCGCGCGAGGAGGGGCAGATTCCCCGATCCCGGGAACTGACCACCACCTTCATATTGCTTGCCGGTACCGTTGGCCTGCTGCTGTTCGGCCCGTTTATGGCCGGCAAGTTGGCCGGCATCCTCAAATTCAACTTCACCCTGGATCGTGAGGTGGTGTTCAACACCGACGCGATGATCGAGCATCTCAGCGCGTCCCTGTACCAGGGAACCCTGAGCATGATGCCGGTGTTCGCCTTGCTTCTGGTGGCCTCCATCGCCGGCCCCATTGGTCTGGGTGGCTGGCTGTTCAGCAGCAAATCCATGGCCCCCAAGGCCAGCCGAATGAATCCTCTCGCCGGTCTGAAGCGGATGTTTGCACTCAAGGCCCTGATGGAATTGGCCAAGGCGCTCGGCAAAGTCATTCTGATCATGGCGGTAGCCGTCGGACTGCTGGTGGTGCAGCAGCAGGACATGTTGCGGCTGTCGGATCAGGAGCCTTTGACGGCGATCAAAAACTCGGTGTGGCTGAGCGCGGTCGGCGCCATCGCCCTGGCGGCGGTCACCATCGCCATCGCGGCCATTGATATCCCGTTCCAGATTTTTGAGAACAAGAAGAAGTTGAAAATGTCCCGTCAGGAAGTCAAGGATGAGATGAAGGACACCGAAGGTAAGCCGGAGGTCAAGAGTAAAATCCGGCAGTTACAACGGGAAATGGCCCAGCGCCGTATGATGTCGGAAGTCCCCAAGGCGGACGTGGTTATCACCAACCCCACGCACTATTCGGTGGCTTTGAAATACGACCCGGATACCATGGCGACGCCGATTCTGGTAGCCAAGGGGGCGGATCAGACGGCGCTGAAAATCCGGGAGATCGCGCGGGCGCACAATATCGACATCATGGAATCTCCCGCACTGACCCGGGCGATTTACCACACCACGGAAATCGATCAGGAAGTCCCGGCGGATCTGTACATGGCCGTTGCCCAGGTATTGGCCTATGTCTTCCAGCTACGCAATTTCCGCAAGGGCCGCGGCGAAAAACCCGCCTACCCAAGAAACATCCAAGTCCCCCGCGATATGCGCTTCGATTAGCGTTCCTTTTACTTGGAGCGTCCGGCGGCTACGGGGTGATGCAAGGCGTAGGGTGGCATAAGACCAAAGGCCGTCATCCACCGTTCTGTCGCGGTTTGTCTTGCGGTGGTGGGGGAGCTTCGTAGGGAATCCGGCGGCTACGGGGTATAGCCATTGGAGACCCGCCGTGAATACATCCCTGTAGGCTTCTCGTCGGCTCCCTGCCTCCGAGAGTCTCCAATGGCTATACCCCGCATCCGCCTCAGTGCCAGTCGAATACCATGGTTGGTGGAATTTCACTCGGAGGCGGATGCGGGGTGAAGCCTTCCGGGACCGTGGAGCGGGGGACCCGCGATGCGAGCCCCCAGGGATGGGTTTACGGCGTGTCCCGGAAGGCTTCACCCCGTAGCCGCCGGACTCTCAGATAACCACCAACACCGATGAAGCCAAACCCCTCCAATTGGTACGCTTCTTGCGATACGACGGTCAACTAACGAAACCGTCAAAAAAGCGACCTACATGGCACTTCCCAGCTTCAGCCAACTGAATAACATCGACCGCCGCGCCGCCTTCAATCATATTCGCGGACTCGGTCGCGGCAACATCGGCATCCCCGTACTGCTGCTTATGCTGCTGGGCATGATGATCCTGCCGGTGCCGCCGATACTGCTCGACGCCTTCTTCTCCTTCAATATCGCCCTGTCCATCGTCGTGCTATTGGTTGGCGTGTACGCCATGCGCCCGCTGGACTTCGCGGTCTTCCCCACCATTCTGCTGGTTGCGACCCTCTTGCGTCTGGCCCTGAATGTCGCCTCCACCCGTGTGGTACTGCTCAATGGCCATGAGGGCGGCGATGCCGCCGGTAAAGTGATCGAGGCGTTTGGTGAAGTGGTCATCGGCGGCAACTACGCCGTGGGTCTGGTGGTGTTCCTGATCCTGATGATCATCAATTTTGTCGTGGTGACCAAAGGGGCAGGGCGGATCTCGGAAGTGAGTGCCCGGTTTACCCTGGACGCCATGCCCGGCAAACAGATGGCCATTGACGCCGACCTGAACGCCGGGCTGATCGACCAGGACGAGGCGCGTACCCGCCGTAAAGAAGTCGCCAGTGAGGCGGACTTCTACGGGGCCATGGACGGTGCCAGCAAATTCGTGCGCGGCGACGCCATCGCCGGCATCCTGATTCTGGTGATCAACATTATCGGTGGCTTGGGGATCGGGATGATTCAGCATGACCTGGACTTTTCCACGGCGTTGGAGAATTACATTCTGCTGACCATTGGTGACGGTCTGGTCGCCCAGATTCCATCGCTGTTGCTGTCGACCTCCGCCGCCATCCTGGTGACCCGGGTCAACAGTTCCGAGGATATGCGTGAGCAGATCATGGGGCAGATGTTCGCGACCCCCAAGGCCTTGGCCATCGCCTCGGGCGTTCTCTTGCTGATGGGCTCCATCCCCGGCATGCCCCACGTGGCGTTCCTTGGCCTGGGTCTGCTCTGCGGCGCCCTGGCGTACTTCATTCACTGGCGCAGCCTGCAACCCCAGGCGGTCGATGACGATGAGTACCGGCCCGCCGGCGGGCGCCCATCGGGTTCTGGCGGTAGTGGGCCGACGGTCACACCCTCGGCGCCGAACCCCGGACAGGCGTCACTGCCGCCCGCCAAAGAATCGGCGGAGCTGGATTGGGATGATGTCCAACCGGTGGACATCATTGGGCTGGAAGTCGGGTATCGCCTGATTCCGCTGGTGGACCGGGGGCAGGGGGGAGAGCTGCTCGGCCGGATCAAGGGGGTACGTCGCAAACTGTCCCAGGAGATGGGTTTCCTGATTCCCTCCGTGCACATTCGCGATAACCTGGACCTGCTGCCGAACAAATACCGGATCAGCCTGATGGGGGTTTCGTTGGCCGAGGCGGAGGTCTACCCGGATCGGGAAATGGCCATCAATCCCGGTCAGGTGTTCGGTGAGCTGGATGGCACCAAAACCAAAGATCCGGCGTTTGGCCTTGACGCCGTCTGGATTGACGCCAGCCAGAAAGAGAAGGCCCAGACACTGGGTTATACCGTGGTGGATGCCAGTACCGTAGTGGCGACCCATCTGAATCAGATCCTGCAAAAGCACACCTGGGAGCTGCTCGGTCACGAGGATGTCCAGAAGCTGCTGGATATGCTCGCGAAAAACTCGCCCAAACTGGTCGAGGAACTGGTGCCCAATACCATCAGCCTGAATGTGCTGCTCAAGGTGTTGCAGAACCTGTTGCGCGAGCGGGTGCCGATTCGGGATATGCGGTCGATTGCCGAAGCATTGGCGGCCAACGGCAGCAAGAGTCAAGATCCCGCCGCTTTGACCAATGTGGCCCGGGTCGCCCTGTCGCGCCAGATCGTCCAGAACATCGTAGGGTCGGACGTTGAGCTGCCGGTGATCACCCTTGAGCCAGAGTTGGAACAGTTGTTGCTAAATACCCTTCAGCAGGCACAAAAATCTGGCGCTGATGACAGCGCCTTTATTGAGCCGAGTCTGGCGGAACGACTTCAGAGGTCGCTGATGGAGGCCGCTCAGAAGCAGGAGGTGGCCGGCAAGCCACTGATCCTGCTGGTAGCGGCGCCACTGCGCAATATGCTGGCACGGTTCGCGCGCAATAGCGTTCCGGATATGAATGTCCTGGCGTACACCGAAGTGCCGGAGAATAAGCAGATTTCCATTGACGCCACAGTGGGGGCCGGTCAGAGCAACAACCGGTAACCCGGGAGCAGGGCGCCGGGGTTTGAGAGTTCAAGCCCGACTTTAATGACGGAAGGCCCGTTTTTTGACGAGGAGTACAACGATGCAGGTCAAACGGTTTCTCGCGGCGGATATGCGACGTGCCCTGGAAATGGTTCGTCAGGAACTGGGGCCCGATGCGGTCATACTGTCCAGTAACCGCACGAAAGATGGTGTGGAGCTGCTGACCACCCAGGCCTCGGCGCCCCTGGCGGAAGCGCCTCAGAGGACAGATTCTGTATCGAACGCCGAGCCCGACGGGTCGCGTGTGACCGTGCGAGCGTCGGAAAGTGGTCAGGAACGGGCCGAGGCGATAGAGCGCGCCCGTCAGCGGCAGTTGGCCCAGCGTGAGCTGGATGCGTCGGCACGCGAGTTCCTGCAGCCAAATCAGCGCGTCAACGCCGGAATTCGCGTGCAGCGATCTCTGCTCGAAGCGGGCGGGGCGGCAATGGATTCTGTGACGCCAGACAGGCCGGCGGCCAATCGCTCCCGGGGAGCCGGCTTTGTCAGTGCCGCCGAGCGCTATCCGCTGAGAGATGACGAATCGACGGCGGGGCCATCGGGCTCAACGGCGACGAGCGATCCACGTCTGGACACACTGCAGGCCGAGTTGGCTGAAATGCGCTATCTGCTTGAAGAACAGCTCTCGCAGATGCTCGGTCCGCGCCCGACCTCCCGGGCGCCCGGGCTGGCAAGTATTGGTCGTCGTCTCGAGCGAATGGGATTGCCGCCGGAGGTGTCGGAGGCCCTTCTCAACGACACCTCCTCCGACCAACCGCTGGCGCAAGCCTGGACCGGCGCGCTGGCGCAGTTGGCCCGCAAGCTGCCCGCAGATGGCGGGGACCCGGTGTCCCGCGGCGGTGTCTATGCGCTGGTCGGACCGACCGGTGCCGGCAAAACCACAACCATCGGCAAGCTCGCGGCCCGTTACGTCATGGCCCACGGTGCCCGGGACGTGGCGTTGGTTACCCTTGATACCCACCGTATCGGAGGCCATGATCAGCTTCGCTCACTGGCACGTATCCTCGGTGTAACCCTCCGGGTGGTCGACGATCAGGCCAGTCTTGAGTCCGTGCTGTACAGTCTGCGCCGCCACCGCCTGGTCCTGATTGATACCGCGGGTTTCCGGCAGGGTGACCCCCGCCTCACGGAGCAGCTCGAAACGCTCAATCGGCTGCCCCAGGTCCAGTCATTGATGGTGTTGCCCAGTACCAGTCAGGCCGCCATGCTGAAGGCCTCGTTGCACGCGTACGGGCAGGGGCTGTCGGGCTGCATTCTCAGTAAACTGGACGAAAGTGCCAGTCTCGGTGAGGCGCTGGGCGTGGTCATGCAGGCCGGTGCGCCGATCGTCTATACTACCCACGGTCAGGATATCCCCCGGGATATCGAGATCGCACGCCCGCACCAGCTGGTGACCCGGGCGGCCAGTCTGGTCAGTCGGCGAGACGACGCCGCGCGCCGCACCCGCAACACAACGGCTGCAGCGGCCACCCGGGCCCTATAATCGACCTTGTCAGGGTCAGTCGCAGAATTCGAGGAGTAGAACGGCAGATGAGTCAAATGCGTCCGGTTCAAGTCATAGCAGTGTCCGGCGGCAAGGGCGGTGTGGGAAAGAGCAATATTTCCGTCAATCTGAGTATCGCCCTGGCCGAGCTTCGCCGCCGCGTGGTGCTGCTGGATGCGGACCTGGGGCTCGCCAATGTCGATGTACTGCTCGGCCTCAAAGCGAAGCACACCCTGTCCGATGTCCTCAACGGTGAACTGGGCCTGCGGGATGTACTGGTCAGCGGCCCATCCGGACTGAAAATCGTTCCGGCCGCTTCGGGGGTTCAGCGCATGACCATGCTGGGTCCCCGGGAGCACGCGGGCCTGATCAATGCGTTCAGTGAGCTGAGTGATCAGGTGGATGTGCTGGTGGTGGATACCGCTGCGGGCATATCCGATACCGTGGTGAGTTTTGTTCGGGCTGCCAATGAAGTGCTGGTGGTGGTGTGCGACGAGCCCTCGTCGATTACCGATGCCTACGCCCTGATCAAGGTGCTCAACCGGGACCACGGTCTGCAGCGCTTCCGGGTGGTGGCGAACATGACCCGCACCACCCGTGAAGGACAACTGATGTTCAACAAGTTGAACAGCGTGTGCGAGCGTTTTCTGGATGTTACCCTCCAGTACGTGGGCCACGTTCCTTTCGACGAAAATGTCCGCAAAGCCGTACAGAAACAAAAGTCACTGCTGGAGTTCGCTCCACAGAGCAAAGCGGCGCAAGCGATTCGTACGCTCGCCAAAGAGGTGGATCAGTGGCCTCTGCCCAGCGCGCCCACGGGCCGGCTGGAGTTCTTTGTCGAGCGTCTGCTCCAGGTCGCCAACAGTCGCTAGATGGTGTGAGGTAGCTGACAATGGCCGCAGCCGATGGATTAGCCATGTACGATAAAACCCGACAACTTGGCAATCAGATCCGGGTTGAAGACTACGCCCCGCTGGTCAAGCGCATTGCCCATCATATGATGCTGCGCATGCCCGCCTGTGTGCAGGTTGAAGACCTGATACAGGCCGGAATGATCGGCCTGATTGAGGCCTCCCAGAAGTACGATGCCTCCAAGGGGGCCAGCTTCGAAACCTACGCCGGCATCCGCATCCGCGGTGCTATCGTGGATGAAATGCGCCGGGGTGATTGGGCGCCTCGCTCCGTTCACCGCAACGCCCGGCGCATCAGCGAGGCCATTGGCATTGTGGAAGGGCGCACCGGTCGGGATGCCCAGGATGCCGAGGTCGCCGAGCAACTGGGCGTAGAACTGGATGATTATTTCGACATGCTGCGCGATGCCAGTGCCAGCCGGTTGTTCAGCTATGAAGAGACCTTTGGCGATGATGATACCAGCCAGCATATGGCCGGTCCGGGGTCCGAGCACGCCAGTCCCCTGGATGGAATCCAGCGTGCGGCCCTAAAGCAATCCCTTGCGCAGGCGATAACCCAACTGCCGGAGCGGGAAAAACTGGTGTTGGCGCTGTACTACGATGAAGAGCTCAACCTCAAGGAAATCGGTCAGGTGCTGGGGGTCAGCGAATCCCGGGTCAGCCAGATTCACAGTCAGGCGGCCCTGCGTCTGAGAACACGACTGGCCGATTGGCAGGGTAATGATTGACGCATCAAGGGTTTGTGGGTACTTTGCCCGGCCCGGCCTTGCTAGAATATGAACATCACCGGTGTGGTGGGCGCCTCAGGGCGCTGCTTCCCATTCTTGAAACCAGACTCCCGCCAGAGTAGACGGAGGTTGCATTGGATAAGAACATGAAAATCCTGATTGTCGACGATTTTTCGACAATGCGACGGATTATTAAGAACCTGCTCAGAGACCTGGGGTTCAGCAATACCCATGAGGCTGACGATGGGGTAACGGCCTTGCCCATGCTGCGCAGCGGCGACTTTGACTTCCTGGTGACCGATTGGAACATGCCCGGTATGACCGGTATCGACTTGCTGCGTGCAGTGCGTGAGGACGAGAAGCTGCATGCCCTGCCGGTGCTGATGGTGACCGCTGAAGCCAAGCGCGATCAGATTATTGAAGCCGCCCAGGCCGGCGTGAACGGGTATGTGGTCAAACCGTTTACCGCGGCTGCGCTCAAGGAAAAGATCGAGAAAATTTTTGAACGCGTTGGTTAAACCACGCGCCGCCGGTGCGCTGGCGCACCGGCCACAGCGACAATAAGGCTTATTCATGGCTTCAACATCCCAGTTGCATGAAAACGATGAGTTCATTTCCGAGCTGAAAGAGTGCGCCAAGCTGCTGGTCGACAAACTTCAGGGGGACCAGTATGAAGAGGCCTCTCAGCTGATTCACGCGATCACCGAAGTGCGCGACCGGCATATTTTCCAGTCTGTCGGGCGTCTGACCCGTGGCCTGCACGATGCGATTGTCAACTTCAATGTCGACGGTGATCTCAGCTCGGAACCACCGGATATCAAAAACTCCGAAATCCGGGACGCGTCCAACCGCCTGAATTATGTCATCGACCTGACTCAGCAGGCGGCCGAAAAAACCATGGATATGGTGGACGAGTCGGCCCCTATTGCCACCAATCTCGGGCAGGAAGCCGGCTCCTTGAGGGAAGAGTGGGCCAGGCTCAAACGTCGGGAAATGAGTCCGGACGAGTTTCGCGAGCTGTACCACCGGATGGATGAGTTTCTCGGGCAAATGGTCACCGGCACTGAGACCATAGGGCGTAACTTGCAGGAAATTGTCCTCGAACAAGGGTTTCAGGACCTGACCGGCCAGGTGCTCAAGCGGGTGATTGGACTGATCAATGACGTCGAACAGGATCTGGTCAGTCTGGTCCGGATTGCGGCTCAGGTGGAAGATGTTACAGGTTTTGTCCCCGATGCCGATAGTGAAGAAGCGGCAGTGAAAAAACGTCAACTGAGCTCCGGAGAGGGGCCGCAGATGAACGCCAGCGAACGGGCTGACGTGGTATCCAGTCAGGACGAAGTGGACGATTTGCTGTCGAGCCTGGGTTTTTAATCCGGGTTGGAACAGGGTTCACCCGCAGGCGCGCTGCGCGCCAGGTTGGCCGTCCGAGGATGGCCATCCGATGACAATAACCGGTGAGAAAGGTTTGATAGGAGCGCTGAATGGGGTTCGGTGACGACGAAGAAATCCTCCAGGACTTCCTGGTCGAAGCAGGTGAAATACTGGAGAAACTCTCCGAGCAGCTGGTCGAGTTGGAGCAGCGCCCTGACGACGCTGATTTGCTCAATGCGATTTTCCGTGGTTTCCACACCGTCAAAGGGGGCGCCGGATTTCTCCAGCTTGACCCGATGGTGGAGTGCTGTCATGTGACAGAGAACCTGTTTGACGTACTGCGTAACGGTCAGCGCCAGGTCACGCCCGAACTGATGGACGTGGTACTGCAGTCGCTCGATACCATCAATCAGCAGTTCGCGGAAGTGTCCCAACGGGAAGAAATGGCGCACGCCGATCCTCAACTGATTGATACCCTGCAACGACTGGTAAACGGTGAACCGATTGGTGGTGGCGCCGATGCGGCGCCGGCGAACGCGGAGGGCACCGAGTCGGATGTGCAGGCCGGGCACGAAACGGCCAATGCGCAGGGCGACATTACCGATGATGAGTTTGAGCAGCTACTGGATGCGATTGCCGATGAGCCCGGCGCCGCTCCCGCTAAAACCGGATCTGAATCAACGCGCCCGTCCGACAATAGTGATGTGATTCAGGAAGACGAGTTTGAAGCCTTGCTGGACGAACTGCACGGCAAGGGTAAGGGGCCTGGCGCCAGCCGGCCGGCTGACCCGCCTGCCGCCTCCGCGCCGGGCAGTGACGAAATTGATGACGACGAATTCGAAGCCCTGCTGGATCAGTTGCACGGCAAGGGCAAAGGTCCCGGTACCGGTGCGCCAGCCAGGGCGGATGATGCTCCGCAGGCGGCGTCTGCCAAGCCCCGGGGCGAGAGTAAAAAGCCGGAATCGAACAGTCCGCCGGCCGACGACCTGATCAGTGACGACGAGTTTGAGTCGCTGCTGGATGAGTTGCATGGTAAGGGCCAGGGCCCGACCCGCAAGAAGCCGGGGGAGAGCGCTCCGGCCAAACCCGAGAGCGTGAAGGCGCCGGCTCCCGAGGTCGCGTCGAGTGCACCGCCCGCGCCGGCTGGCGGCGGCGCGGGCGACGGCAGGAAACCGCCGGCAGCGCGCCCCTCCGGCAAGCCCGGTGACCGCGACGGGGGGCCGGCCCCGGCGGAGACGACGGTGCGCGTTGATACGCAGCGTCTCGATGAAATCATGAACATGGTGGGCGAGCTGGTGCTGGTGCGCAATCGTCTTGTGCGCCTGGGGGACGATATTGAAAATGAGGCACTGGCCAAGGCCGTCTCCAACCTCGATGTCGTGACCGCCGACCTGCAGACGTCCGTCATGAAAACCCGGATGCAACCGATCAAGAAAGTATTTGGTCGCTTTCCCCGTGTTGTGCGCGACCTGGCTCGCAACCTGAAAAAAGAGGTGAATCTGGAGCTGGTGGGCGAGGAGACCGATCTGGATAAAAACCTGGTTGAAGCCCTGTCCGACCCTCTGGTTCACCTGGTGCGCAACTCCGTGGATCACGGCATCGAATTGCCCGATCTGCGTGAGGCGAACGGCAAACCCCGCACCGGTAAGGTGGTACTCGCGGCGGAACAGGAGGGCGATCACATTCTGCTGTCAATCACCGATGATGGCGCCGGCATGGATCCTGACAAGTTGCGGGACATTGCCGTTGAGAAGGGCGTTATGGATCGCGATAGCGCCAACCGTCTGTCGGACACCGAAGCGTTTAATCTCATCTTTGCACCGGGCTTTTCCACCAAGAAGGAAATTTCCGATGTGTCCGGTCGGGGCGTGGGCATGGATGTGGTCAAGACCAAGATCACCCAGCTCAACGGCACCATTGAAATCCAGTCCACCAAGGGCGAGGGAACCCGGCTCAATATCAAAGTCCCGTTGACTCTGGCCATCATGCCGACGCTGATGGTGATGTTGGCGGAGCAGGCCTTCGCTTTGCCGTTGGCCAGCGTGCAGGAAATTTTCCATATGGATATGTCCAGAACGCACACGGTGGATGGTCAGGAGTGCGTGACCATCCGCGATCGGGCCATCCCGGTTTTCTACCTGAAAGACTGGCTGATCACCGGCCCGCGGCAGGCCCGTGAACGCGAAGCCCACGTGGTCATTGTCGCCATTGGTACCCGCATGGTGGGATTCGTGGTCGATCAACTCATCGGGCAGGAAGAGGTGGTGATCAAACCTCTGGGTAAAATGCTCCAGGGCACACCCGGTATGGCCGGAGCCACCATCACCGGCGACGGGACCATGGCGTTGATACTCGATATTCCGGGGTTGCTCAAGCGCTATGCCGGCGGCGTATAATCCCCATTGACTTTTGTGCTCTCCGGTAGGAGGGGCGGACTTACTGAACAGGCTGGAGTTAGCGACAATGCCATTGAGGGTGTTAATCGTAGATGATTCGAACTTCTTTCGTCAGCGACTGAAAGAAATGATCGATCAACACCCGGATCTCTCGGTCGTGGGAACCGCGACCAACGGCCGTGAGGCGGTGGAGCAGGCCCGCTCCCTGCGCCCGGACCTGGTCACCATGGATTTTGAAATGCCGGAGATGGACGGCATTACCGCGGTGCGCCACATCATGGCGGACCGGCCGGTGCCGATTCTGATGTTCTCGTCGCTCACTTACGAGGGCGCACGCATTACGCTGGATGCGCTCGCAGCCGGCGCCATGGACTTTATGCCCAAGGACTTCGGCGAAGTCTCCCGCAACGCCCAGGGGCTGCGCGATAAACTGCACGAGCGGCTGCTCACCTTGGGGCGGCAGGCTCGCGCATCGGCTTCCGCTTCTCGAGAGGCGACACGCCTGCAATCGCCCCAGCCGGCTGAAAAGCCACCGGTTCGGGAACCACAAACACCTCCTCGCCCCCGTGGCAGCTACAAACTCCTGGTTATCGGAGCCTCCACCGGTGGGCCGGTGGCGCTTACCGATGTGCTGGTCAATCTGCCCGCCACCTTTCCTCTGCCCATCGTGCTGGTGCAGCACATGCCGGAGAATTTTACCCGGGCGTTTGCCGAGCGCCTTAACCGCCAGTGTCAGATACAGGTGCGGGAAGCGAAGGAAGGGGACACGCTGCAGCCGGGCGTGGCCCTGTTGGCTCCCGGTGGCAAGCAGATGATGCTGGATGCACGCGGCGGGCTGCGCATCGTTGAAGACGAGCGAATGACCTACAAACCCTCCCTGGATATCACGTTCGGTTCAGCCGCCAAGCACTATGGCAATAAAGTCCTCGGTGTAGTGCTGACCGGGATGGGAGCCGATGGTCGGGAAGGTGCCCGTATGCTCAAGAGCGCGGGCTCGACCATCTGGTCCCAGGATGAAGCCAGCTGCGTGATTTACGGAATGCCGATGGCCGTAGCCAAGGCGGGGCTGTCGGACAAGGTGCTCAGCCTGAAAGACATCGGCCCCAGACTCGTTCGCGAGGTCTGCTGACATGGATATCCTCAGCATACTCGGTGTCATCATCGGCTTTGCGGCCCTGATTGGCGGCAACTTTGCTGAGGGGGGTAGTCTCTCTTCCCTGCTCAATGGTCCCGCTGCGGTGATTGTGATCGGTGGTACCCTGGGGGCAGCCATGCTGCAGACGCCGAAGGTTCA
Organism: Marinimicrobium sp. C6131; assembly: GCF_026153455.1. Lineage (NCBI taxonomy): Bacteria > Pseudomonadati > Pseudomonadota > Gammaproteobacteria > Cellvibrionales > Cellvibrionaceae > Marinimicrobium > Marinimicrobium sp. C6131. Next base: position 968,412 of record NZ_CP110629.1, read on the forward strand.
CCTCAAGCGGGCCCTGCAGATATTTCCCTGGATTTTCCGACCGCCGGTCAACGCGTTTCGCGGTGGCATTGACCAGATCGTTCGCTGGTCGGTAACCGCTCGGAAGCAGGGTTTGCTTGGTCTGGAGCAGATTGCTGACAATGAAAAAGATCCCTTTGCGCGCAAAGGATTACAACTGATGGTTGATGGCAGCGAGCCGGAAGTCATCCGCCGGGTCATGGAAAATGAGTTGGTGCTCAGTGAACAACGCGACCAGGACGCCGTACGGTTTTATGAAAGTATGGGCGGCTACTCGCCGACGATCGGGATCATCGGGGCAGTGATGGGGCTGATTCATGTGATGCGCAACCTGGCTGACCCCGAACAGCTTGGGCCCGGTATCGCGGTGGCGTTTGTCGCGACCATCTACGGGGTTGCGCTGGCCAATCTGTTTCTGTTGCCCATCGCCAACAAACTCAAGATGTGTATCAACGAGCGCTCCCATTACCGGGAACTGATGATCGAGGGCATTATTGCCATTGCCGATGGCGAGAATCCGCGCTCTATCGAAATGAAACTCAACGGCTACCTGCACAAGTAGAGGTTGCCCATGCCGCGCCGTCGCCCCACAGAACTGCACGTGAATCACGAGCGCTGGTTGGTGTCCTACGCGGATTTCATTACGCTGCTGTTTGCGTTTTTTGTGGTGATGTATTCCATTTCCCAGGTCAATGAAAGTAAATACCGGGTGCTGTCTGATACCCTGATGGAGGCCTTTGAGCCGGCGCGCACGAACCGGCCCATTCAGGTCGGCGAGCCGTCCCGCTCACCGTCGGCCAGTGCGATCGATATTCGTGGCGACGATCGTGGGGATACCGAACAGCCGAGGCTGGGGGAGTCGGGAGGTCTTGCGGGTGAAGAGGGGTTGGGTGAGCTGGGAGAACTGGCGGAACGTATCAGCGAGCGGTTTTCCGACCTGATTGGCGATGACCTCCTGGAAGTGTACGCGAACGAGTACTGGCTGCAAGTCGAGCTGCGGGACAGTATTCTGTTTGAGTCGGGCAGCGCGGAGTTGAGTGGCCAGGCCCGGGATATTTTTGCCGAAATGGCCCGCCTGTTGGCGGAGTACGACAACCCGATTCAGGTAGAGGGGCACACGGACAATCAGCCCATCCGCAATCTTCGTTACCCCAGCAACTGGGAGTTGTCGGCCGCGCGGGCCAGTGCCATCGTCAAACTGTTGTCTGGAGCCGGCGTCTCGGCACAACGATTGTCCGCTGTCGGGTATGGTGAACACCAGCCCAGCGCCGCGAACGACACGCCACAGGGCCGAGCTCAAAATCGACGGGTTGCCTTGATGATTGCCCGCGAAGCGATACAACGCCCGAGTGCGGCGCTGGATGAGAACGGCGCGGGAGACGGGTTTCTGCCGCCGCGAGAGGCTGCCCCGGAAAGCGCACCTCAAGAATCCGGCCCGGAGGCCGATAGCTCTTCGGGTGACAGCGCCGAATCCGCCGCGCCAGTGGAGCCGGTACAGTTGGAGGGTGGGGGACTGCTCTTCAGTAGTGACCCCGATCTGCCCCGGCAGCGCTAGTCTGGCCATTTCATATGGCATGGCCGTTGCTTGATCGTGGCGCTTAGTGGAGTAAACCGGATAGGTCTGCGGAATATTGGTGCTGTGCGCCGACACACCGATCGGACCATCGACAACGAGGATCGCATCTGTTGCGCGTCTGGAGTATTGCCAATCAGAAAGGTGGGGTCGGTAAGACCACCACCACCGTGGCCCTGGGCGGGCTTGCCGCCGAGCAGGGCCGGCGTGTATTGCTGTTGGACCTGGATCCTCACGGCTCTCTGAGCACCTATTTCCGTCAAGATCCTGACACGGCCCGCAGCAGTGTTTTCACGCTGTTTGAGGAGCGCAAACAGCTCTATCCCGAGCGCGTGAAAAAGCTGATCCAGAAAACCGATTTCAAGAACCTGGACCTTCTGCCCTCGGCCACGGCGCTGGCGACGCTGGAACGCCACGCGGTGGGGCAGGAGGGCATGGGCCTGGTGCTGACCCGTGCGCTCGCGCAGGTGTATGACGACTACGATCTGGTGCTGGTGGATACGCCGCCCCTGCTTGGTGTGCTCATGATCAATGCGCTCGCCGCCGCGCACCGGCTGGTGATGCCGGTGCAGACCGAGTTTCTGGCCCTGAAAGGGCTGGAGCGGATGGTGAATACCCTGGAGATGATGAGTCGGTCTCGCAAACGGCCGCTGGAATATCATGTGGTGCCGGTCATGTTCGATCGGCGCACTCAAGCCTCGGTCAGTAGCCTACTGACCATCCGCAATACCTACCCCACCCAGGTCTGGCCCGGGATGATTCCGGTCGACACCAAGTTCCGGGATGCCAGCAAGGCGGGCGTACCGCCACACCAGTTTGAGCCGGACAGTCGGGGGGTGGACGCTTATCGCTCCCTGTACAAATGGTTGTTGAAAAAAGAACCTTCGGCGGCAACGGTCGCGGCGGGAGGTTCGGCATGAAACACTCACCCAAAGATCCCCAGGGGTTGCTGCAAGCGTACCTGGATGACTTGCTGACGGCGCCGTCTGAGACGGCTTATGCGGATCCGGTCGATGATCAGCGCGAGCGGTTGCAGAAATTGCTGTACAGCGCCGCCACGCCCTTGAAAGCCGGCACTGTGACCTCTGCGAAAACGCAGACGCGACCCGCTCAGGCGCGGAGCATCACTCGGCCTGTTGTGGTCGAGCCCAAGGTGTCTGCGCCGACCATTGAGCCCACAACCGACGCGCCAGCGGCGAGGGTGACGCCCCAGCCCCGGGTGAAATTGGCCGAACCATTGGCTCCCGAAGTCCCGGAGAATGATACGGCTGAAACGGTGCCAACCCCTTCGGCACAGGAACTGATGCCAGAACCCGAAGCCGGGCAATTCCGGTTGAAAGATGTCGAATGGCTGGTCAACGGGCGCCCGGTTTGGGCGCAGGAACGGTTCGATGTACTGCTGTTCAAGGTGTCCGGCCTGACGCTTGCGGTGCCGCTGATCGCACTGGGTCAGATTCAGCCTCTGACCGATGAACTGACGCCGCTGTTCGGGCAGGCGGATTGGTTTATGGGACTGCTGCCGACGCCGACCGGAAAAATACGCACGGTCAATACGGCGCGATTCGTCATGCCGGAGCGCTATGACGAACGGTTCGTTGAAACGGCGGAGTATGTCATTTCCATTGATGGCGTGCCCTGGGGGTTGGCGGTGGACTCGGTCAATCAGCCGATCAGCCTCGATCCGGAAGACGTGAAGTGGCGGACCGAACGCAGCCGTCGTCCCTGGTTGGCCGGGACGGTCAAAGAGCACATGTGTGCGCTGCTGGATATTCCGCGTATTGGCCAACTGCTGATGGAGGCGGATCGCAAACGGGCCTGAACTGCGCGGGGGTAGGCGCCGGAAACACGCAGCGAACCGCCGCGATATCAGCTATAGTGCGTAACAATGCATAATGATGAAAAGCATGAGCTATTGAGGACTTGATGTATGGCGACAGGTACCAAAAACAGTAAGCAACAAAGCAAAGGCGGGGACGACCAGGTTCTGCAGTGGGTGACGTTCCGGCTGGACGGCGAGACGTACGGTATTAACGTCATGCAAGTGCAGGAAGTCCTTCGCTATTCCGAAATTGCCCCGGTGCCGGGCGCACCTCCCTATGTGCTCGGTATTATCAACTTGCGGGGCAACGTGGTCACGGTGATCGATACCCGTCACCGGTTCGGTCTGGCCGAGGGGGAAGTCACGGACAATACCCGGATTGTGATCATCGAAACCGACAACCACGTGATTGGTATCATGGTGGATAGTGTGGCGGAAGTGGTGTATCTGAATCAGTCCGAAATTGAAACGGCGCCGAATGTCGGTAATGAAGAGAGCGCCAAGTTCATTCAGGGGGTGTGCCACAAAAACGACGAACTGTTGATTCTGATTGACCTGAATAAATTGCTCACCAATGAAGAGTGGGCGGAGCTGGATGAGATTTAGCGGATGAACTGGATGCTGCTGGCGATCGGGTTGAGCCTGGCACTGAGCGTGATGGCGATGGCGGTGGCCCTGGTGGCACTGCGGGCCAGTCATCGCCAGTTGGATCAGGTGCGCTCCAGCCACCGTCGTCTGGAAAGCGAGCTGGCGGTAGCCAACAGTGCCGCCATTGGTATGGGCAATCGCCTGATTGCCATGGAGAGGCGCCTGGCCCAGGGGGCGGGCGGAGCGTCCGAGGCATCCTCGGAACAGGACTTTCCCTACACTGAAGCCAATCAGCTGTTTCGCATGGGGGGCAGTGTCGAAGAAGTCGCCCGCCGCTGTGGCCTGTCCCGGGCCGAAGCCTCACTCCTGCAGGCCATGCAGGAACACCGGTAGAGTATTGATCCGGCGGAGGCGGATTACGGCGCAAAAATCTCCCCATTCACACCCATCGAATCCTCTCCCATCAGATACAGATACAACGGCATATGCGACTCGGGCGTCGGCAGCGTGCGCGGATCTTCTGCCGGGTAGGCCGCCGCCCGCATCCGGGTGCGGGTGGCACCGGGATTGATGCTGTTGGCCCGGATCGGCAGGGCACCGTCCAGCTCTTCGGAGAGGGTCTGCATCAGATTGTCCTGCGCCGCCTTGGAGGCCGCGTAGGCCCCCCAATAGGCACGACCTTTCCGGGCGACCCCCGAGCTGGTAAATACAATGCTGGCGTTTCCGGATTGCTCGAGCAGCGGCAGCAGGGCCTGAGTCAGCATGAACGGCGCATTCACGTTAATCTGCATCACCCGCAACCAGGTGTCGGCGGCGTAGTTGGCAATGGGGGTTCGCTCTCCCAGGTCACTGGCGTTGTGCAGAATCCCGTCGAGCTTACCGAATTCCTGATACAGGGTGTCGGACAGATCGCGGTAGTCCTTCTCCGTGGCGCCTTCAAGGTTCATGGGGTAAATGGCGGGCTGGGGACCGCCGGCCTGTTCGATCTCGTCGTACACTTTTTCAAGTTTTGCCATCGTTCGTCCGAGTAGTACCACGGTGGCCCGATACTCGGCAAAGGTTTTCGCCGCGACCCGCCCTATGCCATCCCCGGCGCCGGTGACCAGAATCACTTTATCCTTGAGCAGGCTGGGGGCGGGTTGGTAATTGTCCGGTAGTGTCATAGTTGAACTCTTGTCGATGTACGCTCGGTATTGGTCAGTAACGCCATTGCGCCTCAGAGCAGGCGTTCCAGAATGGGCAGAATGTCCCGGCCATGGTCAACGCGGTAGTCCGCGCCCCAGGCGTCGACATCGTCGCCTTCTTCGATGTATCCGTAGGCGGCGGCAATGGTAATGGCACCGGCCTGCTGGCCGCATTCAATGTCGCGCCGATGATCGCCAACATACACGATGTGCGCAGGCTCACAACCCAGATGCTTGGCGGCCAGAAACAGCGATTCCGGGTGCGGTTTGCGCTCCTTGACGTGGTCCGGGCAGATGATGCTCTCCGGCGCCGGCTTCAGGTCCAGTTGCGTCATCAGTGGCAGGGTGTAGGCCGCCGGCTTGTTGGTGGCCACCCCCCAGGGAATCTGCCGCTCCCCCAAGGCATGCAGCAGTGCCTGCAGTCCGGGAAAGAGTCTGGTGTGTACCGCCAGGTGGTCACTGTAGAGCTCCAGAAGGCGAATCCGGAGGGGTTCGAAATCCGGGTGGCCCGGGGCAACGCCAAAGGCCAGTTGAACCAGCGCCCGGGCGCCATTGGATACACTGCGGCGGATGGTGGCGTCGGCCAGGGGCGCTCGATCGTACTCGGCCAACAGTCGGTTGACCACCACCACGAAATCCGGCGCCGTATCCAGCAGCGTACCATCCAGGTCGAACATCACGGCGCGGATCGGAAGATGTTCTCTTGCCGGGGGCTTCTCGATCATTGGTCAGCCCACCTGGCGGGCATGGAGCAGGTAATTGACACTGACATCGTTTGGATCGAGTTTGTAGGTTCTGGTCAGCGGGTTGTAAGTCATGCCGGTCAGGGTTTTCAGCTCCAGGCCGGCAGCGCGCATCCAGCGCGACAGCTCGGAGGGGCGGATGAATTTACGATAGTCGTGCGTTCCCCTGGGCAATAGCTTGAGCACATATTCGGCGCCCACAATGGCGAAGACGTAGGCCTTGGGGTTGCGATTGATGGTCGAGAAGTAAACGTGGCCTCCGGGTTTGACCAGGGCGGCACAGGCGGCGATAACCGAGGCCGGGTCCGGTACATGCTCAAGCATTTCCAGGCAGGTGACAATGTCGTATTGACCGGGCTCCTGTTCGGCCAGAGCCTCGGCGGTCATCTGACGGTAGTCGATGTTCAGCCCCGACTCCCGGGCATGCAGCCGGGCCACGCCGAGGGGCGCTTCGCCCATATCGATACCGGTGACATGGGCACCGCGCTGGGCCAGGGCTTCGCTGAGGATGCCACCACCGCAGCCCACGTCCAGCACCTTGCGTCCGGCGACCGGGGAATGTTCGTCGATAAAATTGGCGCGCAGCGGATTGATGTCGTGCAGAGGTTTGAATTCGCTGTTGCGATCCCACCAGCGACTGGCCAGGGCCTCAAATTTGGCGACTTCGGCCGCATCGACGTTGCTCATGGTTGTTCTCCGGGTATCGGCACCACATGGGTGCCCTACGAGTATCGGTTGATGTGTGGTCTGCCCCAGCATGGGTGTCCAGTGTCGCAGGGCACCCATGCGGTGCTTTTTTATCCGTGCTGCCCCTGAATCTGCTTGGCCCACCAGCGTGCCTTGCCGATCAGTTCGCGCTCGTTCAGGGTCTGTAACTGCCGGCTCAGCAACAGCGCCTTGCCCGCGACCCAGACGTGGCTGACCTTGTGTCCGCTATTGGTATACACCAGTTGCGACACCGGGTGATATACGGGCTGCGAGGGTAAATCGCTCAATTCGATGGCGGTGATATCCGCGGCTTTTCCCACCTCCAGGCTGCCAATCTGCTCCTCCAGCCCCAGGGCGCGCGCGCCGTTCAGGGTGGCCATGCGCAGGGCGCTGTGGGCATCCAGGGCGTCGGCACGGCCGGCGACGGCCTTGGCCAACAGGGCGGCGGTCTTCATTTCGCTCAGTAGATCCAGGTCGTTATTGCTGGCGGCGCCGTCGGTGCCCAGTGCGACGTTTATACCCTCGTCCAGCAGTCGCTGCGCCGGGCAGAATCCACTGGCCAACTTCATGTTGGACTCGGGGCAGTGCACCACCTGCGCACCACTGTCCCGAAGCAGAGCGATATCGTCATCGGTTACCTGGGTCATATGGACACACTGTGTCAGGGGAGACAACAGGCCCAGATCGGCGAGACGTTGGACCGGGCGCTTGCCGTAGCGCTCGAGCGAGTCGTCGACCTCCTGTGCCGTTTCGTGGAGGTGGATGTGAATAGGGGCGTCCAGCTCCTGAGCCAGAGTGGCGATACGTGTCAGAGGTTCATCGGACAGGGTGTAGGGTGAGTGGGGCCCAAAGCCGATCCGGACCAGTTGGCTGGCGCGAAAATCATCGTGCAGGGCCAGCCCCTTGCGGAAGTAGTCCTCCGGGCCCTGGCCCCAGGCGCTGGAGGCGTCAAACACCGGGAAATTCACCTGAGCCCGCATGTGAGCCTGTTGGGCCGCCTGAGCCACCTGTTCGGGGAAAAAGTACATGTCGCTGAAACAGGTGGTCCCGGAGCGGATCATCTCGGCTATGGCCAGTTCGGTGCCGTCGCGCACCATGTCCTCGTTGATCCACTGGCCTTCGGCGGGCCAGATGTGGTCTTCCAGCCACTGTTTCAGGGGCAGGTCGTCCGCGTAGCCTCGCAGCAGGCTCATGGCCGCGTGTCCGTGGGCATTGACCAGCCCGGGGATCAGCAGGTGGTTGCCCAGGAAGATCTCCTGCTGGGCGTCGTAACGCTTATCGGCCTCCTCCTGAGGGACCAGGGCCTGAATGACCCCTTTGTCGATGACCAGGGCGCAGTGCTCAAACACCTGATTTTCCGGTACGACTGGCGCGATCCAGCGGGCTTTGATGATCAGGCTGACGGTTTGCGGGGCTGACATAAAAGGAATCCTGCATACAACTTTGTCCAAAGGCCGCCAGTATACCCTTATTGGCCTGTGGCATGCAGGCCCTCATTGCTCGAAAAACGCCCTGAAATCACCCCCTTAGCCCGTTTTTATGGTAGTATTCCGCCCTTTGTGCGGCAGCCTGGATACTGCCTTGGTGGGCCTCAGAGGGCCCGTCGAGCATGGCTCAGGGGGCTTTACCGGCCTCCCCGGTAAGGGCTGCTTCTCCGACGTTTGATAATAAGGAACTCAGCGAGTCCATGGGCGAATTAGCGAAAGAAGTTTCACCCGTCAACATCGAAGACGAACTCAAACAGTCCTATCTCGACTACGCCATGAGCGTGATTGTGGGACGGGCCCTGCCGGATGTGCGCGATGGCCTCAAGCCTGTGCACCGGCGCGTTCTGTTCGCCATGAGCGAACTCAAGAACGACTGGAACAAGCCCTACCTCAAGTCGGCCCGTGTGGTCGGTGACGTGATCGGTAAATACCACCCGCACGGCGACTCGGCGGTGTACGACACCGTGGTGCGGATGGCGCAGCCGTTCTCCCTGCGCTACATGCTGGTGGACGGGCAGGGCAACTTCGGCTCCATTGATGGCGACAGCGCGGCGGCCATGCGTTACACCGAAGTGCGGATGGCCAAAATCGCCCACGATCTGCTGGCGGACCTGGACAAGGAAACCGTCGATTACGTCGACAACTACGACGGCACCGAGCGCATCCCCGATGTGCTGCCCACCCGTATTCCCAACCTGTTGGTCAATGGCTCCTCCGGGATTGCCGTGGGCATGGCCACCAATATCCCGCCACACAACCTGAGGGAAGTGGTCCGTGGTTGTCTGGCGCTGATCGACGACGAAGACATCAGCATTGATGACCTGATGGAACACATCCCCGGGCCGGATTTCCCCACGGGGGCGATCATCAACGGCCGCGCGGGCATTGTTCAGGCCTATCGCACCGGCCGTGGTCGTATCTACGTGCGCGCCAAAGCGGAAGTGGAAGAAGATCCGAAAACCGGTCGTGAGACCATTGTGGTGCACGAGATTCCCTACCAGGTGAACAAGGCGCGTCTGATCGAGAAGATTGCCGAGCTGGTCAAGGACAAAAAGATCGACGGCATCAGCGAATTGCGCGATGAGTCGGACAAAGACGGTCTGCGTATCGTGATCGAGGTCAAGCGCAACGAGTCCGGCGAAGTCCTGCTGAACAACCTCTACGCCCAGACCCAGTTGCAGACCGTGTTCGGCATCAACATGGTGGCGCTGGTGGATGGTCAGCCGAAACTGTTGAACCTCAAACAGCTGCTCGAAGCCTTCGTCCGTCACCGCCGCGAAGTGGTGACCCGCCGGACCGTCTACCTGCTGCGCAAGGCGCGCGAGCGGGGTCATATTCTCGAAGGCCTGGCCATGGCCATCGCCAATATCGATCCGGTGATCGAGTTGATCAAAGCCTCGCCGTCGCCGGCGGAGGCCAAAGAAGGTCTGATGGCTCGGGGCTGGGACATCAGTCAGATGTCCGCTTTCCTGGAGCGGGCGGGCGACGATGCCTGCAAGCCGGAAGATCTGGGCAAAGAGTTTGGCGTACACGACGGTGCTTACTATCTGTCGGCTGCCCAGGCGCAAGCGATTCTGGATTTGCGTCTGCACCGCCTGACCGGCATGGAGCACGACAAGCTGCTGTCCGAGTACGAAGAGAAACTCGAGCAGATCGCCGGTTTCCTGGACATTCTGAACCGCCCCGAGCGTCTGCTGGAAGTCATCCGTGAAGAGCTTGAGCAGGTGATGACCGACTATGGCGACGATCGCCTGACCGAAATTACCGCTTCCACGCTGGATCTGACCACCGAAGACCTGATTGCCGAGGAAAACCGCGTCGTGACCATTTCCCATAATGGTTACGCCAAGACGCAGCCGCTGGACGATTACCAGGCCCAGCGTCGCGGGGGTATGGGCAAGTCGGCCACGGCGGTGAAGGATGAGGACTTTGTTGAGCACCTGCTGATTGCCAGCACCCACGACACCATTTTGTGTTTCACCAATGCCGGTAAGGTCTACTGGCTCAAGGTGTACATGATTCCGGTGGCCGGGCGTCAATCCCGGGGGCGGCCGGTAGTGAATCTGTTGCCGCTGGAAAATGACGAACGGATCACCTCGATTCTACCGGTCAAGAATTATGACGCAGACCACTTCATCTTCATGGCGACCCGTCGCGGCACGGTCAAGAAAACCCCGCTGGATCAGTTCTCCCGCCAGCGCAGTGTCGGCCTGAAAGCGATCGAGCTGGACGAAGGAGATTCGTTGGCGTTCACCGCCATCACCAATGGTGACCGTGATGTGATGCTGTTCTCCAGCAGTGGTAAAACCGTGCGCTTCAAGGAGTCCACCGTACGTTCCATGGGTCGAGTATCCCGAGGTGTACGCGGTATTCGCATGGACGACGAGTATCAGGTGGTTGGCATGGTAATTCCGCAGGAGGGCGGTAAAGTGCTGACCGTCAGTGAGCACGGTTATGGTAAGCGCACGCCGGTGGAAGAGTTCCCCACCAAGGGTCGCGGCGCTCAGGGCGTTATCGGCATGCAGACCACCGATCGCAACGGCTCGGTGGTGGGCGCGGTGCAGGTGCTCGACGGTGAAGAAATCATGATGATCACCGACATGGGCACGCTGGTGCGCACCCGGGTGGATGAAGTCTCGGTATTGAGCCGTAACACCCAGGGTGTGCGTCTGATTCGCCTGAAAGAGGGTGAGCACGTCAAAGGCGTGGAGCGCATCGAAGAAGACGAAGAAAGCGGCGAGTCCCTGGTAGAAGAAGACGGCGCCGAGTAACGGGTGACTTTTTTGGCACCCATAGCGGTGCCGAAAAAACACGACGACAGGCACCCAACGGGTGCCTTCTCAATGGTAAACGATGCTTCTATGAACGAATCTGAACAACTGAAGGCGCTGCGCGATCGCATCGATGCGATCGACGACCAGATTGGCAAACTGATTTCCGAGCGGGCTCAGTGTGCCCAGGAAGTGGCTGAAGTCAAAAAGAGCGCAAACCCGGAAGAAGCGGCGAAAAGTTTTTACCGTCCCGAGCGTGAGGCCCAGGTGCTGCGTAAAGCCATGGAGCGCAATCAGGGTCCGCTGAGCAACGAGGAAATGGCGCGACTGTTCCGGGAAATCATGTCGGCCTGCCTGGCCCTGGAACAGCCGATCAAAGTGGCGTTTCTGGGGCCCGAGGGCACCTTTACCCAGCAGGCGGCGCTCAAACATTTCGGTCACTCCGCCATCGCCTTGCCGTTCTCGGCCATTGATGAAGTGTTTCGCGAAGTGGAAGCCGGTGCAGTCAACTACGGGGTGGTCCCGGTGGAGAACTCCACCGAGGGTGTGGTCAATCACACCCTGGATAACTTCATGACCTCCAACCTGAAAATCTGTGGTGAAGTCGAGCTTCGGATTCATCAGAACCTGTTGATATCCGATGTCACCCACGTGAAAAATATCAGCCGTATTTACTCCCACTCACAGTCTCTGGCCCAGTGTCGCAAGTGGTTGGACGCGCATTATCCGAATGCCGAACGGATTGCCGTCAGCAGCAATGCGGAAGCGGCCAAGCGCCTGAAAGGGGAGTGGAACGCGGCGGCCATTGCGGGCAGCATGGCTGCCGAATTGTACGGCTTGAAAGTATTGGCCGAGAAGATCGAGGACGAACCGGACAATTCCACCCGGTTTCTGATCATCGGTACCGAGTCGGTTCCGCCCAGCGGCGATGATAAAACCTCGCTGGTGGTGGCCATGCGCAACGAGCCCGGAGCCCTGCATAACCTGTTGGAGCCGTTCCATCGTCATCATATCGATCTGACCCGCGTTGAATCCCGGCCGGCGCGCACGGGTGCCTGGACGTACGTGTTCTTTATTGACTTCAGTGGTCACGCCAAGGATGTCGAAGTGAGCGAGGTGCTCAAGGAAGTGTCGTCGCGGGCGGCCGATCTGAAGCTGCTCGGCTCCTACCCGAAAGCGGTTCTTTAAGGGCGCTCATGTCGGTCATTTCAGAGGGACACGTAAAGCCTGATCAGACGCCGGTCATCGGCAAGCTGGTGGTGGTCGGTCTGGGCCTGATCGGGGGCAGTCTCGCCATGGGGTTGCGCCAGAGGCACGCCTGTAACGAGGCCATTGGCGTCGTTCGCCGACCGGATGCGGGACGCAAAGCCATTGAGCTGGGCGTCGTGGATCGGGTGGTGGATGACCTTGGTGTCGTGGCGGGCGAGTTGGGCGCGGGCGATGTGATTTTTATCGCGGTGCCGACCCTGGCGGTGACGTCGGTTCTGACCGCGATTCGCAATCAGGTCTCACCGGAAGTGACGGTGACCGACGGAGCCAGTGTCAAAGGCAGTGTGCGTTCCGCCGCCGAATCCGTCTACGGCCAGATTCCTGCCCAGCTGGTACTGGGGCACCCCATTGCCGGTTCCGAGCGCAGTGGAGTCACGGCGTCCAACCCGGATCTGTACGAACACCATCGTGTCATCCTGACGCCGCTACCCGAGACCGGTGCAGCGCATCTGGAGCGGGTGCGTGCACTGTGGCAGGCGGTTGGGGCTGAAGTGCTGGAGATGTCGGTCGAAGAGCACGATCAGGTGCTTGGGGCCACCAGTCACTTACCGCACGCCATCGCCTATTCGCTGGTGGATACTCTCGCCGAAGACATCGGCAACCCGAACATTTTCCGCTACGCCGCCGGTGGCTTCAGGGACTTTACCCGCATTGCCTCCAGTGACCCGGTGATGTGGCACGACATCATGAAAGCGAACCGGGGTGCGGTTCTGGATTCGCTGGATCTGTTTATCGACAACCTGACCCGGTTGCGCGCGGCCATTGATCGTGAAGACAGCGAGTATCTGCTGGGCGTCTTCACCCGTGCCAAAGCCGCCCGGGATCATTTCACCAATATTCTGGCCAAGAGAGCGTTTGTACCTGCCATGACCACAGGAAAAATAGATTACCTATTGCAACCCGGCGGCGCCGTGACCGGCACCATTCGGGTGCCGGGAGACAAGTCAATTTCCCACCGTTCGATCATGCTCGGCTCATTGGCCGAGGGCGTGACCGAAGTAGAAGGCTTCCTGGAAGGGGAGGATGCGCTGGCGACGCTACAGGCGTTTCGAGACATGGGCGTGGTCATTGAAGGGCCGAGTGAAGGCCGGGTCAAAATTCATGGTGTGGGCCTGCATGGCCTGAAAGCCCCCAAAAAGCCGCTCTATATTGGCAACTCCGGGACCACCATTCGCCTCATGTCGGGAATTCTCGCCGGGCAGGCATTTGACAGTGAGATCAGTGGCGATGAATCCCTGGCCAAGCGGCCCATGGATCGCGTTGCCAACCCGCTGCGTGCCATGGGGGCCGTGGTCGAAACCGCTGAAGGTGGCCGTCCGCCACTGAAAATCAAAGGTGGGCAGGCGCTGAAAGGCATTGACTACAAACTGCCCATGGCCAGTGCTCAGGTGAAGTCCTGCGTATTGCTGGCTGGGCTGTACGCCGAGGGCACCACCCGCGTAACCGAGCCGGCGCCGACTCGCGATCACACTGAACGCATGTTGACCGGTTTTGGCTACACCGTGAAGAAAAACGGTGCGGTGGCCGAGCTCACCGGCGGCGGTCACCTCACCGCGACCAGAATTGAAGTGCCTGCGGACATCTCTTCCGCCACCTTCTTCATGGTGGCCGCGAGCATTGCCCCTGGATCGGACCTGACGCTGACTCACGTTGGCATCAATCCCACTCGGGTCGGTGTCATCAACATTCTGAAAGCTATGGGAGCCGATCTGACGCTCGGCAACGAGCGTACCGTCGGTGGTGAGCCGGTGGCCGACATCCGTGTGCGCTACGCGCCGCTCAAAGGTATTCACATCCCGGAGGACCAGGTACCGCTGGCCATTGATGAGTTCCCGGCGCTGTTTATCGCCGCCGCCTGCGCGGAAGGGGAGACGGTGCTGACCGGTGCGGAAGAGTTGCGGGTGAAGGAAAGTGATCGCATCCAGGCCATGGCCGATGGCCTGACCACCTTCGGCATCGATGCCCGGCCCACCCCCGATGGTATTGTGATCCGGGGCGGTACCATGGGTGGCGGTGAAGTGGAAACGCACCACGACCATCGCATTGCCATGTCGTTCGCGATTGCGGCACTTCGGGCCACTCAACCGATTCGGGTCAAGGATGCCACCAATGTGGCCACCTCGTTCCCGACCTTCGTGGAGCTGGCCAAACAGACCGGAATATCCTTAGAAGTAATCGATCATTAAAGGACAGGGCGCATTACTCTATAATGCGCCCTACGTTAAATCCCAGTCACCCAAGGGCGGGTGCATCTAACGCGTGTCCCGCCCCCAAACAGTGTTGAGCGGAATGTCAGACAAATACAATCTTACCCACCTGAAACAGCTGGAAGCCGAAAGCATCCACATCATTCGTGAAGTGGCAGCGGAATTTGATAACCCCGTGATGCTCTACTCCATTGGCAAAGATTCGGCGGTCATGATGCATCTGGCCCAGAAGGCTTTTTATCCAGGCAAACCGCCGTTCCCTCTGATGCATATCGACACCACCTGGAAGTTCAGGGAAATGATCGAGTTCCGTGAAAAGCGTGTGAAGGAACTCGGCTGGGACCTGATTGTGCACATCAACGAAGAAGGGGTAAAAATGGGCGTGGGCCCGTTTACCCACGGCAGTGCCAAACATACTGACATTATGAAAACCCAGGCGCTCAAGCAGGCGTTGGACAAGTACAAGTTTGATGCGGCGTTCGGTGGCGCCCGCCGGGATGAAGAGAAGTCCCGGGCAAAAGAACGCGTGTATTCCTTCCGCGACAAACACCACCGCTGGGATCCGAAAAACCAGCGTCCGGAGTTGTGGAATATTTACAATGGTCGGGTCGACAAAGGCGAGAGCATTCGTGTATTCCCGCTGTCGAACTGGACCGAGCTGGACATCTGGCAGTACATCCATCTTGAAAAGATACCGCTGGTCCCGTTGTATTTCGCAGCCAAGCGCCCGGTCGTCAAGCGCGACGGTACCTGGATTATGGTGGATGATGACCGTATGCCGCTGGAGCCGGGCGAAGAACCGGAAATGAAAATGGTGCGTTTCCGCACCCTGGGTTGCTACCCCCTGACCGGCGCAGTGGAATCCGAAGCGACCACGCTGCCGGAAATCATTCAGGAAATGCTGCTGACCAAAACCTCTGAGCGCCAGGGCCGCGTGATCGATCACGACAGCTCCGGCTCCATGGAAAAGAAAAAGCAGGAAGGGTACTTCTAATTATGAGTCACCAAAGCGAATTGATCGAAACCGATATCGACGCCTACCTCGAACAGCACGAGAACAAAGAACTACTGCGTTTCCTCACCTGCGGTAGCGTCGACGACGGCAAAAGCACCCTGATTGGCCGCCTGCTGCACGACTCCAAAATGATCTACGAAGATCAGCTGGAATCCATCAGCTCGGACAGCAGCAAGTACGGTACCACCGGTGAGAAAGTGGACCTGGCACTGCTGGTGGACGGCCTGCAGGCCGAGCGTGAGCAGGGCATCACCATTGATGTCGCCTACCGGTATTTCTCCACCGCCAAACGCAAATTCATCATCGCCGACACCCCGGGGCACGAGCAGTACACCCGGAACATGGCCACCGGTGCCTCCACCTGTGACCTGGCGGTGATTCTGATCGACGCGCGCCACGGGGTCATGACCCAGACCCGTCGCCACAGCTATATTGCATCGCTGTTGGGCATCAAGCACATTGTGGTCGCGGTCAACAAAATGGACCTCGAGGGTTTCAGTGAAGAGGTCTATAACCACATCAAGTCGGATTACCTCAACTTTGCCGAAAAGCTGGGAATGACCGATGTCCAGTTTGTACCCATGTCCGCCCTCGAAGGCGACAATGTGGTCAATCGCAGCGAGCGCTGCGACTGGTACACCGGCCCGACACTGATGGAAATCCTGGAGAATGCACCGGTTATGGCCGAGCGCAACTTCGAGGACTTCCGCTTCCCGGTCCAGTACGTGAACCGCCCCCACCTGAACTTCCGTGGATTCTGCGGCACCATCGTGTCCGGAGTCGTGAAGGTGGGTGATGAAGTCAAAGTGTTGCCCTCGGGCAAGAAAAGCAGGGTCAAATCCATCGTGACATTCGATGCTGATCTGCAGGAAGCCTTTGTCGGGCAGGCCGTGACCATCACGCTTGAAGACGAGATCGATGTCAGTCGTGGCGATATGATCGTGCACGCGGCGGATAAGGTGGAGCAGACCAATCATCTCAAGGCGCATCTGGTCTGGATGAATGAGGACGCGGGCGAGCCGGGCAAGGAGTATCTGTTCAAGTTCGCCAGTAAACTGGTCTCGGGGCACATCGATAACCTGGAATACCGGGTGGATGTGAATACCCAGGAGCACAAACCGGCGGACAAACTGCAGTTGAACGATATTGCGGTGTCCGAGTTGTCGTTCAGTCAGCCGGTGGTGGTGGATGCCTATCCGAATCACCGGATGAGTGGCTCGTTCATCGTGATTGACCGGCTGACCAACCTCACTGTCGGTGCCGGCATGGTCATCGAAGGCCTGCGCCGCACCAAAACCAGCCACCACCAGTTCAGTGAATTCGAACTGGAGCTGAACGCCCTGGTCCGCAAGCACTTCCCTCACTGGGATGCTAAAGACCTGTCTAAGCTGTAGAGCCTTTTAGGGGGGGCTGGTTGGGCTCCCCCGTAGTCAGTTATAAGGTAGAAAAAAGAAAGGGGACCCTCATAACTCGGTAACTTGCTGTAACAGCAAGGTGCGAAGAACCGAGAGCATTGGAGGTGTCCCCTTATGCGCAAGTATAACTATCGTGCCCAAAATTTCCAGAAGGTGAACTGGGATCAACTGCGTGAGCAGACGGCGGGCGAGCGGTTGATTCTGGCGATTGATGTGGCCAAGAAGGACTTCTACGTGGCGCTGATGAAGCCGGACCGGACGGTTCTGAAGACCATCCGCTGGGAGCATCCGCAACAGAGCCCGGCCCTGCTGCGGGAACTGGCGAACCTCAAGGCTCAGCGCCTGGAGGCGGTCATGGAGCCGACCGGTACCTATGGCGACGCCTTGCGCTACCAGTTGAGAGCTCTGGGTGCCGAAATCTACCGGGTCAGCCCCAAGCGGGTGCACGACGCCGCTGAAGTGTATGACGGGGTCCCGAGCCTGCACGACGCCAAGGCGGCTTACCTGATCGGCCGGCTGCACCTGGATGGCATCAGTCAGCGCTGGCGCGAGCCGAGTGAAGCGCGTCGAGCTCTGCGAGCCTTACTGAATCGGCTGGAGCAGGTACAGGAGCGCCACCAGCGGGCACTGAATCGGCTCGAAGCGTTGTTGGCCCGGCACTGGCCGGAGGCGCTGTGCTGGCTGACATTGCAGAGCGCCAGCTTGCTGCACCTGCTGGCCGAGTACGGCGACCCGGTTCGGGTGACGGCACAGCCGGAGCAGGCGGACCGACTGCTGCGCCGAGTCGGTGGGCACATGCTTAAGACGTCCAAGCGCGAAGGCCTGCTGCGCAGTGCCGCCACGACCTTGGGCGTGCCGGTGGTCGAGACCGAACACGAACTCATCCGGGCCCTGGCCCAGGAGATGCTGGACACACGGGCGCAGTCCCGCGAGCTGGAGCGAGCGCTGTCCGAGCACGTCGAGCACACCCGGGAGCTGGCCTGGATGGCCGAGGCACTGGGCCATAACAGCGCGGTGGTGCTTTACTGTGCCCTGGGTTCGGCCAATGACTACCCGCGTGCGGCCAG
Source organism: Marinimicrobium sp. C6131 (assembly GCF_026153455.1). Lineage (NCBI taxonomy): Bacteria > Pseudomonadati > Pseudomonadota > Gammaproteobacteria > Cellvibrionales > Cellvibrionaceae > Marinimicrobium > Marinimicrobium sp. C6131. The sequence goes on from NZ_CP110629.1 coordinate 986,276, forward strand.
CTATCTGAAAGCGGCGGGGCTGAACCTCAAAGAGCGCTCCAGCGGCAAACACAAAGGGCAGCTGAAGCTGACCAAGCGAGGGCCCGGGGTGGTGCGCCACTACCTGTACTTCGCCGCCCTTCGCCTGATACGTCAATCAGGCCCGGCCAGAGCCTGGTATGACGCCAAGCTGGCCCGACACCGAGGCCCCAAGGGCAAACTGATCATCGCGCTGATGCGCAAGCTGGCCAAGGCGCTGTGGCATGTGGCTCAAGGCAAGCGGTTCGATCCGGCCAAGCTCTTTGCCGAGCCACCCCGGGCCGAAGTGGCATAAGCACCACCGAGTCGACCGATGAGGACGAACAGAGACGAGCAACAGGAGCGAGCAATGAGTTAATCCAGCCGTAACACGCTGGCAACGAGTCTTCCTTCGGGCTGACCTTCGATCCGACCTCTAGCCCAGTCTTGAGGCTCCTAAGTAGTCAAGAGGCAGCCCGCGGGATGATCCATGGAACGCGATACCCAAGGTAACTGAGTTGATGCCGCCAGGCGGACATCCGATGCGAGAGGTTCGGTTGACCCCATGGACGTTCATCCGGGAGGCCTTCGAGCTGGCACACAGGCTAAACACACGAGTACCACCGGCATGTGCGTCAACGACTCAGGCAATGCCAGCAGACTCGTGTGCCCAACAGGCAGGTAAAATGATTAAATAAAGGGACTTGACTGAGTTATGAGAGGTCGGATTACGCTCCGCTAATCCGACCTACGCGACCGGGCCTCCAGTGGGTGCTAGTTCCCGAAACGTTCAGTGACCCCCGCGGAGGTTGGGCATACCCTTGTGAGACCGTCACCCGCCTGGACGGCGGGTGATGAGCCTACAGGGATGTATTTACGGCGTGTCTCACAAGGGTATGCCCAACCGCAGCACTCTGATACGAAGTGCATCTCCAAGAAAATCAAAGAAACCTTCACACCCACAATGTGATCCCTATCAAATCTCAGAAAATTGTCGGCAATTTCCTACAAAACGCCGCGCACATTTCCCCTACGCGCCACGCTCCTCGCTGAATAATCTGACTCCCACGTCGTCGGACGACGTTTACTGTTTACTCAACAAACCAAGCAAAAGGAGTTCATCATGAAACTGATCTCATCCTTCCTGTGTGCCATCACCCTGCTGTTCAGCGCCGTGGCTTTTGCAGCCCCGTCAGCCCCCGTCAACATCAATACCGCTGATATTGAAACACTGTCAGAGCTCGACGGCATTGGTCCCAAAAAAGCCGAGGCCATTGTGGCCTGGCGCGATGAGAACGGCGAGTTTGTCAGCCTGGATCAACTGGTGGAAGTGCAGGGCATTGGCGAGGCGACCATTGAGTCAAATCGCGATCATATGACGCTCAACTAAGCCCCGGCCATTGTCGGGCCCGGTTGGAGCTGCGCTTCAGCCTCTCCCCGGACAGCGATTAGACGCTGCAATTTGATGCCAAATTTGCTTTAATGGCAGCCCGGATTCACTGAATCCGGGCTTTTTTTGTGCACAGGGGGAAAATATGCCCAATCCCGAGGCTCCACGCATTGTTGTCGCCATGGACTACGACAACGCTGACGACTGCCTGACCATGGCGCGCCGGCTTTCACCGGAGAACTGTCGGCTCAAGGTCGGCAAAGAACTTTTTACCCGCAGTGGCCCTGCCGTGGTAGAGCAACTTCAGGGGCTGGGGTTCGATATTTTTCTGGACCTGAAATTCCACGACATTCCCAACACTACGGCAGGCGCCGTGCGCGCGGCGGCTGAGCTGGGCGTTTGGATGGTCAACGTCCACGCCAGCGGCGGCGAGCGCATGATGTGCGCCGCCCGCGAGGCCCTGGATAAAGTCTCCGGCCGACGCCCGTTACTGATCGGTGTCACGGTACTGACCAGCATGACGGAAGCGGACCTGCACTCTGTCGGAGTTGCCCGTACGCCAATGGAACAGGTCCTGCATCTGGCTGATTTGAGTCATAAAAGTGGCCTGGATGGTGTGGTATGCTCGGCTCAGGAGGCCCGAGCGTTGAGCGAGCGGCTCGGCCCGGATTTTTGCCTGGTCACCCCCGGGATTCGTCCGGCGGACAGTGCGACGGATGACCAGCGTCGGACCCTGACGCCACAGGAAGCGATCGCTGTGGGGAGCCACTACCTGGTCATTGGCCGCCCAATCACCCGGGCAGCCGACCCCATTGCCCGCTGCCGGGAAATCGCCCAGAGCATTGCCCCTTGAGGCAAGGCCTCAATCCGTTGATGGCAAGCCGTGCTGTCCGGCTCGGCGCTCATCCGGAAACGAAAACGTTCAAGACAGTTAAGGAACCCGCGTGACCGAAGACAGTCCCATCCCGGTAATTGCGATTGACGGCCCCAGTGGTGCCGGCAAAGGCACCCTCAGTCGGTTGGTGGCCAAGCGCCTCGGGTACCACCTGCTCGACAGTGGGGCCCTCTACCGATTGACCGCGCTCGCGGCCATGAACGCCGGCGCCGATCTGGATGATCCGGAGGCGGTGGCCACCGTGGCCCGCCATCTGGATGTCCGGTTTGATGCCGCAGGCGAGGACACGCGAATTCTGCTGCAGGAGCAGGATGTCTCCCGCGACATCCGCACCGAGGCGGTCAGCATGAATGCGTCCCGGGTGGCGGCTTATCCGCCGGTTCGGGAAGCGCTGCTGCAACGACAGCGAGATTTCCGTCAGGCACCGGGATTGGTGGCTGACGGGCGTGACATGGGCACCACCGTCTTCCCTGATGCTGGCGTCAAAATCTTTCTTACTGCCAGCCCTGAAGCGCGCGCGGAGCGCCGCTACTTGCAGTTGCGGGAGAAAGGAGAGAAAGTGGATATGGACGCCTTGGTGGCGGATATCCGGGAGCGGGACAAGCGGGACAGCGAAAGGGCCGTGTCGCCTCTGAAACCTGCCAGCGACGCCCACTTGGTGGACAGTACCGAACTGACCATTGAGCAGGTGTTGGAGAGAATTTTAAGCTATACCCGCTAGACGGGTAGAATCCGGCGCCCGGGCGGTGTCGGGACAACGACTACCAATAACACAAACCGGACGGAACGAAGATGAAACTGACCTGTTTTAAAGCCTACGACATCCGCGGCAAGTTGGGCGAAGAGCTCAATGAAGACATCGTCTACCGCATCGGCCGCGCCTTTGCGGAATACCTCAAACCGAAAGCCGTTGTGGTCGGCGGTGATGTGCGGGAAACCAGCGAGTCGTTGAAACTCGCCTGCGCCCGCGGCCTGCAGGACGGTGGCGCGGACGTGATTGATATCGGTCTGTGCGGCACCGAGGAGATTTACTTTGCCACCAGCCACCTGAAAACCGACGGTGGTATTGTGATCACGGCCAGTCATAACCCGATTGACTATAACGGCATGAAAATGGTGCGGGAAGGCTCCCGTCCCATCAGCGGGGATACGGGCCTGAATGATATCCAGGCCATGGCCGAGGCCAATGAGTTCCCCCCCGTCGACGAGTCGAAGCGAGGCGCCTACCGTAAGGGCTCGGTACTGGAAGACTACATCCAGCATCTGCTGAGCTACGTCGACAAGGACAAGCTCAAACCCATGAAACTGGTGGTCAACGCCGGCAACGGGGCGGCGGGGCATGTCATTGACGCCATCGAACCGCACCTGCCCATGTTCGAATTCATCAAGGTCCACCACGAGCCGGATCCGACTTTCCCGAACGGTATCCCCAACCCACTGCTGCGCGAAAACCGCGCTTCCACCAGTGAGGCCGTGATCAAACACGGCGCGGATATGGGCATTGCCTGGGACGGCGATTTCGATCGCTGCTTCCTGTTCGATGAGAAAGGGGAGTTCACGGAGGGCTACTACATCGTCGGCCTGCTGGCCGAAGCCTTTCTGCTCAAGGTGCCCGGCAGCAAGATCATCCACGACCCGCGCTTGACCTGGAACACGATAGACATCTGCGAAAAGCACGGCGGCACCGCCATTCAGTCCAAAACCGGCCACTCCTTCATCAAGGAGCGCATGCGCAGCGAGGACGCCATTTACGGCGGGGAAATGAGCGCCCACCACTACTTCCGGGACTTCGCTTACTGCGACAGCGGCATGATCCCCTGGCTGCTGGTCGCCGAGCTGATTGGTCGCAAAGGCCAGACCCTGTCCGAACTGCTGCAGGACTGCATTGATCGCTTCCCGTCACCGGGTGAAATCAATAGCAAAGTCGATGACGCGGCGGCCGCCATTGACCGGGTGTTCGAACACTACAAGGATCAGGCCAAGGCCGTTGATCGCACCGACGGCATCACCATGGAGTTTGACAATTGGCGCTTCAACCTGCGCATGTCCAACACCGAACCGGTGGTGCGCCTGAACGCCGAAAGCCGCGGCGACAAGAAACTGGTGCAGGAAAAAACCGACGAAGTGTTGGCGCTGCTGAATCAGTAAGTTACGAGTGAAAGGGTGGGGTTCACCCGATGCCGCGACCGGACAACTCTAACCCTCCACTCTAAAAATCAACCGGACACAACACTCTGGGAACGACCCCCAACACTCAAGGAGATCACCCATGCAGATCAAAAAAGCCGTCATCCCTGTTGCCGGACTGGGCACCCGTATGCTGCCCGCCACCAAAGCCATCCCCAAAGAGATGCTGCCCGTGGTCGACCGGCCCCTGATCCAATACGTGATTGAGGAGGCGGCGGCGGCTGGCATCAAGGAGATCGTTCTGGTCACCCATGCCAGTAAAAACTCCATCGAAAACCACTTCGATACCAGTTTTGAACTGGAAGCCCAGCTCGAAGCGCGCCTCAAGCGCTCACTGCTGGAGGAAGTCCGCTCCATCACTCCGCCGGGACTGACCGTCATTTCCGTGCGTCAGGCCGAGGCCAAAGGCCTGGGTCACGCCATCCTGTGCGCCCGCCCGGTGGTGGGGGAAGAGCCCTTTGCCGTGATGCTGCCTGACGTATTGATCGACAAGCACCACTGTAACCTGCGCAAAGACAATCTCGCGGCCATGACCCGTCGCTTTGATGAAACCGGTAGCAGCCAGATTCTGGTTGAGGAAGTGCCCTGGGAGCAGGTGCACAAATACGGGGTGGTCGACTGTGATGGCGCGCAAGTTGAGGAAGGCCAATGTGCCGCCGTGAAAGGCATGGTGGAAAAACCCGAACGCGATGCGGCGCCGTCCAATATGGCCATCGTCGGTCGCTACGTACTGTCCAGATCCACCTGGGATCTGCTGGCCAAAACCCAGCCGGGCGCCGGCGGTGAAATTCAGTTGACCGACTCGCTGGACGCTCTGGTGACCGACGAGACCGTTGAGGCCTACCGCCTGCTCGGTAAGAGCCACGACTGCGGCTCGAAACTGGGCTACATGATGGCCAATATTGAATACGGTGTTCGTCACCATGAAATTGGCGAACAGTTTGATGCGTACCTCAAGAGTCGGCAGGGCTGATCAATGATAGTTCCCGTCATCCTTGCCGGCGGCTCCGGGTCACGCCTGTGGCCCCTGTCGCGCAAACACTACCCGAAACAACTGCTCAAGCTGTTTGGCGACACCACAATGTTGCAACAGACGCTGCTGCGCCTGGAGGGGGTGCCCAACCTGGGCGACCCGATTGTGGTGTGCAACGAAGAGCACCGCTTTATGGTGGCGGAGCAGTTGCAGGAAATCGGTCAGAGCAGAGCGTCCATCCTGCTTGAACCGGTGGCACGAAATACCGCACCAGCACTGGCGCTGGCGGCGGTCAAGGCCCGCACACTGGTGGATAACCCGACGCTGTTGGTGTTGGCGGCGGACCATATGATCCAGGGCGTGGAGGCGTTTCAGATTGCCATCGCCGAGGCGGTGAAGGCCGCCGAGTCCGACAAGCTGGTGACCTTCGGCATTCAGCCCACCCGGCCCGAAACCGGCTATGGCTATATCAAGACCCGGCGCGAGGGGCAGGGCAGTCATCCGGTAGAGCGGTTTGTGGAAAAACCGGATCTGGCCACCGCCGAGCAGTATCTGGCGGAGGGCGGCTATTACTGGAACAGTGGCATGTTCGTCTTCCTCGCCAAGACCTTCCTGTCCGAACTGGAGCGCTGCTCCCCAGACGTTCTCTCGGCCGCCGAACGGGCCTACGACCGGGCCAGCATCGATCTGGACTTCGTCCGCATCGACCGGGAGGCTTTCGCCGAAGCGCCGGACATCTCCATTGACTACGCGGTGATGGAAAAAAGCCGTGCCGTGGTTTGCGTGCCTCTGAACGCCGGCTGGAGCGATGTGGGCTGCTGGCAGTCGTTCTGGGAGTTGTCCGAGAAGGATGACCATGGCAACAGCTTCGTGGGCGATGCCATTGATGTTGACTCTCGCGACACACTGGTGTTCACCCAGGACAAACTGGTGGCCACCATTGGCGTCAATAACCTGATGATCATCAATACCCCGGATGCGGTTCTGGTCGCTGACAAGAGTCAGGCCCAGCAGGTTAAAAAGGTGATTGCCCGGATTGAGCAGGACAACCGCACCGAGCATCTCCAGCATCGGGAGGTTTATCGTCCCTGGGGTTGCTACGACTCGGTGGACCAGGGTACCCGCTACCAGGTCAAGCGCATCCGGGTCAAACCCGGCGCGAGCCTCTCCCTGCAGATGCACTATCACCGGGCCGAGCACTGGGTGGTCGTCAAGGGCACCGCCCAGGTGGAATTGGACGACCAGACGCTGCTGCTGTCCGAGAATGAGTCGACCTATATACCGGTCGGCACCCGCCACCGCCTGAGCAACCCGGGCAAAATCCCCCTGGAAATCATCGAAGTCCAGTCCGGCCCCTACCTGGGCGAAGACGACATCCAGCGCTTCGACGACAACTACGGCCGGACTTAATAGAAGGGGTGTAGAAGCATCTCGTAGAACATCCGGGTGCTTTGTCGTGTAGTGCTCCGGTTGGGTATACCGTTGCGAGACACGCCATGAATACATCCCTGTAGGCTCTGCACCCGCCGTCCAGGCGGGTGACGGTCTCGCAACGGTATACCCAACCTCCGCGCTGCCAGCGTAACGTTCCGGGAACAAGCACCTTGGGCTGAACATGGCACTGAGGGACGGGGAGCGGAAGCCCTTTCAAGACCGTAAGCGGAGGGACTCCGCGCGTCGAGCCCCCAGGGATGGGTTTACGGCGTGTCTTGAAAGGGCTTCCGCTCCCCGGCCCGGACGTGATGCCAATCACTTCGCACGAAGCCCCAGTTCTTGCTATCTCCCCCAAGATCTGCTAGCCTGCCGCGCTTGCTAGAGCGTGTATCCAGACCATTGTGTACAGACCCTGGCATGGGCAGCCCGGCTGGCGCCAGCTTCGAAAGCCGGATCACTGTCTCTTTCATAAACTGACCCGTACCACTGGCAGTACGGTAAACCCGTGACACCGCACCACAGACAAGCGGATCGAGCGGGTACTAAAAGGTAGCATGAATGTCCATGAGCGAAAGTTTTGCTGAACTGTTTGAAGAGAGCCTGAAATCCGTCGATATGCAGCCGGGTACCATCGTGACCGGTGTTGTCATCGACGTCGACAAAGACTGGGTAACGGTACACGCCGGCCTCAAGTCAGAAGGCGTAATCCCGGCCAGCCAATTCCTCAATGAAGATGGCGAGCTGGAACTGCAAATCGGCGACGAAGTACAGGTCGCACTGGAAACCGTAGAAGACGGTTTCGGTGAAACCCGCCTGTCTCGCGAAAAAGCCAAGCGCGCTGAAGCCTGGAAAGTGCTCGAAGCCGCTCACTCCGCCGACGAAGTGGTTAAAGGCGTTATCAACGGTAAGGTCAAAGGTGGCTTCACCGTGGATGTCTCCAGCATCCGTGCCTTCCTGCCGGGCTCTCTGGTAGACGTTCGCCCCGTGCGCGACACCACCCACCTCGAAGGTAAAGAGCTGGAATTCAAGGTCATCAAGCTCGACCAGCGTCGCAACAACGTTGTGGTGTCCCGCCGTGCCGTGCTGGAGCAAGCCAACTCCGAAGAGCGCGAAGAACTGCTGGCGACCCTGCAAGAGGGTATGACCATCAAGGGTATCGTCAAGAACCTGACCGACTACGGTGCGTTCGTAGATCTGGGCGGTGTTGACGGCCTGCTGCACATTACCGATATGGCCTGGAAGCGCATCAAGCATCCGAGCGAAATCGTCAATGTCGGCGACGATATTGAAGTGAAAGTCCTGAAGTTCGACCGCGAGCGCAACCGCGTTTCTCTGGGTCTGAAGCAGCTGGGTGAAGACCCGTGGGTCAACATTACCGCTCGCTACCCGGAAGGCGTCAAGGTCAAGGCCGTGGTGACCAACCTGACCGACTACGGCTGCTTTGCCGAGCTGGAAGAAGGTGTGGAAGGTCTGGTTCACGTGTCTGAAATGGATTGGACCAACAAGAACATTCACCCCTCCAAGGTTGTGAATGTAGGTGACGAAGTGGAAGTCATGATCCTGGATATCGACGAAGAGCGTCGTCGCATCTCCCTGGGCATGAAGCAGTGCCAGGAAAACCCCTGGGACGTCTTCGCTCGTACCTACGCCAAGGGCGACAAGATCAGCGGCAAGATCAAGTCCATCACCGACTTTGGTATCTTCATCGGTCTGGACGGTGGCATCGACGGTCTGGTTCACCTGTCCGATATCTCCTGGCATGAGACAGGTGAAGAAGCGGTACGCAAGTACAAGAAGGGCGACGAGCTGGAAACTGTGGTTCTGGCCATCGACCCCGAGCGTGAGCGCATCTCTCTGGGCATCAAGCAACTGGAAACCGATCCGTTCTCAGAGTACCTGGCCGAAAACGACAAGGGCTCTGTGATCAAGGGTATCGTGAAGGAAGTTGAAGCCAAGGGTGCGACCGTGACTCTGGCGGAAGACGTTGAAGCCTATCTGAAGGCCTCTGAACTGAGCCGCGAGAAAGTGGAAGACGCGCGCAACGTGTTGAAAGAAGGCGAAGAAGTAGAAGCCAAGATCATCAGCGTTGACCGCAAGAACCGCACCATCAACCTGTCTGTGAAGTCCAAGGACGTCGCCGACGAGAAGGCTGCGGTAAAAGAGCACAGCGCCAAAACCGCTGAGCAGGCTTCGCCCACCACTCTGGGTGACCTGATCAAGGCGCAGATGAAGAACCAGGACTGATTCGTTAGTCACAGGTTGTTCAGAAAAAGGCCGGCATTCGCCGGCCTTTTTTTATGGAAACCTCGGTATATAACTATAAAGTCTATCGATACCATACGTGTCCCGGACCTCCCGGCTGGTACAGTGCACGCCTCTTGTCTATGTTTATAGATGAGCCCGCGCGATATCGCCCGGGGTGTACTACCGCCATGTCTGGAGAATCGCACCATGAGTTCCAAGCACACCTTCAACCCTGAAAAAGGTTACGTCGCATTGTTGGGCTGGGCCCTGGGGGCGATTGAGGCGGCCGACAAATTCGATCGCCGCTACGTGGTGGTGGCCCCGGAGTGGGCTGAAGACTACTGCAAGCAACACGATATTCCCTATGTACCCTGGAACTTCGAACGGCTGAACGACCGCTCCATGGAAATCGCCCAGACACTGAAGGACATGGGTGTGGATGTGGCGATTCCGCTGTTTGAGGAAACCGTTGAATGGGCGGGTGCGATCAACTCGGTCTTACTGGATAATCCACGCCTTTTTGGCCAGTCCATGTTGCTACGCGACAAAGCATTGATGAAGCGCCGTGCGCAGCTCGGTGGAATCCGTGTGGGCATTTTCGAGGAGGCCCACGACAAGGAAGACGTCATCCGGTTTCTCAAACGGGTAAACCAGACGCTGCTGAAACTGGACGGTGACCCGAACGATCCGATTCACCTGAAGGCCTTCGACAAGGCCGGTTGTCTGGGCCACCGGGTCATTCGCACTCCGGATGAAGTGGATTCCATTCCCGATGAAGAATTTCCGGTGCTGATGGAGTCTCATCTGGACGGCTGGGAGTTTGCCGTCGAGGCCTGGATTCACAACGGCAAAATCTGTTTTCTGAACATCTCCGAGTATGTCACGCTCGGTTACTCCGTGTTTGTACCCGCGACCCCGGAGCTTGAAAAATATCGTCCGCAGATTACCCAGCAGATTGAAAAGCTGATCAAGACGTTTGATATTGATTTCGGTTTTGTCCATCCGGAATACTTCGTCACCAGCGATGGCGAAATGTATTTCGGGGAAGTGGCCTATCGTCCCCCGGGTTTCAAGGTGTTTGAGTTGCTTGAGCGAGCGTACGGATTCAACGCCTACCAGGGGCTGATTCTGTCGTTCGACCCCAAAACCACTGAAGAAGAAATCAAGGCCTTTTTCCCGCGGGAAGTGGTCGATGCCAAAGGCCATGCCGGCTGTTTTGGCGTTTACCCCCGTCGTCGCGTCGTCAGCAAACTGGAAATTCCGGAAGAGACGGAAGATCATCCGTACTTCGATTTTCACGAGCTGACCCCGCCACTGGAAGAAACCGTGACCAAGCGCACGGCATTTGGTACCCACTGGGGATTGATCTATTTCTTCGGTGAGGACCCCTACACCATGCGGGATTTGCTCAAACATCAGGAAGAGCTGGATTTCTATGTATAATCAACTCCGTTGCATGAGTTGAGGAGGCCGGCTTGAGCCAAACGGAACCGAACTATAGCGCCGACGCGGACAAGTTGGCCCGCCTGGGAAATCAGTTGGATGAGGCGATTGAACAACTGGCGGAGAGCCGTGAGTTTGCCAGGATCACCAAGCTTCAACGCCTGTTGGATATCGCCCGTCGGGTGATGTTTCTTGACGGGGGGTGCGTCTTTCTGGAAGCGCGTGCCCAGCGCCTGGAAGAGGCGGGCGTGTTTGAAGGGTCCGATTGGGCGCAACCGCAAATCCTGATTCCTTCGCTGACCACCTATTCGCTGAAAAGCCCGGATGCCCACACGGTGGTCATTGAGGCCATCAGTGAGCTGCGCCTGTTGGCCATCGCCATGGGCGATTATCTGCACCCCAGTATGTCGGCGGAGCAGGCGCATCATTATTTGACCCAGGTGCTGGCCATCAATCTGGAGCTGTTGTTCGGCGCGCCCAGCGAAGCCGAGCGCGAGCAGCAGGGGCGGCTGGCACTGGCGACCCGGTCGCTGTATCGGCATTTGGCCGAGCGCATTGGCTATGAACATGTGATTGATAAGCTGATTGAAGAAATCTGGCGGATCCTTCAGCAGCGTCCCATCGAAGTCGACAGTGTAAAACGGATGATCACCCAGATAGCGGTCTGCCAGACCAATCCCGAGATAGACCTGGGGATCAGCGGGCAGGGGGCTGACCGTTTGATCAGCAGTCTTTACGGTCCGACTCAGGCCTGTCGGGAGGACCCCGGGGTAGCGGTCTATCAGGAGCGGTTGCTGGCCATGGACAGCGGCGCCTTGCAGTACGAAGCGACCGGCTTCGCCCGCGCGATGCATGATACCGGGTTGGTCTCGCCCTATCATCCGGTGCTGCTTCGCCATTTGTTGGAGCACGGTGACTACCTGTTGTCCGAGGCGCTGGGATTGTCCAGTACCGGCCGCGATTGTTTATTGTGCTACGACGAACTGACCCGAGCCATCATTGATCAGGCGATTTATCCCGAAACGGCGCAGGGGATCTACGGGCTCGCGCTGATGCTCGAGCGTGGCATCCTCTATCAGCCCGCCATGGCGCCCGCTCTGTGGCGCCAATTGGCACTGCCGATATCACCGTACTGTCGGGAACGCCTGGAAATGATCTTTGGTGCTCAGCCATCACCTACAGCCTGGTTGATGCAGGGCGTCCTGTGCATGTTGGGCCAGCCGCTGGGTGTGGGGCAGGGTAACAATCCCACATGCCAGTCTGCTCGAGCCTTGTCCATGTGGGCCTATAACGATCCCGACTATCTGCTACAGATGGTGGTCTGGGCGGCCCGTGATGATGAAATCATCATTCATTTCGAGGGGCAGCCAATCTCCTCCCGGGAGAGTGAGTCGGGGGTCGCCTCCGATATACCCATGGATCTTGATCCGGTCTCGCTTCTGGTCGTACCCCATCTGGATCGCATCTATGCCGAAATGGGGCGTCGTTGTGTCGGGCGGGAAGGCGACCCGCACCGATGGGTGAACCCGGAGTTCCACGGCTGGTGGTCGGGTCGGGGCTTCCGTATTAATGTGGATGTCACGACGGGACAGCTCTGGGAGCTGGATGACTTTCTGCGCCACTTCTACGCCAGCTATCATCCCTACTACAACGGTAACCAGCCGCTGATCCACCCACAACCGGCCGGCATTGCCGTGACCGATAGCGCGGCCCGCTTTGTGGGATGGCATGCCATCACCATTCTCAGGGTCGCGCTGGATCCCAAAGAAGTGATGCGGGTGTACTTCTTCAACCCGAACAACGACAGCGGTCAGCACTGGGGGGATGATGTGCTGGTCAGCACCGCCGGCAATGGCGAGCGCTTTGGTGAAGCTTCTTTACCCTTCGAGCAGTTCGCCTCCAGACTCTATATTTTCCATTACGATCCGCTCGAACGAGGCGAGCTCGCCAACGTCACCGACGAAGAGCTCACTCGCGTCAAAGAGCGCATCCACCGCAGTTGGGGTGCCGACCGGCAGCCGTCATAAAGGCCACGGGGTTACGGCGGATACGGGGTCCAATCGTTGCGCTCGGCCGTAGGGCGGATAAGCGGCTCTGGCGCGCATCCGCCGTTTCCCCGCCCGTGGTAATCGTAGGACGGATCGGCCCGACGCGTCGGAGCCTTCGGCGCATCCGCCAAATAATCCCCCAACCGTGACCAACACCTCACTTTTAATGTCCCCTTCATCGAACCCCTTGACGATATTTCGCCGCCTTCGGTATCTTTCCTGGTTCCAATGGAAATGCTTCACCGGTACAAAGGATGGCCCCATGACTCGACCTCGACGACTCCCCTCCGTACTACTCAGCATTGCCGTATTTCTTTTGATCTGTTCACAGCAAGGAGCTGCCATGGCGTTTTTTTCAAAGAAGGAAGTGGTGCTCAGCTCACCCTTCGCCGCTCAGATTACCTACCAAGGAAAGCCGGCTTCCGGTGCCAGGATAAAGCGCATCATCAAATGGCAGAGTCAGGTTGGCGAAGAGGACTTTGCCGAGGCGGATGATCAAGGCCACTTTTCGTTTCCGGCCATAAGAGATAGTTGGCGTCGGTTACTTCCCGCTGAATTTGTGGTTTATCAGGATATTGTTGTTCAGTACCAAGACCAGGAATTCAAGATCTGGATCGGAAGCAAACGCGAAGAGCATGAATGGTCAGAGCTCGGCGGAGAGCCGATCAATATGCATTGCGAGCTGACCGATGAGATCCGCCGAGTTGATGTCAAGCGGGGACTGTTAGGTACGAATTGTCACTGGGAACGTATAGAGGTTCGTTAATTACAAGGAGGAACGGAAAATGGAATTGACTCCACTGCGAGCGTCGGAGTTGGCTGATGGCATATATGACGTTCAAGACCGTGAACGCTTGAAGCTCTTCTTACTGAGACCCGAGTTTTCGGGTAAAGGGAGTGGTTTACTTTCCGCAGAGGTGGGTACCCGGTTAATCAATACGGAAGATGCGTTTGGTCTGTGCGCTCTGGGGCGCGGACAACGAGAAAATGAACTCTTTTTCGTCTTCCGTGGCTCCACTTGGGCCAACTACGGCGCCGACTGGGCCAGCAATGCCAGAATCGGTCTGGAGCGAGGCAGAACTGGCACCTTGGTCCATATCGGTTTTAATCAGATCTTCAGCAGCCTCCTGCCACAGTTGAAGGACTTTCTCGATAAACATCCGCATATTTCCGGTCCGATCCACTGCATTGGTCACAGTCTGGGCGGCGCAGTGGCGTCGCTGGTGGCCGACTGGATTAGAAGCCAACGTCGCAACCCGGTCAAACTCTACACCTTTGGCGCGCCTCGTGTCGGGTTGGAAGGCTTTGCTCGGCATCTGACCAACAGGCTCCACACGGGCAATGTGTACCGTGTCTACCATAAAACCGATCCCGTCCCGATGATTCCGGTTTACCCCTACCGCCACCCGCCATCACCCGGTGATGGGTATCACATTCCCTGGGGCCCAGGCGCCATATCTTTTGCCGCTCACCGTATCGGTCACTATGTGGACAGCACTCGTCAGTGCAGTTGGTTGGCGTTGAAAGGACGTCCTAACCCCGAGTTGGGAGAAGAGGCGCTCAAACAATGGTTGTCTCGAGACACGCTGGATAATCCCGCGGACCCGTCGGTCTGGGAGCGGATCAATAGTGCGATGGCGTGGGTGCTGAGGAAAATCAGCGTGGTGTTTGTGGCGCCGATTCAGACAGCATTGATGGGCGGGCTGACCTTGGCGGACCGAATTGCGCTGGCCTTACGGCAGGGCGTTGATGCTTCCAAAGATGCCGGGTTCTGGGTATTGCGGTTGATGCGACGGATTATGCGGTTGTTGGGTTTTGGGGCGATTGCTGAGACGACGGCGGAGCTGACGAGGGAGTTGATGCGCTGGGTGCTGATCCGGCTGATTGATCGAATGACCCAGATGGCGCAGCGGGCGTTGCGGCATTTGCGGGGTGGTTGATAGGTCTGGTGCCGGTTTGCCATGTTCGTCTTGGGTTGGTAACGGCGGATGCGGGCTTCGCCCTCCGATGCGTCGGACCGATCCGCCCTACGGCCGAGCGCAGCGGTATAGACCCGCGTAGGGTGGATAAGGGGCGCAGCCCCGTCATCCACCATGGAGAGTCAGGAGGGGATCACTCCGTCCCCGGCTCATACCCGAGCACCGGGCTCAACCAGCGCTCCATTTCGATCAGGCTCATACCCTTACGCTTGGCGAGGCTTTCCACCTGATCTTTCTGGATTTTACCCACATTGAAATACTTGGATTTCGGGTGGGAGAAATACCAGCCTGATACCGCCGCCGTCGGGTACATGGCGAAACTTTCGGTCAGTTCGAGGCCGGAATTTTTCTCTGCATCCAGCACCCGGAACAGCGTTGCCTTCTCCGTGTGGTCCGGGCAGGCGGGGTAACCCGGAGCGGGGCGGATGCCCTGGTATTTCTCCCGGATCAATTCATCGTTACTCAACGCTTCATCCGGCTGATAGCCCCAGAACTCGGTCCGCACCCGGCGGTGCATATGTTCTGCAAACGCTTCGGCCAGACGGTCGGCCAGGGCTTTGACCATAATCGCATTGTAGTCGTCCCCGGCCGCCTCGTACTCCTTCGCCAGCTCTTCGGCGCCGATACCGGCAGTGACCGCAAAGCCGCCAATGTAATCCCGCTTGCCGCTGTCTTTGGGGGCTACGAAGTCTGCCAGCGAATAGTTGGCGGGATCATTTCCCGGCTTCTGATTCTGCTGACGAATATGGTGCAGGGTATCGATCACCTTACCCCGATCGTCATAGAGTTCGATATCGTCGTGATTGACTGTGTTGGCGGGCCAGAGACCGATCACCCCGCGCGCCTTCAGACGTTTCTCGTCGATCAGCTTGCGCAACATTTTCTGGGCGTCGTCAAACAGGTTGCGCGCCGCCTCACCGACCACCTCATCGTCCAGAATTTTCGGGTACTTGCCGGCCAGGTCCCAGGACATGAAGAACGGTGTCCAGTCGATGGTATCCAGCAGATCTTCCAGCGGGTAATCATCAAAGACTTTCAAACCGGTAAAGGTTGGCGCCGGTGGGGTGTATTCCTCCCAATCCATCTTGGGTGCATTCTCGATCGCTTTCGGGTAAGTGCGCAGGGTGCCGCGCGGCTTTCGGTTGGCATTGCGCTCGCGCACCTTGTCGTACTCGGCCTGCAGGTCGGCGACGAACTTCGGGCGGTTGGCATCCGAGAGCAGGCTGCCTGCCACACCGACGGCGCGGGAGGCGTCAGCCACATACACTACCTGGTTCAGGTTGAAGGCCGGGTCGATCTTGACCGCCGTGTGTGCCTTGGACGTGGTGGCGCCACCGATCATCAAGGGTTTATCGATGCCCTGACGTTGCATTTCCCGGGCGACATTCACCATTTCATCCAGCGACGGGGTAATCAGACCCGACAGACCGATGATATCGCAGTTCTCTTCGACCGCGACCTTGAGGATTTTTTCGGTGGGCACCATGACACCCAGGTCGACCACCTCGTAGTTGTTACACTGCAATACAACACCGACGATGTTCTTGCCGATATCGTGCACGTCCCCTTTGACCGTGGCCATCAGAATCTTCCCGTTGGGCTTGCTGGCCTCGGTTTTCTCCGCTTCGATAAAAGGTTGCAGGTAAGCCACGGACTGCTTCATCACCCGGGCGGACTTGACCACCTGGGGCAGGAACATCTTGCCCGCGCCGAACAGATCGCCGACCACATTCATGCCATCCATCAACGGACCTTCAATGACATCCAGTGGCTTGTCCGCGCGTTGGCGCGCTTCTTCGGTGTCTTCGATGATGTAGGCGGTGATGCCTTTGACCAGTGAGTGCTCGATGCGTTTTTCCACAGCCCAACTGCGCCACTCGAGATCTTCCTTTTTCTCACCGCCGCTGCCGTCGCCTTTGTATTTCTCGGCAATTTCCAGCAGGGCTTCCGTCGCGTCGTCTTTGCGGTTGAGCACCACATCTTCGACTTTTTCTTTCAGCTCGGCGGGCAGGTCGTCGTACACCGCCAACTGACTGGCGTTGACGATACCCATGTTCAGTCCGGCCTTGATGGCATGGTACAGAAACACCGAGTGAATCGCTTCGCGCACCGGATTATTGCCCCGGAAGGAGAACGACACGTTGGATACACCACCGCTCACGCCGGCGTGGGGCAGGTTGTCCCGGATCCAGCGGGTGGCTTCAATGAAATCCACCGCGTAGTTGTTGTGTTCTTCAATGCCGGTGGCAATGGCAAAAATATTCGGGTCGAAAATGATGTCCTGCGGCGGGAAGCCTACCTTGTCGACCAGAACGCGATAGGAGCGTTCACAGATCTCTTTCTTGCGCTTGGCGGTATCGGCCTGGCCGTCTTCATCAAACGCCATCACCACCACCGCAGCGCCGTACTTGCGACACAACCGGGCGCGTTCGATGAACTCTTCTTCGCCTTCCTTCAGGCTGATGGAGTTGACAATCGGCTTGCCCTGAATGCATTTCAGCCCGGCCTCGATCACCTCCCACTTGGAGGAGTCCACCATCACCGGCACCCGAGCAATGTCGGGTTCGCCGGCAATCAGATTGAGAAAGCGCACCATGGCTTTCTCGGAGTCCAGCATCGCCTCATCCATATTGACGTCGATCACCTGGGCGCCGCCCTCGACCTGCTCCAGCGCGACTTCCAGCGCGGTGGTGTAGTCCTCTTCCACAATCAGACGCTTGAACTTGGCCGAACCGGTGACGTTACAACGCTCGCCCACGTTGACGAACAGAGAGTCCTTGGTGATGTTGAAGGGTTCCAGGCCGGACAGACGACAGGCCGGCGCAATGTCGGGCAACGGCCGGGGCGCGTGACTGGCCACCGCATCGGCGATCGCTTTGATGTGTTCCGGTGTGGTACCACAGCAGCCACCGATAATGTTCACCAGACCGCTGGCGGCAAACTCTTCGACGACGGCGACCATTTCCTCGGGGGACTGGTCGTACTCACCGAATTCATTGGGCAGGCCGGCGTTCGGGTGTGCCGACACCCAGCAGTTGGCCACCCGGGACATTTCCTGCACGTAGGGCCGCAGCTCCTCGGCACCCAGAGCGCAGTTCAGCCCCATGGAAAAGGGACCGGCGTGGGCCAGGGAGTTGTAAAAGGCTTCGGTGGTCTGCCCGGACAGAGTGCGCCCGGAGGCATCGGTAATGGTGCCGGAAATCATCAACGGCAGCTCAACACCGTTCTGCTCAAAATAGGTCCGTACCGCAAAGGTGGCGGCCTTGGCGTTGAGGGTGTCGAACACGGTTTCAATCAGAATCAGATCCGAACCGCCTTTGACCAGCCCGTCCAGGGCTTCCATATAGTTCTCGACCAACTCATCGAAGGTGATATTGCGCGCGCCCGGGTCGTTCACATCCGGAGAGATGGAGCAGGTGCGACTGGTGGGCCCCAGTACCCCGGCGACAAAGCGGGGTTTGTCCGGGTTGTCGGCGGTGTACTCATCGGCAATTTCCCGGGCCAGCCGCGCGGCGGCCAGGTTCAGCTCCGGTACCAGTTCTTCCATGTCGTAGTCCGCCATGGACACGCGGGTGGAGTTGAAGGTGTTGGTCTCGACGATATCGGCCCCGGCGTCGAGGTAGCCCTTGTAGATGTCTTTGAGCATGGCCGGTTGGGTGATGGCCAGCAGGTCGTTGTTACCCGCGACATCCTGGTGGTAATCCGCAAAGCGCTCGCCCCGGTAGTCGGCCTCGGACAGCTTGAGGTTCTGGATCATGGTGCCCATGCCGCCATCGAGAATCAGGATGCGCTCGCGCACCAGGCGATGGAGGGCGTCAATACGGGCTTGGCGATCGTCGGTCAGGCTCATGGATTACCTATCAAAGGGGATTGATTTGATTCGAAAGGGCATGGATTTTACCAGAAATGGCAGGCGAGTCGTAGCCCAGGGCAAAAGCCAACAGCCGGACTTGAAACTTTGCTCTCTGCCCCTATATACCGATTCGATATAGCGCCCGGTTGCTCGCCAGTGTGACTGGGTAGAGTGCCGGTAGTCATTGGTCTGCCGGGTAGACTGAAACCTTCAGATGGAGTTGATTGTTGTGGCCAAATCAGCTTTCTCCGATATCAAGTCCATAGCGGTTATCGGCAATTACGCTCCCCGCCAGTGCGGTATTGCCACTTTTACGACTGACCTTGTGGAATCCTTGTCCAGGGCGGTGGGTGAAAACGCCTGCTGGGCGCTGGCAATGAATGATCAACCCGAAGGGTATGATTACCCGGGTAAAGTGCGTTTTGAAATAAACCAGCACCAGTTGAAGGATTACCGGCTAGCGGCTGATTACCTCAATATCAGCCATATCAATCAAGGTGAACACAGTGATGTGGTGTGTGTGCAGCATGAGTACGGTATTTTCGGGGGGCCGGCGGGCAGTTACATTCTGGAGTTACTGGGCAAGCTGCGCATGCCCGTAGTCACTACACTGCACACGGTGTTACCTGATCCTGATCCCAAGCAGCGAGCCGTTTTACGTCAGTTGGCTGATCTTTCCGACCGACTGGTAGTGATGGCGCACAAGGCGGTCGATATCCTGCAGACCCACTACGATATTGGCCCCGACAAAGTGGCTTATATTCCGCACGGTATACCCGATATGCCCTTTGTGGACCCTAATTATTACAAGGAACAGTTTGGGCTGTTGGATAAAAAAGTCGCTCTCACCTTTGGGCTGCTGTCGAAAAACAAAGGCATTGAGTATGCCCTCAAAGCGATGGCGCGCGCCGTCAAATCGTGCCCCGATCTGGTTTATGTGGTTCTTGGTGCCACTCATCCCCATGTCCTGAAGGCCGAAGGAGAAGACTACCGAATCAGTCTGGGTCAGTTGGTACGCAAACTCAAACTGGAAAAACACGTTATTTTCCAGAACCGGTTTGTCACCTTGGACGAGCTGTGCGAGTACCTGGCGGCTGCGGATGTGTATATTACCCCCTATGTGGAGGAGAACCAGATCACCTCCGGCACCCTGGCCTACGCCATGGGCACGGGCAAACCGGTGATTTCCACCCCCTATTGGTATGCTCAGGAGATGTTGGACGAGGGACGGGGGCGGTTGGTTTCCTTCAAGGATTCGGACGCAATGGGCGAAGCTCTGGTGGACTTGCTGAGCGATGATGCCGAGCGGCACAGAGTGCGTAAACGTGCCTATGATTTCAGCCGAAGCCACGTGTGGAGCCAGGTGGCGCAACGGTATCTGCAACTGTTCAGGGAGGTCAAAGCCGAGCGCAGTCGCTGCCCCAGGCCTTATCAGTCATCTCCCAGCCTCTCCGGTCGCTTGGGGTTGTCGCAAGAGCTGCCGGAGCTGAGACTGGACCACTTGGCAGCCATGACGGACGACACAGGCATGCTTCAGCACGCCCGTTACAACATTCCCGACCGCGATCACGGCTATTGCACGGACGACAATGCCCGCGCTCTGATGGTAGCGGCTCAAGCTTGCAGTCTTGCGCCGGAGCAGTCCGATTTGCCCCGGCAACTGGCCGACCGCTACCTGGCGTTTCTTCTGCACGCCTTCAACCCGGACGCCGGTGGTCGTTTCCGCAATTTCATGAGTTATGACCGCCGCTGGTTGGAAACCCGAGGCTCAGATGACTCCCATGGGCGTGCCCTCTGGGGGCTGGGCACCACGATTGCGCTCTTGGGGGCTGGTCAAAGCCTGCCCGTGGCTACCAGCTTGTTTAAAGCGGCGCTTCCAGTTGTAGAGGAGTTTCCCTATGTTCGGGCTCAGACCTTTGCGCTGCTGGGGCTTTGCGGATACCTGAGCGTGTTCTCGGGTGACTCTGAAGCCCGGCGGATTGCCACTGAGCTGGCCGAAAAACTCTACCGAGCGTTTACAAAGGCGGATGACCGGGAGTGGCCCTGGCCGGAAGACGTGCTCACTTACGACAACGCGCGCCTACCTCAGGCGTTAATCGTCGCGGGCGAGTGGTTGGGACGGCGGGATATGGTGGAAAGCGGTGTCAATAGCTTGTCCTGGCTGGTGGATGGCCAGTTGGAGGGGCCTCTGGGCGAACAACATTTTGTCCCCGTGGGTAACAACGGTTGGTATCCCCGAGGCGGCCACAAGGCGCGTTTTGATCAACAGCCTTTGGAAGCCAACGCCATGCTGGACGCTTGTTTGGCCGCCTACCGAGCCACAGGAGAGGAGCTCTGGCTGGAGCGAGCCATGATTGCCTTTAACTGGTTTCTCGGACAAAACGACTTGAGCCTGTCCCTTTATGACGCCAAAACCAATGGGTGTTGCGACGGGTTACAGAGCGACTGCGTCAACCTCAACCAGGGAGCCGAGTCGACTTTGGCCTGGTTGCTCTCGGTAGGGGCTTTGCAGCTCTTGTCCGAGCAGCAAGTGTTGCAGCCGAGAGGGGGCGAGGTATCAGTCGAGGTTCGGTCAGAGGAGGTCTAGCTGTGCGAATAGCCATGCTCTCACCCATTGCCTGGCGCACGCCGCCGCGTCACTACGGCCCCTGGGAGCGCATTGTGTCCCTGCTCACAGAGGGATTGGTCGCGCGGGGCATGGATGTAACCCTGTTTGCCACTGCTGACTCGCGCACCCGAGCGAGGCTTCAAGCTGTCTGCCCGTGCGGTTACGAGGAGAATGAGCGTCTGATTCCCAAGGTCTGGGAGTGTCTTCATATTTCAGAAGTGTTTGAGCGGGGTGGGGAGTTTGATCTGATTCATAACCATTTCGATTACCTGCCGTTGACATATTCGGCCATGACGTCGACACCAGTGGTCACCACAATCCATGGCTTTTCTGATCCAGGCATCTTGCCGGTCTACGAAAAGTACAACGGGCGCTGCCATTACGTCTCCATCAGTAAGGCTGATCGGGTCCCCTCGCTGGATTACGTTGCCAACGTGTATCACGGGATCGATCTGGACAACTTCACGCTCCGTGAGGTGCCTGAAGATTACCTTCTGTTTTTTGGTCGTATTCATCCGGATAAAGGAGCGGCCGACGCCATAGAGATTGCCCGGCGCAGTGGTAAGCGGCTGGTTATGGCCGGCATTGTCCAGGATGATGATTACTTCAATCGCTATGTGGAGCCAGCGCTGAAGCCGGGCAAGGTTGAGTATCTGGGCAGCGTCGGCGCCGAGCGTCGGAATCGCCTACTGGGTGGAGCCTTGGCTCTCTTGCACCCGATCCATTTTGATGAACCCTTTGGTCTGTCCGTGGTTGAGGCCATGGCGTGTGGCACACCTGTGATCGCCTACAGACGAGGGAGTATGGCCGAGGTGATTGATTCGAACAGGACGGGTTTTCTGGTCAGGGACCAGGACGCCGCCGTGGACGCTGTAAAACGTCTGCCTGAATTGCAACGTATTGACTGCCGGACTCACGTGGAGCGGCATTTTTCCGTCGAACGTATGGTGGAAGACTACATTCAGGTATATCGGCATATTGTCGACGTTCGACTGATGGGAGCAGAGACTTTGCAAACGGAGAACTAACGGGAGAAACTATGCATAGGGTTCCCAGGGTTAGACGACGCAAGTGGAAGTTGATGCCCGACTCGGGACGGGTCATTTGTCGGCCCCATATCCCAGGGGGCAACCCGGATCAACTGCGCAACCTTATCCAAAGAGTGTTGGATATGCCGGAGGCACAGGTCCGGGAGGTATTGTCTCAGGTTCAGTTGGACTTCTCGGATCGGCACCGCAACCTTCCCCGCATTCTGGAACGTCACTTCGATCTGGTGGCGCATTGTGTACCCGATGCATATTCACTGACGGCCTGTCAGCGGGAGTTGATTGGCGCCTACGTGACCATGGAGTACGCCTACTCCTCCGCGGCTCTGTTCAATCCCTCCATCGTGCCTCATCCGGATCAGACGGGTCTGGACTCTCGTGATCTGCGTTTTGTGCTTAGTCTGAGAGCTGTAGGCGAGGGTCATATATCTTCGATCGAATTTCGTAGCGGCGTGATCGGGGCCAACGGCAACGTCTTGTTTGATCCGGTCAGTGACTACGTCGAAACTCCAGTTCGTCAAGCGAACCCCATCTATGACAGGGGGCTGTTTACATTGAAGCTGGAGGACATGAATGTTGACCAGAATATTGCGCAGACACTGATGGAGCGGTTACCTGCCCGGTTTGACTATCGCACGCTGCAGATTGAGCTGAATGGCCTGTGTCACCAGCTGGACTACGAGCCTGCTGTTGTCAATCGGACTTTCTCGGCCGTTAACTGGCTGGCCAACTCCAATTACGAGCTGGACTTCGATCCGGGCAGACCCATTTCCGAAAGAGTGCTCTTCTCGACTTCAGAGCTTGAGCGAAGCGGAGTGGAGGACGCCCGTTTTGTCCAGTTTCATGGGGACGGTGGTGACTGCACTTATTACGCAACATATACCGCCTACGACGGTGCTAATCTGCTACCTCAGTTGATCGAGACACGGGACTTCGTGCATTTCAAAATGTTTACTTTGAGTGGTCGAGGGGTTCAGAACAAAGGTATGGCGCTTTTCCCGAGAAAGGTTCACGGCAAATACGTCATGCTCTCCCGTCAGGACGGTGAAAACAACTACTTGATGGTGTCTGATAACCTGCACGTGTGGAAAAGCTACAGCACTTTACAGGTCCCTGCCGAGCCTTGGGAATTTGTGCAATTGGGTAATTGTGGTTCCCCGTTGGAAACCCGTCGGGGCTGGTTGGTCATTACCCATGGGGTGGGGCCCATGCGAGAGTATTCCATTGGAGCCATTCTGCTCGACAGGGATGAGCCGAGTCGGGTGATAGCCCGGTTGCGACGTCCTCTTTTGCGACCTCACCAGGAAGAGCGGGAGGGTTATGTGCCCAACGTGGTTTACAGCTGTGGCTCATTGATTCATCAGGGTGAACTGATTATGCCCTACGCCATGTCGGATATCAGCAGTGGCATGGTGAGTGTGAATGTGGATGAACTGATCGACTGTATGGATCCGATTTGATAGCAAAAAGGATTGAAGCGATGTTTCGACGGTGATTATCGAAGTTAGAACATAGGAGATACCGACATGATTCTTCCCGTGGTACTTGCTGGCGGTTCTGGAACCCGGCTCTGGCCGCTGTCCCGAACCCATTATCCGAAACAACTGCTCAAGCTCTTTGGTGATGCCACCATGTTGCAACAGACCCTGCAGCGTCTGGAGGGGCTGGAAGGCCTGGGAGACCCCTTGGTAGTGTGCAACGAGGAACACAGATTTATGGTGGCCGAACAGCTACAGGAAATCGGCCAACATCAAGCGACTATTCTGCTTGAGCCGGTCGGGCGCAATACGGCGCCAGCTTTGGCGTTGGCGGCATTGCATGCCTGTGAACTGGAGGACGACCCAAAGCTTTTGGTATTGGCTGCCGATCACATCATACGCGACGTGCAGGCTTTTCGCAGTGCCGTACAGGTCGCCTTGGTAAGTGCCGCCAAGGGTAAATTGGTGACCTTTGGCATTCGTCCTACTTGCCCTGAAACCGGATATGGCTACATCAAGACGTCGGAGCAACCGGATGTCGAGGGGGCCCACCAGGTCGAACAGTTCGTGGAAAAACCCGATTTGGCCACTGCCGAACGGTATCTGGAGCAAGGTGGTTTTTACTGGAACAGCGGAATGTTTGTCTTTCGGGCTCAGCCCTTTTTGGATGAGTTGCGACGGTATTCACCACAGGTGGTGGAGGCCGTCGAGGCCGCCTATCGAGAGGCCGTCAAGGATATGGACTTTGTGCGCACCAGTGCTGAGGCCTTTGCTCGGGCACCGGAAATCTCCGTGGATTATGCCGTCATGGAGCAGAGTGATAACGTGGTCTGTGTGCCTATGGATGCGGGCTGGTCCGATGTGGGCAGTTGGCAGTCGTACTGGGAGCTGTCCGAAAAGGATGAAAGGGGTAACAGTTTGGTTGGTGATGTCTTTGACTTTGGTTCCCGAGATACTCTCGTATACTCCCGGGACAAGCTGGTGGCAACCTTGGGTGTCGATAACCTGATGGTCGTGAGCACCCCCGATGCTGTCCTGGTGGCGGATAAAAACGCCGCACAGGACGTGAAAAGAATCATTTCCCTCCTCCGCGAGCGGGGTCGCAGTGAGCATCTGCAGCACCGGGAGGTTTACCGCCCTTGGGGTTGTTACGATTCGGTAGACCAGGGCACTCGTTATCAGGTCAAACGCATCCGGGTGAAACCCGGAGCCAGTCTTTCCTCACAAATGCATCATCACCGGGCCGAGCACTGGGTCGTCGTCAAGGGTACCGCCAAGGTGGAAAAGGGAGACGAAACACTGCTTTTGTCGGAAAACGAATCGACCTTCATTCCATTGGGCACTCGGCACCGGCTCAGTAATCCCGGCAAAATTCCTCTGGAGCTCATTGAGGTCCAGTCCGGGGCCTACCTGGGAGAAGACGACATCGTCCGCTTTGACGACCATTATGGGCGTGCTTGACTGGCCTCCTGAGAGGGTGTCACCGCGTTTCGTGGCCTGACACCCGATCAGCCCTTTGTTTCCCGCCTCAATATCCCGTAAAATACCCGAGTAAATCAATCAGGTATACGCCTGTCCCAGTATTGGAGGCCCGCACGCCACTATGGTCAATGTACAGATCACCGAATCCGCCCAGCAGTACCTCAAAGAGCTTCTGGACAAACAGAAGGACAGTGAGGGCGTCGGAATTCGCATGTTTGTTGCCAGCCCGGGAACCCCCCAGGCCGAGACCTGCATTGCCTACTGCCGCCCCGGCGAAGAAAAGGAAGACGACGAAATTGTCGAACTGACCGGCTTCAAAGCCTACTTTGAAGGTCGCAGCCTGCCCTACCTGGAAGACGCCAAGGTCGACTACTCCCCGGATCGGATGGGCGGGCAGCTCACCATTCGGGCGCCCAACGCCAAAATGCCCCAGGTCAACGACGACAGTCCCCTGGAAGACCGCATCAACTACGTCCTGTACAACGAAATCAACCCGGGCCTCGCCTCCCACGGCGGCAACGTCAGCCTGGTGGAGATTACCGAGGACAACTATGCCGTGCTGCGCTTCGGCGGCGGCTGCCAGGGCTGCGGCGCGGTGGAAGTGACGCTGAAAAACGGCGTTGAAACGACGCTGAAAGAAAAACTGCCCGAGTTGGCGGGTGTTCGGGATGTGACCGACCACACCGACCGCACCAACGCTTATATCTGACGCGATCCGCCGCAAGCCCGGTGTCCTATCCGTGTTAACGGATGTAAAGCCGGGTTAAAGCCCGGTAAAAGCGCTGCCAACCCGGTCGCATCTCCCGCACAATAGCCGCTCCAATAAATGCAATCAGGAGCGGCAACAACGGATGGTGTATTCCCGGCGGTTATTCAAAAAGGTGGCTGTTGTCACCGCGCTCATTCTGCTCACCCTGATATTGGTCGGACTGTGGCCAAACGGCTCCGATGAGGAGGCCCTCGCCAGCGTGGAAGTGCGGCGTGGCAATATCGAGGCGCTGGTCACGGCGACCGGCGTGTTGCAACCCCGAACCTATGTGGACGTCGGAGCCCAGGTGTCCGGCCAGTTGGAAAGTCTGCATGTGCAGGTGGGGGATGAGGTCAAACAGGGGGATCTCCTGGCGGAAATCGACCCCACGGTGTACCTCGCCCGTGTCGACGGAACCCGAGCGCAGTTGCGCAACCAGCAGGCGCAACTGAAGGATCGCAAGGCACAACTGACGCTGGCCGACATTCAGCTCCAACGCCAGAAAAACCTCTTCGCCGAAGACGCAACCACCCGCGAGGCACTGCAGAGTGCCGAGGCCTCACTGCGCTCTGCAGAGGCGCAGATCGAAGCGCTGACCGCCCAGATCGAACAGACCCAGTCCACCTTGCGTGCCGAGGAAGCCAACCTTGAGTACGCCAAAATTTACGCCCCCATGGATGGCACCGTCGTGACCATTGACGCCCGTCAGGGGCAGACGCTGAACGCCTCCCAGACAACCCCGATACTGATGCGCATTGCGGACCTCGACACCATGAGTGTTCAGGCGCAGGTCTCGGAGGCGGATATTGGCCAGCTGGAAACGGGCATGCCGGTCTACTTCACTACCCTGGGCAACCAGGGGCGGCGCTGGGAAGGGGAGTTGTCCCGGATTGAGCCGACCCCCCTGGTCGAAAACAATGTGGTGCTCTATTACGCCCTGTTCGATGTGCCAAACCCCGGCGGCCGCCTGCTGCCCCAGATGACAGCCCAGGTATTTTTTGTCGCCGGCGCCGCTGACGATGCCCTGGTTGTTCCGGTATCCGCACTGCGCTATGGGGGCCAGGAGCGGCGTGACGCCGGGACGGACTCCGCCAGCGGTCGACCGGCGACGGTGTCTGTGGTGCGTCCCGGTGCCGCGCCGGAGTTGCGGAACGTGCGTGTCGGCGTCACCGATCGGGTGCACGCGGAAATCCTGTCCGGTTTGCGTGAGGGCGAGCGGGTTCTGCTCAGTGGACCCGAGAGTCGTAACCGGCGTGAGCAGGGCAATCGCCTCCCCCGGATGTTCCGCTGATGCCGAGTACCCCCATATTGAACCTGTCCGGGGTTACCAAGAGCTACCATAACGGCGAGCTCGAAACCCGGGTACTGCATGGCATTGACCTGACCGTTTACCCGGGAGAGTTTGTCGCGATCATGGGCGCGTCCGGCTCGGGGAAGTCGACCCTGATGAATATTATCGGGTGCCTGGATAAGCCCACAGACGGCCAATACTGCTTTAACGGGCGCGACGTCGCCCACCTGTCGGCGGATGAGTTGGCCCAGTTGCGTCGGGAATCCTTTGGTTTTGTTTTCCAGAGCTACAACCTCCTGCCCGGCGCCAGTGCGCTGGAAAATGTCGAGATGCCGGCGATCTACTCCGCGCTCACGCCTGCCCAGCGGCGCGAGCGGGCCCGGGAGCTGTTGTCCACACTGGGACTGGCCGACCGGCTCGACCACAAGCCCAGCCAATTATCCGGTGGCCAACAGCAGCGGGTTTCAATTGCTCGAGCCCTGATGAACGGTGGCCAGATCATTCTTGCCGACGAGCCGACCGGCGCGCTGGACAGCCATAGCGGACGCGAGGTGATGGCTCTGTTGCAGTCCTTGTCCGAGCAGGGCCATACGATTGTATTGATCACTCATGATCCGGCCGTGGCGAAGCACGCCCACCGGCGCATCGATATCAGTGACGGTCGGATTGTCGCCGATCCGGGCGCGGCTGAACCGGTATCGGGCGCGGAGCCGCCGTCCGACCAACCCGCGGCCGATTGGCACCGCGACCCGCCGTTCCGCAATGAACTGACCGAAGGCACCAAAACCGCATTTCGCTCGTTGGGCAGTAACCTGTTTCGAACGGCGCTGACCCTGTTGGGGATTGTGATTGGTGTGGCCTCGGTCATCACCATGCTGGCCATCGGTGACGGTGCGCGCCAGGACGTGGTGGACCGGATCAGTTCCATGGGGAGTAATCTGTTGCTGGTCCGACCCGGCGGGCCGGACCAGCGCGGTGGGCGCTGGAGTGTGACCACTCTGGTTCCGGAGGACATGGACGCAATCAACCAGACCGTGCCCAATATCATCGCCGCGATTCCCGAACTGACCGGCGGTCAGACGCTGCGTTATGGCAACTCGGATCATCGCGCCGAGATCAACGCGACCTCGTACGCGTTTCCGGCGGCGCGCCAGTGGTCGGTGGCGCGCGGCAGTTTTTTTACCCTGGAGCAGCAGAACAACTATACGTCGGTGGCGGTATTGGGACAGACCGTCGCGGACTCGCTGTTCGGCGAAAAATCCCCGCTGGGCGAGTACATCATGATTCACAACGTGCTCTTCCAGGTGATCGGGGTCATGGAAGAGCGGGGCGCTTCCCCCATGGGACAGGACCAGGACGACGTGGTGCTGGTGCCCTATACCACCGGAAGCCTGCGTCTGTTTGGCCAACAGCACCTGCGCAATATCACCGTTGCCGTGGCGGATACCGACCGGATGAATGCCACCCAGGATGCGGTTCATCAACTCTTGCTGCAACGCCACGGCACCGAGGACTTCCAGATTCGCAACATGGCCTCGTTGATTGAAGCCATTTCCGAAACCCAGGATACCCTGACCTGGTTGCTTGGCTCCATTGCCGCCATTTCCCTGTTGGTTGGGGGGATCGGGGTGATGAATATCATGCTGGTCAGCGTCACCGAGCGCACCCGGGAAATCGGTATCCGCATGGCCACCGGCGCGCGAACACGACATATTCTGCAACAGTTTTTGATTGAGGCGCTGGTGGTGTCCGCCCTGGGCGGGTTGATCGGCGTCGTATTGGGACTGTCGGTGGCGGCGGTACTGAGCTACTTTGGCACACCCATTTACTATTCCCCGTTGCCGGTGGTGCTGGCATTCAGTTGCGCGTTTGCCACCGGCCTGATTTTTGGTTATCTGCCCGCGCGCAAGGCGTCCCGGTTGAATCCGGTCAACGCCCTGGCCACGGAGTGAACGCGATGAAATGCAACGTTTTTGCCGTATGCTGCAGCCTGAGTGTTCTGGTGGGGTGCGCGAATATCGATCCTGTGCCGCGCCCCGACATCGATGCCGGTCTGACCTGGAACAGTGCCCTGGCCGCATCCGGCGCGAGTGAGGACGGGAGTCCCTCAGCGAACTGGTGGCAGACGTTCAGCGCTGAACCTCTCGATACCCTGATGCGGCAGGCCTTACAGAACAGCCCGGACCTGATGGCCGCAGAGCAGCGCCTGCGCCAGGCGGATTGGCAAATGCGCGCCACGGGCGCCTCGGTGTATCCCAGCGTCAACGTCGGGGCGGCGACCAGCAGGCGCAGTAACCAGGACATCGAAGGTGATAGCCGCTCTTCGGAGTCCACGTCCACCAATCTCGGGTTGAGTTATGAGCTGGACCTGTGGGGTCGGGTGGCCGCGGAACGGGCCTCCGCCCGCGCTGGTTTTCGGGCCAGTGAACAGGATTACCGCGCCGCTTACCTGAGTCTGACCGGCGCCATTGCCAACACCTGGTTTGAATATCAGGCGCTGCAGGCTCGCATTCAGATCGCCCTGGATAATATTGCGCTGAGCGAGCAGGTAATGAATGTTGTCCAGGTGCGCTATCGCAATGGCGTGGCCAGCGCGGCGGATGTGGCTCGCCAACGCACCAACCTGCTGTCCCAGAAGGCGCAGTTGCCGCCACTGGAGTATCAGATGGAGCAGACCCGCCGGGCGCTGGCGGTACTGGTGGGCGAGGTGCCCCAGACGCTGTCGGTTGAACCACAGGCACTCAGCGACATCCGTTTGCCGGAGCTGAAGGCTCAGCCGCCCGTGGAGGCCATTTTTGCGCGGCCGGATGTGGCTCGCGCCGAAGCGCAGCTACAGGCCGCCGATGCGGACGTGGCGGTGGCTCGCCGGGCGTTTCTGCCCTCCCTTAGTTTGAGTGCCGGTTTCAGCTTATCGACGGCGGAACTGTTTTCGTTGAGTGATGCGCGTGAATCCGACAACACCGGCCTGTCCCTCAGTCAATTGATTTTCGATGGTGGCCGAACCCGCGCGCGGAGCCGTCAGGCGGAGGCGAGACGTCAGGAACTATTGGCTCAGTACCGGCAGACGCTGCTGGTGGCGTTGCAGGAAACCGATGATGCCCTGGGGCGTGTCACCCTGGAAGCCGGACAGGAGATAAGCGATCAGGCGATTCTGGCGGAAGCGGAACGGGCTTTACGGCTTACGGAAGTGCGTTATCGGGAGGGCAGTGATGACCTGTTGACCCTGATCGACGCCCAGCGGAGCCTGTTTCAGGCCCGGGAGCGACTGGTCGAGCGTCGCCTTGATCGTTTATCAGCGGCGGTGACCCTTTACCAGTCGCTCGGCGGCTCAGGACAACAGTAAGCTCAACTATTCGAGCTATTTGATTATTGCATCATACTCGCCGTAGCGTCCTTTGATCGGTCCGCGACGAATGCTCAGGGCGATAGCTGTTACACCGCAAAACAGGCCCGCCAATAGAGCGGCGATGTCTGCCGAGTAGGCAAGCGGCGTCACTAGCAGAATCAGCCCAAGGGGAACAATCAGCCACCGAAGCGGTCGGGCGGACTCCGCCAGGGCAATGCCCGCGACGGTGATCATCAGCGCCCCCACCAAATGGTCCCAATTGGCCAAAGCGCCGTCGTTGCCCAGTGTCACGCGGGTAAACATCAACCAGACGCCGATGACTATCACCAGCGCCAGACTCCAGGGGAGATTGACACCGGTGATCACCGAGTCTCTGAGAATACTCAGCGGGTTGCGTTCGAAGTGTTCCCGCTCGGAATCAGTTCGCCCCTCATCCGTATCGCCGGTAAAAAAGACCTTCAGTACAGGGGCGCCCGCTTTATGGCGCCGAAGCAGGAACTCGCCGGTGGCAACAAATTCGTTAAAGGCGTAAGCGATCTGCAGGAGCATCAGGGCTGCCATAGCGAGGCAGAGCGTGCACCAGGTGCCAATCAGGATGGGCTGAATGATGATAAAGGTGATCGATACCACCCCGAGCGGGACAATCAACACACCGAATGAGGCTACCAGCCAGGGCATGGTGCGCCAGCGTCGGGTGCTGCCTGTCAAACCGATCAACACTTCAAGGGCGTATACAATCGCGCCCAAGCCCGCATCGGCTACGGGAAACGATTCCGAAATCTCTGAGGTGGTAATGGCCTCTGTCCCATTCTTACCGTCGGCCCCCAGGCCTGTAAAGAAGGGATCCCATACCCCATCAATGTACCCGAGCTGATAGGCTGCCATATAACGGGAAATAAAAAAGCCGACCAGAGCGAGGGCAATGACCGGTAGCCGCTGGAGCCAGCTCGAAGGATTGTTATCCCAGCCCGGGGGATAGAGCGGGCCGGTAGTGGCGGCTACCGGAGAAACGCCGGGTGTCGGTCGCACCGCCGCTGAAAATCCGATCGCCAGCATCCCCACCAGAGTGCCATTCAGGTAAGCGGAAGCATTGTCTGTCCAGAAAGCCAGCGGGGCAAACAATACCCAGAGTCCAATGAGCGAGCAGACCCAGCGTGCCCAAGCCATTTTCCACGACAGAGATGCAGCGGCGAAGCCGATCAGCAACACTCCGGATCCCCAGTCACTGTAGGCCAGACCCGTGTCGGCGTAGCCCAGCAGTACCGGCGAGGAGATAAGCCAGAACCCCAGCGCTACGTTAATGAAATGTGCCCAGATCGTGTTCCCATGCGCTTGGCGGAACTCCCGTTGGTGTTGGACGAACAGCCGCTGCGGATTGTGTCCGTGCTCATCGGCTTCTTCGAGCCAGTCAGGAGGCGTAATGCCATTGGCTTTGTACCAGCCCAAAGGGTCTTTCTTCAGCTTTTCGACAATCTTGGGCAAAGTGTCAAACAGCGTGTGCTGGGGAGACCAGCCCAGTTGCTCCCGCGCCAGGCGCGTATCCAGCTCGTAGTGATCGTCGGCCAGATCAATCATGAAGGGACGAATAAAGGGCTTTTCGCCTTTATCGAAATCATCCGGGATCACCGCCTCACCTTTCTCTTCAACAAAGGCGCCGGTTTTGGCGATGGGCTTGGGTACCGATACCGTAGCCCAGTGCTCTTTTCCATGGATCAGTTCGCCCAGCCGGTTTTGCAATGCTTCATAGGTGTCGCAGCGTTCTTCGCCCACCAGAATGGCATTTTCCCTGGGCAATTCCTTACGCCGCTCCAGGGTCAGCCTGAAGGCTTCGATCATATCCTCTTTGTGAATGCAGGCCTGTCCAACGCCCGTGTTGCCCGCGTAGAGGTGACTTTTCAGATTGTGTTCATAGATACGGACAATTTGATGTGCCAACGTGGGGACACAGTGAGTTTCATCATAGAGACCGGCAAGCCGAAGTAGTGTATAGGGCATATCGCCGGCATATTCGCGAATGACCGCCTCGGTTTCCGCCTTCGATTGTGGATAAATCCACTGAGGTTGGATCGGTGTGTCCTCATTGATGCGTTGGCCCGGCGAGAGTGGTTGGTGGACCAGCATGGTGCTGGAGTAAATAAATCGCTCCACGTCAAAGCCTCGGAGCCCTTCGAGCAGGTTGCGTGTGCCTTCGACGTTGACTTTTCGGTAGAGCGGTGAATGCTTTCCAGAGAAATCAAAATAAGCGGCCAGATGAATGACCGCAGCGATATGACGCCCGCACTCTTTTGCGACTGTTTCGAGAGTCAGTTGAACGGAATCGGAAGCGCTGAGATCAAATGTGTAGCTCGCATCCGCTTCATCGCTCTTGGCAATATCCAGCGCCACAATGCGATAGTGATCGCGCAACGCCCGGGTGAGCGCGGTACCGATAGCGCCCGCACCGCCGGTGATTAATACGACGGGTTTCTCGCGATTGTTCGCCTGTCTGTTACTCATAGATCAGCTCCCGTTCGCGGTTGATAGAAGGCGAAGAGTGCGTCACTGATGACGATCCATCATATTGACGGCAATTGAAATCTAGCACTTCGATTGGGAGGGTGCAATTGAACCGGCTAGAGATTGAGAGTATCAACAAAAAAAGAGCGCCATATGGCGCTCTTTTTCATTGCGGAGAAAGGAGAGAGCGATTATCCGCGCTTCTTAAGGTGATCTTTAATTTTATCTCGCATATCTTTCAGAGCGCGTTCGGTAGTCTCCCAATCGATACAGGCATCGGTAATCGACACCCCGTACTTCAGATCCTTCAGATTTTCCGGAATCGGCTGGTTGCCCGCGCCAATATGACTCTCCACCATCAGGCCGATGATCGAATCATTGCCTTCCATAATCTGGTTGGCCACGTTCTCCATCACCAGCGGCTGAAGCTCATGGTTTTTGTTGGAGTTCGCGTGACTGCAGTCGACCATGATATTGGGCGGATTGACCCCGGCCTTCTCCAGTTCCTGCTCGCACATGGCAACACTGACCGAATCGTAATTCGGCTTGCCGTTACCACCGCGCAGCACCACATGGCCGTAGGGGTTGCCACGGGTGTGGATAATCGATACCTGGCCCTCGGTGTTGATCCCCAGAAACCGGTGCGGCTTGGAGACTGACTTCAGGGCGTTGATCGCCACGGTCAGACTGCCATCGGTCCCGTTCTTGAAGCCCACGGCGCCGGACAGGCCACTGGCCATTTCCCGGTGCGTCTGGGATTCGGTGGTGCGGGCACCAATGGCGGACCAGCTGATCAGATCCTGCAGGTACTGGGGTGAAATCGGATCCAGCGCCTCGGTAGCGGCGGGCAGGCCCAGCTCGGCAATATCCAGCAGCAGTTTGCGGCCCATATGCAGACCTTTCTCGATCCTGAATGAGTCGTTCAGGTCGGGGTCGTTGATCAGGCCTTTCCAGCCGGTCGTGGTCCGTGGCTTCTCGAAATAGACGCGCATCACCACATAGATGGTATCGCTGACCTCATCGGCCAGTGTCTTCAGACGCTGGGCATAATCCATCGCCGCGTCCACATCGTGGATGGAGCAGGGGCCAATTACCACAAAAATCCGCGGGTCCTTACGGTCGAGGATATTGCGAATGGTTTCCCGCCCCTGGGTGACAACCTCCCGGGCCTTGTCGGTCATCGGCAGCTCGCGCTTGAGGTCGGCCGGTGAGATCAACAGCTCCTGGGAGACAACGTTGAGATCGTCTATTTGCGTGTCGGTCATTAGGGTTAGTCCATAGAGTGTTTCGAGAATACGGCACCATTCTACTGAAAATGGGGCACTTTTTGGGAGAAATTTGCCGATGGGGTTGATAGTTTTTGTTGTTTTGTAGCGCGGTATTTGAATTGCGTCACTCCGAGGATGACGCTCCGGCTGGGCATACCCTTGAGAGACACGCCGTGAACCCGTCCATGGGGGCTCATCACCCGCCGTCCAGGCGGGTGACGGTCTCTCAAGGGTATACCCAGCCTCCGCAGTGCCAGCGTAACGTTTCGGGAACTAGCGATCACACAACTATCGAGATGGCACTGAGGGGCGGGGAGGGGAAAGCCTTTCAAGACCGTAAGCGGAGGGACTCCGCGCGTCGAGCCCCCAGGGGCCGCTCTATGGCTCCTGCCATCGCGGCATTCGTGCATCCATGCACATCATGGGTTTACGGCGTGTCTTGAAAGGCTTTCCCCTCCCCGCACCGGACGTGATGCACCTCCAAAGTGTTACGGGTTGACCTCCACCAACCGCTTTTCCGAGGCCAGCAGCGGAAAATACAGGGCGGTTTTGATGGGGCGGGTTTCGCCCAGGTCCTGCATTACCCTGGCATAGCGCGCTAACTGCGGCGTATAGGTCGCCACCTCCTGCGCCACAAACGCCTCCGGCGACTGATCCGTCTCCGGTTGGCTGCTCTTGTAATCCACAATCCAGCGCACACCGCCATCCACAAACGTCCGGTCAATCACCGACTCCCGGACCTCGGTGCCCACCACATGATGAATCGCCCGTTCACAGGCACTGTCCTCATGAGTCGGGTCCAGCAGCCAGCGGCCATCCGGGTCGGTCAGCGTCTGATGCAGACCCCAGCGAATCTTCTCCAGAGCCTCCGCAATGGTCTCCGGCTCCCAGCCGAACTGGCGCAACTGCAAGGTCCAGAATGGTCGCTGCTGCTCCGCCCAGGCCTCCGACCAGGCGTCCAGTGGCTGCTCGGTCAGACGCTGCAACTGGTTGTGCAACACCGTGCCCGTATGGCGGGCCAGGCGGGCGGCCGGGGCTTCCACCTCGGGGATGTTTTCCTCATCGCCAAACTCCCGCCCCCGGTACGCCTGTAACACGGTCACCTCGGTGGGCGCCGGTGCCCGCCAGTCCGGGGCCAGGCGGAGGATGTGCTGGAGTCCTTCGTAGTCGCTATCACCACCGGAGGTGACCGCGGGCACCTGGGTGCCCGTCGGGGCGCTCAACATCTGCGGCTGAACGGGCTCCCAGATGGTGCGTAACAGAGAGCCCTGGCGGGGCGCGCGAGGCTTGCCGCTGCGCGCATCCAGCCCCACGCAGGCCACCAGGTGCAGCCGCTTTACCGCCCGGGTGCATCCCACGTACAGCAACCGGGTGGCCTCAAAACCGTCCCGCAGCTTGGCTTCGTTGCGCATAAACTGATAGAGCGGGTCGGTGTCGGTGCCGGTGGGTGCCAGCGGCCCCAGCAGCAGTTGGCGTTCGCCGGCCTGGTTGATGCGCTGCTGCCAAAGCAGCAGCTCCTTGTCGTCGCTACTGCTCGCCCGGTCCAGGCCCGGAATGATGACGGTGTCGAACTCCAGCCCTTTGGACTTGTGCAGGGTCATCACCTGCAGTCGCGGGTTGGCATCGGCGCGGGGCGCGGCGAACAGGCTTTCCACGCCGCGCTCGAAGGTGTTCCAGTCCCGCAGGCCGCCACCGTGCTGGTGTTTTTCCAACAGGTTGAAGTAACTGGGAATATCCTGGGCGTCGCCGGGCTCGGCGAGCAGGGCGGGGCCGCCCAGGGCCAGCCAGATGCCTTCGATCCACTGGCGCAGGGGTTTGCGATGACGCTCCCGCCAGGCGGGTTCCAGGACGGCCATCAATCGGTCCAGACACTGCCGACCGGTATCGGTGATGCCCGGGACCTGATCCCGAAGCTGTAATTGCCGCCAGATCACCGGCCAACCGTACCTGGGCCAGGGGTTCTGCACACCGAGATCGGTGGTGACCAGTGCGTGCAGGTCGTGCAGGTCCAGACCGCACCAGGGGGCGCGCAGGATCGAGAGCCAGGCGATGCGATCATCCAGATTCAAGAGGGCCCGGGTCAGCGACATCAGGTCGACAATGGCCATACGACTGGCGAGTCGGTCAATTTCCGTGGCCTGCCAGTGCAGGCCGCGCCGGGCCAGGGCGGGCAGAATCCATTGCAGGTGTGGCCGGCTGCGTACCAGAATGGCCACCGAATCCTCATCATCGGCGGCCAATGCCCGCTCGGCGAGTTCCGCCACCGACTCGGCCTCCTGCAACTGTGCCAGCGTCTTGTCCGGGCTGGCCTCGGGATGGCTGGTCTCGCTGTCGGCCTCCTCCGAGTCGTTCTGATGCAGACAGCCGTAAAACTGCACCGCCTCGCCCTCCAACGGCGCGTTGAAGGCAATTGACGGTGAGTAGCGCACGGCCCCGCGACCGATATCGTCCCGGGCGGGAAAGGCCCGGGAGAAAATGTCGTTGACCCAGCGCACGACGTTGGTCTGGGAGCGGAAGTTCACGGTCAGATCCAGCGCGGTCATGGGCACCTCGCCGATGCCATGCTCGCGGGCGTCCAGAAACAGGCCGACATTGGCGTCGCGAAACCCATAGCAGGACTGCATACCGTCCCCCACGATAAACAGGGTGCGGCCGTCGTCGGGTTGCCAGCCCGCAGTCAGTTGTTCCAGCAGCCGCAATTGCGGGGCCGCCGTATCCTGAAATTCATCCACCAGAATATGCTGGATGCGGTAATCCAGTTTGAGGGCGATATCCGAGGGGTTTTCTTCATCCCCCAGAGCGAAACTGGCCGCCTGGGCAATGGCGCTGTAATCGGTGGCGCCCAGCTGTTTGAATACCAGGGTCAGTTCGGCGCTGAGCAGGGGGAGCAGCCGGGTCAGGCTGTCGAGCAGTTGCCACTGACTTTCCGTGTACTCCGCCGGGGGCAATTGGCGCACGGCGTGCAGTTGCTCGGCCAGGTCCGGGGTGTCCTCCTGAATCTGTGCGACCCACTCCCCGTACTGCTCTTTCAGTGCGGCGCCGGGTTTGCCCGCGGGAAAGCCCTCTTTTTTGGTCAGTCGTTTGCGCCACTCGCCCCTGGCGGTGAGCATCAGCTCGGCGAGCGCCTGCCAGTCGGCCACCGCCGCCGGGCCCGGATCGGGCAGGGCGGTGATACCTTTCAGTCGCAGAATCGGGCTTTCCGGGTTGTCCTGCTCGACGTTCGTGGCGGCCTGATCGGCCAGGTGGCACAGCTCGCTGGCGTGGTAGCCGATGCCGTCGGTCACCCGGCTCAGCTGTTCTTCAATCACATCCCGCAGCACCGCCTCCAGGTAGGGGCGGGCGTGGGCCTGCTGGGCCTCGAGCATCACGCCCAGCCACTGGTCCCGCTTGGCCAGCAGACGCATCAGCAGCGTTTCGATGGCCGGCAGATTGGTGTCCAGGTGACGCAGCAGGCGCTTCAGGTCCTCGCGGACGGTGTCGTCGGTTTCCAGTCGGGCCAGGAACTGATGCACGGCCTGGCGGTAGGCGAGTTCCGGGGCATCCAGGGTGTCCGGTTGCGCGCCGAGCTGGCTGTCCAGGGGCAGTTGCCGGGTGATGGCCCGGCACAGACTGTCGATGGTCTGGATGCGCAGTCGCTGTGGGCTCATCAGCAATTGCCACTGGCACTCTTCGTCGCGCTGCAAGACCGCCTGAGCCAGACGCCAGGTGCGCCGGGCGTGGGGGTTTTCCGGCTCCGGCTGCTCGGCGGCCTCGCGCAGGGCCGCCATGATGCGGTCCTGCATTTCCCCGGCGGCCTTGCGGGTGAAAGTGATCGCGAGGACTTCTTCGGGAGCGTCGCAGCGGGCCAGCAGGGTCAGGACGCGCTGGGTCAGCAGGCCGGTTTTGCCCGAGCCGGCGGGCGCGGCCACCGCAAAGGAGCGGGTCGGGTCCAGCGCCGCCTGCCGTGCGTCGAAGTCCGGTGGCGCATCGGGGCTGAAGGCACCGTGGGGGAGGTTGTCCAGTGTTGTTGCGTCCATAAAGGTATCGTTGTCAATTTATACACGGGTTTTCGGTGGATCGGTCCGACGTCTCGGAGGGGCGAAAGCCCCGTCATCCACCATCAATTTGGGGCGCGGATCGCACCATCACGGGATAAACCGTGCGATGGTGTCGGCTTCCAATATCCGGTTTAACGGCACCAACTGCCCGCTGTATCGCTGCGCCTTGGCGTCCTTGAAATCCACCCGGGCATCGCCGGCCATAAAGGTCCGGGCCAGGTCGCTCAATACCTCACGCCACTCGGCCCGTTGAGCGTCCCAATCCTCACTGGGTTTTACCCCGGGCGGGGGCGTACTCAGGGCACCGAGGCCAATCCACTGCAGGGCCTTGGGGTTGAGCTGCGCGAAGGCGATTCCACTCACCGGATCTTCCTCGGTGACCGCATACAGCGGCAGTTGCGGCTCGTCGGGGCGCGGGCCCTGCCACTGATTGGCATTGAGATCGGCGCCGGTCTTGTAGTCGATCAACAACCGCTCGCCGTTTTCCAACTCGTCGATACGGTCGATAAAGAGCGTCAGGTTCAGGCCGTTGAATTCAATCTGCCGACGTTGCTCGGTGGCCACCACCCGAAAGGGCGGACGGCCTTTTTCGAGCGCCAACCAGCGCTCGATCATCAGGCTCAACCGCTCCTGCTCCAGTGCGCAGTACTCCGGCCCCAGCTCTCGCGGCCGTCGCTGACGGATTGGCGCCAGAGTCTGTTCGCACGCGCGGCTGATCAGTGCTTTCAGGGCGTCTTCCTCAATGGCGTGCAACTGAGCGGAGTCCCGCAGGGTTTTCCAGACGGTGGCCAACACGCCGTGCAACACCGTACCGCGCTCCGCGGGGGACAGGCCCAGGACCGGCGCATCCGGGAGCTGAGCCCCCAGACGCAGTTGGGCGAAGGCGTTGAACGGGCAGGCCGCTTGATGCTTAAACAGCGAGCTGCCACCGGGCGCTTTGCTGCCGGCGGTGATACCGGGCCCCCTGGCGCTGTGTACCGGTGTG
The DNA here is from genome assembly GCF_026153455.1 of Marinimicrobium sp. C6131. Taxonomy (NCBI): domain Bacteria; kingdom Pseudomonadati; phylum Pseudomonadota; class Gammaproteobacteria; order Cellvibrionales; family Cellvibrionaceae; genus Marinimicrobium; species Marinimicrobium sp. C6131. The sequence continues at coordinate 1,025,504 of NZ_CP110629.1, forward strand.
AGTACTCGGGCTTCCCCCAGGGCGGCCTCGAAGGCCTGTCGGGCACTGATGGGTTCCGGCACCAGTTCGGCCAGTGGCGTTTCCGGCAGGGCGCGAATCAGGGGGCTGGGTGACAGGTCGCCCTGATCGTCGCTGTGGGGTGCGCTGAATACCACCTGCTCGGCACACTGCCGGTAGTGGTCGGTCAGGCTGCGGGCAAAGTGCAGTTCCCGCTCGGCACTGGCGTGGGGCATCTGCCGGTCCCGCTGTAGTTCGAGCGGTATCAGGGGGTTGGGGGCGGGTACCGGTGGCCATTGGCGCTGATGCAGGCCCAGTACCCAGCAGTGGCTGAAACGCAGGCCGGCGCCTTCCAGTGCCCCGAGAATCTGAATGGGTGAATCCGGGGTCTGGGCCTGAAACGGGGTCTGCTGGGCCAACTGGTTCAATTGGCTAAGGGCCTGGCTCAATGTCAGGTCGGCGCCGGTGGCCTCAAGGGCGGCAAAGGTTTCCAGCAGCTCGTGCCAAAGTCCCAGTTGCTGGAACTCCTGGCTGTCCAGCCGGCGCGGGCCGGGCCAGCCCAGGGTATCCAGCTGCTGGCGGAATGTCCCGGCCCACTGGCGGGCGCTGCCGGAGCGGGGCAGGCGCCGCCGTTGCTCATCAAGCAGTTGCAGACGCCGGTTCAGCGTCGGGGTCAGCTCCGACGGTTCGGACGAAAGCGCCGTGCTGTCCTCCATCTGGTCAAGCCACTCTGTGATGGCCTGGCCATGGAAGCGCAGGTCGCTTCCGGTGAGCTCAAACTTGCCCTGTTCCCGTAACCGGGTGACCCACTGCGCGCGCAGCACGGTTTCTTCGCTCCCCCAGAACGGGTTCTGGAGCAATTGACACAGTTCGTTCAGCGGCCATTGGTCCCGCAAGAGTCCGAGCAGGCTCAGGGCGGCGTGTATCAGCGGGGTAGTGCCCAGCGGCACCCCGGCCGAGAAGTTGAACGGCAGGGTATAGCGCGGCGTTCCCGGCAGCGGAACGGTGGGTTCAAAAACCTCGGCAAAGACCCGCTCCACCTGATCCCGTCGTTGGCCCAGGTCCGGGACGATGATACCGATGACGGCCTCCGGTGAGGTCTGCAACTGGCGGAGGCTCCACACGGCGGCCGCGCGCAATTCGGTGTCCGCATCCGGGGTCGATACGCGATGCAGGCGGTTGTCGGTAGTACCTTTGGGCGACAGGGCAATACGTTCGCGCGCCGCGGCCTGCAGAATGCGTTGATGGAGCGGTGGCAGATCGTCAAAACCCAACAGCCACAGTCGGGGTTCCGGCGCCAGTGCGCCGGACTCATAGGCCTGGGCCACGATGGCCTGACCGGCTTCCGGCGTCATCAGGCGACGACTCGCCAGCCGCTGCTCAAACAGCTCGGCCCAGCGCAGAAAGCTGCGGCCATTCCCGTTGAGGTAGAGGTCTTCCCGGAGTGTGTCCGGAGAGACCTCCCATAGCGCGAGCGCGCGCAGCGCCGAGTCTGCTTGCTGGGCCAGAGGGTCGGCCTGGAGCAGTGCCTGGGCCTCGTCCGACTGGCCAATCACCTGTTCCCAGACCCACTGACGCTGGTGGCGGCTGGCCAGAGCGCGGTCGCAGCCGGCGTAGCCCCGGGTGACCAGGGTCTGCCACTGCTCGTCCAACCAGCGGTTGAGGGGCCATACCCGTGGGGCCTCCCAGGCCGCTTTGCCCTGTTCCCGCTGGTATTGGCTCCAGGCCTTGAGCAGGTGGCGGCGCAGCCGGTCGTTGGCGGTGATGATGGGCTCACCGGCATTCAGGGCCGGTATCAGGGGGGCCAGGTCAAAGAGAGAGGTCGCCATGGTGCTCCGGAGTCTGGGTCGTTTGCGCGAAGAATAGCATGCTCGGCCCGAGGCTTCAGGGATGGTGCTCTTTCCCTTAAATGATTGATGCGCCAGATTCTGTGCTAGTCTTGAGAAAGCTTTGAGAAAAACGAGGGTAGGGCGGTACCCACGGAGCCTACTTGGGATCACCATCGACCGGGACCGCCATTCTGGGGAATACAAATGCCGTTGATGACATCGATCAACACCAAGCTGTTGGCGATCGTGGTCTTGTTCGCAGCGATCAGTGGGGTGTTGATTGGCTTGTGGCAGGGGGCGGAGGAATCGCGTCGCCTGCAGCGGGGATACGATGAGCGACTTCGGGCGTTGGGCGAGCGCTATCGGGACCGCCTGGCCCAGGAGTTCGCCCGTCGTCAGAACCTGTTGACGGCGACGAGGGATGCCTTGGCCGATTCTCTGAGGCGTACCGCCGGGGACGCGGTCCCTCCGGATTTCGGATTCCAGCGCGACCCTGATGGTGCGGTGCGGGAATACCTGGGCGAATCGGGCGTTTTCATCCACCGGAACGCCCCGATCACCGACCACATGCGCCGGCTGGTGTACCACACCAATGGCACCTGGTTGAATATCGAACCGCTGTTGAAGACCCAGTTCAACGCCTTCTATCTGATTACCCGGGATCGGATCAGTCGCATCTGGCCCGCGTCTCTGGTGTCCGGGCATCGGCCCGACCACGACGTCACTCAGGAAATTTTTTATACCCTCGCCGCCCCAACGGAGAACCCGTTGGGCAAGCCGCGTTGGACGCCCATCTACTTTGACTATTACCCACAGGTATGGACCACGTCATTACTGGTACCACTTTACGTGGAGGGCCGCTTTGAAGGGGTGGTCGGGGCGGATCTGGATATGTCGTTTCTGTTCGGCCAACTCAGTCAATTGGAGTCTGACTTCGACTCCCTCAACGGGTTTATCTTCAGTGCCGATGGCGAGTTGATTCTGCATGGTGATCAGGCTGCCGAGCAGCCGGTTTGGCGGCACGACGAATATCGGGTCTTCAATCAGCGGGCTGAGTTGAGTCCGGGAATGAGGGCGTTTATTGATCGCTCCCGATCAGGCGACTGGGCACCGGGCGGGGTGTTCAGTCACGAACTGCGGGGCGAGATGCAGCGCATCAGCTACCAGCCGCTACCCGAGCTCGATTGGTATATCGGGCTGCATTACCCCGAGTCCATGCTGGAAGCCCGGCACGCCGAAACCATGATGACCATCTACCAGAACATCGCGGGCATGTTGTTGTTTCTGTCGCTGGGGATGTACTACGGATTGAAATGGTTGGTGACTCGCCGGATTCTGCAACTGGCGGACACGACGGAGCGCATCGGCGTTGATAACTGGTCGATCCGGCTTCCGGAGTCGGGCAATGACGAAATCAGCCAGTTGGCCCGGGGCATGAACCGCATGCTGGAAAAAATCAACGAGTTGTTTCGCGGTCTCAATAACAGCATTCAGGATATGGAACGGCTGGCCTATTATGACCAGCTTACCGGCCTGGAAAACCGGCTGTTGTTCAAGGAGCAGCTGCGCACCGCACTGTTCTCGATTCGGCGCGAGGGCCACAATCTCGCGCTGCTGTATCTCGACCTGGATCACTTCAAAGACATCAACGACAGTCTGGGCCATGAGGCCGGAGACCGGTTACTGGTGCAGGTGTCCCAGCGGCTGAGGGCCTGTCTTAGGGACGAGGACTCGGTCGCCAGGCTCGGCGGAGACGAATTTGCCATTTTGTTGCGCAACGTTTCGGAGCCACGGTATGCCTCCATTGTGGCGGAAAAAATCATTGATGCACTGAGCCACCCGGTTCGCTTGAATGCCCAGGAGGTGGTGGTGGGCACCAGTATCGGCATCACACTGGCGCCGGACGACAGCAAGAACCTTGAACTGTTGATGCGCAACGCCGATCTGGCGATGTACCAGGCCAAGTACCACGGGCGCAATGTGTATCGTTTCTATACCCCGGATATGAACCGGGAAGTGGAGCAGCGTTTACGCCTGGAGCGCGAGTTGCGTCTGGCACTGCAGAATCATGAGTTCGAGCTGTATTATCAGACCCAGCTCGATATGCAGACCGGAGCGGTGGTGGGGATCGAAGCCTTACTGCGCTGGAACCATCCGAGCCGGGGCCTGGTGCCACCGGATGAATTCATCCCCGCCGCCGAGGAAAGCGGACTGATCGTACCCATTGGTCAATGGGTCATACGAGCGGCCTGCCAGCAAGCGAAAAATCTCCACAAGGCACAATTCAAGCACATCAAAGTGTCGATCAATGTGTCGGCAAGACAGCTCAGTGACCGGGACTTCGTGGCCGACTTCAAAGCAGTGGTGCAGGATACCGGCGTTGCGCCCGAACAACTGGTGCTGGAGGTCACCGAAAGCACCCTCATGGCAGACACCCGGATCGCGCTGGCGCATCTGCACGCGCTGCGGACCCTGGGTGTGGGCCTGGCGATTGACGACTTCGGGACCGGCTACTCCTCGCTGAGTTACCTCAAGCGTCTGCCGGTGACCTGCCTCAAAGTGGATCGCAGCTTTGTTCAGCAACTGCCGGCGAACGAGGAGGATCGGGCGATTACCACATTGATCGTCGCCATGGCCAACAGTCTCAATTGCCGGGTGGTGGTGGAAGGTGTGGAAACCGAGCCGCAGTGGGCCTTTCTACGCGAGTGTGGTTGTCACTTCGGTCAGGGCTATTATTTCAGTTATCCGGTGCCGGTGGAGCAACTCATGGTGGGCTTGCTGGAGGCCTTGAAGAGTGAGTGACGGCCGTCAGTCGTTGGAGACGGCAATCACCTGAACATCGGTGATGCCGAATTCGCGAAGCGCCGGTTCGAGCCGCTCGACTTCCGGCCCATCGGCGGTGAACAGAGCCTGATGCGATGGGCTCGTGCATGCGGATCCCTCCAGCCCCAGCTCGGCCAACCAGTAGGCCACTCGCCGGGCAATGGCTTCCCCGGAATCAATCAACGCCACGTCCGGCCCCACAACGGCCTGTAATTCCCGCTTGAGCAGAGGGAAATGGGTGCAGGCCAGTACCAGCGTATCCATCTCCGAAGCGCGCGGATGGGCCATCATGGGTGACAGCAGATCCTGCAATTGCTCCGGTGAAGGCGTCTGCCCGCGCAGGTGTGCTTCGGCCAATCGAACCAGTTCAGAACTGCCCAGTGAAATGACGGTGCAATCCGGGGCGAACTGCTGGATCAGGTCCCGGGTATAGGGGCGGGCGACGGTGCCCGGTGTGGCGAGCAGACCGATGACTTTGGTGTGCGACCGTTGGGCGGCTGGCTTGATCGCCGGAACCACGCCCACGATCGGCTCGCGGAAGTGGGCCCTGATGTGCGGCAGGGCGAGGGTGCTGGCACTGTTGCAGGCCACCACCACCACGTCCGGGCGGCTGTGCTGAATCAGTTGGTGCAGCACCCGATCGACGCGGGCAATCAGGATCGCTTCGCTTTTGGTCCCGTAGGGAAAGGCGGCATTGTCGGACGCGTAACTCACCGAGCAGCCCGGGAGCAGTCGCTGGATATCCGCCATGATGCTCAGGCCGCCGACACCGGAGTCGAACACCAACAGGCGAGGGGGGCGGGCATCAACGGGCATAACAAACATCCGGGGTTGAAAGGTCCGTGGTCACTGGCTTCACAGTCGTTCTTGCGCTCCTCGGTTGGATTTCGTTCCGGCCGTTGGGCCGGCGGTGGCGAATGCGACGTGGGCAGCGCCGGTCAGGCTTGGTAGAATCGCCGCGACGATTGTATTTTGCTCCCCGGTTCCGCACAAGGGAACCGGCCAAATAACGGGAATGACCTTTGCCTCTGACCAACGTGACGTTATTGATGGCCGCCGCCGGAGGCCTGCTGATCGGCCTGGTACTGACCGTGCTGTTTTACCACTGGCGACTCAAGGAAGCCGTGGCGGCGCGGACACGGGAGTTGGAGCAGACCCTTCAGCAAGCGCAGAGTGACTGGGCGTTGGAGCAGGCCGATCATCGCCATGAGCGGGCCCGACTGGAGCGACAACTGGCGGACCTGCGCAGCCGCGAAGAGGAGCTGCGTCAGCAGTGGCGTGAGAGTCAGCAACAGCGAGAATCCCTCCAGACGCGGCTGAGCAATGTACAGCAGGAACTCGCCGCCGCCCGGGAAAAGCTCGAATACCTGGGCGAAACCCGGCAGGAGCTGCGTCAACGCGAACAGGCCCTCGCCGAAGCACGCCGTCGGGCGACGGAACTGGAAACCCGGCTCGGGCAGGAGCGGGAGCAGTTTGAATCCCAATTGGCCCTCTTGCAGGATGCCAGGAAGCAACTGACCGGTGAATTTGAAAATCTCGCCAACCGGATTTTTGAAAGCAAGCAGCAGCAATTCTCCCACAGCAGCAAATCCCTGCTGGAGACCGCCATCGACCCCCTGAAGACCCAGCTCACGGACTTCCGTCGCAAAGTGGAGGACGTGTATGAAAAAGAAAACGCCGAGCGGAACAAACTCGCCGGTCACATTGAGCAGTTGCACCGTCAGGCATTGAAAATCGGTGAAGATGCCGTCAACCTGACCCAGGCCCTCAAAGGCAATACCAAGTCCCAGGGCAATTGGGGGGAAGTGGTTCTGGAGCGGCTGCTCGAACAGTCCGGGTTGCAGAAAGGCCGGGAGTATGAAACCCAGGTCAGCTACGCGAGTGCCGATGGCGGGCGTCGCACGCCGGATGTCATCGTGCGCTTACCGGAAAACAAGGACATCATCATCGATGCCAAGGTATCGTTGGTGGATTACGAAAAGTATTGTAACAGCGACGATCAGGGCGAGCGCGACAGGTTCCTCGCGCAGCATATTCAGTCGCTACGCAACCATATCCGCGGTTTGAGCGTAAAGGACTACGAGCAGCTCGATGGCGTTCGGGCGCTGGATTTCGTGTTCATATTCGTGCCCATTGAAGCGGCCTTCATGCTCGCGCTTCAGCAGGACCCCAAGCTGTACAGTGACGCCTACGACAAGCACATCATTCTGGCCAGCCCGACCACCTTGCTGGCCATTCTGCGCACGGTTGAAAATATCTGGCGATACGAGAAGCAGAACAAAAACGCCGAACGCATTGCCAAAGATGCCGGGGCACTGCACGATCAGTTTGTCTTGTTGTTGGAGGCACTGGATACCGTGGACAACCACATCGGTAAAACCCGGGAGGCGTTCGACACGGCACGCAAGCGCCTGGCGACGGGCAAGGGCAACCTGCTGCGTCGGGTGGATAATATTCGTCGCCTGGGCGCCAAAACCAAAAAGACCATCGGTCGGGACAGGCTGGAAGAGGCGGATGAGTCCGTGGCCCTGCTGGACGTCGATGAAGCGCCGGACGCGGATGAGGCGCTGGAGGATGCCGCAGACCGGGACGACGAGAAATCCACGGACTGAGGACCAGTCGGCCCATCGCGAACCCTGAATCAAGTTGACTGAAAGGATCAAACCATGAGCAGTACCTGGATCATCCTGAGCATCGTTGGAGTCGTCATCATCGTCGCTCTGGCCGTTGTTGCCGGCACTCTGCAGTACAGAGTGCACAAGCTGAAACAGGCACGCAAAGCCCAGGAGTCGGCGTTGCAGGCCGAGAGTGATGCCCAGCGGGAGCGGATCAACAAGAGCATACAGGTCATCGCCCATTCCATCGGCTCGGACGACATCACACTGACCGAGGCCAGTATCCGGATCAGTGTCCTGCTCGACAGCCTCGGGGTGGACGATGAGGTGCGGGAAGAGTTTTCCGCCTTCTACGAGCTGAAAGGCGCAACCGAACACATCCCGTTTCTGGATGCCTGGAAAGCGCTCAGCAAGAAAGAGCAGTTCCGCTTTGACCGGGAGCGCGCCACGCAGGAACAGTTCCACGAAAAAGCGGTGGTGGATGCCGCCAAACGCATCCGCGGCCGCCGCTTCTAACGCTTGCGAAGTACGACGCCGCACTCCAGGTGATGGGTATACGGGAACTGATCAAACACCGCAAAATGTTCGATACGATGGGTCTGGGTAATCGTATCCAGATTATGCTTTAGCGTATCCGGATTGCAGGACACATACAGAATATTATCGAACCGTTGGGTAATGCGGGTGGTGTGCGGATCCAGCCCGGCCCGGGGTGGATCGACAAAAATGGTGCTGAACGCGTAGCTGTCCAGGTCCACGTGGCGCAACCGGCGAAACGGCCGGACCTTATCCAGCGCCTGGGCAAAATCCTCGCTGGACATTCGCACCAGCGTCACGTTCTCCACGCCGTTCAGGCGCTGATTGTACTCGGCGGAGGCCAGCGAACTTTTGGCCAGCTCGGTTGCCAGAACGTTGCGAAAATTCTGCGCCAGCGGCAGCGTGAAGTTGCCATTCCCACAGTAGAGCTCCAGCAGGTCCCCACCGAGGGAACGGCTGTGATCCACGGCCCAGGTCAGCATTTTTTCACAGACGCGCCCGTTCGGTTGAGTGAACCCGGTTTCCACCTGCTGGTACTGGAACGTTGTGTCACCCACCTGCAAGCGCTCAATCACAAAGTCCCGGTCCAGCACGACCTTCTGCTTCCGGCTTCGACCAATCAGGTCCACGCCCAACTGTGTTTTCAACGCTCGCGCGGCCTCTTCCCAGGCGTCATCCAGGCGCTTGTGATAGAGCAGGGTGATCAGAGCCTCGCCGGACAGCGTGGTCAGAAACTCCACCTGGAACAGTTTGAGCCGCAGTACCGGGTCGGCATTGATGGCCGTCAGCAGTTCGGGCATCAACTGATTGATCTGCTCGGAGGCAACGGGGAAATCCTCAATAAGAAAAGGTTTCTTGTATTCCCCGGGCTGATACATGGCGTAGTTCACCTGGCCATCCTCCTGCCACATCTTGAACTCGGCACGTAACCGGTAATGGGTTTCAGGAGAGCTGAAAACGTCAATCTCGGGCAGGTCGAAGCGGGCGAAATCCTCCTTCAGTCGCGCCAGTTTCTGGTTCAACTGGGCATCGTACTGCTCGGGGAATACTTGATGAATGGCCATAGTGTCGGGTCTGTGTGAAAAGCGGGGCGTCCGCCCCGAAAAGGGGCGGATTGTAACAGCTCAACGGCAGCTTTTCAGGGTGCCCGGCACTCACCCCAGTCGCAGACAATAAAGCTCTGGCTCTGCTGACCGCAGTAGATGCCATAGGCCTCGTGGGGCCACTCGTTGGCAATCACCACCAGTTCGGCATTCGGGCAGGTGTTCGCCATCCGCCGCTCTATGTCCCGATAACTGCGGCCGGGGGCGAGATTGCGGGGTATTTCGAGGGCCAGGGTCGGCACGTCACCCATTGTGACCGGGCGTTCGGCATCCGCCACCAGCGCGTCCCGCACCAGAAGGTCGCGTTCGGAGTCGGGGGTCAGGTAACGGCGCTCGGTCAAGGTCGGTTCCAGTTCATCCAGCCGGCGCTGGCAGACAATTCGCTGATTGTTGGCACTGCGCTCGTTCAGCCGCAGCTCTCGCTCCGCCCGGCCCTGATGTTCGTGTTTGAAGCGCACAGCGGACAGTGCCAGGGCGTGGCCGGCGTAGTCACGGGTTTCTCCCGCCAGGGCCCGGTTCAACTGATTGTCGGCGCCGGAGAGTACCTCGGCGTGGGCATCCATCCAGAGGGTGCGCAAGTCCTGGGCGTACAGCTTCAGCTCCGGGCTTACCGAGGCGCACTGCGAGAGCAGGCTCTCTGTGTAAATGGCCTCCGACAGTACCGCGCGGGCCATGTCGTTGCGCTCCTCCTCGGAGGGCGGTACCACTTTGGGTCCGGCACAGGCGGTAAGCAGCAGCGCAAGTGCCGTCAACAGAGCGGGAATCACGGACCGGCCGGTGGTGGGCGCTGGTGACCAGGCTTGAAGTGTTCGAATCATAAGGAAGACCCCGAAGAAAGCGAGTGAGATGGGCGATGATGTTCGGTGCGGTCGGCCAGGGGCAGCCGAATGGTAAAACAGGTACCCTCGCCGGGCATTGAGTCCACTTCGATGGTTCCGGAGTGGTGCTCGGTAATGATGAAATACGAAACCGACAAGCCGAGGCCGGTACCCTGGCCCACTTCCTTGGTGGTGAAAAACGGTTCGAAAATATGCCGGCGCACCTCTTCGGACATGCCCGGGCCGTTATCCTCGATCTGTAAAACCGCGGCCCCTCGCTCCAGGTAGGCGCGCAAGTGAATGACCGGCGCGGTGTCGGGGGTTTCGTCGCGCTCATCGCTCTGGAGTGCCTGAACGGCATTGCGCAGCAGGTTCAGAATCACCTGCTGGATCTCCGCGGCTGAGCCCACCACGGGAGGCAGGTCCGGGGCCAGCTCGGTGATGATTTCCGGGCGTCGATGCCCCTGGCTGCTCTGCAGGTTCAGGGTGTTGTCACTCAGTTCCAGCGTGTGCTGAATGATGCGCCCGAGGTCAAACTGCTCGTGCGCCCGATTGTTGCCTCGAGAGAACTCCAGCATATTGCTGACAATGTGCATTGAGCGTTCGCCCGCCTCGCGAATGTCTTCCAGAAAGTGAAACACCCGCCGCTTGGTCAGATATTGATGGAGTTGGGCCAAGTCCAGTCCCAGCTCCCGGGCCACCTTGTGATTCTGTTCGAGTTTGAGCGAGGTGCGCCGCTGAATGTTCTGAACCCCATGCAGTACCGTGCTCAAGGGATTATTGATTTCGTGCGCCATACCGGCGGCCAGTTCGCCAAGCGACATCATTTTTTCGTTCTGGATCATCATATTCTCGATGCGCACACGCATGGTGATGTCATCCAGCCGAATCACCGCCCCGATCGCCTGCACCGCAATCAACGGATAAATACTCAGATCGGTATAGCGCGCATTGCTGCCCTGGCCCTCCTGAATGTTTTCATTCACGAAGGGTACGCCGCTTTCAATGGTGCGGGTGATCGTCTCCATGGAAATGGGCAGGGCCGGGTAGACCTCCGCCAGGGGGCGCCCCAACGCCTGCTCCGGGCTCAGGCCGGTCGCCAGTTCGGCGGCACTGTTCCAGTGCGTTACCGTCCCGTCCGGCGTCACGCCAATCAGGACGGACGGCATTGCATTGATGATGCTGTGGAGGTAGTCCTGGGTTTCCCGCAGCAGAATCTCGGTGGCCTGATGGTGAGCGACTTCGTCCTGCAACTGCTGATTGGTCTGGTTCAGGCTCTCGGTGCGTTCGGCGATACGCGCCTCAAGCTCCACCTTGTTCTGGCGCAGCGCGTTGCGCGCCCGCTTGTTGTTCAATCGGCTGCGTTGCAGACCGATAATCAACAGCGTCTGAAACACCAGAAGAAGCACGATCACTCCCCAGAGCAGGGCAGCAGGCCACGCGGACTCTTCCTGAGCCCAGACCGCTGGTGACCAGACCAGCCACAGTCCCAGCCAGAGGAGTCGAAAACCGTGTTTCAGCCGGCGCGCATTCAAAGGCGATATCGCTCGTGTTGTTATCGGTGACAAAGGGGCATTCTAACCCCCTGAGGACCTAACTTCTAACGAACTGCGTCAAAATTCGGCGCCAAATCCGAAGCGGTGCAGGCAAAGCCCATTTTCACCCGCTCCGGCAGCGTTGGCGACGGCCATGAATCCATCGCCAAATGATCAAAAAATGCCCAACAATCAACATCTTGGCTTTTTTATCAATAATTTCCCGAAAGTGTTTGACACCGGTTCGGATTTCGGTAGAATGCGCAGCCCATGGCGAGGGTGGTTAGCTCAGTTGGTAGAGCGGCGCCCTTACAAGGCGTAGGTCACAGGTTCGACTCCTGTACCACCCACCACTTCGTTAAGTGCGTTCCCTTGCCATGACAGCGCGGACCGGTAGTTCAGTTGGTTAGAATGCCGGCCTGTCACGCCGGAGGTCGCGGGTTCGAGTCCCGTCCGGTCCGCCATATTAAGAAAGAGCCCCACAAGTTGGGGCTTTTTTGTGCCTGTAAGAAACTGCCGTGGTTCGCCGCGGACGGGGCTCGAACCCGCAGGGTCGACCAATTTGTCGGGAACAAATTGGGACGGCGAAGCCGCCCGGAGGGTGAGCCTCAGGATGAGGCGAATCTTTCCCGTCCGGTCCGCGCAGCGCAAAGCGCTGCCAAGGCGTTCAGCAATCACAAGCATTTCGAGTGAGTCCCGTCCGAGGACGTGATGCTACTCCACAGCTAACTGAGAACCCGCCCCAAAAAAAATCCCCACAATCACGAAACTGTCACACCCCAATCGTACTCTAACCCTGACGGATCGGCGCATGGAAGGGACTCCACCATTAACGACGCGCCGCGAACCAAAGAGGATATGATTGTGGAAGACTACCTGGAAGACCTGCTGGATTACAGTTTCGATGACATTGACGACGACGGTGCTGAAGACTACTCCGACCTGTAACGCCCTCCCCCCTGAACGGGCCCGTCCGGGCCGATTATTCTGCCGACCGGATCACAGAGTCATTGCCAAGCAACCGGCATAATGCGCCGGTCAACTTGAGTGTTGGCGGATTTTGACGTTAACTGTCAATAGTGTCCCTGTCATCAATACCCGGTTTGCCTATGGCCCATCCCAACTCGGAACACACCGAAGCGGTGTTCTTTTTCTCTGGCGATCAGGTTGCCCGGGAGATGTTGTACACCGAGTTCGAAGCGATTCTGGATGGCTTTGTGCCGGTGCCCGACTACGCGGGCCAGACCGCCAAAGCCGCTTACCTGACCATCAATCCCCAATTGCAGATCAGCGCATTGGTGTTTTTCGTCATCGCCTTTGACGGGCGGGGCATGGTGGACAATCGCTGGAACCTGCCGCTGCAACAGTTGGTCGAGCAGGCCTCCCGGGGGCCGGATCTGGGCGCGGGGCCGATTCGTCTGGTGTGTTTCAGTCAGTGCCCGGTGGCCTGGCAGCAGCAGTATCTGTGGGACCCGCAAATGGAGCCGGGCCGCAACAGCTTTGTGTTGTTGCGCAAATCGGTGGCGCGCAACCGCCTGGGACTGGTGAAGTATGAACCGGAGCCCGAGGAGACAAAGGACGAGGAATCCATTGCGCCCCGTGAGGCACAGAAGCTCAGAAAGGCACTGCACGAGCACTACTCTCAGGAGATGCGCGACCGACTGGCCCGTATGCTCAAGGAGCAGCGGCTTCGCATCACCACCCTCAACAATCGCCATGCCCGCAGAATTGATGGACTCAACCAGGAACACCAGCAGAGGCTGCAGGCCTACCGGGACAAAGTCCGCCAACTGCAGGAGCAGAATGGCGAGCTGAGCCAGCGTCTGGAGACGTTGAAAGAGAACTTTGATGCCCAGGTTCAGAAAATCGAGGGCATGCGGGAGTACTTCAGTCATAAGCTGAAGGCGGCCCATGCAGATGAAAACCTGCAGCTCCAGACACTGCAGGAAAACTATGAGATGGAGCTCGAGGCCCGGGTCCAGAACGCCACCGCCGAGCTGGAAGAACGCCTGGGGATGCGTGAAATGGAGTTGTTCTACCGGCACCAGCAGGAAAACAACTTCAAGGAAGAGATTGCCCGCCTGCGCCAGGAAAACCAGAGTCTGCTGGAGCAGGGTGGCGGGCAGTTGCTCGACCGGCTGGATCGGGCCGGCCTCAGTTTTGTCGCGTTTCACCCCGGTGTCGGTCAGCTCACCGTTCCCGCCAGCGAGATGGCCGCCTACCTCGACGACCCGGAGACCTTCGCGGCCCGGGCCGCCGGTGTGGTACCGGCGCTGTACAAGGAGTGGCTGGCACACTCCCGCGAGCCGGTCTGTACCGCCAAAAACGACCAGGGCCACGTCTGTGGCAAGGCTTTGGCCCAGGTCGCCCGCCCGGCCGACTTTCACCCCGGCGAAAGCGATCGCTGTGCGGCCCATCAGGTGGTGGTCGGTCAGCGCTTGGCACAGTAGGGAAAACGGCGCACAATAACGCTCAATTCCACTCGCTCAGCGAACCATGCGAAATCGGTAAGGAACGACCCATGCTGTCATCGCAGCCTCAGACGCCGACCTCCGATCCGGCTTTTGATCTCTCTCTGACCCGCACCCTGGTGCCGCTCAAAGACATGAGCGAAAGCCACCTCCGGGACCTGCTGTCGCACAGTCAGGCGGAAGTGGTCTTTGCCGGGCAGACCCTGTTTCGCGTCGGCGAATACGATCGCCAGCACCTGTACCTCCTGCACGGTGATATTCTCCTGACCGACCGGCAGGGCGCGCAGACCCGGGTCAAGGGGCGTTCAACCCTGGTGCCTCTGGCCCACCAGCAGCCCCGGCCGGTGACGGCGGTTGCCGAGACAGATTGCAGTATCCTGCGCATCGACAGTGAGCGCCTGGACCAACTGCTGACCTGGAGTCAGGTGTCGGACTATCTGCAATTGAACATCTCCCGGGAACGGGATCTGGATGAAGACATCGACTGGATGACCACGGTGTTGCGCTCCAACCTGTTTTTCAAGGTGCCGCCCCTGAATGTCGAGCAGATTTTCTATCGGCTGAAACCCCGGGTGGTCCATACCGGTGAAACCATCATCCGCCAGGGTGAAATCGGCGACTGTTGCTATTTCATCAAGGAAGGGGAGGCCGAGGTTCACCGCCATGGGGACGGCCGTTGGACGCACCTGGCCGACATCGGTCCGGGCCGGTGTTTCGGGGAGGATGCGCTGGTGAACGATGCCCCGCGCAACGCCCGGGTGCGTATGCTCAGCGACGGCGTGCTGATGGTGCTGGACAAGCAGGATTTCTACCGACTGCTCAAGGCCCCCGAGGTGCCGACGGTACCGCTGGCCACCTTGCCGGAAGCCCGTGCCCGAGGCGCCGTGCTGGTCGATACCCGCAGCGAGGAGGAGTACAGCGCGCAGCACCTGTCGGAGGCGGTGAACATCCCGCTCAGCCTGCTGGCCATCAAATCCCGCCTGCTGGCCGATGACGTGGAATACCTGTGCTACTGTGACACCGGCCGCCGCAGCCGGGCCACGGCCCACCTGCTGCGTCAGCAAGGGTATCGGGCGCAGGCACTGAACGATGCGCCGGCGCTTTTTGGCGATCCTCAATGGGCAGAACAGTTCGATGACCCGACCCCTTATGTGTTAAAAGAGGGCCGGGCCTGTCCGGAGCCCGCCTGAAGCTATCACCTCTGGGGCACCCCTCCGGTGCCCCGACATGCCAATAAACTGACCATTGCGACGAGAGAGTCTGAATGTCCGAATTCACCACCATCGGCCTGATAGTGCGCCGCAACAGCGATCGGGCACTCTATTCCCTGAAGCGCCTGATCCGCTTCCTGCAGAGTCGGGGCCGGGCGTTTGTGCTTGAGCAGGAAACCGCCGAGCACTTTCCGGACAAGGATCTGATCAACGACGCAACGCACACCGTCTCCCTGGAAGAGCTGGGCTCACACTGCGATCTGGTGATCGTGGTGGGTGGCGATGGCAGTATGCTCAGCGGCGCTCGTGCGCTGGTCGACAGTGGTGTGCCCTTGTTGGGGGTCAACCGGGGTCGCCTGGGCTTCCTGACCGACATCACGCCGGAAGACATTGAAGAGAAGGTGGGCGAGGTGCTCGCCGGCGAATACGTCGAGGAGCAGCGTTTTCTCCTGGACATGAGTGTCTATCACCGTGGCCAACTGGTCAGCGCCGGCGATGCACTCAACGATGTGGTGCTGCACCCGGGAGAATTTATCCGGATGCTGGAGTTCGAGCTCTATGTGGACGGCCACTTTGTGACCAGTCAGCGCTCCGACGGCATGATCGTCTCCACGCCCACCGGTTCCACCGCTTACGCGTTGAGTGGTGGCGGGCCCATCCTGCATCCGCGCCTGGACGCCATCGGCCTGGTACCCATGAACCCGCACACCCTCAGCAGTCGCCCGATGGTGGTGCCCGGGGACAGTGAAATCAAAATTCTGGTGGGCGAGCATAACAATACCAACCCTCAGGTCACTTGTGATGGTCAGATGCATTTCATGGCCCACCCGGGCGACGAGGTGCTCATTCGCAAAAAGCCGAAGCTGCTGAAATTGATTCACCCGGTCAACCACAACTTCTATGAGCGCTGCCGCTCCAAGCTGGGGTGGGGCGGGCACTTGCTGGACTGAGGTATCAATGGGGTCAGAGTCGTTTGGTGCGGGTTTATCGGGACAGTGGCAGGGCTATGACGTCATCGGCGACGTTCATGGCTGTGCCGATACTCTGGAGCGGCTCCTGCGCAGACTGGGTTACCGTCAGGGTGCCAGCGGCTACTACCATCACAGCCGTCAGGCGATTTTCGTCGGCGATATCATCGACCGGGGCCCGAGAATCCGTGAAGCCCTGCAGTTGGTGCACGCCATGGTGGCCGCCGGTGCCGCCCGCATGGTGCTGGGCAACCACGAGTTCAATGCCTTGGCCTACTACACGCTCAAAACCGGTGGGCGCCCGGGTGCCCCGGCCGACTATCTGCGTCCCCACACCGCCCGCAATACCCGTCAGCTCGCCGAAACCCTCGCCCAGTTCGCCGACTACCCGGAAGAGTGGAACCGGTATCTGGCCTGGTTTCGCCGCCTGCCGTTGTTTCTGGAGTGGCCGGGTTTTCGCGTGGTCCATGCCTGCTGGGACGCGGAGCTGATCGCCCGACACCGGGCCCGTTTTGGTGACGGTCACTTCGACGAGACGTTCCTGCAGGAAACCGCCATCCCGGGCAGTGTGGCGGCACGTACCAAACAGCGCCTCACCAGTGGTGTCGACCTGCCTCTGCCGAAAGGTATGACCATCGTTTCCAGCGACGGTGTCGAACGGACGCACTTTCGGACCAAATTCTGGGCCCCAGACGCGCAGACCTACGCGGAGCTGCTGTTCCAGCCCGATCCCCTCCCGGAGGGTTTCGGGCAGCAACCGATCAGCCCCGAACACCGGCAACAGATGGTAACCTATGGCGCAGAGGAAAAACCGGTGTTCGTCGGCCACTACTGGCTCAAGGGCCACCCGGAACCCATTGCCCCCAACATCGGCTGCCTGGATTACAGCGCGGTCAAATTCGGGCGACTGGTGGCCTACCGTTTCGACGGCGAAACGCAACTGAACCCGGAAAAATTTGTCTGGGCCTACGTCGATCCCTGATAGATTATTTGATGTCCACCTGTATATTTGCGTAGGGCGGATCGGTCCGACGCATCGGAGCGCGCATCCGCCGTAACCAAACTTCAACCAACGAGCCCCCAAGTGACCTGGATTCCTGTCAAACAACTCCCCCTGACCCGCGACCTGACCGAGCTCAGCCGTTTCCTTCGCCAGAGAGGCCTGATTCATCGCATTACCGACGAAGGCACCCACCAACAGATCTGGGTCCAGGATCCGGCTCTGGTCGACCCATTGGCGGATCTGACCGAACGTTGGTTGCAGGGCGAACTGGAGCTGCCCACGGATGAATCACCGCGCCGCGATGTGCCTGCCGGTCCTGGCCCCCGACAGTTCCCGGTCACTCTCGCGCTGCTGCTACTCAGCGCCACCGGTACCCTGATCGGCATGAACCTGCTCGGCGGTGCCCTGATTCCCTGGCTGACCTTCCAGCCCCTGAGCCTGACCGGTGCCGGCCCGGAATTTGGCAGTTGGAGCGAGGCCATGGCCCGGGGCGAACTATGGCGCCTGCTGACACCGGCATTTCTGCATTTCAGCGCCTTTCACATCCTGTTCAACGGCCTCTGGATCTGGGAGTTGGGTCGGCGCCTGGAGGCCGTACTGGGTGTCGGTCACTACCTGCTGTTTTTCGTCGGCACCGCCATCGCCGCCAACCTGGCCCAATTTGCCAGCGGCCCGTCGGTTTTTGGTGGCATGTCGGGCGTCGTCTACGCCCTCATCGGGTTCATCTGGATGCGCCAGAAATTCAGCCCCCATCCGATGCTGGCAGTCCCCCCGGGCATCATCGGTTTTATGCTGGTCTGGCTGGTCATCTGCTTCACCGGCATCGTCGACCGCTTTATCGGTGGCTCCATCGCCAACGGCGCCCACTTCGGCGGCCTCCTGGCTGGCATGGCCTGGGGCATCCTGACCAGCAAAAACCCGGCGCGCTGATTTGTTATACTGCCTCCAATACCTGAACACAGAGCGATCCCATGAATTACCAAGACCTGCTCAATTCACTGACCCCGGAAATCTATGACAACCTCAAGCGCGCCGTGGAACTGGGCAAATGGCCCGACGGCCGGGTGGTGACGCCGGAACAACGGCAGCATTGCATGGAGGCGGTCATCGCCTACGAACACAAACATCTACCCCCGGAGCAACACACCGGCTACATTCCCCCCAAGCCCCACACTCACTGCGGCGGCGAAGGCGAGGTGGCTGAGGCCGAGCAGCCTCTCAAGTGGAAGTGACACTTTTATTTTGTCTTTTGGGATAAGTTGTAGTCCGGCCGGAGGCGGGGTAGACCGTTCGGAGACCCGCCGTGAATACATCCCTGTAGGCTTCTCATCGGCATCCATGCCTCAGAGAGTCTCCGAACGGTCTACCCCGCCTCCGGCCTCCGAGCTATCGTAAGTCCGTGAGGCAACCACAGTTTCTACAACGTGCAGAGGGCCGGTTCAGGGTGTATGGTTCCCAGACCGTAGAGCGGGGGACCCGCGATCCGAGCCCCCAGGGATGGGTTTACGGCGTGTCTGGGAACCATACACCCTGAACCGGCCCGGTCCCTGAATTTGGCACCCCACGCTTAAAATATTTGGAGTTATTTATGTCCGCACGCGACGCACAACCGAAAGCCATTCAACTGAAAGACTACCGGCCGCCGGAATACCTGATCGACCGCACCGAACTGCACTTCGACCTCGGTGCCAACAAAACCCGCGTCACCAGCACACTGACACTGCGCCGCAACCCCGACGTGACCCCGACCGGCAAAGGCCTGACCCTGCACGGCCAGGAAATCGAACTCGTCTCCGTGGCCGTCGACGGTCGCCCACTCAGCGACAATGAATACCGCCTCGACGACGAAAGCCTGACCCTGCTCGACGCCCCCGAACAATTTGAACTGACCACCGTCGGCGACATCGACCCCAAAAACAACACCTCCCTCGAAGGGCTCTACCGCTCCAGAACCATGTACTGCACCCAATGCGAAGCCGAAGGCTTCCGCAAGATTACCTGGTACCTGGATCGCCCCGATGTGATGAGCGAGTTTTTCACCACCGTGGTGGCCGACGAAAAACAGTTCCCGGTCCTGCTCTCCAACGGCAACCTGATCGAGCAGGGCAGCGCCGATAACGGCCGCCACTTTGCCACCTGGCACGATCCACACAAAAAGCCGGCCTACCTGTTTGCGTTGGTGGCGGGTAACCTCGAGCACATCGAAGACACCTTTACCACGATGTCCGGTCGCGAAGTGACGCTGAAGATTTTTGTCGAAGCCAAAGACCTCGACAAATGCGGACACGCCATGACGTCCCTGAAAAACGCCATGCGCTGGGACGAAGAACAATATGGGCGGGAATACGATCTGGATATTTTCATGATCGTCGCCGTAGACGATTTCAACATGGGCGCCATGGAAAACAAAGGCCTCAATATCTTCAACACCGCCTGCGTATTGGCCAAACCGGAAACCACCACCGATGCCGGTTTCCAGCGCGTTGAAGGCGTTGTGGCCCACGAGTATTTTCACAACTGGTCCGGCAACCGCGTCACCTGCCGGGACTGGTTTCAGTTGAGCCTGAAAGAAGGTTTCACCGTCTATCGGGATGCGACTTTCTCGGCGGATATGGGCTCGCCCACGGTCAAGCGGGTGGAAGATGTGTCCATGCTGCGCACCCTGCAATTCGCCGAGGATGCCGGTCCCATGGCGCACCCGGTGCGGCCGGATTCCTACATCGAAATTTCCAACTTCTACACCCTGACCATTTACGAGAAGGGTAACGAAGTCGTGCGCATGTTGGCCAACCTGTTGGGGCCGGAGCTGTTCCGCAAAGGCACGGACCTGTACTTCGAGCGCCATGACGGCCAGGCGGTCACCACTGAGGATTTTGTGGCGGCGATGGAAGCCGTATCCGGTCGCGACCTGACCCAGTTCAAACGCTGGTACGATCAGGCCGGCACACCCAAGCTGACCGTGACCGATCGCTGGGACGAGGACGCCGGGGAATACCACCTGACCATTGCCCAGAGTTGCCCGCCCACGCCCGGGCAACCGGAAAAACAACCCTTTCATATTCCGGTAGCCATGGGGCTGTTGGGCAGCGCCGGCTCACTGCCGCTGAAGATCAAGGGGCAGGCCCCGAACCCGGACACCGATGACAACACCCACACCGTGCTGGAATTGACGGAGGCGGAGCACACCTTCGTATTCGAGCAGTTGCCGGAAAAACCGGTGCCGTCCCTGCTGCGCGGTTTCTCCGCACCGGTGAAATTGCATTATGACTATTCCCGCGATGACCTGATGCGCCTGATGAGTGGCGACAGCGACGGCTTCTGTCGCTGGGATGCCAGTCAGCAATTGGCCATTCAGGTGATTGAGGATGTGATGGCCGTCTATCAGAAGGGCGACGATCTGAGCGGCATTGCCATCGATGAACGGTTGATCGAGGCCAACCGCCTGCTGCTGCAGGACGAGTCGCTGGATAAAGCCATGGTGGCCCTGATGCTCAGCCTGCCGTCAGAAGCCTATCTGGGCGAGCAGCAGGACGAGATTCAGGTGGAGGCCATCCACCACAGCCGGGCTGCGGTCAAACGGGCTCTGGCCGAGGCGCTCAAACCCGAGTTGACCCGGATTTACCGCGCCTACGATCACGGCAAACCCTACCGGCCCACCGCGGATGACATTGCCGAGCGCAGTCTGAAAAATGCCGCGCTCAGCTATCTGATGACCCTGAACGAAGCGGAGATGATCAAGGCCTGTGAGCAACAGTACCGTCAGGCCAACAATATGACCGACGCGATCGCGGCGGTGGGTGAGTTGGTCAACAGCCAGGCATCCGGTGCCGAAACGGTTCGGGAGCAGGTGTTGGCGGACTTTTACCAGACCTGGAAAGACGAGCCGTTGGTGGTGGATCAGTGGTTGCGGGTGCAGGCGACCAGCAGTCGGCCCAATACCTTGGACGTGGTACGCGAACTGGAACAGCACCCGGCGTTCGAACCCAACAACCCGAACAAGATCCGGGCGCTGGTGGGTGCCTTCACCAATGCCAATCCGATCAACTTCCACCGCGCCGACGGGGCAGGGTATCGATTCCTGGGCGATCAGATTCTGCGCCTGAATGCCGTCAACCCGCAGATCGCCGCGCGGCTGGTGACGCCCTTGACCCGTTGGAAAAAGTATCCGAAAGCCCTGCAGGAATTGATGCACGCCGAGCTGGAGCGCATCAAGGCCGAACCGAAGTTGTCCAAGGATGTGTACGAGGTGGTGAGTAAGAGTTTGGTGTGATGGTGGGTGCGGTGAGCTCGGCAAGCGCGTTAAGTGGGGCAACGGCGGATGCGCGCTGCGCGCATCCGCCGTTATCCTGTCTGACGTCGTTACAGCTCCCAAGACTCCAACTGCAACACCCCGGGCTGCGCCACCAGACACCACCCCCGCTCGTGCCAATCCCCCAACACAATCCGCTCCCCCGGCTGGCCATTCAATTCCAGCGGGTGGCGGGCGGGCCGGTGGGTGTGGCCATGAATCAGCAGGTCAGTGCCTTCCTTGCGCATCGCTTTTTCCACCTCGCTCGGCGTCACATCCATAATATCCTGCGCCTTGTTGCTGTTCATGCTCTTGCTTTGCAGGCGCATATGCGCCGCAAGCTCACGACGTTTGTCCAGCGGCAGTGACAGGACTTCCGCCTGCCACTGGGGAGAGCGAACCCGACGGCGGAAGGCCATATACTCGGCATCCCGCGTACACAGACTGTCGCCGTGCATCAGCAGGGTGGGGCGTCCATACAGGTTGATCACACTCGGGTCCGGCAACAGTTCCGCACCGCAGGCACGGGCGAAGTCATCGCCGATCAGAAAGTCCCGGTTACCGTGCATCAGGTAGATGCGCGTGCCGGACTCCGCCAGCGTCTTCAGCGCCCGGGCGACGGCCCTCGACAGTTCACTGTTATCGTCGTCGCCAATCCAGGCATCAAAAAAATCACCCAGAATATACAGCGCCTCCACGCCCCGGGCCTGTTCCCTGAGGAAGCGGAAAAAGCCTTCGGTAATAACGGGCTCGCGCTCATTCAAATGCAGATCGGAAACAAACAACCGCGTCATGGAGAACTTACTCGCTGACGCTGGCTTTCTCGATCAACACCGGCTCAACCGGAACGTCCTGATGCCCGGCTTTGCTGCCGGTGGGTACCGCCTTGATCTTGTTCACCACGTCCATGCCTTCCACCACCTTACCAAACACGCAGTAGCCCCAGCCCTGCATGGACTTGTCGCGGTGGTTGAGGAAGCTGTTATCCTGAACGTTGATGAAGAACTGAGAGGAGGCGCTGTGCGGGTCATTGGTGCGCGCCATGGCGACGCTGCCCACCGCATTGCCCAGACCGTTGTCGGCTTCGTTTTCAATCGGGGCCCGGGTCGGCTTCTGTTGCATGTCTTCGGTCATGCCGCCGCCCTGGACCATGAAGTTGCTGATCACACGGTGAAAGATGGTGCCATCGTAAAAGCCATCCTGCGCGTACTGCGCGAAATTGGCCGCTGTTTTGGGCGCTTTCTCGTGGTTCAGTTCGATGGTGATGTCGCCATAGGAAGTATGCAGAGTGACCTTGGATGCGGTGCTCATAGTGGAACCCTTATGTTAGGACTAAAAGCCCGCATCTTACCACAAGGCCGTCATCACCAGATAAGCGTTAAGATGCCACCTGCTCAACCATGATAAACTTCGCACAGAATTTTATGCCATAACCACAGGACCCATCATCCGTGACCCCAGGCCGCTTTATCACCGTGGAAGGCACCGAAGGTGTCGGCAAGAGCACCAACCTCAACTTCATCCAACAGTGGCTGGAGGGGCAGGGCCATCGTGTGCTGGTCACCCGTGAACCGGGCGGTACGCCCTTGGCGGAAGAGATACGCAGCCTGCTGCTGGCACCCCGGGACGAGACGGTGGATCCGATGGCGGAGTTACTGATGGTGTTCGCGGCCCGCGCCCAGCACCTGGAGCAGGTGATCAAACCGGCGCTGGCGGCCGGCACTTGGGTACTGTGTGACCGCTTCACGGACTCGACCTACGCCTATCAGGGCGGCGGCCGGGGATTTGATCAGAGCGTCATTGCCCAACTGGAAACCCTGGTACAGGGCGAACTGCGTCCGGACCTGACCGTCATTCTGGATATTGAGGTCGAAAAGGGGTTGGCCCGCGCCAGTCGGCGCAGCGTGCCGGATCGGTTTGAAGGGGAGGCGGTAGCGTTTTTCGAGCGGGTGAGGGCGGTGTATCGGGTGTTGGCCGCCCGGGCACCGAACCGCTACGCGGTGGTCGATGCCGGGCAACCTCTTGAGCGGGTCCAGCAGGCCATCAAACAGGTCTTAATCAACCTGTAGAGTTCTGTATTTTAGAACCGCAGGCCCAACTGCATGGAAGCACCGGCGGTATTTCCATCACCGGTAAAGCCGGCAATATCCACATTCACCACATTGAACGGTGAGAAGCCAACACCCACCGATACGGTGTCTTCCACGTTATCTTCCAGATCGCGCTGGAAGCCCACCCGCAATTGCGCCCAATTGAAAGCGTTCAGCTCGGCGCCGGCGCGAACAAACTGGGTGTCCTGCCCGGTGGCAAAGTTCGGGCTGGTGTTCAGATCGGCGGCAACCTCGGCGGTAAACCAGCTGCCCTCGTAACCAACGGCGGTCGTGGCGCGCGGCTTAATCTCCAGCGTGTCGCCGGGCACAATGGTCTCGTACTCATTGCTGATCAGGTTCGACACCGTCAGGGCGTAGCGCATGTCGCCGCACAGGTAAGTTGCCCCCAGGTCGACGTTCACATCGTCGGTTTCCACGGTGTACTGATCACCGTCGAAATCGTCCTCATCAAAATCGTCCACGGTGGAGGAGTACACAAACGTCATCACGTGCATCCACTTCGGCGTCACCCCCAACAGCAGGCGCGAGTCTTCACCGGTCTCCAGACTCCTGGCCATCGCCAGGCCCACCTCGGACACCGCCGCACCACGGCCCACACCGTAGGACTGCAGACCGGAGGGGTCGAAGTTGGTTTGACCGACAGACTCTTCGATGTATTGGTAATCTTCCTCGTTGATCACTGTTTGCACGGCGGCCTCGACACGAGTTTTACCGACTACCGACAAAGACAGAAGATCATTGGGGATGGCCAGAACAAAACTGCCGCCAGCGCCAATGTTGGCGGTCTTGTCTGCAATATTCTCCAGGCGGCGAATAGCCTCCTGGGCTTCTTCTTCCATCAACTGCCGCGCTTCCTGCTCCGACGCCAGCGGATCATTGGGGTCAAAGCCACCAATCTCGTCGAAGTAGTCATAGGCCGTTTTTTCTTCCAGTTCATCCAGGTAATCAGCCAGATCTTCCAGGCCGTCGATCAGGTCGTCTTCGTCTTCACCCAGCACGCCGCCGTTGAAAACCAGGGCAAAGTCGTCTCGTCCCTCAAACTTGGCGCCCAGACTCGGGTTATAAACCACACCGTCGGCATAACCGCCGGTGGCGTAACCCGCCCCGGACATACCGGTCAAGCGTCCGTTGTAGTAGTCACCGGCAACAGCGACGCCGGAAGCGGCCATCAAGGCCATGCTGAGAAGCGTTTTTTTCATTTTACAAACCTGTGAAGGAGAAACTGAGGGAAACGTAAAAAAATGTTAGTGGTTAAATTGTGACCCATTATATAAGCAGGTGCAATAACCCATTTGGGTGTTATTAGAAAATGGTCTTGATCTTGCCTCGGGGAGAAGCTTTGGCAATAACAGCGGCTAAAAAGCGGGCGGTGACTCACAGTGCACGGGTGAACCGGTCTGCGGATGGCTAAATTCAATTGTGGTGGCGTGCAACAGCAGACGCTCCGAAGCGGCGAGATACCCCGGCGTCGCATACAGATTGTCCCCCAGAATCGGATGCCCCAACGCCTGCATATGCACCCGAAGCTGATGCGACCGCCCGGTCACCGGCTCCAACGCCACCCGCGTCACGTCCGCACCACGCTGCAGAACCCGATAACGCGTCAACGCCTTCTTGCCGTCAGTATAGTCAACTTTCTGTCGGGGTCGATTCGGCCAGTCACAGATCAACGGCAAATCCACCTCCCCCGTATCAGCCTCCACCACACCGCCGACCACCGCCGTATAACGCTTATGCACCGTCCGCTGCTCAAACTGCCGAGCCAGATGCTTCTGCGCCTCATACCCCAGCGGAATCAACACCAACCCCGACGTCGCCTGATCCAGCCGATGCACAATCCGGGCATTAGGGTAGGGCGCCAACAACCGATTGATCAGACAATCCTGCTTCTCCGGCCCACGCCCCGGCACCGTCAACAACCCGGCGGGCTTATTGACCACCAGCAGCGTATCGTCGGCATAGACAATCTCAGGAAGTACCATCGACCCCACCAAAAAAGGCGCCATTGTACCCCAGACGACCCGCACTGAGGTCCGTGGAGGGGAAGCCCTTTCAAGACCGTAAGCGGCGGGAATCCGCGCGTCGAGCCCCCAGGGATGGGTTCACGGCGTGTCTTGAAAGGGCTTCCCCTCCATGGGCCGGACGTGATGGAGCAACCGCTGGGCAACCACCAACCCGAACGCGTACAATACCGCCAAACTTCAACCGAAACCGACGCCCCATGTCCGAACACTTCCCGGCCCTGCCATACCCCTGGCAAAAAGAACCCTGGCAACGCCTCAACCGCCAAATCAGCGAAGGCCAACTGCCACACGCCCTCATGTTCGCCGGCCCCCCAGGCATCGGCAAAGCCCACCTGGCCACCGCACTCGCCCAGCGGCTCCTGTGCCAGACACCCCAGCAAGACACCGCCTGCGGCAAATGCCACAGCTGCGGCCTGCTCAAAGCCCAGACCCACCCCGACCTCACCGTGCTGCAACCGGAAGAGCCAGGCAAAGCCATCAAAATCGACGCTATCCGCGAACTCACCCAGACCCTGGGCACCACCGCCCAACAGGGCGGCTACAAAGTCGTCATCCTAGAGCCGGCCGAAGCCATGAACGCCAACTCCGCCAACGCCCTGCTCAAAACCCTGGAAGAGCCCGCTGACGACACCGTGTTGATCCTCATCAGCCATACCCCCAGCGCCGTGCTGCCCACCATCCGCAGCCGCTGCCAACTGCGCAGCTTCGCCATCCCGCCCCAGGCCCAGGTCCTGAACTGGCTCAACCCCCTGGTCTCCGGCAGCGGCTTCGAACCCGAAGCCCTGCTCGAACTGGGCCGAGGCGCACCCCTGCACGCCCTGGCCCTACTCGAAGGCGACGCCCTCGAACAACGCCGACAGCGCGAAAAAGACTTCATCAGACTCTGCGACCAGCAGCTTACCGCCATCCAGCTCGCCGACCAATGGCAAAAAGGCGACGTCGGCGAAGCCATCGAATGGCTTCTCATCTGGCTCTACGACCTGGCCCGATGGCAAGCCGGCGCCGACGTCTCCACCTTCAAACCGCTGCCGGATCACCTCCAACACCAATTCCAGCGCATCCCCCCGGCGCTTCTACACCGGTACCTGGAAAAACTCCTCACCGTCAAAAGCCAATGGCTCAGCGGCGCCAACCCCAACAAACAGCTACTATTGGAAGAGTTGTTGCTCGATTGGGGTGTCGTGATGCGGCAGGCGATGAGGGCGGCGTAGAATTTGGGTTACGGCGGATGCGCTTCGCTTATCCGCCCTACACGACCTGCCGTAGTATGCGTAGGGCGATGAGATGGTCTCCTCCCCTCCTAATCGGCGTCGCGATGCGCCAAGATAGGGGAGGAATAAGTTCCTATCTGAGATGAGTGGGAGGAGACCATGGCAAAGCTTACAACGATTGGCATTGACCTCGCAAAGAATGAGTTTGCAGTGTACGGACTGGGCCCGAATGGCCAGTGCGGGTGGAGGCGCAAATTGCGCCGCAAGCAACTGCTTAATCAGATGGCAAAGCTGGCCCCTTGCAAGGTAGCCATGGAAGCCTGCGCCAGCGCCCATTACTGGGGGCGCAAGCTACAGGCACTGGGGCACGAAGTGAAGCTGCTGCCGGCCCAGCATGTGAAGGCGTATCTGCGGGGCCAGAAGAACGACTACAACGATGCCCAGGCGATCGCCGAGGCCTGTGAGCACGGACGAATCCGCCCGGTGGCGATCAAGAGTATCGAGCAGCAGGATGAGCAGATGCTGCACAAGCTGCGCCGCAGCGTGATCGCTGAGCGCACCCGGATGGGCAACCGGCTGCGAGGCTTGCTCGCCGAGTACGGTGTCATCATCCCTGAGGGGATAGCGGCCCTGCGCCGGGAACTGCCCCTGGCGCTGGAGGATGCCGAGAACGAGTTGAGCCCACGGGCTCGGCAGTTGCTGCACCGTCAGTATCAGCGCTTCCTGGAGGTAGAAGAGGAGTTGGCCTGGTATGACCAGGAGGTGAAGCGACAGGCCAAAGCCGATGAGGTCTGCCAACGCCTGGATGCGCTGCCGGGTGTTGGCCCGGTGGTAGCCAGCCAGCTCAAAGGCTGGATGGGCGATGGCCAGCAGTTCGGCCGGGGGCGGGATGCCTCGGCGGCACTGGGGGTAATACCGAGACAGAACAGCACCGGTGGCAAGGAGGTCCTTCTGGGGATCAGCAAACGGGGTGATCCCTATGTGCGGGCGCAGGTGATCCACGGAGCTCGGGCGGTGGTGTCACGAGCGGACCAGAAAAGCGACCCGCTCAGCCGCTGGATCCAGCGCATCAAGGCCGAGCGGGGGTTCAACAAAGCCACCGTAGCGCTGGCCAACAAGTTAGTCCGCATGGCCTGGGTGATCATCGCCCGAGGCGAGCGGTACCGGCCGATCGAGGAGCGAATGGCCGGATAAGTTAATCAGGGAGCGAGTGGAATAGACAAACGAGGCGACGTAGATAGTTACGGAGGTAAACCTTCCCTCAGGTTGCGAGGGTCACAGCGATCGATGGCATAACAGGTCAGACCGGCCTGCCGAAAACCTGACTTATCCGAGGGCCCCAAAGGCCGTTAGGGCGATGAGGACGGCAGGCGCGCATCTTCCATCAAGGCCAGAGGCGACAAAGCCGCCTCGTTCAACAGGCCGGATATACGGGAGCCAACCTGTCCCTGACATCGAGCACTGAGACCTTGCAAACGGGGAGGAGACCATATACGGATAAGCGCGAAGCGCGCATCCGCCGTAACCAACCCCAACCAGCGCGACGTATGGCACTGAGGGCTGCGGAGGGGGTGAACCTTTCCAAGACCGTAAGCGGCGGGACTCCGCGCGTCGAGCCCCCCATGGACGCCCCACACGGATGTGGGAAGTGTCCCGGAGCGCCGGGAGCGCGAAGGGGGGCCGGGTTTACGGCGTGTCTTGAAAAGGCTTCCCCCTCCGAGGCCCGGACCCAACTCAAGCACCTTATCTGGACACCAAGGTACGAATCCATTACTGTTTCACCAAAATCCAACACCGGAGCAGAGTATGCACGCACTTGGCGGTGCCCGAAACGGGATACTTTCTCTCACCATCAAAGACAAAGCCGTGCTCTACGCGGCCTACATGCCCTTCGTCAAAAACGGCGGCCTGTTCATCCCCACCGGCAAAAGCTACAAACTGGGCGATGAAGTCTTCATGCTCCTCAACCTCATGGACGAACCCGAAAAAATCCCCGTCGCCGGCAAAGTCGTCTGGGTCACCCCAAAAGGCGCCCAAGGCAACCGCGCCGCCGGCATAGGCGTCCAATTCAGCGACCAGGACAACACCGCCGTCAACAAAATCGAAACCTACCTCGCCGGCTCCCTCGAGTCCGAGAGGCCGACGCATACCATGTAGTGTATGCGTCGAGGTTGGGTTACGGCGGATGCGGCCTCTGGCCTTATCCGCCCTACGCAAACCACGGCCGCTCGCGTAGGGCGGATAAGCGCGAAGCGCGCATCCGCCGTAACGAACTCCAACATACCCAACCACCCGCATTAACCGGCACGACATACCCACCCCTGGTATGCGACAATCCCTCCCCAACATCCATTCACCCGAATTTACGACCGACTGCAATGCTGACCGACTCCCACTGCCACCTCGACCGCATCGACCTCAAACCCTACAACGGCGACCTCGACGCCGCCCTCGACGCCGCCAGAGAGCGGGGCATCCGGCAATTCCTGTGCATCGGCGTCAGCCTCGAAAACCGCGAAACCGTCGTCGACATCGCCCGCCAATACCCCGACGTCTACGCCTCCGTCGGCGTCCACCCCTGCGACGTCGAATCAGGCACCGCCACCGTCGAACAGCTGGTAGAGTGGGGCGGGGCACCCGAAGTCATCTGCCTGGGCGAAACCGGGCTCGACTACCACTATGCCGAGCAGACCAAAGAACTCCAACAGGAAAGCTTCGCCCTGCACCTCAAAGCCGGTGCCCAAGCAGGACTGCCCATCATCGTCCACACCCGCGAAGCCCGGGAAGACACCCTGGCCCTCATCCGCGAACACGGCAGCACCGAACACGCCGGCGTCCTCCACTGCTTCACCGAAACCTGGGACATGGCCAGCCAAGCCCTCGACCTCGGCTACTACATCTCCCTATCCGGCATCGTCACCTTCAACAGCGCCAAAGCCCTGCGCGAAGTGGCCAAACAGATCCCCCTCGACCGCCTGTTGGTCGAAACCGACTCCCCATACCTAGCGCCGGTCCCGCACCGGGGTAAATCCAACGAACCCCAATACGTACGCGAAGTGGCAGAGTTTGTCGCCGATCTCCGGGGAATGCCCGTAGAAAAGCTCGCGGAGCAGACCACCGAGAATTTCCATCGGTTGTTTCCGAAATCTCGAGGTTAGGCAACGGCGGATGCGCCTTCGGCTCCGAGGCGTCGGACCGATCCGCCCTACGCAAACCACGGCAGGTCGTGTAGGGCGGATAAGTGCGAAGCGCGCATCCGCCGCTACCGGGCTCCGTCAACGCTCCAAACAATCAATGTATAATGCCGCCACAAAAACCAACCGGAGACACCTGATGCCCCGCACCCAACAACTGATGATCATGCTCGACCTGCAAGACAGCATGAACACCAAAGTCCACCCGGAATGGCGCTCCCAGCAATTCGAATTCTACCGCGCCATCTGGATCGAATGCGCGGAGCTGCTCGAACACTACGGCTGGAAATGGTGGAAAAAACAGACCCCCGACACCGACCAGGTCGCCCTCGAACTCATCGACATCTGGCACTTCGGCCTCAGCATCCTCCTGCAAAACAGCGACGACCTCGACGCACTGGCCGCCGACATCGACCAACAGCTCAACGTGAGTACCGACGAACCCGACTTCCGCCTCGACCTCGAAGCCTTCGCCGGCGCCACACTGGCCGACCGCGAATTCCACATCGACAAATTCGGCCGCCTCATGGCCGGCGTCGACATGAGCTTCGAAGACCTCTACCGGGGCTATGTCGGCAAAAACGTCCTCAACTTCTTCCGGCAGGACCACGGCTACAAAGACGGCAGCTACCGCAAACACTGGCAGGACGGCCGGGAAGACAACGAGCACCTGGTGGAAGTGGTGCGGGAACTGGATGCGGGGAGTCCCAGCTTCAAAGATGACCTTTACCAGGCGCTGGTAGCGCGGTACCGCCACACATAGAAATACCCACCCAACCCCGTTATCATACGCCCCAACGAAATCCACTCTCTTTATGAAAGGGACCTTACCCGCATGAAAGTTACCGTATTTGGTACCGGCTACGTCGGTCTGGTGCAAGGCGCCATCCTCTCCGAAGTCGGCCATGACGTGGTCTGTGTTGATGTAGACGCCAAAAAGGTCGAGCGCCTTAAAAACGGTGAAATCCCGATTTACGAACCCGGCCTGGAGCCGCTGGTGACCGAAAACTACGCCGCCGGCCGCCTGCATTTCACCACCGACGCGGCCGAGGCCGTCAAACACGGTGACCTGCAATTCATCGCCGTGGGTACTCCGCCGGACGAGGACGGCTCCGCCGACCTCAAATACGTGCTGGCCGTGGCCGAGACCATTGCCACCCACATGGAAAAGCGCCAGGTCATTATCGACAAGTCCACTGTGCCCGTGGGCACCGCCGACAAGGTGAAAACCAAAGTCGCGGAAACCCTGGAAAAGCGCAGCCGCACCGACCTCGAATTTGCCGTGGTGTCCAACCCCGAATTCCTGAAAGAAGGCTCTGCGGTGGCCGACTGCATGAAGCCGGACCGCATTATCATCGGCACCGATGACGACTACGCCGAGGAAATCATGCGCGAGCTGTACGCGCCGTTCAACCGTAACCATGACAAAGTCATGATCATGGACGTGCGCAGCGCCGAGCTGACCAAGTACGCCGCCAACTGCATGCTGGCCACCAAAATCAGCTTTATCAACGAAATTGCCAACCTGGCCGAATTGCTGGGTGCGGATATCGAAGCCGTGCGGCAGGGCATCGGCAGCGACCCGCGCATTGGCTACCAGTTTATCTACCCCGGCGTGGGCTACGGCGGCTCCTGCTTCCCGAAAGACGTCCAGGCCCTGATTCGCACCGCGGACGACATCAACTTTGACGCCAAAGTACTCAAGTCGGTGGAAGCGCGTAACAACGAACAGAAAACCACCCTGTTCCAGAAAATCAACAAACACTACGGCGGCGACCTGAAAGGCAAAACCTTTGCCGTCTGGGGCCTGTCCTTCAAACCCAACACGGACGACATGCGCGAAGCGCCCTCCCGGGTGCTCATGGAAGCCCTCTGGGCCGCCGGCGCGAAAGTGCAGGCCTACGACCCGGAAGCCATGGAGGAAACCCAGCGCATTTACGGCAGCCGTGACGATCTGAGCCTGTGCGGCACCAAAGAAAGCACCCTGAAAGGCGCCGACGCCCTGGTGATCGTGACCGAATGGCAGGCCTTCCGCGCTCCGGATTTTGAGCTGATCAAACAGCAACTGGCCCAGCCGTTGGTGTTCGACGGCCGCAACCTGTTCGATCCGAAGCGGATGGTCAAGAAAGGTTTCACTTATTACTCTGTGGGCCGCCCTTCGTAAATATGACCCAACCCAAATGGTATCTGGTGCAATGCAAACCACGGCATGCGTTTCGGGCCGAGGAGCACCTCGCCAACCAGGGCTTTGAGTGCTTCCTCCCGTCGCACCGGGTCAAGCGTAAACACCGCGACAAATACCGGCTCGTGACCGAGCCGCTATTTCCGCATTACCTCTTCATCCGCCTGGACGACGAGAGCAACTGGGGCGTCATCCGCTCCACCCGCGGCGTCGCCCAGGTGGTGACCTTTAATGGCGTTCCCAAGCCGGTACCCGAAGACATCATCGAGGGGTTGCGGCAACACTGCGCGCTGCTCAACGGCGCCGAGCCGGAACCGCTGTTCAGGGCAGGGGACCGGGTGGTGATCACCAAAGGCGCCTTCCGTGAGCTGGAAGCCGTGGTGTACGCCACCAAAGGGGAGGAGCGCGTCGTCCTGCTGCTCAACCTCCTCAACCAACCCCAACACATCGAAGTCCCCATCGACGCCATCCGGTAACCCGATCACACCACCACCGAGTTTTACATCGCTCGGCGGGTGCCCCACACGGCGGTGGATGGTACTATGGACGCCTGAACCAATAACAACCGCACGGACGTTACTATGCTGATTACCACCTACGCATTCTGGCTACTGCTGGGCATCGCCTTACTGCTCTCCGAGCTGTTTATCCCCGGGCTGATCGCCGCCTTCTTCGGCATTGGCGCGCTACTGGTCGGCCTGCTCACACTACTGGGCATCATCGACACCCTGGTCGCTCAACTGGCCGTCTTCGCCGTGTTCAGCCTCGTGGCCCTGTTCGCCCTGCGCAAACACTTCCACCGCTGGCTACGCGGCGCCGAAGCCGACCGCTCCGCCAAGGACATGGACGACGCGGGCGTCATTGGTTCCCGGGTCAAAGTCCTGACCGACTTCACCGACGGCACCGGCAACGTACAACTCAACGGCGCCAAATGGGACGCCGAATCCCCCGATCCCCTGAAAATGGGTGACACCGCCTGGGTCACCGAACACAAAGGCATTATTTTGGTTGTCAGTGCGAATAAGCCGTAACCATGCGTGACGCGACTCTTTAATCTGATGGAACTGCATAATTCATTACCTTAACCCGGAGAACCACCAATGGAACTTGATATCCCCACAATCATCATGCTGGCCATCGTCGCGCTGGTCATCATCACCCTCGTCAAAACCGTACGCATCGTCCCACAGCGATCCGCCTTCATCGTCGAGCGCCTCGGTAAATACGCCAAAACCCTCGAAGCCGGCTTCCACATCCTGATTCCGTTCGTCGACAAAGTGTCCTACCAGCACACACTGAAAGAAGAAGCCATCGACGTCCCCAGCCAGGCCTGTGTGACCAAAGACAACATTCAGGTCGTCGTCAACGGCGTCATCTACCTGCAGGTCATCGACCCGAAACTCGCCAGCTACGGCATCAGCGACTACCGCTACGCCGGTATCCAACTGGCGCAGACCACCCTGCGTTCAGTGGTCGGTAAAATCGATCTGGACAAAACCTTTGAAGAGCGGGAATCGATCAACGTCCAGGTGGTGCAGGCGCTGGACGAAGCGGCCAAACCCTGGGGCGTGAAAGTCATGCGCTACGAAATTGCCGACATCGAACTGCCCGCCACCATCCTCGACGCGCTGGAAAAACAGATGCGCGCCGAGCGTGAACGCCGCGCCACCGTCGCCGAATCCGAAGGCGAACGTCAGGCAAAAATCAACGTGTCAGAAGGGCAGAAGCAGGAAACCATCAACCTGTCCGAAGCCGAAAAGCTGCGTCAGATCAACGAAGCCGAAGGTAAAGCGCGGGAAATTGAAATGATCGCCACCGCCACCGCGGAAGGTATTCGCCGCGTCGCCGAAGCCATCAACCTGGAAGGCGGCAAAGATGCTGTGAACTTGAGAGTTGCGGAACAGTACGTACGTGAGTTCGGCAAGCTGGCGAAAGAAAACAATACCATGATTCTCCCCGCCGAATTCGCAGACATCGGCGGCGCCGTCGCCGCCATCACCCGGACATTGGAGTCCGCCAAGAAATAATGGATGTCCCGCTGGGAGGGTTGCGTAGGGCGGATAAGGCCGAAGGCCGCATCCGCCGTAAATACACGTGACGCACGGTAACGGCGGATGCGCTTCGCTTATCCGCCCTACGCGGACAATGCCGTACGCCGCCCGCCCAACACAACTACGCCAAATACCCCCGATCCGCCATAAACTGAATCACCCGCTCGGCGGCCTCATCGGCGGAAATATCCGTGGTATTCAACACACACTCCGCATTCACCGGCGGCTCATAAGGCGAATCAATCCCGGTAAAGTTCTTCAACTCCCCCTTACGCGCTTTGCGATACAAGCCTTTCACATCCCGTTGTTCGGCCACCTCCAGCGGCGTATTCACATACACCTCCACAAACTCATTGGCCTCCAGCAAGTGACGGGCCATATCCCGCTCGGAGCGGAAGGGCGAAATGAACGCGGTAATCACAATCAACCCCGCATCCACCATCAGTTTGGCCACCTCCGCAATGCGGCGGATGTTCTCCACCCGGTCCGCATCGGTAAAGCCCAGGTCCTTGTTCAGACCGTGACGGACGTTATCGCCGTCCAGCAGATAGGTGTGATGACCGCGCGCATACAGCTTCTTCTCCACCAGGTTGGCAATCGTGGACTTGCCCGCGCCGGACAAACCGGTCAGCCAGAGCACACAGGGCTTCTGGTTCTTCAGTTGCTGACGCGCCTGCTTGTTCACATCCACATGCTGAACGGTAATGTTCTGGCTGCGCCGCAGGGAGAAGTGAATCATGCCCGCGCCCATGGTGTTATAGCTCAGGCGATCGATCAGAATGAAACCACCGGTATCGTGGTTGTCCTTGTAGGCATCAAAGGCGATGTCCTGGTCCAGGTTGATGGTGCACACCCCGATGCCGTTCAGCGCCAGGTTCTTGGCCGCAGTGTGCTCCAGGGTGTTCACATTCACCTGATACTTGATGTCGGTAATGGTGGCCGATACGGTTTTGGTGCCGATTTTCATCAGATAGGTACGGCC
This sequence comes from Marinimicrobium sp. C6131, assembly GCF_026153455.1. Classification (NCBI taxonomy): domain Bacteria; kingdom Pseudomonadati; phylum Pseudomonadota; class Gammaproteobacteria; order Cellvibrionales; family Cellvibrionaceae; genus Marinimicrobium; species Marinimicrobium sp. C6131. The sequence goes on from NZ_CP110629.1 coordinate 1,060,457, forward strand.
CGGCAACATCGGGTCGTCATTCATCCAGACGATGGTCACCTCGAACTGATTGGCGACGGAGGCGGGGGTGTCAGACGCACAGAGCAGATCGCCCCGGGAGATATCGATCTCATCGGTCAGGGTCAGAGTTACCGATTGCCCGGCCACGGCCTCGTCCAGATCACCGTCGAGCGTGTAAATGCGCTCCACGTAACTCTCACGACCGGAGGGCAGGGTGCGTATTTTATCGCCCGGGTGAATGACCCCACTGGCGAGCTGTCCGGAAAAACCCCGGAAATCCAGATTGGGCCGGTTCACCCACTGCACCGCCATGCGGAAGGGCGATGCCTGCATCAGTTCATCATCCACCTCCACCGTTTCGAGGTAACCCATCAGGGTCGTACCCCGATACCAGGGCATCCGCTCACTGCGTTCGATAATATTGTCGCCCCGAAGCGCGGACATCGGAATGAAAGTGATATTTTCCAGACCAATCTGCTTGGCGAACTCACGGTATTCCTCAACGATGCGATTAAACGTTCTTTCCGAGTAATCCATCAGGTCCATCTTGTTGACGGCGACCACCACATGGCGAATGCCGATCAGTGCCGCCAAGTAACTGTGGCGTTTGGTCTGGGTCAGAATGCCTTTGCGGGCATCGACCATCAGAATCGCCGCATCGGCGGTGGACGCGCCGGTCACCATATTGCGGGTGTACTGCTCATGCCCCGGTGTGTCGGCAACAATGAACTTGCGTCGGTCGGTGGAGAAAAACCGGTAGGCCACATCGATGGTGATACCTTGCTCGCGCTCGGCGGCCAGGCCATCCACCAGCAGGGCAAAGTCCAGCTCCTCACCTTGGGTACCCCAACGGGCGGAGTCCGCCTCCACGGCGGCGAGCTGGTCTTCAAACAGCATCTTGGATTCAAACAGCAGACGCCCGATCAGCGTACTTTTGCCATCGTCCACACTGCCGCAGGTAATAAAACGCAGCAGGCTCTTGTGCTCGTGCTGCTCCAGATATTCGTTAATGTCTTCCGCGATCAAACTCGATTGGTGGCTCATAATCTTGTCCTGTGAATCTCTTTTGGCATCGGCGGATGCGGGTTTAATCGCTGCGCTCGACCCCTACGCAAATTTGGATGCTGAGGTCCGGGAAGGGAAACCCCTTTCAAGACCGTAAGCGGCGGGAGTCCGCGAGGCGAGCCCCTATGGACGCCCCACATGGATGTGGGAAGTGTCCCGAAGCGCCGGGAGCGCGAAGGGGACCGGGTTTACGGCGTGTCTTGAAAGGGGTTTCCCTTCCCGGACCGGACGTGATGTCACACCAGGCTCGCCAAAACCCAACCCAAACATTGCTCAAAAATACCCTTCCTGCTTCTTCTTCTCCATCGACGCGGAAGAATCATGGTCAATCATCCGCCCCTGACGCTCGGAAGTGCGGGTCAACAACATCTCCTGAATAATGTCCGGCAACGTATCCGCCTCGGACTCCACCGCGCCGGTCAACGGATAACAACCCAAGGTCCGGAAGCGCACCTTCTTCATCATCGGCACCTCGCCCGGGTTCAACGGCATGCGGTCATCGTCCACCATGATCAGCGTACCGTCGCGCTCCACCACCGGGCGCTCGGCGGAATAATACAGAGGCACAATCGGAATCTGCTCCAGGTGGATGTACTGCCAGATATCCAGCTCCGTCCAGTTCGACAGCGGGAACACACGAATGGACTCTTTCGGGTGTTTTCTGGCGTTGTACAGCTTCCAGATTTCCGGGCGCTGGTTCTTCGGATCCCACCGGTGGTTGGCGGTGCGGAACGAGAAAATCCGCTCCTTCGCGCGGGACTTTTCCTCATCCCGGCGCGCGCCCCCAAATGCCGCGTCGAACCCGTACTTGGTCAACGCCTGCTTGAGCGCCTCGGTTTTCATGATGTCGGTATGAATGGCCGAGCCATGAGTAAAGGGGTTGATGCCTTGCGCGCGGCCTTCTTCGTTGACGTGGACAATCAGCTTCATGCCGGTTTCCTTCGCCATGCGCGCGCGGAACTTATACATCTCCTGAAACTTCCAGGTGGTATCCACGTGCAGCAGAGGGAAGGGCGGAATGGACGGCGCGAAGGCCTTCATCGCCAGGTGCAGCATTACGGCACTGTCCTTACCGATGGAGTACAGCATCACCGGATTCTCCGTTTCCGCGACCACTTCGCGCATAATCTGAATGCTCTCGGCTTCCAGCCGCTGAAGATGTGTGAGTGCCATAGGATTCCTCTTTGATGGTGTTTGCAATGCTGAATGGTCGGCGTCGACCGGTGACTGTTTGACGGCCTGGGGATGTTGTTTCGACGTGGGTGTCGGTGGATGACGGCCTTCGGCCTTATGCCACCCTACGGGACTTGAGCCGATAGAATCGCTATCCTGGGGTTGTGAACTCTCCCCGGCACCCTCGGGATTAGACGTGTCCATTGCAGGTTGGGCGGGCCAATGGGGTGTGGTTAATAATTGAACGGATCGTTCGCCCGTCAGCCAAGGTTTCAATGGCTCGTGCCGGCTCAAATCCACCGATTGAAGCACAAGCACCGCCTCGGTACCCAGGGTCTGTTCCAGGCGATCGAGAAACGTCGCAATATCATCGGCACGAGGCGGGGTAGGGAGGGCGGACCACAACAACTGGCCGCGACCGTCCCGGGCATAGAGTTGATAACCGCGCAGTGGCTTACCGTCATAGTCGCCCCGAATCGAGCGAATCCCCCCGGTCAACACCTTCCGCCGCCCGGCCTCCACCGCACGCTCGGCCAGCACCTTATCCAGCACCTCACGGGAAGGCCCGTCAGCGACGCTCAACCCCCACCGCTCCATATACCGCCCGGCACTGCGCCCGGTAACCTCAATCCCCCGGTCTTCCAGAAACCCGCTTACAGCCCGAAGACTCCAGAGTTCACTCCCATTGCCCGGCGTAGGGCGGATAAGCGCAAAGCGCGCATCCGCCGTTGCAGGACTTGCAGCATCTGCCGCTCCTGAGCTCTCGGCTTCCGAAACCCCTGGGTCTACAACGTTCAACTGAGCCTCTCCCGCACGCTCGGATCCAGGACGATCAGACGCTTCACGCCCTTTACGCCCCCGAGCCTTCGTCTCCACCGCCGCCCAACCCCCGGCCACAAACCGCTTGTAAGCGTCCGTAATAGTCGGTCGAGTTAACCCCGTCAACTCACTGATTTCCTTATAAGTTTTCTGCTCAATCCGCAGCCGCACCGCCTGCTTACGCAGCCGGTTCAAGTCCTCCGGAGAAAGCCGTTTACCACCCATAACCCAACCATCAGTGATCAGAAAACACCCAGATTACCCAACAATCACGCCAATGTAAAACATTTAGTGTCCTGAAAATCAAAGGGGTCAGAGTCGTTTGATTTACTTGGTATCAAACGACTCTGACCCCTTTGGTTCTCGGAAGCCCCAAAAAACGTGACCTAAATCACACAACCCCACCTTTGTAGTCAATCTCCTACAAAACCCACCCACAATCTCCTATTTCCCGCGCCACCGGACCCATGGAGAATACACATCACAGGGAAGCGAAAGGAAACACGCCCCGCCAGGAACGGCAAAGGAACCTCAGGCAGGACGCCAACAGGACGAGCACTGACATGACGTCACAGGAAGCGGCTCAGAGGGTAGGGGAATCAGGAAGTGCAGCCCGCCTGCACAGCTCAGGACGAGCAAACGCACGGTCCGTCGCGTCAGGCATCAGACCGTCACCATCAAGGGCCAGCGCCCCGCGCTGGCCCTTGTCTTATATGGTGGGACTTACTAAAAACTGAGAACACCAATGGACTACCCAAAATTCCAACACCACGGCGGCGCCGACGGCGTCACCGGCAGCTGCCACCGCTACATCGCCGGCCCAGACCACGCCGTACTCATAGACTGCGGCCTCTTCCAGGGCCAGGACGCCGACCACATCGACAGCCTCGAACAACACCAGATCCACTTCGACCTCAGCGCCGTCTTCGCCCTCATCATCACCCACGTCCATATCGACCACATCGGCCGCCTGCCATACCTCATGGCCGCCGGATTCAAAGGCCCCATCTACTGCTCGGAACCCTCCGCCAAACTGCTCCCGCTGGTCATCGAAGACGCCCTCAAAATCGGCTTCACCCGGGACGCGCGGCTGATCAACCAATTCCTCGATACCGTCAACCAACAGCTCAAACCGCTTCCATATCGGCAATGGCACACCATACTGGACGACGAGCAACGCAAAATCCGCATCAAACTCCAGCGCGCTGGCCACATCCTCGGCTCCGCCTACGTTGAAGTCGACCAGCTCGACAAACCCTCCGGGCAAAGCCACCGCACCGTCTTCTCGGGGGACCTGGGCGCGCCTTACGCGCCGCTGTTGCCGGCACCCAGGTCCCCCTACAAAGCCGACACCCTGATCATCGAAAGCACCTATGGCAATCGCATCCACGAAAGCCGCAAGGATCGGCGCCTCAAGCTCAAAGCCGCCATTGAACACGCCCTGAAAAACGACGGCACCGTGATCATACCGGCCTTCAGCATCGGCCGAACCCAGGAGCTGCTCTATGAGCTGGAAGACCTGATCTACCGGGGAGGGGAAACCTGGCAAAAAATGGAAATCATCGTCGACTCACCCCTCGCCGCCAAATTCACCCAGGTGTATCGAGAGCTAAAACCCTTCTGGGACGCCGAAGCCCAGAAGCGGCTCAAGGCCGGTCGTCACCCGTTGAGTTTTGACAACCTCTACACCGTCAACAGCCACGAAGAACACCTGCAGACCGTGGACTACCTCGCCAAAACCGGCCGCCCGGCCATCGTCCTGGCCGCGAGCGGCATGGCCGCCGGGGGCAGGGTGGTGAACTACCTCAAAGCCATGCTGGGAGATGAGCGCCACCAGGTCCTGTTCGTCGGCTACCAGGCCCACGGCACCCCCGGTCGCACCATCCAGCAATACGGCCCCACCCACGGCTGGGTCGAACTCGACGGCGAGCGCCGCACCATCCGGGCGGGTGTCACCACCATCGGCGGCTACTCAGCCCACGCAGACCAGAATGACCTGGTGCATTTTGTAAAACGGATGAAGCAATGGCCCAGCACCATCCGCTTGGTCCACGGCGACCGGGAAGCAAGGGAAACGCTAAAGGAAAAATACCAGGCACTGGGCGAATCCCGTCACCACCACTTCAACATCCTTCTACCCACCAACGACTAATCAAAGGGGTCAGAGTCATTTGAATTTTACAAGGAGGAAATCATGCCAAGACGGCCACGTCCCTATTTGCCAGGGTACCCGCAACACGTTATTCAACGGGGCAACAACCGAAGCGCTTGTTTCGCAGATGAAAAAGACTACAAGGTCTATTTAAAGTATTTGCGGGAAGCGGCCGAACAGTGTCAGGTGGCCCTACACGCTTACGTTTTGATGAGCAATCACGTTCACCTGCTGCTCACGCCCTCAGATGAGTCTGGTGTCGCTCGAATGATGCAAGCTTTGGGGCGACGATATGTGCAGTACTTCAACAAAAGCTACGAACGCACCGGGACGTTGTGGGAGGGGCGGTACCGATCAACCTTGGTCGACTCCGAAAGTTACTTGCTTGCAGCGTACCGATATATAGAACTCAACCCCGTGCGGGCAGGCATGGTAGATCACCCATCAGAATACCCTTGGTCGAGCTACGCCCATAATGCTGTGGGGCGTACAGACGCCCGAATTACGCCTCATCCGGGCTATGAAGCGTTGGGTGCTCACCCGAAAAGGAGGCAAGAGGCTTACCGGGCCCTGTTCGAAGAAATATTGCCGAAATCCGATGTTCAGAAAATAACCGAAGCCACCGAACGAGCTTGGGTATTGGGCAGTGAACGTTTCAAACGAGACTTCGAGCGACGAACAGGGCGCCCCGCCGCAGCTCGGCCGAAGGGCGGTGACCGCAAATCAGCCGACTGGAAGAAAACCAAAGGGGTCAGAGTCGTTTGATTCTGGCCTGAGAGTAAATAATCAAACGACTCTGACCCCTTTGATCCCCAAAGCCGACAACTTCCCCCAGACCGGAAACCTACACACAGATCTCCGTTTCCTCCTGGCTCAACTCTTCCAGCGTCTCGATCGTCCCGTCGGGCGAGACCTGAATCAGATTCTCTCCGCGTACCAGACACTGCGAGTCCCACGCCACATGAACGATATAACCCTCGTCGTTCGCCTCAAAGGCCAGCGGCGTCAGTACGCTTAAGTTTGGAGTGTGAGTCAAATACACAAACAGCTCCGCCTCGGTATCAATGTCGCCAAAAAATTCCAGTAACAGCGCGTCGGAATCAATAACGGTCGCGTCAAAACCGGTTAAAGACACCGCATAAACCGGGCAGTACATGGGGCGACACTGAGCACCAAAACCGGTATCAAGAACCGTGGTCTCCTCAAGAATGGCTTTCTGAGTATCATCCAGAGCCTCATAGGTTGACTCATCAAAGGTCATCAACCGCTCAAATTCATCGCTCCCCAGCCCGGGAATCGCACCCAGACGAATCTCCCAATAGTCCACGGGTTGGGCGAGATCGAAATCCTCGGCCGAGTACTCCCCGGAGAAGGTGGTTTCCGGAATTGAAAGCGTTTGTCGAGGGTTCTCCGGTGAAGGTTGGTCATCGCCGGAGCAGGCGACCAGGGACAGGCTGATGGCGAGCAGTAATGTACGAGTCATGGGCATTTCCCTATAGTAGTGAGTGAACACAGGTACACGGGTAGCGTAGCCAAGGAAAATGTAGGACTGTGTAAGGTTTTGTTCGGAAACTGTGTGCCAGCCGGCTCGCTGGTCTGCTCAGGCCGCAGACGTAAGCCGCCTGAATCACCATGAACACGACGAGCCCGGGGAGGGCAAGCAGTGGAACTGCAGGGGGCGTGAACGCCTACTCGTGAAACCGAGTAATTGAGAACCGGATACGACAAATGAACCTGCTATTCAAACACCTCGGCTAGCGTCTCGGCATCCAACACACGGTCACTCCAGGCTTCGATTTGCTCGACGGAGGCGTTATTCACCCGCTCCTGAGTCACCTCGTCCAGAGTCCCGAAGCGTTTAGTGAGGAATCGGGTTAGCATATTGACAGCCTCTTGGCGACGACCTTCTTCCCGACCTTTTTCAAGACCTTCCTGTCGACCTTTCTCAAGCCCGATACTGGTAAAGCGCTCTGCAAAACCGGCCATTTCATCACTCTCCCGCTGATATTCTCGCTCATAGTGCTGACGTTCATTATCCGTCAGGTCAGTATAAATGTCGACAAAGTCCACGTACTTGCGGCGTCGGTTCCAGTCTGGCTCCAAAGACAGCAGCCCCTGAATGGCTTTGGCATATATTTCAACCTTTAATGCCTTAGGCCAGCACATATTAGGCAAGTTCAATCGGGCCACAATGTTGTCGCTATTCTGCCAGAGCTCATAGGGCAGGGCACTTAACTCACATTTGACGTACCTGAAGTCCAGATAAGTGTGCTGATCGCTTCCCAGCCGCAACCGCTCAGGAATGTGGCCAGCCTTATTCAGAAAAATGACCACGGGCACCACTCTATCCGTATCATACAGCTCTGCCAGATCCAGGCAGTAATGCGCAAGACGCCCGATGGAAAATCGGCCAGCGTTCGACTCCTCTTCCAGCACAAACAGAAGTGCTTCTCGCTTCCCGTCCGGCCATTCGACCAGCAGTGGCACATCCAGCTCCCGAAACCGGTCACCAAGCCGTTCTTTGAGCTGTTCCTGCCGTATGGGCACAATTTTAACGCCCGGTCCCAATGCCGCATGCTCCTCCGGCGCGAACAGCTCCAGAGCTTGTCGAGGGTAGTCCAGTATCAGGTTTTTGAAATTTTGGTCGTGGCTGGCAGGCATGAGCACTCCCTGGCTTTTAAGCTGTATATCCAGACAGTATTGTGTAGGTGACGGGTTGTCAACGCTGTATAGAGCGCCATCAAACGACTCTGACCCCTTTGATCGACCCCTTTGATCCCCCAAGCACAAACCGCGTATCATCACCATATTCAACATAATAAAACCGCCTCAGGAGCCACAGGGCGGCAGGAATCCGTTACCGCTACAGGAGTTCCATCATGGACGCCGTCAAAACGACCCTCATCATCCCGGCCCTGACAATTGCCCTGGCAGCCTGTGGTGGCGGAGGAGGGGGTGCCGGAGAGAACTCCGGAAACCCCTCCGGCGGCCTCTTGGACACGCTTGACGACATACCGGAAATCCAGTCCTATCGGCCCGTCTTCCCTGAACCGCGCTATGACGGCATCACAGAACAGGCTTCGCTGACACGGCAGAACAGCTTCTACTTCGTTGAAGCGGTCTACCAGCTTCTGGATCCCATATTCGAAGCCGGTACCACGCAGTTTTATATCGATAAGCCCGGAATACTGGATTACCCCTACACCGGCCCCTCGGATTTCCAGTGCATCAGCGGCAGCCTGGATCACGCCCAGCACGAACGGGATGACCGGATTGTCCAGGTGATAACACTCGATCAGTGTGAGAGCCGCGACCACGGAAAGGCCCATGGCCAGGTCATCTCGGAGGTATTTATCGATGCCGAAGGGTGGCCCACCCATGCCATCGCCACCTATCGGGACCTCACCCTTGAGGTGGAGGGAGAGCGCTTCAATTACTACGGCCAAATCACCACAACACCGGAGCGCCGCCTGTTGGTGGATTACCTGACAATCCGTAATTCCGCACTGGACGCCACCTACCACGCCCGGGACCTCGAGAGCCTGGACGGTACGCTGACCGGCCCCATTTACCACAGCCACTGGGGTTATGTAGAGATAACCGCCGAGCCGGGCCGGACGTCGCAGACCAGGCTGGACGGCGCCGGGAACACCAGCCTCGATATGGCGTTTTATCGCGCTTACACCGCCTCCATCCTGGAGTTTTCACTGTCATCCCCCGCCATTGAGGCAGAATTTGCGGTGTCAGCCCTTGAAACCTCCGCACCGCTCGACGACCTGTTCCTTTGGCCCTATCGTGACAACCAGGCGCCTCAAGGGCAGGTGGACACGCCGGAATTGGTCGAGCCAGGCCATACGATGATCCTGGACGCCTCCGACTTTCGCGATGCGGATGATGACTTCGTCACCTATTCCTGGCGCCACCTGAGCAAACCGGACGGCTGCAAGGATGCATTGCCAAAAAGTGCGCCGGTAGTTGAACTTCGGGACGCCTGCAGAGGCACACACGAGCTGGAGCTCGTGGTCAGTGACGGATTCAATGAGGTTGTTCGGCCTTTCACGGTAACTGTCGCCGGTCCGCTACCCCAGGCAGAGAAGGTTGTGGCGCTGGAGTCCGAGGACGACTCTGAATCACTGTCGCTGCAAGTCGAAGTGAACAACGCCTCCGAAGCAGGTCCGCTCAGCTATGCCATTGCCTATGGACCACCGGGCGTTGAGGTCAGCTCATCCGGCCTCGTGACCGGAATCCCGGAGCGCCTGTTTCAGACCAAAGGCGGCAGTGTATACATCGGTATTGAAGTGAGTAACGAGCGCTCCGTGGTACAGGAGTTCACCATCAACTACCCCAACCGGGCACTGGAGATCGCCGCCACCAACCGCGGCGGTGCTCCCAATGACCTCTCGCGCGGATGGCAGGACATCAACAATGACGGTAATCCGGAACAACTGGTCGATTACAACGATACCTTCGCCATCATCGAAGTGCACGAGGGGGCCACACGATACCGCCACCTGGAAACCAGAGCTTTCTCGACCGACTTCCTGAGTGATAAAACCGTCATCGACTACAACGCAGACGGCCAGATGGATATAGTGCTGCTGTACCCGGAAAAATATGTCGCCCTGTCTGGCGAGGACTTCAGTCTGATTGCCGAAGTGCCCCGGGACTCCAGCATCGCCGAGCAAAGGGTTGCCGAGCTGTTTCCCGACACGCCGGTGCTCTACGGCGATATCGATGGCGACGGCGCCGATGATATTCTCCGGCTCCCGTTAACGGGTGCCGTCGAGCAGTTCACCGTCGAACACTACAGTGACGACTCAGAGACCTTGCTACAGACTTATACCCTCAATGTCCCTGAGCTGGACGGTGAATACGGGTTTGAAACCCGGTTCGTCAATCTGGATGACGAACCGGGGGACGAGCTCGTCCTGGCCCCCTACAGATCCGATCAACTCTACCTGCTCAAACGCGCTGGCACGGTGTTCGAGTTGAGCCGGAAGATCACTTACCCGGAGCGGGGCGAACACACGGCTCAGAACCGGCTTGAAAGCCTGAGCCAATTTACTGAGCACTCCGCCGCCATGATGGGCAGTGCCGACGATGGACAGCTATTCGAATTCAGCCTGCTTGATGATCCGGTTCACTACGAGTCCGGCTTTCAGCATTACTCATTGGAGCTCGACGGTGTGAATGGCCTGCGCACGATTCGTAGCGGCCCCAACAGTATCGATGTGATCGGCGTTCGCCAGTGGCTGAACGAGCAGGGCGAACCGCAAAGCGAAATGACCCTGAGCACACTCACGGCTGACCTGGAATGGACCGGGCATCAACGATTTCCCGAATTGCCCACGCCTTACAGCCTGGATGACGTTGTCAGCATCAGTGCGGCGGACGAATCCCGGGATTTCTGGCTATACGTCCATTGGCCACCCAGCTACAGTGTGATAGACCCGGTATTGGGAGTAAGCATTTTCAGCGCGGAAGCGGTTGCCACTGCGCTCGGGTCAGGCGACCTGGATGGTGATGGACGAGTGGAGGCCTACGGAATCAGCGACGCTGGACTGTATAGGCTAAATAGCGATACCTATGCGTTTGAGTTGGTGGACGACTCGCTGCCTGAGCGCACCTTTGAGGAGGAGGGGCCGTTTGTGGCGACGTTTGCTGGCACCAATCCAGCATTGTTTGTACCTTGGGAGTTTCAGTCCAGTGGGCGGAAGCCCCGGCTGGACATCTACGAGTACCGCGACAATAACGTGCAGCGCACCGGCACCCTCACATTCGATACCGAACCACTAGACATGGGCCACGCACAACAGGATGTAACCGGCGATGGTATTCCGGAGCTTATCGTATGGAATACCATCCGGCAGACCGAGTTCTGGGTCATCGACAGCAGCCTGAACGTGGTGGCGCAGTTCACCACGGAAACACCGATAGATGGCGTGTTTGAGCTCCCCACACAAACGTCCGATAGCCTCGTGGCCTACCAGCAAGGGCAGGGCGCGGGCAACTGGCGGGATACCCATATCATTCAAATCGACCCGAAGTCGGGCCGAATCTTCACCCGATCGCCCATCTTGCCGGGCTGGACGGATAAGAACGGCCTGGCCTGCCTGGGAGACAACCTGGCCGATTGCACCAAAATGGTCATCACGAGCCGCGGGGTATTTTCGTTGAAGTAAACACCTTGGCTCGCTTGGGGCGGCACCCATGCGGTGCCGCCCCAAGCCCGACTCACCTTGCCGGGAACCAGGCTACTATGAACAGTGGCTTGAACAAATAAACTTTAAAAGCCTGACCATCATGACAAGACTGATTTTTATACTTTCTCTGCTTCTTTTATCATCGTGTGGGAAGGTGACTGATTTAAGTGACTCCGAGCCTGCTCAAGACCAGTTGATAGGAAGGACTTATTGCACGGAGAGCAACCTGTTCATTTATGAGTACATCCCCTCATCAAACTTCTACGACAATAATAATGCCGATTATTATTTGGCGACTTATATCGAAAGTCCGGATGAGACGCTGGAGGGGCATTTAAGTTGGCTTGAAAGCGGAACCTCACTGGAGAAAATTGCGGACGTTTATTTTGTTGGAAAGGGCAGTAAGCTGAGAATTCAGTCGCTGTTTTTCCATATTAGCCCACTCTGTTGTCGATATTTTTCCCCTATTGGCACCCTGGAAGGACACGAATCAAAACGGATTGATCTGAGGAATATTTTTGATCAAGAGTATTCCGCTGACTCACCTTTCTCTCGCCTCGGTGTGGACTTCACGCTAAGTCCGGACGATAGGTACATAAAGTCGTGTGAGTGACAATGTGAATCGAGCCGCCTGATAAGCAGCGAGATATAGTTACTTGCTATAAAAAATAACCAGCTAATAGATTTCCAGTTCTGGCACAGGAGGGGTATCGTTTGCCGCTACGCTTTCCCTGCCTATTGAGAGCGGACACACTCTAACTGAAATCCATAGTCGTTTATGTTGACCATCGCGCACTCAGTCACCGATATCTGGCCTGGCGGCGTGCCGTCCTCGTAGTAAAGAGTGCCCGAATACAGGCTGTAACCATCGTACGCGTACCCACTGTAGTCGGCTTCGTTCAAGCCGTCTTGGCGGAATATTACGAAAAAGGGCTGGTAGTCCAAGTACGCATCAAGGGCGCAATTCTGTGCGGCCTCAATTTCCTCCTCATTCCGGTCCTCAGAGTCGCCTCTATACACTGTGCCACAGTCCGTCGCATTGCTTCCTGACGCCTCTTTGATTTGGGAGGAGAAGTCATCGGCATCGCCTGGTGTGGGATCATCGCTTTCAGATTCGTCGGAACCACATCCCGCCATTAACAGGGAGGAAAGAAACACGGTTTTTACGTACCTGTTCATTTGAAAATCTCCTTTTTGGTGCATTTATACAATGACCGATACGTTAACACATGTACCCACAGCCGTCTGACGGGGCAGCGATACCGGAACATAAATTATCTCCAATTATTGCAAAATGACTGTCCGGTCTCTACCATCCGTTCATCCTGTGAACAATGCGCCCGGGATGGGCACTCAATTCAACCCTCTGGTGATGCCGTCATGACAAGGTAGGGCGGTAGCGTATCCGGGCTCAAAACTGTAAAATCTTGTAAATAAACCGGCCGCTACAGGGTAGTTTTGGCGAAAAGTCGTTAAATTGCGTGAAAATGCCTGGAAATTTCCGCAAAACGTTGAATTCAACCGAGTAGCTCCCGCCTACTCAGCCCGTGACGAATACCCGGATAATCGCTATTTATGCCCAAGTTCCCTCATAACCTGAGCACCATCCTCCATATGGGTGCCGGCAACGCCGATGAATTGCCCGAATACCTGAACACCAACGCCAAACGAATCCTGCTGGTCGAGCCAAACCCCAAGTTGGCCGAAAACCTGCGTCGGCGGACGGCGGACGATGCGCGCATTGAGGTCCTTGAGGTCGCTGTATCCGACGACCCTCAGCGACACTTGCTGACTGAATACAATATTCCTGAAGCGGCCAGCCTGTACAAGCCCGACGGGCTCTACAAGCTGTTCCCGGGGCTGAGAAGCATTGTCCAGCACTCTGTAGAGGTCCGTCACCCCGCTGCGCTGGTTGCGGATACGCTCCCGGCTGAAGAATCCAACCTGCTGGTGATTCAGGTGCCGGGAGCCGAGCAGTCGATTGTTGAGGCCCTGGCGGCGGAGAACCTGCTGGGGCGTATCAGCCAGTTGGCGGTTACCTCCTCTGACAAGCCGCACTACACCTCGGGCAGTGCGGCGCCTGCCGTGCTTGATGTCCTTAAGGGAAGCGGCTTTGAAGTGGCGGAAGAAGACCGCTCGAACCTCGATTGGCCCCAGTGGCACCTGATGTTTGATGCCCGCGCCCATAAGATCAAAGCGCTGGAAGCGGCTCTAAATGAAAAACAGGCTCAAATCGAAGCTGTCCAGCAAGAGCTCTCGGCTAAAGAAAATGAGCTCAGTGGGCTTGCGGAAGAGTTAGCTGCTCGCGAATCGAAAATTAAATCGCAGGAGGAGCGGTTATCTCAGGCAGAAAGGAGTAATGGAGAGTACAAGCAGCGTATCGAGACTACGCAACGACAGCTCTCTGCCAAGGACAACGAACTAAAAGGCCTTAAGGAAGAACTGGCTGCGCGGGACTCGACAATTAAATCGCAGGAAGACCGGCTGTCCCAGGCGAATGACAATACCAAAAAGCTCGAAGGCGAGCTGAAGCAAAAAGAAGAGCGCATCAAAGGCCTCACCGCCGAGCTGGAAGAACGCACCAACCAAGCAAAACAGCAAGAGCAAAAGCTGAAAGAGGCCGGCAGCAAACAAGCCGAACTCACCGAGCGCCTCCAGCAGCACGAAAAAACCATCAACACCCAAAAAGAGCAGCTCGATCGTGCCCAAAAGGCTCAGGCAACCGCCGAACAGAAGGCCACAGACTTGGCCAACAGAGTCCAGGCCCTGGAACAGCAGCTCAAGGCCCAGCACGCCGCACAGCAGCAGTCCGATAAACTGCTGCAACGCATGGAGTATCTGTTTGAGCAGCAAAGCCTGCAGCTTGAACAAGCCGCCAATGCGTTGGGTCGTCACGTCAGCGTGACTGCCAAAACCACCGCCAAAGAGCTGGAAGCCGGTATCCAGCTCCAGCAACAGTACGGCTCGCAGATGATTGGCCTGGAAGAGCAGGGCAAACGACTGCCTTCCACCGTGGCGCTTCAGCTATCGCGCCAACTGAAATCCCAACCGTACGACGTCATTATCGAAATGGGCAGTGGCGTCACCACCTCCTTTCTGGCGCACACACTACGCAGTCGCCCCCAGGAGAGCGTGAGCAAGACAGCCGCCAATACCGATGTAGCTCACTATATCGACCCCAGCGATGAAGATCTCCCCAAGCGCATCGTCTGCTTTGAGCACAGTCGTGCCCGGTTCAATCACCTGCAGAGCACGCTGAAGCAAAGCGGCTTGGCGCCGGTAGTCAATCTTCATTTTGCCCCTCTGGTGCCCTACCAGCATCAGGGCACGGAATACCTGTACTACGACTGTGCAAACCGTTTGCAGCAACTGGCCAATCTGTTTGAAAATCGCCAGGCCAGAATCTTTGTCCTGCTCAACGAGAGCGCGGAAGAACAACAGCCGGATCGGTTCGCCGCTTTACCGCAACTGCTTCAATACCTGTCGGCACATACCCTGGATGTTGTGGTAAACGATGTGGACAAGCACGCAGAGCTGATCGATCAATGGCAGGCACTGCTCAACACTCGCGGCCTCGAGTACCAACCCGCCGTTGAGTTTGGCGCGCCCACCGCGCAGCGCCTGACCATTAACCCCTAAACCATGAAAGGATGCAGGAGCCAAAATGCCGCTGGATAAACCTTTAAACCTAGACTTCGACTCGTCCGGCTCCCCGTCGAATGGGCTGCCGGACCAATCGTCGCCCAGCCCCAAATCGGGCGACCTGGCGACCCAGGTAGAAGAGCTGAAAAAAGAGCTGCAAGCCAAAAACAGAATACTGGATGCCAAAAATCAGGAAATCAGCGAGCTCAAAATCAAAAACCGGCAGCTGAATGACACCAACAACGACATTCAGGCCCGGCAACAAATACTGGAAGAAGAACTCGGCAAAGCCGAAGCCCAAATTGAACTGATTCAGGAACTGCTGCTGGAAGACGAATCGTCAGAAGCGAGCAAGAAAGAGGAAAACAGTAAACATGAGTAAAACCATACTGGTCACCGGCGGCGCCGGCTTTATTGGCTCCGCCGTGGTACGCGAGCTGATCAATAACAGCGAGCACACGGTCATCAACCTGGACAAGCTCACCTACGCCGGTAATCTGGACTCGCTGACCAGCGTGGCCGACAACCCACGCTACCAGTTTGTGCAGGCGGACATCACCAATGCCGAACAGATGGACCGCATACTGGCGGACACACAGCCGGACATCATTATGCACCTGGCCGCCGAAAGCCATGTAGACCGCTCCATCGACGGCCCGGCGGACTTTATCCAGACCAACATCGTCGGCACTTACACGCTGCTGGAAGCGGCCCGTAAATACTGGAGCAGCCTGAAAGCGAGCGATGCCGCCAAGGCGGAAGGCTTCCGCTTCCATCATATCTCCACCGACGAAGTCTATGGCGACCTGGAAGGTACGGACGACCTGTTTACCGAAACCACTTCCTACGCCCCCAGCAGCCCCTACAGTGCCAGCAAGGCCAGCTCGGACCACCTCGTCCGCGCCTGGGGCCGCACCTTCGGCCTGCCGGTGGTCATCACCAACTGCAGCAACAATTACGGGCCATACCATTTCCCGGAAAAGCTCATCCCGCTGATGATTCTCAACGCTCTGGCGGGCAAGCCGCTGCCGGTGTACGGCGACGGGCAGCAGATCCGGGACTGGCTCTACGTGGAAGACCACGCGCGGGCCCTGATTCTGGTTGCCCAGAAGGGTGAGCTGGGAGAAACCTACAACATCGGCGGCCACAACGAAAAAGCCAACCTGGAAGTCGTGCAGACCATCTGCGACCTGCTCCAGGAGCTGGTACCGCAGGACGCCAACTACCGGGACCTGATCACCTTCGTTACCGACCGCCCGGGTCACGACCACCGCTACGCCATTGACGCCAGCAAAATCCAGAAAGAACTGGGCTGGACACCGGAAGAAACCTTCGAAACCGGCCTGCGCAAAACCGTCCAATGGTACCTGGACAACAAACCTTGGTGGCAAAAAGTCCAAGACGGCACCTACCGCGGCGAACGCCTCGGAGTAGGTGCCTAGCACCGCAGTCTACGTAGGGTGAATAAGGGCAAAGCCCGTCATCCACCAAAACCCCACATGGGTTCGCTGACACCAAACACCAAAATGGCACCACCACTATGAAAATCCTCCTCCTAGGCCAAACCGGCCAGGTCGGCTTCGAACTAAAACGCGTGTTCGCCCCGCTGGGCGATATAGTCGCGCCAACCCGAGACCAGCTCGACCTTGTGAACAAACAGGCCGTAGCGGACTACCTGAGCGAACACAAACCACACTTGATCCTGAACGCCGCCGCTTACACCGCCGTCGACAAAGCCGAAAGCGAGCAAGAGCTTGCCAGCCGTTTGAATGGCGGGTTACCACAGCAGTTGGCGGATTACGCCAAACAAGCCAATGCCAGCCTGATCCACTACTCATCCGACTATGTGTACCCGGGGCAGAGCGATCAGCCCTTCGATGAGAGCGCACCCACAGGCCCCTTGAGTGTGTACGGCAGAACCAAGCTGGAGGGAGACGAAGCCGTCACCGCCAGCGGTTGTCAGCATTGGATATTTCGCACCAGTTGGGTTTACAGCGCCCGTGGTCATAACTTCATGAGAACCATGCTCCGCCTGGGCAAGGATAAAACCGAACTCAAGGTGGTGGCGGACCAGATCGGCGCTCCCACACCGGCGCGGCTCATTGCCCAGGTATCCCTGCTGGCCTACCTGCGGGGTATTCCTGCGGGCACGTACCACCTGGCACCCAGAGGTGAAACCAGTTGGCAAGGGTTTGCCAAGGCCATTTTCAATCTCTATCGCGCTATGGGCCAGCCATTGGCCATTGAGCCTGAATCGGTACACGCCATTCCCACCGCTGATTACCCAACCCCGGCTAAACGGCCGCTGAATTCCAGGTTAGCACTGACCAAGCTCGAAACTGCGCTCGGGATAACGCTACCTCAATGGGAAAGCCAATTAGAACAAACCCTTGAAGAATCTATCGATCGGGAGACAACATGAAAGGCATAGTACTGGCCGGAGGTTCCGGCACCCGTTTACACCCCATCACCATGGGCGTTTCAAAACAACTTCTACCCATTTATGACAAGCCGATGGTGTACTACCCCATCTCCGTACTGATGCTGGCCGGTATCCGGGATATTCTGATTATCAGCACGCCGGACGATATGCCTCAGTACGAAAAGCTGCTGGGCAATGGCGAGCAATTCGGTGTCAACTTTACCTACAAGGTGCAGCCAAAGCCCGAAGGCCTGGCCCAGGCCTTCATTATCGGTGAAGAGTTTATTGGCGACGACAGCGTCTGCCTGGTGCTGGGCGACAATATCTTTCACGGTCAGCACTTTAGCGACCAACTGAAGCGTGCGGCTAAAAAAGAGAAGGGCGCTACGGTATTTGGCTACTGGGTAAAAGATCCGGAACGCTTTGGCGTCGTGGAATTTGATGACGACGGAAAAGCCATCAGCATCGAAGAAAAGCCCAAAGAACCCAAGTCCAGCTACGCAGTAACGGGCCTTTACTTCTACGACAATGACGTGGTTGAGATTGCCAAATCCGTACAGCCCTCTGAACGAGGTGAGTTGGAAATCACCTCCATCAACAACGCTTACCTAGAACGTGGCGACTTGAGTGTCGAGCGCCTGGGACGAGGATTTGCCTGGCTGGATACCGGGACACACGATAGTTTGCTAGAGGCTTCCCAGTACGTGCAAACAATTGAGCATAGGCAAGGTTTAAAAGTAGCCTGTTTGCAAGAAATTGGATGGCAAAACGACTGGATTACTGACTTGCAGTTACAGGAGCAGGGCAATCAGCTTGATAAAACCCAGTATGGAAGGTATTTGCTTGGACTTGTGTCTCATGGATAGGCAGCTTAGTTAAAGTTATAGTTTTGGGTTGACAGCGATCACTTTAGTTCTAGGTTGTGCAGTTGAAATGGCTTGCTCTGTTATGCCTCTCCTCATTGGAGTGAGCATTAAACACAAGGTGAGTTAAATTGAAAGTATCACTAAATCCGTTGTCTTCTTCAATTAATGCGAAGGGTGGCCTGGATGACGCACAATTCTGAGTGTTTTTGAGAAAGAAGTAAATTTTTTTAAACTTGGTGGCTTGCGTCAGCCCCTTCTATTTATTCTAGAGCGCCTGGCGCCCTCCACCACCTAAGCGCTAACGTATAATAGGTTTCATATGATAGATAAAGATGTGTCGCCCCTTACGGAAGGCAACTTATTGTTTTTAAAAGGGATGTATAGTGACGCGATCAAGAAATACCGAAAAGCCAAAACCGTCCTCCCTGACTTCGAAAACATTATTGAATTCAATATTAATAGAGCCCTTGAGCTTCTTGATGACAAGGGGGGGGTAGGTGGCTCTAACGAAGACTGCACACTGGGGGAAGTAACTTCCCGGCGTTCTAATAATGAATGTTCTTCAGAGGCAAAGATTGCGGTTGTTGTTCACGTCTATTATTTGGAGATGTGGACGCTGATTAGGAATCGATTGTTAGCCATAAGAACTAAGTTTGATCTGTTTGTAACCTTTTCTGAAACTATCGACGTAACATTTGCTGATATTGTAAGAAATGAATTCTCTGATGCTAGAGTGAGCCGAGTTAAAAATGTTGGGTTAGATATAGGCCCTTTTCTAGGTTTAGTCCCAACTCTAGTTGAGGAAAAATATACTTGTGTGTGCAAGCTACACACAAAGAAAGGTTTGGGAGCTCAAGGGGCGGCATGGCGGGATTTGATGCTGGATTCTTTGGTGGGTTC
This sequence comes from Marinimicrobium sp. C6131, assembly GCF_026153455.1. Classification (NCBI taxonomy): domain Bacteria; kingdom Pseudomonadati; phylum Pseudomonadota; class Gammaproteobacteria; order Cellvibrionales; family Cellvibrionaceae; genus Marinimicrobium; species Marinimicrobium sp. C6131. The sequence goes on from NZ_CP110629.1 coordinate 1,079,699, forward strand.
AGAAGAAAATTTTTGTACTATCGTTTCTGCGTTTTCAAATAACAACAACTTGGGTTGTGTGGGGTCTTTGCCTATTTTTCAATCCGCGCAGCGGTTGATGTATGGTAACAAAGGTGTTGTTGAATCATTTGTTGAATTTGTGAGCGGTGATCATGGAAAAGTTGGTGATTGGGGCTTTTTTGCGGGAACGATGTTTTGGATAAGGCCCGAGCTTTTGCTGGGGTTATGCGAATTTATTAAGACTAAGGGGATTCTGTTTAGCGACAATTATAAGGAAGACGGTCTTATTGAGCATGCAATCGAACGAATTTTCGGGCTGATTCCTCGCTTGTATGGGGCTTCGGTGGGGTTGTTGACTGCTAAGGTGGATTCGTTTAGTGACTCAGGTTTAGTTATTGATTCTGATGAATCGCTCATAGGGAAAGCGAACATTTCAGATGTGTTGAAAAGGTTGGTTTCTTACGAGAGCGATCGAAAGCTCATTCAAAAATCGGGCCTTTTTAATGAGAATCAGTACTTGGCCCACTTCCCGCCTCTTAGATGTGCGGATGTAGATCTAATTACTCACTATCTGACATTCGGGACCTTCAAAGGCGTGCCTCCTGACGGAATATTTAAGCCGCAAGATTATCGACACGCCAATAAGGATGTTACAAGTTCTGGAGTTGAGCCATTTGTTCATTACCTCAGATATGGTGCTAATGAAAACAGGCAATTAACAATTTCCTCAGGTGCCTACAAAGAAGATTCGGCATTTTTGCGCTATAAGGTTATGAATGCGGTTAATATTGACTGGCCTTCACTTTCTTCTAGGTCGGGAAGGGGCGGATTAGTTTCGGTAATAGTTCCGGTCTATGGTCAAGGGGAACTTACCAAGAATTGCATTGAATCATTGTACTTTTCAAAAAACGAAACATGTTGGGAGCTAATTGTCGTAGATAACGGGAGTGACTTGAGCACTAAATCCATTTTGGAGGAGCTTTCCCGAAAATATGGATTTAAATTGGTTACAAATGATCAAAATTTAAACTTCGCTTTAGGTTGTAATGTCGGATTTTCAGAGTCATCAGGAGAATATGCAGTCTTTTTGAATAATGATACGACTGTGAGCGATGGTTGGTTGGATAATATGATCCGGCCAATGATTAACTCTAGAGATATTAAAGTTGTTCAGCCAAAACTAGTTTTCCCTGATGGAACGGTTCAGTGTGCGGGTGTTGTGTTTTCTAGGTGGAGCAACCTTGGCTACCCTTTATATGCTGGCCTCCCAGCCAATTCTTCTGTAGTAAACAAAGGGAGATTCTTACATGCAGTCACAGCCGCGTGTATTGGTGTTAGATCTAAAGATTTTGCTGATGTTTGCGGGTTTGATCCTTACTTTATAAATGGTCAAGAAGATGTTGATTTTTGTTTGCGTGTTTGTAATCAGAAGCGTCAATGCTGGTACGAGCCAACCTCAGTGGTGGTTCATCATGAAGGAAAGTCCGAAGGTAGAGGGAAATACATAAGCAAAAATCGAAAAAAGTTTGTTGATCGCTGGTCTACAAAAATTTTATTTGACGATCAGTCTCACTATGATGATGATCACGCTGTTGTGGTTTCGTGGTCGTTAGATTCAATGAAAAACTTAAAAAGTGGCGTAGCTATATATCGACCGGTATTTCAGTCTGAGGGTTCAAGTAATTTTCCGAAAGATAGTTGTGCTTCTCCTTTTAGGTTTATAGATGCATGTGACGTGACGCACGTAGATGAGGCTTTTGACTCGTTTCTTCAGGGTGCGCAAACACATAACAGAGAGTTGCCGACGGTACTTATGGTTGCTCATGCTGCAGGGAAGTCACTTTTTGGTGGTGAGCGAAGCTTTCTTGACATGCTTGTAGCGGTGTCTGAGCTAGACTTGAATTTGTATATTTGTCTTCCTCAGGTGGCTAATCAAGAGTATTTAAGCGCGCTTAGATCTCTGTCTGCTGGTGTTTATTGTTTTGACTATAAACATTGGTCGGCGAACCAAGGCCCTAAGTACGATGCAATTGAACGATTTAAATCTATTATGTCATTTCATGATGTGCAGTTTGTTCATGTTAACACGCTAATGCTTAGAGAACCTCTGTTGGCGTCAAAAGAGCAAGGTGCCGTTAGCTATTGTCATGTCAGGGAACTGATTAGCAAAGATGAATATCTCTGCAGGCATATAGGGCTGGATGCCGAGCCGATTAAGCAATATGTGAGAGAACATTCCGATTTCATAATAGCTAATTCCGCCGCTACTAAAAATGACTTTGGTGGTGATGAAGCAGTTTTCTTGGCGCCCAATGTTGTGGATGTTGATGTTCTTGATATACCGGAACGAAACGAGAATGATGTAGTTTTTGGTGTTATTAGCAGCAATATTCCAAAAAAGGGTATCTATGATTTGGTCGAAGTGGCAAAGCTGTGCGAAGAAGAGTGTCCCGACGCAAAGTTTGCACTGATCGGGCCAAACAATTCGTATGTTGAAAGTATCAAAGAGTCCATAATATCTTCAGGCTCTCCTCAGAATATAATTTTCCCTGGTTACTTTGATTCTCCAGTAGAGGCAATTTCTAAAGTCGATGTTGTTTTAAACCTTTCGTCTTTCGCGGAGTCCTTCGGACGAACTGTTGCGGAAGGTATGGCTGCAAGGAGGGCGGTGTTAGGTTATAGTTGGGGTGCTTTGCCAGAACTGGTAATCGACGGATTCAATGGTTATCTTTCTCCTTTTGGTGATACTCATGCTGTTGCTGAAAAGGTGAAGCTTCTCTACCGATCTAGGTCGGAAAGGAAAAGATTGGGCGAAAATGGTAGGCAGCATGTGCTGAGAAGGTACTCACCCCCAAGTCTCGTCAGCAATTTCAAGCTTTCTTACCTGAGAGGATATGCTATCAGTTTAGATAAGCGGTTTAACACTGATAGCAGACTTGTTGGAACGCTTGATATTGCCTTTCAAAAGTACTCTGTCAGCTTTAATTCGCTATTCAAGAAAGTTAGTGTTGTTATTCCAGTTTACAATGCGATTGATTATTCGATGGCGTGTATTCAAAGTGTTTTGAAATACACCGACATGAGATATGCCCAAATTATAGTCATGAATGACGGAAGTACAGATGAGATAGGCGTGAAAAAACTTAGTAATTTCTGCTTAAATCATCCTAATATAAAGTATATTGATAATAATGTGAACTTGGGTTACACGAAGACTGTTAATAAAGCAATACAATCGACATCCAACGATGTGGTTTTGTTGAATAGTGATACAGAAGTTACGTCTGGATGGTTGTTTGGTCTGCGTTTGGCAGCATATAGCAGTGAAACGGTAGGTACTGTTACATCAATGGGTAACAATTCAGGAGCATTTTCCTTCCCAAAGCCGGGCTTTTGCAATGTCCCTGAGGATGGTATGAGTAGAGAGGTCTATGCTGAAAATATTCTCGCCGGAAGCATTGGCTCACCTTTAATTAGACTGCCGACTGGGAATGGCTTCTGTATGTACATCAAAAGATCACTTATTAACCAGGTGGGAGTTTTTGACGAAAAGTCTTTTCCAAAAGGGTATGGGGAAGAAAATGATTACTGCATGAGGGGGATCAAGAATGGTTATTTCAATGTTATATCTCCTTGGTCATATGTCTTCCATGTAAGAAGTGCCTCATTTGCAAGTCAGAAAGATGTTTTAATTAAGCAGGGCGAAAAAGCGTTGGATAGACTCCATCCAAACTATAAAAAGCTCGTGAAAGTTAGTTTTAATGGGCTTCTTATTAAAAAAGTTCAATCTAACGCCTCTAGATTGCTTCTTCGTTATCAGGCTCAAGATTAAGGTTTTATGCTTATAGCTTAAATTTTTATTGCGCTTTAAGTCGTTACAATGCTTATAGTTTGGCTTAGATGCTGTGCAGTTGTCGTTCCTGACCTGATGCAAGGTTCGCATAGGCTACCATTCTGAGGTTCACCCATATCATGGACTTAGAGTTAGATACAGAGATGTGTTTTGCAATGGCTTGGTATATTTGATACGCATCATTTTGTCTGAGCTATATTTTGGTCTTTGTCTGACCATGAATAATGTTTAAATGAAAGAGAAGGCTCTCCAGCATGTTTCGATATTCAGCCATTAGCAATAGCGCGTTGAACATGAACTCGTCGTTTATGATTAGTAAGTCCCACGCGCTAAGTTTGTATAAAAAAGCTGCCGTATACTCTTTTATACCAAAAAATGCGTGTTCAACACTTCGTTATTCTGTCGCTATAGAGAATGAGTGCTTGCCTCCTGGTGGAGATATTAATTGGATTCACGCCAACAATGCGACATTCTCTGTGACATTGCAAGAAGCGCTTCTTGCAAAATATAGATTCGTTGTTCTGCGCTGCCCTTTTCGTCGATTGGCGAGTGTTTTTTTGGATAAAATAGTTAACAAGGAGGCTCCGACAGCGTGGACCTATTACTCTCTTATTGGAAGAGAGCGTTCGTTAGATGATGTGACGTTTGAATATTTCATTAACTCGTTGCTGAGCCTAAAACTTTTAAAACATGAGATTCATTGGCGGCCTCAAGTAGATTTTCTACTTTACGAGGAGTATTCGGACGTTTTTTGTGTAGAAAGGTTTTCTAGCGCCATTCAGACTCTTAAAGAAAAAATTGATTTTGACGTTTTTGATGCTAGGGAGCTTACTAAGCACGGTTCAGATAGGTATTCTCTAATAGAGGAAGGACTCTGGCATGATGTCCCGGTTAAGGAGCTCTACTCATTGAAAATGGCAGGTCGCCTTCCTTCAGTGGAAGGTATGTATCCTCGGCATATATACTCAGCAGTTTTAAATGGATACAAGAATGATGTTGAACTGTACAGTAGTTGGTGCAATAGCAAGCTTTTGCTAAAGCCATAAAGTACTTTATGCTATTGAAGGTTGGTGTTTTGGTTTGGTCCTATTTTGTCGAATTGGTTGATTTGGTTTTGTTGAAGGATAATTGCTTATGGAAATGCTATCGCCACGAGCTGCTTCCGCTCTTTTAAGTGCGAGATTGAGTTCTAGGTTTGATAGGTTTATCGAGCTTTTTTTTGATGAAGAAGTTTCAGCGCTTAGTTATGTTGGTTTTCAAGAGTTGATATCGGATGCTCTTGAAATTCCTGATTTGAATCTTGCGCGCCGCTGGGTGTCCGCCCTTCTTAAGCGTGACTTGTCGTCCAGGGAGGTTGCTAAGATTATTGCATATATTCCTGCTCAAAAAGCTTGCTCAGAACATCCTGAATCAAAGAGTTCTGGCCAGCTAGCTGAGGGAGAAGGCGACCCTAATGCATGTGAGGCTGCTCTTTACTGGTGTTGTGGTGGTGACTACCAGTTCTCGGAGAGGTGTTCTCTGAAGCAGAATTTTTCTGCGAGTGGAAGGTTAGAGAAGGTTAATTTTGAAATTGGTGCAATGGAGAAAAATTGCACTGCGGTACGTTTCGATATATCCAATCGTCCGGGCGCGTATCTTGTAGAGAGTCTTCGTCTTCTTGGGTGTTCAAATGAGCAGCTTTGGTGCTGGTCTGGAACGTTGAGCGATGTTGGTAGAATTGTTGACGTCGATTTAGTTTGTCCTGCTAGTATGAACGCCTTTGGCGTAGCTGGAGTGGCTGCTTATAGTAACGATCCTCAATTTCAACTCACAATTGATGATGGAATACTTGATCAGTTATCTAGGTCGGGTGGACGATTGGAGCTTGTCGTTCGCGCCTTTGTGTGATTTTTCTTGGTTGGCGTGAAGGGGATTCTGTAGCGGATGTGAATACGTTATAGTGTGTGGATCGTTCTTTACGTTTGTGAATGAGCCTTTTAGTTTTGATTTATGATTGACTCATTTAAAAGTTCTGAATTTTGTTCTGAATGATTGTTTAAATTGGTGTGATTTCGTGCATAAGGGGTAGTATGGAGTATAGAAAACTGAATGTTTCAGGCGTCGCTTTGTTAACACCAAAAGTTTTCGGTGATGAACGTGGCTTTTTTATGGAGACGTTCCGCCAATCAGAGTTTGTTGAGCACTGCGGTGATTACCAGTTTGTCCAGGACAACCACTCAAGCTCCAGTAGAGGGATTCTGCGCGGGCTTCATTATCAACATAAGCAGCCTCAGGGGAAGTTGGTGCGTGTTACCCGTGGCGAGGTGTTTGATGTTGCGGTGGATATGCGTAAAAGCTCCCCAACCTTTGGCCAGTGGGTGGGCGCCTATCTCAGTGAATCCAACAAGCAGATGCTATGGGTTCCGCCGGGTTTCGCTCATGGCTTCTATGTAACCAGTGAGATGGCCGAGTTTCAGTACAAATGCACGGATTATTATGCACCTGGCGATGAGTATAGCTTGCGCTGGGATGATCCCACTGTAGGCGTCAAGTGGCCGGTTCAGGATGGCAATGTCAAGCTCTCGGACAAGGATGCCAATGGACTGGCGTTTTCGGATTGTCCTTATTTTGACTAGTAATGTGGTAAATGGCTGATCATGATGGATGACGAATACCGATATAAGGTGCTTAAGGTTCTGGAGGATCAGCCAGAAATCACCCAGCGGCAGTTGGCCAAGTCCCTCGGCATCAGTCTGGGCAAGGTGAATTATTGCCTGAAAGCGCTGGCGGAGAAGGGGATGATCAAGGCTGCCAATTTCAGAAACAGTGAGAATAAAAAGGCCTATGCTTATCTTCTGACGCCTCGCGGTATTGAGGAAAAGGCCCGTATGACCGTTGATTTTCTCCGAATCAAACTGGCTGAACATGAAGCCCTGGCTCGTGAAATTGCCGAGCTTAGAAAAGACGTGTCTGAGCTTCAGGATAAGCGGCGTCCCTATTAGTTTCGTACTCATATTTTATTTTTTATTGGGAGCAATGTCTACATGGCCCTGGTTGTTGGAGCTTTACCCCATAGTCAATGGCAGCGGCTGTCCCCTCTGTTGGAGGCGATGGGCTGGGACGGTCGGTCGTCCGAAGTTGAGCGTTGGTACTTAAGTGACCGTTCACCGAATGGTTCGGGTGATGTCAGCTATGTGCTGCTTCACAGCCGTCCGGAGCGTTGTATTGCGCAGGCCCTGGCGGATGGATGCGATATGAAATCGGCGGTTTCCGCATGGATTGCATCGGCAGAATCGTTATTGGCCTTTTTCCGACACAATCGTTCTCAGGCTGCTCTGTTGGATGTTGATGCGGTGTGTGATAGTCCGGATGAGGCATTGAAATGGCTGGCTCAAAATCACGCCGCACTGAAGACGGCTGCTAACTCGGCGTTAGAGCGTTCTGTTCGGGTCGGGACTGTCCGAGACGGGCAGGACCTGGATCAGAATCTTGACCTGCTGGTCGCTGTGCAGGCTGCGGATCAAAGTACGAACATTCAAGGTTTATTGCCTTACTTCGAGGCTGGCTCTGTCCCCGTGGGGAAAGAGACCTATGCCCGACCTTTGGTCGATCTAATGTCTACCGTTGCGAGCATTGAGACTGTAAAGCGCAATAGTAGGGCCGCAAAAGAGAGCGAAGAACAGGTTAAATCCCTTAAAGATGAGAATGATTTAGTTATTAAAGAGCTGTTCAAAGTTCAAGAGGAACTTGAACGCTACTACCTGAAGAGTAAAGACAAAGATGCTGAGCTCGAGCGCCTACGATCTGAGAATGGAACGGTCAAGGGGGAATTGGTGTCCCTCAAGAGCAAGCTCGAGTATACCGCTTCTGAAATGGAAAAATTCAGTCGGGACAAGCAGAAAGAAATTGCGGGCATTCGGAAGACGTTAAGTGATAAAGAGCGGGCGCTCAGTAAAGCGACCAAGCGGGCGCAGAAACTGGAACGTGAGCGCGACGAACTGAATGCCGCGTTGATGGCGGTGCAGGGCAGTCTGTTCTGGCGTCTGACTTTCCCGCTGCGGTGGGTGCTGGGCAAAGTCAAGCGGGTTGGTGGTCTGTTTCGTCGACGTGGTATCAAGAAAAATGTGAAAGTGCTTCAGCAGTCGGAACTGTTTGATGGTCAATGGTACTTGGCGCAGTACCCGGATGTCGTACAGTCGGGATTGAAGCCGGAGGAGCACTATGTGCGCCACGGTGCCTTTGAGGGGCGCGATCCGGGCCCGTACTTTTCCAGCAAGAATTATCTGCGCGCGAATCCGGATGTGGCCAAGGCCGGATTGAATCCGTTGGTGCATTATGTGTTGCATGGAAAGGATGAAGGACGGCGAGTTGCGTAAGTTATGCCCACAGGAGGTGTTGTGAAGGTTGGGGTTTGTGGATGGGAGTTGTCCCATAATGCGGCGGGTCGGGCGGTTACGCTGCTCGATCTATATCGGCGGGTGCCAGGGTGCGAGGCATCGCTGATTGGCTGCATTTTTCCCCATTGGGGACGTGAGCTCTGGAGCCCGTTGCAGGGAATGGGGCTGGATCCCGACGTGGTGCTTGTGGAAGACCCCGCTCGCTTTCTGGCGCAAGCCGAGGCGCTGGTTAAGCGTCAGCGCTTTGATCTCGTACACCTGTCCAAACCCAAGTTGCCCAATATTATTATCGGCTTGTTGTATAAGCTGATCTGGCAGGCGCAGGTTATCGTTGATATCGATGATGAGGAGCTGGCGTTTGTGGGTGCCGATCACCCGGTGACGGCCCCCTCTGAGCTGGAGGTTCCCGTCGATGACCTGACCGGCAAGGCGGCCACCCAGTTGGCGGTCGGGCTGTCCCGCTACTTTGACGGCATAACCGTCTCTAATCCCGCGCTGCAGCGGGTGTATGGCGGTGAGGTGATTCCCCATGCGCGCGACGAGGTCTCGTTCAGCCCTTCGCTGGCCCGTCGACGGTTCAATCGGGCCCTGTTTGGCATACCGGACGACTGCAAAGTGGTGCTGTTCAGCGGTACACCCCGCAAGCACAAGGGGATTTTTGATATCGCCGAGTCGCTTGCCACCCTTGGCCGGGGGGATGTGCGGTTTGTCCTGGTGGGGGACTTTCCGTTTTCGGACGTCAAGGAGGAGCTGCTGCGCATTCGGGGAGTGAACTTTCAGTTTGTCGCGGGTCAGTCCTACCGGGATACGGCGGATGTAGTGTCGATTGGCGATGTGGTGGTACTGCTGCAGGACGCGGAGTCCCGGGCGGCGGAGTTTCAGGTGCCTGCCAAGCTGACCGATGCACTGGCAATGGGGTTGACGGTGCTGGCTCAGGAGCTGCCCGCATTGAGTGATTTGGCGGCGGCGGGTGCTTTCCAGCCCGTTACCCGTCAGAGCCTGACCTCCGCACTCGCGACGGCGTTGGATGCGCCCATTGATCCGGTTCATTCAAGTGCCAGAAACCTCTTCCTGGAGCGGTTGTCCATGCAGAGTGTGGCGCCCCGCCTGGAACGCTATATCGTTGGGTGCGGTCGCAAACGCTCGACGACAAAACCCACTGATCTGGAGCCTTTTCGGAATCAGTTGCTGGAAACCGATAGCGCTGGCCGGAGCCGGGTTTCCAACGATTTTCTGCGGTTGGTGTCCGATACGCTTTCGACACTTGCCTGACGCTTAATTTATTCAATGAGTCACGCTATTTTGGCCAATTCGTCTTCACCCTCCGTGTCCGACTACTTCGATAACATTTATCTGGTGAACCTGGAGCATGAGACCGAGAATCGCTTCAAGGTGGCTCACCATCTGCGCGCCCATGGCATCCGGTTTGAGCTGTTTGCAGCGGTAAACGGTTACCAGGGGAGAGCGTATGCCAAGTGGCAGGAATACTCGGCCCGGCCCCTAGGGGCTTTGCGGCGTTTCCCGGAGTTCAACGAAAAGGAAAAAAGCCGGGGCAAGCACTTTATCGAGTCTGCCGGGGCGATCGGCTATATCCACACCTACATTGCCATTCTGAAAGACGCCAGGCGGCGTAATTTCAAACGCATTCTCATACTTGAGGATGATGTCATCCTCGCCAACGATTTCGGTGAGGCCTTCAAGCGCTTTCTGACGTCGGTGGGTGATGACTGGAAGGTGTTGCAATTGGGGGCCTCCCAGTACAAGTGGGGCGATGTGGACCTGGATGCGGCCAAGGCCAACGGCTATTACTATCCGCGTAGCCTGGCAACCTGTGGTTCCTTTGCGATTGCCTTTGATCACAGTGTGTTTGAGGAGCTGATCGAGATCGAATCCAGCTTTGAGGCGCCCTTTGACCACATTACCCTGGGCGAGCTCTATGAGCGGCACTTTGGTAAGTGCTATGTGGCGTACCCGAACATCGTGATGCCGGATGTTGGCACCAGTACCATTCGCGGTGCCCGGAATCAGTTTGAGCACGGTAAACGCATGAAGTGGGATGTCACCAATTTCGACTATCCCCTGAACAAGTTCAGCGTGGGGTTACTGGTGCGTCATCCCGCTCAGGCCAGAAGTCTGCTGGATGCAGTAAAACGCAATGAGCTACCGGTAACGCTTGCGGTATTGGGTGTTTCGCCCGATGGGGTGCGTCCCATTCATAACGCGGAGCTGACCACCGTTGAAGACTGGCAGGGCGCCCTCCCGGAAGACGCCTTGGGAGAGCTCCCGGCCTACGATTGCTATGCCTATACCGCGTCGACTGCCGATGTAGAGATAAGCGACATTATTCGGTTGGTGGAGTCCAGGCTTGCGTTGTCCCCGTCTGATGGTGGCACCCTGATTCCCTTCCAGCCCCGGGTTCGAGCGTTGGTGGCGGGGCGGGTGAGTACCATCATCCCGTCCTACAAGCGCCCGGAGAACCTGCTGCGAGCGTTGAGCTCTGTGGCTGGCCAAAGCTGGGCGGACAAGGAAGTGATCGTGGTGTCTGATAACGGCGAAGGTAGCCCGTACAACGAAGAAACCCGCGCGGTCGTTGAGAAGGTGCGACGCAAGTACCCTGATGTCACCATTCACTATGTCGAACACAGCGTCAATCGCAATGGGGCGGCGGCCCGGAACACCGGGTTGCAGTACGCCTCCGGGGAGTTTGTCACCTTTCTCGACGATGACGACGAATATTTGGGTGGCCGACTGGAAAAGTCCGTTCGGAAGCTGCAGGTTCTGCCCAAGGCCGTGGGAGCGGTCTATTGTGGGTTTCTGGGGTGGAACTCTCCGGCCAACAATGAGTCCCGGTACCCGAAAGGTAATGTGTCGGAACACATTTTAACACTGGATTACAAAAAACATTATCTTCACACCAATACGGCGACCTACCGGCGCCTGTACCTTGATATGATTAATGGCTTTGACGAAAGCTACCCGCGTCATCAGGACCTGGAGTTCAACCTCCGATATATGGCGGTTTCCGGGTTTGAGACCGTACCCGAATGCCTGGTTCGCCTGAACCCTCAACCTTCGACGGTCAGCAACAAGGTGTACGGTACGCGCTTTCTGGCCATCAAGCAGAAGTTCCTGAACGAATTCGCCTGGCTGATTGACCGCTTTGAGGCGCCACTGAGAGACCGGATTTATCACACGCACTGGGATGAGGTGCATCGGTATGTAGCGGACCGCGATGAGGTGTTGGCGGCGCTGCGTGGCCAGGTCACCAATGGCGAGTTGCAATTATTTTTAAGACTGACAGGCGAGGGACAGTAGGTTTTATGATCGTTAACGTAGGTGGATTTGGACACACCGGCAATACAGCACTGTTGGACTTTCTGATCGATACGGGCCACTTTGCCCCCCTGGCCCGGGATTTTGGTGAGTCATCAATTATGCGGGGCAAATGGTGCCTGAACGGGATGTTCAAGAGCCTGAAGCAGGGGCAGTGTGATGTCCCGGTTTCGTGCTACACGGACGCCTTTTTGGGGGTCATTCGTGATGAACATGAGCCGTTCGGCCCACCGGATATCAATGATTTCAAGCGGAATGCGCGGGTGTTGCACCTGTTGGGCGATGGGTATCGGACATTGGTCAAGCGGCTGGCCGATGACTTTGAACAGGCCCTGACCAGCCGATCCGGGGAAGCGGCATTTATCAGTCAGACGGTTGCACCGTTCTATCGCGAGCTGGAAGCGCTGGTCAAAAGCAAAACCCCCACGGGTGAGCCGGGGTACATGCTGACCCGAAATGACCCGGCGGGCTATGCCATCGCGCTGTTGGACAAGATAGAATTCGATTTTCACTTGTCCATCATTCGTAATCCGGTGGATGTGGCCTATGAGTGGTGCCAGTTTTACCATAAAACCGTTGATGAGCCGACGATCCGAAAGTTCGCAAACCAGTTCTGCAAGAAAATCGATCGGTTTACTCGTGAATTTGAGGCGCTGAAGCCTCGAAGCCGTGAACGGGTAGCCTTGATCGCGTTTGAGGATATTGTTTCTTCCGCGCCGGTTCGCGCCTCGCTGTGCGAGCGTCTGGCGATTCCGGTTCCCTCCCAGGCAGTGCGTTTCGATGCATCGAAGTCTGTCAAGAACGTTGGCGTAGGGCAGGGCATGAATGAAGACCTCAAGTCGTTTGTCACGAAAGTCTGCGGCAAGAAATACGATGAATTCTCGCGGCGTTATGAGTCGTTGCTTGTTTCGCCTTAGCACACAGATTGGATGGGTGAGTTATGAAGGTTTTGGATTGCACATTACGGGATGGCGGTTATTACAATAGCTGGAATTTTACGGCCAGCCTGGCGAACGCTTACCTGAAAGCAATGGTGGCAGCCCGGGTGGATGTTGTTGAGCTGGGGCTACGCTCGTTCATCAACAAGGGCTTCAAGGGGCCCAATGCCTACACGACGGATGATTATCTGGAGTCTCTGGAGATTCCCGCCGGGCTGGATGTGGCGGTTATGGTAAATGCCGCGGAGCTGGTGGGCGAGGCGGGCCTTGAAGAGAAGCTGGGCCGGCTGTTTCCCAAAGCGGCGTCGGATTCCAAAGTGGATGTGGTGCGCATTGCCTGTCACGTTCATGAGTTCAAAGAGGCATTGCCGGCGAGCCAGTGGCTGAAAGACAAAGGCTTTACCGTCGGGTTCAACCTGATGCAGGTGGCGGATCGCTCTCCGGACGAGATTTCGGAGTTGGCCAAGGAGGCCAGTCAATATCCGGTGGATGTCCTGTACTTTGCCGACAGCATGGGCAGTATGACGCCAACCGATACCCTGAATATTCTTGGCCACTTCAGAACGCACTGGAAGGGCCCCATGGGTGTCCATACCCACGACAACAAAGGGTTGGCCCTGCAGAACACCATGACGGCCCTGGAGCAGGGCGTAGAGTGGCTGGACGCAACGGTCACCGGTATGGGACGTGGCCCGGGCAATGCCCGTACCGAGGAGTTGGTCATCGAGGCGGCGGATATTCGTAAGACGGAACTGAATCTGGTACCGCTGATGACGCTGATTCGTGAGTTCTTTCAGCCATTGAAAGCCCAGTGCGGCTGGGGTTCCAACCCGTATTACTACCTGTCCGGCAAGTACGGGATTCATCCGACCTACATTCAGGAAATGTTGGGAGACTCCCGCTATAGTGAAGAGGACGTACTGGCGACCATTGATCACCTGAAACAGGAAGGTGGCAAAAAGTTCAGCTTTAACACACTGGACGCCACGCGTAACTTCTATGTCGGTAAGCCGAGAGGGAACTGGAAACCGTCTGACCGGTTTGCGGATCGCGAGGTCCTGTTATTGGGTACCGGGCCCGGCGTGGCGGATCACCGGCAGGCGCTGGAGAGTTATATTGCCAGGCATAAGCCCGTCGTGGTCGCCATGAATACCCAGTCGGCGCTGGATCAATCATTGATTGATGTCCGTATTGCCTGCCATCCCGTACGCCTGCTGGCGGACCGTGACCATTACTCGGAGCTGCCTCAGCCCCTCATTACGCCGGCATCCATGTTGCGTGATGACGTCAAGGCGGCCTTTGAGGGTAAGGAGCTTCTGGATTACGGACTGTCCGTCGAGGAAGATACTTTCCGGTTTGATGATTATGCCTGTGTGTTGCCGTCGTCGTTGGTGGTCTGTTACGCACTGGCGGTGCTGACCGCCGGAAGTGCTCGCCGCATCCTGATGGCCGGGTTTGACGGCTATTCGGCCGATGATCCCCGTAACGCGGAAATGAACACCATCCTCAGTCTGTATCAGGATCATGACCAGTCACGGGAGATCCTGTCGATTACGGATACTCGCTACGAGATGCCCGCTAAAAGTGTTTACGGGATGATGGGGTAGAGCCATGGGGATGAACGTATTTTTGCCCTGCCGTCAAGGCAGTGAGCGGGTGCCGAGGAAAAACATCAAGCCGTTTGCGGATTATCCGAACGGCCTGTTGCAACTGAAGCTGGAGCAACTGAGCGATGCAACCCGGGTGGACCGGATTTACCTTTCCACCAACGATAATGACATTATCGCTTACGCGGAATCTCTGGATAACCCGAAGCTGGTGGTGCACCGTCGTGACGACGCGCTCTGTACCAGTGCCACCAGTACGGATGAACTGATGGCCCACGTGGTGGACCTGATCCCGGGTGGCGATGTGTTGTGGACGCATGTTACCTCGCCGTTTGTCGGCTCCGACACCTATGATCAGATCATTCAGGCGTATTACGACGGGCTGGAGCAGGGCTACGACTCATTGATGACAACGACCCTGATCCGTTCCTTCCTGTGGAATGATGACGGTCCGATCAACTATGACCGAGCCGTTGAGAAGTGGCCCCGTACCCAAACCCTTCCCGCCGTTCATGAAGTCAACAGTGCGGCCTTTGTGAGCAGCCACGATAACTATCAGCGTTTTCAGGACCGGATTGGCCAGAACCCGGTTCTGTTTCCGTTAGGTCATATTGTGGCCCATGATATCGACTGGGACGATGACTTCATTCTGGCGGAGTCAATTGTGAAAGCGGGACTGGTCAACGTATGATGGATCAGTACCGAACAATCGTGTTTGATTGCGACGGGGTCATTCTGGACTCCAACAAGGTAAAAACGGAGGCGTTTTATCAGGCCGCCTTGCCTTACGGGGAAGAAGCGGCGAGGGCGTTGGTGCAATACCATGTGAGTAACGGTGGTATATCCCGTTACGTCAAATTTGAAGCCTTTCTCTCGGAGTTGGTGCCTGCGGGAACTCCAGGCCCTGGGCTGGATGAACTCCTCGAACGCTATGCCAGCTCGGTAAAACAGGGACTGCTGGAGTGTCGAGTCACCGAAGGACTTGATGAGCTGAGGGCGGCAACGCCCAAGGCGTCCTGGCTGGTGGCTTCGGGTGGAGACCAGAACGAGCTCAGGAGTGTTTTTGCGCAGCGAGAACTCGCCTCGTTATTTGATGGCGGGATTTTCGGAAGTCCGGATGACAAGAAAGTGATTCTGCAGCGTGAGTTGGCGGCTTTGCCCGATGACGAACCTGCTCTGTTTATTGGTGACAGCCGCTATGATCATGAAGTGGCTCAGGCATTTGGTCTGGACTTCGTGTTTGTCAGGCAGTGGACGGAGTTCAGCGGGTGGGAGGCCTATTGCCGAAGCCATGGCATTCCGGTGGTGGATGCACCGAGGGACCTGCTGAGCTGATGATGGACGAGCGCCGAGCCGCGAAGGAGATCGCTGCATCCGGGTGGTTTGATGAAACCTGGTACCGCGAAGTATACGGTGCTGATGACGCATCGAACCTGGATCCGGTAACCCATTACCTCCGCTACGGGGCAGACTGTGAAAGGGACCCGAGCCCCTGGTTTTCCACGTCTGCTTATCGGGATCAGGTCGGGCGGTCTGTTTTGGCGGGTATCAATCCGCTCTGGCATTACATGCAGTTTGGGCGGCTGCAAGGGCGAAGAATTTCGCCTTCGACACTGGCGAATGATAGGAAGGTGACCGCCCGTCACGCGTTGGAGTTCAGCGCGAAAGCACTGGAAAGCAAGCTCTGGGGTGGCTTTTCAGAGGCCGCGTTGTCGGCCTTGCAGGCCAAGGTGTGTATGCCGGCGGTAGACGATGCTGAGCGAGCATCGGCTTGCTGGGCGCTGGCCCGTTGGTTCTCTGCCCGGGGCGACTCTCTCAGGGCGGTGCGCTATCTCGAGCAGCGGGCCGTTATTGACGCTGATGGCTTTTCTATTGGCGCTGAAGGCTCTTCTTCTCGCGACCAGCTCATTCTGCTGGTAAACAGCCTGGCGTTGGCCGGTAATGGCGAACGGGCCTGGGCTCTGTCAGGCAACGCGAGGCGGCGTTTCAGGGGAGCGGTGGATGTTCAACTGATCAGCGCCAATGCGCTCTGGGCTCTGGATGACCTTCAGTATGAGAGCGAGCGCCTGTCGACCATTAACAGCGTATTCCAGTCAATTGGTGCGTGTGCAGTAGAAAAAGCCGATGCCAGTCAGCCGTTGGCACTGGATAATTTGCGCTGTGAGCCTGCACCTGAGGTGGATGCCTCAGGCGAGCTTATTACCATCATCATGCCGGTATTCAACGCGGGCGACTCGGTGGCCTTTGCGATCGAGAGTATTCTGGCTCAGAGCTGGTCCCATTTTGAGCTGTTGGTGGTGGACGACTGCAGTGAGGATGACACCGTTGCCGTTGTTTCCCGCTATTGTGAACGGGACCAGCGGGTTCGACTGATCCGGAATCCCCGGAACGCCGGAGCCTACTATTGCCGTAATCTTGCGCTTGCGGAAGCCAAAGGTCGGTTGATTACGGTGCACGACAGCGATGACTGGTCCCATGCCGAGAAGCTGGAGCGCCAGGTGGCCGCGTTGCGGAGTTCGCCCTCTGCGGTGGCGTCACTGACCGATTGGGTTCGGGCCCGGGAAGACCTGTTTTTTACCGGTACCTACCGGTTCGGCGGCACGCTGGTTTCTGAAAACCTGTCGTCACTGATGTTTCGCCGCTCAATTCTGGATGAGTTGGGCAGTTGGGATCTTGTCCGCGCCGGGGCGGATACCGAGTTTTTGCGGCGGATAAAAGCCCGATATGGCAAATCCTCTGTGGTGAAAGTGAACCCTGGCACTCCGTTATCATTCTCGTTGGATCAGCCCAGGTCGCTTACACGTACCTCATTGACCCACACGCGAACCCAGTTTTACGGCCCGAGACGAGAGTACCGGGAGAGCGCCGCTGCATGGCATCGAATGGCCGCACCAGATCAGCTGTTTGTCTCGCCGGAAGCCAGTACACGACCGTTTCCCGCTCCGGATGTCATGCAGGTAACGCCAGGACATCCGCGCCGCTATGACCTGGTGGTGGTCGCTGATTTCAATATGAGCGGCGGAGCCTATGGTTCCACAATGCAGTACGTTGAAGCCGCATTGGCCTTGGGGCTGAGCGTGGCGCTTTGTCAGTGGCGGCGCTTTGACCTGGATACAACCGCTCCCTTCAATGAGGGGCTACGCCGCCGGGGCTTGAGTGGGGAGTTTGATGTTCTTGCTCCGGGTGATGAGGCCACGGCTGAGACCGTGCTGATTGGCTATCCGGTCATTCTGAACCAAAAGCCGGATCTGCTTCCGGTGCTGCGGACGGAACGGCTGCTGATCCTCGTCAACCAGATGGCATCCCGACTGTACTCGGGAGGGGACGCTCAATACGATCCGGTCGAAGTCACGGACGACATTCATCGCTGGTTTGGTGTTTACCCCACGTGGGTTCCCATATCGGGTCTCGTTCATCGCCTGATGATTCAGGATGGGCGTTACCCAAGGATCCATGATGACATTTGGACCCCGTTGCAGCCCGTCAATCTGGACTCTGCGGAGCATGTGCGTTGGCGCGGCGGCGAACGGGCAGTTCCGGTTATTGGTCGGCACTCCCGGGATCATTACACCAAGTGGCCCCAAAGTGCGGAGCGAATCAGTCAGGCCTACTGCGCCGGTCAGGCCTGCGAGGTGCGTTTGCTGGGCGGTGCCGATTGTGCACTGAGTATACTGGGGGAGAAACCCCGTAACTGGGTGTTGCACCCTTTCACGGATGATACCGCTAGCTTCCTGAAGGACCTCGACTTCTATGTTCATTATCCCTACGAAGATTATATCGAGGAGTTTGGCCGAGCGGTTCTGGAGGCGATGAGTTACGGAATACCGGTAATATTACCGCCGGTTTTCCGGGATACCTTCGGCCCGGCGGCGACTTACGCGGAGCCGGACGAGGTTTGGCAGCGTGTTACTGAGCTATGGCAAAGTGAACAGGCTTACCTGGAGGCGGGCCGTAGATCCTACGAGTTTGTCCGCCGGAACGCAGGCTATGATCAGCTCGCCAATCGATTGAACCGGGAAATGACCACGATGAGTACGCAAGAGCAAACCGAATTTGAACTTCGCCGAAAGGTGGAATCAATACAAGTGCGACTTGAGCAAGCCGAACGTGAGTTGTCACAAAAACACCGGGAAGTGGCCTCCTTGACACGCCTTTTGGAAAATCGTGATCGGGTCCCCGAACGCTCCTTTCCGGTTCGCCCCTGGTATGAGCGATTCTGGCGGACCGCCAGTAAAAAGCTGCCTGGTCGGGCCCTCAGGGCCATTGCCAACTCCTCATGGTTTGACGCTCAGTGGTATCGGGACCACTATCCCGAAGTGCAGGGTAGTGCACTGTTCAAGCTATCTCCTGCACTGCATTACCTGAGGGTAGGGGGCTTTGAAGGCAAGGACCCGGGGCCGGACTTCGATAGCGATTGGTACTTGAACACCAACCCCGATGTCAAGGCGGCCGGTGTAAATCCCTTGTACCACTACATTCTGTTTGGCCGGAGCGATGGACGCCGCCCCCACCCGGGGAAATCCGAACTCTAATCCGATTATTGATTACGACGTGTCACGATGAAACCTATTTATTTTGTACATATTCCGAAAACTGCGGGCACCAGCTTCCGGGTAGCCTCTTTGAAGTATTACGGTAAGCGTTCCATTGTGTGCGACTATGGAGAGTCGGCGCCTGAAACGAGCGACCTGGTCAGACAGTATGCTTACCAGAACCGAGACTACTGGAAGCTTTTTGAGCAGATCAAGCGGGATGGCTCAGCCATGCTGGGAGGGCATGTTTCGATCTTGAAGTACGTCACCGGTCTGGGTGTTGCCAATACCGTCGTTTTCTTTCGAGACCCCCTACAGCGAATGTACTCTGAGTATCAGCACCTTGTTAGGCATAAGGGGTTTAAGGAGAGCTTTAGAGACCTGTATACCCGGAACCCTTATATTAATGTACTTTCTCGTAAGCTCGAAGGCGTTCCGGTGGAGGCCGTTGGCTTGCTCGGTTTGACAGAAGCTTACGGCGAATCGTTAGCGTTATTTAATCGTTGTTATGGAGCTGAACTGACGGAGCTTCAGGAGAATATGGGTAAAAAGCGTGTCGATGATGCACATGATATCGATCCGGTGAGTGTTAGCGAATTTTTGAAGCTTAATGAGAAAGATGTAGAGCTCTACCGTTACATTCAGACTCTTTTTTCTCAGAGACTGGAGCTGTTCCAGCGTAAGCTTCCATATGCCCATTGTAAGCTGGCGAGTGTCACCCCAAAGAAGGTTTCCGGGTGGGCATGGTGGGAAGGTGAAGGTACCAGCTCCGTGGAAATTGATATCCGGGTGAATGGTACCGTTGTTGGACGTGCCACTTCCACTGAACTTCGGTCGGGACTTCTTCGGGCATCACCTCCGAGGGGGGGGTATGTCGGCTTCTCGCTTCCTATTGAGGTGTCACCGGGGGACGAGGTCGATTGTGTTGTTTCGAAAACGGGACAAGTCTTCCCACCCAATAGACATGTGTTCGCCTGATGACGGATGTTGGACGACTATGAACATTATTGGGCGTATTAAAACACTCGTCAGATTTTGGCTCGATGTAAGAATGGTTTATTCCAGTCCGCTCTTTGATGAGACGTTTTACGGCAAGCAGAACAATCCAGGTGGGGCCGTTTCCCGGCTTCAATCGGTTGTTGAGTTTTTGACAGACCGTGAGGCCTACGAGATCAGTCCTTCGCAAGGCTTCAGCTCAGACTGGTATTTACACCGATACCCGGACGTAGAGCAGCTGGGGGTTAACCCGCTAGTGCATTACCTTCGCTTTGGCAAGGCGGAGGGTCGCCTTCCGTTTCACGGAGCGACACCGGGCGAGCCTGTCCCTGAGGGTGAGTCCTGGGTTTCTCGCCAACACTCATTGCTCTGGGGCGGCTTTGAGCATCTTGCGATGCCAGCTTTGATACGCTGCATTAAGAAGAAGCGGGACATGGACGCCATGTTGACCGTGGCGGAGTGGCACTACGCCTACGGAGACCTTCACAAGGCGTCCAATCTTCTTGAAGGCTGCCTGAGTAATGCAAAACCACCGCACTTAAAGCGTTGTCTTGTAGGGTTGAGCAAGTGCTATAGCCTGTTGGCGGAACGTGAATCACTCGGGGAGCTGCTTTCGAAGGAAGAGAACCGCCTGGCACTATCAGATGATCTTCCGTTTGTGGAATCCAATAGTGTGGTTGGCCGGGCAGAAGGGCGGCTGGAGCCGATCAATCGTTTGTATCGCGCCCATGGGTTGGCTCCTGTGGCGCCTCAGGAGAGCAGCCGGCCGCTCTCACTGAAGAATCTCACGGGCCTCGTTGACGCAGAGGGTGATTTCGAGTGCGCCGACCCGCTGGTCAGTGTTGTTGTGCCTGCGTTTAATGCGGAAGAGGGGATAGGGACCGCTTTAGATAGCCTGTTGTCTCAGACCTGGCGCAATCTTGAAGTGATTGTGGTCGACGACTGCAGTTCGGATGCGACGTGCCGCGTAGTAGAGGCGTATGCTGCAACGGACGCGCGGGTTCGTCTACTCAGAAACGAGCGGAATAGGGGAGCTTACCCCAGTCGCAACAGAGGGATGCAATCTGCAAGCGGTCAGTTTGTCACGGTTCACGACAGTGATGACTGGTCTCACCCACAGAAGCTTGAGCGCCAAATGCAACCACTGCTCCAGAATGACCGGTTGATCGCCACCGTCAGCAGCTGGGCCAGAGTGACGCCGGATATGCGTTTTGTGGGCTCCTGGATGCTGACTCAGGGATTCATTGAAGACAATTTCTCTTCCTGGTTGATAAGGCGGGACATTCTGGAAAGAATCGGGTTATGGGATGCCGTGAATGTGGCCGCAGACACGGAGTTTTTGTGGCGCATGGAGCATCATTACGGCTACCAGTCCCTGTACCATGTTTGTAAGGGTGCGCCGTTATCGTTTGCGCTTTCGGATGCGTCGACATTGACACAGACCAAAGCGACTCACGTCAAGACAGTGTATTACGGGCTGCGCAGATTGTACCGGGAGGCATCATCCTGGTGGCATCGGCAAAGTGGTTTTGCGCCTGTTATGGAGGAGGTGCGCCCGTTTCCTGCCCCTATTGGCAATCTTAAAGACGCGTCTCGCTACTTTGATGTGGTCGTCATTGGCGATTTTGCAGAGGTTGGCACCGATTTCAGCCCCATATTCAGTCAGCTCGATACCCTGTTGTCGGATGGACAGGCGCTCTGCCTGGTTCATTGGCCGGACCCTGAAGGCTGGCTTGGTCGCCCTGTGCGAGATGACGTGTTTGATTTCTGTCAGTCCCGACATCTGACTCTGGGGCACAGTGGGGTTACCGTTGAAGCGAGTACGTTAATGTTGCTTGACGGCTCCTTATGGAGGCGGCGACCGACCAGGACCATCGCTATTGAAAAGCTGGACACTGTCATCATCGTGAACGGATTGCAGCCCGATGATGCTGATGCAATAAAAGACTACTTTGCACACGGTGGTTATGATTATTCGTAAACTCACCAATGACCTGTTGGCCTTGATTTGCAGGTTGTCCCCAAAAGCGAAAGACTTTGATGCCGCGTGGTATTGCGCAAGGTATCGGGATGTCGCGGACATTGGTATCGACCCACTATTGCACTACTGCCGGTTCGGGTATCGGGAAGGACGTGATCCTAACCCGATGACCAGTCTTTCGGGTGAGCGACTCACCGAGTCATCACGGTTTAGTGTGTCTCGCCTGGGTGATAGCGGCATCCTGGCGATTTCGGGTGATAGGGAGCTGATTGACAAGGCTCCAACGATTCTGTGTTGCGGGCACCAGGCCGGTCATGAGCTTTACGGAGCAGAAAGGAGTTTTCTGGATACCCTGGCAGTACTGGCGGAGCTCAAGGTCAATCTGGTGGTAACCTTGCCGGAAGCGTTCAATGAGGATTATCTGGCCGCCATTCGTCCTCATTGTTCCCGGTTGCTGATTCTCCCCTATGGCTGGTGGGCATTCGGTACAGAACCTCAACCAGTGGTTGTCGAACGATTCCAGTCGATCATTGAATCGTTCGGCATATCCGCCGTTTATGCGAATACAGTCGTTCTTTTCGAGCCACTGATCGCCGGACGGATAATGGCGGTTCCGGTATCTGTTCATGTACGTGAGCTGCCGTATCAGGATCCCTCGTTGTGTGCGTTGATGAGAGCAGACGCCGAAGCGGTGATCCAGCACCTTCGTGAGACATCGGACTTCCAACTGGTCAACTCCCGATTTACCGGCGAGACGCTGAGATTGGATGACGCCATTGTTATTCCGAACTCAGTCAACGCCGAGGATTTCAAGAGCATCTCGCCACCTGACTGCGAGAGTCACTCCTTGCGGGTTGGCATGATCAGCAGCAATTTGCCTAAGAAAGGGCTGGATGACTTTATCGCCTTGGCGGGTATTTTTGCCGACGAGGGCTCTCCAATACGTTTCAAACTCATCGGCCCCGAAAATGAGCATACACGTCTGATCGAAAGACGGCAGGCAGCGGGTGAAATCTCTGATAATATTGACATCCTCGGTTATATCGCCTCGCCACAGGCGGCCCTCAACGAGCTTGATGTCCTCCTGAATCTGTCTCATTTTGAAGAATCTTTTGGACGAACCGTGCTTGAAGCGATGGCGGCGGCACGTCCCGTTGTTGTTTATGACAGAGGGGCTTTAAGTGAGCTTGTGAGGCATGGGGAAACTGGGTATTTGGTCCAGTTTGGTCATGTTGAAGGTATCAAGCGCTGTATAGAGCGTTTTTTGACAGACCCTCAGCTGCTGCGTGCGCTGGGGCAGAACGGCAAGCGACGGGCTACCGAACAGTTCGGTGTTCTGTCGGTCAAAGCCGGGCTGGAGCACTGGTTGGATTTGGTTTACAGCCCCCGGAAAACCGGTTAGCATCGCGTTCAACGGATGAACGTATGCTTGCCTTAAGAATTTGGATGAAATTTAATCAATGAACCCGCTTCAATTTATCAGTTTGCTGGATCTCAAGGCCCGGATGGCTTTGAAGTCTGAGGCATCCAAGCTGTACCTCAGTTACCTTTGGTGGGTGATTGAGCCGATGCTTTGGGTGTTGGCCTTTTACTTTGTTTTTACCATTTTGTTGGAAATGGGGCGGGATATCGCCTTTCTGATGTGCGGCAAAATCCCCTTTTTGTGGTTCAGCAAGTCGGTGACGACGGGGTCGAATAGCATTGTTGCCAGTAAAGGATTGATCAATCAGGTCAACATACCGAAAGTCTTTTTTCCCTACCAGTCTCTCCAAGAGGCGTTGTACAAGCAATGGCTGGTTTTCCTTGTGTTGTTCGCATTGCTGATATTCTATGGTTATAACACGTCCTGGCATTGGCTTTGGGTATTACCCGTTATTGTCGCCAATTACCTGCTAATATTGCTTTGTACACTGGTGGGGGCCTTCCTCGTCAGCTATGTGCGCGATATCAGGATGTTGATTAATATGGGTGTCCTGTTTTTGATGTTTGCATCCGGTATTTTCTGGGACGTCAATGACATCGCCGACCCGGTCAAGCGGGAAGCGCTGCTGACCTGGAATCCGGTGGCGTTCATACTGGATGCCTACCGGGCGGTACTGATGAGGGGAGAGATGTTTGATCATCAGCACATGATTGTGCTTTCCGCGGTTATGCTGGGAGGGATCGTGTTGATGCACCTCGTATACCGATTGTTCAACCAGTCCATTGCATCGAAGGTGATTAATTCATGAGCACCGGTGATGTCTTGCTCCAGGCTAAGGAGTTGAGGTACAGCTACGCCAGTCGTCTGTGGGGCTTCAAGCGCTTTGAGTTTGAGGTTCTGAAAGGGCTCAACTTTAACGTGTATCGTGGTGAAACACTGGGCATCATGGGACGCAATGGCTGTGGCAAAAGCTCGCTGCTTCGTATTCTGAACGGCATTGTGGCGCCCACGGAAGGTGAGCTTAAACAGTCCGGCCCGCTGACAAGAATATTGCTCACGCTTGGGTTGGGTTTTGACAAGGATCTGACCGGCCGTGACAATGCAATGTTAAGTGCGATGCTTCAAGGGTACTCACGAAGTCGTGCCAAGGAGGCGCTAGAAGATATCAAGGAGTTTTCAGAGCTGGGTGATTTTTTTGAGCGCCCGGTCAAAACCTATTCCTCAGGTATGCGTAGCCGCCTCGGCTTTTCTACCGCGCTGAAAACAGAAGTGGACCTGCTTCTGATTGATGAGACATTGAGTGTCGGTGATCAGCACTTCAGCCATAAGGCTGAAAAGGCAATGATGGAGAAAATCAATAGCGAGCAAACTGTGATTTTTGTCAGTCACAGTGGTGGCCAGGTCAAAAAAGTGTGCAGCCGCGCGATTTGGCTGGAGGATGGGGTCATCCAGGCCGAGGGCGACACAAAGGAGGTGGCGGCCGAGTATAAGGCGTTCATGGATGAGTTGGATCGGTCGGGCGGTAAGTCTGCCTGGGAGCGATAGTCCGCAAACGGTTCTGCTTTTGGCGAACTCAGGTTATGGTTTAGGCGATTACTATGAAACGATTTGATGATATTTTGAATGCTGCGTCACCCAGGCGCGCGAGTGGCTTTATCGATGGCAGTATGGCGGTCGCGATATTTGCGGTTCTTCTGGTGGTGTTTCTTGTCGTGTCGACGCTGTATGGGTATGGTGTCTTTGACGACGAAGAACAGAAAAAAGTGAGTTACTTTGATCTGGATAAAAGCACTCTGGCCCGTTGGGATGCGCAGATGAGCTGTGGTCCCGCAGGTACAAGCCCGGAGTTTGAGGTCAGTCGATCTCTTTGGGTGGGCGAGGATGTCGTCTTGCTTGAACGCGGCAGCTATAAGCGGTTTTTCGAAGAAACCGACAACGCCATTGAGATTCCCGGAGAGCTTCCCTTTCGGTTTGAGTGGTGGTTTGGACACATCGAAAACGGGATGATTGAGGTTAGCGGTTGGTACAATGAAGGAAATGACGTGGTCAAAAAGGTGTCTTTTTCCGGGCGGCGTATAGAGGATCAGGTTTCATTCGCTGGCCGTCGGGGACCGCGTCGCTGCGAGGTAAAGGCAACGCCTGCGGACGAGGGTGCAGACGAGTAGGGCGGATAAGGGTAGCGCATCCGCCGCTACAGCACGTTCTGCTACTCCGCACCTAAACACCCTCGTTGCGTCACGGGTATTTACGGCGGATGCGCCTCCGGCCTATCCGCCTTACGCAAGGAGTTCTGAGCGATTCAGTCCCGTAGGGTGGATAAGCGAAGCGTCATCCCCATGAATCCACCGCTACTTCAACGAATCAACCCCAAACAATGCGGTTTTGGTACGCACCCACGCAAACCGCAACGCACTCCTTAAATGCCACCACAAATGCCGGTTGTTCAACGTATGACTGGCCCGCTTACCCCGGTGCACCATCCTTGCGCCTGGCACATAGTAGGTTTTCTCGCCCAGCATATGCCTTGCCCGCCAGCAGAAGTCCACGTCTTCATAATATAAGAAATACCGCTCATCAAACCCGCCCAGGGCTTTGAAGGTGCTGGCGCTGAACGCCAGGCAGGCACCGGATGCCCAATCCACTTCGCAGGCCCGATCCGTGCAGCGGTCCACTCCGGTCCGGTTTTTCCGGAACAGATAGGAGGTGACCAGTTCCCACAGGTAGGGAAAGCGGCGCACAGATTCCTCATGCTCCTCGAATTTCCTGTCCTTGAAGATATTGGGCGCGCCGATTTTTGCGCCGGTTGCCTGCATGTCGTCGATCAGGTGCTCAATGGCCTCACGGTCGCATTCGAGGTCCGGATTCAGGATTACAAACCAATCGTTCTCAACGTCCATGCCCAGCATATGCTGGCAGTAGTGGAAAACCTTGTTGTGGTTGGCACCGAAGCCCAGAATGTTTTCGTTGGCCAGGTACGTCAACTTGTGTTCCGTCGCGTAGGTTTCCAGCTCCCGGGCAGGGCAGTTGTCCAGGATGACGATCTGGTGTTCGGGGGCGTCCAGCCGATGAGGCCGAAGGTCGTGAATGATTTCCAGCGTATCTTCATGAGAGACAACAGAAATGTAGACGGTCATTCCGGCTTGACTCCCTTCGCCAGTACGATGCTTGCCCAGAGTGTGACGTTGTGGCGCATGTCGCGATGTTGCGGCCAGCGTCGCAGTATGAACGCGCTGCGTTCAATGATGTTGCCCCGGAGAGCGCGGCGATAGTGTTTGAAAAATCCCTGACAACTGAGCGGCAGGCCATCGCTGTAGTGATCGGCGAAGGCAGCGGCTTGCCGGAGTATGCGGGTGGCAACCGCCCGCCGATGTGAGAGGCTTCGGTTTTTACGCCCCGCTTTGTTCTGACTTCCCACCTGGTTGTTGTCATGCTGGCGATACAGAAGCGTCGGCTCCCGGATGTAATCAATATGGCCAGTGCCGCTGGCGATCAGCGCGAGCCACCAGTCGTGCATGACGATGTCCGGGTGCTCGGCGGTGGGTTCCATGGCGGCGATCAGGGATCGGTTGACACACGCCGAGGCACCTTGCACTGTGTTGTGAAACGCGAGCCGTCGCGGGTCCCTGGCGTTGTCCGGACGCAGTTGGTCCAGCTCCCAGAAGGAATGTTTTTCGTCCCTGTCGGGGTGCCAGACCCAGGCGTCGGAAAAAATCAGGTGAGGGCAATGCTCGCCGTGCATTTTTTCGGCAAACAGTGCGACTTTGTTGTCCAGCCAGATGTCGTCCTGATCCGCCAGAAAGACGTAGTCGGCGGTGGTTTTCGGTAGGGCGGTCAGCACGTTGCGAATCACGCCCCGGCCCGGTCCGTCGATGATCTCGATCGGTATGGGCGAGGATTGTGCGACTTGGTTTACAATGGCGCGGGTGTTATCGACCGAGTGGTCGTCGCTGACCAGCACACGCTTGGGGGCGGGCTGTTGGCGAAGAATACTGTGCAGTTGTTCTTCGATGAATTCTGCGCCATTGTAGGTGCAGACGAGAACGTCGTAGTCGATCCCTGAGGCGGGCTGTGCCGGGTTGGGCGTGTTGGGCATAGGGTTAAATCAGTTTTATCCGTAATTGGGTGGAGTATACCTGAAAAGTTCGGCGGTATGGGTGAGAGGGTAAATGACGATCTGGATTCCCGGCGCGACCGGTTTTGTGGGGCGCGCTTTGATGGCTCGGCTTCGGGCTGATGGACAATCGGTGATGCCTATTTCCCGCTCGGCGTCGACGGTGGAGGGGGTTACCGCGCATCGTATTTCGGCGTTGGGCTCGTTGCTGTCCGCCGGTGATACGGTGGTGTATTGCGCGGGTAGGGCGCATGTGACCCGCACGGGCAGTGCCGAGGATGAACTGGCGGCCCATCGCCGCGCCAATTGCGACGAGCCTCTGGCCGCTGCGCGCCTGGCCTCGGCCCGGGGCGCGCGCCGGTTTGTGTTTGTCAGCAGCATCAAGGTCAATGGTGAGCGCACCGAGGGCGTGCCGTTCAGCGAACGGGATACGCCGCACCCGGAGGATGCTTACGGGCGTTCCAAGTGGGAAGGCGAGCAGGCGTTGTGGGAGCACGCCCGGCAGGCGGGAATGGAGCTGGTGATTGTGCGTCCGCCACTGGTGTACGGGCCCGGCGTGCGCGCCAATATGGCGGCGCTGATGCGAGTGGTCGGGCGCGGCTGGCCGTTGCCGCTGGCGTCGGTGCGCAATAAGCGCAGCCTGGTGTTTGTGGAGAACCTGGTGGACTTGCTGGCGCTGTGCTGCACACACCCGGCGGCGGCCAATGAGGTGTTTCTGGTGTCCGACGGCCGGGATCTGTCCACGCCGGAGCTGGTGCGCTTGATGGCCGAAGCCCAGGGGCGCACTGCTCGGTTATGGCCGTTTCCGGTGCCGTTGTTAAAACTTGGCGCCGGCTTGCTCGGTCGCCGCTCAATGGCGGACCGGTTGTGTGATTCCCTTCAGGTCAGTACCGATAAAGCGAAAAACCGCCTGTTCTGGCGACCACCGTTTTCGGTGGAGGAGGGGCTGCGAAGAATGGTGGGTGAAGTTGGTGGATGACGGCCTTTATACCGCTGCGCTCGGCCCCTACGTAAACCGTGGCATCTGGTAGGGTGGCATAAGCGGCGCAGCCGCGTCATCCACCGGAATGGGGGGCTACGAGCACCCATGTGGTCTCGAAACGACGAGTGGGAATGGCACGCATGTAACGCCAGATGACCGGTAACTCGGCGGTCTTTGGAGTATTGCGGCATGGCGAGTGAGTTGTGATAGAGTATGGCTATTAACCTCTGAGGGCTCACATGTCGATCGATCCACGTAAATACCCGACGATCCAGCCTAACACCGCTTTAGGGCGGGCTCTCGTGGCTTTTTTTGATGTGCTGGAGCCAGTATTTGCTCAGGGCGATAAGGGTGTTTTTCAGGCGATTGTGTTTGGCGGTTGTGCGGTGCATATTCATACGCAATCTCGGGGTAGCGCCGATGTGGATGCCGAGCTGGTATCACACGGTTATGCGGACGTATCGGACATAGTCGCGCTTTTGGATGAAGAAGCCTATGTATTCGAAGACGAAGAGGGCGTGTCGCAAATGCTGGAGCTGGATACCAGCTTCAATACGACGCTCGGCCCACTGCACGAGGATTACGAGACTCGCATTACCCGTTTGGTGACTCAAAGCAGTGTTCCCAACGTGGAAGTTTATGTCGCTAGTGCGGTTGATGTGGCAATCTCGAAGCTCGGTCGTTTCGGGGATCGCGACCAGAAGGATATTCAAGCGTTGCTCCGGCTGCCTCGTGTAGATATTGAAGAGTTTGAACGCTTGGCTCGAGAAGCTATCAGTTACTATGTGGGTGATCAGGTAAGGCTACGTGGCAACCTGAGTGCGGTATTAGGCGATTATAGCGGCAGCGAGGATTCGACATGACGGTTTCTGTAAAGCATAAGCGTCTGTATCGGGTGGGATCGTACCCCCTGGAGAGTGTTGTCGATGAGGTAAAGCAGCTGGCTGACGCCGTTTGGTACCGAGGATACAGTCCAACGCAGGAAGAACTGAGTTGGCTAGGCGATGTCATGCCAAGCGAACACTTCCAGCGCACACTTTGCGTGCTTGAGCTGCTGAGTCAATATCCGGTGTGCCGTCGGGAAACAGCGCGGCATCTCCAGAAGCTCACCGGACAGTTTCATCAAAAGCTTTTTGTGGGAACTGACAACAAACCTCCCCAGGGCCGGTACTCTCCCAGTAAACGATGGGGTTTGAATGATTCAACGAAGTCTCTGCGCAAAGCGCTGCTACCAATGCAGACGCGCTCTTTTGCAGATGCGACTGGGCGCCGCCATGGTTTGAGCGGGGATCCGCATCATACGGCGGCTTTTCAGCCCTAAGTTGGTTTGTGTTTCCGTCCCTTCTAATCGATCCCTAGTCGCTTCCTTGCCTCACTTAATGTGACGGTGCGTCCTTCTCTGGCGTCCGCTAACCCCTTTGCTACGGCTTTAACAAGTCGACTACACTTATTCAAATTCATAATTCCTCTCCCGATTCCAGGGCGAAGCGGTGGATGGGCAGCTCCTTGAGCTTCGGAGCGTGGATCAGTACATCCACTTTTCGACCGTCGAGCAGGCGGCTGAGACGTGTGGATAACCTGGCGGCATCCAGTGCCGGGTGCTCAACAGGGCGTTGCGTACTCACTATAAGGTCGATATCGCCGCCTCTACGCGTATAATGCCGCAAAATTTGTGATAGGTAGGCCTGATTTTCTAACGGATGGTGAATACGTTGACGTTGATTCTGATTTTAGTGGTGGCGCTGGGGTTGGCCTGGGGTCTGACCGGGGTGTTGCGGGGGTATGCGCTGCACAAAAAGCTGATGGATATTCCCAATGCGCGCAGTTCGCATTCCGTGCCGACGCCGCGCGGCGGTGGGGTGGCGATTGTAGTCGTCTGCCTGCTGGCCTTGCCGGCCCTCGCCTGGTTGGGCCTGGTGGCGGATGCGGTAGTTTATGGCCTGGCCGGCGCCGGGTTGCTGGTGGCGTTGGTGGGCTGGTGGGACGACCACGGCCACGCACCGGCGTTGGTGCGCCTGCTGGTGCATTTTTCGGCGGCGGCCTGGGGCTTGTATTGGCTGGGCGGGCCGATGGCGCTGCCATTGCTGGGCTGGACACTGGAGGGTGTCTGGCTGTGGGTGCCGCTATTGGTGTATCTGGTGTGGGTGCTGAATCTGTACAACTTTATGGATGGCATCGACGGCATTGCCGGGGTGGAGGCGTTGACCGTCTGTGTGAGCGGGGCGCTGCTGGCCTGGTGGGCTTTGCCGGAGGCCAATGTGGCGTTGTACGGCCTGTTGGCGGTGGCGAGCCTGGGCTTTCTGATCTGGAACTTTCCCCCGGCAAAGATCTTTATGGGTGATGCCGGCAGTGGCTTTGTGGGGCTCTGGTTGGGGTTGTTGTCGGTGTACGCCGGGCATCAGGCACCGGAGCTATTCTGGGGCTGGGTGATTCTGTTGGCGATGTTTGTGGCGGATGCCACGCTGACGTTGTTTTTTCGGTGGTGGCGCCGGGAGAATCTGTTTGAGGCGCACCGCAGCCATGCCTATCAGCACCGGGCGGTGAACTGGGGGCATAAGGCGACGACCTTGTTTTACGGCACCCTGAATGTGGTCTGGTTGTTGCCCATGGCCTGGTGGGTGGTGTCCGGGGGCATAGACCCGCTGTGGGGTGTGTTGTTGGCGTACGCGCCGGTGGTGTTTCTGGTGTATCAGTTTGGTGCCGGGATCCGGCATGTTGAGTGGGATGATTATTAATTAACCACCCGCAATTTCCCTGTGTTTTGCTTCTGCCGCCACACCGAATCACTGATCAGCATGCTGGCTTTGTAATCCGTGGGCGCTTCCACCAATAGCTGTTTGACGCGGTCGCACTGGTAGGCGTGGCAAGCGACGTCGAGGTCGTCGAGCAGGTTTTTGGTTTCTTCCCAGCTCAGGTGATGCTCTTCGGCGCGCAGGATGCCGGGGTGCTGGGTGCCGGAGACGTTGCTGCCGATCAGCAGTTCTTCGTACAGCTTCTCGCCCGGGCGCAGGCCGGTAAATTCGATTTCTATATCGCCGTTGGGGCGGTCTTCGTCTTTGATTTCCAGGCCCGAGAGGTGAATCATCCGGGTGGCGAGATCGACGATTTTCACCGGCTCGCCCATATCCAGCACAAACACGTCGCCGCCGGTACCGATGGCGCCCGCCTGAATCACCAGTTTGGCGGCTTCGGGGATGGTCATGAAGTAGCGGACCATTTCCGGGTGGGTGACGGTCACCGGCCCACCGTTTTTGATCTGTTCCCGGAACAGCGGGACCACCGAGCCGGATGAGCCCAGCACGTTGCCAAAACGGACCATGCTGAAGATGGTGGTGTTCTGGCGCTTGGCCAGGCCCTGCAGTACCAGCTCCGCCAGTCGCTTGGAGGCGCCCATGATGTTGGTGGGGCGCACGGCCTTGTCGGTGGAGACCAGCACAAAGGATTCCACCCCGGCGCGAATGGCGGCCTCGGCGGTGTACCAGGTGCCGTAGACGTTGTTGCGCACGCCCTCGACGATGTTGTGCTCCACCAGCGGCACATGCTTGTAGGCGGCGGCGTGGTAGACGGTCTGCACACCAAAGCTGCGCATGATGGTTTCCACCCGGTGTTCTTTCTGAACCGAGCCCAGGATGCTGTACAGGTTGATGTGATTGGTGCGGAATTCCGGGGTTTCCTGCAGTTCTCGCTCGATCTGGTAGAGGCTGAATTCGTTCAGCTCAAACAGCACGATGGCGCGAGGCCGGTGCTGGATGATCTGGCGACACAGCTCACTGCCGATGGACCCACCGGCACCGGTGACCATGACCACTTTATCGGTGATGTTGGCGGCCATCAGCTCCGGCTGGGAGGAGACCGGGTCCCGGCCCAGCAGGTCTTCAATTTCCACATCCTTGATGTGTTCGATACGGGCCTTGCCGCTCAGAATATCCGGAATGGCCGGCACGGTCTGAACCGAGATGGCGAGGGATTCCAGGCGTTTGATCACCTGGGCCCGACGGGAGTTGGGTGTGCTGCCCAGCGCGAGTAGTACCTTGCTGACCCGGTGCGTCCGGATCAGAGCCTCAATCATCTTCGGGCTGTAGACCTTGATGTTGGCCACCACGGTGCGGTGCAGGGCCGGGTTGTCATCCACAAAGGCGACGGGTTTGTACTGGGAGCCCTGAAGCGCCAGAGTGAGCTGGTGACCGGTGTACCCGGCACCGTAGACGATGACCGGCTCTTTCAGGTCCACACTGCGCCGGTTGAGCATCATGATGATGCTGCGCACCATCAGGCGCGGGGCGCCAATAAGCAGCAGGGCGATGGTCAGGTAGATGAACGGAATGGAGCGGGGCAGTCGCGACTGGGTCAGAAAGCTGGCGGTGGCCAAGACCAGGGCGGAGATAAACACGCAGCCGACAATGGTCAACATGGCCGGTGTGCTCATGTATCGCAGAATGGCGCGGTACATGCCCATACGGATAAAAACCGCGAGACTCACCACCAGGGTAATGGAGATGACGGTGACGTCTTTGTCGAGAAACTGGGAGTTAAAGGTGCCGAGCCGCAGGAAGACGGCAGCGTAAAAGGCGGTAACAATAGCGACGGTGTCGTAAATCAGGGAAATAACGCGTTTGGTGGTCCGGGAGGACTCAAACAGGGCTTCCAGCATAGACCTCTAACTCCATTAAATTGACCGAATCTGCCCCTGGCCGATTGTGCTCCTTCTTGGGGCGATAACCGCCGGAGTATAGCGCAAAATCAGTGCAATTGTTACGAAAAGCTTACGGTTTTTGGGGGTAGATTGAATAGAGCAATTTGGGTGCCAAATGGTGGGCATCACGGGTATTTACGGCGGATAAGGCCGAAGGCCGCATCCGCCGTAACCCAAGCCCGCCGCATCCGCCGTTACCCCTTGGTGACGCCTACCAACGAACCAGCCAACACTGATGAATCTTCGGATTTCGTTGAAAATCCTTATCAATGGTCTGGGGGGTTATGTCTTCGAGCTTATATTCGCTCAACGCCGCCCGATCCATCGCAAACGTGCGTAAATTGGTGGAGAAAATCAGGGTTCCGCCTTTGGCCAACGCCTTCATGGCGCCTTCGATCAAATCCACATGGTCCCGTTGAATGTCCAGTACGCCGGGCATTTTCTTGGAGTTGGAGAAGCTCGGCGGGTCGAGCAGAATCAGATCAAATTCCTGTTCGTTGGTTTTCAGCCACTCCACGCAGTCGGCCTGTTCGGTGCGGTGCTTGGTGTCACTCAGGCCGTTCAGGGCCAGGTTGTTGCGGGCCCATTTCAGGTAGGTGTTGGACATATCCACACTGAGAGTGAACCGGGCGCCGCCCAGGGCGGCGTGAACGCTGGCGCTGGCGGTGTAGCAGAACAGGTTCAGAAAGCGTTTGTTGTTCGCCATTTCGGCGATTTTCAGCCGTACCGGGCGATGATCGAGAAATAATCCGGTATCCAGATATTGCCACAGGTTGACCTGCAGGCGTGCCTGGCCTTCGATCACGTTGATGATCTCTCCGTCCGGGCGCTCGGCGAGCTTCTGGTACTGGCTGCCGTCGGAGTGTTTGTGCCGGCGGCGCTGTTTGTAGCTGACCCGGTCCGGGTGAATATCCAGAGCCCGGGGGACGGCGGCCTGAATCTCCGCGAAGCGCTGCTCGGCCCGGGCTTCGTCCACGGATTTGGGGGCGGCGTACTCCTGAACGTGAGCGTAGAGGTCGCCCTGCTCGGAGCGGTACAGGTCGATGGCGGCCGAGTACTCGGGCATATCGGCGTCGTAGAGGCGATAGGCGTTAATGTTCTGCTTTTTCGCCCACTTCGCCAGCTGTTTCAGATTCTTTTGCAGCCGGTTGGCGAGCATCTGGGCGCCGGAGGACAGCGGGGCGTCGGCCTCGAGTTCGGCCTTCAGGGGCTTGGGCGCGGCGCTGACGAACTGGCTTTCTTCAATAGAGAACATCAGCAGCTCGGCGGGCAGGGTGCCGTTATAGAGGCGGTATTTCTTTTCCGCCCGCAGGCCCATCTGTTTGCCCAGCTCGGGGTTGCCGGTGAATATGCCCGCGCGCCAGCCTCTGAATTCGGTTTTCAGTCGCTCACCCAGGTGCTGATACAGGAGCTTCAGGGATTCAACATCCCCCAGGCGCTCGCCGTAGGGCGGGTTGGTGATCACCAGGCCGGGTTCGAGCACCTTGTGGGTGGGCTGTTTGAGGTCGGCGAGTTCCTTGCGACTGACCCGCAGCCAGTCGTCCAGTTCGGCCTGGATGATATTGTCTTCCGCCGCGCGGATGACGGACAGATTGGCGTCGTAGCCGCGGATTTCCGGGCGTGATTTGGCGAGGCCGGCGCGTTTGCGGGCAATGGCCTCTTCGCGCAGTTCCAGCCAGATATCATTGCGGTGATTGAGCCACTGCTCAAAGCCAAACCGGGCACGGCCCAGACCGGGGGCAATGTCCGCGGCGATCAGGGCGGCCTCCACCAGCAGGGTACCGGAGCCGCACATGGGGTCGATCAGAGCGCCGCCACGGGCGGCGATGTCCGGCCAGCCGGCGCGGATAAGGACGCCGGCCGCCAGGTTTTCCTTCATCGGGGCGGTGCCCTGTTTGGTGCGGTAGCCCCGACGGTGCAGGCTCTCCCCGGACAGGTCCAGGCTGATGGTGACTTTGCCTTTGTTCAGGCGGGCGTTGATGCGCAGGTCCGGGTGCTGTTTGCTGACCGATGGGCGATCACCGGTCACATCGCGAATGCGATCGACAATGGCGTCCTTGATTTTCAGGGCGCCAAACTGGGTGTTGCGAATGGCGCCGCTACTGCCGATAAAGTCCACCAGCAGGGTGCTCTGGGGACCCAGGTGTTCTTCCCAGGGGATGTTTCTTGCGCCATTGTAGAGGGTGTTCTGGTCACCGACAGGAAATTCCGCCAGGGGCAGCAGGATCTTGTTGGCCAGGCGGGACCAGAGGCAGGCCCGGTAGGCGAGGGCAATGTCCCCTTCGAAGGCGACGCCCGCCACGGTTTCCTTGAGGTGTTGGGCGCCAATGGCGTCCAGTTCCTGGTACAGCAGTCCTTCAAGGCCCTTGGGGCAGGTGGCAAACAGGTTCATAGATATCATCAGTTGTTTTGGGTGCGGCGTGGTGCCGGTGTGTGCGTTGGGTTTTACGCTTGCAAGCCCACCCCAACCACTTTGTCAAACCGGATTCTAGAGCAAAGTGCCATATGAAACATCTCTGCTATAAAAAAACAATCGTTCACAGCCGGGGGGCTTTTTGCTGTACTGAGCATTCGCCTCCAAGGAACCACCACCGATTTTCCCGGGTGGCTGGCGAGAGGCGAAGCAGTACCTCCCTACGCACGGTGCCGGGCATCCCCGTCCAGCGAGTGCGTTTCCCAAACAGGCGCAGCGCCACCCCGGCGCCTGCGCTCTGCAAGATTAACGGCTACATAGAGGTGCATCACATATGAAACGTCAAAAGCGTAACCAGACAGCTCGCGCATTTGGTAAGGGTTATCAAGCCGGTATTGCGGGTCGGTCCCGCAGCCTGTGTCCGCACGAGAGCGGCACAGCGCGCCAGGAATGGCTCTCCGGTTGGCGCGAAGCGCGCACGGATCAGTGGGATGGTTACAATATGGCCGCTCAAGTGCAAAAACTGAACAATTTGTCCCCTCACTGACTGGAGCCTTTTGACAACCTTATTTCTTGGCCATCATCTCCTCAAACTAGCCCGCTTAACGCGGGCATTTTTTTGGCATAAAAAAACGGCTTGGGGTCTGAACCTCAAGCCGTTTTTCGGTATTTGGTAGGACTAACCAGATTCGAACTGGTGACCTCTACCATGTCAAGGTAGCGCTCTAACCAACTGAGCTATAGTCCTGTCTCGTTTGAGGCGCGAACTTTACCAAAACTTCGGATTTTTGCAACCCCTTTTTTTGCCCATGCCGCAACCACCCTTCAGGCGCCACGGAACCCAATGCCATGTGCTATAGTCTCTGGACTTGGATTTCAACAACAAAGAGGAAAACTCTATGCGCATCAATCGGTTAAGCAAAGCCATCGCCTCCGGCCTGTGTGTGGGCCTGATTCTCCAGACCACGGCCTGCGGCACGGTCCTGTACCCCGAGCGAAAAGGGCAGACCGGTGGCCAGCTCGACCCGGCGATTGTGGCCCTGAACGCGGTGGGTTTGCTGTTCTTCTTTGTGCCTGGGGTGATCGCCTTTGCGGTGGACTTCTCTAACGGCACCATCTACCTGCCCGGGGGCAGCGCCCAATTGACCGACGAGCAGATGGAGCGCATCACCCGTGCCGATGGCCAGGTGGATCAGGAGGCGCTGGAGTTGTTGGTCAAAGAAGAGCTGGGTATGGATGTGGACCTGCAGGCGAGCGGTGTCGAGGTGCGCAGCATGCAGTCGGCCGAGCAGGTTCAGGCCCTGATTCAGTCCCGCCAGCCGACCACGTTGGCAGCGTTGTAAGACTGGGAGGTTTGTCGGGTTACGGCCTTTGGCCTAACCCGACCTACTCGACCGTCACGCAGCGCATCCGGTAGGTCGGGTCGGTCCGACGTTTCGGAGCGCAAAGCGCGTAACCCGACAAATTCCGCCGCAAGCCCAGTAGGTCGGACCGGTCCGACGTTTAGGTAATCAACGCGCGTAGTCCGATATCCCCCAAGGAGACATTATGCTGGCTGAAGACACCATCAACTCACTCAAGCTTGCGTTGGCGGATCGGGCGGATATTCGCCTGGCGGTGCTCTTTGGTTCCATGGCTGAAGGTCGGGAGACGGCGGCAAGCGATCTCGATCTGGCTGTCGAGACAACCGCGCCGTTAACGACAGAGCAAAAGATGGCTCTGATCGGGGAACTCGCGAGTCGTTTTGGTCGTGCCATCGACATTATTGATATACGTCAAATCGGACAGCCCCTGCTCCATGAGATCGTCAGCAAGGGTGTCCTTGTCAAAGGTTCGGTGTCCGACAAAGGCGATCTTCTCTATCGAAGCATCATGATGGAAGAGGATTTTGGCCGTTATCAACGACGGATACTGGAGGGGAGGCGCAACCAGTGGATAGGGCTTTGATAGAGGAGAAAGTCGAGTCACTCCGGCGTTGCGTCCGGCGGGTTGAGCAAAAGCTCCCGGCGTCTTTGACGGAATTGCTGTCGGATCTGGATGCGCAAGATATCGTTGCTCTGAACTTGACTCGCGCCGTTCAGCTCTGCGTGGACATGTCCGCACACTGGCTGGCCGAACATTCCGATGCTCCCGCGCCAAAAACCATGGGGCAGGGCTTTGATGCCCTGGCGAAAGTGGGGGTCATTGAATCCGCGTTAGCAGAGAGGATGAAGAAAGCCGTTGGCTTCAGAAATGTGATGGTTCACAGTTACGATGAAATTGACTGGGCCATTGTCTATGCGATTGGAAGTCGCCACCTGGATGATTTCAAGCTATTCGCCCGAGCACTTTTGGCTGCCCAATGAAAATCAAAAATCCCATTACCGCCATCTGGCGCAGTGATGCGTCCCGTGGGTTGAAGATCATTGCCTGCAGTTTGCTGCTGGTGTTTGTCACGTCTTTGCCTCTGATTGCGTATGTGGTGGTTGGGCCTTCCGATGGCAACCCGATTGGGTTGGGTCTGTTATTTGCCGGTGGGGCAATGGTGGCTCATGTGGGTTTTTTTGTTGGGCTTTTGATGTTGATCTGGGATCATTATTTTCGGAAGTAGGGCGGGGTTTGTTGGTGGATAAGCGCGTAGCGCGTCATCCACCAAAAGAACAAACAACCCATCCGCCTTAACGAATCACTCCTCCCCCAAAAACCCACCGGACTGATGCGACCACAACTGCGCATACAGTCCACCTTCGGCAATCAATTGCGAATGGGTTCCCTGTTCGACAATCTTTCCCTGGTCCAACACGATCAACCGGTCCAGCGCGGCGATGGTGGACAACCGGTGTGCGATGGCGATAACGGTTTTGCCTTCCATGAGGCGGCTCAGGTTGGCCTGGATGATACTTTCCACTTCCGAATCCAGGGCCGAGGTGGCCTCGTCCATGATCAGGATCGGGGCATCTTTCAGTAGCACCCGGGCGATGGCGATACGCTGGCGCTGGCCACCGGAGAGTTTCACCCCGCGTTCGCCCACGTGGGCATCGTAACCTGTGCGTCCTTCGGCATCGCTCAATCCGAGAATAAAGTCGTGGGCTTCGGCCTGTTTGGCGGCTTCGATCATTTCCTCTTCCGTCGCACCGGGCTTGCCGTACAGCAGGTTGTCGCGCACGGAGCGATGGAGCAGGGCGGTGTCCTGGGTGATCATGCCGATCTGGGCGCGCAGGGTTTCCTGCTGAACCTGACTGATGTCCTGACCGTCGATCCGGATCTGCCCCTTCTCAATGTCGTAGAAGCGCAGCAGCAGGTTGACGAGGGTGGATTTGCCGGCGCCGGAGCGACCGACCAGGCCAATCTTTTCGCCGGGCTTGATGTTCAGGGAGAAGTTCTCCAACACCCCTTCGCCTTTGTCGTAGTGAAAGGTCACCTGATCGAATTCAATGCCGCCGTCACGGACGTTCAGCGGTTGGGCCTGTTCCGCATCGCCGACCGCACGCGGGTGCGAGAGGGTGTTGATGCCGTCTTTGGCGGTGCCGATATTTTCAAACAGGGTGGAGACTTCCCACATGATCCACTGGGACATGCCGTTCAAACGCAGCACCAGGCCCATGGCGGCGGCAATGGCGCCGACCGAAATGATGTCGCCGCTCCACAGCCAGATGGACAGCGCGGCGCTGCTGAAGATCAGCAGGGCGTTGATGCCCCAGACACCGCTGTTGAGCAGGGTGGCCAGGCGCATTTGCGGGTAGACGCTGTGCAGAAACCGCTCCATGCCGTCCCGGGCGTAATCGGACTCGCGCCGGGAATGGGAGAAGAGTTTGACCGTGGCGATGTTGGTGTAGGTGTCCACAATGCGCCCGGTCATGTCGGCCCGGGCATTGGCCTGTCGGGTGGCGACGGCGGACAGGCGCGGCAGGAAGTAGCGCAGCAGGGCGATGTAGGCAATAAACCAGACGCCGAGCGGCACCATCAGTCGCCAGTCGAGTGAGCCCAGCAGCACCAGCATGCTGGTGAAATACACCAGCACATAGACGGTGATGTCCAGGAGTTTCATGACTGTTTCACGAACCGCCAGGGCGGTCTGCATGACTTTGGTGGCGATGCGTCCAGCGAATTCGTCCTGGAAGAAGGCGACGCTCTGACCGAGCAGGTAGCGGTGCGCCTGCCAGCGGATGATCATGGGGTAGTTGCCGAGCAGGGTCTGGTGAATCAGCGTGGAGTGAAAGAACACCGTGACCGGAATGGCGATCAGGACCACAAAGGCCATCAACCACAGTTCCGTGCCGCGTTCGGCCCAGAGTTCGGTCGGGCTGTACTGGCCGAGCCAGTCGACGGTCAGCCCCAGGAACTGAAACAGGGCCACCTCCATGACCGCAATCAGAGCGGCCATGAAGGACATGGTTAACAGGAATTTGCCGGCGCCTTTGGTATAGTGGCGACAGAAGGCCACCAGACTTTTGGGCGGTTGTTGCGGCTCTTCGACCGGGAAGGGTTTGAGCAGGCTTTCGAAAAACGCGAACATAGGTGTCTACGGCTGGGGAAATGAGGGCGTAGTTTACCGGCTTTTGGAGGGAAAATGAAAAAACTGTTAATGGTCTTCGGCGCCGGCTCGCTCGGCGGTTTGGGTAACAGCCTGGTGGTGTGGTTGTTCGGGATGTACGGCATCAGCCAATCGCTCGGGGTATCCATTGCCCCGGGATTGTCGCCGGACTGGCTGTACCCGAGGATTGTCTGGGGTGGGCTGTGGGGCTTTCTGTTTCTGTTGCCGGTGCTGAACAATCGGCTCTGGGCCCAGACTTTTGTGCTCAGTCTGTTCCCGACCATGATTCAGTTGTTTGTGGTGTTTCCATATCAAACGCCGCATGGGATGGCGGGTTTGGGGTTGGGAACCCTGACGCCGTTGCTGGTGATCGTATTCAATTGGGTGTGGGCATTGGTGACGGCGGTGGCGTTGCGGATGGGGCGGTGATTACCCCCCCAACCGCCCGGCCCGGTAATCATTGATCGCTTCCTCGATCTCCTCCGGGGTGTTCATCACGAAGGGTCCGTACTGGGCGATGGGCTCACGGATCGGTTGGCCGGCCAACACCAGGGTGCGTGCCCCTTGCGCACCGGCGGTGATGCTCAATGACTCGCCATCACTCAGCACGCCGGCCGCCCCGTTTTTCAGTTGCCGTGGCGGTTCGCCGACCGTGAGGTCGCCTTCGAACACGTACAGGAAGGCATTCAGGCCTTTCGGCAGTGCCTGCTCGAAGGTGGCGCCAGCGGGCAGTTGCACATCCCAGTAACGCGGCTCGGTGCTCAATCCCTGAATCGGGCCTTCCACCGTTTTGCCATCGGCCGTCACACTACCGGCAATGACCTTTACTTTGCCGCCGTTCGCCAATTCCAGCGTCGGGATGTCGCTGGCCGGAATGTCCCGGTAGGCCGCCGGCTTCATTTTCTCCGCCGCGGGCAGGTTCAGCCACATCTGGAAGCCGTGCATACGACCTTCTTCCTGTTGCGGCATCTCGGAATGGATGATGCCCCGTCCGGCGGTCATCCACTGCACGTCGCCACTTTTCAGGTCGCCCCGGTTGCCCATGTGGTCCTCGTGCAACATATGACCTTCGAGCATGTAGGTCACCGTTTCAAACCCGCGGTGCGGATGAGACGGGAAACCGCCGATGTAGTCGTCCTTGCTCTCGGAGTTGAACTCGTCGAGCATCAGGAAGGGATCCAGGCGCGCCTGCTGGCTCTGCCCCAGGCTGCGCTTGATCCGCACGCCGGCACCGTCGCTGGTGGCGAGGGCCGGAATCAGTTGTTGCAGTTGGCGTTGCATAGACACCTCCGTCGGGTTGTTACCCGTTGATCTGGGCCACTGTATCAGGCAGCGGCCAATTCGGTAATTTCCTGTTCGGCACTGGAGAGTGCCTTTTGCTGGTTGTCTTCACCCATGGCCAGACCCTCGGCGTACACGAAGTGGGTCTCGGTCAGGCCGATAAAGCCCAGGAACGTATTAAGGTAACCGGTCTGGGAGTCGGCATCGGTCCCCTGATAGATACCACCACGGGCCGCAAAAATATACACCGGCTTGTCGTCCAGCAGGCCTTCAGGTCCGTTACTGGTGTAACGGAAGGTTTCACCGGAACGGGCAATATGGTCAAAGTAGGCCTTGAGGGTGGACGGTACGCCGAAGTTGTACATCGGCACCCCGAACACAATCACATCCGCACGCTTGAGCTCGTCAATCAGCTGATCCGAGTAGTTCACGATGTCCTGCTGGGTTTCGGTGCGCTTGTCCGCCGGGGTAATGAAGGCGTGCAGGCGCTCCGCGTCCAGGTGCGGGATCGGGTGGCGGGCGAGGTCGCGTACGATGACCTTGCCGCCGGGGTTGCGTTCGCGCCAGCGTTGAACAAATTTGTTGCTGAGAGCGCTGGAGTGGCCGTCGTCGCCGGACAGGCTGCTGTTGATCTGAAGTAGTGTCGCCATGTGAATCTCTCCCTTAGAGACTGTTGACTCGATGGTTCTATTAAATGATTTGACGAGCGAATAATAAATAGCGATATTTGGAAGGGTTTGATCGAATTATCTGATGGGTGGCGCTATGGAACCGAAAGTGAGCCTGGATCAGTGGCGGGCCTTTATGGCGGTGATCGATGCCGGTGGCTATGCCAAGGCCGCCGAGGCGCTGGGTAAGAGCCAGTCCGCGGTGTCTTACGCCATTTCCCAGTTGGAAACCGCGCTGGGTGTGGCGGTGTTTGAGCTGCAGGGGCGCCGGGCGGTGCCCACGCCCGCCGGGGACGTGCTGTATCGCCGGGCCCGGCACCTGTTGATGGAGGCGGAAAGCCTGGAAACGGCGGCAACTCAGCTGTCCGCCAAGGTGGAGCCGCTGGTCAGCCTGGCGGGGGACATCATTGTGCCCCCCGAGCAGGTGTTGGGCTGCATTGCCATGTTCTCCCGGGAGTTTCCGGACACCCGGGTGGAACTGTATGAGTCAGTGATGAGCGGCACCGAGGATATGCTGATCCAGCACCATGTGGACCTGGCGATCGCCGGACGGGTGCCGGCGGGTTTTAACGGAGAGTATCTGATGTCCGTGACCTTCCGGGGTGTGACCAGCCCGGATCATCCGCTGCAGCATCTGGGAA
The DNA here is from genome assembly GCF_026153455.1 of Marinimicrobium sp. C6131. NCBI lineage: Bacteria > Pseudomonadati > Pseudomonadota > Gammaproteobacteria > Cellvibrionales > Cellvibrionaceae > Marinimicrobium > Marinimicrobium sp. C6131. Next base: position 1,122,040 of record NZ_CP110629.1, read on the forward strand.
GGCCGGTGAGCTATGACGACCTGCGTCACTACCGGCAGTCGATTGTCCGGGATTCCGGTATTCACCGGCGTTACAGCGAGGGTTGGCAGGAGGCGGAGCAGCGCCTGACGGTGAGCCATATCCGCACGTCGCTGCATGCGATTCGCCTGGGGTTGAGTTATGCCTGGTTGCCCGAAGCTTATCTGAAGGATGACCTGGAGGCCGGGACACTGAAGCTGATTCCGATGGAGACCGAAAGCGAGCGGGTCCACGCGCTCTATCTGATATTTGCCGACCGGGAGTTGGCGGGGCCTGCAACCCGGCATCTGGCGGAGGTGTTGAAGCGGCAGTTGCCCAACGTAAAGCTACCCCGGCAATCCGCCCTTGGTCAGCTTGGCCGGATCCAATAACTTCTCCAGCTCCTCCCGACTCAGATTCGTTTCCGCCTCCGCCACGTCAATGATGGGCCGCCCTTCGGCGTAAGCCTTTTTCGCGATGGCCGCCGCCTTGTTGTACCCGATGATGGGATTGAGCGCGGTCACCAGGATAGGGTTGCGGGCCAGGGCGTGTTGAAGGTTGTCCTCGCGCACGGTGAAGCTGGCGATGGCGCGCTCGGCGAGTACCTCGCAGCTGTTGCCCATCAGTTTGATGCTGGAGAGCAGGTTGTGGGCCACCAGTGGCAGCATGACGTTGAGTTCGAAATTGCCCGACTGGCCCGCGACGGTGATGGCGGTATCATTGCCCATGACCTGGGCGCAGGCCATGGCCACGGCTTCGGGAATCACCGGGTTGACCTTGCCCGGCATGATCGACGAGCCGGGTTGCAGCGCTTCAAGCTCGATCTCGCCCAGTCCGGCCAGGGGGCCGGAATTCATCCAGCGCAGGTCATTGGCGATTTTCATCAGGCTGACCGCCAGCGTCTTGAGTTGCCCGGAGGCGGCGACCGCCACATCCTGGCTGCTTTGCAGGGCGAAGAAATTCTCCCCCGGGGCGCAGACCAGACCGATGTTCTCGCTCAGTTGACGGGCGAACAGGTCGGCGAACTCCGGGTGGGCATTGACGCCCGTTCCGACCGCGGTGCCGCCCTGGGGGAGGGCGCAGAGTTGATCGAGGTTCTGGTGCAGGCGCTGTTCGTTACCCTCAATCTGGCTGGCCCAGCCGTGAAGTACTTGCCCGAAGGTCACCGGCATGGCATCCATCAGGTGGGTCCGACCAGTTTTCACTACCTGGTCCAACTCATGGGCGCGATCCAGCAGGGTGGTGTGCAGGAACTTCAGTTCCGGCAGCAGGTGGTTGTTCAACGCCAGAGCGCCACTGACGTGAATGGCGGTCGGAATGACATCGTTGCTGCTCTGGCTCATGTTGACGTGATCATTGGCACCCACGGCCAGGCCGCTGCGTTCGGACGCCAGATGGGCAATGACCTCATTGACGTTCATATTGGTGCTGGTGCCGGAACCGGTCTGAAAGACATCGACAGGAAACTGGTCGTCGTGGTCGCCTTTGATGACGTCGTTGGCCGCGTCGATGATCGCCTCCGCCACGGGATGCTCCAACAGTCCGAGGGCGGTGTTTGCTTGCGCGGCCGCTTTCTTGATCTGGGCCACGGCGTGAATGAAGACCGAGGGCAGGGGGGTGCCACTGATGTGGAAGTTGTTGATGGCCCGCTGGGTCTGGGCGCCATAAAGAGCGCTGACCGGGACCTGAACGTCGCCCATGCTGTCTTTTTCGGTGCGGTACTGGCTCATTGCGGGGCCTCCTTTCTGGACATTCCCGGGGTTTCCACCCGATGATGAATATAATTCACTTTAACTAACCGACATTAAGTATATCGTCTAACTATCTGAATTACTTGAGAGTGATAGCCACCGCCAAACAGGTTCAGATGGTTGAGCAGGTGGTACAGGTTGTACAGTGGCACCCGTTCCCGCCAGCCGGATTCGGGCGGATTGATTTGAGTATAGTGGTCGTAGAAGTCGTCTGAGAAACCACCGAACAGGCGGGTCATTGCCAGCTCGGCTTCGGGCCAGCCCCAGTGGACCGCCGGATCGATCAGTACCGGATGGCCCGCCTGGTCGCAGTGGATGTTGCCGCCCCAGAGGTCGCCGTGGATCAGGGCGGGCGCCTGCTCGGGAATCCGTTCGGGCAGCTTCCCGCACAGGGTTTCCAGGTCCCGCAGCTCCCGGGAGGAGAGAAGCCCGGCGGCTTCCGCCAGCCGCCCCTGATACATCAGGCGGTGCTCGGCGAAGAACCGGTGGCCATTCGTTGTGGCGGGGTTGGGTTGCGGGGTGCGACCGCAGTAGTTGTCCATGGTAAAACCGAAGTGCGGCGCGGGTTGGCGGTGCTGGGCGGCCAGCCCCTCGCCCAGGTTCCGCCAGTACGTCGGTCCGGGGCGGCCGGGTGCGATGTATTCCAGGGCGATAAAGGTGGGCTGGGCGGTGATCACCTCCGGCACCCGCAACGTACCGGTGGATCTCAGAGCTTCAAGGCCGGCGGCCTCGGCGAGGAAGAAATCCGCCGGTGCGGTGGTCTGTTGTTTGATGCACAGGTCCCGCCCATCCGTCGTGGTGATGCGGGCGGTATCGCAGATATCGCCGCCGGAGAGGGGTTCCGTTTGGGCAATATCGGTATTCAGATCAGTTTTTAACCAATGTTTAATAGCGTCCATCATTTACCATCAGGGTATGCGTTACAATGCTTTTTTGATCGTACAAAAGGCGTCTCAATGTCAAAGCAGTTTGTGGTTCAGAGCGATTACCAGCCCGCCGGCGACCAGCCGGCGGCCATTGCCGGGCTGGCCAAAGGCATCGATGCCGGGCTCGCGCACCAGACGCTACTGGGTGTGACCGGTTCGGGCAAGACCTTTACCATGGCCAATGTCATTGCCCAGGCCCAGCGGCCCACCCTGATTATGGCACACAACAAAACCCTGGCCGCCCAGCTCTACGGGGAGTTCAAGGAGTTCTTTCCGAACAACGCCGTGGAGTACTTTGTCTCCTATTACGACTACTACCAGCCCGAGGCCTATGTGCCATCCTCGGACACCTTCATCGAGAAAGATGCGTCGGTCAACGAACATATCGAGCAGATGCGTCTGTCCGCCACCAAGGCGCTGATGGAACGCAAGGACGCCATTGTGGTGGCGACCGTGTCGGCCATTTACGGTCTGGGCGATCCGGACTCCTATCTGAAAATGCTGCTGCATCTGGTGCGGGGTGATCAGGTGGACCAGCGCCAGATCCTTCGCCGTCTCGCTGAGCTGCAGTACACCCGCAATGACATGGACTTTCAGCGCGGCACCTACCGGGTGCGGGGGGATGTGATCGATATTTTCCCGGCCGACTCCGAATTCGACGCCTACCGGGTGGAGCTGTTTGACGAGGAGGTGGAGCAGATCTCCGTGTTCGACCCCCTGACCGGCGAGGTGCGGGGCAAGGTGGCGCGGGCCACCATCTACCCGAAATCCCACTACGTGACCCCGCGCAGCCGCATGCTGGAGGCCATCGACCAGATCAAGGTGGAGCTGGAGGAGCGCCTGAAACAGCTGCGTGAGAACGACAAGCTGGTGGAGGCGCAGCGCCTGGAGCAGCGCACCCGCTACGATCTGGAAATGATGCAGGAGCTGGGTTACTGCAATGGCGTGGAGAACTACTCGCGCTATCTCTCCGGTCGGGACGCGGGCCTGCCGCCGCCGACGTTGTTTGACTATCTGCCGAACGAAGCGCTGCTGATTGTGGATGAGTCCCACGTGACCATTCCCCAGATCGGTGCCATGTACAAGGGCGACCGGTCGCGGAAGGAAACGCTGGTGGAATACGGCTTTCGTCTGCCTTCGGCGCTGGATAACCGGCCCCTGCGGTTTGAAGAGTGGGAGCGTCTGGCCCCGCAGATGATTTTCGTCTCGGCCACGCCGGGGCCCTACGAAGCGGAACACGCCGGGCAGGTGGTGGAACAGGTGGTCCGGCCCACAGGCCTGGTGGACCCGGAAATCGAAGTGCGACCGGCCACCACCCAGGTGGACGATGCCCTGTCCGAAATCCGTCTGCGGGTGGATCGGGACGAGCGGGTGCTGCTCACGGTGTTGACCAAGCGGATGGCCGAGGACCTGACCGAATACCTCGCCGAGCACGGGGTGCGGGTGCGCTACCTGCATTCGGACATCGATACCGTCGAGCGGGTGGAGATCATTCGCGACCTGCGCCTGGGCGAGTTCGATGTGCTGGTGGGCATCAACCTGTTGCGGGAGGGGCTGGATATGCCCGAGGTGTCCCTGGTGGCCATTCTGGATGCGGATAAGGAAGGTTTTCTGCGCTCCGAGCGCTCCCTGATCCAGACCATCGGGCGGGCCGCCCGGAACCTGCACGGCAAGGCGATTCTCTATGCCGACCGGATCACCGGCTCCATGCAGCGGGCGATCGACGAAACCGAGCGCCGGCGGGCCAAGCAGTTGGCCCACAATGAGGCGCACGGCATTACGCCGATGGGCATTCGCAAGAGCGTGACCGATATCATGGAGGCGGGCCCGGTGCCCGGGTCCGGCGCTCGCCGCCAGCGCAAGGAGGCCGTGGCTGAGAAGCGGGCCCGCTACGAGGTCGAGCAGGAGGGCGATCCCCTCAAGGCCGTGGCCAAGCTGGAGCAGGCCATGTATCAGGCCGCCAAGAACCTGGAGTTTGAAGAGGCGGCCCGCTTGCGGGATCAGATCGAAAAGCTGAAGCACCGGGCCCTGTAATATGGCGGCGCAGCAGACCTCGCTCTTCGGTGACTCGGCGAGCCTCGAGCCGGAAGTGCTGATCCGGGAGGAGGGCGACGTCCGGCTGTACCGGAACTGGTGGACGCCCGGGGAAACCGGGCGATTATTTCAGCAGTTGCAGGCCGAACTGGCCTGGCAGCAGACCCATATTCAGATGCACGGCAAGCGGGTGGCGGTGCCCCGGCTGGACGTGTGGTACGGTGACAGCGGCCATCCGTACCGGTACTCTGGCGTACAATTCGACCCTTTACCCTGGTCTCCCACGTTGTGGGCCATAAAAAACGAGCTGGAAACAAGACAGGGGTTGACCTTTAACAGCGTCTTGGCCAATCTTTACAGGCACGGGCAGGACAGTGTGGCCTGGCACAGTGATGATGAGCCGGAGCTGGGCCGCCACCCGGTGATTGCCTCGCTCAGCCTGGGTGCCGAGCGGCGTTTCGCGCTCAGGCACAAAACCCGCAAGGATATCGCACCGGTGCGACTGGATTTGCCCAGTGGCTCGCTGCTGATCATGGCCGGGGCCACCCAGCATTACTGGCAACACCAGTTGTCGAAAACTGCCCGGGCGGTCGGACCAAGGATCAATCTGACCTTCCGAACGGTATATGGCCCGGGCGATACGGGTTTATAATGTAATCGACTGCAATTTTCGAGGGACCGAGCGTGAGACCGGTTCCCTCACGCCCCGCTTATGCGCACCGTATCCCGGTGCCAGGAACCCCATAACAGACGCTTTGCAAAAAAGCGCCATAACAACAATCGAATGTGTCAGGAACAAAAAGCTGGATTGGGGGCTAACGTTGACAAAGATTCTGGTAGTAGACGACCACGACCTGGTTCGTATGGGCATTGTGCGCATGCTGGCCGACGTGGACGGCTTTGACGTCGTGGGCGACGCCAAAAGTGGTGAGGAAGCCGTTACCAAGGCTCGGGTCCTGGTACCCGACGTGGTATTGATGGATGTGAAAATGCCCGGTATGGGCGGTCTGGAAGCCACCAAAAAACTGCGTCAGATCAATCCTGATGTGAAGATCATCGCGGTCACGGCCTGCGATGACAGTCTGTATCCCACCCGGCTGATGCAGGCCGGCGCGGTCGGGTACGTCACCAAAGGTGCCGAATTCACCGAAATTACCGACGCCATCAATAAGGTGATTCGCGGCGACCTGTATATGAGCAACGCCATTGCGCAGCAATTGGCCCTGAAAAACTTCGCCGGCGAAGGGGAAAAATCGTCTCCCTTTGAAAAGCTCTCCCAGCGGGAACTGCAGACCGCCATGTTGATTGCCAATGGCCAGAAAGTGCAGGACATTGCCGATATTTTCTGCGTCAGCCCCAAGACGGTAAACAGTTATCGCTACCGGATTTTCGAGAAGCTGGACATCAACAGTGATGTGGAGCTGACCCTGTTGGCGGTGAAGCACAACTTTCTGGATCCGGAAGCGGTGGTGTAATCAACTCTCATCGCGCATGACCCTGACGCCGCCGAAGGCGGCAATGAGCCCGTAGACCGCAAACGCGATCAGCATGGAAGGCATCAGCTCGTACACATACTCCTGAATGACGGTGTAGTGGCTGATCAGGTAGGCGGCCACCCCGGACAGCATGATGGTAATGCACTGGCCTTCGGTGGGCAGGCGGTTGAACCGGTAGATCAGAAGCAGGGGGGCAAAGGCCGAAGCCAGCAGCCCCCAGGCCAGAATGACCAGCTCGAAGACACTGTCCTCCCCGTAAAGCGCAATGAACAGAGCCACCACCACCACGGTCAAGGTGGCGAACTTGGTGAACAGGAAGCCAAGCGGATTATTGGGGCGGAGATCCCGGGAGAGGGTGGCGGAACAACTGATCACCAGTGAATCCGCCGTGGACATGGTGGCGGCAAACAGGCCCGCCAGCACCAGGCCCGCCAAAAGCTCCGGCATCAGTTCAACCGCCATGGTGGGCAGGGCCAGCTCGCTGTCGAACTGATCCGCGTCGGTGATGATCAGCCGGGCCAGCAGTCCAACCACAATGGTCGCGCCGTAGAAGAAGGTAAACCAGCTGTAGTAATAGGCCCGGACCTGATTGATCAATTTGGAGTCGGTCAGGCTCATATAGCGGACCATCACGTGGGGTTGACCCACTACCCCGAAACCGGCAAATACCCAACCCAGCACGAACAGCGCGGCGGAGTACCAGGTGCTGCCCGGGGGAAACCAGTTCATGTAACCGCCTTCCACGTCGTGGAGCGATTCCATCATCGAATTCCAGCCGCCCATATGCTCCATGGCCATCCACATCAGCAGGGGCATGGCCACCACCATGACCATGGACTGGGCGGCATCGGTCCAGATGGAGGCCCGTATACCTCCGGCGAAGCTGTAGATCAATACGACCACGGCGCCCAGAATGGCGCCGGTGGAGAGGTCCCAGTCCAACAGTACATGCAGCGCCTTGCTGCCGGCATTGAGCTGGGCACCGGCATAGGTACCGAGGAAAATCAGAATCAGCAGCCCGCTGAGTGCCCGCAGGCGGTGATAACGCTGGCCCCACCAGCGACTGATCAGGCCGCTGAACGAGTGCAGGTCCTGCTTGCCAGTGGTATCGCGAATTGAGCGCCAGAGGGTCAGCGAGCCCAGGTAGTCCCCGAAGATCCAGCCGATCATCAGCCAGATGGAAGACAGGCCGTTGACGTAGGTGAAGCCGATCATGCCGGTAAACATGTAGCCACTGTTATTGGTGGCCACGGCGGAAAGCGCGACCAGCCAGGGCCTGATACTCTGACCGGCGGTCAGGTAATCGGCGGTGGTGTGCTTGCTGGCCAGGACCGACAAGGCCCCGATCACCACGAACACCAGTAGAAAGAACAGAAAGCTGGCAATCAACATAGTTTAACCATAGCGGCAATTCCGGAGACTCGCAAAATGGCCCGGGTTGGCCCGTCTTCACTTAACCGGCGGTTTCGGTCACAATACGGAACTGTTCTGCCCGCCACGGTGATACCGCGAACCACGACCTGCGACCTTTTACCTATGTGTAACCCCGCTGCCCCAGACGCTTTTGACGCGACGCGTTTTCTGGCCAACACCACCCAGCAACCCGGCATCTACCAGATGTACGATGGCGAGGGGAAGCTGTTGTACGTGGGCAAGGCCAAGAATCTGAAGAAGCGGCTGTCGAGCTACTTCCGTAAAACCGGTCTGCCTCCCAAAACGGCAGCCCTGGTGGCGAAGATCCAGCAGATCGATGTGACGGTCACCGCCAGCGAAACCGAAGCGTTGATTCTTGAACAGAACCTGATCAAAAGTCATCGCCCGCCGTACAATATTCTATTGCGGGACGACAAGTCCTACCCTTATATTTTTCTTTCCAGCGCCGAAACGTTTCCCCGCATCAGCTTTCATCGCGGGTCGAAGAAAAAGCGGGGCCATTACTTTGGCCCATACCCGAACGTTGGCGCCGTGCGCGACAGCATGAATTTTCTGCAGAAAACCTTTCAGGTGCGTCAGTGTGAAGACAGCGTGTTCAAAAACCGCTCGCGCCCCTGTCTGCAGTACCAGATCAAACGGTGCACCGCTCCCTGTGTGGATTACATCAGTCCGGAGGATTACGCCGAGGATGTGCGTCATACCCGGATGTTCCTCAGCGGCGACAGCGATACCCTGTTGAAGGAACTGGCAGATCAGATGGATGCGGCGTCCCAGGCGCTGGATTTTGAACGGGCGGCCGCGCTGCGGGATCAGATTACCGCGCTGCGCTCGATCCAGTCCCAGAACCTGATCGAAGAGGGGTACGGCGATCTGGATGTGGTGGCGGCCGTTCTGCAGGCGGGTCTGATATGCGTGCACGTCCTGTTTGTTCGTCAGGGGCGAATTCTGGGCAGCCGGAGTTATTACCCACAAGCGTCACTCGCGGATTCGGAAACGGATGTACTGGCGGAATTTCTGCCGCAGTTTTATCTGGCCAGTGAGGGCAGGGAGATTCCCCGGGAAATTGTCACCAGCCATCCGGTGGCCGAGGCCGAACTGATTGCCCAGGCGCTCAAGAGTGCCTCGGGCCGTCAGGTGACGGTGACCGACAAGGTTCGCACCCACCGTTCCCAGTGGGTGCAAATGGCCACAACGGCCGCTCAGCAGAACCTCTCCAGCCGGGTGAACAGCCGCAAGAACAGTATGGATCGCTTTATCGCTCTGCAGGATGCGCTGGGGCTGGACGAGATGCCCCAGCGGTTGGAGTGTTTTGATATCAGTCACAGCAGCGGTGAACTGACCCAGGCGTCCTGTGTGGTGTTTGATACCAACGGGCCGCTCAAGTCTGATTATCGTCGTTTCAATATTGAGGGAATCACGCCCGGCGACGATTACGCGGCGATGGAGCAGGCGTTGCAACGCCGCTATACCCGTTTGCAGAAAGGCGAGGGTAAGCTGCCGGATATTCTGATTATCGATGGTGGCAAGGGTCAGTTGGGCAAGGCGCAGGCGGTGCTGGCGGAGTTGGGTGTCAATAATGTGCCGTTGCTCGGTGTGGCCAAGGGGACGACGCGCAAGGCGGGGTTCGAGACGCTGTATTGGGCGGAGACCGGCAAGGAGTTTGTGATGTCGAGCGATTCGCCGGCGTTACACTTGCTGCAGCATATCCGTGATGAGGCGCACCGGTTTGCGATTACCGGGCATCGCCAGCGCCGGGACAAGAAGCGGCGGACCTCGAGTCTGGAGGGGGTGCCGGGTATCGGGGCGGGTCGCCGTCGGGAGTTATTGCGTCATTTTGGAGGGCTGCAGGAGGTACAGAAGGCCAGCGTGGCGGATCTCGCCAAGGTACCGGGCATCAGCAAACGCCTGGCGGAGGAAATCTACGGCCATTTTCATGGGTAATGGTGGTTGTATGACGTCCGGTTCGGCGCCTGTGGGTCTACTAATTCCGCGAGTATAAATGGTGCCCGGAGCCGGAATTGAACCGGCACGACTGCAATAGTCGGCAGATTTTAAGTCTGCTGTGGCCGCTCTCGGACGTCCTGTCCTCCGCGGCACTTGGGCTTCCTGCCCGGCGTCTACCAATTCCGCGGGTAATAAATGGTGCCGGGAGCGGGACTTGAACCCGCACGATCTTACGATCTCAAGATTTTAAGTCTTGTGTGTCTACCAATTTCACCATCCCGGCCGGGGAGAGTACTACGAAGGGAAAGTTGGAGGCGCGAGCCGGAGTCGAACCGGCCTAACCGGATTTGCAATCCGGGGCATAACCGCTTTGCTATCGCGCCTTGCTTGAAGAGGGGCGAATTCTAAAGGAATCGCTCAAAAAATCCTAGGGGTTTCCGTGGGTTATCCGGGAATTTTTTGTGGTTGATCAATATTTGAACGCCTACTTCAATCGCATAAAGGGCCAGGCGGCGCGCAGGTAGAGGATCATGGACCACAGGGTCAGCAGGGCGGCGCTGTACAGGGTGATGTAACCCAGCCAATAGAACAGCGCGAAGGGCAGGTCGGCCAGTAGGACGATCAGGGCGGTCATCTGCAGCGTTGTCTTGATTTTACCGATGTAGGACACCGCCACGCTGGCGCGCTCGCCCAGTTCGGCCATCCACTCCCGCAGGGCGGAGATCACGATTTCCCGGCCGATGATCACAATCGCCGGTGCGGTAAACCAGGGCGTGGCGTGTAGTTCCACCAGTAGCGCAAGGGCAATGACCACCATCAGTTTGTCGGCCACCGGGTCCAGAAAGGCGCCGAAGGGGGTGGATTGGTCGTATTTGCGGGCGACGTAACCATCGGCCCAGTCGGTGATGGCCGCGATACTGAAGATCATGGCGGAGGCGAAGTGTGCCCACCCGAACGGAAGGTAAAAGACCACTACAAACAGCGGAATGAAAACGATGCGGATCAGGGTCAGTTGGTTCGCCAGGGTCATGGGATAGATCGGTCTCTGGTTCTGTCGTTGGGCGAATCATACAGCCGTGAGACGGGGGTGACCAGTGTCGAGCGTTATCCGTATTGCACAGAGGGCCGAATTGGGGCCGACCTTTCAAGACCGTGGAGCGGGGGACCCGCGATTCGAGCCTACAGGGATGTATTTACGGCGTGTCTTGAAAGGTCGGCCCCAATTCGGTCCGAGCCCGGATATGTGGCTGCTATAGCGTAGGGATCGCGCGATCCAGAGCGCCCACGTCAAGGAAGGGCGAGGCATCAATATCTTTGGCGTCCATCATTTCCGCCACGCGTTGCAGGGCGGCGATGATCATGCTCTGCTCCCACTCATCCAGCTCCCGAAACCGCTCCACAAAGTTGTCCTGCAGCGCCGTGGGCGCGGAGGCCAGGATTTTTCGGCCGTGGTCGGTCAAACGGGGGTAGACCTTGCGTTTGTCGGTTTCCGAGCGGATGCGTTCGATCAGCTCCCGCTTCTGCAGGCGATCCAGAATGGTGGTGACGGTGGCCTGGCTCAGGCTCATATCCCGGGCCAGCTCGCTGATGGTCATGTCGCCCTTGGCGTGGACGATCTGCAGGAGCAATAACTGTGGCCCCGTGACGCTGGCTGTTTTGACCAGCTTTTTGGAATGCAGGTCCGTCGCCCGGATCACCCGACGCAGCGAAACCAATACCTCTTCAATTTTGTCCGAGGTGCTCATGGACTTGAGCGCCGTCATGTTGCGTTCGGCGCGGGAAGCCAGGCCCTGAGGCAGGTGAGATTCGTCTTTGGTCATGCGCTTGTCTCCGAAGGGCTAGACGGGTTCGGGTGGACTCATCATTTCGCTTAGTGTACTATAGATTTTTATTTAGTTCTCTAACTATTTCAATTCATTCGAATTGTCGGGGCAAACCTTGATTTTTTGCGGGTTTGGGATCATACCCCTATATTGTTGTTATAAACGGGAAGGAGCAGAGCATGACCGACACACCCAGTGACAATCTGGATTTTCGCAAGCCCACCGCTGAGGTCGGCTACCTCCTGAATCAGTTGGTGGCTGCCAGCCCGCCTCTTGACCCCAATTCCATTTACTGCAATCTGCTGCAGTGCTCCCATTTCGCGGATACCGCCGTGGCGGTGTTCGATGGCGAGACACTGGTCGGTTTTGTGTCGGGGTACGTAGAACCCAACAAACCGGACACACTGTTTGTCTGGCAGGTGGTGATTGCCGAGGCCGCCCGGGGTAAGGGGTTGGCCAAACGGATGCTCAAGCACTTGCTGAGCCGCGAAGCCTGTGCCGAGGTGCGTTACATTGAAACCACAATCACACCGGACAACGAAGCGTCCTGGGCGCTGTTCCGCAGCCTGGCCCGCGATCTGGATACCGAGCTGAACAGTGAGGTGTTCTTCGAGCGCAATATACATTTCGGTGGCGAACACGATGACGAACACCTGCTGGTGATCGGCCCCTTTCAGACCAGTCGCCACTGATTCGGTAGGCACTGTTTCATAAAAAGTCACACCGGCCGACCCGTCGGCCAGAAGGTGCCTCAAGATGAGTAGAGGTATCGAACAAGCGGGTTAGCGGGGCGGCACCCCGGTAACCCGCACAATGTTTCAGAATGGAGGACTTATGTCACACACAGTCGAAAAAATCGGCGGCACGTCAATGAGTGAGTACGAAGCCGTACGCGACAATGTGGTTATGAAGAACGGGAAAGACGAGGACCTCTATCATCGCATTTTTGTGGTTTCCGCCTATGGCGGCCTGACCGACCTGCTGTTGGAGAACAAGAAGAACGGCCAGCCCGGTGTCTACGGCCTGTTTGCCAGCACCAACGATGACGATCCCTGGATGGAAGCGTTCGACAAGGTGCGCAAGCGCGTGCTGGAGCTGAACAAGCAATATTTCGGTGACACCGACCTGCGTAAGGAAGCCGATGCCTATATCAAAGAGCGCCTGGATGATGCCGAGCGCTGCCTGACGGATCTGCAACGTCTGTGTCAGCACGGCCACTTTGAGCTGGATGCGCACCTGTTCACCGTGCGTGAGATGTTGGCCAGTATCGGTGAAGCCCACAGCGCCTGGAACATGGCCAACCTGCTGCAGCGCGACGGCGTCAACGCCCGCTTTGTGGATCTGTCCGGTTGGAAGGCCGATGGCGCTCTGCCGCTTGATGAGATGATCAAGCGCTCGTTCGAAGGTATTGATTTCGCCAAAGAGCTGCCGATCGTGACGGGCTACACCCACTGTAAAGAAGGTCTGATGGCCAGCTTTGATCGCGGCTACAGCGAAATGACGTTCAGCCGTATTGCGGTGCTCACCGGTGCCCATGAAGCGATCATTCATAAAGAGTTCCACCTGAGCAGTGCGGACCCCCGCCTGGTCGGGGCCGACAAGGTGGTGCCCATCGGCCGCACCAATTACGATGTGGCGGATCAACTGGCGAACCTGGGGATGGAAGCCATTCACCCCCGTGCGGCCAAAGGCCTGCGTCAGAACGGCATTGCGCTGCGGGTGAAGAACACCTTCGATCCGGATCACGATGGCACCCTGATCACCGGCGATTACGTCAGTGAAAAACCCTGTGCGGAAATCATTGCCGGTCGCAAAGGTGTGTACGCGATTGAGGTGTTCGACCAGGACATGATGGGCAATATCGAGAAGTATGACTCGGGTATTCTGCACCAGATTTCGCGCTTCAAGGCCCATGTGGTGAGCAAGGACATCAATGCCAACACCATTGTTCACTATGTCGCCGGTAACCTGAAAACCGTCAACCGCATCCGCAATATGCTGGAAGAGAAGTACCCGGATGCGGAAGTGGATGTGCGCAAGGTGGCCGTCGTGTCCGCCATCGGCAGTGACATGAAAGTCTCCGGCATGCTCGCCAAGTCAGCGACGGCGCTGTCCAGTGCCAACATCAGTGTGTTGGCCATTCACCAGTCCATCCGCCAGGTGGATATGCAGTTCATCGTTGACGAGGACGATTACGATCAAGCCGTGAAGAGCCTGCACAAGGCTCTGGTGGAAGTCCATGACCACGGGGACGCCATATGCGCAGCCTGATCAGGCTGGCCGCGCTCTGTCTGATCTGTGCCTCGGTATCGGTGTTCGCCCAGAGCGACGCCGATGGCGAGGCACGTCAGCGTGTGGCCGAGGAAATCGAGAAGCTGGAAGAACCGATGTACAGCCCGTTCATTGAGCGCTATATGCTCGATGAACTGAAGCAGTTGCGGGTTGACTTGTCCAATCAGCGCGCCGAGCTGATTCAGCAGGTGGTGGACCGGGAGATTGAGTCGATCGACCGCGGGGTGACCTACGCGACCAATACCGTCACCTACTTTTTCTATCTGATTGCGGCGGTGAGTTCCATTCTGGTGTTGCTGGGCTGGAATTCCATACGCGACATGAAAGAGAAGATGAGCAGCCTGGCGGATGAGGAAGTGGGCAAGCTGGTCAATGCCTACGAAGTGCGCCTGCGGGGTATCGAGAAACAGCTGACCCAGAAAACCCGGCACATTGATGCCAACCGTGAGGAAATTGAACGCACCCAGGAAATTCATTCGCTCTGGTTGAGAGCCAATCTGGAACATACGCCGGCGAACAAGATTGCCATCTATGACCAGATTCTGGCCATGAAGCCCGAGGATTGTGAGGCGCTGACCTACAAAGCGGATGTGGTCCTGGAACTCGGTGAACCCCAGTGGGCGGTGAACCTGTGTCAACAGGCCCTTTCGATTGATTCGGACAACGCCCACGCGTTTTATCAGTTGGCCTGTGCTCACACGGCCCTGGGGCACTATGAAGACGGTGTGCATTTCTTGGGCGAGGCACTGGCCCGGGCGGAGAGTTACCGAGAGTCTCTGATGCAGGATCCGGCGCTGTTCCCGCTGCACGATATGTCCGCGTTCAAGGAGCTGTTGGGGATTCGGGAAGAAGACGGGCAGTCGTAGAGTGTGGTTACGGCGGATACTACCGAGGTTCGCGTAGGGCGGACAAGCGCGAAGCGCGCATCCGCCGTCGCCATACATTAAAACGACACAACCAATAACCAATAACCAATAACAGGCCACCGAGGAGTTTCCGATGTTCGACAACCTCGCCCAACGCCTGAAGTTGAGCGCCATTCCGCAAATCTTCTTTATCTCCGTCGGCATTATCGTCCTGTTCGTCGGCTTCGCCATTCCCTTCAATGAACCCTTTGCCCGCTTTTTTGACATGCTGGGCGGCTTTACCTTCACCAACTTTGGCTGGTTTTACGTCCTCAGCGTCAGCGGCCTGTTATTGTTTCTGATCTGGGTGGCGACCAGTCGCTATGGCCGGATTCAATTGGGACCGGACGGGCAGGGGCCCGAGTACGATACGCTGACCTGGTTCTGCATGTTGTTCGCGGCCGGTATCGGTACCATTCTGATGTTCTGGGGCGTGGCCGAGCCCATGTCCCACTTCGCCAACCCGCCCCTTGAGGGTGTTGACGGCGGCACCAAAGACGCCGCCCGCCTCGCGATGAATATCTCCCTGTACCATTACGGTTTACACACCTGGACCATTTTCACCATGCCGGCGCTGGCGATCGGGTATTTCACCTACCGTCAGGGCCTGCCGATGCGCATCAGCAGCGTGTTCTATTCGGTGCTGGGGGATCGTATTTACGGGCCGATCGGGTGGACCATCGATATCATCGCGTTGCTTGGCACCCTGTTTGGCGTGGCCGTGTCGGTCGGCCTGGGGACGCTGCAGCTCAACACCGGTATGAATTATCTGTTCGGACTGCCCAAAGGGCAGGTGGCCGAAATGGCCATTGTGGCCGCCATTACACTGGTGGCATCGGTGTCTGTGGCACTGGGGCTTGATCGGGGCATCAAGCGACTGTCCGAGTTCAATATCGTAGTGGCTCTGGTCATTCTGGTCTTTGTCGCGGTGGCCGGACCGACGCTGTTTATCGTGTCGGGTACGGTTCAGAATATCGGTGGCTATCTGCACAATCTGCCCTGGCTGGCATTCTGGACCGAAGCTTACAATGAGGGCAACTGGCAGCGTCAATGGACGGTGTTCTACTTCGCCTGGACGATTTCCTGGGCTCCTTATGTGGGCATTTTCATCGCCCGGATTTCCAAAGGCCGGACCATCCGCCAGTTTGTGGCCGGGGCGCTGGGCGCGCCGCTGCTGTTCACCATCGTCTGGTTTTCCGTGTTCGGGATGGCGGCCATCGATCTGGACCTGAACCACGGTACGGATATCGCCGCGCAAGTGCAGGCGGACGTCTCGGTGGCGCTGTTCAGCTTTCTCGAGCAGTTCCCGCTGTCATCCCTGATATCAACCCTGGCGGTGATTGTAATCGTGGTATTTCTGACCACCTCGGCCGATTCGGCGGCCCTCGTGGTGGATCTGTTGTCGCGCAAGGACAGTCAACCTTCCCGAACCGTTCAGCGGGTGTTCTGGACTCTGTTGCTGGGGTTGGTGGCCGCCACGCTGTTGCTGGGGGGCGGTTTGCAGGCGCTGCAGAATGTGATCACCGCACTGGGATTCCCGTTCTGTGTGCTGCTGGTGTTTATGGCTTACTCATTGACCCGCGCCCTGCATGCGGACTATCTGGGGTATTCTATGGAGGAACTCGCCGAAGGTAAGGCACCGGCGATGGGACCCATGGGCTCGCTGCCCAGTGATCGCAAAGGTCGAGGAGATGACGAGTGACTGAACATCGCGCCTACCGGGTTCACCAGCCCGGTGATGAAAACGCACTGAGTCTGGAGCACACGCCCGCACCCGAGCCGCGCGCGGGACAGGTGAGGGTGCGCCACAAGGCCATCGGCCTGAACTTTATTGACATATATCACCGCACAGGCCTGTATCCCCTGGATCTGCCGACCGGTCTGGGGTTGGAGGCCGCCGGGGTAATCGAGGCTCTGGGGTCGGATGTCCAAGGCTGGAAGGAGGGTGACCGGGTGGCCTATTGCAGCGGCCCACCCGGGGCCTATGCCGACTCCCATGTCGTCGCGGCGGATCGGCTATTGGCACTGCCGGATGGCATTGAGTACGAAGTCGCCGCGGCCACCTTGCTCAAGGGCCTGACCGCAGCCTATCTGTTACACCAGACTCACGCCGTTCAGCCTGGGGAAACCCTGTTGTGGCACGCGGCCGCTGGCGGTGTCGGGCTGCTGGCCTGTCAGTGGGCGGCACATTTGGGGGCGCGAGTCATTGGCACGGTGGGATCGGATGCGAAAGCGAAATTGGCGCTGTCCCGCGGCTGTTACGAAGTGATCCGCTATCGGGAGGAGTCGGTCGTAGAGCGTGTCATGAGCCTGACCGATGGCAAGGGTGTTCCGGTGGTGTATGACTCGGTGGGCAAGGATACCTTTGACGTCTCTCTGGACTGCCTGGCCCGGCGCGGGCTGATGGTGAGCTTTGGCAACGCCTCCGGTGCGGTGCCGGAATTCAGCCCCTTGCTGCTGGCCCAGAAAGGCTCGCTGTATATCACCCGACCGACGCTGGCGCATTACGCGACCACACGGGAGGAGCTGGAGACTTTGGCCGGACTCTGGTTCGAGGCGGTGTTGTCCGGTGCGGTGAAAGTGGATATCAATCAGACCTACCGCCTGGACGAGGTACCCCGGGCGCATCGCGAGCTGGCAAACCGGCAGACTACCGGGGCCAGTGTTATCATTCCGTAACCCAATTCGAACACTATCAACCATCAGGACCCCAACACCATGCCCAAAGGCTTCGGCACCAAACTGGTTATCGCCATTTCGTCCCGAGCGCTGTTCGACCTGGATGAGAGTCACCAGGTATTTATCAACGAAGGCCTGGAAGCTTATGCCAACTACCAGATCGAGCGCGAAGACGAACCCCTCAAACCGGGGGATGCCTTTCCCATGGTACAAAAGCTGCTCCACCTGAATGAAAGCCTCGAAGGCGACCCCCGGGTCGAAGTGATTCTGCTGTCCCGCAACAGCGCCGATACCGGCTTGCGGGTGTTCAATTCCATCGAGCACTACGGGCTCAACATTACCCGGGCCGCGTTCTGCAGTGGCAGCAGCCCGTACCGCTATATCTCGGCGTTCGGCTGCCACCTGTTTCTGTCCACCGACGGTGAAGACGTGCGTCAGGCGCTCAATCAGGGCGTTGCGGCCGCGACCCTGGTCGCCGCCAAGAACAAGTCCGAGCAGGAAGAGGAGCTGCGCTTTGCCTTCGACGGCGATGCGGTGCTGTTTTCCGATGAGGCGGAGCAGGTGTTCAAGAGCCAGGGCCTGAGCGCCTTTGCCGAAAGTGAACGAGCGTCCGCCAAAACGCCGTTGAGCGGCGGCCCCTTCAAGGCCTTCCTGTCGGCACTGCAGGGCTTGCAGAGTGAATTCACCGAAAGCCGTTGCCCCATTCGCACGGCACTGGTCACTGCCCGCTCGGCGCCGGCTCATGAGCGGGTGATTCGCACTCTGCGGGCCTGGAATGTGCGCATCGACGAGTCCCTGTTCCTGGGGGGATTGCCGAAAGGGGAGTTCCTCAAGGCCTACGGGGCGGACGTTTTCTTCGACGATCAGCAACAACACATCGAGTCGGCCAGCGAGCACGTTGCCAGCGGCCATGTTCCCCATGGCGTTGCCAACCAGGTGCCAGGCTAGGCAGTGGCAGTCTATATAGTCTAAAGTTATAGCGAGGGTTATTTTTTGACCAGAGGCTGGCAATTTGGCTTCTGAGGCTCTATTCTACAAAAGAATAATTACCGTAATTTTTATAACACCGTCCTTTTGTTAACACCGCGCTCTGGGTGATCGAGTCGACGGTTGGGGTTGAACGGTCTGCTGTGTCGGGGCGCACGGGGGCTGTCCG
The DNA here is from genome assembly GCF_026153455.1 of Marinimicrobium sp. C6131. NCBI lineage: Bacteria > Pseudomonadati > Pseudomonadota > Gammaproteobacteria > Cellvibrionales > Cellvibrionaceae > Marinimicrobium > Marinimicrobium sp. C6131. The sequence continues at coordinate 1,140,477 of NZ_CP110629.1, forward strand.
AAGGACGATCGGAGGGCATTATGAAGCTGCAACAACTGCGTTATATCTGGGAAGTGGCGCACCACGACCTGAATGTGTCCGCGACCGCCCAGAGCCTGTACACCTCCCAGCCGGGTATCAGCAAGCAGATACGCCTGCTGGAAGATGAGCTGGGTGTGGAGATTTTTTCCCGCAGTGGCAAACACCTGACCCGGATTACCCCCGCCGGTGAAGCAATTCTGAAAACCGCCGGCGAGATCCTGCGGAAAGTCGACAGCATCAAGCAGGTGGCGCAGGAGTTCAGCAACGAACGCAAGGGCAGTCTGTCCATCGCCACCACGCACACCCAGGCACGCTATGCCTTGCCGCCCATCATTCAGTCCTTCATTAAGCAGTATCCCGATGTATCGCTGCATATGCATCAGGGCACGCCCATGCAGATTTCCGAAATGGCCGCGGATGGCACGGTGGATTTCGCCATTGCCACGGAGGCGATGGAGTTGTTCAGCGACCTGGTAATGATGCCATGCTACCGCTGGAACCGCTGCATTGTGGTGCCGCGCGAGCACCCCTTGGCGCAGGTTGAGCCGTTGACGCTGGAGGCGGTGGCCAAGTATCCGATTGTGACGTACGTGTTCGGCTTTACCGGTCGCTCGAAGCTGGACGAGGCGTTCATGAATCGCGGTCTGGCACCGAAGGTGGTGTTCACGGCGGCGGATGCGGACGTGATCAAGACGTATGTCCGTCTCGGTCTGGGGATCGGTATTGTGGCGAAGATGGCGGTGGATGAGCATCTGGATTCGGATCTGGTGGCATTGAATGCGGACCATCTGTTCGAGAGCAGCGTGACCAAGATCGGGTTCCGCCGCGGGACCTTCCTGCGAGGCTTCATGTACGATTTCATCGAGCGCTTCGCCCCTCATTTGACACGCAATGTGATCGACGAGGCCTACAACCGCCACTCCCGCGCGGAGTTGGAGGAGCTTTTTGCCCATATAGAGCTTCCCACCTATTAGTGAGTAAGTGGCCGAATCACGTCCGGTTTGTGGAGGGGAAGCCCTTTCAAGACCGTAAGCGGAGGGACTCCGCGCGTCGAGCCCCCAGGGGCCGCTCTATGGCATCCATGCCATCGCGGCATTCGTGCATCCATGCACATCATGGGTTCACGGCGTGTCTTGTAGAGGTATACCCTTCCGCAGCACTTTCTACGTAGTTTCTCAGCCGTATATTCTCTTCGTAATAATTATACAAAACCTCTTGCCTTGTACAATAAATCGGCGTACAACTTATACAAAGCCTGGCCACTTGTATAAGAGGTGCATCGATGGATACCCACGCAGACGTCAAAATTCCGGTCGGCATCAGCGAATGCCTGCTCGGGGAGCGGGTCCGGTTTGACGGTGGACACAAGCGTAACCGCTTCCTGACCGACGTCATGAGCCGCTACTTCGACTATCGGCCGGTGTGCCCCGAAGTGCTGATTGGCCTGGGAATCCCCCGTAAACCCATTCGCCTGGTCGCCACCGATAAAGGCACCCGCGTGCGCGGCGTTCAGGACGACCGTCTCGATGTCACTGAAGCCCTGGCCGCCGAAGCCGACAAAGCGCTGGAGCGGATGCCCGACCTCTGCGGCTACGTCATGATGCAGAACTCGCCCAGTTGTGGCGCCTTTCGCATGAAGCGTTACGGCGAAAACGGCTATCCGCTCGACAGCGACGGGATCGGGGCCTATGCGGAACGGTTGATGGAACTGCATCCGCTGCTGCCGGTGGAAGAGGCCGGTCGCCTGACCGATGCCGGGCTGCGGGACAACTTCATCTCCCGGGTGTTCGCCTACCACGACTGGAAAACCTCAGTCGAGCCCGACCCTACGCCGGCCAAGCTGGTGGATTTCTACTCCCGCTACAAATATCAGGTCATGGCCCACCATGTGCCCAGTTACCAGTCCATCGGTCGGCTGGTCGCACAGGCCGGCACCCGGGATATCCATGAGCTGTGCAATGAGTTTCTGAACGCCTTCATGGCGGCGCTGAGCCATAAAACCACCCGCAAGAGCAACACCAATACCATGATGCACCTGCGCGGTTACCTGCGGGATCTGCTGGATGGCAACGAGCAGCAGGAGCTTTCCGAGGTGATTGATGCCTACCACGCCGGGGACGTGCCGTTGGTGGTGCCGCTGACGCTGCTCAAGCATTACCTGCGTAAAGTGGACAATCCTTACCTTCAGAAGCAGACATTCTGGGCACCGCATCCGGAAAAACTGGGGCTTCGCAATGCCAACGTCTGAGGATCGGGACCCAATGGTGTCCGAGGCGGTTCCCATTCGCAGGGTCTCCGAGCTTACCGGCGTCAACAGCGTGACCCTGCGGGCCTGGGAGCGGCGGTATGGCTTGTTGAAGCCGTTGCGCACCGCCAAGGGACACCGCCTGTACCGGCCGGAGGATATCGCCCGGGTGGAGGCCATTCAGCGTTGGCTCGCGCGCGGTGTGGCCGTCGGCCAGGTCAGGGCACTGCTGGACCAGGGCGTCGATGAGAGCGCAGCCGGACTTTCGGAGGCGGACCCCTGGCAACAGCACCGGCAGGCGATGGGGCAGGCGCTTGCCACCCTGGATGTACGCGCACTGCAAAAGCGGCTTGCAGCGCTGACCGCCGAATACCCGATGCCGGTTCTGGTGGACCATTGTCTTGAACCCCTGTTGTCGCAGTGGCGGTCCGACGTCGGGCAGGGCCGGCCACAATACGGTGCAACCACGCAACTGATGTGTCTCGAGTCGGTGTTGCTGGGCCATTTTGCCTCGGCCCGGCATCGGCAGACGGTACCCAGGTCGGCGCCGCGCCTGTTGCTGGTGGATAACGGTCGCACACCGGATTCCGTGCTGCCGATGATCCTGGCGTACAGTCTGGGCGTAAACAGGCTCCAGGTGGACTTCTTCGGCCCGCTGCCCCAGGCAGAGTGGTTGTACGCGGTGGATCTTCGGGATGCTGATGCCGTGCTGCTCTACACCGACAGTGTGCCCGAGCCGGGACTGGGCTCCGTACATCGCGATCTGGAGCGGCAACTGGCGGTTCCGGTCTGGTTGGCGGGCCGGCAGACGGCGCTGGTGGAAGACGCGCTGCGACCGCATTGCCTCGGACAATCCCTCAGCGAGATTCTGGCGGCGCTGGCGGCCCGGCGTCCCACGTGGGTCGATGGTCCTATTTCCTCTGATAACGGGTCCGCAGGCTCTGGAGTATCGCAATAATGGCAGACACACTGATCGCACAAATCACCATGCTGTACGAGCGATTTGACCCGGCGCTGATCGGTGCGCTGGACCAGATCTACGATAGCGACGTGGTGTTCGAAGACCCTCTGCACCGGGTGGAGGGACTGGTGGCGTTGCGTCGGTATTTTTCCGGCATGGTGCACGGTCTTGAGGAGTGTGGTTTCACCTTCAATCACATCCTGGAACAGCGGGGACAGGCGGGCGAACCGGATCAGGCCGTGCTGCTGTGGACCATGCACTACCGCCACCGCAAACTCAAAGGCGGCCGGCGGCTGAGTCTTGAAGGCAGCAGCCATCTCCAGTTCCGGGATCGGGTGCTGTACCACCGCGACTATTTTGATGCGGGTGCGATGCTCTATGAGCACATTCCGGTGTTGGGGTATGTGATCGGCAAGATCAAGGCGAGGTTGGGGTAATGGCGGCGGCGGATAGTCAGCGTATTCTCGTGTGGCTGCGCAATGACCTGCGGCTGCGTGACAACCCGGCACTGTATCACGCGGCCGAGGCCGGGCAGGGTGTGGTGGCGGTGTACGTGCTGTGTGAGAATTTCATCGAGCGGCACAGTACGGCGCCGGCGCGGCTTGACTTTGTTCGACGGCACCTGGTGCAACTGCAAGCCGACCTGGCCGAGCGGAATATTCCACTGGTCCTGCTCCGGGTCCGTCGGGCCGACGACATTCCGCACCAACTGCTGACGCTGGCGCGGAGGGAAGGGTGCCACTCACTTTACTTCAACGCGGAGTATCCCCTGGATGAACTGGACCGGGACCGGGACGTCGCCGAGCATTTCCGTCGCCATGACCGACACTACAAGCGATTCCACGATCGGGTGATTCTGCCACCGGGCCAGGTACGCAACGGTCAGGGCGAACCCTACCAGGTGTTTACCGCCTTCAAACGGCGATGGCTGCAACTGGCGCGTGAGCTTCCGATGGTGCCGCACGGTCTGCCCGCCGTTCAGCCGGACACCCTGGGGCAGGTCGGCGATGCGGGGGTGCCGCTGGAGGCCCTGTTCCAGGGCATCCATCTGAAAGATCTGTCGGCACTCTGGCCCGCCGGTGAGGAGGAGGCGCTGCGCCGCCTCGCCGAGTTTGCGGACGGGCCCATTCATGACTATAAAAACAGACGGGATCTGCCGGCGGAGGCCGGCACGTCCACGTTGTCGCCCTATCTGGCAGTCGGCAGCCTGTCTCCGCGTCAGTGTCTGAACGCCGCACTGACGGCCAACGAAGGCCGCTGGGACGAGGGCAGTGATGGCGTGACGACCTGGATCAGCGAATTGGTCTGGCGGGATTTTTATCAGCATGTGACCGTGGACTTTCCGCAGGTGTGCAAGAACCGTCCACTGCAGAGCCATACCGATGGCTTCCCCTGGCGCAGTGATGAGGACGACCTGAACCGCTGGCGTCGGGGAGAAACGGGTATTCCCATTGTCGATGCGGCGATGCGCCAGCTTCTGGAAACCGGCTGGATGCACAACCGTCTGCGGATGATCGTGGCCATGTTCCTGACCAAAAACCTGCGCATTGACTGGCGCCAGGGCGAGCGCTGGTTCATGTCCCAGTTGATTGACGGTGACTTTGCGGCCAACAACGGCGGCTGGCAGTGGAGTGCCTCCACCGGAACCGATGCAGCGCCTTACTTTCGGATTTTCAATCCGGTGACCCAGTCCGAGCGTTTTGATCCCGACGGACGGTTTATTCGTAAGTACATTCCAGAGCTGGCAAAGGTTTCGAGCCGACAGATTCACCAGCCGCCACCGGTGTCCGGTTACCCGGCACCGATGGTGGACCTGAAAGCCAGCCGCAAGGAGACCATTGCGTTGTTCCAGCAGCTCAATGGCTCACCGTCAAAGGGCTAGAGGAGTTGTCTATGAACCAGTCCCGCTGGATATGGGTTACAGGTGCTTCAACCGGTATTGGTGAAGCGCTGGCCCGCCGATTGCTGCAAGACGGTCACCGGGTGGTGATCAGTGCCCGCTCGGCCGACAAGTTGGACGCCCTGGCCCGGGCGTTCCCCGAACAATGCCACACACTGCCGGTTGACCTGACCGATCGCGAAGCGCTGAGTCAGGCGGCCGACCGATTGAAGGCGATTACCCCCCATCTGGATGCCGTTGTGATCAACGCCGGCACCTGCGAGTACATCGACGTCAAGCACTTCGATGCGGCCCCCTTTGCTCCGGTGATGAACATCAATGTGATCGGTTCGGCCAATACCGTTGAGGTGGCCCTGCCGTTCCTGCGCCGCTCGCCGAATCGCGCGCAGGTCGTCGGAGTGGGCAGTATGGTCACGGTCCTGCCGCTGACCCGCAGTGAAGCGTACGGCGCCTCAAAGGCCGCGATGGAGTACTTCATGCACTCGCTGCGCGTGGATCTGGCGCCGGAGGGCATCGACGTGACCCTGGTGCGTCCCGGGTTTGTCAAAACGCCGCTTACCGATCGCAATGACTTTGAAATGCCGTTTCTGGTCGAGGCCGAAACGGCCGCGGAGCACATTGCCCGTGGTATGGCCCGGCGCCAGCGAATTGTGCAGTTTCCCTGGCAGTTGGTGTGGACCATGCGCCTCATCAGCTGGTTACCCCTGGGCTGGAAAACAGCTCTATTGAAGAAGATGGTGAAAGCTTGAGCAAGACATCAGGTGCTGTGGGCACAATGGATTCTGAAACAAAACATATTGCGATCATCGGCTCCGGTATCAGCGGATTGACGGCGGGGTACCTGCTGGCCAAAAGGCATCGCGTGACGGTGTTTGAGGCGGGCGACACCATCGGTGGTCACACCGCCACCAAGCGCGTGAACGTGGCGGGGCAGGACTATGATGTGGATACCGGGTTTATCGTCTTCAATGACCGGACATACCCGAATTTCATCAAGCTGATGTCCCGGTTGGGGGTCGCCAGTCAGTTGACCGATATGGGCTTTGGCGTGACCCGGCCCGACAACCATTACGAGTATAGTGGCAGTGGTGTGCGCGGCCTGTTTGCGCAGAAACGCAATCTGTTGCGGCCGGCACACTGGCGGATGCTGCGGGATATTCTGCGCTTCAACCGCGCCTGTACCCAGGCGTATGAGCAGGACCAGATCGACCCGGAAATGACGCTGGGCCAGTACCTTGAACAGGAACGGTACAGCCGGTTTTTCCGGGAACACTATATTCTGCCGATGGTATCCGCCATCTGGTCCTCCGGGCTGTCCGGTGCGGCGGAGATGCCGCTGATCTTTTTTATCCGCTTTTTCCATAATCACGGTCTGCTCACCGTCACCCAACAGCCCCAGTGGTACACGATCAAGGGGGGCTCCCACAGCTACCTGACACCGCTGACCCGGGAGTTCGCCGAGGGTATCCACACTGGTTGCCCGGTGACCCGCGTGGAGCGCACGGAACAGGGGGTGCGTCTGACCACGGACCGTTTTGGTGAGCAGGCCTTTGACGAGGTCATTTTCGCCTGCCACAGCGATCAGGCCCTGAAGCTGTTGGTGGATCCGACGGATCGCGAATACGATATTCTGTCGGCCATTCCCTACCAGGATAACGACGTGGTGCTGCACACCGATTCAAGCATTCTTCCCAAAGCGCGTGGCGCCTGGGCCAGTTGGAACTACCGGCTGAGCCCCGGACGGGATGACGAAGCCGTTCTGACCTACAACATGAACATGCTTCAGCGTCTGGCCTGTCCCGAGACGATATGCGTCAGCGTGAATGCCACGCAGTGGCTGGATGAGCACAAAATTCTCGGTCGCTATCGCTACAGTCATCCGGTGTTCAATCGGGCCAGTATCGCCGCCCAGGCCCGCTGGAGCGATATCAGTGGGGTCAATCACACCCATTACTGTGGTGCCTACTGGCGCAACGGCTTTCACGAGGACGGTGTGGTATCCGGTCTGCGTGTGGCCAAGGCGTTGGGGGAGTCCTTCTGATGCACAGTGCCATTTATCAGGGCTGGGTCCGTCATCGCCGCTTTGTGCCCAGAAACCACGAGTTCCGTTATCGGTCGACGCTGTTTTATCTGGACCTGGATGAACTGCCGAGATTGTTTGAAGGGCTGCGCTTCTGGGGGTTCAATCGCCGTCGACTTGGCTGGTTCCGGCGGGAGGATTACCTTCACCCCGAGAAGCCGGACCTGAAGACAGCGGTGCGCGAGGAAGTCACCCGTCAGACGGGGCACTGTCCCTCCGGCCCCATCCGGTTGCTGACCAATCTGCGTCAGTGGGGGCTGTGCTTCAATCCGGTCAGTTTCTATTACTGCTTTGAACCGGACGCGGAAAGGCCCAGTGTCATCCTGGCGGAGGTCAATAACACCCCCTGGAATGAGCGGCACTGCTACGTGATTCCCTGCAACCCGATCACGGGCAAGAGTCGATTGGGCTTCAGGAAGGCCTTTCATGTATCGCCGTTCAATCCGATTGATATGGAGTACCGGTGGATCAGCACCGCGCCGGAGGAAACGCTGCTGGTGCACATGGAAAACTGGCGGGAGGGCGCCCGTCACATGGATGCGACGCTCAGTCTGGAACGACTGGCCTGGGCGCCTTCACGTCTGAATCGCATTTTGTGGCAGCAGCCCTGGCTAACGATCAAAGTGCCCCTGGCCATTTATTGGCAGGCACTCAGACTCTGGTTAAAGCGGGTGCCTCTCTATGGGCATCAGACGGCCCCGGCTTCTGAACGATCCCTCACCCGAATTACGCTGGCACCCAGGAGGTAGTTGTGACGCATTCCAACCCCAGCATCGCTCGCTTCAAAGGTCATCGATTCGCCAAGCCTCGCTGGAACCAGGCGCTGGCGAAGCGTCTGATCCTCAAAACCCTGTCGGCCATGGAGGAGGGCTGCCTGCGCCTGCATGATGGCGATGAATGTCATGAGTTCGGTCAGCCGGCCGACGAGGCGATATTGGTGGCCGACCTGCATGTGCACAATCCGATGGCCTATGCCGAGGTCGCTTTCGGTGGCTCGGTCGGCGCCGGCGAAGCCTATATGAGCGGCTACTGGTCGACGCCGAATCTCACTCAGGTCACGCGCATCTTTGTCCGCAATATGCACGCGCTCGACAAGATGGACGCCGGTCAGTCGTATGTCGGCAAGAGGCTTCTGCGGTTGTTCCGGTGGATGAACCGGAACTCGAAAGAGGGGGCCCGGCGCAATATTGCCGCGCACTACGATCTGGGCAATGACTTTTTCCGGCTGTTCCTCGATCCGAGCATGATGTATTCCTCGGCCATTTATCCGCATCCGGAGTCGACCCTGGCGGAAGCGGCCGAGTACAAGCTGAAGCGCATTTGTGAAAAACTGGAACTGGGCCCGGACGATCACCTGTTGGAAATTGGCACCGGCTGGGGCGGTTTGGCAATCTACGCCGCCCGTCACTACGGATGCCGGGTCACCACCACCACGATTTCCCGGGCGCAGTGGGAACACGCCCAGGCTCAGGTCAAGGCGGCAGGGCTTGAGGATCGGGTGACGCTGCTGTTCAAGGATTATCGGGATCTGACCGGCGAGTACACCAAGCTGGTCTCGGTGGAAATGATCGAGGCGGTGGGGCATGAGCATTTCCGCGAGTACTTTGAGCGCTGCTCCCGTCTGTTGGCCTCCGATGGTCTGATGTTGATCCAGGCGATCACCATTGCCGATCAGCGCTATGAGCACGCCCGCAAGCATGTGGACTTTATCCAGCGGTACATTTTCCCCGGCGGTTCATTGCCCTCCGTGGCCTTGATGAGCGACCTTACCCGGCGCTTTACCGACCTGAACCTGCTGCACCTGGAAGATATCGGGCAGCACTATGCGCGCACTCTCAGGGATTGGCGGCTCGCGTTTGAGGCGCAGCTCGACAAAGTGCGGGCGATGAAATTCGACGAGCGGTTTATCCGCATGTGGGAATACTATCTGTGCTATTGCGAGGGAGGCTTCATTGAGCGCAGTATCGGTACGGCCCAGTTGTTGATGGCCAAGCCCAAATATCGCCCGGAGCCGGTCTGACGTGACACTGACCCGACACTATTGGTGGATCAACGCAATCGTTTCACAAATCGGCTGGTTTGTGTGCGTGCTGTTGGGCAACGTTCCGGGTGTGGCGTTTACGTTTCTGTTTGTGGTGCTGCACTTCCGGTTTGCCCCGGTCCATCCACGGGACTGGCTGGCGATTTGCGTGGCCCTGCCCATGGGGGTCGCCCACGACAACCTGCTGGGGTACTTCGGGGTGCTGGATTACAGTGCCGTGTCCGCCTCGGGTCTGGCGCCGGCCTGGTTGACGTCGCTCTGGGTGATCATGGCGCTGACCTTACATCACCCGCTGAAGAGTCTGTATGAACGCCCCTGGTTGATTGGCTTGGTCGGCGCTGTGGGTGGTCCCATGGCGTACCTGGGCGGCGTCCGGTTGTCCGGGGTCGAATGGGGTATGTCGGTCACTCATGGGTTTCTGATCATGATGGCCATCTGGTGCTGGTTGTTACCCCTGCATCGTTGGCTGGTGTTGCGAGGAGAGCGGTTATGTGGAAAACCTTGATCTCGAGTGTGGTGGGAAGCCTGCTTCTGTTTCCGGCGTTTCAGGCTCTGGCGGAAGATAGCGAGTATGAAATCATCGGCGCCGCGTATCATGCCGAAGACATTGAGCAATTGCTGTACGAAGAACGGTATACGCCGATCGATGAGAATGGCAAGGGCGAGGTGCATTACGTGGACCCGGACGGCGAGCGTATTGCGGAGAAATCCCTCGACTACTCATACGGTGACAGTCGTCCCTCGTTTGAACTGCGGGACCTCCGTGAGGATCTGCACTGGAGTGCCCGATGGACGGATGACGAGGAGCGGATTCGGTTGGCGCGCGGCTCGGTAGACGCGCCGGACACCGAGACGGTGGATGCCAAAAGCCGGCAGGTGATCGACGCCGGTTTCGATCCGTTCATCCAGAGCCAGTGGGATCGTTTGATGGATGGAGAGCGGGTGACGTTTCACTTTGCCTTTCCCAATCGGCTGACCAATGTCCGCCTGCGCGCCGAGCGCATTGACGCCGAGGACTCGCCCATTCAAAAGCAGGAAGAGGACTGGGTGTATTTCCGTATCCGGGTGAACAGTGCCGTGCTGTCATTGTTCGCGGATAATCTGTACCTGGCCTATGATCCGGAGGACACCCGTCTGATGGTCTTTCGCGGTCGCTCGAATATTCCGGACGCCGACGGCGAAGGGCGGGATGTGGAAATTCACTACCGTTATCCCTAAGACCCGGGTAAGGCACGGGATCAGGGCGTCGACGAACCCGGTGTGAATCCCTCGGGCCGTTTGCCCTGCAGCTCGTAGGCAAACGCGATGATGTGCGCGACGGCCCGGTACAGGCTTTCGGGAATTTCATCGCCAAGCTCAAGGGTCACCAGCAGGTTGACCAGCTCGCGATTATCGCACAGCGGCACACCTTCAGCTTCGGCGATGGCCATGATTTCCCGGGCCACGTCGCCCTGGCCCTTGGCGCTGACGTGGGGGGCGTGGGTGCCGTCGTAAAACAGGGCGACCGCTTTTTCGATGTCCTCCGGTGTGAACCCGGTTGTCTCTTCGTGGTGTGCGCTCATGTGGTGATATCCACCAGTGAATAGCGAATGTCCGTCATGGGGCGGGGTGGGGCGCCCGTATGACATTCCAGTTGGGTGACTTCGATTCCTTCCTTTTCCAGACGTTGCCGCAGCTCCGTCAGGCGCGACCTTATGGCATTGGCCGTCGGTTCCCGCTCGGCCCACAGGCGAGTGGCCACCTTCTGATCGCGCACGGTGACCTGCGCGTACAGGGTGCCGGCATCCGGTAAGTCAAAACTGAGCTGAACCTGCCACTGGCGGATTTTCCCGGTTCGTCTTCCGGTTTCATCCTTTTCCGGCTCCGGTTCGATTCGCAGCAGCAAGGGTTGAACGTCCTGCCCCAGGCGCATGGGCACTTCCAGGGTCAGTGTCTGGGGGGCGGGACCGGCGTCCGCGGGGGCAAACTGTTGGGTGAGCGCCTGACTCTGCTGGGATTGTACTCGCGCGAGACTGTGCAGTGCCAGTTGATGAACCATCTGTAGCAGCTGTGTGCGCAGACTCCGGTCCGCCAGTTCCGGTGCCGAGCGGGTTGATACCTGCTCGAGCAACGCGCCCAGATTCAATTCATTGCCCCGCATGACATCGGGTGACTGACCGAGCCGACCCAATTCGGCTCGTACCTGATGCAACACTTTCAACAGGGCGCCTTTCCAGTCTCCGGACAGTACCCGGTGCACGGCGTCGGCACCGGCGCGGTCGGCTTGCCCCGTTGTTGCGCCCGGTGCCGCGGCGTCACGGGCCGCCGTGCGCAGAGCGGTCAGCAGCTTTTTCTCCAGAAAGACGCCACTTTCGCTCAGCGCCTCACGCAACCCGCCGGGTCGGGTCAACCGGGAGGGCTCCCGCAGCTGCTGGGCGGCCTGTCTCAGCGCCTGTTGCAGACTGCTGGAAAACAGGTCGCGCTGTTGTCGATAGCTGAGTAACTGATCAATGCGGGGCAGCGCCGGGGCAAGATCGGGAGCGTCCTTCATCGGCAGCGCCCGGCGCAGTGCCTCGGAAATGACTGAGGGGCCGCTGGCGGTACCGGACGGGGGAGAGGGTGAGGTGCCTCCCGTGGCAGGCGACGCCGCACGCGGTGTGGCGAGCTGCCACAGTCGGTTTTCAGCCAGGTATACGGCCACCTGTTGGCCCGGCTTCAGGGCCCGGTCGGTGTAGGTCACGACATTCTGTTGTTGAACATTCAGTCGGACCAATTTGAGTTGGGCCGCGTTGAGCAACTGCTGTTCGTCGGTGAGCCGCGCGAGCTGTTGCGTGCGATTGGCGCTCTCGGGTCGGCTCTGCCACTGCAGAAGGGTATCCACCAGACGGTTGATCAACTGCTGGCGCTGCTCGGCGGTCACGGGCGCCACCTGGCGTACTTCGGCCGTAACCGCGGAGGCCGGCGAGCGGGCCAGCGATTCGATGAGCAGGCGCATCAGGCCGGATTCGCCCGCTGGACGTTCGCCGCTGCTGGGGCGCGTCAAGGGCAGAATCGGATTTGTCGGAGACAGCTTATCAACCATGTCATGTCCGTTCGGGCTTTTCATTGTGGGGAGTGACGCAACCCCGTTATAATCCGTCGCTCACCAGTATAGCGGCCAGCGGGCCGTTTTCGTATGGCGAACGGCGGCACTATTTTGGCGGAGCTCCTCCTGACATTAGAGAATCTGACCTGTGAGCGCGATGAGCGCCCCCTGTTCAGTGGGTTGACCGCCCGGTTGTTCGCCGGAGAACGGGTCCAGATCCTCGGCCCCAACGGTGCGGGCAAAACCACTCTGTTACGCACGCTGGCCGGTATCGGTGCACCGGCCGCGGGACGCATTGCCTGGCGTGGCACGAGCGTTTCCGCCTGTCGTTGGGCGTTTCGCCAGTCTCTGCTGTATATCGGTCACGCCCCGGGCATCAAGGCGGCGCTCACCCCCCTGGAAAATCTGGCCTGGTATCGCGCGCTCAGTGCCGGAAGCCAACAGGGCGACCCGGTGGCCGCGCTCGAGCGGGTCGGACTGGCCGGCTATGAGGATATTCCCTGCTACCAGTTATCCGCCGGCCAACTGCGCCGGGTGGCGCTGGCGAGGCTGTATCTGTCCCGCGCACCGTTATGGATTCTCGATGAACCCTTTACCGCAATCGACCAGAAGGGCGTGGCGGACCTGGAGCAACAGCTCCAGAACCACACCCGTGAGGGAGGGCTGGTGATCCTCACCTCCCACCAGGAGGTTCGACTGCCGGAACTACGCCCGCTCAACCTGCTCGATTACCCGCCGCGTGAAGAAGAGGAGGCGGGTTATGAGCTCTGAGCCGGGCAGTGCGTTTGTCGCCACCCTGAAACGGGATCTGCGCCTCGCGGGGCGCCACCCCGGCGACTGGATCAACCCCCTGGTCTTCTTCCTGATTGCCATTACCCTGATTCCCCTCGGCGTGGGTCCCGAAGCGGCGCTGCTCGCGGTGCTGGCGCCGGGCATTCTGTGGGTCATGGCCCTGCTCGCAACCCTACTGTCTCTGGACGGTCTGTTCCGCTCCGACTTTGACGATGGCGCCCTGGAGCAGTGCCTGGTCAGTCCGTCATTGCTCTACCTGACGGTCCTCGCTAAAGTGGTGGCCCACTGGCTGGTCACCGGGCTGCCTCTGACCCTGATGTCCCCCTTGCTCGGGCTGATGCTGGCTCTTCCGGAAGGCGGTTATGCGGTACTGTGCCTGTCGCTGATGATCGGCACGGCCACCATGAGCCTGATCGGCTCCGTGGGGGCGGCGCTGACGGTGTCCTTGCGCCGGGGCGGGCTGCTGTTGTCGCTGATCGTGATGCCACTGTATATTCCGGTATTGATTTTTGGCGCCAGCGCTGTCAACGACGCCGCCCTGGGGAATGAGGTGGGCGTCGCCCTGGCGGTGCTGGGGACCTTCGGGGCCATGGCCGCCGTGCTGGCCCCGTTCGCCGCCGCGGCGGCTCTGCGCATCTGTGTCGACAGCTACTGATACAAACACTGAGGAGCACCACCGAATGGCTTCCTGGCAATGGTTTCACCGACTTGGCTCTCCCCGCTGGTTCTATGACAAGACCGGTGCCTGGCTGCCCTGGCTGACGGCCGTTGCCCTGGTTCTGTTGGTGCTCGGCACCGTCTGGGGGTTGGCCTTTTCGCCGGAGGACTTCAAGCAGGGCAACAGTTATCGCATCATTTATATCCATGTGCCGGCGGCTTTCCTTGCCCTGGCGGGGTATTACATCATGGCGGTGTGCGGTGCGGTGGGGCTGATCTGGCGGATGAAGCTGGCCTTCATGGTGATGAAGTCCGCCGCCCCCATTGGTGCCGCCCTGACCTTTGTGTCCCTGGTGACGGGCGCCATCTGGGGCAAACCCACCTGGGGCACCTGGTGGGCCTGGGATGCACGCATCACTTCCATGCTGATTCTGTTCTTCCTGTACCTCGGCATCATGGCCCTGCAGAGTGCGTTCCAGAGCCGGGAAGCGGCCGATAAGGCCAGTGCCGTGCTGGCCCTGGTCGGTACGGTGAACATTCCCATCATCTACAAGTCCGTGGACTGGTGGTATACGCTCCATCAGCCCGCCACACTCAAACTCACTTCGGCGCCCACCATTCACGCCTCAATGCTGTACCCCTTGTTGACCATGATCCTGGCGTTTTACATATTCTATGCGGTGGTACTGTTGCGCTATACCCGCTTTGAAATACTGCGCCGTGAGAGCCGAACCGGCTGGGTGCGGGAACTGATTGCCCGGGAGGAGCGTCCATGATGGGCTTTTACTTTGACTCGTTTGGCGAGTTTTTGCGCATGGGCGGGCACGGGCCCTACGTGTGGGTCTGCTACCTGATCACCTGGGGAACCCTCCTGTACCTACTGCTGAGCCCGGGTATTCGCCGTAAACGCTGGCTGCGTCGGCAGGCGGCACTGCTTCGGCGTACCTCGGGGCCCGCCGATCAACGCGGGGCAGCGACGTCCCGATCCTGATACACTGCGGCTTCTTTCGGCCGCCTTCGTGAAGAGAAGTGAAGTAGCCTATGCATCCCGTCCGTCGACAACGTCTGTTCATGGTGCTTTTTGTGGTGGTCTTTTCCACCCTGGCCGTGGGTCTGATGGCTTACGCCTTGCGCGCCAATATCAATCTGTTCTATCCGCCCGGTCAGATCGTTTCCGGAGAGGCACCGGTGGATACCCGCATCCGCGCCGGAGGTTGTGTGCGACCGGGCAGTGTGCAGCGCTCCCAGAGCGGTGACCTTGAGACCCGCTTTGATCTCACCGACGGGGTGGTGGATTTCACGGTAACCTACGGCGGTATCCTGCCGGACCTGTTCGCCGAGGGCGAAGCGGCGGTGGTCAACGGGACGCTGGGAGAGGATGGCGTTTTCCGGGCCACAGAAGTGCTGGCCAAACACGATGAAGAATATATGCCCCCGGAGGTCGCCGACGCGATGTCGGCCGCCGGTGGCGATCACGACGAAGGCTGTGGAGTAATGGTTTATGGTCCCTGAGATTGGACATTTCGCGCTGATTCTGGCGCTGGCATTCAGTCTCGCCCTGGCCACGGTACCCCTGGCGGGCTCGCTGACCGGCAATCAGTTGCTGATGCACACCAGCCGCTCTCTGGCGACCGGCCTGTTCTTTTTTGTGGCCCTGTCGTTCGGCTGCCTGACCGTGGCGTTCATTCAGGACGATTTTTCCGTCTCGTACGTGGCGGGCCATTCCAACTCGCTGATGCCGGTGTATTACAAGATCAGCGCCGTCTGGGGCGGCCATGAAGGGTCGCTGCTGTTGTGGGTGCTGATGCTGGCCGGGTGGACGCTGGCCATCGCGCATCTGAGCAAGAGCCTGCCCCTCAGCCTGCGGGCCCAGGTGCTGGCGGTGATGGGCTTTGTGGCGATCGGCTTCCTGCTGTTCATGCTGTTGACTTCCAACCCGTTTGACCGGCTGCTGCCGCTGCCGCCGGAGGAGGGCAGTGACCTCAACCCGCTACTGCAGGACTTCGGGCTGATTGTCCACCCACCGGTGTTGTACATGGGTTACGTCGGTTTCGCCGTCAGTTTCGCATTTGCCATCGCCGCCCTGATCAGTGGCCGGATGGATGCGGCCTGGACCCGCTGGGCCCGCCCCTGGACCAATACCGCCTGGGCCTTTCTGACCCTTGGTATCGCGCTGGGAAGCTGGTGGGCGTACTACGAGCTCGGCTGGGGTGGCTGGTGGTTCTGGGACCCGGTCGAGAACGCCTCCTTCCTCCCCTGGCTGGTGGGTACCGCACTGATTCATTCCATGGCGGTCACCGAGAAGCGCGGGTTGTTCAAAAGCTGGACCCTGTTGCTGGCAATCTTCACCTTCGCCCTGAGTCTGCTGGGTACCTTCCTGGTCCGCTCCGGGGTGCTGACCTCGGTGCATGCCTTCGCCAATGACCCGGAGCGGGGCGTGTTCATCCTGATGTTCCTGTTGCTGGTGGTGGGTGGTTCACTGACCCTGTATGCCCTGCGGGCACCGGTCGTGCACAACACCACCCGGTTCACGGCGACCGCGCGGGAAACCTTTCTGCTGGCAAACAACATCCTGCTGGTGAGCATCATGATCAGTGTGTTGCTCGGCACCCTGTACCCGCTGATTGCCGACGCCCTGGGCTGGGGCAAGATTTCTGTGGGGCCACCGTATTTCAACCTGTTTTTTGTGCCCTTGATGGGGCTGGTGTGCCTGATGATGGCGCCGGGCGTTTCCAGTAACTGGAAGCGCACCACCTGGCAGCAGTTGCGCCAGCTGCTGTGGAAACCTCTGACCATCAGCGTGGCGGGCGGTGCACTGTTTCCCGCCGTCTATGGGGATCAGTATTCGTGGCAGGCCGGCCTGGCGGTGTTCTTCGCGCTGTGGATCGTAACCGCAGGCCTGTCGGACCTGAGCTACCGGCTGCGTCACAGCGAACGCTGGTGGAGTGGCCTGAAAAAGCTGACCTTGAGCTATTGGGGCATGCAGTTGGCACACGCCGGTATCGCGGTCACCACGATTGGTGTCTGTCTGAACACGGTTTATACCGAGCAGCGCGATGTCCGTATGGCGCCGGGCGAGTCGGTGCGCACAAGCCACTATGAATTTGTGATCGAGAGCGTTGAGCGGGTGCGCGGTCCCAACTATATCGCCGATGAAGCCCGTATCCGTGTGTCGAAAGACGGGGACTACCTGTTTCAGATGACGCCCCAGAAGCGACGCTACCTGGCCGGTGGCAACCTGATGACCGAAGTGGCCCTGGATCCCGGCCTGTTCCGGGACCTGTATGTCGCCATGGGTGAGCCCCTGGAAAATGGCGCCTGGGCCATGCGGGTGCATATCAAGCCATTTGTGCGCTGGATCTGGCTTGGGGCGATTTTCATGGCGCTGGGCGGAGGCCTGGCCGTGGCCGATAAACGGTACCGCCGCCTGGCCCAGAAAGAAGCTGACAGCCGCACACCGACATTGGGCGGCGAGGTGAACGCCGGATGAATCGTCTGAAGCTTTTTATTCCACTGATGATCTTCGCTGTGCTCGCCATTCTGTTCTGGCGCGGGCTGAGCCTGGACCCTACGGAGATGCCCTCAAGCCGGGTCGGTGACCCGGTGCCGGCTTTCAGCTTGCCGACGGTGCGCGATGCCGATGCCCGGATTACCGAGCAGACCTTCAAAGGGGAGGTGAGCCTGGTCAATGTCTGGGCCACCTGGTGTGCCGCCTGCCGGATTGAGCACCCGTTTCTGGTGCAGCTCGCGGAGGAGGGCATGCCCATCTACGGCATCAACTACAAGGACGATGTCGAGGAGGCCAAACGCTGGCTGGCTCAGTTGCACGACCCTTATCGTTTGAGCGTGGTCGATCAGGATGGTCGTCTCGGAGTGGACCTCGGCGTGTTCGGCGCGCCGGAGACCTACGTGGTGGACAAGCAGGGGGTCATCCGGCATCGCCATGTGGGGATTATCGACCAGCGTGTGTGGGATGAGGAGCTTGGGCCGTTGGTGGAGCGGTTGCAGGCGGAGTAGGGTGGAATTTGGCTGCAGAGGTTGCGTAGGGCGGATAAGCGAAGCGCATCCGCCGTAACCCAACCGAACTTCTTGGCGGTTTATTGTCTTCGTCTGATCTCTTTGGCAGCGCTTCGCGCTGCGCGGACCGGACGGGACTCACTCGGGCCATCCATGGCCCTCGCCCTTCGGGCAGCCTTCGGCTGTGCAAAATGGCTGTCCTGCCATTTTGTCGAACCCGGAGCGCGGGTTCTCGCCCATCGCGAACCACGATACATACGAAAAAGGCCCACACGACAGTGTGGGCCTTTTTCGTATGTATGGCGGACCGGACGGGACTCGAACCCGCGACCTCCGGCGTGACAGGCCGGCATTCTAACCAACTGAACTACCGGTCCGCGGTAGTGTGAACGGTTGTGGTGGGTGGTACAGGAGTCGAACCTGTGACCTACGCCTTGTAAGGGCGCCGCTCTACCAACTGAGCTAACCACCCCCGTTCAGGAGCTGCGTATTCTAATGAAACGGGGGCTCAGGTCAATTGCTTTTTGGCATTTTTTTCAAAAAACTTTCTCCGGCTAATTTTCCCCGGTTTCTCGCCACCCGAGAGAGGGGCTTGTTATACTCTCCGCTCGCGAATCAGTAGAGGGGGCGTTTGCCTTGAGGTCATTGGTACGGACTTGGTGGTTTATGGGGTGGCTGGTATTGCTGCCCTGGTCGACAGCGCAGGGCGCCGTGGATATCCGTGAGTTTGACAGTGAGACGGACCGACAGCGGTACCAGAGTTTTATTGATGAGCTGCGTTGCCCCAAGTGTCAGAACCAGAACCTGGCGGGCTCTGATTCCCCGATCGCCAAGGATCTGCGCGATCAGGTCTACCGGATGATTGATGAAGGGCGGTCTGACAAGGAGATCACCGATTTCCTTGTTGAGCGCTACGGAGACTATGTGCTCTATCGCCCGCCGCTGAAAGCGGCCACATTGGCGCTCTGGCTGGGACCCGTAGTGGTCCTGTTGCTGGGGGTCATTATCCTGATCTGGGTCGTCAGACAACGCCGCAGCAGTGGGGCGACCCGGGCGGGCCCTGCCGAGCATCTGACTGATGCCGAACGTGCCGAGCTGGATCGGCTGCTGAACTCTTCCGACGACGAGACTCCCCAACGATGATGACACCTCTGTGGTGGGTCATGGCCCTGATGGTGGTCGTGGCCCTGGCGTTTTTTCTTTGGCCCATGCGACGCAAGGCGACCGGCTCTCACCTTGAGCAGGTGCGCCGGCACTATCTGGAAACCAATGTCGCACTGTTCCGCAAGTACCTCGCGGAGTTGAAGGCGGACCGGGATGCGGGCCGTATCAACGAGGAGACGTTCGAGCAGTTGAAACTCGAGCAGGAGCGGGCGCTTTTGGAGGAGGAGCGGGAGCTGGCCAGCAGTAAACCCGTGCGCGGACGCGCCTTGCCGGGGGGTCGTGTATTGATCATCGTGGCGGCGGTGTCCATGATCGGCAGCCTGGCGTTCTACCAGTGGCGTGGCGCCAGCGAGGATGTGTTCCTGGCCAATCTCCAGGCGAACAAGGCGCGCCTGGATCGGGAAGAACGGATGAGCGATCAGCGGGTGGATCCGAGTCGCACCTGGGAGCTGGTCGAGCACATCCAGGCGCGTCTGAAACGGGAACCGGAGTCAACACAATACCTGTTTCTGCTGGCTCACTATTCCCGCGAGCTGGGCCATTACGATCAGGCGGTCGATGCCTACGAGCGTATTCTGGCGCTGGAGCCCGGCTCGGCCCGGATTCGGGCCGAACTTGCGGAAACATTGTTCATCCGCGATGACAACCGGATCGGTGAACGCGCCCGCTCACTCATCGACGAGGCGTTGGCCGCTGACCCGCAGGAAACCACGGCCCTGGGTCTGGCGGGTATCGATGCGTTCGGTAAGCGCGACTTTCAGGAAGCCATTGACTATTGGCAACGTGCCCTCGATGTGATGAATCCCCAGTCCGGGAATGCCATGGCGTTTCAGCGGGGCATCGAGCGCGCCCGCGAGGCGCTGGGTCAGACGGGCGAGTCCAGTGCCCCCGAGATTTCCGAGGGTCAGGTCAGCATTACGGTCGAAGTGACACTGGATGAACAAGTCCAGTACGACGGCGACGAAACGGTGTTTGTTTACGCCCGCGCCTGGGACGGATCACCCATGCCCCTGGCCATCCGGCGCATATCGGCAAGCCAATTGCCAATATCCATTACTTTGGATGAAACTATGGCCATGTCTCCTTCGGCCTCATTGGCGACGGTCGAACAGGTGGAACTGGTGGCGCGGCTGTCTCCCAGTGGCGATGCCGTGCCCCAGGCCGGAGATTGGGAAGGGCGTATGGGGCCGGTGGACGTGGGGAACGCCTCCGATTCCCTGACGTTGGTCATCGACGAGCCCATCGCCGAATAGCACAAATCCGTGTAGAATCCCCGCTTTTGCTACCCGCGTCCGGAGGCACGCCCCGGATGCGGTAAAATTCTAATGATTTCAATGGGCTAGGCGACGGCTTTCCGGGCGCCAAACGTCGAAACAGAGTGATAGGGACCTATGCGCCTCAAGTGTATCAAGCTGGTCGGTTTTAAATCCTTCGTCGACCCGACCACGGTCAACTTTCCCAGCAATCTGTGCGCGGTAGTGGGCCCCAATGGCTGCGGCAAGTCCAATATTATCGACGCCGTCCGCTGGGTGATGGGGGAGTCCTCCGCCAAGAACCTGCGCGGCGAAGCCATGACGGATGTCATTTTCAATGGCTCCAACGCCCGCAAACCCGTGGGACAGGCCTCCATTGAGCTGGTTTTTGACAACTCCGACAAGACGGTTCAGGGCGAATACGCCGCGTTCAATGAAATCTCCATCAAGCGGAAAGTGACCCGCGATGCCCAGAATTTCTACTACCTGAACGGCACCAAATGCCGCCGCCGCGATATCACCGATATTTTCCTGGGCACCGGTCTTGGTCCGCGTAGCTATGCCATCATCGAACAGGGGATGATTTCGCGGTTGATCGAAGCCAAGCCGGAAGAGCTGCGGGTCTATATCGAAGAAGCGGCAGGGATTTCAAAGTACAAGGAGCGGCGCCGTGACACCGAAAACCGCATGCGCCGCACCCAGGAGAACCTCGAGCGCCTGACCGATATTCGCGACGAGCTGGAGCGCCAGCTCAGTCGTCTGCAGCGCCAGGCCCAGGCGGCGGAGAAGTATACGGAATACAAAAAAGAGGAACGTCTGCTCAAGGCCCAGTTACAGGCGCTGAAGTATCGCAATCTGGATGATCAGGCCAAGACCAAGCAGACCGGCATTCGCGACCTGGAGCTACGCATGGAATCCTTCGTCACCGACCAGGTGAACAAGGACACCCAGATCGAGAAATGTCGCAGCCAGTACACCGAACTTCAGGACAAGTTCAACGAGGTTCAGGGCCGTTATTACGCCATCGGGGCGGACATTGCCCGCATCGAGCAGACCATCCAGCACGCCCAGGAACGCAGCCGCCAACTGCAGACCGACCTGGAGCAGACCGAACGGGACAGCCGCGAAGCCGAGGACAGCCTGCAGTTCGACCGGGAAAAGGCCGAGGGCTGGGAAGCGGAGCTGATGGAGATCGAGCCGGAATTGGAGCTGGTGCGCGCCGCCGAGGAATCCTCCGGCGATGCCCTGCAGGAATCCGAAGAAGCCATGCAGCGCTGGCAGAGTGAGTGGGACGCCTTCAACCAGCGAGCGGCGGAGCCACGGCAGCGGGCGGAAGTGCAGCAATCCCGGATTCAACACCTGGAGCAGGTCCAGCAGCGCTTGTTGCAGCGGATTGAAAAACTCAAGGAAGAGAAGTCCAATCTCCAGTTGGGCTCTGATGATGAAGAAATCGAACAGCTGAACGAGCAACTGGCCGAACTGGACCTGGTGGTCGAGGAAAAACGCGGCCGCAGCGAAGCGCTGGGCGAGGAACTGGACGCTCGCCGGGAGAGCAACAACCGCTTGGCCGACGAACTCGATCAGGCGCGCAGCAAGCTGCAGAGCCTGCGCGGTCGCCACGCCTCCCTGGAAGCCCTGCAGCAGGCGGCCCTGGGCGAGAAAAGCGAAGCGGTGGCCGACTGGCTGGCGGAGCAGCAACTCACCGATCAGCCCCGGGTGGCCGAGACCCTGACCGTATCGGACGGCTGGGACAAGGCCGTCGAAACCGCCCTGGGCAACAGCCTTCAGGCCGTCTGCGTAGACGGTTTTGATGCCGTGGCCAATACTCTGGCCGGGCTCAGTCAGGGCGAACTGGTGTTGATGGACACCGCCCGCCGGCCGGGCGCCAGTACCGGCGACAAGGCGGAACGCCTGCTCGACAAGGTGCAGGCCGACTGGGACCTGAGCGAGCTGCTGCACGGCGTCTACATCGCCGAAGACCTACCCTCCGCCCTGGCCCTGCGCTCACAGCTGGAGGCCGGCGAGTCGGTCATTACCCGCGACGGCCTGTGGCTCGGCCCCCAGTGGCTGAAAGTGGCCCGGGACACCGACGCCAGCGATGGTGTGATCGCCCGTCGCCAGGAACTGGAAGAGCTGGACGCCAGTATTGCCGAACTGGAAGAAACGGTTGCCCGGCTGGATGAGGCCCGCACCGAAGGGCGTGAAGCCGTCCAGACGCTGGAGCGTGAGCGGGAAACCCTGCGCCGTGAGTCTGACGAGCAGAGTCGGCGCGCGGGAGAGCTTCGGGCCCAGTTGAGCGCCAAGCAGGCCCGTATCGAACAGATCAGTGTGCGCCGGGAGCGCACCGAAACGGAAATCCGCGAGGCCAGCGAACAGCTGGATCAGGAGGGCGAACAGCTGGCTGAGGCCCGCATGATCCTCAGCGAAGCCATCGAATCCATGGAAATGGACACCGATGAGCGCGAGCGCCTGTTGCAGCAGCGCGATGAAATTCGCAGCGGCCTGGACCAGGCCCGGCAAAAGGCCCGGCACGATCGCGACAAGGCCCATGAAATGGCCATGCGCGCCCAGTCATTGAAAACCCAGTTGGACAGTATCCGCCTGGGTATCAGTCGGCTGCAGGAACAGACCCAGCGGCTGCGCGAGCGCAAAGAGCAGTTACTCGAGGCGCTCGGCGAAGCGCGGGATCCCGCTGAAGAGCATCAGTTGGAGCTGGAAGCCAACCTGGACAAACGGCTCGCCGTCGAAGGCGAGCTGAGCGAGGCCCGGCGCGCGCTGGAAGAGGTCGAGCAGGAATTGCGCACCGCCGAGCAGGCCCGGCACAAGGCCGAGCAGGAAGTCCAGGCCGTGCGCGCCCATCTGGAGCAGGAGCGCCTGGCCGCACAGACCTTTGAAGTCCAGCGGGCCGGACTCGCCCAGCAACTCAAAGAAGATGAATTCGATCTGGAGACGCTGCTGGCGGAGCTGCCCGAGGATGCCGAGGTGAAACCTCTGGAGCAGGAACTGGAGCAGGTGGCCGGCCGCATTGCGCGCCTGGGGGCGATCAACCTGGCGGCGATTGACGAGTACCAGACCGAGTCCGAGCGCAAACAATACCTGGATGCCCAGGACGAGGATCTGCGCGAGGCCCTGGAAACCCTGGAAAACGCCATCCGCAAAATTGACCGCGAGACCCGCACCCGCTTCAAGGAGACCTTTGACGAGGTCAACAAGTCCCTACAGGAGCTGTTCCCGAAAGTGTTCGGTGGTGGGCACGCTTATCTGGAACTTACCGGTGAAGATTTACTCGATACCGGTATTGCCATTATGGCGCGGCCTCCGGGCAAGCGGAACAGCACCATTCACCTGCTCTCGGGCGGGGAGAAGGCACTGACCGCCATTGCGCTGGTGTTCTCGATTTTCCGTCTGAACCCGGCACCGTTCTGTATGCTGGACGAAGTGGACGCGCCGCTGGATGACGCCAACGTGGGGCGTTACGCCCGCATGGTGGAAGAGATGGCCCAGCACGTGCAATTCATTTACATTACACACAACAAGATTGCCATGGAGATGGCGCACCAACTGATGGGTGTTACCATGCACGAGCCGGGCGTTTCCCGCCTGGTGACCGTGGATGTGGACGAAGCCGCGGAACTGGCAGCGGTATAATGCGCCTCGGGCGAGCAGACAACGGAGTAACTGACGGTTAACGCTATGGGTGACTGGCTGACGATACTGATTATCTTGCTGATCCTCGGGATTCTGCTCGATGGCTGGCGGCGCATGCACAATGCCCGGAAGGACTCCCTGAAAGTCTCTCCGTCGATGCGTCGCTCTGCAGGGCAAAGCCGCTCGGAGGCCGACGATTACAGCGCCGAGCTGCCCAATGGCGGGGCCCGGGTCGTGGCTTATCGTGAGACGCCGGAAGACGAGCGTCCGTTTCACCGTGCGCCGGTCGACGAAGTCGACGACGATCTTGAATTCGATGATAGTGCAGACGACAGGGAAGAGGACCGTGAAGAGGACGGGGAGTTGGCCGAGGATGACGAGGCGAACCTCGACGAGCAACTGGCCGAGTTGGACGGCCTGGATGGCGAAACTCCCGAGTCTGACACCCGACCACCGGCCACCTCGCGCCTGTCTTCCGATCGTCAGCGCTCTGACACCCACCGGGGTATTCCGGAGCAGGTCACACTGAATCTGGACGAGTCGGTGCCCATCCTGATGGAAACCACCGGCGACGATACCTTTGAGGACGACCCGGAGCGGATCGAGCCCACCCTGGGCGGGAGTGCGGACAGTGCACCCGCCAAGGCCAGGGCCGCCCAGCCGGAGACGGCCAGGCCAGCGCGCCCCGAGCCGCGCAAGCCCGAGCCGCCGACGGCGAAGCCCGCCAGGCCTGCAGCGCCCAAACCCGAATCCCGCAAGCCTGAGAAGGCGGCCGCAGCGGCCCGCAAGCCCAGACCCGACGACGCACCCAAGGCGCCACCGCAACCCGAAGAAGTGCTGATAGTGAACGTGATGGCACCCAGTGGCGAGCAGTTCCGGGGTGATGCCCTGCTGGATTCTCTGGTATCAGCGGGCCTGCGCTTCGGGGACATGAACATTTTCCACCGCTACGAAGGGGCCAAAGGCGGCGGCCCGATTCTGTTCAGTCTGGCCAATATGGTCAAACCGGGCGTTTTCGATCTGGACACCATGGCGGACTTCACCACACCCGGGGTCAGCCTGTTTATGACGTTGCCTCTCGAAGAGCGCGTTGAACTGGAAAACGTGGAAGTGTTCGATGAAATGCTCGAGGCGGCTCGGGCCATCGCCCTTGAACTGGGGGGTGAACTCAAGGATGAAAATCGCAGCGTCATGACCCGGCAGACCCAGGAGCATTGCCGCCAGCGAATTCACGAGTTCGAGCGCAAGCAACTTTCCCGGATGCCGCACTAGGTGGCATGAACGCGAACGCGGCGCTGAACGCTCTGATACCGATGTAACCCGACTGCCAGGATAACCCTGTACATGGCCAAGTCCACCTCCGCCGTTCCGGCCGAGACCAGCGCCCGGGCGCAAGCGCTCCGGGCCGAGATTCAGGAACACAACTACCGCTACTACGCGCTGGACGAGCCCCGGATTCCCGATGCGGCTTACGACCGGCTGATGCGCGAGTTGCAGGCGCTGGAAGCCGAGTATCCCGAGCTGGTGACGCCGGATTCACCCACCCAGCGGGTCGGCCAGACACCGCTGAGCGCGTTTGCGACCGTCACCCACGAACTGCCGATGCTCTCCCTCGACAACGCCTTCGACGAGGAAGACCTGATCGCGTTCGACCGCCGGGTGCGGGAACGATTGCAGGATGAGGCGACCATCGAATACGCCTGCGAGCCCAAGCTCGACGGAATTGCCGTGAGCCTGCTGTACCGCGACGGGTTACTGGTGCGCGGCGCGACCCGGGGCGACGGCACTCAGGGTGAGGACATTACCCAGAACGTCCGCACCATCGATTCCATTCCCCTGAAATTGCGCGGCTCGGGGTACCCCCGGGTTCTGGAAGTGCGCGGTGAAATTTACATGCCCAAGGCCGGCTTCGAGGCACTGAATGAAAAGGCCCGGGAGAAGGGCGAAAAACTGTTCGTCAACCCGCGCAATGCGGCGGCCGGCAGCCTGCGCCAGCTCGATGCGCGGATTACCGCCACCCGTCCTCTGGAAATGTGTGCCTACAGCGTGGGCTATGTCGAGGATGGCGAAGTGCCCGCCAAACACTCGGAAACGCTTGAGGCTTTCCGCGACTGGGGGCTCAAAATCAACCGGGAAATGCGAGTGGTGCAGGGCGTTGAGGCCTGTATTGAGTACTATCGGCAGTTGGGCGAGCGCCGGGCCCAACTGGATTACGATATCGACGGTATCGTTTTTAAAGTAAACCGTCGGGATCTGCAGGAGGAGTTGGGCTTCGTGGCCCGGGCCCCGCGCTGGGCCATTGCCTACAAATTCCCCGCCCAGGAAGAGATGACCCGACTGCTCGACGTCGAGTTTCAGGTGGGGCGCACCGGCGCCGTGACCCCCGTGGCCCGGCTGGAACCGGTATTTGTGGGGGGCGTAACGGTATCCAATGCCACCCTGCACAACCGTGATGAAATCGAACGACTGGGCGTCAAGATCGGTGATACCGTCATCGTGCGGCGTGCCGGGGATGTGATTCCGCAAATCGTCTCCGTGGTGGCGGATCGCCGCCCCGACGATGCCCGTGACATCGAATTTCCGGATCACTGCCCGGTGTGCGGCTCACCCGTAGAGCGTGTGCCGGGCGAGGCCGTGGCCCGCTGCGACGGTGGTCTGATCTGCGCTGCCCAGCGCAAGGAGGCCATCAAGCATTTCGTTTCGCGCAAAGCACTGGATGTGGACGGTCTGGGCGACAAGCTCGTGGACCAACTGGTGGAAAAGGGTCTGGTGAACGCCGTGGCGGATCTCTACCATCTGACGCGGGAGGATCTGATCGGGCTGGAGCGCATGGGCGAAAAGTCCGCGGACAACCTGCTCAACGCACTGGAAGCCAGCAAGCAGACCACTCTGGCGAAATTTATCTACGCGCTGGGCATTCGCGAGGTGGGTGAGGCCACGGCCCGCAACCTGGCACAGTATTACGGCAGCCTGGACGCCCTGGCCGAAGCGGACGAGCAGCACCTGCAGCAGGTGGAAGATATCGGTCCGGTGGTTGCCCATTTTGTCGCCGAGTTTTTTGATCAGCCCCACAACCGGGACGCCGTGCAGGCGCTGCGCGATGCGGGGGTGCATTGGCCCGAGCAGGCGCCCATTGACCGGGATGCGTTGCCGCTGTCCGGGTTGACCTACGTCCTGACCGGCGCCCTGGAATCCCTGACCCGGGACGAAGCCAAGGAACGTCTGCAGGCATTGGGGGCCAAAGTCGCGGGCAGCGTATCGAAGAAAACCGACTATCTGGTGGCGGGCCCGGGCGCGGGCTCGAAACTGAAGAAAGCCGAGGAACTGGACGTGGACATAATGGACGAGGCCGGTTTGCTGGCGTTGTTGGCCAAGTGGGAGCAGACCTGATGAGAATTCCGAGCCTGATACTGGTGTTGGTATGCGCCGGGCTGGCGGGTTGTGCCTCGGCGCCCCCGAAGAGCAGTGACAATATCTGCGACGTCTTTGACGAAAAGCGCGGCTGGTATAAAGATGCCCGCCGGGCCGAGCGCCGCTGGGGCTCGGATATCCCCACATTGATGGCGATGATGTACCAGGAATCCACGTTCCGCTCCAAGGCCAAGCCGCCACGCACCAAAATTCTGTGGGTGATCCCCGGGCCGAGAAAAAGCAGCGCGTTCGGGTACGCCCAGGTCAAGGACGAAACCTGGAAAGAGTATCAACGGATGAGTGGCAATCACTGGGCCAGCCGAAGCCACTTTGCCGACGCCATTGATTTTATTGGTTGGTACAATACCCAGAGCAACAAGCGGGTGGGGATTGGCAAAAACGACGCCCGTAATCTTTACCTGGCCTACCACGAAGGCCACGGGGGTTATGAACGGCGGACCTATGACCAGAAAGCGTGGCTGGTGGGTGTCGCCGGGAAGGTCGAGACTCGGGCGAAGCGCTACCGGGAGCAGTTGAAGTCCTGCGAGCGGCGTTTCAAGGGCCCTTGGTGGTGGCCGTTGCGGTGAACTGATGTCGGATTACGCGCTGCGCGCCAATCCGACAAAAACATTGGTCAAGCAGTCGTGAAAAGGAGCGGCTATGGATCAAGAATCGATTGTGTACGGTTGTATCAAGGACATGGCGTACCTTCCGTCGGAAGGCCAGCGCTTGCGGGTCAATCGCGATGCGATGCTGACGTTGCCGCACGCGGACGATTGGCCGTTTTTGTCCCAGGAGATGTTTTCGATCCCGCAGGTGGAGGTCCGCCCGGGGCATTACCAGACGGAGGTGATGCATTTCGGTGCGTCTTACAAAGCCGTTGAGTATGAGTGGGATCAGTGGATCGCACAGTTTGAGGATTTGCTGAGCAAGATGTACTGGGTCTCGGCCACGGTTCATCTGGAGACGGAGTTGTGCGGCACCCATACGTTTACCTGGGAGTCCACGGCGAATTACCACAAGCCGGGCTCGGGGGATATGCAGGTACGCTGCGAGTGGTCGCACGAGGGTGCGCTAGCGGTTTAATGATGGCTACTGGATAACCTTCTCCATCACGATCTGAAGTTCCGATGGCGACACGATAACTTTCGTGCTAACCAGAGGGTCCGGCGGCTACAAGGTAAGGGGTTTCGGAAACGCATAAACCCGTCCCTGGGGCTCCATCGCTTCTCCCTGAAGCGACGGTTCCGAAACCCCTTACCTTGCATCCGCCTCCGTGCGGTCGTAGCGACGCTGGGCGCGGCACCAAAGTTGCCTACGTTAGCAATGAGGCGGATGCGGGGTATAGCCATTGGAGACTCTCGGAGACATGGATGTCGACGAGAAGCCCCCATGGATGGGTTCACGGCGGGTCTCCAATGGCTATACCCCGTAGCCGCCGGACTCCCCGATTTGTACGTAAGTCGCTTTAAAGCTGTCTTTTAAAGAGAGTTAGAGAACGCCAAATTTTAAAATCGATCAGAGGTAATCAATGACCAACGATACTCATCCCGAATTTCGGTTTCGTCGGCTGCGGCGGACGGGCGCGCTGCGCGACATGGTTCGGGAGACCCGGCTTGAGGTCAGCGACCTGATATTGCCGCTGTTTGTCGAAGAAGGCATTGATCAACCCGTCGAGATCGGCAGCATGCCCGGCGTGGTGCGTTACCCCGAAGCGCAGCTCGCCGACAAAGTGACCAGCGCCTGGAACAAAGGTATTCGGGCCGTCCTGCTGTTCGGCGTGTCCCGGCATAAAGACCCCGAAGGCTGCGACACCTGGAACCCCGAAGGCCTGATGGCGCGCATGATCCGCACCGTCAAAACCGCCCAACCCGACATGTGCGTCATCAGCGACAACTGCTTCTGCGAGTATACCGATCACGGCCACTGCGGCGTGGTCCACGGAGACGATGTCGACAACGACGCGACCCTCAAAAACCTGCAGAAACAGGTCGTGGTGGCCGCCCAGGCCGGTGTCGACATGATCGCGCCCTCCGGCATGCAGGACGGCATGATCGCCGCCATCCGCGCCGCGCTGGATGCCTCCGGTTATGGCCATATTCCGGTCATGTCCTACTCCACCAAATTTGCCTCCGCCTTTTACGGCCCGTTCCGGGACGCCGTGGACAGCAACTTCAAGGGCACCCGCGCCAGTTACCAGATGGATCCCGCCAACCGCCGTGAGGCGCTGGCGGAATCCCTGCAGGACGAAGACGAAGGCGCCGATATTCTGATGGTCAAGCCGGGCATTGCCTATCTGGACGTGCTGGCCGACATCCGGGCCCACTCCGCCCGTCCTCTGGCGGTGTACCAGGTCAGTGGCGAGTACGCCATGATCAAGGCCGGTGCGGCGGCCGGTGTGATTGACGAGCGCGCGGTTGCGCTGGAAAGCCTGCTGGCGTTCAAACGCGCCGGCGCCGATCTGATCATTACCTATTTTGCCGAAACCGTGGCCGACTGGCTGAACGAATCCTGAGGTTGTCATGAAAGCGATTTTTGCCCTGATGGGCGCCAGTGTCCTGATGATTGTGGTCGGCGTGCTGCTGATCCTGAACCAACCCGAGCCGCAGCCGGAAGAACCGGCTCGGGACATCGGAGTGATTCCCGCCCCGGCGGAGCGGGACTCTGAGATCCCGCAGATTGAAGTCAATGCCGAGCCGGGTACCGATACCTGGTGTGAACAGATGATGAATGTCCCCAACGCCGACTGGTCGCGGGAGGATTCCCAGACCTTCGCCGACCAGTGCATCTACGATTAATCGCTGAATGTTCTTCACCGACGAACGTCCCCATTTCTTCAATCCGCTGACCGGTAAGTACCGTGAAGTGGTGGCGGAGTGCCTGCGTCTGTTGTACCAGCGGCTGTACACCGATCTGCGTGACTACGGAGCGGGACTGAACCGGGAAGGGCTGCTGGATATCTTCAAGGAAGCCATTGCCCGCACGCCGGTTCTGGACAGTCGTGACGAGCCCGGTGACAGTGAGGGGCGTTTCAAAACCCAGCGGGAACTGGCGGGCTTTATCGTCAATCGACTGCTCGAAGCCGGTTGGCTGGAGCGGCGGGTGGACGATGCCAACCTGCAGAGCAGTTACGGTTTCTCCCGTATGGGGCGGCTGTTTACCCAGCCCTTCGCCGCCAACCAGCACAATGATTTTCGCACCCGGCATCGCAACACCCGCAATACCCGAAACAGTCTTCAGGCTTTTCTGGACCGTGGCGAAGTGCACGATCTGTTGGACGCCTACGAATACTCCGAGCGGATCATCAGCGACTTCACCGATGTGATTGCCGAACTGGAAGAGCGTAAGCGGCAACTGGTCCGCGACGTGGAAGCCCGGCAACTGGTGCAGCAGGCCAGTGATGAATTTTTCGACTTCATGGAAAAAGTCTTCAAGCCCGATCTGGAAGTCCGGCTGTCCGCCGACAGCGTGGAAAAGTACCGTGACCAGGTGGCCCGGATCATCACCCGGATTCGACGCAAACGCAAATACGGCGAAGGTGATCCGGAGACCGCGGAAAAAGACTGGCGAGCGGTGATGGAACTGCGCCTGCGCGCTCTGCTACCCCAGCGGGTGGTGCCGGGCAGCTCACTGCTGGAGACCCTGCTCCAGACCATCGAAACGCGACTGAAGAACGCCTGCGATGTCATGTTGCCGGCGCTGCGCAAAGCTCTGAACACCTTCACCCAACGGGCCGACATCATCATTCGTCAGCTCAGCTACATTCACGCCCAGAGCGGGGATGGCGCCCTGGAACTGTGTCAGCTATTGGCCGCGCAACCTCGCGAGCGACAGGATGAACTCTTGCAGCGCCACGGAGAGGACTGGTCCGCACTGCACTTGCGCTATATCGATCCCGGTCAGCTGGTACTGCGTGAACGACGGTCCCGGGCTCCGATTCGCAGCGACCTGGACGATGATCGCCCTCTGGACCGCGACGCCCAGAAACAGCTGTACATTCAACAGGCGTTGGAGCAGGCCTTTTCCCTCCAGGGGAAAGATGTTCGAGCCTATGTCCAGCAGGCATTGAATGATCAAGGGCAGGTCAGTAGCGGCGCACTGACGGCGGTGAGTATACCGGAGCTGTTGAGCCTGGCGCGGGCCACGGAAGTGGGCGCGGCGGCCAATCTGTCGTCCGAGTTTGGCTTCCGGGTGCGACAGGATGAGGCCTGGTTGGCGGAGAGTCCGCGCATTACCGAGGGCGATTTCTTCTCTCGCCGCGACGAATACATTATTGAACTGACCGAGGAAGCCAATGAGCCCTCTGACCGATAGCCTGGAACGGGCCCTCGACACCCACAACCTGACACTCAAGGAGTGGCGGGAATTGATTCAGCGACTGCTGGACTACGGCGTATTGTGTCGGGACGACAGTCAGGTGGAAGCTGAGTTGTACGATCGCTTTGAGCGTATTGAGGCGCTGGTGGATGACTACCTGAGCCTGATGGGGGTTCGTCTGCAACACGACACGCGCTTTCAGTTTGTCCGCCTGATTCCCCCCGGTGCGCGGGTACCGGGTCTCGAAGATGAAAGTGACGAGCCGTTCAACGGCGGCTTCCGCACACGACTGAATCAGGCGGAAATTGCGCTGGTGCTGATTTTGCGCGCGGAATATGACAAGGCGGTGCGCGAAGGCGTGATTGACGAGCAGGGCTGCGCGACGCTGTCCCTGGAAGCGGTGGCGCTGGCCAGCAAGAACCTTCTGCAACGCAGCCTGCCCGAAGCCCTGGCGGAGCGCCGTCAGTTGTTCCGCCGGTTACGTCAGTTGCGGCTGATTCATTACGCCCAGGAGGCGGATCTGGAACAGACGGACAGCTGGGTCAAGGTGCGGCCATTGATTGTGAACCTGGTGAACAATGAATGGCTGGATAACCTGAGGCAGGATATCGAAGCCGAAGCACCGACCGAGGATGAGGCCGGTGAAGCAGAACCGGAAGGTGCATCGATATTTTCCGGGGAGCGGACCTGATTTATGTATCTGAAAAAATTCATCTACATCCACTGGGGCAACATCCCCAACACCGAATGTGAATTCGGCCCGATCAACCTCTTTTCCGGGGGGAATGGTTCGGGCAAAACCACCGCGGCGGATGCCATCCAGACCATCATGACCGCCGCTCACGACAACCTGTTCCACTTCAACCCCGGACAGGATGAAGCCAGCCAGCGCGGGCGGGGTGGCAAGCAGGTGCGCACGCTCGCCTCCTACGTACTCGGCTGCGATGACGGTGCCTACGCCCGGCCCGAGGGCTGTGATGGCTATCTTGGCGCCGTGTTTTACCCCACGCCAGGGGAGACCAGCGAACCGTTTACCGCCCTGATCGGGATGCGCGCCCACCTTGAAGGTGCGGGCCAGCAACGGGTGGCGCGCTTGGACGAACTGCAATTCCTGTTATTGCCCGGTGTGCAGATTGGCTTGTCAGACCTGTTGAAAAGCGATACCGGTGGCCGCTATGTACTGCCTCTGGATCGGGCTTACGCTCTATTGCGCAAACAGTTTGGTCCGGAGTCCGTGGAGAAGTACGATAAGAAAAAAGCCTATCTGGGTCGACTATACGGCCTGATTCGGGATCGGCAGGATGCCGTTTCCGAGCGAGAGGCCATCAATGCCGCCCGGGCGTTTTCCCGCTTTATGGCCTATAAACCCATCAAGGGCATTGATGAGTTTGTCGCCAATGAAGTACTGGAGCCCCGGGATCTGGGGGAGGCGATTCGCTCGGTTTCCTCAATGCTCAAACGCATTCACGGTATGGAGTCAGACGCCCGCCAGTTGCGCGAAGCGATCGAGCGACTCAATCAGGGACGCCTTACCGCCGGCGGGTTTATCGAACAATGGCTCGACTGGCAACTGCTCCACTACGGTCTGGCCCGACGTCGATACAGTGACTGCCAGAACCGTTATCTCGCGGAAAAACGCAAACAGCAGAGCCAGCGGGAAGCGGTGGAGGCCAACCGCCAGGCCATTGAACTGAGTGAGCAGCGCCGCGACGACCTGCAACAACAGTTGCTGGATCTGAACACCCGCCGTCTCGGGATTCCCGGGCTGCGGGAAAAAGACCAACTTGCCCAGGAACGTAAAGCCGAAGAACAGCGACTGCACGCGACGGTGCCAACGCTGCTTGAGCAGTTGCAAAGGGTCGACCGCAACCGTGAGAACGCCAAGGTGCTGCACGACGGATTGCGCCGGACATCCCTGTCACTGGTGCTACCCGAACTGGCCGATAAATCCCGTAACGCCCGACTGAAAGCGATTGCCGAGGATGACGCCCGGCTGGACGCCCATGAGCTGCTCAACCGGGACTGGATCGACATCAGCCCGCTGGAATCCCGTCTGGATCAGGCGTTGTCTCAGCAACAACAGCACCGCCAGTGGTGGGCGGACTGGTTTGAGAGCGACGAGGGCGTGCCCAACCTGCGGGATCGTCTGGCACGCGAGTGTGACAAGCGCCAGCAGGCCTGCGACCAGGTACAGGCGCGGGTGGAGCGCCTGGGACGGGAAATGGGGGCACTGGAAGCTCGGGA
This sequence comes from Marinimicrobium sp. C6131, assembly GCF_026153455.1. NCBI lineage: Bacteria > Pseudomonadati > Pseudomonadota > Gammaproteobacteria > Cellvibrionales > Cellvibrionaceae > Marinimicrobium > Marinimicrobium sp. C6131. The sequence continues at coordinate 1,174,292 of NZ_CP110629.1, forward strand.
GGTCAGTTACCCGCCCTACGTGCAACAGGCGCTGGCGGAGCTGCACAAACAGCTGCCGGAAGCCGATGCCCGGGTGCTGTGCGATCAGGTGGAAGTGACCGACCCGGAGTGGCAGTCCGCCATTGAGGGCTACCTCGGCGGCGCCCGTTTCGGGTTGATTGTGGATCCGGACTATGAGGCGGATGCCATCCGACTGGTCCGTTCCCTGAACGGCCCCGGTCAAAAAGCGCGCGTGATTCAGGGTCACAAGGCCCGGCGGGATAATGAAAAGCTGGGTGCTTTGCCCCAGGGCAGTGTGGTGGAAGTGATGCAATTCAATCACGACACCGCCGAGCAATACCTGAAGGCGAGCTACGGCTCAGTGCAGCGGGTGCCGGATGCGGATACGCTGCGCAATACCCGACGGGGGGTCACACGGGACTGCCTCGGCTCCGGGAATTATTCCCTGTTCCGCTGCGATATTGCCGACAGCGATCTGGTGTTCGGCCAGAGCGCCCGTGAGCGGGCGTTGGCCGCCCGCCGTCGGGAGCATGAGGCGCTGACCCGCGAGTGGCAGGCAAGCCGTGACCTGGCTGACGAAGCCCGGCAACTGCTCGCCGCAGTGGACCGGCTGAGTGTGCCGGAACACGGCAACTGCCTGCAAACCCTGCTCAGCGCCCAGCGTCGCCTGCAGTCCCTGGAGCAACAGGCCGAGCAGCTCGACCTGAGCGCCGGTGAGGCCCTGGAAGAGGAGCTCCAGGCGTTGAAGGGCCGGGTGGATGAACAGGCCGCCCAGGCGCGTGCGCTGAACGAAGAGCGCGCCAATCTGCTGGCGGAATTGAAAAATATCGACAGTCGCTGCCAGACGCTGGATCGGGATCAGGACCAGACCCTCGCGGTGGTTGAGCAGTGTGAGCAGAGCCTGGAGGGCCTTGATACACTGACGCCGGGTTTTGATGCCGAAGCGCGACTGGCCGAAGTCGACGACGACCTGCGCGAAGCGCGTTACTACGAAGCCCGCCTCGCGGATGTGCAGGGCGAGCTGAAAAGCGCACTGCATAAACTCCAACAGAGTGTGTTGCAGCACAACCAGCAGTGCCGCCCGGCGGATGCCTTTGCCCTGGAGCTGGATTTCAGTGACGAGTTTGGACGGGAAAACTTCGCCCGGATCTGCCAGTTACGCCGCCAGTTCGACAGCCTGTACAACCGGGATAAAAACCACATCCTGGCCCAGCGCCACAGCGAACTGCAGTCCCTGCGGGACAGCTTCAACAACGCCTTTGTGACCAACCTCTGTCACTCGATCTACCAGGCCATCAACGATGGCAAGCGGGTTCTGGAGGATCTGAACCGGGAGCTGGAGCACCATCGTTTCGGGGCGGACCGGGAGCGGTTCCGGTTTGATTGGCAGTGGGTGCCGGAGTTCAAGGAATACTGGCAGTTTTTCAAGGCGATCATCGATAATCCGAGTCTCGGCGATGGCGCGACCCTGTTCGATATCGAGCTTGAACCCAGGCACCAGAAGGTGCGCGAGCGCCTGATGTCCATGCTGCTGGATGACGACGAACAGAAGGCACTGAGAGAGCTGGAACGGATCGCCGACTACCGGAATTACCGTCGCTATGAAATTTACAAGGAACCGGAAGGCAAACAACCCATCGCCCTGAGCCAGTACGGTACCGGTTCCGGTGGCCAACTGGAGACGCCGGCGTATATTATTCGCAGCGCGGCCATTACCTCGGCGTTCCGGTTTGGCGAGGGTAACAGTCATTTGCGGATGGTACTGGTGGATGAAGCTTTCTCCAAGATGGATGAGCACCGCTCTCGGGAGGTGATTCACTACCTGACCGAAAGCCTGGGGCTGCAGCTGTTGTTCATCATGCCCAGCAGTAAGTCCGGGCCGTTCCTGGAGCTGATTTCCAATCAGTTTGTGTTCAGCAAGTGTGCCACGCGCGAGCGGGTGGGGGAGCTGCAGACCCGGGTGGTTCTGGATCGTCAGGAGTGCGATCGGGAACGGATTCAGGCGTTGATGGCGAACCACCGCCAGACCATACGCCAGCAGGCGGAGCTGGATTTTCTGGAAGAAGTCGAATGATATCAAACGATACGTTGCAATCCCGGTTCAACCAACTGCGCACCAACAAGGCCTTCGAGCTGTTTGTGGTGGGTATCATCATCTTCTCGGCCCTGGTTATCGGGGCCAAGACCTATGACATTCCTCCGCTGATCTCCAATGCGATTGTCATTACCGACTGGTTCATCACCGTCTTCTTTCTGGTGGAAATCACCATTCGCTTTCTGGGCGAGCCCAGGAAACGGGATTTTTTCAAGTCCGGCTGGAACCTGTTTGATACCACCATCGTCGTGGTCAGCCTGATTCCCATTGAAGACAGCGAGCTGGCGCTGGTGGGACGTCTGGTGCGGGTATTCCGGGTGCTGCGCATGGTGTCCATCATTCCGGAGCTGCGCACGCTGCTGATCTCCCTGCTGCGAGCCTTACCCCAGCTCGGTTATGTGGCGTTGATGATGTTTATCATCTTCTATATCTACGCCGCCATTGGCGGCATGTTTTTCGCCAGTGTCAATGAGACGCTGTGGGGTGATATCGCCATCAGTATGTTGACCCTGTTCCGGATCATGACGTTTGAGGACTGGACCGATGTGATGTATGAAACCATGACGGATTATCCGTTCAGTTGGGTGTTCTATGTGACTTTCATCTTCCTGTCGGCCTTCGCGTTTCTCAACATGATTATCGGGATTGTCGTCAACGTGCTGGACGAACAGCACCGCAAAGAACGTCAGGAAGAGGGCGAGCCGACCTTGCGAGAGCTGCAGAATGAGCTGCGCGAGCTGAAGGAACTGGTGCGCCAGTCGAACCGAACCCGAACACCTCAGGAGTAACATCATGACCACGATGGATTCCATTATTGACCGGCTGGATCAACTGCTGGATCGGGTAGAGGGATTGCTGCCACCAGAAAGTCCGCCCATCGACTGGACCGCCGAGGCGTTTCGTTGGCGGACTGTCAACGGTCGGGGATTTCTGCAAGCGGTGCGCCACCCGCATCGAGTGGCGTTGGAGGCGTTACAGAATATTGATGCGCACAAGGAAACACTGGTGCGCAACACCCGGCGCTTTCTGGAAGGGAAGCCGGCCAACAATGTCCTGCTTACCGGTGCCCGCGGAACCGGCAAGTCCACTCTGATCAAGGGGGTCTGGAATACCTTTTCCAACCAGGGTCTGAAACTGGTGGAGGTGGATAAGACGGACCTGCCCAATCTGACCGATATCCTGGTACTGCTGGAAGAACGCCCGGAGCACTTTATTGTGTTCTGCGACGACCTGTCTTTTGAGGAAGGAGATGCCAGCTACAAAGCCCTGAAGTCCGCACTGGATGGTTCCATTGCATCCCCGGCGGACAACATTGTGTTTTACGCCACGTCCAATCGACGTCACCTGTTGCCCCAGACCATGCGGGACAACCTCGATGTCAGCTATGAGGAAGGGGAGCTTCGCCCGAGTGACAGTATCGAGGAGAAAACCTCACTGTCGGACCGGTTCGGTTTGTGGTTGAGCTTCTACCCGTTCAGTCAGAACGAGTACCTCGCGGCAGCCCGCTATTGGGTGGAAGCGCTTGGTGGGCAATGGAGCGATGAGGTGGAGGCAGAAGCCTTATTGTGGCACCGGACCCGGGGCGCCCGCAGTGGCCGCGTTGCCTGGCAGTTCGCCCGGGACCATGTCGATCCCGCCTGAGCGGGGCTCGAACGAGTCTCGTTACAAACTGTTAACAGCCCTCTACAAAAGGTTACAGATTCAAGACAGGGGCTTTGCTAAAGTGGCGGTATATAATGACTCACTCTAAGGAATCTTTCATGCTTAAGCCACTTGTTGCCGCTGCTGCTCTGGCATCGACCGCTGCGCTCTCCAGCTCACCCGCGCTGGCCACCATTGTTGAATTTGAAACGGTACTCGGTAACGTCCAGGTCAATCTTTACGATGAGACCACCCCGGAGACTGTCGACAACTTCTTGTCCTATGTGGAATCGGGTGCTTACGACAATACGTTTTTTCATCGACTGGTCCCCGAGTTTATCCTTCAGGGCGGCGGTTTTCTGTATATCGAAGACAGCGGTGATGTAGAAAGCATTGAGACCGATGATCCGGTGGTCAATGAGCCCGAGTGGTCCAACCGCCAGGGCACCATTGCGATGGCCAAGTTGGGCAATGACCCGAACAGTGCAACCTCGCAGTGGTTCTTCAATCTGGAAAACAATCACGAAAACCTGGACGTACAGAACGGCGGTTTTACGGTCTTTGGGGAAGTGATCAGTGGTATGTCCGTCCTTGAAGACATTGCGGAACTGCCGCGGTTCAACCTGCAAGGTGCGTTCACCAATTTACCCCTGCGCAATTATGGGGAAGAGGAACTGGAAAACGATGTGGAGGTGGATTCCACCCACCTGGTGACGCTGCTGTCGGTACGGGTGATTGATGATGCGGAAAACTCGGCGGCGGATCTCGATCCGGTTCCCAATACGCTGATCGATACAGTGGACGACAAAGACTCCGGTGGCAGTTCCGGTGGTGCCATGGGGTGGTTGATGCTTGTGTTTGGGTTAGTGGGCCTGCGGAAAGCTTTGGGTGCGAAATCGCGTCGGCAGTGAGTTGCATGCTTGTCGGGTTACGCGCTGCGCGTAACCCGACAATCGCGCAATCTCACGACCCGCGACTTACACTTCGATCGAATCAAATACTGTGACCTTCCGCCACAGGTGCGAACAGTCCTCCACAAACTTCTGGTGGATCGGATGCACCTGGTAGGCGTTCTGTCCTTCAACGTCATCGAACAACAGCAACTCTGATACCTGGTAGCTGTTATCCACCACATCCCGTTTTTCCGTTGAGGCCGGCACGCCAATATGAATGCCGCGCACGGTCTCGATCTCTTTCAGTGTCTTCAATCCGGCGATCAACGCTTCCCGATCTTCCTCGGAGTCCGGGTTTTTCAACCAGAAAAAGACGCTGTGCGTGAGCTTGGGAACGGCCACCTGTGATGACTTTCCGTTTTGCTGGGCGGGCTCATTATGGTTGTGAGCCTGGGCACCGGGCAGCATGACGGCAGCGCCCAGAGCCGCTGCACCGGTGATGAATTGCCGACGATTGGGAAGGTCTGTCATTGTTGTTGCACTCCTGTATGGATGGCTTTATGGATGCCAGTATCGGTCAGTATCACCAACTGGTCTTGGGGTGAAATCTCCAGCGCGGCATCCCGCGCTGGATTCAGTTGCAGATGACGCCCGTTACGCGCCTCATGATAGTAAACGCCGAGCGCTGTCTCGCCGCGCTCCCCGGCCAGGGTTTCCAGCTTCCAGAACGGCAATGATCCCTGAATACCGTAGTCGGTGGGGGAGCGGAAGAAAATCTCGGCGCCGCCTTCGGTAAACAGCTCATCGAACACCAGTCGCAGCTCCGGGCGCAACGCGACCTGCGCGAGCAGATGACTGAGAATCAGCGGGCTGATGATGGTTTCGCCGTGCTGGTGGCCCAGCAGAATCGCGTTGTCCGGGTCGCTCAGTTCCAAAAGCAAATGCGGCGGTGTACTGACATGTTTGAGGTGCTCTTCGAGAATACTCTGGCCCACGATGGCCCGCGCATCGGCCTCCTCACCACTGCCCAGACGATCACTGCTGGTGAGTATGATGCTGTCATACTGGGCCGGCTCGATATCATAAAGCTCGCCTTCCTGCATGAAATCCGTCTCGATATGCCGGCACTGTGCCCGAACGTCTCCCAAATGATAGCGGGCGATGGATAGTTCGCGCTCGTCCGGCGGCACAACAGAAACAATATCGAGCTCAAACCGGTACTGCCGGTAACTGCCCAGCTCATGCACCAGAGCGGGCAGGCGATTATTCCAACCGAGAATCAGCACTCTCTTTCGGGTAACGCGGTTCGCCGGTTTGTGCTTCTCACCCAGCGCCTTGCGCTCCACCGGATTGAGTCGGTAGCCGGACGCCTTCAACGGTTGGGTATCACGGAATTCCGGTGCAATGAAGACGACCTTATCCGAGGCCGCCACAACCGCATCGGACGGTGCGTTCAACTGCACGCGCCAGCCGTCCTGCTCACGGTGCAGCAGGCCACAGACCACCGCACGCGGGCAACGCATGGCAATGCTGGCCAGGGAATCGCCCGCGAAGTGCTCGCCACTGCGCACATAAAATTCATTGCCACTCTGATCGGTCAATAATTCGTTGTAGACCTCGGACAGCCCCGGGTGAATCAGGTTCTGCGCCATGAGGCTGGCAATGGTCGCATCGCCGGGTACTACTTGCAGTGGTCCCTCGTAGGCTCGCCGGGCGATGGGCAGTTTGCGCAGATCCTGAATCTCGGCCACGACAAACGGTCGGGGAACGCGCTCGGTGCGGGCCTGGGCATCCAGGGACATCAGCGCCTTGATGGTTTCCACATCCGAACTGACCAGACTGTTGAGCTCGTGGGAACCACTGGGAATGATGACCGCGGCCGCATTGAGACAGGCGGCGCGGTGCAGGGCATCGGGCTGCAGAGGACTGCCCGAGCGCAATACGATCTGTCGGGCCTTGCGACCGATCCCAGGCTCCGCACGGAGTTCCTCGGCCTGCACGGCGGACATATCCTCCGCCAGCACCACCAGTTTGAGACGCGAGCTGTCCTGCCCGAGCAGGTGCTGGCGCATGGAGCCGGAAGCACTCAACAGTTCCCGGATGAGGGGCAGGGTGCGACTGTTCCAGCCAACGATCACGACGTGATTGCGGAAGGCCACCGGGGTAAGCCCACGCTCAAGGGCGGTCATACGCGCGATCAGCGACCGGGTGAGAATGGCCACCAGAGTACCCATGAACACCACATAGCCACTGACGGTCAACAGGGTCGACACGAAGCGTAACCAGGTGCCTTCGTCATCCCCGAGATACCCCGGATCCGTCAAGCGCAGAAACGCCCACCAGACGGCGTCACCGACGTCTTCTCCCTCACCGGCGGGAAAGGCCAGCAAGCCTCCGGTGATTGAAATGAGCGCGATAATGGCGCCAACCACCAGTAACTGAAACAGGGCGCCTTTGACGAATTGGCGCTCGACAAAAAATTTGACCCGGTCTATAAAACGCAACGGCAGCATGGCAGCTCCTGTCCCGACGAGCTCAGTGCATTAATGAGGGCTGCCAGTATACCGGTTTTTCCGCTCAGTCCAATTCAGAACCATTACCGTCAGCGAGGGCAACATGGTCAGCGTCACCAGAGTGGCGCCGATGATACCGGCCATGACAATGACCCCGACCCCCCGGTACAGCTCGCTGCCGGCGCCCGGCAGAAACACCAGGGGCGCCAGGCCGACAATGGTGGTGATCGTGGAGATGGCGATGGGCCGAAGACGCGAGCTGACCGCTTCACGCACGGCATGCACCGAGTCCATGGCCTCCTCTTTGAGATTGCTGATGGCGCGGTGAACGATCAGGATCGGGTTATTGACCACCGTGCCCATCAGGATCAGAAAGCCGAGCATGGAGATCATGTCGAAGGGCTGGCTGATGCCCCCGAGACCGAGCGCCGAGGTGACGCTGCCGACCAGGTTGAGCAAGGCGAGCCCGGCGATACCGCCGGCAATACCCAGAGGAATGGTGGTCATGATCAACAGCGGATAGCCCCAGTGGGTAAAGATGGCGACCATCAGCAGATAGACAATGAACAGAGCGACCAGGTAGTTGCTGCTCAGGGACTCGCGTGTGGCGTCCAGTTGGTCGGCGGCCCCGGAGATGTTCAGGGTAACGCCGGTGGGCACCTGGCCATTGTCCTGAAGGTAACCCACCACGTCTTCACGTACCCGCTCCACGCCAGTCTCGAGCGCCACCGAACGGGGCGGAATAATGTTCAGCGTCACGGTGCGACGGCCGTCCAGACGGCGGATGCTACTGGTATCCACAGTTTCCATCATCCGGGCGAAGTCAGAGAGGGGCAGGGTACCGCGCTCGGGTATGTAGACGGCGATATCCTGGAGCGTGTCCAGATCCGCGCCGGGTCCCTGCTGGTTGTACAGGTAGATATCGATTTTATCATCGGCGAGAAAGAACTCGTTCACAAACGCGCCGTCCGTCAGCGCTGAAACGGAGAAACCGATGTCCTCGGTATTCAGGCCGAGTTCCGCCGCCCGATCCCAGTCGGGGCGGATTTCCAGCAGGGGTTGGGCCAGCGACAGACTGGAGGGCCGGGTCTGGATGCTCGGGTTGTCAAACACCGTTTCAGCGCGGGCGTAAGCGGCCTGCGCCACCTGAAACAGACTGGCGAGATCCGGCCCGGAGATGTCCAGATTCACGCTGCGCGTGCCGCCGTCGTTGCTGCTGATGATGGAGCCGCGAGCGGCGAATGCCCGCATTCCCGGGTAGGTTTCGTACTGCTTCACCAGAGCGGCCATCAGGTCCTCGATCTGCCCCGGGTCTTTGGATTCGGTGATGATACGCAGGTTCTGGGGCGAAATGCCGAGGTTGATGTACTTCATGGCAGGCACCTCGGTTTCCCCGCGCTCGTAGGCCTCCGGCTCATCGTCCACGTAGGGCATGAAGTATTCCTGGAGTTCCATGCCAATGGCCTCCATGGTCTCGAGGTTATAGCCCGGCGGGGCATTCATGGAGGCGAAGGTTTTCGGCTCCTCGCCCTCGGGCAGGTATTCCGCCGGCGGGGTCAGGAACAACACGATGGCGCCACTGATCACGACGGTGATCACAATGGCGCTAATGCGACGCCTGGGCGTTTCGATCAGCCAGTGAATCTGCCGGGTAATCCGCTGCTGCAGTGGATGTTCGTCCTCGCCACCAGACGCGCCCTCAAATTTCAGTCGGGCGCTCGCCGTCGGAATGACGGTGATTGCCACCAGCATGGACACCAGAATCGAGGCGGAAATGGCAATGGCGATGTCCGAGTACAGTTGTCCGGCCTCTTCGGCGATGAAAACCACCGGCAGAAAAACCATCACGGTGGTGAGGGTGGACGCCAGCACCGCGGGCCAGACTTTCTGCACACCGGAGACGGCGGCCTGCAGTTTTTTCAATCCTTTGCGACGCTCCAGCTCGATGCTTTCGAGCACCACGATACTGTTGTCGAGGGTCATGCCGATGGCGAAGGCAACGCCGGCGAGCGAGATGACATTGATGGTCCGGCCGGCAATCAGCAACCCGAGAAACGCGGCGATCGTACAGATGGGAATACCCACAACCCCCAGGGCGGTGGCACGGAACGAGCGCATGAAGGCGTACATGATGCCAGTGGCCAGCAGGGCGCCGAGAATCAGGTTTTTCCAGACGTTGAACACCGACGCCTGCACATACACCACATCGTCAGCGGTCAGCGCTAGTTCCATACCCTCGGGGTTGAGCAGGTCCCGGTTGATCCGCTCCACCTCGGCCATCATGGCCTCCTTGATGGCGATCACATTGGAGCCGCTTTCCCGTCGCACGGACAGGCTGATGACGGGACGGGTGTTGACGTAGGAGGTCTGGCGGATCTTGAAATGATCGAGGCTGACCTCAGCCACATCCGAGAGGCGGGTAATGCTGTCTCCCCGGCGTTCGAGAATCAGATTTTCCAGGTCCTCAAGGTCCTCGAAACGGCCCATGGTGCGCAGCAGATAACGCCGCTTGCCGCTTTCCACTTCGCCGCCGGACAGGTCCCGATTGCGCTCGCGAATGGCGTCACGCACCTGGGTCAGAGTGATCTCCCGCTCCGCGAGACGCTCGGGGTTCAGGTGAATCTGAATCTGGCGCTCGGCGCCGCCACCGACATTGACCTCTGAAACACCGGGTACGCCGGACATGCGCGGCCTGACGTTGTCTTCAATGAAATCGCGCATCATGTCCATATCCAGTTCCCGAGGGTTACCCTCCAGCGGGGAGATACGGAAATACATGAAGGCGTTGGCGGAAAATGAGGTGGCGTAGACGCTGGGTTCGTCCACATTTTCCGGATAGGAGGGGACCTGGGTCAGGGCGTTGTTGACACGGATCAGGGTCTCGTTGATATCCACCCCGAATGGAAACTCCAGCTCGATCTGCGCCGAACCGAAATCCGCGGTGCTCTGCATTTCCACCAGGTAGGGGATGTTGCGCAGATACTCCTCCTGCTCAATGAGGATTTCTTTTTCCACGTCCTGGGGCGTGGCGCCGGGCCAACTGGTGCGAATGGAAATGGTGCGAACTTCCAGGTCCGGAATCATCTGTACCGGAATGCGCAGCGCCGCCAACACACCCAAAACGCAGATGATCAGAACGGTGACGGTAACCAGAATGCCGTGGCGGACAACCCAGTGAAACATCAGCGGTCACCTCCCTTGCCGGTTTCCGCCCCGTCGACAATACGCTCGGGCAGAACGTCCTGCCCCTCCTGCAGGGCTTCGTTGCCCAACGTCACCACCACATCACCGGACGACAGGCCGGAGCGGATTTCCACCCGACCCGAGGCGCTGATGCCCGGCGTGACCTGCTGCTCGCGGACGCTGCTGACCTGGCCCTGTTCCGCCTCGGTTACGACCCAGACACTGACCCGACCATCCGGATAGCGGATCAGGGCGTCACGGGGCACCGAGAGACCGGTTCGCTCGGTATTCAACTCCAGAAGTCCGGAGGTGGACAGACCGGGAATCAGTGGCGGGGCGTCGTCGGGTGGGGTCACGCGCAACAGAAAGGTCCGTGCACCCGTCTCGCTGAGGGGGACTTTACGATGAACCCGGCCGGTGACTTCAGTGTCAGGGTAAGCGTCAAAACGCAGTGCCAGACTGGACTGCTCGCTGACGCTCGGAAAATAACGCTGGGGCACCTGGAAGTGAACCCGCAGTGGGGCGCTGGCGACCAGCTCCATCAACGGATTCCCCGGGGACACCCATTCGCCCAGATCCACCTGACGGGAACTGACCACACCGTCGAACGGGGCTCTGACCTGGTGTCGCTCCAACTCCGCCTCCAGTCGGCGCAACCGGGCCTGGGCGGCGTCCCGGTTGGCCCGGCTGACCCGCTCTTCGGCTTCCAGGCGCCGAATGTCACTGGCGGCGATGGCACCATCGCGCAGCGACCGGGCTTCATTGAGCTGACGTTCACTGTCCTCCCACTGTGCTTGGGCGCTGGCCAGGTCCGCCGCCGCCTGGTCCCGATCTATACGGACCAGCTCGGGATCCAGTTCCAGCAGGAGGTCGCCGGCGTTGACCCGGTCCCCGGTATCAACCGCCAGGCGAGACACCAGCCCGGCCACCTGGGGCGAAAGCAGCGATCGCTGCTCCGCCGTGACCGAGCCGGTCAATGGAACCGTCTCGATGACCGGCCTCTCCGCCACCCGAACGGCCTCGACTCTGGGGGGCTCCTGCGCCGTGGCCCAGGAGGCGGCCAGCAGGAGCAAAAGGCTGTACAGTGGGCGAGGGATGGCAATCATCTTCATACCGGTTTATCTCCTGGGTTCCTTCAACACGCTTCAGCATACCGCCTGAGGCAAAAGGCGCAAATCTCCACTGCGTTAAGATTTGTCTTCAATCTCACCCGGGGCAGGGCGTTTTGATCTGCTTTATGCTAGGGTATGCTTCCCGGTGAGGGCGTGAGGCCGCCATCGAGGCTGGCCCGCCCGCACCCTGGTAACAGAACTACGGAATACGCAGTATGAACGATCAGTACGACCGCCGGAATGCCGCCTGGCGCGCCGCCCAGCAGTGGCGGGAGAAGGCCCGGTCCAGCTCGCGGTGGCGTGGCCCGAAGCTGTTTCTCGCCTGGGTGGTTTTTGGCCTTCTGATGCTTATTGGCCTGGTCATTGCCCTGGTGTTTTTGCTGGTCGGCTGGCTGGCCATGCCACTGTTGCGGCGTCGCTTCCGCAAACGCACCGAGCAGATGCGTGCCCAGGCGGAGCAGGCGGCCCGGCGGGCCAGCGGGCAAGGTCCCGGCTCAGGCTCCGGCAACCGGGGCAATGTAATCGAAGGCGACTACTCCGTTGATAAACCGTCTTCCGAGACCGATCGTCGTGGCCGTTCATAACACCAAAGGGCTGATTGTCGCCGTACTACTCAGCGTTCTGTCCGGCTGCGCAATGTTCCAGCCGGATATCAGCCGCAGCGCCTGGCCCGAGAACATACCGCCCCGTTCCGAGTTTGAGGCGTTGTACGCGGCGGACCAACGCAATCAGGCGGTTCAGTCCGAAGAAGAATACCTGACCTGGATCACCCGTTTTTATCAGGGGTGGAAGCTGTATCCGCAGGGGTGGAACGATCTGGTGCCCGAGATTCTGGCCGGAGTGGCCGACCCCGATGAACGGGCCGAGCTTGCACGGGAGTTCTACGATGCCGGACGATTTATTGCCAGCGAGTGGGCCAAGGATGCGGATACCCGGAAAGTACGCACCCGCCAGCTCTCCATCTGGGGCAATGCAATGCGCGAAGCGGTAGCACGGGATGAAATTCGTGTAATGGTCGAGCAGATCGCGCAGGACGTCGACCGCCTCAAGGCCCAGCGCCTGACTTACTCCGATATCACGCCGGGGCGCTATTACGCGGAAGACGAAGACGACGTGTTCCGCTGAGCATCACTGTCATGCCACCGGGTTCATCAGACGGTCTGGGTGGCCGTGTCCAGCTCCATCAGCACCTGATTGACGTAGGTCTGCAAGACACCCGGGGACTGCTCCAGCAGGTTGTCGATATCCCGGGTACCGGGCTTGGCATGATCCTTTTCCGCGACGTACCGCCGTGCGGCCGCTTCCAGCACCTGACTGAAGACCACCGGCGCGTCAAAGTAGGCGTCCGGGTTTGCCTCGCAATATCGGGTAAACGCCGATAGCGTTTCCACGATGGCCGTTTTGTAGTAAGCCGGGTGAAGCTTTTGGGTCAGTCGGTCAATCAACTGGGCAAAACTTTCTTCCCCCGAAGTCATGGAGCTGCGCACCAGCTCGCAATCAAGCGTCGAGTCCTCACTGCCGCGATCGCCAAATTCGAGCACGGTGGCGTGAGACAGGCTCTGCCAGATGGCTTTCAGAAAGTCGTTGTCCAACCGTGTGACCAGCCCACGGGCCAGACGCCATTCAAACCAGTCCGCATCCAGCGCGTGGTACTGCTCAGCGGCCGTCCGCGGGATCGCGCCGGGCTCGGGTTTGCTTAGCTGAACTTCCTCGGTGAAGATGCGACGCTGGTAGGTAAGAATGTCCACCAGGCGCTGCATCACCGTCGACGGCGGCAGCAGGCCCAACTCATCCAGTGAGCAATAATCGTTACCCACGTGCCCCTGGCGCAGACACAGTTGCATGAAATTGTGCAGGTGAATCGAGCGCAGCCCATCGAACAGCTCGGGCCGGGTACGGACCAGGGTGCCGATCTGAGCCAACATTTCCTGTGCCAGGGTGCGCTCGACCGGATCCTTGTAGGTCCGCAAGAGGCCATTCATCAGTTCATCGTTGTCCAGGTGGGCACTGACAATGAATTCACGCTTTTTGTCTCCCAGCACGACCAGCAGGTGCCGCATGGCGAGCACCGACAGGCTGCCGGCCAGGTCACTGTGAAAACGGTTCAGTGCCGCAAAGCAGTAGCGGGCCATCAACCAGTGATTCAGCTCGCGCGCGCGGCGGTACAGAATTTCCAGCCACTGCTGCAACGTCACCGGCTGAGCGTCGTGCTGGCCGACCAGGGCATCCAGGTCCCGATGGTGAATAAAACCGGCCAGTTGCTTCTGAAGTTCGATTTCCGATGCGTGCGGGAACGCGTCCCAGATCGCCTGGGCCTGCGGGTCGAGATCGTCCCACTCGATCAGACAATGGGAACAAGCACGGGGCGCCAGTGGCTCCAGTTTCACATCACGAATACTCAGTGCATTCACCCGGGAAGCGCGATAGGCGAGGTTGGCCGACGCATACCCGACATGCTCGTGTTCGGTGCGCAACTGCAGTGCGCGAATGGCCTCGAACAGAGTGTCAATATGAGGCATCTGACACAGGTCGTGGGTCATCAATAAGGTGAACACCGCGACTTCCTGATTGATCCAGTGCTTGCGGATATGCTCGATTTCCTGCGCCAGGCTCTCGCTGAACCAACGGGCATCGTAGAGGCGGTAGTCCTCCTCTTCGCTTTGCAGCCACGACAACGTCAGGTAGACCCTGCCGTTGATCTGGTAGGTCTGGGAGCTGGCCAGGCTCTGCAGCCGACGGGCCGGACGTCCGGTCAGTTTCAATGCGGCGTTGGCGCCCACCTGACCATAGGCCCGGACCAGCTCGGGCGCGGGCAGGGCCGTCAGTGGTTTGATTTCCTGAAGTGTTTCGGCAATCACACCGTGCTTGGAGAGAATGTCTTTGGTTATCTCGTTATCGGCCAACACCACCAGGGCAATATTCGATTTGATGAACTTGGTGGCCCGTCGGCGCAACGACAGAGGGTCCAGGTGATCGGGCTCAAGCAGCCCTTCATGCATGATCAGACCGGTCCAGTAGAGACTCTGAGCCCAGACCAGCGGCACATTGTCGTTGGCCACCCGAGCCTGGGAGCCCGGCTGTTTCTTCTCCGCCGCAACGCGATCGTCCGGCAGGTAATACAGCTCAGGTAACAGCCCGATTCCGTCCACCTCAACCATCAACGACTCCAGTCGGTCCCGGTAGTGCCGAGCCGTTGACTCGTTGCCGTCGAACAGTGCCTGGATGTACAGGTAGGTGAAAAAAAGTGGCCACTCGGACTCGACATGCTCGAAATTCGCCAGCTCCGAGTGCTCGTAATACAACCGGGAGGTTTCTTCCAGCACGGTCTGGTGGCCATCCCAGATAAACCGTTTGCAGCCATAGTGACCGCCGAGTTTGCCCAGAATTTCGTCACGGGTCCGGGTGACCAGTTTTTCCCGGCTGACGGCAAAAGCGGGGAAGCCGATGATGCTCAGAAGGGCACTGTCCACCTCCTTGGATACCGACTCCCTGGGCAACAGGGAGGCGAGGGTGGTCCGCGCCAGGGAAATGGCGTCGGCGACCACGTGAATCGTGGCCCGTTTGGGGCCATTGGGCCCGAACAGGTTAAAGCCGTCCAGCGCTTGCAGGGCGGCCTTCGCCATGCCCACTGAGCTGGCGTTGATCTCGGTTTTGCCGTTGTTGATCTTGTTGCCACGCTCCCAGATACCGTAATCCGGCGTGCGATAGGCACTGGAAATGTAGTACACCAGGTTCTGCACGAAATCCACCTCGCTGAAGGTGGTGACGATCCGCAAACCCGATGCGGTCATCTGCGCGAGCATCAGCAGGTACAGGGACGTCGCATCAATCTGCAAGTGGCCCCAGGCGTCATCGGCGACGACCGTGAGGCCGGTGGCCGTGTCGTATTTGGCGTGCAATGCATCCATCGGATCGAGGGACGACTTGAAAGTTTCGACTTTGTCTGACTGGCGCATCATCGACTGGAGCAAGCCGCGCATCAGTTTGATGGTTGCCTGCTCAAGCTGGTCGCTGCGATCCCGGTCCCCGGCGTGGCGCAGGGCCATGCCCAGGGCCCAGACGCAGATGATGGAATAGACATTATCCCGCACCCAGGCGTCCGTGTAATCGCCGTGATGGTTTACACTGGTGCTGGCCGGCAACAGCCCGGTCACCGGATGCTGGCGGCTGAGGATGACCGTATCGATTTCCTGAAACAGCTGGTTCAATACTGACTTGTTTTTCATAGGGTTGCTTTACACCGCGTTGAGCAGGCAAGGAGAGCATGTTGTCATTATATGAGTAGAACACACCCGTTGATATGACAATTTTTCACGCTGGCACAGGATTGACGTGACACCGGTTAAAAGCAGCATATTTCGTGCCCGAGACGCGTCAATCGACAGCGGGGCATGGGTTCCATTGAGGTACACGTGACACTGACTTTCACTCCCGCATCGCTGGATGATCCGCTCTACTACCTGCGCAATTTCGACTGGGTACTCGGCTGGGTGCGACAGCGCTACGGCGATGTCCTGCCCCCGGCCGAACGCGGCTTCATCGACCAGGCCCTGGCGCTGCCCGAGGCCAGTCGCGGCCTGTTGGTGCGGATGGTGATGCGCAAGGGGGATCTGTTCCGACCGGAGACGCTCAATTACCCGGAACTCGCCCCATTTTCCGACGCCGCCGCCCCGCTGCAAGAGGCCCGCTGGCTGGTTGAGGACCCGGAGGTCAGCCTGGAAACGCTGTTCCGACTGCTTACCTGGCCGTCACTGAAAACCCTGTTGAGAAGCACTCTGAACGCCCACGGTATACCGCCCAGCGCCCGTAAGGGCGAGGCGCTGGCGATTCTGCTGGGCGAGCCGGAGTCCGGGGACCTGATGCCGCGGCCGGCGTCCGGTTGGGGGTTATCGCCACAGGCGTTCGTTCAACTGACCGTCATGCCTCAATGCGACCGGCTGCGCTGGTTGTTCTTTGGTAATGGCTATCAGGACTGGTCCGAGTTTGTACTGACCGAACTGGGCCTGTATCAATACGAGCCGGTCATTTTTGATGAGCGCTCCCGACCGGTGCATCGACGCACCGAACTGGAGACCTTCTGGCGACTGCTCGAGTGCCGCCAACAGTGGCACCAGGACGAGTCGCCAGAGGCGATTCTTGAGCAATTGCCGCCCGAGCCGGAGGACCAGCCCTGGCTGGCCCGTCACTACCACCGCCTGCTGTTCAAAATGGCCCGTCACTGGGAGCGCACCGGGGAGCTGGAACGGGCCCGGAACGGCTACCAGCGCTCGAGCTATCCCGGGGCTCGCGGCCGGTTGCTGCGCGTGCTGGAACGCCTGGGACAACACCGGGCGGCGTTCGAGTTGGCGCAGGTGGCGCAACAGTCGCCGGAAAGCGAAGCCGAACGACAACAACTGGAGCGACTGGTGCCCCGATTAAGGCGCACCCTGACCGGCGAGCGCCAACGCCGCGCGGCGCCTCCCGAGGTGGCGGAAGTGCATTTGACGCTGCCCCAGGCGGCATCGGTGGAGCGGGCGGTCGCCACCCACTTGAGCACCCCGGAGACACCGGTGTACTACGCCGAAAACACCTTACTGACCGGGTTGTTCGGTTTACTGATGTGGGACGCGGTGTTCGAGCCACTGCCGGGGGCTTTTTTTCACCCCTTCCAACGGGGCCCGGCGGACCTCTACTGGCCGGATTTCGTCGAGCGCCGCGCGGCCCGCTTCGATACCCTGATGGCGCTGCTGAACAGCGGCGAGTACCGGGCGACCATTCTGGAGAATTTCGAGCGCAAGGCGGGGCGGCAGTCCCCCTTTGTTGCCTGGGGCGCACTGGACCGGGAACAGTTGACTCTGGCACTGGAGTGTATTCCCGCCTCGCACCTGACCCTGTGCTTTCAGCGTTTCCTGCAGGATCTCAAAGCCAACTGCGCCGGGCTACCGGACCTGATCCGGTTCTGGCCCCGCGAACGCCGCTATCATCTGCTGGAGGTCAAAGGCCCCGGGGACCGTTTGCAGGACAATCAGAAGCGCTGGCTGGCATTTTTTCAGCAACATCAGATGCCCGTCTCGGTGTGTTACGTACGCTGGAGTGACAACGCGGATGACTGACACATCCTATACCGTCTCCGTTCGGGCTCTGTGCGAGTTCACCGCCAAGCGCGGCAGCCTGGACATGCGTTTTACGCCGTCACCCAGCGCCCGGGAGGGCGTGGAAGGGCACCTGTGGGTGACCCGTCGCCGTCCGGACCACTACCGGGCGGAAGTGCCCCTCAAGGGCCATTACAACAACCTGACCGTGCGGGGCAGGGCGGACGGCTATGATCCCGAGCAGGGGCGCCTGGAAGAAATCAAGACCTTTCGCGGGAGCCTCGACTTGATTCCCGACAATCATCGGGCCCTGCACTGGGCGCAAGCCAAAGTCTACGGGGCGCTTTTGTGCGAAATGGAGGGACTTGAATCGATCGAGTTGGCGTTGGTGTATTTCGACATCGTCCGGCAAGAGGAGCACCACCTGACCGAACACTGGTCGGCGGACAAGCTGAAGGCCGAGTTCGAAATTCAGTGCGAGGCCTTTATCCTCTGGGCCGAACAGGAACTCGCGCACCGGGAGCGACGTAATCTGGCGGCGATGGAGCTCCAGTTTCCGTACGTTGAGTTCCGTTCCGGCCAGCGTCCCCTTGCCGAAGCCGTCTATCAATCCGCCGCCACCGGTCGCTGCCTGCTCGCCGAGGCGCCCACAGGCACCGGAAAAACCCTCGGCACTCTGTTTCCGCTAATCAAAGCCCTGGCCACCCAGTCGCTGGATAAAGTGTTTTTCCTCACGGCCAAAACCCCCGGTCGCCAACTGGCTCTGGACGCTTTACAGACATTGGATTTGCCGGAGCTCAGAACGCTGGAACTGGTGGCTCGGGAAAAAAGCTGTGAACACCCGGATAAAGCCTGCCATGGCGATTCCTGCCCACTGGCAAAGGGCTTTTACGATCGTCTGCCCGAGGCGCGTCAAGCCGCCGCGCGGGAACGCTGCCTGAATCAGGCGCGGTTGCGCGAGATTGCCCTTGCCCATGAGCTGTGTCCCTATTATCTGAGTCAGGAGATGGCCCGCTGGAGCGACGTCATCATCGGTGATTACAACTACTATTTCGACCAGAGTGCCATGCTTTTCGCGCTGACCCAGACCCACCAATGGCGCACCGCGCTGTTAGTGGATGAGGCTCACAACCTGATTGAACGCGCCCGGGGCATGTACTCGGCGGAGCTGGATCAACAGCGCTTCCGACGCACCAAAAAGCAGGCGCCGAAAGCGCTGAAATCCCGCCTGGAGTCACTCAACCGCAGTTGGAACGAGTTCAATCAATCCTTGCCGGAGGGGCGGGACACCATTTTGCAGAGTGAACCGCCGGAAGCGCTGATCGGTCAACTGCAACTGACCGCGGCGGCGATCACCGATTACCTCGCCGAGCATCCCTTTGCCCTGGACAGCGAACTGATGCAATTTTATTTCGACGCGCTGCAGTTCCTGAGAATCGCCGAACTGTTTGATGAGCGTGATTTTCTGTGCGACATCGAATGGCGCAGGCCGCCCCAAGGAAACGTCCGCCGCGGGGCGCGCCGGGGAACAGTCATCAACCCACGCAACCTGATTCCCGCCGCCCAACTCAAGCCCCGGTTCGAGGGCAGCCACAGCGCGACGCTGTTTTCCGCAACCCTGAACCCGGCGCGCTATTACTGCGATTTGCTGGGCCTGCCGGACAACTCCGTGGCGATGGCCATGCCGTCCCCCTTCAGCGCGGACCAGTTGACTGTTCATACTCACCGCCAACTGTCCACCCGCTACCATGACCGCGCGCAATCCATTGCACCCATCGCCGATCTTATTGCTGAGCAATATCACCGGCAGACGGGAAATTATCTCGCGTTTTTCAGCAGCTACGACTATCTGCAACAGGTGCACGAACACCTGGATGTCCATTACCCCGACGTCCCCACCTGGGCACAGGAACGGAAAATGAACGAAGCCGCTCGCGCCGCGTTTCTCGCCGCTTTTCAGGAACACAGCAGCGGTGTCGGGTTTGCGGTACTGGGCGGCGCCTTCGGGGAAGGTATCGATCTTCCCGGCAAACGACTGATCGGCGCTTTTGTCGCAACACTCGGACTACCCCAAATGAATCCGACCAACAATGCGCTTAAGCAGCGGCTGGAAGAACAGTTCGGCCAGGGCTACGACTACGCCTACCTGTACCCCGGCCTGCGCAAAGTGGTGCAGGCCGCGGGCCGCGTGATCCGCGGAGAGGGCGATACCGGCGTGATACATCTGATTGACGACCGCTTCGCCCAACCGGGCATTCGCCGTCTGTTACCCGACTGGTGGGCATTGGAGCAGTAGGGGGTAAAGCGAGAACTGAGGTCCTGCGGACCTTGCAATAAGATGATAAATGTGCCATTTTGGTGACTTATTGGCCGCTGTACTTCCGTAGCAGCGTCAAACACAACAATTATTACAATAAACCATGAATCAGAAGAGTCGCCATACATCACAGGGGCTTCTCCGCCGGATCGGTCCAAGATTCGGCACCGAGGCTATGGTCCTGCTGTTCGCGCTCATCAGCGTTGCGTTGATGGCCTGGCAGCACTGGGGAATGAACCTGGTCATGCCCATCGCGTCAGAGAACGGCAATCCCGGCTGGGTGGAGGATGACCGCTCCGAGAATGGAAACTCCATTGTGCAGTACCAGCAGAACGACGCCTATCACATGCAATGCGAAATACGCACTGCCATCACCTATCCGTTTTGCAACCTGTTTACCGCCCTTAACCCCGAAGACCGAGGTGTGGATCTCACGCAATACACCACCCTGCACCTGGACCTGTCGCACCAGTCGTCGACTCGAGACAGTCTGCGTGTATACCTGAACCACTTCTTTGCGCCCGAAGATCAGATCTGGTTTCCCTACAAAAGCAACCAGCAGGTGATCAACCCCCGTGAGGGACGCCACTCTTACACGCTCAAGCTGGACGAGTTTTACGTTCCGCCCTGGTGGGTCTATGCCAGTGACCTGCCACCGAAGCAAACCACTCCGCAGTTGACCAACGTTCGTCACCTGGTGCTGTCTACCGGCGACAGCTCGATCCCTCGTGAGGTGAGCCTGATTCTTCATCACGCCGAACTGAGAGGCAAACGAATTTCCGCCAATGCCCTGTATCGAGGCCTCATCTGGGCCTGGATGCTGATGGCGCTGCTGTATTTTTCCTATCGCGCCATTCGGTACAGTCGCGAGGCCAGGACCAAGCACGCTGAAACCGAACAGCTCCGCTCCCTCAACCGGTTGCTGGACCTGAAGAGCAAACGGTTTGAAGACCTGGCGACCCATGACCCCCTGACCGGGCTGTACAACCGCGCCGGGCTTCGCCCGCACCTTCAGGAAGCCGTAGCCGACTACAAGAGAAAGCAGCAACCTTTTTCGATATTGATGATCGACCTGGATCACTTCAAGCCGATCAATGATACCTACGGTCATGAAGAGGGCGACCGTATTCTGGCGGCCTTTGCCCGCATGGTTTCCGATCGGTGCCGGCAGAGTGACATACCCGCTCGCTGGGGTGGGGAGGAATTTGTGGTGGTGTGCAAGAACTCCACCGCTGAAGCGGCCGGGGTGTTGGCGGAAGACCTTTGTCGGGCGACCCGGGAAGCCAGACTGGGGGAGGGCTATGTCGTCACTTGCTCAATCGGGGTTGCCCAGGCTCGCGGCCCCGATGTGGGAGCGTTGTTCCGAAGCGCGGATGAGGCATTATACCGGGCGAAAAACGGTGGGCGCGATCAGGTGATGACAAGTTCATGATTCGCGCGGGCCGCCTGATCTCTGGTGGCATCAAACTCTGGATCAACGCCTGATTTGACCTTAAATCACTGTGTGTGACAAACTCGGCGCTATTAATTCAATAACAGGACAGCGCCATGAGTACCCTCTCCAGTATTGCCGCCGTGACGGCCCTATCGTTAATCACCGTTATACTCAGTGGCTGCGGGGGTGGTAGCTCCGGCTCGGAACCTGACGCCCAGGGTTCCAGCTCCAGTGACAGCTCAAGCGCCGCCAGCACGCCGTCAGGCCAGGGCTACCAGGAACCCGACCGGAACCAGAACCGGTTCTCACCCCGGGAGAACTGGCTGAATGACCCGAACGGGCTGGTCTATGCCGATGGCACCTATCACATGTTCTATCAGTACAATCCCAACGGCACCGGCTGGGGCTTCATGTCCTGGGGCCATGCGACCAGCAGCGACCTGGTGCACTGGGAAGAGCAGGACCTTGCGTTGTCTTACCAACCCAGCCAGACCACGCGCGCCGAAGACCTGACCGAGATGATTTTTTCCGGCTCGGCCGTGGTGGACGAGCACAATGCGGCCGGTTTTGGCGAGGACGCCCTGTTGGCGTTTTATACCAGCCACTACCCGAAAGGCTCCCCGGATTACCCGGATCGACTGATTCAGGCCCAGTCCCTGGCTTACAGCACCGACGGTGGGGACACCTGGACGCAGCACGACTCGAACCCGTTGATCGATATCGGCTCCGCGGACTTTCGAGACCCCAAAGTGATTCCCTACACCGAGGGCGATACACAGAAGTGGGTCATGCTGGTGACCTTGTCGGTGGAGCGCAAGGTCGCCATTTATGAATCCGACAATCTGATTGATTGGGATCGGGCCAGCACTTTCGGGCCGGTCAACGCCGTCGACGGCCTCTGGGAGATGCCGGACCTGTTCCCGCTCCCCGTGGACGGCGATGAAAACAACCGCAAGTGGGTCATGTTGCTCAGCGTGGGCGATGGCGGGGCACCCAATGGTGGTTCGGGCGTGCAGTACTTTGTCGGCGACTTTGATGGCACCACCTTTACCGCCGACAATACCCCGGGAGCGGTGGTTGAAGCTGAAGGTGGCACCCTGTTCGATGACTTTGAAAGCGGCTATACACGGTGGAGCGTCACGGGCAACGCCTTTGGCTCCTCGCCTGCGGAGGGCACCCTGCCAGATCAGCAAACGGTCTCCGGTTACGAGGGCCGATATCTGGTCAACTCTTACCGGAACGGCGACAGCAGTACCGGCACCTTGACCTCAGAGTCGTTTACACTCGATGCAGACTACATCCACTTTCTGATTGGCGGCGGCAACCATCCGGCGTCCACCAGCCATGAAACCACCTTCAACCTCCAGATCGATGGCCAACGGGCCGCGTCCGCCACCGGTAAAGACGCCGAGCGCCTCCAGTGGCAGTCGTTCGAGGTCGGTGAACACCGCGGCCGCAATGCCAACTTTGCCATCATCGACAACAATACCGGGGGCTGGGGACACATCAATGTCGATCACATCTGGTTCTCTGACGAGCCGTTTGAGCCGGAAGACACGGCGCTCTGGATGGACCATGGCCCGGACTTCTACGCACCGATGACGTTCGACAACATGCCCGACGGACGCCGCATCACCGTCGGCTGGGCGAATAACTGGCGTTATGCGGGGGCCATTCCCACCGGAGATTGGCGCGGCAGCATGAGCATTTCGCGTGAACTGGAACTCGCCACCATCGACGGTACGATTCAGCTCGTACAGAAGCCGGTGGCGGAGCTACGGACTCTGCGCGATGAGTCGCGCTACGTGGCTCTGAACGATGTGACGCTGAACAATGAGTCAGTCCCGCTCGAGAGTGAATCGTTTGACCCGGGTGTTGCGGAAGTCTCGGTACGATTCGCCGTGGGCTCCGCCAGCGAAGTCGGCATCCAGCTCGATTCCGAAGAGGGTGAATCCCTGAACATCGGTTATTCAGTAGAAGATGGGACGCTGTTCGTTGATCGTCGGTCGGCCAATCGGCAGTTCATCCATCCGGACTTTACCGGCATTCACCGGGGGCCAATGACACGGGGTAATGACGAAATCGAGATTCGCGTCTATTTTGACCGTTCCATGGTTGAGGTGTTTGGCAATGGCGGCGAGACGGTTCTGGCAAGCCGATTCTTCATGTCAGAGGGCGAACGCTCGCTACAGTTTTACAGCAAAGACGGCGAGGCCGAGTTGATGTCGGCCGAAGCCTGGGGGCTCAACTCGATCTGGCAGTAAAGCAGGGCGCTTGTACGGGTCAAGCGCCTTCGGTATAACGGAGCCCTCATTCCCGAGTCCTCAGGAAAAGCCCGATGTCCTCGAACGACGACGCAACAACCCCAACCGGACAATCCAATGTGGCGCTGGTAACCGGCGCGGCTCAGGGAATCGGCAGAGGCATCGTCCAGTCGCTTGTCCGGCGGAACTGGCGCGTTTTGCTCTTCGATATCGACGAAGCCGCCGGACGGCAGTGTCTGGAACAGTTGCCCGAGGGTAGGGCAGCGACGTTTATTGCCGGTGACGTGGCCAACGAGGCCGATGTTCGGCGCTGTATTGAGTATACGCTGGCGTGGGGTGGCCGACTGGACGCACTGGTCAACAACGCTGGCCTGGCCGATCCGCACTCCGGCCCACTGGAGGCGCTCGCGCTGGAGGACTGGCAGCGTCGACTCGACGTCAACCTGACCGGCCCTTTTCTGATGGCCAAGCACGCCGTCCAGGCACTGCGGGCTTCCAGGGGCGCAATCATCAATATCGCCTCAACCCGCGCCTGGCAATCAGAGCCACAGTGTGAATCCTACGCCGCCAGCAAAGGCGGCATAGTGGCGCTGACCCACGCCCTGGCCATGAGCCTCGGGCCGGAAGTGCGCGTCAACAGCATCAGTCCCGGCTGGATTGATGTCCGCGCTCTGCAGGCCGATGCGCCAGATGACCTGACACCGCTCCCGCCCAGCGCCCACGCGCAACACCCGGTCGGCCGCGTGGGCAGGGCGGAAGATATCGGCTCGCTGGTGGCTTACCTCGCTTCACCGGAGGCGGGCTTCATCACGGGGCAGGATTTTATCGTGGACGGCGGTATGACCCGGAAAATGATCTATGAGTGACCACCCGATTTGCTCCTGCGGGAGCCAGGCGGCCTATAAGGAGTGCTGCGGCCAGTACCATAGCGGAACGCCGGCGCCTACGCCGGAGACGCTGATGCGTTCCCGTTTCAGTGCCTTTGTGCAGAACAAAGCCGACTACCTTATGGCCACCTGGCACCCGTCAACACGAGGTCCGGCCGGTAAAACTGTAAAATTCAGCCACTAGCCTCGTAAGCGATTGATCCAAAACCATTTTCCCGTTATTCGATCTCCAGCTCGAAAGCCATTGGTTTAAATTTCTTGGACAAATCAATTTCGAAGCTGCCCAGTCTACCAAGGTGCTCTGCGTGGTATGGCGAGAAGCTGGCCATGTGCTCTCGGGTAATGCTGTGCCCTTCTGCCTTCAATTGGTTAAAGACCTCCGTCATTGCATTCACGTTGTAAAGAATCGCAACATTGGCAAGTAAGTGATTGTATTTCACGATCTTGCTCTGCTCATGCCTGAGGTTTGCGCTGATCTTCCCACCGTTGGCAAAAAACAACCAGCGCGCAAATTCGTTGAACTCTTCACTCTTACATGTGGCGGCCTGAATCGTCCTCCGCAGGTCAAGGTCGGTAACATAGTCCAGCAAAAACATGGTTCTGACGACCCTTCCCAGTTCCCGAAATGCAAAGTACAGCTTATTCTTGCGGTTTTTGGTGCCAAATCGCCTGAGAATGGTCGACGCGGTGATCTTGCCCGTTTTTACCGACATGGCGGTCCTCATCATATCGGGGTAATGCGTCTGAATGAGCTCCCACCGAATGGGATCGCTGAATAGCGATTGGATATGCTGTAACACCAGTCCCCTGTCTGACTTGTAGAACGTTAGGTCTTTGATGTTGCGGATGCGAGGCATCAGTTTAATGCCCAGCAGGGAGGCCAACCCGAACACCGGCGTTGACTGCGCCTGAGTGTCGCCGTGCACGGTATCCGGATTGAAGTCGGATTTGTCGTTCAAGAGACCATCGAGAATGTAGATGGCCTCGTAAACACCGCACGGAATGAACCGGCTGAACAATGCAATATAGGTATCGGAGACATGGTAGTAAGCGATACCCCCGTAACTGCCGTATCGCAGATGGTATTCAGACAGCAGATTGTCCTCGTACAGGTCCCAAAGCTTGCCATCAGCAGAAACGCTGTTGCCTGAGCCCCAACACTCAATTAGGCCGTACTTCTTGTAAGCGTTGTTGACCTTGGCGATGGCCTTATCAAGGCGCTCTTCGGTCGTCCTTTTGAGACTGATCCAGGCGATCTGTTTGCGGGATATGCCTTTCACTGACCGGGCCGTTTCTGTCGGTCCGATGTTGGTTCCGTAGCAGAACAACGTCAGTACAAAGCGTAGAAAAGGGTCGTCGATACGTGAATCAAAGCCGGATAGCGGTCCGAATTGGTGATTCAAATTAAGCCATTTCTCCACGGTGATGGCCAGATCAAGCAGGTTAATCTTCTCCAGGCGATCTTTAAGCAAGGCAGAAATGGCTTCAATTTCGGGCGGCGGATCATCGGTTTTGGCTTTACCAATAACAAGCTTCCCATTTTCAATACGAACCAGTTCGTCATCCGGAAAACGCTGATCCGCTTTCTGACAAGAGTTTGTCATGGCGCTTTTCAATGCCTGTGTGAAGGCGGGAGCCCCGGCGACCAGGCCTACCTGCTCGCAGTACGGTCCTAACCCGGCCTCGTACTCTTCCCAAGTGATCATTTGCTCGCGATAGTCGTCGAAGGTTTCGCTGTAAGGGATGAACAAGTCACCCGTGCTCAGTTCCTCCGCGATTCGCTCGAATACGCATAGTTCGAAGCACAGTTTATTGACATGGGTAACAGTTGCAGACTTCGTGGACTTGCCGGTTACCAGCTTCCACCATTTATCTCGAATCCACCGGATGTTCAGCACGTTCTTACTTGAGGGTGAATCGGGGTCACTTAGAATGCACAGGGTTTCAGTGCGGCGCTTTTTGTGCTTGAGGATAAATCGGAAAGCCTTAAGGAGATCTTTATCTTCGGTGGCCGACGCGAGGTTTAGTATCTCGATCGTACGGAACAACGTGGCTCGCTGCTTTTTGTACAGCGGCACCATGAAGGGCAGGTAGTTGTTGCCAGCATAGGCCATGTACTGTTCGCACATTTGTAAGATCAGCTCGCTGTCCTTGCCCAACACAGGATCAAACGCGGTTACTGTTTCCGGCTTGTCCAGATATATTTGGACGGTACCGGACAGTATAGCTATGAGCCGGTCCGTCTGCTTTTGGTGATGAGCCAGATACTCCTCCAGCTTCTTTTCCGCCGTGCGATCCATCTTCTGAAGGAGCTTGATGACGATCTCAGCGGCCTTGTCCAGGGTTTGGGCATACTGATGACGAATCAGCACGATCATCAGTGCCGTGCGTTTGCTCGCCTTGAGTTTCATCAGCTCAGCGTGGTCGAGAGCCTTGGCTTCGTTGATGAATTGCCGGTGTTTGACAGGCGGCAACCCCAGATCCACGGGTAAGCTATTTTGCAGGGACGTCAGCCATTCCAGATAGGTGATGTAAGTCTGAATATTTCGAGGCGTAGGCCGTTTGGGCTCGTTTTTCAGGGTGTTCCAGCCAAAACCACTCGCTCCACCGGCAGATCGGAGCATTTGCCCGATGAGCTGGCGACCTCCGGCCGTCAGATAGCCGCAGAGTTGATCATAGTACCTGTTATTGACTTCTCGGCGCGCCGATTGGCATAGTCGGTCGAGAGCGCTAAAAGCGGGCAGCTCGTACTTCTCCTTGACCAGGTACTCCAGGGTGACATTGATGATATCGGCCAATGCCTCTTTGGTGGCGGCCGCCTCCAGCGCCCAGCCCCGCACCAGAACACCCGTTGTTTCGCTATCGAAAGGTCGAATCTTCAGGTACTGGCGAATGAATTTGACGTGCCGAATTTTCGCGCCCGAGGCGAAATAGGTCTGCAGTTCCTTACGAGATGTTCGGGAACGACTGTGAGCTCTGATGTGGTTGAGGATAACGTCTGGCACCTCGCCCAGTGTGGCAAAGCGCCCCAGCCTTTGAACCAGTTTCAGCTGCACCAGTAATCCGAGATACGAGGCGCTGGTACGTTTACAGTGACGTTGGGCGAAGCGAAGCTCTGTATCTGTCGGCGTGTAAACATCGCCGAGCTCGTGCGGCGAAAGGTCCTTCTTAAGGCGCGGGTACGCGGTGTGGTAGATGGCTACCATGGCAAGTGCTTATTTTGTATCAGGTGAGTTTGAGGGACCACCGGAAGCCTCGGCTTCGTTCGGCACGTGTCCAATCCGAAGGCGGGCGAACGGATCAGGTGCATCGATGTAGCGCATTGCGGAATGAACGTCTCTCCATCCCACATACTCCATCAAAGACTTCGTGTCCCAGCACTGGTCATTGGCCCAGTTCGCAAAGCCTCGGCGCAGGGAATGGCTGCTGAAAGCGTCTGAACCCTCTATGCCGGCGTTTTGGCAACAGGATCTGACGATGCCGATGATACTGTTCGGGTGCAGAGCTTCATCCGCAAGCCGGCCCCAGCGATTAACTCCCCGAAAGACCGGCCCCTGCTCGATTTGCGCCGCGTTGATCCAGTCCAAGTAAGCCTCTACGGGGCACAGCTGCTTCAGCGCTGGCGCTTTGAAGTAACGCCCTTGCCCCGAGCGGTCACCTTTGGTGCGGGGTAGATAAATCTCCATGCCTGAGCTAGGCTCCGCCTGGATATGCTCCACATCAAGCCGTGCCAATTCATCGCTCCGAAAGGCCCGCCAGAAACCCATCAGCATGAGCGCTTTATTGCGAAGCGGCTGCAGTGGCAATGCGTGCGATTCGTGTTGGGCAATCTGCTGATCAAGGTGGGCTATGATGGCCGTCAGCTGCACTAACTGGATGGGCCGGGCCCGCTTTTCTGGGACCGGGTGCAGCTCGGCAATGCCTTTTAGTACCTTTTTGACGTGGGGTGCCTTGGTGGGATCGGAGAACCCTTGCTCAAGATGCCAAGCCGCCAGACCCGCGAGCCGCTGGCGCAGGGTGTTTAGCGAGTGAGTGCGGGCATGATCAACCAAGTAACGTGCAACACTATCGGCCGTGGCCGGCAGGAAGCCGCCCCATTCGGCCTCAAAGTGCTGGACAGCGGCTTGATACGCTCTGCGGGTGTTGGCGCGGGTGGCTGCGTGTATGTAGTGGTCAATGCTACTCATGTCGGTTTTTAGCTATCTCGAATTCTCAGCACAGGCGGTGCTATGGGCTCAGCGTCCCTGGTATTTCCAGAGCCGCGACATCGAAGGTGTAGACACCCTCGAGCGCCTGATGCCACTCGCGTGCTTGGCGCATGGCTTTATTCACGATCAGCGCATCGGGAAAGTCAGCGCTCTTTTTCTTGCCGCCGACTTTCACCGGCCGCGCATTTTTATAGTCACTCAGCGCTCGCCAGACGGTCTGGCCATCTTCAAAGACAATGTTCGGCTCTTCAAATAGCGCGCTAAGAACGCCCGCTATCGCCTCACGATTCAATCCATAACGCTTGCCGGCTAGAACCCACATTGCCTCTACCAGTACGACATCCGTCACCAGCACGGGCACAGAACCTGTGATCAATGACGCGGCCTTTTGTGATTGAGTCTTATCGTCCTGCAGCAGGTACCGAAGAAGCACATTGGTGTCGATCGCAATCATGGACTGATACTGCTTTGTCGCGACGCCTCGTCGCTTACCTGCCTGTCTACGCTAACGCCCTTGAGGATGCCGAAAGCGGCTCCGGAGGTTTTCTTGATGATGGTGATGTGGCCATCGTTATCGACGAAGCTCTCGTATTCATCACCAGGCTCAATGCCCGCCAGCCGGCATTGATCGACGGGCAGTGTGATTTGCCGCTTGGAGCTCACTTTTGGCATAGGACAACTCTCTTTACTACTTACGGTTCAGTAAAGGGTAACACCGCCTTTACGAGTGGTCAATACGTAAAGAAACCGATGCGCCGTCCGTGGTAGCTGACATGAGCCATGCGCCTGGGGTCACAGGATTAGCCATGCCAGCTGCCAATCGTGGGTACCACATGACTCACGTGTTTCAGGGCAGACTATGGACAGCATCTGGATGGTTTTGGGTTTAGCAGCACTGCCCGCGATTGGTAAGCCTCGGGACATCCCGTTCCCAAGGCTGCGGACCATTAAAAGCTTGAGCTGCCGTTTCTTCTACCATGAACAATCCGATAAAGCGCTGGCAATACCAGCAATGTCAGCAGTGTCGATGAGATGATGCCGCCGATAACCACCGTCGCCAAAGGCCGCTGAACTTCGGCACCGGTTCCAGTGTTAAGCGCCATAGGCACAAAGCCCAAGCTGGCCACCAGCGCCGTCATCAAGACCGGGCGCAGGCGCAGGAGCGCACCGTCGATGACCGAGGCGATCAAATCACCCGATGCGTGCCAGCGGTCGCGGATAAAGGCCAGCATGACGAGCCCATTCAATACAGCTACGCCCGATAGCGCAATAAAGCCAACGCCGGCTGAAATCGACAGCGGCATATCACGTAGCCACAGGGCTAGCACCCCACCGGTCAACGCCAGGGGCACGCCAGTAAAGATGATGAGTGCGTCCTTGATCGAGCCCAGCGCCATTACTAGTAGCATAATGATAATGGCGAAGGTCACCGGAACCACGAGCGAAAGCCGCTGACTGGCCGAGGCCAGTTGTTCAAAGGTACCTCCGTAATCCAACCAATACCCGGCCGGCAGCTCGACTTCGGCGGCAATACGCTGCTTGGCTTCGTCGACGAAAGAGCCCAAGTCCCGACCGCGCACATTCACCATGACCACGACCCGGCGCTTGCCGTTTTCCCGGCTGATTTGACTGGGTGCGGGCGCAATTTCGAGCGTGGCGAGTTCCGACAAGGGGGCAAAACCGCCCTGCGGCAGAGGCACAGGCAGCTCATGCAGGTGCTTGACCTCGCGCCGTATGCTTTCTGGAAGACGGACCACCAGTTCAAACCGACGGTCACCTTCGTAGATCAGCCCTACGGACTCACCGCCGATGGCAGTCGCGACAAAATCCTGCACATCGTCGACGTTAAGCCCATAACGAGAGATCGCCATCCGCTTTGGGTGCACTGAGAGCATCGGCAGGCCATCGACTTGTTCAACCCGCGCATCGGCTGAACCTTCCATGTCATTCACAACTGCGAGAATCGCGTGGGCTGAGGTCAGCAACTGGTCGAGATCATCGCCAAAGACTTTAATACCCAGATCCGAGCGGACGCCGGAAATCAGCTCATTAAAGCGCATTTCAATCGGCTGCGTAATCTCGTAATTGTTCCCCGGAACTTTTTCCAAGGCCTCTTCCAGCTCTTCGAGCAGTTCCGCTTTGGGAAGTTTTGGATCGGGCCATTCGCTGCGCGGCTTCAGTATCACGAAGTTGTCCACCACATTCGGGGGCATCGGATCCGTGGCCACCTCGGCAGTGCCTATCTTGGCCAGCACCTTATCCACCTGGGGAAAAGCCTGGATGCGCTTTTCCAGCATTTCCTGCATCGCCACCGACTGTTCTAGCCCTGTCCCGGTAACCCGTAACGCCTGCACTGTAATGTCCCCTTCGTCCAGCTGGGGCACAAATTCGGACCCCAAGGTCGTGGCGAGCCAGCCTGAAGCAAGCACCAGGGCTGTGGCACCGGAGACAATCCACCATCGGAACCTGAGCGCCCGAGTCAATAGCGGTCGATACAGTGACTTTGCGGCGACAACGACGCGATTTTCCTTCTCACTGATGCGCCCGGTCATAAAGACGGCCACCGCCGCAGGCACCACGGTCAGTGACAGTACTAAGGCCGCCAGAAGTGCCATCACCACGGTAGCGGCCATCGGCTGGAACATTTTGCCCTCGACACCTGTCAGCGTGAACAGCGGTATGTAGACGACCGTAATGATCAGTACGCCGAACAGGCTCGGACGAATGACCTCATTGGTGGCTTGAAAGACCACCCAAAGCCGCTCCTTGCGCTCGAGCTTGCCCTTGCCAGCCGCTTGTGCTTCGGCTAGGCGGCGCGTCGCGTTCTCTACGATGATGACCGCTCCGTCGACGATCAGGCCAAAATCCAGCGCGCCAAGACTCATCAAGTTGGCGGAAACCCCGGTCTTGACCATGCCGAAGATGGTCGCCAGCATCGATAGCGGAATCACTGCGGCAGTGATCAAGGCCGCGCGGATATTGCCAAGCAATATAAAAAGTACTGCGATAACCAGCAGTGCGCCTTCTAGCAGGTTTTTCTTGACCGTCGCAATGGCTTTATCCACCAAGGTGGTGCGATCGTAGACAGTCTCCACGCGAACACCCTCGGGAAGAGAGGGCTTAATTTCTTCAAGCCGTTCCGCCAGATCGCGGGCCACTGCGCGTGAGTTTTGCCCCATCAGCATCATCGCTGTGCCAGCGACGGTCTCGACCCCGTTCCGCGTGGCTGCGCCGCTGCGTAGTTCTTTGCCAATGGCGACCTCGGCGATATCGGCGATGCGCACCGGTGCGCCGTTCGCGAGCTTCACCACCACCTGTTCGATATCGGCTATGGTTTCCAACTGGCCCGGTGATCTCACCAGCAGTTGTTCACCGTTGTGCTCGATGTAGCCTGCGCCGCGGTTGTTGTTATTGTTCCGAAGGGCCCGGCTTACATCATCCAGCGTCACCCCAAAAGCCAGTAGCTTTCGCGGATCAGGTGTTACGTGGTACTGCTTGGCGAAGCCGCCGATGGTGTTGATTTCCACTACACCGGGCACAAGGGCCAGTTGGGGTTCAATGATCCAGTCCTGAACTTCCCGCAAAGCCGTTGCGTCGTATGGCGTGCCATCGGGTTGAACCGCGCCGGGCACAGCCTCTACCGTGTAGGTAAAGATTTCGCCAAGGCCCGTTGCGATGGGGCCCATCTCGGGCTCGAGGCCCGGCGGGAGAGCGTTTTTAATGCCACCCAGGCGTTCATCGATCAGGTTGCGAGCGAAGTAGATATCGGTGCCTTCCTCGAACACCACTGTCACCTGCGATAAGCCGTAGCGGGACAAGGACCGTGTGTACGACAGATTAGGTAGCCCCGCAAGCGCTGTCTCCACCGGATAGGTGATGCGCTGTTCGGCCTCCAGTGGCGAGTAGCCGGGAGCCTGTGTGTTGATCTGGACCTGGACGTTGGTAATGTCCGGTACTGCGTCGATAGGTAGGCTCTTATAGCTCCAGACACCTAGGCCGATCAGTACAAAAATAAAGGATAATGTGAGGTAGCGCCGCTCGATTGAGAAGCGCAGAATCGATTCAATCATCGTCTGTCTCCTAATCGTGGTCTTCGACGCTGGATTTCAAAAGATCAGCTTTGACTAAAAAGCTGTTGCCCACGACATAGCGGTCACCGGCTTCGAGCCCCGATAGGACTTCGGTGTACCGGTCGTCACTGCGTCCGAGTTCTACGGGTTGCGCTTTGAACGTATTGTCCACTTTGACGAACACCACCGTTTTGCCCTCAACTGTTTGCAAGGCGCGGCTGTCCACTGCGAGAGGAGCTTCGAATGACTCGACGACGATCTGCCCCATCACTAATAATCCAGGAGCCCATTGGCCGGTGCGATTGTCGAGTGTGCCTCGGGCAATGACGTAAGGTTGCATTCCACTGTCGGGCAGTACATGGCTGAGCGTGGTGGTGCCGTCAACACTGTCGGAAGAAAGCAGAACCGTCTGCCCTTGCGCGACGGCTGACCTTTGGCCAGGGAAAATTTGGAGCTCGACCCAAAGCGTATTCAAGTTGGCGATGGAGAACAGGACTTGATCCTGAGCCAATTCGCCTGCGGCCGCTTGGCGATCAGTGACGACGCCATTGATCGGAGCGCGAAGTTGGTAGGTCCGCAAGCTGTCGTTGGACTCGACTTCAGCGAGCAAATCTCCAGCTTGGACCCTGTCGCCGATTTGGGCATGAACCTGAATGATCTGGCCTGGGAATCGGGCTCTGACCCCGGCTTCCTGCCCCGGTGGCACGACGATCTTTCCGTAGACTCGCACGGTCCGATCAAGGGTAGCGGGCCCGGCTTCTTTTGTACTGATTCCTGCTTGCTGCGCCGTCTCCGGGCTGATCTGGACCAAGCCGTCTCCTTCTCCTTGCTCGTCATCATCTCCTGTGGGATGAGTTTCCGGCGCTTCATCGAGCCGTTCGTGTCCATCCAAGTCTTGGCTGACGGCGCCGCTCGAGGCGAACGTCAACATGAATACTGCCAAGATAAAGTAGTATTTGTGTCGCATAATGTTATTCCTGTTGTTTTTGGAGCACCGGCGGTTACCGGGCGAGTTTGCCGGCTGACAGGGGCTCGGCAGTCAACTGTTCAATGAGAGCGCCGTATTGAAGCGCTGAGGCTGCGGCGTCGATCACCCTTCGCCGAGCATCCAGCAACTCTTGCTGCGCGGCGGTCAGATCCAGGTAGCTGTACCGGCCTCGCTCGTAGGCTTCCCGCGTTTCCCGTAGCGCGCGATCAAGCGTTGGAATTACCTCTTCGTGCAGTGCCGTTGCGGCGTCGATGTTCTGTTGTCGGTTCTGGAAGGCTTCAAAAAGTTGGGCATGCAGATCGAGCAGCGCCGCTTCTCGGCGAAACGCCACTTGATCGCGTTCGGCCTGGGCTGCGCGAATATCCCCACGGCTGCGGCGGCCCGAAAACAAGGGCATACTCACACCCGCAACCAGTCCAGTGTCGCCAGTGCCTTCCATCCGGCGCACGCCTAAACTCCAGGAAATATCGTTGTTGGCGCGCGCTTGCGACAGCCGCAGTTCGGCCTCTTTCAGGCGCGCCTCGCTGGCAAACACGGCCAAAGCGGCGCTGCCTTTGGCCCGGGCATAGAGCGATTCGAAATCGTCCGCTGGCGGAAACTGAAACAGGTCGCCCTGAAGCTCCTCGAAATCGGCTTCGGTGGCGCCCCAGAGGCTTGCGAGCTGTGTTTTCTCGGTGTCAAAGACTCGCCGGATGTGAGACAGGGTGATCTGCGTTTGAGCGAGGGCCGCTTCAGCGCGCAAGACTTCTGCATCAGGCGCCGCGCCCGCACGTGCACGCTGTCCAGCCGCCTGCAGTGTGGTGCGCGCTAGCGCCAATGCATCTTCAGCTAAATTCAGGCGTTCCTGCGCGGCCAGGGTGGCGACGAATCTCTGGGTCACCTCGCCGAGCAAATCCAGCGCTTTAGCCTTGCGCTCTGCCTCCAACAGGTCCGCTCGAGCATCGACCAACGCCACGCGCGCCGAACGCTTACCGCCGAGTTCGATGACCGACGACAATGCCACGGTTTGTTCAGAGGCATTCAGCCCCTGCATTTCACCTCTGCCGGCAAAGTTTTCGACCTCCGCGCCCAGCTCATAGGCTGGCGCCAGATCAGCCGATTCTCTAAGACCCTTGAGACCGCGCATTCTGACGTCGAATACCCGCAGGCGGGGGTTGTGTTGCAACGTTTGGAGAATAGCGTCGTCCAGTGTCAGCGCCACCTGCTGGGGTTGTCCGTACGCGGCGCCGCTCAGTAATAAAAAAATCAATAAGACTCTGTGTACGGTGCGCGCACGCCAGGAGGCGTACCCGGCCCGTAAGCCAAAACAGTTCATCGATAACATCCTAGAATGATTAATATTGATCGGTGCCCACCAAGGAGACCGGCTTAAGGGTGTTGAATGAGCGGAGAAATGTCAGGCTTTGGGCGGACGAAACAAGGATGAGGCGTGATCGGATGAGAGAGAGATG
Source organism: Marinimicrobium sp. C6131 (assembly GCF_026153455.1). Lineage (NCBI taxonomy): Bacteria > Pseudomonadati > Pseudomonadota > Gammaproteobacteria > Cellvibrionales > Cellvibrionaceae > Marinimicrobium > Marinimicrobium sp. C6131. The sequence goes on from NZ_CP110629.1 coordinate 1,209,420, forward strand.
TGATAAAACGGTAGCTTTCGCGTAGCGTCCGGGTAGAAATCGGAGAACTGGTGAGCAAATACGGCGAGCCAGCAAGCGTGACACTGACTGCAGCACGAACAATCGTCTGTCAGCAAGGCAGTGTTCGCAGCATCTCTTGAATCGATTTCTCCATTACCAGCGTGCGGGCCAAGGTCTTGAGCCTCCAGGCTCCACTCGAGCGGGCGATCAGTCCATTGAGAAAACGGATGCGCGTCCGCAGCGACCATAAAGGTCTGCAGCACCATCAGCGTTATCAATACAATCGTCACTCTTTGTTTTGTCAAAATTGAGTTCCGTACTTAAACAGGTTTCAGCACATTTCACGGCGCGAGAAGCAGCAGAGTCACCGCTCGAGCTTCATTTGTTTAGCTTTTATTCCTTTGAACCGTACCCCGGCTGCCTTTGGTCAGCCCTCGTAAAATGCCGCATTGTTCTACCTTGCGTCCGTCAGCACAGGCCTTGCGCAGCGACCGTAACTGGACTTCAAGCGCTTGTAGTGTTTCGATTTTAAGTACCACCTGATCAATGTGGTTATCAATAAGATCATTGACACTACCGCAATACTCGGTCGGTTGGCTTCGCAGTTGCAATAACTGCCGGATTTCGTCAAGGCTCATGTCCAGCGCTCGACAGTTACGAATGAATAGCAAGTGCTCCAAATCCGAGCCGTCATAATCTCGGTAATTGCCCTCGGTCCGCGAAGGTTCTGGTAAGAGGCCTTCTTTCTCCCAAAAGCGTATGGTTTCCACCGGCGAGCCGAGTTTTTTGGCCAATTCACCAATTCTCATTGGGAAATCTCCTTCGTCAGGATAAACCCTATAGTAACTTAAGTCTTTTGGTACATCAAGTGCAGAGGCAACAGCCGCAGAATGCCTTGACTCTAAAGTGGCTTTAGGGTCTGTAATAACACGAAATTTCCTTCGACGCTGAGCGAGGTTTGGCTGTGACAAAGTCCTGTGATGATCACTGCAATCCACAAACCCCTTCCACGGATAGGTCTGAGGTGAGTCATACTCAAGACGGCGCTGGTTCGTGGGTCAGCGTTTTTAAAGTGGCAAAGATGGACTGTCCGTCTGAGGAACGAATGGTTCGACTTGCGCTGGATGGGCTGGATTCGGTCAGAAGGTTGACGTTTGATCTGCCAAATCGTCAGGTACGAGTGGTGCACGAGGGTTCGCCACAGCCGATTAGCGAGCGGCTAGACCCGTTGGGGCTTGGCGCTGTGCTGGAGAATAGCGAAGCCGCCAGTCCCGAGGAGGCCATCGTCACGCCGGCCGCCCTGGCGGAAACGGCTGCGAAAGAAGCGAGAATTCTACGCTCACTGCTGGCGATCAACGGCCTGATGTTCTTCGTAGAACTGACGGTAGGCTATCTGGCGCAGTCTGCGGGCCTGATTGCGGATTCTCTCGACATGTTTGCCGATGCGGCTGTATACGGCCTTGCGCTTTACGCGGTGGGACGGGCTGCGCAGACGAAATTGAAAGCGGCCCGCCTGGCCGGATGGCTGCAACTGATTCTAGCGTTCGGTGCACTTTCTGAGGTCCTGCGCCGGTTTCTATTTGGCAGCGATCCTGAGTCGGTACTCATGATGGGGATGGCTTTGGTGGCACTAGTGGCCAATGTGAGCTGTCTGCTGCTCATCTCCCGCAACCGTGAAAGCGGTGTTCACATGAAAGCCAGCTGGATTTTTTCCGCCAATGACGTCATAGCCAACTCGGGGGTTATTCTCGCGGGCGCACTCGTGTACTGGACCGGCTCCCCTTATCCCGACCTGATAATCGGGCTAGCCATAGGTTTGGTGGTGCTTGGTGGTGCGCGCAAAATTCTCAGGCTAAAAGGCTAGCGTACGCACATACACCGGGAACAATGGAATAAGCGCAAAACCCAACCCAAGCGAAAAGGTGAAAATTAATGGTAACCGGGAATCACTCGTTTCGCCGCGGAGCGATAATAGTCAGCGTTATCGTTGTGGCGTTGGCCGCGGCTGGAAGCCTGCTCTGGCCCACGGAAAACCAGTCGCCGCTCCCTCAATCAGGGGGCGATGTTGTGAGAGAAAATCGCGGGGAGCTTTTCGATGACCCGCGTTCGCCTGTGGGCGGTAATCCACAGGGTGATATCACCATTGTGGAGTTTATGGATTACAACTGTGGGGCTTGTCGACGGATGGCGCCGATCCTGGCGCAAGCCAAGGAACGGGACCCTGGCTTGCGCATCGTCTATAAAGAATTCCCCATCCGCGGTCCGGATTCGACCCTTGCCGCAAAAGCAGCCTTGGCTGCGCACCGTCAGGGGAAGTACGTTGAATTTCACAAGGGATTGATGGAATTTCCCGGGCAAGCGTCACAGGTAGCGATCGAAGAAGCCGCAGGTTCCCTCGGCTTGGATATGGAACGGTTACTGGCCGCTATGGAGGACCCGGCCATTGCGCGGCAAGTAGAACGAAATCGAGCCTTGGCAAACACATTAGGAATCATTGGTACGCCAGCGTTTGTCATTGGGACTGAAGTCAGGTCAGGTTTGCTTGAACTTTCCGCGCTGGAATCCTTGATTGAACACGAAAGGCGGAAAAGGGGTTCATCCAAGGACTCGACTTCAGATATCCGAGCGACAGGCGAATGACCCGCATGTCAGGATCGGTATGCTAGCGGTTGCGAAGTCCATGTCCATGGCGACATTGTCTCTGGCTTGAGGTTGCTAGGCATTTCTCCCGGCGCCAGCACTGCGCTGGGCAATGAAGCACCAGTTTACCCTGCGAAACTTGAGAGAGGTGGAGTGATGCCCCAGATACCGATTGACAGAAGCCGGGACAGTACTCTGGCTTTGCTACGTGATCCCTACGACTTTATCGCGAAGCGGTGTCAGCGCTACCAGTCGGACGTGTTCCAGACCCGCCTGCTGCTTCGACCGACCATCTGTATGTCCGGCCCAGAGGCGGCGCAACTGTTCTACGACACGAGCCGCTTCGTCCGTAGCGGCGCGGCGCCCGGCCGGATCCAAAAAACTCTGTTCGGTCGAGGCGGTGTGCAGGGGCTGGATGATGATGCGCACCGGCACCGCAAGAAGATGTTCCTGTCGCTAATGACGCCGGAGAGGCTGAGGTTGCTTGCGGAGATGGCCTCTGCCGAGTGGGATAACCATGTGCAAAAATGGAGTTCGCTGGATAAAGTCGTGCTTTACGACGAGTCGCAGGTGCTACTCACCCGCGCCGTGTGCGCCTGGGCAGGTATCCCGCTTGAGGAGTTGAAGGTCGGCAGGCGGACGCGCGAGCTAGCAGTGCTATTCGACGCTGCCGGATCGGTCGGTCCCAGGCATTGGTGGTCGCGCTTGGCCCGCCAGCGGGCTGAGCGCTGGGCGGCGGGGATGATTGAGCAGGTTCGCAACGGCAAGCGGCATGCGCCCGAGCAGAGCGCGCTTCAGGTCGTCGCCCTGCATCGAGAACTCAACGGCGAACGGCTAAGTCCGCGCATTGCCGCCGTGGAACTGCTGAATGTGCTCCGTCCCACCGTAGCCGTTTCGGTTTATGTCACATTCGCCGCTTACGCGCTGCACCAGTATCCCGACTGCCAGCGGAAGCTTGCGGCCGACGAGGATGGCTACGCAGAATTGTTCATACAGGAGATCCGGCGCTTCTATCCTTTCTTCCCCGCTGTAATGGCGCGCGTGCGGCACGGCTTTGACTGGAAGGGCTATAACTTTCCAGCGGGGCGACGGGTCATGCTGGACTTGCATGGTACCAATCATGACGCGCGAATCTGGGAGGCGCCTGAGGCGTTTCGGCCGGAGCGCTTCCGCCAGTGGGATGGCAGCCCGTTCAACTTCATTCCGCAAGGCGGCGGAGAGCATCAGATTAACCACCGCTGCCCGGGCGAGTGGATCACGATCGACCTTATTAAGATCGCTCTGGACGTCATGCTGAAAAGGATGCGGTACGACGTACCGGCGCAGGATCTGGAGATCGATATGTCCCGGCTGCCCGCCTTACCTCGAAGCCGGCTTGTCATCAGCAATGTGCAGGCTGGCTAAAGCAATTGCTGGCATAAGTGCTGTCGAAGGTTCGTAAATGCCAGCACTCCGGCAGATGGAGCAACACGTTGTCATCCAACGGGGCGGCAGCGATCTAATGCGAAAACCGGCTCTGCAGCTTCTGCATTCGGAGCCCTTGGATAGCTGGCTACCGGTGGATGCCTATCCACCAACCGAAAGGAGGAACTGATGAACGCCTGGATCTGGGGAATTGTGCTACTGATCGCCATTTGGGCCGCGCACTGGGGGGCAGATCAACTGGCGTCTCCGCTGAAGAAGCTTCGTAAAGGCTGGGGCTTTTCGGGTGTCGCGGGGGGCGCGCTGGTCGGTATCGCCACCGCCAGTCCGGAATTGGCGATCAACATCACCAGCGCCGCCAAGGGTGTTAGTGACATTGGTCTCGGCGCGATGCTGGGCGCGAATCTGATCGCGCTGCCACTCACGCTGACTGTTGGTTATATCGCTTTTCGGACCGGCTCCGATCAGCAGGCGTCGACGGCATTGCCGATTGAGGAAGAGACGGTAACTCGGCACGTGTTGCCCTACCTGGCGATTCTGGGACTCGTCGCCCTCTTGACGTTACCTCCGGCCTGGCGCGGACTGCAGCCTATCGATGGCTGGATTCTTCTGGGCGCCTATCTTGCCTACCTCGCCCAGGTGCTGCTAAGGGGGCGCTCCGAGAGTCAATCCCAGCAGTGGAAGAAAAAAGAGTGGCTATTAGCCGCCGCAGGTCTCTGCGTGCTCGCCATAGGCGCCTATTTCACGGTGCGCTCCACCCAGCAAATTGTCTCTGCCCTTGGAATATCCAAATTGGTCGGGGGTATCTTCATTACCGGCACCATGAGCGCATTGCCGGAAGTCTTTTCCACCTGGAGCGTAATGCGAAGCCGACAGCATACGGCTGCGGTGACGGTCGTCCTGGGTGACCTGGTGGCGACGATGACCATTGCGTTTATACCGCTGGCCATCGTGTCCACTGCCTTGCAGGAGGTCCAGCTGTTTTGGGTTAGCCTGGCCGCGTTAGCTGCGATGGCTGCCGCCTTCGGCGCATTGATTGGCACCAAGCAACCCCGCCTGCGGAGCTGGAAAGTCGGCATCATTGTCGCCCTCTACTTGGCTTACATCGCCGTGACCCTCATTTGGGTTCTGAATGCTGTTTAGGATGTTCCGACGCCGTTCTGCAAACATCGGCCAACGCATGATTAAGTTGCTGCGTTGAAGGCGTTGTCGGTGTGCAGCGGCTCAGCGCGCCTTTCGGTCTCGGGGTGAAGCTTCGCGACGCCCCATTACTTGTCTTCGTCATCCGGCTGTTCCCGGTCCTGAAGGAAAACGGGCGTAACCCCAGACCTCGAAAAAAGGTATCGCAGGGGCCTTGGCTCTCGCTAGGCAGCGTATTGTGCAGCCAATCCCGGTCCACTTGATTCAGCGTCACCGCATCGGCTGGAGTCGCATCCAACAGTGAGTCCAAGGTGGGGCCTTGAAGCTTCTGCTCATAGGCCTCGACCAAGGCCACAAGGTAATCGCGCTTTTTCTCTTCAGCGGTGTTGGTCCAGCCATTATTAAGCTACCAATCTTTTTCAGGGCCTCACAGTAATCGGCTTCAGTCGTGATGGGTTTGCGCGCCCTGGATGTGTTTCCTTCGATATTTACGTCGCATCACAGAATGTCCTACGACTTCTACTGCTAACGAAAGCCGTTGCAGCCTCAACCTGGGCCGGTACGTCTAGAACGATGTCGCAAAGCCGCCTAGGGTTGCACTGATGGAGTTCTATGCCCGCCGGCGGGCAAGCCAATGATGCGCCACAGCGAGGTAGACGGTTGAATGCGCACCTGTACAGGTTTTAGCGTCAATTTGGGCAAAAAACGCCCTAACCCAAGATAATGCTTTATTATCTTGGGTTAAATTAGGTCTATTCAAAGCTCCCATTACCGCCTAATATAGTACGTATATACATATTACGTATCACAGTACGAAATAAACAGGAGAGGACAGCATGGCTCGTGGCGGTATCAACAAAGCATTGGTGGCCAAGGCCCATCAGGCCGTTCTAGCCAGGGGAGAAAACCCCTCCATTGACGCGATACGCATAGAGCTCGGTAATACCGGCTCCAAATCAACGATTCATCGCTATCTCAAAGAGCTGGAGGAGGAGGCGTCCACCAGACTCGATGATGAGGCCCTATTGAGCCAGCCCATTAAGGACCTCATTGCGCGCCTGGCATCGCGCCTACAGGAAGAGGCACACGACATCATCGATGAAAGTAAAAGCCGCTATGAACACCGGATCAAAGAGCTCTCTGACCGCTGCGCCGCGCTCACTCAAGAGGCTGGCCAACTGGCCGATCAGCAGACAGCGTTGAAATCGCGCCTTGATGAGACGAGTGAGCAATTGGCTGCCAAATCCGCGGCCTGCGATGCCTTAGATAAACAGCTCAACGAGGTGGGTCAGCGCGAGGCCAGCAGGGCGGCGCTGCTCAAGGAAAAGCAGGCTCATATCGAATCCCTTGAGGAAAAGCACCGTCACAGCCGGGAGGCACTGGAGCATTATCGTGAATCGGTGAAAGAGCAGAGGGATCAGGATCAGCGCCGGCATGAGCAACAAATTCAGCAGCTTCAGGCCGAGATTCGCACGTTAAACCAGACAATTTCCGTCAAGCAGGGCGATTTAACGCAGCTCAACAAGGACAACGCGCGCTTGGTCAGCGAGCTGAGCGCTGCACGCAAAGCAACACAGGACCTCGAATCGAAGCTTAATCGGACTGACGCGAAGCTTGAAGATGCCAATAAGCAATTGCAAACCCAGTCGACGGATCTGCAGCAGTACGCCGACAGCGCTCAGCGCCAGGCCTCGCAAATTGATGAGCTGACGCAACGCCTTGAATCGGCGCAAAGCAAGGTGCAAGATTTTACCGTCAGCCAGGCCAAACTGGAGGCTGAGCTATCGGTTAAGAACGATATGATTGAGCGCCTAATGGCTGAAAACCGGCGCCAATATGACGAACCGGCCACGTAAGCGGGAGGTGATCCAGGATTGCTTCTAGATGTCCAATATTTTCCTTTAAAATCAATGAGATGTAGAGTTAGTGGCTGGATTTTACAGCTTTACCGGCCGGACCTCAACACGCCCCGAACACCTGGACCTGAGCGATAGCCCGGAATGGGTGCGGTTATCGGTGCTGGCCAGCGACACCAACGGCGACCGGGGCCGCGTCCACTTCAGAGCGTATTACCGTGCAGGTGGTCAGTGGCGCTTCCTGGAAGAGCATTCCGAATTCGTGCGGGAGTCAGGACGCTGGTTTTACATCAATGGAGAGACCCGGGACGAAAGTTTCAAGCCGGGGCGTAATGATGCCTGCCTGTGTGGCAGTGGGCGTAAGTTCAAGAAGTGTTGTGGTTAATGTAATGAGCTGGATAGCCTACGGGAGAGGTGTAGTCGGGATATCCTAGCAAGCGCTTGGGAATCCTTTGTACAATTTAACATAATATACATTATGCGAACTAAAGGAGGCTGAGAGTCTTGAGAGAATTCTGCATTCTGGCTATTGGTCGGTCGCTGTTTCGGTTCATAACCATCCACGTCGTCTGAAGAGCCAGATCAGTCCTGCAGTGATTACAATCATCACGATCCACACCATCGGGTAACCAAAGTACCAACGCAACTCCGGCATCGCCCAGGGGCTACCCGGGTTCTCGAAGTTCATCCCGTACACGCCCACCACGAACGTCAGAGGGATAAAAATGGTGGCGATGATCGTCAACACCCGCATGGTTTCATTGGTACGCTGGCTGACGCTGGAGAGGTAAATCTCCAGCATGCTGGTGGCCATCTCCCGGAAACTCTCCAGCAGCTCGATGATCTGTACGCTGTGATCGTGGCAGTCTCTGAAGTAGACATGCGTATTGGCATGGATTAACGGGTCCTCCGCCCTCATCAGACTGGTCAGTAGCTCCCGTTGTGGCCAAAGCACTCGCCGGAGCACCAGCAGCTCTAGCTTCAGGCCATGAATACCGGCCAGCGTCCGCTGACTCGGATTTTCCAGCAAATCCGTCTCCAGGTCCTCTAACTGGTAACCCAACTGTTCCAGCACCGGAAACCCGGAGTCGATGACCAGGTCCAATAAGGCGTAGAGCAGGTAGTCAATTTCCCGGGATAGAAATTGCCGGTTATTAGGCCGCCGCATGCGCTGACGAACCGCTTCAAAAGGGTCTTCATCAAGTGGACAAAGACACAGCAGATAGTTTTTGCCGACGAACAGGCTGATCTGGACAATCTCCAGGCTTTCGCCGTTATAGAGGGGCATCGCCGCAATCAGAAACAGCCGGTCGTCATAGAGTTCGAGCTTGGGTCGTTGTCCGGTATTGAGTACGTCCTCCAGAGCGAGGTCATGCAGGTCAAACAGCTCGCCCAGATTTCTGAGTGTTTCCGGGTCAACCTGGCCATTCACCTGAACCCAGGTTTTTGTGTCTCTGCTCAGGTACTCCCGGCAATCAGTGGCATTTTCCAGCCTGACCTCTTCCAGATGATCATTGGTGTAATCGATCAGGTGAAGGCTTGGCGGCTGTCCTGGTTCGCTTTTCGCAACCAGAGTACCCGGCTCGGTGCCGGGATCGTGATAATGCTTGCTAAAATAAGCCATGTCGGGTCCTTATGAGCCTTCCGCTACGCCACTCTAGAGCATAGCCCAATCGACGGAAGGTGCCACTCGGCCCGGGATCCGGCAAGGGCGAGGACAGACTGCCGCCCTGCCCTCGTCGGCGATCGGTCCTCAGTGATACCGCTGGCAGCAGTGAACCACCCGCTGCATCAAATCGGCATCTTTCTTGTCGCACTGCTCGGCAATGTCACTCAAGCTGACCACTCCGACAAAGTCCTTGTTGGTTCTGTTGTTCAGTACCACCAGGCGCTGGACATTTTGCTGATACATGTTCTGGAGGACGTCTTTGACGTCATCGTCCTGATAGCAATACAGCACTTTGCCACTCATGATGTCACTCACATGATCATCGGCGGTTTTGCCGTTGGCCATGGTCCGTATTGCGATATCCCGGTCGGTGACAACGCCTACCAGCTTTTCCCGCTCGGCAACGGGCGTAAAGCCGCGCCCGGTTTCGGCCAGCCGCAAAGCCGCCTCACGGATGGTCGCGTTGGCGTCGATATACTCGGGTTTGTCGGTCATCAGTTGTTTGACTTGCATGACGGACTCCTTCTTTTTCGGGTTTGAACATTTGTGGTTCTCGGGACTTGCGACAACAGGGGATTGAAGGAATTCCTGTGCCTTACTGTCGACGTGGGTCCCCACATTTTATTTTCAAGCCCGGATTGACTTTATCTCCGACCGCCCCCAATCTATCGATGAATCACACTTGGCGCAGCCCCATGTACCGACCCAACCCCTCAAGACACCGCCGCCAGTCCGGAGCCTTCAACGCTCTGTGGCTCACCTTGCTGATCCTATCAGTGGGATTGTTCGGCGCTGGGGCTGGTGGCGTTCAAACCTCTGACCACTCGCCGGAGGTCGGCTTCTCGGGCGCCTTTGATCCGGTGGTCGGCGCACCGTCGTCCACGGTGCTCAATGCCCTTCCCAATGGAGAGCGTCAGTCCTCAGAAGGAACCGACGAAGGCGATCATTCATTCGCCGTCAATAACGCATTTAATGGCACAGTCGCCGAGCTCTCGGCGCCCTCCTCTGACTATCATTCACCGACGCCTCCCAGGCTGAAGCACCCGCTAAACCAGGCTCCACGAGCGCCGCCACTCGTCTAATCCGTCCAGTTTTCACTTCTTTTACGGATTAAACGAGGAATTCCCATGAAATCCCTGCAAACGCGGGCCATCGTGTATGGCCTGGTGATTCTGTTGGGCGTGCTGAGCGCCCTACCCAACCTGCTTCCCAAATCCATCAGTGAGGCCTTGCCTTCCTGGTACACCACCAATCAACTCGCCCTGGGCCTGGATCTGCGCGGTGGTTCTCACTTGTTGTTGAACGTTGATACGACGGATCTCGGCTTTGAGGCGCTGTCCAGTGCCGAGCGTGCGGCCGCTCTGGACGATGTCATTGAGCGTAGCCTGGAGATGGTCCGGCGGCGCCTGGACGAAACCGGGCTGACCGACCCCACGGTCACCCGCCAGGGTGAAGACGGCATTCTGGTACAGCTGCCCGGTGTGGATGACCCGAGCCGAATTCGGACCCTGCTGGGCACGACCGCGAAGATGACGTTCCACTGGGCCGTCAATGATCAATCCGTTGGACCGGTGTTGCTGTTGTCGGGGCCTGAGGAGGAGTCGCTGTATCGCCTGGAAAAACGGGTTGCCCTGCAAGGCGAGCACATTCGCGATGCACAGATGGCGTTCAACCCGGATACCGGGGAACCGGTTGTCAACTTCAAGCTGGATAACGACGGCGCCCGTCGTTTTGGCGATATGACCCGGGATAACATCGGGCGGGCACTGGCGGTGGTTCTGGACGGTGAGGTCATCACCGCGCCCGTCATACGCTCCGTCATTGCCGGAGGAAGCGGGGAGATCAGCGGAGGATTTACCACCACGGAAGCCAGTGATCTGGCCTTGCTGCTACGGGCCGGCGCCCTGCCCGCCCCGCTGGACGTGGTGGAAGAGCGCACGGTGGGCCCGGAGCTGGGCAGTGACTCCATCGCCATGGGCGTCAGTGCCGGTTTACTGGGTACCCTGCTGGTGTTTGGTTTCATGTTGGTGGTTTATCGGCGCTGGGGCTTGATTGCCAGCGCCGCACTCGCGCTGAATATCGCCTTGATTTTTGGCGTGCTCAGTCTGTTTCGGGCGACGCTGACCTTGCCGGGAATCGCGGGCATTATCCTGAGCATCGGGATGGCGGTGGATGCCAATATTCTGATCAATGAACGTATTCGCGAGGAAGTCGCTCAGGGTGGTCGCGCCTGGAAGGCGTTGGATGCGGGGTTTGGCCGTGCCTGGGCCACCATTCTGGACTCGAACGTCACCACGCTGATTGCCATCAGTTTGCTCTTTCTGTTCGGTAGCGGTCCGGTGCGGGGGTTTGCGGTCACCATGGCGGTTGGCCTGCTGACCTCTTTGTTCACGGCCATTGCCGTGGCCCGGGTGTTGATGGAGTGGCGAGTCAGGCGCCTCGGGCGCCGTGCGCTGGTGATACCCGGCCTGGCCTGGATGAACAGGGCCGGACAAGCGCCGCTGAATATCATGAAAGCCCGTTTTGCCGGTATCGCCCTGTCGGCGGTGCTGTCTCTGGTGTCCATTGGGCTATTTGTGTCACCGGGGCTGACCTACGGTGTGGACTTTACCGGCGGTAGCGTGGTGGAGGTTCGCGCTCCGGCCCTGTCCGTCGAACAGTTGCGCGACCAGCTGACGGACCCGGCCCTCGCGGGTGCGGCGATTCAGGAGTTTGGCGAGGCGGGTGTGTTTCAGGTTCGCTTGCCCACCGAAACGGCTGATAACGTCGCTTCCGGCTCACTGGTGCAACACCTGAAAGCCGACGTGTTGGCCGCCGACCCCGACGCGAGTTTTCCGCGGGTGGATATGGTGGGCCCCAAAGTCAGCGGAGACTTTACCGAGGCAACGATTCTCGCCGTTTTGATGGCCGGTGGCGGTATGCTGATGTACCTCTGGTTCCGGTTTGAATCACATTTCGCCCTGGCGGCGACCTTGACGCTGGCGTTGGATCTGGCAAAAACCGTTGGCTTTTTTGCGTTGACAGGCATTGAGTTTAATCTGACAGCGGTGGCCGCCCTGCTGGCGCTGATCGGCTATTCGGTGAACGATAAGGTGGTGGTGTTTGACCGCATTCGGGAAAACCTGCGCCTGGATCCAGATCGATCGTTGTGGACGCTGTTTAACGACAGTATCTCCGCGACATTGAGCCGCACCTTACTGACCTCAATCACCACCGTGTTGGCTATTGTTCCAATGGCGATTGCGGGTGGCGCCGCAGTACAGAGCTTCGCCTGGCCGATGCTGTTTGGCATCGTTGTGGGAACCAGCTCGTCCATCTTTATTGCCGCTCCGATCCTCTATTGGCTCAGCGAACGTCGCACGGCAAAAGGGCTGCCTCAACTCAAGCCCACAGGAGAGGCGCTTCGGGCCGAGCTGGATGCGCTACCCTGAGGCCAGGGGCGCGCCAGTCACTCGGTTGCGCCCCTGGTGTTTGGCCGTGTAGAGCGCGACATCGGCACGCTCCACCAGCGTTTCGGGCGTGTCGCCAAAACAGCTTTCGGCCACGCCCAAGCTGGCCGTCAATGGCTGGTCGAGATCGAACGGATGGGAGGCAATCGCTCGACGGAGATCTTCGGCCAGTTGCTCGGCGGCCGCCAGTTCGGTATTGGGACAGACAATCAAGAACTCTTCTCCGCCCCAGCGTCCAAGGCAGTCGGTTTTGCGGCTGCGGGATGTCAGTATCTTGGCGAACTGGGCCAGCACCTCATCGCCTTTGCGATGGCCGTACCGGTCGTTAATCGGCTTAAAATCATCAATATCCAACATGATCACCGACAGTGGATCCGGTTGGCGCGTCTGACGACTGAGCTCCAAATTGAGGACATCGTCAATCTTGACTCGGTTAAACAGCCCCGTCAGCGGGTCGGTAACGGCCAGGCGCTGCATTTCCCGGTGCGCCTGCTCAAGCTCCAGGGTACGCTGCTCAACCATGCGTTCCAGTACGATGGACTCGGCTTCAATTTCCCTCAGCGGATAGCCTTCATCGGGCCCATGGGCGGTGGACGGTTGGGACAGGTGCTTGTGAACCACCTTCCAGTGGCCGCCATCGCGAGTCATGATCAGCGATACCCGAACCCCGAAAAAGGTGACTTTGCGTTGCCGTATTTGGGTGTGCCAGTCCATCTCGCCCATGACCAGCCCGTATTGATCGTCCAGGAGGATGGCCTTGCGCCGGTGCACGGTGAAGTGAATGGGATCGGGGACCGATTCCACTTCCCGTTGGTATAGGTGCAGCGCCGAATCCAACCCGTAAACACGCTCGTCCCGCCCTGTGCCGAAACCGGTAATGCCATCCGTTGCCAGAGCTGCGGATGCTTCTGGGTTACGACCGGTCAGGAACACCTGAAAATAATGATCAAAGGCCTCTATGAGCGATGCTTCGCTGCTGGTTATATGCCCCATCGTCCCGGTTCACTCTGTTGTTTTCACAACACCCGCTACTCCGTCAGACACAGCGAGCTTGATCGTCTAGGTTAGTTTGATTTTTGGTTTGTCGCAAGAGTATACCGCTTATGGCCGGACCGGAATCAGAAGGGTTCGCCAAAGTTGGCGCTCGGTGCCCTAAAGCCTTATGCTTGAAGCTGAACTTGTCGAATGCCGTGACTTTACAAGGAGCCACCATGGCGAATGATTCGAATTCACCATCCGAGGGACGCCCGGTCTACTTGATCGATGGCGCCCGAACGCCCTTTCTGAAAGCGCGAGGCCGGCCGGGCCCGTTCACACCGGTCGATTTGGCGGTCCAGGCCGGACGCCCCCTGCTGTTGCGCCAACCGATGGCCCCCACCGAATTTGACCAGGTGATTCTCGGTTGTGTGAATGTGATTTCCGAGGAGATGAATCCGGCGCGTGTGGCGGCGCTGCGCCTGGGCATGGGCGAGGCCATGACTGCCTTTACGGTGCAGATCAACTGCGGCTCGGGGATGCAGTCCATCGACACAGCCTACCGGACCATTCAGGGGGGCAGTGCCGATCTGATCCTCGCCGGCGGTGCGGAAGCGCTGAGCCATTCGCCATTGCTGTTACAGCAGAAAGCCGTGAACTGGCTGGCTGACTTACAACTCGCCAAAAGCCCCATGGCCAAACTGAAGGCGCTGGGACGGTTCCGCCCTTCCCTGTTCAAACCCGTGATCGGGCTCGAGCGTGGTCTCACCGATCCCATTGTAGAACTCAATATGGGGCAGACGGCGGAAGTCATCGCCCAACTGTTCGGCATTACCCGAGCCCAAGCCGATGAATACGCGGTAAGCAGTCACCTGCGCCTGGCCCAGGCCCAGCGGGAAGGCTGGCTGGACAACGAAGTGGTTCCGGCGATTTCCTCTGACGGGCGCATTTACAAAGAAGACGATGGTGTTAGGCCGGATAGTTCGGTGGAGCATCTGGCCAAACTTCGACCGGTGTTCGAACGCCCCTACGGCATCGTGACCGCGGGCAACAGCTCCCAGATCACTGACGGTGCGTCCTGGATGATTCTGGCTTCGGAAGAAGCGGTAAAGAAACACAACCTGACGCCGCGAGCGGTGATTACCGATAGCTGCTGGTCCGCCCTGGACCCAGAAATCATGGGCCTGGGCCCGGCGATGAGTATTGCGCAGTTGTTGTCACGTCACCAGTACCGGCTCGACGACATCGACCTGTGGGAGCTCAACGAAGCCTTTGCCGCGCAAGTGCTCGCCTGTCTGGCAGCGCTGGAAGATGAAACGTTTTGCCGCGAAGCGCTCAAGCTGGAGCACTGTTTCGGTCGCATTGACCGTGACAAGCTCAACATTGATGGCGGCGCGGTCGCTCTCGGGCATCCGGTGGGCACCAGCGGTAACCGCATCGTGTTGCACCTGCTCAACGCCCTTGAGCGCAAAGGTCTCAAACGTGGCATCGCCACCCAATGCATCGGTGGCGGCCAGGCCGGCGCCATGATGATCGAACGAGTTTAAGGAGAGCGCCATGACTGGTCCCGTCTATTCTGCCCTGCAAGCGCGCGCCCTGGAGCTGGGGCCCTTTGGCCACGAACCGTCCAGGGATAACCCCGGTCCCTGGCAGCACTGGCAACTCGGCCGGGATGAACAGGATGTTGCCTGGCTGTTGCTCAACAAAGCCGACTCCAGCGTCAACGTCCTTTCAGCCGATGTGCTGGAGGAGCTGGGTCAGGTGCTGGATGCCTTGCAGGACAATCCGCCCACGGGCCTGGTGCTACGCTCGGGCAAGCCGGGAAGCTTCTGCGTGGGAGCTGATATCAAGGAGTTTCGGCATCTGCACAGCGAGCAGGAAGTGAGCGAAAAGCTGACCCGCGCTCACGGGCTGGTCAAGCGACTGGTCGACCTGCCCTACCCGACGGTGGCGGTGATTCACGGCGCAGCGCTTGGCGGTGGTCTTGAGCTGGCTCTGTGTTGTGACTACCGCATAGCGGTGGCCGGCGCATCCATGGGCACACCAGAAGTGCTACTGGGCCTGCATCCGGGCCTGGGCGGCACCGGCCGGCTAGTGGATCTGATTCACCCGGTGGCCGCCATGACCATGATGCTGACCGGGAAGAATACCCGTGACCGCAAAGCCAAAGCGCAGGGCCTGGTCGATCTGGTGGTACAGGAACGGCACGTGGCCAATGCAATCAGCGCCGTCATGTCCGGGAAGGTTAAAAAACGCAAAAATACTTGGCAGGCCAGGCTGTTCCGGATTGATCCACTGCGTCGGTTTGTCGGCAAAAAAATGCGTACCCAGGCCGCCCGAAAAGCACCACCGGAACATTACCCCGCCCCCTACGCCCTGGTGGATCTGTGGGAAAAATACGGTCGCAACGGAACCGACCTCTTACGCCACGAAGTGGACTCCTTTGCCAAGCTGCTGACCAGTGACACCTCGCGCAATCTGGTGCGGGTCTTTTTCCTGCGCGAACAAATGAAGGCACTCACCTCCGTTGATCCGCAGGTGGCACCCATTCGACAAGTACACGTTATTGGTGCCGGTGCCATGGGCGGCGACATCGCCGGCTGGTGTGCCATTCAGGGGCTTCGGGTCACGCTGTTTGACACCCAGCCTGAAATGATTGCCAAGGCCATTGGCAAAACGGCGGCCCTGTGCCGCAAGAAGCGCTTCTCCAGTGCCGATACTCGGGCGGTGCTTGATCGGCTGATTCCGGATTTTCATCACGATGGTATTGCCCAGGCCGACCTTGTACTGGAAGCCGTGCCGGAAAAACTGGAAATAAAACACAAGGTGTTCGCCGAAGTGGAGCCGAAGCTGAAAGACGGCGCCATTCTGGCGACCAACACGTCGAGCATTCCGCTGGAACAACTCCAGGACGGGTTGAAGCATCCGGAACGTATGGTGGGCGTGCACTTCTTTAACCCGGTCGCGCA
Source organism: Marinimicrobium sp. C6131 (assembly GCF_026153455.1). Classification (NCBI taxonomy): domain Bacteria; kingdom Pseudomonadati; phylum Pseudomonadota; class Gammaproteobacteria; order Cellvibrionales; family Cellvibrionaceae; genus Marinimicrobium; species Marinimicrobium sp. C6131. Next base: position 1,225,540 of record NZ_CP110629.1, read on the forward strand.
GATGCTGCTGGTGGAGGTGGTACAGCACTCGAAGATGAACAGCGAAACCTTCGAGCGCGCGAAAAAATTTGTCGGTCAGATCAGCCGGCTACCCACTCCCGTATCCAGTGCCCCCGGGTTTCTGGTCAACCGGGCGTTGACCCCCTACCTGATCGAAGCCATCGTGATGCTGGATGAAGGCCACAGCCCGGAAAGTATTGATCGAGTAGCGCTGGATTTCGGTATGCCCATGGGTCCTATTGAACTGGCCGACCAGGTGGGACTGGATATCTGCCTGGGCGTGGCTGAGATGTTGCGCGAACGGCTGGATACCGAACTGCCGGAAACGCCCCGGTGGTTCAAGGATAAAGTGGACCAGGGCAAGCTCGGTAAGAAAACCGGTCAAGGGCTGTACGTATGGGACAAAGGCAAGCCCAAAAAACGCAAAACCCCGCCCCGAGCTCCGGAAGAAACACTCGACCGACTGATTCTGCCCATGCTCAATGCCTGTATGGCCTGCTTGCGCGAAGGGGTTATCGACAATGAGGAACTGCTCGACGGCGCCATGATTTTCGGCACCGGCTTCGCCCCCTTCCGCGGCGGCCCGATGAAATACGCCCATGAACGGGGCTTTGCCGATATTCATCAACGGTTACAGCAGCTTGAACAGCTGCATGGTCAGCGTTTCGCACCGGATGCGGGGTGGACCTCGGAGGCGGCCTCTTCTGACGCAGAGACCTGAATGCTCTTTAAGGGGCCACCGGCCCCTTTTGATTGGGCGTTAAGGCGTCGGAGTAACTCAACTAGATTGAGCGACGGTGTCAGGAATGACGGACCGGACGACGCACCGGCAGTGTTTCATCAGGAGTCAGCTGTGCGGCCCGAGCCGCTGTATTGGCTATTAAATCCCGGTTCAGCCGATGAGGGTCGCGCTGGCGCTGTTCGATGAACTCACGCAGCGGTTTGGCACCCTGCTCTTCCAGCATCTCCATCTCCAACCCGATACCGGTTGACGATTTCCGTACCACCAGCGCCGCCACGCAGCAACGTCGGTTGTCTTTAACACGATCACCCAAAAGGATTTCCAGCTCCAGTTTCTGCAACTCACGGACGTCTTCGTAGTCCGTTTCCAGATACAGCCCGTGACTGCTCCCGTTTTTGATCCGCCCCATCGCCACCGGCACACCGTGTTTGTAGATCAGCGTGTTGATGTTGAGCGGGACTCGTCGACTGCATCGATGCTCCATGGGTTACCTCATGATCTTGGTGGCTGCAGGGGTAAATTGGGCTGCCGCCCGTAGAGCGTCAGCCAGTGATGGAGTGTTTCGTTCAGGTGTGGGGGCACCTGGGGCCAGACAAAGCGCCATTGCCAATTTCCATCCTCGGTGCCCGGGCGATTCATACGATGCTCCGACCCAAGACCGAGCAGATCCTGGAGCGGGATGATGGCCATCTGCGCTACAGAAGACAGTGCCAGTCGCACCAGCAACTGGGGCATGGGTTCCTGGCTGTTATGGCAGTATTCCAGCAGCCGGGTGCGCACCGCTTCGGGCTGTTGTTGATACCAACCCAGGCTGGTGTCGTTGTCGTGGGTGCCCGTATACACGACAGAGTGAGGGTCGTAGGTATGCGGCAGGTGGGGGTTGTCGGGGTTGCCATCAAACGCAAACTGCAAAACCACCATGCCGGGTAAGCGGAACTCTTCTCTCAGCGCTTCAACCGACGGGGTGATGAACCCGAGGTTTTCCGCAATCAGAGGCAGATTTTTGTGCTCTCGGAACAGACTGTTGAGCAACGCGCGTCCCGGTGCTTCGACCCAGCGCCCCAGACGCGGCTGCGGGGTCGTGGCGGGGATTTCCCAGAAGGCTTCCAGTCCCCTGAAATGATCCAATCGGATAAGATCGAACCAAAGCAATTGTGTGTTCAGTCGCTGACGCCACCAGCGGAAGCCGCTGGCCTGCATTTCATCCCAGTTGTAATGCGGATTGCCCCAGTGCTGCCCGTCTTCGGAAAAGTAATCCGGTGGCACACCGGCAATAGTCAGTGGCTGACCCTGTACATCCAGTTTGAACAGGTCCTGATTGGCCCAGACATCGGCACTGTCGTGTGCCACGAAAATCGGCATATCACCAAACAGCGCGATCTCTCGAGTGCGAGCGTACTGACGCAGCGCCTGCCACTGATAGTCAAACACAAACTGCTCAAACCGACGGGCTTCGATGCTCTGACTCAGCTCCCGACGCATGCGGGCCATGCCCTGGGCCCGGCGCAGACGGATATCATCCGGCCATTGTGTCCAGTCACCGTCCGGGTAACACTCCCGCAACGCCATGAACAATGCATAGTCATCCAGCCACTGGCGTTGAGTGTGACAGAAACGTTCGTACGCTTCGGCCTGCTCCGGGTGCTGATCATATTGAGAGAAGAACGTGTCGGCCGCTTGACGCCGCGCCCGTTCACCACTGAGTGCCTGACGCTGCTCCGGTGTCAGCCACCCTCTGGTCACAAGATCATCCAGATCGATAAGCGATGGATTGCCGGCGTTGATGGACAACGTCTGGTAGGGCGAGCGGTTGGCATGGGTGGGGCCTACCGGCAACATCTGCCAGATGGTAAAACCACACTCGGCCAGAAAATCCACAAACCGGAAGGCATCCGCCCCCAAGGTCCCCTGCTCTCCCGGACCGGGTAGCGACGTCGGGTGCAGCAGCACTCCGGCCCGCCGGTCCTGCAGCAATGGGTGAGGTAAATCGCGCAAGGCCATCAGGTACTGCCCTCCACATGGCCCCGACGCATGACTCCACCGGCGGCCGGTGCTCCACCACCATGGCTGAAGGCAGTCTGTAAATAATCCGGCGGTGGCTGTTTGAGTAGTCGATACAGGTTGGTCAGGTGTCGGCGGTAGAGGTAGTCAAAATCCCGGACGCTTTCGGACGGATTATAGTCCCCAAACCACCAGAACCAGTCGGACCCTTCACACTGAGCCAACTGCAACTGCGCCGCACTCTGTTCGGCGTCGGACAAGGTGTTGCAATGCTTGTCGTAGACGGCTTTTGCCTCACAGAGCATGTCCCAGGCGCGGTTTTTATCCCGGTCACCGATCCAGGTGGAAAACGTGCCGTAGACCCAACTGCCTGCGACCAGGTGATCGAGCGCAACAGGGTTCAGCTTTGCATCGTCCAGCGTTGATTCGTAGGTTGTCATTTCCAGACGGGGATGACTGCTGATGCGTCGGTACAAGGCTTCCAGAAAATACCAGGCATTTTCCGGGTAATACTCCCAGGCGTTTTCACCATCCATGATGATGGAAATCACACAGGCCTCGGGGTTATCGCTTTCATCCGCAATGCGGACCAGATGGTTGATCAGATCACCGACGGCGTCTTCGGCGTGCCAGTCCGAATACTGAAAACCGATCAGGTCGGACAGCCCATCATCCCGGAAAAAACACCGGATCGGTTGCTGGTCGAACGTGAAGGCACGATGCAGATGTTTGGGCGCCTGCCTGGCATTGGCGGTTTTTTTGAGACTGTTGTGCAACACGGAGTCTCCCGTGGCGGTCCAGGTAAACCCTTCCTCCGAGAGTAGCTTCAATGTCTGATCACTGAGGGCTCCCTCCGATGCCCAACAGCCCTTCGGACGTGAGCCAAAGTAGCGCTCAAACACCTCAAGCCCCTGTTTGAGGTGCCAATGAGCTCGCGCTTCACCGCCCGGGTAAGCGGCCGACTTTGGCAGAACGACGTCCGGCATGGCTTCCCGTGCGCTATTGAAGTCCAGCAGCAATGGCAAAATCGGGTGAGCGTAAGGGCTCATGGCCAACTCGATCCGCCCTTCGTCCCTGAGGGCCCGGTACCGGGGTTTGATCGCCCGCAACTGTTCGGCAATCACCAGCAGCAAGGTCCGACGGTCCTGATCCGTGAAGCCTCCCCCTTTGGACTGCAATGTCTGAACCCGCGGGTCGTCGCGCCGGTGATTTTCGCCCAGCCAGGCAAGGTGATACCAGACCACCAGGTCAATCAGGAACTGTGGGTTCAGATAACACTGGCGTTGCGGACTGTCAGTGGTTTGCTCCAGCACCTGAACCAGAAATTTGTAGGCCGGAAAGCGCTCGATCATCCGATCCCTGTGCGCCCGCAAGCAGTTCTGGGCGAGGGTCTCATACGCTTCGCTGCCTGGCTCGGGTAACTGGTCCTGCACCAGTGCCTCGAGCATCGGATCGCGTATGGCGGTACCGTGATCGAGATAATCATCCACCTGGGCCTGGTAGTCGTCGAGCTGCTCCAGCAGGATGGGCGAAAAATTCACAACGGCCCGAGCCTTGGGGTTATCCTCCAGATGGACGAGCATGTCGGTGTAATCCTTCAACGCATGCAGGTAGGTCCAGGGGAAGTAGTATTCCCCTGTCAGTCGGTCGCGATAATCCGGCTGGTGCATATGCCAACAGAACACCACTTTCACCCGGGGTTTGACATTGTCAGAACACATGGGGGTATGCCTCATCAAGCATTTCCGGGGTCACCAACACCACACCTTTTGTCGACACATGAAAGCGCTTTTTGTCCTCTTCCGGATCGAATCCGATCACCGTTCCCGGCGGAATCTGGCAGCCCCTGTCGATCAGGGCGCGTCGAATCCGGCAGTTCCGGCCGACATCCACCCGGGGGAACAACACCGAGTCGGTAATCTCGGAATAGGAGTGAACCCGAACCCGGGGGAACAGCAGCGAATGGTGCACCTGGGCTCCGGAGACAATACAGCCACCGGCAATCATCGAGTCCACAGCGTTGCCCCGGCGCCCTTCATCGTCAAAGACGAATTTGGCCGGGGGCACCTGTTCCTGATAGGTCCAGATGGGCCATTCCGAGTCGTAAAGGTCCAGCTCCGGCGTAATGCCGGTCAGCTCCAGGTTGGCTTCCCAGAGCGAGTCGATGGTGCCCACATCCCGCCAGTAGGCCTTGCCGCCGGTAATCGGGTCGCGAAATGGAAAGGCCATGACCCGGTGGCTTTTCATTAGTGAGGGAATAATATCCTTGCCGAAGTCATGGGAGGAACCGGGCAGGTTCTGGTCATTGAGAAGCTCGCGGAACAGCACTTCGGTGTTGAAGACATAAATCCCCATGGACGCCAGGGCCTGATCGTCCGAGCCGGGCATGGGTTCCGGGTCCCGGGGTTTTTCCTGAAACTTGGTAATCCGGTTATCGGTGTCGATGTTCATCACGCCAAAGGCGCTGGCCTGTTCCAGTGGCACTTCAATGCAGCCGACGGTAATGTCCGCCTCGCGCTCCACATGGGCCGCGAGCATGGTGCCGTAGTCCATCTTGTACACGTGGTCGCCGGCCAGAATCAGTACATAGGCGGGATTATGGCGACGAATGATATCCAGATTCTGCCACACGGCATCGGCCGTACCCGCATACCAGCTCTCCCCCATCCGCTGCTGAGCGGGCAACAACTCGACAAACTCACCGAGTTCACCACCAAGGAAACCCCAGCCGCGCTGTATATGCCGGTCGAGGGAGTGGGATTTGTACTGGGTCAACACACTGATTCGGCGAATGCCCGAATTCACGCAGTTCGACAAGGGAAAGTCAATAATGCGGAACTTACCGCCATAATGGACCGCTGGTTTGGCGCGCCAGTTGGTCAACTCATGGAGGCGGGATCCTCTTCCGCCGGCCAGAACGATGGCAAGGGTTTCCCGGGTAAGGCGGCTGACAAAACGGCCGGATGTTGACGTAAGCATAATGGATCCCCAAAAGCGAGCGGTGCGCCATTTATTCGACGGTCGAATAACGGGCACGCGTTTTCATAGGTCAGCAATAACAGTGCCAAGGATCCCTGCTGCCACTAAACTGTTCAGGCAATCCGTTGGCCACTCGAAGTTACCGTTCAAGTTGCTCTCTAAGTGTAGTCTTAAAAAGTGCGATACTGCTTGTCCAAAATCAATTTGCCTCACAAATTGTGGCGGCAAAAGCAACTTGGCAGAAAGGTCACAAACCGCTGGTAATATACCGTTATCCCTATTACGCTTTAACGACATACATGTTGTGAGTCCTCTCCCATGCCAGCGACTGCTCTGAAGGAAGCCAGCCAACGCCTGGCTCAGGCACGACACCACGATCCCTTTCAGGTGCTGGGTCGACACCCGGTACCGGGAAAGCCGGATACCCTTCTGTTTCGCGCGTTTTTACCTCAGGCAAGCCAAGCGGTTCTCTACGGGGTTAAAGACAAACTGACTTTAACCAAAGAAGCGGCGTCAGATTTCTGGTCGTGGCAAGGGAAGGCAGCGCAGCTACCCGAACACCCGGAAATCGAATGGCAGGACCACCACAACTGCACCCATACCGCGCACTACCCTTACACCTTCGCGCCACAACTGGGCGATATGGATCTGCACCTGTTTGGCGAGGGTCGGCACTGGCAGGTGTACGAGGTGCTGGGGGCACACCCGCGAACTGTCGACGGCGTGGCCGGCGTGTTGTTCGCCACCTGGGCGCCGGCGGCCGAACGGGTCAGTGTGGTGGGTGACTTCAACCACTGGGACGACCGGATTCATCCCATGCGGGTGCGCGGAGGCAGCGGCGTTTGGGAGCTGTTCATTCCCGGGTTGAAGCCCAACACTCTCTATAAGTATTCAATCCGCAACCGGCACTCTGGTCATATCCAGATGAAGACGGACCCCTACGGTCAGGTGTTTGAGGTTCGCCCCAAAACCGCCGCCCGGGTAACCGCCCCCTCCGATTACCAATGGCGGGATCAGTCATGGCTGGTCGAGCGAAGCCGTTGGGATTGGCAAAGTGCCCCCCTGTCGGTGTACGAGGTGCACCTGAGTTCCTGGCGCCGCAGCGAAGACGGCGGTTTCATCAATTATCGGACCCTGGCGCACCAGTTGGTGGACTACGTCAAACCTTTGGGCTTTACTCACGTCGAATTGTTACCTATTACCGAACATCCCCTGGACGACTCCTGGGGGTACCAGACCACCGGGTACTATGCCCCGACCAGCCGTTTTGGCACCCCCGATGATTTCCGCTACTTTGTGGATCACCTCCACCAGTCCGGCATTGGCGTCCTGCTTGACTGGGTTCCCGCCCACTTTCCAAAAGACGAGCACGCCCTGGCCCGTTATGACGGCACCGCGTTATATGAACATGAAGATCCCCGTAAAGGGGAACACCGGGACTGGGGGACACTGATTTACAACTATGGCCGCAACGAGGTGCGCAACTTTCTGCTCGCCAATGCGCTTTACTGGTTGAAAGAGTTTCATATAGATGGCCTGCGCGTCGATGCGGTGGCCTCCATGCTCTATCTGGATTACTCGCGGGAGGAAGGCGACTGGTTGCCCAATCGCTATGGGGGTAATGAGAATCTTGAAGCGATCGATTTTCTTCGCCAACTCAACGAGCTCTGCCACGGCGAGCACCCCGGCGCTCTGGTGTTGGCTGAAGAGTCCACCGCCTGGCCTCAGGTGACCCGTCCCACCTGGGTGGGCGGACTGGGCTTTTCCATGAAATGGAACATGGGCTGGATGCATGACACTCTGCTCTACATGAGCCGGGACCCGATTTACCGTCACTACCATCACGATCAGCTGACGTTCGGTCTGATTTACGCGTTCACCGAGAACTTCATGCTGCCGTTTTCTCACGACGAAGTGGTCCACGGCAAAGGCAGCATGCTCACTAAAATGCCCGGTGATGACTGGCAACGCTTTGCCAATTTGCGTCTCCTTTACGCCTACCAATGGACCTACCCGGGCACCAAGCTGCTGTTCATGGGCTGCGAGTTCGGACAATGGAAAGAGTGGGCCCATCACGGCGAACTGGACTGGTTATTACTGGACTATGAGCCACATCAGGGCGTCAAAACCGCACTGTCCGATCTGAACCGGCTCTATAAAAGTCGTACCGAGTTGCACCAGCGCAGCTTTCGCAGTGATGGTTTCGAATGGATTGACTGTCACGACAGCCCCCAGTCTGTGATCAGTTACCTGCGTGCCAGCGACGATGGGTTTGTTGTTGTCATTCTGAATTTCACACCAACCCCCCGGGAAGGTTACCGCCTCGGCGTCCCCAGCCCGGGACACTACCGGGAGATTTTCAACTCGGATTCCACCTACTATGGCGGCAGCAATGTCGGCAACCCGCTGCCGCTGGCGTCCGAAGATCGCCCGTGGATGAACCGTCCCTATTCCATTGAACTGACACTGCCACCACTGGGTGCCATCATTCTCGATCTCGACCGGACATGAATATTCTTTTTCTGGCCAGTGAAGCCTTTCCATTGATCAAGACCGGCGGACTTGCGGACGTTGCCGGTGCCCTGCCCCGAGCCCTGATCAAACGGGGTCACTCCCTGCGCCTGGTGCTGCCGGCCTATCGGTCGGTACTTGAGCGGTTGCGCTCCGATCAACGCGAAGACAAACCACCAGCGCTCAAAGTTCGAGGACAGATCGACCTGGACGGAACCCCCGTGACACTCTGGCAAACGCGCCTGCCCGGCACCCGGGTACAGGTGTGGCTGGTGGATATTCCCGCGTTCTCCGAGCGTGCGGGTAACCCTTATGTGACACCCGAAGGTGTCGACTGGCCAGACAATGACCAGCGTTTTTATACTTTGTGTCGCGCTGCGGCCGAATTGGCGATGGGACGGGCCGGCATCGACTGGAAAGCCGACCTGGTGCACGCCAATGACTGGCAAGGGGCGATGGTCTGCGAGATGCTGGCCCGGGAAGCAGCGTCGCCGGCGACCGTGTTTACCGTTCACAATCTCGCCTATCATGGGCTGTTTGACTACCAGGCGATGCACCGACTGGGGCTGGCGCCCTGGTTGTGGCAGCCGGACTTCCTCGAGTTTTACGGACAGCTGTCGTTCATCAAGGCCGGTCTGGTATTCGCTCAGCGGCTGACCACGGTCAGCCCAAGCTATGCCCGGGAAATCCAGACCCCCGAACTGGGTTGCGGCCTCGATGGCCTGCTCCGAGCCCGGCGAGAAGCACTCAGCGGTATCATCAATGGCATTGATGTGCAGGCGTGGAATCCCGCCCGGGATCCCTGTCTGGCCGTACCCTATGATCGACGGCGACTGGTCCGCAAGGCGGACAACAAGCGGGCCCTTTGCACCGAGCTGGGCCTGGCGGATGCGCCGGATAAGTTATTACTGGGATTTATTGGCCGCCTGGTGGAACAGAAAGGGCTGGACCTGCTGCTGGCCACCCTGCCGGAACTGCTCGCCCGGGGCGACGTTCAGATCGCTCTGTTGGGCTCAGGCGTCAAAGCCTATGAGCAGGCCTTTACCGGGCTCGCACAGGACTACCCCCAGAGCCTGTCGGTCACGCTCGGGTATGACGAAGCCTTGGCGCACCGCATCGAAGCCGGTGTCGATGTCTTTCTGATGCCCTCGCTGTTCGAGCCCTGCGGTCTGAACCAGATATACAGCCTACGCTACGGCACCCTGCCTCTGGTTCACGCGGTTGGTGGTCTGAAAGATACCGTCATTGACAGTGATGATCCGCAGACAGCCAATGGTTTCACCTTCGCCCCGGCCAGTGTCGAGGCGCTTCGAGCCACACTCAAACGCGCCCTCGCCCTTTATCAGGACCCGGAAGCCTGGCAACAACGACAGTGGAATGCCATGAGTGGTGATTACTCCTGGGACAGAAGCGCCGCCGAGTATGAGCGAATTTATGAGTTGGCACTGGAGGATAAAAAGCAGAACGCTTGAATGGTACACTCTCGGCTCCATTGCACAGAGGTGACCATGCCAACTTCACTCCCTTCCTGGTCCAGATGGCTGCTCGCATTTATCGCGGCCCTGCTTGTGGGTACACTGCTGGGCAGTCTGGTTCAAACGCAATTCAATCTGCTGGCCATTCAGTCCATGGGTTTTCCCGTCCCGCTAACTGTGCGGCTGGTGACCAGCGCCCAGGATCTGCTGTTCTTTGGTCCGGTATTCGCCGCTCTGTTTGGCGGCAGCTTTCTGGTCTCACAACCGGTCGCCCTACTGATCAACCGCTGGCTGCCTCCCGTCTGGCAGCCCCTGCTTTGCGCGCTGGGCGCGGCTGTGGGATTTGCGGTCACCCTGAAACTGGTTGATGCCCTTGCGCCCATGCCGACCTTGATTGCAGCCACCCGATCCGCTTCCGGCACTCTGGCCCTGCTGGCCTGCGCCGCACTGGCCGGCTGGCTGTTCGCCCGCTGGCGCCCCAACCGCTCGACTCGACCGGTACGATCACCTTTGGCTACATCCGCGGCCCTTGTGCTCGTCGGTGCGATCGGGCTGCTTCCCGAACCCGCCTCAGCCAATGAGTCGGCAGATTACCGGATCGAAACCGTGGCCCAGGACCTCGAACACCCCTGGTCCGTGGCGTTTCTCCCGGAAGGCGGCCTGCTGGTGACTGAGCGCCCGGGGCGACTGCGCCATATCGACGCTCAGGGTCATTTGCACGCTCCCATTTCAGGTGTTCCCGAGGTCTATGCCCAGGGTCAATCCGGATTGTTTGACGTGCTCCTGGCCAATGATTTCGAGCACAGTCGCCGACTGTATCTGAGCTACGCCTGCGGCACCTACAGCGCCAACCATACTTGTCTGGCCAGTGCCCAGTGGCAGGATTCGGCCCTGCGGGCGGTCCAGGAAATTTTCCGGACCCGACCCGCCAAAACCGCATCAGCCCACTTCGGTGGCCGTCTGGCCTGGCTGGAAGATGACACGCTGGTGATGACGCTGGGGGACGGCTTTGACTATCGCGAGCAGGCACAGAATGTGAGCAATCATCTGGGCGGTACCGTGCGGCTCAATTCCGACGGTTCGGTGCCGACCGACAATCCGTTTCGGAGTCAGACAGGGGCCGCCCCGGAGCTCTACACCCTGGGCCACCGCAATGTGCAGGGATTGTTCTTTGATGCCGCCTCCGGCACGCTGTTCAGCCATGAGCACGGCCCCAAAGGTGGCGATGAGCTCAATATATTGGTACCGGGGGAAAACTACGGTTGGCCGGCAGTGACCCATGGGCTGGATTACACCGGAGCGCGAGTCTCACCCTACGAGCAATGGCCCGGCATACGCCCACCGCTCTGGCACTGGACGCCGTCCATCGCGCCTTCGGGTTTGACGCGTTATACCGGTACCTTATTTCCCGAGTGGGAAGGCAGTTTACTGGTCGGTGGCTTGGCGTCACGACAAGTGCATCGGCTGACGTTCACCGATGGGGTGATCACGGAACAGGCGCCGCTGTTTGGTGAGCTGCAGGCACGCATTCGGGACGTTCGGGTCGGCCCGGACGGGGCTGTGTATCTTGTGACGGACAGTCCGGAGGGGGAAGTACTCAGGGTAACGCCGGATTGACGGAAACACCGGCTCGGGAACGGCCGGGGAGAAAAGTCGGGGCGGGCGATGCCCACCCCGGACAATGTATCAGTCTTCGCTGTTATCGGGCAGGTAGGCACCGTCTTCGTCGTGCACTTCACGACCGGTGACCGGCGGGTTGAAAGCGCAGATCAGACGCATATCTTCAGTGCCTCCACGCAGGATGTGCTTGTCGTGCTTATCCAGCGCGTACAGAGTGCCATCGGTGATTTCATGGGTTTCGCCCGTGGCCAGGTCGGTGATCGAACCATTACCGCCCACACAGTAAACCGCTTCCAGATGGTGTTTGTACCAGAACGTGTGCTCGGAGCCTGCCTTGATGATGGTTTCATGGAAGGAGAAACCCATTCCGTCCTTTTTCAACAACAGACGGCGGCTGGTCCACTGTTGTGCGCTGACTTCGCGTTCACTGCCGATGATGTCCTGCACACGTACAATTTTCATAAATGCTCCTCGTTGACTTGAATGTTCAGCCGACCATTATAACCGAAATGGTCCCGTGACCCCACGGGCGCTCCTCCAGCTGTCACTGAATGTCCAGATCCAATCCACAGCCGTAGGCCTCCGTCCGGGATATATTCACCTCTTTTCCCGCCATGCCGGCCTCCAGAGTGGCCTCAATATAACTGGTGGCGGACTCAATGGCGTCGGGACTGGAGCCATCACTGTCATCCGGAGCACCGCTGTACACCAGCGTGCCACGCGGGTCGATGATGTAGATCTGAGGGGCTTTGCTGACGCCATAGGCACGCGCGACCACACTGGTGTCATCCAGTAGAACCGGCGCACTGGCGCGCAGGTCATGGCTCTCCTCCAGTGCCAACGCCTCTTCCGCTTCAATCACATTGTCCGGGCCGGGCGCCGAGGAAATGATGGTGAGCCACTTTACTCCCTGCTCCCGATAATGCTCCTGCAGGCGGGGCAAATTGCCGCTGTCATAGTGATTCTCAACCGCTTCACACCCCGGATGAAACCACTCCAGTACGACCCAATCCCCAATATAGTCCGTGAGCGTATGGGGCTGGCCCGCCGCATCATTGGCCCGAAAGGCCGGCGCGGGATCTCCCGGGGTGGCGGTTGCCAGGGCGGCGGCCGGCATCAGCAGCGATGAGAGGCACAATAGGTGACCCAGAAACGGCTTCATTCAACGAGGCTCCTGTATTGACTGAACATGTTGTCTGCTACGTCATACGCGCATGCGATGCAGACATACGACAGGCTCGCATCCTAACAGACTCAGGGTGAATTCTCAGCCGTTTCTATGGTTTACAGCGGCAGACTGACGGGCCTATACTGTTTTTATATACAGTATTTTCTCGCGAGGTATACTTGAACCCCGACCTGGAACAACTCAAGCAGCGACGCCTGGTCTGGCGTGGACGCGATGCCGCCCGTCCGCTGGAAGCGCGTGACAGCGGTTGGCCAGAACTGGACGAGCGACTGGGTGGCCTCCCCGGCGCCGGAGTGGTCGTGATTCAGGCGGCTCCGGGCATTGGCGAACTGCGGCTGCTGTGGCCATCCATGGGGAAACAGTCCCGACTCACAGTCCTGATTGCCCCGCCTTACCGGATAGGGGCCGAAGGCTGGCTCGGTGGCGGTGTGACGCTGGAGAAGCTGTTGGTGCTCCACCCCGACACGGCTCAAGCCGCCCTCTGGGCGACCGAGCAGAGCCTGAAAAGCGGCACTTGTGGCAGTGCCTGTCTGTGGCTGGCGCAGCGTTTACAGCCGATCCAGGCCCGGCGTCTACAGCTGGCCGCCCGTGCCGGCCAATCCACGCTGTTTTTGTTCTCGCCACCCACTCTGGAGATTCCCCACCTGCCCATCGATCTGCATCTGGCCCTAAGTGCCGTTCCACAAGGCGTCCGGGTCGAGGTACGTCGCTGTCGACAGGGGCGACCACTGGCACCGTTCACCGTGGTCATGACCGAACAGTGGCCGGAACTGACCCGACCACAGGCTCACCCCGGGCAGGGACCAGCGGTACAGCAACGCCACGCCCAGCAACGCCACGACGGAGCAGAGGCGGTTTAACATGCTCTGGCTCTACCTCCGGCTACCTCGACTGCAACTGGATACCCAGGCCCCTGATGACGATTGCCCCGTGGCCGTTGTGGATGAGCGGGACAACCGGGTAGTACAACTGAATGAACCGGCCTCCCGCGCGGGAATTACGCTGGGAATGGGGCTGGCAACCGCCGCAGCGCTCTGCCGGGAGGTCCAGTTACTGCCCTACCAGCAAGCCATTGAAACGCGTCGCCTGGAAGAGCTGGCCCACGGGTTATACGATATTTCAGGTGACATATCTACAGACCCTCCCTGTGGAATGTGGCTTGGCGCCTCAAGAATGGTTAAGTACCATAATGGATTTGACAATTATTGCAAAAAAATAACGCGCTTTTTGAGCCGCCGTCGCCTGTCAGCCCGGCTGGCGTCCGGCCATACCCCACTGGCCGCCAAACTGCTGGCCCACTCCCCGGAAGCGCCACTGATTGAATGCCCTGATAGACTCCGGCAAGCCATCCGGGACTGCCCGCTCAGCGCCACCCAATTGCCAGAACAAACACAGGAGCACCTGCATCGGCTTGGCATCAAGCACCTGAGCGGATTACTGGATATCCCACCCAAGGCGCTGTCCCGGCGCTTTGACCGACCGCTGGCCGAATACGTGAGCCGGCTCGTCGGCTACTTGCCCCACCCCCTGCCCTTCTATCAGCCACCGGATTACTTTCGTCAGCATCGGGAGCTGCCCTGTGAACTGACGTCCAGCCATTCGTTGACCCCCTGGATCAGACGGCTGCTGGAGGAACTGGAGGCGTTTCTACACCACCGGGACAGGGTCGTGGAGCGAATTGAACTGACGCTGCAGTTGCGCAACCGGGAGCCTCTTTCGCTCACCATCGGCGCGGCGCAGGGGGAGTCCCGTGCCGAGCGCTGGTGCCCCCTGGTCCAATTGACGTTGGAGCGGCATCCGCTGGAGGCCCCGGTAGGCGGGCTGACGCTGACGGCCCGCACGCTGATGCCCCGCCCCGGGACCTCCGGAGACCTGCTCGGTGAACGCCACGGCGCATCGATGGAACCGGCCCAACTGGTGGCGCTACTTCAAGCGAGGCTGGGTTCAGACCGGGTCCGGGGCCTGATGGTTGAGGAAGACTTCAGGCCGCTGCGAGCCAGTATTGAGTCCCCTCCCCTTGAGCCTTCGTCGCCGACAGCCCGAGGCACCGAAGCGGCTCAGCCCGTCCCTCCCGCCTTGCGCCCCGCCTTTCTGCTAGCCGAGCCACAGGCGTACTTGCAACCCCTTGAAATCATCGAAGGGCCAGAGCGAATTACCACCGGATGGTGGGACGGTGAGCCCCAGGTTCGGGACTATTACATCGTGCGTAATGCCCAGGGACAGTGGTGCTGGGCGTTTCGGGAGCCGAACCGTTCAGGATGGTTTTTACAAGGGTATTTCGCGTAATTGTGAAAGGCGACAACCGATTCGAGGGGCGTTGCCCCTGAACCGGCTGCCGACCGCCCTATCAGGCGGATTTGGCGTCACCCGCGTGATAATCCCGCGCCAACCACAGGTAGACCGCCGGCACCACAAACAGGGTGAACAGCGTACCGATGGTCATACCGCTGGCAATCACCAACCCCATGGCATGCCGGGAGGCTGAACCGGCACCCGTGGCAATCAGCAGCGGTACCATGCCCAATACGGTCGCGGCCGTGGTCATCAGAATCGGGCGAAGACGAATGGCGGTGGCCTCTTCAATGGCCTCGCGTTTGCTGCGCCCTTCTTCCTGCAGTTTATTGGCAAATTCCACGATCAGGATACCGTGCTTGGCAATCAGGCCGATCAGCGCCAACAGGCCCACCTGGGTGTAGATATTGATGCTGGTCAGTCCGAGGCTGATAAAGATCAACGCACCACAGATACTCATCGGTACGGTCACCATGATGATGATACTGTTGCGGAACGACTCGAACTGAGCCGCCAGCACCAGGAAGATCACCAGCAGGGCAAAGAAAAACGTCATGACCAACTGCTGTCCTTCACTCTTCAACTGACGTGATTGCCCGGAGTAGTCGACAGCGAAACCGGCCGGCAGCACTTCGGCGGCGATCTCATCCAGCAAGGTCAGGGCCTCACCGAGGGAAACCCCCGGGCGGGGTACGCCAGAGATGGTGACCGAGTTCAACTGCTGGAAACCGGTCAGCGAGCGGGGCTGGACCGATTCTTCCAGCGTCACCAGCGACGACATGGGCACCAGCTCGCCCTCTACGTTCCGGGTGTAATAGTTCTCGAGTTGCTCAGGGTTCAGGCGCTCAGTGCGCTCGACCTGGGGGATCACCCGGTAAGAGCGGTTGTCCAGCGAGAAGCGTCCGGCGTAGCCACCCCCGGTCATACTGCCCAGGTCGGCGGCCGCCTGCTGCATATTGACCCCCATCAGGGCGGCCTTTTCCCGATCGATCTTGACCGTCTGGCGGGGACGGTCAATGCGCAGATCGCTGTCCACAAAGATGAACCGGCCCGTCTCTCTCGCCCGGGACAACACCTCGTCGGCCACCTCATCCAGCACCGCATAAGGCTGAGTGGTTCCGATCACAAACTCGATCGGTGCCCCGCCGCCACCGGGCGATGGCAGTGACGGGGGCACAATCGCAAACACATCGAGACCGGGAACCTTGGACATGAATGGCTGAATCTCGTTGTCGAGAATTTCTTGTGTGGTGCGCTCCCGGCGGTCCCAGGGCGCCAGCACCATGCCGGCACCTGCGGTGTTGGAGCCGTTCATACCATTGATCACAAACATTTTCTCCAGCTCGGGAATCTGATCCCGAAGCTGATTGATATAGTCCGTATTGCGCTCGGTATAATCCAGGGTGGCGTAGGCATCACCGGTGGCAATGGTAAAGACAAAGCCCTGATCTTCCGGCGGCTCCAACTCGGTGCTGCTGGACACAAACAAAAAGTAACAGGACACCAGAATGATGAGGGCAAAGACCAGCACCACCGGGGTGGTGTTCAGCGTACCGTGCAGCCAGCGCTGATAACCCTGGCGCAGTTTGTCAAAGTGGTCGTCCAGCCAGACTTCAAACTTCGGCCGGGGGCCACCATGGCTGCGCGAGCGCAGGATACGCGAGCACATCATCGGGGAGAGCGTCAGCGCCACCACCCCGGACAACACCACTGTCGCCGCCAGCGTGAAGGCAAACTCGACGAAAAGAATACCGGTGAGACCACCAATAAAGCCCAGCGGAATAAACACGGCCACCAGTGTGGTGGACATGGCGATGATCGGCCAGGCCAACTGGCGCGCCCCGAGAATGGACGCCTCCAGGCGTGACATCCCCTCTTCCACATGGCGCTGAATGTTCTCCAACATGATGATGGCATCATCCACCACAATGCCGATGGCCAGTACCATCGCCAGCAGCGTCAGCAGGTTGATCGAGAACCCGAAGATCCACATCAGGAAGAAGGTGCCCACCAGCGACAGTGGTACGGCCACCGCCGGTACAATCACGCTGCGTACCGACCCGAGGAAGGCATAAATCACCAGAATCACAATGATCAGGGCCAGTACGATGGTGAGCACCACCTCATCAATGGCGCTCTCGATGTATTCAGTGGAATCATAGGGAATGTCGGCTTCAAGGCCTTCGGGCAACTGAGGGGTAATGTCCCGATCCCAGACCTCGCGTACCTCGGCGATCACATCGAGGGCGTTGGCATCCGGGGAAATCTCAATCCCCATAAAGGTCGCGGCCAGGCCGTTAAACGTTACCGAGGTATCATAGTTCTCTGCGCCCAGTTCTACATCGGCGACATCCCGCAACCGCACCAGTGCGCCATTTTCGGAGCGTACCACCAGATCCTCAAACGCCTCGGCACTGCGCAAATCGGTGCCGGCATTGAGGTCAATCGCCACCATCTGACCCTTGGTCCGCCCCAGAGCGGCCAGAACGTTATTGGAACGCAGCGCGCCCATCACATCAGAGCCGGTCACACCCAGTGACGCCATCCGCTCCGGGTCCAGCCAGATACGCATGGCAAAGGTCCGGGCACCGAGAATCTGGGCCCGCTGGACCCCGGGAATGGTCGACAGCTGGGGTTCCACGACCCGCACCAGGTAGTCGGTAATCTGGTTGTTATTGAGCAGCTCACTGTAAAACGACAGATACATCGCCGCAGTCGACTGCCCGACCGCCAGTGTCACCACCGGGTCCTCGGCCTCTTCCGGCAAATCGGAGCGCAGGGCATTCACTTGCGCGGCAATCTGGGTGAGTGCTTCGTTGGGGTCGTAATCCAGTCGCAGATAGGCCTGAACCGTACTCACCCCCGCGCTGGAGGTGGACTGCACATAGTCAATGCCTTCCGCTGCCGCGACTTCCCGCTCCATCGGCTTGGTAATAAAGCCCTGAATCAGATCCGCATCAGCGCCGATATAGGCCGTACTGACCGTCACCACGGCGTTCTGGATTTCGGGAAATTGGCGCACGTTCATATCCATGCCCGCACGCGCGCCCAGTAACAAAATAAACAGGCTGACCACCGAGGCCAACACCGGTTTGCGGATGAATACGTCAGTAAACCGCATACAATTTTTCTCCTTTAAGCCTGCTGGGCCTTACTGATTGACCGGCGTCGGTTCCAGCTCAGCGCTCGGCTGAACACTGGGATCATCATTGATTTCGACCGGGGCGTTATTACGCAACTTGAGCAGGCCGGACGTGGCGATCCGCTCTCCCTCTTCCAGACCGTCCAGTACCGCGATCAGGTCGCCGCGGCGATCGCCCGTGCGTACAAATCGACGCTTGGCTCGCAAGGTCCCTTCTTCGTCTTCTGACAGAACGAAAACGGAGTTGCCATAAGGATCAAACTGAATGGCGGTCTGCGGTACAACAATCAGATCCTGGGGCTCGCCCAGAGCCAGCGTGACCCGGCCGAACATGCCCGGCCGCAGCTGTTGATCCGGATTGGCCAGAATGGCCTG
Source organism: Marinimicrobium sp. C6131 (assembly GCF_026153455.1). NCBI lineage: Bacteria > Pseudomonadati > Pseudomonadota > Gammaproteobacteria > Cellvibrionales > Cellvibrionaceae > Marinimicrobium > Marinimicrobium sp. C6131. Next base: position 1,243,866 of record NZ_CP110629.1, read on the forward strand.
AATGGTGAACGTCCGGGTAGACTCGTTGATGGCCGGTTCGATCGCACTCACCTCACCTTCAAACAACGCATTGCCATAGGCATCCACCCGGGCCTTCACCGGCAACCCCACGTCCACCGCCGCCAGTTGCCGCTCGGGCAGATCGAAGTTGAGGTACACCGGATCAAGGGACTGTACCGCCACCACCGGGCTGCCCGGCGACACATACTGGCCGATATTCACCTGCCGGATGCCCGAGATACCATCAAAGGGCGCCCGAATGGTTTTCTGACGGATCCGCGCTTCCTGGGCCTTCACCGCTGCGGTGGCCTGGGCCGCCTCACTTTCGCGGCGCTGAAGCTCGGATTTTGAGCTGTTGCCTTCGTCGAACAGTCGCTGATAGCGTTCAAGCTCCATGAGTGCAAGCTTTTCCGCCGCCTGCAACCGACGCAATTCCGCTTCATCCACTTCGATATCCAGAGACACCAACCGTTGTCCTTCGGTCACACGATCGCCATTTTCAAAATGGATTTCGGTAACAATACCACTGGCCTCGGTCGTCAGCTGAGCGCCGTTGACCGCGCGGAAACTGCCCACCGCTGTGGTTTCCTGACCCCACTGGGTCCGACCCACTTCCGTGGCGGTAATGGTGACGGTCTGCTCCGGCATGTTGTCAAAGAAATTACCGATCATGGTATTGATGAATGCCTTGAAGCCGAAAATGCCGCCAAAAACGACCCCTACGGCCACCAGCATAATGATCATTCGCTTGGTCATGCGTGTGCTCCCTACTCCTGAATCGCGCGTCGCGAAGGTATCTGACTCTGAAATGTGGTGTATTCCGAAACCCGCCGACCGGCCCCGGAACCTACAGTGAAACCCTGGAAAAGATCTGTTGAACCCTGAAGCCAAACGGATACGCGGGGGTGGGCTCTTTAGATGTGCGCAAAGCTTACAACAGGGCGCCGTAAAGGTACACGGTTGTTACAGAATCTTACATATGGCACCGAGGCGTATGCCTTCTTTCAATAGCAGGTCCCCTCTGTTTATTACCGCACCGCCTGGTTGCTCTACTTGCATAATCGGCATTGTCGTAATACTGTATATATAAACAGGTATTGAATGCAGCACGCCATGAGCTACGCCGAACTCGTCTGTCAGAGCAATTTTTCCTTTCTGGAGGGAGCATCCCACCCCGAAGAGCTGATGGCCCGGGCCGATGAATTGGGCTACCGGGCGCTGGCACTCACCGACGAATGCTCGGTGGCCGGCGTTGTACGCGCCTACGCGGAACACCGCCGGCTCGGGTCAGAAACCCGGCTGATCGTCGGCAGTCGGCTGCGCCTGCCACCGGGGCTGGACGTGGTTTTGCTTTGCCCCAGCCGTCAAGCCTATGCCGAGCTCTGCCGGATCATCAGTAACGCCCGACGGCGCAGCCCCAAGGGTCAGTACCAACTTGAAAAGTGGGATCTGAAATCTGTCCAGCATGGACTGCTGTTATGGTTGCCCTCCGGCGACGGAGCGCTGGATCATCGCTGGGGCCAATGGTTGAAAAACCATCATGAGGGTCGACTCTGGCTGGGCATACGACGTCACCTGACGCACCGGGAGCACCGGATGATTGCTCACTGCGAGCAGCTCGCACAGGACCTGGACCTGCCCCTGTGCGCCTGCGGTGATGTCTTGATGCACCGGGCCGAACGCCTGCCACTACAGCAGGTGCTCACCGCCATACGCCTGGGCACCACCGTTGCCAAAGCCGGTCGCAGGCTCTGCCCGAATGCCGAGCAAAGCCTGCGCAGTCGCGCCAAACTCGAAAAACTGTTCAAGCCCGAATGGCTGGCCGAAACTCTGGCGATTGCCGAGCGCTGTACTTTTGATCTGGGGGAGCTGCGCTACGAATATCCGGCCGAACTGGTCCCCCAGGGGCAAACGCCCTTCTCTTATTTATGCGACTTGGTGGAACGGGGAGTCCGGAAACGTTTCCCCGAAGGTCCCGATGCCGCCGTGAGGGCGACGATCGATAAGGAGCTGGACCTGATTGACAGTCTCGGTTACGCGCACTTTTTCCTGACCATTCATGACCTGGTCGTCTTTGCTCAACGTCGCGGCATTTTGTATCAGGGGCGGGGCTCGGCCGCCAACTCGGTGGTGTGTTACTGCCTGGAAATCACCGCCGTCGACCCGAGACACATCAAAGTTCTGTTTGAACGCTTCCTTTCCAAGGAACGGAATGAACCGCCCGATATCGATGTGGATTTCGAACACGAGCGGCGCGAGGAAGTCATTCAGTACATTTATGAAAAGTACGGGCGCCCCCGGGCAGCGCTGGCCGCCACCGTCATCCGCTACCGGTTCAAAAGTGCCCTGCGGGATGTGGGCAAGGCACTCGGTATCGGCGAATCCCATCTGGACTTTCTGATCCGCAACATCAACCGGCGGGACCGGGACAGCCAGTGGGAGCAGCAGGTAACCGATATCGGACTGGACCCCGAATCCGGAACTGCCCGGCAGTTGGTGCAGTTGGTCAATGAGCTGCGCGGTTTTCCCCGCCACCTGTCGCAACATGTGGGGGGCTTTGTCATTTCTTCGGGGCCACTCTACGAGCTGGTTCCCATTGAGAATGCGGCCATGGCTGAGCGCACGGTCATCCAGTGGGACAAGGATGACATCGAAACCCTGGGACTGCTGAAGGTGGATGTACTGGCACTGGGCATGCTCACCGCGCTGCGCAAAAGTTTTGATCTGGTGCGCCGGCACTGGGGACGCTCACTGACCCTGTCCGAACTGACCGGCGCCATGGATGACCCGACGGTCTACCGGCTGATTCAGAAGGCCGACACCGTGGGGCTGTTTCAGATAGAGTCCCGGGCGCAGATGTCCATGCTGCCCCGCCTGAAACCGGCCTGCTATTACGACCTGGTCATCCAGATTGCGATTGTCCGCCCGGGGCCGATCCAGGGCGGCATGGTACATCCCTACCTGAAACGCCGGAACAAGGAAGAAGCGGTTGACTACCCGTCCGAGGACGTCAAAGGCGTCCTGGAGCGCACCCTGGGGGTTCCCATTTTTCAGGAACAGGTCATTCAACTGGCCATGGTGGCCGCCGGATTTACGGGCGGAGAGGCCGACCAATTACGACGCGCCATGGCGGCCTGGAAAAAAACCGGCGACCTGGGAAAGTTTCACGGCAAACTGGTGGATGGCATGGTGGCCCGGGGCTACACCAACGAGTACGCGCAGCGCATTTATCAGCAGATCTGCGGTTTTGGCGAATACGGTTTTCCCGAATCCCACTCGGCCAGTTTTGCCCTGCTCGCCTATGCCTCGGCATGGCTGAAACAACACTACCCGGAAGCCTTCTACACGGCGCTGCTCAACAGTCATCCCATGGGGTTTTATTCCCCGTCACAGTTGATTCAGGATGCCCGTCGCCACGGGCTGGAGGTGCGACCGGTCTGCGTGAATTGCTCGGAGCGGGATCACTGCCTGGAGAAAACCGATCAGGGCTGGGCCATTCGTCTCGGCTTCCGGTTGGTCAAGGGACTTTCCGAAACCGGTATCGCTCAGCTTGTGAAGCAGCCTCGCCGGGACGGCCGGAACGGAGAGTGCCGTTTTCATCAGGTGTCCCAGTTGCAGTCCGCCGGCTTCAGTCAGCGGGACCTCGAAGCCCTGGCCAGCGCCAACGCCCTGCATTGCCTCAGTGACAACCGCTACCAGACCCGATGGACATTGATGGACCAGAGTCACTCCCTGCCGCTGTTTGCCGACCTCGATGAACCACCCCCCCTGGCACAGGCGGCCGAACCGGAGGCGGACTACTTACCGGCCCCAAGCGAGCTGGACAATCTGGTGGAGGATTATGCCAGTACCGGGCTGACCCTGAACCGTCATCCGATCACCCTTCTCGATGAAGCCGGTGTGATCGGACGTTTTACCCGGGCCAAAGACCTGAACACCCGGGATCACAAATCCATGGTAGCGGTTGCCGGTGTAGTGACCGGACGGCAGAGCCCCGGAACAGCCGCCGGAGTCACTTTCATTACTCTTGAGGACGATACCGGCAACAGCAACGTTGTGGTCTGGCTGGCCACGGCCCGGGCCCAAAAGCAGGCCTATTTAACCGCACGACTGCTGAAAGTTCACGGCATTCTCGAACGGGAGGGAGACGTCGTTCATATCATTGCGGGCCGTCTGGAGGACCTCAGCCACCGGCTGGAGGCGTTGTCCACCCGATCCCGGGACTTTCACTGAGCCCGAATGCGCTGCTGATTACTGCCGAGTAAAAACCAGACAGCGATTGTTGGCGGGCAGCTCAAGGGTTTCGCTTAGGTGCAACCCCCTGAGCTCGGCCTCTTCGGCGACCGTCTGACGGTTGCGAATGCCACGGTGCGCGACCTGGGATCGGAGCTGCCGGTCGAACGCCGCGTTGCTCTCACTGGTGAATTCACCCTGTTCATTGAAAGGCCCATAGACAACCAACAGCCCGCCGGGTGACAGGATACGCGCACAGCCATCCAGCAGCGACAGCACCGCTTCCCAGGACATAATATGAAAGGTATTCGACGTGAACACCGCGTCCGTCTGCTCAAGGGGCCACACTGGCTGCGTAACATCGAGGGTCAACGGCGGTTGCAGGTTGCTGCCAAAATAATCCGCCAGCCAGGTCCGTATGCCTTCATGGTGTTCAGGCAAATCGCTGGTCTGCCACGTCAAATGCGGCATGGCTGCCGCAAAGTACACGGCATGTTGCCCGGTGCCCGTACCGATTTCAAGGACGTGACGGAAGGTCGCAAAACGCGGCGCGAGTACCGACAATATGGGCTGCTTGTTGTTCTCGCAGGCTTGGGAGAAGGGTTTGTCGACGACCGTCATAAGAACGACTCCGGCACGGTGAAAGAGGCCCATTGTATCTCAATAAAACAACACTGACTCACCCACCCGGTCAATCAACAAATCCCGATAGTACTCTGCCTTGGCAATATGCAATGTTTCCAAGGGGTTGAAGTCATCCGTAATCACCAGCTTGGTATCGCCCTCGACATTCACTTCCCGGGCTTCCAACCATCGACGAGGGGGTTCGGGGCCGCTGAGCTCCAGGGGGGCGTCCGACACCACGAACACGAAGTCATTGAATGTCGCCTCCGGTGAGGATACAAAAGTGCGACGATGCTCAAACACCTGATCCAGGGTGTTTGCCACAGCCTCCACCGGTGCCTGCTGCCCTTCGTGAGTCAAGCCAACAAAGTTCAGTGCCAACACGCCCCCTGGTTTCAACCGGGCTTTCAATGTCTGAAACATTTCAAGACTCAATAGATGAATGGGCTCCGCGCCTCCGGTAAAACAGTCGTGCACAATCAGGTCATAACGCCGATTGAGCTGCTGGATCCGGTAGCGCGCATCGCCCACTACCACATCGCCCGTCGGCTGAAAGCTGAAGTAGGCCTGAGCGGCGTGAGCCACTGCCGGGTCAATTTCAATGGCGTCGGTTCGCACTCCAAAACCGGCGTAGGCATTGACCAGGTGACCACTGCCCAGACCCACCAGCAATGCCGAGTCCCCGGCCGGATGAAACCGGGGCAACTGCCCGACAACCTGCTGATACCCCAACAAACCCAAGCCGGTCTCCAGATCTTCAGCCCCGATCGTCGAGCCCCCGGACATCAGCCAGCGTATGCCGCGCTCCGGCTGATCAATGACCCTGACCCAACCGTAATGGGTTTCCGCCTCAAAGACCACCTCCGAGCCAGGATAATGCCGCGTGCCCACCGTGGAGCCGACGCCCAGTAACAGCGCCGCCGCCAACACGCCCGTCGACACACCCCAGACCAGCAGTGAATGGCCGGACTTCAGCCGCTGACGCTCGTAAAGTGACAACACGAACGCCATTACCAGCATCAGCAGGCTGAGACTGATAACAATGATCTCGGTACCGAACAGGGGCAACAGGAAAAAACCGAGTACCAGGGTGCCCAGCACACTGCCGAGCGTACTGATTGCGTAAACCGTGCCGGCGGTTCGCCCCACCCGCTCCAGTCCCTGAGTCACGGTTTTGATCACGTAGGGGCCGACCATTCCCAGCGTCAGCAGGCAGGGCGTGAACAATACCAGTGCACTGAGCAACGCCCCGCCCCGCAACCCGAGTCCATTGCTGGCCAGTTGAACCGGTTTGCTCAGTAACGGAATCACTCCAATCAGAACTGCGGTGACCAGAAGAATATGGGACAGCCGCAACCAGGGCGCGGTGTCGGCGAGGCGCCCGCCCACCAGATAGCCCACTGAAAGTGCCAGCAATGCCGTGGACAGTAGCGAGGACCAGACGATCATACTGACGCCATAGTAGGGGCCGATGATCCGCGTTCCGAGCAACTCGATCATCATCACAGTCGCGCCGGTCAGACTGGCGGTCACATAAAAAAGCCACCGGTCAATTCGGGTCAATGGCGGGTGACCACGCGCGTTGTCAAAAGGGTTCTGTTGGGGCTTGGTCTGCTTGTGTTTGGACACGTTCCATGACCTCTATTATTGTTGTATTGCAAATGGTTAGCCGTAGACTATAAGAAGTTCCGCAAGCTGCCAACGCGACCTTCCGTTTTTGTGGTCTGGTTCGCAGCCTGTGAAAAGTATCCGGAGGCACTGTGCGTCGATTACCGTCTGTTCTCGCCTGGCTCAACGGCCTGATCCCCTTGGTGGCCGTTGTCGGGGCTTACAGCATAGCGCTGCACCAACAGGCCGCGCCGGCATGTAACCCACTCATCGACGGCTGCACTTCAATCAGTCGGGCGGCGCGCAGCGGCGATGCGATTTTCCTGTTTCGGGGCCTGATGATGCCGCTGAGCATGTTGCTGGTGCTTTACTGGCTGCTGCAGTGGCATTGGCTGAACCAGTTGATCGGCCCACGCCGCCGACACACTGTCGCCCTCTGGCTCGGAATCATTTCCGCGCTCGCACTGGTGCTCTACACAAACTATCTCGGCACTGGTGGAGGTTTCTACGAGTTTATGCGCCGTACCGGCATCATCTTCCATTTCGCCTTTGCCTTACTGGCTCAGTTGATTTGCGTGCAGTCGCTGTTCAGCGCCCGCAACCGGCTTCCATCGGACATTATTACCCCGGTTCGCTGGCAGTTTGCGCTGGTGTCAATCCAGTGGTTGTGGGGCGCGGTATCCCTGGCGGTGGATATCACTCTGCCCGCGTTCGAATACGAGGCAAAGAACGTGATTGAATGGAATTTCGCCTGGGCAATGGTGGGGTTTTACGGTGTAAGCGGCTGGATCTGGTGGCGACACCCGCCCCAACCGTAGGGCTCTCATGCTTTACCACAAAGGCCTGATATGGCACTGAGGCGTCAGCGAGGAATACCGTTTGCAGACTCTCGAAGGCATGGATGCCGACGCGAAGCCCCCATGGGCCGCTCTTTGGCATCCATGCCACCGCGGCATTAGTGAATCCCTTCACGTCACGGGTTTACGGCGGGTCTGCAAACGGTAATCCTCGCTGACGCCGGGCGTGATCCGCAATACCAAAACTCTACGGGTTAATGAGCGGCATCACATGAACGCCCTACACCAATGAACCCCACAGGTCGTATTCGTCCGCCTGCTCAATGATAACCTGAACCTTATCGCCCGGTTGCAGGCCCGCGGCGCCATTCAGGTAGACCAGGCCGTCAATTTCCGGAGCGTCGGCGTAACTGCGACCGATGGCGCCCTCTTCATCGACTTCATCAATCAGCACCTCCAGAGTGCGACCGATCTTGGCCTGAAGTCGTTGGGCGGAAATTTTCTGCTGTACCGCCATAAAGCGGTCGAAACGCGCCTGCTTGATCTCTTCCGGCACCGGGTCGGGCAGCTCGTTGGCGGCCGCCCCTTCCACCGGTGAATACTGGAAGCAGCCAACGCGGTCAAGCTGTGCCTCTTCCAGAAAATCCAGCAACTGCTGAAAATCTTCTTCGGTTTCACCAGGAAAGCCGACGATAAACGTGGAGCGAATGGTCAGGTCCGGCACCTGTTCGCGCCAGCTCTTGATCCGCTCCAGGGTTTTTTCGACCTGCCCCGGACGCTTCATCAGTTTGAGCAGACGCGGGCTGGCGTGCTGAAACGGAATATCCAGATAGGGCAGAATTTTACCTTCCGCCATCAGCGGAATCACCTTGTCGACATGAGGGTAGGGATACACGTAATGCAGGCGTACCCAGACACCCAAATCGCCCAACGTCTCGCACAGCTTCAGCATGTCGGTTTTCAGCGGGCGGCCGTCCCAGAAGTCGGTGCGGTACTTCACATCAACGCCGTAGGCGGAGGTATCCTGGGAAATCACCAGCAGCTCCTTGACCCCCGCTTTCACCAGGCGCTCGGCCTCGCTCATCACCTGCCCGATCGGGCGACTGACCAATTTGCCCCGCATATCCGGGATGATGCAGAAGCTGCAGCTGTGATTGCAGCCCTCGGAAATTTTGAGGTAGGCGTAGTGCCGTGGCGTAAGCTTCACGCCCTGGGGCGGCACCAGGTCCACAAAGGGGTTGTGGTCCTTGACCGGCGGTAGGTGTTGGTGCACCTGATCGAGGACTTTTTCGTAGGCGTGTGCCCCGGAGATGCCCAACACCCCAGGGTGCACTTCACGGATCTCCTCCTCCTTGACCCCCAGGCAACCGGTCACCAGCACTTTGCCGTTTTCCCTGAGCGCCTCACCGATGGTGCCAAGGGACTCCTCCACCGCACTGTCGATAAAACCGCAGGTGTTCACAATTACCATATCCGCCCCGTCGTAGGTCGGGACAATCTGATAACCCTCGGTGCGCAACTGGGTCAGAATACGTTCGGAATCGACCAGGTTCTTCGGGCAACCGAGACTGACAAAACCAACGGTGGGCGTGTGTTTCATAAGACAAACTCGTGCGGGGCGAAAAAGGGCGCTATTGTAGGCCTTCCGGGTCCGGATTGCATGGGGTTCCCGTGGTAGAATGCCGGTTTTCCCTGAACGAGCCGTAATAGATCTCCATGAGGCCCAGCCCACGCATCACCTCCCTGCCCTATTTTTCCGACAGCGCTCAGTGGTTTGCCTGCCTGGCCGATTGGGACGCCCCGGTGTGGCTGGACAGCGGACACCCCGGCAGCCACTACGGCCGCTTTGATATCCTGGCCGCCGAACCGGGCACACAGCTCACCTGCCGAGGCACTCACTGCGACATACACCGTCTCGGACAGGCACCGGAGCGCCGGCGTGCTCCGCCACTGGAGGTCGTTCGCCAATTGATGCCGCCCCCGCTGGCCCCCCTTGAGGAGGTTCCGTTCGCCACTGGCGCCATCGGCTATTTTGGCTACGACCTCGCCCGCCGCCTGGAGCGACTGCCAGAACAGGCCGACGCCGATATCACTCTACCGGACCTCTGGCTGGGTTTTTATGACTGGGCTATCGTGCAGGACCACCAGACGTCCCGGGCCTATCTGGTCACTCGGCCCGAGCGGGATATCGAGCAAGTCCACGCCCGGCTATTGGCCAAAGCGCCGGAAAACGCACTTGATGATTTCCTTGAAGAAACTAAAAATAACTTTATTATCAGTAGGTTCAGTGCTGAACTTAATGCAGATTCTTATCACAAAAAGCTCGATCGCATTCTCGATTATATCCACGCCGGCGACTGTTACCAGATCAATCTGGCCCAGCGATTCCATGCCGACTACCAGGGCAATCCCGCCCGGGCCTTCCTGGCCTTACGACAGGCACTGCCCTCCCCATTTTCCGGCTTTATCCCGCTGGCGGACGGCGCGGTGATCAGCCTGTCTCCCGAACGCTTTATTGCACTGCAGAACGGTCAGGCGGAAACCCGCCCGATCAAAGGCACCGCCCCACGCCGGAACGACCCGGAGGCCGACCGGGCTGAGGCACAGGCCCTGGCCCAAAGCGCCAAAAACCGGGCGGAGAACCTGATGATTGTCGATCTGCTGCGCAACGATCTGAGCAAATGTTGCCACAACGTTCGCACGCCCAAGCTGTTCGAGTTGCAGAGCTTCGCCAACGTTCACCACCTGGTCAGCACGGTCACCGGCGAACTGAACCCCGACGCCGACGCCCTGACGCTGCTCGCCGGCAGCTTTCCCGGGGGTTCCATTACCGGTGCACCGAAGGTTCGCGCGATGGAGATCATCGAGGAGCTTGAACCGGTTCGACGCTCGGTATACTGCGGCAGCCTCGGCTACCTGAGTGCCGATGGCAATATGGACACCAGTATTGCCATTCGCACCCTGGTCTGTGATCAGGGGCGGGTCTACTGCTGGGGTGGAGGCGGTATCGTGGCGGACTCCGAGCCGGAGTCAGAATACGAGGAAAGCTGGAATAAAGTGCGGGTGCTGATGGAGACGCTTGAGCGCGAGTTTTCCGGGAAGCCGTGAGGGCGCCGCTTGGGCGCCCTCCCCGTCAGGCTACAGGCTCAAGTCCCGATTGCTGGCGGCAATGAAGGCCTTTTTGAGGTCTTCGTAGTTATGGACCGCGGGGAACTGGGGGAACTCGTCAATGACATTCTGCGGTGCATGGAACAGAATACCGGCATCCGCCTCACCCAACATGGTGGTGTCGTTGTAGGAATCACCCGCCGCAATAATACGATAGTACAGGGTTTTGAGCGCCAGCACAGACTGGCGCTTCGGGTCTCTCTGGCGCAGGGTATAATCCGCGACCTTACCGTTCTCATTCACCTGCAGACGATGGCACAGAAGCGTCGGAAAACCCAGTTGACGCATCAGCGGCTGGGAAAACTCGTAGAACGTATCCGACAGAATGATGACCTGGAAGCGTTCCCGCAGCCAGTCAACAAATTCGGGCGCGCCGTCCAGAGGCTTGAGTTTGGCGATGACCTCCTGGATTTCATTCAGACCCAGGCCATTTTCCTCCAGAATGCGCAGGCGCTGCTTCATCAGCACGTCATAGTCCGGAATATCCCGGGTGGTCGCTTTCAGCTCTTCAATCCCCGTAACCTTGGCAAACTCAATCCAGATTTCCGGAACCAGAACCCCTTCGAGGTCAAGACAGGCTATTTCCACAGTTACCCCCGCATATCATGAAAGTCGCCGGGACAGCGCCCGGAAAATGCCGGCAAATTTACCGGTTTGCCTGCGGAAACGCAACTTGCGCCACGTCTTTTAACGCCCCAGGCAAACGCCGGGTTTTCACGTGGAACATAGATCGGAAACATCTATAAAGCAGAAGGAAAAAGAATAAAAGTTATTGATAACCTGGTAACTTTTGACCATTCTGTGGTTTTTTTAAACAATATATAGCAAAAATACGGGAACCCGCTACAACATGCTGTGCATTTAAGCATCAAACCGATGAAACATTGATCAATGTTCCACGGAAAGAGTCCGCCATCATTCTGCCTGGAATTCAGGCGATACGGTGATGGAATAACCTCATAAAGTCTGGGTATTAGGAAGTTTTTTCGGCCTCTGGTATTCTTCTTCGCCTTGATCAGCCAACCCCAGCCATGGAATTATCAATGACGAGTGAACTGCTCAATACCGTCGACCTGGACGCCGAACTGCAAAAAGCGTCACCCCAGAAGATTCTCGAATTTGCCCTGAGCGAGTTTGACAACATCGTGGTCTCTTTCAGCGGCGCCGAGGATGTTGTTCTGGTGCACATGGCCCATCAGATTCGCCCGGACATCAAAGTGTTCGTGCTGGATACCGGCCGCCTGCACGCCGAAACCTACCGCTTTATCGAGCGGGTACGGGAGCACTACAAAGTGGACATTGATGTCCTGTCGCCGGATGGCGAGGCAATACGGAAGCTGGTGCGTGAAAAAGGGCTCTTCAGCTTTTATCAGGATGGCCATCAGGAATGCTGTGGTATTCGCAAAATCGGTCCCTTGCGTAAAAAGCTGCTGGAGGTGGATGCCTGGATTACCGGGCAGCGCAAAGACCAGAGTCCGGGTACCCGTGACGGTATTCCGGTGATTCAGGACGACAAGCTGTTTGCCCGACCCGGCGAGCGTCTGGTGAAATTCAATCCGCTGGCCAACTGGAGTTCCCAGCAGGTCTGGGACTATATTCGGGCCATGGAAATTCCTTACAACGAACTGCACGATCGCGGCTATGTCTCCATCGGTTGCGAACCTTGCACTCGCCCGATCGGCCCCGGCCAACATGAGCGCGAGGGCCGCTGGTGGTGGGAGGAATCAACCAAGAAAGAGTGCGGACTGCACGCGGACAACGTCAAGTCTTGAGGCGTCGTTGGCCCGGGCGGCAGAACGCCAGGAGGTAAAATCATGACCATCACGCTGGTGAAAAAGATACTCAAAGACGGGTCGCCCTGCGCGAAGTGCGCGGACGTTCTTCAGAAGCTGGAAGAGAGCGGCCATATGAGCCGCATCGACGATATTCTGGTGGCCGACGAACGCGATCCGAACAGCCCCGGCATGCAACTGGCCCGGCAATATCAGGTCGACCGGGCCCCCTTTTTTCTGGTCGACCGTGAGGATGGTCAAGACCCGGCAATTTATACGGTGTACCTGAAATTTGTCCGGGAGGTGTTGGAGCAGGAAGCGTCAGAGTCGGACGAGCTGAAAGAGATCATGAAGGACAATCCGGATCTGGATTTTCTGTAAGGTGACACAACCCCACCGGGGTGGTCGACGTCACCTTACTTGCCGTAGGGTGGCATAAGGCCGAAGGCCGTCATCCACCATTTGAAGGTCATCCAGCACAGCAAACGGTGGATGGCACGCTAAGCGCTGATCCACCCTACCCGGCTACGGCGTTGGGCAGGAGATACCAGTACCACCCAACCCGCAATAACCGCCCGGGTTTTTGGCCAGGTATTGCTGGTGGTAGGGTTCGGCATAGTAAAAGGGGCCGGCGGGCTGTATTTCTGTGGTGATTTCTCCCCTTCCCCGTTCTTCAAGCGCGGCCTGATACCGATCCCGACTCTGTTCCGCCGCCGCTTGCTGCGTGGCGTTCTGGGTGTAGATACCGGACCGGTACTGGGTGCCTCGATCATTGCCCTGGCGCATGCCCTGGGTTGGATCGTGATTTTCCCAGAAGGTTTTGAGGATGCTGTTCAGCGGCGCGACGGTGGGATCGAATACGACCAGGACGACTTCGTTGTGACCGGTATAGCCGGAACAGACTTCTTCGTAGGTGGGGTTGGGGGTATAACCGGCGGCGTAGCCCACGGCGGTGGTGTAGACGCCGGGCAGTTGCCAGAAGCAGCGCTCGGCGCCCCAGAAGCAGCCCATGCCGACGACGATCTGTTCAAGCCCTTCCGGGAATGGCGGCTGCAATGGCGTGCCTTTGACAAAGTGTTTGGCGTTGTCGCCTTCGAGTCTCATCGCCTCATCACGTCCTTTCAAGGCCTGATCCCGCGTGGGCATTTCCAGCTTTCTCGTACCAAAGAACATTTGATTTGCCCCGTTTTGGAAGTTGCTGAGGAGTTTGCGTAACGTCCGGGAGCTACGAGGTGGGTTGATTGCAGACCCGCCGTGAATACATCCCTGTAGGCTTCTCGTCGGCTCCCTGCCTCCGAGAGTCTGCAATCAACCCACCTCGCATCTCCCTCAGTGCCAATATCACCTGCGTTCAAGTACCCCAAATGTTGCTAATCCCTCGGAGGCGGCTGTCCCTATGACCTTCGGAGACTCTCGGAGACATGGATGTCGACGAGAAGCCCCCATGGATGGGTTCACGGCGGGTCTCCGAAGGTCATAGGGGCAGCCGCCGGGCGTTCAAACAACGTCCGGGGTCGTTAAAACCAGCGCTGGTTATTGGAACGCTGCCACCAGCGTAACAGAAGACGATCGACCGCACCCTCGGTGGCCATACCGAGCTTTTCCGGGAGCGACTTCTTGTGCACAAAACTGACCTCAAATACATCGGACTTTTCGGCCAACTGTACCAGATACTCATCACTGGTTTTCAGCTCATCAATCAGCTTCACCGACTGCGCGCGACGACCAAACCATATCTCCCCGGTGGCCACCTTATCGATCTCCACCTGAGGGCGGTGCTCCGAGACAAACTCCTTGAACAGAACGTGGGTATCCTCGAGATCCTCCACAAACTTGTCCCGGCCCTTTTTGGTGTTTTCACCGAACATGGTGACGGTACGCTTGTACTCGCCTGCGGTAAACATCTCAAAATCGATGTTGTTCTTTTTCAGCAGTTTATGAAAGTTCGGCAACTGGGCCACCACCCCGATTGAGCCCAATACGGCGAAGGGTGCCGCCAGAATCCGGTCCGCCACACAGGCCATCATATAGCCCCCACTGGCTGCCACCTTGTCAACGCAGACGGTCAGGGGAATATGGCGGTCGCGAATCCGGGCCAGCTGACTGGCGGCCAGGCCGTAACTGTGTACCAGCCCACCACCACTTTCCAGTTTGACTACCACTTCGTCGGCGGGCCTGGCCAGGCTTAACACGGCGGTGATTTCTTCGCGTAGGCTGTCGGTGGCAGAGGCCTTGATATCGCCGTTGAAGTCCAGCACAAAAACCCGTTTTGTGTCGGAATCCGCCGGTTTTTCGTCGGATTTGGCACCGGTTTTGAGTGCTTTCTTTTTCTTTGTCTGTTCAGCCTTTTCCCGCTTCTTTTCGGCCTTGGCGTCCGCCTTTCGCGTTGCCTCATCCAGCGCGACCTGCTTCAGGGCATGGGTCATGTGTTTGAAGCGGTCGTTCAGTTTGACCACCTCGACGTGCCCCTTGTCGGCTTTTTTACGGTTCTTGCTGCCGGCGGTTGCCACCAGTCCCACCACAAAGCCGATGGCAATCACGACGGTGACGACTTTGGCCAGAAACAGCCCATATTCATTGATAAATTCCAAAGCTTCACTCCGTTATTTGGTGATGTTCTTCTACGTTTGCTCTCGGGTACCGGCGCCTTCAATCCCAGACAGACAGCGCCTGACGGGCCGGCTCATTCAAGGGTCTCGCCAGCAATCCCGACGATGACAGACGAACTTCGAACAGGGCGTTGTCGGCCATGGGCACAAACGTCGCGCTGCCGTAGCGGGCATCGACGACCGGGAACCAATCGGGATGTCGATGGATCAGCGCCCAGACATCCGGGCCCCAGGTTCGATGCTCCAGGCTGTATACGGTGCGTTCGGCATTGCGCTCATCATTCAGCGTGTAGTATCGGCCACTGAGACGATCCAGCCGATAGCCGGGCTTGATACCCAAACCGCCCAAGAAACCTTGCCATTTGATGACACGCGCGTCCAGTTGCCACTGATCGCCGCGCAATTCGAACGTCTCCTCTTCGCCACTACTGTGCACCAGGGTCGCCTTGAATCGCTGGTCGCCAAGTTGTCTGAGGCTCAATGTCGCGACGGGCTCCTCCTGCGCCATCTGTCGATAGCTGAACAGGTCCAGAGCCGCCAGGGCCAACATCAAGGCGAGCACCAACAGGCCCAGCCCGACAAGGCCACGCAAAAATCCCATCAGCCAATGCCGACGAGCCAGAAGACGCAGGGCGGCATAGACCAGCATCAGTCCAAGCAGGATGATGACTATTGAAAAGATCGTGTAGAACATGCAAATTCCTTTATCTCAGGAGCACTTATTGTGCTGCTGTGCGACAAAATCCGCAATCAACTGCCCGGCAATGGTCTGCGGGGGCGGCGTGACCGGCAGGTTGTCGTAGCGCCACCAATTGGCTTCCACGATTTCATCGCCGTCCACCTGAATATCCCCCGAGTCATACTCGGCGTGAAAGCCCAGCATCAACTGTCCCGGAAACGGCCAAGGCTGGCTGGCGAAGTAGCGGGGAGCCTTGATGGTCAGCCCCACCTCCTCCATCACTTCACGGTGTACGGTGTCTTCGACGCGCTCGCCGATCTCGACAAAACCGGCCAGTGCCGTGTGAATTCCCTGGCGCGAGCGGGCGTGACGGGCCAACAGGCAGTGATCACCACGGGTCACCAGAGTGATCATGCAGGGGCTGAGGCGGGGGTAAAAACGCAGCTCGCAGCGCGGGCACCGGTGGGCGGGCTCTCCGGCCGGCATGGGTTCGGTCGGGCCGCCACAGCGTCCACAAAAGCGGTGCTCCAATCGCCACCGTGACCACTGCAGCGCATTCCCCACCAGGAAAAACAGCTGGTCGTCCAGCAGGCCCAACTGCGTACGCAGGCTCAGCCACTGGCAGCCTTCTATGGTCTGGGAGTCGACAAGGTGCAGAGCGTACAGCGAAACCGCATTCCAGTGGCCGAGAAAATCGCGGTCCGCTGTCGCCAACCAGGGTTCCGCTTCCGCCTCATCCAGCAACCTCAGCCGACCGGATTGGTCGCACAGGACATGTCCTTCCCCGACCAGCAAGTACCGGCGGGAATGCCCGGGTTGAGAGTCAATCACCACCTCAACTCACCGGGTAGCCCAGCGCGGCCAGGCTTTCCTCGGCAACCTGGAGAACACTGTCATCGGTATTCCGATCCTGGCGCAGACTGTCGATATAGTACTCAAGACTGATGATCGCATCCGCGAAATTTTCCAGCATATGCCGAACAGCCGCCGGCTGCTCGCTTTTAAGCAAGGACTCTTCAATGAACTGCGAACAGGAGTGCAGCACGGCCGCCGATCGTGGACGGTTGAGCAGGATCATGCCGCCGCGGATGGTGTTCAGGGTAGTGGCCACATTTTTGATATGCCCGACATCGTAATTTGATTCAGCGTAGGAGGTCAGTGCCCGCTTGATCATGGCCAGCCCGGATTCAGCCTCTTCCAACACCAGTTCTTCCGCTTCGGCGAGCTGGCTGTTGGCAATGATTTCGTCGCGGGATGTGGCGTTCAGCTTTGCCAGTCGTTCGTCGGAGAGATTCATTTTGCCCAGGCCGGACACGGAACTTTCTATATACAACAGCGTGTCGGCGACGGCGAGCAGTTCCTCCGGGTCGATGGTCTCGTCGGATTTCTGCCAGCGTTGAATCTTCTGGATTTCTTCTTTCAGGCTGTTACTGGGTGATATCAGCCCCACCACAGACAGAATGTCGGCCACTTTCTTGAGGGTTTCCAGCAGTTCCGGGCTCTCTCTCAACAGTTCGGTGCCGCCCTGGGCCGCCCGTTCGAGAATGTTTTTGGTACTGCGCAATTCGTCTTTCAGGACCGCGCCCATGGAGTTGATGGTGGCAGCACTTGGCCCTTTCAGAAACTCCAACTCCCGCACCAGTTCCGCATCGGTGTAAGGAAGCGGCTCCAGCCCGTAAGCTTTGACCACCGCATCAGTGCGGGCGCCGTTAGCCCGTGACAGGGCAATCAGATACAGCATTTCCTTAAGCAGCGCGGGCTCCGGGGCCAGCTCAAGCCCCTCGCGGCCGGCGGTCTGAAGCTGTTTGATGTGACGATCCAGCACACTGAACAGGCGCTTGCGACCGACACTGATGTCCATGTTGGTGGCCCGCAGCGCCTCGAACATGGCCGCGGCCACCCACCACAGACCCGCCCGGGGCCGGCCGTGGCTGATTGACTCGAGCCGCTCCATCGCTCGCCCCATCATACCCAGAGAGGCACGTTGTTGTTTGTTTTGAAGCAGGTTGACCAGGCCCACCTGATACATGTGTCGCAGCCGACGTACCAGTGGTGGCAGATCTTCCCCAAGGACGGTACTGCTCTGCCCCTTACCCGAATAGATCGGTTCGGGCTCAAGCGAGTAAAAGTAGCTCTCTGGCAAAGGCGGAGCCTTGCGAAGCTGGCGCAACTCGTTGATATGAGGAATAAGGAGCACGGCCATGCTGCGGGAGGTCTGCAGGCAGTACTCCAGGTAGCGCGGCAAGATGAAAAAAGCGGACGTCAGCACATCCAGTTTGCGATTGGTGTTCTGCTCTTCCCCCAGCGGTATATCCGTGATCTGTTCGACCAGCTCCTGGGCCAGCAAGTCAACGCCGCGCAGTTGCAGGAGGTTCAGCGTACCGCTGATCTGTTTGATACCATCGATGCAATTCTGGAGGAGTTCCCCATTATTGCGATCGGCGGCAAACTCCTCCAGCCGGGCGGCGGCCTGCTCAATGGTGGCGACCAACTGATCCTGAACCAGCTTCAGGGAATTGAGGTTGACGTTTTCAGTGCTGCTCACTGCCGCTACCTTTTCTTGTCATGATTCCAGCCCGTGTCCCCCAACGACCTTTGTGAGTCCATCAGACCCCGCCCGGGAGGCGCTTTTCGGGAAAACAGCGCTCTACGTGCTCTCGTTTTATGGGAAACAATGTAACCCAAGTCCCCCTATTTTTCACACAAATTTGAACAAAGCAACGTAAGCCACTAAGAAATCAGCCAATTTGGGACTTTGGTCAATCTTGCCAGAGCACTTGCCCGGCACTTTTCTCGATCACCTCAAGCTTCGCGCGGTGGGCGGCCAACTCCTCATCATTGGCACGAATGACCGGTGTCGGCGTCCGTTGCGCGGACAGGGGGCGCCGCTCCTGACCGGAACTGTCATTACCGCTGCCCGCCGATGAACTCCCTCCCAGTGACAGGGCCGTCTGCCCCCCGGTCATCAACAGATAGACGTCGGCCAGGATCTCGGCATCCAGCAGCGCTCCGTGCAGTTCGCGCTGGGTATTGTCAACGCCGTAGCGCTTGCACAGCGCATCCAGATTGTTTTTCTGTCCAGGGTGTTTGCTTCGGGCGAGCACCAGACTGTCCACCACACCACAGCGGCGGGTGATGGAGCCATACCGGGCATTCCACTGCCTGAGTTCGTGATCGATAAAGCCGATATCGAACGGCGCATTGTGAATGACAAGTTCGGCGCCATCGACAAAGGCCAGGAAGTCCTCAACAATCTGGGCAAAAACCGGCTTGTCTGCCAGCATCTCATTGGTGATGCCGTGCACTTCCATGGCGCCCGCATCCACCTCCCGCTCCGGGTTGATGTACTGATGGTAGTGGCGCCCCGTGAGCTTCCGGTTGACCAGTTCCACACACCCGATTTCGATGATTTTGTGTCCCTGGGAGGGATCGAGCCCCGTGGTTTCGGTGTCCAGTACGATCTGTCGCACAATCAGTTCCTCAATTCGTCAATGCCGCGGTTGGCCAGTTGGTCCGCCAGCTCATTCTCCCGGTGACCACTGTGCCCCTTGACCCAGTGCCAGTCAATTCGATGGGTTTGCACCGCCTCGTCCAGAGCCCGCCACAGATCGACATTTTTCACCGGCTTTTTCTGCGAGGTTTTCCAGCCGTTGCGCTTCCAGCCGGCCATCCACTCACTGATGCCCTTGCGCACGTACTGGGAGTCGGTGGTCAAAACCACTTCACAGGGCTCCTTGAGCGCTCCCAGCGCCTCAATCGCCGCGCGCAGCTCCATCCGGTTGTTGGTCGTATCGGCTTCGCCGCCGTACAGGCTTTTCTCCTGACCATTGAAGCGCAGCAATGCGCCCCAGCCTCCGGGCCCCGGATTACCCCGACAGGCACCGTCCGTAAATATCTCGACTTTTTTCAAACTATCACCAGCAATTCATTGATTTTCAATACTTTTGATCTTTCCTCATGGGCTGAACGCCCAACCCCGGCAGTGATGAAGGGCGCCTCTCCCAACTGGGTTTGACAGGAATCGCTCCACCCAGCTCTTTGCAGGCCACGACCTGATAGAAGGCCCCGCCGGGCAAGTGCAGGGTTTTACCCCAGCGGTCACACCATTGCAAACGGCGCAGCGTGCCCGGATGTTGCACTGGCAGACGATAAAACCCGCGCTGGATGCTATCCGGCTCCAGATCCAGCAACTGCAGCCAATCCAACAAACGCCCGAGCCTCAGTGGCTGATGCCGCCAGAGGGCATGGCGGCTGAACAGCCGGGTAAAATAGCGCGTCAGACCGAAGCCACTCCAGGGATTGAACCCGACGACGACCAGGTATCCCCGGGGAATCAGCACCCGCTGGGCCTCACGCAACAACTGGTGTGGCGTCGGGCTGAAATCCAGGGCGTGGTGCAGCACCACCAGATCGACGGACCCGCTGGCCAGTGGTAACTGGCGGGGATCCGCAATCAGCGACGACAGGGGGGCAGCCCCCGCATTATCGAGCGCTACCGTCACGCGATGAGTGATACGACTGCTGCCCGTGATATCCAGAGCGGGATCAACACTGATCTGCAACAGATGGTAGCCAAACAGGTCCTGCAACACGCCATCCAGAGCGACCTGCTCGGCCGCCAACAGCGCCCGGCCCAGCGGAGTGTCGAGCCAGGCCGCCATTTCCCGGGCAGACTGATCCGCCAGCGGCACGCCAAAACGCTGGCGCCGCCAGGCTCGAATCCGGCTCAGGAACTTGTCTGACGTCATAAGTACTCGCCCCACTCGGCGGTTGCGCAGGTATCCGCTAAGCTGAGAGTATACTCGCTTAACCCCATGAAAACAGGAGCCTTTAATGCGCGAACCCATCGGTATTCCCGCCCTGGACAGCAACTATTTCTGGTTGTTGCCGGTGGGCGATGCCCCGGAGTGCCAGGCGGGCGACGTATATCTTGTTGACCCCGGTGACGCCGGGCCCGTGCTACGGACATTGCAGCGGGAGAATCTCACTTTGCGGGGTATTCTGATCACTCACCACCATTGGGATCATACCGACGGACTTGACGGGGTGCTGGCCCGCCTGAGCGTCCCGGTGTATGGACCGGACTCGGTTCCCCAGGTGGATCACGTTGTGAAGGATGGTGATCGGCTCGAACTCCCGGGACTGGCCGTCTCGGTAATGGCGGTACCCGGTCACACGTTGGACCACCTCGCCTACTTCCAGCCTGCAGCCAACGACGCGCCTCCGAGACTGTTCTGCGGCGATGCGCTGTTTGCGGCGGGCTGCGGCCGCCTGTTTGAAGGAACCCCGGCTCAGGCTCAGGCATCCCTGGACAAGCTGAGCGCCCTGCCCGACCAGACCCGGATTTATTGTGCCCACGAATACACCCAGACCAATCTGCGATTTGCCCTGTCTGTGGAGCCGGACAATCTGGCCGTGCGCCAGCGCCTGGGCGACGTCGATAAGCTGAGAGCGCGCAAACTGCCCACCCTGCCCAGTGAACTCGCCCTGGAACGGACGACCAATCCTTACCTGCGTACAGAGGACCCGGCCCTGCTGAACGCACTGCAGTTGCCCCTCGATACCGAACGGTCAGAGGTCTTTGCCGAGCTTCGCGCCCGGAAAGACCGGTTTCTTTAGCCCCCAGAGGATGCAGGATGAACCGGGTGCCACTCTGCTCCGGCGTTCCTTGACGCCCCCGGTGAGAGTCCCTAGAATCGCGAAAATCCGCGCCTGGCGAACGACGTCTGGCATCATTTGTCACCAGCACTTCGGTAATCAATGAATCGATTCAAGCGCCCTCTCGCCCTGGCCGTCAGCCTGATCAGCCTCGGTGGCTGCCAGGCCCTGAGCCCCTCGGAACCGTCCAGAACGGCGGATAGAAGCCGCCCCGTCATCGACGAGTCGCTATGCACCCTGGATCGGGAGCAACAGGCAACATTCGTGGTCTCGGATCAGGGCAACCTCTGGCCGCGTTTGCGCGCCGGGTATGGGTTGCCCGAGGTTGACCACCCGCGGATCGACACCTATGTTGATTGGTACGCCCGTCACCCTCACTACATGGAGCGCGTCATTGAGCGGGGGCAGCGGTTTCTCCACCACATTGCCAATGAGCTTGAAGCCGAAGGGATGCCACTCGAGCTCGCCCTCCTGCCAATCGTCGAAAGCGCTTTTGATCCGTTTGCCTACTCCCATGGACGAGCTTCCGGTATCTGGCAATTTGTCCCCGCCACTGGCCGGCAGTACGGACTCAAACAGAACTGGTGGTACGACGGGCGCCGCGATGTGGTCGCCTCCACCGATGCCGCCATTCGCTATCTCAAGTATCTCAACGAACTGTTTGATGGCGACTGGTTGCTCGCACTGGCGTCCTATAACACGGGTCAGGGTAACGTCATGCGCCGGATCCGCAGCAATGAGCGCCGGGGCAAACCGACCGACTTCTGGTCGCTGAACCTGCCCCGGGAAACCCGGGCCTATGTTCCGCAATTGCTGGCGCTTGCGAAAGTGATTGGGGAGCCGGAGCGATACAACCTTTCGCTCAATCCCGTTCCGGACGAACCCTACTTCCGGGTGGTCAATGTGGAGTCGCAGATCGATCTGGCGCAAGCGGCCGAGCTCGCAGAGCTGGACCTGGATGAGCTGTACCTGTTGAACGCCGGCTACAATCGCTGGGCGACGGATCCGGACGGCCCTCACCGGTTGCTGATTCCCGTTCAACACGAAGAAACCTTTCGCACCAACCTCGCCAGTATTCCGACCCGGGAACGCGTCGGCTGGGATCGCTACCGCGTGGTCAGTGGCGACTCATTGATCACGATCGCCCGTCGTTATCGAACCAGTGTCGACACGATCAAAAGCGTCAACCAATTGAGCAGCAACGTGATCCGGGCCGGCCAGACGCTGATGATTCCCACAGCCAAACATCCGGCCAACCGCTACGCGTTTAGCGCCGATCAGCGCCGCCAGCGGACCCAGAATCGCTCTCAGGGCAGTGAAGGCAGCACCAGGGTGGACTACAAAGTGCGCCCCGGGGACAGTTTCTGGACGATCGCCAAGCGCCACGGGATTACCGTCGGCGCTCTGACCAACTGGAATGGCATGGCACCGGGAGACACCCTTATGCCAGGCCAGACTCTGGTGATCTGGACTGAACAGGAAGGTCTGACCAGCAGTGCCCAGAGCGACCGTCGCTCAGTCGTACGCAAGGTGCACTACCGGGTACGCAAAGGTGACTCAATCGCCCGCATCGCCAGTCGTTTCAACCTGTCGGTCCAGGATATCCTGCGCTGGAATACGGTATCCGCGTCCAGTTATATTCATCCGGGCCAGTCCCTGACACTGTTTGTCGACGTCACCAATAACGCCTCTTTCTGAACAAACGGGTGTTTCGCACACAACAAAAAAACCGCCCTTCTGAGGCGGTTTTTTTGTTGTGTCTGACCGGCGGGCAAATGGCCCGCCATTTGATCAGCGTTCGACAGTGACGTCCTGACGCAGTTGTTCGCGATAGGCCAAATACTCTTGCTGACCCCGCATTTGCGCCAGGTTGCGGCGCAAAGACCGCTGCTCCTCTTCACTCAGTTCGCGCCACTCGCCATCCTGCGCTTGAGTCAGCACCACAACGGCATAGCCATTGCGGGTGGGTACACCGCTGACCACAGGCTCGCCTGAAGGCTTGGGCAGGGAAAACACATGCTGCACCAGGGAGCGGTCCAATTCGCTGGCGCGACGTTCGACACCTTCGGCGGTCTGGACCTCAAGCCCCGCCTCTTCCGCCACAGCGGAGAGCGACTGACCGGACGCAACCGCCTGGCGAAGCGCCTCACCCCGCTCAGCCAACAGAGACTGAATGCGCTCATTACGCAACTGCCGGGCAATCTGGTCCCGCACCTCTTCCAGTGGCTTGATGTAAGCCTCCTGGTGATCGGTTTTCTTGATGACGACCACCCGGTCATTCGCCAACTCAATCAGGTCACTGCTGTTATCACGCTCCAGAACTTCTTCTGAAAAAGCGGCTTCAACCACCGCCGTTTCCGCCGCAACACCTGAGCCACCGCTGCGACCAAACAGACCGGTATTCTCCAGAGGGAGGTTCAATTCCTCCGCAACCGACTGCAGGCTGTCCGCGTTGTATGACAGCTCGCCGAGGCGTTCCATCAGAGTGACGAACTCGTTCTCCGCTTCAACCCGCTTGAGCTGTTGGGCAATTCGCTCCCGTGCCTCTTCAAACGTCGTCTCTTCCGTGCCGCGCTCTTCGGTCACCGTGATCAAGTGCACTCCAGCGTCGGTCTCAACCGGCGCCGACACTTCGCCAACCTCAAGAGAATTTACGGCCACCATGAACGCTTCCGGCAACCCCTCGCCGGACACGAAACCCAGATCACCGCCCTGGCCGCTGGAGCCGAGGTCATCGGAATACTGTTCCGCCAGTTCTGCAAACGAAGCGCCTTCTTCCAGCGCAGCCTGCACTTCGGCAATCCGTTCGTCACTCGGATCTTCAAGCAGGATATGGGCAACGCGACGTTCCGCTTCCTGACTCTCCTGGGCGGACTGGTTCTGCTCGAACTGGTCACGCAACGTCTGCTCATCAATTTCGATGTCCGCCATCAGATTGGCGACACTCAGATCAATATAATCGACGGCCACCTGTTCGGGCTGGCGGAACTGGGGTTGATTGCTTTGATAGTACGCTTCGATATCGCTATCGGTCACCTCCACCTCGTCCGCGACCCGATCCCGGGTCAGGGTGGCGTACTGGAAGTCCCGGCTCTGGAAATTCAATGCGGCGAACCGCTCCAGTTCGTCCTGGGTCACGAAGCCGCTGGAGGCCACGCCGGAAGACAACTGGTTGAGCAACAGTTCCTGGCGAAGCAAGCTCTTGTACTGGGCGGGGGTATAGCCCATGGAGCGCAGTACCTGCTGGTAACGGTTCGGATCGAACTGGCCGTCCTCACCCGCGAATTGCGGGAAGCTCAGGATCAACTGATCCAACGTGCTTTCGCTGACGCCCATTCCCTGCTTACGGGCATGCTGGATCAGCACCTTGCGCTGAATCAGTGCCTCCACAGCAGGCTCACGCAAACGCTCATCGCTGACAAATTCGGAAGGAACGGAGTCGCCATACTGATTCAGAATCTGCTGGCGCTGGCGATAGATTTCCCGTGCCACCTCATTCTCGGTAATGGACTCGCCATCCACAGAGACCACTTCGCCAGAGCGACTGGAACCAGAGAACAGCGCCTCGGCACCGGACAAAGCGAAAATAATCACCAGGAAGCCGACCAGAATACCGGCTACCACACCCTTGGAGTTGTCGCGAATCGTCTGCAGCATTGTCTGCTCCTAGTCATATAAACCCGTTGGGACGATCGATTCCAACGCGCTTTCTTATCATCTTGCCCAAACCAGGGACTGAGCGAGTCGCTCTGGTTGAATAAAGAAAAGGCGCACCTCTATAGATGCGCCTCTTCATACCGCCGGGTGAGCTCCGACCCGTTTCTGGAGCAGTCACTCAATACTCAGAAACGGATCAATGAACGTTCCCGGCAATCACCGAAAACGCGCACAAGGCGCGTCAAAAACGCTTAGTTAACCGCGTCTTTCAGTGCCTTACCCGCTTTAAAGCTGGGCACCTTGGCTGCGGCGATCTGGATCTCGGCGCCGGTCTGTGGGTTGCGGCCGGTGCGCGCGGCACGCTCTTTCACAGCGAAGGTACCAAAACCGACCAGAACAACCTGATCACCCTTCTGCAGAGCACCAGTAATGTTGTCAACCATGGCGTCGAGCGCACGGCCGGCAGCAGCTTTAGGAATATCCGCAGATGCGGCGATGGCTTCAATCAGCTCGGATTTGTTCACACTTAACCCCTTTTGATTATTTGCTTCAGAAATCGATGGCGCAGGTTACTGTTCAAAGTCAGTATATGACTGTTCAAAACCCGCTCAGGTTACTACCCGCTCAGGCAAACACCATTAGCCTGAACAGTGAGTTGGCTAGGACAGCGATTCGCCCCCCGTGCCGCCTGCTTGGCGAATGAACTGCGATTTATACCAAGTGAGGTCAGGCGGGTCAAGAAGACAATGTTCGCTTTGTGCGATTACTTCTATGATTGAACGTTATTTGACCAAACCTGCCCAAAACCGGAGGCTAAAGCCTGGTTTTGTTACCCGGATGCCAGCCCTCAGGCTGGCCCGGTTGTTACCAATGGAAACCGCTATTTCAGATCAGTGTGTATTGATCCGGTTGCCGCAATCGTCCTGCTGAGCCTTTTTTTCGAGTGCCTGGTACTCCTCATCAGACAGTGGCTTGGGCATCGACTGCAGCGCGATCTGAAGTACGTCATCAATCCACTGTACCGGTTTGATGATGAGATCTTCCTTGATGTTGTCGGGAATTTCTTTCAGATCACGCTCATTTTCCTGCGGAATAATAACGGTCTTGATACCCCCACGATGGGCTGCAAGTAACTTCTCTTTCAACCCTCCGATTCGCAACACCTCACCCCTCAGGGTGATTTCACCCGTCATGGCGACGTCGGCTCGCACGGGAATACTCGTCAGTACCGAGACCAGCGCGGTGCACATGGCAATCCCGGCGCTCGGACCATCTTTCGGGGTTGCCCCTTCCGGCACGTGGATATGAATATCCACTTTCTCATGGTAATCCGGTGCGATTCCGAGCACTTGGGCACGCGACCGAACCACGGTGAGCGCTGCCTGAATGGACTCCTGCATGACATCGCCCAACGAGCCGGTTTTGATCACCCGACCTTTACCCTTGACCGCTGATGACTCGATCGTCAGAAGTTCGCCACCCACTTGCGTCCATGCCAGGCCGGTGACCTGACCAATCTGGTTTCGATCTTCCGCCCGGCCAAAGTCAAACTTGCGAACCCCCAGGTAATCCTCCAGCACTGCCGAATCCACCACGTCTTCCCGCAAGGTCTTGTCCTTCACATGGCGGGTGACCACCTTGCGGCACACTTTGGCAATTTCCCGCTCCAGTCCACGGACACCGGCCTCGCGAGTGTAATACCGCACGATATCCCGAATCGCCTCGTCGGCAATTTTCAATTCGCCTTCCTTGAGACCGTTGGACTTCATCTGCTTCGGAATCAGGTAACGAAGTGCAATATTGAGCTTTTCATCCTCGGTGTAACCCGGGATACGAATGACCTCCATGCGATCCAGCAGAGGGCCCGGAATATTCATGGAGTTGGACGTGCACACAAACATGACGTCCGACAGATCGTAATCCACTTCCAGATAGTGATCGTTAAAATGGCTGTTCTGTTCGGGGTCCAACACTTCCAGCAATGCGGACGCGGGATCACCCCGGTTGTCCATGCCCATCTTGTCGACTTCATCCAACAGAAACAGCGGGTTCTTTACCCCGACTTTGGCCATCTTCTGCACCAGTTTCCCGGGCAGAGAGCCAATATAGGTCCGACGATGGCCACGAATTTCCGCCTCATCCCGGACCCCACCCAGGGCCATACGGATGAACTTCCGGTTTGTGGCACGGGCAATGGACTCACCCAGCGACGTTTTACCCACGCCGGGAGGACCGACCAGGCACAGGATCGGACCCTTGATTTTGTTGACGCGCTTCTGGACCGCCAGGTATTCAAGAATCCGTTCCTTGACTTCCTCCAGACCAAAGTGATCTTTCTCCAGCACATCCTCCGCACGCTGCAAATCGTGACGAACCTTGCTGCGCTTTTTCCAGGGGACCTTCAGCATCCAGTCGATGTAGGCGCGCAATACCGACGCTTCCGCCGACATGGGAGACATCATGCGCAACTTGTTCAGCTCTGCGCGGGTTTTCTCCTCGGCTTCCTTGGGCATACCCACCTGCTCGATTTTTTTCTCGAGCTCGTCGATTTCGTTGCCCTCATCTCCCATATCGCCAAGCTCTTTCTGAATGGCTTTCATCTGTTCATTCAGATAATACTCGCGCTGGCTTTTCTCCATCTGCTGTTTGACGCGTCCGCGGATTTTTTTCTCGACCTGGAACAGATCGATTTCCGCCTCCATCAAACCCAGCAGATGCTCGATACGCTCGCGCACCGACACCATTTCCAGAATGGCCTGCTTCTGGCCAAGCTCAAGTGTCATATGGGCAGCCACGGTATCCGCCAGACGGCCGGGCTCGTCAATGCCACTGAGTGAGGTCATCACCTCCGAGGGTACTTTCTTGCTCAGCGTGACGTATTGTTCAAACTGGTTAATGGTGGAGTTGATCAGAGCGTCCGCCTGATGCCCCGTCAGAGTTTCCTCTTCCAGCAGGCTCACCCTGGCCCGAAAATGCTTGTCAATGACTTCAACATTTTCGATCGCGGCGCGTTCGCCGCCTTCGACCAGTACCTTGACCGTACCGTCGGGCAGCTTGAGAAGCTGCAGAATAGTGGCAACGGTGCCGACGCTGTACAGATCTTCGGCCTTGGGGTCATCGTCACCGGGATTTTTCTGGGCTACCAGCAACACTTGCTTGTCGCTCGACATGGCGCTTTCCAGCGCCTCGATGGACTTGTCACGGCCCACGAAAAGGGGGATCACCATGTGGGGATAGACCACTACGTCGCGCAGGGGCAACAGCGGAATATCACTGACTTGGGTGGGAATGGGCTTGTCTTGTTGATCCATCTGGGTCGGTCCTCATAGTGGAAGGCCTGAAACTGCTTGTCGCCAATTGGCTACACAGTAAAAGATTGGGGGCTACCCCGCCGGATTACAAGTTTTTGACGGTAAAAAACCGCAAAGAGCGCCCGTCAGGCGCTCTTTGCGGTTCCACCACGGTACTGCAACCGCTCTCAGTCGCCTTTGGCCACCTTCGCTGGCGCCTCGCTTTGCTCGTAGACCAACAAGGGCTCAGATTCTCCCTTGATGACGGACTCATCTACGATGACTTTCACGACACCCTCTTCAGAGGGAATCTTGTACATGGTATCGAGCAGCACCGCTTCCATGATCGAGCGCAATCCCCGGGCACCGGTTTTGCGGTCCATGGCTTTCTGCGCCACCGCTTCCAGAGCATCCCGGCGGAAGTCAATATCCACCCCTTCCATCTCGAACAGCCTCTGGTACTGCTTGGTCAGGGAGTTCTTCGGCTCGGTCAGGATCTCGATCAGCGCTTCTTTATCGAGCTCATCCAAAGTCGCTATCACGGGAAGACGACCGACAAACTCCGGAATCAGACCATACTGGACCAGATCCTCGGGCTCCAACTGGTGCAGAATTTCGCCAAACTTTCGCTTGTCATCCTTGCTTTTGACTTCCGCACCAAAACCGATTCCGCCTTTCTCGGACCGGTCACGAATCACTTTATCCAGACCGGCGAAGGCGCCACCACAGATAAACAGGATGTTTTTAGTGTCAACCTGAAGGAACTCCTGCTGCGGATGCTTTCGCCCGCCCTGAGGAGGCACCGAAGCCACGGTACCTTCGATCAACTTGAGCAGCGCCTGCTGGACACCCTCCCCCGACACATCGCGGGTGATGGACGGGTTGTCAGACTTGCGGGAAATCTTGTCAATCTCATCGATATACACGATCCCCTGCTGCGCCTTGTCGACGTCGTAATCACACTTCTGCAACAGTTTCTGAATGATGTTTTCGACGTCTTCACCGACGTAACCCGCCTCGGTTAACGTCGTGGCGTCGGCAATCGTAAAAGGTACATCAAGCAGGCGTGCCAGAGTTTCAGCCAGCAGGGTTTTACCGCTGCCAGTGGGCCCGACCAGCAGGATGTTGCTTTTGCCAAGCTCGATCGGGTCCTTGCCTTTATCGCCCATCCGCAAGCGCTTGTAGTGGTTGTATACCGCCACTGCGAGCACTTTCTTGGCACGTTTCTGGCCGATGACATATTCATCCAGAATCGATGAGATTTCGCTCGGCGTGGGCAGATGCTCGGAAGGCCCTTCGGCCGCCGCCTCCTGAATCTCCTCCCGGATGATGTCATTACACAGATCGACACACTCATCGCAGATGAACACCGAGGGGCCGGCGATCAGCTTGCGCACTTCGTGCTGGCTCTTACCGCAGAACGAGCAATACAGCAATTTGCCGTTCTTGTCGCCACTGTCTTTGGTGTGATCGGTCATTAAACCACTCCGTCTTAAACGCTTATAGGGGTAAAGATGCAACCTTTTACCCGGAATTTCAAGCTGGATTCGCCCGTTTGGCCTCCAGACTCAATGAAGTATACGTCCCGGGCTCCGTTTGGATGCCCGGACGTGCGGGTGCCGGATTATGCAGCGCCACCGCGGCGGCTGACCACACTGTCCACCAGGCCGTACTCGACCGACTTCTGGGCACTCATGAAGTTGTCCCGTTCGGTGTCCAGCGCAATCTTCTCCACCGACTGGCCGGTGTGGTAGGCCATCAGTTCATTCAGGCGCTCCCGGATGCTCAGGATTTCGCGCGCCTGAATATGGATGTCCGACGCCTGCCCCTGGGCTCCACCGCTGGGCTGGTGAATCATGACCCGGGAGTTGGGCAGACAGAACCGCTTGCCTTTGGCGCCGGCGGTCAACAGGAATGCGCCCATGCTGCATGCCTGACCGATACACATGGTGCTGACATCGGGCTTGATGAACTGCATGGTGTCGTAAATCGCCATACCGGCGGTCACCGACCCCCCCGGCGAGTTGATGTACAGATGAATATCCTTGTCGGGGTTCTCGGCTTCCAGGAACAGGAGCTGAGCCACCACCAGGTTCGCCATATAGTCTTCGACCTGCCCCACCAGGAAGATCACCCGCTCTTTGAGCAGTCGGGAGTAAATGTCGTAAGAGCGCTCTCCACGGGCGGTCTGCTCCACCACCATGGGAATCAAGCCGGATGCCATAACGTCAGGTACCTGTTTGGAAAAATCGTTCGACATAAAAACCGTATGTCCTTCTATTGACTACCGCGGCTCGACTGGACGGAACCGCTGAAAATGGTAGGGAAAGCTTAACCTGAGAAACGCTGATATGCCAGCATAAGGAGACTTTGGCGGGGAGAATGGCCACAAACTGTCCAGTTTGTGGCCATTTTGTACAATTATTGCTGCTTTTGACGGGTAACGATATCGTCGTAACTGCTGGACTCGTCAGTCACTTTGGCCTTATCCAGGATGAAGTCCACCACCTGGTCTTCCAGGGCCGCCGACTCGACGCTGGACAGCAGCTGTCGGTTCTCGTAGTAATAATTGACTACCGCCTCAGGCTCTTCATAAGTGGAAGCCAATTCCTCAACCATTTCACGGACGCGATCGGCATCCACTTTGATCTGGTTTTCCTTGACGATCTCACCCACGATCAATCCCAGGGCGACGCGGCGTTCCGCATCCTCCTGGAACATGGTGTCCGGGAGCAGGGACTTGACATCAAAGTTCTGCTGCTGACCACCGAAGCGCTGCATCATCTGCTGACGCAGGGTCTCGATCTCGCTGCTCACCAGTGCCTTGGGCAGCTCCGGCTTATGGGTTTCCAGCAACGCATCCATGACCTGGTTCTTGGTCTTGGCCTTGATGGCATTTTTCAGTTCGCGTGCCATATTGGCCTTCACTTCCTTCCGGAACTGCGGCTTACCGCCCTTCTCGACGCCGAATTTGGCGTAAAAATCTTTGTCCAGCTCGGGCAGTTCTTTCTCGGAAACGCTGTTGACGGTCACCTTGAATTCAACCGAGGCGCCGCGCAACTCTTCGGCCTGGTAATCTTCCGGGAAGGTCAGCTTGAGGGTTTTCTCATCGCCCGCTTTCAGACCGACCAGACCTTCTTCAAAGCCGGGAATCATTGAACCGGAACCCAATACCAGGTTCTGCCCTTCCGCGCTGCCGCCCTCAAAGGCCTCGCCATCGCGGGTGCCAACAAAGTCGATATTGACCTGATCGCCGTCTTGGGCGGCCCGATCCACTTCTTTCCAGGTGGCCTGATGCTCACGCAGCACGTCAATCATCTTGTCGACGTCTTCAGCGGTCACGTCCGCCTTGTAGCGAGTCACTTCGATGTTGGAGAAGTCGCCCAACTCCACGGAGGGATAAACTTCAAAGGTCGCCACATACTCCAGGTCCTTGCCCTCTTCGAACTGCTTGGGTTCGATGGACGGCTGGCCAGCGGGTTTGACGTCTTCTTTACGCACGGCCTCATAGAAGCTGCGGTTGATCACGTCACCCAACACTTCCTGACGAACACCTTCGCCATAGCGCTGCTTGACCACTTTCATGGGTACTTTGCCCTTGCGGAAGCCGTTGATACGAATGTTCTTGGCAGCCTGCTGCAAGCGCTTCTGCACTTCGCTATCGACTTCTGCGGCGGGAACTCCCACCGTCAGGCGACGCTCCAGACCGGACGTTGTCTCTATGGAAACCTGCATTCTCTTCCTCTATACGCTATTCGCATCGGGGGGCCAATGCCGTTAAGGGTGACTCATGAATGATCTTACTAATTGGTGCGGTCGGAGAGACTCGAACTCTCACACCTCTCGGCACCAGAACCTAAATCTGGCGTGTCTACCAATTCCACCACGACCGCGGTCACTGCGGAGACACCCGGAACTCCGGCGTCATCCACAGACTTCACAAAACCGCCAAGCCACTGATTTTTATGGATTTTTAACAAAAATCAGCCCAGTGGCCGGTGTGAAGGCAGGAGATTGTGCCACAAGCCCCGAAAGGGTTCAATAAGCGCGGTCAGAGCCGCTCGACGCGGTACCCGGCCTGTCTGAGGTTGTCGACCAGCCCATCAGGGCCGATCAGGTGACCGATTCCGACCACCAGAAACACCCGCTGCTGGGCGGAGAGGTAGGATTCCACGGCACTGGCCATGGCTTCGTTACGGGTTTTGAAGACCCGCTGGTAGAGCGTATGACTGAACGGGTCCTCGCGATCAAAAGCGCCCAGAATGACGGACTCCAGGTCAGACCGGTCCCCTTCCCGCCAGGCCCGCGCCATTCTCCGCAATTGCGGTCCGGTTGCCTCCAGGTCCTCCAGCGTGTGCTCCAGAAAGGCACTCTGTTCGACTTCGGTCATACCGGCAAACAGGGAGAGTTGCTGCTCGAGCGTTTCCAGCGGCTCCACCGGTTTTTGCCCCTTTGCCAGGTCCAGAAAGTAGCGATCCACGCCCTGCCCGGCGCGGTAATCGCTTCGGGCCACCTGGAGATTAACCAGTTGCAGAGCCGCCAACCAGGGCCGCAAATGTACGATGGATTCCGTCTGTAGCCCCAACCGCTCGCTGGCCTGGCTGAGCTGTTCCCAGAGCGCCGGCGCAATGCGTTCGGATAACTGCACGCCGGAAGGATAACGTCCCATGCGATCAAGAGTGGCGTGCATACGCTCGGGCCCAACCCGGGACACGTCGAGTTCTACCGCCAGCACATCCGAGTCGCGGTAGGCATCAAGCACTTTATCGGGAAGGGGGAAGAAACTGTCGTCACCGAAATGCAGCGCCCCGAAGAGGTACACCGGTTCCGGTTGGGCCGGGTGCTGAACGCGCCACAAAAGCGGCCGCGATGCGGTCTCCCCGGATTCTTTCTGCGCTGCATCCGAGGGGGACTCATGAGGAGCGGCAGCCTGCGCGAATGCCGGGCCCGCCCAGAGCGGACCCACGAAAAGGAGCAACGCCAAGACGAACCGCACGCCCTGAGTCGGTGTGCGGGTATCGATCAGCCTGTCTGCAGGCGCCAGAGCACCGATTCTATTGACCACCAAACGCTGTCCGCCGTCATCAGAGAGTCATAATGATGACGGAGTCTAGCAGAACCTGCGCGAAAATCGACCCCCTTTTGGCCCGTAATCAGTTGATCCGCTCTATCACGGTGCTGATTCCCTGCCCCAGGCCGATGCACATGGTGGCCACACCCAACGTCATATCCTGTTCCGTCATGGCGGTCAGCAGAGCGCCGGTAATACGGGTTCCCGAACAGCCAAAGGGGTGCCCCAGTGCGATCGCACCACCATTGAGATTGACGCGCTGATCCAGGTCGTCCAACAGCCCGAGATCCTTGAGTACCGGCAGCGCCTGCGCCGCGAATGCCTCATTGAGCTCCACGCACTCTATGTCTTCCATCGTCAGGTTGGCGCTGTCCAGCGCCTTGCGGGTCGCCGGAACCGGGCCGTAGCCCATAATGGAAGGGTCCACCCCGGCGAGCCCCATGGACACCACCCTGGCCAGCGGCGTCAGGCCCAACGCTTGCGCCCGCTCGGCGGACATGACCAGCATGGCCGAGGCGCCGTCGGAGAGTTGCGACGAGGTCCCGGCAGTGACCTGACCGTTTTTGGGGTCGAACACCGGGCGCAGTTGGGCGAGCCCCTCCACCGTCGTGTCCGCGCGGATCGTTTCGTCCTCCGCCACCATGATGGGAAAGCCATCCTCATTGTGTCCGGCGACCGGGACAATTTCCCGCGCGAAACTGCCTCTGGCCTGCGCCGCTGCGGCACGCTGGTGCGAACGCGCACCAAACTCGTCCATCTGAACACGGGTAATGCCGTGAAGGCGCGCCAGATACTCGGCGGTAACCCCCATATTCCCTGCCGCCTTGGCCACCGACAGCCCCAACAGGGGGTTCGGGTCAATAGCCTCGTACATCGGGAGGTGTCCCAGATGTTCCACACCGCCAATCACGTAAACATCTCCCAGACCCGCGCGAATATTGGCCGTTGCGGTATGCAGAGCCGCCATCGACGAGCCGCACAGACGATTGACGGTTTGCGCCGGCACCGAGTGTGGCAGACCGGCCCGCAGCCAGATATTCCGCGCGATATTGAACGCCTGCTCCTCGCGCTGCAGCACACAACCCCAGATAAAGTCATCGACGGTCTCCGGCTCCAGTGCCGGATAGCGGGACAACAGTGCGAGAATCAGGGTAGAGGATATGTCATCCGCCCGGCTGAAGCGGAAACATCCGTTTTTGGAGCGCCCCATGGCGCTGCGAGCGTAATCGACAATAACCGCGTCTCGGTGATGCAAGGTCATTGGGCACCTCCCTGAGGGGGAACAACAGGATAGAAAGACTCACCACCTTCGACCCGACGCAGGAGCCCATCGGGCAATTCATACAGCGGGCTCAGGTCAGCCCAGGGCTCAGCCATGGCCCGAAAGCCATCGGCACCGACGGTGTCGACCCAGCGCAGAGGTCCGCCACGAAATGGGGGGAAACCGGTGCCATATACCATGGCCATATCGGCCTCTGCCGGCGAAGCCACAATTCCCTCATCCAGACAGCGCACCAGTTCGGTCACCATCGGAACCATCATCCGGGCCACAATGGCCTCATCCGACAGCTCGGTATCGCTCAGGGCTCCCAGCGAATCACGGGCCCGGGAACTCGACTGTTTTTGCGGACGCCCTTTCCTGTCGTCGACGTAGTCGTAAAAGCCGCCGCCGTTTTTTTGCCCCAGTCGGCCGCCGTCAAACAGCACTTCGGTGCAGGAGGTGAAATCACGCCGGAGTCGATCCGGATAGGCATCAGCCATCACCTGCTCGGCATGAATGGCCGTATCCAGTCCAACCACGTCAAGTAGATAGGCGGGCCCCATCGGCCAACCCCAGCGCTCCATGACCCGATCGATTCGCTCGAAATCCACACCATCGCGCACCAGTAGCGCGAAGCCCGCAAAGTAAGGGAACAGAACCCGATTGACCAGGAACCCCGGGCAATCATTGACGACGACCGGCTTTTTGCCCAACTGACTGGCGTAGGAGACCGTCCTGGCAATGGCCCGGTCCGACGTTTTCCCGCCCCGGATGACTTCCACCAGGGGCATCGCATGCACGGGATTGAAAAAGTGCATGCCGCAAAAGTTTTCCGGACGACTCAGGGCTTCGGCCAGCGTGGTAATGGAGATGGTGGACGTATTGGTGGCCAGGATGGTGGATTCGGCCACCTCCCGCTCCGTCTCGGCGAGTACCGACTGTTTGACTTTGAGGTTCTCCACAACGGCCTCAACCACTATATCCACCTCATCGAAGCCGTCGTACACCAGTGTCGGCTCAATCCGGTTGAGCGCCTCACCCATGGCACTGACCGTCATTCGCCCTTTTTCGACACGCTTGACCAACAGCCGGTTGGCCTCATCCAGGCCCTGCTCCAGCCCCTTCCGGGCAATGTCTTTCATCTTGATCGGAATCCCTTTGAGCGCCGACTGATAGGCAATGCCCCCGCCCATGATCCCGGCACCCAGAACCGCCGCCCGGGAAACACCCTGCCTGTCCGCTGCCTGCCACCGCTTGGCGTTCCGGGCCAATAATTGATCATTGATGAAAATTCCAACCAGCGCCTGAGCCACCGGTGTCGTCGCCAGACGGGCAAAGGTTTCAGCCTCGATGACCAGGGCCGCTTCCCGACCCTCACCCGCCGCTTTCTCCATCACCTCAATGGCCGCTACCGGCGCTGGATAGTGGCGCCCCGCCTGGGCGGCCACCACCGCCTTGGCCGACTCAAACGCCATGGCGGCTTCGACCGCGTTGTGTTTCAGGGGAGAGGTTTTGGCGGCTCGACGGGCGGCATAGTCCAATCGACCGGCATGACACTCTCTCAGAACGTGTAAACCCGCATCCCGCAATTTGGCTGTCGTCACTACCGCATCCACCACACCGGCTTTCAGCGCGGCCCTGGCATCCCACTGGCGACCGCTGGCAATCCATTCTGCGGCGGTATCCACGCCCGCCAAGCGGGGTAACCGCACGGTGCCTCCCCACCCCGGGATGATCCCCAGTTGGGTTTCGGGGAGCCCGATCCTGGCCTCATCCGTCATCACCCGGTAGTCGCAGGCCAGACACAACTCCAGACCACCTCCCAGCGCGTAACCATCAATGGTAACGACCACGGGAACGGGCAGGTCTTCAAGGCGATTGAAGTTCCGGTTGTTACTTGCCAGGTAGGCTTTCACAGCCTCCTCACCGGCGGCAAAGAAGCCCTGAAACTCCCCAATATCCGCACCAACCATGAGCGCCGGCTTGGCACTGCTGATCAGCAGCCCCTTTAAATCCGGCGGGTTCAGGGCAGACAGCGCATCAAGCGCTTCGCCCAATTCGATAACGGTCTGCCGACCGAACTTGTTGACGGACTCCCCCTGCAGGTCAAACACCAGTTCGGCAACACCGTCGTCGAGCATGACAAGCTTCAATGTGTGTCCCTGATACATACGTACGGTCTCTATTGGTCGTGATCGAAAGGCGTAGTCAACAGCAACGGCGCAGGCATCGTCAGTTCCCCTCACCGGTCACCATCGCGATGGCGGGAACAGTGCCGGTATTGCGCACGCGAAACCACTGTCCTCTGGGCAATTGAAAGCCATCGCCCTCGCTCAAAGTGTAGCAGCGAACCCCCAGCGTCAACTCGAGACTACCTGAAAGCAACCAGCCGGACCGGGCCGATGAAAGACACTTGGGCTCCGCTCCACTATCCGCACCGGGAGCGAACTCCAGGCGCTCGAGCCATTGGGGATGGGGTTCCCATTGAGGAAAGC
The DNA here is from genome assembly GCF_026153455.1 of Marinimicrobium sp. C6131. Taxonomy (NCBI): domain Bacteria; kingdom Pseudomonadati; phylum Pseudomonadota; class Gammaproteobacteria; order Cellvibrionales; family Cellvibrionaceae; genus Marinimicrobium; species Marinimicrobium sp. C6131. The sequence continues at coordinate 1,280,788 of NZ_CP110629.1, forward strand.
GCTCGCTGAGCAGACCCACGTCGGACTGCTCGGTACGAATGATCTGACTGGAGCGCAAGACGCGACCGATGGGGGCTTGAGTGTCTAATGCAAAAAATTGTGCCAACGACAGGGGGATGGCATTGAGCAGTTTTTCCAGCGAGCCCACAGAGGGGCTGATTTGGCCCTGCTCAATCAGGGAAATATTGCTGTTGGTCACGCCGGCCCGACGAGCCAGCTCACGCTGGGACAACCCATTGAGCTCCCGCACATGACGGAGCCGTTGACCCAGCGCGATCGCCTGAGGGTCACGCTCCGTCCGGCTCATGTCAGTCACCGCGCGCTCAACGTGATTGTCAGTGGCCCAGAAGCCGCTGCTGATCAGCGGCAGGCAAGTTTTCCACAACCCGTTCGTAGGAGTGGTCAATCAATTCCAGGATCAGGTCGTCCGGCACACTGCCGTCCAGAACGATGGTGTTCCAGTGAACTTTGTTCATGCGGTGACCGGGCTGAATCGCCGGGTAGGTATCCCGAAGCTCCTGGGCACGGTTCGGTTCGCACTTGAGATTGATGTAAGGCACGCCATCTTCTCCCTCGGCGAGGGTTGCAAACAGTTTATGGCAGACTTTGAAAGACGTCACACCCGGCCCGGCCGGCTGCAGTTCTACCGCTTCAGGTTTCGCCAATATGCTGGCCTTAGCACTTTCGTAATCCATTGATTTTGCCTCACACAAGGTAGTCGGTTAATTTTACAAAACCATAGTCTAACAGCTTAAAAGGAGGTTCGGCGATAATCACGATACTCGGGCTCCCAGAAATTACTCGCGATTTTCTGGTCCACTACCTCGTCCGGCACCGGCATGGCAACACCGTCTTCAACCGCCTGCCGGAAGACCGCCCGGGCAATCACCTTGCTCACCGAGCGAATCTCGCCCAGTGGTGGCAGTAATGCCCCCTGACCGGTTTTCACCATCGGGGAGCTCTCGGCCAATGCCCGACTGGCCGCCACCATCATATTGTCGGTAATCCGTGACGCTTTTGCTGCCACAACGCCCAGCCCCACGCCCGGGAAGATGTAGCTGTTATTGCACTGGGCAATCTCGTGACGCTGACCCGCGATATCCACGGGCTTGAAGGGACTACCGGTTGCCACAATAGCCTTGCCGCTGGTCCAACGAAGAATGTCGACCGGCTGTGCCTCAACCTGGGAGGTCGGATTCGACAACGGCAGCACAACCGGACGCTCGCAGTGGGCCTGCATGGCTTCAATGACCGCCTTGGTAAACAGCCCCGGCTGACCCGACACTCCGACAAGCACCGTGGGGTTGGCATTACGCACCACATCCAGCAGACTGATCTGGTCGGGATTTTTGCTGTGGGAAAGATCCCAGCCGGCAACCTGTTCGTCCGGTACACACAAGGGCCTCTGGAAGCTGCGTACATTCTCTGAACCCGAGCGCAACAGGCCGGATCGATTCAACAGGTAAATCCGTCCACGGGCCTCCGCTTCACTCAGCCCCTCCTGCCTCATCAGGACAATAATCTGCTCCGCAATACCGCATCCGGCCGAACCCGCACCGGCAAACACAAAGGTCTGGCTGGCCAGTGACTCACCCTTGGCCTTGCAGGCCGCCAGAAGCGTTCCCACCGTTACCGACGCGGTACCCTGAATATCGTCATTGAAGCAGCAGATCTTGTCTTTATAGTGCTCGAGCAACGGGGTCGCGTTGCCCTGGGCAAAATCCTCAAACTGAATCAGCGCATCGGGCCAACGCACTCGCACCGCCTCAATAAACTGGTCGACGAAGGCATAGTACTCGTCACCGGTGATGCGCTCGTGTCGCCACCCCATGTACATGGGGTCGTTGATCAGGGACTGATTATTACAACCCACATCCAGCACGACCGGCAGAGTGTACGCCGGGCTGATGCCGCCACATGCGGTATAAAGTGCCAGCTTGCCGATCGGAATCCCCATGCCGCCAATACCCTGATCCCCCAGACCGAGGATACGCTCACCGTCGGTGACGACGATCACTTTGACCTTTTGTTTCGTGGCGTTCTGCAGCATGTCATCCATGCGTTCCCGATCGGGATAGGTAATGAACAGGCCGCGCTTGCGGCGATAGATTTTTGAAAATTGCTGGCAGGCCTGCCCCACGGTCGGCGTGTAAATCAGCGGCATCACCTCTTCCAGATGATCCACTACCAACCGGAAGTACAGCGTCTCATTGGTATCCTGAATATTGCGCAGGTAAATATGCTTGTCAATATCGTTGTGAAACGAGCACAATTGTTCGTAGGCACGTGCCTTCTGCTCTTCAATGGTTTCGATACTGTAGGGCAGCAACCCTTCGAGATTGAACTGCTGACGTTCCTGGGTGCTGAAGGCGCTACCCTTGTTTAACAGTGGGGCTTCCAACAGAGCCGGACCCGCGAACGGAAGATAAATGGGGCGTTTTTTCACATGACACCTGCAGCGATGAACAAAGACGCAAATGTTAACACAGACCTGGATACTGAACAGATGACCAACGATACAACGGCAACCGCACGCTATCTTAAGGTTCTGGTGACCGGATCCCTGATGGTCACCCTGACCGCATGCCAGGGAGGGTCCGCAAGCGACGAACAACAGGCTCAGCCTTTGCCGGAAAACCTGACGACTTGCCCGACAGAACGGCCCGAGGTCTGTACCCAGCAATACGACCCGGTGTGCGGATATTTCCGGCTCGCTCCCAGAGATGACGGGGTGACGTCAAGCAGGGAGTGGGCAACTGAAGCGGCGACCGGTGCCGGCCAGATGCGGACCTTTGGCAACGCCTGCAGTGCGTGCATGGAAGAGAGTGTCATTGGTTTTGTACGTGGAGAGTGCCGCTCGCCTTCGTCGGAGTGACTCAACGATCGACCGTGCTGTCGGCAAGCACGTTTTCGATGACGCGCACCATATTGTCATTGGCACTTTTTTGAGCGCGGGCGCAGGCGGTTATGAGCGCACTGGTCTTCCATCGGGCGAAAAAACCCTGCACTCCGAATACGTGCATCTGGGCGGATACCTGGGTTCCCTCCTGACAACTCGAGCACGCCAGGGTGACCCGCGCCCGATCCCAGGGCATCGGCCCCTCACGGGCAGACAGAGGGGCATCATCATCGACCCTGGTGTATTGGTAGTCGTACACCAACCGCTCTGGTGCGCAGACCTCGACAAGCTCAAGCCGGGTCCGATAGGCATAGGCCGACTCCGGCACACTGATCCAGTAGACCTTGCCCGGCTCGGTGGGCGTTTCGTCCGCCGAAAGATGCGCACCATAAAACTCGGGTAACCGCATCAAGTACCGCTGGAAATCGCTGAGGCAGGTGAACACCTCGGTCTGCGGTCGTCGGATCAGATAGCGGGTATCAAAAAAAAGCATCGCCGTACCGCCGCGTTCAAGGCTGCCGTATCGCACGCAGAAGTTCGGTGCCTTCGGCATCTTTCAGAACCAGGGTATCCGGCTCACTCAGCTGCACAGCGGTCGCCTGGGGCAACAGTTGGAACATCTGCTCCTCCTGCACCATCACCGTCGCCGCGCAGGCCATCCGGGTGCTACCCAGAGATGAATCGATACGCAAACCCGAAGCGTCATAGTGATAGACGCCAAAGAACCGGTTGCAGCCACCGTTACCCGTCAGTCGTGGCGGCTCGGAAAACTCGAGAAAGGCATGGCTGGCCGCATCCAGCCCGTCGCCTCCCAGAGACACCACCTGCCAGGTACCCTGGAAGTCCGCCAATGCCGGCACGGGCCGGCCCTGACCGGCGGCATGAAACGACTGGCAGGCACTGAGCGATGACAGCGCCAACGTCGCCAACATCAGCGCCTGGATCAATCGCATTGCCCGGCACATCAGCGGCGGAACCCCGGGGGCAACTGACCACCACCGGCTCCGGGCATACCGCCCCCACCGCCCATCATGCCGCCCATGCCACGCATCATCTTGCTCATCCCGCCGCCTTTCATTTTTTTCATCATTTTGGACATCTGCTTGTACTGCTTAAGCAGGCGGTTCAGGTCCTGAATCTGGGTGCCCGAGCCCATGGTGATCCGACGCTTGCGAGAACCGTTGAGCAGGTCCGGATTGCGCCGTTCAAAGGGCGTCATGGAGTCAATGATGGTTTCCATGACTTTGAACTGGGCGGTCAGGTTGTTCTGTTGGGCCAGCTGCGCCATATTGCCCATTCCGGGCAGCTTTTCCATCATGGAGCCCAACCCCCCCATGCTCTGCATCTGCTGAAGCTGATCCCGTAAGTCTTCCAGGTCAAAGCGCTGTCCCTTCTTGACCTTTTTGACCAGCTTGTCGGCCTTGTCCTTATCGATTTTCTGCTCGGCCTGCTCGATCAACGACATCAAGTCGCCCATGCCGAGAATCCGGGACGCGATACGGTCCGGGTGGAACGGCTCAAGCGCGTCCACTTTTTCACCCGTACCCAGAAACTTGATCGGTTTGCCGGTCACCTGACGGACCGACAACGCGGCGCCACCGCGAGCATCACCGTCTGCCTTGGTCAGAACCACACCGGTCAACGGCAACGCCTCATTGAATGCCTTGGCCGTATTGACGGCGTCCTGACCGATCATGGCATCGATGACGAACAGCGTTTCGGCCGGGTTGACCGCCTTGTGCAGCGCCTGAATTTCTTCCATCAGGACATCGTCAATGTGCAACCGACCGGCGGTATCGACGATCACCACATCGGCAAACTGCTTGCGAGCGTGGGCGATGGCCGCGTCCGCGATAGCCACTGGCTTCTGTTCGGCCGAGGATGGGAAAAAGTCCACACCCACCTCTTCGGCCAGGGTTTCCAGTTGCTTGATGGCGGCGGGACGATAGACGTCGGCACTGACCACCAGCACTTTTTTCTTTTCCCGCTCTTTGAGGTAGCGGGCCAGCTTGGCCACCGAGGTGGTCTTACCGGCACCCTGCAGACCTGCCATGAGAATGACGGCGGGCGGTTTGACAGCCAGATCCAGGGACTCGTTGGCCGCCCCCATTACCGACACCAGCTCCTCCTGAACGATTTTCAGGAACTGTTCGCCGGGATTGAGCGCCTTGCTGATCTGCTGTCCCAGTGCCTTGCTGCGAACCTGGGCGACAAACGTCTTCACAACCGGCAGCGCAACATCCGCCTCCAACAGCGCTTTGCGTACCTCCCGCAGGGTGTCTTTGATGTTGTCTTCGGTCAGCCGGGCCTTGCCGGTGACCCGGCGCAGGCTTTCGGATAAGCGATCACTCAGCGTATTGAACATGGTTACTCTCGACAGCAGATCAATGATGGGCGCGATTATACCCCCAAAGGTGGGGCCCGGGTCCAGCCAGCGGAACCGACGAGGCCCACCCTCCGGCCGACGGGAGAATGAGAAGCCTTCCGCTTCTCTTTGCCGGCACCTTGTGACACACTGCTACCCACCGGAATCCATTGGACATCAACGCGCATTCGAGGACGTTCCACGACTATGACCACCCTGCTCCTCAACAGCCTGGCTGCGGCAATGTACCTGATCACCGGAGCCTATCTGATCTGGGCTCTGCGTCAGGGCCGGGAGCCCCACCGCCGCAATCTGCTTATTGCGGTCGCCGCCGCTCTGGTGGTCCACGGTATCGGTGTGCACCAGTTGGTCGCACTCCCCCGGGCCATTGAGCTCGGGTTTTTCCGGGTTTCTTCCCTGCTGTTCTGGGTGATCAACGCTGTGGTGCTGCTGAGCAGCCTGCGCAAACCCCTGCACAACCTGTTCATCCTGCTCTTACCTCTGTCGGCAGTGGGGGTCATTGCCTCGCTGTTGGGCCGAGGCGCTTCGGGGCATCCGCTGGTGCTTGATTACGCCCTCGCCAGCCACGTGTTGTTGTCGATTCTGGCTTACAGCCTGCTGACCATTGCCACCCTGCAGGCGCTCCTGCTCGCCTGGCAGAATCACCAACTGAAGCACCGTCACCCCAGCGGGCGGGTCCGTCTGCTACCCCCGCTGCAGACCATGGAAGCCCTACTATTCGAGCTGCTGTGGGCCGGTCACCTGATGCTGACCTTGTCGATCATTTCCGGCTTCCTGTTTCTCGACGACCTGTTCGCCCAGCACCTGGCCCATAAAACGGTTTTTTCGCTGGCGGCCTGGGTGATCTACAGTGTGCTTCTCGGGGGCCGTCACTATCTTGGCTGGCGGGGCTATACCGCCATTCGCTGGACGCTGGGCGGCTTTCTGTTACTGATGCTCGCCTATTTCGGTAGCAAGCTGGTATTGGAGCTGATTCTCGGAGCCGCCTGACTATTGATTCGAGGGGGATTCTCCTTCAAGATACCCGGCCTCGCAGCAGAATGGGCATAAACCGCCTTGAACGAAGCACCGCTAGAAATACTGTTCGCCGCGCTCATCGGACTGTTAGTCCTCTCCGCGTTCTTCTCCAGCTCGGAAACCGGGATGATGTCCATCAACCGGTACCGACTGAAGCACCTGACCAAGAAGGGCGACCATCGCGCCATTCGCGTCACCGGCTTACTGAAAACACCGGACAAGCTCATCGGGCTGATCCTGATCGGGAACAATCTGGTCAACATTTTTGCGGCCTCCATTGCCACCGTGATCGGCGTTCGGCTATACGGCGATGCGGGCATCGCCGCCGCGGGCCTGATTTTGACCTTTGTCATGCTGGTATTCGCGGAAGTCACTCCGAAGACCCTTGCTGCCCTGTACCCTGAACGCTTCGCTTTTTTTTCCAGCTGGTTTCTCAAACCACTCTCCATCATTCTCGCGCCGGCCGTTTATCTGGTGAACGGAATTTCCAAGAGTATTTCCCGGCTGTTCGGTCTCCATAAAGCGCACAGTGGCGTCGAGCACCTCAACCCTGAGGAGCTCCGAACCGTCGTTGACGAGGCCGGAGACCTGATTCCCGATCAGCATCAGGGCATGCTCCTGAATATTCTCGACCTGGAGAAGTCGACGGTCGAGGACATCATGATTCCGCGCAACGAGGTGGAGGGACTGGACCTGACCCTTCCGGTAACGGACTTGCTGGAACAGATTCGCACCAGTGAATATACCCGACTGCCGCTGTTTGAAGGTGACATCAATAACGTGGTCGGTATTCTGCACCTGCGCAATGCGGCCCGCTTCATTCGTGGTACGGACGACAGCGTCACTCTCGATGATATTCGCCGGTTCGCAAACGAACCCTACTTCGTCCCGGAAGCGACTCCGCTGCATACCCAATTACTGAATTTCCAGCAGCAAAAATGCCGTATGGCCCTGGTGGTTGATGAATACGGGGAGGTGCAGGGACTGGTGACACTGGAGGACCTTCTGGAGGAAATCGTCGGTGACTTCACCACCAACTCCGCCGAAGAATCCGACGAGGACATTCAACCCCAGGATGATGGCACCTATCTGATTGACGGCGGCACCTTCATACGGGATATCAACCGCGCTCTGGATTGGGACTTACCGCAGGACGGGCCCAAGACGCTGAACGGTCTGGCGATGGAATACCTTGAAAGTATTCCGGATGCGCATATCGGCTTTGCGATTGACGGTTACCAGTTTGAGACCCGGGAGCTGACGGATAAAATGATTTCCTGGCTTCGGGTCAAGCGCGTCCCCGCCGGCAACTGACGGCGCGCTAGCGCTGGTGGCGTCGCTCCCGCCAGCGGCGTACCCGGAACAACACAAATCCCAGGACGGCGGCTGACAGTATCAGACCGATCAACAGGAGGGCGGCCACCCACAGCGTGTTCGCCAGGTCCTGCCAGCGCACCCCCCAACCATACACCGCCAACGCCAGGAACGCGGCGCAGGCGAGAAGGCTGACCCATAGGGTGCGGTACCGACGGTAGGTGGCTCGAAAAGACTTCATAGGTTACCTCTGTTGGCGCTTCATTCCTGACGCTGAGACAAGACTTATTCCCGGCGCCATTGGGTTCCGGTGGGTGAGTCCAGAAGCACCACGCCCTGCGCCTGAAGCTGATCACGAATTTCATCAGCCCGGGCAAAGTTCTTCGCCTTCTTGGCGTCAGCACGCTCGGCAATCAACGCCTCAACCTGCTCGACACTGATTGCATCGGCACCGCCGGCCTGTAGAAACCGGTCGGGCTGATCTTGCAGCAGCCCCAAAATACCTCCCAACGCTTTCAGCTCGGCCGCCATTGCCCGAGCCGTTTCGGTATCCGACTCACTGTTCAGGTCGCGAACCAGATCGTACATGACTGCCAGTGCAAGCCGGGTGTTGAAGTCATCGTTCATTGCCGAGACAAAATCACGATAATAGCGACTGTCCTGCAGTTCACTCATTGAAGCGGGCTCGACGTCGGCATATTCACGAAGCGCACCATAGAACCGCTCCAGCCCGGTACGCGCTTCGATCAGGCTATCCTCGGAATAATTGATCGGACTGCGATAGTGACTGCCAATCAGCAGGTAGCGGACCACTTCCGGGTGATACTTCACAAGCACATCGCGAATGGTGAAGAAGTTGCCCAACGATTTGGACATTTTTTCACCGTCTACACGCAACGCGCCAGCGTGAATCCAGTAATTCACGTAATGGCAGCCGTTGGCCGCCTCACTCTGGGCAATTTCATTCTCGTGATGCGGAAACGGCAGATCGGGGCCGCCGCCGTGAATATCGAAATGTTCGCCCAGGCAGTGTTTACTCATGGCCGAGCACTCGATATGCCAACCCGGACGGCCTCGCCCCCAAGGCGAATCCCAGCCGGCCTCATCGGCCTCAGCATGTTTCCACAGGGCAAAATCACGCGGGTCTTCTTTGGCTTCATCCACATCAATGCGGGCACCGGCGAGCAGCTCGTCGGGATTCTTGTTGCTCAGACGCCCATAATCCTTGAATCGACTCACCCGATAATAGACATCACCGTTACTCGCCACATAAGCAAAATCCTTGTCAATCAGAGTCTTCACCATGGCGAGAATATCGTCGATATGAGCGGTTGCCCGCGGCTCGAAATCGGGAGGAACAATACCCAGTTTTGCCTCATCTTCGTGAGCCGCATCAATGAACCGGGCGGTCAGACTCTGATAGGGCTCACCGTTCTCCTCCGCCCGCCGTAAAATCTTGTCATCGATATCGGTCAGGTTTCGCACGTAGGTCAGCTCCCAGCCCTGACTGCGCAAAAAGCGAGCGATGACATCAAACACCACCAGCACCCGCGCGTGCCCCAGATGGCAGTAGTCATACACCGTCACCCCACAGACATACATGGAAATCCTGCCCGGCCGTATGGGTTGAAAGGCTTCTTTCTGTCGCGTCAGAGTGTTGTACAGGTGCAGAGTCATAGTGAATTACTGTTGATCCATTTTGGCCCAGGTATCACGCAACTCAATGGTGCGATTGAACACGGGCTTGTCGATAGTGGAGTACTTGCTGTCCAGGCAGAAATAACCGGAACGTTCAAACTGAAAATGATTACCCACCTTGGCACCCGCCAGACTGATTTCCGCCTTGCAGTTATCCAGAATTTTCAGGCTGTCCGGGTTGATGGCCTGCAGAAAGTCTTTACCGCCCGAGTCCGGTGACGGATCACTGAACAGACGGTCGTACAGGCGCACCTCACAGTTGAGATGGTGGGTTGCCGACACCCAATGAATAACGCCCTTGGGTTTGACACCATCGGCCGGGTCCTTGCCCAGAGTGTCTTCAATGATCCGGGCAAGAATTTCGACCACTTCGCCCTGCTCATTCTTGATGACCTCATCGGCCTCGATCACGTAGGCATTGCGCAAACGTACGCGTTTGCCGAGCACCAGCCGTTTGTATTTCTTGTTCGCTTCTTCGCGGAAGTCGTCCTGCTCAATATACAGCGTGTGGGTAAACGGCAGCACCCGCTCACTGAAGTCATCCCGGTTTGGATGCCCCGGAGCACGCATTTCCTCAACACGGTCTGACGGGTAGTTGGTCAGCGTCACCTTGAGCGGATGCAACACACACATGGCGCGGGGGGCATTCTTGTCCAGATGATCCCGCACCGCGTACTCAAGCATGCCCACGTCCACCACGCTGTCCGAGCGGGTAACACCAATGGCGGTGCAGAAATTACGCAGCGCTTCCGGCGGATAGCCTCGTCGGCGCATACCGGAAATGGTGGGCATACGCGGATCGTCCCAGCCGTCGACGTGCCCTTCATCCACCAACTGCTTCAACTTGCGCTTGCTGGTAATGGTGTAGTTCACATTCAGGCGCGCAAATTCATACTGTCGGGGCCTGGCGGGCACAGGAAGATTTTCGATAAACCAGTCGTATAGAGGCCGATGATCTTCGAATTCGAGTGTGCAGATGGAATGGGTAATACCCTCCAGCGCATCACTCTGCCCGTGAGCGAAGTCATAGGATGGGTAGATGCTCCAGGTGTCTCCGGTATGATGATGGCGCGCTTTTTTAATCCGGTAAATGATCGGGTCACGCAGGTTCATGTTGGGCGCGGCCATATCTATTTTGGCTCGCAGCACACACTCACCTTCCGCAAATTCCCCCCGACGCATTTTTTCAAACCGTTCCAGGTTCTCTTCCACGGAACGATCCCGGTAAGGACTGTTGCGCCCCGGTTCGGTGAGCGTGCCGCGGAACTCGCGCGCCTGATCCGGACTCAGGTCACAGACATAGGCCTTGCCCTCACGAATCAGGTGCAACGCCCAGTCGTACAGGTTCTGGAAATAATCGGAGGTATAGCGGACCGGTCCGCCCCACTGAAATCCGAGCCATTGCACGTCGGTCTTGATGGCATTGACATACTCTTCGTTTTCTTTTTCCGGATTGGTATCGTCAAAACGCAAATGGCAGACCCCACCAAACTCTTCCGCCATACCGAAATTCAGGCAGATGGACTTCGCATGACCGATGTGAAGATAGCCATTGGGCTCCGGGGGGAACCGGGTCACGACCTGCTGTACCTGACCGGATTCAAGATCTTTGCGGATGATCTGCTGAATAAAGTGCAGAGGTCTTTCCGGTGCCCGGTTTTCTGCGGCACCCGCATTGTCTTTGGTGTCTTTGCCCTTGGCGGGCGACTGATCGCTCATACGACTTGCGTTCCCATTGGTCTCGGTTGAAATCGAGTATCCCGAAGATTGTGAAGGTCCGGCAGGACTGGCCTGCTGATTGGCTTGAAAAGCCGTCTATTGTAAACACTCCCCCCGGTTTTTCCTAGCAAACCCGCGTTCCGGCCCGCTTTGGAATCCGCTGTCAGGGAGTGGCTGGCAACGACGATCGATAGTCCTCCCGTCGCTGCAGCTGATATTCGCGCACGGCTTTATTGTGAGCGTCCAGCGTATCGGAAAACACATGGGTACCGTCCCCCTTGGCCACAAAATAAAGCGCAGTTCCCGGTGCCGGATTGACGGCAGCGGCAAGCGCGCCACGCCCGGGAAGCGCGATTGGCGTCGGTGGAAGACCCGCATTGGTATAAGTGTTGTAGGGCGTCGGTGTTCTCAGATCCCGGCGGGTCAGACGCCCCTCGTACCGCTCCCCCATACCGTAGATGACGGTGGGGTCGGTCTGCAGGCGCATTCCCCGTTTCAGGCGTCGCACAAAGACGCCGGCTATTTCTTCCCGCTCCCAGGGTGCGCCGGTTTCCCGCTCAATGAGGGAGGCCATGATCAACGCCTCATAGGGTGTTTCGTAGGGCAAACCGTCCACCCGCTGCGACCACAGGCGCTCCAGTTCCTCGCGCATCACTCGATGGGCCCGGCGCAATATCTCGACATCAGTGGTGCCCCGGGGGAACCGGTAGGTATCCGGGAAAAACCATCCTTCAGGATGCTCCACCTCCAGCCCCAGACGAGCCAGTTGCTGCTCGAGGCTCAAGCCCTTGAGCTCAGCCACAATGGTTTCCTCCGCGTGCAGCGCGGCCAACGCCTGTGCATAGGTCCAACCCTCAATCAGCGTCACCTGGTGAAGCACGACGTCACCGGCATTGAGCTTTGCCAGCAGGGTCAGTGGTGTCAGTCCCCGCTGAAGATGATATTCGCCCGCGTGGACCCGGGTCTGTCCGCTCAGACGCGCATACAGACGCAGCGCCCGTGGGTGGCGTAACACGCCCTGTGTGGCCAATGCCGAGGTCAGGTGACCCAGAGTCTCGCCGCGGGAAAGCTCGTAGCGTAAGCCGTCTTGCGGAAGGGCCAGCGGGCTGTGCAACCAGTGGTAGCCGTAAGCCCCAAGCCCCCCCGCCAGAATCACGCCCAGAATGGTCAGTTTTGCCAGCAGCCGCTTCACGGCACCTCCTGTATGTCTTGGTGATCGGTCAACCACTGTTCCAGCTCCCGCTGCAATTGTCGGGTCTGTGGACCGACCGAAAACGTCTCTCCACCGGGTGCCAGTCCGGTCACCGGCCAGATCCCGAATACGCTGTTACAGACAAAACACTCGCGGGCACCGATCAGTGCCTCACGGGTAATCCGCCCCTCTTGAATCGCCAGATTGAGCTTCGGCCCCAGAATGTCCATGACCAGACGGCGCATGACCCCGGCAACGCCATTGCGGTCCAACTGCGGGGTCCACCAGCCATCGTTCAGGCGCACAAAGACATTGCTCAGGGTGCCCTCAATCACATGCCCCGAACCGCTGCTCAGCAGCCCCTCCGGATATTCATCGCCCCACTCCCTCCGGGCCAACACATACTCAAGGCGATTGAGATGTTTCATGCCGGCCAGTACCGGATTATCCCCCAGGCGATGGCGACACTCGTAGAGCACGACCCCGTCCCGACCCGCCTCCCAAACCGGGGAAACGCCGGGGCGCAACTGCCAGCTGTAGCTGAGCAGGGGCCGTTTCGGTGGCTGATAGGCTCTGCCACCCACACCGCGGGTGACCACCAGCTTGAGAACGCCATCCGTACCAGACAGGCGCGACAGTACCACCGCCTTCTCCCGCTCGATGCGCTCCTCATCCAGAGCCATACCCAGCCGTTGTGCTCCGGCGATCAACCGCTCCCGGTGCCAGGGCCATAGCGGTACCCGCCCGCTTCGTATCCTGGCGGTTTCAAATAAACCGTCCCCGTACGCCACGCCACGATCCAATGCAGAGAACCCCGCACCGAATTCACCGTTTGTCAGGGTGATCAATTCTGAGTCTGTCATACAGAAAGTCTACCAAAACCGGACACAAAAACGCCGGAGTGCAGCACACTCCGGCGTTCGAGTCTAGGGACCACCAGCCGGCTAAATGTTGCGGAAAATCAACGAACCGTTGGTACCACCAAAACCGAAGGAGTTGGACAGAACCGCATCAATCTTGCGCTCCTGCGCGGTATTCGGCACCAGATTGATGTCATTACAACCTTCATCGGGGTTCTCAAGGTTGATGGTAGGTGGCGCCACCTGATCCCGAATCGCCAGTACACTGAAGATGGCTTCCACGGCGCCCGCCGCACCCAGCAGGTGACCGATCATTGACTTGGTGGAGCTTACCGCCACCTGATCCACGGCCGACCCCATGACGCTCTTGACCGCCTGACATTCGGCCCGGTCACCTGCCTGGGTTGAGGTGCCGTGGGCATTGATGTAGTTGATGGTTTCGACCGGAATACCGGCATCCCGTACGGCATTGCGCATCGACAGTGCGGCGCCCGCGCCATCGGCGGGCGGCGAGGTCATATGATAAGCGTCGCCGCTCATGCCAAAACCCACCAGCTCGGCGTAGATCTTCGCCCCGCGCGCCTTGGCATGCTCGTACTCCTCAAGGACCATGACCCCCGCGCCATCACCCAATACAAAACCATCGCGATCCCTGTCCCACGGACGGCTGGCCGCTTCGGGCGCATCATTGCGGGTGGACAAGGCGCGCGCCGCCGCAAAACCGCCCAGCCCCACCGGGGTCGTGGCCATTTCGGCACCACCGGCCAGCATGACATCACACTCATCATACATGATGCTGCGAGCCGCGTAGCCTATGCTGTGTGTACCGGTCGTGCAGGCGGTGGTAATGGCAATATTCGGTCCGCGCAGACCGTACATGATCGACAGGTTGCCAGCGATCATATTGATGATCGCCCCCGGCACAAAAAACGGTGAAATGCGGCGCGGTCCTTTATGTTCGATCATCAGCGCACCGTCTTCAATGGAACCGATCCCACCAATACCCGAACCGATGGAAACCCCCATTCGATGGCTGTTGGCTTCATCCACTTCCAGACCGGAGTCACGCATCGCCTGAATACCGGCCACCATTCCGTACTGAATGAAGGCGTCCATTTTACGAGCGTCTTTTACCGGGTAGTAACCCTCAACGGAAAAGTCCTTCACCGACGCGCTGAAGCGGGTGGTGAAAGCCGAGGGGTCAAAATGTGTGATGGGGGCCGCCCCACTGACACCGTTGACGATTCCGCGCCAGCTGTCAGCGACAGTATTTCCCAGCGGGCTGACCATACCCAACCCCGTAACTACGACTCTTTTGCGCGACACCTTGAAAGCTCTCCGACAAAAATGACAATCACCGGATCCGGGCTGTCCCCCTCAGCCTGAAAAGGGGACAGCCCGGGCCCGAGTGCGATTCGGCATTATCGCCGTCCAGGACGACAATAAGCAAAAGAAAAAGCCGTACTATTTCACAATAATACGGCTTTTCGGAAGACGGTAATCAACCAGCTTGAAGATTACGCCAGGTTGGCATTGATGTAATCGATAGCCAACTGAACAGTGGTGATCTTCTCGGCTTCTTCGTCCGGAATTTCGGTTTCGAATTCCTCTTCCAGAGCCATTACCAGCTCGACGGTATCGAGAGAGTCGGCACCCAGATCTTCGACGAAAGAAGCTTCGTTTTTAACTTCTTCTTCTTTCACACCCAGTTGCTCGGCAACAATTTTTTTAACCCGTTCTTCAATGCTGCTCATGATGTTATATAACTCCTAGTAGGTAGTATCGACGAAGCCAATAGCCGGACCCGGAAAAACCGGTAATACCCGGAAAGACTCCTTAGATTAAGCTACGGACAAAATCGACGCGCATTTTACATCGAATTGCCCCGGGTTGTAACGGATATGGCCAATTTTCTTTGATTTTTACAAAAACTCAATAAAAATCAGAGGGTTAACCAAAGCCATTACGCCATATACATGCCCCCGTTGACATGTATCGTCTCGCCGCTGACGTAACCTCCGGCATCACTCGCCAGGAAGGCAACCACAGAGGCAATCTCCTCGGGCTGGCCCAGACGGCCAAGAGGGATCTTGTCGAGCAACTGTTTGCGCTGCTCTTCCGGCAGAGCACGGGTCATATCGGTATCGATGAACCCCGGCGCTACGGTGTTTACCGTAATACCCCGCGAGCCTACCTCAGCAGCCAGTGATCTTGCAAATCCGGCCACTCCAGCCTTGCTGGCCGCATAGTTGGACTGTCCGGGATTACCCATGGCGCCCACCACTGAGCTGATGTTGATGATGCGCCCCCAGCGGGCTTTCATCATGCCGCGAAGCACGGCTTTGCTCAGCCGATACACAGAGCTCAGGTTGGTGTTGATGACGTCAAACCACTCGTCATCGTTCATCCGCATCAGCAGATTGTCCTTGGTAATACCGGCATTATTCACCAGAATGGCCGGCACACCATGTCGCGCCTTCATGTCCGCCAGAACCGACGCTATGGATTCGGCATCCGTCACATTGAGCACCATGCCTTCACCGGTTACGCCCCGGGATGCGAGACGCTCGGTGATCCGGTCCGCGCCGGACTGGCTGGTCGCGGTGCCCACCACCACAGCGCCAGCGGCGCCCAATTGCTCGGCAACAGCGGCGCCAATGCCCCGACTGGCACCGGTAACCAGCGCTACCTTACCCTCAAGATTCATCATGGGTGTTATTCCCCTTTGGTCTGTTGCAACACCGCCTGGAGGTCGTCAGGCGATTCAATGGAAAGCGTGTTCAGCGATTTATCGATACGCTTATTGAGCCCCGACAGCACTTTGCCCGGCCCACATTCAACGGTAGTGGCGACACCCTCATTGACCAGCGCACGTACGCAGTCGACCCACAGCACCGGACTGTAGATCTGTTCGATCATCAGGCGCTTGATCGCCTCCGGGTCGGACTCGCGTTTGGCGTGGACGTTATGTATGACCGGTATACTGGGCGCCCGGAACTCCGTCTCGGCGATTTTTGGCGCCAGGCCGTCCGCGGCCGGCTGCATCAAGCTGGTATGGAAAGGCGCACTGACCGGCAGAGCCAGAGCTCGCTTGGCGCCCGCCGCCTTGCACAGCGCCATGGCTCGATCAACGGCCGCGGAGGCTCCTGCGATCACAACCTGACCGGGAGAGTTGAAGTTCACCGGGGCCACTACTTCCCCTTCGGCACCCTGCTCACAGGCCTTGATAATAGCCTCATCTTCCAGCCCGATGATGGCGGCCATACCACCCTGCCCCGCCGGCACGGCGTCCTGCATCAGCTTGCCGCGCAATTGAACCAGCGCGATGGCATCGGCAAAATTGACCACATCCGCAGCCACCAGAGCTGACCATTCACCCAGACTGTGCCCCGCCAGACGGGCGGGCACGGCACCATTCTGAGCCTGCCAGACACGCCATACGGCCGTGCTGGCCGCCAGCAACATGGGCTGAGTCCGCTCAGTGAGATTGAGCTGCTCTTGCGGCCCCTTCTGAACCAGCTCCCAAAGGTCGTAACCGAGCACATCAGATGCTTCGGCAAACGTTTCCGCCACCACGCCGTACTCCTCGGCCAGGTCCGCCAGCATGCCCACTTTCTGCGAACCCTGACCAGGAAAAACAAAGGCCAATGTTTGTTCGGACATAAACTCCACCTCTTATTGATGCTGTTTCCAGAGCCGCGAGGCGCACGGGCCATCATGCCCCGTGCGTCGCCGCGAGCTCGGTTTCAATATGTTCTGTTACCCTTCGGCGCACCTGTTCTACGGCCACTCTCAGGGCCCCGGAAAAGGCTTCCTCGTCAGCCCCACCGTGACTCTTGATCACCGGCCGCCGGAGCCCCAGAAAAATGGCCCCATTGTAAGCCCCCGGGTCCAACTCGACGCGCCACCGGCGAAGCAGCGGCATCAATAGAGGAACGGCCAGTCGGTAGCGCCAGCGGGATCGGATGCCGGAGCGCAGCTTCTCGCCAATCAGCCTCGCCACACCCTCACTGGCCTTGAGCGCGACGTTACCGGTAAAACCATCACACACCACAACGTCAGCACGTCCGGTGTAGATATCGTCTCCCTCAATGTAGCCGATATAGTGCACCCGGTGATCGTTGGCAATCAGCCGGTTCGCCGCCTGCACCACCTCCGGGCCCTTACCGGACTCAACGCCGACATTCAGCAGCGCCACTTCCGCATCCCTGCCCAACTCCCGGGTCGCCAGTACAGCCCCCATGAGCGCAAACTGATGCAACTGCTCCGCCGTGGCCTGCACGTTGGCACCGAGATCCAGCATCCAGGTCCGCCCACGGGACACCGGCATGGCCTTGCAGATGGCCGGCCGCTGGATGCCCGGCAGACTTTTCACCAGGTAGCGGCCCATCGCCATCAACGCTCCGGTGTTGCCGGCACTGACACAGGCATCGGCCTGGCCGGTACGCACCAGATCCAGGGCCCGCCACATGGAGGTCTCACGCCCATGACGAAGTGCCGCACGCGGGTCATCATCCATCGCCACCCAGGAGGGTGCGTGATGCACGGAGACAGAGGACGGGAGGGTCTCGGGCAGCAAGCGCTCCAGAACGGAACGCTCACCCACTAGAATAAAGCGAACCCCGGACGCGGCCGATGTTGCCAGTCGGAGTACCGCCAAGATAGCAGTGCGGGGACCTAAGTCCCCGCTCATAGCGTCTACCGCTATACGAATCATTTCCGGATGGCTGAGTAGTCAGCGACTCCGAAATTACTCGTCGTTGCCGGTGTCAACCACTTTGCGACCGCGGTAAAAACCGTCGGCAGACACGTGGTGACGCAAGTGCTTTTCACCGGTCGTCGGGTCTACTGACAGCGCCTTGCCAGTCAGCGCGTCGTGAGAGCGACGCATACCACGCTTGGAACGGGTCTTACGGTTTTGTTGTACGGCCATGATGATCTCCTGTTGACAATACCACTGAAGCCGGGGCGCCTCACGATTTCGGCGAGCCCTTGAGTTGCTTCAGAACTTGAAACGGGTTTTTTGTCGGTTCCGGTTCCACCGGTTCGCCACTGCTGAGCAACTGCTCATCAATGCATAATGCCTCGTGGTACGCCACCGA
Organism: Marinimicrobium sp. C6131; assembly: GCF_026153455.1. Lineage (NCBI taxonomy): Bacteria > Pseudomonadati > Pseudomonadota > Gammaproteobacteria > Cellvibrionales > Cellvibrionaceae > Marinimicrobium > Marinimicrobium sp. C6131. The sequence goes on from NZ_CP110629.1 coordinate 1,298,975, forward strand.
CGGCAAACTTAACAATAACTCTTCTTCTACCATCGCGTAGAAGTCCGTGTTCCCATCCTCCGGCAAGATCCAGGGATCCAGGGCGCGAGGCAGCTGTCTAGCCTCCTCTTCCGTGCGCACCATTGCCAGTTCAATCTGCGCCCCCACCGCAACGGTCACCGGACCGAGACAGCGCTGACAGGTAAACACCAGATCAGCGACGGCGGAGCCCTCAACCACCAACTTGCCCGCCTCACTGATCCCGAAGGCCAGCTCCACTCGGGCTTGCGCCCCTTTCTCGAGCAGCAGGTCCTGAATCCGGGCCAACTGATCCACCGGCAAATAGCCACCGATGCGGACGCCCTGCTGCGCGAATTTGCGCGGGTCGCCCTGACGCGGCAAAGGCTTGTCAAAGGGGGCTGAAAACATAAGCGCGCAATAATAGGGATAAGCGCCGCCTGTGTCAAAGAAAAAAGTGGCCAAAGGCCGCAGCGACGGGGGTTTCCGTTAGAATAGTCGCCGATCGTCACTATTTTTGGAGATTAACCCATGCCGGAGCTACTGCTGGCGTCCAGCTCCCCCTATCGCCGCCATTTGCTGGAACGACTGGGCCTGCCCTTTACCTGCGCCTCACCGGCCGTGGACGAAACACCCCGTGCGCGCGAGACACCGGAAGCCCTGGCCCGGCGCCTGGCGCAGTTGAAGGCGCGGGCGCTGGCACCCGACGGCTTCCGGGACCGATTGATCATTGGCTCGGATCAGGTGGCCAGCCTGGACGGGCTCTGTCTGGGCAAGCCGGGCACCCATCAGAACGCCGTCGAACAGCTACGGGCCGCCAGCGGCCGGGTGGTCACCTTCTATACCGGCCTGTCCCTGTATGACGCACGCATCGGCACCGATGAAACCCGTTGCGAGCGTATCCGGGCACACTTCCGCGTCCTGACTGAGGAGCAAATTGAACGCTACTTGAGGAAAGAGGAGCCCTATGACTGTGCCGGCGCCTTCAAAATGGAAGGACTGGGCATCTGCCTGTTCGAGCGGCTGGAGGGGGATGACCCCAATGCACTGATCGGCCTGCCATTGATCCAATTGACCGAGCTGTTACAGAACGCCGGGGTCGATCCCCTCCTTCTATAAGGTCGCTCTGTGACTGAAGGGTGGCGCCGGAGGTCGAGTTACAGCCGATTCCAGCGAAGCAACTCATCAAACTGATCCAGGCAAAGCGCCGGCTCATAGGCGTGCAGTCGATCGATTGCATGAGCCCCGTAACTGACGGCGATACGATCCATGCCGGCTCGCCGACCCATGTCCATATCGTATTCGGTATCCCCCACCATTGCCGCGCTGGATGGCTCGGCCCCCAACTCTTCAAGCAACTGGTGCAGCATCAGCGGATGGGGCTTGGAAGCGGTTTCGTCGGCACAGCGGGTGGCATGGAAGAACCCCTGCAACCCCATGGTATCCAGCACACGATCCAACCCGACCCGACTCTTGCCCGTCGCAACCGCCATCTGATGCCCGGCGTCACGCAGGCAGGTAAGCGTTTCCAGCACTCCGGGGAACAACGTTGAGGGCTGCGCCTGGTCGGCGCGCAGATAATTCGCCCGATACCGGTCGCGAAGCTTTCCGTGTCCGTCGTCATTCTGATCCGGAAACAATAAATGCAGCGCCTCGGGCAGACCGAGCCCGATAATGTTCTGCACCGCAGCGGCTTCCGGTATCGGCCACCCCAGATCCTCGGCTGACTGCTGCATGGCCCGGGTAATCAGGCCCGTGGAATCGCTCAAGGTGCCATCCCAGTCAAAGATCAACAACAACGCACACACCTCTTGATCAGTTCTGTCAGAAATTCGGGGTTCATTCGGGCAGGCAAGGCGTCTGCGCCAGTGCCGCATCCAGATCGTCCGGCAGTGGCGCGGACACCCGCGTCATTTCCGACTGGCCCGGCAGGTAAAAGCCCAACTCGGCGGCATGAAGAAACAGGCGCTTCACCCCTCTTGCCCGCCAGTGCTTATTGGCCTCGTCATCACCGTACTTCTCATCCCCAACCAGGCTGTGGCCGGCAGACTGGGCATGCACCCGGATCTGATGAGTCCGTCCGGTAATCAGATGCGCCTCGACCAGCGTGGCGCCCTCAAACCGCCGTAAAACCCGAAACCGCGTCAGACTCGGCTTGCCCTCAGGGTGTACCTTGACGATACGGTCGCCATTGATCTCCAGACGCATCAGGGGCGCATCGACTTTGGTTTTACGCTCGGACCAGCGTCCCAGCACCAGTGCCTGATAGATCTTGGTCACACCTCCGGCACTCTTATCCCTGAGCGCAGCCTGCATGTGCCGGAGCATACTGCGCTTTTTGGCCACCATGATGCAGCCGGAGGTGTCCCGATCCAGGCGATGGATCAGCTCCAGAAAACGGGCCTCCGGCCTCATCTGCCGGAGTACCTCGATCAGCCCGAGACTGACACCGCTGCCACCATGCACGGCGAGCCCCGGTGGCTTGTTGAGCACCAGTAACCCCTCGTTTTCAAACAAAATGGCGGCCTCAAGCTGACGGACGAGCTGATCGCTCGGCTTGGGAGCGGGCACACTCTGGGTCACCCTGACCGGCGGCACCCGCACCCGATCTCCGGCAACCAGGCGGTAGTCGGGCTTCACACGTCCTTTATTTACCCGGACTTCGCCCTTGCGCAGGATATTGTATACCCGCGACTTGGGCACCCCTTTGAGGCGGGCCATCAGGAAATTGTCGATCCGCTGACCGGCCTGATCGGCGTCAACGGTCAGCCACTGGACCTGCGTGGGTGGGACCTGCGGTGGCGGAGCCGAGCGGGAAGCGGAGGGTTTAGTCATGGCGCGCATGATAGCGCAAACCGGGAGGCATCGCGACGGGATCCGGACCGAAAACACAGGCCGATTGAAGCTTTTTGCAATTACTGTTATATTCCGGGCTGCTGGGACAGGCAGGTTTCCGGACAGGTAAGCGTAAAACAGGCCTGTTGCGAGGAAATACCGCTGACAGCAACAGGGCCACTTCGGGCCAGGCGAGATGGTTTACCTCCCCCCGAAGCCGGCCAGTGAACTGACAAAACCGGTGCTACCGCAACGACGCCCGAAAGGCCTGCGGGGCACCCCATGACCATCGCGCCAACCGCGTGATAGCCATTGTTGATACTGTAAGTGTTTTTGTAGAACTCTGATTTCTACGCATTGCCGGCCAGGTGAATTTCCGGCGTCACAGCAAACACAGGGTCCAGACCAAGATGGTTTCTGGCGGATCCGAGAGACACCACGTGACGATTCGGCACCCGAACACAACCCCGGCACTGCCAGATTCCACGCGGCACCCCATTGAGCCCAGCTCGACCGGGGTCCGCCTGAAGCCGAAACAAGAAAACTAGAGTTTCATGGAGCAGGATTGCATGACGATCAAGGCAACCGACAGCCCCCTCCGCCGACCGGCATTTTGCCGGGTGGAGCTTGTGGTTGGCGATCTGCCTCTGCCCCCAACCCCGACAGCTCCTCCCCTGGAGCCCAGTCGGCCTTAAGGTTGTAAAACACAACAGCGTTGACCTTGGTTATTCCGCTGGCCTGGCGCCCGGACGACTACATTAGGTAACGCATGAAAAGAATGCTCATTAATGCAACTCAGCCCGAAGAGTTGCGCGTGGCTCTGGTCGACGGCCAATGGCTGTACGATCTGGACATCGAGAATCGCAATCGAGAGCAAAAGAAAGCCAATATCTACAAAGGTAAAATCACCCGGGTTGAACCCAGCCTGGAAGCTGCCTTTGTTGATTACGGTGCCGAGCGCCACGGCTTTCTCCCCCTGAAAGAAATCTCCCGCGAGTACTTCAGCAAAGCCCCCAACGACGTCGAGGGACGCATCAAGATCAAGGAAGTGGTCAAAGAAGGCACGGAAGTCATCGTGCAGGTCGACAAGGAGGAGCGCGGCAATAAAGGCGCCGCACTCACCACGTTTGTCAGCCTGGCGGGTCGCTATCTGGTTCTGATGCCCAATAACCCGCGCGCGGGCGGAATCTCCCGCCGCATCGAAGGGGAAGACCGGGCGCAACTCAAAGACGCGCTGAGCGGCGTTGAAATCCCCTCCGGGATGGGAATCATCATTCGCACCGCCGGTGTCGGCCGCAGCTCGGAAGAACTCCAGTGGGACCTGAATTACCTGCTGCAACTCTGGGAGTCCATCGACAAAGCCGCCAAAAGCGCCCCAGCGCCCAACTTCCTGTTCCAGGAGAGCAATGTCATCATCCGCGCCATTCGCGACTACCTCCGTCAGGACATCGGCGAAGTGATCGTGGATAACAAGGAAGCCTTCGATCTGGCCAACGGCTTCATCCAGCAGGTGATGCCCAACTTCGGCAGCAAGGTAAAGCTGTACAACGACGACATTCCGCTGTTCAACCGTTACCAGATTGAAAGCCAGATCGAGACCGCCTTTCAACGCGAAGTCAAGCTGCCCTCCGGTGGCTCGATCGTGATTGATGTGACCGAAGCGCTGGTATCCATCGACATCAACTCCTCGCGCGCCACCAAGGGCGGCGATATCGAGGAAACCGCTCTGCAGACCAACCTGGAAGCGGCCGATGAGATTGCCCGTCAGCTGCGCTTGCGGGATATGGGCGGTCTGATCGTTATCGACTTTATCGACATGCAACCGGCCCGCAATCAGCGGGAAGTGGAAAACCGCATGCGCGATGCGCTGAACATGGACCGGGCCCGCGTTCAGGTGGGCCGGATCTCCCGCTTCGGTCTGCTCGAGATGTCCCGCCAGCGCCTGCGCCCCTCTCTGGGCGAAGTGCATTCGAAAGTCTGCCCCCGCTGTAACGGCCAGGGAACCATCCGCAGCACTCGCTCTCTGGCTCTGTCGATCCTGCGCCTGGTGGAAGAGGAAGCCCAGAAAGAGCGCAGCGCCGAAATCCGCGCCATCGCGCCGGTGTCTGTGGCGACCTATCTGCTCAACGAAAAGCGCAAAACCATTTCCAACATCGAGCAACGCAACAGCACCCGTGTGGTCGTCGTACCGAACGCCGACATGATGACCCCACACTTCGAAGTTCAGCGTCTGCGCGATGACGACGAGGGCACGCTGGAAACCAGCTACAAAATTGTGGCCACCGCCGACGAGCACAGCGAAGAGGAAGTGGAAACCAGCAGCAAACCGGCACCAGTGCCCCAGCCCGCTGTGCAACCGGCCACTCCCACCCAAGCGGCACCGACACCGGTCGCCCCCAAACAACCCGGCTTATGGGAGCGCTTTGTCGCCCTGCTGGTCAAGCTGTTCAAAGGCGACGAAGACGACCAGAAGTCGTCCTCGTCGAAAGGTAAAGGCCATCAGCGCAGCCGCCACAGCCGCGGCGGCAATCAGAACCGCCGCCGTGAAGGTGCTGGACGCAATCGCCGCGGAGGTCGTCGCGATGAGCGTGGCAGCCAACGGGACACTGACAGTCGCCCCGATAAGCGCCAGGAAAAAGCGGCGGAAAAGTCCCCGGACAGCAGCCAGGACAAGGGCCAGGACAAAAACGTCGAGGGAAGCAGCGGCCGCCGCTCCCGTGGCGGCCGAAACCGTCGCGGCGGAGCCGGGAACAAGCCGGACAATCGCGGTGACAACAGCCAACCAAAAGACGCAACTCCGCAAAAAACGGAAACCGCCGAGGTCGAATCGCAGGCGCAGGATCAGGGAACTGATGACCAGCAGGATAACCGGCCGCCCAAGCGCCCGGCGGGACGCCGCACCCGTTCCGGCCCCCGTCGTCGCAACCGCCGTGAACTGCCCGAAGAGGTGATTGAAAAAGCCAACGAGATCCAGGCTGCCAATCAGGACACGACCGACAGCGTAAAAGCCGAGCGGAGCAACCGGGCAAGCCGTGATCAGGCGCGCAGCCCCGAAGCCCGGAGTGATAAACCGGCCGAAGACAAAATGTCCAAGGCGAATGCTCCGACCCGCCGTACCGACACTGAATCGGCAGCCGCACCCGTTGAGGCCGCCGAGGCCGACCACACCAGCGTGTCACGCGCCGCCGAAACCACTGCCCCTCAAGCTGCGGCCCCGGCCGACAGCGCTCCGGCCGTGCAAGCCCCGGACGAAGACAATGTCATAAAACCGACCGCCACTGCGGAGCTTCGGGAGGACGTGCCCCGGCGAGTCAGCCAACGCCAGGTGGGCGAGCCGCGTCCACCGGTCGACAAGCCCGATGCGACCAAGGGTGACGCCACCTCCGGTAACGCAAAGCCGGGGGCCGAGGCGCCTCAGGAGCGCTCCGAGGCAAAGACTGGCTCCCCTGACGTCGACGCCGCAAAGCTTGAGGCTGCAGCGGAAACCACTCCCGAAACGGATCAACCGCCCACTCCGGGACCCAAATCGGCGACGGGCGATGAGCCGGTGAATACCGGATCTCCGGAAGAGTCTGCTCCCGATCGGGCGCCCGCCGTCACGGCGGAGCCGGAACAGAACGTTGAAGTCGACGCGACTGAAGCCCCGGAGCAGACGATTGCCCCGGCGGCCACGGCCGAACCGGCAAAAGCGCCGCACTCTTCTCCCGTCGAAAAACAGGAGGTCACTGAATCGACACCCACGTCCAGTACCCGGCCGTCGACCCGGGCTGCCAACGACCCACGTCTGGCACCCCAACCCAAAGTGCCAACGGAGATTGTGACGGAACACCGCCAACGCTCCAGTGCCCAAGCGCTGGATACCCGGCAACCGCCAGCGGTAAGCCACAATCCACGTCCTCTGGCCCGTCCGGCGAATGATCCTCGCAATCGACAAGCTCCGGAAGTGGAGCCAAGCGCCAGCGAGTAAGTTTCACGACCGGCAGTACAAAGGGCGCCCCAAAGCGGGGCGCCCTTTTTTATTCCGCCATGGCAAGTAAGTGTTCGAAATCCTTGGGTTTTTTTCAATACTCCCCCTTGCCCCGACGAAAAAGCCCTGTATAATTTGGCCCTTCTCGGAAGGGTGGCAGAGCGGTTGAATGCAGCGGTCTTGAAAACCGCCGTAGGTTAATAGCCTACCCAGGGTTCGAATCCCTGCCCTTCCGCCATATAAAAACCCCCGCCAGCAATGGCGGGGGTTTTTTATGGCAAAAGGGACGAGAACCCTCCGGTTCGAGCAAACGGCAGGACAGCCGTTTGCCACCGCCGAAGGCGCCGACGTGCAGGAAGCACTAATGCCGCGAAGCACAGGACGTGCGAGAGCGGCCGAAGGGCAGCGCACATGGATGTGCGCTGGTGCATCCCTGCGCCCCCCACCTCACCTAACAAATATTTACACCACCACCCTAGAACTCCCCGAATTCGCCCCCATCTAAAGCGAGAATCTTGGCAAGTTTCAGCCGGTTCCAGTATGATCTGTGTCAGGCAACGTTTGTCATCAATGGAGAAAAGCAATGCGAGAGCTCTACACCCAGAATGCCCGTGCTGACATCGGCAGCAGCATTGAGGTCAACAAGGTTTTGCGCAACACCTATATGTTGCTGGCACTGACCCTGGCCTTCAGTGCCGTTACTGCCGGGATTGCCATGGCCATCAATATGTCCCACGGTATGGGGCTGATCATGAGCGTCATTGCCATCGTGCTGGTCTGGTTCGTGCTCCCCAAAACGGCCAATTCATCAGCGGGTCTGGGTGTCGTTTTCGCCTTCACCGGTCTGATTGGCGCCAGCCTTGGGCCGATCGTGAATCATTACCTGGCCATGTCCAATGGTGGCTCGATTGTGCTGCAGGCCCTGGGTGGCACGGCGGTGATTTTCCTCGGGCTGTCCGGCTACACCCTGACCACCCGTAAGGATTTCAGCTTCCTGCGCGGGTTTGTCGCGGTCGGCCTGATGGTCATGATTGCCTGTATGCTCCTGCTGATTGGTGCGTCCCTGTTCGGTTTTGACGTTTCCGCCTTGAGCCTGGCCTTCTCGGCCGGTATCGTGCTGCTGATGTCTGCCCTGATCCTGTTTCAGACCAGCGCCATCATTCACGGCGGGGAAACCAACTACATCATGGCGACCACCTCGCTGTATCTGTCGATCATCAACCTCTTTACCAGCCTGCTGCACCTACTCGGTGCCAGCAACGAGTAAAGCGGGTCGCACAATCACGAAAAAAGCCCCGACCATCGGGGCTTTTTTGTTTCGGGAATCAGTGTCGATGAAGTTTTCTCTCGCCATCCATTCCGCTCCGTTCAGTTCCCAGGCGAGTCAAAGCGCCTTGAACTTTGCTCGGGAACTGCTCCGGCAGGGCCACGACATCTATCGTGTGTTTTTCTATCAGGAAGGCGTCGCAACCGGTAATCGGCTCGCCACGCCCGCTCAGGATGAACAGAACCTGGTTGAAGAGTGGCGGACGCTGGCGCGGGAAAACGCTGTGGATGTGGTGATCTGTATCGCGGCCGCTCTGCGCCGAGGCATACTCAACCAGGAGGAGGCGGACCGCTACCAGCGCGATGTCGCCAACCTCGCGCCCGAGTTCAACCTGAGCGGATTGGGACAATGGGTGGATGCCGCCGTCCACGCCGACCGCGTCGTAACCTTTGGAGCCTGAGGGAGAGCAAACGAAAATGCGCCGTCGCCTGCTGTTTGTCATGCGCCATGCCCCCTACGGTAGCAGCACTGCCCGAGAGGCCCTGGATGCGCTCCTGGCGAGCGCGGTCTTCGGTCAGGACGTTGGGGTATTGTTCATCAATGACGGTGTTTTTCAATTGGCCCAGGATCAGTCTCCGGCCGCCCTCCCCCAGAAAAACCTGGCATCCAGCCTGAGAGCGTTACCGCTCTACGACGTCGAACGTCTGTATGTCCACACCCCGTCGTTGACTGAGCGGGGGCTATCAATGTCCGATCTGGTCATGGACAACCTTATCGAGCTGGACAGCAGTGCGGTGGGCCGCCTGTTTTCCGAGCAGGATCAACTCCTCAGCTTCTAGGGTCGTCCGTCATGAGCACACTGCATACCGTCAATAAATCCCCGTTTGAGCACCGTACGTTGCGTGCCTGCATCGATGTCTGCCAGCCTGGCGACGCGGTTCTTCTACTTGAGGACGGTGTCTATGGGGCTCTGCCGGCATCGCCGGAGGCGAGCGCGCTGACCACCTTGCAAGCGCGCAAGATTGAGGTGTACGCCCTGGAGGCTGACCTACGGGCTCGAGGCCTGATTGACCGTATTGCCGTTGGAGTGTCGGTTGCGGATTATGCAACCTTCGTGGCACTTTCAGTCGCTCACAATACAATTCAGAGTTGGTACTGATCCATGTCGTTGATGGTGAGCGGAAAGGCACTGGAAACGGACAAGGAGGGCTATCTGAAGCACCTGCAGGATTGGAGCCCGCAGGTCGCTGAGGTACTGGCCAGGAACGAAAATATTACCCTGACAACCGAGCACTGGGACGTGATAGAGGTACTGCGTGAGTTCTACCGGGAATTTGAGCTGTCCCCCGCGATGCGTCCCCTGGTCAAGCGGGTCGGCCAAAAGCTCGGCGCGGATAAAGGTCGCAGTATTTACCTGATGAAACTGTTTCCCCCCAGCCCGGCCAAGGTCGCCAGCAAGATTGCCGGATTGCCCCGCCCGGACAACTGTTTATAGGGCAGCAGCGGGCCTTACAAGCGCTTTTACAGGCCGAGTGGTTCCGTATTTTTACGGGCAAAGTACTCGCGGGTCAGACCGACAACGACACCGGAAAGCGCCAGCAGTGCAATCAAATTGGGAACAGCCATCAGACCATTGAGAATATCCGCCAGAATCCAGACCACACCCAGGCTCATGTTGGCCCCCACCGGGATTGCCAATACCCATAACACTCTGAACGGCGTCACAACACGCTCACCCATCAGATACTGGGCGCAACGCTCGCCGTAGTAACTCCACCCCAAAAGCGTGGTGAACGCAAACAGGGAGACACTCAGCGCAATCAGGTGCTGCCCCTGGGGAATGGCCGACGAAAAGGCCGCTTGGGACATGGCGGCACCCTCAGCACCGGTTTGCCAGGCGCCGGTCACGATCAACACCAACCCCGTCACAGTGCACACCACCAGTGTATCGATAAAGGTTCCGAGCATCGCTATCAGCCCCTGGCGCACCGGACTGTTGGTTTGTGCCGCCGCGTGGGCGATGGGGGCGCTGCCCAGCCCCGCCTCATTGGAAAACACGCCGCGGGCAACGCCGAACTGGACGGCCATCATCACGGTCGCACCCGCGAATCCGCCGGTGGCCGCGGTCCCCGTAAAGGCGGAGTCAATAACCAGCGCCACCGCGCCGGGCAACACGGGCAGATGAATGACCAGAATCGCCAGTCCCGACAGCAGATAGACAATGGCCATGAATGGAACCAGTTTGCCCGCCACGCTGGCCAGCCGCTTGATACCACCGATCAGAACCGCTCCCACCAGCGCCATAAGTACGACACTGGTCAACCAGGGGCTAATATTGAAACTTTCCGACAGAGCGTCGGCGACGGAGTTTGCCTGAACCGTATTACCGATACCAAACCCGGCGAGCATTCCGAAAAAAGCGAACAGGGTGCCGAGCCACATCCAGCGCTTGCCCAACCCGTTCTTGATGTAATACATGGGACCACCGACGTGGCGCCCCCGATGATCGGTTTCCCGGAAGTGGACCGCACACACCGCTTCCGCGTATTTGGTGGCCATACCCACCAGCGCACTGCACCACATCCAGAATAGTGCGCCCGGGCCACCAATACCGATGGCCGTGGCGACGCCCACGATATTGCCCGTGCCAATGGTGGCGGACAGCGCCGTCATCAGTGCGTTAAAGCCGCTGATGTCCCCTTCGCCCTGGGCCTGGCGGCCCTGGAAGAGTTGCCGGAAAGCGGTGCCGATGCGTCTCAGCGGCATAGCGCCAAGACGCACCATCAGGAATAGGCCGGTGCCCAGGATAAGCACCAGCATGAACTCCCCCCACACCAGATCACTGAGGGTCTTCAAAAAGGTTTCCAGTGAGCTGAGAGCCGAGGAGTCACTCATGGGTTAGATAGACTTGATGGTGCCTTTGGGCAGAACGGCGTGGACCGCTACTTTCTGGAACTTCTGCTCAATATTTTCACCCGTTTCCAGAACAATATAGTTGTCATCAACTTTGACGATCTTGCCCAGCAGGCCGCTGGTCATGACCACTTCATCACCTTTGCTCAACGCGGACACAAGATTCTGGTGTTCCTTTTGACGCTTACGCTGCGGGCGAATAATAAACAGGTACATGAACACAAACAGGCCCACAAACATCAGCAGCGTGACCATCGGGTTACCCTGGGGTTGTGCGGCGTCTTGAGCCATTGCGGCGGGAATAAAGAAATCCATGAAACAAGCCTCATTCTTCTAGGTCGGAAAAAGGGCTAACTCTACCCTGTTTGCGCGGGGCAGGCAATTACATGGAGGGGGGCTGTCGGTGAAAAGCAAAGGGCCTCAGCCGCTGGGGACGGCCGAGGCAAGCGCTGAATCTGATTCTAGGCGTAATCGCGAAACAGCTTGCGGAAGACGCTGGGAGACAGTCCGGTCCACCGCTTGAAGGCGTTGGTGAAACTGGTGCGGTCCGAAAAATCCAGTGCCTTGGATACCGCATCAACGCTCATGTGCTGATCAATGAGAAACTTGATCGCGTAATGGAAGCGTAAGCTGTCCCGCAGTTGGGCAAAATTTTCGCCCTGCTGCTGCAAACGACGCTGCAAAGTCCGTTTTGACAGGTCCAGATCCTCGGCAATGTAATCAATTGCCAAAGGGTCCTGACCGACGCGACGGTGCAGTACATCCAGAACTTTGGCGGCCACCCCTTCTGCCGGGGGGATGCGCGCCAACTCCAGATATTCATGATAAGACCGGACACCGGGCGTGGCGAACGGACGTGCCGCACTTTCACTGATTCGATCGTCGATACGCTGTAACTGAATCATACAGGCCTCTCCTTCTGCCAAAAACTCTGGGCATTGAAAATTAATGACGCTGGGTGGTCGCGGAGCGACTGTCAACCGAAGCCGCCAGTAACCGAGCTCGCGCGATCGTTATTGTCGACCAGCGGACAGGCCGATGCCTGAGCTCTGATCGGTCCCGAGGTTTGACGGTCAAACCCTGTACCTCGAGGGCCGGGCCCTCAACCTCAAGACAGCTCTAGTATAGGCCAATCAAAGCGGAATTGTCGCTAACGGAGTCAAAAAACCCGACATTCATCGGGACTAAGATCACATTTTTATTAAAAACCTGATCTTATACCGTAAAAGTCACTCCCGACTCGATTTGGCCCATCCACTGCGTCATTCACTTCCAAAATGCTCCCGAACCCAGGTCAGAATGACCTGATCGTGGTTTTTGGTGGTGAACTTTTCAGGGATGTCCCGCAGGCGCCCTTCTTTATCAATGATGAAGGTGGTACGGATCAGCCCCATGTACTCTTTACCGGCAAACTGCTTCAACCCCCAGACGCCATATTTTTCGGCAATCTGATGGTCGGGGTCCGACAGCAGGTCAAAGGTCAATCCCTGTTTGGCAATAAACTTCTGCAGTGCCGGCTCCTTGTCCGGACTCACTCCCAATACGACCGTATCGTACTGCGCCAGTTCCGCCAGCGCGTCACGCATACCACAGGCCTGGACCGTACAGCCGGGTGTCGATGCTTTGGGGTAAAAATACAGAACAACGTTCTGCTTGCCCCTGAAGTCTTTCAGACTGACCTTTTCGCCGTTCTGGTTGTTCAGGGTGAAAGCCGGGGCCAAGTTGCCGATTTTCGGTAATGCCATGGTTCGCTCCGAGTCCTGTTGGTAAAAAGAATACATCCGGCACTGCACCACTCTGGTGCCACACCTCGGTGATTGAGGCCTTTCAGTCCCGGTAGAGTTTGAGCAGATCCCCGTAATGGTCGACCCGCCGGTCCCTCAAGTAGGGCCAGATCCGCCGAACACTTTCGCTCCGCGCCATATCCAGCGAGACCACCGCATGCTCCACCTGATCGGTGCTGCCCTGGTAGAGGAACTCGCCCTGGGGACCCGCCACAAAGCTGCTGCCCCAGAAGTCGATACCGGTACCGCCTCCCGGGTCCGCCTCGTGACCAATACGATTGACGCTGACCACGGGGACCCCATTGGCCACCGCGTGGGCGCGCTGAATGGTGATCCAGGCCTGGCGCTGACGTTCCTGCTCCTCGGGGTCATCTTCCCGACTCCAGCCGATGGCGGTGGGGTAGATCAACAACTCGGCCCCAGCCATCGCCATCAGGCGAGCCGCTTCCGGGAACCACTGGTCCCAGCACACCAGAACCCCGAGCTTGCCCACCGAAGTCTGAATGGGCTGAAAGCCCAGGTCGCCCGGGGTGAAATAAAACTTCTCGTAAAAACCGGGATCGTCGGGAATGTGCATTTTGCGATAGGTGCCGGCGATGGTGCCATCGCGCTCCAGCACCACCGCCGTGTTGTGATACAACCCCGGCGCCCGACGCTCGAACAGCGAGGCGACGATCACCAGGTTCAGCTCCCGGGCCAGGGCGCCGAGGCGATCGGTGCTGGGGCCGGGAATGGGCTCGGCCAGGTCAAACTCGTCTACGTCCTCCTGCTGGCAGAAATACAACCCCCGGTGCAATTCCTGCAGCACCACCAACTGAGCCCCCTGCTCCGCCGCGCGGCGGATACCGTCAATGGAGGCCAGCAGGTTGGCTTCGAGGTCAGCACTGCAGGCGTGTTGAATCAGCCCGACGTTAAGCTGGGTCATACAGGACTCCTTCGGGTAATTGCATGGTAATACAGTGCAGACTGCCCCCCTGCTCAATCAGCACAGAGCAGGGAATGCCAAAAATGTGGTAGCCCGGAAAGGCCTGCATCACCTGCTCCAGGGCCTGTTCGTCGGCGGGACAGTCGTACTGCGGCACCAGAACGGCGCCATTGATGATCAGAAAGTTGGCGTAGGTGGCCGGCAGGCGCCGGCCGTCGTCGCTGTGTATCGCGCCCGGCCAGGGCAGCGGCACCAACCGGTAGGGCTCGCCGTCGGCATCCGTCAACATCGCCAACTCCGCTTCCATCGCTTTCAGCTCGGCATAGTGCCCATCGTCGGGGTCATCGCACTGCACATAAGCAATGACATTGTTCGGACACAATCGCGCCAGGGTGTCGATATGGCTATCGGTGTCATCCCCCTCGAGATGACCGTGCTTTAGCCAATTGATTTTACGCACCCCGAAGGCCGCCTTCAGGCGCGCTTCAATGGTCTCGCGAGTCAACCCCGGGTTGCGGTTTTCATTCAACAGGCAGGCTTCAGTGGTGAGCAGCGTTCCGCGCCCATCGACCTCAATCGAACCGCCCTCCAGTACCCAATCCTGGCGCTCCAGCGCCACGTCGGGAAAGGCGCCGTCGCGATGCAGGCGTTCGGTAATGCCGTTGTCCAGATCGTGGGCAAACTTGCCGCCCCAGCCATTGAACTGGAAGTCCAACAGGACCGGACGCTCGCCCTCGAGCACGGTGAGCGGGCCGTGGTCCCGGGCCCAGGTGTCATTGCTCGGCGCAGGACGCAGGTGAACACTGTCCATGGGCACATTCATCGCCTCCAGGCGGCTCTGTATGGCGTCCAGCGCCTGCTCCGGGACGGCTATGATCAGGTCCGCATAGTCCGCAATCACGGTCACCAGCCCCTCATACAGCGGGATCACCTCATCGAGTAGCGGCGCCCAGTCGCTGTCCCCATGGGGCCAGGTCAGCAGCACGGCATCCTGGGGTTCCCACTCGGCGGGCAGGCGGAATTGTGGCATCAAAAACACCTCGTTGGTTCAGCTATAAAGGGCGGCGATTATAGCGCATCCGGGCCACTCGGGTCCGCCGCGCCAACACTATCACCGGCCGCTCACCCTCTCTATAATAGCCGCCACTGAATACGTCGCCCTTCAGCGACCGGACGAGTTCACTATGCTTCGATTGCTTATCGCCCTGATTGTCATCATCGGCCTGTGGGCGGCCATGGCCCATATCCGACGTTTACCGCCAGCCGAGCGCAAACGCCTGTATTGGCGCCTCGGCCTGTGGGGGGGCGGCCTGGGGCTGATTCTCCTGGTCGCTACGGGCCGGGCCCACTGGCTGTTTGCGGTGCTGGGCGCCCTGCTCCCCCTGGCGAAAACCGCCATTGCCCTGGGCCTGCAGTTTTTCCCGATGTGGAAGCAGCGCCAGCAGCAGGCCGGACCCACCAGCCCGCCGAGCGGCCCCATGGATGTACGCGAAGCCATGAACACGCTGGGCCTGAAAGGCGACGAACAGGCGCTCACCCGGGAGGACATCATTGGAGCCCATCGCAAACTGATGCAGAAACTGCACCCGGACCGGGGCGGCAATGATTATCTCGCGGCCAAGGTCAACGAGGCCAAAGAGCTGTTACTCAAGCGCCTGAGCTGACGGAGCGCATGACCTCAGATCGCCCGTTTTTTAAGCAATACATGCATGTAGCGCCCGAGCGAGCGGTAGGGCTCCAACTGCGAGAGGCGCAGCTCCTGCGCCAGCACTGTGTCCGGCGCCTGCTCACGTAGTGACTTGTCCAGAATATAGTCATGAAACACCCGGATACCGCTGGTGGCCAGCCGCTCCAGCGGCCGCGCCGCCAGCCACTGATCCACGGTCTCCGGATAGAGCGGGTTGATGGGGGACAGGCTGCCTCGAAAACCACCGTAATCACCCCGCTCCACCTTCTTGAAGTTCGCCCGCAGCAGGTTTTTGTACACCGCACCATGCAGATTGTAGTAGCACAGGGAGAGGTGACCGCCGGGCTTGAGCCAGCGGATCAGGTGATCAATCAGGACTTCCGGATCCAGCACCCATTCAAGTACCGCGTGACAGATAACCAGATCAAAGGGTTCGGCACCTACCGGTAACGCGTCCTCCAGAGACTGGATGGCGCTTTGCACCAGAGTCACCCGCTCACTGACCCCCAACTGCTCCGCTTCCGCCCGGGCGCCGAGCAGCATCTGCTCGGACAGGTCGCACAGGGTAATGGCATGCCCCGCCCGCGCCAGCGGCAGGGAAAACTGGCCCTGCCCGCCGCCGGCATCCAGAATGCGCAGGGGCGACCGACCGGTGTCGGGCACAAAAGGCGGAAATGGCCAGTGTTGACCAAAGTCGCGGCGCAGCACACTCAGCCGGATACGCCCCTTGAGCCCACCGTAGACATTGCGGGCGAAACGCTGGGCGAGATCGTCAAAGTTACGGTCGCCGGTGACCGGTTGCTTGGGCATAGGGTGCCTCAGGCGGCCTGGGGTACGCCGCTGTGAAAGCGGAAGGTGTCATCCGGTGATTCGATCAGCGAGCGCTCCAGCGTCAGAAATTCCTCCACCCGAGCCTCAATGGACTCGCCGCCGGCGGCCTTGCGGGCCAGTTTAAGGTAGTCCTGAAAGTGACGGGCCTCGGACTTGAGCAGCGACAGATAAAACCCCTGCAGCTCTTCATCAAGATGCGGAGCCAGCTTGGCAAAGCGCTCACAGGAACGGGCTTCGATGATCCCGCCCACAATCAATGTATCCACGTAGCGCCCCGGCTCGTGGGTGCGGATCGGTTTGCGCAGCTCGGAAGCGTACCGGCTGGGGGAAATCTGCCCGTAGGCGATACCGCGCTTCTGCATCAGGCTCATCACCTGCTCGTAATGACGCAGTTCCTCACGGGCCAGGCGGGACATTTTGTGCATCATCTCAAAATCGCCCACATAGCGGTACATCAGCGTCAGCGCGGTGGACGCGGCCTTCTTTTCACAGTTGGCATGATCGAGTAACAGCAGCGGCTCATTGGCCAGCGCCCAGCGCACCCAGGCATCCGGCGTTTCGCACTGAAGAAAATCAAGAATAGGTTTTATATCAGTCATTTACATCACAAAGTTCAAGTGTTTTGCGCTGCTTTTTGCATCGCATCCGCGGCCAAACCCGGGGCAATATAGCGCTCGTAGTGCGCGCAGGAAAGTTCGTAATAGTCGTGATCGATCTGATCACGCAGCTCGGGCAGAGAATACGCCCGCCATTCGGGGCGCACCCGCAGGCCGTAGTGCGCCGGCTCTCGGATCTGACTGGCCCCGGCCTTGAGCAGATCGAAGATCCAGCAGTGCGGGTCCCGATCTTCGTTGAACCGCACCTGCTGGTGCCGAATCTGCTCGCGCAGGACAGCTTCATCCAGGATCTCAAAGCGCGCCGCCACCACCTGGGTCAGAAAGGCCTCCAGACGTTTGACGATGATATGGCGCTGCTCCTGATCGTAGGCATTCCAGTCGATCACCTCGTGGGCAAACCGCTTGCAGCCACGGCACACACTATCCCCGATGCCCGTTGAACAGACACCCACACAGGGGGTTTTGACCCGTTTGAATACTGCCATATCAATAAGGATATCCCGCTACATCCAGTTCAATCTGCCAGAGCGTACCCGCGCCGGTCAGGTACAGCGTCTGACGCTCGGGGCCGCCAAAGGCGGCATTGGTGATATTCGCATCGACACGGATCTCCGCCAGGGATTCACCCTCCGGGGAGAAGACCCGCACCCGCTGCTTGGTGTGTTCGGTCACATAGATGTTACCCAGACAGTCAATCGCCATCCCGTCGGGAACAGTCACCTCGACCAGATCCCGTTGCCCGGCCACATGACCATCTTCATCCAACGCGTAGGCCCTGAGTACCCCCTGCTCGCCGCCACCGGCGACATAGAGTGTCTTCTCATCCGGGGACAGGGAGACACCATTGGGGTTGCTCAGGGTGTCGTCGACCACGGACACACCGTCGGCATCAATGCGATAGACCCGGGTCTTTGGTTGTCCACCCGGCGCCGCGGAGCGCTGGAAGTCCGGGTCGGTAAAATAGATCACGCCATCGCGGGTCAGGGTAAGATCGTTGGGAGAGTTGAACGGGTTATCGGCAAACTCATCCCAGACAATCTCCCGGTCACCGGTAGAGAGCTCGTAGCGTGAGATGGCCTTGGCGTCGTGGGTGGCGGCCATCAGAAAGCCCTCAGCATCCACAGCCAGGCCGTTGCTGCCGCTGTCTTCCAGCGCGGTTTCCAGGGTACCTTCCGCCGTCAGGCGCTGCACTCGCGAGGGGAAGCCTTCCTGAAAGGTGAAGTCGGAGAAGTACAGGGACCCGCCAATCCAGACCGGCCCCTCGTACAGGCCCGCCTCTTTCCGGGTGGTGGCGGAGCCCGGAATCCGCTCGGCGGTCAGCGTCCCGGAGGGGGCCTGACCCGGGTCTTGCGGGCACTGCCATTGGCTGTCTGGCGTGGGGGCGGTACCGGAATTGTCCGGATCGCTGTACTCGACTCCACTGGCCGCGGCATTACCGGAGGCCTCGGGTGTCGGCTGCGACTCTTCGGCGGGTTCACAGCCCCAGAGAATCAGCGCGGTCAGTGCGGCACTCAGAGGCGCCAGGGTGTGTCGGGTGGTGTTCATGGAGGATGTCCTTGTGCCGATTTTAAGTTATTTATAGCTTTAGGTTTTGAGCGTAACTTATTGATTTTAATGAAATCAAATCGATCAGAAAAGCGAGCATCATTATACCGATCACTTGGATCATGAGCCAGTAACTTTAGTTTGACCGCCAGTCGATCGGCGCTCTTTGCTCCCCCAAAAAAGGCGCTCCGATCATAATGCTCCGATGGGGTATAGCCTTGCGAGACACGCCGTGAACCCATCCATGGGGGCTCATCACCCGCCATCCAGGCGGGTGACGGTCTCGCAAGGCTATACCCCATCTCCGCAGTGCGAACGTAACATTTCGGGAAATAGCACCCTGAGCTCCAAGGTGGCACTTAGGGACGGGAAGGGAAAGCCCTTTCAAGACCGTAAGCGGAGGGACTCCGCGCGTCGAGCCCCCAGGGGCCGCTCTATGGCATCCATGCCACCGCGGCATTCGTGCGTCCATGCACATCATGGGTTTACGGCGTGTCTTGAAAGGGCTTTCCCTTCCCGGCCCGGACTTGACGCTTACCACCAGTCTATCTGCCAAAGTCGGCGTGTCTCACAAGGGTATGCCCCGGCGGAGCGCCACAACCGGAGCACCATAAGCATCGAAGCTCCATACAGCCCAACCGGGCGCCCTACACAGTTAATGGGGGTTACTGTATAATCCGCCGCCGTTGAGCCGTGCCATCAACCGCCTCCCGGGGCGCGGCGCCGGACCCAGGGTCCACTCGCATCCATGACGGTCATGGATAGTCTCTCAAGGCAGAGATCCTGTTGAGAGAGTAACCCCACAAAATCAGAGGAACTCAATCGTGCTTGAAGCCTATCGTACTCACGTCGCGGAACGCGCCGCGGAAGGCGTACCCCCCAAACCGCTGAACGCAGAACAAGTTGCCGAACTGGTCGAACTGCTCAAAAACCCACCCGCTGGCGAAGAAGACACCCTGGTCGAACTGATCAGCCACCGCGTCCCCGCCGGTGTGGATGAAGCCGCTTACGTCAAAGCCGCTTTTCTGAGCGCCATCGTGAAAGGCGAAGCCGAAAGCCCCCTGATCTCCAAAGAACACGCCGTCAAACTGCTGGGCAACATGCACGGCGGTTACAATATCGAAACCCTGGTCGAGCTGCTGGATAACACGGCTCTGGCTCCCCTGGCCGCCGACGAACTCAAGCACACCCTGCTGATGTTCGACGCCTTCCACGACGTGGAAGAAAAAGCCAAAGCCGGCAACGAATTTGCCAAAGGCGTACTGCAATCCTGGGCCGATGCCGAGTGGTTCACCAAGCGCCAGAAAGTGCCCGAGAGCATCAAGCTGACCGTCTTCAAGGTCACCGGTGAAACCAACACCGACGACCTGTCCCCGGCGCAGGACGCCTGGTCCCGTCCGGATATCCCGCTGCACGCCCTGGCCATGTACAAAAACGAGCGCGAAGGCCTGACCCCGGACGAACCCGGCACCATCGGCCCGATCAAGCAGATCGACGAGTTGAAGAAGAAAGGCTACCCGCTGGCCATGGTGGGCGATGTGGTCGGTACCGGCTCCTCGCGTAAATCCGCTACCAACTCCGTGCTCTGGTACATCGGTGAAGACATCCCGGGTGTGCCCAACAAGCGCACCGGTGGCGTCTGTATCGGCAGCAAAGTGGCACCAATTTTCTACAACACCATGGAAGACGCCGGCGCGCTGGTATTCGAAGCGCCGGTGGACGATCTGAACATGGGCGACGTGATCGAAGTGCGTCCCTATGAAGGCAAGATTCTCAATGGCGAGACCGGCGAGCTGATTTGCGAATTTGGTCTGAAGTCCGAAGTCCTGCTGGACGAAGTCCAGGCCGGCGGCCGGATTCCACTGATCATCGGTCGCGGTCTGACCGGTAAGGCCCGCGAATCCCTGGGGCTTGCCCCCTCCGAGCTGTTCCGCAAGCCCGAGCAGCCGAAGGACACCGGCAAGGGTTACACCCTAGCCCAGAAGATGGTCGGCAAGGCCTGCGGCATGGAAGGCGTGCGTCCCGGTACTTACTGCGAGCCCTACATGACCACCGTCGGCTCCCAGGACACCACCGGCCCCATGACCCGCGATGAGCTGAAAGACCTGGCCTGCCTCGGCTTCTCCGCCGACCTGACCATGCAGTCCTTCTGCCACACCGCCGCCTACCCCAAGCCGGTGGACATTGACACCCAACACACCCTGCCCGACTTCATCATGACCCGTGGCGGTGTGTCCCTGCGCCCGGCGGACGGCATCATTCACAGCTGGCTGAATCGCATGCTGCTGCCCGATACCGTGGGCACCGGCGGCGACTCCCACACCCGTTTCCCCCTGGGCATTTCCTTCCCGGCCGGTTCCGGTCTGGTGGCCTTTGCGGCCGCTACCGGCGTGATGCCGCTGGATATGCCGGAATCGGTTCTGGTGCGTTTCAAGGGCGACATGCAGCCGGGTATCACTCTGCGTGATCTGGTCAACGCCATTCCCTACTACGCCATCCAGAAGGGCCTGCTGACCGTCGAGAAGAAGGGCAAGAAAAACATCTTCTCCGGCCGCATTCTGGAAGTGGAAGGTCTGCCGGATCTGAAAGTCGAACAGGCCTTCGAGATCTCCGATGCCTCGGCCGAGCGCTCCGCCGCCGGTTGCACGATCAAGCTGGGCAAAGAGCCGATCATCGAGTACCTGAAGTCCAACATCACCATGCTGCGCTGGATGATCGAACAGGGCTACGGCGACGTGCGTACCCTGGAGCGTCGTGCACGCAAGATGGAAGAGTGGCTGGACAACCCGGAGCTGATGGAAGCCGATGCGGACGCGGAGTACGCCGAAGTGATCGAAATCGATCTGGCGGAAATCACCGAGCCGCTGCTGGCCTGCCCGAACGATCCGGACGATGTGAAGAAACTGTCCGACGTGCAGGAAACCAAGATCGACGAAGTGTTCATCGGTTCGTGCATGACCAACATCGGTCACTTCCGTGCCGCCGGCAAACTGCTGGAAGCCACCAAAGAAGAACTGGCCACCCGTCTCTGGATTGCACCGCCCACCAAAATGGACGAGCACCAGCTGATGGAAGAAGGCTACTTCAACATCTTTGGCAGCAAAGGCGCCCGCACCGAAATGCCGGGCTGCTCCCTGTGCATGGGCAACCAGGCGCGGGTGGCTCCTAACTCCACGGTGGTATCCACCTCCACGCGTAACTTCCCGAACCGTCTGGGTCAGGGTGCCAACGTCTACCTGGCCTCGGCCGAGTTAGCCGCGGTAGCCGCCATCACCGGCAAGCTGCCCACTCCGGCGGAGTACCTGGAGTACACCAAGGGCCTGAACAGCATGGCCAGCGATATCTACCGCTACCTCAACTTCAACGAAATTGAGGAGTACCAGAAGTCCGCAGACGAAGGTAAGCGCATCGCGTCGGTGCAGATTGAGGAGGTCGCGGTGTAAACCGCCCTACCCTCATCGCCCACAAAAAAGCCCGCTGGCGTCTGTCAGCGGGCTTTTTTATTTTGCGGCGTCGCACAAACTTTGCCAATGAGTGGCATAACGCCGTCGTTGTCAGCCGACCCTGTTTACGGCTGAGGGTTCCAGCCTTCGCCACCGTTATAGGTAGAGAAAATTTGCTCCCTTGAAGAGAACCCGGTTTCGTACTCCTGCTGACTCAGTGTATAGCTCACCCAACCGCTGGTATCGAGCGGGTCGCCATTGATATCCATGCTGTTGTATTCGCGCCAGCCGTTAGTGGCGGTGGCGGTTTCCGGGTTGGGAGTCGGGTCGGTGTGCCAGGCACTCGAACGGATGTGGTCATCCATGCGGGTATTGACGAACACCACGTTGTCGAAATAGTCCTGACTGCCGCCACTGCGCGCGAGGGCAAACGTATTGTCAGCCACATTGGCACCAGTCGGTCCTTCACCGCGGGTCAGTTCGCTGTTCAGGAACACAAAGCCTTTGACGCTGTCCGGTGTGCGGGCCTGAAGGATGTAACCACCGCTGCCGCCATCGGAGCGACCCACCGTGCGGATTTCGCTGTTCTCAAACAGCGCCGCTTCCACATAACCCCAGATGTAATCCACATTGCCCGCAACCAGGGACTCATAGAACCAGCTGTAGCCTTTGAGCAACAGGGTGTCCTGCTCGCTCAGAAAGGCAGCGTCTTTGGCCACCAGGCGATGGGGACTATTGAAGTAAATGGTTTCGGCCTGACCACCATCGCCGACCAGGGTGGTATTCTCGATCGTGAGGTGTTCAAGGACCAACATGTCCGCAGACTCGACCAGAAACAGTGGACGGCCACTGGTGCCACCATTGAGCTGCTCGTTGTTGCGGTACGCGATGCGGGTATTCTCCCGACTTTCGCCGCGCAGGGTGAGGTTGTTTTTGTTGCGCAGGTACAGCGGTTCACGGTAAGTGCCGTTCATCACATTGACGGTCACCGCCTCGTCTTTGCCCAACTCCAACATGGCGTAAGACAGTGCGCCCTGCACCGTGCGGAAATCCGCCTCGCCGGTTTCGGCCACCGTCAGCTCATTACCGGAAGGGGTATCCGCCGTGGTGCTGAACGTCCAGGCGGCGTCTTTACCGAGACCTTCAAATTCAGCCCCGTTGAGGGTGCCGTCAATCACCCCATCGGCAATGGCGACGTAATAGGTCTCGCCGGGCTCCAGAACACCGTGATGGGGTGCAATCACCACGCTGTTGCCCTGGACCCAGATCTGCTCCGTGTTGAGAGTGCGCGCCCGGTCGGCCGATGGCAGGCTGTCCTGCTCGCCCAGCACACTGATATTGTCGATCACAGCGTCATCACTGACACGGTAAATACGGGCCGAGCCCGCCGCACCGAGGGTGGGAACATCGTCAAAGGTCAGCTTGATCCGGGTATCGCGCAGAATATCGGTTGCACCAACGGCGGGAACCACACGCTCAGCCAGGTCGTACACCGCGGTTGGCTGGACGAACGCCGGAGTGATTGTGGCTTCAATGGTCCGGACCAGCGTCGCCTCAGAACCACTGATAAAGGTAATGGTCGCCTCGCCCTCGGCCAGGGGACTCAAGTGCACCTGACTGCCCTGCACGTCGACACCGACCACGGCCGTATTCGAGGACTCGACGCTGAACGTATCCGGATCCCCATTGCTCTGTACCGCCATTACGTCAATCACATAATCATCGGTCTGCGCCTCGGCGATCCATTCGCTACTGGCCGGATCAATAGTCAACTGCACCGGTTTGTTGGCCGGATCACCGATGACCACATCGTCAATCTCAAACGACTTGTTGGCGGTAAACAGCCCGATATCACCGATACCGGTGTAGTCGGTATCGGTATGGGAGCCGACATTCTCACCATTGAAATAGACCGTCAGGGTATCGCCGATCAACTCAAAACGGACGGTGTACCACTGCCCGCCCTCCAGCGTATCCCTGGGGCCCTGGATGATTTCCCGGCCCACCTGGACCGGACGATCGATCGTGCCGTCCACCGACTTGGCGATTTCCACCTTGGTGCTGTCGGTGTTGTTCTGCACATTCAGACCCGCGGCATACCAGTTGCCTTCACTGTGATAGCGTGCCATCAGGTACAGGAACTTGTTTCCGGTGGTGCTGTTTTCGCGGGGGCGGATACGCGCCTCCACGTAATAGTCTTCCGACGGGATCTCAAGCGCGTTGACGTCGATAAAGGCCAACTCGCCGCCCTGACTGGCGGCGGTGAAACGCAACACGTGGTTGTCGCCATCCTCCACTACGTCGAACGTACCGTCCGGTTCACCCTCCGGGTTATCCGGGGACGACTGGAGAACCCACTGATCGGCCGTGCCATCGGCGAAGTCGTCACAGAAGTACAATCCGCTCTCCGGGCAGACAAATACCGTCGACGCCGACTCTGACGAGGCGCTGGCGCTGCTGGAGGAGGCCGTGTTGCTGGAGGATGAACTGCTGGAGGAGGACCCGTTATCGGGGGATGAAGAGCCGCCACAGGCGGCCAGCGCGCTGCTCAACAGCAGCACGTACAGCCATTCAGGTTGATTCATTGTTTTTACTCTCACGTAATTATTTATAATATGTCATATCAAATGACCTCCGAATAATCTCAATCGCTCGCCGGCCGGTCAAGCCCCCGGTTTAGGCTCTTTGGTTATAATGTGTCATTTCCCGACCACCCGCTATTGATGGACCCGACCATGCTGATACAAAACGACCATGTCGATCTCGACACACCCACCGGCACCATGCGCACCTACGTGTATCGCCCCGTGGCCGAAGGTCGCTATCCGGCCATCATTTTCTACTCGGAGATTTTTCAGCAGACCGCCCCCATCGCCCGCTCGGCGGCGATCATGGCCGGGCACGGCTTCGTCGTTCTGGTCCCTGAGGTGGCCCACGAGCTGAATCCGATTGGCACCG
This sequence comes from Marinimicrobium sp. C6131, assembly GCF_026153455.1. Classification (NCBI taxonomy): domain Bacteria; kingdom Pseudomonadati; phylum Pseudomonadota; class Gammaproteobacteria; order Cellvibrionales; family Cellvibrionaceae; genus Marinimicrobium; species Marinimicrobium sp. C6131. Next base: position 1,323,744 of record NZ_CP110629.1, read on the forward strand.
TGCTGGGCTATGACGACGCCGGCAAGGAAAAAGGCAACAACGACAAGTTCGCCAAGCCATTGAAGGATCACGACACCGACACCCGGGCCATGGTCGCGTTTCTCGAACAACAGCGCTACTACTCTGGCGCGGTGGGCAGTATGGGCGTCTGCCTGGGCGGTCACCTGGCCTTTCGCGCTGCGTTGAATCCGGCGATCAAGGCAGCCTGCTGTCTGTACGCCACCGATTTGCACTCGAACACACTACCCGCGCCGCCGGAAGACCAGACCCTGGCCCGGGCCGGTGAAATCAAAGGTGAGCTGCTCATGATATGGGGGCGACAGGATCCGCACGTCCCGGATCAACCTCGGGCGGAGATCAATCGCGCGCTCAGGGACGCGGGGTGTACCTTCAGTTGGCTCGAGGTCAACGGCCAGCATGCCTTCATGCGCGATGAAGGCGATCGCTACGATCCGGAGCTGGCATTGCAGTGTTACCAGATGGCGGTCAATCTGTTTCGGAAAGCGCTGCGCTGAAAGCGGTCAGGGACCCCGGCGGCACTTCGCCACCCAGATTCTGAGCCCACCGCACCCGTGGCTCGTCCGTATCGGCTTCGGGAGCGTACAATAGCAGTATGCGTGTCATCACCTGCCTGCTAATGATTGCCCTGTTATCAGCCTGCCAGCCAACGCCGCCGGCCGAGGCCATGCTGGATGACTACCTGACCCGCCTGTCCCGGGTGCTGTCCGTGGAGATTCCCCCCACTGACGGTGCGCCCGCTCCCCGTATGCCCCCTCCGCGGGAACTGCAGGTCGAGCTCGAGCCTCTGTCCATCAACCTGCTGGACTTTTGGGGGTTTCGTCAGTGCGGCCTGGCCGAGGTTCTCGGAGAACGCAACAGTATTCTCGGGCGGGTCATGGTGCCCTCCCAGCATCTGCATATGGACGGTCGCATCCTCCAGCAATTGCGCTATTGCATTCAGACGCTGGAGGATCAGGAGCTGGTGGCGCTGGCCGAAGACCTGGAACAACGCAAACGACAACAGTGGCCGACGCGCTACTGGAATGCCAGTGCGGCGGCACCAGAGCTGCGAGCCTTCTGGAGCCCGTCCACCACACCACTGACGCCGGGCCGGGAAGCAAGCTTTCAGGAAGCGCTGACCGCCCTTGCGTTTCTGGCTCAGTTGCCGGAACGCCTGAACCAGCAACGGTGGCCGGAACGTCCGGACCTTGAGTCTCACTATAAGGCGCTGGAACAATATGCTCTGGGCGGAAAGCTGCTGCAAAGCCTGGTACTGGGAACGCACCACATCCACGCCGCCAACCAGATGCTGCAAGAGGCTCATCAGGAGGAAACGCTCTGTCCGGCCGGGCTGCAAAAGCGGGAACTCGAGTACGCCCGCAACGTCATGGTCAAGGTTTTCGTTGGTGAGGTTCAACCCTGGCTGGCGGCGGTCAATCGTCGAGCCACCAGCGTCATTAAACACTATGAGACACTACTGGACCAACAGCCTGCCGAACAGAGGCCGACCATTCAGCCATTCTTCGATCAAGTGACTGAGCGCCACTTTACTTTCCAGAACAGCCTGCGCGACCATGTCGACCTTTGGAAAACCCTGTTTGAGGGCTGCGACAGTCAGGCCATTCCGTCAAGGTGACCGGGCGGCGAAAAATCCAGTACACTGCCGTCTTCCAAGGATCACCCACCGCGAGATCATTCCGCATGTCAGACACCAAAACCGTCCTCGTAACCGGCGCCTCCAGTGGCATTGGCTATCACTGTGCCAAGTCGCTGCAGAAAGACGGCTACCGCGTCATTGCCAGTTGCCGAAAGCTGCCCGACGTCTCCCGGCTGCAGGCAGAAGGCCTGACCTGTATTCAGTTGGATGTCGCCGATTCCGGCAGCATCCGCCGCGCCGTCGAAGAAACGCTGCAGTTGTGCGACGGCAAGTTGTACGCCCTGTTCAACAACGGCGCCTATGGCCAGCCCGGAGCAGTCGAAGACCTCAACCGAGACACCTTGCGCCGCCAGTTTGAGACCAATTTTTTCGGCTGGGCGGAGCTGACCAATGCTCTGCTCCCCGCCATGATTGCCGCGGGTGAAGGACGGATCATTCAGAACAGCTCAGTGCTGGGCTTCGCCGCCATGCCTTTTCGAGGGGCCTACAACGCCAGCAAGTTTGCCCTGGAGGGACTGACCGATACCTTGCGCCTGGAACTCAAAGAAACCGGCGTGCACGTCAGCCTGATTGAACCCGGCCCCATATTGAGTGACTTCCGCAAGAATGCACTGGCTGCCCTGAAGAGCAACATCGATATGAAAAACAGCCGGCATCGGACGAAGTACGAAAACGCCATTCAGCGCCTGAGCAAACAGGGACCGGCGCAGCGGTTTACTCTGGGACCGGATGCGGTGTACAAACGCCTGAAGCACGCGCTGGAAAGCAGGCGCCCCAAACCACGCTATTACGTCACCTTTCCGACCTATCTGATGGGGTACCTGAAACGGGTGCTCAGCACCCGACAACTGGATAAAATTCTGGGGAAAGTGGCCACCTGAACAACTTGGCCATGTTCAGGTAGTGATGGGCGGGCACTTATTGTGCCCGTTTTGCCATATAGGCGTCGTAGTCCGGAATGGAACGATCCACCTCGTGGTTAAACAGAGGTGACGCCACCATGAAATCCGCCGATATCTGGTTACAGGCCACCGGTATATTCCAGACCGCAGCGATACGCAACAGGGCCTTCACGTCCGGATCGTGGGGCATCGGCTCGAAGGGATCCCAGAAAAATATCAGAAAATCTACCTTGCCTTCGGTAATCAACGAGCCAACTTGTTGATCGCCGCCCAGGGGACCACTGATCAACTTGTTGATCGGCAATTGCGTGGCATTTGCAATTACCGTCCCCGTTGTTCCTGTGGCATAGAGCGTATGACTCTTCAGGGTTTCCCGGTGCTTACCGCACCAGGCCACCAGATCTTTCTTTTTGTTGTCGTGTGCCACCAACGCAATACTTTTATTGTTTGGCAGCGTTACTGTTTTAAATTCCATACGTCATTTTCTCCGGAACAGCTGTGGGTCAGTCACGCTTCTCGGTCAGTGCCCGGGTCACGTCAGTAATGAGGCGCGGTCCGTGGTAAATAAAACCAGTATACACTTGAACCAGGCGCGCACCTGCGGCCATTTTCTCTACCGCGCTGGCACCATCGCTGATTCCTCCAACGCCAATGATCGGCAGCCGGTCTTTCAGATGGCTGTGCAAAGAGGCAATAACGCGAGTGCTTTTATCACGAACCGGCAGGCCACTGAGGCCACCGGCCTCTTCACTGTGAGCCAGCCCCTCTACCCCTTCCCGGCCAATCGTGGTATTGGTCGCGATTACACCATCCATCCCTTGCTCGAGTAACACCCTGGCTACCTGCTCGATGGCGACATCATCCATATCCGGGGCTATTTTGACAACCAGCGGAACATAGCGACCGATTGCCTGATAATGCTTTTGCTGCTCTGCTTTCAGGCGCTCCAACATGCGGGCCAGGCTATCGCCAAACTGCAGATCACGAAGTCCCGGTGTATTCGGGGAGGAAATATTGAATGTGATGTACTCGGCGTGGGCGTAAACCCGGTTCAGGCAGAACAGGTAGTCATCCACCGCATTCTCCAGCGGAGTCGTCGCATTCTTACCGATATTGATCCCCAGAATACCCGAATAACGACGACGCTTGACCTGCTCCACCAGATGGTCGACCCCGAGATTGTTAAAACCCATCCGGTTGATGATCGCTTCCTGCTCCGGCAAGCGAAACAGCCTGGGCTTGGGGTTGCCCGGCTGGGGTTTGGGAGTGACGGTCCCAATCTCGACAAAGCCGAAGCCGAGCGCCCCCAGCGCGTTGAAGTAATCACCATTCTTGTCGAGCCCGGCCGCGAGCCCCAGGGGGTTGGCGAAGCGCAACCCCATGACCTCCACCGGGTTGTAGGCCGCTTTCGGTCTGAACAGAGGCAGGAGTTTCAGACGCTCGGCCGCTCCAAGCCAGTCCAGGCTGATGTGGTGAGCGGTTTCCGGGTCCAGTTTGAACAGGGCGTTGCGAATCAGCGAATACATGCAAGGGCTCTTTGCAGCGGGGTGGAACAGCGTCAAAACAGAGCCGAAGGATACTGGATTTCGGGTTTCTAGTCGATTTTTTCGATGTTTTTGAAGCGGTTATCGGCATCAAAGTGGATTCGGAATCGCCCTCTGATTCCCTCACGCGTGACAAACTGGCGCAGAATCGGCGCCGGGAACCGCACGCTCCGGCCATCGACCGTTTGGGCAAGTACACTCTGAGCACTGCCCTGGTACCAGCGTTGGTACTCATCAGGAGAAATATAGAGATTGACGACTACGGCATTCAAGGGCGATACCACAGCTCCGGGCGGTCCAGCGGGGTTTCCGGGGTCATCAGCGGGTTCTCCAGATGAATGAGGGTACGTTCATTCAGACGTGCCCGCTCCAGACTCTCCCCAAAGTGTGCCATAAGCACTCGATCAAATGAACCATCTTCGATGGCGGCCAGCAGGCCGCGCTCAATCGCCTCGGCCAGACGCGTATTATTCCGACGCACAAAAAAGTAATACGCTGAAGGGTATACCAGAGCCACATGCTGATCCACCGCCAGATTCAGCCCCGAGAACACCGATTGCTCCTTCCAGACTTCAACCACCGAGCGGGGGAAGTAATCCACCCGCCCGGCGTAAAGCATCTTGAACATACCTTCCCAATGAGGCGTCCGGATCACCCGGAGCCCGTTACTTTCCAGAATGGCGCTGTCCGGCCAATCATGTCCCTGGACGGTTTTCAGGTTACGCAGCGGCTCCAGATCACGCATGTCCGCAAACCGGTCCTCGTCACCGGACCGGATCATCAGCAGCCGCCAGCCGATCAGGCCCTTGAACAGGGGCACCCGGACGGGACGCAACACTGTTTCCCGGGTCTTGTTGGTATTCATCCAATGAATATCGTACACGCCCTTTGCCACCGACATGACACTGCGACTTTCACGAAAATTGGATAAGGTGACGGGGTGCAGAACATACTCCTCACCCGCTTTATCCAGCGCCAGGGTCAGCAATTCCAGAAAATAATTGGGCCGGGTCTGCCCATACTCTTCGCCCAGCACCGGGTATCGAATTACCAGTGCCTCACCTTCCGCCGTATCGCTATCGGCCAAAGAAACACCGCTCAGGGCCACCACAAGGAACAGAATAGCGCCCTTTCGCACCGTTTTTATAACCTGAAGTCGCATTTATCTCACCCCATCCGCATAATAGTTATTAGTCATCAAAAACTGCGGAACCATAGGCAGAATAACGAATTCACGCGCCAATTCAAAGCAGAAACCATCGCAAATTCCAGACAGCACCGCGAACCCGCCTTACTTTTTTGAAGAGTAGGTCCGCTCCCGGCAAGCGCCAAACGTTTGGGTTCAATGGAAACACATCTATTCTTCAAAGATAGGCGTACCCTCAAAAAAGCCCCTCAAATACCCAATACAGGAGCCACTATGAGTCAGCCCGTTATCGCCAACAACAAGCCCGCAAAAGTGACTCTCAAAAAAGGCGAAGAGTACGCCTTTTGCCGATGTGGGCGCTCCGGGGATCAGCCCTTCTGCGATGGCTCCCACTCCGGAACGGGCTTTACCCCCAAAATATTCAAGGCCGAAAAAGATGGCGATGCCTTTCTCTGCCAATGCAAGCACACCGGCGATGCGCCCTTCTGTGACGGTACCCATAAGCAATTCAGTAATGACCAGGTCGGGGAAGAGGGGCCCGCCCGGGCGCAGGATGAGCCAGGCGGGCCTCCACCGGCCAAAGCGACACCGGAGGAGCCCACAGTCGAGTTCATTCATCTGCTGGCCCGGGAGGGACTGAAGAATCTGGGCAATCATGGACCGGTAGCGGCCATGGGGGTACCGCGCAGCGAGCTGCCCCACTGGGATGACCTTCAGATCATGGTCGCCCAGATGGCCACCAAGCCGCTGATGGAGGATGTCGACGTTGATACCGAGCTGGTGATTGGTCCCGAGGCGAAAAAGCCCCTCAGCCTCAACATTCCGCTGCTGGTTTCCGATATGAGTTTCGGTGCCCTGTCGGAGGAAGCCAAAATTGCGTTGGCCAAAGGCGCGGAGATGGCAGGCACCGGCATATGCTCGGGTGAAGGCGGCATGCTCCCGGAAGAAAAAGCCGAGAACAGCCGTTACTTTTATGAGCTCGCCAGCGCCCAATTCGGCTATAAGGAGTCACTGCTGAGCGATATTCAGGCCTTTCATTTCAAGGGTGGCCAAGGCGCCAAGACCGGTACAGGCGGTCATCTGCCGGGCAACAAGAACACCGGGAAAATCTCTCAGGTACGCAACATCCCCGCCGGCGAGCCGGCTACCTCGCCGCCTACGTTCAAGGACCTTTCCAGCGTCAGGGATTTCAGGCGCTTCGCCGATCGCGTGCGGGAAATCTCCGGAGGGGTACCAGTCGGCTTCAAGCTGAGCGCCAACCACATTGAAAGAGACATCCAGTTCGCGCTCGATGCCAGCGCGGACTACCTCATTCTCGATGGCCGGGGCGGAGGCACAGGCGCCGCTCCCGAAATGTTCCGGGATCATATCAGTGTGCCCACCATTCCCGCCCTGGCACGGGCCCGACGCTATCTGGATGAACAGAAGGCGAGCGGCCGGGTCACGCTCATCATTACCGGTGGCCTCAGAGTGCCAATGGACTTTGTCAAGGCGCTGGCGCTCGGCGCCGACGGCATAGCACTATCCAACAGTGCCATCCAGGCAATCGGCTGCGTCGGAGCGCGAATCTGCAACACCAACAACTGCCCTACCGGGATTGCAACCCAACGTGAAGACCTACGCAAGCGCCTCAACGTCGACCAATCAGCCGAGCGCTTGAACACCTTCTTCGGCGCAACGATTCAACTCATGAACGTGATGGCCAGGGCCTGCGGTCATAAGGCGTTGCGCGAGTTCAACCGGGAAGACCTGTCAACCTGGCACCGGGACATGGCGCTCTTGTCGGGGGTTCGATACGCGGGGATCGGGAAACCCTGGTAGGCTGCAGAATTTCAAAACATAATCGAGTAGGGTGAGGCGTCTCCGCCTCAGCCCTCTCACAGAACCGTACATACGGGCCACGTATACGGCTCATGCCATTAACTTACCCCGAGCTCGGGGACAGTGATGCCGGTTCGAACCTTGGTCAGGTCTACCAACCTCAGTTCATCGTGCAGGTAGGCATTGGGGATCGCATGATGCGCCAGCGGCGACGCCGCGTTGCGCCAGCTACGCATCTTGATGGACTTGAACGGCGGGCGGTAGCCCAGCTGTTTCAGCCTCCGATGTAGCCGGCTCGGTTTCTTCCACTGGGTGAGCTGGATGCAGCGTAGACGACGCCTCAGCCATCTCATCACCTGCTTCAGAACCCGAGCGCAGTTCGCTACCCGGAAGTAGCCGGCAAAGCCCCGCAGCACCGGATTCAACTCGCGGATGATCTGCATAAGTCCGATTCCACGGTTTCGCTTGGTCAGCGCTTTGAGCGTCTGCTTGAGTTTCACCACCTTCTTGTCCTGGATGCGGGTGTACTTAGTGTGGATCACCACACCCAGGAACTTCACCCCCTCATCGCTGTGGGCGATGTGGGTCTTGGTGGCATTCACCCTCAGCTTCAGCTCTCCTTCCAGATACCCTTGGGCCACCCGTAACGCATTCTCCGCACCCGCTCGTGAGCCGCACAGGATCAAGATGTCGTCCGCGTAGCGGACGATGCGGTGACCCCGCGCTTTCATGAACTGGTCGAAGGCGTCCAGATAGACGTTTGCAATCAATGGACTGATCACGCCGCCCTGCGGGCTGCCCAACGTCGTCTCTTCGAGGTGGTGCCCCACCATGACTCCGCTTTCCAGAAACTGGCGCAGCAGTGACAGAACACTGCCGTCCGTGATCCGTCGGCGGAACCGGCGGATGATCAGGTCGTGATTGAGGGTGTCGAAGCATTTCGACAGGTCCATGTCCACGACCCATTCGCGCCGATAGCGGCGGACGAACAACTCCGCCTTGCCAATGGCGTGGTGAGCACGGCGTCCCGGACGATACCCGTAACTCGACGGGTGGAAGTCCGGCTCGAAGATCGGTTCTATGATGCCGCGCAACGCCTGTTGCACTACCCGGTCCCGAACCGTCGGAATGCCCAGCAGACGCTCACCGCCATCCTCCTTGGCAATGACCACACGTCTGACCGGTCGCGCCCGATAGCGCTTCTCCTTCAGCTCGAGTAGCAGGCACGACAGCTCCACCTCCAGATTCGCCTCGAACGCACTCAGGCTCTGCCCATCGATTCCGGCCGCACCTTTGTTGCGTTTGACGTGTCTGAAGGCTTCATACAGACGCTGCTTTGACAGCAGGTGCCCGTACAGACTGTAGTATCTCCTCATGCCTGCGCATCTCCGTGATGACGGCTTCGAGGGTCGGTCTGGCTGCCGGCCTGGTTCAAGCGATCCGCCCGGGTGCTAGCGCTGTGGCAATCGTCCGCCACGGTATCGCCCTACTGCCTGGTTCGCAGAACACCGAAGCCACCACGTTCCCGCAGCGCCTCAATGCACGTGCCAGCCCCGTCGGGCTGCTTGTGAACACAGCGTCCACCGCTCGCTCGTCGTCCGTCATACTCGCTAATGACTTCCGCCCTTCGCATCCCAGCGGGGCTTTTGGCTCCGCTCGGCCCGCTGAACCTCCGCCAGCGGTCGTTCCGGCTTTGTCCTCCGCACTGTTACCAGGCTTCTTCGGTCGGAACTTCTTCACTACTACGGCTTCATCTGCCACCTCGCACCCACTGTGACCTCGGCTCTCGCCTTGCGCCCCAGCATCCGGCACGGCCGGATTCGGTGTCAGGCTTCCCCGGTTACTGCACCGGCTCCCCGTCAACGATGCCACCCTCAATCACAACACAGGTCTGACTGAGTATCGGGCTTCGCGCTATCTTGCACGCTTACCCACCTGTGCTGCCGAAGCAGGTTCACTGTCGTTGTGTACCGTTGACCTCCTATGGCTTCCTTCAGACCCCACCGTTGGCCAGTGACGCCCTTGCCAGTCGGATTATCTTCCCCTCAGTCGGGGTGATGTCATCTTCTTTCAGACGACCGGGTTTGCCGGCTTCGCCGGGCAAACAAAAAACCCGGGCATCAAAATGCCCGGGCTTTTTCACTGTGGGAGCTTATTGCAGGACAACTCAGGCCAGATCAAACCGATCGGCATTCATCACCTTGGTCCAGGCGGCCACGAAGTCTTTGACAAACTTCTCTTTCGCATCATCCTGAGCATACACTTCAGCCAGCGCCCGAAGCTGTGAGTTGGAGCCGAACACCAGGTCCACACGAGTGCCGGTCCACTTCAGTTGACCGGTTTTCATGTCCCGACCTTCGAACACATCTTCATCGTCTTTGCTCGGAGCCCACTGCGTATTCAGATCCGTCAGATTGACAAAGAAGTCGTTGGTCAACTTTCCGGGAGACTGCGTGAACACGCCGTGCCTGGCCCGCTTGTAGTTGGCATCCAACACCCGAAGACCACCGACCAGCACCGTCATCTCGGGCGCGCTGAGCTCGAGCAACTGTGCCTTGTCAATCAGCATCTCCTCATCGGAGACCACAAATTTGGCTCGACGATAGTTTCTGAAACCATCGGCTTCGGGCTTGAGTACCTCAAAGGACTCTGCGTCGGTCTGTTCGTCCGTCGCGTCGGTGCGGCCCGGCGCAAAAGGTACTTCAATGCTGTGACCCGCCTCCTTGGCCGCCTTCTCGATCGCCGCCGAACCACCGAGCACAATCAGATCGGCAAGCGACACTCTCTTGTTACCGGACTGGGCACTATTGAACGCCTTCTGAACACCTTCCAGCGCCTTGAGCACCTTGGCCAGCTGTTCTGGCTGGTTAACCTCCCAATCCTTCTGGGGCGCCAACCGGATACGGGCGCCATTGGCACCACCGCGCATGTCCGAACCCCGGTAGGTGGAGGCTGCAGACCAGGCGGTGTAAACCAGCTCCGGGACCGACAGACCAGATCCCAGAATTTTGCCTTTAAGGTCAGCAATGTCCTGAGCGTTGACCAGTTCGTGGTCCACGGCCGGAACCGGGTCTTGCCAGATCAGGTCTTCAGCCGGTACTTCCGGCCCCAGGTAGCGGGATTTCGGCCCCATGTCCCGGTGGGTCAACTTGAACCAGGCCCGGGCGAACGCATCCGCGAACTCCTCCGGGTTTTTGTGGAAGTGCTCGGCAATTTTGCGATACTCCGGATCTTCCCGCATCGCCATATCGGCGGTGGACATCATGATGTGCACTCGCTTGGAGGGGTCTTCCGGATCTGGAGCGTGATCTTTGTCCGCCAGGCCTTTCGGTTGCCACTGGTTGGCCCCCGCCGGGCTCTTGGTCAGTTCCCACTCGTAGCCGAACAGCATGTCAAAGTACGTCATATCCCACTTTGTGGGGGTCGGTGTCCAGGCGCCTTCCAGACCACTGGTAATCGCATCTCGCCCTTTGCCACTGCCGTAGCTGTTTTTCCAGCCGAGTCCCATCTGTTCTATTGGTGCCGCTTCGGGCTCCGGACCCACATACTTCTCGGGGTCCGCGGCGCCATGAGTTTTACCGAACGTATGGCCGCCGGCGGTCAGAGCCACGGTTTCATAGTCGTTCATTGCCATTCGCTTGAAGGTTTCGCGAATGTCTCTGGCGGAGGCCAGCGGGTCCGGATTGCCGTCCGGGCCTTCCGGGTTGACGTAAATCAATCCCATCTGCACGGCAGCCAGCGGGTTTTCCAACTCACGATCGCCTGAATAACGGCTGTTCGGCTTGTCACTGGTGGCCAGCCACTCATCTTCGGCCCCCCAGTAGATGTCTTCCTCGGGCTGATAAATGTCTTCACGTCCACCGGCGAAACCAAAGGTCTTGAAGCCCATGGACTCCAACGCGACGTTGCCGGTAAGCACATACAGGTCGGCCCAAGACAGTTTGTTACCGTACTTTTTCTTGATAGGCCACAGCAGACGGCGGGCTTTGTCCAGGTTACCGTTATCCGGCCAGCTATTGAGCGGTGCAAAGCGCTGGTCACCCGAGCCGGCACCTCCACGACCATCGCCCATGCGGTAGGTGCCCGCGCTGTGCCAGGCCATCCGGATGAAGAAGGGGCCGTAGTGACCATAATCAGCGGGCCACCATTCCTGGGAGTCGGTCATCAGCGCCTCAAGGTCTTTTTTGACGGCTTTGAGGTCCAACGTTCTGAACGCTTCCGCGTAGTCAAAGTCCTCACCCAATGGATTGGAGCGGGGCGAGTGCTGGTGGAGAATATTGAGGTTGAGTTGATTGGGCCACCAGTGCTGATTGCCGGTGCGTTCGTCGCTTACTTTGGTCCGCGAGCCGTGCATTACCGGGCATTTTCCGGCGACTGTAGCGTCATTTACACCCATTGTTAACTCCTTTGATTTGGCCTGTGGTGGTACGATTTATTAATACAGTAAAGACTATACACCCTAAACCTTCCATTAATTTAGTTTGATTTTCTTACCGATTTGATAGGTTTTGGCTATAGAAAAAAGGGAGCTCCGGTCGCGTTCTGGCCCTCGATCTGTTTAGAGCAGACGCCACCGCCACATTCGATTATCATGGCACCAATAGTCTTACCCGACAGGACCAATTTCGCGACCGATGCGATTGATCTCCCTCTTGCTTGTATTGGCTATTTGCCAGGCCACATTCGCCGCCCAGCCCACGGGGTCGGTGCCGGAGGTGATCAAGATCCCCTATATGGAACGGGCCGGACTACACCGGGACTATGCCAATGATTTACTGAAGCTCGCCCTGGAGTTGTCCGAGCACCGGTATGGGCCCTACGAAATTGTCCAGCAGCCGGCGCAAACCGTCATTCGCCGTCAACTGTTGGAGCTTCAGGAAGAGGGGCACCTATCCGTCGCCCTATCGATGCCCATGGCGGAATGGTTGAACAACGCCGAAATGATCCCCTTTCCGATCATGAAAGGCCTGGCCAGCTACCGACTGTTCTTCAGTCACCGCAAGAACCTGGACCGGTTTAATGCCATTGATGACCTCGATACCCTCAAAACCCTGAAGATTGGACAGGGCCCGGGCTGGTCCACCAGCAAGATTCTGGAAGACAATGGCTTTGAAGTCGTCTACGGTGGCCCTTACAAAACGTTGTTTCCCATGTTGCACGGGGATCGCTTCCAATTGCTGATGCGCGGCGTGTATGAAATCCAACCCGAGCTGGAGGCCTACCTGCCTGAGATGCCCGAGCTGGTGATTGTGGATGGAATCGCGATATACACGTATCTACCCATGTACTTTTTTGTATCCCGGGAACAACCCGGGCTGGCCGAACGATTGCGCTACGGACTGAAAAAGGCACACGACAACGGTCAGTGGGACGCACTCTTTGACCAGTACTTTGGCGATATGTTGAACTGGTTGAACCACGGGACAAGACGGGTGTTCTATCTGGACAACACCAATATTGACCGTTCGTTCTACGCCAATGACAAGTCTTTTCTGCTGAAGTCCATTGTGGCACTGGAATCGCAACGCCCTTAAGCCGACCTCGGCTTGCGCCGCTTAAGCCGAGGCTCCATAACGACCCGGGACAAGTGTTCGGGGTGAAACCATTTTTCTGAGAGAGTGACCTTTGACCCATACCGACTTTGCCACACTGCCCCTCGACCCGGCTCTGCTCCGCAACCTCGAATCCCTGGCCTATCATCACATGACCCCCGTTCAGGCACAGAGCCTGCCCGCCATTCTGTCCGGTCAGGATGTCATCGTTCAGGCCAGAACCGGTTCAGGGAAAACCGCCGCTTTCGGGCTCGGGCTGCTTCACAAGCTTCAGGGGGAATCATTCCGTATCCAGTCACTTGTCCTGTGTCCGACCCGGGAACTGGCCGATCAGGTGGCCGAGGAAATTCGTACCCTGGCGCGCACCCTGGCCAACATCAAGGTACTCACGCTTTGCGGCGGGGTTCCGATCGGTCCGCAAATTGGATCCCTTGAGCACGGCGCCCATATTGTCGTGGGAACACCCGGGCGTATTGACGATCACCTGCGCAAAGGCACGCTTTGTCTTGACCAGGCGAATACTCTGGTGCTTGATGAAGCTGACCGAATGTTGGACATGGGTTTTCAACCCGTGTTGGACCGTATTGTCGAACAGATCCCCTCCGCCCGACAGACCCTCCTGTTCAGTGCAACCTTCCCCCTGCAGATCGAATCCATCGCCGCGCGAATGATGAACCGACCGATCCGGATTACCGTGGAAGAACCGCACGATGAGCACAGCATCGAGCAGATCTTTTCGCCCATAGAAGGACTCTCACGGCCCGAGGCCGTGCGCCTGCTGCTGCTCGCGGAACGTCCAGACGCGGCCCTGGTGTTCTGTAACACAAAGGAAGACGTCAAGACCCTTGCGCAGCACCTGAGCCGGGCCGGCCTCAGCACCCAGGCGTTGCACGGCGATCTGGACCAGAAAGAACGGGACCAGACCATGGTGCTGTTCGACAACAACAGCTGTTCAGTCCTCGTGGCGACGGATGTCGCCGCCCGGGGGCTGGATATTGAGGCGGTGGACCTGGTCATCAACTACCAGATTGCACGGGACAGCGCGGTGCACACTCACCGGGTAGGCCGGACCGGACGGGCAGGCCGTAGCGGCAAGGCCATCACCTTGTTCGAAGAGAGGGAGCGCTTCAAGCTGGAACGCCTGGGCAACGCATTGACCCTGGCCTCCCTCCCCGACACTGAGACCCTGAAGCAACCCCCGTACCGGGCTCCAATGGCCACACTGCAGATTGATGGCGGGAAAAAACAGAAGGTGCGCCGGGGGGACGTCCTGGGCGCCTTGACCGCCGCCGGTGGTCTGCAGGGCCAGGATGTCGGGAAAATCCATCTTCAGGACCTGCGTACTTACGTGGCGGTCAAGCGCGCCGATGCCCGTACCGCGCTGGATATGATCAACAAGGGCAAGCTCAAAGGCCGTCAGTTCCGGGCCCGGCTACTTTAATCCGTCGCGGTCAATCAAAATCCTGTTGTTCCATCCAGGGAATAATGCGCTCAAAGGCCTTTTCGATATTCTCCATTGAGGTAGAGTAACTGAGTCGCAAAGAGTTGCTGCAACTGCTGCCGAAGGTTTCACCGGGAATGGTACACACACCGGTTTCCTTGAGCAGGCGCAAAGCGATGTTGGTGCCATTGGCGCCCTCCGGCAGCGATGGAAACAGGTAAAACGCACCTTCGGGCACATAGCCTGTCATATGCGGCGTCTGATCGACCAATTCCACCAGGCGGTCGCGCCGCGCCGTGTATTCCTTGAGCATATGATTGATAAACTCGTTACCGCCGTGCAGCGCCGCCACCCCGGCCCACTGAAACGGCGTGTTGGCCACGGTGGTGGTGAACATGTGATAGCGGCGCAGTTTTTTGATCGCGCCCTGACTGCCAATCAGCCATCCGATACGCATTCCCGCCATGCTGTACGTTTTTGAAAAACTGCTGACCACCATGACGTGATCGAGATCGCTGCAGCAGGACAACACCGACGGGTAGGTCTTACCGTCATAAATCAGATGGTCGTAAACCTCATCACTGATGATCTGAATACCACGATACGCGGCTTCTTCAACAATGGCCTCCAGCGTTTCCCGCGGATACACCGTGCCGGTGGGATTGCTCGGCGAGTTCAGCACGATACCGTAGGTATGCGGCTCAATCGCATCGATGACCTCCTGAGGATCCAACTGATGATTGTTTTCCGCTCGGGTGGGAATTTCGGTGACTTCACCTCCGTTCATGCGAATCAGCGGGGAGTACAGCATGAACGCGGGGTCGGGTACGATGAAATGCCGCCCCGGCGCCGAGACCGCCGTCAACGCCAAATACAGGGCTTCGGTGGCGCCGGTGGTAACCATGATGTTATCCGGGCTCAGGGTGCGTTGATAGCGCTCGCCGTAGTATATGGCGAGCGATTCCAGCAGCTCCGGCAAACCCGCATCCATGGTGTAGCCGGTTTGCCCGCGTTGCAGTGCTTCCACCCCCGCGTTGATCACGTTCTGCGGTGTCGGCAGATCCGGCTGACCGATGGACAGGTGGATCACATCCTCCATGGTGGAGGCGAGATTGACCATTTTCCGGATACCCGGAATCGGGATGGTCATCAACGCCGGATTCCAGATGGGATCCTCGGACTCGTAGAACTCGAAATCCATATTGCTCAGTGGCATACCGCTTCCCCCTTCAAGACATCAACGCCGGACGGCAATCAGTCAGGTCGTGGGCCTGCTGATAGGCGTCGGCGGTTTGCAACACCAGCGCGTCGTTGTAGCGTGCACCCACCAGTTGCAGGCCAATGGGCATGCCACTGGAATCAAACCCGCAGGGTACGGTAATCGCCGGCTGACCGGTCATGTTGAACGGATAGGTAAAGGGCGTCCAGGTGGGCCAGCGGGTATTCGGCCAATCTTCCGGCACTTCCCGGCCTGTTTTGAACGCGGTAATCGGCAGCGTCGGCGTCAATAGCAAATCATATTTCTGGTGGAAATTCGCCATGCGCTCGCGCAGGCGCACGGATTCGTCCACCGCCCCCATATAATCAAGCATGGTCAGGCGACCCGCTTTTTCGGCCACCTTTACCAGTTGAGGATCCATCCGCTCGCGCTTTTTACTGCCCAGTTCGCGTATGGCGTTCGCCACGCCGCCGTAAAACAGGTGACCAAATGCGGGCAAGGGATCGCTGAAGCCCGGATCCACACGCACAACCTCCGCACCCAGTTCCCGAAATACGTCCACCGCCTGAGCCACCGCGCGCTCGATATCCGGATCGACGTCAACGTAGCCCAGGTTGGGGCTGTAGGCGATGCGCAGGCCTTTGATGCTGCGGCCCAAGTTACCCAGATAATCGATGTGTCGACGGGGAATGGCGCGAGTATCGCGATGATCGTGCTCAGTTATGACGTTCATCATCAAAGCGCAGTCCTGCACCGTCCAGGTCATCGGCCCCGCCTGGGTGAGCGAGCCGAAGGGACTGGTCGGCCAGTGTGGTACTTCACCCGACGACGGTTTGAAGCCGACCAGCCCACAGAACGACGCGGGAATGCGGATGGAACCTCCCGAGTCAGTACCCAGGGCCAAAGGTGCCATACCCAGAGCGACCGCAACAGCACTGCCACCGCTGGCACCACCGGCGGTCTTCTGTGGATTCCAGGGGTTGTTGGTCACGCCATCGACCGGGTTGTCGGTCACCGCTTTCCAACCGAACTCTGAGGTGGTGGTTTTACCGACCGGGACATAGCCGTGTCGGGCCAGTGCCGCGGTGGCAGGCGACGTCCTGTCCAGCGTGTGTTTCGGGTCCACTGCCTGAGAGCCCTTGCGGGTGGGCCACATCGGGGTAAAAAACACATCCTTTATCGCCACCGGTACCCCATCAAGTACACCCTGTGGCTGATTCTGCCGATAGCGTTGCTCGGATTCCCGCGCCAAGGCCAAGGTGGTATCCCGGTCCACCAGGCAAAATCCGTTGGTTTCGGAGTCCACCCGTTCGATCTGGTCAAGCATGGCGTTGGCCACATCGACTGGTGACAGCGCGCCATCCCGATATTGCTCCAGAAGTTGTACCGCGGTCATCCGCAACATCGCTTGGCTCATCAACGGCCCTCCTCGGGTCAAACTTTTTGTACCAGATTGTTCAATTCGTCGCCCGCCTGCCAGCGGGTGAAGTTCTCGGTGAATTGCTCGCCCAGCGCACGCCGCCAGCCGATAAAATCACCCGCCATATGGGCGGAGATCATCACGTTGGGTTTATCCCATAGCGGGTGTTCCTCCGGCAGCGGCTCTTCCTCAAACACATCCAGTGCCGCGCCGGCAATGTCTCCTCGATCCAACGCCGCCAGCAGCGCCTCGGTGACCACGATGGGACCGCGACCGACATTGATCAGGTGTGCCGAGGGTTTCATCGCCCGAAAGGTCTGCTCATCGAACAGCCCTTCCGTATCCGGGGTCAACGGGGCGGTAATCACCACGTAATCCACGTGCGGCAACACCGCCATCATGTTCTCCTGGGCATGCACCTCGCGAAATCCGTCAATGGTCCGCGCGGTGCGCGCGGTGCCCTGCACTTCCAGCCCCGCAGCGTTCAGCAACTGACCCACCGTTGTGCCGATGGAGCCCGCGCCCACGATCAGCGCACGCTGACGATCAATCAACCGCGTTTCGCGGTGCTGCCAGCGATGCAAGCGCTGATAGTTGAGATTGCCAATCGTATCTTTGGCGAACAGTAAAATAGCCCCGAGTACATACTCAGCGATACCGCGATTGAAAATACCTCGCGCGTTGGTAATGGGGATATCACTGTCACGCAGCGCCGGAAACATCAGCGCATCCACACCCGCACTGGTAGCGTGTACCCAACGGACACTGGGTGCCTCTGGCCAGCAGCGCTCAATCATTCCGGAACGAAAGTCGGTGACCACCAGAATATCGGCTCTGGTCAGGCCGTCGGCCAGGGCCTGTTCATCTCTCACGTGAGTCACCCGAACCGGGTCGGGCAACCCATCCAGGCCCGGCAGGTCCGGCTCGTCGTCGGCCGTTAGCACCAATACTTCGGTCATCGTTGATCCTTTTGAGTCGATTCAGTCTTCACAGTTCAGACGGAACGGCTTCGAGAACCTTGCCGAAGCGGTCCGCCGCATCGTCCACCTCGTCGGCGGAGACGACCAATGGCGGCAACCACCGGATGATCTGTCCGGCGGTACCACAACGCAGTAACAGCAGTCCGCGCTTTTCCGCCTCTTTCGCCAACTGTTCCGCGATGTCCGCTCGGGGCCGGGCCGGGCTGTGGGCGATTTCCATGCCCAGCATCAACCCTTTACCACGCAGGTCGTCGATCCAGGCATACTCTTTTTTGTACGCCTCCAGCCGGGCAAACAACTGCTCACCCCGCTCGGCGGCATTGGCCACCAACTTCTCACCCTCGACGACCTCCAGCGTCGCCAGTGCGGCGGCACAGGCCACGGCGTTGGCACCATAGGTTCCGCCTTGCGAGCCGGGCAGCCCTTTGTTCATCAAGGACTGTGAGGCGGCAATCGCCGACAGCGGGAAACCACTGGCGAGCCCTTTGGCCGTGATGACAATGTCGGGGTGTACTTCGGCATGCTCATGACTCCAGAACCGGCCGGTGCGACCGTAACCCGCCTGAATTTCATCGGCAATCAACAGGATATTGTGCTCCTTGCAGCGCTGGGCGATGCCCTCGAGGAACGCTCGCGGCGCCGGGTAGTAACCATACTCCCCCTGCACGGGTTCGATGATCATGGCCGCGGTGTCCGCTGGTGCGCTGTGGGTTTTGAGAATTTCGTCCAGCTCGCGCAGACAGAACTCGACCGCCGTCTGCTCATCCCAGCCGTAGCGGTAAGCGTGGGGAAACGGCGCGGTCACCACGCCGGCCATCATGGGATGAAAGCCGGTGCGCACCTTGGTGCCCGAGGTCGTCATGGAAGCCGCGGCCATGGTCCGGCCGTGAAAGCCACCGTGAAAAGTCAGGATATTGGCGCGACCGGTCGCGTGGCGCGCGAGCCGCAACGCCATCTCGACCGCCTCGGAACCGGAATTGGCAAACGCCACGGAGTCGATTCCGGAAGGCATTTTCTCCACCAGCCGGTCGGTCAACTTGAGCATCGGCTCGTGGGTGACGGTGGTGTACTGGGCATGAATGACTTTGCCCACCTGCTCCCGCGCCGCTTTGACCACCGTGGGGTGACAGTGACCTGTACCGGTCACACCAATACCCGAGGTGAAGTCCAGGTAGACTTCACCGTTGGTGCCATAGAGCCAGACGCCTTCGCCGTGCTCGACGCAGACGTTGCTGGATTGTTTCAGGAGTGGCGACAGATGGCTCATGGGTAGTGCTCCTGTTTGTCGGTGGTACTCAAATGCCAATTCTGACGTTCAATCGGTACCAGTGGTCGTTACAAGTAACCGAGAATGGATTGGGTGATCTCGTCTGTTGTGCGCGTTCCGCTCTGGCGACCTTGCGCCTGCAGATCTTCCGCAACGGCCGAGCGCAACGATTGCGCGGCTTCGGCCAACCCCAGCCAGTCGAGCATCATGGCGGTGGTCAACAACATGGCACTGGGGTTGGCAATGCCCTGCCCCGCGATGTCCGGCGCACTGCCGTGAGTCGGCTCAAACAACGCCGGACGGGATTTGTCATCAGGATTGATGTTGCACGACGGCGCAACGCCCAGACCTCCGGCCAACACGGCGGCCAGATCCGTCAGGATGTCACCGTGCAGATTGCTGGCCACCACTACATCGAACTGCCAGGGGCATTGCACAAATTTCATGCAGGCCGCATCCACCAGTTCGTGATGAACGCCGATCTCCGGATACTCCCGGGCAACGAGTTCAAAGACTTCGGTGTACATTTCGCCCCAGTGTGGTTGCGCATTGCGTTTCGTGACAAGGCACACCTGGGCCCCTTTCAGGCCCGAACGATCACACAGGTACTCGCGCAGCTCACCCTGTTGCTCCCGTTCCGCCAGTCGCTCCTGGGCACGGGCAAAAGCGTGACGAATCAACCGTTCGGTGGCCTTGCGGGTAAACACCTCCAACTGCGTCGCCGTCTCCTCCGGTGTGCCCGCGCGCAAGCGGCCACCCTGATTGACGTACTCGCCTTCGCTGTTCTCCCGAATCACCAGCATGTCGATATCCCTGGCTCGCTCGTCGGCAAGATACTGTGGCGCCCCCGGGAGCAGGCGCGCCGGACGCTCACAGGCCCACAGGTCCAGACCTTTGCGAAAGGTCAGCAGAGGCGCCAGGGACACCCCATCGGACAACCGGTAACGATCCGGGTCCCGGGTCGGCCCCGGATCCCCCAGGGCTCCCAGCAACAGAGCCTGGTAGCCACCGAGTCGTTTGAGAGCGTCCGCGGGCATCATTTCCCCGTGCTCGCGATGCCAGGCGGTACTGGGCCAGGGCAAGGTATCCCAGCTCAACGGTAACCCGTACCGTTCGCGCAGCGTGTCCAGCACCCGCTCGGCGGCGGCCACCACTTCCACGCCAATACCATCGCCGGGCATCAATGCCAGCTTGATCGGTTGCTGCGCCATGACCGCTACTCCCCACCCATGCAGAGGTATTTGATCTCCTCGTATTCCTCCATGCCGTGACGGGATCCTTCACGGCCCAGCCCCGAGGCTTTCATGCCACCGAAGGGCGCGGCGGCGTTGGACACCGCACCCTCGTTGATACCAATGATGCCGCTTTCCAGGGCATCTGCCACGCGCCAGACCCGATGAATGTTCTGGCTGTAAAAGTACGCCGCCAAGCCGTAGGGCGTGTCGTTGGCCAGGCGAATGGCATCCTCTTCCGAGTCGAACGCCATGACCGCCGCCAACGGACCAAAGGTTTCCTCGTGGCACACCTGCATGTCCGGCGTAATGTCAGTCAGCAGCAGAGGCTCCACATAGTTTCCCCTGTTTCCTTCCGGTGCCGGACCGAATACCCGCTTGGCGCCTTTGCTCATGGCATCCTGGTAATGCTGCTGAACCTTTTCGACGGCGGCGCGATTGATCAGCGCGGACTGGTTGACGCCCTCTTCAAACCCATCACCCACTTTCAGTGTTTTCATCGCCTCGGTCAGCTTCTCGACAAAGGCATCGTGGATACGTCTCTGAACCAGAAAGCGATTGGCGCAGACACAGGTCTGGCCGGTGTTGCGAAACTTGGACGCCATCGCGCCTTCAACCGCCTTATCCAGGTCGGCATCGTCAAATACGATAAAGGGCGCATTGCCGCCCAATTCGAGCGACACTTTCTGGATATGCTCGGCGCACTGGGACATGAGAATACTGCCCACCCGGGTGGACCCGGTAAAACTGAGTTTACGTACCACGGGGCTGCGGGTCAGCGCCTGCCCAATCGGCTGGGGCTTGCCCGTAATGACATTCAGAACGCCCGCTGGCACTCCGGCTTCCTCCGCCAGTTGAGCCAGTGCCAGTGCGGTGTAGGGAGTCGCTTCCGCCGGCTTGACGATCATTGAGCAACCGGCGGCCAGGGCGGCCCCTGCCTTGCGGGTAATCATCGCTGCGGGGAAATTCCAGGGCGTAATGCAGCAGGTGACACCCACCGGCTGGCGTGTTACCACAATATGTTGACCCGGCTTGGCGCCGGGAATGGTTTCGCCGTAAGCGCGGCGCGCCTCTTCGGCAAACCATTTGATAAACGACGCCGCATAATTCACCTCACCTTTGGCTTCCGCCAGGGGCTTACCCTGCTCCAGGGTCATCAAGGCACCGAGATCGTCGGTATGATCCAGCATCAACTGGTACCAGCGCATCAGAATGTCGTTGCGCTCATTGGCCGTTTTATGGCGCCACACCTGAAAACCCTTTTCCGCTTCAGCAATGGCGCGCGCGGTGTCCTGCTCGTTGCAGTTGGGAACATGACCGATGGTTTCGCCGGTTGCCGGATTGTCAACCGCCAGCGTCTCGCCACTGTCGGCCTGCACCCATCGACCCCCTATGTAACAGGCCTGTTGAAACAGCGCGGCATGGCTGAGTTTGATCGGGGCTGTTTGCTGGGTCTTGGCCATGGTCATCAAGCTCCTGTTGCTCTTAACATGTGTTCGTTCGTCACTCGTGCTCGCTCGTCACTTGCGTTGTCACTGTCAATTCGGCACCTGTCCCAACTCTAGCAGACATCAGCCGGCTGAAAGCAAGTGTTTTCCCGACTTTTTGTCAAGAAATGTTGGTAAGTTCGTTGAACTCTAACAGTTCGTAGACAAACGTTTTGACGCCTAAGCATTACTCGGGATCTCCATATTGAGTGATTTGTACAAGATCAAGCAGCTCGCGCAACGCCACAGAGAAAATGGCGTAGTCAGTACCGCTGCTGTTCTGCACATCATTCATCATGGAGCGCCAGCGATCAAACTGTGGGGCAAACTGTTCAGTCCACTGGTTCACGGTGCGTTCCACCGGGCACTCGTCGCTCACCCACCGGCACAATGCCAGAGTCAAGTTGCGTAATTGCGACTCCAGATCATCCAGATAGGTCTCTCGCGCCATGGCCTGCCAATAACTCTCTACCGCGGCTTCGGATATCTGACGGGCGAATTCGTGCAGTTGTAACTGCTCATTGATGCTCAAGTAGAGGCGTAGCACAGACAACAATGGCAGCTCGGTGTGTCGTGACGCCTCGGCAACACTCAATCCGGAATACAGGTGCCCCGGGGTGGCAACGCGGGGCAACAGTTCGTCGGGCACCCCGGCGTCTGTCAGGTAACTGACCTGAGCCTGCCAGTCGTCGAGAGCCGCACCGCTCAACTGATCCGGCAATGTCCGTATGACCTCTTCCACCAGCGGCAAGAACTGCCGAATTTCCGTATCAGGATCAAGATGACTGCGGCGGTTGCGCAAAAACCACCGGGACGCACGGCGCACCCGCCGCATCAGGGTTTTCATCAATTCCATCTGCACATCGGCATCCACCTGATAATCCAACGACTCCAGTGCGCGCCAGACATCATCCAGTTGATAGATATCCCGGGCGATAACGTACGCCTTCGCCATATCACCCGGGCCCACCCCTGTCGAGTCCAACAGTCTCTGGGCGAAACTGAGCCCCATGGTGTTGACCAGATCGTTGGCAACCTGGGTCGCTACCAGTTCACGGCGCAACCGATGACGGTTTATCCACTCCGGGTAGTCTCTCTGCAGCGGCTCGGGGAATGCCCGGAATGCAAAGCGGGCAATGTACTCATCGTCGGCCAGATCCGCCTCGGCCAGGTCGTTCTTGAGAATCACCTTGGCATAGGAAATCAGCACGGCCAACTCCGGACGAGTCAACCCTTGCCCCTGCGCCTGACGTTCAGCCAGGGTTTCCTCATCCGGAAGAAATTCCAACTGACGATTCAGTCGACCCTCGGACTGCCATATGCTCATTACCCGGCGATATTCCGCGTTACGACGCACGGCATCCGAACTGGCCAGACTGATGGCCTGCGTTTGACGATAGTTGTTCTTGAGAACCAGCGCCGCCACTTCTTCGGTCATCGCCTCCAGACGCTGGTTACGCTGTTTCTGCGTCAGGTCGCCATTGGCCAATACTTCGTTCAGCAGGATCTTGATGTTGACTTCGTGATCCGAGCAGTCCACGCCCGCTGCATTGTCGATGAAGTCGGTATTGCAGGCGCCACCATTGAGCGCGAACTCAATCCGGGCGCGCTGTGTCATCCCGAGGTTTCCGCCCTCACCGACCACCTTGCAGCACAGCTCATCGGCGTTGACTCGCACCGAGTCATTGGTTTTATCGCCCACATCCATGTGACTTTCGGTACTGGCCTTGACGTAAGTACCGATCCCACCGTTCCACAACAGATGCACTGGCGCTTTGAGCAACTGATGAATCAACTCGTTCGGTGTCAGTTCATCCTGATCGATCGCGAAACGCTGTTTCATTGCATCGGTCACACGGATGGCTTTGGCGTCCCGGGAAAAAACACCACCGCCGTCGCTGATCAGGGACTCATCATAATCGGCCCAGCTTGAGCCCGGCGTTCTGAACAACCGCTGTCGTTCCCGAAAACTTTTCGCTGCCTCGGGGTTCGGATCGATAAAAATATGCAGATGGTTGAACGCGGCCACCAACTGAATGTGTTCTGACAGCAGCATGCCGTTGCCGAACACATCGCCGCCCATATCGCCTATTCCCACGACGGTAAAGTCATCGCGCTGAGTATCCAGCCCCAACTCCTTGAAATGGCGCTGAACCGCCACCCAGGCGCCTCGGGCCGTGATCCCCATTGCTTTGTGGTCATACCCCTGGCTCCCGCCAGAGGCGAAGGCATCGCCCAGCCAGTGGCCGTACTCGTCGGAAATGTCGTTGGCAATGTCCGAAAAGGTTGCCGTGCCTTTGTCGGCCGCGACCACCAGATAGGGATCGTCCTCATCCAGCCGGACCACCTGTTTCGGCGACACCAGCTCACCGGCCACCCGGTTGTCGGTCAGGTCGAGCAGACCCCGAATAAACGTCTGATAGCAGACGATCGCCTCTTTCTGAAGAGCCTGTCGATCACCCCCGACAGGCGGACGTTTGCAGACAAACCCTCCCTTGGCACCGTTCGGAACGATGACCGCATTCTTGACCTGTTGCGCCTTGACCAACCCCAGCACCTCGGTACGGTAGTCCTGCAATCGATCCGACCACCGAATCCCCCCACGGGCCACTTTCCCTGCGCGCAGGTGCACGCCTTCTACGCGGGGGGAGTAGACAAAAATCTCATACAGCGGACGAGGCTCCGGGATATCGGAGATCTGGCGCGGCATCAGTTTGAACGCCAGATACGCCTTGCTCTGGCCATCCGCCCCGCGCTGAAAATAATTGGTTCGCACCGTGCCATCAAGAATGGCGAGGTACCGACGAATGATGCGATCTTCATTCAGGTTGGCCACCCGATTCAGGGAGGTCAGGATACGCGCGTGAATGGCTCCGCGCCGCTCGGCGCGATCACCCCGTGCGGAAGGATCAAACTGTGCTCTGAACAGAGCGACCAGATCCCGGGTTATACGGGCATGATTGACCAGTGCCGAGGCGATATAACCCTCAGTAAAGTTGAACAATGTCTGGTGCATGTAGGCCGCCAGTGCGCGCAGCACCGTCACTTCCCGCCAGCTGAGTCCGGCACTCAGAACGAGGCGGTTGAAGCCGTCACTTTCGGCGCGCTGATTCCAGACCGCGGCAAAAGCGTCCTGGAACTTA
Organism: Marinimicrobium sp. C6131; assembly: GCF_026153455.1. NCBI lineage: Bacteria > Pseudomonadati > Pseudomonadota > Gammaproteobacteria > Cellvibrionales > Cellvibrionaceae > Marinimicrobium > Marinimicrobium sp. C6131. The sequence continues at coordinate 1,348,556 of NZ_CP110629.1, forward strand.
TGCCTCACAGCCTGTATATCCAGAGAAGCCTGTGCGTCGTAGGTCAGGTGGAAATTGTGCAGGTAAACCTCATCACCCGAACTCGACACAATATCGTACGGGTGCTCCGCCACCACCCGAAGGCCCAGATGCTCCAGTACCGGAATCACGTCGGACAACTCCATCGGGCAGTGCCGACGGAACACTTTAAATCTTAGTCCCTGAGTGGAACTGTCGGCAGGTTGGTAAAAACTCAGTGCGAGGTCATCCTCGCCATCGAGACTGAGAATGTGGTCAAGGTCCTGAACCGCTACCCGGGCGTCAAAATGTTCCCGGTATGCGGACGGGAACGCATCTTGGTACTGCTCCATGAGTTTGACCGCCAACTCTTCTCCTTTTGCTTCGGTCAGCGCTTCGAGCAGTTGATCCTCCCAGGACCGGGTGATTTCGATGATCTGCCGCTCAAGTTGTTCGACGTCATAATCTGCGGCACTGTCTACAGAAGCTGGACGGTCGGATTCCAGGCGGAATACCAGGTGAACCCGGGCGAGAATCGATTCGGAAAAATAGGTGTTGAACTCTACCTCCTCAGATCCCAGGGCCTTGCCCAGCAAGGTCTGAATCTTGATCCGGATTCGGGTGGTAAAGAGGTCACGGGGGACATACACCAGACAGTTCACAAAGCGACCGAACGCGTCGGGACGGACGAACAGGCGGACCCGATAGCGTTCATTGATCCTGGCCACTCCTGTGGCAATTTCGTAGAGCTGGCTGGTACTGCTCTGAAACAGCTCGTCCCGGGGAAAGGTCTCGAGAATCTGACGCAGTGCCTTACCGTCGTGACTTGAGCGACTCAAACCCGAGCGCTCGAACACCTCATTGACTTTCTCCCGGATCAGCGGAATTTCGTATGGGCTCAAGGTATAGACCGCAGAGGTGTACAGACCCAACACCCGGCTTTCACCACAAAACTGACCCTGTGAGTCAAAACGCTTGATCACGATATAATCAGAGTACGCCTGACGATGGACGCGGGAGCGCTGTGGCGCCTTGGAAAACGCGATCAACTTGGGAGACAAATGAAACTGTAAAGTGCCCGGGTAATCGTCACTGACCGGCTTTCGATCGGCGGGGCTGTCGGCGTCCCGAAACAGCCCAAGACGTTTATCAGGCCGCTCCTCCAGCCAGGTCTCCTCCCCCTCGGTCCGAAGGTCATATTCGGTGTACGCCATGAAAGTGAAATGGTCTTGCAACAGCCAATCCAGAAATGCCCGGCTTTCCGAAACCTTCTGATCCAGCGGCGCCTGTGTCACCCGTCCGAGCTGCTCAGCGGACTTGGACGTGGCCTGTTTAAGCGCGCCGAAATCATCCACGACGAGACGTACCTGGTCCATGACCGTCATCAGCGATCGACTGATCTGTCGCAACAGACGGTCATCCGTGTGCAACCGGATTTCCATATACACCAGGGCCTCCGGGGCCCCCGCTTTGGACGGGCTCCGACCGTTGTCTCCCTCGCCAGGCCAGAGTCCGATCAGCCGCTGATGATCGTCTCTTGCAACGTGGAGCACGGTGCTCTTGATACTGTGAATTGCGATATTACGTCGATTCAGCTCAATCCGGATCGAGTCGACAAGAAAGGGCATATCCTGCTGCTGGACCAACAAGACACTGTGCGGACAGAGCCAGCCGTCCTCTTCCAGCGTCGGGTTGAACAAGCGCACCATCGGCTTGCCCGGCCGGAACTGGTTCATCAATCGCCACGCGCTGTGCACCGCACCGAACACGTCCTTGATCGGTCGGCCGACCCACTCTTCCAGCGGTAGCCGCGCAAAGAATGCCCGGCTGAAGGTGAGCCAGAATGTCCACTGGGTGTCCCGAATGGACTCCCTCGCCAGAGTGTCCAACTCCGCGAACAACCCCTCCTTGTCACCGGCGTTCACCAATCGTATATCCACACTGCCTCCTGTTTGTCGTTCCGCCGATATGATCGGTATGGCCCAGTTTTCAGTTTGGTCCGGGGGTGTACACTTGTCGAGTGCAACTGCTTGAAAATCAGGGAACTGACGCCATTAACACGAGTCTACGAGCGCATCGCAGCGGAATCACCGCCAATTGGTCAGCGTTTGATCAGATCGCCGATCAAATAAGACACAACTTCAGATCACAATAAGTGGGGACCCATGCAGGCACACGACGCATTACACACCCTGATTCACTGGCTCAATCAGCAGATCGTCGGTCAGGAGCACCTGGTTCAACGGATGCTGATCGCCCTGTTGGCTGACGGACACCTGCTGGTGGAGGGCGCCCCCGGGCTGGCCAAAACCAAGGCCATCAAAACCCTGTCCGATGCCATTGAAGGCAATTTTCAACGCATACAGTTCACTCCTGACCTGCTTCCCTCGGACGTAACCGGCACCGATATCTACCGCCCGGAGCAGGGCCGCTTTGAATTTCAACCCGGCCCCATCTTCCACAATCTGGTCCTGAGCGATGAAATCAACCGGGCCCCGGCCAAAGTCCAGTCGGCTTTGCTGGAAGCCATGGCCGAGCGACAGGTCAGCGTGGGCAGCACCACCTACCCACTGCCGGAGCTGTTCATGGTGATGGCCACCCAGAACCCCATTGAGCAGGAGGGCACCTATCCCCTGCCGGAAGCTCAACTGGATCGCTTCCTTATGCAGGTACTGGTGGACTACCCCGATATTGAATCCGAGCGGAAAATCCTGAAACTCGCCCGGGCCGAGGCCGCGCATCAGGAAACACCGCCGCCGGCGGAAATCAGCCAGGCCGCCCTGTTTGAGGGACGTCAGGCCGTGCTGGCCATTCATATGGCCGAGCCGGTTGAGGAGTATATCGTCCAACTGATCAATGCCAGCCGACGCCCGGGTGATTACGACCCGGAGCTGGTCAACTGGCTGGAATACGGGGCCAGCCCCCGGGCCACCATTGCCCTGGACCGTTGTGCCCGGGCTCATGCCTGGCTGGAAGGTCGGGACTATGTCAGCCCCGACGACGTGCGCGCCATCGCCCACGATGTGCTCCGCCACCGTCTCATTCTGAGCTTTGAAGCCGAAGCCACCGGCATCTCCCGTGAACAGGTCATCGACCGCCTGCTTGATGTGGTACCGGTGGCCTGATGGTTAACGCTGGCGCCCACCCCTCTCCCACTGCGCTGGCTCCCCGGGGCGCTTACTGCGACTTGGGGGACCTGCTGCGTTTACGGTTTGCCGCCCGGGACCTGCAACTGTTTGCCCGTCGGCCGGCGCGCAGCCTGCTCACGGGTGGGGTGCGCACCCGACTGCGGGGCCGGGGCATCGATTTTGAGGAAGTCCGGCTCTACCAGCCCGGCGACGATGTACGCACCATCGACTGGCGGGTCACAGCCCGTACCCAAGTACCCCACACCAAGATCTTTCGAGAGGAGCGGGAGCGCCCGGTCTTTGTCGTCGCCGACCAGCGCTCGCCGATGTTTTTTGGCAGTCGCACCTGTTTCAAATCCGTACTGGCCACCCATATTGCCGGCACGCTTGCCTGGGCCGCCCTGAACCAGAGCGACCGGATCGGCGGCCTGGTCTTTGGCGACCACAGTCAACGGGATGTCCGCGCCCGGCGCAGTAAACACGCCGCACTTGAGCTGCTTCATCAACTGCACGATTACAATCACGAGCTGGCCTCTCCGGTTGCGGAGGCCGGGGTCACCTCTCTGGAGACGCTGTTGGCCGACGTCCGCCGGGTGGCAAAGCCGGGCAGTGCCGTATTTGTGGTCAGTGATTTCCATGACTTCGATACCCGCTGTGAGCAGCAACTGTTTGAATTGGCGCGCCATACCGATGTGACCTTGATACACGTCTTCGACCCGCTCGAGCAGACACTGGACAGCAATCACTTTCTGACGGTGAGCAACGGTCAGGAGCGTCTGCAATTGCCCGCACAGGACCCGGCATTCCGGCGGGCCTACCGGCAGGATTTCGACGCCCGGTTGCAGACCCTGATCGAGAGCAGCCGACGTCTGGCTCTGCCGCTGCTGTCCTACGCCACCGATGACGATATTCACACACTGCTGCGCGAGCGTTTCGGCGCCCGCCGTCACCGCGCCCGAGGCTAACTGACTTCGCCCATGAATCCGCAAGACCCACTGGCACAACTGAACGACATTCATCTGCCGGAGCCCGTCGGCTGGTGGCCCCTGGCCTGGGGCTGGTGGCTGTTGATTGCCCTGCTGTTGATGGTGATCGGAGTACTCCTGTGGAGGGCCCACGTCCGGCGACGCCGACAACGCTACCGTCGCGAGGCGCTGGCCTTACTCGAGCATGCCTACCGGGACTACCAACGGAGTTCGCCGGGCCCGTCGACCCGTCGACAGTATCTGCAACAGGTCAGTCAACTGCTTCGCCGGACCGCCCTGAGTGCCCTGCCCGATGCACGGGAGGCGGACCTGGCCGCATTGAGTGGACAGCAATGGCTGCGTTTCCTGGACCTGAGCGCCTCGTTGGCACCCGCGTTCACCGAAGGCCCCGGTCACATCCTGGCCGACGGCCCCTACCAGCCCGACCCTCAAGTCGACGTCGACGCCCTGCATCGACTGGCACAGCAATGGATTCGCGCTCATCGACTCTCCGAGCGGCGCCTGTCGGATCTGTTGGTGGAGGTGCATCATGCTTGAACTGCAATGGCCCTGGCTCCTGTTGCTGCTGCCACTGCCGCTGCTGATGCGTCTGGTTCCGGAGGAGCCCAGCGGCGAAGCGGCCCTGCGGGTGCCCTTTTTTGGTCGACTGAAACAACTGCGCGAAGAGGACTCCCGCCGAACCGAACGGCGCTGGCTGATGGCCCTGTGCCTCTGGCTGATCTGGAGCGCCAGCCTGCTTGCCGCCAGCCACCCCCAGTGGGTGGGCGAGCCGGTCAGCCTGCCCAGCAGCGGGCGGGACCTGCTGATGGCCGTGGACATTTCCGGCAGTATGGAAATCGAAGATATGCAGTACCAGGGTCAGGCCATCAATCGCCTCCAGGCCGTCAAGGGTGTGGTGGGTGAGTTTGTGCAGGAGCGCCAGAGTGACCGGCTGGGCCTGATCCTGTTCGGGACCCGGGCCTACCTTCAGGCACCCCTGACCTATGACCGGCAGACCGTATACACACTGCTGCAAGAGGCACAAATCGGCTTTGCCGGCGAGAAAACCGCCATCGGCGATGCCATCGGGCTGGCGGTAAAACGCCTGCGGGACCGTCCCGAGGCCAGCCGTGTGCTGATCCTTCTGACCGATGGTGCCAACAACGCCGGGGAACTATCGCCCCAGCGTGCCGCCTATCTGGCCGAGCAGCACAACGTCAAAATTTACACCATCGGTTTCGGTGCGGAGGAAATGATTACCCAGACCATTTTTGGCCAGCGCCGGGTGAATCCCTCCCGGGATCTGGATGAAGACACCATGAGAGAAATAGCCGCCCAGACCGGCGGACGTTACTTCCGGGCCCGCAGTCTTGAAGAGCTGTACCAGGTACACCAGACCCTGAATGAGCTGGAGCCCATCGAGTTCGATGAGGAAACCTTCCGGCCGACCCGCAGCCTGTTTCACTGGCCGTTGGCGTTCGCCTTCGCGCTCAGCGGTCTGCTGGCCGCCGGTCGCGGGTTGAGCCCGCTCATGGCGGCGCGCGCCACCGGGGAGGCTCGCTGATGGATACCATTCACACAGCGCTTGAGAACTTTCACTGGCTGCGCCCGCTCTGGCTACTGGCCCTGATTCCGGCCGCCGCTCTGATTCTGGTGCTCTGGCGCCGGGGACAGCAGGCCCGCCAGTGGCGCCAACTGATCGCTCCGGGGCTACTGGAGCACCTGCTGGACCCGGCCACTCAAGAGAAACGCCGGCACTACCTCTGGGGTCTGTCCGCGGCCTGGCTGTTGGCCTGCATCGCCCTCGCCGGCCCGAGTTGGGAAAAGCGGCCCATGCCAGTGCATAAAACCGAGAATGCTCTGATCATAGTGCTCGATTTGTCACCCTCCATGCTGGCGGAAGACCTGGCGCCGTCACGACTGGTACGCGCCCGGCTGAAAATTGCCGATGTCCTGCGCGAGCGTCAGGAAGGCTTTACCGGCCTGATCGCCTACGCCGGAGATGCCCATGTGGTCTCTCCACTGACCGATGACACCGCCACCATCCGCAGCCTGCTCAACGCCCTGCATCCCAACGTCATGCCCGTGCCGGGCAGTCGCCCGGAAGCGGCCTTCGAACAGGCCAAAGCCCTGTTCAGCGACGCGGGTATCAGCGAAGGACAAATACTGTTGCTGACGGATGGCGTCGTGGATAAAGCCGTCAACCCCATCCTTGATCAGCTTGGGAATACCGGTTTTCGTCTTTCCATTCTCGGTATTGGCACCTCAGAGGGCGCTCCCATCCCCAATGACCGGGGCGGCTTCGAACGGGACCGTCAGGGCAATATTGTCGTGGCCAGGCTCGAGCAGGACCGACTGGAACGCCTGGCTGGCCGCACCGGCGGTCGCTACGAGCGCATCGACGCCAGTGCCGACGATGTGCAGTGGCTGCTCGAACAACCCCGCTGGATGGAGGGCAAAGAGCGCCAGCTGGATCGCCAGTTCGACACCTGGTATGACCGGGGCCACTGGTTGGTGCTGCTGTTGTTACCCATTGTGCTGTACAGTTTCCGGCGCGGTCTGCTGGTGCTGGTCATCGCCTTGCCCCTGGCCGGCCTGCTCCCCCAACCGGTCCAGGCGGCAGACTGGCGGGCCCCGTTCCTGACACCGGATCAACGGGGCGCCCGGGCTCTGGAAGACAGTGATCCGGCCGGGGCCGCCGAGCATTTCCAGAATCCGGAATGGCGCGGTAGCGCACTGTATCGGGCGGAAGATTACGCGGCGGCGGCGGAAGCCTTTGCTCAGAGCGACAGCGCCCGCGCTCACTACAACCGGGGCAATGCCCTGGCCAAAGCCGGTGACCTGGACGGTGCGATTGACGCCTACGACCAGGCGCTGGAAAAAGATCCGACCCTTGAGGACGCCCGCGCCAACAAGGCGCTGGTGGAACAGCTCAAACAGCAACAGGAACAACAGGAGCAGCAACAAAACAGCGACGACTCACAAGACGGCGACAATGACGCCGAAGAGTCCGGGCAGAACAAACAGGATTCACAAAGCGAGCAGGACGGAGAGTCGCAATCACCCTCTGAGAACGAGTCGTCCGAAGACAACGAACAGAACGCCAGCGAAGAGAATCCATCGGATTCCGACCGCAGTGATTCACAAGACGACGACAAACCACAGCGAACCGATACAGAAAGCCCATCGCCGGAGGACCAGGACAACGGATCCGAACAGGAGCAAACCCCACCCGGGCAGCAGGATCAGGACGGTCAGGAAAGCGAGCAGGAGACGACGGCCGCCACTCTCCAGGAGGGCGATATCAGCGATGAAGAGCGCCAGTCCATGGAGCAGTGGCTCCGTCAGGTGCCCGATGACCCCGGCGGTCTGCTGCGCCGCAAGTTCGAGTACCAGAGCCAACAGCGGCGCTTACAACAGATGCGCGGCGAAACCGAAGGACAGGGAACCGAGGAGCGTTGGTAAACATGGACTCACTCCAGACAACCATGAGACAGACACCGGACACGATGAAACCCATGAGACAGCTCGCGACCCTCTTGAAGGCGACCCTATTGATAACCTTGCTACTGGCCAGTCACGTTCAGGCCCAGGAGCTCATCGCCAAGGTCGACCGCCAGACCATCGGGCTGAACGACACCCTGACCCTCACGGTGCGCCAGACCGGTCGGACGCTATCGGGCGGCCCGGATTTTGACGGCCTGCGCCGCGACTTCGACATTCTCAGCAATCAGCGCAGCCACCAAATGCGGATCGTCAATGGCGATATGGAAGGCTGGACCGAGTGGCGCCTGATGCTGGCACCCAAACGGGCCGGTACCCTCAACATCCCCGCCTTCGAATTCGACGGGAATCGCAGTGAACCCCTTACGGTGACGGTGCAGGAACGACAGCAACAGCCCGACAGCGACGGTCGGGATATTTTTGTGGAAACCGAACTGGATAAAGAGCGTGTCCACGTTCAGGAGCAGATCCTGTTCACGGTGCGCCTGTACAGCCGGGTCAACCTGGACGGTGCCGAAATTCAGCCCCTCGAACTGAACGATGCCGTTATCAAAGCCGTCAATGAAGAGAATTACATCACCCAGATCGATGGGCGTCAGCACATCGTTCTGGAAACCACCTTCGCCCTCTTTCCCCAGCGCAGCGGTAGCCTGGACATCCCCTCCCTGGTGTACGAGCTCGCGGTCAGCCGGGGACAGCGTGATTTCTGGGGCCGCAGCAGCCGGCAGCGGGTCCGCACCGAAGCCCTGAGCGTGACCGTGGACCCGACTCCGGATCACTACACCGGGGATACCTGGCTGCCCGCCCGCAACCTGCAACTGAGCGAACACTGGGGCACCGATCCGGGTTCCCTGCGCCAGGGAGAGCCCGTGACCCGACGTATCACCATTCAGGCGGACGGTCTGACCGCCGCGCAACTACCCGCCCTGACCCTGGAAGAAACCCCGGGCCTGACACTTTACCCGGACCGCCCACAAACCGAAGAGCAGGTCAACGCGAGCGGTGTCCAGAGCACCAGCACCCTGACCCTGGCGATGGTGCCCAACCAGAGCGGACGCCTCGAGATTCCGGCGGTCACCCTGACCTGGTGGGACACGGAAGCCGATCAGATGCGTACCGCCGAACTGCCGGCCAGCACCGTTAATGTCACCGCCGTGCCCGGTGCCGCCCCCGCCTCCGAGGTCACGCCATCCCGTGAGCGCGACAACGGCGACGCCGCCACCGCTGCCCGCCAGACCGCAAGTGGCCCAACGCCGCTGGTCACCATAGTACTGGGCATAGCCACCGCGCTCCTGTCAGCCTTGAGCCTCTGGCTCGCCTTCCTCGTCTGGCGCCTGAAGACCGATCTTGCGACGCGAGAGGCGCAGGCCCGAGGCGAGAGAGACCGGGCCCGGGCCGCCCGCGGCCGAGCCTGGCAAGGCGTCAAACGCGCCGCCAAAGCCGATGATCTGCACGCGCTGCGCCGGGCCCTGCTCGACTGGGGAGCCGCCATCTGGCCCGAGGTGCCCCCCCGAGGTCTGACCGATCTGGCCGAGCGACTCGACGACGACGTGGCAAGGGCGCGGCTGCAGGAGTTGGACGCCATACTGTTCAAGGGTGAGCCCGACTCGCCGTTCGACACCGCTGCCCTGCTTCAGGCATTGAATCAGAGCCGGGCCGGTCAGCGGTCCGGACGTACCGATACCGGGGGACTCAAACCCCTGTATCCCAATCCCTGATGGCGGGCCACCGGTGGCAGGTTTACATCATTCTCGGTGACGATGGCCGGTACTACACCGGCATCACCACCGATGTCGTCCGCCGCTGGAAGGAACATCGCAGTGGGCCACGCGGGGCACGCTATTTTCGCGGACGGCAACCCCGGCAGTTGTGCTACCTGGAGCTCCACCCGGACCGCTCCAGCGCCAGCCGGCGGGAATACGCGATCAAGCAGCTGTCACGCACGGCCAAAGAACAACTGATCGCCAGCGCACCCGCTCCGGCCATCGACCCGGAGGCCGCCGAATGAGCCGTGCTCTCTGCCCCCGCTGCGAACGACCGGAGCGAGCCTGTATCTGCCAATGGGTTCAACGGACCGACAACCACGTGTCTCTGCTGATTCTGCAGCACCCGGAGGAAGAACACCGGGCCAAAAACAGCGCCCGACTGCTTGACCTCAGCCTGCAACACAGTCAACGGGTGGTCGGTGAACACTGGTCCGATGCGGAGTTGCACAGGCTGCTCGCCCGGGCCGATGAATCCATACTGCTTTACCCGGATACCGACGATGTGCCCGCCCCCCGATATCTCGACGTGTCAGAGGGCTCTGGGTTGACGGATGCGGCGCCCCGTCACCGGCAACTGGTGGTGCTTGATGCCACCTGGCGCAAAAGCCGCAAAATGCTCTACCTTAACCCGCCGCTGCACACCCTGCCGCGGCTGGCTCTGACCGATACCCCGCCATCGCGCTACCGGATTCGCCGGGCTCGCAAGCCCGGTCAGCTCTCCACCCTGGAAGCCTGCTGTTATGCACTGGCGCATCTGGAGGGCGAGCGCGTAGACTATGGACCTTTACTCGACGCTTTTGACGGCTTCAACGATCAGCAACTCGCGTTTCGACCGAAGCCGTAAACCGATACCGGAGATTGTGAGACTTTATGACCCACACCAGCCATGCCGCTTTTGAGCACCTGCGCAGCCAGACCATCGACTCCCTGAACCTGCGGGTGGAGGAGTACCAGCACAAAGTGACCGGCGCTCAGCATATCCACCTCGCCAGCGACAATCCGGAGAACGTTTTTCTGGTCGCCCTGCGCACCGTGCCCCAGGACTCCCGCGGAGTGGCCCACATTCTCGAGCACACCGCGCTGTGCGGCAGCGAAAAGTACCCGGTGCGCGATCCGTTTTTCATGATGATCCGCCGGTCCCTGAACACCTTCATGAACGCTTTCACCAGTCCGGACTGGACCGCCTACCCCTTCGCCAGTCAGAACCGCAAGGATTTCGACAACCTGCTGGATGTGTATCTGGATGCGGTGTTTTTCTCCCGTCTGGACGAGTTGGACTTTGCCCAGGAAGGCCATCGCCTGGAGTTCAAGGAACCGGACAACCCCGACTCCCCGCTGACCTTCAAAGGCGTGGTGTTCAACGAAATGAAAGGCGCCATGAGCTCGGTGCCCGCACAACTGTGGCAGTCGCTGTGTCGCTACCTGTTCCCGACCACCACCTATCACCACAACAGCGGCGGCGATCCCGAGCACATCCCGGATCTGACCTACGAGCAACTCAAGCATTTCTATCGCACCCATTACCATCCGAGTAACGCGATTTTCATGACCTACGGCGACATTCCCGCGGAGGAGCATCAGGCCAAGTTTGAAGCCAAAGCCCTGCACCGCTTCGAGCGTCTGAATGATGTCATTGCCGTAGGCGAAGAAAAGCGTTACCACGCCCCCATCGCGGTGGAAGAAGCCTACCCGCTGGAGGAAGGTGAGGACCCGACGCACAAGACCCATGTCGTCATGGGCTGGCTGCTCGGCAACATCACCGATCTGGATCAGACGCTGGAGAGCCAACTGATGACGGCTGTCCTGCTGGATAACAGCGCATCCCCCCTGCTGCATGCGCTGGAAACCTCCGACCTGGGCCAGGCCCCCTCGCCGCTGTGCGGACTGGATGATTCCCAGTACGAGCTGGCCTTCGCCTGCGGACTGGAAGGCTGTCAGTTGGAGAAGGTTCCGGAAGTGGAACAACTGATACTGGGAACTCTGGAACGGGTAGCCGAAGAAGGCGTGCCCCAGGAACTGATTGAAAGCGCCCTGCACCAGTTGGAACTGCAGCAGCGTGAGGTCGGTGGGGACGGTTTTCCCTATGGCCTGCAACTGATCATGAACAGCCTGCCCGCGGCCACCCACCGGGCCGATCCCATCGCCCTGCTCGACCTGGATTCGGCTCTGGTGAAACTGCGGGAAAAGGTCCGGAGCCCCGATTTCATTCCCTCGCTGGTGCGCCGTTGGTTGCTCGACAACCCCCACCGTTTACGCCTGACCTTACGCCCGGACAGCCAGTTCACCCGCCGGGCCCAGGAGGCCGAACAAAAACGGTTGGCCGATATCAGCGCCAAACTCACCGACGACGATCGCCAGTGGATTGTGCAGCGCGCCAAAGCCCTGCAGGAGCGCCAGGTACAGAAAGACGACGACAGCATCCTGCCCAAAGTCGGCCTGGAAGACATTCCCAAGACCATGGCGTATGTCGAAGGCAGCCGGGAAACCCTCGACCCGAAGAACCCCGCCAGCGACCCGCTGCGCCGCTACGGTGCCGGCACCAACGGCCTGGTGTACGAACAGGTCACCTGCAAGCTCCCGGACATCAGCGATGAGGAGCAGCCGCTGCTGCCGCTCTATTGCAACGCCCTGACCGAAGTCGGTCTGGGCAACCTCGACTACCTGGAGACCCAGCGCTGGCAGGCAAGCGCGGTGGGCGGCATCAGCGCGTCGGCGACGGTGCGCGGCACCACCGATGATGTGCAGAACATCGACGCCTATTTCACTCTGGGGTCCAAGGCACTGAACCGCAATGCCGGGGCCATGAACGAACTGTTGCGCGCAACCCTGACCGAGCCGCGCTTTGACGAGCACAACCGGCTCAAAGAGCTGGTTTCGCAGATGCGCGCCCGCCGTGAACAGAGCATCACCGGCAACGGCCACAGCCTGGCGATGCTGGCCGCCTGCGCCGGCATGGCCCCCTCGGCTCGCCTGACGCACCGGATTGGCGGCCTCGAGGGCATCGCCCACCTGAAGCGGCTGGATCAGGCCCTGAAGGACGGCGAATCCCTGAAAGCCTACGCCGCCCAATTGGAAGGCATCCATGCCCGCCTGCGGGTCGCACCACGGGAGTTCCTGCTGATAGGAGAACCCCATCAGCTCGACGAGCTGCGCGACACCGTGCAGTCTCACTGGCCCAGCGAGCCGCCGGTGGCCGATTTCCGGTCCTTCGGACTGCCCGCCGTTCACGAGCCGGTCCGCGAGGGCTGGCTGACCAACACCCAGGTCAACTTCTGCGCCCAGGCCTACCCGACGGTGCCCTCGGAGCACCCGGACGCGGCCGCCCTGACGGTGTTGGCCGGCTTCCTGCGCAACGGTTATCTGCACCGGACCATTCGCGAGCAGGGCGGTGCCTACGGCGGCGGTGCCAGCCAGGACAACAATATCGCGGCCTTCCGCTTCTTCTCCTACCGGGATCCCCGCCTGGCGGATACTCTGAAGGATTTCGAGGCGGCCGTGGATTGGCTGTTGTCCAGCGAACACGAGTGGCAGCCGTTGGAGGAGGCGATTCTGGGGGTGGTCAGCAGTTTGGACAAGCCCGCCTCTCCGGCCGGTGAAGCCCGCCAGACCTATCAGGCGGAGCTGTTTGGCCGCACCCGTGAAAAGCGCGAAACCTTCCGCAACCGGGTGCTGGGCGTCACCCTGGCCGATATCCAGCGCGTGGCCAATGAGTACCTGAAACCAGAACGGGCCAGCACGGCGGTGGTCAGTCACAGTGGAGAACGAGCGGTTCTGGAAAGTTTGGGATTGGAGTTGCGCGAGCTTTAAAGGGGTATGTTTGTCATTGGCTAAGTAACTTCGGAAGGAATGCTCCGCCTGGGTAGCCGTTAGTAAAGAAGGTGCAGAGAATAGGTGACGCCCGGGCCATGAGGGGGAAACCCTTTCAAGACACGCCGTGAACCCATCCCTGGGGGCTCGACGCGCGGAGTCCCTCCGCTTACGGTCTTGAAAGGGTTTCCCCCTCACGGCCCTCAGTGCCGGATATTACTTGGGTTGTTACACAAGCCCTCTTTTGAAAGGTCCGAGTTCCCGGAACGTTACACTGGCACCGCGGAGGCTGGGTAACCCCTTGTGAGACCGTCACCCGCCTGGACGCCCCACATGGATGTGGGAAGTGTCCCGAAGCGCCCGGAGCGCGAAGGGGACCGGCGGGTGATGAGCCCCCATGGATGGGTTCACGGCGTGTCTCACAAGGGGTTACCCAGGCGGAGCACTGCCTACGAAGCAAAAAGAATAGTCCTCTCCAAACATCGGGACGGTTTCTAACGTGTGCAGCCGCTTCGGCACATCGACACCTCAAACCGCGACCTGTTATGTAGTTTTCGACGGCAAAGTGCTTTAGGATTCCCGAGGCGATCCCAAGCCGGTAACATACGATGGTGACAACGGACTAACTATGCCCCAGCCACCCCTGGAATACAGCGCCGCCACCCACGCGGGTCACAAGCGCGACAACAACGAAGACACCTACCTGAGCCTGCCCGAACGCGGCCTCTGGTTAGTGGCCGACGGCATGGGGGGCCATGAAGCCGGAGAAGTCGCCAGTGCCATCGTCCGGGATACCCTCCTGGACCAGCAACACAAAAGCCTCACCCAAGCCATTCAGGCCTCGCACCGGGCCGTACTCAAGGCCGCCGCCAATGGCGAGGGCGCACCGGGCATGGGCTCCACCATCGTCGCCCTGCGCAGCCGGGATGACGACTACGAAGTCGCCTGGGTGGGAGACAGTCGGGCCTACCTCTGGACCCACACCGAAGACGGCGGTCGACTCGAGCGCCTGACCACCGACCACTCCTACGTGCAGATGCTGCTCGCCTCCGGCGTGATTGAGGAAGCGGAGGTCGAGGGCCATCCGGATAAAAACATCATCACCCAATGCCTGGGTTCCTATGAACTGCAGGAGGTCAAGGTCGACTCAGTGCGCGGCCAATGGCTGAAGGATCAGTGGATTCTGCTGTGCAGCGACGGGCTCACCGACGAGCTGGATGACGAAGCCCTGGCCCGGTTGCTGTTTCGCTGCCGCAGCCCGCGCGCGGCCGTCAACCGGCTGATGCGAGCCGCACTGGACGCCGGCGGACGGGACAATATTACCCTGCAGCTGATTCAGTCACCGCTGAGCCGGCGCTCGCGCTGGAGCACTCTGTGGCAGTGGGTGCCACACATTACCGGTCGACGTGGCCCGGATCTGGCCCTATACGCCACCGCCCTCCTGTCACTGGCATTAGTGCTCTATTGGGTGGCCCGGTAATGCACATTCCCGGCTATCGCATCATTCGGAAAATCAACCAGGGCGGCATGTCCACCGTCTACCTCGCCATTCAACTGAGTGTGGGACGAGAAGTGGCCCTGAAGGTCATGTCCCCGGCACTCAATGGCGACCCGGTCTTCAGTGAACGATTTCAGCGTGAAGCCAATATCGTCGGTCAGCTGTCGCATCCGAACATTGTGTCCATCTACGATATCGGGCGCTACAAAAACCTGAATTACATCGCCATGGACTATCTGGCCGGGGGCTCCATTCACGAAAAAATGGCCTCGGGCCTGAGCACCCAGGAAGTCCTGCGGATCACCCGGGAAATTGCCGGTGCGCTGGATCACGCCCATGAAAAAGGCTATATCCACCGGGACATCAAACCCGAGAATATTCTGTTCCGGGAAGACAACTCAGCAGTTCTGTCCGACTTCGGCGTGGCCAAGACCGTAAGCTCCGCCTCACGGATGACCAATGCCGGTACCGTGGTCGGTACCCCCCACTATATGAGTCCGGAACAGACCCGGGGCAAACCGGTGGATGGTCGCGCCGACATCTACAGCCTGGGTGTGGTCTTTTACGAAATGCTGACCGGGCAGGTGCCCTATCAGGCGGATGAAGCGGTGGCCATCGCCATCAAACACCTGACCGCGCCCATTCCCAAGCTTCCGCCGCAATACCAGGCCTACCAGAAAATTCTCAACCAACTGCTGGCCAAAGACCCGGACAACCGTTTTCAGCGGGGTCGGGACCTGGTGGCCGCCATTGATGCGCTCGAAGGTCCATCGGGACTGGGGCAGACGTACTTCACCACGGCGGACTCCACCCGGGTGCAGCTTCTCTCGCTGTTCAGGGCATTGCTGGCGACCACACTCGGCGCCATTCGGGAGCAGCTGCGCCTGAGCTGGCAGAGCCTGTGCGCGCTTCGCTGGACACCACGCCGTGGCCTGTACCGCCACCCGCAAATCCGGGTGACTGAAATCAAAGGTCCCTTGAATCCGCCTAAAGAGCACACCACGGTCATTTCCACCCAGGTTCAGCAGGCGGCGCACTACCACTCACTGTGGCGTGGCCGGCGGTTGCTCTCACGCACCCTGACTCTGGTAATACTGCTGACCGTCATCTGGGGTGCTTTCAGTCTGGCACTGAATGAGTGGTCACTGCCCGGTGAGCGCTGGCTGCCGGAGCCGGTGCAGTCGCTTGCCCGGCGCACAGCGCACTTGATCGCCCCCGGCACGACCGAGGCCAGACCCGAAGCGGTGCGCACAACCAACATTCCCACGACCCCGCTGGTGTTACGCCCCGAACCCGAGACCCGCCCCACATCCACTGACACGCTGATGGGGATGACGCCCGAGGCGCCCGTCGATACGCCCGCGGCCGCCCCACCACGGTACGAATTGCGGGTCACCCCGGAGCCGGAAAACGCCCGGGTCCGCATCCTGAACATACCGGACCGATATTACCCTGGCATTCCTTTGCTGCCCGGACGCTATCATATCGAAACCAGCTATCCCGGCTACGACACCGACACCCGCTGGATCGAAGTGGAGGACCAGGCGGTGACCCTGCCCGTCTCGTTGCGCAAAACACCCGTGGCCGGCGCAACCTTCTACAACGAGCTGCGCGATGGCGACCGCGGGCCCGAAATGGTGATTGTCCCCGCCGGCCGTTTCACCATGGGCAGCAAGTTGGACAGCCGCAGCATGCCCGAGCGCAACGTCCGCATTCCCCGGGCGTTTGCCATCAGCCGCTTTGAAATCACCTTCGCCGACTATGATAAATTTGCCCGGGCCACCGATCGCTCCCTGCCCGATGACCAGCGCTGGGGACGGGACAATCGCCCTGTGATCAATGTGAGCTGGAACGATGCTCAGGCCTACGTCCGTTGGCTCAGTGACACCACGGGAAAACGCTACCGGTTACCGAGTGAGGCCGAGTGGGAGTACGCCGCACGGGCGGGCACCAGCACGACCTTCTGGTGGGGAGAGACCGGCGCCGACGCCGACGGTCTGGCCAATTGTCGACGCGGCTGCAACAGTGAGTACACCGGCCTCTTTTTTTCAAAGAGTGCACCGGTGGGCTCCTACCCGGCCAATGCCTTCGGCCTGCACAGTGTCGCCGGCAATGTCGCCGAATGGACCCGGGACTGTTACCGTAACCATTTGCTGGAAATGCCTCAGGACGGCTCGCCGCTGGTTACGGACAGCTGCTCCGAACGAACCGTACGCGGCGGTTCTTTTGAGGATTCAGTGGGCAATATCGCCTCTCATGTACGACGGGGTGAGCCCGCCGATTATCGGGATAGCACCCTGGGCTTCCGCGTTGTGGTCGAGCTGTACTGACCCTTCAGCGCCACCTCCGCCGGGACAACGCTTCAGGGATAAACCCGGGGCTCGGGCTCGAGATCCACGCCGTACTCTGCGGCAATAGAATGGCGAATCTCCTCCGCCAGAGCCAGCACGTCCGCGCCGGATGCACGACCGGGATTGGTCAGCACCAGCGCCTGGCGCGCATGCACGGCCACCGGGCCGCGCGCCACGCCCTTCCACCCCGCACGCTCGATCAACCACCCGGCGGCGAGTTTTACATGCCGCGCATCGACCGGATAGGACACCAGCCCGGGATGACGCACCTGCAACTCGAGAAACTGGTCCAGCCCCACCAGCGGGTTTTTGAAAAAACTGCCCACGTTGGGAATCTCCGCGGGATCCGGCAGCTTACGACGCCGGACCCTGCACACCGCCTCACTCACCACCACCGGCGTCAGTTGAGCTACGGGAATCTCCCGAACCGCTTCTTTCAAGGCGGGATAGGTCACCTTCAGATGCGGCTGCCGGGACAGTTTCAGGGTCACTGACAAGATGATGTATCGGTCTTTGCCACTGCGCTTGAACAGGCTGTCACGATAACCGAACTCGCAGGCGTCTTTATCGAACCGGTGTACCTCACCGGTCGCGACATCCATGGCCTCCAACTCGGAAAAGACATCTTTCAGCTCCACGCCGTAGGCGCCGATATTCTGGATTGGTGCCGCCCCCACAGAGCCGGGAATCAAGGACAGATTTTCCAGCCCCCAGTATTCGTGCTCAAGACAATACTGCACCAGCTCATGCCAGTTTTCGCCGGCGGAAACGCGAAGCCAGAAGTGATGACGGTCTTCCTGAACCAGCATTTTCCCGGTCATCCGCATATGGAGGACCAGACCGGGGAAATCCTCACGTAGCACCACATTGCTACCGCCACCGAGAATCAGCAGGGGAAAATTCCGTTCGCGCGCAAACTGAAGCAGCGCCGGCAGTTGCGCCACGTCGGTGACCTCGGCGTAATGCCGCGCCGTGACCGGCACTGCCAGGGTGTTGTAGGGTTGTAGGTTGATGTTGTCCTGTATGTCCACGCGCACCGGCTCTCTCTTATTACCGCTGAGTTTTTATGTGTTGAATCAGCCCATCGCAGGCACTTTCAACCAGATCGAGCACCAGCTCAAAACCGTCACCTTCGCCGTAGTAGGGATCGGGGACTTCGCGATAGTGAGCGTTTTCACCAAACTCAAGAAAGAGTCCAAGGTGCCCGGTGAAATGTGCCGGCCTGATGGCTTGCAGATCCTGCAGGTTGCTGTGATCCATGGCAAGAATGTAATGATATTCTTCAAAGTCGGCCGGATTGACCTGCCGGGCCCGAAGGTGACTGAGATCATAGCCGCGCTTGAGCGCCGCACGCTGGGAGCGCGCATCGGGCCCTTTGCCAATATGCCAGGCACCCGTACCCGCCGAATCGATCTGGATACGTTTCTCCAATCCCGCCTGGCGGACTTTCTCTTCAAATATCCCATGGGCGGTAGGCGACCGACAGATATTACCCAGACACACAAATAATACATTGACGCTCATGCTTAAACCTTTGCCTAATAAATACTGATTTCATCTTTACGACTTCAGTTCTGGTCTCGTTACGCATAGGCGTCGAGAACAATCGTCAAGTTCACACGGAGGCGGCAGAGGGGCAGATAGCGTTTGGAGACTCTCGGAGACATGGATGTCGACGAGAAGCCCCCATGGATGGGTTCACGGCGGGTCTCCAAACGCTATCTGCCCCACTGACGCCGGACTCAAAAAAAACCACCAGACCAAATACCGACTAACCCAACAACCGACGAACCCGATCCAAATCAAGTTCAGTGTCGACACCACCAGGAACAGGCCGGCAAGCCTCCGCAACGTGAATCGACTCACCCTGCCACATGACCCGCAACTGCTCCAACGACTCAAACCGCTCCAACGGCGCCTGATCCCAAGTCACAAACCGGTGCAACAACCCCACCCGATACGCATAAATCCCAATATGCCGCCGCGCCACAAACCCCTCCGGTAATGCCCTTCCCTCCCCCGCAAACGCATCGCGAGGATACGGAATCGGCGCCCGGCTGAAATACAGCGCGCGACCGCTCATATCGCTCACCACCTTCACAATATTCGGATTACAAAAATCCTCCACCGACTCAATCGGCTCACACAAGGTTGCCACACTCGCCGAATCGTCATTCGCCAGATTCTGCGCCACCTGATTGATGACCGCCGGCGGAATCAGAGGTTCATCGCCCTGCACATTGACCACGATGGCATCGTCCGGCAACCCCAACTGGCTGACCACCTCCTGCAACCGATCGGTCCCCGACTGATGATCCGGGGAGGTCATACACACCGTCGCCCCGAAAGCGCGGGCCGCCAGTTCGATGCGCTCATCATCCGTGGCGATGATGACCTTCGTGGCGGCGCTCTCACAGGCGCGTTCGTAAACGTGCTGAATCATCGGCTTGCCGGCGATGTCTTTGAGTGGTTTTGCGGGCAACCGGGAGGAGGCGTAACGGGCGGGGATGACAACGTAAAAACTCATGGAATCGAATTCGCTTCAGGTGTGGATTTGAGGGCATCAATGCGTTTCAGGAAGTCGTTCCAGAACGCCTCCGGCAATGTGGCGCTGACACTCAGGTACCACCAGTCCGCTTGGGCGAATGCCTGACACTTGACCGCATCTTTGGCAGTCATCACAACTGGAAATGCCGGCTGGAAGACCAGCTCGCCCGGGCGGTAATGATGATGATCGGCGAAGCGGTGGGGAATCGGTTCCAGCCCAAGGCTTTTCAGCGTGGCAAAAAACCGGTCGGGATTGCCGATACCCGCCACCGCATGCACCGGTGTCTGTGGAGCAAAATGGGTCAGCGATGCACGGGCGTCATCAGACACCCGATGCCAGACATCCGGGGTCACCGTCATAGCGTACTGGGTCGTGCGCAACGTCGGGGCCTGTTGACGCACCTTGTCCCCTGAACCGTTGACCACCACCCAGTCGACCTCATTGAGCCGTTCAACAGGCTCGCGTAACGGCCCGACTGGCAGGCACCAGCCATTGCCGAAAGCGCGGGCGCCGTCCACCACGGCAATTTCCAGATCCCGAGCCAAACGGTAATGCTGCAGGCCGTCGTCGCTCAGTACAATGTCGCAGCCTTTCTGGCGCAGTACCTGCGTGGCGTCAACCCGATCCGGGCCGACACACACGGGACACCGGGTTGCCCGGGCGATCGTCAGGGGCTCATCACCGCAATGGGTTACCGGGGTGTCGGGTGAAACCATCAAGGGGTAGCCGGGCGCCTTGCCCCCATAACCCCGACTGACCACGCCCGGTTTGTGACCCGCCTCTTGCAGACGTTGCACCAGGGCAATGAGCAGCGGGGTTTTTCCGGTACCACCGACACTGATATTGCCGACCACCACCACCGGTACATCAAACGCGACCGCGCCGCGCTCCAGTCGGACACGACGCCGGCGCGCCAGCACACGAAACAGCCAGGCCACCGGCGCCAGCAGGTATACCCAGCGGGCCTTACCGTACCAGGCATTTTCCCAGACCGAGGCCAGCGTCATGTCAAACGCCCCCGAATCACTCCCCGGACTCGGGGCGCCGGGTGGTGATACTCAGGTGCACAAACCCCAACTGGCCGGCAGCATCCATGGCCCGGACCACGCTTTCGTGGGGGGCTTTGGCATCAGCGGTAATGGTCAGAGGCAACTGATTGTTGCCCTCCGAGGCCTTTTCCAAAGCCGACATCAGGGTCACCAGCTTACTGTTTACCAAGCTGCGACCATTGATCGAGTAATCGCCTTCCGCGGTAATCAGAATATCCAGCGGCGCATCGGCGTCCTGCTCGCTCGCTTCACCTTCGGCTTCGGGCAGGTCGATGCTCAAATGGGTTTCTTTGGTAAAGGTGGTGGACACCATAAAGAAAATCAGCAACAGAAATACCACATCGATCAATGGTGTCAGATTGATGCTGTCATTTTCTCTAGATTGACGTCGAAATTGCACCCGCTTGCTCCTCGGTCAATCAGTTGGCTTTCACATCGACCCGACGGTCGCTGTGCAGGGCGTCCACAAGTTTTACCGCTTCTTCTTCCATGGTGACCACAATGGTGTCGACCCGGCGCTGGAAAAAGCGGTGCAGAATCATCGCGGGAATGGCCACGGTCAGGCCGGCGGCGGTAGTGATCAGCGCCTCGGAAATCCCGCCGGCCAGAACGCCGGCATTGCCAGTGCCCTGTAGCATGATGGCGGTAAACACCTTGATCATACCGATCACGGTGCCGAGCAGACCGAGCAGCGGTGCGATATTGGCAATGGTGCTGAGGATGGTCAGGTAGCGCTCCATTTCATGGATGACCTGGCTGGCCGCCTCCTGGATACTGTCTTTCATGACCTCCCGTCCGTGCCGGGAATTACTCAGACCGGCGGCCAGGATGCGCCCCAGGGGAGACGACTGCTTGAGCTCGCGGAGCTTGCCTGCGTCCAGCTGATTGTTTTTGATCCAGCTCCATACCTGTGCCAGCAGGTGCCGTGGAGCGATTTTTTTGGGGTCGAGAGTCCAGTAACGCTCACCACCAATGGCAATCACCAGGATGGAACAGAGAATAATGGGGACCATCAACCAGCCACCCGCGGTAATAATCTCAAACACTGAACTTTTCCTCTTTTAAATCGTTTTCTGGCCAAGGCGCACCCATCAGGGGCGCAAGATAGCACAGACCATTTCCAGCGGGAAAACACCCTGTCACATTTTGCGACAGTCAGTCCCCGACGCACGGTTATTCATACCACCACCGTCTGGGGGCTTGCCGGGCATACCGCTCGCGGCGCCTCCCCTGCTTATCCCACTCGAACACAATGGCGCCGAGTGTGGCGGTATTGAGCACCTCAGCATCCCGGGCGCGATAACGCTCCACCACCGCCTGATCCGGATGACCGTGTCGCCCCCGGTAAGCCGCGCTGATCACCGCCGTGGAAGGCCGGGTCCGGGCGACCCACTCCACCGAGGACGATGTCGTTGCGCCATGGTGTGGCACCTGCAGCACGTCAACCGGCCCCCGGAGCTGATCCCGGCCGATCAATCGCCACTCCACCTCCCGCTCAATATCCCCAGTCAACAGGATTCGCTGGCCGGCGTATTCGATTTCAAGAACGCAGGAGCGGTTGTTGTCGTTCATCCGAGCGGGAAAGCCTCCGTGCAGAAACCGGAAACTCACCTGATTCCATTGCCACGAGGCGCCCTGGTGGCACTCTTTCCCGGGCATCGGTGCAGGCAGTTCCGGATCACCAACCCACAGCGTTTCCGTGGGCAGGCTGCTCAGCACACTGGACAGGCCACCGGCGTGGTCATCGTGACGATGACTGACCACCACGGCGTCCAGTTGATGGACACCCAATTGCCGCCAGTAAGGTACGATCACGCCGGAGCCCGCATCCAGCCGCTCACTGTAAGTGGGGCCCGTATCATACACCAGCCGATAATCCGGCGTCTGTACCGCTACGGCCAGTCCCTGCCCCACATCCAGAAACGCAACCCTCAAAGGCGGTACCGGTGGTCCCGGCAGCAATAGCGCCAACAGCAACCCCGGATACCCCAACCAGCGACCGGGCATCCCCCTTGGCAACAACGTCAATAACGCCGCCAGTCCGGCCAATGCCAAGGCGGGCCCGGACAACACCGCCTGAAACAATGCCATTGGCGCCAACGCCTCCAACCATCCCAGCCAGGTCAACAGCGCGGACAACCCCACATCGGCAACAGTCAGTGCCATTTCGCTGGCCCAGGGCCAGACCACGCTCAGCGCCAATGCCAGCAGCAACCAGGGGACCACCATCAGGGTCACCAGCGGAATGGCCAGTACATTGGCGATCGGCGCCAGCAGGCTCACACCGTGCATCAATATCAACAGCGGAACCAGCAACCCCAGAAACACCGCCCATTGGGACGTCACTACCCCACCGCCCCGCTGCCGTCCACTCGGGCGCCGACGACCGGTGAACGCCAGCACGAGCACCGCGACGGCGGTGAAGCTGAGCCAGAACCCGGGGTCGAAGGGCGCGAGGGGATCCCGCAGCAGCACCGCCAACCAGGCCAACAACAGTCCGGTTGGCGCCGGTAACGTCCGCCGGCAAAGCGTCATCCACTGGACCACGCCGATCATGATCAACGCTCGTTGAGTCGGTATGCTGAAGCCGGCCAGGGCGCTGTAAAGCAGCGCACACAGTAGCGCGAGCACCTGCCCCGAGGCCGAGGCGGGTACCCGGTGGCACAGCACGTTGAGCCCACGCCCCAGAACCCCGCCACACCACAACCCCGCCAGGGCCACCATTCCCACATGCAACCCGGAAATGGCCAACAGGTGATTGGTTCCGGAGCGCAGCAGCTGAGCCCAGCGCTCCGGACTTAGTCCGGATCGATCCCCAATCAATAGCGCCTGCATCAGATCCCGGTGCACCAAGCCGTGTCGGCCTTCCAGCCAGTGCCGAACCCGCTCCCGCCAGTAACTTAACGATTGGGCGGACGGCGCCGCCAGCCGCCGGTTATCGGCGCTTTCCCGTACATAAGCGGTCGCATCGACCCCCTGGCGCATCAACCAGAGCTGGTAATCCAGTCCGCCGGGATTGACGAAACCCCGTGGCGGTCGGACTCTCAATGTCAGTTGCCAGCGCTCACCGGCATGCAGAGACGGCCCGCCATACCAACTGACCAGAATGTGCCGTAACGGCAGGTCCAGAGGGCTCCCCGTTGTTGATTCGACCCGCTCAACCTGCAAGCGGATACGCTCGCGACGCGCATCGTGGTCCGGCAGACCGACCAGTATCCCCTGAACGCGAATCTCCGCGCCGCCGAAAGACTGGGGGAGGCGATGATAAAGCTGCCAGTGACCAAACGACGCTCCCCAGAGAAACCCCAGAAGCCCGAACGCCAGACACTGTCGCCACCGGGGTGCCCGCCAGAACAGTCCCAGAATCAGTGGCACTAACAGACCCAATACGAATGGCGGCGGCAAGTATGGCCGCTGGGAGGCCAGGATAATTCCCAGAGAACAGCTCACCAACGCCCCGTTGAGGGAAAAGGCGCGGCGCCGGCTTGTCATCCACCGACGTACAGTCTTCGCTATCGCTGAACGACCGGTACCCTGAGGGGCCGGATTTTCTGGAGGGGTCATCGCATTTCCTTTGCGTGAGGACGAGCCCCGATTATGCGTAAAGCAGGCCACACCACCAAGCCTATTACGGGCTATACTGGGTCCGACTCTATCTAACTGTGACAGAGTCCACAGTTTCAACTCGGTATCGACAGTAATTTGACGCTTTCAGAGGGCGCATAAAAAATGCTGGATTCGTTGACACTGACAACGATCATTCTGGGAGAGCTGGTGTTTCTGCTCTCTCTGGGTTGCGCGCTGCTCGGTGTGCTCTTGCTGCGTGAGCGTCGCCATCAGAAAAAAGTCATGGCCGCCTATCAGCGCCTGCGCAACACCGTGCGCACCGAACGGGCCCAGAACCGCACGCCCCCGCCGGCATCGCCCTCAGAGGGCGATGCCGTGGCCGATTACCTCCTGCGCGTGAAGGATGA
Source organism: Marinimicrobium sp. C6131 (assembly GCF_026153455.1). Classification (NCBI taxonomy): domain Bacteria; kingdom Pseudomonadati; phylum Pseudomonadota; class Gammaproteobacteria; order Cellvibrionales; family Cellvibrionaceae; genus Marinimicrobium; species Marinimicrobium sp. C6131. Next base: position 1,373,143 of record NZ_CP110629.1, read on the forward strand.
GGCGCGGGATCGCTACCGGAATATTACCCAGACCACTCTGCCCCGATTGACGCCGGAACATCCCTTCAACGCGAAAATTGCCGCGCTTCGATACCTGTTCTCTGAAGCCGAAGAGCGGGCCTATCGCAAAGAAAAAGCCTCTGGAGATTCCTGGGTACTCCTGGAAAAACAACTGTATGACATCGCCCGCTGGGTGGTTGACCGACAGGAGAGCAAGCCGGGACGCCAGCGTAACAATCAGGTGAAACTGCTCCAGCAGCGGGTCGAAAAACTGAAAGGTTTCGAAAAGCAGGCGCGGGATCTGCAGCGCAAACTGGAACTGAACCGGCTCAAACGGGAAGAGTTGGAACGATTGCAGGAAGAAAATCGCGTTACCATCGAAAAGCTGCAGAAAATCAATCAGGCGCTGAGCCAGTCACAGGATGGCGACGCCGATAGCCTGCGTCGCCAGTTGCGGGACATCATGGACTCCGACGCTCGCCCTCTGGTGGCGCCCCCCGAACGGCGCCTGACCAACATTGAACACTTTTCCGCCGACAATCAGCGTCTGAATAGTGAGCTGGCTCGAGAGCTGCGCGCCTATAGCACCGAGTTTCCGGACAACCGCAGCAGTCATCTTGAACAAACCATCAAGCGTCTGGAAGCCGAGCTGTTCCGATCCGAACAGCACATTCAGGAACTGAAACAGCAGCGAACAGGTACGGAGGCCGGCTCCCAAACGTCGGCACGCGACGCTGACGAGCGCGAATCCGGGTCAACAGAACTGGCCTCGAAACCTTCAGAGTCCATGGAGCAGATCGAGGAAACCCTCCGGGTGATTCACACCAACATGGCTGACAGCAGCCAGGCGCTGACGATGGCCTCCGGCGGTTTCGGTCAATCGCCCTACTCCCTGGCCGAAATCCAGCAACTGCGCCACAACAACACCCGGCAGCGGAACCTGATCGTAGACCTTGAGGGTGAAATGCGTCTCCTGAGAGACGCCATTCCTCAAACCGAGAATGACGCCGAGCGGGCGGAACAAACGGAAAAACTGGCCAAACTTGAGCGACTGGTGAGAGAGTGCGAGCACTGCATTCTTGCACTGGAAAGCGAGGTGGACCTTCTCTACACACAATTGAAGGAACGCGAGCAACAGCAAGCGCACTCGTCCGGGCCGTCTGACGAGGAAGTATCGCTTGAACAACTGCAATCGGAGCTGAGCGCGATGGCGAACCGGCTCGAAGACGTACTGCTGAACAGCGAGCGGGATTCCATTCTGAGTCAGTTCGCCCAGGCGAGTGTTCGCGTCCAGTCCATTGAGGAGCTGGCCCGGTGCGTGATCAGTGCCCTCAAACGGGGCCAGTTGGTAGCCGGCTTTTACCTCCAGTCAAAACTCGGACATGCGGAGTACTTCCCCGCAAAGCAGTTTAATGAGCGCGAGCGGGCCATGATTCGCCGCACCACCATCAGCCAGAACGTGGCGTATCTGAACGAGGGCATCATGTTCGCGAGCGACCATATGCACCTGCTGCTCAAGGACCCGCATGCCGATGAACAGGAGCTGCAGAAAACCGAACAGCTGCTTCAGGCGCTGATGGATATCACGGGAACAAGGGTCAACAGTCTGGAAATTGAACAGGCCAGCCAACAGCAGCGCCGCTATCTGCAGGAGTGGTCCGATGGTGCCCACAATACGCTCGTCAATATGGAAATTCGCTACGCCTATCAGGTCGAGGAAACGCTGCGCCTGGTCGACACACTGATTGAACAGATGCACAGGGCCTGCTCCGTTCTGGAAGCAAGCGACGCCACCCGGGCGGTCATTGACAACGCCCTGAACGAGTGCCAACACCGGCTACGCAATCTTCTGAGCCAGGATGAGAGCATTGATGAGGGTTGCACCTGGCTTCTGAGCCATCTCGATGAGCTGCCCAGAATTGCGAAATAACGCCCCACTTCGCGTGGTTTATCATCGTTTTTTCACCCGAGGACAGGCATAATGGCCCCATTATTTTCGGCCGTTATGTGATCGAGTATGGCACGCAAGCTACTACGGCGCTTCATCCCCAGCGCACACGCCATCAAGAGCAACCCCGCCCTGCATTTTCTCGGGGACCTGCTGCACGATCCCAACCTGTTTCATCTGAACCGCCATTCAGTGTCAGTGGCGTTCTTCGTCGGCATCTTTGTGGCGTTTATCCCGCTGCCCGGCCAGATGCCCATCGCCGCCCTCCTGGCACTGCTGCTTCACTGTAACCTGCCCATCTCGGTGGCGCTGGTATGGATCAGTAACCCACTGACCATGCCCGCCATTTTCTTTTCAACCTATCAGTTGGGCCGCTGGCTGTTGGAATTACCGCCGGTTCAGGTTTCACTGGAATTGAGTTGGCACTGGCTGATGCACGAGTTCAGCCTGATCTGGAAACCGCTACTGGTGGGTTCGCTGCTCTCGGGGTTGGTCTTCGGTGTACTGGGCTATGTGGTGATGCAGCTATTCTGGCGCTGGACCGTGGTCAAAAGCTGGCAACGGCGCAAGCTCAGGCGTCGCCCACCGCCGTCCGGAGACAGTCAGTGAGAATCTGCCCTTACTCGAACCGCAGTGCTTCGGCGGGCTGAACCCGGGTTGCCCGCCACGCGGGGTACAGACTGGCCACCAGACTGAGAACCAGCGCCGTACCGGCCACCTGGGCGACATCGGGCCAGTGCAGATCTGACGGTAAATAGCTGATGGGATACACGTCGGACTGCAAAAACTGAATGCCCAGCAATCTTTCCAGCCATTGAACCCAATCCGTGACCCAGTAAGACAAGGTTACTCCAAGTGCGGTGCCGATACCGGTTCCCACGATACCGATCATTCCCCCCTGGATCATGAAGATACCGAGAATTTCGCCACTGGATGCCCCCAGTGTCCGCAGAATCGCAATATCCCCCTGTTTGTCCACAACTACCATGATGAGTGTCGACACCAGGTTGAAGGCGGCAATGGCGATAATCAGGAACAGCAGCAGACCCACCAGTTGTTTCGACATGTGAATCGCCTGATAGAGGTTACCGTGAGTGCGGGTCCAGTCCGAGCTGTAGTACCCTCCGGGCAATTCATACACCAGGTCCCGGGCCACCTGCGGAGCACTGAACAGATCGTGCACCTGGAACCGGATACCACTGGCTGCGCCCGGATGACTGGTCAGCTCCGAGGCCGTCTCCAGAGCGGTGAGTGCCAGATTATTATCGAGCTCCGTGCCGGTATCGAACACGGCCAGAACCGCCAGCGCCTGGACCCGGGGAGCGCCGTCCCCGGCCGGCACAACCAGAATCAATTTGTCATCGGTCTCGACCGACAGTGTCCGGGCCAAACCGGCCCCGAGCAGCACACCCCGAGGGTTGTCCGCCAGACGTTCCCATATTCCGTCGGGAAGATATCCGGATAACACCGACAGGGATTCGCGCTGCTCTGGCGGAACCCCAACCAGTCCCGCGGGCGCAACATCGCGCTTGTGGGACAACAGCCCCTCCAACTGGACGAAAGGCGTTGCCGAGCTCACACCAGGGTGGGCCTTCACCCGATCCGCCAGATCCCGATAATCGGCCACGCCGTCCCGGTGATACAGCGCGGCGTGAGGCATGATGCCGAGAATACGTTCACGCAACTCGCGATCAAAGCCGTTCATGATCGCCAAAACGGTAATCAGCAACGCCACCCCGATCACCAAGCCGACAATGGATACGGACGAAATGAACGACACCAGATGGCTGTGCCTGCGGGACAGTGCATAGCGCCGTCCGATCAGACCAATATAGCCGGCACTACCCATGCAGCGCTCCGTCTTCCAGCGTCAGGGTCCGATCCATACGGGCGGCCAGATTCAGATCGTGGGTCACCACAACAAAACTGGTGCCACTATCCCGGTTCAGTTCCGTCATCAGGGCCTGAATGGATTCCGCCGTATGACTGTCGAGATTGCCGGTCGGCTCGTCCATCAGTACGCAGGCGGGGGAGGTTACCAGTGCGCGTGCGATCGCCACCCGTTGGCGTTCGCCACCGGACAACTCCGAGGGTTTGTGCGTGACCCGCTCACTGAGTCCGACCCGCGCCAACATGTCTCGGGCACGCCGGTGGGCCTCGGCTCTGGCAACCCGGCCAATCAACAGCGGCATGGCGACATTCTCCAGCGCACTGAACTCCGGAAGCAGGTGGTGGAACTGATACACAAAACCGAGTTTGCGGTTGCGCAGGCGCCCCCGTTGATCGGCACTGAGCATGCCCAGCGACTGACCCGCCACCTCCACGTCGCCCTCATTGGCCAGATCCAGCCCGCCCAGAATATTCAACAGTGTCGATTTGCCGGAACCGGAGGCCCCGACGATGGCCAGCCGCTCCCCTGGCGCCACTGCCAGATTCACCGCGTTGAGCACCGATACCGTCTGCGGGCCCTGGGCATAGGTCTTGTGGACGTTGTGGCAGCGCAGGACTGCAGTAGAATCACTCATAGCGCAAAGCCTCTGCTGGTTCGATTTTCGCAGCCCGCCAGGCGGGATACAGCGTGGCCAGGAAACTGAGGAACAGGGACACCGCACAGATGCTCAGGACATCCTGCCACAGCAACTGGGACGGTAAGTGACTGATGAAATAGACAGAGGGATCGAATACCCGCATGTCCAGCAGGCTTTCCAGGCCCGCCACGATGGGGCCGATGTACAGCGCCAACACACAACCGAGCAATGCCCCGGTCAACGTGCCGACGAAACCGACCGCGGAGCCCTGTACCATAAACACGGCCATGATCTGCCGGGCCGTCATTCCCAGCGTGCGTAACACGGCAATGTCACTACGCTTGTCCGCCACCATCAGAATCAGGCTGGAGACAATGTTGAAGGCAGCCACCGCGATAATGATGCCCAGCAGGACGGCAATGACGATTTTTTCCATTTTTACCGCCTGAAACAGGCTGCCCTGCGTCTCACTCCAGTCGCGTACCCGCAGCGCCCCCGGCAACTCGGCGGCCAACTCTCTCATCACAGGGCCCGCCCGGTAAATATCGTCCACCTGCACCTGAACGCCCTGAACCCCCTGGTAACGGAACAGCCGGCGCGCATCATCCAGATGGATCAGCGCGAGCCGCTGATCCATCTGGGCACCGACTTCGAAAACACCGACCAGAGTGAACCGGCGTACTCGGGGGTAGACCCCTGCCGGCGTCACCCGAATATCCGGTAGCGTAATGGTGACCGAATCCCCCAGCGCCAGCCCAAGCTGGCGCGCGAGCAGGCGCCCCATGACAACCCGGAACTCTCCTGGCTGCAGGTCCAGAGTCGACCCGAGCAACATGCGGGACTCCACCACCGAGACATCGGACTGCCGCTCGGGCTCGATGCCCTGAATCTGGACACCTTCCGAGCCGCGTCCGTAGTTGACCAATCCGAAGCCTTCGATGTAGGGCGCAACGCCCCGAACGTCGGGATGTTTTCTCACGTGCTCCGCCACCGGGCCCCAGTCCGCCAGCTCGGGCGTACCATCAATAAAACCGTGGGGCACCACACTGAGAATCCGCGATTTCATCTCGCGGTCGAAACCGTTCATCACCGACAGAACGACGATGAGCGCCATCACACCAAGCGCCATGCCCAGCAGGGAAAAGGCGCTGATGAAAGAGATAAACTGGTTGCGGCGCTTGGCGCGCGTGTAGCGCAGACCGATATGTAGCGGGACATTGATTGGCATGAGCGCATTTAACCCTATTGACCAGAACGCCACAAGCCCGGAGCGTGGTTTTCCCGGGGCGAATACCGGCGCAACACCGGCTGCCCGACCGACGAAAGGCCGCTGACTGAGTGGCGGGATACACCGGCAACGCGGTATGCTATACCTTATTACAATGACAAAAGCCTGTTGCGGGACTCTTATGCCTGAACGCCGACTCTATTTTCGTATCGACGACTATCTGGACCTGGAGTACCTGGCCGTCGATGAAGACACGCTCCGGCACACGCCGGCCGAGAACCTTTTCCCCGGCGCAGCGGCGCTCAAGACCTACGCGGAGCTGAAAAAGATTGACAGCGAGTCGAGCCAGCTGTTCTATCAGATCAAGGACCGCGATCGGCAGATTGCCGATTATCTCTACCTGCTCAACCGGAAAATCGACCTGCTCGCCCAGCAACTGATCAGCGAACCCAGGCTGCACGGGACTCACGCCACCGATCAGCGACGGGTCAATATCAGTGAAGGCGGATTGGCTTTCAGTAACCGGGAACCATTGGAACTCGGCCAGCCCCTTGCCCTGAACCTGACCTTCCTTCCCACCTACGTTGGGCTGGCCATCTACGCCAGGGTCGCGCGGTGTGAACCACTTCGCACCGGCGGCTACGAAATTGCGGCAGAATTCGAAGCGCTGACTGACCCACAACAACACCTTCTCAGCCAACAGATCATGCGCGCCCAGATGGCGGAAAAACGCCGCCTGCAGGATATCGACCCCGACGATAAGGGCAACCTCTACTCCAAAGGAGCTTCTTCATGACGACGTTTCGATCTTATACCTTGCTCGCCCTGAGCCTATCCCTCGGGCTTGGACTTTCAACCGCTGCAAGCGCCGACCGGGTGGAGATTCCGGTAGGCCAACAGGGAGGAGCCGAGAAAGCGGGAGAAGTGCCCACCAATGGCATGACCCAGGCCCGGGTGGAGTCGCGTTTTGGTGCGCCTCAGGAACGCCGTTCGGCCGTGGGCGACCCACCGATCTCCAGTTGGGTGTACGAGGACTACGTGGTCTATTTTGAGCACGACAGGGTGTTGCGCACCGTACTGAAGCACCGCCCCCGGGCGGAAGCGGCGCCCTCACGCACTAACGGCGGTTGATACGGTTGATACCATCCAGCGCCGCCAGACGATAGGCCTCCGCCATGGTGGGGTAATTGAAGGTGGTATCCAGGAAGAACTGGATGGTATTACCCGCCCCACTCTGACTCATGATGGCCTGACCGATGTGGACAATCTCGGCGGCCTCAGCACCAAAGCAGTGGACCCCCAGTATTTCCAGACTGTCGACGTGGAACAGTATTTTCAGCATCCCGACGTCTTCACCACTGATCTGCCCGCGGGCGGTATTCTTGAATAACGCCCGACCCACTTCGTAAGGCACCTTGGCGGCCGTCAACTCCGTTTCGGTTTTACCGATAGAGCTGATTTCGGGCAGCGTGTAAATACCGGTGGGGACATTGGTGACCGGCTTGCAGGGCTCCCCGGTAATTACCGCGGCGACCGCCCTGCCCTGATCAAACGATGCACTGGCCAGGCTTGGCCAGCCGATGACATCGCCGACCGCAAAAATGTTATCGACCGAGGTGCGATAGTCCTGTGACACTTTGAGATTACCCCGGTAATCCACATCCAGCCCGGTCGCTTCCAGATTCAGTTTATCGGTATTGCCACTTCGCCCATTACACCAGAGAATCGCATCGGCCTTGAGTCGCTTGCCGGATTTCAGGCGCAGCGTGACACTGTGATCGTCGGCGTCAATGGACTCGTATTCTTCACTGTGACGCACCGTCACATCGCTGTCGCGCAAGTGATAACTGAGCGCGTCGGAAATCTCGTCATCAAGAAATGACAACAGTCGATCACGATTGTTGATCAGGTCAACTTTCACCCCGAGACCGGAAAAAATGGACGCGTATTCACAACCGATAACACCCGCACCATAAATAATCATATGACGCGGGGTATGCTGCATCTCCAGAATGGTATCGCTGTCGTACACCCTGGGATGATTGAAATCCACATCGGCGGGCCGATACGGGCGCGAGCCGGTCGCGATGATAATTGATTCGGCCGTAATGGTTTCCTGAGCGCCATCGCCCAAATCAACGCTGACCGTATTCGCATCCACAAACGACGCCAGCCCCGTGTGCAGAGTCACCCGGTTGCGAATGTAGAACTCGGTATGCAACTCGACCTGCTTGGGAATCACCTTGGAGGCCGCCGCCAACACTCGGGGATAGGACAACCAGCGAGTATCCCCCATCTCCCGGAACAGGCTGACGCTGTTGTAGCGAATCAACTGCTTGACGGCGTGTCTGAGGGATTTGGACGGAATCGTACCTTTGTGGGCGCAGTTGCCGCCCACATGAGCCCGACTTTCAATTACGGCAACCCGCAAATTGGATTTTGCCGCCGACATGGCAGCGCTTTCACCCGCTGGTCCGGAACCGATTACCAGCACATCGTAGGTGTGATCAGCCACTAGGGTTATTCTCCTGATTGGGTTTTGGAGGACGTCGCTCTCTCTTTACCCTCTGATGCCACCGTCTGGCTGGCATCGTACGCCAAATCGTCGACGGGCAGGCCCGCCTGCTGACGCTCATTGATTTCTTTACATTTGTCTTCGTCGTTACCACACAGGTCGCAGACGTAATCTTTCTCGCCCAGCGCCGCTCCCACGCCACCACAGGAGCCTTTGAGCGGCTGTCGGCCAAACAGTACGCCGATGGACATTCCCACCACCACCAGAAGCATGACCAACAGCGAAACCAGAACCATACCCATAACTTACCTCACTTGCCCGACGGGCCGCTTACCACAGACCCGCCAGTGCGTTAAAACTCAGCGCCAGGGATCAAACGCGCTGGAGTAGTCATCGTCAAAACCGTCATCGGTTTTGACAATCATGTACACCGGGAGTTTTTCCCGTTCCGCCAGCGCCATGCCCTCGTCGGGCCCGAGCACATTCAGGGCAGTGGCCCAGGCATCGGCCTCGGCCGCCGTAGGCGCCAAAACGGTCACCGACGCCAGGCGGTGCCTGATAGGACGACCGGTTCGAGGGTCAATCGTGTGAGAGTAGCGAACGCCACCCCGTTCAAAATAATTTCGATAGTCACCGGACGTCGCCATGGCAATATCCGTCAGGGCCAGAGCCTGCCGGCCTTGTCCCTGAATCAACGTAGGCTGCTCCACACCTATCCGCCAGGCATCGCCCCTCGGGCTCTGCCCGCTCAGTCGAACCTCACCGCCAATCTCAACCAGAAAGTGTTCATAGCCCTGATTCTCAAGCCAGCGAGCAATATGATCCACCCCGTAACCTTTGGCTACCGCCGACAGGTCAAGACGAATGTCACTTTGCCGGCGAGCCCGTCGTCCATCGAGAGACAGCTGCTGGTAGCCGATAGTGGAGCGAACCCGATCAACCTCTTCATCGGTGGGCACCTGCTCAGGCTCCGCCCTCGGGCCGAACCCCCAAAGATCCACCAGTGGCCCGACGGTGATATCGAATGCGCCGCCACTGCGCTCACTGATCGACTGGCTGATGGTCAGCACCTCGGCGAGGGGCGCTGAGAGCGTCTGCCAGCGATCAATCCCGGAGCGATTGAACTGCATCAGTTCCGAGTCGTCAATGTAGGTGGACATCTGCTGATTGATCCGCGCCAGTTCGGCATCCAGCCCCGTCTGCAGCGCCTCAACATCAAGCTCCAGGGGCTTACCCGCTTCCGCCACCAGGGTTACGTTATAGGTCGTCCCCATGGTCGAGCCCGAAAAACGGTGAAAGTCCCGCTCCGTTCCTGCTTCACAACCCGCCAGCAGTAAACCAAAAAACAAAAACGAGGCCAGCAGTACCGGCCCCGTTTTTATTGTTGTGAGAACCTTGAACAAATCGTGTCCTCTATTAACCGCCGAAGTCATCCAGCATGATGTTCTCATCTTCAACGCCCAGATCCTTGAGCAGCTTGATGACGGCCGCGTTCATCATCGGTGGTCCACACATGTAGTACTCACAGTCTTCCGGTGCCGGATGGTCCTTCAGATACATGTCGTACAGTACGTTGTGAATAAAACCGGTCGGCCCTTCCCAATTGTCTTCCGGCTGAGGATCGGACAATGCCACATGCCACTCGAAGTTCTCGTTCTCTTCCTGAAGCTGATCATACTCCTCGTGGTAGAACATCTCACGCAGCGAGCGCGCGCCATACCAGAAGGTGATCTTGCGATCGGTTTTGATTCGACGCAGTTGGTCGAAAATATGCGAGCGCATGGGCGCCATGCCGGCACCACCGCCGATAAACACCATTTCCGCATCGGTATCTTTGGCAAAGAACTCACCAAAGGGCCCGTATACGGTGATGGTATCACCCGGCTTCAGGCTGAATACATAGGAGGACATGATGCCCGGCGGAATATCCTTGGAACCCGGAGGCGGCGTCGCGATACGGATATTGAATTTCACAATACCCTTCTCTTCCGGATAGTTCGCCATGGAATAGGCACGCATCACTGGCTCATCGACCTTGGATTCCAGCTCAAAGAAGCCGAAGCGCTCCCAGTCACCACGGAATTTCTCCTCAATGTCAAAGTCCTTGAACTTGACATGGTGCGGCGGGCACTCCAACTGAACGTAACCGCCGGCACGGAAATCAACGTTCTCGCCTTCCGGCAGCTTCAGTGTCAGCTCTTTGATGAAGGTCGCCACATTCGGGTTTGCCTCAACAGTGCACTCCCACTGCTTCACGCCAAACACATCTTCCGGCACTTCGATGACCATGTCTTCTTTGACCGGTGTCTGGCACGACAGACGCCAACCCTCACGGGCTTCACGCTTGGTGAAATGACCTTCTTCCGTGGGCAGCATGGCACCACCGCCCTGCTCTACCACACACTTGCACTGCGCGCAGGTGCCACCGCCACCACAGGCGGACGGCAGGAACAGGCCCGCATTGGCCAGGCTCTGCAGCAGCTTGCCGCCGGCGGGAACCTGGATCTTCTTCTCGTGATTGATCTCGATGGTTACGTCGCCACTGCTCACCAGTTTGGCGCGGGCGCTCAGGATGATTACCACCAACGCCGCAACGATGACGGTAAACATGACCACGCCCAATATAATTTCCAAATTCATCTAGCCTACCTCGCTGGTTACAGGTCGATGCCGCCGAAAGACATAAAGCCCAGGGACATGAGACCGACAGTAATGAAGGTAATGCCCAGGCCTCGCAGGCCCGCCGGCACATCGCTGTACTTCATCTTCTCGCGAATACCCGCCAGAGCGGTAATCGCCAGGGCCCAACCGACGCCGGAACCGGCACCGAAGGCAACACTCTCGGCAAAATTGTAGTCGCGCTCCACCATGAACAGCGAACTACCCAGAATGGCGCAGTTCACGGTAATCAGTGGCAGAAACACACCCAGAGCGTTGTACAGCGCGGGCACGAATTTATCCAGCACCATTTCCAGAATCTGAACCAGCGCGGCAATCACACCGATGTAGGTAATCAGGCCGAGGAAGCTCAGGTTGACGTTGGGCAGGCCGGCCCAGGCCAGGGCCCCATCAGCCAGTACGTAGGTATAGAGCAGATTGTTCACCGGAACGGTAATCACCTGCACCACAATAACAGCGATACCCAGGCCAAAGGCGGCACTGATCTTCTTGGAGATGGCCAGGAAGGTACACATCCCCAGGAAGAACGCCAGCGCCATGTTTTCAATGAAAACGGTCCGTACAAAAATACTCAGTAACTGTTCCACAATCAGGCCTCCTGCGGCTTGGTGTTAGGCGCCATCTTGAACTCTTCTTCTTCGACCTGCTCCGGTTTCCAGGCACGGATGGCCCAGATGAAGAAGCCGATCAGGAAGAAGGCGCTCGGCGGCAACAGCAACAGACCGTTTGGCACGTACCAGCCACCCTCGGTCACCGGAGTCAGCAGGGTGACGCCAAACAGACTACCGGAGCCGAACAGCTCCCGGATAAACGCCAGGCCCAACAGGATCACACTGTAACCCAGGCCATTACCCACCCCATCGATAAAGCTCGGCAGTGGCGGATTCTTCATGGCGAAGGCTTCGGCACGGCCCATAACAATACAGTTGGTGATGATCAGGCCCACGAACACGGACAATTGCTTGCTGATGTCATACGCCACGGCCTTCAGTACCTGGTCGACCAGAATCACCAGTGAGGCGATGATGGTCATCTGCACAATGATCCGGATACTGCCCGGAATGTGATTGCGCACCATGGAGACAAACAGGTTGGCGAACGCGGTTACCGCGGTCAGGGCGATACACATCACCACCGTCACGCTCAGGCTGTTGGTAACGGCCAGAGCAGAACAGATACCCAGAATCTGCAGCGCAATCGGGTTGTTGTCAAAAATTGGTTCAATCAGAAGTTGCTTGAGCTTCTTCATGGCTTAGGCCTCCCCTTCGCGCAAGTTCTTCAAAAACGGCTTGAAGCCCATATCACCGAGCCAGAACTCGACCAGATTATCCACACCCTTGCTGGTCAGAGTCGCGCCTGACAAGCCATCCACCTTGTATTGAGCATTGGGGTCAGACGCATCGACGCTGCCTTTGATGACTGACAACTGTACATTGCCGTCTTCACCATAGACTTTTTTGCCTTCCCACTGCGACTTCCAGTTCGGATTGTCCACTTCTCCCCCCAAACCGGGTGTTTCCGCGTGTTCATAGAAGCCGAGGCCGGCAACGGTATTCCCGTCGGCCTCCAGGGCCATGAAGCCATAGAGCGTGGACCAGAGGCCATAACCGCGGACCGGCAATACCAGCGTCTGTAGCTCGCCACCCGGACCTTCCACCAGGAAAACTTCCGCATAACGCTCACGCCGTGAGATACCCGCGATATCCTCGTCACCGCTCAGGTTCATGGAGCGACTGGGATCCTTGGCGGCTTTCCACTGATCGTAGCTCGCCGGATCCACCTCATCAGTGAACTTGCCGGTTTCCAGGTCCACGACGCGGGTCTGAACCCGCTGCTCGAAAATCTCCTCAACACTGCCTTCGCCATCAAGCAAACCGGCAGCAGCAAGGATATTGCTTTTGAAATCCAGTTCCTGGTTGGTCTGCTGCATCGGGCGCAACAGCACAGCGGCTGTCGACACTACGACGGAACAGACAATACACAACAGCAGGGTAACTGTGATTGTCTTTTTGATCGTATCGTTATTAGCCACGTGCCAACCTCCGCTTGATATTCGCCTGTACAACAAAGTGGTCAATCAGGGGCGCGAACAGATTGGCAAACAGAATCGCCAACATCATGCCCTCGGGGAAAGCGGGGTTAACCACGCGAATAATCACGACCATAAAACCGATCAAAGCACCGAACCACCACTTACCAAGATCCGTCATGGCCGCCGAGACAGGGTCAGTAGCCATAAAGATCATCCCGAATGCAAAACCGCCCAGGACCATATGCCAGTACCAGGGCAAAGCAAACATTGGGTTGGTATCGGAGCCAATCAGGTTGAGTAAAACCGTAGTCGCGATCATGCCCAACATAACGCCGGCGACAATACGCCAGGAGGCAATGCCCATGATCAGCAGTACCGCACCACCGATAAAAATGGCCAAAGTGGACACTTCACCGATTGAGCCGTGCATATTCCCCAGGAATGCGTCCAACCAGGTCATTGATTGAGTCAACCCATTCAGGCCTTCCTGGTAGGCCACTGACAGGGCAGTCGCGCCAGAATAGCCATCGACCGCGGTCCATACTGCGTCGCCAGACATTTCCGCCGGGTAGGCAAAGAACATGAAAGCGCGACCGGTGAGTGCAGGGTTGAGGAAGTTCTTGCCAGTGCCACCGAAAACTTCTTTTCCCACGACCACGCCAAAGCTGATACCCAATGCAGCTTGCCACAGTGGCACATCGGGCGGGCAGATCAAAGCAAACAGCACGGAGGTGACAAAGAAACCTTCGTTGACTTCATGACCACGTACAGTCGCAAACAACACTTCCCAGAAGCCACCGACCACAAACACCACGAAATAAATCGGAATGAAGTACGCCGCACCGTGCCAGAAGGAGGCCCAGATGCTGCTCGCATCATAACCGCCCATCATTTCAATGAAGGAACCACGCCAGCCCTCAACGGACGCTATGCCCATATCGGCCATGATGGTGTTGGCCTGAAAGCCCATGTTGTACATGCCGTAGAACATGGCCGGGAAGGTACACAGCCACACCGTGATCATGATGCGCTTGAGATCGATACCATCGCGCACATGAGCCGTGGTTTTGGTGACGCTGGAGGGCCGATAGAAGATGGTGTCCACCGCTTCGTACAGGGAATACCATTTTTCGAGTTTGCCGCCCTTGTGGAAGCTGGGCTCGATCTTGTCGAGATAGTTGCGCAGAGCTTTCATACCTTAGCCCTCCTTCTCAATAGTGGTGAGATTGTCACGCAGGATCGGGCCGTATTCGTATTTGCCCGGGCACACGAACGTGCACAGAGCCAAATCTTCCTCGTCCAGCTCCAGACAACCCAGTTGTTGAGCGGTCTCGGTATCGCCGACAATCAGGGAGCGAAGCAGTTGCGTCGGCAGAATGTCGAGCGGCATCACGCGTTCATAAGCACCTACCGGCACCATGGCGCGCTCGCTACCACTGGTGGTGGTCGTGAAGTTGAATTTCTTGCCTTTGAACAGCTTGGAAATGTAGATACCCATGACAGAGAAGGCATTGAACCCGGCGCGCAGGTAGTGCAGCATCGGACGGTCATTGCCCTCTTCAAGTACCGACACCTGCTGGTGATAGCGGCCGAGGTACGAAACCGGACCACGGGCATTACGTCCACCAAACACCGAACCGGAGATCAGGCGGTTTTCAGCGGGTTTGAGTTCCCCGGCGGTCAACTCCTCGAGGTTGGCACCCAACCGGGTGCGCAGCAGGCGGGGCTTCTCGACCTGTGGACCACCCAGGGCCACCACGCGGCGGGTATCCAGCTTGCCGCTGGTAAACAGGGTGCCAATGGCAATCACGTCCTGATAGTTGACGGTCCAGACCAGCTTTTTGTCACTGACCGGATCGAGGTAATGAATGTGGGTGCCCGCATTGCCGGCCGGGTGCACACCACCGAACGCTTCGGTGACAAAACGCTCACCTGTGGCGACGGGGATATCGGCACCCGCGGCTTTACAGACAAACACCTTGCCCTCGGTCATCCGGCTCAGCACCACCAGCCCCTGCTTGAAGGCCTCGGCCTGCTCGGCGATGATCAGCTCCGGGTTGGCCGCCAGCGGATTGGTGTCAATGGCAGTCACGAAGATGGAGTTGGGCTTGCTGTCCAGGGCCGGCACCTTGCTGAACGGGCGGGTCCGCAGTGCGGTCCACAAACCGGACTCGTTCAACAGGGCGCGGGCGTCCTCATCGGACACCTGAGCCGGATCCGTGCCTTTATAGGCCTCAAACGTCTCGGCGTCGTCGCCTTCGACATCGATCACGACGGACTGCAGCACACGGCGTTCGCCACGATTGATGGCCGCCACAGTGCCGGAGGCAGGCGCCGTGTAGCGCACACCTTCCGTCTTTTTATCGGTAAACAGTAACTGACCGAGCTTGACCTTGTCCCCCACCTGGACCGCCATGGTCGGTTTCATACCGTGGTAATCGAAACCGATGACAGCCACAGAGCGGATTTTTGGACCCTCGCTGATGGCCTGCTCGGGCGCACCGGATATAGGTAAATCCAATCCCCGACGGATCTTTATCATACGTCTCTGCCTAATCACTCGTTGGATAAACTGACCTGACGGGAACTGGCCCGTCGGGTCGGTGTCGTATTGCCGGACTGCCAGCCTGCGCTTCGCACACCCAACCCCAGCGGCCCGACGTAAACTGGGTTGCGTTATTCAATATGTGCGGATATATAGTTGTTAGAAGCGCATGTTCGGGGTGCCTGGGCAGGTACAGACCCGCCATCCCTCTATAAGCACCATTGCTATGAGATTTCTCCGCCTCAACACCCATTGCGGAGTCGATTTGGGCAGAATTTCCACCCTCACCCTTGGAAAAATCGCCGCAATTATAAAGATCACAGCGCCGAAAGGCCAGTCCGTTGGCGGGTTTTTTGCAGCCACCGAGGAGTACCCACAGCGGTGGTAGCGCCATCATTACGGTTGCCAAACACAATCTCATCAGGTCGGGTACAATGGCGCCTTTTTTCCGCAGTCGTCAAACCATGAGTGAACAGAACCCGCTGAATCCGCCCATTGCAAACCGCTCCGGCGACCGCCAGACCTGGGGGCAACTCCACGGTGCGGCCCAGGCACTCGCGCTGGCGAATGCGGCCCGATCCCACGAGGGCCTGAGCCTCGTCATCGCGCCAGACACCAGTACCGCTCAGCGCCTGGAGAGCGAGCTTCGTTACTTCGCGGGCGACACCCTGCCGGTGCTCCACCTGGCGGACTGGGAGACCCTGCCTTACGACACCATATCACCCCACCAGGACATCATCTCGGAGCGACTGCGGACTCTCTACCGCCTGCCGGCGACCCGCCAGGGAATTCTGGTGGTACCGGTCACCAGCGCCCTGCAACGCTTGATGCCCCAGAGCTACCTGCTGGGCAACAGTCTGCTGCTCGAACCCGGCGAACGCCTCGACCTGCAAGCGCTGCGCCAGCGCCTGGAGAAGGCCGGCTACCACTGTGTGGACACCGTGTACGAACACGGGGAATTCGCTGTGCGCGGCGCGCTGATCGACCTGTTCCCCATGGGCAGTGACTTCCCCTATCGGATCGACCTGTTCGATGACGAGGTGGAAACCCTGCGCCGGTTCGACCCGGAAACCCAGATGACCGTCGAACAGGTCGACCGCATCGAGCTGTTGCCGGCCAGGGAGTTCCCTCTGGATAAAAACGGTATCAATCGCTTTCGGGATCACTGGCATGCCCGTTTTGATGTTGATCATCGGGCCTGCCCTGTCTACCAGGACGTCTGTAGCGGCATTGCACCGCCGGGCATTGAGTATTATCTGCCGCTCTTTTTCGAGCAATCGAGTCACCTGTTCGAGTACTTGCCGGAGAACACCCGGATCTTTGCCC
Source organism: Marinimicrobium sp. C6131 (assembly GCF_026153455.1). Classification (NCBI taxonomy): domain Bacteria; kingdom Pseudomonadati; phylum Pseudomonadota; class Gammaproteobacteria; order Cellvibrionales; family Cellvibrionaceae; genus Marinimicrobium; species Marinimicrobium sp. C6131. The sequence continues at coordinate 1,389,944 of NZ_CP110629.1, forward strand.
TCGGGGAACTCGAGTCGGCCGCCAATCGCTTCTGGAGTGAGCTGCAAAACCGCTACGAAAGCCGGAAAGTCGACCCCCAGCGCCCCATCATGCCACCGAGGGATATCTATCTGGGAGTGGATGAACTGTTCGGCCTGATCAAACCGATGGCCCGCACCTTCGTCCAGACGGCCCCCGTGGAGCCTGGCGCCGGCCGCATCAACTTTGCGACCCAGGCACCGCCCACACTGCCGGTCAATCATCAGGCCGACAACCCCATGGCGGCCGTGGAAGCATTCCTGATGGAGTTCGACGGCCGGGTTCTGTTCTGCGCCGACTCCGCCGGTCGCCGTGAAACGCTGCTCGAGCTGCTGGGCCGCATCCGGGTTCACCCGACGATTGTCGACAGCTGGGACGCGTTTACCCTTGATGACACTCGCCTGGCACTCTGTGTCGCACCGCTCGACCAGGGTCTGCTCCTGCGAGACCCCAGACTGGTAGTCATTGCCGAATCCCAACTGTTCGGCGACCGGGTTCAGCAACAGCGCCGGCGTCGTCAGGCGCAGGACAACAGCGACCTGATCGTCAAGAACCTGACCGAACTCAAACCCGGCGCTCCGGTGGTACACATTGACCATGGCGTGGGCCGCTATCGGGGCCTGGAAACCCTGGAAGTAGACAGCCAGTCGACGGAGTTCCTGACCCTGGAGTACGCCGAGGGTGCCAAGCTCTATGTACCGGTAACCAACCTGCACCTGATCAGCCGGTTCAGTGGCGCGGACGAGGAATTGGCCCCGCTGCATCGGTTGGGCAGTGAACAATGGCAGAAAGCGAAACGTAAAGCGGCCGAGCAAGTCCGCGATGCGGCCGCCGAGCTGCTGGACATCTACGCTCGCCGCGCAGCCCGCAAAGGCTTTGCCTTTCAGGACCCCCAGGCCGCCTACGAAAGTTTTGCCGCCGCCTTCCCCTTTGAGGAAACCCCGGACCAGCAGCGCGCCATCGAAGCGGTGGTGCAGGACATGCTCTCCCCACAGCCCATGGATCGCCTGGTCTGCGGCGATGTCGGCTTTGGCAAGACTGAGGTGGCCATGCGCGCCGCCTTCATCGCCAGCTACAGCGGCAAACAGGTGGCATTGCTGGCACCGACCACCCTGCTCGCCCAACAACATTTTGAGTCCCTGAAAGACCGTTTTGCCGATTGGCCCATCACCATCGAAGTGCTCTCGCGTTTTCGCACCACCAAAGAGGTCAACGAGGTCCTCAAGCGGGTGGAAGCCGGCACAGTGGATATTATCGTGGGCACCCACAAGTTACTTCAGGGCGATATACGCTACAAGAATCTCGGGCTGCTCATCATTGATGAAGAACACCGTTTCGGTGTCCGTCAGAAGGAAAAACTCAAGGCGCTGCGGGCGGAGATTGACATCCTTACCTTGACCGCGACGCCCATTCCCAGAACGCTCAACCTGTCCATGTCCGGCATCCGGGACCTGTCCATTATCGCCACGCCGCCGGCGCGACGCCTGTCGGTCAAAACCTTTGTCCGCACCCAGGACGACGCCATCATCAAAGAGGCCATTCTGCGGGAAATCCTGCGCGGCGGGCAGGTGTACTACCTGTATAACGAAGTCAAGAATATTGAACGGATTGCCCGGGAGCTGGGCGAAATGATTCCCGGGGCGCGGGTGGGCATCGGTCACGGTCAGATGCGTGAGCGCGACCTGGAACGGGTCATGTCGGACTTTTACCACAAGCGGTTCAACGTCATGGTATGCACTACCATCATTGAAACCGGAATTGACGTACCCAGCGCCAATACCATCATCATCCACCGCGCCGACAAGTTCGGACTGGCCCAGCTACATCAGTTGCGCGGTCGCGTGGGACGCTCCCACCACCAGGCATACGCCTATCTGCTGACACCGGAGAAACGTGCCATGACTGCGGATGCCCTCAAGCGGCTGGATGCTATCGCGGCCGCTCACGATCTGGGGGCGGGCTTCACGCTCGCCACTCACGATATGGAAATCCGCGGTGCCGGCGAACTGCTCGGCGAAGAGCAGAGCGGCCAGATCCAGACCGTCGGTTTCTCGCTGTACATGGACATGCTGGATCGCGCCATCAAGGCGATCCGGGCCGGCAAGGCGCCGGACATCGAGCAACCTCTGGACTCGGGCATTGATGTCAACCTGCGCATCCCGGCCCTGATTCCCGCAGACTACTTGCCGGACGTACACACACGTCTGGTGCTCTACAAGCGACTGGCCAACGCGGAATCCGATGAAGCCCTGCGCGAACTTCAGGTGGAAATGATCGACCGATTCGGGCTGCTGCCCGACGCCACCAAGAACCTGTTTGCGGTCACCGCCCTGAAGTTACGGGCGGAAAGGCTCGGTATCGCCAAACTGGAAGCTGGCGACCGGGCCGGTCGCCTGGAATTTTCCGAACAAACCGAGGTCGATCCACTGACCATTGTGCAATTGGTGCAAAGTGACCCACAAACCTACCAATTGGCAGGGGCCAATCATTTAAAATTCGTCCGAAATATGGAAAATGGCGAAACACGACTGAACGCTGTTTCAGAACTGCTGGATAAACTGACGCCCGGAAACCGCTCATGACCCATGCTTTGCGCACGTCCCGCTCCTCGTTCGTCCTGGCCACCCTTCTCGGTCTGGTCGCCTGCACCGCAATAGCGTCGGCGGTGGCCGACGAGTCCGCCGACTGGTACCAGGTGGAAATGATCGTCTTCGAGCGCACCAGTGGAGCCGACAGCATCGAACAGTGGCCGCGCAACATCCAATTGCGCTACCCGCTTAACTGGGTGACCCTGCAGACCCCGAACGTCGATCAGGAAGAGACTGGCGAAGCGTCGACGACCCGCCCCTCCTGGGACAACGGCCTCGCCGCTCTCGATAAACCGGCACCGGTCGATCCCGCTCGGGACCCCTTTCTGCCGCTGCCGGAGGCCATGCGCTCCATGGACCGGTTCGCCAACGCGATGGACCGGTCCGGTCAATATCGGGTCCTGTTTCACGAAGCCTGGCGACAGCCCGTTACCGAACTGGAAGACAGCCCCGCCCTGCTGATCCAGGGAGGCGACTCCTTTGATAACCACACCGAACTGGAAGGCAGTATCACCCTGAGCGTGTCGCGCTACCTCCACCTCCATACCCGGCTGTGGTTCACCGAGTTCGAGCCCAATTACGGTCAACCGCCTGGCGCCTGGCCGGAGCTGCCCCGCCGTCCGGATGCACCTCAACCAGACACCGCCGGTCGCGACGGGGCCGCCCCGCTCTGGGCCGATGAATGGCAAAGTCCGACCGGTAATGCCTGGGACATGAGCCTTAACACCACCTCAAGCCTGCCCGACTTTCTCGAAGAGGACTATCTGCCTCGCCGGATAGTGACCCTCAATCAGCAACGGCGCATGCGCAGCGAAGAGCTGCATTATCTGGACCATCCCATCATCGGATTGCTGATTCGGGTGACGCCCTATGAGCGTCCCGATGAAGAAGCCACCGAAAGCGGGGAGTAAGCGGATTAGAGACGGAAAGGAATAACCGGGAGGCGCACCGCCTTCACCGGGTCGATTGGAAAACACCCGCCCGCTACCGGCGACGGGTGACCGCACAGGTGTCAGGCAACGGCGACAACGTCGTCGGCCTGGAGCCCTTTATCACCCTCGAGCAGCTCAAACTCCACGCTCTGTCCTTCCGACAGGGAGCGGTAGCCTTCACCTCGGATGTTGCGGTAGTGCACGAAAATATCGTCACTGTCTTCGCCACAGGTGATAAACCCGTAGCCTCTGGCGTTGTTGAACCATTTGACGGTTCCTGACGCTCGCTCAGCCATAGTGATACCCCATTATTCTTATCAAAAGTCCTGACGTCTTTCACCCGGTCACCCGGGCCTAACGGCGTCCGTTTTGACGGACGCCCACGTTTTAAGCCATATGGCTCCGATTGTCCAGTCTTGGGTGTGGATTTTGCGACACTCTTAGCATTTTTGGTTATATGGACAATAAGAGAACGGCACCACTGACAAGCTCTCAGTCTCCGTTACAGGACACGGGGACTGCAAATATTCCCGGGGCATTACGCCAAAGCCCCTGATAGTCCATACCAAACCCGAACACAAAACGATCAGGCACGGTCAACCCGACAAAGTCGGCTTCAATCGCCGGGGGCTCAGACAAACATTTCTGCACCATTGCCACGGTGTGAACGGAATGCGCTCGCTGCGCCCTGCACGTGTCCACAAGCGCCTCTAGCGTCAGACCCCGGTCGAGGATATCGTCGACAATCAGGACCCGCCTGCCCGCCAGCGGGGTCGCCGGGCGGTGCAGCCAACTCAGCTGGTCGCCTCCTGCCATCCGATGCCCGTAGCGACTGGCGTGCACATAATCGGTTTCCAGAGGCATCGACAGACGCGGCAACAGATGCCCGGCCGTGACCAGCCCGCCATGCATCACGGTCAACACCAGCAGCGGCTCGGGCCCGGTGAGTGCCTCTTCCATCTCCCGGGCGAGACGGTCAAGCGCACACTCCAGCTCGTTCAGGGAATATAGGCGCTCCGCCCCAACAGGCCAACGTGAATCAGTCACCGTCGCCACCGGATGGCTCACCATCGATCTCGGGGCCATAAGAGGTATCACCGGCTGAGCGGTTGGTCGGCGCACTCTGCTTCCCTGACACCTTCCCGACCGACGATGCCTCGCTCTGGGCCCCGGCGGCGCCAGCGCCTTCGCTTCCGGACAGGCGGACCGGCTCAGGCACATGCAGGGTGGACGTCGGGTAAGCGATCTCCGCGCCGTACCCAGTGATGATATCGGCAATTTTCAGCATGATATCCTGCTTGATCTCGTGAAATTCCACCCAGTTGACGGTCTTGGTGAACGTGTAGACGAAGAAGTCCAGAGAACTCGCCGCGAAGGTATTGAAGTTGACGATCAGCGTCTGGGTGTCTGTTTCGATGCGTTCATCGTCCAGCAACATCTGCCGGACGTCCGCCACAATGGCACCCATTTTGTCGACATCGTCGTAGCGAATACCGATGGTCTCGAGGATCCGCCGATTCTCCATGCGCGACGGGTTTTCCACGGAAATCTGGGTGAAAGTCGCGTTGGGCACATACAGGGGCCGGCGGTCAAAGGTTCGAATACGCGTCTGGCGCCAACCGATGTTTTCCACCACCCCTTCAATTTCCTTGTCCGGTGACCGCACCCAATCACCCACCGCAAACGGTCGATCCATATAGATCGTCAGGCCACCAAAGAAGTTCGCGAGGAGGTCTTTCGCCGCGAAACCCACGGCGATCCCCCCCACACCACCAAAGGCCAGCACGCCGGAGATACTGTACCCGAGGGCCTGCAGCAGCCCCAGCCCCGCGGTAATGACCACGGAGGCCCGCAGCAACTTGCTGACCGCCCCCACCGTGGTCGGGTCGCCCGGCTCACCCACCCTGGGGTTCAGAAACTCCTGTTCACCCAGTTTGATAAAACGCACCAGGAACCAGGTGACCAGCAGTACGATCCCCACCTGACGGATGGTTTCAACCGCTCCCATCAGCTCGATGTCCGCGCCCTGATGGGTCAGATAGCTCGCCCAACTGATACCCAGCAGCCAAATAATACCCTTCAGTGGCGGCCGAACCGACCGGAACGCCATCATCAGCCAGATTGCGTTCCCCTTGTCCGCCTTTCGCTCCAGTCGTTTGACCACATAGCTGACAACCATGGCCAGGACCAGAGTGGCCATGACCACACCGAACGCGTGCACGATCCACAGCTGATCCCGATCAGCCAGATCGGTCAAGAATGTCTTAATCGGTTCCCACAATTCCATGGCAATCACTCAATCAGGTTTAGACAAAGTTTTTATGTAAAACCCTGCCGATAGATTCATTTCGACTCAGCGGAGTATACCCACGCCGGTCCAAAAGCCAAAACTTCAAGGAAAATTAGGCAATTACCGCAACCGCTGCAAGAGCCCTCCCGGATTGGGCGCCAGCGCTCATCCTCACGATGGCCGGAGGGCCTTGCGAGGTAGCGGAACAGCCGTGGTAAGGTAACTTAACGCCGTGCGACTGCGCACGACGGATCCGGTTTTCATCCACACGAAGGGGAGAAGTGAACCATGGGCTTTCAGTCTCCAAGCATTGGCAGCTGGTACTTCGATCGTGAGGACCAGCAAGTCTTTGAAGTGGTCGCCCTGGATGAGCAACAAGGCACCATTGAAGTGCAGTATCTCGATGGGGCTATCGGTGAATTTGATCTGGAAACCTGGCCGCAATTGCCACTGGTACCGGCCGCCGCCCCCGAGGACTCCGAAGCCGCCTACGAACTCAGCCAGGAAGACCGCTGGAACGACGATGAGGTTATGGTCCCGGATTCCTGGAACAACCCCCTGAATGACATTGAGCCCGACCTGTTCCCCGGCTACGACGACTGATCCCCAGCCCCCCCTCGCGCGTCCGACCCTACTTTTATCACCTGTGCTTGCATACAGGTGATAACTGTATATAATCACAATATCTGTATAAAAACCCAGACCACAGCGGTCACCAACGGAGCTCGCCATGTACAACTTGACCCCTCGCCAGGAAAAGGTGCTGCAGTTGATCAAGAATTACGCGGAAGAAACCGGCTATCCGCCGACCCGCGCCGAGATTGCCCGTATTCTGGGATACAAATCGGCCAATGCGGCGGAGGAACACATCAAGGCCCTGGCCCGTAAAGGCGCCATTGAGGTCATCCCCGGTGCCTCCCGTGGCATCAAACTGGTCGAACCCCAGCAGGGGCTGCCGCTGGTTGGACGTGTCGCGGCCGGCAGTCCGATTCTCGCCCAGGAGCACATCGAAGACTACTGCCAACTGCCCCACAGTTTTTTCACGCCCCAGGCCGACTACCTCCTGCGGGTTCACGGCATGAGTATGAAAGACGCCGGCATTCTGGATGGCGATCTCCTGGCGGTACACCGCACTCAACAGGTCCGCAACGGCCAGATTGTGGTGGCGCGTATCGGCGATGAGGTGACGGTGAAACGGTTCAAACGGGTCGGCAATCGCGCCCAGGTGGAACTCTGGCCCGAAAACCCGGATTTTGATGTTATTGAAGTGGACCTGCGCGACCAGGAGTTCACTATTGAAGGTCTCAGTGTAGGAGTCATTCGCCGTGATTAACGCCCCCGTTCAGTCAGCCGCACCGGTACCCGCAGGCGGTATCACCGAGCTGGTGCTGACCCACAACGCGCCCGAACAGACCCAACTGCTACTGCCCATGGTAGCGCACTTGAGCCGAACCGTGAGCGATCGCTGGTTGACCTGGATCAGCCCCGGCCCGGTGGATCGGCGGTTGCTCGAGCGTTACGGCGTGGACGTCCGGGGCATCCGCCTGATTCACGCGCCGGAGACGGAAGACAACCGCTGGATACTGTGGGAGGCGCTTGCCAGAGGTAACAGCCACACGGTCATCGCCAGCCCCGGAGCCTTGAGCGACCGTGAACTCAGACAGCTCGAGTCCGCTGCGCGGCAGGGACAGTGTCAGGCCTTGCTGTTGCGGGTTCGATAACGGGCAAGCAAAACTGCGCCGCTCCAGGGCAGGAGCGACTCGAACGCCCCTCCCAGGAGGGCGAGATCAAAGGTCAGTGATAGACCGGCTTTTCCTCGGTATCGGCAAACTCACCCAGAAAATCCTCCACACCGTCTTCGGCGATCTCACTGGCCGCTTCCATACCCGCCTCGATCATGGCTTTGGCCACATCCAGTTTGCCCTCGCGCATGTAGGAAAGAGAGTCGGCGGAGAACCGGATGCTGACCAGGGGTTCGCCATTTTCATCGGCCCGCTGCAGAACCACGTCGCCATTGGCCAGCTCTACGATTTCATACAGGGATGATGACATAACGACTCCGCCTTCTTCGGTGATTACTGAGGGCCAGTTTACCACAGGCTGTCGGCTCTGGGCGCCCTCAGTACTCGGCGCTGGTTTCGCGTTGCCGCTCCACCAGTTGATTGAATGCCTCAAACCACTGAGCCATTCGACGGTGGGTAATTTTCCCGGGGGCCCCCTCAGGCGCTTCCAGGTCCAGCACCTCGATACGGGCCACAGGAGCCGCACCGGAAGCGGCCCAACAGGCGTCATAGGCCTCCTGAAGGGCATGCAGCCAACTGTCCGGATCCTGACGCAGACTGAGCAGCTCCCGGGCTTCTGAAGGGTTCTTGCCAAAGCGCTCCAGGGCCTCCAGCAAGTCCCGTTCAGTGCTGATCCGGGTCACGTCCGGAACCGCGTAGCTTTCCGCCAACTCCCTCAGATAGTGCCGATAAGCACAGAGCAGATGAAACGCCGCCGCGTCGAGCAACGCCTGCTGGCGCAGGCGCTCATTGGCGTTGCCTGGCTCGCCGTCGTTGACGAGCTGCTTGAGCAGCGCACGACAGTAGGCCACTTTCTGGTTAACCCGTGTCAGACTCGTTCCGGCCATTAACAAACCTCAACAACAGCCCAATGGCTGATTACTTGTTGGCAACCCATTTGCCTTTTTCGTAAAAGGCCTTCCATCCCGTCGCCTTGCCCTCGACTTCCGACTGTACATACTGCTCTTTGGTTTTCCGGCTGTAGCGAATCACCGTCTTATTACCATCCGGATCCTCGGTGGGTGCGGAGAACAGAAACGTGTACTTGGGGTCGATCTCCTTTTTATGGGGCAGAATTTCCGCCACCAGAGGGGCTCGGGTTTCCCGGTTTTTGGGGAACTGACTCGCGGCCAGAAAGAGGCCTGAAGCGCCATCTCGCAGTACGTAAGTGTCATCCACCTTCTCGCACTTGAGTTCCGGCATGGGTACCGGGTCCATTTTCGGTGGCGCCGGCTCTCCGCTTTTGAGCAGCTTACGGGTATTTTTGCACTCGCTGTTGGTGCAGCCGAAATACTTGCCGAAACGGCCGGTCTTCAACTGCATCTCGCTGCCACACTTGTCGCACTCAAGCGTCGGTCCTTCATACCCTTTCAGCTTGAAGCTACCCTCTTCCACTTCGTATCCCGGGCAATCCGGGTTGTTGCCGCAGATGTGCAATTTGCGCTTGCTGTCGAGCAGATAACTGTCCATTGCGGTGTTGCACAGCTTACACCGGCGCTTGGTGCGCAGCAGCCGGGACTCGGCCTCTTCATCCGCATCCGCATCGAGCGCCTCGTCGCCGGAGACCAGATTCATGGTGTTTTTACAGCGCTCTTTGGGCGGCAGACTGTAGCCCGAGCAGCCCAGGAACACGCCGGTGCTTCCGGTGCGGATCTGCATTGGCCGACCGCACTGATCGCACTTGATATCGGTATCGGTGGGTGAGTTGGCCCGCATACCGTTTTCACTGCTCTGAGCCTGCTCGAGTTTGCGGGTGAACTCCGCGTAAAATTCATCGAGCAACTGCTGCCAGTTTTTCTCACCCTGGGCAACGTCATCCAGAGAGTCCTCCATGCTGGCCGTGAACCCGTAGTCCATCAGGTCATCGAAACTTTCCACCAGACGCTCGGTGACAATATCCCCCATTTTTTCGGCGTAGAACCGACGGTTCTCCTGCCGCACGTAGCCCCGGTCCTGAATGGTTGAAATGATTGACGCGTAGGTTGACGGCCGACCAATGGCACGCTTTTCAAGCTCCTTGACCAGACTCGCTTCGGTAAAGCGCGCCGGCGGTTTGGTGAAGTGCTGGGAGGGCTCAAGTTTGATCAGCGGCAGAACCTGCCCCACCTTGATATCCGGCAGCACCACATCTTCATCTTTTTTGGCCACCGGAGGCAGTACCTTCAGGAAGCCGTCAAAACGAATGACCCGGCCGCGGGTGCGGAGCTCGAAGTCTTCGGCCTTGACCACGATCGAGGTACTGGTAAATTCCGCCGGGCTCATCTGACAGGCCACGAACTGCTGCCAGATCAGGGTATACAGCCGCTCGGCGTCGCGCTCCATACCACTCAGATGGTTGGGCTTGACCGTCACACTGGACGGACGGATCGCCTCGTGCGCTTCCTGGGCCCCTTCCTTGCTGGAGTAGACCAACGGGCTATCCGGCAGATAGCGCTTGCCGTACTCGTCCTGGATAAAGTCGCGACAGTTGGCCACCGCTTCCTGGCTCAGGTTGGTGGAATCGGTTCGCATGTAGGTGATGTAGCCCGCCTCATACAGACGCTGAGCCATCATCATGGTTTTCTTGACACCAAACCCCAGCCGCGTGCTCGCCGCCTGCTGGAGCGTAGAGGTGATAAAAGGTGCGGGTGGTTTGGACCTGGTGGGCTTGTCCTCGCGGTCGGCCACCTCGTAGCGCGCCCCTTCAAGCGCCTTGACCGCGGCCATGGCCTGGGACTCATTGAGTGGCTTGAAGGCTTTGTCACCCTGCTTCTTGACCTCAAAGCGCACCGCTTCCCCGCCGCCGGCTTTCAGCTGGGCGGCCAGGGTCCAGTACTCCTCGGGCACGAAGGCCCGAATTTCCCGTTCGCGCTCAACCACCAGACGCACCGCGACCGACTGCACCCGTCCGGCAGACAGCCCACGGGCAATCTTTTCCCACAGCAGGGGCGACAACATATAGCCGACCACACGGTCGAGGAAACGGCGCGCCTGTTGGGCATTGACCCGGTCCCGATCGATCCGGCCCGGCTGTTTGAAGGCGTTCTGAATCGCGCTCTTGGTGATCTCGTTGAAAACGACCCGCCGATACTGTTCGGGTTGACCGCCGATCGCTTCCTGCAGGTGCCAGGCGATCGCCTCCCCCTCGCGGTCCAAGTCCGTTGCGAGGTAGATGGTGTCGGCTTTGGCGGCCAACTTACGCAGCTCTTCGACCACCTTTTCCTTGCCCGGCAGAATCTCATAATGGGCTTCCCAGCCGTGCTCGGGATCAATCCCCATCCGTTTGATCAACTGCTCCTTCTGCTTTTTCGCCTTGTACCTGGCCTTCTCGGCCGGCGACAGCTTGCGGGTCTTGGCAGCCTGACGGGCACGCTCTTTGGGATCGACCGGTTTGGAGTTGCCGCTGGTGGGCAGGTCCCGAATGTGGCCGACACTGGACTTGACGATGTAATCGTTGCCCAGATATTTGTTGATCGTTTTGGCCTTGGCCGGGGATTCGACAATAACTAAGGATTTACCCATGCGACTCTTCTTTGTCCGTTCCGAGTGAGAGCGGCTAGCCGGATGGCCAGAGCGCTGCAAAATGCCGGTTGAGGTGCGCATATATAAGTCCTCAACCGGGCTGGGTCAAGTCGCGACTTGACTGAAAGGCCGGTTTAGCCCCGCCCGACTCATTGCTCAGGTGCTCCATCCAGGACGCTGATACCCCCGGGAAAGGCCGCCGCCTCATGCTTCTATCTACTTGATTTACAAGGCTTTGATAAAAATAGATCATAAAGCTTTGTCGGCCCGGGCCGACAACCTGAAAAGCGGGTGTCACCCCGTCTCGAATTATTTCTTTCACTGTGGACCACCGGAGCACCATGGCCAGCCTGTTGCTGCTGACATTACTGCTGCTGTTCTCGCTGCTGATCGTGCACCTGGTGAACCTGCGCGAGGAGCGCTTTCGCCAGATCCGGTCGCGCCAGCGCCGGCTTCGCTGGCGCATTGACGCGCTTGAGGAAGTCCTGGTCGGCATCGAGGAAACGCTGCCCAACCGCGCGATTGCCCGCTGCATCAACCGCGAAATACTGCACCTTCTGGAGCAGATGCTGGAGCTCGAGGAAGGCGACAAAACCCACCTGGAAACCCGGATCGCCCATGTCCGGGAGCGGGCGGACGAGATGTTGCACAACCAGGAACCAAACCATGCCGGTCGGTTGCGGGAGAGCGATGCCGAAATGGCTCGGGCCAAGGAGTGCCTGGATCAGGCCGCCAAGGTCTTGCGCCGACAGGACAATGAAGGGCGACTGGAGGGAGAAACACTCAGCGACTACCTCCTGGAGCTGTCCTGGACGCGACTGATGATTGATGTGGTGACCTATATCGCCGAGGGTCACAAGGCGCTACAACGCGGTGACATCACCACGTCCCAGGCGTACTACAAACGCGCCCAGGGGTTATTGATCGGCTCCGATCACCCCTACCCCCAGCGCATGGCGATGATTCGGGAGCTCGGGGACGTGATTCAGGGTAAGCGCAAGGCCCTCAGCCAGGCGTTGATGCCGGAGACGGACTACAATCCCTGAGTGCCGCCAGAGTCTCCTCCACCACAGCGAACGCCCGGTCCCCTCCCGCTTCCGTCCAATACACTGACCACCCCCCCGGGTCGCCACTGAGCGCTTGCACCGAACGAGGCATTTGCGGCAGGCGATCGCGCAGACAGTGCAGCTCCGCCGGTGTCGCTCTCCCCCTTCCCTGCCAGGCCCAGTAGCCCATCAGGTGGGATTCGTGCTCATAGGGAGTCCGCACCAGCATCCAGTCTTGGACGGGCCCTCCCCCTTTGGCGGCGGGCTGGCGGTAAACCGGCAGTCGCTCCGGTTCGCTGAGATCGGTGGCCTGTCGCGGCAATGCTTCCAGAGTTACCCGCAGGCCCTTTTCGGTCGCGCGCCGACGCACCGCTTCCTGCTGCCGGTCGCGCTCACTGGGCTGGAGCATCATGACCGGCCCCAGCACCATGGCCAGCACACCCAGCAGAATGACGACGATCCAAAGATTCAATGTTCTCCCCTCCGGGTATTATCGGTTCCCCTGATCCCACGCTTTAAAAGTGCTACTATCATTAGAGTCAGCGAGCGAAAAACCGCTCGCGCTTGCGGAGCGTTCGCCAATCACTTACGGGAAGTCAGATTATGGCAATTTACAAACATATTATTGCTGGCCTGGACTTGTCCGAGGAGTCACCTCAGGTTCTGCAGAGGGCCACAGAGCTCGCCCGGGCCTGCCAGGCCACCGTCAGCGTCGCCCATGTCATTGAACCTCTGACGTTCGCTTACGGTGGCGACATGCCCGTCGACCTGTCAGAAGTCCAGGAGCAACTGCAACTGAAAGCCGAGCAGGAGCTGCACCGGCTCACCCAGCATGTCGACTTTCCCATCCAGCAGGAACATGTTCTGGTGGGTCAGCCCGCGACGGAACTGCATTATCTTGCCAACCAGGAGGGAGCCGACCTGATCATCGTGGGCAGCCACGGCCGGAAAGGCTTCGCCCTGTTACTCGGCTCCACCTCCAACAGCGTCCTGCACGGTGCCAGTTGCGACGTGCTTGCCGTCCGGGTGGCGCAAGCCGATACCCGCGAGACCTGATTGATCGTCTGGGGGCGCCTTCAGGCGCCCTGCATGTCTTCCAGCTCGGCCCAGCGCTCAAAGCAACCTTCCAACTCGGCCTCCACATCGGCCAGCGCCTTCAGGTGAGCATCCACCTTGTCCTGAGACTCATTGTAGAACACCGGATCGGCCGCCTGCTGCTGCAGCGTTTCCAACCGGGCTTCAAGCGCTTCGATACGCTCCGGTAACTGGTCAAACTCCCGCTGCAGTTTATAGCTGAGCTTTTTGGGCTTTGCCGCCGTCGCGGCAGGGGCCGGCGACGCGGGTGAGGCCATCTCGGGGGCGGGCTCCGAAGGTACGCTGTCGTCCGTCCAACGTCCACCCTGGCGCAACCAGTCGTCATAGCCACCCACATACTCGCGCACCTGGCCGCGTCCTTCAAACGCGATGACGCTGGTGACGATATTATTGAGGAACGCCCGGTCGTGGCTGACCAGCAACACGGTTCCGTCGTAATCCGTCAACAGGTCCTCGAGCAGCTCAAGCGTCTCCACATCCAGGTCGTTGGTCGGCTCATCCATGACCAGCAGATTGGCCGGCTTGCTGAACAGCTTGGCCAGCAGAACCCGATTCCGCTCGCCCCCGGACAGCGCCCGCAAGGGGGTCCTCGCCCGTTCACCGGTAAACAGGAAATCACTCAGATAGGAAATGATGTGACGGGACTTACCGTTGAGTTCGATGAACTCTCGCCCCTCGGCAATGTTGTCCACCGCGCTCTGATCGAGATTGAGCTGTTCCCGCAACTGGTCGAAATAGGCCACCTGTAACTGGGTTCCCAAACGCACACGACCCCGTTGGGGCTCCAGTTCACCCAGAATCAGCTTCAGCAGTGTGCTCTTGCCCGCGCCATTGGCACCGATCAGGCCGATCCGGTCCCCGCGCATGATCACGGAGGAAAAGTCCGAGACAATCGCTTTGTCCGGGTAGCCGTAGGACACCCGCTCCAGCTCGGCCACCAGCTTTCCGGATCGCTCGCCGGAACTGACCGAGAATGAGGACTTGCCCTGCAGTTCGCGGCGCTCCTTACGAGTATCCCGCATGGCTTTCAGGGCCCGAACCCGCCCCTCATTCCGCGTCCGGCGCGCCTTGATCCCCTGGCGGATCCAGACCTCTTCCTGGGCCAGCTTCTTGTCAAACAGGGCGTTGTGACGGGCCTCTTCCGCCAACGCCTGCTCCCGGTACTCCAGGTACCGGTCGTAAGTGCCGGACCAGGTACGCAGGTGTCCCCGGTCCAGTTCGGCGATATCCGTCGCCAACTTCTGTAGCAGAGACCGGTCGTGTGTGATGAATACCAGCGCACCCGGAAATTGGAGAAGCTGCTGCTCAAGCCATTCAATGGCGGCAATGTCGAGGTGGTTGGTCGGCTCGTCAAGCAACAGCACATCGGGTCCAGACACCAGCGCCTGAGCCAGAGCGACCCGGCGGCGCCAGCCTCCGGACAGACTGGCCATGGCCCAGTCACCCTCAAGCCCCAACCGGGTCAGGGTGGTATCCACCTTCTGTTGGAACTGCCAGCCGTCCTGAGCTTCGATCTGCTGCTGCAGACGCGACAGCTCGTTCATATCACCCTCGCCGCCAGCCTGCGACAGGTGATGGAATTTTTGCAACAATCCACCGACATCCCCCAGCCCCTCGGCCACCAGGTCAAACACGGTCTTGTCATCGGCTTCCGGGAGATCCTGGGCCAGTCGTGCCACTTTGACTTCGGGCCCGACCTGGACAGTCCCGCCATCGAGTTCGACCTCACCGGCCAAGACTTTCATCAGGCTGGACTTACCGGTCCCATTGCGGCCAATAAGACAGAGCCGACGGCCCTTCTCAACGGACAGATCAACCCCGTCCAGCAACACTTGCAGGCCATAACTGAGTTGGGCGTTTTCTAAGCGAATCAATGACATGGGATTACTTTTTGATGTCTTGCACAAAGGAAATAAAAAACCGGTTCTTATCGCGGAACGCCAGTAGCGCAAGCCCTTGGGGCCTGTTATGCTGATTTAACAACCGCGGGACGGAGGGGCATCATACAGCCTTCCTTCACGCCACAGAAGAATAATCCGGTCAATCGGCGAATTACCGGTCAATGTACGAGAAAATGAGGTAGCAACACCATGTGGTCGCTGCGTATTCGATCCCATTTTCCCCGGATTGCCGTCTTTATCGGCATGTCCCTGGCAATACCTGTCGCACTCGCTGATTCTTCCCCGGAGGGTGTCACCTGGCCGGACGCGGCCTCGGAGAGCCAGGACCGCCTGGCCCAGAGACAGATTTTCCTGGATGCCCGGGATGCGCTATCACGACGACAGATGACCCGCTACCGGGCGCTGCTTGAGCAACTGGAGGATTATCCCCTCACCCCGTACCTCACCTACCGGGAACTCACCCGCAACCTGCAAAACGCCTCCCCGGAGGCGGTCAACGCCTTTATTGAGGCTGAGTCCGGGTCCTATCTGGCCCACCAGCTTCAGCGTCAGTGGCTGCATACGCTCGCCCGGCAGAAACGCTGGACGCAGTTCCTGACCGATTACCCCGGCCCTCTTGGAGACACCGAGTTGGCCTGCCATGCCCTCCACGCCCGTCTGACCGGGGATGATTCCGGCGCGCTGGAGGAGGTAGAACCCCTGTGGAATGTGGCTCACTCGCAACCGGACGCCTGCGACCCGGTATTTGACCGCTGGTTGGCTGCGGAACGACTGACCCCCGCCATCGCCTGGGAGCGCCATACCAAAGCCGTCAAGGCGCGCGAGTACGGTCTGGCGAGCTACATTGCACGGCAGATGCCGGCGGCCTGGCAACGCAAGGCCGAACTCATGCGGGAGGTCAACCGCAACCCCCAGGCACTGGCCCAGACGGCGCGTTTTCGCGAGCAGTCCGAAGCCATGCAGGACATCATCAATCACGGGATTCAACGCCTCGCCCGCCGGGACGCCATCCAGGCCCTGGCCCTGTGGCGCGGTTACGACGCCCAGCAACTGTTCTCCGACACTGAACGCCTGGCCACCCAGGAAACCATTGCCCAGCGCCTGATATTCCAGGACCACCGGGAGCAGGCCGACCAACTGCTGGCCACGGTTCCGGCACTCGGCAACACGGAGTTGATCGAATCCGTGATCCGCGACGCACTGGAACAACTGGACTGGGAGCGCGCCTACACCTGGCTCAACCAGCTCCCCGCCGAGGCCCAGGACAGCGAACGGTGGCGCTACTGGCGCGCCCGGATGATAGAGGAGCTGGCACTTGAGAACACGGGTCCCGAACCGAAGGACCTCTACGCGGCCGTTGCCGCCACCCGGAGTTTCTACGGATTCCTCTCCGCGGACAAGTTGGGCTTCGAATATCGGCTCCTCGACCAACCGGCCCCGGTTTCAGAGGCTGTACTGGCCGAAATGGAGCGACACCCGGCCCTGCAACGTGCCTACGAATTGTTGATGATAGGAGACACCGTTGCGGCCAGCCGAGAGTGGTATTACACCGTGCCAGGGCTGGAACACGAACGGATTATGGCCGCCGGCAAATTGGCCCAGCGCTGGGGCTGGCACCGCAAAGGCATTCAGGCAATGATCAGCGCCCGTTTCTGGGACGATCTGCAGATGCGCTTTCCTCTCGCCTATCAGGAACATGTGCAGTCCGCAGCCCGGGAAACCGCCATTCATCCCCACCTGCTGTTCGCCATTGCCCGCCAGGAAAGTGCCTTCATGCCCCACGCCCGCTCACCCGCTGGCGCCATGGGCCTGATGCAGCTGATGCCCGCCACGGCTCAACAGACCGCCCGGCGAGCCGGCGTGCCTTATCGTCGGGTTGATCTGCTCAGCCCCGAAAAGAACATCGCTCTGGGAAGCCGGTATCTGAGTGAATTGCTGACTGAATTCGGCGGCAACCGGATTCTGGCAACAGCGGCGTATAACGCCGGCCCCTACCGGGTAAAGCAGTGGCTACGGGAGAAGAAACACAAACTGCCCTACGATGTCTGGATAGAAACCATACCGTTTCGGGAAACCCGAGGTTACGTGCAGAACGTACTGTCCTACTCGGTGATCTACGGTTACCGGATGGGGGAGAAAAGCCCGTTTATCACCGCCGAGGAGGCGAGCGCGCCTTTCTGATCGCGCGCTCAACGGGGTATCAGAGGTTCAAGTAGGCTTTCAGTCGCGCCTGAACCACGCGAGCCAGCTCGTCCGGCGCAAACTTGGACAGAAAGGCGTCGCAGCCGACTTTCTTCACCATCGCCTGATTGAACCCTCCGCTGAGCGAGGTGTGCATCACGACATGTAGATCGCTGAAATCCGTCGATTGACGGATTTCAGCGGTGAGTCGGTAACCGTCCATTTCCGGCATTTCCGCATCGGTGATCAACATGAGCACCTCATCGGACGCCCGTTTTCCCTGTGCGGCCCACGTCTCCAGCTGTCGCAACGCTTTGAGTCCGTCCTGAACCGCAATGAGCCCCAGCCCCAGTTCGTTCAGCGTCTCCCGCACCTGCGCGACAGCGGTTGCCGAGTCTTCGGCAAGCAGCACCTTCAGACCACGCGCCCGGGCTTCCCGCACCAGAGTCTGATCCAGAGTCTGCTCCGATACCGACGTATTGAGCTCTGCCACTTCGGCCAGAACCCGCTCGACGTCCAGAATCTCCACCAGGCGACCGTCCACACGGGTAATCGACGTCAGGAAGTGGCTGCGACCCGCCCCCTCCGGCGGTGGCAACACCTCTTCCCAGTTGAGATTGACAATACGATCCACGGGCCCGGTCATGAACGCCTGAACCGAACGGTTGTACTCGGTGACGATCAGATTCTGCTCGGCGCCCTGAGGCAACGGTCGGGCACCAATCGACGCGCTCAGGTCCAGCACCGGGATCGTCTGCCCGCGCCACTGGGTCACGCCGCACACCCGGGAGTGGCTGTGCGGCACCCGGCGCAACCGGGGCATTTTGATCACTTCCTGGACCTTGAAGACATTGATCGCGAACAGCTGTGCACTCCCCAACCGGAACAGCAATAGCTCCAGCCGGTTTTCCCCTACCAGACGGGTTCGCTGATCCACGGTACTGAGCAGGTTTGCCATAGTGAAATCCCCGATAGAAGGCGCGGCTGTTATTGTCTGAATGAATGTGCACCGGCGCCCGATACTGGCCAGTTTAGCAGAAATGGCGCAATATTCATCAATCTGATCCGGACGGTCACCCCGACTCCCGCTCCCCGCGATTGTATACAAGGACCGTACCGGGCTAAACTGGCCTACTGGTTCGATTTAAGGATAACGCAGTAGCCCCATGTCTGAGCTCCTACCGCTGCTGGCGCGGCAACCCATTTTCAACCGATCCATGCAGGTCGTCGCGTACGAACTGCTGTGCCGCTCCGGCTCCGGAAACCTGGCCACCTTTTCCAGTGGCGATTCCGCCAGCTCTCAGGTGCTACTGCACACCTTCACCGATCTCTCGCTCGAGAAGGTGGTTGGCAAGCTCAAGGCCTATATCAACTTCACCCGGACCCTCTTGATCACGCCTCCACCTTTTGACCGCCGTCAAATGGTGGTCGAGGTTCTGGAAGACCAGGTAGTCGATCAGGCACTACTGGCCGGATTGACGCAGTTGAGATCCGAGGGTTACACCATCGCCCTGGACGATTTCGTGCTGACCGAACAGACCCGCCCCCTGCTGGACCATGCCGACATCGTCAAACTCGACGTGCTCCAGCTGTCGGAAGCCGAGCTACTGGATCATATCGAACAACTCAAACCTCTGGGCCTCACCCTGCTGGCCGAAAAGGTGGAAACCTACGAGATGCTCGAGCACTGCCGGGCCCTGGGGTTTGACCTGTTTCAGGGGTATTTCCTTGCGCGTCCGAAAATCCTTTCCGGCCACAAGATCTCCGAGAGCAAACAGGCCGTATTGCAACTGCTCGCCGCCCTGCACGACCCCGATGTCTCCATCCTGCGCGTCGAGCAACTGCTCTCTCAGGACCCGGTGCTGAGCTATAAACTGTTGCGCCTGGTCAATTCGGCCGCCTTTGCCCTGCCCCGAACCATTGAGTCTCTGCGCCAGGCCATTACTCTACTCGGCCTGGACATCATCAAGAACTGGGTCAACCTGTTGGCCATGGCAAATCTCGGCAATAAACCCACCGAACTGAGTGTGGCGGCTCTGACCCGCGCCCGCATGTGCGAGGCGCTCGCCAGTGCGATGCACAAGGAGGCCCGTCAGGACGCATTCTTTACCGTGGGATTGCTGTCCACACTGGATGCCTTCATGGATGTGCCTCTCGATGTGCTGCTGGGCAACCTGTCGCTGAGCCCGGAACTGAGTGAGGCCCTGCTGTTGCATCAGGGGCACGAAGGCCGGATCCTGGACATTGTGGAACACTACGAGCGGGGTGCCTGGGAGACGATCGACTGGGGTTACCTGGACAGTGTGGGCATTACACCCAGTCAGTTGTCACAGGCGTATCTGGAAGCGCTTCAGTGGGTCTCGGACACCATGGACCAGATAGGAATGAGCCTCTGACAGGGGGCCTAATCGTCCAACAGCCCGACGACCTCTTTTGAGGTGAAAGGCCACCCCAACTCCGCGCCGGAGTCGGACCGGGCCACCACCGGAATCCGGGTCCCGTAACGGGCCATCAAAGTGTCCGAGTCGGCAATATCCACCTCTTCCAGGCGCCACCCGCTCTGCGTCAACGCAGGCCAAAGCTCATCCTTGGCCCGCTCGCACAGATGACAGCCCAGTGTGGTGTACAGGATCAGAGCCGATTCCGCCAATCAGGCCTCCCGAGGAGCGTCACCGGTTTCGGCGGCATTACGCTGAGCGCGATCAGCGCCCCCCGAGTCCGTCGTCAATGCCTCCAGCATGTCTGCCATGAACGCCCGCAGGCTCTGGGCTTGCCGATTCTCGCTCTGATCCGGGGACACCATGCGCTCAGCGAGCGCCAATACCAGAGGCTCCGGCCGCTCGGCCACCCGGGATGCATCGGCAAGTGCCGACTCCAGCCCCCGCAGAAACTGTCCCAGCGGTGCCAACCGCTCCTGAAGTGCGGGACCTTGTTCCGGCGCACCCGCAGCGCGGCCATAGGTCTCGCTGACCTGCCGGATCGACGATTGACTCAGGCTCAATGAAAAGCCGGCAACCTGCTCACGGTCATAACCCAGCGCCATGGCCGAATCCAGCGCGCCTTCCAGGTCACCGGTGAAAAACTGCTCGGCCAGCCGATCGACACCGCCCAGCAGGGATTCGATGGCAGACCGCTCATCGGCATTCAGGTCCCCTTGCACGGACCAGCTCAGCGACCGGCTGGCAGACGCCGAAAGGGATGAGCCGCCCTCACCCGAACCACTGAGCGACACCCCGGCGCTGCTGTCGGCCTGGATGGTGACCCGATCCCCCTCCGCCGTCATCAGTTCGAAACTGAACCGGGTGGCGCGAGCTTCTCCGTACTCATAGGCATGCGGTTCACCGGAGCGGGAAACCGCCTTGCCATCATCAGAGGGTTCATCCGATGCGCCCCGTTCAAGCTGCTGTTCGAGGATCCGCTGCCGAAGCACATCGATGCCGGTCAGCACCCGATCACGGGTATCGTCAATGTCGGCCTGAATTTCCGGGGAGAAGCTAGCCAGCGCCTCCAACTGCTTCTGCGCCTCGGCGAAGCCCTTTTCAAAGCCGGCCAACCCCGCATCCAGCCGCGCCTGAAGCTGTGCTTCGGTCGCGCCCTCCGCCGCGTCCTTGAGCAGTCGACGCTCAATGAAGCCGAGTATGTTACCGGCGACTTTCTCAGCGCTCAGCGGCTCAAAGCGGTCGAAGGCCCGGGCAGCACCGCCCCGCTTGGACGCCAGTTTTTCATACCCCATGGCCAGGGTCTGCTCGATGGTCTGAAACGCCTTCTGGCGACGTTCCTCCAGACTGGAGGTCTCGGCACCCGGAGAGCGTTCCGAGGCCGTTGCTCTCTGAGAAGCAGCCCCAGCATTGCGCCCGGACTGCTCGGGGAGAAGATTCGCCGGACGACCGGAGGGACTGTGAATTGAGGCAATGGGCATTGTGCACCTCCCGGGAGGCGAGTGAATTTACGATACGCTCTCTGGTTATCGGCCGACGCAGGCGGACCTTTAGATTATTTTTTAACCAGCCACACGACAACCACGGCGGCCAGTAGCCCGAGCAGCACCAATCCTCCGACCCAGCCCCGCTGGCGGGTGGTCCGCTCGGAGCCGGCGGTCGACGCCGTCGGCTGAGACTGAACCGTCTGAGGTTCCGCGGCCGCCTCCCGTCGAGTCGCCCCGTCCACTCTGGGTTTCTGCGCGGGCGCCTTTGGTGAGGGCGCCCTGGTCGGGGCAGTGCTGCGCACGGTGGTTTTCCCGAGATCATCGGAGGGGCCGATGACGCCGAAGCTCAGAGTATCAAAACGCAGCTCATCCCCCCGACGAACCCTTGCTTCAGTCACCCGCTCGCCATTGAGAAAGGTCCCATTGGATGAGCCCAGATCTTTCACGTACAACAGACCGTCCAGAATCTGGAGCTGTGCGTGCCGGCGCGACAGGTGCGCCACGGCCAGATGGATATCACACTCACTGGAGCGCCCCACCACTGTGGTCTCGGCCAGCGGAAATACCCGGGATCCAAGGGCCGCGCTGTTGGGTTTCAGGCTCCACTCGGTGAGCGCAGTCTGCGGTTGCCCGACATCCTTTTTCGGATCAATGATTTCCAGCTCCAGATCTCCCAGGGTTATCCGATCACCCTCCTGAAGCCGGCACCGGTCTTCAATGGTTTTGCCGTTCACCTGCAACCGGTGCTCTGGTGCACGGTTTTTGAGGATGAGGCGGTCGGCACGGACACCGATCACAAACTGCAGACTGGCCACGGCGGCGTGATCCAGTATCAGGTCGTTGGAGGCAGAGCGCCCCACTTTGACTCCCGGTTCTACCAGCCACACTGACTGGTGTTTATTATGTCGGGCTCGAAGTTTCAGCATAATTATTATGGGTTGCCTGTTAAGGGTTTCAGTGCCCGGCCATCACGGCAGGGTCAAGGTAAGAATGCCACCGCCGAGTGGGCCGTGATTCGCCAATTCAAGACTGCCACGGGTGCCGCGCGCGCGATGCAACTGCACGATTCGGGAGGCAAACAACAACCCCAGATTCGTGCTGCCACTGGAAAATGACACTCCCGCGTTCATTTCCAGAGGGGCATCCAGCATCGACTGGGGATAACCCTGCCCGTCATCAGCAATTCGGATATCCAGCCCCCGGTCCGTCACCTCGGCGCTGATCATCAATTGTGAGCGCGAGTAACGGGCACAATTTACCAGAATATTGTTGATCACGCCGCCAAGCAACTCGCTGTCAAAGTACCATTTGAGATCCGGATCACAGTTTACCGTCACCTCCAGATCCCGTGCCTGAAACAGCACGTCATTCCGGTCAACCTGGTCCTCCAGCAGATCCATCACATGGTGCTCATCAATCTGAACCCGCAACGATTCGTGCTGCATGCGGTAAAGTGTCAACAACTGGACCAGTTCGCTGTTGATTCTGGACGCCTCATAACCAAGCACTGAAAAGGTTTTTCGCTGAGCATCATTCTCGGGAGGGCTGTCCGCCAGCATGGACTCCAGGGTGTGCAACAGCATTCCCAGCGAGTTTTTCATGTCGTGAACGCTGGACGCCAATACAAAGCTGAAATCCAGGCCGCTGTCTTGTTCGTCCATTGTGCTCCCCTTATGGGTATTCAGGGTATGATTCACCGATGATACTCCCCGCTATCAACTACTGGTTTTGGCTTTGTGTTCAGCTTGTCGATACAGATCCTGAAGCTGCCTAAAGCGACGGAATTGCTCGTGGCTGGGCAGAATGGTGTCCGTCACAAACTGGAGGGTCGCATCCACCTTGGCGAGGTCGGTTCCATTGGCATCTTCGCGGTCTATTTTGTCCAGCAACGCCTGGGCGAGATTCAGACGCACCCCGATGTGCCGGGGAAATTTGCGCAACGCCTCATCGAAACAATCGATCGCCTCGCGGTACTGCTGCTGCTCATAGAAGCTGATGCCCCGTTGATTGATCTCGGCCACCAGTTGACGGTTCTTATGGCTGACCGGCTCCTCGAGCAGCCGGTCAATTTTTTCCAGATCGCGCTCCTGCCCCGCATGCAGTGACGTCAACTCCTGAAGCAGCTCACTGGCCTCTGTAGTCCGGCCTGTAGCGCGATAGGTCTTGGCCAGTTCCAGCGACGCGTCCAGATCGAGAACCAGGCCTTCCTCGGCCAGCAGGGTCTGTGTCTGTTCAAGCAATTGCTCAGACAGTCTCTTGTCCCCCTGCCCCGCGGCAATCTGGGCCTCGATCAACAGTGCTTCCGCCTTCCGGTCCGTCTGTTTGCCAAACCGCTGTTCGTAATCACTCAGGGTTTTCAGCGCGTCTCTGGCATGATGTTTGGCCAGCGTCTTGTCTTCGGCAAACAGCGTCGCTGTCGCGCGGGCAAAGTCCAGATGAACCTCGGCCCGGTCATACACCGAGTTCTCACCCAGACGGACCGCCTTGCGATACGCCGTTGCCGCCGTGGCCACATCGTGGTTCTCCATCGCCGTTTCGGCCAGCGCCTGCTGTCGCCGGATGGCCAGCGGAGAGACCTCGACAGCGTGCTCCAGCACTTTCTGCAGACGGTCCCGGGCACCCTGCTCGCGGCATATCCGAGCCTGGAGGTCATACGCCTTCATGAACAACGGATGCTCCTGGATGGTTTCCTCCAACCACTGTTGCGCCCCCAGTAAATCCCCGCGAGCACGTTTGACCTCGGCCATGCCGACCATCGCCCAGTCCAGAGAGCGATGCTCAAGCACCTCGCGATAGAGCGCCTCGGCGGCGTCGATATCCTCCATTTCGAGGTACAGTTGGCCGAGCATTTTCTGGCAGTGGGCCGCAAACCGCCCATCGGAGGCCACTTCCTTGCGACACAACTGAATGGCAACGTCAAACTGTTTGCCGTTGATCGCCCGGTAGATGGGCGTCAGTTTGTCGCGCCGGGCCATCAGACGATCCAGCCGCCGCTGCAAGGATCGGGTGGTAATCGGTTTGGCCAGGTATTCGTCCGGCTCCGAATCGTAAGCCGCCATGACCATGCTGCGGCTGGATTCCGCTGAAATCAGGATAAAGACGGCGGTCGGCTCAAGAATTTTGTGGTGCCGCAAGTCCTCGAGAACCTGTTGCCCCGTCTTGCCTCTCCCCAGATTATGATCACACAGGATCAGGTCATACATTTTTGCCTTGCACAGGCGCAACGCTTCGGCGCCGTTGCTCGCGGTATCAATCGCATTCACGCCCATTTCCTGAAGCATTTTACTGACGGTCATGCGAAAGCTGTCAAAGTCGTCCACAATCAGCGCGTGCAGATTTTTGTAGCCCGCATAGGCCATAGGGAGTCTCCGGAACCAAGTCATACAGGGCAATCAATGCCTGTCCACAGAATAGCGTATTTGTTGGGGAGGGAACAGAAAATCAAGAAAATTCAAAGGCCTGCGCAGACCCCTTGAGGCCTTGCCCCGGGGCGTCAGTGTGGATGGTCCCGCTCTGTCAGTGGCCGGCTCCAGCCACTAACCGGGTTGTTGGCGGCGGGACTCAAACAGTGAATTGCCGCCCTGGGCTTTGGCACTGTGCTTTGCCTCAGCCAGCAATTGAGCCACCTGATGGTGGGTTTTGCAACGGGTCGGATCCGGCGTCACACAGCCGATAGACAGGGTGAGAGGGCCGAAACGTCGCCGCCGGCCGGTGCGATCCTGGCTCCAGTAGTCTTCCAGCCCCGACGGCATCAGGTTCGACGCGTCCTCGAGAAACTGGGCCAGAATACGATGGCACCGCTCTCGCCAGTCATCGCTGCGGAATACCACCACAAAATCATCTCCCCCGACATGCCCGACAAAATCCTGATACTCGTCGGTCTGCTTCACCAGGACGTTCCCCAGCATCAGAATCACGTCATCTCCCAGACCATAACCAAAGGCGTCGTTGAACGGCTTGAACTGATTGATATCGCAATAGGCAACCGTAAAGGGCCGGGCATCAAGGAGCAACTGGTCTATCCATTCATACAGAGGGACGTTTCCAGGAAGCTGTGTCAGGGGGTTACTGTGTCGCGCCAGACGCATCTTCTCCTCGGTAATGCAGCGCAACAGCCGCCCCACTCGGACCACACCGGCGTACCGCCCCTCCCGTTCAACCAACAGGTCCACGCTCAGATTCTGCAGAGGGTCCTCGGTGGCCATCTGTCCGGCCACTTTCAACTCGCACTCGACATCGACCCGGATCGTACGCTTGCAGATGAAGGTGGCAATAGGCTTGCCGGCGTGCAACTCATAGGAATAACGATGAGAGAATATATTGAGAAGCTCGCTGCGGCTGACCATCCCCAACGGACGGCCATCCTCCACCACGGGCAGGCAGGTCAGTTGCTGATCCGCCCGAAATCGCTCGACCACCGACAGTGTCGACACCGTCGGTTCGACTGACTCGGCGTGCTGAACGATATCGCCCACCCGCTGGCGAAAAGTGAAGGTCTCGTGCAGCCTTGGACGAAAACCCACCAGCCGCTCCAGCCCTTCGAGATGCGTGGGCGGATAACGGCAGGGCCGAAGCAGCAGGAAGCCCTGAACATACTCAACCCCCAGAGCCGCAAGGGTGCGCAGCTCTTCTTCGCGCTCAATCCCCTCGGCAATCACCCGATTTCCGAGCCGGTGTGCGATATCCAGCATGGCCCGCACAAATTCCCGCTTGACCGGATCGGCGTCTATGCCGCTGATGAAGTGCCGATCAATTTTGACGTAGTCTGGGTTCAGCTCACTCCAGACCCTGAGTCCGGCATAGCCCGCTCCCAGGTCATCCAGAGCGACCGCAAAGCCCTGATGACGGAAGTGATCCGTGGCCGCCCGGAGCGAGACAAATTCATCCAGCGGCTGACGCTCGGTCAGCTCAAAAACCACCCGCTCTGGATCAAGGCCGACCCGGGTCAGAATCTCCCGGGTGACCCCTTCCCGATAGTGACGGTCCGTAAAGCTCAGCGGCGACATGTTGAGGAACAGCTTGCCGGGTAGCGACTGCGCCACAAAGGCCTCGCAGGCCACTTCCCGGCAGGCGTACTCCAGGGCCGCCAGTTGCTGACTGCACCGGGCCGCGTCAAACAGCTGCGCCGGACTGTGCAGATCACTGGCCTCCGGGCCCCGGATCAGGGCCTCGTAGCCGATGATCCGACCGCCATCAAGCGCAATAATGGGCTGAAACAACGGCGTGAGCTGTTTCCCGTCCATAAGGCGCTGAAGTGCCTCCGAAGGACCGGATGGGGAGGAAAGGTGGCGGTTGGCCAGCTGAGGGGACACGTTGGCAGACATTTCTGCATGGTGAAACACCGATGTGACAATTCCGTGACAGCCCGCCCCTGCCAATTCGGAGCCGCAATGGGTACAATTCGCGCCTGAACTCGCCCAATACCCTGGAAGTACCCATGCCCGACCATCGTCCCGATCAACTCTACGCCGACCCGCTCGCCGAGGTCAGTCGATTTGCCTTTGATCAGAAGGTCGTGGATGTCTTCCCGGACATGATCAAGCGGTCGGTCCCGGGCTACGCCACCATCATCAACATGATCGGAGATCTCGCCGAACGCTATGCGACCTCCAACAGTCACTGTTACGATCTTGGCTGTTCACTGGGCGCCGCCACCCTGGCCATGCGACACCGGATCCGGGCCAGCAACTGCCGGATCCTGGCGATCGATAACTCACCCGCCATGATTGAGCGGTGCCGCCAGGTGCTCGCCGCCGACACCGCAGAACCACCGGTAGATCTGCTCTGTAATGACCTGCAGACGGTTGAGGTGACCCGTGCTTCCATGGTCGTACTGAACTTCACCCTGCAATTCATCCCTCCCGCCGAACGCCAGGCGGTACTCAACCGGATCGCCGAGGGCCTTCAGCCCGGAGGAATTCTGATCCTGTCCGAAAAGGTCGCGTTCAATGACCCCATGCACAACGAGTTGATGATTGAGCTGCATCACAACTTCAAACGAGCCAACGGCTACAGCGACCTGGAAATTGCGCAGAAACGCAGCGCATTGGAGGAGGTCCTGATTCCCGAAACGCTCGAGACCCATCGCGACCGCCTCCGCCAGGCCGGCTTTACCAGTGTGGATGTCTGGTTCCAGTGTTTTAACTTTGCCTCAATGATTGCCATCAAATGATTGCGTATTACCACCACTTACTGGAAGCACTGAGCGCCGACCCGGCGCTGTCTCATTGGGCGGAACTACTGCCGGACCAGATCGCCCGTGGACTGGATCCGCGCCGCTATGGCGATTTGCCCCAATGGCTCCGGGCACTCGACCAACTGCCGGATATCCCGGCACACACCGTGGAGCTCAACCGCGAGGTTCGAATTGAGAACGATAACTCGCTGGGTGCCGACACCCGTCAGCAATTACAGACCGCTCTGGAGGCTCTGATTCCCTGGCGCAAAGGCCCCTATCACCTCCACGGCATTCACCTGGATACCGAGTGGCGCTCTGACTGGAAGTGGGATCGGGTCAGCCCGCACCTGGCCGACCTGACCCATCGACGGGTGCTGGATGTGGGTTGCGGAAATGGCTATCACTGCTGGCGGATGCTCGGTGCCGGCGCCGCACGGGTCATCGGCATTGACCCATCGCCCCGCTTCGTTGTCCAGTTTCTCGCCATCAAGCGGCTGATGGGTGGTGACCCACCGGTGGATGTTTTACCGGTGGGTATTGAAGCCCTGCCCCCGAAGCTGGAGGTGTTCGATACCGTGTTTTCGATGGGGGTGCTCTACCACCGACGCTCGCCCATGGATCACCTGCGAGAACTGAAAGAAGCCCTGCGCCCAGGCGGTCAGTTGGTCCTGGAGACACTGGTCATCGAAGGGGGCCCGGGCGAAGTACTGGTGCCCGAAGGTCGCTACGCGAAAATGAATAACGTGTGGTTCCTGCCCAGCGGACCCAGCCTGCTGAGCTGGCTGCGCAAAGCGGGCTTTCAGAACCCACGAATGGTCGACTTCTGCCCGACCACCACCGACGAGCAGCGCTCGACCCATTGGATGAGATTCCACTCCCTGCCGGAGTTTCTCCACCCGGAGGACCCGACGCTCACCGCCGAAGGGCACCCCGCCCCGATTCGGGCGGTGTTTGTTGCCGAGAATACAGGGAGTTGAGCGACCGGCGGATCAGTCGTCGCTCAAAGGGGTAAGCGGCGTGGATAGTCCAAACGCCTGATGAATCTGTTCACACCAGAGATTCAGGCGGCTGAGGGTCAGCTCCTCCTGCTGATCCTCATCCAGGGCCAGGCCGACAAACAGCCCCTCGCCGGGAATTTCGGCCTTGGACGCCTCAAAATCGTAGCCTTCGGTGGGCCAGTGCCCCACGATCGTCGCCCCACCTGCGACCACGACATCGTGCAACATGCCCATGGCATCGAGGAAATAGTCACCGTACCCGAACTGATCGCCCAGACCAAACAGCGCAATGGTTTTACCGCTGAAGTCCACTTCGGACACATCATCCCAGAACTCTTCCCAGTCCGACTGGATCTGCCCGAAATCCCAGGTAGGGATACCGAGAATCATCTGGTTGTAGTCCGCCAGATCCAACTGGGTTACCTCGGCAATATCGTGCACGGCAACCACCGCTTCCCCCAGACACTGCTGGATCAGGTACGCTACCCGCTCGGTGTTGCCCTCATCGCTGCCGAAAAACAAGCCTATCTGCGCCACATGTACCTCTGTTGGAATCGCTCCGGATGGACGGGGATTCTCCCAATTCTGGCCGGCGCAGGCAAGTACGGGCCGCATGTTAAAAAAGGTTAAACTGTGCCCCATGCCATGACAGACGGTAGAGGCTGATGCACACTAGTGGTCCATGCGGCATTCAAACGAGGCAAGAACCGACACTACCATGGTGAAACTGCTACTGATCGACGATGACCAGGAACTCTGCCAGTTGCTCAATGAATACCTGACGGCCGAGGGGTTTGAGGTGGACGTTGCCCACGACGGCGAGCAGGCGCTGGAGCAGGTGAACCGCGGCCATTACGCCGCGATCATCCTGGATGTGATGCTGCCCAAGCGCAGCGGCTTTGACGTTCTCAAAGCCGTGCGCCAGAAGTACACCACGCCGGTACTCATGCTCACCGCAAAAGGAGACACCATTGATCGTGTGGTGGGACTGGAAATTGGTGCCGACGACTACCTGCCCAAACCCTGTGATCCCCGGGAGTTGGTCGCCCGCCTTCGGGCCGTGTTGCGCCGGGCCGGCAGTGCCGTACAGTCACCGGGCGGCGCGGAAACCCTGCAGGTAGAGGCTCTGCGCCTGCATCTGGGCAGCCGCAGCGCTTACTGGCAGGAGCAGGATGTCCCCCTGACCGGCACCGAATTCAGTGTGCTGGAATTACTGGTTCGCCAGGCCGGTCAGGTCATCAGCAAAGATGAGCTCACCGAGCAGGCCCTGAACCGCAAGCTGACCCCCTATGACCGCAGTATCGATGTGCACGTCAGCAACATCCGGAAAAAGCTGACCAGTGCCGGAGCCCGCCGGGAGATGATCATCAACGTGCGCGGCGCCGGTTACATGCTCACCCTGAACGATACCTCCGAGGGTGGCCTCGCCTCCGCATGACACGACTCTATCTGAAAGTTTTTTTCACCTTCTGGCTGATCACCGCCTTGATCATTGTGGCCACCAATGTCCTGGTGCACTGGTTTGATCTGGCGCCCGATACCAAGCTGCATAAAGCCAGCTACGACAAGGACTATGCCCCGGCCCGCCGCCTGCTGTTCCAGATGGTCGGCTCGGCCATCAATCGCAATACCGAGGAACTGATCCAGGATATGAGGGCCATGCCCGGCTGGTCGACCCAGTACTTTTACATTGTCGACGAGCAAGGGGAAGACCTGCTGGATCGGCCGGTACCCGAGGGCGTCCAGGCCCTGATCCCCGAGCTGACCAGTATCAAGCCCTACGGCCGACACATTGAGGGCCACCAGAAAATCTATGGCCGCTATCTGTCACTGAACGATGGCCGAAAGATCAAGGTGATCACGGTATCCTCGACCCACGACGATCCCTCCGAAGCGGATATCATGTGGCAGCTGTTCATCAGCAATATCTGGCCGCTACTGCTGGTATCCATTCTGATCTGCGGGGTGGCCTGCTACTTCCTCGCCCGGCATTTTTCCCGCAGCGTCGCCACTCTGCAGAAAGCCACCAAACAGATCGCCAACGGCGATCTGAGCGTGCGTGTCAGTTCTCATTTCGCGGGGCGTCGGGATGAAATCGCGAGTCTGGGTCGAGACTTTGATCACATGACCGAGCGGCTCGAAAAGGCCATGCTGGAGCAGAAACGCCTGATCAAAGACGTATCCCACGAGCTTCGCTCCCCCCTGGCCCGCCTGCAGGTCGCGCTGGGCATTGCTCAGCAACGCAGCAATGGTAGCGTCGACAAGGAGCTGGATCGGATCAAGAAGGCGGCCGACTACCTGGGTGATGTCATCTCCGACATTCTGGCGCTGCCCGTGCACGACAACGGCGGCTGGGAGTTGGACGACACACTGGATCTACGCGCCCTACTGGAAACCCTGATGGAAAACTATGGGGCCGAAGCACGCCGCAAGGGGGTGACTCTGGTGCTGGATTCGGAGCTGGACGAGGCCCTGGTACCCACCCACGGGAACATGCTGGTCGGCGTATTTGAGAACGTCCTGCGCAACGCCCTGCATTACACGGATCCGGCCACGACTGTCCGCCTGTCGCTCTCCGCCGACACGACCCACAAACCCGACGATCCATACTATTGTGTGCGGGTCTGCGATCAGGGGCCCGGGGTGCCGGCGGAAAGCCTGTCCGATATTTTCCAGCCGTTCTACCGGACAGACGAAGACCGGAATCGGGAGAGCGGCGGTTATGGACTGGGGTTAGCCATTGCCCAGCGCAGCGTCGCCTTGCACCAGGGCACCATTGATGCGGAAAACCAGCCACAGGGCGGCCTGTGCGTCCGCGTTTGCCTGCCCGCCGTCAGGGAGGGCTGAATACGGGCAGGTCGCCTCCGCTGCACCGGCAAGACTTATCCGCCCAGCGGCAAGCCTTGTCAAGATTCCGTCGGCACACCGCTCTACAGAAATTCATGCGCCAAACACCGACACTGAATCACCCGGTTTCTCCCAATAAAAACAACAGGTTATAGAACCTCATTCGATACTGGCACAAAACTCGCTAAAGAACACATCAAGGGTAACCCCCGGTATCCGGCACTACGCCGCGATAAATGTGACCCTCCAGATAAAGCGAACCTGTTCATGCCAGATGATGCCCGACCGCTACACCGCCATCAGCCCGGTGCTCCGCCGAGCGATTCGGCGGGACAGCGTCTGCAGTTGCTGCAACGCCTGCAGACCACTCAAGAGCCCGCCACCATGGTGACCCACTTTTTTCAGTGTGTGGCCCCTCTGCTTAGCCTCAAAGGGTTGCGTTATGAGGCGCCCATACCGGGCGGTATTCTTGAATTGGGTAGCCTCGGACGTCATCAGTGTGATTACGCGCTACACGGCGCCGACCAACCGCTGGGATCAGTCCTGTTTTATCGAGACCGCCGTTTCTCCGAAGTGGAGTTGGAGCGACTCGAACAGTGGCTGAGCCTGCTTGTGGTGCCGCTGCGTAACGCCCTGAGTTATCAGAATGCACTGCGTCTGGCATCGGTAGACAGCCTGACCGGCCTGGGCAACCGTGCCGCTCTGGATTCAGCGCTGCACCGGGAACTGCGTCTGGCGGAGCGCCACGGCCACGACTTTTCCCTGTTGTTGATTGATGTGGACCATTTCAAGCAGATCAATGATCGCTGGGGACACAGTCGAGGTGACCGGATACTCAAAGAGGTGGGGAAAGCGATCGGCCACGCCTGCCGGGACACCGACCTGGTGTATCGCTACGGCGGTGAAGAATTTGTCGTGCTACTCAGTGGCACCGACAGCAGCGGCGCCCGGGTGATCGCGGAGCGACTTCGTCAGGTCGTCCAGAACTGGATGACTGACGCGGAACATCTGTCAGTCACGGTCAGTATCGGAGTGAGCTACCGCAATCCGGAAGGTGAGACATCCATTCACAGTCTATTTGACCGGGCAGACCAGGCACTCTACCGGGCGAAAGCCCAGGGCCGCAACCGGGTGGCCATGGAGTTGGGCTGCGACACGGGTGAGGGCCCCCGCGTTCAGGCGCGGCTCAGTTGAGCCGTTGCACTCAACCGTCCTTGGGCGCGCGGGGCTTTTTCTGTTTGGCGGTGGGAGACCGCTTGCCGACGCCGGCCCGCAAACGCTTTTCCTGCCGTTCCAGGCGTTTTCGTTCGTCAGGCGTCAAACGACTCACTTTGGGCCTTTCAATGCCCGCCGTCAGCAGAAGATCCCGGATCTCTTTGTCGTTGAGCTCGATCCACTGCCCCACTCTGACATGGGAGGGAATAAAAATGTTTCCGTAGCGCACCCGTTTCAGACGGCTGACCTTCACCCCCTGAGACTCCCACAGCCGGCGAACTTCACGATTGCGCCCTTCCATCACCACGCAATAAAACCAGCGGTTGCGTCCCTCTCCGGCGCCCTCGACAATATCGGTGAACCGTGCCACACCGTCGTCCAGCAGGACGCCCTCCACCAACTGGCGTTTCATCTCATCATCCACGGCGCCCTGAATCCGCACCAGATACTCCCGATCGATCACTGAGGACGGATGCATCAACTTGTTGGCCAGCTCTCCATCGTTGGTGAACAACAGCAGTCCGCTGGTGTTGTAGTCCAGACGCCCCACCGAGATCCAGCGCTCGCCCTGCAGAGCGGGCAGATTTTCAAAAACCGTGCGCCGCCCTTCCGGGTCCTGACGTGAGCAGATTTCACCTTCGGGCTTGTTATACAGAATCACCCGTTGACGGGACACCTGGGTGCGCACCTGAACCCGCTCGCCCTTGAAAAAGATGGCGTCGTCGGGCGTCACCCGATCCCCCAGATGCGCCAGGCGATCGTTGACTTTTACCAGGCCGGCCTCAATGGCGCGCTCCATTTCCCGGCGGGAACCAAGCCCGGATCGGGCCAACACTTTCTGCAGCTTTTCATCCGCCGGCGCCTCAACCACCGGCTTTTTATCCCTGGTAGCGGTGGCTGGCTTGCCTTTTGCCGCCTTCGGCGACGCACCGCGACCGGTTTTGCCGGCGGCTGTTGGCTTGTGGGTGTTGCTCGACGGCCCAAAGGGGCCCGGTCGTTTCGATTTACTCATAGGGACGATTGGTCTGCCTCGGGGTTCTGACGCGGCTCGGCGTCTGTGTCTTGCGTTTCGTCACGTTCAAACAGCGAACCTTCATAGTGTTCCGTTTCGACGGGTTCGCTCTGCTGGTCTCGAGGTGACTCTGCTTGAGCCTCCCCCTCAACGTCATCCTCCGGCGCCGCATCCGGTTCCTGCGCCGGCGCTGGGGTTGCCTGCTCCGGCTCGTCACCCGACGCCCCGGTTTCTTCCGTCTGGGCTTCACCGGTCTCGTCATCCGCGGCATCGTCCCCGCCGTCATCCGTGTCGAGATCCAGTGCCGCATTGATGTCGTTGAGATCGCGTATTTCACCCAGACTGGGCAACTCATCCAGGCTTTTCAGGTTGAAATAGTCCAGAAACTGGCGGGTGGTGGCGTAGAGCGACGGACGACCGGGCACATCCCGGTGACCGACGACCTTGATCCACTCCCGTTCGGTCAGCGTCTTGATGATGTGGGAGCTGACCGCAACCCCCCGAATTTCTTCAATATCGCCGCGGGTGATGGGCTGGCGATAGGCCACCAACGCCAGGGTCTCCAGCAGCGCCCGGGAGTACTTCTGGGGTTTTTCTTCCCACAGTCGGTTGATCCAGGGCGCCACCTCGGTCCGCACCTGGAAGCGCCAGCCAGAGCCGACCTCCTTCAGCTCGAAACCCCGGCCTTCACAGTCCGCCGCAATGGCCTCCAGAGCCGATTTCAGGTCGTCGGTTTCCGGCTCTTCGCCCTCTTCAAACAGGGCCTTGAGTCGATTGAGGTTCAAAGGCTGGCCTGCGGCCAGCAGAGCCCCTTCGATAATAGTACGCAGCTGGGTCGATTCCATGGTCATGCTTGGTTCACACTGATTGATCGGGAGTACCCGGGCATGGCTACTGCACCCGGGCCTTTACGTGAATGGGGCCAAACGGCTCGCTCTGGACTATCTCCACCAGGGATTCCTTGATCAGTTCCATGACCGCCAGAAAGGTCACCACAACGCCGAGACGACCTTCCTCCACGCGGAACAGGGCAACAAAGGGCATAAACTGATTGTGGGCCAACCGGTCCAGCACCTGGGCCATCCGCTCGCGAGTGGACAGCTTTTCCTTTTCCACATGGTGACTTTCAAACATGTCGGCCCGGCGCAACACCTCAGATAGAGCCAGGAGAATCTCCTTGAGCTCAACATCCGGGTCGGGGCGAGTCAGATTGCGGTCCGGTGCCTCCGCGCTGGCCTGGAATACCTCGCGCCCCACGCGGGGCAGTTCATCCAGATCCTCGGCCGCCTCCTTGAAGCGCTCGTACTCCTGGAGGCGACGAATCAACGCGGCCCGGGGATCCTCTTCGTCCTCTTCTTCCTCGCTGGAACGAGGCAGCAGCATCCGCGACTTGATCTCCGCGAGCATGGCCGCCATCACCAGATACTCGGCCGCCAATTCAAAGTGCGCCGCGTCCATCAACTCCACATAGGCCATGTATTGGCGGGTGATTTCGGACACATCGACATCCAGAATGTCCAGATTCTGTCGCCGGATCAGGTACAGCAACAGATCCAGCGGGCCCTCGAATGCCTCTAGGAACACTTCCAGCGCGTCCGGCGGAATGTACAGATCCTTTGGCAGCTCGGTGTACGCCTTGCCCTGAACAATCGCAAAGGGCATTTCCCCTTGGCTGGGGCGATGCGTCAACTCAGCCGCCGGCTGTTCTGCCGGGTCGTCGCGCTCGGCTGTTTCGGCCGTATTGTCTGCGGATGAACTCATTCACTCTCTCGCCCCGAGGGTACTCGGGATGGATAACGGGTTGACGGGCCCGCGGCACGACGCCGCCGGCCGGGCATTATAACGATTTAACCGGCTGGGGCCTACTCGAGACCGGTGCACGGACGCTAATCGGGAATAAACGCCGAGGCATCGCCCTTGCCCTGACGGGTCACCTCCGGCACAGGGCCGGTCAGATCAATGACGGTGGTCGGTTCCAGCCCACAGTTGCCGCCATCAATGACCAGCTCCACCTGATGTTCGAGCCGGTCGCGGATATCCTCCGGATCGCTCATGGGCAGCTCATCGCCGGGCAGCAGCAGGCTGCTGCTCATCAAGGGTTCACCCAGTGCCTCCATCAGCGCGAGCGCAATCCGGTTGTCCGGCACCCGCAGGCCGATGGTCTTTCTTTTCGGGTGCATCAGCCGGCGAGGCACCTCCGAGGTGCCCGGAAGGATAAAGGTGAAAGGGCCCGGGGTGTGGTTTTTCAGCAGGCGAAAGGCCTGATTGTCCACCCGGGCAAAGGTCGCCAGCTCGGAGAGGTCCCGACACATCAGGGTAAAGTTGTGATGCTTGTCCAGGCGACGCATCTGGCGAATGCGATCCAATGCGTTTTTGTCACCGACATGGCAGCCCAGAGCATAGGCCGAATCGGTGGGGTAAGCGATGATGCCTCCACTGCGGATGATATCGACCGCCTGGCGGATCAGGCGATCCTGGGGGTTGTCCGGATGAATCTGAAAATACTGGGCCATAATCGTGCTCTTGTTGTCATGGGTGTAGCTGCCCTCGTGCGGGTCAATCACGTTGCAAAACCGGGAAGTTCCCACACGGGCCGGCAGCGCTCCGGCAAGGGGCCGAAATTCCCCAACTCCTGCCAGGGGGCATCCGGCCGGTGAAAATCACTGCCACAGGAGGCCGCGAGCCCCTCCCGCTCGGCGATACGGGCCAGATCCTCGGCAACGCCTGAGGGTTGCTGTCCGCTGACCACCTCCAGGGCATCGCCACCGAGGTCGGCGAAATCCGAAATCAGGGCACACATTTTGGTCCGGGTCAGAGTGTATTTCTTCGGATGGGCCAGCACCGCCAGGCCACCGGCCCCGTGAATCCAGCCAATCACCTGTTCAATACCCGGCCACTGAAATTTCACATCGGCCGGTTTACCGGCGCCGAGATACTTCTTGAAGGCGGCCCCCACGTCCTTTACTTTACCCTGAGCCACCAGAAACTGGGCAAAGTGGGGGCGTCCCAGCTGGCCACCGCCGGATTCGCTCCGGGCCCCGGCCAGTGCACCGGGAATGCCCAGTTGCTCAAGCCGTTCGGCAATCGCCTCCGCCCGACTCTGCCGGGCCTGCTGCTGCGCCTGTATGGCCGCCTGCAGGTCCGGCGACTCGATATCGATGCCCAGCCCGACAATATGGACGCCGCCTTTGCCCCACTGGCTGGAGAACTCAATACCGGGAATCAGTGTCAGACCGACATCGGCTGCGGCGAGCCGGGCCCGGTTCACACCCTCGACGGTATCGTGGTCGGTCAACGCCAGCGCGGACACACCCTGCGCCCTGGCTCTCGACATCAGCGCCTCAGGGCTTAAAATACCGTCTGAGCAGTGACTGTGGCTGTGTAAATCGTACAAAAACAGGGCTCCCGCCGTAAAAGCGGCATTATGGCACGTCTGAACGCCCGGGAGCCAACGAACCTTGCAACCCCTGACTTACAACATCGAGGCCTGAATGACCGACAGCGACAGCGTCACCGAGAAATCCACCAAGCTCGGACCCAACCCCAAGCGGGAAAGCCTGTTGGCCAACCTGCTGTTGAATATTGTGATTCCCACCATCATTCTGACCAAATTCAGCGGTGAGGAGCACCTGGGGATCAAAATGGGCATTGTGGTCGCCCTTGCCTTCCCGCTGGTCTATGGCGCGCGGGATTTTATGGTCAGCCGCAAGCTCAATGTGTTTTCCGCACTGGGGTTTGTCAGTATTCTGCTGACCGGCGGTATCAGCCTACTGGAGCTGGATCCACAGTACATTGCCATCAAGGAGGCCGCCATCCCCGGTCTGATCGGTCTGGCCACCCTGCTTTCGCTGAAAACCCGGTACCCGCTGGTCAAGACGTTTCTGTACAACGACAAAGTGCTCAA
The DNA here is from genome assembly GCF_026153455.1 of Marinimicrobium sp. C6131. Classification (NCBI taxonomy): domain Bacteria; kingdom Pseudomonadati; phylum Pseudomonadota; class Gammaproteobacteria; order Cellvibrionales; family Cellvibrionaceae; genus Marinimicrobium; species Marinimicrobium sp. C6131. The sequence continues at coordinate 1,427,356 of NZ_CP110629.1, forward strand.
GGTCCACAAGGTCGCCGCCGCTCTGCGCGAGTACGGCAATGAGACAGCCTTTGAGCGGACCCTGCGCAATGCGTCCTATCTCATTGCGGGTTCGTTTTTCCTCTCGTCGTTTTTGAACTATCTCCTGGCCAAGCTCATTCTGGTGAGCGATCCCGGCACCGTCGCTTTCAACGAGGAGCTGGGTAAAATGACGGCACTCAGCTTTCCGGTCATTGCCGTCCCCGCCATGCTGGTCATGATGTTCGCCCTGTTCTACTTATTCCGCCGGATTCGACACCTGACCCATCTGGGCCTGGACGAAGTCATCAACGACGGAAGCAACGACTGACCCGGAACCCATGCACTCAAGGAGCCACCATGTTTTATGCCATAATCAGTGAAGATGTGCCCGATAGCCTGGAGAAACGCAAAGGCGCTCGTACGGATCACCTGGCCCGACTGAACGCCCTGAAAGAAGCGGGTCGCCTGTTGCTTGCCGGGCCTCACCCCGCCACCGACAGTGAAGACCCCGGCCCGGCCGGTTTTACCGGCAGCCTGGTGGTCGCCGAGTTTGCCTCACTGGAGGAAGCCCGGGCCTGGGCGGACGCGGATCCCTACGTCGCCGCCGGCGTCTATGCCAGGGTCGCCGTCAAGCCGTTCAAGCGGGTACTACCGTGACGGTGACAGCGGCACACCCTGGACCCTTGAGGCCGAAATTTGTGGCCTGTGCCACTTGGTTTGTGCCGACTTTGGCGTACAATCCCGACGTTTAAACCTACTTCCATAAGACTACGGGTATCAGCGTGAACAAACTTCTGATCAGTCTATGCCTCATTGCCTTGGCCTCGCCGTTATTGAGTGTCTCGGCCCAGGCTCAGGACCGCTATATTTCCGACGTGCTCTACGTGCCGCTGCGCAGCGGCATGGGCAATCAATACCGGATCGTGCACAGCGGACTGCGCAGTGGCACCCGCATGGAGCTGGTCCGCGAAGAACAGAGCAGCGACGGTGAAAACTGGAGTCTGGTCCGTCTGGAGGACGGCGAGGAAGGCTGGATCCGCAGCCAGTTCCTGTTGGACGAGCCCACGGCAGAACTCAAACTGAGTCGAGCCGAGCAGCGTGCACAAAACGCCGCTCGCGAAAGTCAGGCCCTGCGCGATCAATTGACCGAGGCACAACAGCAGGTGGCGCAGCTGGAGAGCGAACTGGCCGATGTGCGCACCCGATACGAAGCGCTCCAAGAGGAGCATGAACAACTGCGCACCCTGTCGTCCGACGCGGTGGGACTGCACGAGCAACACCAGGAGTTGAGTGAGAACTATCAGGTACTGCAGACCCGATACGACGTCATTCAGGCCGATAACGAGCGACTGAAACGGGATCGTCGCTACCAGGACTGGCTCTTTGGTGGCGGCATTCTGATTGCCGGCGTCATTCTGTCCCTGATATTGCAGGCGATCGGGAAACGTCGTCGCCAATCCGAATGGCGTTAGAAGGAGTCACCCTTCACATGAGATTTCTGGCGCTGGTTGGTTTACTCACACTGTCTGCCGGGCTGCGGGCAGAGGCCGATACCGCCCTACCCCGGGTCGAGCTGACCACGGACGAGGGGACCATCATCCTCGAGCTGTTTCCTGAGCGGGCACCCGCGACCGTGGACAACTTCCTGCGCTACGTCGATGAAGGTTATTACGAGGGCACCATTTTCCATCGGGTCATTCCCGGTTTTGTGCTCCAGGGCGGAGGCCTGACCTACGACTTCACCCGCAAGCCGCCACGGGACCCCATCGTCAATGAGTCGGATAACGGCCTGAGCAACAAGCCCATGACCCTGGCGATGGCCCGTCACAGCGATCCGGACAGCGCCACATCCCAGTTTTACATCAACCTGAACCACAACCCGGGCCTCGATGCCACTGAAGATCGGCCGGGCTACACGGTCTTCGGGCAGGTGGTGGACGGCTACGACACCGTGATCACCATTGTCGAGGCACCGAAAGGCAACTACAAACAGTTTCCGGATGCTCCCAATGTGCCCATCCGGATTCTGGACGCTCGCCGGTTGCCGGACAATGTCAAAACCACCGCGGATGGCGCGGATGGAAAGGAACCCTCGTCATGAATTCCACCAAGCTGAGTGTCAACCTGAACAAGATCGCGCTGATCCGCAATTCCCGGGAGGGCAACTACCCGGATGTGGCAAGGTTCGGGCAGATCTGTCTGGATGCCGGCGCCGACGGCCTGACCGTTCACCCTCGACCGGATCAGCGCCACATCCGACCGGACGATGTGTTTGCGCTCAATCAACTGGTTCAGCAACACCCGGGTATCGAATTCAATATCGAAGGCAACCCGAACGCTGAGGCCATTGGCGCTTACCCCGGCTTCATGGCTCTGGTCCGTCAGACCCGACCCCACCAGTGCACTCTGGTCCCGGACAGCAATGATCAACTGACGTCGGACCATGGGTTTGACCTGACCCGCAGTGGCGATGCCCTGCGGCCCATCATTGAGGAACTCCATGAACTGGGGTGTCGGGTCAGTCTGTTCATGGACCCGGATCCGGCACAGATCGACCTGGCCCGCACTATCGGTGCCGACCGGATCGAGCTTTACACCGGCCCGTATGCGGCCGCGCACAAAGCACACAATTCCGAGTTGCACACGCTTCTGGAACAATACCGGGCCGCCACCGAGCACGCCCGTCATATCGGACTCGGAGTCAACGCCGGACATGATCTGAACCTGGATAACCTCGGGCAGTTTCTGCATATCCCGGGCATTGATGAGGTGTCCATTGGCCACGCCCTGACTGTCGACGCACTGACCATGGGCATGGCCACCGCAGTTCACGCCTACCTTAGGCTCTGTCACCACCGGTGAGCCGGGCAGGCGCCCCCGGAACGCAAGTGCCATTTTATCGGCTATCCTTAAGGTGAAGACAGACGGTTTTACCTGCCGCAAACAAAGGAGTCAGCCATGCATTCCATTTTGGTAAAAGACTACATGCAGCCGGCCACCCATGCCATCTCAGTAACTGCCAACACAGCGGAGGTGGTCGAACGGTTACTGAAGAGCGGCTTGACCGGCGTGCCGGTTATTGATGAGCGCGAAGCGGTCGTGGGCTTCGTATCGGAGCAGGACTGCATCAAGGAAATGCTCAACGATGCTTTTTTTTGCGAGGAACCGGCCAGTGTCAGTAAGCTGATGAGTCACAACGTGCTGACCGTCACACCCAACACCAGCATTGTCGAACTCGCCCAGACGATGATGCGCGAAAAACCCAAAAACTACCCGGTGGTCAGTGATGGCAAGCTGGTGGGCATCATTACCCGGCGACACGTTCTGCAGGCGTTGATTGACAACGATGAAGACTGCTATTTGCGAACCTGATCGCACGGTGGACCGAGCGCGGCTTCCGGGCGATCTGTCAAGACGAGCCGCACAGCCGGCTCGTCACACCAAACACTGCATTGCCCTCCAAACAGACAGCGAAGTGGCCAACACGCTATAATCCGGAGCCACATTTCTCCAACGACGGTCACTATGCCCAAGCCAGACAAACCCCATCAGGACTCGGCCTCCTATCGAGCCAAGAAACAGTTTTTTGATTCGTTGCTGACGGTCTATGGCCGCAAGCCGGTGCTCGAGGCGTTGCGCGACCCGGCGGTCAAACTGTTTCGCCTGCACCTGGCCGAGAGCAACAAACCCACCGGCATTCTCGATGAGATCGTGGGAATCGCCAAGTCACAGGGTGCGGATATTCACTACCATGACCGCAAGTCGTTGTCGCGGATCTCCAAAAACAGCAAGCAGGATCAAGGGGTGGCGGCGGATCTGCAGTGCCGGGCTTATCAATCTCTCGACCAGTTTCTGAAGCAACCGCCTCGCCCTGATTTCCGCCTGTTGGCGCTGGACCGGATCACCAATCCGCAAAACCTGGGGATGATCATCCGTTCGGCGTGTGCGGGTAATGTGGACGGTATTCTGTTACCGCAAAAAGGCGGAGCACAGATTGATGCTCTGGTGATCAAGGCGAGCGCGGGCACGGTGTTCCGGGCTCCGATCATTCACTGCCCTACTCTGCCCGAGGCGCTTGCCAATCTCAGAGAAACCGGCGCCACCATCTGCGCGCTGTCATCGCACGCGAAACAGACGCTGGGCAACTTCAAACCAACCGGTGGCAGTGTCTATGTGTTGGGCAATGAAACGGAGGGGGTTTCGGCGGAGACGGCCAGGCACTGCAACCACCAGCTTTCCATCCCGATGAACAACGGCGTCGAGTCACTCAACGTAGCGGTCACGGCCGCCCTGATCGCCTTTCAGGACGCTATCTGAGGTTCTCCTTGCTCGTACTTTGTAGTGTGTGCTGCCGGAGGGTAGGCCCCCTTTGAGACACGCTGTTACGTGAGTTTGCATCACGCCCGGGCCGTTGAGGGGGATTACCCTCCCGCAGCACAACCTACAGGGTTGCCAAACGAGATTGTTACACCCACACAATACGAAGCACCATGAGAAGGTGCTAGAAAAACTGGCTTTTACAACTTATACCCTTCCTCTTCATGATGGGTAATATCCAGGCCAATCAATTCTTCTTCGCGAGTCACCCGCAATCCGGAGGTCAGAACACCGGTCACTTTCAACAGAATGAAGGTCACCACCCCGGTGTACACCGTTGCCACAACAACGCCGACCACCTGGACCCCGAACTGCTGCCCCATCGTCTCGATACCCTCGGCAAACCCCTGACCACTGAACACACCCAGTTGAGTCGAAGCAAAGACACCGGCCAACAGCGTACCCAGCATACCGCCGACCCCGTGTACCGGAAACACATCCAGCGAATCATCAATCTTGAACACCCGCTTCATCGCCTGGGTCGCGTAGAAACAGACAATGCCTGCCGAAACGCCGATAATCAGAGCACCGCCGGGACCCACAAAGCCGGACGCCGGGGTGATGGTGCCCAGACCGGCGACCATGCCGGTCACGATGCCCAGCACGCTCGGGCGACCGAACTTCACCCACTCCATCGTCATCCAGGCCAGCGAGCCGGCGGCGGCAGAGATGTGAGTCACCAACATCGCCATGCTGGCATCGCCATTGGCCGCCAGGGCGCTGCCACCGTTAAAGCCGAACCAGCCCACCCAGAGCATACCGGCACCGGTGACGGTCATGGTCATGTTGTGAGGAGGCATCGCGGTTTTCGGGAAGCCGTCCCGTGGCCCCAGAACCAGCGCCGCCACCAAGGCCGCCACCCCGGCGGTAATGTGCACAACAATACCACCGGCGAAATCCAGTACCCCCATGGCGCCCAACCAGCCGCCGCCCCAGACCCAGTGACAGATCGGAAAGTACACACCGAACAGCCACAGCGTCGAGAAAATCAGGACCGCCGAGAATTTCATCCGCTCGGCGAAGGCGCCCACAATCAGCGCGGGTGTGATCACGGCAAAGGTCATCTGAAACAGGCTGAACAGGCTCTCGGGAATATCGCCAGACAGGGAGTCCGACTCCATACCCGAAAACAGGATCCGGCTCGCGTCGCCAATCCAGGCGTTGCCTTCGCCGAAGCTCAGGCTGTACCCGGCCACCAGCCAGATCAGTGAGGCGATACAGGCGATCGCGAAACACTGCATCAGAATCGACAGAATATTTTTCGACCGGACCAGACCGCCATAGAACAGCGACAAGCCGGGCAAGGTCATAAACAGAACCAGGGCCGTTGCCGTCATGATCCAGGCGGTATTGGCGCCACTGAGTTCCGCTTGTGCCAGCGCGGTACCCGGTAGCAGTGCCAGGGTGATCAACCCGAAAGCGACAGGTCGCTTGTTCATACGCTCATCCTCATTTTGTGTGTCGGCCCAAGGTCGCCGACTATTATTGAGTCACTGCAATGCCCCCGATCGGTGCAGACAAGCGAGGGCAACCCACTGAAAGTACGGGCAACACCGACCGGTCAATTCCGGCAACCGGAACCTCCGAAGACGGCGTTACACCAGAGTGCAGAGCGCTTTGGAAAGCAGGAATCGTGCCTCAACATTTTTTCTTTTTATATCAATGAGTTAAAGAATTCACCGGGCAAAACCATCGATAATTGGCACCAACACTGTGCACAGCGGGCACTGTTGTGCACCACATAAGAACACAATGCAGGAGAATTGCCCGATCAACGGGCGTCCGGCGAAGCGGGCGCACCAGGATCAGGCAGGAGGGGTTTCAGGCGTCGTACGCGCGCCTCTGAACGCCGTCACCGCGCGGGCCAGATCGGTCAGTGCGGCGCGGTTGTCGCCGTAGCTCACACGCTCGTAAAGATCCGCAATACGGATCAGGGCCGGCTCCAGTTCGGCCTGCTGGCGCCCCAACCGGCGAGCCAGCGCGGTCAGGGGTTCTCCCCGTTGGCGCGGACACCCCATGCGGCTCAGTTTGCGCTCCAGGCGCGCCAGTTGGCGATCGGCCGGATAGCGGTAATGCGGGCGTTGGCGCCAGAACATCCAGAGCAGCAGCACCGACACCAGCGAGGCACCGGCCAGCACCACTGCCAGGGCGATCCGCCACAGATCAGCGCCGCCGAGCCAATCTTCCAGAAACGCTTCCTGGCGCCCCTGATCGTAACCGAGCACCCAGCGGTGCCATTCATAATTGAGCGCATCCCAGCGCAGTTGCAGTTGCATCACCAAGGATAAATCGGCACCAAAAGGTCTCTGCAGCATGTCGCCGTCCGTGGCACTCAGCGAGACGTCCAGACCTTGCTCGATTCGCTCCGGTGCCACAGCCCCGGTCGGGTCAAAGCGCACCCAGCCTTCGCCCTCCAGCCACACTTCCGCCCAGGCGTGCGCATCCCGCTGGCGGACGGTCCAATAATCCTCCAGTGGATTGTGGGTGGCGCCGAGATACCCCACCACCACCCGGGCGGGAATGCCCGCCGCGCGCAGGAAAAAGACAAAGCTGCTGGCGAAGTGCTCGCAGAAGCCCTCTTGCGTCTGCCACAGAAATTCATCGACGCTGTGCTGCCCCAGAGTCTGTGGGCGCAGTGTGTAGCGAAACCGCTCCCGGTAAAGCCCCATCAGGCGCTCTATCAGTTCGCTGGGCGAGCTGGCTTCCCGCGCCCACTGCCGGGCCGTCGCCCGGGTTTCCGGGTTGGCGTCCCGGGGCAACTGCAACTCCTGGCGTCGCTCCCACTCGCTCAGCCCGGAGCGCTGGAACCCATAGCGGGTGTGCGACTGAACACGGTAAGCGGTGCGCTGCATGACTGGATCATCCCGTTGCAGCCGCATCTCCTGCCCCACTCCAATATCATCACTCCAGCGGACCGGTGCCGCCAGGGCATAGAGCCAGGGTTGGCGGGTCGGCTCCAGCATGACCTCATAGGCCACAGGCTCACCCTGGGGTTCCACCTGTTTTATCCACTGCTGAACATCCTCCTCGCGCCGGCTCAGAAAGTGCGTCGCCTGCTGACGGTCGGTGGGCTGCCACTGTCGACCATCGAAATGGGAAAACACCAGGCCTCGCCAGTAACGATCTCTGGGCGGTGGCGCCACGCCGTCGAAGGTGACCCGAAAAGCCAGCGCATTGGATTGCGCCAGCTCACCGATATCCCCCGGTGACATGCTGTCACTGATGCCCGTGGTCGCGGCGCGGCGGTCCTGGGGCACCGACCAGAGCGCGCCGGTGCGTGGAATGACCAGAAACAGAACCAGCATGAGGGGCGTCGCCTGCAGCACCAACCACCCCGCCTGCCGCATACTGGGCCAAAAGCGGACATCGCCCAACGACTGATGCGCCGCCAACAGCGTCGCCGTCAATAACAACAAGGACAGGACACCATACACGCCCGCCAGTGGTCCTGAGTGAAACAGAAATTGGGTCGCCGAAACAAAGTAGCCGAGATAGACAGTGACCAGCAGATCCCGGCGACGACGCAGCTCCAGTAACTTGAGAATGAAGCCGGCCAGCAACAACCCGACCATCGCCGTCATATCAAACCGGGCGCCGTAACTCATCACAAGGCCGCCGCCGAAGCCCGCCATCAACCCGAGGCGCACCCACAATGAGGGGAAACTCCAGGCGCCCCGGAAAATCTGCCAGCGCCAGGCCATCACGCACAGCCAGCCGGCCCACAGCCAGAGCGGCGCATGCACCGAGTGCGGCAGAAGAATAACGGCCTGGGCCACCAGCAGCCAGGCGAGACTGGTGCGGGTAATCTGTTCCCGTTCAGCCACGAACCCCTCCCTCAGCCAACTCCGGCAAACCGTAAAGCGCCAGGGCCCGCAGCACCCGCTCCTGATGCGCCTGACCGCGCCCCAGCGGGATGTCCAGCCCCGGCAGGCGCAACCCATAGTCTGCGGAGGTTTTGCCGTACTCCACCGCCCAGAAGCACAGCCGACTCAGTCGGCTTTCCTGATCCAGCCCCGGGAGCGCGTCCCAGTCCAGCCAGACCTGTTCACTCTGGTAGCCGGCATAATCTTTCAGATAGAGTCCCTGCTCCCGGGCGTAGAGTTTCCAGGCCACATGAGCCATCGGGGCGCCGACCTGATAGGAGCGAAATCCCTGAAACTCTTCCTGGTTTTCCGCCGAGAGTTGCTCACCGACCTCCCCGCTCAAATGCGCTTGTGACGGGTGGTCGCTGGAGCGCGGTGCGGGGTAAACCAGCGCCCGCCCATCCAGGTGAACCCAGGACCAGACCCGAAACAGCCCCAGAGGGTAATAACTCTGTACCCGGAGGCGCTCCGGAACCAGCCAGCCTCGCCGGCGGGCGCGGTATGCCAGCGTCACCGTGCGCTCTGCCCGGTCCGGCACATCGGCTTCGACGGTCAGATCCCGATCCCACCCGAGCAACAGGGCCTCGTGGCGCGAGCCCGAGGCAGGTTGCAGCAGCAGGTCAAACTCAGCCCATTCGCCGGCAAAGGCGGGATGGGCTCGCTGTACCGAGAGGGTCAATCCGGACAGGTTGCGAAACGCATGCACTACCGACACCGACATCAGGCTGAGCAACAGAAATGCGGAAGCCAACACCAGATTGTTTTCGTAGTTGGTGCCCAACAGCCACAACAGTGTGATGACCAGCAGAAAGCCGATCCCCTGCGCCGTGGGCAGGACATAGATGGATTTGTGGCGCAGACGGACCGACTCGGCCCGAGGAGCGCGACGCGCCACCCAGTGCCAGAACCAGTGTGTCAATGTATCGGGTAAACGCATCAGGGCTCAGTGATTCATCGGACTCGGACCGCTACCTTACCCTGTCCCCCCTAAAAAAAGCCACCGGTCGATCGACCGGTGGCTTTTTTGCTGTCGCGAATAACGGACTAGGGTGCGCTGCTGTATATGGCCGCCACATCCTCTGCGCTCAGGGGCACATCATAGATGCTCAGCTCATCCACCAACCCATCATAGGGGGTATCCCAGTAGTTGACGCCCACCCCGAATACCGTGGTTCCCGCGGGCGTAAACACATCCGGGAAACCCGCACCGGTGAACACCGCTTCGCCATCAAGATACAGCCTCAGGTTGCCCGCGTTATTGACCGCCACAAAGTGCGTCCAGGTACCCGTGGGAATCTGGGTACCGGTATCGCCATCAAACCAGTCGGTGCCCGACCAGAGCATGGTGTTGCCGTCACCGGGGCCATTAGGCACCACGCTTATCCAACTGTCCGCAGAGGCCGCGCCGAAGAAAGCGGTGGTGAACTGGGTCAGTGCGGACGGATTGAGCCACACCGATATCGTGTAGGTTGCATCGGTAATCAGGTTGTCCGGCAGTGCAACCCCATAGGTACCGTCGAGACTGAGTGCACGACCGACCCGCCCCTCGTCAAAGCTGAGCGAGCCACCGGTGTTGTCCAGCCGGTTACCGGTCACCATGCCGGAACCCGTGTTGCCCGTGGCATCGTCGAGATGATCGTCGAAGCTGAAGCGCGCGGCGGGCTCCGGCATACCTTCCGACAGAACGGTGACCGTAATGTCGCGGGTGACCGATTGCCCCTCCAGACTCAGGGTCGCGGTCAGAGTCACATCGGCATCGCTTGCCGCCGGCCGGGTCACTCGTGCGGTGGCCCCCTCGACCTCAACGACGGCGCTGTCTGACGAGGTCCAACTGACTGCGGTCGCAAACGGGCCGCTCACCGGCAGCGAAAAGTCTTCAATCACTGCGCTGGTATCGCCGAGTGTCAACTGGTCGCGGGCTACGCCGAGCAGCTCCGAGGTGGACAGCCGATCAATATCCAATGCCTGGATTTCGGCGGCGCTGAGCGCGGCGTCGTACACATTGAACTCGTCCACCAGGCCATTGAAAGGCAGATCCCAGTAATTGACGCCCAGAGCGAAACGCCCGGTATTGTCGGTAAAGAAATCCGCGACCGAACCACCGGCGTACGCCTGCTGACCGTCGATATAGACCCGCACATAGCCCTGGGAGACCGACACCGCCAGGTGACTCCACTCTCCGGCGGGAATGGTCTCGCCCGTTGCACCGTCAAACCACGCATCGTTATTCCGGCTCCAGAACATGACGTTCTCGTCCCAGGAACTGGGCAGGAAGCTGAACCACTGGCTCGGTTCAACGAGCGGGTCTGAGACGTCTCCCGGCACTTCACCAAACACCAATGTCGAGAACTGGGTGATGACGTTGGGACGCACCCACAGGGACAGGGTGTACTCATAATTGCTGATCAAGCCGTCGGGGAAGCGCACACCGCTGCTACCATCCAGCGACACCGCCTGTCCGGCACTGCCAGCGGTGTAACTGAGGTTGCCTTCACCCACTTTATGAATACGATCACCCGTGCTCACGGCGGCGTCAAACTGACCGGTACTGTCACTCAGGTCATTTTCAAACTCGAATCGGGCCACCCGGTTGAACGGCATACGCTCGGGCACCCACACCTCGAGCGTGACCGTTTCCTGCTCGCCCTGATACAGAATGGTCGCGGTGAGGTTGACCGACGCATCACCGGATCCCGGCGCGGGACGCTCGACCCGGCCATCGGTCGCAATGACGGCTTCATTGCTGCTCTCCCAGAGAATCTGGGCACCGCGAATACCATCGGTGGGCAACGTCAGTACATCGCCTTTGAAGGTTTCCGGCAGCGTCAGCTCGGCGGCAACCGCCGCCAACACCTCGGCTGTCGACTGTGCGGGCAAACGGGTTCCCCAGACACTTTCACCGCTACCGGACACCGCCGAAAATGCTGGCACCAGTGCCGCAATGCGTTCATCCCACTGCCAGCGCAACTGCCCCTCGTAACTGCCAAGGCCGTCCAGTTGTATTGCGATGCGATTGAGCGCTTCCGGGTCCAACTGATAGGTGCCGGTCACTTCGCCGGTGATGGTGCCGTCGTCGTGCAAAGTCATCGCCTGCGACTGACGCGCTTCCCGGTTGATGTCCTTGCCATGATTGATGAACTGGTAGTCACCGACCACATCCTCGCTGTCCACCACATTGTCGCCCTCAATGGGCGCGTACCGATGCGGTGATGCGACCAACCAGCCATCGGCGGTGGCCATCAGCTCATGGACCCGAATGGCATGCTGCTCACCCCGATCGGGGAAACGGGTATGGGTGATCAGAAAATGCTGCCCGGTGGCTTCGTCGTAGTACGCCGAGTTGTGTCCCGGTGCCAGGTAACCCCGGCTGCCGTGGTCGTCACCGGTGCGGGAACGGAAGTTGAAGCCCCCCATCAGCTTGACGCCATAGGGCGCAATACCGTCCCAGCCGCCCCGAGCCAGGGCCATGTCATTACCCTCGGCATCCAGATAGGGACCATCGGGCGTGCGCGAGCGGGCAATGCGTATGTTGTACCCGTCGGTCGAGACAAAACCGCCGAAGGAAGCGAACATGTAGTAGTAGTCGGTCTCGGGACTGTAGAGCACAAAGGTGCCTTCAATGGCGCTATGATCCCCCCCGGTCAGATGCTTGCCGTAGCCCTGTCCCGGTTCGGGCAGCCCGGTCGACTCATCCATGGCGAGGATGTGAATACCGCCCGCGTAAGAGCCATAGATCATCCAGAGGTTGCCATCCTTGTCATGGAACGTGTGAGGGTCGATGGCATTGGGATGGATGTTGCCGTTGTAGGACTCAATCTCCCCCACACCGTAGCCCTGATCAATTTCGGCGTCCGTCTGCCCGGACCAGAGGAAGATGCCCTGATTTTCATAGGGACCGAAAATGCTGTCCTCCGAGGTGGCCAGGCCGAGATAGGAACGCGGCGCATCGCAGACACCGCTGGCCGGGTTGGTGCAGTGATTGAAGTAGAAGTAGTACTTGCCGTCGGCCAGCTTGCGGATGTCCGACGCCCAGGAACCCACGTAACCGCCGGTCCACTCGATGCCTTCGGCCACTTCCGTTTCGTAGTTGCCAAACAGCGGGTAATCGGTGAGATCGGGATTCTCCAACGCGATACCCGGCGCCTCTGATGTCCATGTGATCAGATCCTGGGAGCTGGCCATCGCCAGGTGGGAACCGACCACATAGTAAGTGCCATCGTCGTCCCGGAAGACCGAGGGATCGTGTACCGCCACATCGTTGTACTGAATCAATTCGCTGTTGACGGTGGGATTGGCCCGGGGCTCCACTCGCGCGGGACTCGACGAGCTGGAAGACTCAGACGAGCTCGATGACACCTGTGACGCGCTTGAACTGGAGCTGGATGCCACGGATGAGCTGGATCCGCCGTCGTCACTGTCGCCGCCACAGGCCGCCAGGACCAGCGTACTCCCCAGCACCCAGGATAGTCGTTGTATCTTCATGATCTAATGCCTCTGCTTGCGTTTATTGTTAGACAGAACTGCATCGGAAATAGTATTACAATACTACGTTAATTGGTAGACATATAATCACACAATTAAACGATAATCAGAAAGAATTTGGACTAAAAAAGAGGGATTTTTAGATCAGAAAGATGTTTTTTCCGCCAAACAGTGGAAAAACCACTTTAATTTGTATTATTTATATTAGACGGAAACTATGTCAACGGCGTTTAACAGCTCCGTGATCAGCGCCTGCTCATGCCCCTCGGTGCCGCTGGCGGCGGGGGCAATCCGGTGCGCCACCACAGGAGGAAGCAGCGTCTGAAGGTCTTCAGGAATGACGTAGTTGCGCCCGTGCATGAACGCCCAGGTCTTGGAGGCACGAAGTAGGGCCAGGGCCCCTCGTGGGGAGAGTCCGCAGGCAAACTCCGGTGAGTGCCGGGTGTGGTGAACCAGTCGCTGCAGGTAATCCAGCAGGCTGTCTGAGGTTTTGACCTGTTCGGCGGCGTGCCGGATCTTGGGCAGTTGCTCGGGGTTAAGACGGGTTTTGACTCCGGCCAGTTGCTGACGGGGGTCGCCGCCGAGAAACATCTGGCGCTCGGCATCCGCACTGGGGTAACCGAGGCTGATGCGCATCAGAAAGCGATCCTGTTGCGATTCCGGCAGCGGGAAGGTACCCATCTGGGACAAGGGGTTCTGGGTGGCAATGACGAAAAAGGGATCCTCGAGCTTACGGGTCTCCCCTTCCACCGTGACCTGACGCTCCTCCATGGCCTCCAGCAATGCGCTCTGGGTTTTCGGCGTGGTCCGGTTGATCTCGTCGGCCAACAGCAACTGGGTGAATACCGGGCCGGGATGGAAGCTGAAGCGCGACTGCTCCCGCTCGAACACCGACACACCGATAATATCGGCGGGCAGCATATCGCTGGTAAACTGGATTCGCTGGTAGGACAAGCCCAGCACCTTGGCGAGCGCATGAGCCAGGGTGGTTTTCCCCATACCGGGCAGGTCTTCAATCAACAGATGCCCGTCTGACAGCAAACACGCCAGGGCGAGTTTTATTTTGTCTTCCTTGCCCAGCAATACCTGGCCGATTTCATCGACGACTATCTGGATAAAATCCCGCATTGACCCTCTGCCCTGTTCTGGTGGGTTCAGCGGGCTCAGGACAGCCCGCGCAACAAATCGTTTTTGAGATCCTCGACATCCTCAAGGCCCACCGCTAACCGGATCAGATTATCGGCAATGCCGGACTCGGCTCGCTGCTCGGGGGTCAGGCGTCCATGGGTGGTCGTCGCCGGGTGCACGATGGTCGTTTTGGCATCGCCCAGATTGGCGGTGAGTGAGCAGATCCGGGTGCTGTCAATGACCCGCCATGCGGCGGCCTGGTCACCTTTCACCTGAAAGGAGAGGACACCACCGAAGGCCGACTGTTGTCTGCGCGCCAATTCGTGTCCGGGGTGGTCAGGCAAGCCGGCGTAATAGACACGCTCCACCTGGGGCTGACGCTGAAGCCACTCCGCCAACGACTGTGCATTGCGTGAGTGGGCCTCCATCCGCAGACGCAGGGTTTCCAGCCCCTTCAGGAAAACCCAGGCATTGAAGGCGCTCAACGTCGGGCCGGCGCTACGGACAAACGCCAACACTTCACTGACGGTGTCCTGATCCCCGGCAACCACTCCCCCCAGGCATCGTCCCTGGCCATCAATGTACTTGGTCGCCGAATGAATGATCAGGTCGGCGCCGAACTCGATCGGTCGTTGCAGGGCCGGCGTACAGAAGCAGTTGTCCACCACCAGCTTCGCGCCCCGGATATGGGTCAGGTCGGCCAGAGCCTGAAGGTCAACCACATCGCATAAGGGGTTGGAGGGCGTCTCCACAAACACCAGCCGGGTGTTGGCCTGAAAACCGCGCTCCCACGCCGACGGATCAGTGGGGTCCACAAAGGTCACCGCCACCCCGAAGCGCTGCAGGTACTTGGTGAACAGTACGGTGGTGGTGCCGAATACACTCCGGGAGCACAGGGTATGATCCCCTACCTGCAGCAGTGCCATACAGGTGCTGAGAATGGCCGACATGCCAGAGGCGGTCGCGACCGCACTCTCGGCCTTTTCCAGAGCGGCAATACGCTCCTCGAAGGCCCGCACCGTCGGATTCGTGTAGCGGGAGTAGACGTTGCCCGGTGCGTCCCCGGAGAAACGGTCGGCCGCTTCCTGGGCACTGCCGAATACATAGCTGGAGGTCAGGAACAATGCTTCGCTGTGCTCGCCCTCCGCCGTGCGGTGGCAACCCGCACGGACGGCCAGCGTGTCCAGGCCGGCACCGTCCAAGCTGTCGTCGAAATCGGTCATGATCGCTCTCTTCAGGGGTTTTCCGCTACATCATTGTGCAGGCCGATCAGAGTAGCCTCGGGCTTGGTCGCCTTTTTGTGAGCACTACTCTTGGCACCGTCGTTGCGTTCGGCTTCCAGTTTTTCCAGGTAGGCATCGTCCACATCACCGGTCACATACTCACCGTTGAACACCGCGCAGTCAAACTCGGTAACCGTGCGGGTGCCCTCGGCCGAGGCGGCAATCAGGTCTTCAAGGTCCTGATAGATCAGCCAGTCGGCACCGATTTCCCGGCAGATTTCCTCGTGGCTGCGGCCGTGCGCAATCAACTCCTTTACGGTCGGCATGTCGATGCCGTAAACATTCGGATAAATGACCGGTGGCGCCGCCGATGCAAAATACACCTTGGCGGCCCCCGCATCGCGGGCCATCTCGATAATCTGTTGGCAAGTGGTGCCACGCACAATCGAGTCATCCACCAGCAGGACGTTCTTGCCCCGAAACTCCAGTTCGATGGCATTGAGTTTCTGACGTACCGACTTCTTGCGTTGCTGCTGGCCGGGCATAATAAACGTCCGCCCGATGTAGCGATTTTTCACCAGCCCTTCCCGGAACTTTACCCCCAGATTGTAGGCCAATGCCTGCCCGGCCACCCGGCTGCTGTCCGGAATCGGCACCACCACATCAATGTCGTGGTCGGGGCGCTCGCGCAGAATTTTTTCCGCGAGTTTTTCCCCCTGGCGCAAACGCGCCTTGTACACCGAAATACCGTCCATGATCGAGTCAGGCCGGGCAAAGTACACATGTTCGAAAATACAGGGGCGAAGCCGGGTATTCTCGGCACACTGACGGCGATGAAGCTCACCCTCGGCGGTGATGTAGATCGCTTCACCGGGGGCTACATCGGCAATCAGGTCAAAGCCGAGCACATCCAGCGCGACGCTTTCCGAGGCGACCATGTACTCGGTCCCGGCAGCCGTTTCCCGCTTGCCATAGACCAGGGGACGGATACCATTCGGATCGCGGAATGCGATCAGGCCGTAGCGGGCAATCATTGACACAACGGCGTAGCCACCACTGACCCGCCGATGAACGCCGGCAATGGCTTCAAAAATATCGTCCTCATTGGGCTGCAATTTCCCCTGGGACTGCAGCTCGTGGGCGAACACGTTGAGCAACACCTCGGAGTCGGAATCCGTGTTGACATGACGCAGGTCGGTTTTGAACAGCTCTTCGCTGAGCTGGTCCGCATTGGTCAGGTTGCCGTTATGGGCCAGAGCGATACCGTAGGGCGAGTTGACATAAAAAGGTTGAGCCAGCGCCGGACCGGAGCTACCCGCCGTCGGGTAGCGCACATGGCCGATACCGATATTGCCCACCAACCGCTGCATATGACGGGTCCGGAAGACATCCTTCACCAGACCATTGGCTTTCTGCTGCGCCAGCTTGCCGCCGTCACAGGTCATGATACCCGCCGCATCCTGGCCGCGATGTTGGAGTATGGTCAGCGCGTCATAGAGCTGCAAATTGACATCGCTTTTACCCACAATACCCACAATGCCGCACATAGAAAAACCACCTTTACGTCATAAAAAATCGGAACACCCCGGGCGGCGTCCCGGGGTTAAAACCACTGAAAAAAGAAGCGGGTTGTCTCGGCCGCCAGTGCGCGAGCCCAACCTTCGAACGCGAGAAAATGCGGTACCAGGGCCGACTCGCGCCACCACTCGTCCTGGTCAACGGGAATAATCGAGGGCAACAGGATCAGCAGCGCCATGACCACGACCAGACCACGGGCCAACCCGAACAGCATACCAAACAGTCGGTCGGTGCCCGACAGACCGGTCATCCGGACCAGCTCGCCAATCAGGTAATTCACCATGGCGCCGACAATCAGTGTCGCCGCAAACAGAATGACGAAGGCCGCCATTTCGCGAATAGAGGGGGTGGGAATCAAGTCCGTGAGCAACACCGCCAGGCGATCGCCGAACAGCACAGCCACCACAAAGGCCACAAGCCAGGTGACCAGCGACAGGGCTTCTTTGACAAAGCCGCGTTTGATGCTGATGAGGCTGGACACCAACAGTATGCCCAGTATGGCCCAATCTGCCCAGTTCATTCGCTGGCCCGACTCATGCTATGGAAAGCTCCCCGGTTACTTGCGCGCGCATTTTAGCAGAGGCTCTCTGGATCAGATACCCCCGGCGCCCGTCGGGGCCGCCAGAGCGTCTCAAGGTTCGAAACGGAGAATCAAGGCGTCGACCTTGAGGGCCCGGTCTATCGCCGCCTTGGTCGATTCGGCCTCCGAGCGACTCACCTTGGGACCGATAAACACCCGACTGACCGCCCCGGCGTCGGTGCTGGCGGAGCGCACATAGGCCCGGTAACCATCCGCCTGCAACCGGTCCCGCAGCGCCCGTGCGGTTTCCGGATCACGGAAACTGGCGACCTGAATCACCCAGGCGGTGCGCTCGTCGACATCAGCCGTCGACGCCCCGGTTTCCGGAACGGACGGTTCGGCAACCGCCTCGGACTGCGCTTCCTCCAGAGAGTCTACGACCGGCTGCGAGGTGTCCTCCGGCATAAACATGGTATCCGGCTCCGGCGCCGGTTCGATGTTGTCCGGCGCCGTGGGTGCCTCAAAAACCATTGTTTCCTCGGCGGGGCGATCGGGAATCAGTGTCTGGGTACTGACCGGCTCGACCTGCCGATCCCGCAGAATGCTGGGCACCACCAGAATTCCAATCGCGATAAGAACGATCGCACCCACCAGGCGCTGCTTCAGGCCGCTATTCATGGTTACTCTCAAGATTAGTGCGCACAGGATCGTCGTGTGTCTCGGGGCCCGGCGGGGCACTCTCGGCTTCAAACCAGTCGAGGGCCGCACTGACCGTATAGAATGACCCCATTACCACGATTCGATCTCCGGGCCTGGATTCTTGCCTCAGTCTCGCCATCAGTTCGGCTACTGTACCACAGCCGCTCGCCGAGACGCCGAGTCCCTCCAGGTCTTTCGCCAATTGCACCACAGTGGCGGCTCTGGGCACGTCCGGAAGAGACACCAGCCAGCAATATGCCATGATCGGTGCCAGCGGCGCCAGGGTGGCAACCCGGTCCTTGTCGGCCATCATACCGATGACGACATGGGTCTCCCCTGCGCTGTCATCGACCAGACGGGCCGCCAGGTGCCTGGCGGCGGCGGGATTATGGGCGACATCAAGAACCAGCGTCCGACCCTCCCAGGCTCGAACCTGATAGCGCCCAGGGAGGGTGAGCCGGCCGAGTTCACAGGCCCGCGCCAGTGGCTCAACCTGATATCCCAACTGCGCAACCACCTGAAGAGCCGCCGCAAGGCTCGGCCAGGGAAGCACCGGCCGTTCAAACTGGCACTGCTGAGGCTCACCGGCAGGGCCCTGCCCCCACCAGCACCACTGATCCTCCCGAACCGTAAACCCGAACTGCTCGCCAACCCGTTGCAACGCAACGCCGCGTTCCCGGGCAGCCACCAACAACCCTTCCGGCGGCTGATCGTCAGCGCACAGCGCAATCTGTCCAGTGCGGTAAATGCCGGCTTTCTCGCGGCCGATACTGTCCCGGTTATCGCCCAACCAGGCCTGATGATCGAGGTCGACGCTGGTTACTACCGCCGCGTTGGCGTCCAGCAGGTTGACCGCATCCAGGCGGCCGCCCAGGCCCACTTCGAGGACCATGACATCCACCGCCCGATCCCGGAAAATCAGCAGCGCCGCCAACGTCCCGAACTCGAAGTATGTCAGACTGGTATCGGCGCTCGCGGCATCAATGCGAGCGAAAGCGCGGCACAACTCATCATCACTGACCGGCACACCGTCAACCCGGACCCGCTCGTTATAGCGCTGGAGATGGGGCGATGTATAGGCGCCCACCCGCTGCCCCGCCGCCTGCAACAGCGCCGCGCAGGCAGCCACACAGGAACCTTTGCCGTTGGTGCCGGCAACACTGATCACCCGGGCTTGGGGTGTTAGCAGGTCGAGGCGCTCGGCCACTACACGAATGCGTGTCAGGCCGAGCTCTATTTCGGTGGGGTGATGGCTTTCCAGCCAATGCAGCCAGTCGTCCAGGCGCTCAAAGCGCATTGCTGATGCCAATCAGACCGCCTCGCGGCGAGTGAATTTGGCCAACAGCCGCGCCAGAGTATCGCGCATGTCCCGGCGGTGAATGATCATATCGATCGCGCCTTTGTCGAGCAGGAACTCGCTACGCTGAAAGCCTTTGGGCAGTTTCTGACGAATGGTCTGCTCAATGATGTTGGGGCCGGCGAAGCCTGCCCGGGCGTTAGGCTCGGCGGCGTTGATGTCGCCCAGCAGCGCCAGACTCGCCGAGACGCCACCATAGACGGGGTCGGTCATCACCGACACGTAAGGTGTACCCTGGCGCTTCAGGCGCTCAATCACGGCACTCGTCTTGGCCATCTGCATCAGAGAGATCAACGCCTCCTGCATGCGGGCGCCACCGGTCGCCGAGAAACACACCAGAGGGATATCTTCCTCCAGTGCCACCTTGGCCGCCCGGGCAAAGCGCTCACCGACCACATAGCCCATGGAGCCGCCGTGGAAGGCGAACTCGAACGCCACCGCCACGACCGGCATGCCCTTCAATTGACCTTTCATGGCGACCAGGGCGTCTTTCTCACCGGTGGTTTTCTGGGCGCTTGAGAGACGATCCTTGTACTTTTTCACATCGCGGAACTTCAACCGGTCGATCGGCTCAACCTCGGTCGCCAGTTCCTGGCGGTTGTCCTCATCCAGAAACAGGTTCAACCGGGTTCTGGCGCCGATGCGCATGTGATGATCACACTTGGGGCACACATCGAGGTTACGTTCCAACTCTGGACGATAGAGCACCGCCTGACATTTCACACACTTTTTCCAGAGCCCCTCCGGTACCTTGCTGCCACCACGCTTGCCGTCCGCACGGGCCATGCTCGGTACAATCTTTTCTAGCCAACTCATGTCGATTCTCTCTGCGAAATCTTGAGGTTTTCAGTCTTTACCGGGCACCTCGGCCCGACTCGGGTGTTCAATAACCGGGGTGATCAGGCATCCAGCGCCTGACGGATACCGCCAACGATATCACCGACCGCTGCGGCGATCTGCGCGGGCGACTGCTCGTATCGCTCGCCCATGGTATTCACCAATACACTGCCAACCACCACACCATCGGCCAGCGCCGACAGCTTGCGGGCCGTTTCGGGATCCTTGATCCCAAAACCAATGCACAGCGGCAGATCGGTCAGTTTACCAAACTCATCCAGCTTGGCCTTCACCGCGTCGACGTCCAGGTGCCCCGCCCCGGTAACGCCCTTCAGGGAAACATAGTAAATAAAACCGCTGGCAAGGGCTGACACCTGGCGGGCACGCTCAACACTGGTGGTCGGTGCCAACAGCAGAATATTGTCCATCCCCACGGCCGAGAGCTCTCGCTTGAGCGGCTCCGCCTCTTCCGGCGGCAGGTCCACCGTGAGCAGCCCGTCGACGCCCGCCTCGGAGGCCAACTGCGCGATGGTGTCGTAACCCATGCGCTCGATCGGATTGGCGTACCCCATCAGTACCACCGGCGTCTCGGCGTCGGTCTCACGAAACTTCCGCACCAGCTCGAGTGTGCCGCGCAAGCTGATTTTGTGCTCCAGGGCCCGTTCATGGCCACGTTGAATCACGGGCCCTTCCGCCATCGGATCGGAAAAGGGAACACCCAGCTCAATAATATCGGCCCCCTGTTTGACCAGTTCGTGCATCGCTGGCAGCGTGGCTTCGGGATACGGATCCCCATTGACGATGTAGGTCACCAGTGCTTTTCTTCCCTGCGAGCGCAGGTCCTGCAGACGTTTGGCAATACGACTCATGAATTCTGTATCCTGGTTCAGCGCTTACACTTCGATGCCGTCGAGTTTTGCAACGGTAAGAATGTCTTTGTCTCCACGGCCGGAGAGGTTCACAACAATACTCTGATCCGGGCGCATGGTGGGCGCCAGCTTTTCGGCATAGGCCAGCGCATGGCTCGACTCCAGCGCGGGCATGATACCTTCGGTCAGGGTCGTTTTACGGAACGCCGCCAGGGCTTCCTGGTCATTGATGGCCACATAGTTGACCCGCCCCTGGTCCTTCAACCAGGCGTGTTCCGGGCCGACACCCGGGTAGTCCAGACCGGCGGAGACCGAGTGGGTCTCGATGATCTGACCGTTCTCGTCCTCCATCAGGTAAGTCCGGTTGCCGTGCAGTACCCCGGGGATACCCGCGCTCAACGGCGCGGCATGGCGTCCGGTCTCAACGCCGTCACCCCCGGCCTCGACACCATACATCTCGACACCGTCATCCCCCAGGAAGGGGTGAAACAGGCCAATGGCATTGGAACCGCCTCCCACGCAGGCCACCAGGGCATCGGGCAGACGACCGGTCTGCTCCAGGCACTGGGCCCGGGCTTCCCGTCCGATCACGGACTGGAAGTCGCGCACCAATTGAGGATAGGGGTGCGGGCCGGCCACGGTACCGATGATGTAGAAGGTATCGTCGACGTTGGTGGCCCAGTCCCGCATGGCCTCGTTCATCGCATCTTTGAGCGTACGCGAGCCGGAGGTCACCGGAATGACTTCGGCACCCAGCAGTTTCATCCGGTACACATTGAGAGACTGGCGCTGTACGTCCTCGGCCCCCATGTACACACAGCACTTGAGACCAAGCCGGGCCGCCACGGTGGCCGACGCCACACCGTGCTGCCCCGCACCGGTCTCGGCAATGACCCGCTGTTTGCCTGTGAACTTGGCCAGTAGCGCCTGACCAATGGTGTTGTTCACCTTGTGGGCACCGGTGTGGTTCAGGTCTTCACGCTTGAGGTATATCTGGGCTCCGCCCAGCTCGCGGCTCCATCGCTCGGCATGGTACAGCGGTGACGGGCGACCCACGTAGTAGGCCAGATCCTTGTCGAATTCCGCCTGAAAATCCGGATCGTTTTTCAGGTCATTGTAGATGCGCTTGAGTTCATCCAGGGCATAGATCAGAGTCTCGGACACAAACCGCCCGCCGTACGGGCCAAAGTGGCCGTCGGCGCTGGGAAACTGGCTGTAATCGGTGTCGGAGTACCGCTTGCTTGAAAACGCTTGAGTCTTAGAGTTCACCTTGATCACCGTTGAGGGCGTTAAATATAAACTGGTTCACTTTGCCGGCGTCCTTGAGACCGGGCGACGCCTCGACACCGCCACTGACATCGACGCCATAGGGGCGGGTCGCGAGGATCGCCTGACGGACATTGTCAGGGGTCAGGCCACCGGCGAGAATGACGGGCCGCTGCGGGTTCCGCGGTACCCGCTCCCAATCAAAGGTCTCGCCGGTGCCGCCGGGGACCCCTTTTCGATAGGCATCCAGCAAAAAACCAGACGCGTGTGGATAATCAGCCATGGCGGCCATGACATCCAACTCAGGACGCATACGCAGCGCTTTGATATATGGACGTCCGTAGCGACTGCATTCGTCGCTCGTTTCATCGCCATGAAACTGCAGCAGCTGCAGGGGCACCTCGTCCAACACGGCTTCTATCGTGGCCGGTGTGGCGTTCACAAACAGCCCCACCAGCGTCGCGAAAGGCCCCACCGTGCGGGCGATGGCTTTGGCCTGCTCGACCTCCACCGCCCGCGGGCTGGCAGCGTAAAAAACGAGCCCCAGGGCGTGGGCGCCCGCCCTGAGCGCTAGGCGAGCGTCCTCCGGCCGTGTAATACCGCATATTTTAACCCGAATATCCTGGCTCATGTCCGCCCTGCCTGCCGGCTTGAAAACAGACCGGGGATACTAGCAGAAATCCGGACAAATTGCTGCCAGAGGCCGCCGGATCAGGGATTTTCCGCCAGCCCACCCAGAGGTTCCGGCACGAAAATCGGGCCCGGCCGGCCCTCGGGCAGACCAAACGATGTCGGGTAATCGACATGAACCAGATACAGCCCAAAGGGGCGCGCCGTCACACCCCCCGCGCTGCGATCCCGGGCCGCGAGAATGTCCGCGGCCCAGCTCACCGCCGCCTCACCGGAACCGATGGCCAGAAGAACCCCCACAATATTGCGTACCATATGATGCAAAAAAGCGTTGGCCCGGACCTCGAGCACAATCAGGTCGCCGCGCCGGGCGAGGTGCAGATAGTCAATCCGGCGAACCGGGCTGCGAGCCTGGCACTGGCTGGCCCGGAATGACGTGAAGTCATGCTCTCCGACCAGAGCCTGGGCCGCTTTGCGCATGGCATCCACATTCAGCCGCTTGCGGGACCAGGTGATGTGTTGATGGGTCAACGCCGAGTAGGTATCCCGGTCTGAAATCAGATAGCGGTAGGTGCGTGAGCGGGCACTGAATCGGGCGTGAAATCCGGGCTGCACCGGCCTCGCCCAGCGTACCGCGATGTCAAAAGGCAGCTGTGCGCGGGTTCCCAGCACCCAGGCCTTTTCCGGCCTCTGTGCCAGGGTGTCGAAATGGACGATTTGCCCGGTGGCGTGAACGCCGGCGTCGGTCCGGCCGGCACAGATCAGGCTGATCGGCTCATTGGCCACCGCACTGAGCGCCTTCTCCAGATGCCCCTGAACGGTGGGCACCCCACTGGGTTGTGTCTGGAATCCGTGGTAATGGGTCCCCTGATACTCCACCGCCAGGGCTACCCGATTCATACCCTCGGGCCACTCGGTGTCGGGAAAAATCTCTGCATTGCGCTTGTAGGCCCTGGGCTGGGTCAGATGGGTTTCAGTCATCACTTGCTCTTGTCTCGACAGTCGGCCATTTCAGAGGACAACGCCAATCCTGAAAAAACAAAGCCCTGCGCACGGAATGCGCAAGGCTTTGCGGGAGAACCCGAGGAAGAAATCAGCTCTCGATCCGACCCAGCAGTTCCTCCGCTTCCTGTTGTTGCTGCTCGTTGCCCTCCTGGCGCACCTCTTCGAGAATATCACGGGCACCGTCCGCATCGCCCATATCGATGTAGGCGCGGGCGAGATCGAGCTTGGTCGCGGCCTCATCGGTATCGGCCAGGAAATCCAGTTCCGCATCCATATCCTCCTCGGACGGCTGCGAATCCGAATCGGTGGCCGCCGTATCCTCAGATGAGAGTCCCGACAACGCCTCTTCAAACATCTGATCTTCATCGACATCGCCCGACACCGACTCTGATCTCTGCCCAATGTCCGCAGAGTCGGCCTCATCAGCAACCGGAGCGCCCGGGGTCTCTGACGTGGCGTCTCCTTCGAGATCGGCATCCAGATCGCTCATTTCCTCATCCAGCGACGACAGATCGAGGTCCCCGGTATCCAGCGCATCCAGGTCAACGTCATCACTGTCACTCGGGGACGAGGTCGGCTCAACCCCGGGCTCCTGATCGCGCTGGGCGTCGGACCAGTCTTCTGACAGCGCATCGTCCAGATCCGCGAACGCATCCTGACCCGCCTCCTGCTCATCTTCGGAGGTGGCGTCGCGATCCAGGCCGGATTCATGTACGGTCAGCTCGTCGTCCGCATCGTCCTGCAGGTCGAATGACAGGTCATCCTCAGCCACGGTCCCGGAATCACTGTCCGAGTCCGCAGTGTCCACCGGCTGCGAAGTCAACGACGAGGTTTCTGATGGCTCCTCATCCAGGTCGGACAGCGCATCATCCAGGGCTTCGATGTCGCCCTCGGACGAGGTTTCATCCAGTTCGAAATTCCAGTCGTCGTCGGCACTGATGCTTTCGGTCCCGGGCGCGTCGGTCTCTTCATCCAGCTTGAGATCAAGCTCCGGGAAATCATCCTGATCGTCGTCGGCGGAGCGCTCGTCAGAGGCGGATTCCGGCTGCAGCGTAACCTGATCACTGTCGTCATCCAGATCGAAGTCCAGAGAGAACTCCTCGTCAGGCGACGCCGACTCGGACTCGTCAAACGACAGGTCATACCGGTTGGACGACGCATCCAGGTCCGACTCCGTGGTTACGGGCTCGATGGCCTCATCGTCAAGATCCAGATCATCATCGAGATCGAAGTTGAAGTCATCGTCCAGACTCAACTCACTGTCGTCATCAGTCGACTTGTCGTCGCGTCGTGATGACCCGGACGCTTCGTCCAGGTCCAGTTTGAAATCAAAATCATCAGCGCCAGTGTCCTCAAGAGAACTGAAGTCTTCCTTATCCTCGGGGGACGCGGCACCTGTATCAAGCGCGTTGACATCGAATTCACCGGCGCCGGGAATCGTATCCCGAAGCTCACCGGCCCGCTGAATGGCCGACCGATCGTCGGTTCCCAGTAGCGTGGAGTAGTGCCGATCAAAGGCTTCGACATCGCGATTTTCCGCATAGACTTCCAGCAACTTGGACAGGATCGCGGGGGAGGTGGGCTCTTTTTCCAGCCCCTTGAGCAGCAACTCTTCCGCCTGGTCCAGTTTGCCGTAGGCGATGTAAATATCGGCCTCACCAACGACATCACCGGTCTCCGCTTCAACGGAATCATCCGTTTGCTCATCCCAATCTTCCGGCTCCTCGCGCCCGGCATCGTCCTGCGCCAGATCAATACCGGCTTCGTCACCGCCGACCTCATCGGACTCAAACTCATCGGAAAACCCTTCTTCGTCAAAAGCGGGCTCAAAATCGTCATCGTCATTCCGCTCGACCGGCTCGCTGTTCTGTTGCCGACGGCGCAGCGCGGCAAACGCGCCCAGCAGGATCACCAGCGCACCCACCCCAATCCAGAGGAGGTTGTCCATTACGTGATCGATCAATGTCTTTTCTTGCGGAACGGAACGTACCACCCGCTTGCCGCGGTCGTCCTCAGCCACGGCGGCCTGGTCGGCCTGGCGATCGGTCTGGGACGCCTCCGCCTCAGTGTCCTCGGACGGCTGGGGTTCAACCTCACTGCGCGCCTGGGCTTCGGTGCTGTCTCGAGTCGCTTCCGGTTCGGCCTGCCGGGCATCGCGGTTTTGTTGAGCGGTAGCCTGAAGCGCTCGCAACTGCTCGTTGCTGGCTTCAATCAGGCTCTCCATCGTCTCGATCTGCGCTTCCAGCTCTTCCACGCGGGAGGACAACTCCCGGTTTTCCCGGCGACTCTTGTCCAACTCTTCCTGAGCGGCGGACAATTCGGCCTGGAGCTCGGCACCGGAATCCGTGCTGGCACCGCCACCCTGCCCGGCATCACCGGCACTGCCCTGACTCGGCGCCGCCAGACGCACCTGACCGCTGACGTCACTGGGACCGCTACGCCGGGAGGCGCTGCGCTGACCGGCATCCAGTTGCGCTCCCATGGCGCCGCCAGACCACTCCCGGTTGTGCTCGGCCACTTCACGCACCGCGTTCTGCGGATTCAGATTGCGAATTTCATCGCGATTGGGCAAGCGCAGTACCTGACCCTCGCGGAGCAGGTTGATGTTGCCATTGATGAAGGCCTCCGGGTTTTTACGCTGAATCGCCAACATGGTCTGTTGAACCGACAGGTCACGCCCCGGACGGACCCGCAGAGCGATCTCCCACAGGGTGTCATCGGATGTGACGGAGTAGGTATCACCGTCGTAGCCAGCCTGCTGTCGGGCTTCGGGTTCAGAGCGCTGAGTTGTCTGGGGGCGTGCCCCTGCTTGACGCTCCGGCGCCGCCCGGGTACTGCCCGAGGTGGCAGACTGGACGGGCTGGGTCTGGCGGTCATCATCAAAGGTGGGGAGATCCAGCAGGAACGTGTACTCGCGCAACAGTCGGCCACTGGCCCAGCGCGCCTCTACCAGGAAGTTCATGTAGGGTTCCCGCACCGGCTGCTGGGTGGTGACCCGTACAATCGGGCCTTCAGGATGGTCCAGCAACAGTTCGAACTCAAGCTGACCGTAGAACGCCATGCGCTCCAGCCCGGCACGTTCGAAATCTTCCCGGGAAGCGAGCCGGACGATAATCTCATTGCGACTCAACCCTCTCAGGTTGGTCAACCGGATGTCCGCCTGGAAGGGCTGGTTGAGCGCCGATTTCAACTCGGATTCCCCAAGCCCCAAGGCAAATCCTGGTTGAGCAACCAGCAAGACGGCCAATCCGATCACAAAACTCAGCTTACGAAGCAGATGCATAGGACGATCCTTTATTATCTCCCTGGCCCCATGTGCCCGACTGAAGTCATCGACTCTCCCGTCGATTTTGACGGCACGGTGAACCTGATTTGGCTTAGCAGGAGTTATAAAACCTAGAATAATTCTTCACTAATGGCTGTAAGTATTCATTATAAGTAGCTTTTTATCAACACTTTAGCCCGTCAAGAGACGGGCTTTATGGCATGTTTTTATACATTCTTTGCACCGCCGCACAAAAAACAAGGATTTTGGCGCCGGCGACAGGGAACTTTTCAGAGATCCGAATTGAGTTCCCCGTCCCTGCCATACAAAAAACCCCGCGCGGTCGGACCGGGCGGGGCTCAACTTACCCGAGGATAATCAGGCCTCTTTGAGAATGCGCAATACGCGACGCAGCGGTTCAGCAGCCCCCCACAGGAGCTGGTCACCCACCGTGAAGGCGGACAGGTACTGGGAGCCCATATTCATCTTGCGCAGACGTCCCACCGGCACCGTCAGTGTCCCGGTTACCGCCGTCGGCGTGAGGTCACGCAGTGTGGCTTCCCGCTCATTTGGCACCACCTTGGCCCACTGGTTGGCTTCGGCCAGCATGGTTTCGACCTCATCCAGCGGCACGTCTTTGTTCAGTTTGATGGTCAGCGCCTGGCTGTGGCAGCGCATAGAGCCGATGCGAACGCAGATCCCATCGATGGGCACCGGGTTGTCGCTGCGACCGAGAATCTTGTTGGTCTCGACGTGCCCTTTCCACTCTTCTTTGCTCTGGCGGTTATCCAGTTGCTTGTCGATAAACGGCAGCAGGCTGCCCGCCAGGGGCGCGCCGAACTGGTCGGTCGGAAAGTCGTCGCTGCGCATGGCGGCGGCCACTTTGCGGTCGATTTCCAGAATCGCCGAAGCCGGGTCGTCCAGCTCTCTGGCGACGGAATCGCGCAGGGCACCCATCTGGTTGAGCAGCTCGCGCATATTCTGAGCACCGGCCCCACTGGCGGCCTGATAGGTCATTGAGGTGGCCCATTCGACCAGGTTGTTCTGGAACAACCCGCCAAGGCCCATCAGCATGAGGCTGACGGTGCAGTTGCCGCCAACGTAGTTTTTCACGCCTTTGGCGATACTGTCTTTGATGACGTCCAGGTTGACCGGGTCCAGCACCAGTGCGGCGTCGTCGGCCATACGCAGGGTGGAGGCGGCGTCGATCCAGTAGCCTTTCCAGCCACTCTCGCGCAGCTTGCCGAACACTTGGGTGGTGTAGTCGCCGCCCTGACAGGTGATGATCGCATCCAGCGCTCTGAGGGCGTCCAGGTCAAAGGCGTCTTTCAGGGGCGGCACGCCGTCCACCACCGCAGGGGCTTTACCACCGGCGTTGGAGGTGGAGAAGAACACCGGCTCGATGTCCGCAAAGTCGTTCTCTGCCTGCATGCGCTCCATCAATACGGAGCCGACCATGCCGCGCCATCCGATAAAACCTACTTTCATAATAGTTCTCTCTTTCTCAGTGAGTGAATTCTGTTTTGCGTTTTGTGGCGAAAGGCCCATCACGTCCGGGTCAAGGAGGGTAAACCCTTCCTGGACACGCCGTACATACATCCCTGTAGGCTCGAATCGAGGGTCCCCCGCTCCACGGTCCAGGAAGGGTTTACCCTCCTCGACCCTAAGTGCCAAAGTTTGCGTAGGGCGGATCGGTCCGAGTTTCGGAGGCCAAAGGTCGCATCCGCCGTTACCCAGCAAGACTAAGCTTGCAAAGCCGCAACCACCGCATCGCCCATTTCCGCCGTGGACACTTTACGGCTGCCCTCGGTCACAATATCCGCAGTGCGCAACCCCTGGTCCAACACCTTACCCACGGCCGCCTCGATGGCGTCCGCCGCGTCGGTCATAGACAGAGAATAACGCAACATCATCGCGGCGGACAGTATGGTCGCCAACGGATTGGCAATGCCCTGCCCGGCTATATCCGGCGCCGACCCGTGGCAGGGTTCGTACATGCCCCGGCCGTTTTTGTCGAGGGACGCCGAGGGCAGCATGCCGATGGAGCCGGTGAGCATGGCGGCGGCGTCGGACAGGATGTCGCCGAACATGTTGCCGGTGACGATCACGTCAAACTGCTTGGGCGCGCGCACCAGCTGCATGGCGGCGTTGTCCACGTACATATGGGACAACTCCACGTCCGGATATTCCGGGGCCAGCCGGTCCATGACTTCGCGCCAGAGCATGGTCGCTTCCAGCACATTGGCTTTGTCCACCGAGCAGACCTTCTTGTTCCGCTTGCGCGCCATCTCAAAAGCCGTACGACCGATGCGCTCGATTTCGCTTTCGCTGTACTTGTATGTATTGAACCCTTCGCGCTCGCCATTCTCCAGGGTGCGAATGCCCCGGGGTTCACCGAAGTAGATGCCACCGGTGAGCTCGCGGACGATCAGGATATCCAGACCGGACACCACTTCCGGCTTGAGACTGGAGGCTTCCACCAGTTGCGGGTAGAGCATGGCCGGACGCAGGTTGGCATACAGCTCCAGGGAGGAGCGGATTTTCAACAGGCCTTTTTCCGGCCGGATGGCCCGGTCCAGCTTGTCCCACTTGGGGCCGCCGACAGCGCCGAGCAGAATCGCGTCGGACTGGCGGGCTTTCTCCAGGGCTTCGTCGGCCAGAGGCACGCCGTGTTTGTCGATGGAGCAGCCGCCCATCAGGTCTTCTTCAAAGCTCAGGCCGAGGTGGAACTGGTCGTTGACCAGATCCAGCACTTTTTTGGCTTCGGCCACGATTTCCGGGCCAATGCCGTCGCCCGGGAATAATAGAATCTGTTTTCCCACTGGGGGTCTCCTGTTGGTATTTTTCCTGTCGATTACATGCTTGGGTGCTGTTTCAAGCTCATTTTGGTGGATGACGGCTCCATACCGCTGCGCTCGGCTCCACCCTACGCTTATCGCGATGGTCGTTCATGGCACCGAGGTTCGGGAAGGGGCAACCTTTTCAAGACCGTGTAGCGGGGGACCCGCGATGCGAGCCCCCAGGGATGGGTTTACGGCGTGTCTTGAAAAGGTTGCCCCTTTCCGAACCGGACCTTACGCCGTCCCCAAATCTCTTTACCGCAATCCGTCAAAGAGCCAAGGCGCGTCTTTACGGCGCTGCGCTTCGTAGGCCTTGATCGCATCGGCATGCTCAAGCGTCAAACCGATATCATCCAGGCCATTCAACAGACAGTGCTTGCGGAACTCATCGATCTCGAACGCAAATGATTCACCGCTCGGCGTAGTGACCGTCTGCTGCTCCAGGTCGATGGTCAACTGATACCCTTCCTGCGCATACATCTCGTTGAACAGGCGGTCGACAATGTCCGCATCCAGAACGATCGGCAGCAGACCGTTTTTGAAACAGTTGTTGTAAAAAATCTCCGCAAAACTCGGGGCAATAATGCAGCGGAAGCCGTAATCATCCAACGCCCAGGGCGCATGCTCCCGGCTGGAACCGCAACCGAAGTTTTCCCGGGCGAGCAGTACCGTCGCACCCTGATAGCGCGCGAAATTGAGCGGAAAATCAGGGTTGAGCGGGCGACCGCTACAATCCTGATCCGGCTGCCCCTCGTCGAGATAGCGCAATTCGTCAAACAGGTTTTTGCCAAAGCCGGTGCGCTTGATCGACTTCAGAAACTGCTTGGGAATGATCATGTCGGTATCGACGTTGGCCCGATCCATGGGTGCGGCGATGCCGGTCATTTGAGTAAAGGATTTCATGCGGCCTGCCCTCCGGTAATTTCTCGCACATCGACAAAGTGACCCGCAATGGCGGCCGCTGCAGCCATGGCCGGACTGACCAGATGGGTGCGGCCGCCGTAGCCCTGACGCCCCTCGAAGTTTCGGTTCGAGGTGGAGGCACAGTGCTCGCCGGCACCCAACTTGTCGGCATTCATGGCCAGACACATGGAGCAACCCGGCTCCCGCCACTCAATACCGGCGTCGATAAAGATTTTATCCAGGCCTTCTTTTTCCGCCTGGGCTTTCACGGTACCGGAACCCGGCACCACAATCGCTTCTTTGACCGAATCGGCTTTGCGTTTGCCTTTGACCACTGCGGCCGCCGCCCGAATGTCTTCAATCCGGGAGTTGGTGCAGGAGCCGATAAACACCCGGTCGAGCTTGATGGAGCGCATCGGCTGCCCGGCCTGAAGCCCCATATACTGCAGGGCCCGCTTCATGCTTTCGCGCTTGACCGCGTCGGCTTCCGCCTCCGGGTCCGGCACAGAGTCGTCAATGGACACCACCATCTCCGGCGAGGTGCCCCAACTGACCTGGGGCTTGATGTCCTCACCGCGCATCTCCACCACGCGGTCAAAGTGCGCACCTTCGTCGCTTTTGAGGTCGCGCCAAGCGTCTACCGCCTTGGTCCAGTTTTCGCCTTTCGGAGCGTAGGGCCGACCTTCCACATAGTCGATGGTGGTCTGATCCACCGCCACCATGCCCGCGCGGGCACCGGCTTCGATGGCCATATTACAGACGGTCATCCGCCCTTCCATGCTCATATTGCGGAACACATCGCCACCAAACTCGATGGCATAACCGGTACCGCCGGCGGTGCCGATTCTGGCGATGATGGCCAGGACCACATCTTTCGGGGTGACACCGGGGCCGAGTTCACCGTCGACCCGGATCAACATGTTCTTCATCTTTTTGGCGACCAGACACTGGGTGGCCATCACATGCTCCACCTCACTGGTACCAATGCCGTGCGCCAGAGCGCCCAGGGCACCGTTGGTGGCGGTATGGGAGTCACCACAGACGATGGTCATCCCCGGCAGACTGGCACCGGACTCCGGCCCGATCACATGCACAATGCCCTGACGCTGGTCGTTGATCTTGTACTCGGTGATACCGTACTCGTCGCAGTTGTCGTCGAGGGTTTTCACCTGGATCAGGGACACCGGATCCTGAATGCCGGAAACGCCCGAGGCTCGCTCTTTCGAGGTGGTCGGGACGTTGTGGTCCGGCGTCGCCAGGATGGAATCCGCCCGCCAGGGTTTGCGACCCGCCAAGCGCAGACCTTCGAAGGCCTGGGGCGAGGTCACTTCGTGAATGATGTGCCGATCGATATAGATCAAGGCTGAGCCGTCGTCGCGCTTTTGCACGAGATGGGCATCCCACAATTTGTCGTAAAGGGTTCTGGCGCTCATAAGGGTTGTCTTCTCAAAGCAGATCACGATTCAGGCGTATTTTAAGGGCCCGCAACCAATAAAACAAATTTATAATTTTTATCTATTGCATTCCATTATGGAATGGATAGACTGACAGGTTATGGATACACAACACCTACAGGCCTTTGTGGCCGTTGCCGAAACCGGTTCGTTTTCCGCCGCTGGCCAGCGCCTGCACCTGACCCAGCCCGCCGTGAGCAAGCGGATCGCCACCCTGGAGCAGCAGTTGAACAGCCCCCTGTTTGACCGGGTTGGGCGCCAGATCAGCCTGACCCATGCCGGTTTGTCCCTGCTGCCCAATGCCAAACGGATTCTGCAGGAGGTGGCGGACGCCGAGCGTGCCATTACCGACCTTCAGGGCGAGGTGCGCGGCGCGCTCAGTATTGCCACCAGCCACCACATCGGACTGCACCGCCTCCCCCCCACCCTGCGTCACTTCACCGAGCGCTATCCCGAGGTGAAGCTGGATCTGCATTTTCTGGACTCGGAGCAGGCGTACGGCGAAGTGCTGCAGGGACGGTTTGACCTGGGCATTGTCACCCTGGCACCGGAGTCCGACCCGCGCATGGCGGAAGAGATAATCTGGCGCGACCAACTGCACTTCGTGGTCTCGCATAATCACCCCCTGGCCCAGCGGCAGTCCCTGACCCTGAAAGACCTCAGCCCCTGGCAGGCGATTTTGCCGGATACCAACACCTACACCACACGTCTTGTTCAGGCGCTGTTCGATGAGCAGTCCCTGGCGCTCGATGTCGGTATGGTCACAAACCACCTCGATACACTGAAAATGATGGTATCCATCGGTCTCGGCTGGGGGGTTTTACCACAAACCCTGCTGGGTGATGGTCAGGTGCACCCTTTGCCTCTGGACCACACCGTGATCACCCGGAACCTCGGTGCCATTCACCATAAACAGCGCAGTCTGAATAACGCCGCACGGGTGTTTCTGCAGTTGTTGCAGGGCTGAAGTGACAGTGAGCGAAAAACACGTTTGTCGCGCCGACATGTTGCGCTTGAAGCACTGTTTTGCTCTACGTCACACTTTTTACGGTCTGCTCTGCTAAGATACGGGTCAGTCCATTCACCCAACCAAAAATGGGAACGATGTTATGAAAAAAGTGATGCTTGCAAGTGGTCTGATGCTGGCCGCACCGTTGGCCTCAGCGGACTTTCTCGGCGTTTACGCCGGCGCTGGCCAATGGCAAAGCGATTACTCCGGTGTGATCGGTGACACCAATAACGATATTGATGTCAACGAGTTGGGCCTCAATGAAAGCGACAACAACTATTTCTACCTCGCCTTCGAACACCCTATTCCGCTGCTTCCCAATGTGCGTCTTCAGCATACCGATCTGAGCAGCTCTCAATCGGCCACCATCGTCGACACCTTCACCTTGGACGGCGAGACTTTTACCCCCGGCGAAGTGGCCACAGACGTTGACCTGACCCATATCGATGGCACTTTGTATTATGAACTGCTGGACAACTGGGTGAGCTTTGACCTGGGCCTGACTATCCGTAAATTCGATGGCTATGTACAGGCCGAAAGCGAAACGGTCGGCAATTCTCAGAACGTCGTGTTGGATGAAGCCATTCCCATGGTGTACGGCAAGGCCCGTTTTGATCTGCCGTTGACCGGCCTGTCTGTGGGTGGCCAGGCGAACGTGATCAATTACGACGACAACAGCCTGAGCGACATGAGCGTCAACGTGGCTTATGACTTTATTGACTCTATGGCCCTGGATCTGGGTATTGAGGTCGGCTACCGGCAGATGAACCTGGAGATCAATGAAGACGTGACCGCTGATGTGGAATTGAGCGGGCCTTACGCGTCTTTGAATCTGCATTTTTAAGAAGCGGTATTCGGAGTTGGGTAACGGCGGATGCGGCTCCGCCGTTACCCAATCAGAACCAACACTCAGCGCAATATCTCAAACCCATCCGCATCCAGATGGGCGGGAAATGACTCCCGGTATTGGGTCAGCCTTTCCGCACTGAGCACCGAGGTAAAACACCCTTCGCTATCCTCTGCATCGACCAACACCTCGCCAGCCGGACCATAAATGGCACTGTCACCGCTGTAACTCTGATCCTTCTCATCCACCCCGATGCGATTCACACCCACCACATAACTCAGATTCTCGATCGCCCTCGCCTGCAACAATCGCCGCCAGTGCAACGATCGGGCGGCGGGCCAGTTGGCCACATACAGGGCCAGATCGTAATCGTCCCGATTGCGACTCCACACGGGAAAGCGCAGGTCGTAGCAGATCATCGGCAGAACACGCCAGCCATTCAGCTCCACCAACACCCGCTCCTGTCCCACGGCATAGCGCTTGTGCTCGCCCGCCATACGAAACAGGTGCCGCTTGTCATAGTGTACCCAGCTACCATCGGGGCGCATCCACACCAGGCGATTGCTGTAATGGTCATTGTCCTTCACCACCAGAGAGCCGGTCACCACTGCATCCAGCTCGGACGCCCAGCGCGCCAACCACTGCCAGGCGCGCCCGCCCACGACTTCAGCGTGGTCCCGCGCCGTGGCGCTGAATCCGGTGGTAAACACTTCCGGGAGTATCACCAGGTCACTGCCCCTGGCCTGCTCCAGCCAGGGTTCATAGCCGGCCAGATTGCGCTCCGGAGCGTCCGGGGCAATGCTGGTCTGAATCAGGGATAAGGTGAGATCTTGCATGAACAGGCTCCGGGAATTTCTCAGAGCCCGACCTGCCGGGTGTACGGCATGCCGGGACAGAGCCCCAGCATGCCACAGTCGCGACGGGGAATCACGACTGCGCGGGAATCACCGGCGTATCGACGCGCACGTCCGTATTCTGCGCCCGGTGGCGCAGACAGTGGTCCATCAACACCAGGGCCAACATGGCCTCGGCAATGGGTGTGGCCCGAATGCCCACGCACGGGTCGTGACGGCCAGTGGTAATCACTTCCACCGGGTCGCCGTGCACATCAATGCTGCGCCCGGGCACTCGCAAGCTGGAGGTGGGCTTGAGGGCCAAGTGCGCGACAATGTCCTGGCCCGACGAAATGCCGCCCAGAATGCCGCCGGCGTTGTTGGAGGCAAAGCCCTCCGGGGTCAGCTCATCGCGATGCTCGGTACCCTTTTGCGCCACGGACGCAAAGCCCGCACCAATCTCCACCCCTTTCACCGCGTTGATGCTCATCAGCGCATGGGCGATCTCTGCATCCAACCGGTCAAAAACCGGTTCACCCAATCCCGGCTGCACGCCACTGGCCACCACGGTAATCTTGGCGCCCACAGAGTTACCCTCTTTGGCCAGCGCCTGCATATAGGTTTCCATCTCCGATACCTTGGAGGCATCGGGGCAGAAGAAGGGATTCTGGCTGATCTGGTCCCAATCCACCGATTCAATGGCAATGGGCCCCAACTGCGACAGGTAACCGCGCACTTCGATGCCGTAGCGCTCGCGCAGATATTTTTTGGCAATCGCACCGGCCGCCACCCGCATGGCCGTCTCGCGAGCGGAGGAGCGACCACCGCCACGATAGTCACGCACGCCGTATTTGTGATGGTAGGTGTAGTCAGCGTGGGCCGGGCGGAACTGATCCTTGATTTTGGAGTAGTCCTTGGAGCGTTGATCGGTGTTTTCGATCAACAGGCCGATAGGTGTACCCGTGGTTTTGCCCTCGAACACTCCGGACAGAATCCGCACCTGATCAGCTTCGCGCCGCTGTGTGGTGTAGCGGGACTGGCCGGGCTTACGCCG
Organism: Marinimicrobium sp. C6131; assembly: GCF_026153455.1. Lineage (NCBI taxonomy): Bacteria > Pseudomonadati > Pseudomonadota > Gammaproteobacteria > Cellvibrionales > Cellvibrionaceae > Marinimicrobium > Marinimicrobium sp. C6131. The sequence continues at coordinate 1,463,395 of NZ_CP110629.1, forward strand.
GTCCAGATCGAGCTGCAGATCTTCCTCCGACAGTGCCAACCCCGGCGGGCAGCCATCGACTACCGCGCCCAGCGCAGGACCGTGGCTCTCGCCGAAAGTGGTTAAGGTGAACAGTTTGCCAAAGCTATTGCCGGACATAATCGGTTCCGAATTTCTCGTCTACGCAAAAAGAGGGAGATTATACCTCAGAAAAGGCCGCCAGCGCCCGAGCGCTGAGCACGAATACGCCGTGACCGCCCCGCTCGAACTCCACCCAGGTAAAGGGTAGCTCGGGGAAGGCCCGCTCCAGCGCCGCCCGGGAATTACCCACCTCCACCACCAGAATACCGTCCTCGGTCAAATGCCGGGGTGCCTCGGCGAGCAGCCGTCGGGTAAAATCCAGGCCATCATCCCCGGAACCCAGCCCCAGTTCAGGCTCGGCGCGGTACTCCGCCGGCATGTTGGCCAGATCTTGGGCATCGACATAGGGCGGGTTGCTGACGATCAGGTCATAGCGGCGCCCCGAGAGTTCGGCGAAGCCATCCGATTCCAGCGCTTCGACACGCCCCTCCAACAGATGCGATCTGATATTGGCCCGGGCCACCGCAAGCGCATCCGGAGAGATATCACTCAGGTCCACCCGTGCATCCGGAAAGGCATAGGCGCAGGCAATACCAATGCAGCCACTGCCGGTACAAAGGTCCAGCACACGCTCGGGCTCGACTTCCAGCCAGGGCTCAAATCCGGCCTCAATCAATTCGGCGATGGGAGAGCGCGGCACCAATACCCGCTCATCCACCGCGAAGCGAAGTCCGCAGAACCAGGCTTCACCGGTAAGATAGGCGGCGGGCACGCGCTCTCGAATGCGACGTTCCAGCAGCGCCACCACCGCCTGGCGCTCGGGATCGGTCAGCCGCGCATCCAGCCACTCCTGGCGACTGTTCTGAACGGGCAGATGCAAGGTATGAAGCACTAGTTGTACGGCCTCATCCCAGGCATTATCAGTGCCATGACCAAAAAACAGACCTTCCGCACTGAAACGGCTTGCGCCCCAGCGAATAAAGTCACGAACCGTTTTCAGAGGCGCCCATTCCGGCGCGGCGTGCGAGGATGACACGGTAATGCCCTTTGAGTTGTTAAATAAAGTCGCTATTGTAACGGTTATGAGCCACTAGGGGTGGGCTCTCTCGACCACGCCTGGCGAAAGCCCATGGTTACCGGAGCCAATGATCCGGAAGAGGCATCCAGCCGTAAAAAACCCTTTACCAAACTGGCCGCTTGCCGTAGGGTAGCTGCCCTCCTGAAAAGCTCGCAGGCCCCCACAGGGTTGAGGAACAGACAATGAAAGAACATTTTGCCCGGATTATTGAAGGCATCGGCGAAGATCTGACACGTCCGGGACTGGCCGACACCCCTGAGCGGGCGGCCAAAGCCTTCCAGTTTTTGACCAAGGGATACGAACAGAGTCTGGATGAGGTCGTCAATGGCGCCCTCTTTCCCTCCGACTCCAGCGAAATGATCATGGTCAAGGACATCGAGCTGTACTCCCTTTGCGAGCACCACCTGCTGCCCTTTATCGGCAAGGCCCACGTCGCCTATATACCCACCGGACATGTGCTGGGCCTGTCAAAGGTGGCCCGCATCGTCGACATGTTTGCGCGCCGCCTGCAGATTCAGGAGCAACTCACCGTGCAGATTGCCGAATCCATCCAGAATATCACCGGCGCCTCAGGCGTGGGCGTGATCATCGAGGCACAACATATGTGCATGATGATGCGCGGCGTGGAAAAACAGAACTCGGTGATGAAAACCTCTGCCATGCTGGGCACGTTCCGCAGCAACCAGGCGACACGCACCGAATTTCTGTCGCTGCTTCGCTAGGATCAATACTCAGCGCTCGGGTAAACGCACGACCTCGACCCGAGCGCTTCTCTCCCCCTTCCCGGCGGGCGACAGGCTTCCCAACCCGAACACCGGCATCCGCTGCTCATCAATGCCGCGCGCTTTGAGCTTCTCTCGCACCTGCTCCGCGTATTCCATCGACTGTGCCTGCTGCGACTCCAGTGAACCGGCGCCATAGTCGTGCCCGACCAGGGCGACGACCCAATTCGGTTCCTGACGCAACAGTGCGGCCAACGCTTCGATAGTCGACTCGGCCACTGAGACTTGCCAGTCCTGAGCTGAGCCCACCACATCGAACCCCGGCAACACAAAATAACCCGCCTCACGCAAACGCTCTCCCAGCACCGTCGGGTTTACCGTGAGAGAGGGGCGCTCCACTTCCGGCATCTGAACCAGATCCAGTTGGACGTAAACCCGCCGGTTGCCGCGACGGACTGAATACAGACTCGCGTAATAGACCGTATCATCGCGAACAATTTCAAACACACTGTAATACTGAAACTGATCCAGACCGTACAACTGAATGACGTTGAAGTGATTGTTGGCCCAATTGATGCTGCCGCCACACTCGCGCTCCTCACAAGCGAACAGTTCTCTGGCGCGACCGGCCGTCAGTTGCTTTTCGTAAAACGCAAACCCCTCCCGGGCGCTATAGCCTGACGGCAACTCCAGTGTGCGCCTCAGCACATTCCCCCGGACTCGCTGCTCCCGCTCCGCTGACCAGGTTCCTCCCAGCTTTTTGTAAGTGGACAGCGCCAGCACATAAGTCTCATCCGGGCGATACTCACGCATCATTATCCGGGCTTCGGGGAAGTCCTCCAGTCCCAGAAATTCCGGCACCTGTGTCGTGCTCTGTGCGAGTGCGGAGGTGGCGGCCAGACAAAGGGCCACACCCGACAACGCCCTATTCAGAAGAAAGGTTACTGCGCGATAACGCCTCAATCGCATGTCATTCCCCCATCTCAGATCGGATCGCCCGACCGGGGCAAAGGCTCTGAGGGCCCATGCCACCCCAACGCCTGCCCATTGAAAAACCGACGCAGACAGTCGGCCACCTGTGGCGCCTGGGACTCCAGGTGCAGATGATGACCACCGGGCAGTTCAATCCAGTCCAACCGCTCGGGAAACCGCTGCAACGCCTCCCGGTAGTGACTGAACAATCGGGGAATTCCGTCCCGCCCCAGAATCATTGCCATGTCCGCCGTCGCACAGGCGAGAAACGCCTCGATATAATCCTCCGTCAGCTTCACTGCGGAAGGCGCCAGAAGGCGTTGGTCTGTGCTCCAGGAATAACCGTCCGCGACCCGCTTTGTGCCGCGCTGGGTCAACGCCTCGGCCGCACCAATACTGAGCGGGAACATGCCCCGGGCACGCGCCTTGGCGGCGAGCTCCAGATCCCGATAAACGCTGAGCGGCTTAGTCCGCAACGAGCGCATTTCCAGAATGGAGCGGGCCAGCTGACGCGGCGCCTCCCGCGGCTGGTGCACCTCGGGCCACAGTGCTTCGATCAGTGCCAGCCGGGTAATTCGCTCGGGAAAGGTGCCCGCCGCAATCATCCCGATGATACCGCCGCGGGAATGGCCGAGTATGGAAAACTGATTCCAGCCCAGTTGATCGGCAACCTCGAACAGTTCAGAGACATCTTCCCAGATGTTGTAGGGGCCAGCGCCGGGCCGGTGGCCGCTGCGACCGTGACCGGCGAGATCCAGCGCCACAATATGGGCCCCCGGAAGCAGCGGCGCCAACGCCTGGAAACTGGCACTGTTATCCAGCCAGCCATGCAGCGCCAGAACCGGCTCGCCACCGGGGTCGCCCCACTCCTGAGCCGCCAGGGTCAACCCCGGCAAGGAGAAGGTTCGCTCCCGAATCATGGTTCAGACACCTCGGAGTCGTCGCGGTCGATTTCAGTAGCACTCAGGGTTTCGGGGCGCCACCACAACTCCGGTCGGTTCAAAGGCACAGACTCCGGCAACAGGGGATTGGTCAGCCTCAGCACTCGCCGATCGGATAACTCACCGCGTTTGAAGACCGGCCGATGACTGGGGTGTTGATAGAAAAGCTCATCGAAACTGCCATCCGCAATCGCCCGTTCAAGCCCCTGTTCCAGACGTTGCGCCAAAGCGGTGTTCTGGCGACGGACGAAAAAATAGCTCGCCGCCGGGTAATACAGCAACAACGTCGGCTCGACCTTCAGATCGAGCTCCGAGCGCTGCGCCACTTCGACCCAGGGTTCACTCAGGGCGCGGGGAATATAATCAATGCGCCCGTGCTGCAACATGGTGAAAAGCGAAAAATAACCACTGGTGGTCACGGGCAGTTCGTTGTGCCGGAGAATGTCCGTGTCCGGCCAGTCGGCCGCCTGACCGGCCACATGCCGGGCGAGATCTTCGACCGTTTTCGTGTCGGCAAAACGGGCGTGGTCACTCGCTCGTACCACCAGCAAACGATACCCCACCATCCCCTTTGTCAGCGGAATGCGCACGGGCCGCAAGTGCCGCTCCCGATTGCGCGTGGTCATACTCCAGAGCACATCCACTTGCTCGCCGGCGGACAGCAACCGGAGTATACGCCCCTGAGGGACGCGCAGAGGAACCGCCTGGAGACGGTAATCGCCAAAGTCGTCACGGGTTTTATCCAGCGCCAGGCGCAACAGATCCTCAAAATAGGTGTTCCGCTGATCCAGAGGACTACTCATATCCGGATAGCGCACCACCAGCGGTTCATCGCCACCCCGCGCCGCCCAACTGGAGCCGCTCCAGATGATCGCGACGGTCACCCCGACGCCGAGAAGTCGATACCACGCAACCACCGGGACCACCATGCGTCAGTCGTCCCGGTGGCGCAGCCAGCGCAGCTCTCCAACACCGGCCGCGACCACATCCATGGTCAGACAGGCGACGGAGGCCGTCCCCATCGGGTAACGGCCCGGCTCGGCACCGGTCAGATAGTGAATCAGGTCACCCACCAACGGCATATGGCTCACCAACAACACATGCTCTTCTTCGCACACTTGCAGTTGCGCACACAGCGCTTCCAGATCCGCATCGGGAGTCAGTAATTCGGTCACGACCGGCTCCGCACCGCGGCCCAACACCTGATTGACAATCGCGGCGGTCTGCCGGGCCCGACGGTAGGGACTGACCCATAGCTGATCCAGCTCGGATAACTCCGCGCTCAGCGCATTGGTGACCCGCTCAACGTCGGCCGCTCCCCGGGCGGTCAAGGGCCGCTCGGCATCGGATGACGCCTTGGCCTGAGCCTGGCCATGGCGCATTATGAACAGGGTTTTCATTCAAGCACCTCAATTACGCGGATGATCGTCGCCGGTATTATTCTGGTCTTCTTTGTTCGGAGCAGACTTGTCATTCGACGACGCGGCCGCCGCCCGGGGCCTGGTTTTGCGACGCGGCGCTGTTGAAGAAGGCGCTGTTGAGGAAGAGGGAACAGTTGCGTCCGGCCAGTCACTGAACGGAAACGGCTTGTCGTCGCGACTGTAGGTGAGAAATTCCAGCACCCGGTAAATGTACAGCGCCAGCGACTCCCCGAACTGACGCAGATTGCCATTGGGGCTTCCGGTCAACAGTGCAAACAGGAACTGCAGGACGATCACGACCCCCATGACCAGCCCGGCCACATAGAGCAGTACGGCAAACAGCAGCATGTAGACCAGCCGCAGCCAGTGCTTGCCCGATGTCACATTGGTTTTCAGAGATTCTGTGTCCATTAGTGCGCTCCCATATATTCCACGTCGTGGTTTTGTTCGCCCAGCATCAGTTTCCGGGCGACATCAGCGATTGCCTCACCCTCAAATAGTACCGCAAAAAGCCCCGAAACAAGAGGCATATAAACGCCCAGCTCGTCCGCCTTCTGTTTGACCTGACGCAGCGTGTTAACCCCCTCGGCGACCTGCCCCAACCCCTGGATGACCTGCTCCAGGGGCTGACCCTGCCCGAGCGCATAGCCCACCCGATAGTTGCGGCTGAGGTCCGAGGTGCAGGTAAGAATCAGATCGCCCACGCCGGCCAGGCCCAGGAACGTCATCGGGTTGGCCCCCATAGCAGCGGCAAAGCGCCCCATTTCCGCCAGACTGCGGGTCAACAGCATCGCCTGGGTGTTGTGCCCCGCCCCCAGCGCCGCAGCCATACCGCATACAATGGCATAAATGTTTTTCAACGCACCACCGAGTTCAACGCCATACCGGTCAGGGTTGGCGTAGACCCGGAAGGTCTCGGAGCGCAGACAGCTCTGGACCTGTCGAATCAGTGCCTCGCTCTCACTGGCAATGACCGTGCCGGTCTGTTGTCGGGCCACAATTTCCTTGGCGAAGTTCGGGCCGCTGAGCACCCCAATGGCATGTTCAGGCAACTCCTGCTCAAGAACCTGACTCATCAGAGTAAAGCCCTTTGGCTCAATGCCCTTGGCCGTACTGATCACCATTGCCTCTTTTCGCAGTAGCGGTGCAATCTGCCGGGTTACCGCCCGAAAGGAGTGACTGGGAATAGACACGAATACCAGATCGCTGCCGGACACCGCCCGGTCGAGATCCGATGTCACCTCCAGACCGTCAGCCAGCCGCTGTCCGGGCAGATAGCGCCGATTCTCCCGCGCCGCCTGGGTCTCGGCGGCGCTGGCGGAGTCACGCATCCAGAGAAAGGTGCGAACGCCGTTTTCGGCAATAATGTTGGCAATGGCCGTTCCGAAGCTTCCGCCTCCGAGTACGGCCACCGTGAGCTCTTGGGTCATAGGGTTAGATCCGTCCTGCATTGATACCGATCGCTTTAAAGTGTAGCCCGCTTCCACAGGCCCGGGGATGACAAGCCGCCTCCACAGGGAAAGCCGGCTGATGACACAAAAAATTCACATTTTTCTTGTCCACATTTTCTGTGGATAACTTGGTGGATACTTTTTGGGAAAGTGCCTCCAACCCGCATCAACTCTGACCGTTGCACAGATTGCCCAAAAAATAACCGTCTCGATTTTTCCTTTATTTATCAATATGTTACGAATGTCAAGCCGGGATATAACGAAGTTTTCGCCCGCTGTCGGAAGCCTTGACAACCGCCGCACCGCTAATGTGCATAAAACAGTTAGTGGACCTTAACCGCGAAACTCCCGTAGCCACAAAACTTTCATAAAGCAAGCGTATTATTACGCGCGCTCGAGATTATTTCGACGCCATCCATGCGCCCGATCGAGGCGCTCCGGAACCGTCGTCAACGCGCTTCAGCGGGGCACGAGTGAGCTGTAGCCACCATCAACATAAATCAACGGATCGACGGCCAACTCCCCGAGTTTCACTTCGTGAATCCGGGCTACCACAATGTGATGGGTGCCATAGGTCAGTATCTGGTCCGACTCGCAGAAGAAGGTTGCCTGAGCGTCCGCCAGGTAAGGCACCTCGCCCCGCCCCTGGCGCCAATCTCCGATACTGAAACGGGGCTGATTCCCCTCAAAGCCGGCGCATCGATTTGAAATGGCCTGCTGGTCGGCGCCCAATATATTGATGGCAAAAGGTGTCCCGGGAGTGGATAGATGTCCCTCCAGCGCCACCTGTTTATTCACGCAGACCAGCAGGGACGCGGGGTTGTCTGACACCGACGTGACCGAGGAGACCGTCATGGCATGACGCTCACCATCGTCGGAACGGGTGGACAGCACCGATACGCCGGACGCCAGGCGACGCATCCCCATCTTCATCGCCATACCCAGTTCGGCCTCCCGCTGGCGATCGACCTCGTTTTGCTTGGGGGTATCCTGCATGCTTACTCCTCACATCTGGTAAGCCGCTATTCTGACGAGCCGCCGTGGCAGACACAAGTGCCGCAGCACGCCCCTCAGCCGTAGTGCCAATTTACCGTTGACGCGGTGGGGCACCATCGGTATTATGCGCACCTCGCGAATGACGGCGTCCACTGGATGGCCATTCGGTCTACGGCGGAGTGTAGCGCAGCCTGGTAGCGCGTCTGCTTTGGGAGCAGAATGTCGGGGGTTCGAATCCCTCCACTCCGACCAATCGCCTGCGAGATTTCCCAGCCATGCGCCCGTAGCTCAGCTGGATAGAGCACCCGCCTTCTAAGCGGGTGGTCGCAGGTTCGAGTCCTGCCGGGCGCGCCATCTTCAACGTGGGGTAATGAATCCACTGAAAGATCGGAAGGCTCGTCAGACGACAAACCTGTATCAGGGTAAGACCTCAAAGGTCTGGATTCATACCGAAAACTTCGGTAGAGTACGCGCCCTGAAATTGACCCCGGCAATCGGGGCAACACCGTGCAATGGTGGCTGTAGCTCAGTTGGTAGAGTCCTGGATTGTGATTCCAGTTGTCGCGGGTTCGAGCCCCGTCAGCCACCCCACTTCCCCCTCCCTGTTTCCCCCAACGACACCACAACGGCGCTTTGCCTGAGCGGAGCACTGTGGGACAATAGCGCCCTTTTCCACTCCAGCCCAGCATGAGGAATTCGGTCCATGCCAGCACAGATTCTCGACGGTAAAGCCCTCGCCAAAAAAACCGAGCAAGAGCTCGCCCAGCGTGTTGCTGATCTCAAAGCCCGCAGCGACGGCCAGGCCCCTATTCTGGCCACCATTCTGGTGGGTGATGATCCGGCCTCGGCCACCTACGTGAAAATGAAGGGCAACGCCTGTGAGCGCATTGGCATGGAATCCCTGCGCATTGAGCTGCCGGCGAGCACCACCACCGACGAGCTGCTCGCCAAAATCGACGAGTTGAACAACGATCCCAATGTGCACGGCATTCTGCTGCAGCACCCGGTCCCGGCGCAGATTGACGAGCGTCGCTGCTTCGACGCCATCAGTCTGGAAAAAGACGTCGACGGCGTCACCTGTCTCGGTTTTGGTCGTATGAGCATGGGCGAGGAAGCCTACGGCTGTGCGACCCCCAAAGGCATCATGCGCCTGCTGGACGCCTACGACATCGAACTGGAAGGCAAGCACGCCGTCGTGGTTGGTCGCAGCGCCATACTGGGCAAGCCCATGGCCATGATGCTGCTCGGGGCCAATGCCACCGTGACCATCTGCCACTCCCGCACCAGAAACCTGCCCGAGCTGGTTCGCCAGGCCGATATCGTCGTGGGCGCCGTTGGCCGCCCGGAATTCATCAAAGCGGACTGGATCAAAGACGGCGCCGTAGTGGTCGATGCCGGCTACCATCCGGAAAAAGTGGGCGACATTGAACTCGAACCCCTGGTCGACCGGGTCAGTGCCTATACCCCGGTGCCCGGCGGCGTCGGCCCCATGACCATCAATACCCTGATTTACCAGACCGTAGAGTCCGGCGAAAAGAGCATCGGCCAGTAGCGAGTTCGGCATGGCCATGCGCCTGGACAAATACATCAGCCAATGCACCGGCCTGTCCCGCAAGGGCGTACGTATCGCCCTCTACGGCAAGCGGGTGCAGGTCGATGGTGTCACCACCAAAAGTGTCAGCCAGGCACTGACGGGGAACGAGCAGGTCACGCTGGACGGCGAACTACTCACCCTCCCCCGGGCCCGCTACCTGATGCTGCACAAACCGGCAGGCACGCTCAGTGCCACCCGGGACAACAGCCAGCCCTGCGTGTTGGATCTGCTGCCGCCGGAACTGGCCGACGGCCTGCAGATTGTCGGCCGTCTGGACAAAGACACCACCGGCTTGTTGCTGCTGACCGACGACGGCACCTGGAATCACCGGATCACCTCCCCTCGGCGCGCCTGCGCCAAAGTGTATGACGTCACCACCGCCGACCCCATTGCGCCAGACGTCGCCAAGCAGTTTGCCGAAGGCATTCTGCTCAACAATGAAAGCAAGCCGACCCTGCCGGCCACCTTGGAGCCACTGGAAGAGCGGCGCGCGCGAGTCACGATTCAGGAAGGTCGCTACCATCAGGTCAAACGCATGTTCGCCGCCACGGGGAATCGGGTCGTTGAACTGCATCGACTCGCCGTGGGCGGGATTGTGCTCGACCCCGAATTGGCGCCCGGCGACTTCCGTCCGCTGACCGAGGATGAAATCGCCCGTGTCTGACAGCGCCTCCCAGTGGCTTATGGAACAGATACAAACGGACCCGGGCCTGGACAGCCTATGGTGTCTGGATGAGCACGCCCAGAGCGAATCCGTGCCCAGCAATCGATCCATCCGCGTCATCACCAACCGATGGGACCAGGCCGAGCGCACTCGTAAAGCCGGTCTGGATACACACTTCAGCGACTTCGATTTCAGCCCCTGGGCCAACGACACTCTGGACCGGGTGTTCTATCGTGTTTCCAAAGAAAAGCCCGTGGTTCACCATGTCATCAATGAGGCCGGGCGTTGCCTGAAACCCGGCGGCGAACTGGTCATATGTGGCCACAAAACCGAAGGGACCAAAACCTATATCGACAAAGCCGCCGCCTACCTGGGCGTGCAAGAGAAAGCCAAAAAAGCCGGCCAACTCTATGTGGCCCGATTGCGCCGACTGGAACACTTGAACCAGCCCCTGGACGACAGCGATTACACCTCCCCTCGCGCGATTTTCACAGAAGACGGCGTCGAGTTTTTCAGTAAGCCCGGACTGTTCGGCTGGCATAAGCGGGACAAGGGTAGCGCCCTGCTCTGGGAGCAGGCAGCACCGCGCCTGCGCCGCAGTGGTGCGACGAGCCTGTTGGACCTGGGGTGTGGCTACGGTTACCTCGGGCTGATGACTCATCGCCTACCCCTGCAGCGGCGGGTACTGACCGACAATAACGCCGCCGCCCTGGCCATGGCCAGCTACAATGCTGAACGCAACAGCGTGCCCGCCGAGGTGATTGGCGCCGACTGTGGCGAGCGCATTACCGACACCTTTGATGCCGTGCTGTGCAACCCGCCCTTTCACCAGGGGTTCAGCGTCAGCGGGGATTTGACGGACCGGTTTTTACGCAGTGCTTACGCCCATCTGACGCCCACGGGTCGAGCCTGGTTTGTGGTGAACCGATTCATTCCTCTTGAACGGAAAGCCCGCGGACTCTTTACTCACGCCGAAGTGCTGGTTGACCAGGACGGCTTCAAAGTGATGGAACTTTGCCGCTGACCGCCCTTGACGAAGGCTGTGATCTGACTCACAAAACGCCACGGTTCTGGCGCAATTACCTCCCTGTCATTTTGCCTGTTCTCCCACTTTGCTATGATTGACAGCGCTGGCGGAGCCAGCGAATGACACCGCCGTCAGGACAGCGCCCAACGTCAAGGAAAGATGCCTACCCCCTCCCTTTCCCGACCAAGCGCCGTTCCGGCCAATGCAGGACAGCTCCGGAGAGACCGCCCATGCGGCAAACACTATGCGGTATCGTTTTACTATTGATCAGTCAAGGAGGTATGGCTATGTCCCTGTTTGATATCGGAAAAGTCTGTGTATTTTCTGAGTTTAAGGCCAGAGTTACGGTGAACGGAGAGCCGTTGAAAAACGCCGTTGTTATCAGAAGGTGGGAGTGGCTTGAACCTCAGCAAGATAGAACAACTACCGACGAAAATGGTTACTTTACATTCCCTGCGGCGTTTGAGCGTTCCATTATGAATAGAGCGTTGCCGATCGAGCTGGTCATCGCTCAAGGAATCTACGTAGAAACAGAAGGTGAAGTAAAGAAAATCTGGTCAAACTCAAAACGCGAACCAGAAGAAAACGCCGAATTGGGAGGCCAGCCAATCAACCTCTCTTGCGAACTGACCAATGACATGAAAATAACCCGTCAGTACGGATCGATCATGAATACACTTTGCACAAGGAGTGAGTAGATGTCTTCAGAACTACAACCCACATTCGCTTCGGAACTGACTCGCGATGTCTATGGCGTCACTTCTGAAATAACGTTCAGCGATTTTACTCAAGCTTATAAGTCGGATATGGCGCTATCCTCTTCAAACGCGGTAAGCGGAGTAACCGGTGGGTACATTATCAAAAAGCGCCAAACAGTCGCCATTTTTTCGAAGGGCAAAGGCAAGCACAAAAATGAGGCCTTCGTTCTTTTCAAAGGCACATCGAGCCTCTACGACGCGCTGACCGATCTCAATGCCGGAATAAAGACATCGCATACCGGCACCCCGATTCACCAGGGGTTTTACTACGCTTTCGATTCCGTACTGAACGACCTGAAGAAATTCATTGGCGAACTGAAGGGCGTATCCATGATTCATTGTCTCGGGCACAGCCTTGGCGGTGCCCTGGCCTCCCTCGCCGCTGACTGGATACGCGCCCGCTCTTCCCTGCCCGTCAAGCTCTACACCTTCGGGAGCCCGCGGGTTGGGCTGGACATGTTCGCCCGAAAGTGTACATCTCGCCTGAGTTCCAACAACATATACCGGGCCTACCACCGCACCGATCCCGTCGCGATGGTACCAACCTGGCCGTTCACTCACGTCCCGACCCAGGATGTGGACTATCGGATTCAATCCCCGGTCGCCGCCATCCCCTGGGAATACCATAAAATCAAGCGCTACGTGGATTCAGCCAACGACGCACGCTCCTGGGAGGTGCTCAAAAACAACCGTCCCCAGGGTTACCTGGACAACACGATTGAACGGTGGCTGGAATCCGATGGACTCGTATCCTTCAGCGCCCGCTCACTCGAACTGGTGAATGCCGCATTGATGTACGTCTGTAAAAAAGTGCTCCACGCCACGGGTGTCGCATTAGTGGTGGCGGGCTCAACGACTTTGACACTGATGGACCGGCTGGCAATTTTTCTGCACAAGGCCATAGAAGTATCATCCGATGTGAGTGGCTGGGTGTTCCATCTGGTCAAAAAAATGGCGTCACTGATTGGCATCACGGTGGTGGAGGGAACCAGCCTGACCATCAGCTTTATGCGTGCCGTCTTTCTACGCCTCCAGCAACGTATTGCGAGCATGGTGCAGAGCGCGGGACGCGACCTGCGGTAATCTGACGCACCAGCTTTCCTGATACCGTCGGGCCGCCCGAGGCCCGATTGACTAACGCAACGTCCGGCGGCGATAACGCAGCCGGCATTGCGCCCGCCGCTGGTCCAGTTCGGGATGCGCCTGCAACCGAGCGTCAAACGCCTCCCACTCCGGTGCCTGCCGAAAGAAGGCGCCAATCGCATTGACGTAGTGCGGCGTGCTGAAGCGCTGCGCCTCGGCCCAGTGTCGGCGAATCACGCGATCTTTGCAGCACGCCGACGCACGCAGCTGCGCCTCGCTTTCGAAATTCATCACCAGAGCACCGCCCGGCGCCACCACCGACCAAAGCGCGCTGCACCAGTTTGCATCAGCCGCAATGGCGCGCTCCGCTTCGCCGCCCACATGACCGAACAGATCGTCAATCACCAGATCAAATCCCGGCCCTCGATAGTGGGCCAGCCATTCCCGCGCGTCCGCCTCCAACAGGCAGACATTGGCCGCCGAGGCACCGAACACCTCTCGCGCCACCTGCAAATGCACCGGGTTCAATTCAACACCGACAATCAGGTCCGGGCTCAAAAACCGATTGAGCTGGCACACCACGGCACCACCGCCCACACCCAACAACAACACCCTCGACGGACGACCCGACCGAAGTGCAAAGGCGGGCAGCAACAACAGGTCCCAAACGCTGCCGGTCACCGGCTCGGCGGGATTGTACTGACTGTGAAACACACCGTTGGTGTACAGACGCAGACTGTTACCCGCCCGACGGACCTCATAGCGATCCTCACCCCGCTGACGCAGCCAGACCAGTGCCACCGGCTAGCGGCCCCGCCCAAGCACCGCCATGGCGGCATTGATCTGTTGCAGACGCCGCTCGGAGCCGCCCCGATCGGGGTGATGGTCCATCGCCAGACGGCGGTAACGCTGCTTGATTTCCTCCCGGGTCACCGGATCCGCCAACTCCAGGGTCGCCAGCGCTTCTGCTCGCTCCCGGTCTGTGGGAGCCGCGCCCTGCGCCATGCGTTTCCAGAAACCCGCCAGCAACTCCACCACCGTCTCCTCGGTAGCATTGTCGTAATACGACCAGTCCAGGTAAAACTCGCGCAGTGCGCCCGACTCCGCCTCGGACACCGCCCGGGCACTCTCCCCGTCCGCCAGGGGCCGCAGATAGATCGCCAGGGGCGAAATCACCAGCGCCTGCCCCCGCCGGGCGAACTCCGTCTGCAACCGATGCAGGGCGTTAAACACCTGGAAGTGCACCCGGAACAGCGTCAACGGGTGAAAGCTGTAATCCCGATCCACCAGCCCTTGGGCTTTCAGGCCTTTGATCAGGGTAAACTCGGTCTGGGCTACCCCCTGCGCGGCCTGCAGCAGCTCACGAACGGGGTCGATCAGCGGATTGCGCTCCCCTTCATCGGGCAGTTGTTGAGTGTGTTCAGTCATAGCCGCCAGTATAGGGAAAGCGGCCCGGATTACCAGCAAAAGGCCCGACACCCGACGACGGGCCGCCCGATCTAACCCGTTGAAAAAGCACCAGTTATTACCCAAAGTGCGCAGAGAACACCCAAATTGCACAAAGCGCCACCAGACCGCCCCCAGAGGGGCACTTTTTTCTGAAAAAAGGGTTGACCGATCCAAATCCGGACTATAGGATACGCACCACTTCCAGACAGGAAGGCGCCACTCCGCCTTAGCTCAGTTGGTAGAGCAAATGACTGTTAATCATTGGGTCGCTGGTTCGAGCCCAGCAGGCGGAGCCAAATACGAAGAAACCACCCACCTTGGGTGGTTTTTTTATGGCCGACAGTCAGCCCTTTGACGCCTTCACGCCCTACTTCTCATTCTCCGCAATACACTCCGGCACCCAGTCCCGTTCCGGATGATCCAGAAACCGCCCCAGTGCGGCCTCTGCACAGGTATCCGACCAGATCACCGAGTGGCCTACGTCGTCGGCGATATGGAGCTGCGCATCAGGCCAGCGGCGAGCCACATCGCGGGCCCATTGCGCCGGAGTCACCGGATCCAGCTCACCGGCGAGTATCAGAGTGGGGGCGGCAGGAGGCTCCAGGGGAGGCAGGGGCTGGTCGGCGGAACCCAGCCACCGACAGACGTAGCTGTCCCAGCGGTCCATGTAGGCGGCATAACGCGGATAGCGGGCCAGCTCAGCATTGTAGGCCGCTTCGGTACCCAGCGTATGATCGAAACAATCCACGGCCATATAGGTCAGGCTCGAGAGGCTGCCATCCAGCGCCTGATTGATAAAGGACTCCACCAGCGGGACCACGCGTTCAGGCTGAGCGTTCACAACGCCCTGGAGTGCTTCGGCAATCATTGGCCAGTCGTTCCGGTGGTACATGGCGCTGAACACAGTGGTGAGCAACCGATTATCATCCAGTACTACGTCAATGCGTTCCGTCCGGTACCAACTCTCCACGGATAACTCCAGGGGCGCTTCCTTGAGCGTCGCGAGCGCCTGCATCAGTAACGCTTCCAGATCTGGTACCGATTCGGCGCACCCTTCGCGCCCTTCACACCAACGAATAAAACGTTCGATACTCTCGGTCACCACGCCGGGCCAACTGATCAACCCTCCCTGATCGGGGGGATAGAGAGAGTCCAGCACCAGCGTCCGTACCGGCGGTACCCCTTCGTCATCCGGTGCGGCGGCCGCCAGGGCGAGACGCGTGCCATAGGACACACCGATGAGGTTGAACTGCTCGTAGGGCAGCAGACGCATCAGCGCCACCAGATCCGCGGCACTTTGCCGGGTTCCAAACTGATCCGGGTGAAAGTGCCCGGCCGCTTCCAACCGGGCAAAGCAGGTTTGCAGAAGCTCCGCCGCTTCACGAGCTTCACGTTCCGGAGCGATACGCTGACTGACGATCCGTTCACTATAGGCATCGTATTCCGGGCAGGTTAACGCGGGCCGGCTTTGTCCTACCCCGCGCCGATCCATCAAAATCAGGTCTCTCTGCAGGTGGCTGTAGTCCTGCCAGGACTGCCAGAATTCAACGCCGTCTCTGTCCAGCCCCGCCGAGCCTCCCGGGCCGCCCGGCAAATAGATGACCGGATCATCCCGCCGCGACGAGGCGTTGGAGCGGAGAATGACCACGGGCAAGCGGAACCGCTGATCGCCCACCCGGCTCCGGTAGACCGGAGTCAGCAGGTCCGCGCAGCGCACCTCCCTGCGCCAGTGGCTCTGAAAGTCACAGCGGCGGAAGCGTAGCTCATAGCCTGCCGCGCCGTTCGCGGTATCTTCCGGACCGGTTCCCGTCGCGCGGGGCGTATCCGGGTTGGCGGGAAGGCCGTCGAACCAGTAGGCGCTGAACACCGCCGCGAGCCCCAAGCCCAGTGCCACTATCCACACGGTGTTGCGCATCAGGCATCGACCGTTTGCCGGAGAATCAGGGCCCGGTACTCATCGCCCGGCATGGGACGGGCCAACCAGAACCCCTGCAGATAGTCCACACCCAGCCCTTCGAGCGCCTGGCTCTGGGTCTGCGTTTCCACGCCCTCGGCCACCACCTTGAGATTGAGCGCCTTGGCCATGGCGACACTCGCTTCCACCAAAGCCCGATCCTGCGCCGATTGGTCCATACCCTGAACAAAACTGCGGTCAATCTTCAGGTAGCTGAAAGGGTGTTGGCGCAGATAACTCAATGAGGAATACCCCTGGCCAAAATCATCCATGGAAATGGCCACACCAAGGTCCGTAAGCTGATTGAGTACATCCGCCACCTCGATGACATTATTCAGTAGCACGCCCTCGGTAATTTCCAGAATAACGCAGCGCGGGTCGATCCCGGAATGAAGCAACGCCTGCTGCAGATCACTGACAATGTAGCCGTGCACAAACTGTTTGGGGGACACGTTGACCGAAATCGTCAATGGCTGACCGCTGGCCCTGATCAACTCGACGGTCCGGGCAAACGCCTTTTCGAGCACCATGATGCCCAGCTTGCGAATCTGCCCGCTCTGCTCCGCGACCGGAATAAAATCCGCAGGCGAAATGAAACCCTCTGCGGTGCGCCAACGCACGAGCGCCTCGGAGCCGGTGCAACGGCTTTCAACCGGTTCGTACACCGGCTGGAAAAAAACGTCCAGCGCGTCCTCGTCCAGGGCTTCGCGGAGTTTCTGCTGAAGATCAAAACGGTGCTGCAGGCTGGTGGCCATTTCCGATTGATAAAAATTGAAACAGTGCTTGTATTTTTTACTGTGATGCAACGCGAGATCGACGCTGCGTATCAGACCCAACAGCTGTTCACCATCCTCTGGATAACAGGCCACCCCGGCACTGGCGGTGACGGTCAACTCCATACCGTCGAGGGTGACCGGTTCGGTCAATGCATCCAGCAACGCACCGACGCGGGCCGCTATCCGATGACGGCTTTCGGTCCCCGCGCACATCATCAGAAACTCATCCCCGCCCTGGCGCACCAGATGTTCACCGGGTCCAAGCTGCGCTTTAAGCCGCCGGGCGAGTGCGACAATCAGTTGATCCCCGGCCCGATGCCCGAGGCTGTCATTCACCTGTTTGAAATCATCCAGATCCAGTTGAACAACGCAGAAACCTTTTCCGCTGCGTTCAGCTTGTGCGAGGAGCCGGCGCATCACCCGCAGACCAAAACGACGGTTGGGCAGGCCCGTCAAATAATCGGTATAGGCTTTGCGCCGGATGAGGGACAGGTGCCGGCGCTTCAGATCCAGTTGCCGCGACAGAGCCCAGTTCAGCCGATACGCCAGCAGGTAAATGATCACGCTGGACGCAATCACAAACAGCCAGCCTTTAGTGGTCTGCCAAAACAGAAAGCTGGTGGAGTCTGCGGAGACCAGCCAGAACAATATCCGATCGGACAGCAATATCCACAGGGACGCGAGAACGAGGTAAATCAGAGCTATCCGTACTGGGGTCATAAATGGTCAATATCGCATCAACAGGCCTGCGTTGAGGATAGCAGCCATAGATCAATGCGGCCATATGCCCATGTTTTTTTGTTCCACAATAGACTATGACAATCGGGATCATAGCCCACAGTCGTTGCTATAATCTGGTCAGGTGTCCGCTTCGGACTGTGCAGTGACGGGAGTTTTGCCCCTATGAGCGCCCATCTCGGCGCTCCTGATGCCGGCCCCCCGCGGCCGCAAGCGCCGTCGGGAAATCCCCTCTGGGCCGGTCAATCAGCCGACAGACGGCAGTCCTGCGGGCACCCTCTTCCATTGGATGCCCCACGGATCAGGGAGACTCATACAGGGCCGGGAGGTCGGCCTCGAACAGCGTGGCCGGGTGTTCGTAGAATTCGATAAAGTCCGCGGCGGCCGGGTGACCCGGGTACGGCACGTAGAAGTGATCCCGGTTTTCCCGCGCACGATTGGCGTTGCGCCACACCTGCATATACACGATCTGTCGCGTCCATTCGTTGGCCCGCCAACCGTCGAGCAGCCGCTCGGTAAAGAACCCGGACTCGAACAGCGTGTCTTGCCCACCTTCGGTCATGGCGGCAAGCTTGCCCCGCTGCGCCGCCAGACGGGCCAACCCGCCCAGGCTGGCAACAAACTGTTCGGCATCCTCCTCAGGGGTGGCCGTGTTGGAGGCGTGCCCCAGGTCCCAATAGTTATCAATACCGAGAATATCGACGTAATCATCGCCCGGATAACCGTAGAGGTAGGACGATTCAAACTGATCCATGTCGAGCCGGCTGCGATCCGGCGAGAAGGCGTACAACAACTGATCCAGCTGTCGCTCCCGGGTCAGGTAATCCACGGTAAAACGCCATAGCTGGCGATAGTCGTCCTCCGAGGTCGGCCCTTTCCCCCACCAGAACCAGTCGCCGTTGTGTTCGTGCCAGGGCCGAAAAATCAGCGGCATGGGGCCAATGCGTCCATCGGGCAGGGTCACTTCCAGGCCGTCAACGAAATCCGCGAATTGATCCAGCGCCCGAACCAGGTCCCGGTGGTAGCGCCCACCAGGGAGCAACTCCGCGGCACCGGCATCGGTCTCCCAGGCACTACGCCCGGAGCCCGGGTGGGTCATGTGCCAGGAGAGACTGACCACGCCACCGCGTTCATAGGCCGTCCGCATCCAATCCCGCATTCGGGCAAAGGGCACACCATCCAGGTTGCGGGCATCATTCAACTCCAGGTGGCCCAGGTCCCAACCATAGAGCGCGGGGTAGTCCCCGGTGGTCAGTTTCACATCGGAGCGACCGGAATCGTCGCGCCACTGTACGCCATAGGCAAGACTGTCCTGATGACCAAAAAGAAAGCCCTCACCTTTGAGTTCATGCAAGTTGTGCCAGAGCGCGCGAGCAGCGGGATCGATGTCCGCCGTGATCGGTTCGGCCACACCGGTGGCCCGCTTTGCGGAACCAGATTGAGGGGTTGAGCAGGCCGTCAGCAGGGCAATAATACCCACCAGCAGACCGCGAAAGACATAAGCCCTAGCCATATCACACCTTGTTTATCGGGTTATTCGGATCGTTTTCACAGGGTTTGGTCGGCCGTCCTGACGGCAGAACGCCACCGATTGTAATCGGTTACAACGATAAGGTGCAACTCTGCCAATCCGAAAAAACCAGGACGTTCAGGAAAATGGCCCCGGAGCCGCCCTGCCCCGGGAGAAGGGAATTATTACCGATTGAGCAACGAACGGACGGCGTCGACTTTTTCCTTATCCTCGTCGGACAGCCGGGATTCCAGCTCCTCTTTCAGAGCGCCCTCTGCTTCCGAGCGCACTTCCTCTTCCACCCGTTGGCGGGCCTGCTGCAACAGCGGATTGAGTATCGCACGGGTCAGCTGTGCCGGAGTCAACCCCTGCTGGCGGTCTCCCAGGTTTTCCAGGTTGATATCCCGCAACGTCAATTCCCGACTGCCCAGCTCGTCCGAACTCAAATTCAGCCCCGCATTGGTGAAACTCAGTTTCTCAACCATAAAGCGCACGTCCGGGCTCGCGGTAGTGGATTTGGGGGCCTCCTCCCGGGTCCCGGAACCCATCTGATCCAGCAGGGTTTTCAGATTGATACGGGTCAGGTCCCGATGCTCGGCGTTGAGCTGCGCACCATCGACTTTGATTTCCTCGATCACCACCACATCTTCGGTGATTGAACCGGGACGAATGTCCAGCGTGACCTCTCCGACCCGGAATATCGACTGATCTGAATAGCCCTCCGGGTTGGCAATCGACAGTCCGCGAATACTGCCCCGCCCTTCCGTCAATTCAATGTGCACTCCGTCCACCTGAACATCCGTTTTGGTGACCGTGGGGCCAACGGATTCAATGGCGGCTTCCACCAGTGTGTCCAGGTTGCGCAGTCCGATAAACACCGCAATGGCGATGACGACTATCAGGGCCACCAGAATGCTGACTATGATTTTTGTGGCTTTCATGGAGGATCCTCAGTTTGACAACGGGTATGACGTGGCCGAAGGCCGGTAAAACCCTTATCATAGCGGCCACATTGACCTCACGCCAATGCCATTTCCAACCCGACAGCGAAGGTTGCCATGTTCGACGATGTATTTGCTCTGAAACTCCTGACCATTATGGTTCTGCTGTTCGTCACACTGATCGGCATCGGCCTGCTCACCGTCGCGGCCATGTACGTGGTAGACATCACCCAGCGCAAACACACCATCCGCCGCAACTACCCGGTGATCGGTCGTTTCCGGTACTGGTTCGAACATCTGGGGGAGTTTTTCCGGCAATACTTTTTTGCCATGGACCGGGAAGAAATGCCATTCAACCGGGCCGAGCGCGCCTGGGTTTACCGGGCGGCGAAAAATCTCGACCTGAATCTCGCCTTCGGTTCCACCCGCGACCTGAATCCGTCGGGCACCGTGCTGTTCCTGAACTCGGCCTTCCCCACGCTGGAGCGGGACGCCGCCATGCCCTCGGCAGTGACCATCGGGCCCTATTGCCGCCAGCCTTACACCACTTCCGCGTTCTTCCATATCTCCGGCATGAGCTATGGTGCCCTGTCCGCGCCGGCGGTCCGTGCCCTGTCACGCGGTGCGGCCAAAGCCGGTTGTTGGTTGAACACCGGCGAAGGCGGCCTGTCGCCGTTTCATGAAGAAGGCGGTTGTGACCTGGTCTTTCAGTTGGGAACCGCCAAGTACGGCGCCCGGGACATGGATGGCAGACTCTCGGACGAGAAGCTGACCCAACTGGCCGCCAGGGAAGCGGTGAAAATGTTTGAAATCAAGCTGAGCCAAGGCGCCAAACCGGGCAAGGGCGGCATTCTGCCCGCCGAGAAGGTGTCCGCCGAAATCGCCGCCATCCGGGGGATTCCCGAAGGGCACCCGTCCATCAGCCCCAACGGCCATCCGGACATTCGTTCCGTGGAGGATCTGCTGGATATGATCGATCACATTCGCCAGGTCACGGGGAAGCCGGTGGGGTTTAAAACCGTCCTGGGCGACAAGCAATGGCTCAGGGACATGGTCGCCGCCATCCGGCTTCGCGGCATCGACCGGGCGCCGGACTTTATCACCCTGGACAGCGCGGATGGTGGCACCGGTGCCGCGCCACAGCCGCTGATGGACTACGTCGGACTGCCACTCAAAGAGAGTCTGCCCTGGCTGTGCAGCCTGTTGCAGGAGGCCGGACTGAAGGATCGCATCCGGGTCATCGCCTCCGGGAAACTCATCAACCCATCCATGGTGGCCTGGGCCATCGCCTGCGGCGCCGACTTCATTACCAGCGCCCGTGGATTCATGTTCTCTCTGGGCTGCATTCAGGCGATGCAGTGCCACAAAAACACCTGCCCGACCGGTGTGACCACCCACGATCCAAAACTGCAGCGGGGCCTGGACCCCACCGATAAAGCCGAACGGGTGGCCCACTATCACCGCAACCTGACCTACAGCGTCGGCCTGATTGCCCATGCCTGCGGTGTTCCGGAGCCCCGCCTGTTGCGCCGGCACCATGTGCACATGGTGTTACAATCCGGCCTTTCCCAACCCTTGAATGAACTCTACCCGGAGCCCATTACTCTGATAGACAACGGCGAAAGCTCGCCGGCACTGGACTCCAACCCCAAAGAGGTAACGCATGAATAAATTGTGTCTCGGCCTTGGCCTGCTGCTGTTACTTGCCGGCCCGGCCACCCTGGCCCAGGAGGTCACCATTGAAGACTTCGCCTGGATGGATCGCAACCATATGGCGCAACAGGTCAAGCGGGTGGATGATCTCGCCCGCACTCGAGTGGGCAGCCAGATCCGCGAAGACCTGAGTGACCTGACCACGCTACAGCGTATCGTGGACCGGGAACTGGTCTCGCCCGAAGACCGCCTGACATTGCAAGCGCTGGGCGCGGTGCTGGGCAACGTAATGGCGGCAGAGGTGGACGAACTGGAGTGGAAAGTCTACGAGGACAACCGTGGCCGCAGCCGGGCCCTGTGCGTAGAGGGAACGAAAGAGTGCCTGTTCCCCATCACCATGCTGTCCCGGCGGATGGAGGTGGGCCTGAAGCCGGACGTCCGTCAGGTTTACAAGGACGCCCTGGCGCTGATTGAACCTTACTTGCCGGAGCTACCTTACGGCGGCGCCACCAGCCGTCGATAAGCGAACACCGGGCGCCACCGCAAAATGGCGAACGATTCGCATTTGACTTGCGGGGCGACACTTCCTAAAATGCAGGCCTCTCTCGGGGGAGTAATCGGCCAGCACCTGGTATCGCTGGCGTTACTGTCAACATAATTGCGCCACAGCGCATGGCAGTGACACCCCACCCTGCGGCACCCGCCGCGCGGGTCGGGCTGATGAGACCTGAGATACAGACGCCTATCCCGGCGGGGCGGCGTGTGTATCTCTGTCTAACAGCCCCGCCCGGACGACGTTTTTGATGGAAGCACTGATCGGATCGACACTCGCCGTGGCCCTGGCCGAAATCGGCGACAAGACCCAACTGTTGGCGCTGCTCCTCATTTCCCGTTATCACCGCCCCTACGCGATTGCCGCCGGTATTCTGGTGGCCACCCTGATCAATCATGCCCTGTCCGCATTGCTCGGCAGTTGGCTGGCGGACCTGATACCGGCGCAATGGGTCCCCTGGATACTGGCCAGCAGCTTTCTGATCGTCGCGCTGTGGACGCTGATTCCTGACAAAGCCAGCGATGAACCCGGCCGCTTTCATCAATACGGGCCCTTCGTGGCCACTCTGGTGTTGTTTTTCCTGGCGGAAATTGGCGACAAGACCCAAGTCGCCACGGTGGTGCTGGCGGCCAAGTTCGACGCTTTTCTGATGGTAGTGATCGGCACCACAGTCGGCATGCTACTCGCCAACATCCCAGTGCTGTTCGCCGGCCGCTGGCTGATGGACAAGATTCCGCTCAAATACGCCCGGATCAGCGCCTTCATGCTGTTCGTGATTCTGGCAGTGGTGACTTTGATTCATACCAATGGGCAAGTACATTGAGATATTTGCCCCGATTCCCGCTTGGGTAACGGCGGGTGCGGCCTTCGGCCTTACCCGCCCTACATAAACCACGGCAGCTCGCGTAGGGCAGATAAGGCCGAAGGCCGCATCCGCCGTTACCAACCCCCAACCACACCGGCCCATTCAACTCAAATCCGCTTCACCATGCCCCCGGGCAACCAACACCTTGCGAATCTTCTGCGCCGCTGCCGCCAGATCCTCGGCGTCAGCACTGCTCGCATGATCAAAACTCAAATCCCCCATTGAATCCAACGGCACCAGGTGTATATGGGTGTGTGGCACTTCCAGGCCGGCGATCATCATGCCCACCCGCTTCGCCGGATAGGCCTCTTTCAGGCCCTTGGTCACTTTCTGGCTCACCTGCATCAGATGGCTGAGCAAGGCCGGCGGCAGGTCATCCCAGTGATCCACCTCCTCCCGGGGCACCACCAGGACATGGCCCTCACGAATCGGTTGAATGGTCATGAAGACCACGGCTTTGTCGTCTTTCCAGACAAAATGACCGGGGAATTCGCCGGAAATCACTTTCGAAAATACACTGGCCATAGGTCGTCTCCTTTTGATGATCGTTTGTGGAGGACAGGATAACACCAATAAACCATTACAGACTTGGGTTACGGCGGGTGCGCTTCGCTCCGATGCGTCGGACCGACCGCGCCCTACGCATTACAACTTGTGACCAGGCAGGCCGCTGTGTGGGGTTGGTATTTCAGGACTCTCGAAGGCATGGATGCCGACGCGAAGCCTACAGGGAAGTATTCACGGCGGGTCCTGAAATACCGACCCCACACAGCGACCGGGCTAACAGCACCTATCAATTCTTGAAGAATTTAAAGCTGGTAACTGCATAGAAATGCGCCTATAATCCGCGCCTCTTCAGTTAAGCCCTCTATGCGTTTGGGGAAATGGTGTTACGGGGCAGAGCTGAGACGACAGGGACCTGTCATGGCTGCAAGAGTGCAGCCCAGGCGACCGCCCACTGGCGGAACACACGCCCAACGTGCCGCGATAAGGCCCCGGACCTGCCGAGATCGCACCCTCTGATCACCCGACAACACCCCCTGACCACGCCGCGCCCATTATCCCGCTGCTCCGGCCGCCGCGCGCCTATTGCATATTGAGGCTAACACTCCATGACCGAACAAACCCCCTTGCTGTTTACCGACCTGGGCCTGTCTGAACCCGTGCTTCAGGCCATCCAGTCCGTCGGCTACGAACAGCCCTCGCCCATTCAGGCAGCCGCCATCCCGGCCCTGCTCGACGGCAAAGACATCGTGGGCATGGCCCAGACCGGTACCGGCAAGACCGCCGCCTTCGCCCTGCCCCTGCTGTCGCGCTTCAACCCCGAGCAGCGCGAGCCGCAGATCCTGGTGCTGGCGCCGACCCGCGAGCTGGCCATTCAGGTGGCCGAAGCCTTCCAGCGCTATGCCAGCAAACTGAACAACTTTCACGTACTGCCGATTTACGGCGGCGGCGACATGGGCGGCCAGTTGCGTCAGCTCAAGCGAGGCGCTCAGGTTATCGTCGGTACGCCGGGTCGCGTGATGGACCACCTGCGTCGCGGCACCCTGGATCTGTCCAAGCTGCAGAGCCTGGTGCTCGACGAAGCCGATGAAATGCTGCGCATGGGCTTTATCGATGACGTCGAGTGGATTCTGGAGCACACACCCAAGGCGCGCCAGACCGCCCTGTTCTCGGCCACCATGCCCAGCCAGATCCGCAAGGTTGCCAGCCAATACCTGAACAGCCCCCAGGAAATCAAAATTGCCAGCAACACCTCCACCGGTGACAACATCGAGCAGGTGTACTGGATGGTCAGCGGCACCAACAAACTCGACGCCCTGACCCGTATTCTGGAAGTCGAGCCGTTCGACGGCATGATCATTTTTGCCCGCACCAAGAACGCGACCGTCGAGCTGGCGGAAAAACTCGAAGCTCGCGGTTATGCGGCATCTGCGTTGAATGGCGACATGAACCAGCAACTGCGTGAGCGCACCATTGAGCGGTTGAAAAACGGCAAGCTCGATATCGTAATCGCCACTGACGTGGCAGCGCGCGGTATCGACGTGGAGCGGGTCAGCCATGTACTTAACTACGACATCCCCTACGACAGTGAAGCCTACGTTCACCGTATTGGCCGCACCGGTCGTGCCGGTCGCAGCGGTAAGGCGATTCTGTTTGTAGCACCACGCGAGAAGCGCCTGTTGTATGTGATCGAAAAGGCGACCCGTCAGCCGATCAAGCACATGGAATTGCCGACCGGTGAAGCCGTGACCGCGCACCGGATCGATCAGTTCAAGCAATCAATCCAACAGGTTTTTGATACCAGTGTGGACCTGAGTTTTTTCAATGATCTACTGGCCGATTTCAGCCATCAGACCGACCGCTCACCGGAAGAGATTGCCTCGGCCCTCGCCTATCTGGTGCAGAAAGAGCGCCCATTGCAGGTGAAGCTGGCCGAGATTCGTCCGGAAAAGCCCAGCACCAAAGGCAAAAACAAGCTGGCGCGCGAAGCCAAGGCCGGCAAAGGCCCTAAGCCCCGCGTCGATGACTCGGATCTGCAGCGCTATCGGTTGGATGTGGGACGCAGTCATGAAGTGCGGCCGGGCGATATTGTTGGCGCCATTGCCAATGAGGCCGGTATCGACAGTCAGTACATTGGTCACATCAAGTTGTTTGATGAGTTTTCAACGGTGGATCTGCCCAAGGGTATGCCGCCGGAAGTGATGCAGTTGCTGAAGAAAGTGCGGGTGCGCAATCGGCCTCTCAATATTGCCGAGGACACGGGTCCGCGCAACGATGGTCCGGCGCCGGATTTCAAGCGTCGCGGTCCCAAGCCGGGCGATAAGCGTGCGCCGGGTAAGTTTGCGGGTAAGGGCAAGCCGGATGGTAAAGGTAAGCCGAAAGCGAAAGTGCGTGATCGTGATGTGAAGAATAAAGGGTATCGCGCGAAGAAAGTATAGAATCCAGATTCCACCCGTTTGCACCTACCATGGTGGGTAACGGGGACCACGGCGGCCACGGTATAAACCGGTTGGAGACCCGCCGTGACTAATCGGCAGGATGGCCGATTAGCACAGCGAAGCTGCCCGACGGGTGAGCCACAGGGATGTGGCGAATGAACCCATCCCTGGGGGCTTCTCGTCGGCATCCATGCCTCCGAGAGTCTCCAACCGGTTTATACCGTAGCCGCCTCAGTGCCAGATTATTGTATCGGTGTCCTACTCATCAAACATCTGAATCATGTAGCCGCCTTTGATGGCGGCCTGCATGGCTTTGTCGGCTTCCACGACGCGGGGGTCTTTGCGCAGGGTGTCGGCCACGTATTTGCGGTTTTCAATTTCGATTTCGGTGAAGCCCGCTCGCATCAGGTAGATTTTGCACAGTTGTTCAGCACCGAATAAATCCACGTAATCGATATAGACGATAAACGGCTTTTTGTCGCCGGCTTTGATGTCATCGCGATCCGCACGCGCGGTGCCATTGGCGGAAAATATATACATTCAGAACCCTCTGGGACGGCCGGTCTGTCATACCGTCATGATGACACGCACTGCGTCCATTCGCAGTTGCGCACGATTCAAATACTGCTCGGAATCCGCGAGCTGTTTTTCAAGCGTTTCGATTTCCTGGTGGCGAACGTTCGGGTTCACTTCGGCCAACGCCCGCAGACGCTCAAGCTCCGTGGACAGTGCTTGGGTCACTCGTGCGCGCGCGTCGTCAATCAACGCCTGCTGCCTGGGCGCAACCAGGGCTTCCGCCTGCTCCATCATTTCCGACAACTGTGGTCGGGCGTGGCGGACCAGGTCCTGGGCGCTGGGGCGAGGGACTTTTTGCAGCAGACTGTCGAGTTTGCCCGCCGCAAGTGCGCCGCTGAGGTCTTTGCCTTTTGGATCGAGCAGGACCCGCAAAACCGACTCGGGCAGGTAGCGGTCCAGTTGCAGCGCGCGTGGTGCCGGGCAGTGCAGTACGAACAGCGCTTCCAGTAGCAGGGTGCCGGGCTTGAGGGGCGGCAATTTGATGGTGGCCAGGGCGGTGTTGCCGAATTCGCTGTGGGCGATCATTTCCTGGGCGCCGTGTACCAGTGGGTGCTCCCAAGTCAGGTAGTGCATGTCTTCCCGGGACAGGGCGAGGTCGCGATCAAAGGTGACGGTCATGCCCTCTTCCACCAGACCGGGGAAGTGGGATACGCGCATCTGCTCGCTCGGGTGCACCACCCAGCTCTGTTCACCGTGCTCGTCCTGATCAATGCCAAAGGCATCAAACACCCGCTCCAGATAGGCGGGCAGGGTTTCATCGGAATCCTGTTGTTCCAGTGCCTCGACCAGGGGTGCGGCTTTTTCCGGCTGGCAGGAGTTCAGCTCCAACAGGCGATCCCGTCCGGCCTGCAATTGCACCCGAAGTGCTTCGGCTCTTTCACGGGTATCGTCCAGCAGAGCATCAAATGCGGTGTCGTCCACATCGGTGAGCGAGGCCAGCAGCCGCGCTTCAAATTCGTCGTACAGCGTCCGGCCAATGGCGCAGGTGTGCTCAAAGGCATCCAGGCCACGGTGATACCAGTACAGCAGATGCTCCTGCGCGGTATCCGCGTAGTGCGGCGTGTGGATATTGACCTGGCCCTGTTGGCCGATACGGTCCAGGCGACCGATGCGCTGCTCCAGCAGGTCCGGGTTCAGAGGCAGGTCAAACAGCACCAGGTCCTGGGCAAACTGGAAGTTGCGACCTTCACTGCCGATTTCCGAACAGATCAATACCTGGGCGCCGGCTTCCTGATCGGCAAAATAGGCGGCGGCACGGTCGCGCTCAAGCAGACTCAGGTGCTCATGGAACACTGCCGAGGCAATACCTTTGCGCAGGCGCAAATAAAGTTCCAGGGCCTGGGCGCTATCGGCGCTGGCGCAGATGACCAGCACCTTGTTGCCGCGCTGGCTTTTCAGAAAATCACTCAGCCAATCGACCCGCGGGTCCACCAACCACCAGTCGGCCCCCCGGTGTTCAAACCAGAAATTTTCCGGCCTCAGTTGTTCATCCAGTGGCCGCTCGCTCAGGGCCATCAGGTCGTCGTCTTCCAGGTCCAGGGGATGGTTGTGCAGCTTGCGCTCCGGGAAGCCGGAGACGGACGCGCGGGTATTGCGAAACAGCACCCGACCGGTACCGTGACGATCCAGCAAGGCGTGGATCGCCTGCCCCACCGCTTGACCGGGCTGGTCCTTGGCCTGGGCTTTCAGACGCTTGAGCTCCGTGGCCGGCAGGTAATCAGTCAGGGCGCTGTCCAACGCCTTCAAGACGTCGCTTGAGCCTCCATCACGGGCGGCCAGCAAGCCCTGCACCCGCTGATTGAGCGCTTCATAGCCGTCGTGTTCGGCGAGGAAAGCGTTCAAATCATGGTAGCGATCCGGATCCAGCAGGCGCAGTCGGGCGAAGTGACTTTCCACACCCAGTTGCTCCGGCGTTGCCGTGAGCAGCAGCAGACCCTCCGAGACCCTGGACAACCCCTCAATGCAGCGATAGGAGGCGCTGGGCTCGCCGTCATGCCACTGCAGGTGGTGGGCCTCATCCACCAGCAGAAGATCCCAACCGGCTTCTACCGCCTGCTGGTAGCGCTGCTCACTGCCGGTCAGAAACTCCAGGGAGCAGAGAATCAGCTGTTCGCTTTCAAAAGGATTGTCCTCGGCCTCGGCGATCACAATTTCCTCGTCATCGGGCAGCAGAGACGGGTCAATATCATCCAGTCCGGCCATGCCCTGGCAGCGCGCTTCATCCAGCAGAGTAAAGCTCAGGTTGAAGCGCCGCAGCATTTCCACCAGCCACTGATGCTGCAGGCTTTCGGGCACCACCACCAGAGCGCGGCGCACCCGTCCGGTCATCAATTGCTGGTGCAGAATCAGGCCGGCTTCGATGGTCTTCCCCAGACCCACTTCGTCGGCCAGCAGTACGCGGGGCGCCTGCCGCCGGCCCACCTCACTGGCGATGTATAACTGGTGCGGTAACGGCTGAATACGCGGACCACTCAGACCGTAGACCGGGCTCTGCCGGTGGCGATGCAGAGTGTCGAGGGTCTGGTGACGCAGGCTGAAATGGGTGTATTTGTCGATCTGCCCGGAGAACAGACGCTCGCGCGGCGTGCTGAACTGGACAAAGCTGTCCAGTTCGAACTCCGGAATCAGATGTTCATCCCCTTCCTCGGTGTAACCTTTGTAGGCCAGCAACAGCCCCTGTTCCATGACGTCGGTAATGGTGATGGTGGTGCCGTCCTGGTGGCTGACCACTTCATCCACCTGGTAGCGCACCCGGCTGACCGGTGCGCTACGCAGGGCGTAGGTCCGACGTTGGCCCGCGGCCGGGAACCCCAGAGTGACCTGTCGCTCATCGGTTTCCAGAACAATACCCAGACCCAGTTCCGCTTCGGTGTCGCTCACCCACCGCTGACCAATGACAAATTGCTGTTGACTCACGCCGGCCTCTTTCATTCGCTGATTTCAGGGTGCGCATGATACTGGCTGCGTGGCCGAAAGCCAAAGGGTGAGCGGGCGGCGAGGGAAAATAACCGATGTGACCGCCGGCAACATAGTCTGCTTTCCCCCATTTGGCGTAAAATAAGACGGTTTTTTCTTACAACACCCGTCGACGAGGAGTCACTATGCCCGCATTGGCCGATCTGGTGCGCCCCTACCCGGGGATCACTTTGACCGACAGCAAGACCCTGTTTCCCGACGCCCAAGGGGCGGGCCTGCCTCTGATCCACGTTGACACCGCCCTGTGTCAGGCGGTGGTCGCCCCACAGGGGGCGCAATTACTGTCCTTTACCAAAGCCGACGGTACGCCCCTGCTGTGGCTGAGCCCCCGGTGCCAATTCGAACCGGGTAAGGCGCTGCGCGGCGGGGTGCCTGTATGTCTGCCCTGGTTTGGCCCCCACCCCGACCAAGACAAGCCACAACACGGTTTTGCCCGCACCAGTGACTGGGACCTCAAACAGGTAGCCCGGGCCGACAACGGCCGCTGTGAATTCTGGTTCGAGCTGGAACACACCGGCGACGACCGGTTTGCACAGACCTTTACCGCCGCCTTGCGAATGGTGTTGGGGCAGACCATCGAACTGGAACTGAGCCTGACCAACCACGATTCACAGCCGGCGGATTTTACCTGGGCGCTGCATAGCTATCTGCCGGTACAGGCGCTGGACAAGGTACAGGTACCGGTGCTGGCCGGACGGGACTATCTGGACAACCTGCGGGACCACGCCCGCCTGACGCAACGCGGCCCACTGACCTTTACCGGGGAGGTCGATCGGGTGTTCCCCGCCGTGGAGTCCGAGGTGACGTTGGAACCTCAGCCGCGCTTGCGGCTGACCCATGAAAACTGCCCCAGCCTGGTGGCCTGGAATCCCGGCGTTGCAAAAGCGGCCGCCATGGATGATATGGGAGAAGGCAATGAACAGGGGTTTGTGTGTCTGGAACGGGGGGCGGTGCTGGATGAGGGATGGACATTGGCGCCCGGTGAAACCCGCCGAGGGAAGGTGACAATCAGTGCGGTGTAGTTGTCAGTCAAAGGACTGGCTGAGGTGTCGGATTACGCGCTGAGCGCTAATCCGACCTACGGGCCGGCTGGGCCCATCCTGATCAGTAGGTCGGATTAGGCCCGAAGGGCCGTAATCCGACACCACTTCACAAACCGCCTTATGCCGGCAGCAGATCCTTCACTGCATCGCGTTCTTCCTGCAGTTCCTTCTCGGTCGCCTGCATTTTCTCGCGGGAGAAATCATTGATTTCCACACCCTGCACGATTTCCCACTCGCCGTTTTTGCAGACGCAGGGGAAAGAGTAAATCAGGCCCTTGTCGATGCCATAGCTGCCATCGCTGTAGACCCCCATGCTGACCCAGTCACCCTCGGCAGTGCCCAGAGCCCAGTCGCGCATATGGAAAATGGCCGCGTTGGCCGCCGACGCCGCTGACGAAGCACCGCGCGCTTCAATAATCGCCGCGCCACGCTTCTGGACGACCGGAATGAAGTCATTCTCATACCAGGATTGCTCAACCAGCTCCATGGCATTGGTACCCGCCACTTTGGTCTGGTGAATGTCCGGGTACTGGGTCGAAGAGTGATTGCCCCAAATGGTCAGGTGGGTAATGTCATTGATGGTTTTGCCGGTTTTCTGAGCCAGTTGAGTCAGGGCACGGTTGTGGTCCAGACGGGTCATGGCGGTGAACTGACGCGGATCAAGGTCCGGCGCGTTGCGCTGGGCAATCAGCGCATTGGTGTTCGCGGGGTTACCCACCACCAGCACTTTTACATCGCGGGAGGCGTGATCATTCAGCGCCTTGCCCTGCACAGAGAAAATCTTGGCGTTGGCTTCCAGCAGGTCTTTGCGCTCCATGCCCGGACCGCGCGGACGAGCACCCACCAGCAAGGCGTAATCAGTGTCTTTGAAGGCCACGGCCGGGTCATCGGTGCAGGTCATACCAGCGAGCAGCGGGAAGGCACAGTCGTCCAGCTCCATCGCCACGCCTTCGAGCGCCTTGAGCGCGGGGGTGATTTCCAGCAATTGCAGAATCACAGGCTGATCTTTGCCCAGCATTTCGCCAGCGGCGATGCGGAACAGGAGCGAGTAGCTGATTTGACCGGCGGCGCCGGTGACAGTAACGCGTACAGGTGCTTTCACAATGTGTCTCCGTTTTGGGTATGAATTCAGTGGCTTCCCCCGGCGCCCGGAACCAACACAGGGCGGCTTCATCCGGCAGAAGTGATGGCTGTCTTGTTGTGGGAGGTAGAACCGATGCAGCCTGACGGCCGGACATTATAGGGGATTGGGAGAAAATTTCACCCGCTTGACGCTTTTTAACACCTCGGGAGCAGACGGGCTACCGTCGAACCGGTACTACTCGCCTTCCACCCCGGTAATCGGTGTGATGCTGCCCCAGGTTTTGCAACTCGGGCACAACCAGTGAAGCTGGTTGCCAGCGAAGCCACACTTCCGGCAGTGATGGCTGGGCTTGGCCTCCAGCACCTGATCCACCAACTGCTTGAGCAACTGGAGGTTATCCCGTGCACGCCCCTCGGAGTGGAGCAGATACAGTTCGACGAGGCGGTTCAGCAGCTTGATGGTGGGCCGGCGGCGCAGATGCTCGGCAATGAAGTCCGCCGCCGCGTAATCATCCCGCGCCCAGCGCACCTGCTCCGCCATCTTGATCACCAGAGAGCTGCTCGGGTATTGAGCCAGCAGCTCTTCCAGATAACGCTGCAGCCCTTTGGTGTCCCCGATGCGCTCGTAACAGGCGCAGATCAGGTCCAGGCTCTCGACCACCAGTTCCGGATCCTGATGGGGAATACGCTGCAGGATCTTCAGTGCCTCCCGATCATTCCCCTGCCCGTGCTCCAACTGCCCCCACAGGAGACTGGCCCGGACGGACTGGCGATCGTAGCCGAGGGCCTTCTGCAACTGGCGTCGGGCCGTCAGCAGGTCATTCTGCTCCATGGCGTCTTCGGCCAGCTCGCAGCAAAAGTGGGCCCGCGCAATGGCGCGCTCGCCGGTGTCTCGGCCAAACCGCCGTTGACCGATCTGATTGGCGGCCGCAATCGCCTTTTCCCAATCCTTCTCGTCCTGAAAGATCTCGATCAGATGGGTAAGTGCCTCAGACTTGTACTGACTGTTGACGTCCACCAGTTCCTGGAGCAGCCCTTCCGCCCGATCCAGAAGACCGGCCCGAATAAAGTCACGGGCCAGTTCCAGTTGTGCTTCATGGAGTTGCGGAGTGGTCAGGCTGGGACGGGCCAGAAGGTTCTGATGGATACGGGTAGCCTTGGCGATCTCCCCTTTACGGCGCAGCAGGTTACCCAGCGCCAGGTGGGTCTCCAGCGTATCCGGGTTGACCTCCAGCGACTCGATAAAGGCGTCCACGGCGCTGTCGGCCTGCTCGTTCAACAGGTAGCTGAGACCCTTGAAATATTTGGGGCCATAGTGCTGGTTGTCCTGCTGGAGGCGACGACCCCTTTGCCGCCAGCCCAGTACAAAACCCGCTGCAATCGCCACCATGATCAGGCCAAACAAGCCGATATCGACCATGCGCATCAATCCCGAATGGGTTGCAATCGAAGTTGCTTGAGTTCTTTCTCGCAGCGGGCGAGCTGACGCTCTTTGGCCCGGAGTTGCCGGCGCAGGCGTAACAACGGAGGCAGGCTGACCACCATACCCAGGACGGTACCCAGCGCGGTGAAGATCAGCAGCCAGACACCCAGGGAAAGACTGGGCAGACCCAGGCCCATCAAGGTGACCGGTACCGCCTGAGCGTTCTCGAGCGCGAACCAGACGCCCAGCAGGAAGGCAAGCACCCACAAGGCGACTTTAAACCAGCGCAAGAGTGGTTTCATGGTGCGCCAACCCTGAGGGCGAGAGCGTCAGTGCTGTAGGCTTTCATTAACACGGTCGCGCATCTCCTTTCCCGGCTTGAAGTGTGGAACGTATTTACCTTCGAGCTCAACCGTCTCGCCGGTTTTCGGGTTGCGGCCCATACGGGGCGCCCGATAGTGCAGAGAGAAGCTTCCGAAGCCACGGATTTCAATCCGCTCGCCGGAAGACAGCACGTCGGCCATATGGTCGAGGATGAGCTTCACCGCTAGTTCAATGTCTTTGACCGGCAGTTGGTCCTGTTGCTCGGCAATGTACTCGATCAGTTCCGATTTGGTCATGGCGTTTGCCCTGTTATTGGAGAAGAGGGTACCCGCCGTTTACGTCGATGGGCACCCCGTGCTGGCCTTGCACTTATTTTTGTCCAATTTCAACAACTTAGGCTAGCTTATACCGGACCAGAGGTACAAGCAAGTAGGCGGATTTTGAGGAAACACCGTCAGTGGCTCAGCTCCAACAACAGCTTGTTCAACCGCTGCACGTAAGCCGCCGGATCTTCCAACTGGGTGCCCTCGGCCAGATTGGCCTGGTCGAACAGCACCTTGGCCAGGTCGGCAAAACGCGCTTCATCCGACTCCTGATCCAGTTTCTGCACCAGCGGGTGATCGGGGTTGAGCTCGAAGCTGGGCTTGGACTCCGGCACCTTCTGCCCGGCCTGCTCCAGGATGCGACGCATCTGGGCGCCCATTTCGTGCTCGGCGACCACCACACAGGCCGGGGATTCGGTCAGGCGGTGGGTGATGCGCACCTCGGCCACTTCATTCTCCAGTGCTTTCTTGACCCGCTCCAGCAGTGGCTTGAGTGCTTCGGCCTGCTTTTCCTGAGCCTGCTTTTCGTCTTCGGAATCCAGCTTACCCAGGTCCAGCTCGCCCTTGCCGGCGTCCTGAAACGATTTGCCGTCGTACTCCATCAGATGGCTCATCAACCACTCGTCAACCCGATCGTACATCAACAGCACTTCGATACCCTTCTTGCGGAAGACTTCCAGGTGCGGGCTGTTTTTGGCGGTATTGAAATTCTCCGCCGCAATGTAATAGATCTTGTCCTGCCCTTCCTTCATCCGGCTGATGTAGTCGTCCAGAGACTGATCCTGGTCGGGCTTGTCGGTGTGGGTACTGGCGAAGCGCAGCAACTTGGCGATCTTCTCACGGTTGGCAAAGTCTTCCGCCGGCCCCTCTTTAAGCACCTGACCAAACTCTTTCCAGAATTTGGCGTATTGTTCCGGCTCATTCCGGGCCATCTTGGACAGCATATCCAGCACCCGCTTGGTCAGCGCGGTGCGCATGGTGTCGATGTTCGGATCCTTCTGCAGAATTTCCCGCGAGACGTTCAGGGACAGATCATTCGAGTCCACCACGCCTTTGATAAAGCGCAGGTACAGGGGCAGGAACTGCTCGGCGTCGTCCATGATGAAGGTGCGCTGGACGTAGAGCTTCAGGCCGCGGGCACCGTCACGATTGTACAGGTCAAACGGCGCGTGCTCGGGCACATACAACAGGCTGGTGTAGTCCAGATTGCCCTCGACCCGGTTGTGACTCCAGGTCAGCGGATCAGCGTAATCGTGGCTGACGTGCTTGTAGAATTCTTTGTACTCTTCGTCACTGATGTCGGAGCGGGAGCGAGTCCACAAAGCCGTGGCGGTATTGACCACCTCGTCTTCCGGCTCTTTGTCTTTGTCGTCCTCCGAGGTCTGCAGCTTCTGCATGAGCACCGGGATGTCGATGTGATCGGAGTACTTTTTGATGATCGAGCGCAGTCGCCATTCATCGGCAAATTCATCGGCATCGCCGCGCAGGTGCAGCTCGATGGAGGTACCACGCTCGGCCTTCTCAACATTCTCCACACTGAATTCCGCCTCTCCGGCGCTTTCCCAGCGCACCGCTTCGTTGGCTGGCACGCCGGCCTTGCGGGTGGTCACCACGACTTTGTCGGCGACGATAAAGGAAGAGTAGAAACCGACCCCGAATTGGCCAATCAGTTTGGAGTCTTTTTTCTGATCACCGGTGAGGTTTTTCAGGAACTGCGCGGTTCCGGACTTGGCGATGGTACCCAGATGTTCAATGACCTCGTCCCGGGTCATGCCGATGCCGTTGTCGCTGATGGTGAGGGTCTTGGCTTCTTTGTCGACGCTGACGCGTACTTTGAGCTCGCTGTCGCCTTCGTAGAGGCTGTCGTTTTCCAGGGCTTCGAAGCGCAGTTTGTCCGCCGCGTCGGAGGCATTGGAGATGAGCTCACGCAGGAAGATCTCGCGGTTGGAGTAGAGCGAGTGGATCATCAGGTGCAGCAGTTGTTTGGCTTCGGTCTGGAATCCAAGCGTTTCTTTATGGGCGTCCACGGTCATGGGTGCGTAGCTCCTGTCATACAATTGGCATTAAACACGACTCCCCACCATCACTGGTCGGGGTTTGAATTCTGTGGGTGGGTAATGGGGGCTTTCGGGGGAATATCAAGGGTTGGGGCTTCTACGTTACCTGGGGGCAGGTACTCTGGCCAGAGGGCTGCGGGAGGGTATACCCTCCCGCAGCCTTTTGATCGAAGTACCAAAGACCAACCGTCTTTGTAAAACTACCCCTTCTCAACACGCACACCCGAAAAAGTAAGCTCCAGCTCGCCTTCGGTCGCAAGGCTGAAGGGCTCGAGGACGCGGGTGAAGAACTCTTCCGGGGGGAGGACCAGGCCGAAATCCGAGCCGACGTCGGGGAAGCGGTCCAGGGCGATGGACAGCGTCTGCCACCCCTGCCCCGCCAAAGCGCGCAGCTCTTCAGTGACCTCCACCTGTGACAGTGCCGACGGACCACAGCCGACGCGCCACTGCACCGGTGCCGTGGGTGCGCGATCCACCTTCAAGTCCACCACCAGAGCCCCGTTGGCCTTCCAGTAATCCGTCAGCACCTGACGATCCCGGGTCGCCAGCGCCATGGCGCCGAAACCATCGCCATTCCAGATCACCTGCCGGGCATCCTCCTGCACCTCACGGTCTACCGCGTTCACCGTGACCGTAGACACCTGCACCTGATTGCCCTTCATGACCGCCTTGTCGTTCACATGGCCCTCGACCTCCACCCGCCAGGCATCCAGCGGGCGCATCTTGAACAGCGTCCAGACATCCTCGGTGGCGGGCAGTTGCAGGCCCTCTTCCGACAGATCGTCGCCCAGCGGATCGTCCTGTCCGTACGCCAGACCATAACCATAGGGAAACAGTGGCGCGTAGCCGGGCTCGCCCATATTCAAAGGGCACTGATCCGGGCGATCGGGCCAGGAGAAACTCAGCTTGCCCTTGACCGGATGACACACCTGACCGTTGGCGTCGGTAAACAGCACCTCGGCAACGCCACCCCCTTCCGTCCCCGGCTGCCAGATAACCATAAACGCATCGGAGGCGTTCAGCTCGCGGTTCACCCACAGTGGACGACCGGTAATAAACAGGGATACCACCGGAATGCCCCGAGCCTTGAGGGACTTGAGCAACGCCCAGTCCCGCGTGTCGCGGGGCCTGTATTGGACATTCTGCACGTCACCCTGCATTTCGGCATAGGGGTCTTCTCCGAACAGGACAATGGCCACATCCACGGACTCGTCACACTGGCCGTCCGGGCTGATGAACACCTCGCCCCCCGCGTCCCGAATGGTGGCCTCAATGCCGGCGCTGACGGTAGTGGCGCCCGGAAAGTCCCGAGCGTCCGTTCCGGTGCCTTGCCAGGTGACCGACCAGCCGCCCACCTGTTTACTGATATTGTCGATACCGTCTCCAGCCAAAAGTACCCGCTGTTTTGGGGTGAGCGGGAGTAGCTGATTGCGGTTTTTCAATAGCACCAGCGATTCGCGCACCGCCTGACGGGCCACGTCCCGATGTTCTGGGGCACCGATAAGTGACTGACGCCCCGCGAGCGTCCGGCTTGAGGGGCGGCCTCGCTCAAACAGGCCGGCGCGCAATTTCACCCGCAGAATTCGCCGCACCGCATCGTCGACACGAGACTGTGGAATAGTGCCATCGCGCACCTGTGCCACGGTATTGTGGAACAGGGTTTTCCATTCGGGGTGTGGCACCATGTAAATATCGAGCCCGGCATTGATCGCCTGGGGGCAATTCAGCACGTCGGCACTGGGAATGAAGGCGTGGCCATTCCAGTCCCCCACCACCAGACCATCAAAGCCCATCTGGTCTTTCAGAACACGGGTCAGCAGATGGTAGTGACCGTGGAGCGGTTCCCCGTGCCAGCTATTGAAAGACGCCATGACGGCCTGCACGCCGGACTCGATCGCACTGAAATAGCCCGCACCGTGAATATCCCGCAAGCGCTCCTCGGAATCGACATTGTCACCCCTATCTATGCCGTTCACCGTACCACCGTCACCAATAAAGTGTTTGGCGGTGGCAATGACATGTTGCTCATCCAGGCACGCCTCGCCCTGCCCCTGAAGCCCCCGCACCATCTCGCCGGCATAGGCACGCACCAGCTCCGGGTCTTCCGCCCAGGATTCATAGGTCCGCCCCCAGCGATCGTCTCTGGCCACGGCAACGGTGGGCGAAAAGTCCCAGTCCAGACCGGTCGCGACAATCTCCCGGGCGGTCGCCTCGCCAATCCGGCGAACCAGTTCGGGATTGTGGGCGGCGCCCAGCGCGATATTGTGTGGAAACAGGGTCGCCCCCACCAGGTTGCCTACCCCGTGCACCGCGTCGGTTCCCCACATGATGGGAATGGGCAGACGCCCATCCCGGTCATCCATTGAGGCTTCCCAAAACTGATCAGCCAGGGCGGCCCAGTCACTGGCCTGGGCGTACCGATCATTATTGGGCACGCTGCCGCCGCCGTTGAGCACAGAGCCCAGGTGGAAGTCCCGAACATCATCCGGGGTTACCTGTTTGATCTCCGGTTGAATCATCTGACCCACCTTCTGCTCGAGGGTCATTCGATGCAATAGCGCGTCGATACGCTGCTCAATGGCATCATCCTTGGGTAGAGCGCTTTTCAGGCGCGGCCAGGTCACTTGGCGGGAAGCGTTGAACATGACGACAGGGGCTCCGATTATTAAATGGTTTTACGGACTATAAGGTGGGGCATTCTAGCACAGTCGCCAATCCCATAAAGTCGGGGCTGCAAATTCAACAACACCGCGTTACCCTTTATGACTGCATAACGTCGAGTGCGCCACTTCCGGCGCCGACGTTCTCCACGCGACCGATACAGGCAGATAACCTATGTGGCAACAGACTGAATTTCGCCTGCCCCCCAAAAGCCGGGGCTTCCATCTGGTCACTCAGGAGGTGCTCAAAGCGCTGCCCCCGCTGGATCACCTTCGCTGCGGCCTGCTGCACCTGTTTATCCAGCACACCTCCGCGTCACTGACCATTAACGAGAATGCCGACCCGACCGTGCGAGGCGACCTGGAGCGGCACTTCAACCAGTTTGTCCCCGAGCGGGCCCCCTACTACGAGCATGACTACGAGGGCGACGACGACATGCCCGCGCACATCAAATGCACCACCATCGGCACCAGTCTGACCATTCCGATTACCGACGGTCGCCTGAATCTGGGGACCTGGCAAGGCATTTACCTGTGCGAACATCGCAACCGCGCCGGCAGTCGCACTCTGGTCGCCACCCTTCAGGGAGAGTAAGTGCCATACTTGATGAATATCAATTTGACCCAATCATTAAGACGTTAGATTGGGTTTCTGTGATTCGAGAGGTCGCCGATGGAGTACAAGGATTACTACAAGACTCTTGGAGTAGAAAGAGGCGCCAGCCAGGACGATATAAAACGTGCCTACCGAAAACTGGCGCGCAAATATCACCCGGATGTCAACAAAGATCCCGGCGCCGAGGACCAATTCAAGGAGCTTGGAGAAGCCTACGAGGTACTCAAGGACCCGGAAAAACGTGCCGCTTACGATCAACTCGGCAGCAACTGGCGACGCGGCCAGGACTTTGAACCGCCCCCGGATTGGGGCCAGGACTTCGATTTTGCCGGCACCGGGCGTCACTACGGCGGTGGCATGGGCAGCGGCGATTTCAGTGACTTTTTCGAAAACCTGTTCGGCGGTGGTTTTCGCGGTGGAGGCTTCACCCAGAACAGCGGGTTCAGCCAAGGCGGCGGTTTCCGGGCCCGTGGGGAAGATCAACATGCCCGCATTCAGATCGACCTGGAAGACGCCTTCAGCGGCGCCTCCCGACAGGTCACCCTGCGTAGCCAACAGGTGGATGCCCAGGGACGAATCCATGCCGCCCCCCGTACCCTGAACATCAAAATTCCCAAAGGGATAAAACCCGGACAGAATATCCGTCTGGCGGGCCAGGGCTCGCCTGGCCTGGGGGGTGGGCCCAGTGGCGATCTCTACCTTGAGGTGGAATTCAGGCCCCACCGTTACTTCCGGCTGGACGGGCGAGACCTGTTTCTCGATCTGCCCCTCACTCCCTGGGAGGCGGCATTGGGCACCAAAGTGAAAATTCCCACGCCCGCCGGCAAAGTCGACCTGAAGATTCCCGAGGCATCCCAGAGCGGCCGCAAACTCCGGCTCAAAGAGCGCGGGCTGCCCGGCTCTCCGCCGGGGGACCTGTACGTCGAGTTGAGCATTCACACACCCCCCGCTCAAAACGCCGCGACGCGAGCCGCTTATGAGCAATTGGCGAAAGCCGCGCCATTCAACCCTCGCCGTCATCTGGAGAGCTGATTATGCCGGGAGATACACACCGCCTGATGGCAGGCACCGTTCTGGAAGAAGACGTTGAGTTGACGCTGGGCGAACTCTGTCGGCGCTGCCAGGTGGAGGCCGACTTCGTGGTCGAACTCATTCACGAGGGAGTCATCGATCCGATCACTCCTTCGGCGCCGCGCTGGACCTTTCGAGGGCACTGCCTTACCCGCCTGAACCGTGCCCGTCGCCTGCAGCGGGACCTGGGGCTGAACCTCGCCGGCATTGCACTGGCACTGGAGCTGCTCGATGAGCGCGAGCGCCTGTACGCCGAGCTGGCCCGCTGGCAGCGGGCGGATCGCGAAACAGAGTAGTACGGCGGCGCTTGTGTGGCGGCTGAAAGTTACAGAATTAGCCGCATGGACCACTAGTCGTCCTTGTCCCTACGGTTTTTCTGCATGGCTTCACTGAATGCCGCCGCCATGATTCCCGTCGGCATGGCGATGATGCCGATACCCGACAGTGCCGTCAGCGCCGCAAAAAACCGCCCGAGCCCGGTCACGGGATACACGTCGCCGTAACCCACTGTGGTCAAGGTGGCCACCGACCACCACATGGAGCGAAGCACACTGCCGAAGGCCTCCGGCTGCACCCCGCCCTCCAACAGGTACAACATGATGGACGAGGCCAGTAGCACCAAAAACGCCAACCCGAAACTGACGTAGAGCTCAAACTGACGCAGCCGGACCGCATGCCCCAACTCCCGCAGCGCTTTGGAGAAACGCCCCAGCCTCGCCAGACGCAAGATCCGCAGCACCCGGATCAGACGCATGAACAGAGCCTCCATGCCCACCAACCCCAAAAACAGTGGCAAAATGGCCAGCAGGTCGACCACCGCGGCAAAGCTGCCCAGATAGCGAAGGCGGCCCCACACCGGGTGGGCATATTGGACGTTCTCCACTGCCACCCAGGCTCGAATCAGGTATTCCAGCAGAAAAACCGCGCCCACCACCCACTCGAAAGCGACAAACCATGGCTCCCGCCCTACCCGGATGGCGGGCTCGGTTTCCAGCAACGCCACCAACACCGCCACTATGATCAGCGCACAGATCCATCGGTTGGCCGGGGAAAGCCCCTGATCGGGCCAGGCGCCCGGCTCCAACTGCCGGTACAGCCGGGCGCGCCAGGGATGTTTTGCGGAGGATGACGAGTGAACCATGAATAGGCTCCTAAAACGGTACGACCGACTCATAAGAGACGGCTTCACCCGACTCCGGGTGGGCAAAGCTGAGCGTCGAGGCGTGCAGCAGCAGACGCGGCGCCTGCTGACGTACCGCCTCCGGCGCGTAGAACTCACACCCCAGTATGGGGTGTCCCAGCTCGGCGCAATGCAGGCGCAACTGGTGCGAACGCCCGGTCACCGGAAACAGTGCCAGGCGTGTGGTATTGCGCCCAGAATCACGGGAGAGGACCCGGTAATGGGTCAGTGCCGGCTTGCCGTCCTCAGCCACCTTGCTCCGTGGGCGCCGCTCCGGGTCGGGGGCAATCGGCCACTCCATGACGCCCCGATCTTCCAGTACCCAGCCGTGTACTACCGCCGTATAGGTTTTCTTCACGGTACGAGCCTGAAATTGACGACTGAGGTTGGACAGGCTGGCTTTGGTGAGAGGAATCACCAACAGTCCGGAGGTGTCGAAATCCAACCGATGAACGGCGTGAACATCCGGGTAAGTCTCCCGCAGCCGGGCGATGACACTGTCCCGATTGGCCGGATGGCGGCCGGGAACGGTCAACAACCGGGTCGGCTTGTCCACCACCACAAAGCTGCTCTCCTGACGTACAATGCCTACGGCCTCGCCGCAGGCAGGCAGAACAGTCAGTTGATCCATCGAAGAAGACATAGTACGACTCGCAAAAAACGACAATGAGGCCGACACATGAGTGCCCGTGAAGAAGACCAAGACCCCAATAAAAAACCCAGCCTGTTTCAGGTCATCATCAGCACCCTGGCCGCCGCCTTTGGTGTGCAAAGCAGCAAGAACCGCGAGCGGGACTTCAAGCACGGCAGCATTGCCGCCTACATCATTTCCGGGGTGTTGTTCACCGCGATCTTTATCCTGATCATTGTGTTCGTGGTTCGACTGGTGCTCTCCCAAGCGGGGCAGTAAGCCACTTAAACGTGCTTCCAGAGTTGCGTGCTATCGATATCAACGGCCTTTAACAGCTTCTGGATATTACCTTTGAACGCCCGCAGTTCCGTCGGGTGTAACTGATTCAGAAACCGATTCTGATGCGCGACGGCAAGTTCGTTGAGCGTTTCGACCAGGGCGTGACCGGAGCGGGTAAGGTGAACCTTCACGGAGCGACGGTCCAGTCCGTCGTGCTCGCGTTGCACCAGTTGCTTGGCTTCCAGTCGATCCAACAGCCGGGTGACCGCCGACCGATCCACCGCAATATGGTCGGCGATCTGGGCCGGAGTGGTGGCCAGCTCATGAAACAGCACGTTGAGGATCATCCATTGAGGCCAACTGACCTCATGCTCGGTCAGGGCGTCATTGAACGCCTCCCGCATCTGGCTGGCCAGGCGGTTGATCCAGAAAGTGAAACTGTTGTGCAGGTGCAGACCTTTGGTGGCCGCTCGATCAGAACCCAGCATAATTCCCTCGCAATGACATCGGACAGGCATTGAGGGAATCCTGCCAGACATTAATTGACAACGCAATTATTTCAATGCAAGGCGTCTGGTAACCGGGGGATTGGGAGCTACGGGGCGTTTCGGGAGCCCTATCAACCCGGCACCCCATAGGGGGTACCGGTCAGGTCCCCGCTTACTGGCCGCTGACCCAGTAAATACAGGTGACCACGAATATCGCAATCAACGCGATCGCCGCCATCGCATCGGCAAAGGCGTCGCCCTCATGGACTTCATGGCTATCATTTTTTACAACATCAGTCTGCTCAGACATTATTGTTATTCTCCTCTCGCCAAACGTGGTAAGGACCGGAGCGCCGCGTTACGCCCCATTCAAGACAGCTGAATCTAATCACACCCCACCGGGATTGACAAGCCACCGCCACCGGATATAACCAAAAAGCATTAGGATAGCGGAAAACATTCGTTTAAACAGGACGGTAGTATCTGGTACTTTTGCGGCCTCTGAAGCGGATCAGTGACCTGCAACAGGGTCGGTCATCGATCCACGCGGGGTCGCGCCGGAGCCGGTTTTGCTGTATCCTCCGCCGCGAGAAAACACCGGTTTACGGGCGCCCTTGCATTAGCGCTCGCTAACATACCCAACCTTTCCCGGAAGTACAGGTAATACAGCCCTCTATGTACATCTATGACGAATATGACCGCCGCATCCAGGGGCAGCGCGTTACCCAGTTTCGCGCGCAGATGGAGCGGTATCTGGACGGCCAGTTGGAAGAAGCGGAGTTTCTTCCCCTGCGCCTGCAAAACGGCCTCTATGTTCAGCGCCTGGCGCCGATGCTGCGCATCTGTGTGCCCTACGGCCTGATGAACAGCCGCCAATTGCGCAAGATGGCCCACATTACCCGTACCTACGACAAGGGTTACTGCCATATCAGTACCCGCCAGAATATCCAGCTCAACTGGCCTCAGCTGGAAGAGGTGCCGGACATTCTGGAGGAATTGCTGGAAGTGGAAATGCACTGCAACCAGACCAGCGGCAACTGCATCCGCAACACCACCACCGACCAGTTTGCCGGCGTCGCGACCGATGAGCTGGTGGACCCCCGCCCCTATTGTGAACTGATTCGCCAGTGGTCCACTTTCCACCCGGAATTTGCCTTCCTGCCACGCAAGTTCAAGATCGCCGTAAGCGCCACTCAGGAAGACCGGGCCGCCATTCGCGTGCACGATATCGGCCTGCAGATCGTGCGCAACGACGCCGGCGATCTGGGCTTTTCCGTCTTCGTTGGCGGCGGCCTGGGCCGCACGCCGGTCATTGGCAGCCTGATCAATGAGTTCGTGCCGGAGCAGCACCTGCTGACCTATCTGGAAGCGATTCTTCGCATCTACAACCAGTTCGGTCGCCGGGACAACAAATTC
Source organism: Marinimicrobium sp. C6131 (assembly GCF_026153455.1). Lineage (NCBI taxonomy): Bacteria > Pseudomonadati > Pseudomonadota > Gammaproteobacteria > Cellvibrionales > Cellvibrionaceae > Marinimicrobium > Marinimicrobium sp. C6131. The sequence goes on from NZ_CP110629.1 coordinate 1,507,689, forward strand.
AAGGCCCGCATCAAGATTCTGGTGCGCGCCATGACACCGGAAGTGTTCGCCGAAAAGGTCGAACAGGAGTGGCAACACCTGCGCGATGGCAGCGCCACCCTCACTCAAGCGGAAATCGATCGGGCCCACAGTTACTTCACCGAGCCGGCCTACGAACCCCTGGACGATGCCGCCGCCCAGGCCGAGCTCGACAGGCTGGCCGGCGACAACAAAGCCTTCTCCAACTGGCTCAAGCGCAACGTGCGCGATCACAAGAAGCCCGGTTACGCCGCCGTCAACCTGTCGCTCAAACCGACCGGTATTGCGCCCGGCGACATTACCGACCGGCAGTTGGAAATCATCGCCGACCTGGCGGACGATTTCAGCTTTGGCGAGGTGCGTACCACCCACGAGCAGAACATGGTGCTGGCGGATGTCAGGAAATCCGATCTGTTCGACCTCTGGCAAAAAGCCAAGGCCGCCGGATTTGCAACACCCAACATCGGCACCCTGACGGACATCATCTGCTGCCCGGGCGGTGACTTCTGTTCACTGGCCAACGCCAAGTCCATTCCGATTGCCGAGGCCATTCAGCGCCAGTTTGAAGATCTGGATTACCTGTACGACCTGGGTGACATCGACCTGAACATTTCCGGCTGCATGAACGCCTGCGGACATCACCACGTCGGTCATATCGGTATTCTCGGGGTCGACAAGAAAGGCGAGGAGTTCTATCAGGTCACCCTCGGTGGCAACTCCAGCAATGATGCGTCCCTGGGCAAGGTCATTGGCCCCTCTTTCACGGCCGAGGATATGCCCTCGGTCGTACAGAAAATCATTGATGTGTACGTCGAGCAGCGGACCGAAGAAGAGCCCTTTATCGACACTGTCAACCGACTGGGTATTGCCCCCTTCAAGGAGCGTGTCTATGCCAAAGCTAGTTAAAGACGGCGCCATCGTCGACAACGAATGGACCCTGATGGCCAAACCCGAGGGCGAGGCCTCAGAGGCCAGCGTACCCGCCGGGAAGGTCATCGTCCCGCTGTCCGTCTGGCTGGCCCGGAAAGACGCACTCACCGCTCGTGACGATATCGGCGTATGGCTGGATACCGACGAAACCGCAGATCAACTCGGTGAAGATGCACGGCGTTTGCCGTTGGTAGCGGTGCACTTTCCGGCGTTTGCCGACGGACGCGCGTTCACCAACGCGCGGCTGCTGCGCGAGCGTTTCGGGTTTACCGGCGAGCTGCGGGCGGTGGGTTACTTCCTGGCCGAACAGGCCTGTTATCTACGCCGCTGCGGGGTCAATGCGTTCGACTTCGGCGCCGATCGTGAGCAGCACCTTCAGGCGACCGTTGACGCGCTGGATGACTTCACCGAGTATTACCAGGCCTCGGTGGACCAGCCACTGCCGCTGTTTCGCCGTCGGCCCTCTTAAGCGCGACGCCCGCCCGGCTCCCATAAAAAAACACCCCGTTGGAGCAGTCCTCGGGGTGTTTTTTATGGGCCGCGAGTCAAGCACTACGCGGTTTCCATTCGGACCCTGGACTGGGCCAGCGAGGGGTAGTCGGTATAACCTTCCGGTCCGGAGGCATAGAAGGTCGTCGGGTCCGGCTCATTCAGAGGCGCATTCTTGGCGAACCGCTCCGCCAGATCCGGGTTGGCGATATACAGCCTCCCAAAGGCGACCGCATCCGCCTTGGCATCGGCCAGCCAGCGTTCGGCGCTGGCCTTGTCAAAGTTTTCATTGGCGATATAAACACCACCAAATTGCCTCTTCAACTCCGGGCCCAGGCTGTCCTCCGCCTCATGCTCACGCGAGCACAGAAACGCCAACCTGCGCTTGCCGAGCTCCCGGGCTACGTAACCAAACAGCGCCGCCGGGTCTTCATCCCCCATATCGTGACCGTCACCCCGAGGCGCCAGATGCACCCCTACCCGACCGGGCTCCCAGACTCCGAGTACGGCGTCGGCCACCTCCAGCAGAAGTCGGGCACGGTTTTCGATAGAGCCGCCATACTGATCTGTTCGGTGGTTGCTGTTGGTCTGCAGAAACTGATCCAGCAGGTAACCATTGGCACCATGAATTTCCACCCCGTCAAAACCCGCACGACGGGCATTCTCGGCACCCCGTCGGTAGGCTTCAATCAGTTCCGGAATTTCTTCCAGCGTCAACGCACGTGGCGTGACATACTCTTTCTTCGGGCGGATCAGACTGACATGGCCCTGCGGGCGAATCGCGCTGGGGGCGACCGGTAGCTCACCGTCCAGGTACACCGGGTCCGAAATCCGACCGACGTGCCACAATTGCAACAGAATTTTCCCACCTTCAGCATGAACCGCCTGCGTCACCTTACGCCAACCTGCCACCTGATCCTCCGACCAGATACCCGGCGTATCCGGATAGCCGACCCCCATTGGGGTCACAGAAGTGGCTTCGGTCAGAATCATGCCCGCGCCGGCACGCTGGCGATAGTATTCAGCCATCATGTCATTGGGTACGCGGCCTTTCGAAGCGCGACAGCGCGTCAGGGGCGCCATGATGATTCGATTCGGCAGGTGCAGATCACCGATCTGGATCGGGTCGGTCAAATGGGGCATGTGTCGTTCTCCTGAACAAACTCCGATGAGGACGGTAAAGGGATGAGCAGATGTACGTGAACCCTATTGCTTGGGATCATTTCCCTTTTTTAAATCCGCCCTCAGTCGACCTTTACTTTCCTTTACCTGAAACAAAGGCTGCCCCCAACCGCTACAGCGCTCGAATCGATTCCCATAGACTGGCATCGACCGGTATCCCTCGCTTCCGGTTCTGCGCCCGCCGAGCCAACACCGCTTCGCCAGGGTAGCGGATAACGCCATTTGACGCCGCCGGTTCAGAGCGATGCAGATCATCAATGATTGACTGGACAGTATCCAACAGAGCGGGACGGTCGCCCAACTTTCCGAGGTCAATGGCAATGAAAACCTGAGAAACACCATACTCTATTGTCTGACGGGTTATATCCGCGGTAGAGCGACCGCCACTGAGCAGAGTCGCCAGCAGGTCCAACAACAGTGACAGCCCCGCGCCTTTCCAATAACCCACTGGCACTGGTCGATGGGTTTCGAGAATCGCATGAGGGTCATCGGTCATTTCCCCGGCGGCATCATAGCCACCCGGCACGGCAAGCTTTCGCTGCTGCCCCGCGGCCAATTCCATCGCTCCGTAGGAAAATTGCGATTGCGCCATATCGAGGACAACCGCACCCGGCTCATGGGGCACCGCCATCACCAGCGGGTTGTTACCCAGGCGGCAATCCCTGGCTCCCCAAGCCGGCAGATTGGCGATGGTATTGGTCCACCCGATAAACACAAAACCACGCTCAGCGGCTCGCCAGCCATAGGTACCACCACGCATCCAGTGGTTGGTATTGGCCAGCCCCACACAACCCATGCCGTGAGACTCGGCCAACGCCATGGCCCGATCCGTGGCGACACGGGCATTGAGGATGCCCGCCCCCAGATGCCCATCCCACTGCTCCAGCGCGCCAGCGCTCAAGGTACACACAGGCTTTGCCGAGGGCCTGACATGACCGCTGCGGACCAGATCGACAAACCGGGGAAACCGGTTCAGTCCGTGTGTGTATACCCCATCAATGCTGTTATCCGTGAAGGTGCTCGCCAGTTGCCCGGCATCGGCCGGCGCAAAGCCTTCCCGAACCAGAATATCGGTCAGCGTCTGTACACTGACCGCCCGACTGACCCGGAGCGTTTGCCCACTGTGTGATCGCATGACGCCCTCGTATTTCCTGAGTTACTGAAGAATCGATTCCTGGCGATAGCGGCGCACCGCCAACGACATCAGCAGCGCTGCCAACACCATGCAACTGACGGTCGACAAGGCCCAGTGCGCGGGGGCAATCAATTGCCCATTCACCAGATCGGTCATGATCTGATACTGGCTGAGCAACGGAATCGCCATGGTGAGACCATGCTCCGGAATACTCAGAAACTGCAACAGGAAAAACGGCAACATCGGAACCATCATCGCAATGCCGAGCTGGGTTTGCGCTTCCTTGGTAGAACGAGCGAACGCGGCGATGACAAACAGAAACGCCGTCATCAATAAAGCAACCGGCAAATGCAGCAGACCGGCCGCCACAAACGTCGACGCTGAAAAATCATAGCGACTGGTAAACACCCCATCATCCAGCAGGCCAAACAGGGCGAAGCCACTGATCAACGGTAGAACCAGTGACAGCAGAACGAAGGCCAATATGGCGACATACTTCCCCAGTACCAGTTGCCAGCGCGCGACCGGTAACGCCAACAGTGGTTCCAGCGATAACCGCTCCCGCTCACCCGCCGTACTGTCCACGGCCAGATAGAAACCGCCCATCATCATGGAGAAGAGCAACATGAATGGCAGGATCAGGCCCATGAACGCCTCCCCCGGCATCTGCGTGGAGACATCCCGCTCGCTGATATGCAGCGGGTCAAACACCTGCTCATCCATCCCTCGGGCGAGAAAACGCAGGCTTCGCAAACGGGCATCATAGCCGTCAAGAACCGCACGCAACCGGCGTCGTTGCGGGGCCGCCTCATCATCACCACTGTGGTAATGAATCACCACCGGAGCGGGCTCCGCGTTGCGGAGGGCCGGCTCATAGTCCTCCGGAATTTCCAGCACCAGAGGCAAGGAGCCAGCGCGCAGACGGTCGATGAAATCATCCCCGGCCGCTTCGGCATTGATGTTGTGTTCAGCCAGAAAGGCCATCAAGTTGGGAGCCCGCTCACCGCCAACCACCGCTACCGACAGGGGCTGTTCGACATCGACGCTGAATTTGTTGACGTTGAACACCAGCGGCCCGATCATCAACGCCGGTAGCAACAGCGGGCCGTACAGCAGGGTGAAAAACATGGAACGGCGGTCCCGTAAATTGTCGCGAATTTCCTTCAGCAGAATCACCCAGAATGACCTCATCCCTGAACCTCCGGTCGTTCACCAATGGCGGCCACAAAGGCGTCTTCCAGATCATTCTGTCCGGTCTTTTCCAGAATACCGGTAACGCTGTCCGTCATGGCAATGCGTCCTTCACTGATGATCGCCACCCGATCGCAAAGACGGGACACCTCTTGCATGATATGGCTGGAAATCAACACACAGTGGCCTTCGTCCCGAAGACCGCGAAGTATCGTCCGCAGATTTCGCGTGGCCATGACATCCAGGCCATTGGTCGGCTCATCAAGAATGAGTGTGCCGGGGTTATGAATCAACGCCCGCCCCAGCGCCACGCGGGTTCTCTGCCCCTGGGAAAACCCCTCGGCCCGTCGGTCTGCAAAGCTCTCCATCTCCAGCCGCTCAATCAGCTCATCGGCCCGCTGATGGGCCTCCCCGGCGTCCAGACCACACAGCTGACCGTAGTACACCAGGTTTTCCCGACTGGTCAGCCTGGGGTACAGGCCGGCATTGTGTGGCAAAAATCCCAACCGGCGACGAACCGCCAGGGGCTCTTTCACCACATCATGACCATCCACACAGGCCAGACCCCGGTCCGGCTTGACCAATCCGGCCAGAATTCTCAAGGTCGTGGACTTGCCGGCACCATTGGGGCCCAGCAGACCGGTGATTTCCCCGTCCCGAGCGTCAAAACTGACATCCACCAATGCCTCGACCGGTGTCTTTTTGCGGTCTTTTGACGGAAAGGACTTTACCAGAGCCTCGGTATGTATCACGTCAACATCGCCTCAGGGTGGAGGACCATTTCGGTCGAGAAACAGGGGAACGGTTCGCACTCGTTCAAGACACTCAGCCGACAACGCATTCGGGTCAGCGGAGATGACAAACCGCGCAATAATGTCCGGGACACAGCCTTCAACGCCGACGTGGTGACCCCGCTCCGGGACCACCAGGTGACGAGCGTTGCTCAGTGTCTGTATGAGTCGATCGCCATACGCGGGTGGCGTGATCGGATCTCGCGCCCCGCTCAGCAGCAAGGTGGGAATGGATGAGCGCAGCGGTGTTTTAAAATCCTCTCCTATCTCTCCGCGGGGCCAGGACTCACACAGAGCCATCAGTCCCTCCAGAAACTCCGGCCCCATGTAGGTTGCGTGCTCCCCCCGAGTTTCGGACTCAGAATAAAAAGGCGCGTCCTCGGTACACAGCACGCTGTTATGCATACCCAGAGCAATGTCGTCACTGATGTCGAGCCGTTGCGCGAGCCGCGCCAACGCGACCAGGTTTCCATCCCGCGCCGCTGAATCAATCAACGGCGGCAACACTGACAGCACATCACTGTTGTAAAGTGCCATGCGAATGACACTGACCAGATGGGCACGCGTGAACGTCAACGATTGCCAGGTACCCTCGCGGATGGACTCATAGCGGACATCGATCGGTTCTTCTTCAAGCCGATTCAACAGTTGGGTGATCTGCCGCTCCAGTTGAGGGAATCGCTCGCGACAGGACGACGCCTGCTCGCATTGGTGAATCAATGCGTCCAAGGCGGCCTGGCTGTGCGTGGCAATTTGAGGACCGAGGCTGACATCCGCCGGCAGTACACCATCCAGAACGGCCGTGCGAACTGCGTCCGGGAAGCGACGCATATAGGTTTGCGCTACCCGCGAGCCATAGGAAACGCCGTACAGGTTCCAACGGGACACCCCGAGTGCCCGGCGCACCTGTTCCAGATCCTGGACCGCCACTTCGGTTGTATATTGGCGGGGGTCGCCCTTAAAGTTCTGCAAGCACGTTTTGGCGAGGGATGACAGTTGCACGGGGTCAGGATCAGCCAGGGGCACCGAGGCATCGTCGAGCGAGCACGTCTGAGGATTTGATTGGCCGGTACCGCGCTGGTCCACCAGATAGATGTCGCGACGCCGGGCCAGTTGGGAAAACGCCCGATCCAGACGCAGAAAGCTGCGACTGGCTGCCTGCCCGGGACCGCCGGCGATTGCCAGCACGGGGTCGTCATGAACCTGGGCTGCAGTCGCAGGAAGACGCACAATCAGCAAGTCAACCCGGGCGTCCTCCGGCTGCGGTTGATCATAATTCTCCGGAACGCTCAGCCGCGCGCACTGCACGTAGCGGAGCAGTTTATTGGCACTCAGGGCACAGTCCGAGAATTCGATTTCTGCCACCGGATCCGTCAGTGTGCCCGTAGGACCTTGCCCGGCACCCTCCTCGGCCCCATCACCTGTCGCAACCGCAACACTCGACAACAGGATGACGCCAGACAGTAACAGCGCGAGCCAATGGTGCACCACCTCCCGGGCTTGCATGAACATCGACAGGGTCTCCAGGGTTTATCCGTTCTGTACACCGAAAAAGGGTTTCAATCGATCGGCTTCCCACATGGTGTCCTGATAGCCGAGTTCCATCAATTCACGGATGAAAGACTGATGAAACAACAGGTAACTGGCCGCTGTCGCGCCACCGCCTTTGGCCGTTGCACCGATGGCCCGCAGGAAAAAGCGCAGACTTTTGGGCAGGTTTCGCACCTTGCGCCCGGCAATATTGTCCAACTCCCGGGAGGGCGAGATAATCCGGTTGTCCACCGCACGCAACGGCAAATTGGACGCAGCGAGCTTATCTTCAGGAATCATCCCGACCAACTCGTTGATGCGCTCAAGATGCTCGAGGTCGCCTTCCAGCGCATCGATAAATGCGCTGTTAAACAGCTGCCCTACAATCTGGGCCATGGACGGAGAGTGTCGCACGGTGCGTCGATGAATCGGTTTTCGGGCCTCGCGATTGCCGCTCACCCCGACGATAAACAGGGATTCAGCTCCCAGGTGCAAGGCCGGGCTGATGGGCGCCAATTGGCGAAGCGCACCATCGCCGAAGTATTCCCGGTGGATGCGTACCGCCGGGAAGATCGTCGGAATGGCCGACGAAGCCAGTAAATGCTCCAGCTTCAGCCGGGTCGGCATACCCACCCGTCGGTGGCGGTTCCAGCCCTCCAATTCAGGCGCCCCCTGAAAAAAACTGACCGACTGCCCCGAGCTGTATCCCATGGCATTGACCGCCACTGCATGCAGCTTGCCACTGGCAATGGCCGCATCGAGATTCTCAAACCGGACCGAAGTACCCAGCAGGTGCCACAGTGGGCCGTTGTCCAGCATGGACAACGGCCGGGTGCGGCCTACGCCTTCGTTGAACAGGGAGAAACCGAGCAGACCCAGACCTCGCGCCAGGTCACTCCAGCCGTGCCGGTACACATGGCCCGGAGTCAGACGTTGCCAGATACCCGCCAGGGATTGCACCGACTCGCGAAAATTGCCCGGGTGACACGCCAACGCAAGGGCATTGATTGCGCCCGCCGACGTACCACAGATGATCGGGAACGGATTGACGGTTTCGGCTGGCAGAATATTGGCCAGCGCCTGTAACACACCCACCTGGTAGGCGGCACGCGCGCCGCCTCCAGAGAGAATCAGGGCTCTTTTCATGAACACTCTCTAGCTGATGTCACGCACCACCGGTATCCGCTGGTTCCTCGTCCCGCAGCTTGCGCCGCAACACCTTGCCCACATTGGACTTGGGCAACTCATCTCGAAACTCCACCTCATGAGGTACTTTGTAAGGTGTCAGGTTTTCCTTGGCAAACTCCCGCACTTCCTGAACCGTCATGGTGCGGGTGGCGACGATGTATGCCTTCACCAACTCGCCACTCTCCTCATCCGGCACACCCACAACCGCGGCTTCGACAATGTCGGGGTGGGTACAGAGCACATCTTCCACCTCGTTCGGGAAAACCTTGAACCCGGAAACATTGATCATGTCTTTCTTGCGGTCAACAATCCGGATGTAACCATCCTCCTGAATGATGGCCATATCGCCGGTTCTGAACCAACCCTCATCATCCAGCACCTCCCGGGTTTCCTCCGGTCGATTCCAATAACCCTTCATGACCTGCGGACCGCGAACACAGAGTTCACCCGGCTCCCCCCTGGGCAGCGACTGTCCGTCCTCGTCGATCACCTTGCATTCCGTGTCCGGCATGGGCAGCCCGACGGTGCCCTGCTGAATCGCGCCCGGTGGATTGATGGAGACCACCGGTGAGGTTTCCGTCAGGCCATAGCCTTCGAAAATCCCGACACCGGTGACCTCTTTCCAGCGCCTTGCGGCGGCGGCCGTCAGCGCCATGCCGCCCGAAGCCGTCAATCGCAAATGACTGAAATCCAGGCGGGCGAAATCCGGGTCTCGGCACAGAGCGTTGAACAGCGTGTTCAATCCCACAAAGCAGGTAAAGGGCTTGCCTTTGAGCGTTTTGACAAAGCCTTTGATATCCCGCGGATTGGGAATAAGCAGGTTATGATTGCCCAGGGACAGCGCCGAAGTAATGTGCAGCGTAAAGGCATAGATGTGATAGAGCGGCAGGGGCGCGATGTAGTATTCCTGGTTGACCCGGAACTCACCCTCCATGTGCTTGTTCACCTGGAGCATGTTGGCAACCAGATTGCGGTGGGTCAGCATGGCGCCTTTGGCGACCCCGGTGGTGCCTCCGGTATACTGGAGCACGGCAACATCGTCCGGGGACTGTTCTACCTTGCGGTATGCTCCCTGGGCGAGGCTGAGTGCCTGGCGGAACTCGACCTGTCGTGGAAAATGGAAGGCCGGCACCATGCGTTTGATGTACTTGATGACGGCGTTAAGCAGCACCCGTTTCACGGGCGGATGAAGATCCGCCAACTCCGTCACAATCACCTGCTCGACATCGGTTTCAGCGACAATCGACGCAGCCTTGTCCGCGATGTTGGCCAAAACAACCAGCGCCCGTGCGCCCGAGTCCTGCAACTGATGTTTGACTTCCCGAGCGGCGTACAACGGGTTGGTATTGACCACCACCAAGCCGGCGCGCAGCGCCCCCAAAAGAGCCACCGGGTACTGCAGAATATTGGGAAGCTGTATCGCGATACGGTCGCCCGGTTGAAGATCGGTCTGCTGCTGCAAATAGGCCGCAAACCGGCTGGAGAGACGGTCGAGATCACCGTACGTCAGCGTATGGCCAAGACAGGTGAACGCGTCGCTGCGCTCGAACTGACGCAATGCCTCATCCAGAACCGACACGACGGTGCGGTCGTAATCTAGGGTCATAATCACTGTACTCCATCTCGGGGCCCGCTCCGTCTTCCTGTGAACCGCGGTGCCGGGCATCATTTAGTGTTATCTACAGTGATTATCGGTGCCCTGCCAAGGACTTGCAACCGATGCCCCTCACTTTTACCCTCACCACGTCGTCAGGACCTGACGGCGTGGTGAATCGATCATCAACCGCTAACGGAACAGTGCTTCCAGAAACTGTTGCGTTTTGTGCCATGAATCGGCATCGGCGCTGGCATCGTATGCCAGAGGCAATTCAAACCGACGCCCCAGTTCGCTGGCTTCCGGGTTGGTAAAGCCGTGCTTGGCACCCGGGTAGTTCACAACCTCATAGTCCACGTTGGCCCGGGTCATTTCCGCCTCAAAGTCCGCCACCTGCTCGGCGGGCACCATGGGGTCCGCCTCGCCGTTGAACACTCTGACCGCGGCCTTGACCTCCCCCGGTTGAGCCGGCGAGTCCGTGGCCAGCATGCCGTGATAACTCACCACACCATCCAGATCGACGCCCGCACGCGCCATATTCAGGACCACGGCACCACCAAAACAATAGCCCAGAGCCGCGATGTCATCCGGGGCCACCATGGGCTGTTCGCGCAATACCGAGAGCGCCTCGGTGAACCGGGCTTTGGCGGCCTCCCTATCGCTCATCACCGCCTGCATGAATTCATTCGCCTGGCTGGGATGATCGGCGTATTTGTCCGAGCCATACATGTCCAGGGCAAATGCGGCATAACCGAGTCTGGCCAGCATGTCGGCGCGCTGGCGAACGTATTCGCCGTGCCCCCACCATTCGTGCACAATCAACACACCCGGGCGGGGTCCACTGACTTCGGAGTCATAGGCCAGGTAACCGGTGAAGGTCTCACCACCGACCTGGTAATCGATTTCGCGGGTTTGCAGCTCTGCGTGTGCTGTGGCACAGACCGAGAGCAGGCTGCCGGTCAGCGTCCAGCGGATCAGACGAGGGATCAGGTTGTTCATGTTGGGGACTCCTTTTTCCTTTGAGGGAGAGGTTAACCATCGGACTGGGCTATACGCGACAATAACCGTCTTGTATCACTGTGAATCCATCCGGAATAATAACGACCTGCGTCTCAGATATCCGCCAGCTGCCAGACATCGTACGCTGGCTCCTCGTAGGGATGGGCCGCCCGCAGTGCCGCAATCGCCGGGTGAATCAGGTCGTCTGCGCATACCAGTTCCACGCGATATTCGGCCACGCGCTCGACGTCACCTTGGCGCCCGAGGAAGGGCTGACTGCCCTCCAGGGGCCGGAATTGGCCCTGCCCGAGACTCTGCCAACAGCAGCAGTCATAGTCACCAATCCTTCCGGCCCCGGTCGCAAATACCGCGGCCTTGACCGTTTCAAGGTGGCTTTCGGGAACGAAAAAAGCCAGTTTGTACACGGCGTCTCTCCTTCGTCAGGTCAACCCGTCACTGGATGCTATTTGGCGCGATACAGAATGCCCGGATCACACCGGACCATTTCAAACAGATGGGACGCTCCCGCCAACCCTTCCGACGATCCCAGAAACAGGATGCCGCCCGGTTTGAGCGAGCCGTGAATTTTTTCCAGGATGCGCCGCTTGAGCTCCGCATTGAAATAAATCAGGACATTCCGGCAAAAAACGACATCAAATTTTCCCAGCCCCGCGTAGGAGTCCAGCAGGTTCCAGGCTTTGAATTCTATTCGATCCCGGACCAGAGGTTTCACCCGCCAGACGTTGTCCCGCGGGTTGTCAAAATAACGTTCGAGCCGCTCAGTCGAAAGACCACGCACCACCGACAGGCGATCATATTCACCCCGTTTGGCCTGGTCCAGCACAATGGAGGAAAGGTCCGTCGCGACAATTTGTACCGGCCGGGCCAGAGCGCCCATACGCTGCCGACGAAACTCCTCCACCATCATGCTGATCGAGTATGGTTCCTGGCCCGAAGAGCAGGCCGCAGACCAGATCCGGATCGGCCCCGCCATACGATGCTCGGTCTGCATCCAGGCCGGCAACAGGGTGTTGCGCAAGTACTCGAAGGGGTAGATATCACGAAACCAGAAGGTTTCGTTGGTGGTCATGACATCAATGACCTGCTCTTTCAGGCGGCGGTTACTGTTCTGCTTGAGCGCTCTGACCAGATCACTGAACGAGGACAACTGGTACTCCTCGAGCAGGCGTCGGATGCGGTTGGAAACCAGGTACTGTTTATTGTCACCCAGCGCAATGCCACAGGCGTCCTGCAGAAACTGACGAAAGTGATCAAATTCCGCCTGATCAAAATTGTCGCGTTTTCCCGCCGCATTACTCATCAATACTTACCGCTCAAAAGTACACTCCCACGGTGGTATGAACCACCCCTCATTCCTGTTGCTCCAGCAGATCTTCACCGGTCATGGCCCTGACCCGATCATTGACCTGGCGCGCGAGTTCATCCGGGCTGAACTTCGCCAGAAAAGCGTCGGCCCCGACCTTCCTGACCATCGCCTGATTGAAGACGCCGCTGAGCGAAGTGTGCAGTAAAATGTGCAGTCCCTTCAAATCCGGATGGTTGCGCACCTCGGCCGTAAAGGTATAGCCATCCATCTCCGGCATCTCAATATCCGAGATGATCATCACCAGTGCCTCATCCGGATTCTGTCCCTGAGCCACCATATCCAGCAGATAGTCCAGCGCTTCCCGCCCGTCCTTTTTGAGCGTCGTCTGAATGCCGATAGACTGCATCACCCGTTGCACCTGCTTGCGGGCGATGACCGAGTCGTCCACGATCAGAACATGCTTCTGAACCACCCGCTCACTGAGCCCCTCTTCGAGCACCCCGGCACTGATCTGCTCGTTGACCGGTGCCGCTTCCGCCAGAATTTTTTCGACATCCACAATCTCCACCAGCTCGCCATCCACCTCGGTGACCGCCGTCAGATAATGCGCCTTGCCCGCGCCCCGCGGTGGCGGATGAATGTCGCTCCAGTTCATGTTGACGATCCGGTCAACCCCTCGCACCAGAAACCCCTGGGCCGTGCGGTTGTACTCGGTAATAATGACAAAGCTGGACCGTATGTCCTCCAGGGGCGCCTTGCCGATGGCCTGATTCATATCCATGATCGACAGGGTACCACCGCGGATATGAGCCACGCCCCGCACCACCGGATTCCGTCCCGGGATGGCATTCAACGGCGGGCACGGTAAAACTTCCTTCACCTTGAACACGTTGATTCCATACAACTGCCGTCCTCCCAAGCGGAACAATAGCAGCTCCAGTCGGTTCTCACCCACCAGACGTGTTCTCTGGTTCACATTATCCAATACTCCGGCCATGAAAGCCCCTTCTACCTCTGATTCGTTGAACAGTCAGTGATCTGCCTGACATGTGGGTACGCCTGCGCAGTATGGGCAGATGCCCCCAAGCAATCACGGCGAGCAATTCGCCGCACGGCACGCTCCTTGCTTCATAACTGCCGATAGTGCCGTTAGCGGCTGAAAACCGTCGCGCTTTAACGGTCGGTCTGCTTCGCAGTCATGCACAAAGAATAGGACAAAAGATGGGTCCCTGTCGCCTTTTTAACAGCCTGACCGGCCGCCTCCCCCGTGGGGCGGGCCTGTTCTGTCGGCGATTGGCAGGTGCATTGATACTGTTCCTGTTGACCAGCGCGTCCCTGGCCCGCCCGGAGACCCCGCATCAGCAGGATCTGGACCAACTCAGAGCCGACGTGAAGCAATACTTGCAGGCGCACTACCGGATACCGCAGATAAAACAGGCCAGGGTTACCGTGGGCCGGTTGGACAGTCGCCTGCGCCTCAAGGCCTGCGAAGCGCCCCTCGCCCTGTCGGTGAACGATGAAGAGCGCAGTGGCGGAAATCTGACAGTGCACACGCGCTGCCCCGGCCCCACCGCCTGGGCCCTGTACGTGCCAGCCGAGGTGGCGGTGTACCGTGAAGTCGCCGTGGCCAGCCGGAGCCTGGGCCGGGGGCACCGGATCTCGCCCAGTGATATGACCATGGAGTTGAGAGATACCGGCCAGTTGCGTCAAGGTTTTGTCGTCGACGCTGACTCCGCGCTTGGCAAAGAGCTCCGCCGTCCCCTGAAAGCCGGGGAACCGATCCGGCTCGGATTACTGACCGAGCCGACGGTGGTGGAGCGCGGCGATCAGGTGCGGCTGCGCGCCCAAACCGGCAACATCAGTGTTGATACCATGGGAACGGCGCTGAGCTCCGGTCGGGTTGGTGACCAGATCCGGGTGCGCAATGACCGTTCAGAGCGTATTGTGAGGGGACGAGTCACCGGGCCGGGCTCGGTTGAAGTGATTTTATAACGCGACATGGGTCACATTTATACAAAAAGAGTATTAAAGTTATAAGGATGCCGGCCGATAGCCCGGTCAGAAGCCCGCATTCTGGCAGGCTCCCGGCCTTCCCGGCCGGCATCATCGAATATTTTGTTGGGGAACAGAAGATGGTTATTGATTCAAACAACGGTATCAAGCCCGGCAGCAACGGTGGTAACAGCCGCCCGACCACGGTGGCACCCCGCGAATCCGGCCCTCAGTCCGGTGCGGCCGGCAGCCCGCGCCCGGCCAGCCGCGACAGCGTTGAACTCAGTGCAGAGGCACAGAGCATGAACCGCCTGGAAGAAAACCTCGCGCAACTGCCGGATGTCGACGTCGAACGCGTCGCCAGTCTGAAGCAGGCGATCGCCGAAGGGCGGTTCGAGATTGATGCCGAGCGCATCGCGCAGAATATGCTGAATCAGGAAGACCTGCTGGGATAACCCACACCGGCCCGGCGGTCCCCCAACGCCGTCAGGGCCGACGTATTGTCGATGATCCGCCAGAACCGAGGCCAATATGACCCCCTCAGCTGAATCCGTCAGCCAGATGCTGACCCAGGACACCCAGACCATCGAGGAGCTCAGGCAAGTACTGCTGAGTGAACGCGAAGCACTGGAACAGCGTAACCTGGACGCTTTACCTCCGCTCATAGACGCCAAAAACCGGACCATGGCCGCGCTGGGAGAGCATGCTCTGCAACGTCAAAGCTGGCTGGACGCCGCCAAGCTCCCCCACGACCACGAAGGCTGGCAGCAATGGCTCCAGCAACGCCCCGACACCCGGGCCCAGGCCGCGCAGTGGCAAGTGCTCGCGGATCAGTTTGAAGCCTGTCGGGCACTCAACGAAATCAACGGCAAGATCATCCAGCGCTCCCGGCAGACCGTGGGTACGCTTCTCGATCTGCTCAGAGGGCAGAGCACCGATGGCCCTTCCCTGTACAACGCCCAGGGCCGCTCCGGCTCCCAGGGCGGCTCCCAGACCCTGGTCAAAGCCTGAAGCCGGCCTTGTGCCGGCGCAAGGCTTTTTAGTATAGTTGCCGCCCCTGTCGGCGCGCCGGGCCAGCGCTGCAGCCGATGTCCCCGTCGATTAACAGGATAAATCCTCCGCCTCCTAAGCGGAAGCTCCAGGTTCGAGTCCTGGCGGGGACGCCATTTTGTCGATTCAACGCCCGCAACCGGTCACCCCCAATGAACTTACTGTTGCTTGCCGACAGCGACCTGCTCAGTCCCACGGTGGCCGACCTGTCGGATAAGCGCCGCCTCGACCATATTCTTCAGGTGCTCAAGCCCCAGCTCGGTGACCGCCTGACCGTTGGCCGACTGAACGGCGACTGGGGCACCGGGGAAGTGACCGAACTGAGCCGGGAACGAATCCGGTTGTCCCTGACGCTGGATCGTCCGCCTCCGGAACCTCTGCCCCTGACGCTGGTTCTCGCCCTGCCCCGTCCCCAACAGATCAAGCGGATATTGCAGACCGTCGCCGGCAGCGGCGTCAAAGCGCTGCACCTGATTCACAGCCGTCGAGTGGAGAAAAGCTATTGGCAGTCGCCCAGCCTCCATTCCGACGCGGTGGAGGCTCAGTTGCAACTGGGGTTGGAACAGGGGTGCGACACCGTTATGCCGCAGGTGCACTACCATCGCCAGTTCAAACCGTTTGTGGAGGACACGCTGCCCGGGTTGATCGAAGGCCGACGTGCCATGGTGGCACATCCCTATCAGGCCATTCCCTGTCCGGCACAGGTGCGAACGCCCGTTACCTTGTTGGTGGGCCCGGAGGGCGGGTTCAATGAATACGAAATCGGGCGATTCAGCGAACTGGGCATTCAGTCGGTACACCTGGGGCCCCGCATCCTCAAAACCGAAATTGCCATCCCCTACCTGCTGGGCCGCCTGTTCTGATAGCGGGACCTCAGACAGAGACGGTATTCTCCGCCAGCATGTCATCGAATTTCGCCAGAGTGACGCCGGGACTGAAATAGAACCCCTGGTAGTAGTGACAACCGTACCGCTGAAGAATATCGAACTGGGCCTCTGACTCCACCCCTTCGGCAATGACATCCAGATCCAGCAGACGACCCATGGTAATGATCGTTTCCACCAAAACCCGATCATTGTGATCGTCCACAATATCGCGGACAAAACTCTGGTCGATTTTCAGCACGGTAACCGGTAGCTGTTTGAGGTAGCTGATGGAGGAGTAGCCGGTTCCAAAGTCGTCCAGAGAGAAGCTGATTCCCCGTTCTGCAAGGCGGCGCATGGTCACAATCGCCTCATCCACCTGATGGATTACGATTCCCTCTGTGACTTCCATTTCCAACGAGTTTTCGGGTATCGGGTAACGTTCCAGTGTTCGCAGGACATCGTCGGCAAAGGCGGTCCGACGAAACTGTCTGGGACTGATATTGATGCTCAGGCGCATACCCGGTTTCCACCACCCCTCTTGCCGCCAGTGCACCAGGGTCTCGCAAGCGCTTTCCAGCACCCATTGACCGACATCCAGAATCAACCCGGACGTTTCCAGAATGGGGATAAAATCGGCGGGAGAGACCACCCCTTTGGTTGGATGATGCCACCGCAGCAGCGCCTCGGCACCCACTATCGTTCCCGTTTCCATATCGACTTTGGGCTGATAATGCAGTGCAAACTGCCTGCCCTCCAGCGCCCGATGCAGGTCACCCTCCATCACCAACTGCCGGCTGACCTTGTCCGCCATCTCTTCGTTGAAAAATTCGATGGCGTCGCGTCCCTTCTCCTTGACCTGATACATGGCGGTATCGGCAAAGCGCAGCAACTCGTGCACCGAGCTGTTTTTATCGGGATAAATCACCACCCCGACACTGCAACTGATGCGCAAATCCAGGTTGTCGGTGTGGAACGGCCGGGAAATGATCCGCCGGATTTTCTCGCTGATTTCCCCGGCCCGTAACGCGGCGGTCGAGAGGTCGCTGTCCAGCACGGTCAAGACAACGACAAATTCATCACCGCTCAGACGGGCGACCAGATCTTCCTCCCGGACCGAGCTGACCAGCCGTTGCGCCACTTCCTTGAGCACCCTGTCTCCCACCGGGTGACCCAGAGAATCATTGATATTCTTGAACTGATCCAGATCGATGAATAATACGGCACCGCAATAACCGTGCCTCGTCGCCCGGCGAATTTCCAGCTCCAGACGTTCAACCAGTTGTACCCGGTTGGGCAGATTGGTCAGCGCATCATGGTGCGCCATATGTTCCATTTTGGCCTGGGCATTCTTCCGCTCGGTAATGTCCACCGACACCACCAGTGCAACCGTCTGATCATAGTAGTGCAGCGGCATGATGTGGCTCTGGAGGTAGAGAGTTTTCCCATCCCGGGTCACAAACGCCTCTTCATTGATTTCGACATCAATACCCTGGCGAATCACTCGTTGATCGTTCTGCAGAACAAGCTCGACATCGTCCACCGCCGTACGGAGCAGTTCGCGCACATCCTGTCCACGCATGGTGTCGACGTCACGCCCCACCAGATTGGCCAGCGCCTTGTTCGCGAACAGGTAGCGCCCCTCGATATCCCGGGCACCAATCATCACCGGCAGGCTGTCGATGATCTGACGCAGATGCCCCTCGCTTTTCCTCAGCGCCAGCTCCACAGCACGACGCTTGGCCAATGACAGGTCCACGGCATTCAGCAATTGATTGCTGCTGTCGAGCAACTGAGCCAGTTCATCCTGTCGACCGGGCAACGGCGTCAGGCGCCGAACCCCGGGCTCTTCCGGGTTGATACTTTTGATTTCACGAGACAGACGGGCCAGCGGCTTGGCCACCACAAAATAAAAAGCAAAAAACAGCAGCACCACCAGCAGCGCATTGCGAGCCAGCCCGGTGAGCAGATTGAGACCGGAGCGTTCGTAAAAGCCCTGCAGCGCCTGATCCATATCGACGGTAAAGGCCAGACCACCGGAAGCGGTCTGACCGTACCCCGGAATCGTCAGGTCGGAGTACAACCGCCGGGTTTCGTCGCTGATCAATGACGTCAGCCACCGGGTCTGGGAGGGCTTCTGCGCGGTCTGGCCTTCTGCGAGGGTATTACCGAGCTCGTCGGTCACCCGAACGCCAATGACGAAGTCATAGGCCAGCAGACCATTGACCACCTCGGCGGAAAGATCGTCATCCAGCGTGTGGACGGCCCGCATCGCCGGCGGCGTGGCGACCTCCATCACACGGCTGAATAACAGGTTCAGTTCCTTTCGCTGGTTGTCCAGGTCCAGGTACAGCTGCACGGAACTCATCAGCAGGCCAAGCAGAAAAGCCAGAATGATGCCGATTTTCGC
The DNA here is from genome assembly GCF_026153455.1 of Marinimicrobium sp. C6131. Lineage (NCBI taxonomy): Bacteria > Pseudomonadati > Pseudomonadota > Gammaproteobacteria > Cellvibrionales > Cellvibrionaceae > Marinimicrobium > Marinimicrobium sp. C6131. The sequence goes on from NZ_CP110629.1 coordinate 1,526,378, forward strand.
CAGCCGGAAAGAAACTCCCTGAAAAAGCGAGGGTTCGTTCGTCATTTATGATTATTTTCCCGTGACTGTCAGTATCCTGGCCCGAGATCACCCACCGGCGAGCCCGCCGAATGAGCCGACCGCGGGGACTCTGGAGATGGCGCACCCACCGAGCCATCCTGTCGTTTATTTCAACAATCGTAGCTTACTCCGGTCCGCCGTCGAACGCTACCCATGGCTTGCCCAAAGCCCGGGCCACGGCCTCGTGAGTAATTTGCCCGCGATGCACATTGAGGCCCGCGCCCAGGCCGGGATCCCGCTTCAGGGCCTCAAGGCCATTCTGCGCCAGAGCCTGCACATAAGGCAAGGTGGCGTGACTCAGCGCCAACGTGGCGGTTCTGGCCGCGGCGGAGGGAATGTTCGCGACACAGTAGTGCACCACCCCATCCACAGAAAAGGTCGGTTGTCGGTGCGTGGTGGGCCTGGAGGTGGCGAAGCAGCCCCCCTGATCGATCGCCACATCAACCAGCACTGCCCCATGGGGCAAAACGCCCAGCTGCTCCCGGGACAGCAGTTTGGGGGCGGCGTCCCCCGTCACCAGCACGGCGCCAATCAGCAGATCGGTGCGAGGCAGTGCCTGCTCCAGCGCATCTTCGGTCGCGTACTCACAGACCAGGCGTCCGTGGAACGCCGCGTCGAGCTCCCTCAGACGCGTCAGAGACTTATCCAGAACTCTGACCCGGGCTCCCAACCCCAGCGCCATACGGGCGGCCTGAGTGCCCACAACGCCACCGCCGACAATCGTCACCCCCGCCGGAGAAACCCCCGGAACACCGCCCAACAGAATCCCCCGCCCGCCCTGGTGCAACTCCAGGTGGTGGGCTCCCGCCTGGGTGGCCAGACGACCGGCCACTTCGGACATGGGCGTCAGCAAAGGCAACCGCCCCGTTCGGTCCGTGACCGTCTCATAAGCGATACAGGAGGCGCCGGAGGCCATCAGGCCCTCGGCCTGTTCGGGGTCCGGCGCCAGGTGCAGAAAGGTAAACAGGATCTGGTCGGATCGGAGCTGACGGTACTCATCCGGCTGGGGTTCCTTGACCTTGACGATCAACTGGGCGTCTGCAAAGACGTCCCCGGCAGAGTCCACCATGGTGGCCCCCGCCGACTCATAGGCAGGGTCATCAAAACCGACCGCCGAGCCGGCCCCACGCTCTACCAACACTGGATGGCCCAGAGCGGTCAACTCACGCACGGCACTGGGGGTCAGGCCAACGCGGTATTCATCGGCCTTGATTTCCCGGGGTACGCCAATCCTCATAAACACCTCTCGGCATGGGATATGTGTACCCCGAGTATAGGGGCTGGCTATCGGTGAAGCTACTCAGGAAACCTGCAGCGCTGGAATAAACTGTTGAACACCAGACTCCGCTGGCCGCTCGTCCTCAGCGCCGGCCAATGCGTCCGGATCCACCGTCAGACCGGCGAAGTCGAACAGCTCGGTATCCGCCAGTTGCGAGGGGGCGACATTGCGGATCGCCGAAAAGATGGTCTCGGTACGTCCCGGGTGCTGGCGCTCCCAGTCGGCCAGCATCTGCTTGATCACCTGCCGCTGCAGGTTCTCCTGAGACCCACAAAGGTTACAGGGAATGATCGGAAAGGCCTTGTAATCGGCGAAATCCGCCAGGTCCTGTTCTTTGCAGTAGGCGAGCGGACGAATCAGGACGTTGCGTTTGTCGTCGGCGAGCAGTTTGGGAGGCATGGCCTTGAGCTTGCCCCCGTAGAACATGTTCAGAAACAGGGTTTCGATAATATCGTCCCGGTGGTGGCCCAGAGCGATTTTGGTCGCGCCGATCTCATTGGCAAAGCTGTACAGGGTGCCCCGACGCAGGCGTGAGCAGAGGCCACAGGTGGTTTTGCCTTCGGGAATGACGTCCTTGACGATGCTGTAGGTGTCGCGCTCAATGATGTGATAGGGCACCCCCACCTGTTCCAGGTACTCGGGCAGAATATGCTCGGGAAAGCCGGGCTGCTTCTGGTCCATGTTGACGGCAATCAGTTCGAAGCGGATAGGGGCGGTCTTCTGCAGGCTCATGAGGATGTCGAGCATGCCGTAGGAGTCTTTACCACCGGAGAGGCAGACCATGATCCGGTCGCCGTCTTCGATCATGTTGTAATCGGCAATGGCGCTGCCGACCTGACGACGCAGACGCTTCTGCAGTTTGTTGTATTCCAGGCGCTCTTTGCGCACGGCGGGCTGACTCATAATACTCTCGATGTTCGACGGTCCGAAAAATGCCGCCATTGTACGGATTTTAGCCGCCACAGGGAATTGCCGCCCATAGCGGCAACCGTCTGCCGCTTTGTCTACTGAAACCTGGCTCTTTTGGGACTTCGCATTCTGGCACACCCATTGCAAACTCACTCGTAACCGGCAAAGAACCGTCCGTTTTATCGACCTGGAATACGAGTCACCTATGGCCCTGTTGCGAGCACTGCTGCAAAAATTCTCCGCCAACGAAGCCTCTGAGCTAGCGGTATCCGCCCCGCAAGCTCCAAGGCCCGAACCCGCGTGCGCCAGACACCTGCGTCCCCTGGCCGACCGTCGCCAGCTGCTCGCCGTGCGCCACCGGGGGCGTGAATACCAAAGCCTGATTCTCGCCCTCGACACCGACCGGCAACTGCTCTGGCTCGACGAACTCTTCCCCCGGGCCATCAACCTCGAACCCGGCGACGACCTGACCCTCAGTCACCACGAAAACGGCCAGCTGTTCGAATTCAGCGCACCGGTGGTTGGCTGGAGCACCCCCCAGCGAACCGGTGGGCTCGCCCTGCCCTTCCCCGAGCAATTCTACATGGGCCCCCGGCGCCGCTGGCCCCGGCTGAACGTATTCGGCTGGTACCCCATCAGCGCCCGTCTGGGTGTACCGGGACTTTCACCCCTTTGCGGCGAAGTCCTCAACCTTTCCGCCGGCGGCATGCGACTCGGGCTGACCGGTGACTGGCGGCCATTTCTCCATCACCGGGACATATTGCCCCTGTGTGAATTCACCGTCGCCCCGGGACTCAAGGTTCGCTGCCGGGTGCGGGTCTGTGCCTTCAACCTCAGCCACCGCCCCTGGCGCCAGACCCGGGTGAGCCTGGCCTTTGTCGACCTTGCCGGTGAAACCCAAGCCGCACTGGCTGCATTCGTCGTCGCCCAGCAGAGCCGGGCTCTGGCCGCAGCCTAAACACAAAACTTCTCTCAACTTAACGCCCGAGTGGTCGATAACGCCGGTAACTGGGCTACCCTTAAAGCGGTAGCCTCAATAAACCCAAAGGCACCTGCTATACGTTATCGCGGTTACCGCTAAGGACAATGTATGCGTAATAACGGCCCCGTGACTGGCCGCAACGTACCGGTGAAATCGGGCGACGAGCTGGTCTCATCGACCGACACCAAAGGTACCATCCTTTTCTGCAACGACACTTTTCAGGAAATCTCCGGTTTTTCCCGGGATGAGCTGATCGGCCAACCGCACAATGTGATTCGCCACCCCGAGATGCCCGAGGCCGTGTTCGGCCTGATGTGGGGTGCCCTGAAGAGTGGCAGGCCCTGGATGGGCATCGTCAAAAACCGGTGCAAGAACGGCGATCACTACTGGGTGGACGCCTATGTCACGCCGCTGCGGGAGCAGGGCCAGGTCCGGGGCTACGAATCCGTGCGAGTTCACCCCGATGCGCAGAGGGTAGCCCGGGCCGAAGCGAGCTACCGACGGATGCGTGCCGGCAAACCCGCCTGTCCGCTGTGGTTGAGTCTCTGGCACAGCGCACGCACGGCCGTGCAGGTCGCCGGAATTGCACTCCTGATTCTGTTGGCCGGCAGTTGGGTGCTGGGTCTGTTGAGCCCACTGACAGCCCTGGCGGCCCTGGTGGGCAGCGTGGTCATCGGAGGCGTTACCCAGGCACTGCTCGCACAACACCTTAACGTCAGCATCGCCCAGGCTCGCGCCATTATGCACGACCCGATTGCGGCCTACATTTACACCGGACGCAGCGATGCATTGGGGGAAATCGAATTTGCACAGTTGGCCTTGCGAGCGCGTCTGCGCACCACCCTCGGGCGATTCGGGGAGTCGGCCCGGGAACTGCACGGTCATGCGGCGGAGGCGCAACGGCAGGCCGCACAGACCCATCGCGGTATGGACGAGCAACAGCGGGAAACCTCGCGTGTTGCCGTGGCCATGCAGCAGATGGCACAGGCGGTCCAGGAAGTGGCCAGTGGTGCATCCGATACCTCTGACGCGACCCGCAGCGCGATCGGTGAGGTCCAGCGTGGCGATCAGGTGATTCAGACTGCCAGTGGCGCCATCAGTGAGCTGTCGCAACAGGTAGACAGCCTTGGCCAGGTACTGGCGCGTCTGACCGCCGACAGCGGTGAGATCGCCAAAGTGGTGGACGTGATCCGGGGCATCGCCGAGCAGACCAACCTTCTGGCTCTGAATGCGGCGATCGAAGCCGCCCGCGCCGGTGAGCAGGGGCGTGGGTTTGCGGTGGTGGCGGATGAGGTGCGCACCCTGGCCCAGCGCACCCAGGATTCCACCGGGCACATTCGCAACATCATTGAAAAGCTGGGCGAGGCCACCGGCCAGGCCGGTGACAGCATGGAGCAGTGCCTGCAACTGGTCGATCGCAGCGTGGGCGAGATGGACAATGTGAAGCACGCCCTGACCGCCATTTCCGGGGCGGTGGAGAAAATCGACCAGATGTCGCATCAGATTGCGTCAGCGGCCGAAGAGCAGTCTGTGACGGCTCTGGACATTGAGCAGAACACCCAGCACATCAGCGAGATTTCCGACCGGACCCAAAAAGAGGTGGCCGATGCGGAAGCGCTCAATAAGGAAATGGAGCAGTTGTCCGAGCGTCAATTGAACCTTATTGTGCGCTTTAACTGATTCCGGACGCTCACTGGCTGTCTCTGGCAACCGGCTGGCGGAGCGTGACAAATTCCTCAGCCAGGGTCGGATGAATACCGATGGTGCGATCAAAGTCCGCTTTGGTGGCACCCGCGGTCATGGCCACACCCAAGCCCTGCATGATCTCGGCCGCCTCGGGACCGACCATATGGCATCCCAGCACCCGATCCGTATCCCGATCGACAATCAGCTTTACCAACGCCCGCTCATCGATATTCGGCAGGGTAAATTGCATCGGCCGGAACGAGCCCCGGTAAATGTCCACATTGGCACACACCTTCCTGGCTTGCTCCTCGGTCATGCCGCAGCTGGCCATGGGCGGCTGACTGAAAACCGCCGTGGGAATATGCCGGTAGTCCACCCGCTCGTTCATTCCACCGAACAGATTGCGAGCCAGCGCCATCCCCTGGGCCAGAGCCACCGGGGTCAACTCGTCAGGGCCGGTCACATCACCGAGTGCATAGACGGAGGGTTCATCCGTCTGAAAGTCGTCGTTGACAAGAATGCGCCCATTCTCATTCAGTCGCACCGCCGTATTCTGCAGTCCCAGCCTTTCCGTTTTCGGCTTGCGTCCAGTGGCGTACATGACCTGGCCGACGGTGAGCGAACCTTCCTGGTTGGTGTGAACCGTCAGTTCATCGTCCGAGATTTTTTCAATGCGCGTGACGTCGGTATTGAAGTGCAGGTGGATGCCTTTCTTGGGTAGTTCCTGTGCCAGATGCGTGCGCACATCCTCATCGAATCCGCGCAGGAACAACTCCCCCCGGTAGCACAAATGGGTTTCGACCCCAAGGCCACTGAAAATACCCGCGAACTCCACCGCAATATAACCACCACCGACGATCACTATGCGCTCGGGCAAGCTGTCCAGATAGAAGGCTTCGTTGGAGGAAATGGCATGCTCGATCCCCGGCACGTCGGGCATCCAGGGCCAACCACCCACGGCAATCAGAATGCGTTCGGCGGTATAGGTACTATCGCCGACGGCAACGGTGTGTCCGTCGAGCAGCGTGCCGGTGCCGTTGATGATTTCCACCCCGGCGGTGTTGAGCAGTTTGTCGTACACCTGATTGAGTCGTTCGATTTCCCGGTCTTTGTTGTCGCGCAGTTCCTGCCAGTCAAACTTGATGGCGCCGGCGTGCCAACCGTAACCCGGAGCGGCGTGAAAGGTTTCACGATAGTGGGAAGCAAACACAAACAGTTTTTTGGGTACGCAACCGACATTGACGCAGGTACCACCCAGGTAGCGCTCTTCAATGATCCCCACCTTGGCCCCAAACTGCGCCGCAAACCGACTGGCCCGCACCCCTCCGGACCCCGCGCCGATCACCAGCAAATCGTAATCGTATTGGCTCATGTTTATCGTTGCTCCTGTCGGTTGTTGTTCTCGAAACGTTCGTCGATATCTAGTTCATCTCGTCGTCACGACCGGTTCGGGAAGGGGGATACCTTTTCAAGACACGCCGTAAACCCGGCCCCCTTCGCGCTCCCGGCGCTTCGGGACACTTCCCACATCCATGTGGGGCGTCCACGGGGGCTCGACGCGCGGAGTCCCTCCGCTTACGGTCTTGAAAAGGTATCCCCCTTCCCGACCCTCAGTGCCACATACAAATTTTGGTGTGGGTTCTATTTCCCGAAACGTTACGTTGGCACTGCGGAGGCTGGGTAACCCCTTGCGAGACCGTCACCCGCCTGGACGGCGGGTGATGAGCCTACAGGGATGTATTCACGGCGTGTCTCGCAAGGGGTTACCCAGCCGGAGCACTTCATCCGAAGTCCCATCAAACCCAACTGGTTTTTTCTTCCCGCGAAAACGCCTCGTCCAGGGAAACCCGTAACTGATGCTCCACCCAATGGACCAGAGCGTCCTGATGCCTGGCCTGCCAACGCCCCTGCTGAAGTCGTTTTGCCCAACCCAACAGTTGCACCTGCTCCTCTCTTGGCCAGGTACCCGCCTCAGAACGCAACACCACCGCACTGCGCTCCGCATGGGGTTTGAGCCACAATTGGCGGGTAAACGTCAAAGCCCGGGCCATCACCACCAGTGGGAAGTTCGGATGCTTCACCGGCCCCATCACCTGTCGCTGACGCGTTAAAGGCAACCAACCCAAACGCTTACCCGGCAGCTCCCGGCTGGCCAGCCAGCCGCCCATCGAACCGATGACACCACCGGAAATGGCTCCGGTCAACAGTGACGCCCCGCCCAGTCCGGCATCCACCACCAGGCCGGTTGCCACGCCCGCACTGCCGCTGACCCACAGCAGCTCCCGCTGTTTGAGGCCCCATAAATACCAGGTTTCAGTATTCATCAATTGATCGGTGTCCAGTTCCCAATTGCCGTCCCGCGCCAGTTCGCTGGCGCGGTGCCCCCACGCCTCACGCAACTGACGGAAAAAGTCCGTTTCGCGCTCATCCAGGGCGCGACGTAACTGTTCCTCGGCGCGCTGACGGCCAATCGCGCCGGGCACCTGCACCGGCTGGCGCTCCAGCAGTTGCTCGGCCCAGTAGGCGGCCAGGGCATCACTGACGTCGGTCAGGCGCTGCTGATCCCGCGCCGCCAATCCTTGAATCAGGCGTTGTATCGGCGCGGACCAGTCGGGGGTCAATTCCCCCACCGCACGCAGTAGCGCCTGTCGGGCAGGCAGAGTCGCGGTAAGCGGGTTGAATACCCGGACCCACTGAAAAAACTGTCCGAGGGTTCGCTGCCAGGTCCCGGTTTGCGACTGGGGCGCCATGGGGTTGATCACGGCGAGCCTCGGTTGTCCGGTCCAACGCAGAATTTCCATTTCCGCCTCGTCCATCGCGGAAGGCGCCTGGGCGCCATCCACCACATAGAGAATACCCGCCCCGTCCATAATGGGTCTGAGCAGTTCGACCTCATCGGGAAAACGGTCGGCATGGCCCGGCTCCGCCAAAAAAGCCCGCACCCGGTTCGGACGCTCTCCGGGGCTGATCGGCTCACGCTCGAGCCAGGCCAGTACCTGACGGGCTCTCTGAAAGCCCGGCGTGTCCACCAGAGTCAGTAATACACGACCGTTCAGCGAGAATTCAAAGCGATCCGCACGACGGGTAGTGCCGGAAGCCGGGCTGATCCGCACACTGTCGTTCTCGGTCAAGGTAGAGACAATGGAGGATTTGCCCCGATTGGGGTGTCCCACCACACACAAGGTGGGCGCCTGACTTGCAGATCCTGATCGGCTCATTCGGTCACCCACTCCAATTGGTGTTCGCCGGCAAACTGACGCCAACTGGCCAGATGGCGCTCCGACCGCGTCTGGGCGTCGACCATGGCCCGGATACCCTGTCGGGTGGTGCCCGCACTTCTTACCTGTGCGACCAGATCCGCCAGTTCACCCACCGGCGAGCGGTTGGCGGGCACCTGCCAAAGAATGGCTTTCGGCCGGTTGGCCAGCAAGGTGTTGAGCTGAAATTCGTCGTCTGACCAGAGGTTGCTGCCAAGGCTCGGCTGCCCCTGTTGGTGTCGTTCCCAGTTGATCACCAGCGCGTTACTCCAGGCGCTGAGCGACGAAGCATTCACGCGCTCCAGTTTTACCCCATCGCCCTGACTTTCCCCCCGAACAGCGGGCCCTGGTCGCCGGGCTTTCAGTTGGCGCACGCGCAGAAGCCCGACGAGCGCTAGCAGAGCCCGCGGCAAGAGGTTGTAAAACAGCAGGCTGGCCATCAGAAACGGCCACCAGTCGCCCGCCCGTTCGATACTTGAGGCCTGGGGGTCGATACGTACGTAACGGGTTGCGTCCAATAGGGCCGCATCAGGCACGGCGGCGGGCCAGAGCCAGGCCCAGGGCGCGGCCAGCAGTTGCATCAGGCGCAGAGGGCTCTGTTCACCGTTGAGCAGGGTGGAGCTCCAGCCGAACGCCAGGTCGGTGAACAGCAGCAGGGTCCAGAACCCCAGTAACATGCCCAGTCCGAGCAACAACCAGAAACCCTGTAAACCAACCAGCATCTGCCAGCGTTGAGCCCGTCTGGGATACCAGTGAAGGGTTTTTTGGCGCCAGCGGAACAGCCAGGGGCGGTCGCGGCCAAAGGCCGCCGCTCCGGCCGCCACCAGAGTACCCAGCAGGGGCAGTCCGGCCCAGAGCCACCAGAGCCAGAGCACGTTGAGTCGGCCCCCCGGCGCGTAGCTCAATGACGCGGCGGCGATAAGCCAGCCAATGATCACGGCAAGTGGCCAGAGCCAGAAAGGCAATTGCAGGCGGACATCAGCGATGCCGTTGGATTGGGTCATTCCGTCCCCGGGACAATCGATAAGAACAGGGGGAGATTTAACCACATCCTGAGGGGCGCCCGCGAGCGCTGAGGCTCGCGGGACGAGAGAACTTACACTTCAATGTCGATCTTGCGGCGACGGCGACGGTCACCTGAGCGCATATCCACCAACGGCTTGATGTCCCGACGGCGCCGGTCACCACGTCGACGCTCCCGTATGGGTGCCGTGGGAGTGGTGTCCAGCACCTGCTCACTCACCGGCAGGGTTTCATCTTTCGCCCGGGTGGTGTTGATCTTGGTTCGGGCCGAGGGCGGCAAGGTACTGGTTGGACCTATGTAGGTCATGATGACCTCCGATTCAGTTCGGGCCGTCAAAACGACGGCGCTTACCTTTTATATCGGTATTGGACCCGTAATCTTGACCACAAGTTCGCTATTTTGTGACCGGCGCCTCATTACTGTCAATTTCTTGACCCTTCGTCCGGTCGGGCGAAAACCAGCTCAACTGCCGGTGCAGCTTGACCACCTCTCCGACGATCAGCAGTGTCGGCCCGTGCACATTGCTGCGGGCGACCCGCTCAGCCATGTCGTTCAGGGTCCCGATCAGTACCCGTTGATCCTGCGTGGTGCCCTTCTCCACCAGGGCCACCGGAGTCTCCGGCGCCCGGCCATGCTGCATCAGCACCTGGCAGATTTCTTCCAGCCCCACCAGGCTCATATAAAACACCAGCGTCTGCCCCGGCAGTGCCAACTCGGGCCAGGTCAGGTTCGGATTGTCGGTCTTCAGATGCCCGGTGATGAAACGTACCGACTGGGAGTAATCGCGGTGGGTCAGCGGGATACCCGCATAAGCCGCGCAGCCCGAGGCGGCGGTAATGCCCGGCACCACCTGAAAGGGAATCCGGTGCGCCGCCAGCAGATCAATCTCCTCGCCGCCACGGCCGAAGATAAACGGATCGCCGCCCTTCAGGCGCAGCACCCGCTTGCCCTCCTGGGCCAGCTTGAGCAGTAATTCGTTAATATTTTCCTGAGGCATGTGATGATCGCTGCGTCGCTTGCCCACATAGATCCGGTCCGCATCCCGGCGTACCAGCTCCATCACTTCCGGTGACACCAACCGGTCGTAGAGCACCACATCCGCCTGCTGCATCAGGCGCAGTGCTTTCAGGGTCAGTAACTCCGGATCCCCGGGACCACCGCCGACCAGATACACCTCGCCCTGGGTATCGACATAGTCCGGGTTGGCCAGATCCTCGGCAATGGCTTTCTCAGCCTGTTCATCCTGGCCACTGAACACCAGCTCGGCAATCGGCCCCTGCAATACCTTTTCCCAGAACCGGCGCCGGTTTTCCTCACTGAAGGACTGCTTCACCCGCTCCCGCCAACGGCTGGCCAGTTGGGCCAGGCGACCGTAGCTTTTGGGAATCAGGGTTTCCAGCTTGGCCCGTACCATCCGCGCCAGTACCGGCGCCTCGCCACCGCTGGAAATGGCAATCACCAGGGGCGAGCGATCGACAATCGCCGGGGTAATAAAGCTGCAGAGCTTCGGGCTGTCAACCACGTTGGTGGGCAGGTAGCGGGCCTGGGACTCTTCCGAAATGCGAACGTTGAGTTCGTTGTCATCCGTGGCGGAGCACACCAGCACCACGTCATTCAGATCGCTGGATTGGTACTCCCGATAATGCAATTCACCACCGCCCTGCTCGGCCAGGTGTTTGAGCTCATCGGAAATCTCGGGGGCCACAATACACAGTCGGGCACCAGCGTGGGCCAGCAAGCGGCCTTTGCGGGTGGCAATGTCGCCGCCGCCGACCAGAAGGCAGCGGCGGTTTTTCAGATCCAGAAAGACGGGGAAATAATCCATAAATTGACACCACCGGCATCGCGGATGAACAGGCATTGTGAAAACGGTGGATGACGCTTCGCTTATCCACCCTACGACTGATAAATTTACGTTGACCGTGGGTGCTAGTTCCCGGAACGATACGTTGGCACGGTGGAGGTTGGGTATGCTGTTGTGAGACCGTCACCCGCCTGGACGGCGGGTGTCGAGCCTACTGGGACGTATTTACGGCGTGTCTCACAACAGCATACCCAACCGGAGCGCTACCATCGAAGCTCTGGAGAACGACTGTCGGATTACGCGCTTTGCGCTAATCCGACCTACACGACACTCCGGTTTAAACCGGGGTGTTTACGCCCAGGCTTTTCAGCCCACCCATGTAGGGCTGCAAGACTTCCGGGATGGTGATGCTACCATCCTCCTGCTGATAGTTTTCCAGCACCGCCAATAGCGTTCGACCAATCGCCAGCCCGGAACCATTCAGCGTATGCAGCAGCTCCGGCTTGCCGGTTTCCGGGTTGCGATAGCGGGCCTTCATCCGGCGCGCCTGGAAATCCCGGAAGTTACTGCAGGACGAGATTTCCCGGTAGCGCTCCTGAGACGGTACCCACACTTCGATATCATAGGTTTTCGCCGCTGAAAAGCCGATATCGCCGCCGCACAGAATAACGGTGCGGTAGGGCAAACCCAGTTTCTGCAAAATCGCTTCGGCGTGGCCGGTCAGTTTCTCCAGGGTCTCATCGGATTCTTCCGGACGGACAAACTGCACCAGCTCCACCTTTTCAAACTGATGCTGACGAATCAGTCCACGGGTATCCTTCCCGTGGGAGCCGGCTTCACTGCGGAAACAGGGCGTGTGGCTGACAAATTTCATGGGTAGTTGGTCCGCCCCATCAAGCAGCACATTGCGCAGAATATTGGTGACCGGCACTTCCGCCGTGGGAATCAGGTAAAAACACCGCTCATCATCCAGCTTGAACAGGTCTTCCTCAAACTTGGGCAACTGACCGGTGCCGGTCAGCGAATCCGAGTTCACAATAAAGGGCACGTTCACTTCCTCGTAACCGTGCTCCTCGATGTGCGTGTCCAACATGAACTGTGCCAGGGCCCGATGCAGACGGGCAATGCCTGAGCGCAGCAATGCGAAGCGCGCACCGGTCAACTTGCTCGCGGTATCAAAATCCAGCCCGCCCAGGCGCGCGCCCAGATCCACGTGATCGACAATCGGAAAACCGAACTCGCGCGGCGAACCCCAGCGGCGCACCTCGACGTTATCGTCTTCGCTTTCACCTTCGGGCACTTCATCAGCGGGAATATTGGGAATGCCACTCAACAGGTCATCCAACTCCGCCTGAATCTCATCCAGCTCCGCTTCGGCTTTACCCAGGGCCTCTTTCAGCTCACTGACCTGGGCCAGCAGGGGCTCCACATCCTCACCCCGCTGCTTCGCCTGGCCAATCGATTTGGCGCTGGCATTGCGCTCCTTCTGCAGGTTCTCGGTCTTCACCTGCACCTCACGACGGCGCTCCTCCAGCGACGTCAGGCGCGCGACGTCCAACTCATAACCACGCTTCTTCAGCGCCTCGGCCACCGCTTCGGGATTGGTACGAACAAGTTTTGGATCCAGCATAAAAATGTCTTATTCAGTTCAGATGGTTAAAAATTTGATGTTCTAAAATAACTCGCGGTACGGTCTACTCTCTAAGTTCCCGGAACTTGGAGCTTACTGCCAGCGGATACGGGTACTGATACCCGGGACCGTCGGAGGCATGGATGCCGACGCAGAGCCTACAGGGACGTACTTGCCGCGGGTCCCGGGTATCAGTACCCGTATCCGCCCCCAATCAAAACAAAAGCACTAAAAAAACATACGTGCGAAATAAACCGACGCAACAACGGCGAGCAAACAACTCAACAACGTGACCAGCGAATAAACCACCGCCACGGTCGGCGCCCCATTCTGCCAGAGCAACAAGGCATCCAACGAAAACGTCGAGAAAGTCGTCAACGCCCCCAAAAAACCGGTAATCACAAACGGCCGATACTCCGGCGGCAAAACACCTTTATCGACAATCATCACGAAAGCCACGCCCACCAACAGACAACCGAGCACATTGGCCACCAGCGTTCCCAGCGGAAAACGCGTACCCATCACCGGAAACAGCCAGGTCGTCAAACCGAATCGTCCCATCGCCCCGAGGGCGCCGCCCAAAGCCACGGCCAACCACTGCATCAATCGCTCTCCCGGCTGTAACGTCGAATCGGGCTCTTGGCATCCAGTTCACGGAAATAAGCCAACTTTTCCCGAATCCTCTGCTCAAGCCCTCGCTCCACCGGCTCGTAATACACCCGGTCCGCCAATTCGGGCGGCAAATAACACTCACCCGCCGCGTAAGCGCCGGGCTCATGGTGGGCGTAACGGTACTCCGCCCCGTAATCCATGGACTTCATCAACTTGGTGGGGGCATTGCGCAAATGCACCGGCACCTCATAGCCCGGCTGCTCGCGCACCTCGGCCATCACCGTATTGAAGGCATTATACACAGCATTGCTTTTGGGTGCCGAAGCCATATAAACCACGGCCTGGGCGATGGCCAACTCACCCTCCGGACTGCCCAGGCGCTCCTGGGTATCCCAGGCCGCCAGCGCCAGAGGCAGTGCGCGCGGGTCGGCATTGCCGATATCCTCACTGGCAATGCGGACTATGCGCCGGGCGATATAGAGCGGATCGCAACCGCCATCGAGCATGCGGGCAAACCAGTACAGTGCACCGTCCGGGGAGGAACCGCGCACCGATTTATGCAACGCGGAAATCTGCTCATAAAACAGATCCCCGCCTTTATCAAACCGGCGAACATCCGCCGCAAGCACCTCTTCCAGCACCGACCGATCGATCACTTTCTGACCGTCACGTTCCTCCGCCAGATCCGACGCGATCTCCAGCAGGTTCAGCGCCTTACGGGCATCGCCATCGGCGGCCCTGGCGAGCGTATCGAGCCACTCGTCGTCTATTCGAATAGCGTCATTGCCCAACCCTCGCTCGGTATCCTCAAGTGCCTGGCGCAAGACCTGACGAATATGCTCGAACTCCAGCCCGCGCAGCACATACACCCGGCAGCGCGAGAGCAGCGCGTTGTTCAGTTCAAACGACGGGTTCTCGGTGGTGGCACCGATAAAAATCAGGGTGCCGTCCTCCACATAAGGCAGAAACGCATCCTGCTGCGCTTTATTGAAACGGTGCACCTCATCGACAAACAGGATCGTCTTGCGCCCCCGGGCGGCCCGCTCCTGCTCGGCCACCTGCACCGCCGCGCGAATATCCTTCACACCCGCCAGCACGGCGGAAATGGTCTGAAAGCGCGCGTCCGCCTGCTCGGCAAACAGCCGCGCCAGGGTGGTTTTCCCCACACCCGGGGGCCCCCACAGAATCATGGAATGTAAATGACCGCGCTCAATGGCATCGCGCAGCGGCTTGCCGGGCGCGAGTAAATGCTCCTGACCGATGTAGTCCGCCAGGTTGCGCGGCCGCATCCGCGCCGCCAAAGGCTGATAGACCGGCTCGCTTTGAAACAGATCGTTAACCATCAATCCACCAACACATCGACGCCCTCCGGCACCTCAAAGGTAAACCGACTGTCATCGATGGACTCATTGCGTTTCAGATCGGACAGGGTAAACCGGGTGGTCTGATCCAGATTGTCATCCATCCGGATCTCTCTCAACAGATCACCGTCAAACGTCAGCACCAGCGCGGCGAACAGACTGTCATCATCCTTTGGTTCCAGGCGGAACGCATCCCAGCCTTCATCCGTCTGTGCATGGGTAATCTCAAACTGCTCATTCAGCGCCGTCAGCTCATCACTGAGAATCAGCGCCGGCGTATCCTGCAACTCCTCATCGAATTCACGCACCGTCACCTGCATCAGATCCGGGTCGTACAGCCAAATGGACTCGTGATCCGACACCAGACGCTGCTCAAACGGCTCCCGCGTGTGCCAGTCAAACTTGCCCGGGCGAGCCATGGCGAAATCCCCCGAGCTCTCCTCCAGCACCTCGCCGTCCATATCGATCAAGACCTGGGTGAACTCACCCTGCAAGCTGGTCATGGCGTCCAGACGGGAGCGCAGTTCCGCGGTCGGGTCGGCTTGCAGGGGGGTGCTCAGAAGGAGCAGGGTTGAGGTGATCAGAGCGTAGAGTCGATTCATAAATAGTAGCTCGGTTGTTTGGTTGTGTTCTTTGGACCCCAGGGGGTGACTGTAAAGTTCCGGTGGTTGTTTTGTCGGATTACGGCCTTGCGGCCTAATCCGACCTCTCATAACTCAGTCAAGTCCCTTTATTTAATCATTTTACCTGCCTGTTGGGCACACGAGTCTGCTGGCATTGCCTGAGTCGTTGACGCACATGCCGGTGGTACTCGTGTGTTTAGCCTGTGTGCCAGCTCGAAGGCCTCCCGGATGAACGTCCATGGGGTCAACCGAACCTCTCGCATCGGATGTCCGCCTGGCGGCATCAACTCAGTTACCTTGGGTATCGCGTTCCATGGATCATCCCGCGGGCTGCCTCTTGACTACTTAGGAGCCTCAAGACTGGGCTAGAGGTCGGATCGAAGGTCAGCCCGAAGGAAGACTCGTTGCCAGCGTGTTACGGCTGGATTAACTCATTGCTCGCTCCTGTTGCTCGTCTCTGTTCGTCCTCATCGGTCGACTCGGTGGTGCTTATGCCACTTCGGCCCGGGGTGGCTCGGCAAAGAGCTTGGCCGGATCGAACCGCTTGCCTTGAGCCACATGCCACAGCGCCTTGGCCAGCTTGCGCATCAGCGCGATGATCAGTTTGCCCTTGGGGCCTCGGTGTCGGGCCAGCTTGGCGTCATACCAGGCTCTGGCCGGGCCTGATTGACGTATCAGGCGAAGGGCGGCGAAGTACAGGTAGTGGCGCACCACCCCGGGCCCTCGCTTGGTCAGCTTCAGCTGCCCTTTGTGTTTGCCGCTGGAGCGCTCTTTGAGGTTCAGCCCCGCCGCTTTCAGATAGCTGGCCGCACGCGGGTAGTCATTGGCCGAACCCAGGGCACAGTAAAGCACCACCGCGCTGTTATGGCCCAGTGCCTCGGCCATCCAGGCCAGCTCCCGGGTGTGCTCGACGTGCTCGGACAGCGCTCGCTCCAGCTCGCGGGACTGCGCCCGTGTGTCCAGCATCTCCTGGGCCAGGGCCCGGATGAGTTCGTGTTCGGTCTCGACCACCGGCACGCCCAAGGTCGTGGCGGCACTGCGCAGCAGGCCTTCGCGCTTGGACGTCTTAAGCATGTGCCCACCGACTCGGCGCAGCAGTCGGTCCGCCTGCTCCGGCTGTGCCGTCACCCGAACCGGGTCGCCGTACTCGGCCAGCAGGTGCAGCAAGCTGGCGCTCTGCAATGTCAGCCAGCACAGCGCCTCCGGCCAGTGCCGGGCCAACAACGCTTCGAGCCGATTCAGTGCCCGCTGGTGGCGCTCCTGTACCTGCTCCAGCCGATTCAGTAAGGCTCGCAGAGCTCGACGCGCTTCACTCGGCTCGCGCCAGCGCTGACTGATGCCATCCAGGTGCAGCCGGCCGATCAGGTAAGCCGCCTTGGCGTCGTGCAGGCTCGGGACCCCGTCATACACTTCAGCGGCGTCGTGCACCCGCTTGGGGCTGACCCGGTAGATTTCGGCACCCAGAGCTCTCAACTGGTAGCGCAAGGCGTCGCCATAGGTACCGGTCGGCTCCATGACCGCCTCCAGGCGCTGAGCCTTGAGGTTCGCCAGTTCCCGCAGCAGGGCCGGGCTCTGTTGCGGATGCTCCCAGCGGATGGTCTTCAGAACCGTCCGGTCCGGCTTCATCAGCGCCACGTAGAAGTCCTTCTTGGCCACATCAATCGCCAGAATCAACCGCTCGCCCGCCGTCTGCTCACGCAGTTGATCCCAGTTCACCTTCTGGAAATTTTGGGCACGATAGTTATACTTGCGCATAAGGGGACACCTCCAATGCTCTCGGTTCTTCGCACCTTGCTGTTACAGCAAGTTACCGAGTTATGAGGGTCCCCTTTCTTTTTTCTACCTTATAACTGACTACGGGGGCGGACGGAGTACATTCGCTTTTGGTTACGGCGGATGCGGTTTATACCGCTGCGCTCGGCTCCGCCCTACGCGACCTCCGGTGGACGCTGACACTGAGGCGAGAGAGGGGAATACCCCTCGGAGACTCTCGGAGGCATGGATGCCGACGAGAAGCCCCCAAGGATGGGTTTACGGCGGGTCTCCGAGGGGTATTCCCCTCTCTCGCCGGTCTCTCTCGAAACCACCATACGAAATCAGTTTTTAGGGACCAGGACCTCGCGGTTGCCGTTATGGCCGGCTTCGGAGACGACGCCGGCGGCTTCCATGGTATCGATCAGACGGGCCGCGCGGTTGTAGCCGATACGCAATTTGCGCTGTACCCCCGAAATCGACGCCTTGCGCGAATCAATCACAAACGCCACCGCCTCATCGTAAAGGGCATCCCCCTCACCGGCATCACCGCCCTCTTCCCCTCCGGGCATACCCGGGACCGGAATCGAACTGGTCGTACTCTCATCCGTCACCCCATCAATATAATTCGGCTCACCGCGCTTCTTCCAATCCGCCACCACCTTGTGCACCTCATGATCATCCACAAAAGCGCCGTGGACCCGCACCGGATTGCTCGTGCCCGGAGGCAGATACAACATATCCCCGTGACCCAGCAACTGCTCCGCCCCACCCTGGTCCAGAATCGTGCGTGAATCAATCTTCGAGGACACCTGAAACGCAATCCGCGTCGGCACGTTCGCCTTGATCAGGCCGGTGATCACATCCACCGACGGGCGCTGGGTCGCCAGAATCAGATGAATACCCGCCGCCCGGGCCTTCTGGGCAATACGGGCAATCAACTGCTCCACCTTCTTGCCGACGATCATCATCATATCGGCAAACTCATCGATCACCACCACAATCGCCGGCAAATGCTCAAGATCCGGTGCCGTGGCCTCCTCCGCACCCGGCTCGTAGTTCTCTTCCGGTTTGAACAGCGGGTCTTTCAGCGGCTCCCCGGCCTTGCGGGCCTCATCCACCTTGCGGTTATAGCCGGCCAGGTTGCGAACCCCCAGGGCGGCCATCAGCTTGTAGCGCCGCTCCATTTCCCCGACGCACCAGCGCAGGCCGTTGGCGGCGTCCTTCATATCGGTAATGACCGGGGTCAGCAGGTGGGGAATGCCCTCATAGACCGACAGCTCCAACATCTTCGGGTCCACCAGCATCAGTCGCACCTCCTCCGGAGAGGACTTGTAGAGCAGACTGAGCAGCATCACGTTCACGCCCACCGATTTACCCGAGCCGGTGGTACCCGCCACCAGCAGGTGGGGCATTTTGGCCAGATCCGCCACGATGGGTTCGCCGGAGATATCGTGACCCAGGGCCATCGTGAGCACGGATTTGGCCTTGGCATACACATCCGAGGCCAACACTTCACTCAGACGCACAATCTCCCGGTGCTCGTTGGGAATCTCAATCCCCACCACCGACTTGCCGGGAATCACCTCGACCACCCGCACACTGATCACCGCCAGAGAGCGGGCCAGGTCTTTGGCCAGATTGGTAATCCGGCTGGCCTTGACCCCGGGGGCGGGCTGAATCTCAAACCGGGTCACCACAGGCCCGGGCTGCACCGAGACCACCTCGACCTCGATCCCGAAGTCCTTGAGCTTCAGCTCCAGAAGACGGGACATGGCTTCCAGGGACTCTTTGGAATAGGACTTGTCGCTGTGTTCATCGGCCGGATCCAGCAGATCAATGGACGGCAGATCTCCCTCGGGGGGTGAACTGTCCTTGGTATCGAACAGCGACGCCTGCCGGGCCGGCTTGGGCTGGGGTTTGGGCGGGGCCTTTTTGACCGGTTCGCTGATCGTGGGTGGCACCCGCTTGGCGGTTTTCTCAACCTGCTTGGCCACCGCTTCCCGACGCGTGCGCTGGGCCTCCTTCGCGGCCTTGCGCTCGGCGCGCCGATGCTGCCAGTGCTGGAAGCCGGAGCGGATCCTGTCAAACAGCACCAGCGTCAGGCGCCCGATCTCATCCATCAACGCCAACCAGGACAGATCCGTGAATATGGTGATACCGAACAGGAAAATCGCCAACAGAATCAGCGTACCCCCCGTGTAGCTGAACGCGCCTTCAATAGCCTCAGCCACCGAGGCGCCCATCAGACCGCCATTGGAGAACGGCAGGCTGGCCCCGTCCGGATAGTGCATACTGGCAATACCGGTACCCGCCACCATCACCAGAATCAGACCGACCACCCGCAGCGAGATCAACAACCAGTCAAATCCGGGCTGTCGCTCGCGATCGCGAAAGACCTGCCAGGCCCGATAGGCCAACAGGACCGGGAACAGATAGGCCAGATAGCCAAACAGGGACAGGAACACATCGGCCAGCCAGGCCCCGGCCGGGCCGCCGGCATTTCGAATGCGGCTGTTCTCTCCGGTGTGGGACCAGCCCGGGTCACCCGGGTCATAGCTCACCAGGGCCAGCATCAGATAAACGCTGATGGCCGCCAGCCCAATCAGTGCGCCCTCTTTGACGATGCGCACAACCACGCTGTCGGCGGGCGCGGTGTCGGTACTGGCGGTGGAGGATTGAGAACGCTTCAAACGGAGTTATCCTGTCGGGTTGATGAGTGTCGGCGCTATTCTATCGGGCTGAAGCGGGTTTGCAAAAGCGACCGGTTCATAGCGTGGAAGGAACAGACGCCGACCTTCATAGCTCAGAACGATAAAAGTAAGAGATTACCATTAAAGAAAGCAATACCTGGCATTGGTTCATACTATTTTGCGCCCCGAGAGCGATTCACTTATGATGAGCGCCTTCAATTCCTCCCCTCACACTCAATTGACGTAAAGGACAGCAAATCATGAGCGAAGCACAGCATCATCGCCTGATTATCCTCGGTTCGGGTCCCGCCGGTTACACAGCGGCCATCTACGCGGCCCGTGCCAACCTGAAGCCGGTGCTGATTACCGGCATGCAGCAGGGTGGCCAGTTGACCACCACCACGGATGTGGAGAACTGGCCGGGCGGTGTCTCTGACCTGCAGGGGCCGGACCTGATGGTGCAGATGCAGCAACACGCTGAGCGCTTTGACACGCAGATCATTTTTGACCACATCCATGAGACGGACCTGAGCGAACGCCCTTACAGGCTGACGGGCAATGAAACCTATACCTGTGATGCACTGATTATCGCCACCGGGGCATCCGCCCAGTATATCGGCCTGCCCTCGGAAGAGGCCTTTATGGGCAAAGGCGTCAGCGCCTGCGCGACCTGCGACGGCTTTTTTTACCGCGACCAGAAAGTGGCCGTGGTGGGCGGTGGCAACACTGCGGTTGAAGAGGCACTGTACCTGTCCAATATCGCCAGTGAAGTCACCCTGATTCACCGTCGTGACAAATTGCGTGCCGAGAAGATCCTGCAGGACAAACTGTTCGCCAAAGCCGAGAACGGCAACATCAGGATCATCTGGGATCATACCCTGGATGAAGTGCTGGGCGATGACAACGGCGTCACCGGCGCCCGCCTGCGCAGCATGCTCAATGAAAGCACCCAGGAAATCGATGTCCAGGGCGTGTTCATCGCCATCGGCCACAAGCCCAACACCGATATCTTCGCCGGCCAGTTGGACATGAAAGACGGCTACATCAAGATCAAGAGCGGCTTGAACGGCAATGCCACGGCCACCAGCGTACCCGGTGTGTTTGCCGCGGGCGATGTGTCGGACCACGTGTATCGCCAGGCCATTACCTCTGCCGGCGCCGGCTGTATGGCGGCACTGGACGCTGAAAAATACCTGGACGACCTGTAAAACAGGCCCCGGAAACGTCTCGCCGGCCCACCCGGGCCGGCCTGAGAACACCTATGATTACCCTTCCCTGGCTTGAACCCGACACCCTGGACTTTCCGCCCACGTCCGAAGCCCTCGACGAGCCCAATGGGCTGCTCGCCGGTGGCGGCGATCTGCGCCCGGAACGCCTGATACACGCCTACCGTCAGGGTATTTTCCCCTGGTACGAAGCGGGCCAACCAATCCTGTGGTGGACCCCGGACCCGCGTGCGGTCCTGTTTCCGGACCGACTGCACATCTCCCGATCCCTGCGCAAGACGCTAAAACGAGGCGTCTACAAGGTTACCGCCGACCAGGCTTTTGAAGCCGTGATGCGCGCCTGCGCCGCCCCCCGCGATGGAGCCTCCGGCACCTGGATCACCGATGACATGCTGGCGGCCTACACACGCCTTCACCATCAGGGCGTAGCGCATTCCGTGGAAGTCTGGCGGGAAGACCGGCTGGTGGGCGGGCTTTACGGACTCGCTCTGGGCCGTGTCTTTTTTGGCGAATCCATGTTCAGCCGGGCGGATAACGCCTCCAAGGTTGGCTTTGTCCACCTGGTCGCCCAACTCAAGGCGTGGCATTTTGAGCTCATCGACTGCCAGGTGGGCAGCGCCCATCTGTTCAGCCTTGGGGCGGAGGAAATTTCCCGTGAAGTGTTCGAAAAAATCCTGCTAGACTATGCGTATCTGCCCTCGATCAGCGGTCCCTGGCAACTGAACCAGCCCGTGCTGCGGACCGACGCCCAGAGATAGACTTCCCGACGGGAGGAGAGGCCATGACCGACCTGTCGAACCTCAAGCTTTTCGCAACCCAGCCGCACCCTTGCAGTTATCTGGAGGGAGAAGAAGCCACTACCCTGTTTATCGACCCCAATGCGCCGGTGGACCAGGACCTGTACAGTCAGTTGTCCCAGATTGGTTTCCGACGCAGCGGCGCTCACCTGTACCGGCCGCACTGCGCCCAGTGCAGTGCCTGTGTGTCCTGTCGTATTCCGGTCGAACACTTCCGGCCCAACCGCAAACAACGCCGCTGCTGGCGGCGCAATGAAGACCTGTCGCTGGCCATGGTGGAGCAGATTGACGCCGATGAGCACTACGCGCTGTATGCCCACTACATCAACACCCGCCACCGCGACGGCGACATGTACCCGCCCTCGCGGGCCCAGTACGAGGCGTTTTTAAGCCGGGCCTGGGGGGTGACCCAGTACCTCGAGGTGCGCGATGGCGAGGGCCGACTGCTGGCCGTTGCGGTGTGCGACCGACTGGATGACGGGCTGTCGGCGGTGTACACCTTTTTCGACAGCCGGGAGGACCGCCGCAGCCTGGGGGTTTTTGGCATTCTGGCCCAGGTGGAGCAGGCCAAAGCCCTGGGCTTGCGGTATGTGTATCTGGGGTATTGGATCAAGCAGTGTCGGAAGATGGATTACAAGACTCAGTACAGATCCTTGGAGATGCTGGTCAATCGGCGCTGGGTGCGGGTTAACTGACCAACCCTCTTACCCAGTAGATAGGCGTGACGTCCGGTCCGCTGTGCGGTGCCCTGTTCCCGGATCGTGGAGCGGGGGACCCGCGATTCGAGCCCACGTGGACGACCCACATGGATGTGGGAAGTGTCCGTAAGCGCCGGGAGCGCGTAGGACCGTATTTACGGCGTGTCCGGGAACAGGGCACCGTGCAGCGGACCGGACGTTCTGCGACTCCAAAGCTCAATAAACCACCTTTTATCCCACCAGCACTTGGCCTTTCGGCTCATTTCAGGCACAATTCACGCCTATTTTTGGCCCTGCGGGGCAATCATTCAGACTTACCCTGTGCACGATGTCTGAAGTTCGACGACAATGCACTCACAGAAAGCTGAGGAAACGGCCGAATGGCGAAAGAAGACAATATTGAATTTGAAGGCGAAGTGATCGACACCCTGCCCAATACCACTTTCCGGGTAAAGCTGGAAAACGGGCACGTGGTGACCGCGCACATCTCCGGCAAGATGCGGAAAAACTACATCCGCATCCTCACCGGCGACAAGGTCAAGGTCGAAATGACTCCCTACGACCTCACCAAAGGTCGCATTACCTACCGCTCCCGCTAAGCACCCCTTCGGCGCCCTGCCCGCCCGGCGCCGAACAGCCTGGTTACCGACAAAAAACCCGCGCCTCCTGACGGTGGCGCGGGTTTCGTTGTGACTACTGGAAAGTGAGTCGGTCAGGCCTTGCCATCCACCTTGATCGCCAGCTCGTCCTTGTCCGGATTCACACTCACATACACGGAACCGCCGTTTTCGGCCAGCTCGCCGAAGAGTACAGCCTCCGCCAGGGGCTTCTTGACCTTCTCCTGGATCAGCCGCGCCATCGGGCGGGCCCCCATTTTTTCATCATAACCGTGCTCGGCCAGCCACTGCCGGGCCTCGTCCGTGACGTCCAGAGTGACCTTCTTGTCGTCCAACTGGGACTGCAGTTCCACCAGGAACTTGTCCACCACGGTCTTGATGACGTCCATACTCAGGGCGCCAAACTGCACGACGGCATCCAGCCGGTTGCGGAACTCGGGGGTAAAGGACTTCTTGATCGCCTCTTTGCCATCGGTGGTATGGTCCTGATGGGTAAAACCGATGGACGGCCGGCTCATGTCCTCAGCGCCCGCATTCGTGGTCATCACCAGAATGACGTTGCGGAAGTCCGCCTTGCGGCCGTTGTTATCGGTCAGGGTCCCGTGGTCCATAACCTGCAACAGCAGGTTGAACACCTCGGGGTGCGCCTTTTCGATCTCATCGAGCAACACCACACTGTGGGGATGCTTGGTCACCGCGTCAGTCAGCAGACCGCCCTGGTCAAAACCGACATAGCCCGGAGGTGCACCGATCAGGCGAGAGACCGTGTGCCGTTCCATGTACTCGGACATATCGAAACGGATCAGCTCCACACCCAGACACTTGGCCAACTGCCGGGTCACTTCGGTTTTACCGACACCGGTGGGACCGGCGAACAGGAAGGAACCGATGGGCTTCTCGGCGGAGCCCAGACCGGCCCGTGACAGCTTGATCGCGGTCGACAGGGTATCAATGGCCTCGTCCTGCCCGAAAACGGTCATCTTCAGGTTGTCATCCAGCTTGCGCAACTGCTCTTTGTCCGAAGAAGAGACGCTCTTCGGGGGAATCCGCGCAATTTTGGCGACCACGGCTTCAATGTCGGAGACACCGACCGTTTTCTTGCGCTTGCTCGGCGGCTGCAACTGCTGGTAGGCGCCCGCTTCGTCAATGACGTCAATCGCCTTATCCGGCAGAAAGCGTTCGTTGATATAACGCTCGGACAGCTCCGCCGCCGTGCGCAGCGCCGGATCGGTGTAGCGAAGCCCATGATGCTTCTCAAAGCGGCTCTTGAGCCCCTTGAGAATCTGGTAGGTCTCGTCCACCGTGGGTTCTTTGACGTCCACCTTCTGAAAGCGCCGGGACAGGGCCCGGTCCTTCTCAAATACGCCACGATACTCCTGATAGGTGGTAGAACCCATGCAGCGCAATTCGCCGGAGGACAGCAGAGGTTTGAGCAGGTTGGAGGCGTCCATGACACCGCCGGAAGCCGCCCCCGCACCGATAATGGTATGAATTTCGTCGATGAACAGAATCGCGTTCTTCTGTTTTTTCAGTTCACCCAGCAACCCTTTGAAGCGTTTCTCAAAGTCACCGCGGTATTTGGTGCCCGCCAGCAAGGCCCCCATATCCAGGGAATAGACCACACTGTCCGCCAGTGCCTCGGGGACACTGCCGTCTACCACGCGCTTCGCCAGCCCTTCGGCGATGGCGGTTTTACCCACCCCGGATTCGCCCACCAGCAGGGGATTGTTCTTGCGCCGGCGCGAGAGGATCTGGCTGACCCGCTCCACCTCATACTCGCGCCCGACCAGGGGGTCAATTCGACCCTGCATGGCCTGCTCATTGAGGTTGGCCGCGAAACTCTCCAGTGGGCTCTGACTGGGCGATTCGCCATCGATGGCGTCATCGTCGTGCTGCTCCTGAGCCGAGTCATTGCCGTGATCGGACTGGCCGGCCACCTTGTGGATACCGTGAGTGATGTAGTTGACCACATCAATACGGGCAATACTCTGCTGCTTCAGGTAGTAAACCGCCTGACTTTCCTGTTCACTGAAGATGGCCACCAGCACGTTGGCCCCGGTCACCTCCTGTTTTCCCGATGACTGGACGTGGAACACCGCCCGCTGCAGCACCCGCTGGAAGCCCAGTGTCGGCTGGGTCTCCCGCTCGGTATCGTCCTCCGGGATCAGCGGCGTGGTGGAATCAACAAACTCAATCAACTCCTTGCGCAACTGGCCCAGGTCCGCACCGCAGGCACGCAGGACATTCGCCGCCGATTCATTGTCGATCAACGCCAGCAACAGGTGCTCAACGGTCATGAATTCATGCCGCTTTGAGCGCGCCCCCTTGAACGCCAGGTTCAGGGTAATTTCGAGATCTTTACTTAGCATCGCTGATAACCTCTAACAACAGAGTCACCGGTCGTCGTCTTCCACTGCTTCGATTTCACACAACAGCGGATGTTCATTGTCCTTGGCAAATTGATTGACCTGGGCCGCTTTGGTCTCGGCAATATCCCGAGTATAGACACCGCACACGGCTTTACCTTGGGTATGTACTTTGATCATGACCTGGGTCGCCTTCTCCCGGTTCATGGAAAAAAAGATTTCCAGCGTCTCCACCACAAAATCCATTGGGGTGTAGTCATCATTGAACATGACCACCTTGTACATAGGCGGACGGCGCAGTTTGGGCTTGTCCTCCTGCACCGCCACATTGCCTTCTCCCTCCGCCGCATCCGGTTCCCTGGCCAGAGTCGGCTCTTTACTTAAGGTTAGATGATAGATCGCCATTTTTCCCATCAGTACCGAAAAAGGTTGCGTAAAAATGTGTAATCCGGCCGGAATATACGACCGGGGTATACGTAGCATTGTACCGGAACGATGCCCCGGTCACCTACCTCTGCCAGGCCGTGTACTTGACATCAGGGAGAAACTTCGCTAAAACGACTGACGTTGGTCAAAAAAGCAACAAAGTGATGGGCTAGCTAAACACTTTGAGCAATAAGCCAACAAACTCTAATAACGATTAACGATGAGACCTCCGAGTCTCTCCGCAACAGAAGGATACCCCCCATGCCTACAGGTACCGTCAAGTGGTTCAACAACGCCAAAGGCTATGGCTTTATCCTGCCGGACGAAGGTGGCGAAGATCTGTTCGCGCACTATTCGGCCATCCAGATGGAGGGATATAAAACCCTCAAGGCGGGTCAACTGGTCGCGTTCGATATCACCAAAGGTGACAAAGGTTATCACGCCACCAACATCATCTCCTCCGATGCCCAGCAGGCCGACGAGCGGGCCACAGCCAGCAACGGCGCCAGCGAGCGACGAGACTTCGACTCCGCGCCGGGCAAATCGACCGCCGTCACCACTCACTGACTGAGCGGGCACGTTCCGGACCCAATCTGAAACAAAAACCCCCGGCGCCCTGATGGACCCCGGGGGTTTTTAGCGCCATCAAGCACCTATCCCTGTGCTCTATATGGTGTCATTCAGGCGTTTTTCAAGGCTTCCAACGCTGCATTGAGCGTTGCGCTCGGGCGCATCACGTCGGACACCTTGGTCCGGACCGGGCGGTAGTAACCGCCGATATCCACCGGTTTGCCCTGAACGCCGTTCAATTCAGCAACAATTTTCGCTTCCTCAGCCTTCAGCGTGCGGGCCAGCTCCGTGAAGCGCTGTTTGAGCTCGGCATCCTCGGACTGAGCTGCCAGAGCTTCCGCCCAGTACAGCGCCAGGTAGAAATGACTGCCGCGATTGTCCAGCTCGCCGGTTTTGCGGGAGGGCGATTTGTTGTTCTCCAGGAAGTCGGCATTGGCCTTATCCAGAGCGTCGGCAAGCACCTTGGCCTTGGCATTTCCCGTCACTTTGCCGTAATGACGCAGTGACTCCACCAATGCCAGGAACTCGCCCAGCGAATCCCAGCGCAGATGGTTTTCCTCCAACAGCTGCTGGACGTGCTTGGGGGCTGAACCGCCGGCGCCGGTTTCAAACAGACCTCCGCCATTCATCAGCGGCACAATGGAAAGCATCTTCGCGCTGGTGCCCAGCTCCATGATCGGGAACAGGTCGGTCAGGTAGTCACGCAGCACGTTACCGGTCACGGAAATGGTGTCCTTGCCCTGACGGATGCGCTCGAGGGAAAAAGTCATCGCATCCACCGGCGCCATGATGTGAATTTCCAGACCGCTGGTGTCGTGCTCTTTCAGGTACTGCTCCACTTTCTTGGTGACCTGGGCGTCGTGCGCGCGCTTGGAGTCCAGCCAGAACACGGCCGGGGCGCCACTCTCGCGAGCGCGGTTGACCGCCAGCTTGACCCAGTCGCGGATCGGCGCATCTTTGACCTGGCACATGCGGAAGATATCGCCCGCCTCGACGCTCTGCTCGATCAGCACCTGGCCGCTGGCATCCACCACCTGAACCTTGCCGCTGGCCGGCACTTCAAAGGTCTTGTCGTGTGAACCGTACTCTTCGGCCTTCTGGGCCATCAGACCGACGTTGGACACGCTGCCCATGGTGGTCGGATCGAAAGCGCCATTGGCTTTACAGTCGTCAATCACCGCCTGGTAAATGGTGGCGTAGCAGCGATCCGGGATCACGGCCTTGGCATCGTGGCGAGCATTGTCCGCGCCCCACATCTTGCCGGAGTCACGGATCATGGCGGGCATGGAGGCATCAATGATCACGTCGCTGGGGACGTGCAGGTTGGTGATGCCTTTATCGGAGTTGACCATGGCCAGGCGTGGGCGCTCGTTGTACACCGCTTCCACATCGGCAATGATGGCCTTGCGTTGGTCTTCCGGCAGCTGCTCAACGCAGGAATACAGATCGCCGATCCCGTTGTTCGGGTCAAAGCCAACAGACTTCAGAGCGGCTTCGTGTTTTTTCAGCGCGTCGGCGTAATACACTTCCACCGTATGGCCGAACAGAATCGGGTCGGAGACCTTCATCATGGTCGCCTTCAGGTGCAGAGAAAAGAGCACATCTTTGGCTTTGGCATCTTTGATTTCGGCTTCTAGGAAGTCCCGCAACGCCTGCTTGCTCATCACCGCCGCGTCAATGATCTCACCGTCGAGCAGCGCGGTTTTTTCTTTCAGGACCTGGGTGTCACCCGCGTCGGTGACCAATTGGATTTTGACATCGGTGGCTTTCTCGACCAGCACGGACTGCTCGCTACCGTAAAAGTCGCCGTGGGACATGTGAGCCACGTGAGATTTGGAGTCCGCAGACCAGGCACCCATTTTATGCGGGTTTTTGCGCGCATACTGCTTGACCGAAGCCGGGGCACGACGGTCGGAGTTGCCTTCGCGCAGCACAGGATTGACCGCACTACCCTTCACCTTGTCGTACTTGGCCTTGACGGCTTTTTCTTCGTCGTTCTTGGGCTCATCCGGGTAATCCGGCAGGTCATAGCCCTGTTTCTGAAGCTCTTTGATGGCCGCCTTCAACTGGGGAATGGAGGCGCTGATATTCGGCAATTTGACAATATTGGCTTCCGGCGTTTTTGCCAGCTCGCCCAACTCCGCCAGATCATCGGCGATGCGCTGCGCTTCACTCAGACGCTCCGGAAACTGGGAAATGATCCGTCCTGACAGGGAAATGTCACGGGTTTCAATCGCTACGCCACAGGGTTCGGCAAAGGCGCGAACGATCGGCAGCAGAGAGTAGGTCGCCAGCGCGGGCGCCTCGTCAGTTTCCGTATAGATGATTTTGGATTCGGTCATGATAAGCTGTCACTCCATCTTGTCTGGGGGTGTGCCGGTGTTTTGATCGCGCGCATTATACCAGTAATGACCACGCCCGGCATGAAACGAGGTTATCTGTGGCACGTCTGTTGTTGTTCAATAAACCTTATGGGGTACTCACTCAGTTCACCGATGCGGAGGGCCGGGATACGTTGGCCCGTTACATCGATATCCCCGGCGTTTACCCGGCCGGCCGTCTGGACCGCGACTCCGAGGGCCTGCTGTTGCTCACCGATGATGGCCAGGTGCAGCACCAGATCGCCCACCCGCTGCACAAACTGCCCAAGGTGTATTGGGTGCAGGTGGAGGGCGCGCCCGACAAGTCTGCTCTGCAGGCGTTGCGTGAGGGTGTCACGCTCAACGACGGTCGGACTCGCCCGGCCAAGGTAAAACAGATTCCCGAACCATTCCTCTGGCCCCGAAACCCTCCGGTGCGGGAGCGAAAATCCGTTCCCACCATCTGGCTGGAGCTAACCATCACCGAGGGCCGCAACCGTCAGGTACGCCGGATGACGGCGGCGGTCGGCCACCCCACACTGCGCCTGGTCCGCGCCCGCATCGGCACCTGGTCCCTGGATCAGCTAAAGCCCGGTGAGTATCGGACGGAAAAACTTCATCTACCCAAAGCGCCGGTCAAGCCTTCATTGCGTAAGCGTTGAGTTGCTGCTCTTGGCGG
The DNA here is from genome assembly GCF_026153455.1 of Marinimicrobium sp. C6131. Taxonomy (NCBI): domain Bacteria; kingdom Pseudomonadati; phylum Pseudomonadota; class Gammaproteobacteria; order Cellvibrionales; family Cellvibrionaceae; genus Marinimicrobium; species Marinimicrobium sp. C6131. Next base: position 1,555,789 of record NZ_CP110629.1, read on the forward strand.
CACCTTACTAGGCACTTCGCATTGTGGCGCTGCGGGTGGGTATACCACTGCAAGACACGCCGTAAACCCATGATGTGCATGGATGCACGAATGCCGCGATGGCAGGAGCCAATGAGCGGCCCATGGGGGCTCATTACCCGCCGTCCAGGCGGGTAATGGTCTTGCAGTGGTATACCCACCCTCCGCTGGTGCCAACTCAACGCTGTTTGGAGCTAGCACGTTTTGCCACTAAAACCCCTCGGTACCCGTCTACAGACAGTCGGAACAACATGGCGATGCGTCGGTGGCAATTTGTTGGCACTGAGGCGTTGGGGAGGAATACCATGTGGAGACTCTCTGAGGCATGGATGCCGATGAGAAGCCTACAGGGATGTATTTACGGCGGGTCTCCACATGGTATTCCTCCCCAACGCCGGACTAAAACGTCGCTCAAGAAATAAGACAACAGACACAAAAAAGGCGGCTCACAGGCCGCCTTTTTTGACTGAAAGACTTACCAACCAGTGGCTTCTTTCAGAGCCTGGCCGATGTCCGCCAGGCTGCGTACGGTTTTCACACCGGCGTCTTCCAGGGCCGCGAACTTCTCGTCAGCGGTGCCCTTACCGCCGGCGATGATCGCACCGGCGTGGCCCATGCGCTTACCCTTCGGCGCCGTGACACCCGCGATGTAAGATACCACCGGTTTGGTCACATTGGCCTTGATGAACGCTGCGGCTTCTTCTTCCGCACTGCCACCAATCTCGCCGATCATCACAATCGCTTCGGTCTTCGGATCGTTCTGGAACATCTCCAGAATGTCGATGAAATTGGAGCCCGGGATCGGATCGCCACCAATACCCACACAGGTGGACTGGCCGTAACCGAAGTCGGTGGTCTGCTTGACCGCTTCATAGGTCAGGGTACCGGACCGGGACACGATGCCCACTTTGCCCGGCTTGTGAATGTGGCCCGGCATAATGCCGATCTTGCACTCACCCGGTGTGATCACACCCGGGCAGTTCGGGCCGATCAGGCGTACGCCCAGCTCATCGCATTTCACTTTGCAATCCAGCATATCCAGAGTCGGAATGCCTTCGGTAATGCACACGATCAGCTTGATGCCGGCGTTGGCCGCTTCCAGGATCGAGTCCTTACAGAACGGAGCCGGTACATAGATGACGGACGCTTCGGCGCCGGTTTCGGCCACGGCTTCAGCGACGGTGTTAAACACCGGCAGGCCCAGATGGGTCTGGCCGCCCTTGCCCGGAGTAACACCGCCGACCATCTTGGTGCCGTAGGCAATTGCCTGCTCAGAGTGGAAGGTACCCTGGGCACCGGTGAAACCCTGGCAGATCACTTTGGTATCTTTGTTGATCAAAACGCTCATTGTTGAGTCCTCAAATTCTATTGTGCTGCGGAGTGTGAAACCGTCCCTGGTGTCTGGGTCCGGCCCGGCCGTCCTGGCCGGTCGCTAAGGGCGCTGCGGAAACATTCAGTTTCCGGTCGCCCTTAGCCCTCCGCGGCTTTAACCACTTGCTGAGCAGCGTCAGTCAAGCTGGTCGCGGCGATGATGTTCAGACCGCTGTCCGCCAGTACTTTGGCGCCGAGCTCGGCGTTATTACCTTCCAGGCGGACAACCACCGGCACCTTCACGCCCACCTCTTCCACGGCGCCAATCACGCCTTCGGCGATCAGGTCACAGCGAACGATACCGCCGAAGATGTTGATCAGAACGGCCTTGACGTTTTCGTCAGACAGAATGATTTTGAACGCTTCCACAACGCGCTCTTTGGTGGCACCGCCACCGACGTCCAGGAAGTTCGCCGGCGCACCACCGTGCAGTTTGACGATGTCCATGGTACCCATGGCCAGACCGGCACCGTTGACCATGCAGCCGATGTTGCCATCAAGTGCCACGTAGTTCAGTCCCCACTTGGCGGCGTGGGCTTCACGGGCGTCTTCCTGCGAGGGGTCATGCATTTCGTGCAGATCATCGTGGCGGTAGAGCGCATTGCCGTCGATCGCCACTTTGGCGTCCAGGCAGTGCAGATCACCGGCCGGTGTGATGACCAGCGGATTGATCTCGATCAGCGCCACGTCCTTCTCTTTGAACATTTTCGCCAGACCCAGAAAGATCTGTACGAACTGCTTGACCTGTTTACCTTCCAGGCCCAGCTTGAAGGCCAGCTCGCGGCCCTGATAGGGCTGGGCGCCAACCAGCGGATCGATGGTGGCCTTGAGGATTTTTTCCGGTGTTTCCTCAGCCACTTTCTCGATTTCCACGCCGCCTTCGGTAGACGCCATGAACACGATACGACGGCTGGAGCGATCGACCACAGCGCCCAGATAGAGCTCTTTATCGATATCGGTGCAGGTCTCAACCAGAATGCGGCTGACCGGCTGACCTTTTTCGTCGGTCTGGTAGGTCACCAGGTTCTTGCCCAACCACTGCTTGGCAAAGGCTTCGACTTCCGCCTTGGACTTGACCAGCTTGACGCCGCCCGCCTTACCGCGGCCGCCAGCGTGAACCTGGGCTTTGACGACGAATTCAGTACCGCCGATGGTGTCGACCGCGGCTACCGCTTCCGCGGGAGTCTGGGCAGCGACACCCTTGGATACGGGCAGCCCGTACTGAGCGAACAGTTGCTTACCCTGATATTCATGCAAATTCATGGTGCAGTTCCACATTGTCTGTTGCCGGACCGAGGTCTCTTACGGCATTTCCGGCAAGAATGACCAATTAGCAGACCGCACCGCGGCGGCCTGCCCCCTGGGTTGAGTTGTCTAACTCAGTGTCATTTCTCGTTATTATTAGCGCTTCTTCTTATTGGCGACATGGATCGCATGACCATGAACCGCCAAGGCTGCTTCATGCACAGCTTCAGACAGCGTCGGATGGCCAAAGACCATCAGACCCAGATCTTCAGCACTGCTGCCGAACTCCATTGCAATCGCCACCTGCTGAACCAGATCGGCGGCACTCGGTCCCACAATGTGGGCGCCCAGAATGCGATCGGTGTCCGCATGGGCAATGATTTTGACCAGACCGCCGGTTTCATTGGCCGCCATGGCACGGCCGCTGGCCGCGAACGGGAAGGTACCGACGTTGTAGGGCTCGCCATCGGCCTTGATCTGCTCTTCGGTACGACCGACCGAGGCGACTTCCGGATGGGTATAGATCACGTTGGGAACCACATCGTAGTTCATGACAGTTTTCTGACCGGCAATGCGCTCGGCGACCATCACGCCCTCTTCGGAGCCCTTGTGAGCCAGCATCGGACCGCGAACCACATCGCCAATCGCCCAGACGCCGGGCGCACCAGTGGCACAAAGATCATTGACGTAAATAAAGCCGCGCTCGTCCAGGTTCACGCCGCTGTCTTCTGCCAGCAGGCCCTCGGTATAAGGACGACGCCCGACACAGACAATCAGCTTGTCAAAGATCTCTTTCTGTTCTTTACCGTCTTTGTCGGTAAAGGTTACGGTCACTTTCTTGCCCTTGACTTCGGAACCGGTCACCCGGCAGCTCAGACGAATATCCAGTCCCTGCTTGGTCAGAATTTTCTGGGTTTCTTTGGCGATCTGCTGGTCCATGATGGACAGGAACTTGTCCATGGCCTCAAGCACGACCACATCGGATCCCAGACGGTTCCAGACACTGCCCAGTTCCAGACCGATCACGCCGGCACCGATGACGCCGAGACGTTTGGGTACCGCATCAAACTCCAGAGCACCGGTGGAGTCGACAATCACATCGTTGTCGATTTTCGCTACCGGAATGTCGATGGGCTTGGAACCGGAGGCCAGAATGACGTTATCCGCTTCCAGAGTTCTGGTTTTACCGTCATGCCCGGTCACTTCCACTTTACGGTTGGCCAGCAGTTTGCCGGTGCCGAAAATCGAGGTAACGCCGTTGGCCTTGAACAGCGCTGAAATACCGCCGGTCAACTGCTTGACGATGTTGTCTTTACGCTGGATCATTGAAGGCACATCAATTTCGATGCCCTTGGTAGAAATACCGTGTACTTTGAAGTCATCTTTGGCTTCGTGGTATTTGTAGGAGCTGTCCAGCAGCGCCTTGGAGGGGATGCAGCCCACGTTCAGGCAGGTGCCACCGTTGACGCCCTTGCCTTCGCTGTTCTTCCACTTTTCAACACACGCCGTTTTCAGGCCCAGCTGCGCCGCGCGAATCGCCGCAACGTATCCGGCCGGGCCGGAACCAATGACTACCACATCAAATTTATCAGACATATTTCGTTTCCCAGGTTTGCAAGGCTGCCTGGCACCCTCTTGATCGGGCCAAACACCGTCATGCGATCAGTGAGCTATGCCAGAGCGGGCAGTAACCTGCCCGCTCTGTTCATCAGATTTCCAGAAGGATTCGTGCCGGGTCTTCCAACAGATCCTTGATGGTCACCAGGAACTGAACGGCTTCTTTGCCATCCAGCAGGCGGTGGTCGTAGGAGAGTGCCAGGTACATCATCGGCAGAATTTTCACCTCACCATTGACCGCCATCGGGCGCTCCTGAATCTTGTGCATTCCCAGAATGGCGGATTGCGGCAGGTTCAGAATCGGGGTGGACAACAGCGAACCGAACACCCCGCCGTTGGTGATGGTGAAGGTACCACCGGTCATTTCTTCAATGCCCAGTTTGCCGTCACGGGCGCGCAGGCCGTAATCACGAATGGTGCTTTCGATATCCGCCAGCCCCATGTTTTCGGCATTGCGCAATACCGGCACGACCAGCCCCTTGTCGGTGGACACGGCGACGCCGATGTCCTGATAGCCATGATAGACAATGTCGTTATTGTCGATCGAGGCATTAACCGCGGGGAAACGACGCAGCGCTTCGGCGGCGGCCTTCACGAAAAAGCCCATGAACCCCAGACGGGTGCCGTCGTGGGACTTCTCGAACTGGTCTTTGTATTTGGCGCGCAGCTCCATGATCGGCCCCATGTTCACCTCGTTGAAGGTGGTCAACATGGCGGTCGTATTGGAGGCCTCAAGCAGACGCTCGGCGATACGCTTACGCAGGCGGGTCATTGGCACCCGCTTCTCGGCACGATCGCCTGCCGGCGCTTCGACTTCGGCGGCTTTGGCGGGGGCGCTGCCGGGCTCGCTGGCGGTCTTGCTGCCACCGGACTTGAGGAAGTTGGCCACATCCTCTTTGGTGACCCGACCGTCTTTCCCGGTACCCGGAACGCTGTTGGGGTCGATGTCGTTCTCATCGGCCATCTTGCGAGCCGCCGGGCTGAGCAGTTTTTCGCCCTCGTCACCGGACGTCGCCTGGTCGCCGCCGTCAGCGGGCTTGCTCTCGGACTTCTCGTCGGATTTTTTCTCCTCGGCGGCCTCGTCTTTTGCTTCGCTCTTGGCGCCAGCCTCGCCTTCTTCAAACTTGGCAATGACTTCATTGCTCAGGACGGTATCGCCCTCTTCTTTCAGAATTTCGGACAGGCTGCCATCAGCCGGCGCCACCACTTCCAGCACCACTTTGTCAGTTTCGATATCGACAATCAATTCGTCGCGGGAAACAGCTTCACCGGGCTTTTTGTGCCAGGTGGCGATGCTCCCGTCCTGAACAGATTCGGGGAAAGTCGGGGCTTTGATCTCAATAGTCATTCTTTGTCCTTAGCAATCGCTGTGGATTCTTTGTCGAACACAGGCTCCGGCGTCAAACGCTCAGAGCCTCATTGATGAAACGCTTCTGCTCTTCCAGATGCACGGAGGCATAACCCGCGGCCGGTGCCGCTGATGGGTCGCGCCCCACATAGCTGAGATAGAGGTCCGGGTTGTGATCATTCACCACACGCCGCATGTGGTGCTGGCTGCTGTACCAGGCGCCCTGGTTCATGGGCTCTTCCTGGCACCAGACGATATCCTTCAAGTTCTTGAAAGGCGCCAGCGCTTCTTTCAACTCTTCTTCCGGGAAGGGGTAAAGCTGTTCCAGCCGAATCAGCGCGACATCATCCTGTTCACGCTCCATACGCTCTTCAAGCAAATGGTAGTAGACCTTACCGGAGCAGAGCACCACCCGTTTGGCTTTCGCCGGGTCCACCTGCTCTTCGGTGATCACGTTATGAAAGTAACCATTGGCCAGATCTTCCAGGCTGGAGGTCGCCAGCTTGTGACGCAGAATCCATTTCGGACTCATGACCACCAGGGGGCGACGCATCGGGCGGATCACCTGACGACGCAGCATGTGGAACACCTGAGCCGGGGTGGTCGGAATGCAGACCTGTATATTGTGCTCGGCACACAGCTGCATAAAGCGCTCCAGACGCGCGGAGGAGTGCTCCGGGCCCTGCCCTTCGTAGCCGTGAGGCAACAGCATGGTCAGGCCACACAGGCGGCCCCACTTGTGCTCACCACTGGTGATGAACTGATCGATGACCACCTGCGCGCCGTTGGCAAAATCGCCAAACTGGGCTTCCCAGATGATCAGGCCGTTCGGGGTGGTGGTGGCATAGCCATACTCGAACGCCAGCACCGCTTCTTCAGACAGGAAGGAGTCATACAGATCCAGCGCTGGCTGATCCTCTTTGAGGTGACGCAGCGGGATATAGGTGGAACCGTCTTTCTGACTGTGCACTACTGCGTGACGGTGTGAGAAGGTGCCTCGCCCGACATCCTGACCGGTCAGGCGGACGCCGTAGCCCTGATCCAGCAGCGTTGCGTAGGCGAGCGTTTCCGCCATACCCCAGTTGATGGGCAGAGCGCCACCGGCCATCTTGCGACGGTCGTCGTAAATCTTGCCGACCTGCTTGTGCACCACCACGCCGTCGGGAATCTCGCACATCTTGTGACCGAGTTCCTGCAGACGTTTCAGGTCGAAGCTGGTATCGCCCGGCGTATTCCAGTCGTGGCCGATGTAGGGCGTCCAGTCGACAAACAGTGAGCGGTCCGGCTCAGTGACCAGGCCGTTGGCCACACTTTCACCGCGATCCAGGGCGGCGCGGTAGTTGTTCATCATCTCGTCGACTTTTTCCGCCGTCACCACTCCGGCCGAAATCAGCTTGTCAGCATAGAGGGCCCGGGTGGTTTTGTGCTTGCGGATCAGCTGATACATCAACGGTTGTGTCGCAGAGGGATCATCGGCCTCATTGTGGCCGCGACGGCGGTAGCACACCAGGTCGATCACCACGTCTTTCTTGAACTCATAGCGGTAATCCGCCGCCAACTGCGCCGCAAACAACACCGCATCCGGGTCATCACCATTGACGTGAAAGATCGGCGCTTCCACCATCTTGGCGACATCGGTGCAGTATTCGGTCGAACGCATGTCCTCGCGCTTGCTGGTGGTAAAACCAACCTGGTTATTGATCACCAGATGCACGGTACCGCCCGTGGCATAGGCGCGGGTCTGGGACATCTGGAAAGTTTCCATGACCACGCCCTGACCGGCAAATGCCGCATCCCCGTGCACCACAATCGGTAGCACTTTGGCACCGATCGGGTCATCACGGCGGTCCTGACGGGCCCGTACCGACCCTTCAACCACCGGAGAAACGATTTCCAGGTGCGACGGGTTGAAGGCCATGGCCATGTGCAACTCGCCGCCGGGCGTCATGATGTTGGAGGAGAACCCCTGGTGATATTTGACATCACCCGAGGTATCCACCAGACGCTTGGTACCCTCGAACTCACCAAACAGCTCGGAAGGACTTTTACCGAAGATGTTGACCAGGGTGTTCAGACGGCCCCGGTGGGCCATACCCAGTACAATTTCTTTCGCGCCATAACCGCCCGCGCGGTTGACGATGGCATCCACCAACGGGATGAAGCTCTCTCCCCCCTCCAGACCAAAACGCTTGGTCCCGGGGTATTTGCTATCAAGGTGCCGCTCCAGCCCTTCGGCGGCCACCAGACGATCCAGCACCGCCAGGCGTTGCTCATCACTGAAATCGGGCTTGGAACGCACACTCTCCAGACGCTGTTGAAGCCACTGCTTCTCCGCCAGGTTGGTGATGTGCATGATTTCCGGGCCGACGTGCCCGCAGTAGGTCTGTTCCAGAGCGTCGACGATGTCCTTGAGCGGAGCCTCTTCCCGGCCGATGAACAGGTTGCCGGTATTGAAAACGGTATCCAGATCAGCATCGGTCAGACCGTGAAACCCCAGCTCCAGGTCGGGGACCCGTTCACGGTCCATCAGGCTGAGGGGGTCGAGTTGGGCTTTCTGGTGGCCGCGGAAGCGGTAGGAGCTGATCAGTTGAAGAACTTTGACCTGCTTGCGCTCATGCTCGAGGCTGACTGAGCCCGCCGCAGTGGCCGAAGCGGTCGCTGAGCGGGTTTTGGCGAGACGCTGAAACTGCTCGCGAATAACGGAGTGCGGAACGTCCTGGGTGACCACCCCATTGACCCGGGGCAACTGCTCAAAATAAGTGCGCCACTCGTCGGGAACCGCGTTGGGATCGTGTAGATATGTGTCGTAGAGCGCTTCGACGTAGGCGGCATTCCCTCCGGAGATATGGGACGTGCGCCAAAATTGCTCCATGATGCTGTCTTGCATTACACCCACCTTGTCATGGGGTTCACCAACCACCGGGGCAACCGGGATGGCTGGCGGCCGGATCGGGTGTTACCCGATACTCCCCCTGCTAGTCTCTAGCCGTTAGCTACCATAACGCACCCCGCTTGTGGCAGAGCGCGCCGCTCAAATACTCAGGCACACCCCGAAGGGTGTGCCGGACGGTCGGACCCCAGGTCCAACCCTTTTTGCTCACACCTGAGTGTGATCAGGTCGCACTCTGCAGCAGCATGGTGCGAATATGACCGATGGCCCGGGTCGGATTCAACCCTTTGGGGCACACGGACACGCAGTTCTGAATGCCGTGACAGCGGAATACGCTGAAGGGGTCATCCAGATTCGATAAACGCTTCTCGGTCGCCAGGTCACGACTGTCCGCCAGGAATCGATAGGCCTGGAGCAGACCCGCCGGACCGATAAACTTGTCCGGATTCCACCAGAACGACGGGCAACTGGTCGAGCAGCAGGCACACAGAATGCACTCGTACAGGCCGTCCAGCTTGGCACGATCTTCGGGAGATTGTAACCGCTCGATCGCCGGAGCGGGGGTATCATTCTGCAAATAGGGCTCGATTTTCTTGTACTGATCGTAGAACTGGGTCATATCGATGACCAGGTCACGAATCACCGGCAGCCCCGGCAGTGGCCGAACCACCAACTTGTTGTTCTTTACCGCCTGAGACAGCGGCGTAATGCAGGCCAGACCATTGACCCCGTTGATATTCATGCCATCCGAGCCACAAACCCCCTCGCGGCAGGAGCGGCGGTAAGCCAGGGACTCGTCCTGTTCCTTGAGCATGCCCAGCACGTCGAGCACCATCAGATCCTTACCCTGCGTGTCCACTTCATAGGACTTCATGTAAGGCGCTTTGTCGGTCTCGGGGTTGTAGCGATAGACTTCAACTTTCAACATAACTCGTACCCCTTAATAAACACGTGCTTTCGGTTCGAACGCGTCCATGGTGCGCGGGGCAAAGTTCACACCGCGCTTACCCACCCGCTTGTCAACCGGATAGTACATGGAGTGGCACAGCCAGTTTTTGTCGTCGCGCTCCTGGAAGTCCTCGCGGGCATGAGCGCCGCGGGACTCGGTGCGCTCGTTGGCGGCGATGGCAGTCGCCTCAGCCACTTCCAGCAGGTTCTGCAATTCCAGAGCTTCAATCCGGGCCGTGTTGAACGCATCGCTCTTGTCGTCAATGGACACGTTTTCAATGCGCTCTCGCAGAGCGGCCAGCTTTTTGATGCCCTCGGCCATGAAATCGCCCTTGCGGAACACGCCGAAGTGATTCTGCATCACTTCCTGCAGCTCTTTGCGCAGTACTGCGCTGCTTTCACCACCAGTAGAGCTGTTCAGTCGATTCAGGCGGGCCAGCGACGCTTCAATATCGCTCTCGCGCGGCGCCTGCTGCTCGGCGCCTTCACGCAGCACCTTCTCAATGTGCTTGCCGGCCGCCCGGCCAAACACCACCAGGTCCAGCAGCGAGTTACCGCCCAGGCGGTTGGCACCGTGTACCGACACACAGGCCGCCTCACCGCAGGCGAACAGACCTTCAATCGGAACGTCCTTGCCATCCGCGTCCACCGTCAGGGCCTGACCGTTCACGTTGGTCGGAATACCACCCATCATATAGTGGCAGGTGGGGACCACCGGGATCGGCTCTTTGACCGGATCCACATGGGCAAAGGTACGGGAGAGCTCGCAGATACCGGGCAGACGGCTTTCCAGCACTTCTTCGCCCAGGTGATCGAGCTTGAGCAGTACGTGATCGCCATTGGGGCCACAACCGCGGCCCTCCAGAATCTCCATGACCATGGAGCGTGCGACCACGTCGCGGCCAGCGAGGTCTTTGGCGTTGGGCGCATAACGCTCCATAAAGCGCTCGCCGTCCTTATTGATGAGGTAGCCGCCCTCACCTCGGCAACCTTCGGTCACCAGGGTGCCCGCGCCGTGAATACCGGTGGGGTGGAACTGCCACATTTCCATATCCTGGACCGGGAAACCGGCGCGCAGCGCCATGCCAATACCATCGCCGGTATTGATGTGCGCGTTGGTGGTGGAAGCGTAAATACGACCGGCACCGCCGGTTGCCAACACTGTGGCCTTGGAGCGGACAAAAACCGTCTCGCCGTCTTCAATGTTGATAGCGATCACGCCCACCACAGCGTTATCGGCGTTCTTAACCAGATCCACGGCATACCATTCATTCATGAATACCGTGTTGCTCTTGATATTGCCCTGATACAGGGTGTGCAGCAGCGCGTGCCCCGTGCGATCCGCCGCCGCGCAGGTGCGCGCCGCCTGGCCGCCACGGCCAAAATCCTTGGATTGACCACCAAACGGACGCTGATAAATGCGCCCCTCTTCGGTACGGGAGAACGGCAATCCCATGTGCTCAAGCTCGAACACGGCTTCGGGACCCACGGAGCACATATACTCGATGGCGTCCTGATCACCGATGTAATCCGAGCCCTTTACCGTGTCATACATATGCCAACGCCAATCATCGTTGGGGTCGGCACTGGCAATGGCGCAGGTGATGCCGCCCTGGGCGGACACGGTATGCGAGCGGGTCGGGAATACTTTGGTGATCACCGCGGTTTTGTAACCGGAGCTGGCCAACTGAAGGGCCGCGCGCATGCCCGCGCCGCCACCACCGACGACGATGCCGTCAAAGGAAATCGTGCGCATAGCTTAAAACCCCCAGATAATTTCGACACCCCAGAGGGTGTAAGTCACGGCGACTACCGCCAGCAGTACTTGAGCCAGCAGACGCAACACCAGGGCTTTTCCGCCCATCATCCGCTCGGTGATGTAGTCCGTCAGGACCGCCCACAGGCCGATCCAGGCGTGAGCCACGATGGACAGCAGGGTCATGAGGGTGAACACCCGCATCCACAGCTGGCCAAACAGGCCCTGCCACTGCTCAAAACTCAGTTCGGGGGTTATTAGCATGTAAGCCACAATAAAGACGGTGTAGATGGCCATGATCACCGCGCTCACACGCTGGATCAGCCAGTCATACAGGCCGCTGCGGCCGAGATTGGTTACCGCGGTTACCATATCCAGACTCCTGCCAGAACAATCAGTACAACGGCCACCGCCAGTGCGAGCTTCGCACCCAGGCGACCACCTTTCAGGCTTTCACCAATGCCACAATCCATAAACAGGTGCCGGACCCCCATCGCCATGTGATAGGCAAGCGCGGCGACCACCGCCCAGACAATGAATTGCCAGACCGGTTGGGTCAGCGTCTCCTGCAGAGCCACAAACTGCTCTTCAGAGGCAAGGCTGCCATCGAGCAACCAGAGCAGTACGGCCACTCCGGCAAAAAGGAATACACCGGAGATACGGTGAAGAATGGAAACAATTGCGGTAATCGGAAGTTTGATGGTGGAGATATCGAGATTGACAGGTCTTTGGTTTTTCACGGTTGATAGTCACCTTCTAGCCCAGCAATGTAGGCAGGTTAGCGAAATAGCGCCAAGCGCATCTCTCCAGAGCACACAGGGCGGTCGCCAGGTTGATTTGTTTGTGCGCCGTATCCGATCAACACCTTGTTAAAGATGGTGGCCAAGACCGACGATTGGCTCTCTCACCGCTGCCTGCAAGTCGCGGCGTATTATAGAGAGTCGAATCCTGAAACACAAACAAAAACCCGGGCAAAAATCGCCCGGAAATGCCCGATTGGCGTGCACTGGAGCCTCTTGACGCCCCATTTGGAGGCAAATCGCCACCGGATTTTTCCACCTCCCTCCCGGAGCCCGAAGTCAGACAGCGCTGTCATCTATTACGACACGCCCCGCGCCACCGGATCACTCCTCCCCGGAACCGTCCCCGGGGCAGCCGAAACAACAGAAACGGGCCCGCAGTCAACCGGATTTTTTGCCAACCGGCTCGCGAAAAACTACCGAAATGGGCCCTTCTCCTCTATAATGCCGCCTCCCATCAACCCGTGGGCTGTTTGACAAACCCACGCCGGGGCTTATAGTGACGCCCCGATTAAAAACCCGGTCTGGCCATCCAGCCATTCCTGGAAGCCTTAAAAGTTTGTAAACCACAGGAGTCCGTAATGACTGACAGAAAAGCACGGTTAACGGTCGACGGCCTGGATGCGCCCATTGATCTGCCTGTTTACCCGAGCACTGCCGGCCCTGACGTGATTGATGTCTCCGGCCTGACCAAGAAGGGTTTTTTCACCTACGACCCGGGGTTTATGTCCACCGCCCCCTGCGAGTCCAAAATCACCTTCATTGATGGTGCCAAAGGGGTGCTTCTGCACCGCGGCTACCCCATCGATCAACTGGCTGAGCACTCCGACTACCTGGAGACCTGCTACCTCCTGCTGAATGGCGAGCTTCCCTCAAATGAGCAGAAGGCAACCTTCGCCGAGGAAGTCAAAAAGCACTCCAAAGTCGATGACTCGGTGGCCAGAATCATCCGTGGTTTCAACCGGAACGCCCACCCCATGGCCATCATGGGCAGCGCGGTCAACGCCCTCGCAGCGGTTTATCATGATGAGACCGACATCACCAGCGAAGAGAGTCGCCGCATCACCGCTTACCGCCTGATCGGACAGATGCCGACCCTGGCCGCCATGGCCCACAAGCACCGCCAGGGAGAGGAATTCATTGCGCCCGATGCCGATCTCGCCTACGCTGAAAACTACCTGAACATGACCTTCGGTACCGCCGGACAAGGCCCGAAGGTCAACCAGGTGCTGGCCAAGGCCATGGACCGGATCTTCCTGCTCCATGCGGACCACGAGCAGAACGCTTCCACCTCCACCGTTCGCCTGTCCGGCTCCTCTGGCACCAACCCCTTTGCCGCGATCGCGGCCGGCATTGCCACCCTGTGGGGACCCGCCCACGGCGGTGCCAATGAGGCCGTGCTCAACATGCTTGAGGAAATTGGTAGCGTCGACAATATCGATACCTACGTGGCCAAGGCCAAAGACAAAAATGATCCCTTCCGCCTGATGGGCTTCGGTCACCGGGTCTACAAGAACTTTGATCCACGCGCCAAAGTGATGAAGCAGGCCGCTGACGAAGTACTCTCGGAGCTGGGCCTGGAAAACGACCCACTGCTGGCGATCGCCAAGCGTCTGGAGAAAATTGCACTGGAAGACGAGTACTTCATCCAGAAGAAGCTCTACCCCAACGTGGACTTTTACTCCGGCATCATCATGAAAGCCATTGGCATTCCCACCGAAGCGTTCACAGTGATTTTTGCCACTGGCCGCGCCGTCGGCTGGTATGCCCACTGGCAGGAAATGGTCAGCGCCCCCTACAAGATCGGTCGCCCACGCCAGTTGTATACCGGCTACAGCAAGCGGGATTATCCCGCCTGAGGCACCCATCTCAGACGCCCTCCGGGGCACGCCGGGGCCGCACAGTGTGCGGCCCCGATGCATTTCGGGCCCTCGTCACCCATTGCCGGCTGATCGCCTCGCGCACACCCGGGGGAACTCTCCCGTCCGTTTACCTTTCTAAACGTCTCCTGAAGCCGCCCCGGTAGCCATACTCCGGGGGCTATAGTAGTATGAAACTCCAGTATTAATGCCGCTTCCAGTGCGCCTTTCGACCTCCAGCAAGGTCCTTGGGCACCGGAAACACAGCAGGATTGAATCTATGCTCAACGTCCCGAAGTTCCTGCGCAGCAGTCTCGCCATCTCGGCCCTGTTGTTCAGCGCCCCACTGGTCTGGGCTGCCGCCCTGGCCCCCCTGGAAATCACGGATCAACACCGCCAGGTCACGGCGAGCGTGGTCCAGCAACTGAGCGAGCACCACTACCGGGACCAGTCCCTCAATGACGACATGTCGTCCGAGTATCTGGACAATTACCTGAAAACGCTGGACCCCACCAAGAGCTATTTTTTCAAAGCCGATATCGACGGGTTCAATCGTCATCGGGACAGATTTGACGACTGGCTCGCCAAAGGCAACCTCAACGAGGCCTTTGAAATCTTCGACATCTACCGGCAGCGTCTGACGACACGCCTGGAGTCCGTGATTGAACGACTGGAAAGCGACGAGATTCAATACGACTTCACGACCGACGATGAGCTCGTGGTGGATTGGGAGCACGCCGAGTGGCCCCAGGACAAGAAAACCGCCGACGAACTCTGGCACCGTCGGGTCAAAGCCAGTCTGCTGGATCTGGTGCTCGCCGGTAAAGATCTCGAAGAAAGCAAGGAGCTGCTGCGCAAACGCTATGAGAATCAGCTTCGCCGGGTTCGCCAACAGGACAACGACGATGCATTCGAAGTCGTGATCAACAGCCTGACCACGCTGTACGATCCGCACACCAACTACCTGTCGCCGAGAACACTGGAAAACTTCAATATCAACATGTCTCTGTCACTGGAGGGTATTGGTGCCGTACTCCAGACAGAGGACGAGCACACCAAAGTCATGCGTCTGGTTCCCGCCGGCCCGGCAGACAAGCAGGGCGAGCTGCGTCCGGCTGACCGCATCGTCGCCGTCGGTCAGGGCGAGGAAGGCGAAATGACCGACGTGGTCGGCTGGCGCCTCGACGAAGTGGTCGAACAGATTCGCGGCAAAAAAGACACCGTCGTCCGTCTGGAGGTATTGCCTGCCAAGGCCCCCACCGACAGTGCCACCAAAATCATCACCATCACCCGGGACAAGGTCAAGCTTGAGGAACAAGCCGCCAAGCACGACGTATTCGAGGTGATGAATGGGCGCGACCGCTACAAAATTGGCGTCATTCGCGTGCCCACCTTCTACATGGACTTCGAGGCTTATCGCAAGCGCGACCCCAACTTCAAGAGCACCACCCGGGACGTCCACCGCATTCTGCAGGAACTGGAAAAAGAGAATGTAGACGGTATTGTGCTCGACTTGCGAGGCAACGGCGGCGGCTCCCTGCAGGAAGCCACCACCCTGACCGACCTGTTCATTGATCGCGGACCCGTGGTTCAGATCCGCCAGACCAATGAGCTGATCTCGCGCAATTATCAGTCACATTCGCGAGCGGCTTATCGCGGTCCGCTGGTGGTTCTGATTGATCGCCTGAGCGCCTCGGCCTCGGAAATTTTTGCCGGCGCCATTCAGGATTACGGACGAGGCATTATTGTCGGCACCCAGAGCTTCGGCAAAGGGTCTGTGCAGTCTCTGGTGCCGGTCGATGCCGGGCAGCTCAAACTGACAGAATCCAAGTTCTACCGCGTATCGGGCGAGAGCACACAGCACCGCGGGGTAATTCCCGACATGACACTACCCAGCCTGGTCAACATTGACGATGTCGGTGAAAGCACCTACGACAATGCCCTGCCCTGGGACAAAATACACGCAGTCCCACACTCCCGCTACTTTGATATTCAGGCGCTTTTGCCGCACCTGAACCCCTTGCATGAGCAGCGCGTGAAAAAGAATCCCGACTTTATTTACCTGCGCGAGCAGATGGCGCTGACGGAAAAGAACAAGGACCGCACGGTCGTCTCCCTGAATGAAAAACAGCGACGGAACGAGCAGGAATCCCTGGAAAAGGCCTTATTGCAGCTCGAGAATGAGCGTCGCAAAGCCAAGGGACTGTCACTGTATGAAAGTTACGAAGACATCGACCGGGTGGCCAGCGGCGACGAGGAGGAGGCCAGCGATGGCGCCAATACCGAAGAAGCGGCCAACGATGACGAAGAAGGTGATCTGGTCAGTTTCACCGCCCTCTCGCACAGTGAAATCAATCCAGACAAAGACCCCTTTCTCAACGAAGCCGGGCACATTCTGGTGGATTTCATTGAGCAACTTGAATCCATGAATGAACAGGATCGGGATCGCGTCGCCAACTGGTGAGCAAGCAGACCCACGACCCTGATACGGCCCACCGTTTACGGCAGCGCTGTATCGGGGTCTTTTTCAACCCACGCCTCAATAAGATCGGACTCAGGACTTTAACCGCATGAACGCCGTTTCCTTCAACGTAAACAGTATCCGTACCCGCTTTCATCAATTGCAGGCCGTCATCGACAAACACCAACCGGACTTCATTGGCCTGCAGGAAACCAAGGTCACCGACGACCAGTTTCCCGAACAGGAAATACGGGATATGGGGTACCATGTGGAGTTCTACGGTCAGAAAACCCATTACGGCGTTGCACTATTGTCCCGCCTTCCCTTCAAGCAGGTGATCAAGGGTTTCCCCGGTGATCTGGAGGAGTCTCAACGACGTTTTATCGGCGGTGTATTCGACTCTCCCCTGGGGGGTGAGATTACCGTGCTTAACGGCTATTTCCCTCAGGGCGAAAACCGTGACCACCCGGTGAAGTTTCCCAATAAGCGTAAATTTTACCAGGACCTGATGACCTACCTGAACGAACACTGTGACCCCTCCAAGCCGCTGTTGGTGATGGGAGATATGAACATCTCTCACACCGATCGGGATATTGGTATTGGCGAACAGAATCGCAAGCGCTGGCTGCGCGAGGGAAAATGCAGCTTCTTGCCGGAGGAACGGGAGTGGTTGGATACCCTTCTGAACTGGGGGCTTAAGGACACCTTTCGCCAACACAATCCCGACGAAGAGCGCACCTTCAGCTGGTTTGATTATCGGAGCAAAGGCTTTGATGCAGACCCCAAGCGCGGCCTGAGAATTGATCTGATTCTGGCGACCGATCCGTTACTCAAGCGATGCACCGAGACGGGCATTGACTACGACATCCGGGGCATGGAGCGTCCCTCGGATCACTGTCCGATATGGGCAAACTTTCAGTGACCAGAGCCACATACTCGCCAACTCCCACCCCCGCCGATACGACAGGCCCCGGGATCAACGGTTGAATCGAGAGCTAAGCGCTGTCATACACCTGAGCCAGAAACTCCGAGTGTGACGGCGCACAGCTCGCCGCTTCGGCGACCAATTCTTTCATACGGATCATCACCTGCTCAAGCTTATCGGCATCCAACGAGACAACAGATGGCGGGCACTGACCCGGCAGGCGTCCGAAACCATTGTACATGGCCATCCAGTTGGCCTCATGAAATGATTCCTGCTCGTGCAGTACCAAGGAACCATCCCGGTCGTAGTTCGCCATTTTTTCTCGCAACGGCTCTGGCACCGGCCGATCCCGAAAACTGCGCCAGAAAGGCGTGTCCGAACGATCGCTGGCGATATAATGCAACAGTATAAAATCCCGGACCCGTTCATATTCCTGTTGGTTCAGCCGGTTCGCCTCGTCAATGTTTTCCGGCTGGATCCGAAGGTCCGGAATGAACTGCATCAACTTTTCCATTCCGGTTTGAATCAGGGAGATACTGGTGGATTCCAACGGTTCAATAAAACCGCTCGCCAACCCCAGCGCCACGCAATTGTGCCGCCAGAAATCACGTCGCATTCCCGCTTCAAAAGATAATTTCCTCGGTTCGGTAATGGGCGCTTCCCGAAGACTGCTTAGCAAATCCCGTTCAGCTTGCTCGTCATCAATATAACGACTACTGTACACGTAGCCGTTCCCGCAACGCTGCTCCAGTGGTATCCGCCACTGCCAGCCAGCTTCCCGGGCAATAGACCGGGTGTACGGAGTGAGGCCCTCAGTGTTCTCCGTCTGCACGACAACCGCCCGGTCACAGGGAAGCATATCGGCCCAGGAGTCAAACGGAACGCCCAGGGTCTGTCCCAGGATCAAACTGCGAAACCCGGAACAATCAATAAAAAGGTCACCTGAAATCCGCCCCCCCTCTTTCAGAGTGAGCGCCTGCACATAACCGTTGTCGGAATTCAGCTCCACCGCCGCAACATTGGCTCGCCGGTGTACCACACCCCGCGCTTCCGCGTAGGCCTGGAGAAAACGGGCATATAGACTAGCGTCGAAGTGGTAGGCGTAGTTATAACGGGCCAGGGGAGAGGTGGCATCAATATCCGGCTGGGAAAAACGCCCGGCACGTGCCATTTGCACAGCGACACTATAGTGATCAAGGCTCGAACCGCGCCCCTCCAGCCGCTGTTTTACCCAGCAGTGGTAAAACGACTGCCCAGCGATTTTGGTACCAAAATCAGCGAATGGATGAAAGAACTTATGTCCCTGACATCGCCAGTTTTCAAATTCGATTCCCAGCTTGAACGTCGCACCGGTTGCACGGATAAACTCCGCTTCTGAAACCCGTAGATTCCGATGCAATTGCCGGAGTCCCGGCACAGTGGCCTCTCCAACTCCGACAGTGGGAACGTCCGGGGATTCCACTAACTCAATATGCAGATTACGGTCCCTGTACCGTTCGGCCATCATGGCGGCCGCCATCCACCCAGCGGTGCCACCGCCAAGAATGACGACACGTTGAATCGGATCGTTAATCATAAAACTCACCATTTCACCGCCTACACACCATGGTACCGGCGGCCCCGAGAGACGGGCACATCCCTGTGCACCGGGTAAGACAGGGTTAGAACGTCGCCCGCAGACTCAGAGAATAACGGGTATCCTGAGTGTTGACGAACGCCGTATGATCCCCGGCCCCATTTTGCCGGACGACACCCCGGGTTTCAGATTGACTGATATTGTACGCTTCGAAGTTCACGTACAGATTCTCATTGATCGCATAACCCAAGGTAAAGTCCAACTGACCATAGTCGTCCGCGAATATCGGCAAGCGCCAGTCCACCCCGGCATTGCTGCCGTTCCAGCCGTTAGGCCCGATGGAGAGCATCTCCTCGCTGCGCCAGTTCCAGGCAAGACGGGAACTGAAACCATAGTTGTCGTACATCAGGACAAGGTTATAGGTGTGCTCCGAAATGCCTTCGAGCGGCAGCCCTTCGTATGTCGAACCGTCGGTATCGACCGGCTGGGTATCCCGCGGCACATCGGCACTGCTGTCAATGTAGGTATAGTTGGCTTGGACCCCCAGACCATCCCAGGGCTCGGGCAGACGATCAAAGAACTTGGTACCGCCAACCTCAAAGCCGGTCACTTCCGCCGTACCGGTATTCACGGTACGAATGCTGGTGACGTCCTCGAAACCTTCGAACTCCTCCAGGGTCACCGTGGACTCCCGGAAAAAGTCCGATACGTCCTTATAGAACAGCGCCGAATAAAGCATACCGCCGTTATCGTCGAAATACCATTCGGCGGTCAAGTCGTACTGATCCGCCTCCATCGGCTCAAGCACGGGGTTGGTGCCATTGGAACTGAGATTGAACTGCACCATGCTTTCATCAAAGTCATCAATGGTATCCGGCTGCTCCACCCCTTCATCCCACTCAGCGCTCAGGTTCAACAATGCCTTGGTCCGGTAGAACTCGGGCCGCCAGATGCCGCGGGAGGCTGCAAAACGGAATACCAGTTCGTCTGTGGCATCCAGTTTCAGGTTCATACTCGGCAAGACATTGGTATAACTGTTCTCCCCCGAGTAGGGCCGGTCGGGCTGGAAGAAGGGTTGAACGGTAATGTCATTGCCCTGATCATCGGTCTCGCCCGTGGGGACACTGAAGGTCGGATAGGTCAGTTGCCCGGTTGAGACATTCTCCGTGCGCACGGCCCGGACCCCGATATTACCTGACAACGGCATTTCCCACTCGTCAAAGCCGAAATCCGCACGAACATAGATGGCCTCGGTGGTCTCGTCCTGCGTGTTGACGTTATCCGGGCTGTTCAGGTCCAGCGCATTGAAATCCGGTTGGCTGGAGCCACCCGGCGTCACCGCCACAATCGCGTCGGTAATCCCCCGGAAGTCACTCAAAAGGCGATCATCAATCAGCATGGCGGTAGTGGGCACGTTGGTGTCCCCACGCTGGAAGTCGTCAAAGGAAAAGCGGGTCAGGTATTGAGGATCCTCGATTTTAGGCAAATCATCGGTGGTTTCGATACCGTTCCAACCACCGACACCGGTCACCATCCAGGGCTGATAACGGGCACTCCAGTGAGCCGTCTCCCGGTTCTCCGCGGTTTTGTCGGAATAGCGGGCCCCCGCCTTCACCGACCGAATGACCGAGTCATCAAACTCATATTCAACATCCAGAGTAACGGAGGTGGCCTTCGCTTCGTTGTCCGACGGAATGGACATCATCTGTCCGTAGCTGAAATTCCCATGGTTGGTCAGATACCCGGCGGGCAAAACCTCAATGTCGGGAGTGCCATCGGTCGTATCCAGGCCGGTCACCCGAATCGCCTCGGGGAAAGCTACCAAGCCCAGGGTATAATCTTCCGACTCCGCCGTGGATACTACGTGCTGAATATCACCTTCAATCTGCCAGTTTTCGTTCACGTTCAAGGAGAAACCGGTGGAGATATCCGTGGTCACCGACTCATTCTTGGAGTAGCGGGTACTGGTCCCGAAGGGAACCCCATTTCCCTGGGCCGTGGTGATGGTACCACTGACCAGGGCGTTGTTCTCATCGTAGACCCAATCATCCCCGCCCGGCACGGGCAGAAACTGATTGAAACCACCACCGGCATCAATGAAGAAGGCATGCTCATTCCAGTTGCGCTCGGCTTCGCTACGGAAAGCGGTCATGTACCACTCGGAATCGGAGTTCGGTGCCCACTGAAGGGCGAGATACTGCCCATCACGAGACCGTTCATAATCATTGCGCCGCCAGTCAGCACCGCGAGGGACATAGACGGTTCGATCGGGTTCGATTTCCGCAAGCTCTCCGGTCTCACCGGGAACCCGCGGGTGAAACGCACGAATCAGAACGTTATCGGAGCGGCTTGAAATATCAGAGGTCGATACATCGAGGAGAATACCGAAGTCGCCCAGATCGGTATCCCACCGATTGCTATAAAGACCGGAAAACTCGGAGTTGAATTCCTCAATGATATCGCCGTAGTTCCCTTTCGCCGTGAAGCTCATGACTTGTCCGTCAGAGTCAAACGGCATGCGGGTGCGAAGATTGACAATTCCCCCCAGACCGCCTTCAACCATATCTGCGGTTGGCGTCTTGTACACATCGACACCGGCCATCAACTCCGCCGGCACGTCATCAAAACTCAAGCCTCGGCCGCCACTGGCAGAGAAGATGTCCCGCCCATTGAGCTCACCGCGAACCTGCGGCAGTCCCCGGATGGAAACTCCGGCACCTTCGCCGGCAAAGTGTTCCGGGTCACTCGGATTGTCAAAGCGCGATACCGCCACACCTGAAACGCGTTGCAGCGCTTCAGAGATGCTGCGGTCAGGCAATTTACCGATATCTTCCGCAACGATCGAATCGACGATGGCATCCGCATTGCGTTTGATTTCTTGGGCGGACTCGATACTCAAGCGCTGACCAGAGACGATGATCTCCTCAAGCTGAGCCTCGTCTGCCGACATCTGAGCCTCAGCGTCACTCTGCTGAGCAAAACTGACCGAATGGTAGCCGATAGCACCGGCAACCAGCACTTTACTACTCCAGCGCACCGCTTCAGCCAGTTTGCGGCGAGAAAACGGTGCCTGCCGAACGTGCGCACCCATTGCGATAGAATCATTGGTTGTTGTCATATAATGAACTCCACTTGCTTGGTTATTAATAGAATCGCGATATTATTGTTATCCATCTGAGGTCCTTTTTCTTCGTGACTATAAATTGCTTCCTTCTCCGCTCACGAAGCTTTCCAGCACGGAGCTTCCCATTTTTCCAAGAAGATCCCCGCGCCTTTACGGAGTCTATGCAGCTTCATCCGACACTCGCCAAAAACGATACACTCCACTTTTGAGAGCAGACCACTGGCGCACCTCACCCTCTCCGGAGAGCGTCAATGGAGTGCCATTATTCATGTTCACGGCCGTGTACGGCTTTGAAAATGGTTCACTGCGAAGTCGATAGACGTCGGGCCCGCCGACCTTGAGTTCGACCCACTGAAGCCTGCTCTGTCGCCCTCTAGCAGACGCGCCCAAAGGTTGATCTTCCACGCCTGAGCCGAACCTGTTCCGCCATCGCCTCGAGCATTGAGCGTGGTTTTTGTGGTTTCCAGCAGTGCGCTTTGTTCGGCAGTAATCTGTCTACCCGGATGGAGCGCGAACAGGTGAGGCACAGGACGAGGGATCTTCTCCGGATCGTCCAGGTCCGCATGCCATTCCTGCGGCTGGTCCCATCGCCCGATTTTCAAACCGGGATTCAGCCGCTCCAAAAACTCCCGGTTCCGATTGAAAAGATAGTGTTCGTAATAGTGCTGAGCCCGCCAGGCGCCCGCCTCGGGTTGCCAGAAGGCGGTGGGCCAGTCGATAACCCCGACGAACCCCCAGATGTTTGTATTGAGAAGCAACGTCCAGCCATCGGCGCCATAGAACTGTCTGGCCGAGCGCCGCCCGGGCTTCACCAGTGCATCGACAAAATCGAACAACGGCCCTGTGGTTTCTGAGAGATTGGTGACCTCCTCCGGCCAGTAACTCATCTGAAGGTTGATATTGACGTGGTAGTCAGCGTTCCAGGGAGGTGTTTCTGAATGATTCCACACGCCCTGCAAGTTGGCGGGCAGAGAGCCATTGCGGGAAGACGCAATCAGAAGGTAGCGGCCAAACTGAAAATACAGCACCTCCTGCGCCCGGTCTTCTGCCGGCGTGTTGGTGGATCCGTAATCCGCCAGCAACTGCGGCGTCGGCTTGTCATAGGTAGACTGGCCCAGGTCCAGTACAACGCGATCGAACAGCGCTTGATGGTCCGCGCTGACCCGAATCACGATTACCTGATCGGGAGAGCTGGCGAAATACTCCAGCTGGTAGGTTACGTCCTCCTGCCCGAAACTGACGCTGGCGACAACCGGTAGTGCACAGGCAAGCACCGTCAGCCCCATCAAGAGGCGGGTAGTGAAGCACAAACAAATGACTCGAACCGTTATTGCCGACAAGTACACACCCTTTACCACCATTATAATTATCGGTTGCGCCTGGAATTGGGCCAAAGCTCAGTGACGCCTGTATCGTTACTTATAGCCTCTTTTTTTCATTGGCGCAACAACTTTCTTATATGATAATAAATGAATTGCCCAGACTCCATATGCCTCCAACTTCGTTTATCATGGGTTTTACCCCATGAAAGAGTGACCTATAACGCCAGGAGCCGCTACCATGTCCCCGGATACCCCCCGCCAGCCAGACCTTATCGACGGACCGGAAGCCTTCCGCCAGGCACTGATCCACGTCGCCCAAAATACCCGTCGATCCCTGTCTCTGTTCTCTCCAGATCTGGCCCACGAGATCTACGACCTCCCAGCATTGGCTGAGGCCCTCTCCGAGATTGCCCGGCGGCATCGACAGGCACGAGTGCAATTATTGGTCCGGGATACCCGGGCGCTGGTCGATCAGGGGCATGGGTTGGTGCGGCTGGCCCAGCGACTGCCGAGTAAAGTTGCTTTGCGTCGGCTCAGGAACGACATCGAGACCCAGTCCATCGCATTTGCATTGGGCGACCGGGAACATCTGGTGTACCAGAACGACCCGGATACCTATCACGGCTTTTACGATGAGCATGCGGGGGCGCGAGTGAAGACGTTGAGGGAAATTTTTGACCGGGCCTGGGAAACCGCCGAAGAGGATCCCCGCCTGCGACAATTGGCGTTATAAACGCAAAAAAGCGGATTTTTGGGTTGCTGATCGTCGTTTTATCCTTTATATATAGTGCCAGCCGCACCTGGTGCGGTTAATACGCTATATAGTCAGGCTTTTTCGTCTGTCTGACTCAATAAACACTTGACCATCAACAAGGATCATATTATGGCTGCTCGCAAAACTGCTGCCAAAAAGGCACCCGCAAAAAAAGCTCCCGCCAAGAAAGCCGCTGCCAAGCAGCCGGCCGCAAAGAAGGTAAAGGCGATTTCCGAGCGTTACAACAAAACCCAGATTCTGAATCAGATCGCCGAAAACACCGAGCTGAGCAAGAAGCAGGTCCAGTCGGTACTGGACGAGCTGTCCGACATCATTGAAGGCCACGTGAAGAAGCGTGCAGTGGGCGAGTTTGTACTGCCCGGCCTGCTGAAGATCACCACCGTGAAGAAGCCTGCCACCAAGGCACGCAAGGGCATCAACCCCTTCACCGGCGAAGAGACCGTCTTCAAGGCGAAGCCGGCGTCCATCGCGGTCAAGGTGCGTCCGTTGAAGAAACTCAAGGAAATGGCCCTGTAAGAGCCATTCCCTCCCGACAGGGCCCCTTCCGGGCCCTGTTTTCAATACCAGTCGCCGGGTTCCGTCATTTCCGCCAGATTCACTGTCAGATCATCCAGCGATTCAATCACCTCAAAGTCCTCCCCGACCAATGCGGCTCGCAGATGGTCCAGACGGTCCTGTAGCTGGGCGTCGGTGTAGCTCGCCGCCGGTTTGACACCCCAGATGGGCTGCGGCCATGCCGGATCTGTCTCAAAACGGGCAATGTGATGCACATGCAGCTGGGGAACGACGTTCCCCAAAGCGGCCACATTCATCTTGTCGGCGTCAAACACACTGGTCATCACTTCCGCCAACCGGCAGGACTCGCGCATCAGTTGCTGTTGGTCTTTTTCACTCAAATGATGGATTTCAAACACATCCTCCCGCAACGGAACCAGCAGACACCAGGGGTAATTGGCGTCCTTACTGAGCAGCAGCAAGGACAGCGGAAAGCGCCCCACCGGCACCGTATCCTCCGCCAGGCGTGAATGCAGTTGAAACATAACCCTCTCCTCGTCGACTTCTGTGGGTTGTTCGTCACTTCCTGCGCCTCAGGAGTCTGTACCCGAGCCAGCAAGCACCGTAGAATAAGCGTTTTGTCTGATTACCAGTATAGCCACTAAGAAGCCAATCTATGCGAGCCAGCCGTTATTTAATTGCCACACTGAAAGAGACTCCCTCCGATGCCGAGGTCATCAGCCATCAGTTGATGCTGCGTGCGGGCATGATCCGCAAGCTGGCCTCGGGACTGTACACCTGGATGCCCCTCGGGCTTCGTGTGCTGCGCAAGGTCGAGCGCATCATCCGTGAGGAAATGGACCGTTCCGGCGCCCAGGAAGTTCTGATGCCAGTCGTTCAGCCCGCCGAGCTTTGGCAGGAGTCCGGGCGCTGGCAGCAATACGGCCCCGAGCTGCTGCGTGTCAGTGATCGGCACCAGCGGGACTTCTGCCTCGGCCCCACCCACGAAGAGGTCATTACCGACCTGATTCGCGGTGAGATCAACAGCTACAAACAACTGCCGGCCAACTTCTATCAGATCCAGACCAAATTCCGCGACGAAATCCGTCCCCGGTTTGGCGTGATGCGCGCCCGCGAGTTCACCATGAAGGACGCCTACTCCTTTCATCTGACCCAGGAGTCTCTGCAAGAGACCTATGAGGTCATGCACCGTACCTACTGTGCCATCTTCGATCGCATCGGTCTCGCTTACCGCCCGGTGTTGGCCGATACCGGCTCCATCGGCGGCGCTTTCTCGCACGAATTTCACGTACTGGCCGACAGCGGCGAAGATGACATCGCGTTCAGTAACGGCAGCGACTATGCCGCCAATATCGAAAAGGCCGAGGCCCTTGCGCCGAGCGACACGCGCCCGAACGCCAGCGAAGCCATGACCGAGGTTGCCACTCCGGACCAGCACACCATCGAACAGGTCGCAGGCTTTCTGAAAGTCGCGCCGGAGCAGACCGTCAAGACCCTGATCGTATTGGGCGAAGCCCCGGAAGAGGGCTCCGCGCCCCTGGTGGCCCTGGTGCTGCGCGGCGATCACGAGCTCAACGACATCAAGGCCGAGAAAATCGACGGTATTGCCGCACCGCTGACCTTTGCCCCCGAGGAGCGCATTGAAGCGGAGCTGGGCGCGGGCGTGGGCTCCCTCGGCCCGGTGGGCCTGACCATTCGCGTACTGGTGGACCGGGCGGCCGCCCAGCTGGCGGACTTCGTCTGCGGGGCCAACCGGAACGGCTACCACCTGACCGGCGTCAACTGGGAGCGCGATGCACCCCTGAACGACGTGGTGGATCTGCGCAACGTGGTGGCCGGAGACCCGAGCCCCGACGGTAAAGGCCAGTTGGAGATCAAGCGCGGCATTGAGGTCGGCCACATCTTCCAACTGGGCACCAAGTACAGCGAAGCGATGAATGCGCGCGTGCTGGATGAAAACGGCAAAGAAAAACCCATGATCATGGGTTGCTACGGTATTGGGGTATCCCGTGTGGTGGCGGCGGCCATTGAGCAGAACCATGACCAGAACGGCATCATCTGGCCCCAGAGCATCGCGCCCTTCCAGCTCGCCCTGGTGCCAATCAACCCACACAAGTCACCGGCAGTGGCCGAACAGTGTGAGGCGCTGTACCAGCAACTCACCGACCTGGGCGTTGAAGTCCTGTATATGGACGAAGACAAAGCGCGCCTCGGCGTCATGCTCGCCAACACCGACCTGATGGGTATTCCACACCGTCTGGTGGTGGGCGATCGTGGCCTGGAAAAAGGTACCCTGGAATACAAAGGGCGTCGGGACGAGCAGGCTCAGGATGTTCCACTGGAACAGGTGCTCGACTTTATCCGCGAGCGTCTGGCGGACTGACCTCGATGCGTGGGCCGGGCGTGAAGAAAACCGCGTTCAGTGTTCTGGTGGCACTGTGGATAGCGAGTGCCACCAGCTTCGCCTGGGCGCAATCGAACACCCTGGCCTACGCCGAACCGGCCATCGAAGTGGATGAACAGCTTCGGCAGAAGCTGCTCGATAACATTCGCGCAGCGGACAGTTTCGAGGATCGCTTTGATGCCGAGGCCTGGCTGATGCTGATGTCGGGACGCCTGGAGCGCTATGTGCGCGATCCGGACCGACGCCTGCGCTTGCTGCGTAAAATCCACAGCGCGGCCCGCCAGACCGACCTGCAGCCCGAGCTGGTATTGGCGGTCATTGAGGTGGAAAGCCACTTCAACCACTACGCGGTGTCGCCGGTGGGTGCTCAGGGAATCATGCAGGTCATGCCGTTCTGGAAGAACGAGATTGGCCGACCGGAAGACAACCTGATCGACCTGGACACCAACCTGCGCTACGGCTGTACCATCCTCAAGCATTACCTGGAACGATCAGAGGGGCGCCTGGCGGAAGCCCTGGCACGTTATAACGGCAGCTATGGCAGCTACCGCTACGCCGCCAAGGTCATGGATGCCTGGGAACGCTGGCGATAGCCTTTCGGGCCTGTTCGTGGGAAAAACCACGGTATTGAAGGAAGCGGGTCTGACGAGCTTTCTCTTTGGGGGTTTCCACGGGTGCATCGCCGAAGCGCTTTCGGCGCACCTCGTTCGCCAGGTCCCACCAGCGCTCATCCCCTTCATCAAGATAAACGCTGACCAGTGAGTCAGACACGCCTTTCTGACGAAGCTCCTGGGCGATACGCAGAGGCCCCTTGCCCTGCCGCTCCCGAGCGGAGACAAATGCCTCTGTGAAGCGCTCATCGCTCTGAAGCCCCTGTTCTTCCAAACGGGTCAGGGCTTCATCCACCAAGCGGACCAGGTCACCGTTCGCACCAAAGCGTTTGAGCAACTTGGTCCGGAGCTCCGTTCGGGCATGCTCGCGACGGGCCAGCAAATTCATGGCTGCCAGTCGTATCTCACCCACCGTGGGTTCATTCGATTGGTCCCGTTCTGACATCGGTCCGACTCAGCGCACGGGCGGAAAGTTCGACAGGACTTCGGTAACAGCGGCCGAGAGGCGCTGGCGCTGCTCCTGCGGTGTCAGGCCGTCGTACAAACGCTGTTCGGCCACGCCCCGCCATAATGGTTTGTTGTCCTCGACCCGGGCGATATCAACAATCAACGTTCCCTGACGGTACACCCGCGGGCTGGGCCCGTAAGAATAGGGGTAGCGGTACCAGGGGCCGTAGCCGTAGTAGCCAAAACCGTAGCGCTGATCGTAGCTGCGCACATCCAGTCGATCCTCCACCACGATGTGATAACGAACCACGAAATCCGCCTCTTCACCCTCGTCCACCGATTGATAGCGCGACGCCAACTGACTTTCAATAACCCGCTGCAGATGACTCAAAGTGAACGGGGAGATCAGCAGGCTGTTACTGTCATCCTGTTCGGCCAACTCGACCCGAAAACGGTTGAGCTCACCAAACGCATACTCGGGGTCGTAATCGGTCACCACCGAGGGCGTACTGGTACAACCTGCCAGAAGGCCCAGTACCAACAATAGTCCAACACCCAAACGAATCAGTCGCACAGCCGCTTTCCTCTTGTTACCTTGCATTGCCTTGACGGTGAAACACGCCCCGTACAAGGGATACCATGAGTATCACGTTAGTTGGACCACAGACAAGAGACCCGGGTTCAACCCGGGTCTCTTGTTGTTCGGTGGGACAGCGAGCCTCAGGCTTCGCTCTCCTCCTCCACATTCTCCTCGGACGTTGCCGGAATATTCAGCAACTCGCCCCGAACCCGTTTTTCCATTTCCTGGGCAATCGTCGGATTTTCCTGGAGAAATTTCACGACGTTGTTTTTGCCCTGGCCAATCTTGTCGCCATTGTAGCTGTACCAGGCACCGGCCTTGTCCACAATACCAAGCTTTACCCCGTAGTCGATGACCTCACCGAAGCGGTTGATACCACTCCCGTACAGAATCTGGAACTCAGTTTGTTTGAACGGCGGTGCCACCTTGTTCTTGACCACTTTCACCCGGGTTTCATTACCGATGACCTCATCGCCCTCCTTGACCGATCCGATGCGCCGGATATCCAGGCGAACCGAGGAGTAGAACTTGAGCGCGTTACCACCGGTGGTGGTTTCCGGGCTGCCAAACATCACACCGATCTTCATACGAATCTGGTTGATGAAAATCACCAGACAGTTGGCATTTTTGATGTTGCCGGTAATTTTACGCAGTGCCTGGGACATCAGACGAGCCTGCAGGCCCACATGCTGATCGCCCATCTCGCCTTCAATTTCCGCGCGGGGCGTCAACGCCGCCACCGAGTCCACCACCAGCACATCAACCGCGCCGGAGCGCACCAGCATATCGCTGACCTCCAGGGCCTGCTCACCGGTATCCGGTTGAGAGATGATCAGGTCATCCACATTGACGCCCAACTTTTCGGCGTAAATCGGATCCAGCGCGTGCTCGGCGTCGATAAAGGCGCAGGTGCCTCCCTGACGCTGGGCTTCGGCAATCACCTGCAGCGTCAAGGTGGTTTTACCGGACGATTCCGGCCCGTAAATCTCGACCACCCGCCCCTTGGGCAGGCCGCCAATACCGAGGGCGGCATCCAGCCCCAGAGAGCCCGTGGAAATGGCGGGAATCGCCACCCGTTCACGATCGCCCATGCGCATGACCGTGCCTTTACCAAATTGACGTTCAATCTGGCCTAAGGCGGCCTGTAGCGCTTTCTCTTTATTCGCGTCCATCCGACACCTCGATCAATGCTGTGAAAATAATACTTGAAACGGTTTCGTTACAACTGCCGACAGCATACACGAAAAACCTGTATGCGCAAACAGTAACTCGATATTTATACAGTAGTTTCCCCTTCGGTCGCCAGAGTCAACAATTGCTCCAGCGCCGCCATCACGGTCTGCTGCCGGACCGCGGCCCGATCTCCCGCAAACCGGTACCGCCGGGCGCCACTGATCCGCGCTTCGTCGTGACCGCACGCCCAGCCCAACCATACGGTGCCCACCGGTTTATCGTCCGAGCCGCCGTCGGGTCCGGCGATGCCGCTCACGGCAATGCTGAGATCCGCACCAGACACCCGGGCCGCCCCCTCTGCCATGGCGCACACCACCGCTTCACTCACTGCACCATGACGCTCAAGCGTACTCTCGGAAACCCCCAGCAGGCGCACCTTGGCATCATTGGAGTAGGTCACCAGGCCATAGCCAAACCAGCCCGAACTCCCGGGAATGTCCGTGATGGCGGAGGCAATACCACCTCCGGTGCAGGATTCTGCCGTCGCCACCGACCAGTGTCGTGCCGCCAGCGCCCGCCCCAGGCGCGTGGCGAGCGCCCGGGTGTCGGTTGCGGGGATAATGAGAGGTTCGGCCATGCGCTCAAGGTATGTCAGGCGTGGGACGAGTGCAAGCCCCGGATGAATTCCGTAGAATAGCGCAGCTTACAGTCACCCGATAACCTCCAGGCAACGCCGCTTTATGAGCAAGACATCCGACGCCCCAAGCCAGCACACGCCGATGATGCAGCAGTACCTGCGGATCAAGGCCGAACACCCGCAGGAGTTGGTGTTCTATCGCATGGGCGACTTCTACGAATTGTTCTACGACGACGCCAAGCGGGCCGCCGAACTGCTGGACGTGACCCTAACGGCCCGCGGCAAGTCCAACGGTGAACCCATCCCCATGGCGGGCATTCCGTTTCATGCCGCCGACGGGTATCTGGCCAAGCTGGTGCGCGCCGGCGTTTCGGTCGCCATCTGCGAACAGATCGGCGATCCGGCCACCGCCAAAGGGCCGGTAGAGCGCAAGGTGGTGCGCATCGTCACGCCGGGCACCGTCAGCGACGAGGCCCTGCTGGACTCCGGGCGGGACAACCTGTTGGTGGCCCTGCACCAACAGGGAGAGACCTTTGGCCTCGCTTCCCTGGATATCGCCAGTGGCCGTTTTTATGTGCTGGAGGTCGAAGGGCTGGATGCGGCCCTCAGTGAACTACAGCGGCTGCGCCCCGCGGAACTGCTGGTCAGCGATGACCTGACCACTCCCGAGTTGCTGGAGAACCGCAAAGGTGTGCGCCGCCGGGGCCCCTGGGAATTCGAACTGGACAGCGCCCGGCGTCTGCTGACGCAACAGTTTGGCACCCAGGATCTGGCAGGCTTCGGCTGCGATCATCTGGACTGCGCCATCGCCGCCGCCGGCTGCCTGCTCAACTACGCCCGGGAAACCCAGCGCGCCGCCCTGCCGCACGTGCGCGGGTTGAGTCACGAAAACCGGGAGCAGGCGGTCATCATGGACGCCGCCACCAGGCGCAATCTGGAACTGGACATCAACCTCGGCGGTACCGAAGAAAATACCCTGTACAGCGTACTGAATCGCTGCGCCACCGCGATGGGCTCCCGCCTGCTGCGCCGCTGGCTGAACCGCCCACTGCGCGACCTGCCGATTCTGCAATCCCGTCAGGACGCGGTGGCCGAGCTGCAACACCAGTACACCTTCGAGGTGATCCACCGGATTCTCAAGCGCATCGGCGACATGGAGCGGATCCTCGGTCGCCTGGCCCTGCGCTCGGCACGCCCACGGGATCTCGCCCGGCTACACGCCTCCCTGGCCTGCTACCCGGAGCTGCGCAGTGAGCTGGCCCAGCTCGGCGCGCCGCACCTGTCCGAACTGGCACAACAACTGGGGGAGTTTCCCAAAGCGGTTGACCTGTTGGGACGGGCCCTGGTTGAAAACCCACCGGTGGTCATTCGCGATGGCGGCGTGATCGCCGAGGGCTACGATGAAGAACTCGATGAGCTGCGCAATATCAGCAACAATGCCGGCCAATATCTGGTGGACCTGGAAACCCGGGAGCGCGAGCGCACCGGCATCACCACGCTGAAGGTGGGCTACAACCGCGTACACGGCTATTTCATCGAGCTGAGTCGCACCCAGGCCGAGCAGGCTCCAGCCGACTATATTCGCCGCCAGACCCTGAAAAACGCCGAGCGTTTCATCACCCCGGAGCTGAAAGAATTCGAGGACAAGGCGCTGTCCGCCAAAAGTCGGGCCCTGGCCCGGGAGAAACTGCTCTACGACCAGTTGATCGACATCCTGAACGACGATCTTATCCCGCTGCAACAGTCGGCCGCCGCCGTGGCAGAGCTGGACCTGCTGACCAATCTGGCCGAGCGGGCCGACAGCCTGGGCTGGAGCCGACCCATACTGAGTGCCGACCCGGGTATCGACATCCAGAGCGGACGGCATCCGGTGGTCGAGCACGTCAGTCAGGCACCGTTTGTCCCCAACGATCTGCGCTTTAGCGATGAGCGCCACATGCTGGTGGTTACCGGCCCGAACATGGGCGGTAAATCGACTTACATGCGCCAGGCGGCGCTGATCGCCGTGCTGGCCCATATCGGCAGCTTTGTTCCGGCGGCCGAAGCCCGAGTGGGCATGCTGGACCGGATCTTCACCCGGATCGGCTCCTCCGACGACCTGGCCGGCGGCCGATCCACGTTCATGGTGGAGATGACCGAGACCGCCAACATTCTGCACAATGCCACGCCGCGCAGTCTGGTGCTGATGGACGAGATCGGCCGGGGCACCAGTACCTTTGACGGCCTGGCCCTGGCCTGGGCCTGCGCCCGCCATCTGGCGGAAAACGTCAAAGCCTACACCCTGTTCGCCACCCACTACTTCGAGCTGACCCGGCTGCCCGACGAGCTGCCGGGGATCGTCAATGTGCATCTGGATGCGACGGAACATCACGACAGCATTGTGTTTCTGCACAAGGTTCAGGAAGGCCCGGCCAGCAAGAGCTACGGCCTGCAGGTGGCCAAGCTGGCCGGCATACCCAACGGTGTACTGGCCCAGGCGAAAGTGCAGCTTGCCGAGCTCGAGGGCGAATCTCCGAATGAGCGCTCCACGGCGAGGTCCACCGCGGCGGCTCCCTCGTCTGCTGCAGCCGCCACACCAATCCAGGGCGGGCTGTTTGACAGTGCTCCGCACCCGGTCGTCGAAGCGCTGGGTTCAGTACAACCGGACGACCTGAGCCCCCGCCAGGCTCTGGAGCGACTTTACGAGCTGAAGGCTCTGATGGCTGGTAAAAACCAGGAATACTGATAGAATAAGCGCCCGAATCTGAACCGTGTTAGCTGGAGTCCGCTATGACATTTGTTGTTGGGGAAAACTGCATTAAATGCAAACACACAGACTGCGTGGAAGTCTGCCCCGTTGACTGCTTTTATGAAGGCCCCAATTTTCTCGTGATTCACCCGGATGAGTGCATTGACTGCGCCCTGTGTGAACCCGAGTGTCCAGTGGATGCCATTTTCTCGGAAGATGAGCTGCCGGAGGGGCAGGAAGTGTTCCTGGAACTGAACGCCGAACTCGCGGAAGTGTGGCCCAATATCACCGAGAAAAAAGATGCCCCGGCGGACGCCGAGGAATGGGATGGCGTTGAAGGCAAACTGCAGTACCTTGAACGGTAAACCGTTTCCCCCATAAAAAAGCCGGGCCATCGGAGCCCGGCTTTTTTATGGCTGTCACAGCAGTCCCCATCAAACGCTGAACAGTGCCTCGCTATTGAGCCCCTGCTTTTCGATGATTTCGCGCAACCGCTTGAGCGCTTCCACCTGAATCTGGCGGACCCGTTCACGGGTCAAACCAATCTCATGGCCGACCTCTTCCAGAGTGCACACTTCGTGGCCACGTAACCCGAATCGCCTGGCCAGCACTTCGCGCTGCTTCTCACTCAGGTCGTCCAGCCAGCGATCCAGGCTCTCATTGAGATCCCCGTCCTGCATCAGAAAAGCCGGGTCGGAATTGTTGATGTCCGGAATGGTATCCACCACGGTCCGGTCGGAGGCATTGCCTACCGGGCTATCTACCGAGGTAACCCGCTCATTCAGACCCAACATCCGCTCCACATCCGCAACGGGCTTGTGCAGCAACGCGGCAATTTCATCCGAGGAGGGTTCATGATCCAACTTCTGGGTCAATTCCCGGGCCGCCCGCAGGTAGATATTGAGTTCTTTCACCACATGAATGGGTAGCCGGATGGTGCGGGTCTGATTCATGATCGCCCGTTCAATGGTCTGGCGGATCCACCAGGTAGCATAAGTGGAGAAGCGGAAGCCCCGCTCCGGGTCAAACTTCTCCACCGCGCGAATCAGGCCCAGGTTGCCTTCCTCAATCAGATCCAGCAACGCCAACCCCCGATTGACATAGCGGCGGGAGATTTTCACCACCAGGCGCAGGTTGCTTTCGATCATCCGCTTTCGGGAGGCGGCGTCCCCCCGCAGCGCACGGCGGGCAAAATAAACTTCCTCCTCTGCCGTCAGCAGCGGAGAAAAGCCGATTTCGTTCAAATAGAGTTGCGTCGCATCGAGACTTTTGGAGAAATGATCGTCAGAGTTGCGATCAACAGAGGTGCGCCCTCGTCGGGCGGAAGCGGGTGCAGCGGTGGTCGGCTCCTCTTCAACCACGACATCGTCGTTAAAATCAATTTCGTGAACAGCGGCGGCTGACTCACGATCCATTTTTGCGTCCCGTTCTTGCAGTGCCATAGATCACCCCTCGTTCTGCATACGGCTCCTGGTGCCGCCCCTATGGCATCCAACAGCCTTAACCCAAGTTATCGTTATACTGCGACACTTTTTTACACCGGTTTATCGATTGCCCGTTAACGCTTGGGCAAATACCGGATAGGGTCAACGGGTTTCCCGTCACGCCGAATCTCAAAGTGCAGGCGCACACTATCGGTGCCACTGGAACCCATTTCGGCAATCACCTCTCCTGCTTTTACCGCGTCACCTTCGGCCACCTTCAGGCGACGGTTGTGGGCATAAGCGCTGAGGTACGTGTCATTGTGTTTGATGATCACGAGATTGCCATACCCACGCAGCCCGCTGCCCGCATAAACCACCTGTCCGGCAGCGGCTGCCTGTACAGAGTCTCCCAATTTACCGCTGATATCAATACCCTGATTGAGGCCCGTAGAGGCGCCGAAGGCAGCGATCACCCGCCCCTTGACGGGCCAGCGCCAGTCGGGGTTCCCCGCAACCAGGGGAGGGGCAGAGGCGGATTTGGGAACAGGTGTTTTATTTTTTTGACGATCAGGGGATGCCTCAGGTGTAGACCTGGTCGCCACTTTGGGTGGATCAACGCGTTCAGCGGGCTTGGTTCGCGCCGCCATATTGTGAACATCGAGGCGCAGGATCTGACCTGGATAAATCGTGAACGGCGGGCGAATGCCATTGTGCTGGGCCAGCCTCCGGTGATCCACATCATACCGCCAGGCAATCGAATACAGGGTCTCACCGGCGCTCACCCAATGTCTCTGGATCTCCCGACCGGGCGGCTGAGTGCGTTCAACCACATCCGCCTGCTGGGTAGAACAGCCTCCCATCGTCATCCAACCGATCATTATATAAATCAGTCGGTGACATATCCTCGAGCGGTGGGTTGACCAGTCCTGCATAAACACACTCACGTTACGGGCTGATGCGAGGGTCCCGTTTATTTGGATTCGCAATTAGCGCCGGGCCCTTATTAGAAAATACTCTAAAATATGGGTTGCCACTGTGACTTATTGGTGAATCGACCACTTTGCCAGCCATCCCATGCAGCGCCAAGGGTCGGTCAATCATCGACGCCTCGCTTCGCCCAGAACTCCAGAGCGAGCACCAGCAACAACCCCAGCGCCATCAGGACCAACACCATCGCTGTCTGGGGGTCAGACCCGACAACGCCCTCATAGTGCCACGGAAGCAGGTTTTCCTG
Organism: Marinimicrobium sp. C6131; assembly: GCF_026153455.1. Classification (NCBI taxonomy): domain Bacteria; kingdom Pseudomonadati; phylum Pseudomonadota; class Gammaproteobacteria; order Cellvibrionales; family Cellvibrionaceae; genus Marinimicrobium; species Marinimicrobium sp. C6131. The sequence continues at coordinate 1,591,578 of NZ_CP110629.1, forward strand.
AACCAGCGGGACCTGTTCTCCATGACGATTGGTATAGGTCTCCATCGTGTGCTTCCAGGGCCAGATGATACTCAAGGACCCCACCAGGAAGCCGGTCAGCACCGCCAGGGTCCGATCATGATAACGGTGCAACAGCCAACCCAGAAAATGGGAAAAGAGGAGCAGTCCGGTCACGCAGCCGGCGAGAAAACACCCCAGTATCCACCAGTTCAACTCCACGACGGCCTGAATGAATACGGGGTACATGCCCATCAGCAACAACAGGAAACTGCCGGAAACGCCGGGGAGAATCATGGCGCATATCGCTATGCAGCCGGCGAGATAAACCATCCACCACTCGGCGGGCAACTGGACCGGCTTGCCAACGGAAATCGCCAATGCGACCAGGGTCCCCAAACCCAGGCCGAGCCAGATCATCGGCGAGCGAAGGGGTAACTGACGGCCAATGTAGACGATCGACGCCACCACCAGTCCAAAGAAGAACCCCCATACCAGCAGCGGATGAAATTCCAGCAGGTAGTGAACCAGATTCGCCAGAGAGAAAATACTGAGCAGCACTCCGCCGAACACGGTCAGTAAAAAACCGCCGTTAACGTGCCGCCAGAAGGCGGCAATACCCTGGTGACGCCAAATGCCCAGCGCCGCGGGCGTCCAACGGCGCAGAGAGTCAATCAGCTCCTCGTAGATGCCGGAGATAAACGCGATGGTACCGCCGGACACCCCGGGGACCACATCGGCCGCCCCCATTGCCATCCCTTTCAGGCAGAGAATCAGTCGGTCTTGCAGGGTCATGGGAGTCCTTGTCATTGTGGAGCGGAAACGGACATGAAAGCTCAGCGGCTGGTGCCGGAGAGCAGAGGGACAAACTTGACCGGCTCCAGCACCTGAGTCACAAAGTTCTCGCTATCCCCGTCGCGCATGATCAGGTTCAGGGACTGGGTCTGGTCTCCTACGGGAATCACCAGGACACCGTTCGGCGCCAATTGATCGAGCAGCCCCTGGGGGACAAAACGGGGCGCAGCCGTGCTCAGAATACCATCGAAAGGGCCCGCTTCCGGCCAGCCAAACCCACCGTCGGCGTGCTTGAGGTGAACATTGCGCAACCCCAACTCACGCAGTCGCTCACGGGCCTTGTCCTGCAGTGGCTTGATCCGTTCAACGCTGTACACCTCGCCCACCAGTTGCGCGAGAACACTGGTCTGGTAGCCGGAACCAGTGCCCACTTCGAGCACTTTTTTCAGGCGCCCACCCGCCGCCCCCAGCAGGATTTCGGTCATACGGGCCACAATATACGGCTGAGAGAGTGTCTGACCGTACCCGATGGGCAGGGAGCTGTCTTCGTAGGCCCTGTGGGCCAGCGCCTCATCCAGAAACCAGTGGCGGGGCGTGTTACGCAGGGTATCCAGGACCTGCAAGTTGGTGACGCCCTTGTCGGCCAGCCTTTGCACCAGACGCTCCCGCGTGCGCTGGGAGGTCATTCCCACACCTTCCAAATTCAGACTCGTCACTGCGTATTTCCCCGGCAATCTAGCTGTCGATAGTCTTCTGATGAAAAGCGCCCACTATAGCACAGAGCCCCCGGACGCTGCCTCTACGTCCGGTGTCTGCAGGCGGGCCAGTTCGGCCAGTACGGCGGTCGCAAACGTGCCCGGTGCGAGCGCGAACGACAGCACAAGGTCCTCCCCTTCCCAGGCCCCTTCCAGACCTTGCGGGCGCAAGACGAGGGCGCGCCGCTCCTGCTGTAACCCGACATGCTCCAGTCCGTCGCACCAGGCTTTCCAGGGTGCCAATACCCGGGATTCCAGTTGGGCCGTCGTCTGCTCGCTCAGCAGCCGCCCCCGTCCCCACAGTGGTCCGGAGGGCACCGCGCTTGGCTCGCCAGCCAACGCTTCCCGCCAGGAGCTCTCGCGCACCCGCTCCGCCAGCACTTGATTGAACAACCAGGCGCGGGCGGCGGACATCACCATTCCCCGTTGCTGACGGTTTTTGATGCGCACACCCTCCACCAGCCAGCGCTGCGCCTGATGCAGGTTGCCCGCGTCGCGACCAAACCGCTGCTCGCCAAAGTAATTGGGAACGCCGTCCTGCGACACGCGCTGCAGCGTCTGCGCCAGAGCATTGCGGGAATCATGGTCGTCCGGATGAACCCGGTGCAGGCGGATCACAAAGCGATTGGCCTGATGCTGACCGCGCCGCAGCTTTCTCGGGTGGCGAGCCACCCGCAGCAGGGTGAGACCGGCCGCCTCCAGCGCGGACCAGTCCGGCGTTTCCCCACGCGGCTGATGAATACTGAACCACTGGGTGGTCACCGCACGCCGATCTTTCAGCCCGCAGTAACCGACATCCCGGGTGGGTACACCCGCACAGCGCGCCAGTTGCCCGGCCACCCAAGCGGTATTGTCACCGCGTTTGCGAACCTGTACCAGCCAGTGCTCGCCCTCCCCCTCCGGCTCAAACCCCAGGACTTCATCCACCTGAAAATCTTCCGGTATCACCCGAAACCCGGCGGACACTCGGGGGCCGCCCCAGGCGGTGGGCATTCGGAAGTCAAACTCGGGGGTCATGCCATCTCCCGGCCAAAGTGTTGCAGAAATCGTCGCTCAAGCCACCAGTCACCCGGGCCCTGCCAGAATCCGACATGGCCACCAGTGCGGGGCGCTTCAAATATCAGATGGTCATGGGCCTCGGCTTCCTCGGTCGAGAAACAGCGATCGTTGAAGAAAGGGTCGTTGCGCGCGGTCACCAACAGGGTGGGAACGCGGATATCCTGCAGAAAGAATCGGCTACTGCAGCGGGCGTAATAATCGGCCGCATCGCGAAAGCCATTGAGGGGCGCTGTGTAGTGCTCATCCAGGGCCCAGAGGGTTTTCATCTGTTTCAAACGTTGCAGATCGAAGTGCCCGGGGAATTGTGCGGCCTTGGCTTTGAGCCGACGTTTCATCGAGCGGACAAAGTGTTTGTGGTACAACCAGTTGCTCGGACGCTCCAGAGTCAGCACACACGCGAGCAGGTCCAGTGGAACCGAGGCCGTAGCCGCCGCCTCAACACCCCGTTCGCGAGCCGCCTCACCCTGCTCTCCCAGCCATTTCAGGGTCACGTTGCCTCCGAGCGAGAAGCCCCCCAGGTGCAGACGGGCAAAGCCTGCGCCCGCGGCCCAGGTGATTACCGCATCCAGGTCATCACTACAGCCGGAATGGTAGATACGCGGAGTACGGTTGAGTTGGTCACCACAACTGCGCAAATTCCAGGCAAGTACCGACCAGCCGTTGGCCAACGCCGCCCGAGTGGTTCCGAGGATATAGCCACTTCGAGCACTGCCCTCCAGACCATGGGAGAGAATCAGCAACGGAGCGTCCGGCTCTGGACGGCGATACAGCTCGGCGTGCAACTGGTCACCATCAGGCAGATCAATGTCCACCGGCTCGCCGGCCAACTTCAGACGGCGAATATAACGGGGCACCAGTGTCTGCAGATGTCCGCCGGGCAGCCACATCGGTGCCCGGTAATCCGCGTCGTTGACCGGCATCAGGAGAAATTCCTCAGTGTTGTAGCGGCTCAAGCAGCACCACCGCCTGTGCGGCGATACCCTCTTCCCGGCCGGTAAAGCCCAGCCGCTCGGTAGTGGTGGCCTTGATATTGATCTGTCCCACGGCGCTGTCGAGATCATCCGCAATCCGCTCAATCATCGCGGGGATGTGGCGTGCCATTTTCGGCGCCTGCGCAATCACGGTCATGTCAGCGTTCACCAGTTGCCAACCCTGTGCCCGCACCTTGGCATAGACCATCCGCAACAGCGCCCGGCTATCGGCGTTTTTATAACCCGGATCGGTATCCGGGAAATGCCGGCCGATATCCCCCAGGGCGGCGGCACCCAGCAGTGCATCGCACAGAGCGTGCAGCAGGACATCACCGTCCGAGTGTGCTACCAGCCCCCGGTCGTGCGGAATAATCACACCACCCATCACCACTTTATCGCCCGGCCCGAAGGCATGAACATCAAAGCCCTGTCCCACTCGCATCAGTGCTGCTCCTGTCGCTGTAAAATCGCCTCGGCCAACGCCAGATCCTCCGGCCGGGTCACTTTGATATTGTCGGTGCGCCCCTCAACCATCAGCGGTTGGTAGCCCGCCAGCTCCATTGCCGACGCCTCATCGGTCACCGCCTCGCCCTGGCCCAGCGCCCGAGCCAGACACTGATGAAGCAACTGATAGCGGAACAGTTGTGGCGTCTGCGCCTGCCAGAGCCCCCGTCGGTCACAGGTATCGAGTATCACATTGCGGGGGCCGACGCGCTTGAGCGTATCCCCCACCGGCACACCGAGAATACCGCCCACCGGATGGTTGGCCGCGTGTCGGCGCAGGCTGGCAATGGCACTCGGAGTGATGCAGGGGCGGGCCGCGTCGTGCACCAGAATCCAATCCTCCGCCTCAGCTTGCAGGGTCAGGTAGTTCAGGGCATTGAGCACAGAACGGCTGCGCTCGCTGCCACCGTCCACCACCGCGATCCGGGCGTTACCGGCCAACGGCAACTGCTCCCAGTAGGGATCAGTCGGACTCAGTGCCAACACCACGCCGGCCAGGTCGGGAATGACCAGTAGACGTTCCAGTGTATGCTCCAGAAGGGTTTTGCCGCGCAGACGCAGATACTGCTTGGGCAAATCGGAGCGCATGCGGGTACCAATGCCGGCCGCAGGAACAATAGCCCAACAGCGGTTTGGAGCACTGGCTCGGATGTGATTGCCCATAAACGGTTCCGAAGATGCCTGAGGTCAGCAGACCTTTATTATTGGGGATCGACGACCATGAAAAAAGTCTCACCGTCTCGAATCATGCCCAGATCCTCTCTGGCCCGCTCTTCAACGCTGTCCAGCCCTTCCTTGAGTTCATCCACTTCAACGGCCAGGCGACGGTTGCGCTCTTTGAGTCGTTCGTTGGCCAGCTCCTGGGCCTGAATGTCGCGATCCAGACGGGCCACATCCGCCCAGCTTCCTTCCGCAACCCATAGGCGGTATTGCAGGGCGGTAAACAACACTATCAGGATGGCCAACAGAATTTTCATTGTTACCGGCTCCTGGTTAGTGGATCCTGGGGTAGATGCCTTCGGATAAACGGTGGATGACGCACTTTGCGCTTATCCACCCTACATCGCTACCGTTACGGCGGATTGCCTTGATTGGGATTACGGCGGATGCGGCCTTCGGCCTTATCCGCCCTACGCAAACCACGGTGCCATCCGCCGTTACCCAAACAATCCGCCGTAACCTTACTCTCTACCTTACTTAGGCCTTGAATTCCGCACGGCCCTTGTACGGCGCCGAGCCATTCAGCTCCGCTTCGATGCGCAGCAGGCGGTTGTACTTGGACACACGGTCGGAACGACACAGAGAACCGGTCTTGATCTGACCCGCTGCGGTCGCCACGGCCAGATCGGCAATGGTGGTGTCTTCGGTTTCACCGGAACGGTGGGAGATCACCGCGGTGTAACCGGCGTCCTGGGCCATCTTGATCGCATCCAGGGTTTCGGACAGCGAGCCGATCTGGTTGAATTTGATCAGAATGGAGTTACCGATCTTCTTGTCGATGCCTTCTTTCAGAATCTTGGTGTTGGTCACGAACAGGTCGTCGCCCACCAACTGGATCTTGTTCCCCAGCTTCTGGGTCAGGTACGCCCAGCCGTCCCAGTCGCTCTCATCCAGACCGTCTTCGATGGAGATGATCGGGTACTTGGCCGACAGATCCGCCAGGTAATCAGAGAACTCTTCGGCGCTGAACACCTTGCCTTCGCCAGACAGGTCGTACTTGCCATCTTTATAGAACTCGGACGCGGCGCAGTCCAGTGCCAGGGTCACATCTTCACCCAGTTTGTAGCCGGCATTGGCCACGGCCTGACCGATCACCTGCAGAGCCTCTTCGTTGGACGGCAGGTTGGGGGCAAAACCACCTTCGTCACCGACAGCGGTACTCAGGCCCTTTTCGCTCAACACCTTCTTCAGGGCGTGGAAAATTTCCGCACCGGTGCGCAGCGCTTCGGAGAAGGTCTTGGCGGAGACCGGCTGAATCATGAACTCCTGAATGTCCACGTTGTTGTCGGCGTGCTCGCCACCGTTCAGGATGTTCATCATCGGTACCGGCATGGAGTACTTACCGGCGGTGCCGTTGACTTCTGCAATGTGCTGATACAGGGGAATGCCCTTGTCGATGGCGGCGGCTTTGGCAGCGGCCAGGGACACGGCCAGAATGGCGTTGGCGCCAAACTTGGACTTGTTCTCGGTGCCGTCGGCATCGATCATGATTTTGTCGAGAGCGCGCTGATCGGCGGCGTCTTTACCCACCAACAGGCCTTTGATGGTGTCGTTGATGTGGCCCACGGCCTTCAGTACACCCTTGCCCAGGTAACGGGACTTGTCGCCGTCGCGCAGCTCCAGTGCTTCGCGCGAACCGGTAGAGGCGCCAGAGGGGGCGCAGGCGGAGCCCACGGCACCGCTTTCCAGAATGACTTCAGCGCTGACGGTCGGGTTACCGCGACTGTCCAGAACTTCGAAAGCTTTGATGTCGACAATTTTACTCATGCGTAGATTGCTCCGTTTGCCAATAAATAATGAAAAAGGGTTCGTTACTGCGTTCGTTACTGAATATCCAGTGGCGGCAACTGCTTCACCACATCGTCAATAGCTTTGATCTGGGCCAGGAACGGCTCCAGCTTGTCCAGCGGCAGCGCGCTGGGACCGTCACACTTGGCGTTGTCCGGGTCCGGATGGGCTTCCAGGAACAGCCCCGCCAGGCCGACGGCCATACCGGCACGGGCCAGCTCGGCGACCTGGTGACGGCGGCCACCCGAGGCTTCGCCCAGCGGATCGCGACACTGCAGCGCGTGGGTGGCGTCAAAAATAATCGGCGCCCCGCCGCTGACTTCCCGCATGGTGCGAAAGCCGAGCATATCCACCACCAGGTTGTCGTAACCGAAGTTACTGCCCCGCTCGCACAGAATGATCTGGTCGTTGCCACATTCGCGGAATTTTTCCACGATGTTTTTCATCTGGCCCGGACTCAGAAACTGGGGCTTCTTGATGTTGATGACCGCTCCGGTCTTTGCCATGGCCTGTACCAGGTCCGTCTGGCGCGCCAGGAAGGCGGGCAACTGAATCACATCACAGACCTCCGCCACCGGCTGACACTGATACTGTTCGTGCACATCGGTAATGACCGGCACCCCGAAGGTGTCTTTGATTTCCTGAAAAATTTTCAGGCCTTCTTCCATGCCCGGGCCGCGAAAGGAATGGATGGAGGAGCGGTTGGCCTTGTCGAACGAGGCCTTGAACACGTAGGGAATTCCCAACTTTTCGGTCACCTTGACATAGGCTTCGGCCACCTGCATTGCCATGTCCCGGGATTCGAGGACATTCATGCCACCGAACAGGGTAAAGGGACGTTGGTTGCCCACCGTCAGCTTGGCAATGGCAATATCTCGATCAGTCACAGCGTTCTCACTCTATCGTTGGCGGGCCCCGCAGGGCCCGCGAGGCGGATCAGGAGGATTTCTGGTTGGCCAGGGCGGCGCGAACAAAGCTGGTAAACAGCGGATGGCCGTCGCGCGGCGTGGAGGTGAATTCCGGGTGGAACTGGCAGGCGACAAACCAGGGGTGATCCGGCAGTTCCACCGCTTCCACCAGGGTATCGTCCGCCGACCAGCCGCCGATGCGCAGACCGGCTTTCTGCAGCTGGTCCACGTAATTGTTGTTCACTTCATAACGGTGCCGGTGACGCTCGACAATCACATCCTTGCCGTAAATCTCACGGGTTTTTGACCCCGCGACCAGCCGACTCTCCTGACCACCGAGGCGCATGGTGCCGCCCAGATCCGAGGTTTCGTCACGCTGTTCGCGGCGACCACTGTTGTCCACCCACTCGGTAATCAGACCGATCACCGGGTCCGGGGTGTGTTTATCAAATTCGGTACTGTTGGCGTTTTTCAGGCCGAGCACATTGCGGGCAAACTCGATCACCACCGATTGCATACCCAGGCAGATACCCAGGTACGGCACCTTGTTCTCGCGCGCATAGCGCACCGCCATCAGCTTGCCTTCCACCCCACGGTTACCGAAACCGCCGGGCACCAGAATCGCATCCGCTTCGCGCAGCAGGCTGTCGCCCTGCTCTTCCAGTTGTTCGGCGTCCACGTATTGCATGTTCACTTTGGTACGAGTGTGAATGCCGGCGTGAATCATCGCCTCGATCAGGGATTTGTAGGCATCCAGCAGTTCCATGTACTTGCCGACCATGGCGATGGTGACTTCATGCTCGGGATGCAGTTTGCCATCCACCACGCGATCCCACTCGCTCAGGTCCGCCGGGCCACAGTCGAGCTCGAACTGCTCGACGATAATGTCATCCAGGCCGAATTCGTGCAGCATGCGCGGAATGGCGTAAATGGTGCCGGCATCCGGCAGCGGGACCACCGCGCGCTCATCCACGTTGGTGAACAGGGCAATTTTGCGGCGGGAATCTTCGTCGACTTCCCGCTCGGAGCGACACAGCAGAATATTGGGCTGCAAACCGATTGAGCGCAGTTCTTTCACAGAGTGCTGGGTCGGTTTGGTCTTGGTCTCGCCGGCGGTGGCGATATAGGGCACCAGGGTCAGGTGCATCAGAATGGAATTCTTGGGGCCCAGCTCGACTTTGAGCTGGCGCACCGCTTCGAGGAACGGCTGGGACTCGATATCCCCCACGGTACCGCCGATTTCCACCAGTGCCACATCGGCATCGCGGCCGCCTTCAATAATCCGGCGCTTGATTTCGTCGGTAATGTGGGGAATCACCTGAACCGTTCCACCCAAGTAGTCGCCGCGGCGCTCTTTGCGCAGCACGGTTTCGTACACTCGACCGGTGGTGAAGTTGTTGCGACGGGTCATCTTGGTGCGAATGAAGCGCTCGTAATGCCCGAGATCCAGGTCCGTCTCGGCCCCGTCTTCGGTGACGAACACCTCGCCGTGCTGAAAAGGGCTCATGGTGCCCGGATCCACGTTGATGTAGGGATCCAGCTTCATGATGGTGACGTTCACGCCCCGAGACTCGAGAATTGCCGCCAGAGAAGCCGAGGCAATACCCTTGCCCAAAGACGAAACCACACCACCGGTAACGAAAATATATCGCGTCATGTAAAACCTTGTTCAGTACGATCGAGGGACAGACAAATACCGGGCGCCAACGCTGTGCTTGTCGTTGGGGTATTTCTCTTCAGGACGGGGCGCCAGAGTACCAGAAAGGCGGGATCGCCTCAATCAAAAGTTGTACCACCTCAGGCGGTAGCCCGGTTGGCCGGGGGCCGCCGAGAAGCCCTTGCAGACCCACAGATCCCCGGCGGCCACCAGGGTCTCGCCGCTGTAAATCAGCGGCAGCCGGGCCCGCCACCAGGGCGCGAGCGCGTACTCCTGCAGCAGTCTCTTCAAGGTCTGTGAGTGGGCCCGCCCCTCCGGCTGACAGCGTTCGCCTCCCCGGCGCCACTGGATAGAGAGGTCCGGCAGTCCCGAGGCCAGACGGGAGCCACTGGCGCCCTGCTCCCCCTTTTCAAAAGCCAGCACGGCGCCACCCGGCAGCGGCACTCGTCCCTCTTCGCACAGCTGCAGCGGGATTCGCCCTGAGGGCACCGGTGCCTCGATCGACGCACTGCTCAGCAAATACAGTCCCTCACGAAACCGGCGCAACTCCCAGCCATCCCAGGCCACACGGGCCTGGGCGTCCTCCCGCCCGTCCACCAGTTGGCGATCGACCTCGGTCAATCGGTCACGATTCAAACCCGGCACTCCACGCTCCCGGAACCAGACCCGCAACACCTGATGCCGCCGCGCCGGCGACAGGCCCCGCAACCCCGGTAGGCTGAGCACCCGGTCGACGGAGGCGTGCGGATCGGCAAACTCAGGCGCCAGACGCGCCAGGTCCTCCCGTGCGTACTCGTCCAGCAGTGCCTCGGATTCCGCACACAGCGCCGCACTCTGCCCCCAGCTCTCCGCCAGATGCGGCCAGCGCTCCCGCAACGCGGGTATGACCCGATGACGGAGGAAGTTGCGATCAAACTGCAGGTCCTCGTTGCTTTCATCTTCCACCCAGGACAACCCGTGACTCTGTGCGTAGGTTTCAAGCTCGCTCCGGCTCACGCCCAGCAGCGGACGCCAGAGCTCCCCGGCACCCAACGGCCGCCGCGACGCCATCCCCGCCAGCCCTCGAATCCCGGAACCTCGTGCCAGTCGCATCAGCAGGGTTTCCACCTGGTCGTCGCCATGGTGGGCGGTCAGCAGGATTTCATTGCGTTGGAGCTGTTGAGTGAACGCCTGATAGCGCGCTTCGCGAGCCGCGTCTTCCAGTCCCTTGCCGTCTTTCTGGACATCGACGGTCACTACGTCCAAAGGCACGCCTAGCTGTTCACACAGTGTTTCGCAGTGACGCTGCCATTGGTCGGCATTAGGAGATAACCCGTGATGAACATGCACCGCCCGCACCCCCGAATACCCACTCGCCACCGCATGCAACAGCACGGTGGAATCCAACCCACCACTAAGCGCAACGCAGTAGCGACGATCTTCTGGAAGTGTTTGGATGGACTCTATTAATGGCATCATGGGCGTGAATAAAGTGTAATTGCGGCAGAACGACCGGCGAGCCACATTGATAAACCAACAACGATCACTGACAATGAAGGCATTGTCACCGTTTGGTTAGGGGTTGTCCACGACCGCCCACCGAACGACTCAACCAACCGCGACAGGATGCCTATGGCTACCACCGCCCCCTACGGAAGTTGGGCCTCGCCCATCAACGCACAGACACTCACCCAGGGCACCGTTCGCCTCAGCGAACCCGCCATCGACGGCGACGACATCTACTGGCTCGAATCCCGACCCAGCGAAAAAGGCCGCAGCGTACTCGTGCGGCTCAACGCCCAGGGCCTGCGCCAGGACATGACCCCACATCCCCACAGCGTCCGCACCCGCGCCCACGAATACGGCGGCGGCAGCTACTGCGTACAGGACGGTGTCGTCTACTGCGTACTCGACAGCGACCAACGCATCTACCGGCTGACCGATCAGTCGCTCACCGCCCTCTCCCCCGAAGGCGACTATCGCTACGCGGACCTGACCCTCGACACCGCACGGCAGCGGTTGATCGGCGTACGGGAAGATCACACGGTCAAAGACACCGAAGAACGGGCCGAAATTGTCGCCATCGCGTTGGATGGCAGTGGCGATATCCAGGTGCTCGCCACCGGCGCGGACTTTTACAGCAACCCGCGCCTGAGTCCCGATGGGACGCAGTTCTGCTACCTGTGCTGGAATCATCCCAACATGCCCTGGGACAGCACCGAGTGCCATCTGGCAGACGTGGCCGACGATGGGTCTCTAAAGAACCTCCGGATGATTGCCGGGGGTGAAGGCGAGTCGGTATTTCAGCCGCAATGGGCCCCGGATGGTGAACTGTATTTTGTCTCGGACCGAAACAACTGGTGGAACCTGTACCGTTGGACCGGTGACGACGCGGAAACCCTGTGCCATCTGGACGCCGAATTTGCCACGCCCCAGTGGGTGTTCGGCATGTCCACCTATGATTTCCTCAGCCCCAATACCGTTCTGTGCACCTACACCCAGGAAGGTTACTGGCTGCTGGCCCGGCTGGATCTGACTCACGGTACCCTGACCCGGATCGAGACCGGCATGACCGACATCAGCTCGGTGCGCTGTGGCGGTGGCAAGGGCCTGTTTCTTGGAGCCAACGCCCAGCATAACGTCTGCCTCTGGGCGTTCAGGCCCGAAGGGACCGAAGCGCTGGTACCACTGGCCCGCTCGGCCTCGTCGGACCCGGACCATCACTACCTGTCCAATCCCGAGCCCATGACCTTCGAAACCTCCGACGGGGAGGAGGCGCACGGTTTCTATTACCCGCCCCACAACCCCGATTTTGTGGCACCGGAGCATGAGCGCCCGCCCCTGCTGGTGATGTGTCACGGCGGCCCCACCGGCGCGACCCAGACCGCGTTGAACCTTAAAATCCAGTTCTGGACCAGCCGCGGTTTTGCCGTGCTGGATGTCAACTACCGGGGCAGTACCGGTTACGGCCGCCGCTATCGCGAGCGGCTCAAGGGCAACTGGGGCGTGACCGATGTGATTGATGTGTGCAGCGGCGCCGACGCTCTGGCCCACCAGGGACTGGCCGACCCGGAACGCTGTGCCATTCGCGGCAGCAGCGCCGGCGGCTACACGGTGCTGGCCGCCCTCACCTTCCGGGACACCTTTCAGGCCGGCGCCAGCCTGTACGGCATTGGCGATCTGGAAGCGTTAACCCGGGACACCCACAAATTTGAATCCCGTTATCTCGATTCCCTGGTGGGCCCCTACCCCGAGCAGCAGCGCGTGTATCAGGAACGCTCCCCGCTCAGGCACATCGAACAACTCCATTGCCCGGTGATTTTCCTGCAGGGCGAAGAAGACAGAATCGTGCCGCCGAACCAGGCCGAAGCCATGGTCAAGGCACTGACCGACAAAGGTATCGCCAACGCTCTGGTGCTGTTTCCCGAAGAGGGACACGGCTTCCGCCAGGGCCCGAATATCGAACGGGCCATGGAAGCCGAATTGTATTTTTACGGTCAGGTTTTTGGCTTCACGCCGGCCGACAAAATTGAACCCGTGCCTATCGCTCACCTGAAGGAGAACCTCTGAGTATGGGCCGCTGGCGTCCCCCCGCTCCCGGAAGCTCGCCCTACATCACGCCGACGGGTGCCCGTCGGCTGAAACAGGAGCTGACCCACCTGTGGAAGGTCGAACGTCCACAGGTCACCCAGACCGTGCACGAAGCCGCGAAAAACGGCGATCGTTCGGAAAACGGCGATTATATCTACGGCAAAAAGCGCCTGCGGGAGATCGACCGCCGGGTGCGCTACCTGAGCAAACGCCTGGAAAACGTGACCATCGTGGATCGCCTGCCGGAGGACCGGAGCAAAATCTTTTTTGGCGCCTGGGTGACTCTGGAAGATGAGGACGGTGAAGCGCGGACTTACCAGATCGTCGGCCCCGACGAGTTTGACCTGAGCCGTGGCCAGCTCAGCGTCGACTCACCGCTGGCCCGGCAACTCCTCGGCAAGCGGGTGGACGATGAGGTGGTGGTGCGCACCCCGGAGCAGGGGGAACTGGTGTATTGGGTTACCGCTATTGAATATCGGGCGTATGAGGATACGCTGGCATAGGGCCCGGCCAGTATTGGGCCCTGTTGGTGTACCTTGAGGGGCTTCTCTAGTTCACTCGCTTGCGCAGATTGTCCCGCACTTCCAGCGCATCGTAGCTTTCGCCTTCTGTGGGCCGCACACCCTTGCCCAGGCGGATTTCCAGAATCACTTCCGACTCTGATCGATCCCCCGAACGAATCTCGGCGCCGTACGTGGTGGAGGGGCGGGAGCGCGTGGTGCAGCCGAGCAGGCCGCACTGGCGCTCCCACTCCCGGGTGCGACTTGCCCCCACTTTACTTCCGGACTCCCGTTTCTCGCCATCCACCAGCCGATCGACAACGACAAACCAGTCGTGGTCCGCCATCAGGGTCAGCTCGGCGGCGCGCAGCAGGGCGTAGTCCATGGCCTCGAAGCGTTCGTCGCCGCGTATTTTAAAGGACACCCGATAGTGGTTATCGGCAATCTGGCTCTCCCGGTAGCCGTAGCCACCGTCCGATGCCGGCCGGTAGACCTCGGGGGCCGCACAGGCGCTGATCAACAGAGCCATCATCAGAACGAGTATTGGCGTTTTCATACACTACCTCCCGGTTATCTGGTCAAGGGCTTTAACGATTGACCCGATGGCGTCTGGCTACGGCTGCCAATCGCGTTCGATCAACTGCTTTTCCTGATCCGGCTCAATGATGCCGCCGTCCATCATCTGGTCCAGTGCACTGTCGAGCAATGAACCACCGCTGGCAGTCTGATAGCTGCCGGGCGCTGCGGACGGCTGGCGAACACTGGCCAGCTGTTCCCAACCGGCGTCGGCCTCTGGAGCGCGGCAGGCGATGTTCTCCGAGCGTTCTCCCCCACCGGTGACAAGGTACTGCCGGCAGTGCTGTCCGTCGCGGTTCACGAAGGTGAGCCGGGGGGTCACTTCCCGGCCGTCAGGCAGGGTTTCACTGGTGCCACTGGGCAGCGTTTCCAGACGCTCGGCAACGGACCGGAAAGCATCGGCCTGGGGATTACCGACGTTGTCGGTGACCTCGGCCAGTCCGAACCCGAGCGCGAGTGCAACAGCGGCCGCGATACCGGTCTGCGCGTTCAGGGCCTGACGGGCCCGCCGCCATAGGGGAAAGGCAATCACCTGGGCAGACTCGGGCTTGGCGTCGTCCTCCGCCAACAGCTTTTGTACTCCGCTCGGCAGTGGCCGTTCATCAATGGCGTGGGCGCGCTTGCGCACCAGTTTGTCCACGGCGCTGAGCTCCGCCAGGCGGTCCGCCAGTGCCGGGTCTTCGGCCAGCCGGGCGCGAACCTGCTCCATCTCGGCCGGAGGCAATTCGCCGTCCAGAAAGGCCGACAGGGTGTCATCGTTGATGTTCATGCGCTGGTCCTCGCTACAGGTGAATTCAGGCTTTGTATGAGAGCGGTCCGGGCGCGAGCCAGGCGGCTCATTACCGTTCCCGGGGGTATTTCCAGCGTGGCGGCCGCCTCCTTGTAGGACAGGCCCTGGACGGCCACCAGCGACAACACCAGGCGCTGGTCGTCCGGCAACCGGTCCATGGCGCGGCTGACCTGGTCGAGCTCGACTTCGCTCGACATGGCCCGCTCCCCATCGACGATTTCGCGCTCCTGCAACTGCGGCTGAAAGGTCGCTTCTTGGCGGACCTTCCGGGAGCGGTAACCGTCGATCCACAAATTCCGGCAGACCCGGAACAGCCATTTCGTCAACTCCACTCCTTCGGGTACAGTGCGGTTCAGCGCTCGCTCTACCGTGCTCTGCAGCAGGTCGTCGGCATCGTCCATCGACCCGGTGAGCGAGTAGGCAAACCGCCTGAGCTGAGGCAATACCTCGGTCAATTCGCTTTTCATAGACAGCACCTTTCTGTTGTACCCTGTTAACGGGCCAGCGGGGTTTTTATTCCCGGCCCCAGGAATTTTTTATCGGGTGAGGCCGTTATAGTAACAGGTACCTCACTAGCTCCCTCACCGGATATCCGATTATGAAAGCCAACGTCCGCCGCCACCGCCCGACCAGACACCGGCCAGCCAGGCTGACCCGATTTCGTCCACTGGTGCTGTGCCTACTGGGCCTCGGCACCATCGCCCAGGCTCAAATCGGTTTGCCATCGGCGGTGACCGACCGGGTGGAACGCTCCGTTGATTCGGTAGAGCGCCTGCGCCGGGATTCCCTCCCCGAGGTCACCAGTGCCCTGGAGCGCCGACTCGCTGCCCCTTTGCCAAAGCAACTACCTGACAACCTGCGCCCGCCGGAAGAACCCCTGGGCGCCCTCCCGAGCCGCGTGCCAATACTGGATTCCCGGGGCGCGACCCTGTTTATGGAGGTGGAAGTGGAAGACGGCTGGCGCGCCGTACAGAGCGAGTGGCTGCTGATGCTCGCGCCCGGAGAGCGGGCATTGCTGGAGCCGCTGGATGTCGAGTTCCTGGAGCAGAAGCGTCTGCCGAAGCTGGGGTTGGAGTTGGTGCGCTTCCGGGTACCGGCTCGACTGGACTCCTACGCCGCTCTGCGAAAAGCCTTGCCGGCCGACCTGGCCGAACGGCTGGACCGCAACCACATCTACAATCCCCAGGCCGCCAAGCCAAGGGCGGAATCCGCCGAGCGCCCGCGCACCCCACTGTGTGAACAGCCGGTGAAAGTGGGCATGATCGATACCGCCATCGCCACCGGGCATCCGGGGCTGATCAACAGCCGCATCGTGGAACGGAACTTTTTACCGGACACCGAGGGCACCGGGGAGCAAGGTCCGCCCACCGGCCATGGCACGGCGGTCGCCGGACTGATGGTAGGGAGCTTTGACGACGCACCGGCACGCTTGCCGGGGGCAAGGCTCTATAACGCCTCCGTGTTCTACAGCCGCAACCAATACGCCCAGGGCGCCACCATGATGCACCTGATGTCGGGCCTGGAATGGCTGACCGAGCAGGAGGTGAGCGTGATCAATATGAGCCTGACGGGGCCTGACAACCGGATACTCGCCACCGCCATGGAGCGGATCACCGCAGAAGGAACCGCCGTGGTCGCGGCGGCGGGCAATGCGGGGCCTGCGGCCTCACCGCTTTATCCGGCGGCCTACCCCGGCGTGATCGCCATTACCGCCGTGGACGCCGACGGGCAGGTGTATCGCTGGGCCAATCGGGGGGAGCACATCGATTTCGCCGGCCCCGGCGTGTCGGTACGCACCACCCGGGGCAATGGGGAATTTGGCCATGAGAGTGGCACCTCCATGGCAGCGCCGACGGTGACCGCTCATGTGGCCTGTGCCCTGGCCAACCAACGGGCGTCCAGTGAAGAGGTGGTGCAATATCTGGCCGGGCAGGCAAAAGATCTGGGAGAGAAAGGCCGCGACCCGATTTTTGGTCACGGCCTGCTGGACTAGTCGGCTAAAACAATCGGACAAACATCAAAACTCCAGGCTCAGTGACGCCGATACCCCGGTTTCCCGGTAATCCGCCGCGTCGAAATTCGAGTCGTATTGGCCGTGCTCGACTTTGGTTTCCAGCGCCAGCCACTCGACGAAATTCAGCGTCCAGATCGCTTCGACGACATGACTGCGGTCGTGCCGGGTGCCCGCTCCAGTCGGCGACATGGGATCATCAGTTCCGGGAAGCCATTGTGTGTCTCCATTGTCGGTCTCAGGCAGCGACTCCTCGTTATCGTAGTCCCGATCCTGATACCGCCAGCCCAATTGTATCCGGCTTTCCTTACCCGCAATCGAGCCTGTATGAGAATAACGGGCCCGCAGTTTAAGGGCGGTGTTGTCGAACGCCGGTGAACTGGCTTCTTCAACCTCGCGGCCCACACCCAGTGACCAGAAGCTGCGAGCACTGTTGAAAAAGTAATAGACATCGGCGGCCAGTTCTTCGCCATCGGCGTTGCGTTCACGGTTGTTCTCAAACCGTTTTTCGCTGTCGGTATAGGCACCGCGAAGATAAACACCGCCGCTAAACAGCTTGGCGGCGTAGAGGCTGTCTCGGGTCAGATCCAGCAAAGGTTCGGACGCAAGCTGGGCGTCCGCGACATGGCGGCTCAGACCCCAGGTAATGCCCGCCAGGTCAATGGCGGCATCAAGCGAAGCGATACCCAGATCCTGATCGAATTCGCTGACCTCGTGATACCGGCGTGAGGACAGGCTGTAGCTGCCTTTCAGGGTGATCCGCTCTGTCGGGTAAAGCTCACCGCCGACTCGACCGTAAAACACATGCGCCGAGTCGCCCTGACTGGACGTCTGGTCCAGCGACGCCACCGAAAGCGTCGAATCATAGGCACCGCCGGCCTGAAGTTTCACATTGAAGTCCGCCTTTTTATCCGACGTGCCGTCGTTTTGAGCAAGGGCGGGAACACTGGAAAAAACGGCGGCAACGGTCAGTACCATTCGGGGTAATGTATTCATATTCATGGGAATGACTCCGAAAAAAAGCACCGGTCGGACTGAGGCCCGCCGGTGCTGACTGGAAGTGGGTGTTAGCGGGTGATACTGGCATCGAGTGCCTGTTTGACGGAGGCTTCAGCGGCCCCGGCCGCTTCGCCGGCAACCTGGTTGGCTACCGTTGCGCTCACCTGCTGGGCAACCTCCGCATCAACCGCCGCCGCCGTTGCCGCGCTTACCGAGTTGGACACTTCATTGCCAACCGCCTGGCTGACTTCCGCGGCCACATCGACACCAGCCGCCGCCGTAACGCTGGCCGACTCCACAGCCGCAGCGGCCTGCTCCTCTGCCTGGGCGCCAGCCTCTGCAGCGGTATCAACGCCATTCTGAACAGCGGCTTCGGCCGTGCCCAGCCCCTGTTCCATACGCTCACCGGCTTGCTCACCGACGGACGCCGCCGTGGTCAACCCCGCCTCGGCGCCGGCATTGGCTTCACCCTCGACATTCTGTGTAGCCGAGGTAGCAGCCTCGCCAGTGCCTTCCAGCAGAGTGCGGGACTCAGCAGTCAGGTTGGAAGCGCTATCCGAGCGTTCTTCGACATCGCCGTTGATAGTGTCCCCGTTGTCGGCCACCTCATCATCCGTTTCGGCGGGCTCATCCCGGGAAGACCGTTCTTCGTACCGCAGGCTCACCGCGGACGAGCTCCCGGCATCTCCCCGGGCTTCTGTAGACGCCGCGCTCTGCTGTTCCTGTTCGCCGGCCGGCTCACCGGCTTCGCGAGTTCCGGAGGTTTGCATCTGAGCATCGGCGTTAACGCGAGCGTCAGCCTCGGCCTCAGAACTGAAGGTTTGAGCAGAGCTTGGCAGAGCCAAAACAGAAGCGATTGCAAGTACCAGTGTTGATTTTTTCATGACTAAGACCTCCTACTGATTGGGTTTCAACCAGTTAACGTCTTAGTGGGAAATTTATTCCACAGAGGGTCTAAAAATTGATTCCACCGCCATTATCCGGCGGGAGGAGCAGTCAGGAACGGGGCCGGGCGTGATTCCTGACTACCCTTGAACGTAAAGAAGTCCCGGATGCAACACGCTCGTGTTCCACCAGGTTGATTATCTGGCTTTTACCAAGGTCAAACTCACTCACGGCGAATAAACGACGTAACCGCCCAAGCGATTAAACAGCCGAGCACGAAGACCCCTATCGCTAAAGGAAGATTCCCAAGGTAGACCCAAGACAGAAGCGCCGCCAGCAACGCTATGTAGTATGCTGCCTGTTCAATGATTGCAGATAACAACGACCCCAATTTGGAGAATTTCCTCGCTGTTGAATCCTTCACTTGCACAACCCCTTGATATCAACATTCTCGGGCCTTGAGCAAAATTCAGATATTGCCACTGGGGCTGGAGCAAGTTGACTGAACGACATTATTTCGAACAAGGCGCTCTCCGCATTATCTGAAAACGCCTGTTCCTTCTCAGAGAGATGGACATCCAAATTATAGTTGATTTTTGGAACTGGAAGCTCAGGGCGCCCAGTGAGAACAGATTGAACTATAGATTCGACATGAACTTTCCCTATCGCAACAGACTTTATTGCCGCACCATAGCTTGCGATGAGAAAGTGAGTTGCTGCTGCCGAGCGTTTGGCATTCCTGGATAGCCGACGAGCCCCCGCTAAACCACCTGTGGCCGCGAAGCTAGTAAATATGCCACCTCCGACTCGACCACTGAGATCACTTTTTCGGTAGCGAAGATTGTATTTGACCACTGTTTCAATAATTTTTCTCCCTTTAGGGTTACCCCTAAGAACCTCAGAGGCTTTCCATAGGCGGCCCGCAAAGATACTCGCTTGAGCCCTTCGGCCAGGTCCCCACAGGCCCAGCTGCATTTGCAGCTGAAACAAACCAATCCACCATGTGATCGGATGGTTATAAGCGCCCTTGATAAACCTGTGCCACGCCGGCTCGTCACCCACGGCATAACTTTGAATAAACCGATCAAACTCTTGCGAGCTTAAATTTTGCAAATTCTCAATTAAAACTTGAGAGTCTGCCTTGTCCATCCCATCCAGTGACAATTTATTCATAACACTTCCTTAATTTCCCGTCTTGACGCCGCGCTCACTAATGCAGCTATCCAATCGATCGAACCCATCGGGCTCGGTGGAATAAGGCAGAAATATAGCATTGCGAAAACTAACTATTCAATATGCAATTGACACCGCTTAACCCGAAACATAGACGTTTCCGTGGAAACTCACGACAACCAAAGCTAGCACCATCTACTCTTGTCGTCACTTTCATTATTCTCGCAGACTTTCCGCCATTATTCTTTTGTTGCTCCAGCTCATTCTTCCTCAACAACTCGTGATTGTACTAGAGAGGCGCCAATGTATCTTGTGGATTATCGGCCCCGAACAAGCGGAGAGCAGTTGTGGATAAAATTTCTAAACTACCTGTTCGGCAGCGAACTTAGTAACGAGCAACCGCATGGTCTCGTTATATTTCTGAGCTACCTGTGCGGCAGCGAAGCCTGAGCGGGCCAGCGGTTTCGACCCGGAGCATTTCTGAGCTGCCTCTGCGGCAACGAACTTTTACAGCACCGATGGCCAGAACTGGTCCGATTTCTGAGCTGCCTCCGCGGCAGCGAACGTCGAGCTTTTCCAGTAGTTCCTAGCTCATTTTTTCTGAGCTGCCTATGCGGCAGCGAACTGCCCATCTGTATCCAACGCATTCAGCACCTCTTTCTGAGCTGCCTGCGCGGCAGCGAACTTTTCCACAGCCCGTTTGCAAATGTTTGTAGCTTTCTGAGCTGCCTGCGCGGCAGCGAACGAGCGGATGCCGGAAGCTCTGGCTTCCTTCGATTTCTGAGCTGCCTGCGCGGCAGCGAACACAACTCAAGCAGTAGCCGACGCTCTGAGCAATTTCTGAGCTGCCTGCGCGGCAGCGAACTACGGCTTCTCAAGGGCGCTGGTGCCGTAGATTTTCTGAGCTGCCTGCGCGGCAGCGAACAATACACCCCAGCATACCCAGACGTTACTTGCTTTCTGAGCTGCCTGCGCGGCAGCGAACGATGGCACGCTGTACCTCGTGCAAGCATTCTATTTCTGAGCTGCCTGCGCGGCAGCGAACGGCCTGCCTTGCTTTGTCGCCCTCGCTCCACGTTTCTGAGCTGCCTGCGCGGCAGCGAACTACTCCCAAGCCCTGAACTTCAATCTATTGTTTTTCTGAGCTGCCTGCGCGGCAGCGAACATGAGCTTTTGGCTAGAGCAGCCACAATGGTTTTTCTGAGCTGCCTGCGCGGCAGCGAACTATGCCTGAATCGCGGCATTGTCACAAATGTTTTTCTGAGCTGCCTGCGCGGCAGCGAACAACCGCAGTAGCTCGGTGCAGGACTTCACCCATTTCTGAGCTGCCTGCGCGGCAGCGAACGCGACATCGAGGCCGATGCGTTCGAGATCATCTTTCTGAGCTGCCTGCGCGGCAGCGAACGACCTGGAGCTGCTGCGCTCTCGCCTGAGCGATTTCTGAGCTGCCTGCGCGGCAGCGAACAAAAGTGGCGTACCGCGGCGGACATCATTGACTTTTCTGAGCTGCCTGCGCGGCAGCGAACGACCTCCTGCCATGGCGGGCCGCTGGCGAGGTTTTCTGAGCTGCCTGCGCGGCAGCGAACTTTGTGCAGCAGCTGGAGAAGCGAGGCTACCATTTCTGAGCTGCCTGCGCGGCAGCGAACTCGACAAGTTCGGTGCCATTCTTTCGGTCACTTTTCTGAGCTGCCTGCGCGGCAGCGAACGCCTGGACGGGCAACGTGACGGGCAACCAGACTTTCTGAGCTGCCTGCGCGGCAGCGAACGTGCTGGTGCGGCTGCGCAGGCGGGCGCTGACTTTCTGAGCTGCCTGCGCGGCAGCGAACGTCAGGTTGTTGAGCGGCCGCGTGGGCTTCCAGTTTCTGAGCTGCCTGCGCGGCAGCGAACTACCAGTCAGTGCGGATCCCCTTTAACTATGTTTTCTGAGCTGCCTGCGCGGCAGCGAACTCGGCGGGCGCACTGGTACCGTCCTCATCGATTTTCTGAGCTGCCTGCGCGGCAGCGAACGAGCCTGCGGGTGCGTCGCACCACCGCCGGGTTTTCTGAGCTGCCTGCGCGGCAGCGAACTTTTGGGGCGGCTTAGGCCGCTGCCTGTTGCTTTTCTGAGCTGCCTGCGCGGCAGCGAACCTGCACATCGGGTTGATCGCCCGGCGTATCCATTTCTGAGCTGCCTGCGCGGCAGCGAACACCAAAAAGGGCGGCCATAGCCGCAATGTTCTTTTTCTGAGCTGCCTGCGCGGCAGCGAACGAAGTGCTTGGCCAAGAACGCCATGACTAGCTTTTCTGAGCTGCCTGCGCGGCAGCGAACGACTCCATCAAGCGCTTTTTTAGTGCCCGCAATTTCTGAGCTGCCTGCGCGGCAGCGAACGCGTCACAAGGGCTGAATATATGGCGGCAACTTTTCTGAGCTGCCTGCGCGGCAGCGAACCAGGACTTCCACAAACTCACCGTGGCGGAGCTTTTCTGAGCTGCCTGCGCGGCAGCGAACCCACCACGCGGCGCAATTACACCCGGGTCATATTTCTGAGCTGCCTGCGCGGCAGCGAACAAAAGACTTCACCGGCCCCGCGCTTTAGTCTCTTTTCTGAGCTGCCTGCGCGGCAGCGAACAGCGGCGTGGGCGGCGGGTACCGTATCGATACTTTCTGAGCTGCCTGCGCGGCAGCGAACACCATTGCCGACCTGAACGGGCTGAGCATCGATTTCTGAGCTGCCTGCGCGGCAGCGAACTCCTGGAATGGAAGCTGGATGCTTTCTGTTGTTTTCTGAGCTGCCTGCGCGGCAGCGAACGGTACGCGCCGCTTCCGCATGGCCTACGAAGATTTCTGAGCTGCCTGCGCGGCAGCGAACTTGGTGGAATCCCAGGTGTGCAGGCGGCGGCTTTTCTGAGCTGCCTGCGCGGCAGCGAACATGCAGCGCTTCGAGCAAAGCCGCGCGGGTCGTTTCTGAGCTGCCTGCGCGGCAGCGAACTTGGGCTACCGCGCCGATGCAGAAGAAGAGGATTTCTGAGCTGCCTGCGCGGCAGCGAACCAGGGCTTTGCCAGTATGTCGGCCCCGATGAATTTCTGAGCTGCCTGCGCGGCAGCGAACTCACCGGTTCTTCGCGTTCGTCTACCCGAACCTTTCTGAGCTGCCTGCGCGGCAGCGAACAGTTCAATGACTGCTTTTTCGATGTCTGTCATTTTCTGAGCTGCCTGCGCGGCAGCGAACGTCGTCGTCGGTCAGCGGCTCGCCCATGTAGTTTTCTGAGCTGCCTGCGCGGCAGCGAACATAAGTGCCGGGCTGATTGCTCCGGGTGTTGTTTTCTGAGCTGCCTGCGCGGCAGCGAACGATGACTTCGACAGTGACATACCTTTCTAAAATTTCTGAGCTGCCTGCGCGGCAGCGAACTCAACGATCCGGTGCCGGTGAAACGGTCCGATTTTCTGAGCTGCCTGCGCGGCAGCGAACCTCAACTACCTGGTCGTCGAATTCCTGATACATTTCTGAGCTGCCTGCGCGGCAGCGAACATGCAGACCGAGCGCGGCCGTGCGCTGCTTGATTTCTGAGCTGCCTGCGCGGCAGCGAACTTGGCGCCTACGCTGGCGCCAACTCCGATAGATTTCTGAGCTGCCTGCGCGGCAGCGAACATATATCTTTGAGAAACATGGGGCCGCCAGTGTTTTCTGAGCTGCCTGCGCGGCAGCGAACTAGATCAGTTTAGCCGTAAGATACTGATTGTTAAAGAACTTTCTCAAATTCGCATGAGAACCCCAAAGTTTTGAGGCAGGAGGTAAGTCATTGATTTTACAGGGGCCTGGGAAGCCCCTGTAAAAAAGGGTCAGAAGATGGGAACGGTGGCGCCCAGGCTGAGGCCATAGCTGTTAAATCGACCTGAAACGGGCTCAGGCATGGGTTTGCCCTGCTCTACAAACAGGTGAAACCCTTGACCTGTGCTCTGACTGCGCAACACAGCAAAAGGCAAATCAGGCCGCTGCTCCACCGAGTCCGGAATGGCCTCAGACGCTTCCTGGTAGGTCTCGCCCTTGCGCTTCATCCTCCGCCTGCGCAACCGCTCCACGTTGGTCTTGTACTGCCGACGTTTCACACAACTATGCTGAGTATCGGCTGGAACCTGTTGAGCCGGGGATAGCTCAATATGGTCCCGCATGCCTCTAAGCCAGTCCAGAGCCTGGAGCTGCTTCAAGTCCGCACTCGAGCCGTGAATCCTCAGAATACTCCCCAAGCCCTTGGGCTTGAGGCTGTACTCCGGGAAGCTGACCCCGATGCGATCCGTCTCCAGACTCACTAGGGCCCGGTGCAGCTTGTTATAAAGTGCGCCCATCAGCATTGGCTGGGAGAACTCTGGATCGGGCAATAGCTGGATATCAAGGTAGTGGTCCATAGGTCACCCCGCATCGCCGAATACACCGCCGCGAATCAGGGTCGCCATCACAAAGTGCTGCTGTTCAACCTCAGGCATTTTGTCTTTCAGGACCCAATTATCCAGCAGGTTGTAGAAGTCCAGCTTCTGCTTGGGCTGACGGTACGCCTTGCCCTGATTGGTGACCGAACCATAGGGTTCCACCGCAATCGGCCCCAGATCCTCAGCGCCGGGGTACCAGGTATCGATGGTGCGCAGCGCGTTGCCGATCTTCTGTGAGTGAATGGCCGCAACCTTATCGACATCGTAGAGGGTTTTACTTTTGTCACCGCGCCCGCGATCCAGAATCAGCTCCTGTGACGGAAAAACTTCCTGCCCCTCCCCGAGCCGGACAAAAGCAGTCACCTGCAAGAGGACGTGCTGTTCCTCCGTCAGGCCCGCCTCTATCACCTTGGCCAGTTCCGTAACGCCCTGATTGGTGTTGGAAAAGTCCCGCAATGACAGCTCCAGAGCATCAAACTGCCAACTTTGTGCAGGCTGACCATCCTGCATCCGGGCAACACGCACATCCACATCTTCTGCGCCGACCCGGTTGCGCCAGAGAAAGCGGCCATTAGCCAAGTTGGCGGCATAGCGTTTGGCCAGCTCACCAAAACCGTTCTCGGCCACATAACCGCCGACAGTCTCCTTCAGTTTCTCCTGATACGCCGGCTCATTGCAGGCCGACGGCTTACCAGTACCCCCCAATACGCGCAGGGTAAAGGTGACTTTCAGGGTATCTGCGCCCGTGGACAGTGCCGCTACATCGACGGTTTGCAGGTTAGGGTTTTCTATTTCGGCGTCGAGTTTGGCCGGGTCCTGGTCCTTGGTTTTGAGTCGGTTGGAGATGGTGCCGCGAACGGATTTCTCTTTGATCGCCACCGGTGTCCAGTTTGTGTGGTTCTCCCTACTCTCCCAGTCGCCACAATAAAATAGCGCATCGGAAGGGTCCAACTTGCGCTCGAATGCCAGTACAGATGCGGTTTTCAATGTATCGTTAGCCATGGTTAGTGTCCTCTTTAGCCTGGGTTATTCATCAAAGGTCATAGTCATATTCAGGGGTCAACTCTGGGCTGTAGCCATTCCGGCAGCGGTAGAGGCCCTCGTTCGGCTGACTGTCCGGGTACCAGAACATTTGCTCTGACGACTGCAGCCTGTGAGGGCTGAGCCACTGGCCGATGCCGTAAACACTCTCGACAAAGCAGAATGGCGTTGTGCTGTCTCTTGCGTTGGCAACCGAGCCGGGCGCCTGCACCTCAGTAAGGGCGCCATAACCCAGGGGGATGGGCACCAGCCAGCCCTTTCGGTCATGTTGCCATTCGCCACTGCCATCCTCACCCGGCTGCCAGGTCCAGTTGATTCTTGAAAGCGACAGCCAGGCGTCCAGCCGGTTGGCGTCGGGCGCTGTCTTGCGAAGCTCAGCCAGACGCTCATCAAGCAGGTCACTGCGCTCCACCAACACAAACCCGGGCAGCAGGCGCATTTTCAGACGGTTGAATCGCTTCTTATTGTCCGCATCATCGCCGGTAAAAGGTTCTACATAAGGGGCTTGCTTTCGGTTTCGCGGCTGGATGGGCAGCACCGTGCCGCCGGCAATGCGCATGGTACTGACCAGCTCTTGCACCTGGGCGGCCACTTCCCGGGCTTTACCCGGTTCTCGCAACGCATCACTGCGCACCGCAAACACCAGGCTGAGCTCCAGGTGAATGCGCCCTTCTTCCACAATCGCGGCGGGTTTGCCATCTTTACCCATGGGATTGCGAGTCAACCGAAAGCTGCTGATGTAACCGGACCTGTGCGTTTGTTCATCAAAGTCGTGGGCCACAACGCTGACGGCATTGAATTGCAAATCCAGCCCCGCCGCCTGGGTCTTGCGCTCCAGTGCCCACATCAGCCCGAGAAACGCGGTCATGGAGGGAAACCCGTGGGTCATTGGGCTGGACAGCGCATTGGCGTTTTGCACCCGCAAGCGGGGCAGCACCATCAGGTACTCAAATGGGGGGAAATCAGCCATTGGACACCTCCTGAGTCGCGGTCACTTGCGCAGCTGGACGGCGCCACCTCGAAGGCCAATCGGAATCAACTAACGCCTGCCTGGCCCAGTGGGCGGCTTCGGTGTCACCGACCGGCACGCCCGCATTGTGCAGAATATTGTTCAGCCAACTGCCAAAGCGGTTGGCAACCTCCTGGGGCCAGTCTTTCCATTCCAGCGCCTGCTGAAAGGCCTTATCGTCCTGCTCGTACTCAGGTCGAGGCGACAAATTTGTCCGCTCCGAGTCCAGCCACAGCTGTTCACACTCCACCAGTTGGCAGTCCGGATCACGCGTCCAGCCCGGTTCTCTGGACTGCCGGACGGTACAGCCAAAGGCCACCAGGGATTCGCCCAAAGCGCGCTCTATATCCTCCCGTTTTTTACGGGTCTCCATGGTAGAATCTGGGTCATCTTTAAGCAGTTTAATCAGCGCCTTTAGCAGCCCATTGACACCTTCATAGCGGCGAAAATGCCGCATGACCGCTTCGGAGGACATGAGTCGGCGCTCACTGGATTGACGCCACTGCGGCGGCAAGGAAGCGAACAGATAGTTCACACCACCGCGTTCACTATTGAGTTGGCTGATATTCTGGGGTTTGGTGCCACCAAGCTTTCTCGCCGCCAGACCTCGGTACTCAACATAGGGCGTGGAGTGTTCGTGGCGCTTGTAATAGGCTTGGCGAGCCTCTTTGTTGCCCTCCCCGAAACGGGCTTCATTGATGCGGCCATGCACTTCGTGAGCGAAACTGCTGGAGAACATGGGCTGTAGCAGCTGGAAGCCCGCGTTATCTGTCGGCTCGCCAGACACGCACCAGTACACCTGTTTGGCCAGGACGTGAGAGACCGGCGCCGCCGGCGGACGAACCAGAGCTTTAAAAGCCTCGGCCCACTCCTGAGCCACTGACTCATCGGTGTCCAACGCGGCCAAAAGACTGGAATCATTTTCCTGCAGCCAGTCCAGAAGCCGTTTGCCATCAACTTCCAATTTCAAGAGCTTGTAGACATCAAGGGCAGCGGCATTGCCCACGACATCTTCTGCAAACCCCTCACCCAGCATGTGACTGCCCACTTCTGTCCGCTGTTCAAGGGTTTCTGGGGGAATGTGCAAGCTGCTGCCCTTGGCGTCCGGATGCGTGGCCTTGAGCACATGGGTCACCGCCTGAATCTGCGATACGCGCCGGGCGGCATCGGCTAGCCAGGTTCGGTAGTCATACTTTGCGGCCAGCTTTTCGGCCGCCTCACCCTCCAACCCTTTGAGCTTGGCGTCTCGCCGTTCTCCGACAAAGCCCGATATGGCCTGATAGAACCGGTTCGTCCTGTCTTCATCACTCATACTTTCTCTCCCCTTTAAATGAGCCTACAAAGTTGGATATATTCGTTCATCGTTTTTTACTGAACCCCAACACCGGGTCAAACCACCAACCCTGAGCACTCTCAAGCACGTTGACCGTGGTAAATTTCTCTGCGCATTTGGATAAATCCTGACCCTGAGCCTCTGCCTGCTCCAACAGCAGAGCCAGCAAGTCGTGTTGCCCCCACGGTGTCACTCGCTCTCCCTTCGGTGGCGGCCTGTCGATAACCAGACTCTCCGCCGAGGTATAGATGGCAGATTTACCTCGGCTCCCCTCCTCAAAAATACGGTGGGGCACCAGCCGTTCCTCGTCTTCATCGGGCAAGAACACCAGAGTCACCTCCTTCTGGGCGTCGTCGGAACGGAAGGGCTGTTGCTGGGGTAACACACAGGTGAGCATAGCCCGGGGGTACTGCCAGGCGGAGGCTGCGTTGAGTGGGTTGCCTCGTCTGTCGAATCGTCCGCCAGAGGTGGCAATGGCTTTGGGAAGCATGGTTTCGGCCAGCCGGGCATGTTCCAGGTCCACCAGGCTGTGCTTGGCCTGCCAGGGCTGAGGGCCGGGCTGAATGCGTGGGCGGGCAGTAATAATGCGGTATTCGTCCTCACGAAGCAGTTTGCTCAGTTTTTGCGTCGCCAACCGGAAAGGCGCCTCAGCGGGGGCATCGGCGTCCTCAAAGCCGGGATAGACAAAGGCGGCCCTTCGCCGATCGTCGGCTGGGTGTGTACCACCCGTGTAGTGGCGCAGGTTGGTCTCAAAGATGGCGATATTGGGTGTTTGACAGGGTTTTTGCCGATGCCGCTGGACCCGGCCAGCCAGTTGGATCAGAGAACGCATGGACGAGGGCTCTACCACCGCCCAAGCGTAGTCATGATCGCGCCCCACTTCCGTTACCGGGGAGCCCAGCACCACAAACAGGTGGTCGTTTTCGGGGGAGCCGTCCAACGCGGCGCGAATATCGGCGCGCTCAAACACCGCCTCGGGCTGACGGCGGTTGAGGGTGGTGTCCAGTTGATTTTCGATGGCCGAACGCAACAACAGGGGCAGCCGGGAGTGGTAGACACACAGATGAATATGAACCCCTTCCGGCGCACCCAGCCGAAATAGCGCCTCGGCCACATAGAACAGGGGCTCGATATTGGCCATGCGCACTAGGCCGAAGCTCACTTTTTTGCCGGTGTGTGGACAGGTCTCGCAGTGGTCGGCGTGCAGCGGCAGTATGGTCTCGCGAACCGCATTGGCGAACGCCTCGAAGACCTGCTCCCTTGATTGTGATTGCTCAATGGGCAAATGTACCAGCGTGCCACGCCGTTTGGCGCCGTCTGCCTTGATGGCATTGTCCAGTGCCTTGACCCGCTGCTCGACAAAGCGGCTGTGTGCCCGGGTGTAGTCCTGTCCGGTGGGAATCTGCTCGCGCTGTACGCCGAATTCATCCACCCAAAGGCAAGGGATTTCCATACCACTACCCGCTTTCAGAGGCTGGTCGCCCCGGTTGCGGTGGTAATGCTGCCGCCCGGCCCGGTAAGCCTGGAACATACCGTCCAGTAAGGCCGGAGGCAGAGTAGCGGAGGAAAGCACCACGCGACTGCCCAGCAGGCCCGCCCAGTGAACCAGGCGCGCCAGAGCGGGTAAATCGTTCAGGTCAAAATCATCCAGTTCATCGAGCACAAGGTCGCTGCTCATCAGCCGCAGCATGGGCGCAATCTGGCGCCCGGCCCGCTGAGCTTCGGTGGCGGGCATCAGGTGGTCGATGGTGCAGACCAGCATGGGGGCGGACAGCAGGGAGCTGATTTTGGGGTTGGCCATGGCTTTGGATAACAGCGGGTGGTCCGCGTGTTCGCCTTCAAAGAGGACATGGCTGTCTTCTTCGATCAGATCCTGGGTGGAAGCCGAACCGGTTTGTTCTGCCTGCGCTTCGTGGTATTCAAACAAGGCCCGGCTCGCCGAGCCCCCCACCCGGATGGCCAGCTCGTCCTCGCCCAGGTTGAGGTCCTCGCGATAGCTGCGCCCGGTTTGCAGTGTGAGGGTCCGCAAACCCAATGCAAAGGTGGCGCGCATGCCCAACACCGGGTCCGCGAGAGCATTCAGAATACGGGCGTTGGCCAGGGTTTTGCCGCAACCCGTGGAGGCCATATTGACGATGAAAGCACCCCGCTCCGCCGCCGTATCCCGCATCGCCGTGGCCGCGTCGGCGCCCTTGTCCTGCCAGCGAAAGCGGTCCAGGCTGCTGCGTTTTTTGAGCCCTTTATGACGAGCCAGCCGGGGCAGATAGCGTTCAAAGCCCGGCAGTGCGTGGCTGATGCTCCCGGCCATTCTGGCTACACCCAACAGATGTTCGTCCAAAGTTTGCTTTAGCTTGCCGTCCTTGCCGGTATTGGCAAACAAGGGGCCTTGACTGTCGGCTTTTACTCGTTCAAGGCTTTCCGGGGGAAGGGAAGAATAATAGTGGTCCGCCAGCATCAAGCTCAGGCGGGCCAGGTGCATCACATAGGGGTTATCCAGCCAGTCGCCATGGCCTTTCTCCTTCAGGGCGAGCAGGCGCTTCGCCAGTTTGGCGGACTGGATACGCCACTTGGGCAGGTTGACGGGGAGATCGCCCGCCATATCCCAGTAGGGCTCAATGGTGCTTGTGTCGGCCTCGCGTTTCTGTTCATTCCACTTGTGGGTAATATCCTGGACCAGATCTGCCAGCTTTTCCGCCTGGTCAAAAGGCGCTTTTTTACCCAACCGTTCTTGCTGCTGCGTTGCTGTATTCTCAACGGGCATCACAGGCAGGCGATGGTGGGTCAGCACCAGCCAGGCGACGGCCGAAGCCAGTGGGGGTAAGCCGTCAAACGGCGGCGGTGTGTCCGCATCGAGGCCGTCGCGCCAATACCGGCCAGCCTGTAACCAGGTTTGCTCATCTTCGTCTGTGGGCGCCATCATCCGCTTTAGCCAGGTGGCGTCATCATCCTGACCGACGAACGCGAGGAACAAACGCAGAGAGACCCACTCGTGGCGGTAAAAGTGCTTTTCCTGGCGCTTGCCGGCCAAGCGTTGCTGAAAGGCAATGCTAGCCTTGCCCAAGTCGTGTAAGAGTCCGGCCAGTTGGGCCAGCAGCTTTATGTCTTCCCCGGTATGCCAGTCATCTTCATCACTGCGGCGCACAATGTTGCGCTGGGTACTATTGGTGGGCACGGCCCCGTGGAGGTTGAACTGACTGGCATTGCCCACGATCCACATCAGCTCGCTGTGGTCCTTGCCCCGAATCCAGTGACAGGCTACGGCGGTGTTCTTGCGGGCAGTTTTGCGCAGGAGCTTACGCAGGGTGTTAAGACCCTCCATGGTAATGGCCGTCTGCCAGGTTCGGTCGCCCCGGCGCTCGGCAAACTGATCCAATATTCGGCGGGACTCTGTGAGGGCGCGCTTACTGCACTGGGACACCAACAATACATTCATTCGCCCTGCTCCACTAAGGCGGCGGTTTCCAAGGCAATGGACTTCAGGGTGTCGATCATAAAATCCAGGGACTCGCTGCGGGTCAGCGCCTCGATACAATTCTGGCGAAACTGCTGCTCCTCATCGCCACGCATCGCCGACAGAAACGCCTGGGGAAGTATGGCCGCATCCTTGATCAGGTCAGCGGCGTCGAACACCAGACCGCCACGGCGGGTTTTACCGTGTATAATGGCCAGGCCGTGTGGTAAGCCCAAAGTCCAGGTGGCCGTTGCCCCCAGGCCGTACGCGAGATAGTTGCCGTGGTCCAGAAAACGGTTAGCGGGGTCGGCGCCCGTGCCCCGCTTGGCGCGGGTAAAATCACCATAGCCGACGGCGTCCACCGCCAGTTTGAAAAGCGCCTTGGTCAGCCGGGCTTCCTCGGTCAGCAGTGACATAGTGTCAGGCTGGACGTCAATGCGCCGAGCACTCTCCGAGAGTAAGCTGTCGAGTCTGTTTGCATCTACCGAGAAGCCCGCGTCCTGCAACCCTCTTTTACACCATTCCTGCTGCAATCGCGCCAACCGTGCCCGCTGCAAGGCTTTGGCGGCCGCCAGGCGCAACTCATCATCGAACCAGAATTTGACCCATGCCTGCAGGTACTCTGTGGGGCGATACTCACTCTGAGGCGAGAGCCAGGTCACATCAACGTCAACTTCATTGGCGGTGAATAAGGGCGTACCTCCGCCGCCACAGAACCCAACCAACACTCCAGCCTTGGCCAGCTCCCGCATCGCAGCCTGGGTAACAGACGTTCCTGTGCCCAGCAGAATACTGGTCGTATTGGCAATGGGAATGTTCCAGTACAGCGATTCTTTCCCCTGATCGGTCACATACTCTACCCTGCCACCATTGACCAGTACTCGGCAATGCTGAAGATAATAGATATTGGCTCTTTTGGAATGGAGGATGGTTTTCAAATCCGAAGGCGAAATATCTTCCATACCTGATCTCAATTCTCTTACTGGGTGTTGTTCAACCCTAACCATTACGCATAGCAAACGAAATACTGCCCATAAACACAGGTAAACTCACTTGTCATATTCTGACTTAAGCAACCGCTTCACCCTTCAAACAGCCACTCCTTCACGTCATCTCGGTTGACGAGCACCAGTTGCTGAGCTTCGGGTGTTCCATCCCAGATTTTGGTATTCACCTGCATTTCCTGAATCAGGTACTGCACCAGGCAGGCTCGAGTTCGCCGATAGAGATGTCCATCCGTCATCTGGTAATCATGCTCCAAAACCTCCCGCTTCGCGTCCGGCAAGCGCGGGTCCGGCGCGAATATCAAAGTGACTTCCGTGTTCCAAGCTTCATCCTGATCGGCGGTCTGACGGCTTCTCCCGATCAGCTCGGGCTCACCCCGGAACCGGCTGAGCACAAAATCGCGATACTCGCCGCTCTTTTCGCAAAACGCCCTCAGGTGCCAGCGCAGGCCGGTATTGACGAACGTATGGGGGGCAATGACCCTCCCTTCCCGATTGGGATTGGACAGAGAGACATAGTCCACCTCCACCCGTTGCTGTTGGCGTATGCCGGCAATCAGGCCACGCATAACGGTGGGCGCGACGTGACGCGCGGGCAGGCGGAGGGATTCATGAGGAAGGATGGCGGGCGCGGGAATACGATACCCGGTCTGAATCCAGTTCAGGTATTCGGTGACATCGTCGGAGATATAGTGACGCCGGAAGTGGCTCGATGGTATCCAGGCCTTGCGGGAAGCGTCATAGGCCAGGTTGCCTTTGGTCAGTTCGTTATAAGCGTTGATATCCGAGCTGGCCTGTTGGCGCGAGAGGCCAAACTGCTCCACGATTTGTCGCGTATTGATCTGCCCTTCCCACCAAGCAACCAGCTCAACGTAGCGATAGCGGTGTTGAGGATGGGTTTTGTCCATTTATGGCTCCTGCCAATACTTGTATTTCTACACAAACCCATCGGATGCGTCCCCTTATTCTTCACACACCACGCACAGAGATATTGGTTACCTAAACAGCTGAAGCTCTGTCTCCAAGCGCAATATCTTGACGATCCGGAAAATCCGACGAGAACTGGAAGTGTGCCCTAAACCACACTTTATGCCAACCCCACCGGGTTCGCACCGCCGACGCATGAAGGTTGCCGTCAGGACGCCGCCCGAAACACCAGCCCCTTTTCCCGATACTCCGCCACGCTGATGCCGTAGGTCCCATCCTTGAGGGCTCGTTGAATCAGGAAATCGTCTTTCAGGTGACCCCGCTCCACATCCGCCAGGTTGATAACCTGTTCCTTTTTGAGCGGTCGTTCGCCTCGCTTGATCAGAATCACCTTGGGCAGGTGGCGGTATTTCTTACTGGTTTCCAGCACTATGCCCACCAGCTCATTGCGCAGCTGTACGATGGTGCCCGGGGGATAGAGGCCGATGCTTTTGATGAATTCCAGGGCGAGCTTCTCATCGAAATGGGTGCCCCGGTCCTTGTAGATGTTCTTCAGCGCAGAGGTGGTCGGTATGGCCTCGGCGTAGCAGCGATTGGCGGTCATGGCATCGTAGGCGTCGACCAGTGCGATAATGCGGGCGAAGCGGGAAATTTTCTCCGCCGTCAGTTTGCGCGGATAGCCCGTGCCGTCAATACGTTCGTGGTGGGTGTAGGCCACATCCACCACCACGTTTAAAATGCCCGGCGTAGACAGCAGCAGGTTGCGGCCGTGCACGGTGTGGGCACGGATCATGTTGAACTCTTTCGGGGTGAGCGCGCCGGCCTTGTTCAGGATGTCCGGCGGCACGCGCATTTTGCCCACGTCATGCAGCAGTCCGCACAGTCCCAGCTTTTCCAGGTCGGCCTCTTCCATGCCCAAGTGCCGCCCGAACGCGATGGCCAGGATGCAGACGTTCAGGCAGTGTTCGGCGGTGTATTCGTCTTCGTTGCGGATTTTGGTCATCCACAACAGGGCGTCGGGGTTGCGCAGGATACTGTCGACGCAGGTCCGCACCGTGGCTTTGGCCTGCTCGGTATTGATGGCACCCCCAAGGCGAATGTCGTCGACCAGGGTTTTGGTGAGTTGACGGGCCTGGCGGAAGACCTTGATGGCCTGACCGTGTTCTTCCCGGGCGGAGACTTTGTTGATGTAGGTGGTTTTCGGACGGATGGCGGCTTTCAGGCCGGTGCGCTGCTCCGGGGGACGCCACTGCGTCTGTACGGCGTCAATCCACACATAATCAGCGTATTCGGCGACGGTTTCCACATCTTCCGGGCCTTCGATCATAAAACCCTGCACCAGGAACGGCGTCTCGAGCCAATCCCGGTCGAGTTTGGAGACGAACATGCCGACTCTGAGCTCGGAGACATGGATTTTGAGGGAGCTTGTGCTCCGGTCCATCGAATCCGGTTGGACATCTTGCCAATTCACCGTCACTTCTCCTGGCCGAAATTCCATTACCTTTATTGTAGCCGATGGGCTGGAGGTTAACCGATTTCATTGGGGCGGTCACAGAGTTTTTGTTTATAAGGGGAAGGCGGATTTTGGTGCCAACGTCATAAGACGGTGCGGCAATCGATTGACGAGGCGGCGTAGAGGTTCGTAGATCGGCTTAGGCCGAAGGTCGTAAGCCGACAATGTGGGGATCGGGTGAGATGGTCGGATTACGCGCTGTGCGCTCCGATGCGTCGGACCGATCCGACCGACCTTACGTTTGGGTTTTGGCGTTGTTCCAGAGGGTGTCGAGGGCTTCGAGGGAGTGATCGTTCAGATTTCCCTCGGCATTCTGCTCGACGTAGCGGAAGCGCTGCTCAAACTTGCGGTTGGCCTGGCGCAGGGCCGCTTCGGGGTCGATTTTCAGGTGGCGGGCGACATTGGTGACGGCGAACAGCAGATCGCCCAGTTCTTCGGTCAGGTGTGCCTGGTCGCCAGCCTCCAGCGCCTCTGTCAACTCGTCGGTCTCCTCCCGGATTTTGGCCAGGGGACCGCGGATGTCCGGCCAGTCAAAGCCGACGTTGGCGGCGCGTTTTTGCAACTTGGCCGCGCGACTGAGGGCCGGGAGGTTCAGGGGCACGTCGTCGAGCACACCCTGCACACCCTTCTCTTCCCGCTCCTGTTGTTTGATGGCTTCCCAACGCTGTTTGACATCCGCTGGCAATGAGGCCTGGTCGTCCACGCGACTGTCCAGAGTGCCATCGGGGAAGACGTGCGGGTGACGGCGGATCAGCTTGTTCACCAGGCCATCGACGATCTGGCCGAAATCAAAACGCTCCTCTTCCTTACCCAGTTGGCTGTAGAAAATGACCTGAAACAGCAGGTCGCCGAGCTCTTCGCGCAGGTGGTCGTAATCGCCCCGTTCGATGGTGTCGACCACTTCGTAGGCTTCTTCCAGGGTGGAGGAGGCGATGGTCCGGTAGGACTGCTTCAGGTCCCAGGGGCAGCCGGTGTTGGGCTCGCGCAGGCGGGACATGAGGTAGAGTAAGTCGTCTACAGTGTGAGGCATGGTCGTGATGGTCCCGAGTGTTTGGGGTTACGGCGTGTTTGGGTTGCGGCGGATGCGCGCTCTGCGCTCCGATACGTCGGACCGATCCGCCCTACGCGTTGCTTCGGTGCCAACACTCAGTGTTTGCGGCGGGCCGAGGCGATATTGGGTAGCTGGTTCAGACGCGTGAGAATTCGACTGAGTTCGTCGATGCTGCGAATCTCGGCGCTGACCAGCATATCCACGGTGTTTTTGCGTTTATCGGACAGGGTCTGCATGGCGCTGATATTGATGCGTTCGCTGTCCAGCAGTGTGGTGATATCCCTCAGCAGGCCCTGGCGGTCGTAGGCTTCGATGATGATATCCACCGAATAGCTGCTCTGGGGGGCTTCACCCCAGGACACCTTGATGATCCGCTGCGGTTCATCGGCCTGGAGCTGCAGGATGTTGCTGCAATCCTGCCGGTGAATCGAGACCCCTTTGCCCAGGGTAATGTAGCCGGTAATGGCATCGCCGGGTACCGGGTTGCAGCAACTGGCAATCTGGGTGAGCAGGTTGCCCACACCTTCGATGTAGACATCCGAGTCTTTCTTGCGCTTGCCGGATTTGGCCTTGAACGGAATGACCAGCTCTTCCGGGCGCGACGCCTTGAGCAGTCGCTGGGCGGCGCTCAGCACCTGGCCGACACCGATGTCGCTGGCCCCCACCGCAGCATAGAGATCATCCAGGCTCTGCATATTCAGTTTGTGAGCCAGGGCTTCAAAATCCAGGTCCAGCAGCGCCAGCCGTTTGAACTCGCGGTCCAACAGCGCCTGCCCCTCGGCAATATTCTGATCCCGCGCCTGCACCTTGAACCAGTGCTGCACCTTGGCCCGGGCCCGGGCGGTGTTGATATAGCCCAGCGCCGGAGACAGCCAATCCCGGCTGGGCGCCTCCCGCTTGCCGGTGAGAATTTCCACCTGATCGGCGGTATTCAGGTGATAGTTCAGGGGCACGATGCGGTTATTGACCTTGGCACCGCGACAGCGATGGCCAACGTCGGTGTGGATACGGTAGGCAAAGTCCAGCGGAGTGGCGGTTTTGGGCAAGTCCACCACATGGCCTTCCGGGGTAAACACATAGATACGGTCCTGATCCACCGCCCGCAGCCCTTCCTTCAGCGGCTGTCCGTCGCCACCGAGTTCGTCGTGCCACTCGAGCACCTGGCGCAACCAGGCGATTTTCTGCTCGTAGCTTTTCTCACTGGCGTCGGCATCGGTCCCTTTGTACCGCCAGTGGGCGCACACGCCCAGCTCCGCCTCTTCGTGCATGGCAAAGGTGCGGATCTGGATTTCCAGCACTTTGTTTTCCGGACCAATGACCGCGGTATGCAGTGAGCGATAACCGTTTTCCTTGGGCGAGGCGATATAGTCATCGAATTCGTGGGGAATGTTGCGCCACTGACTGTGCACAATACCCAGCACGGTATAGCAATCCCGCACGGTCGGCACGAGAATGCGCACGGCGCGAATGTCGTATACCTGGGAGAAACTGATGCCCTTGCGCTGCATTTTCCGCCAGATGCTGTAGATGTGCTTGGCCCGCCCAGTGACCTCGCCCTCGATGTGGGCATCTTTGAGCTCGTCACGCAGAACCGTCAGGACCTTGTCGATATACTCCTGACGCGCCAGTCGCCGCTCGTCCAGCAGTTTGGCAATCCGTTTGTAGTCCGCCGGCTCCAGGTAGCGAAAGGCCAGGTCTTCCAGTTCCCATTTGATGTGGCCGATGCCCAGCCGGTGTGCGAGGGGCGCATAGACGTCCGCCACTTCCCGGGCGACTTGCCGGCGCCGCTGGGGGCCCGCATCCTTGACCGCGCGAATGGCGCAGGTGCGCTCGGCCAGCTTGATCAGCGCCACGCGTACATCATCGACCATGGCCACCAGCATCTTGCGGATATTTTCCGCCTGCTCTTCGGACTGACGACCGAACACCCGCTCGTCACCGTCGCCCCGTTGGTAGCTGATGGCGGCCATGCGCAGTACGCCCTTGATCAGCTTGGCCACGGTTTCACCAAACGCTTTCTGGACGGCCTCCAGGGTCAGGCGCTCTTCGCGCACCGCCCGGTAGAGAATGGCAGCCACCAGAGTGTCCTGATCCAGTTGCAGGTCCGCCAGAAGTTCGGCCATGTCCAGCCCGATGCTCAGACAGCTGCTGCCCCAGTCGTACTCCACCCGGGTACTGACCCGGTCGGCTTCGGCACTGAGTGCGCAGGCCCGGCGCAACTGCTGCCGGCTTTCCTCGGAGCGATCCGCCGCGCCCGGCAGTCGCTCCAGCCAGGCTTCAATGTCAATGGTGCCATCATCGGCAACGGGATGGTCTTCTCGAACTTTTACCATCGGTCTTGTTCACCCTCGACCGCCGGACCTCAATCAGCCCGGAGATCGTCCTGTCGGTGTTAGCGGCGCTGGAACAGCGCCATGGATTCCACATGTTCGGTGTGCGGGAACATATCCAGCACGCCGACGGATTGCAAGTCATACCCCGCGGAGGCCAGTTCTGCGGCATCGCGCGCCAGCGTGGCCGGGTTACAGGAGACATAGACCAGCCGGCCGGGCCGGAGTTTTATCAATGTGTCCAATACCTCTCGCGCCCCATCCCTCGGCGGATCGATCAACACGGCGTCCGGTGTGCCCCAGCGACGGCGCATAGCGGGGCTGGGGTCGGCCAGATTGGCCTGGGCGAAGGTCGCCTCCAGATGATTGCGGCGGGCGTTCTCCTCGCCCCGGCTCACCATGCTGGCGGCCCCCTCCAGCCCCAATACCCGGGCACCGGAGCGGGCCAAGGGTAGCGTAAAGTTGCCGATGCCACAAAACAGGTCCAGAACCTGCTCTCCCGGCCGGGGGGCAAGCCAGTCCAGGGCCTGCTGGACCATACGCCGATTGACCTCGGCATTCACCTGGGTGAAATCCTGGGGATGAAACCCCAGGGTCAGATCGAACTCGGGCAGCGCATAGCTCAGGCGGGGATCGCAGGGCTCTCCCGCCAGAGTGAGCAGCGTCGTCTGGTCGTTGATCTGGCGCCAGATTCGCTCAGGCGGAACACCCGGCAAAGCCGTCGCCAGCGTTTCCCGATCGGCGTCTTTCAGCGTTCTGATTTCCCGCAATACCAACGCCGGCCCTTCACCGGCCAGAATCAATTCAATATGGCTGATGGCCCCCGGTGCCTGCAGGCCGGACAGCCAGAGCTTCAGTGGCTCAATCAGAGCGTTGAGCGCCGGCGCCAACACCTCGCAGTGCGCAATGTCCACCAGCTCGCGCTGGCCCCGACGGCGAAATCCTACGGTGACCCCGCCGCGCTTGTCGGTCCAGACCCCCAGCCGGGCCCGATGGCGGTAGCCCTCGCTGGGCGATTCGATGGCGGGCGCCAACTGGCGTGGGGTAACACCACCCCACCGGGCCAACTGATCCAGCAGGGCCTGCTGTTTGAAGGCGAGTTGGGCATCGGGTCGGACGTGCTGCAACTGGCAGCCACCACACTCCCGAAAGTGCACACAGGGTGGGCTTTGCCGCTCCGGTGCCGAGGTGAGCAACTCGGCCACTGAGCCCTCCGCGTATCGGCTCTGCTCTGCCTCCAGAAGCACCCGCACAGACTCGCCGGGCAGGGCTCCAGCGACGAACAGCGTCTTGCCCTGCCAGCGGACAATACCCCGTCCATCGTGGCTCAGGCGCTCCACAGTCAGCGCATCGGGCAGGCGCCTGGGTTGAAACCGGGGCTTGCGGGCTGACCCCGGGCGCCGGCCGGGCCGCGGTGGTCGGCGACTCATGCCCGGAACACGCCGGACGACAGGTAGCGGTCGCCCCGGTCGCAGACAATGGCCACAATCACCGCATTGCTGACGTGCTGACTCAGTTCCAGCGCCGCCGCCACGGACCCACCGGAGGAGACGCCGGCAAAAATGCCCTCCTCGCGCGCCATGGCCCGCATGGTGTCCTCCGCCAGCTTCTGCGGCATATTGACGATCCGGTCGACCCGGGAGGCGTCGTAAATTTTGGGCAGGTAGGCTTCCGGCCAGCGGCGGATGCCCGGAATTTTGGCGTCTTCGTCCGGCTGCAGGCCCACAATTTCGATCTTGGGGTTCTGCTCCTTGAAGTAGCGGGAACAGCCCATGATGGTGCCTGTGGTACCCATGGAGCTGATAAAGTGGGTAATCCGCCCATCGGTCTGACGCCAGATTTCCGGGCCGGTGGTTTCGTAGTGGGCCTGAGGGTTGGCCGCATTGCCAAACTGGTCCAGTACCCGACCATGCCCCTCGGCCTGCATTTTCAGCGCCAGATCGCGGGCGCCTTCCATACCCTCCGCCTCGGTCACCTGAATCAGCTCGGCGCCGTAGGCCGTCATGGCGTCCTTGCGCTCCTGGGTACTGTTATCGGGCATGATCAGGATCATCCGGTAGCCCTTGATCGCGGCCACCATGGCCAGGGCAATGCCGGTGTTGCCGCTGGTGGCCTCAATCAGGGTATCACCGGGACGGATCAGCCCCCGGGCCTCGGCCTGCTGGATCATCCACAGCGCCGGCCGGTCCTTGACCGAACCCGCCGGGTTATTGCCCTCAAGCTTGACCAGAATCTCGTTACTGGTCTCGCCGGGCAGCCGCTGCAGGCGCACCAGCGGCGTGTTGCCGACACAGGATTCAATCGTGGGAAAAGGGGATACCGCCATAATCTGAACGCCATAACCATCGATGGGACGGGGCTGGGAAGCGCTTCACAGACCCCGCAAAAGCCCGCTATTCTACCGCCGAATATGCTAAGGTGAAACCAAACCAGCGGACTTGGCCGCGCACGGAACGGAAACGATAACAAGCCCCATGAGACTGACCGACATCAAAACCCAGATATGGCGCCTGGTACTCTTCCCCGCCCTGGGTGTCACCCTGATCCTCGCGTTTACCCTGACGTACCTGTATCTGGCGCAGCTGAACAAGTTTGTCAGCCAGCGCGGCGGTGCACTGAGCGAGAAACTGGCGGAGATCAGCGCGGAAACCCTGAGCCGAAATGACCCGGATCTGTTGCGTTCGGTCATCGAAGCTTCCCTGGAAGAACCCTACATCCGGGCCGTTGAACTGTATCTGAAAGACAGCGGTACCACCATTCACAGCGGCCCTCGCATGCTGCCGCTGGTCAACCCCGGCCCGGCGGACCTGAGCCAACCCCAACAGCGCAGAACCCCCAAGTCAATCCGCTTCGCCCACCCGGTTCCGGGCATTGAGGGAGCGCCCTCCCCCGGCTGGATCGAAGTGGAGCTGCTGGCCTCGCCGTTTCTGGTACTGCGCTACCAGACCATTCTGATCACCCTGGTGTTGACGCTGGTGTGCCTGGCAATGTGCGCCTGGTTTTCCACCCGCCTGTACAAACGGCTGACCCACCCGCTGAACCAGATCCGGGAGACGATTCAGGGCATGGCACGGGGCCAGATGGATCGTCGTCTGCCCAATATGGAAAGCCGTGAACTGGACGAGCTGGCCCGGGCGGTGAATGACACCGCCGAGTCTCTGGAGCAGGCTCACCGTGACATGCAGGTGAACATCGACCAATCCACCGAGGACCTGCGGGAAACCCTGGAAACCATCGAAATCCAGAATATCGAGCTGAAC
Organism: Marinimicrobium sp. C6131; assembly: GCF_026153455.1. Taxonomy (NCBI): domain Bacteria; kingdom Pseudomonadati; phylum Pseudomonadota; class Gammaproteobacteria; order Cellvibrionales; family Cellvibrionaceae; genus Marinimicrobium; species Marinimicrobium sp. C6131. The sequence continues at coordinate 1,632,560 of NZ_CP110629.1, forward strand.
ATGGCCCGCAAGGAAGCGTTGGAAGCCAGCCGGATCAAGTCGGAGTTTCTGGCCAACACCAGCCACGAAATCCGCACCCCGCTGAATGGTATCCTCGGATTCACCAACCTGGCGCTGAAAACCGATCTGGATGAGCAGCAAAAAGAGTATCTGGAGACCATTCGGGACTCCTCCCAGAACCTGTTGACCGTGATCAATGACATTCTGGACTTCTCGAAAATCGAATCCGGCAAGTTGACTCTGGACTACGTGCCCCTGCCCCTGCGCAAGGTGGTGGAAGAGGCGGTGCACATTCTCGCGCCGGATGCCCACGAGAAAAACCTGCAACTGGTGACTCTGCTCGACGACAACCTGCCACTGCACCTGCTCGGTGACCCGCTGCGCTTCAAGCAGGTGCTGACCAACCTGGTGAGCAACGCCATCAAGTTCAGTCAGCAGGGCAATATCGTCGTGCATGCGGCCTTGATCAACCGCCAGGAAACCCAGTTGACGCTCAAGGTCAGTGTCAGCGACAACGGTATCGGTCTGACCGCGGAGCAGAAGGAGCGGCTGTTCAGTGCGTTCAATCAGGCAGACACCTCCAGCTCCCGGGAATACGGCGGCACCGGTCTGGGCCTGGTGATCTGCAAGGGGCTGGTGGAGCGCATGGGAGGCGAGATTGGCGTGGAAAGCCAGCCCGAACAGGGCTCCCGCTTCTGGTTTACCGCCCGCCTCGGTATCGACAAAAGCCTACCGGAAACACCGGCCGAACGCCTTCTGCTGGGCGAGCGGGCGCTCATCTGCAGCGACAACCCACCCTCCTGCCATCAGTTGGAACAGTTGCTGCATTTGTGGCAGGCCGATACTGAGACGATTTCGTCCATTCACGATATTTTCCCCGCGTTGCGCAAGGCGCAGGAGCGCGACGACGCGTTTCGTCTGGTCCTCATGGATATAGCGCCGAACGAGCGCAAGCTCCAGGCGCCTTTATTGGAAAGCCTGACCCAGCAACTGCGTCGGGAATTCGACTGCATCCTGGTGGCCTGTTGTACACCGGCACACCAGCGCCTGTTCCGTCAGGGCGTGGACCATTGCAGCACCAGCTTCGTCAACAAGCCCATCAGCTACGATGCACTGCTGGAAACGCTGGCCCGTCAGATGGACATTCCCCTCAAGCGGCCGGGAGACATCCAGGGCAAGGCCCAGAGCGCGGCGGACAAGCCCGCCGCCCGGATCCTGGTGGTCGACGACAACCCAGCCAACCTGCAACTGGCCGGAGAATTGTTGCGCGGCCTGAATACCGAGGTCGCACTCGCCACCAGCGGACAGGAAGCGCTGGAGTGGTGCCGGAAGCAGGATTTTGACCTGATTTTCATGGACATTCAGATGCCCGGCATGGACGGCATTGAGACCACCAAGCGACTGCGTGCCGACCACCCGCGGCGGCGCACGCCCATTATCGCCCTCACCGCCCACTCCATGACCGAGCAGAAGGCCGAGTTGTTGATTGCCGGTATGGACGATTGCGTCAGCAAGCCGGTCAGCGAAAACCAGTTGGCCCATATCGTCAACCGCTGGGTGCCCCTCAACGGACGCCAGGCCGTCGAGGGGCCAATGACTGGCACTCCGACCCAACCCAGACTGCCCGCCATTGAGCTGGCGGAGGACGAGCAGCCCAGCCCGGTGGACATTCCCCTGTGTCTCAAACTCGCCAACCATAAACCCACGCTGGCCCGGGACATGTTGGAAATGCTCATCAAGAACCTGAGCGGCGAGCGGGACGCTATCAACCAGGCTTTCGACAGTCAGGACTTTGAACAGCTCGAAGAGCTGGTGCATCGACTGTATGGCAGTTGCTGTTACTGCGGTGTACCCCGTCTGAAGCGGATCAGCGGCCTGCTGGACAAGATTCTTCAGGCTCGCCAGTATGACCAGGTGGCCAGCCCGATCAAGGCGCTCGACAACGAGGTCGACGAAATTTTGCGCTGGGCCTACGAACGGGATATCAGCGCCCTGTTCGATGTCGACCCGTAAGTTTCTCGATTCTGGTGCAATCGGTGATTCTCAGGTCGCCCTGTTAAATGTTATGATAATACTTTAATAAGCAGGTTCCTTTCAGGGGAGCCATCCAATAACGCTAACTCATAGCCTAAAAAAACCAGGGTGGTAGATAACGATGATTCCATTCAGTGGTCTGGACTGGGCCGTTCTCGGCCTGTTTTTCCTGATTCTTCTTGGGGTAGTAGTCTGGTCCTTCATGGAGAAGGAAAAAGACACCACCGATTACTTTCTGGCGGGCCGCAACGCGGGCTGGCTGGTAATCGGGGCCTCCATTTTCGCCTCCAACATCGGCTCCGAGCATCTGGTGGGCCTGTCCGGCGCCGGCGCCCAGACGGGCATGGCCATGGCTCACTGGGAGCTTCAGTCCTGGATTATCATTATCCTGGGCTGGGTGTTTGCGCCCTTTTACTGGAGCGCCAAGGTCTACACCATGCCCGAGTACCTGGAGCGCCGTTACTCCAGCAGCTCACGCACTTTTCTCTCGTTCATCTCGCTGGTCAGTTACGTCCTCACCAAAGTGTCGGTCACGGTCTACGCCGGTGGTGTGGTCCTGAAAACCGTGCTGGGTATTGATTCCCTCTGGGGCATCGACTTCTTCTGGATCGCGGCCATGGGCCTGGTGTTGATTACCGGCCTGTACACCGTCGCCGGTGGCATGAAGGCGATTCTGGTCACCTCCGTCATTCAGACGCCCATTCTGATTCTCGGCTCGCTGGTCATCCTGTTTGTGGGTATGGACAAAGTCGGTGGCTTGGGCGAGCTGGAGCGCATCAACGCCGAACGCATGAGCCTGATGCGACCACTGGACGACCCGGAATTCCCCTGGCTGGGCGTGATCGGCGGCTCCATCATCATCGGTCTGTGGTACTGGTGTACTGACCAGTACATCGTTCAGCGTGTCCTGACCGCCAAAGGCATTCAGGCCGCCCGTCGTGGTACCATTTTCGCCGGTTACCTGAAACTGCTGCCGGTGTTCATCTTCCTGTTCCCGGGCATGATCGCCTACGCACTGCACGAGCAGGGCCAGATCAGCCTGGCCAGCGCCGACCAGGCCTTTGCCACCCTGGTGACCGAGCTTCTGCCTTCAGGCATCAAGGGCATTGTGATCGGTGGTCTGATCGCCGCCCTGATGAGCTCCCTGGCCTCGCTGTTCAACTCCTCGGCGACCCTGTTCACCATCGATTTCTACAAGAAGTACAAGCCCCAGTCGAGCGAACAGCACCTGGTGAAAGTGGGCCGTTATGCCACCGTCGCCGTGGTGGCGCTGGGTATTCTGTGGATTCCGATCATGCAGTCCATCGCCGATGTGCTGTATGAGTATCTGCAGTTGGTTCAGTCGCTGATTGCCCCGGGCATTGCCGCGGTTTTCCTGCTGGGTGTGTTCTCCCGCAAAATCACCCCCGCCGCCGGTATCACCGGTCTGGTCGCCGGTTTCGTGATCGGCATGACGCGCCTGGTGCTGACCATTTTCGAGGACAGTTTGCCCGAAGGCAGTATCTGGCTGGGCATGGTCGAGCTGAACTGGCTGTACTTCTGCTCGGTACTGTTTATCGCCATTGTGCTGTTGGTCATCGGGGTGAGTTTCTTCACCCGTCAGGCCAGCGATGAGCAGGTGGCCGGTCTGACCTATGGGTCGATCAGTAAGGAGCAGCGCGCTGAAATCAAGGCCGGCATTGATAAGTGGGATATCATCCACACCGTGATCATTCTCGGCATCACCGCCTTCATTTACGTGCGGTTCTGGTAAGGCATTGAACGCTCGGCAAGGATGCCGATGAACATTCCGAAAACGGCTCACCTTTTGGGGTGGGCCGTTTTTTTGTTGGTTACTTCGTCGTGGAGTGCTGCGGGTGTGTATACCGGTTGGAGACCCGCCGTGAACCCATCCATGGGGGCTTCTCGTCGACATCCATGTCTCCGAGAGTCTCCAACCGGTATACACACCCTCCGCTAGTGCCAACGGAGCCCTCGGTGGGAGGGTGTACCCCTTTGAGACCGTCGCCTGCCTTGGACGCCCCACATGGATGTGGGAAGTGTCCCGAAGCGCCGGGAGCGCGAAGGGGACCGGCAGGCGATCGAGCCCCCAGGGATGGGTTTACGGCGTGTCTCAAAGGGGTACACCCTCCCGCAGCACTCCACGACGAAGTAACCAAACAATACCTCTTCAAACAAAAAAAACCGCCCAAGGCCAAAGGCCAAGGGCGGTTCATACGCTCCGTTGTTTCGAACGTCTTACTTCACATCAAACCGGAAACTCATGCTGGTTTCATACACCTCACCCGGCTCCAGAATGGTGCTCGGGAAATCCGGCTGGTTGGGTGAATCCGGATAGTGCTGCGGCTCCAGGCAGAAGCCACCGTGGAGGACAAACTCGCGCTCGCCATCAGAGAGCGAACCGTCCAGGAAATTACCGGAATAGAACTGAATCGCCGGCTCCTCGGTCAGTACTTCCAGCACCCGACCAGTGTTCGGATCTTCGGCGCGGGCCGCTACGATCAGCCCATCCTGACCCTCACGATCCAGAACAAAATTGTGGTCAAAGCCACCACCGACGCGAGTCAATTGTGGGTGGTCGGCATTGATGTCCTGGCCAATCGGCTTGGGCTCGGTGAAGTCCAGCGGGGTACCGGCAACGGGTGCCAGCTCGCCGGTCGGGATCAGGCCGCTGTCCACCGGCGTGTAACGATCGGCATTGATCTGCAGGATGTGATCCAAGATCTTGCCTTCACCGGACAGGTTAAAGTAGGTGTGCTGAGTCAGATTCACCGGCGTCGCCTTGTCGGTTTCCGCGCGGAACTCGGTGATCAGCTCGTTATCGTCGGTCAACACGTAGCGGGTGGTCACTTCCAGATTGCCCGGATAGCCCTGGTCCCCGTCCTCGCTCAACAGGAACAGCTCAACCGCCAGGCCGCGCTCGTCGGAGACAAACTTGGCATCCCACAGTTTTTTGTCGAAGCCAACCAAACCACCGTGCAAGTGATTGTCACCGTCGTTCTGATCCAGGGTGATGGTCTCACCATTCAGATCAAAGCGGCCATTGGCAATACGGTTGCCATAGCGGCCAATCAGTGCGCCAAAGTACGGTGGGTTCTGTTCCACATAATCGTTCAGCGTCTCAAAGCCCAGCACCACGTTATCCAGCTCACCGTTTTTATCCGGCACGGTCAGATGCGTGATGATGCCACCGTAGTTCATCAGCTTGACCTCCATGCCCTCACCATTGTTCAGGGTGAAGCGGGTCACTTCACGGCCGTCGGGCAGCTCGCCGAACGATTCCTTGCTGATGTAGGCGCGGCCATACTCAGAGGCGTCCGCATTGCTGTCTTCGTACTGCTCGGGGTTCAGGTGGTGGTTGTCCGGACGGTTCTGATAAAACTCCGGAAATCCGTCCTCATCCCATCCGATCACCCGCACCCGGGCGTGGCGGTTGGGATCGGTCAGGGGGTTGCCCTTGAGCTCTTTGTAGCTGCGAGTGTGATAGACCATCAGGTCCGTCTCACCGTCTTCCGCCACAGTGAAACTGTTGTGGCCGGGGCCGAAACGCTCCAGAGACTCATTGGTGTGGAACACCGGCTCGGGGGATTTCTTCCAGGAGGCGGGATCGGTCAGATCGGCGTCCTCATCCGCCCATACCAGACCCACGGCATAGTTGTGATCCGTGGCCGCCGCGGAATAGGTCACGAAAATCCGGCCGTTGCGCTTTAGCACCGCCGCGCCTTCATTGACCTTGTAACCCACCTGCTCCCAATCGAGCTCGGGCTCGGTAATGGCGATCACCGGTCCGGTAATGGACGTGGGGCTGTCCATTTCGGCCAGGTAGAGTGCGGAATTGTAGCGCTGCTGCTGATCGCTCTGGGCCCAGATCAGATAGCGCTTGCCGTTGTGCTCAAAGGTGGTGGCATCAAGGGAGAAGCTCTCCCAGGGGGTCTCGATTGCGCCCTCGTCGGTCCACTCCCCGGTCATCGGGTCTTCGTTGGGGTTCGACAGCACATGCATCCGCATGCGGAACGGCTGATCGCCGTGGCCCAGCGCCACATGCACATACCAGACGCCATCTATACGGTGCAGTTCCGGTGCCCAGACGTTCCCCGCGGTGGGGCCTTCGTCCGGACGCTGCCAGATCACCTTGGGCTCGGCGTCGGCCAGGCCATTGAGGGTATCGGCGGTGACCAGCTCGATCCGGTCAAACTCCGGCGCGGTGGAAATAAAGTAATATTGGCCGTCTTCGGTGCGGTGAATCCAGGGATCGGCCCCGAATTCGACCAAGGGGACCTGATACTCAGGCAATCCGTTATCGACACTTGCGTTGGTGGAGGAGGTTTCCTCGGGCGCCTCGGAACAGGCAACCAGACCCAGTCCGGCAGCCACCAGGGCGCCTCCGGCCAACAGCTGTCGCAGAGGAGAGATACTTGTCATAATCCATACCTTCTATCGTTGTCGTTATCAGCGTTATTCGTACCGGACATTCTACGAAAGGCCTTATTGTAATACAATAAAATAACAACACTGGAGGTAATATGATCGGCCACTACCTGACGCACAGCACTCGCCGCCTGAGTTACGGGGTATGCATGCTCAGCCTGATCCTGCTCATTGGCTGCTCGGATCCACATCAGGAGTCAGCCACCGCGGAGAGCGACCTTCCCGTGTACCAACAGTGGCACAACATCACTCTCGACTTTGAGGGACCTGAAACCTCAGAGCAAGACGCGGACAACCCCTTTCTGAATTACCGGCTCACGGTCACCTTTACCCATGACGGCCAAGAGTACCCCATTCGCGGTTACTATGCCGCCGATGGCCGGGCCAGCGAGAGCGGCGCCGATGCCGGCAACATCTGGCAGGTGAAATTCAGAGCCCCGGAGACCGGCCAGTGGCAGTACCGTGCCCGACTTGAGCGGGGCGAGAAAATCGCGCTCGGCACAGGCGCCGGTGACAGTGTGCCACTCGACAATGCCACCGGCACCTTCACGGTTGAGGCCAGCGACAAGAGCGCACCGGACTTCCGCGCGCTGGGCCGACTGTCGGTGAACAATGGTCATTTTTACTTTCCCGATACCGACCGATACTGGCTCAAGGGCGGTAGCAACAGCCCGGAGAACTTTCTCGCCTACAAAGGGTTCGATGGTACTTACCGGATTGCCGCATCGGCTCGCGAGGGAGAAGCCAGCGCCGATAGCGAACTGCACCGTTACGAGTCACATCGGCAAGACTGGCAACCGGGCGATCCCACCCTGCGCGGAGACACCGGTAAATCCATTTTCGGCGCCGTCAACTATCTCGCCGAAAAGGGGATGAACGCCATTTATCTTCTGACCATGAATATCGAGGGCGACGGCAAAGATGTCTGGCCCTACACCAGCCCGGAGGATTTCACCCGCTTTGATGTGAGCCGATTGGCACAGTGGGAGCAGCTGTTTCAGCACATGCAGAATAAAGGCATTCTCATTCATCTGGTCACTCAGGAAACCGAGAATGAGCGACTGCTGGATGACGGCGATGTCGGTCCGATGCGCACCCTCTACTACCAGGAGCTGATTGCCCGTTTTGGCCACCATCTCGGGTTGATCTGGAACCTGGGCGAAGAGAACGGCTACGCCGAATGGTCTCCTCCGGCGCAAAACACCGAACAACGCAAAGCCATGATCCGCTTCTTTGAGCAGGCGGACCCTTACCAGAACCCGGTGCTACTTCACACCCACGCGGAAGTCGGCACCCGTGAGCCCGTACTTGAACCCCTGCTGGGCGTCGAGGGCCTTGATGGCCTGTCACTGCAAGCGCACGATCGGCAGCACGCTCATCAGGTGGTCATGAAGTGGAAAGAGCGCTCAGAGCAGGCCGGTCAGCGCTGGCTGATCACCATGGATGAAATCGGCATGTGGCACACCGGTGCCGACACCGACGAGAATGATCCCGGTCACCCCAGCCTGCGCGGTGATGTGCTCTGGGGCACACTGCTGTCCGGAGCGGCCGGAGTGGAGTGGTATTTCGGTGCCCATAATCCCCACAACGACCTGACCTCGGAAGACTGGCGCCAACGGGACGAGCTTTGGTCACTGACCCGTCACGCCATGACGTTCTTCCGGGCCTATTTGCCCTGGTGGGACATGGCGCCGGCACACGACCTTTTGTCTCGGGAAGGGGCGTTTTGTCTGGCCAGGCACGACGACACCTACGCCCTGTATTTCCCCACCGACACCGAACAGTATCAGATTGATCTGAGCGGGCTGAGCAACGACTTCAAGGTTCATTGGTACAACCCGGTTTCCGGTGGCGACCTGTACTCGGGAAGCGTGACCAACGTAGAGGGTGGCGCGGAGGTCACTCTGGGCAATCCGCCCGGCCGGGCGACAGAGGACTGGGTGGTTCTGTTGCGCAAAAGCGGACGCTAAGTAAAAGGCTCGGCCGCCCTTGAATCCGCTCGGGGCCGGCTCGACAGCGCGGTCCTTGCAGTCGCTGGCCGCCCGGGGGATACTGAGCCCACTCCTCCGGGCCATCGAGGTCGCCGACCATGTCCAGAGCCCTGCCCGCCTGCGGCCTGTCTTTATTGTTGCTCGCCAGTTGCACCCAGCGGGACGAACCATTGGTGCTGACCCACGGCACGCTGACCGAGACGCCCCGACCGATCGCCGAGTTCCAATTGACCGACCAGACCGGGGCGGCCTTTTCCAGAACCAACCTGCTGGGTCAGTGGACCGTGCTTTTCTCCGGCTTTACCCACTGCCCCGATATCTGCCCACTGACGCTGGGCATCATCCGCAACGCCGAGGCTAAGCTTGAGACGCCAGGGCATCACCGGGTGGTTTTTGTCAGTGTCGATTCCGAGCGGGACACGCCGGCGCTGTTGCAGGAGTACCTGGGATGGTTTGACCGGGACTGGGTGGGCCTGTCCGGAACCCGCGCGGCGCTCACCCCCCTGCTCGACAGCCTGGAATTGGGCTATGTACGGGTGCCACTGGGCTCGGAGGGCGACTACACCATGGACCATTCGACGGCCGTGGTGTTGATCGACCCGAAAGCACGGCTGGTCGGCTACTGGAAGGCGCCCCTGGACGCGGGGCAACTGGCGGCGGATCTGGCCGCCCTGCCCGCCCCTTGACTGGATCGGACAGAGCGCCAGGTGATACCTCAGAGCCTGGAGGAGGTCAGGGTAATATCGGCATGAGCCCAAGCCTTTTCAAAACGCTCGGCAATAGCGTCGGCACTGTCATTTTTCCCTTGGGCTCGCAGAGCCCGCTCCAATCCGAACAGAGACCAACCATTTTCCGGGTTCCGACGAAGCTCAGCGCGGTAAGTCGCCTCCGCTTCCGCCGGTCGCTCGGCTTCGAGCAATATCGCACCCAAAGTCTGGCGCACGGGGGCATGCCAGGCCGGTGGCTCGTCGTAGGGCAGCTCCCCCTCAATGGCCATCCCCTCATTGAGCGCTGACAGTGCACCATCAAGGTCTCTCTCGGCCCAGGCGATTTCCCCGGCGAGCGTCCGCTCCGCCACACGCACGCCGTGAACCAGTGAGTACCGATTCCAGACCCGCATGGCTTCAATGCGCGGGTCTTCGGTGAGTGCCATCAGCGTCGCATGATGTTCCCGCGCTTCAGATCGCCGCCCACTGCGCAGCGCGGCCATTCCCTGAGCGTACTCCCACATGGCGACCATATAAGGCAAATCCTCCGCCGGCTTTGGCGTGGTGGCGATCTCATCCCACAACCCGAACCGGACCCGCGCGAACAGGGGAGACAGGGCAAAGTTCTGCATGGCCTCCAGACCCGGTGCCCGCATCAACTCCTCGTCACTGGTTCGCCCGTAGGTCGACTCTGCCGCCGCCAACGCGGTTGCCTGATTCCCCGTCATACTCGCGGCAAACCACAGAAAGTGATGGTTGTGAGGAACATAACCCAGGGGATAGACCCCGGGCCCGGGACGGCAGGCAGCCAGATAGGTATTGTCGGCTTCGATCGCACGCTGGTTGGCGAGCACCGCGTCCTGCCAACGCCCCACCCGGGCGTAGATATGGGCAGGCATGTGCACCAGGTGGCCAGAGCCCGGGATCAAGTCACGCAGCCGGTCTGCCGCCATCACGCCCCGCTCCGGTTCATTGGATGCCTCCACCGCGTGCACATAGAGATGAAGGGCCCCGGCGTGTTCATCGTTGCGCTCGATAATGCCTTCAAGCACCGCGACAATCTCGGTCGTATTGCCTGTGGGGTTACCTTCGCTGTCCCAATAATCCCAGGGTTGAAGGTCCATCAGGGCCTCGGCGTAAAAGGCCGCCGCATCAAGATCATCTGGATACTTTGCCACCAGCTCTGCCATGGCATTGGCGTAGGCGCGATCGAGGGCCGAGCGGTCGTCCGGCGGATTTTCCTGGTAGCGTGCCGCCAGGGCGCGAATATAGGCCTGCTCCCGAGGGGTTGCGTTTTCCGACAGGGCCTGGGCGGCCTTTAACCGCTCCCAGGCGGCCTGATTGTTGGCCGGGTCCATGCCGGCATTCACGTGCGGTCCCAGCACCAGCGCCGCACCCCACCAGCACATGGCGCACTCCGGGTCCAGTTCAACGGCTTTCAGAAAGGAGCGTTCGGCGGCCTGATGATTGAACCCGTAGGTCAGCATCAGCGCCTGATCAAACCATACCTGAGCGTCGGGGTTCTGATGGCTGATCGGGAAGTGGTAATCACCCAGACCATCGAGCAGGGTGGCGCCAACGGGGGCAATTTCGGGCAAGTAATTATCGGGAGAGGTGTCGGACGTGGCGGTGCGGGCGGTCGTATCGCGCTGGCAGCCTGCAGCCAGCAATGCAATCAGAATCAAACCTGTAATAAACCAGGGAGGGCGGAACCGTTTCATGGGATTTACCTCGCAATTCCGTTTAGGAGCAATTCAAGCTACGCCCCGTCCTACCACCTGTCAATCGATTGTTTTCCGGCCTCGCCATCATGCCCTGGCCCTGGCATCAGACGCTTATCAGGCCGGGCGGAACAGGTCCCGACTTTTCAATGGCTTACTCCCCAACAGCGGATGCAGCATCAATCGGCTGAGGCGTTTGGCGGTCATCAGGGTTTGGGGCTGTGAAAAGTCGGCCCGGGCGCACGCCAGCAGATCGGCCCCGACAAACAGCTTCGGCGTTTCCTGCGGGTCACGGCTGCTATAGGTGGGAATGAAACCGGCCTCCGGGTCGAAGCGGTAAAGTGCCTCGGCCCGCACCGGTTCGCCGGTGTCCGCCTCCTCGGTAAAGCTGATTCCGTAACCCAACCCGTCCAACAGACGCCACTCGAACTGGCGCAACACCGGCTCGGGCGAGGCATCCGCCAGATTGGTGGACAGGGCGTTCATCGTCCAGCGGTAATCGTCAAACAGATCGGGGTTGGGATCCTGCTCCCCGAGCAGGCGCACAATCAGCTCATTGACGTAAAAGCCACTATAGAGCGACAGGCCGACCAGCCGGTGGCCGATACCATCCGCCTCCACCGCCGTGAGGGTTTTCAGGCTGCTCTTGCCACTGAGCGAGACCAGGATGGGAATGAACGGGTTGAGCAACGGGCGGCGCTGGCTTTTCCCCCGGCGCACCCCTTTGGCGACGGCGCCGACCCGGCCAAGATCCGGCGTCAACAGGTCCAGCAACAGGCTGGTATCCCGGTAAGGACGGGTATGCAGCACATAGGCGGGCTGGAACTCTATGCGCATATCGCGCCCCCGCCTTTACAGGTCGTCGTAACCCAGGCTGCGCAGGGCGCGGCTGTCATCGGACCAGCCCGACTTCACTTTGACCCAGAGCTTGAGCATCACTTTCTGATCAAACAGCTTTTCCATATCCAGCCGGGCCTGTTGACCAATCTGCTTGATACGCTCGCCGCGTTCGCCGATCAGAATGCGCTTCTGGCCATCCCGCTCCACCAACACCACGGCGGAGATATGCAGAATCCGGCCCTCGTCTTTGAACTCTTCGATTTCCACCGCCATCTGATACGGAAGCTCATCACCCAACTGGCGGGTGATTTTCTCACGCACCATTTCCGCCGCCATAAAGCGCGAGCTTTTGTCCGTGAGCTGGTCTTCCGGAAACAGGTGTATCCCTTCCGGTAACCGCTCCACAATCAGGGCTTCGAGCCGATCCAGGTTGGTGTTGCGCAACGCGGACAGCGGGATCATTTCCGCCTGGGGAAACCGCTCGCTCAACGTCTGCAGGTGCGGTAACAGGGTGTCTTTCTGTTCAATTTTGTCGACTTTGTTGATGGCCAGAATCAGCGGGCAGGAGAGATTTTCCAGCCGCTGCGCCACCATCTCATCCTCCTCGGTCCAGGCCAATCGGTCCACCAGGAAAATCACCACATCCACATCCTTGATGGCCGTGGTGGCCGCCTGATTCATATAGCGGTTGATGGCCTTGGTTTCCGCCCGGTGCAGGCCCGGCGTGTCGACAAAGACGATCTGGGTATCGCCTTCGGTCTTGATCCCCTGCACATTGTTGCGGGTCGTCTGGGGCTTGCGGGAGGTGATGCTGACCTTCTGGCCGAGCATATGGTTGAGCAGTGTGGATTTACCCACATTGGGACGGCCCACAATGGCCACATAGCCGCAGCGTTGCTTTGAATCTGTCATGGCCTAACCCTTACGCTTCGGTTTGAGGGTGATGTTCTGCAATTTTTCCAGCATCTCGGCGGCGGCCTGTTTCTCGGCCACCCGCCGACTGCTGGCCTGAGCCCGGACGGTTTCCTTGATGGGCGTCACCCGGCACTCGATCGTGAACTGATGCGCATGGGCCTCGCCTTCCACCTCGACCACGTCGTACTCGGGCAGGGGCAGCTTGTGCGCCTGCAGAAATTCCTGCAGACGGGTCTTGGCGTCTTTGGCGGGCTGAGCCAGCGAAAGCGCCTGCAGGCGGGGCTGGTACCAGGCATTGACCCGTTCGGCACAGACCTGAAAACCGGATTCCAGATAGATGGCCCCGATCAGGGCTTCCACCGTATCGGCGAGAATCGACTCGCGACGGTGGCCACCGCTTTTCATTTCACCCTCGCCCAGACGCAGACACTCGCCAAGCTCGAATTCACGAGCCAGTTCGGCCAGGGTTTCCCCTTTGACCATCTGGGAGCGCAAACGGCTCAACTGCCCTTCCCTTGCCTCGGGAAACTGGTGATAGAGCGCCTCGCCGATAATGAAGTTGAGGATCGAGTCGCCCAGAAATTCCAGGCGCTCGTTATTGCGGGCACCGTGACTGCGATGGGTCAGTGCCAGATCAAGCTGTGCCGGGTCACGAAACTCGTAACCCAGGCGAGCCTGCAAGCGTTGTTTGAGAAGGTCGGACACTAATTACCACTGTTGCTTTCTAGGGGTTTACAGCACCGTTCAGGGGCGGAGCTGTCGAGCTGGTTATTGAAGGTAAATACCAGATCGATGTTATGAATAAAGGGGATTCGCTCTTCATAGGCGATGGTGATCAGCACCCGGCTTGAGCGCTTGTCAATATCGATATTCCGGCGGCCTTCGGTAGTCACGTTGTTAACCGTATAGAACTTGGTGAGCCGGGAGCGAATCTCTGATGGGCTCATGCTGAACAGGTCGTTATTGTTTCGGGCCAGTGACTTGAGCGCCGAGGTAATGTAACGGTTTTCCGCGTAAACCGGTACGACCTTGAATGCGGTAAACAATACGGCCACGGCGACCAGCACCACAAACACAAACCCAAGGGTGGAAATGCCGCGTTGAGACTGTCGAAGTTGCATGCGTACGCCCTCTTTGGTGAACGCCTAACGGTTAATGGATTGCCCCGGCCCGCTCGAAGCTCGGCACACTGAACAGGGAGTCCCAGTGCATCCAGATGGCAAATGCCTTGCCCACAATCGCGTCTTCCGATACGAAACTCAGATCCGGGCCGCTACCGCGATTCAGCTCGTTCCAGCCCCGGCTGTCGTGACTGCCATCCCGGTTATCCCCCATCATGAAGTAGTGCCCCTCGGGCACCACCCAAGAACCGTACTGACTGTAGCGGCTGGGTTCCAGATGCTTGCGCACAGTATAGGTGTTATCGCCCAGGGTTTCCCGCACCACACGATAGGCGGGTCGGGCGGATCGATTGACGTCAATCACCTCCTCTTCCACCGGCTCTCCATTGATGGTCAGCTGGTGGTCGATATAGGTCACCGTATCCCCGGGCAGCCCGATGACCCGCTTGATGAAATAGGTCTCCGGCTGGTGGGGTGGAAAAAACACCATCACCTCACCACGCTCAGGCTTGTTGACCGGGATCACCTCGGTGTTCAATACCGGAAGCCGGATTCCATAGGTGAACTTGTTCACCACGATAAAGTCACCCACTTCCAGGGTGGGCTCCATGGAACCCGAGGGAATCTGAAACGGCTCGGCAATAAAAGAGCGCAGTACAAACACCAGCGCCAACACCGGGAAAAATGATTTGGAGTATTCGACCCAGACCGGCTCTTTACCCGCGGCGTCACGCGCTTGCTGGTAGGCTTCTTTTTGGTGTTTATCCGCCAGGTTGGCACGTTCAAACTGCTTGTCTACCGCATCAAGCTTCTGCTTGCGCGGCTTGGCCAATACCAGTGCGTCATACAACCAGACCAGGCCTGTGACGAACACCGCCAAGGTCAGGATCAAGGGTAGATTAATGCTGCTCATAAGCGTTCCCTGATTATGGTTATCAGTTATCGACCTTCAACACGGCCAGGAAGGCGTCCTGGGGAATTTCAACCCGGCCAACCTGTTTCATCCGCTTCTTACCGGCTTTCTGCTTTTCCAGCAGCTTTTTCTTGCGCGACGCATCGCCACCGTAGCACTTCGCCGTCACATTCTTGCGCAGTGCTTTCACCGTGGAGCGGGCAATGACGTTGCCACCAATGGCCGCCTGAATGGCGACATCGAACATCTGCCGGGGAATCAGTTCTTTCATTTTCTCAACCAGCGAGCGGCCGATGCTCTGGGAATGATCCCGGTGCACAATCAGCGCCAGGGCATCGACCTTATCGCCGTTGATCAGCACATCCAGACGCACCAGATTGGCGGGCTCAAACCGGTCAAAGCTGTAATCCAACGAGGCAAAACCCCGACTGGCGGATTTCAGCCGATCGAAGAAGTCCATCACCACTTCGTTCATGGGCATGTCGTAACGCAACGTGACCTGGGTGCCGGTGTACTGCATGTCTTTCTGCATGCCGCGTTTTTCGCTGCACAGGGTGATCACATTACCGAGATACTCCTGGGGCACCAGAATGTTGGCCTCGACAATCGGCTCGCGCATTTCCTCGATTTCGCCCGGATCGGGCAGGTTCGAAGGGCTGGAGACGTACAGCGTCTCGCCTTTGGTGGTGAGCACTTCGTAAACCACCGTCGGAGCCGTGGTAATCAGATCCAGGTCGTATTCCCGTTCCAGCCGCTCCTGGATGATTTCCATGTGGAGCATGCCGAGGAAGCCGCAGCGGAAGCCGAAACCCAGCGCATCGGAGCTCTCCGGTTCAAAGAACAGGGACGCATCGTTCAGGGTCAGTTTGGACAGCGCCTCGCGGAAATCCTCAAAGTCGTCGGCATCGACCGGGAACATGCCGGCGTACACCTGGGGTTTGACCTTCTTGAAACCGGGCAACGCCGGGGTTTCCGGGGTACTGGCGTGAGTCAGGGTGTCCCCGACCGGGGCACCGAGAATGTCCTTGATGCCGGCGATCACAAAACCCACTTCCCCGGCCTTGAGTTCCTTGAGCTTGGTCAGCTTGGGATTAAACACGCCAACGCTGTCCACCACGTGGGACTTGCCAATGGACTTGGTGATGATCTTGTCTTTGACCTTGAGGGTGCCCTGCTTGACCCGCACCAGCGAAACCACGCCCATGTACTTGTCGAACCAGGAGTCGATGATCAATGCTTGCAGCGGGGCATCCACATCCCCTACCGGCGGTGGCACCAATCTCACCAGTTCCTCCAGAACGTCCTCAATGCCCATACCGGACTTGGCGCTACAGCGCACCGCCTCGGTGGCTTCAATGCCGATGATGTCTTCAATTTCCTGGGCCACGCGCTCGGGCTCGGCCTGGGGCAGATCCATCTTGTTCAGTACCGGAATCACTTCCAGTCCCTGCTCAATGGCGGTGTAACAGTTGGCCACCGACTGGGCTTCCACCCC
The DNA here is from genome assembly GCF_026153455.1 of Marinimicrobium sp. C6131. NCBI lineage: Bacteria > Pseudomonadati > Pseudomonadota > Gammaproteobacteria > Cellvibrionales > Cellvibrionaceae > Marinimicrobium > Marinimicrobium sp. C6131. The sequence continues at coordinate 1,648,725 of NZ_CP110629.1, forward strand.
CTGACCGGCATCCACCACCAGCAGCGCCCCTTCGCAGGCAAACAGGGAACGGGAGACTTCGTAGGAAAAGTCCACATGCCCCGGGGTGTCAATAAAGTTGAGCTGGTAGGTTTTGCCATCGCGGGCCTTATAGCTCAGGGTCACGCTCTGGGCCTTGATGGTGATGCCCCGTTCGCGCTCCAGGTCCATGGAGTCGAGCACCTGCTCGGCCATCTCCCGATCGGTCAGACCGCCACAGACCTGGATGAAGCGGTCGGCGATGGTGGATTTACCGTGGTCAATGTGGGCGATGATGGAAAAGTTGCGGATATGGCTGAGATCAGTCACTGGGCGTCAAATTCTTAGGTTGGTGCAGTTGGCAAAACGGCGGGAGGAGCCGGGCGCCCTGTGGGGGGCACTACCGAAGCCCGATGGAGCCGCCGGACAAAGGCGGCCAGTTTAGCGTATTTGGCAGACCCCGGCTATGGGGAGCCCGGCCTGCCAGCCCGTCCCTGGACCCGTTTGTGCAGGGCTACTCAATCCGCAGGGTGGTGAACGCCGGTTGCCCGTCGCGCAGGAAGCGCACCGCTACCGGCTTGTCTTTGGGCAGGTCGCCGATCAGGGCCCGATAGCGACTCACCGAGTCCACCTTGTCGTAGCCCAGTTGCGTAATAATGTCGCCGGGGCGCAACCCGGCACCGGCGGCGGGGCTGCCCCGAGTGACGCGGGTCACCAGCACACCGGTCTCCTGGGCGTCGGAGGGCAGCGCTTCGACTGTCAGGCCGAGCGGATCACCGGAAGGAGAGGCGTCGGGGCCACGGCTGGCCACCTGCCCATCGTGATCCGGTAGCAGGCCGATTTCCACATCGATGGTGCGCTCATCGCCCCGCCTCATCACCACGACGGGCACTTCCGAGCCGGGCTCGGTGCGACCCACCAGCGGGGGCAGATCACCGGACTCACCGATGGTGCGACCGTCGTACTTGAGGATAATGTCGCCCACTTCCAGACCGGAGCGGGCCGCCGGGCCCTCGGGGTCCATGTTGGAAATCAGGGCGCCGGTGGCCCGACGCAGGCCGAACGACTGGGCCAGGTCACGGTTGACGGGCTGAATCACTACGCCCAACCAGCCGCGTTCCACCCGGCCCTTGCTCTTCAACTGCGCCACCACCTCCTTGGCCAACCCCGCCGGAATGGCGAAAGACAAGCCGATGGAGCCGCCGGAGCGGGTATAAATCTGGGAATTGATGCCCACAACCTCGCCGTCGAGGTTGAACAGCGGGCCACCGGAGTTGCCCGGATTGATCGCAACGTCCGTCTGAATAAAGGGCACATAGGTATCGTTGTTCGGGCCGGGAATGCTGCGGCCAATGGCGCTGACGATCCCGGAGCTGACCGAGTAGTCCAGACCAAAGGGCGAGCCGATGGCTAACACCCATTCTCCGACCTTCACGCTATCGGAGTCCGCAAAGCGCAGATACGGCAGATCGTCGGCATCCACCTTTAACAAGGCGAGATCGGAGCGGGCGTCGTAACCGACCACGTCGGCAACGTATTCACGCCGATCGATCAAACGGACGTAAATATCATCGGCGTTTTCGATGACATGGTAGTTAGTCAGGATATATCCATCCTCGGAGATCACAAACCCGGACCCCATGGAGCGAACGTCCCGCTCCTGCGGCATGCGCCGCTCAAAAAACTCCCGGAAGATATCCGGAATATCCTCCTGATAGGGGACCCGATTGCCGGTTTCGACGCGGCCCTGGGTGGTAATTTTGACCACAGCGGGAGAGTGCTCTTCCACCAGCTCGGTGAAGTCCGGCAGATTGCGTGCCTGTGCCGGTAGTGCCAGCGCCAGCATGCAGACCAGGCTCATCAGATAAACCGCCAGTGGCGAACGGGAAACCTTCATATGGGGCATGAACCATTCCTCTCAGGTCAATAACAGTAAACGCAAGGGATAGAGCCAGCTTTGACTGACGCTGGCGTCATAAATTCCATGGATCGTGACAACGACCTGTCAGGAACGACAATGAGGGCGGATATCGAAAGGTCAAGGGCAGTACGAGAGGCATTCAATCCCGCTGGACGGACAGTCGCTCATCCCGACGCTCGAGGCGAATGGTAACGCGTCGATTTTCGGCGCGCCCTTCCGGATCGCGATTCGAGCCCACGGGGTAGCGCTCGCCATGCCAGCGCGTGATGATCTTGCGCTCGGGGACGCCGCGCTCAATCAGGTATTGCGCCACCATTTCCGCCCGCTCCCGGGACAGTTCAAGGTTTTCGGCCCTGAGGCCAACACCGTCGGTATGGCCATCCACATAGAAATGGGTAATCCGCTCATCGGCAGACGCATACAGCGCAATGCGATCCAGCTTCTCCAGTTCGGATTCGGGAAGATCGGCGTACCCTGCGGGAAAGTACAGGGCGTTGCGCTCCACCTGATCGAAATTGACCGGCAACAACCCGGACAGGCAGTCATTGAACCCGTCCAGGGCCTCGCGAAAGCCCACCGGCTCTAGCACAATCTCCGCAGCCTGGGCCCGGCCATCCCAGGGCGCATAAGAGATGATCAGTCGACGCCCCGTGCGCAGCTCCGCCGCCAACCGCTGGGAGCGCTGCCAATCCACCGCCAGCGGTTGATCGCCCGCCTGCACCGAGACGGCTTCCAGTGCTTCTGGTTGGGCCGTTTCGCGCCACTCGGGGTGTTCTGCCCGGATCCGGGCCTCGCCGCTTGCCAGATGCCGGTTGGCCTGCTGCAGGACAAAGCGCTGCGCCTCGCCCGCCCGGCGGGTAAATACCGCGCTGCCAAACCGGGGAATCGACTGAACCAGACGACACTCGAACACCGAGGCGTCCAACTGCCAACCAGCCTCGGCTACCGGACCGCGAAACTGCTCGGCTCGCGCCCCACCCACCAGCGAACATACCAACAGCAGACACCACAGTGGTGCCCACCGAATGTTCTCGCGGTATTCCGGGATAATACGGGGCCCTGGAGGCATCATCATGGGTTATGGCTCATTGGCTGACTCACACTCATACCGTCCTTATCGGCACCGGATAGCTGCGCTTTAACGGCAATTTTGGTAGCATGCCCGCTCTTTAGCCCGATTCCAGCCTTACGACGGTGTCCATGACTCAGCAACTGACCCTTACCCGCCCCGACGACTGGCACATTCACCTGCGCGACGGCGACGCCCTGCCACGCACCGTGAGCGATGCGGCCACGCAGTTCCAGCGCGCCATCGTCATGCCCAATCTGGTGCCGCCGGTGACGACCGCCGAAGCGGCCATCGCCTACCGGGATCGCATCCTGGCGGTGCGGCCGGTCGGCAGTACCTTTGAACCGCTGATGGTGTTGTACCTGACCGATAACACCACACCCGCCGACATTCGCGCCGCCAAGGCCGCCGGCGTCGTTGCGTGCAAACTCTATCCGGCTGGCGCCACCACCAATTCCGACTCCGGTGTGACGGATATTGACGGGCTCTACCCGGTTCTGGAGACCATGGAAAAAGAAGGGCTGCGCTTTCTGCTGCACGGTGAGGTGACCGACGCCGAGATCGATATTTTTGATCGTGAGCGGATATTCCTGGAGCGCACCTTCAGCCGACTTGTTGCGGACTTTCCCGCACTGCACACGGTGTTGGAGCATATCACCACAGCCGACTCAGTGGACTTTGTCCAACAGGCCGGAGATCGCGTTGCCGCCACCATCACGGCCCACCACCTTCGCTACAACCGCAACCATATGCTGGCGGGCGGCATTCGGCCCCACTATTACTGCCTGCCGATTCTCAAGCGCAATCGCCATCAGCAGGCCCTGATCGAAGCGGCCACCAGCGGCAGCCCCAAATTTTTTCTGGGCACTGATTCGGCCCCCCACGCCAAGGGGCGCAAGGAAGCCAGTTGCGGTTGCGCGGGTTGCTACACGGCCTACTCGGCGATGGAGCTCTATGCCGAGGTATTTGAAGAGGCGGATGCCCTGGATAAACTCGAAGGGTTTGCCAGCCATTTCGGGCCGGATTTCTACGGCCTGCCCCGCAACGCCGACACCATCACGCTGACCCGGACCGAGTGGCAACTCCCGCAAACGCTGCCCATGGCGGATACCGAACTGGTGCCACTCGGGGCCGGCGAGACGCTGCGCTGGAAACTCACCTCCACCCGGACCAAGGGGGCGGCGTGAATCAGCCGGAAGCCGCCAAAGACCCGAATTCGCCCATGGCCAGCCGCTTCCGCGGCTATCTGCCCGTCGTCATTGACGTCGAGACCGGGGGGTTCAACGCCGCCACTGACGCCCTACTGGAAATTGCCGCCGTCACCCTGACCATGGACGACGACGGCACGCTGCGCCCGGACGAGACCTTCGATTTTCACGTGGATCCCTTTGAAGGGGCGAATATTGAACAGTCGGCGCTGGATTTCACCGGGATTGATCTGGAGAGCCCGGATCGGCCCGCCGAGCCCGAATCCATGGTGATGCCGGACCTGATGCAGGCGATACGTCGGGCGGTGCGCGCCCACGGCTGTACCCGCGCGGTCATGGTGGCGCATAACGCGCATTTCGACCTGGGATTTGTCAACGCCGCCGTGGCACGCTGCAATATCAAGCGCAATCCTTTCCACCCATTTTCCTGTTTTGATACCGCCACTCTGGCCGGGCTGGCCTGCGGCCAGACCGTGCTGGCCAAGGCCTGTCGGGTGGCCGGCATCGAATTCAGCAACAGCGCTGCGCACAGCGCCGGCTACGACGCCGAAAAAACCGCCGAACTGTTCTGCTACATCGTCAATCAGTGGAAGCAGTTGGGGGGCTGGACCCCGCCTATGCCGGGTGAGCCCCAGGGCACCGAACAGGCCTAGGGGTCCGATTCCCCTGGGCCTGATGCCACCCGCCAGCCCGCTTACCGCTGTTGTGGCGGTTGATTCGATTGACCACTGTTGCGCCGGCGGCGCTCCTCTTCTTTGCGCTTGCGGGACTCATGGCTCGCCTTGACCCACTCATCTGACCGTCGCTGCCACTGTTTGTCATTCGGCATGGTGCTCATCTCCTGAGATATCGGGGAACTTTGTCTCCATGGTAATCCAAATTCGTTGCTAACCCCATGACCCCCGGGGAAAAATTATCTCTGTAAAAACGTTTCTCCGATTGCTATGCTTAGGGTTTAACACTAAAAACAATCAAGGTATCGAATTCGAACCACAGCAGGAGCCACTATGACGACCCCTCAGCAGAAAATTTTTGTCGTTGTCGACCCCAACGACGAGCAGCACATCGCCCTGGAGCGCGTGGCGGTAACCGCCAAGCTGCTTGATGTAAAGCCCTACGTTTATGTCTTTGTCGCCGTCGACGGTGACGCGGTGGATACCCGGGCCAGCAACGACAAGCTGTTCCGGGATCAGCGCTGGTTCGACGCCATGATCAAGAAACCGCTGGAAGACGCCGGCATCGAATACCTGATCGAAGTCTCCTGGTCCAGCGAGTGGCAGGCCTCCATCATGCAGTCCGCCAAACGCTTTGGCGCCGACCTGATTTATCTGCCAGTCCACGCCAAGGTGAACTACACCCGCTTCACCTTTACCGAATCCAAGTGGGAGCTGCTCAAAGGGGCGCCCTGCCCCGTGGTGCTGATCCGTCCGGGCGCCAAAGAGGCCCGCAAGGTCATTCTGGCGGCAGTCAACTTCCAGGCGCAGCGCAATGTGCAACGCGAGCTGAATAAAATCATTCTGGAACAGGCACGCCATTACGCCCAGCTTTACAATGCCGAACTGCACGTTGTGAATGCCTACCTGGATTCCATGAACTATCCGGATCGCGGCCGACTGGTACGTGAAACCGGCCTGGAGCAGGATCGTATTCACGTGAACAATGGCTATACTTCAGAGGTCGTTGCCCAGGTGGCGGACGAGATCAACGCCGACCTGGTGGTGATGGGGACGCTGGGGCAGAACGGTATGACCACCTCTCGTCGCGGTAACACCGCCGAGCGCCTGATTGCGGCGCTGGATGACGATGTGATGGTGATTAACCACGAGTAAGGTTCAAGGCCACACCTTGGTTACGGCGGATGCGCGCTTCGCGCTCCGAAACGTCGGACCGATCCGCCCTACGAATACGAATAGCACGGAGTTCGCGTAGGGCGGATCGGTCCGACGCATCGGAGCGAAGCGCATCCGCCGTAACAGTCTCGCTTATTGACCTCCCCTACTGACGCAACGCGTCCAACTCCTCCCGAAACCACTTCATCCATTCGAGAAACGCCCTCTGCACCTGCATGGCCGTCAGGGGACTGTTGCGCTCGTTCAATGAGCGATCGATCGGTTGGCGGCTGGTCATGGTGGCCACCAGATCACCCGACACACTGTCGTACAGATCCAGCGTCAGCAACATCACGATGGTGCCCCGCGGTGCCCCGGAACCTTCCTCCGGCGCCTGAACCGCCTGACGCAGCTGCCCCCGGACCTCCAGCACACTCGGCCCGGGATCCATGGCCAGCGCATAGTCGCCGCGCATCACCAGAGTGTGCACCAGCGACTCGGTGTAGGTCTGGCGGAAAAACTGGCGATCGTTGCGGTTAAGGTCTTTGAGAGGCAGCTCCCGACCGGCCGGGCGCCACTGATCCAGATTCAGCGCCGGCACCCTCAGGGAGTTATAGCCGCTGAAATCCACCCCCGGCACCACAAATACACCGTCCAGCGCGGGGTCGTCCAATGTGGCCACCAGGGCGTCGTCCTCGCCGGCATCACCCGCCGACTCGGCACGCTCACGCTCATCGGATTCCGGCGTACTGGCGCAGCCCACCATCAGCAGGCTTAGAGCCAGCAAGCCCAGCCAGCGAGGACCACCGGAAATACGACGCTGCATAACTCCCCTCTTCTGATCAGTCTACAAAGACCCGGGCATTGCGGAACATACGCAACCAGGGGCCGTCATCGCCCCAACTGTCCGGATGCCAGGAGTTGGTCACCGAACGGAATACCCGTTCCGGGTGAGGCATCATGATAGTGACCCGCCCATCGCGACTGGTCACCCCGGTAATGCCTTTCGGCGATCCATTCGGGTTGGCCGGGTAGCGCTCGGTCACCGCCAGGTGATTGTCGAGATAGCGAAGGGATACCAGGCCACTGGTATCACACTGTGACAACTGATCGGCGGAAAATTCCGCCCGACCCTCGCCATGGGCCACCGCCACGGGCAGATGGGAGCCGGCCATCCCCTTGAGCAACACCGACGGTGATTCGTCGATACGGACCAGGCTGACACGCGCCTCAAACTGTTCGGAACGATTGCGCACAAAATGCGGCCAGTGCTCGGTACCCGGTATCAGGGACTTGAGATTGGACATCATCTGGCAACCGTTACACACCCCCAGACTGAACGTATCCGCCCGCTCAAAAAAGGCGGCAAACTGGTCCCGGGCGCGCGCATTGAACAGAATGGTTTTGGCCCAGCCCTCACCGGCACCCAGCACATCACCATAAGAGAATCCGCCACAGGCCACCAGCCCTTTGAACTCCTCCAGCGAACGACGGCCGGAGAGAATATCGCTCATGTGCACATCCACCGCCTGGAAGCCGGCCCGGTCAAACGCCGCCGCCATCTCCACCTGACCGTTGACGCCCTGCTCTCGCAGCACGGCAATGGCGGGACGCACACCGGTGTTGATATAAGGTGCCGCCACATCCTCCGCGGGATCAAAGGTCAACTCGGCACTCAGCCCCGGATCCTCACTCAGTAGTTGCTCAAACTCCTGACGGGCGCACTCGGGGTTATCCCGAAGGGCCTGCATACGGTAGCTGGTTTCTGCCCACAGGGTCTGCAGAATCGCCCGTGACTGATCAAAGATCAGTTCACCGTCGGCTTTCAGGTGCACCCAGTCTTCATCGTTGGGCTGACCAATGACGGTGGCGGGCACGCCGGCCTGCTCAAAGCGGGCCAGCACGGCATCACGGTCTTCGCGCCGGACCTGCAATACCGCACCCGGCTCTTCACTGAACAGCGCGGCCAGCGCGTCGTCACCCAGCCCGGTCAGGTCCGCATCCAGGCCGCAGTGACCGGCGAAGGCCATTTCCACCAGGGTCGCAAACAGGCCACCGTCACTGCGGTCGTGGTAGGCCAACAGCTGCTCCTCGGCCAGACTGACCTGAACCGCGTTGAAAAAGCCTTTCAACTGCTCGGCGCTGTCCAGGTCCGGAGACTGTTCACCCATCTGGTTATAGACCTGCGCCAGAATGGAACCGCCCAGGCGATTCTTGCCGTTACCCAGATCCACCAGAATCAGATCGGTGTCACCTTTATCCAGACGCAATTGCGGGGTGACGGTCTGGCGGACGTCCAGCACGGGAGAGAACGCCGAGATCACCAGCGACAGCGGCGCGGTCACGGCCTTCTCCTTCCCTTCTTCCTGCCAGGCGGTGCGCATGGACATGGAGTCCTTACCCACCGGAATGGTGATCCCCAGAGCCGGGCACAACTCCATACCCACCGCCTCGACGGTGCGGTACAGCTTTTCGTCCTCGCCTTTATGGCCCGCCGCGCACATCCAGTTGGCGGACAGCTTGATGTCAGACAGCTTCTCAATACGGGTCGCGGCAATGTTGGTGATGGCCTCGGCAATGGCCAGCCGGCCCGAGGCAGGCGCATCCAGCAACGCCACGGGGGTGCGTTCGCCCATGCTCATGGCTTCGCCCCGGTAACTGTCGTAACTGACCGTGGTCACCGCGCAGTCCGCCACCGGTACCTGCCAGGGGCCGACCATCTGGTCCCGGGCCACCATGCCAGTGACCGAGCGGTCGCCAATGGTGATCAGGAAATTCTTGCTGGCCACCGCCGGGTGCTTGAGCACCCGTTCGGCCGCCTCATTGATATCCAGCTCTGAGGTGCCGAAGCTCTGGGTGGCCGCCTGGTAACGCTCGGCGCTGCGATGCATTTTGGGCGGCTTGCCGAACAGCACCGACATGGGCAGATCCACCGGCTTGGCATCAAAGTGTTTGTCATTCACCAGCAGATGCTTCTCGCTGGTCGCCTCACCCACCACGGCGTAGGGGCAGCGCTCGCGCTGGCAGATGGCTTCAAAGCGCTCCAGGTCTTCGGGCTGAATGGCGAGTACGTAGCGCTCCTGGGATTCATTACACCAGATCGCCAACGGGCTCATGCCCGGCTCGTCGTTGGGCACATTGCGCAACTCAAAGGCACCGCCACAGCCGCCGTCTTTCACGAGTTCGGGGAACGCATTGGACAGGCCGCCGGCCCCCACATCATGAATAAAAGCGATGGGGTTCCGGGCGCCCTGCTGCCAGCAGCGGTCAATCACTTCCTGACAGCGACGTTCGATTTCCGGGTTCTGCCGCTGCACGGAGGCGAAGTCCAGATCCTCGGTAGAGCTGCCGGAATCCATGGAGGACGCCGCGCCACCCCCCAATCCGATCAACATGGCCGGACCGCCGAGCACGACCAGCTTGGCCCCGGCATTAAACGGCGGCTTGTCGACGTGTTCGGTTTTGATGTTGCCGTAACCACCGGCCAGCATGATCGGCTTGTGGTAGCCGCGACGCTCGCCGTCAAAGTCATCTTCGAAGGTCCGGAAGTAACCATTGATGTTGGGGCGGCCAAATTCGTTGTTGAACGCGGCCCCGCCAATCGGCCCCTCCAGCATGATATCCAGGGGGCTGGCAATACGGCCGGGGCGACCGTAGCTCTGCTCCCAGGGCTGCTCAAAATCGGGAATCTGCAGGTTGGAGACCGTGAACCCGTTCAGACCCACCTTGGGTTTGGAGCCGCGGCCCACGGCGCCTTCGTCCCGGATTTCACCACCGGCACCGGTACCCGCCCCCGGGAAGGGGGCAATGGCCGTGGGGTGGTTGTGGGTTTCCACTTTCATCAGCAGGTTGATCGGCTCTTTGTGAAAACCGTAAGTCTGGGACTCCGGGTCCGGGTAGAAGCGCCCGGCTTCCGGCCCCTCTACCACCGCCGCGTTATCGGCATAGGCGGACAACACCTGCTCGCCGCCCTGCTCATAGGTGTTCTTGATCATCTTGAACAGACTGCGCGGCTGGTCTTCGCCATCCAGCGTCCAGGAAGCGTTGAAAATCTTGTGACGGCAATGCTCGGAGTTCGCCTGGGCGAACATCATCAGCTCCACATCCACCGGGTTGCGGCCCAGTCCCTGGAAGCTTTCCACCAGGTAATCAATTTCATCATCGGCCAGCGCCAGACCCAGCTCCCGGTTGGCGGCCAAGAGGGCCTCCCGACCACCGGAGAGAATATCCACGCTGGTTTGGGGCGCCGGTTTCTGTTTCTGGAACAGACGACTGGCCTGCTCCAACTCGGACATGACCGTCTCTACCATGCGGTCGTGCAGCAGCTCGGCAATGGCCGAGTGATCCGTGTCGCCAAATTCACCGTTTACATAGAACGCCGTGCCGCGCTCCAGTCGGCGAACCTGCGTCAGGCCGCAGTTGCGGGCGATATCCGTGGCCTTCGACGCCCAAGGCGAAATAGTACCGGGACGAGGCACCACCAGAAACAGTTGGCCGTCGTGGCCCGCCTCGGTTTCCGGCTTGGGACCGTAGGTCAGCAGTTGAGCCAACGTCTGCTGCTGGTTGTCCGACAGGGGACTGTCCAGGTCGGCAAAGTGCACATATTCGGCGCTCAGGCCAGTAATGGCGGGAACCCGGGCCTGCAGGGTGGCCAGGAGTTTTTCGGAGCGGAAAGACGAAAGTGCGGGGGCGCCGCGCAAAATCAGCATGTCGATCAGGACCTCAGAGGTTCGGAGGGTTTTGAAGAGGGCGCAATTGTACTTGAAATGTCCGTCAATGGCAGCTCTTACCGGCCGCCAGCCTCGCAGGCTCGCTGGAACCGTTCGTCGGGAATCTGGCACCAAAGTCGACACAGTGCGCCTGATCGGCTAAAATTTGAGCAGATGCCGAGCCCATTAACCCATTTTTGATCAGAAAACAAGCTAGCAGTTCACAGCCACAAGCTTTAGAATTGCGCAAATTTTGCACGGGTCAGATGGGATCTGGCGCCATATCCGAAACCCTCGGAGAGGAGAAGCCGTAAATGGAAGTCCGCAAAACCCCCCGCCTTATCCAGGCGGCCGCCAAACATCTTTTCAGCCTGACGGTCATCAGCGTCAGCCTGCTCCTGGTCGGCAGCAAGCTGCCCACGACCCTGGAGCGCGTCTATGCGCTGGGCGAGCTGCGTGTGGTATCCCGCAACGGCCCCACCACCTACTATGAAGGCCCCCACGGCCAGACCGGTTTTGAATACCTGCTGCTGCAACAGTTCGCCAATGAACTGGGTGTGCGCCTGGTCATTGAAGACGAGGAAAGCCTCGACACCATGCTCAACAAGGTGCGTGGTGGTCAGACCCATTTTGCCGCGGCCGGGCTGAGTATCACCGAGCGTCGTCGTCAGCGGGTGCGCTTCAACCAGCCTTATATGACGATTCGTCAACAGGTGTTGTATAACAGCCGAAACCCGGCGCCCCGCTCGGTAGAGGACCTGATTGGCAAAGACATTCTGGTGATCGCCAACTCCTCTCACGCCGAGCGTCTGGAGGCGATCAGGACCCACTATCCCGCCCTGAGCTGGCGCGAAGCCTCGTCCGTCGAAATGATCGACCTGCTGGAAAAAGTCCACAGTGGCGAGGTGGACTATGCCGTCGTGGACTCCAATGCCTATGATCTGAACCGGCACACCTTCCCCCGGGCTCGCGTGGCATTTGACCTGGGGGCGCCTCAGGAGTTGGCCTGGGCCTTTCCCCGCAGCCGGGACGAAAGTCTGTACCGGGCCGCCGAACAATACCTGAACCAAATCAAAGAGGACGGCACACTCGCCGCCATCAGCGAGCGCTTCTACGACCACATTGATGAGGTCACCACCGGCGGTGCCCTGCTTTTCTCCTACCGGCTGGAAAAGCGCCTGCCGCAGTGGCAGACCCTGCTGCAGGAAGCCGCCGACGAGTTTGATCTGGACTGGCAACTGCTTGCCGCCATCAGCTATCAGGAAAGCCACTGGAACCCCAACGCCCGCTCCCGCACCGGTGTACGCGGCCTGATGATGCTGACCATGGCCGCCGCCAGCGACATGGGCATTGAAAATCGGATCGACCCCAAGCAGAGCATTCACGGTGGGGCCAAGTACTTCCGCAACCTCTACGATCGGCTGCCGGAACGCATCCAGGGGGAAGACCGCACTTGGCTGGCACTGGCGGCCTACAATGTGGGCATGGGGCACCTGGAAGACGCCCGCAAGATCACCCAGGCATTGGGTGGCGACCCGGACCGCTGGGTCGATGTACGCGAACACCTGCCGCTGCTCGCCAAGCGTTCCTACTACAAGTACACCAAGCACGGCTACGCCCGTGGCTGGGAGCCGGTGACCTACGTGCGCAATATCCGCAATTTCTACAGCATCATCGCCTGGCATCAGCAGCAGGAACAGCGGCAGATTGCCGCACAGGAAGCGGAAACCGAACAGCAACGCATCCAGCGCAAAGTCAGCAGTAACCGTGCGTTGAACATGCCCTTGTCAGTGCTCTGAGTCCGTCACTGACGGCAACCGGCGCGAGCGCCATTTGTGGTTTAATGGCGCCATGAACGAGACTCCTCCCCTACAATCCCCCTATCGGGTGCTGGCCGAACCCTGCCAGCACACGCTGGAAGAAAAGCGCAGCCTGTTCCACACCTACCTGTTTCCGGTTCAGGCGCGCGACCAGGCACTGGCCCATGTCGAGGCCCTGCGCCAGTCCCAACCCGGCGCCTCACACTATTGCTGGGCGTATATTCTGGGCCCGGCGGACCAACCGCGCAGTCAGGCGTTCAGCGATGACGGAGAACCTTCCGGCACGGCGGGAAAACCCATGTTGCATGTACTGACCCAGCGCGGCGCAGGCGATACCCTGGCGGTGATTGTGCGCATTTTCGGGGGCGTGAAGCTCGGCGCTGGCGGGTTGGTGCGCGCTTACGGCGGTGCGGTATCCCAGGCGCTGGATCTCGCCCAGTGGCGAGAGATCACCCCGAGCACCGAGATCACCATTACCGTGGACTTCGCCATGGAAGAACGGATTCGACACTGCGCCCAACAGCGCAAGCTGACGGTTATTGATGTCGACTACCAACAACAGGTTCGCCTGACGCTCGCCGTGCCCCAGGCGGAGCTGGATGCGCTGCGCGATGAGATCCAGCACCTGACCAGCGGCCAGTTTCAATGGCACCACTGATCAGCGCCCGATCTGGTTCGGCACGCTCCCGGTAACTTCAGGTAGAGGCTACCGGCGTTGACGATCGCAGTTGCCAGACACACAGGGCCACCACCACGGCCATGATCAGCGGCACCATGGCCAGGTTCAGCACCACCCATCCCCACAGGTGAAACAGCGTACCCGCCAGTAGAGAACCGATAGCCACCAGCGACAGGACGATCAGGTCATTGACACCCTGAACCTTGCCCCGCTCGGACTCGGAGTGAGAGCCGGCCAGCATCACGCTGCCGCCGACAAACAGAAAGTTCCAACCGATCCCCAGCAACACCAACGCCACCCAGAAGTGGGCGAACTCCGACCCCGAAGCCGCCGTTGCGCTCGACAGCAACAGTGCCCCGGCGCCGGCCATCAACACCCGGTAAAGCCCCAACCGGGCAATCAGGCTTCCGGTGAAAAACGACGGCACAAACATGCCCAGCACATGCCACTGCATGATGGTGGCCACCTGCCCCATCTCGAACCCTTTGGAGAGCATGGCCAGAGGCGTCGCGGTCATGACCAGAATCATGATCGCGTAGCCGACCGCACCAGCCAATACAGCCACCTGAAAGCGGCCCTGCCCGGCAATGTCCCTCATGGGCCGCACCACGTCGTCGGAGTGGGGCTCACCCTGAGGCGGTACGCGCAATAGGGCCAATAGCAGGCTCGCCAGCAACGCGAGCAACGCCATCACCAAATAGGGTCCACCATCGGGTACCGAGGTCAGCCACTCATAGTTGGCGCTGGCATTCCACGGGCCGAGAAAGGCCGCCGCCACACCCCCGGCCATGACCCAGGAAATGGCGCGACTGCGCATCGCCGGACGAGCCACATCCGCTGCGGCAAACCGGTAGTACATGGCAAAACCCTGATACAGCCCCACCAGAAAGTTACCCAAGCAAAAACCGATGAAGGTGCCCTCCGCAATGGACCAGAATGACAGCAGGCTGCCCGCCAATCCCCCCAGCAGTGCCCCCACCAGAAAGCCCGGTCGGCGCCCAACCCGTTTCATGAAGAGCGACGCTGGCAAGGTGGAAAGCACTGCGCCAACCATGGTCAGGGCAATAGGCAATGTGGCCAGTGACGGGGTGTCGCTCAGTCGGCCACCGACCACGCCACTGAGCGTCATCACGGTAATGGCCGCCACCATAAACAGCGTCTGGTTGATCACCAAAATCGCAATATTGAGTATTTCCCGGCGTGTATCAGTTCCTGTCACTCGTCAATCTCCACCATCTCAAAGTCCTGTTTGCCCGCACCGCAGTCCGGACACTCCCAGTCATCCGGCACATCCGCCCAGCGGGTCCCGGGGGCTATGCCATCGTCGGGCCAGCCCTCCTGTTCATCGTAAATGAAACCACAAATCAGGCATTGCCACCGTTTCATACCGCCTCCGGTCTTTATGTCTAACCCTACGAGATTTTTCACGCTCAAGCTGGCATCATGCGCGCTAACCCGGTCACCCGAAGAGAGTTCCCGAATGCACCGCCCGTACGGACCGACACCGCCCCGAGACGCCAGCATACCCCGCCTGAACCTGCGTGAAGTATGGGGCTATTTATGGCCCTACCTCTGGGACTTCAAAGGGCGGGTGATCCTGGCCATTATGGCATTGCTGGCTGCCAAAGGGGCGACGCTGGCCATGCCCTGGGCACTCAAGCATATCATTGATGGCGTAGACCGGAGCCTGCAGCCCGAACTGGTACTGCCTCTTGCCTTTCTCCTGTTCTACGGCTTTTTGCGCTTTGGTGGGGTGTTTTTCGGAGAGCTGCGGGATGCCATTTTCAGCCGGGTCACCGAACGGGCCATGCGCCGGATCGGGCTCAGGGTGTTTGAACACCTGCACCGGCTGGAGCTGAACTTTCATCTGAGCCGACAGACCGGCGGCATCAGCCGGGATATTGAGCGGGGCACCAGTGCCATCAGTTTTCTGATGCGCTTTCTGATGTTCAACATCGTCCCGACCCTGTTTGAAATCGTCATGGTCGCCGCCATATTTACCTTGGCGTTCTCCGTCTGGTATGCCCTGATCATTCTTGTGGCGGTGGTCATCTATATCGGCTTTACTGTGGTCACCACCGAGTGGCGCACCCGCTTTGTGCGCGAGGCGAACCAGGCCGACTCCTCCACCAATACCCGCGCCGTCGACAGCCTGCTCAACTATGAAACGGTCAAGTACTTCAATAACGAAGCCTTTGAAGCGCGGACCTACGACACCTTTCTGGAGCACTGGGAGAAAGCCAAACTCAAAAACCGCCTGTCACTACTGGCATTGAACTCCGGGCAGGCATTGATTATCGCCGCCGCCATTACCGGGATGATGATCATGGCTACCCAGTCGGTCATCGACAAGACCATGACGCTGGGCGACCTGGCCATGGTGAACGCCTATATGATCCAGTTGTTCATTCCCCTGAACTTTCTCGGTTTTGTGTATCGGGAAATGCGCCGGGCCCTGACGGACCTGGAAAACATGCTGGGCCTACTGCAGCGCGAACCGGGCATTGAAGATGCGCCCGAGGCTCGCGAGCTGACGGTGCCGCGAGGCGAGGTGCGGTTTCACCAGGTGTCGTTTGGCTACCACACCGACCGGCCGATTCTGAAAGGCTTGGACTTTCAGGTGCAGGCCGGGCAGCGGGTGGCCATTGTCGGCGCATCGGGGGCCGGTAAGAGTACCATCGCCCGGCTGCTGTACCGGTTTTATGACATCGATGAAGGCCGCATCACCATCGATGGTCAGGACATCCGTGAGGTGACACTGGACAGTCTGCGCCGCGCCATTGCCATCGTTCCCCAGGATACGGTTCTGTTCAATACCAGCATCCGCGAGAACATTGCCTACGGCAATCCGTCGGCGTCGGAGGAGGCCATTGATCGGGCCATTCGCATGGCGCACCTGGACGGCTTTATTGCCGCCTTACCCAAGGGTGATCAAACGATGGTTGGAGAGCGGGGACTGAAAGTCTCCGGCGGCGAAAAACAGCGCATCGCCATTGCCCGGGTGCTGCTCAAGGGGGCACCCATTCTGATTTTCGATGAGGCCACCTCCGCCCTGGACTCCCACGCGGAAGCGGCTATCCTGGCCGCCATGCGGGAAGTCTCTTCCGGACACACCAGCCTGGTTATCGCCCACAGGCTGTCGACCATCGTCGACGCTGACACCATTCTGGTTCTGGACGAGGGCCGGCTGGTAGAACAGGGGTCCCACGATTCGCTGCTGGCTCACGACGGCCGCTACGCACAGTTGTGGAGGCTGCAACAACAATCCGCATCCGCAGATTCATGAGCACACCCTAAAACGACAGTCCCGCCTGCAAGGCAAGCCCCCATTCATCACCGTTGGTGCTCTTCGCAGCGCCGATATCCAGATGGGCGCGCCGCCCGCCCAAACCCAACCCCACGGAGGGCAGGGTTTCAGCATCAACCACGTTGTGCCGTAAGCCTGCGCGCAGCGCCGTGTTACGCCATAGAAACCATTCGGTTCCCACACTCAGGTACTGCTTGTCGGGATCGAACCCCAGAGGTTCATTGCGCGTGAGGTCCCAATCCACACTAATCCGGAAAGGCTCCGTTCGGAAGCCAAGCCCCACCCGGGCAACCGGACGTTGGCGTATACGGTCACCCAACGCCGTTGTGAAATCATGAGGCACCAAATTGCGGACCACCACTCCCCACTGCCAGGGCCCGGGTAAGTCATGAACCAGCCCGGCATCCATATTAAAGCGGGTGTATTCGCGCCGGTGAACCTCCTCGCTGTAAACGTCAAGCTCAAACTCATTGACCGGTTGCTCAAAATGAATCGTAGTGAAGTGCACCTGTTTTAAGGTAATGCCGAAGTGCAAACGATCGCGCCGATCAATCAGAAAACTACGAGCGACGCTGAGTGCCTGTTCAGTTACCTCAGCGCCCCGACTTTCGATGGTCGAATAAAACTCCTGCGGCAAAGGCTCTCTCAGGTAGTCCTGAACACCCTTGCCACTGGTCTGGTCCGCAACAGCGTCATCGTAGAGCGCGTCAAAATCCACGTATTCATTCAGGGCCCGAACGGCATCCCAAAGCCGCTGGACCTGAGCAACGGCCTGCTCAAGCGTCAGGGATTCGGAGTTTTCCGCCATGGCTTCGGTGGCCATCACCTCATCCAGGAGATCGGCAAAACGGTCCACGGTGTTGGTCACCCGATCGATGCTGGCGTTGTCCCGCTCGGAAACCCGCACCATGCTCCCCATCACCAAAAACTGCCGGTGATAACCACCAATAGCCCACTGACCCGCAGGGTAGCCAAATGAAGCGCCATAAGAGGCACTGACCCGTAGAGGTTTGTCAGAGAGGTGATTGATATCGCGCTGAACATTCCGAATGCTTGTGGTCGCCTCTCGAAGCTCGGCACCCGATTCAAAATCCGGTGTGTCGAGCACGACCGACGACATGATCAGTTCTTCAAGATCGACGCCTTCATAACGGTCCGAAAATTCATCCGCCGCCTGCAGAAAGTTGTCGCGATCAAGCAGTCGTGCCCCGATATAGGTGTGGGCGTGCAGTCGCGACAGACGCTTGGGGTCGTGGTTGATCAACAGCGCGGGGTTAAACAGACTCGCATTGTGTGAGCGCGCCGTCACCACGCCGGTGCCCGCCATCGACAGTGAGCGTGCATCAAAGGAGAGAAATGAAATGGCATTGGCACTATTGCCCCACATTCCCAACACCATCGTCCATATGACCGCATACTGCGGTGCTTTGCGCCCGACGTTCGGGCGCTGTCCCGTTTCGAGCATCATGCCCTTCCTACTGATTGAATCCTGAAATTTAGTGGTTCCAACTTAACCGCAGAAGCCTTGCAAACGGCAAACCGGAATCAGTCCTCCACAGACTCCTCGCCAGAGCGCAGCGCATCATAACGTTCAACGGCCTGACGGTGCGCCTCGAACGCCGCTTCCCGATTCTCGAACTCGAACATCTGCCTGATCGTACAGTGGTCACCACCGGCATAAACCTTGTGCATGCCGCCGCCACACACCTCACTGAAGCGCTCTTCAAACAGCGCCGAGGGCGAGGTATCCAGTGCATTGCAGCCGGGCATCACCGTCGCCAGGTAATAGCTGCGCCGCCCATCAATGGAAATCACCTCGTGATCCAGAACGCCATAACCCCGGATGTCACTGTGACGGACACAGGCACGGCCATTCTGCCCTATGGTTTCTGCCAGAACCTTGTGGAACGGAGGCACCTCGTTCTCTGTGGTCGCACACGCCGCCAATCCGGTGCAAAGAGTGGCGATAACCACGGCCATCGCTCGTGTCATAGATCACCTCAATCGTTGGTTTTTCACATCAGCATAGCAGATTCAGCGATACGCTGCGGATCAGGGCAGCTCCCACCGGGCATTGAACCCACGGGCATCAACGTGGACGAATGGACCGCGATGCGGCCGGGGGCCGTACAGCCCCACTCCACCAATCAGGCGCTGAAAATTGGGCAGGCGATGCACATCATCGACAACCCTCCGCAACCACTCGGCATCCTGAATATCTACCCGACCGTCCTTGTTCAGGTCGTCCATTTGTCCGTCGCCAGAGGTATCAATGAATATATCGGCGGCACCACCCCATATGTGCCGGGAATAACGCCCGTTTTCAATGGCTTTATTGTACCAGGGGGTACGATAACCGCTCATAACGGTAAAGCTGTCTGTACGGACACCACGTCGATTGACTTCGGCCAGAAGCACTTCAAGTTTTGCCAGCAGGCTTTCACGCAGTACAAGGTACTTGGGCCAGTGCTCCGGTTGCTGTTTACACAGAAACTGCCCCAGCGTGAAGTGCGGCGACACCTTGATATCCAGCATCGACGGATACACCTCAATGTAACCCTCCGGCGGAAGGTAGATGGGATTACCTTTCAATGGCTCCGCTGGGTAACGGCCCATACGATACCCGTTGAGATAGCCGTTCGTCGGCTCACCGGGAGTCAGGACAAAAAGCCTGAGGGTCATGGGTGCCGATTGCGCCGGACGCACCTCAAGGGTAACCAGTCCAGCCGTATCGGGGGCCGTCCACAGCCAACGCCCGGCCGCTTTATTCAACAGTTCGCCATCGGACACCTCGACCCGTACCGGCTGGTCAAAGGCCAGCGGAACCTCCAGTGTTGCGGCCTCCTGTGGCAGGACAAAGAAAGCGAACTCTCGCCACTGAACTGACCGGCCGTTGAACGTCGCGGTATAGCCAACCCGCCCCGGGTCAAAGTCTACCCCCGAACCGGGGGCGGGGCTTGCCAGAAGCCATGAGGCCACCATCAGTAACAGAGACCACCCGACCGTTGTTTTCAAAATACTGCGTACTCCACATGGACCTTAAAACCCCCGTTCAGCCGGGGGCGTGTTTAATGCGTTGATCAAAGGCAGATCCCTCTCGTAAACGTCTCGTCGATACTGGACCCGCCCCTGCTCATCGGCCCAGGCCGTCCAGTACAGCAAGTGCACCGGAATGGGCTGCCGCAACCGAACGGTTGTCTCCTCGGCCCGGTCATAGATCGCCTGCAACGCGCCGCCGGTCATTTGTTGACCGCGGTCGATCAAGAGCCAACGGGTCAGCCGATCGGGCTCCTCCAGGCGAATACAACCCGAGCTTTTAGCCCGGTCGTCCTCCGCAAACAGCCCCCGGGCCGGCGTATCGTGCAAGTAAACATTGTGCCGATTGGGGAACATGAACTTGACGCGTCCCAGGGCATTTCTGGGTCCTGGTGCCTGTCGCAATCGGTACGTAAACTGGCGGGCCGTGAGCGTTTGCCAGTCGACGTCTTTTGGATCAACACGGACCTCTTCCGTTCCCCAACCATGCAGCACCGAAAACCCCATTTCCTCAAGGTATCCCGGGTTCTCTTTAACAAGGGGGAGTTGGTCCTTTACGGCCAACGAGTGCGGGACCTCCCAGGACGGGTGAATCACCAGATACGTCATCTGGCCCGTAAACACCGGTGTCCGGCGGTAAGGGCGCCCCACGACCACCCGCTGTCTCATCACAACATCGCCGCGTTGAACCACCTGCATATCGAACCCGGCGATATTGACCAGAATATACTCTTCCCCCAGAGACTCCGGCAACCAGCGCCAACGCTCCAGGTTCGCCCGCAGCTGTTCCACTCTCTGATCCGGGGAGACATTCAGTTCCGCCAGGGTTCGCCGCCCCACCAAGCCATCCGGTTTGAGGCCGTGACGGGCCTGAAAACGGGCCACCCCGGTCAGGAATGACGCGTCTACCACTGTTGCACCGGCGTCCGGTCGCGGCGCCTCTTCCAGGTCACCCAGAAGCTCCAGTCGCCTCCGAATGGCGGGCACCCGTGGGTCGTCGTCTCCCTCTCGTAAGATCGGGCCATCGGGAATAGGTTCCCAGGCCTCATTGCTGGCCCATTGCCGCTGCAGACTCAACCTGCGGACGAGGTCCCCATAGGCGGGGTAGCGTGGCACCTGGGCACGCAACGCGGCCTGCAGACCCATTCGATGCCCCGAGTTAGCCGACTCCAGAACCGCCATAAGTTGAGGTGGCTCGCGCTCGATCAACCAATCCGAATCAATCGTTTCCGGCTCAACCCGACCGTATGCCAAGTGATTTCCCAGCGTCAGCACCGCATCGGACGCCAGCAGCTCCAATCGGACCTGACTCGCCAGGTCGTCCTGAGAATCACGCGATGCTGACAACAGTCGCTCCAGCTCACTCCGATGATAATGTTCTGGCGTCAGGCCGTGCTCAAAGGCGATATCGATCGCCTCGAGAAGCCGGCTCTGGTTATCTTTGGGACGCCCCTCGGGGTCAAACCAGATTGGCTCCCAGCCACGGGCCTCATACAACACCTGCAGGGGCCCCTTGGCGAACAGCGACGTCGATGGCGGCGCTGCCGGCGATTCAACCGTCATCGATGGCAGCAGCTCGAGCCGCTGTCGAAGCGCCTCTCTGAGCTCGCCCGAGGCGTGAACGACGGGGGTGAGCCCCAGAGCGCCCAACGCATGAAGCCCAACCAGTGCAATGAAAATCCCTTGTTTCAACATCAAGCCCTCCAGCAGGATTCATTAACGCTTGAACATGGTAATGATAATCCTTATTATTACGGAAAATTGTCGTCACACTACACATTTGTGAGGTTTATCGTGCAACAGCTCTCCTACCCCCGGATCGCAACCGCCCTGGGCCTGCTGATTACGTCAGCCAGTACTCTGGGGCAAACCGAAACACCGCAGATTCAGGAGCTACAGGTCACCGGGACAATGTCCCGTTACTCAGCCATGAAATCCGATACGCCCATCATGGAAACCGCTCGTTCGGTGTCTATTGAGGGGCTGCAGGACATCATCGACAAGGGCGCCATCAGCCTGGACGATACCTTTACTTACGCCTCCGGGGTCTTCGGCAAAACCTATGGCTTCGCCACGCGCGGGGACTGGGTGAAAGTTCGGGGGCTGAATGTCCCTCAGTATCAGGATAGCCTGCAGTCGCTGTTCGGCAACTACAACAATACCCGCCCGGACATCTACACCCTCGAGCAGGTCGAAATTCTCAAAGGCCCGGCCTCCGTGCTCTACGGTCAGGGATCTCCCGGCGGTATTGTCAATGTGGTGAGCAAGCTGCCCAAAGCTGAATCCGCGCACGAAATTCTGGCCGAACTGGGCAGCTTCGATCGCCATCAACTGGCGTTCGACAGCACCGGCGCCATGGATCCCGATGAGCAATGGCTCTATCGGGTGGTGGGCGTTTACCGCGATACCGACACCCAGGTCGATCAGGTGGATGAAAATACCCGGGTATTTGCGCCTTCGATCACCTGGCAGCCAAGCCAGAAGACCCGCGTGACCGCCCTGCTCAACCGCACCGAGACGGACAGTGACGTCGGAGCCCAGTTTCTGCCGGTGTATGGCACCCTGTTGCCAGCACCCAACGGCCAGTTTATCGACAACAGCACCTACACCGGCGATCCGGACTTCAACTATTACGACACCGAGACCACCTCACTGACCCTGCTGGCCGAGCACCAGTTCAACTCGGTATGGAGCCTGGAGCTGACCTCCCGCTACACCGATGCGAGGGCCGACTATCAGCAGGCCTGGACCGCATTCATCGGCGGCGACCGTTACGTTTACAATGACGATGGCAGCCTGTACGGCGATGGATTGGTCCCGCGCTCCTTCTATGGCAGCAAATCCACCTCTGAACAGACGGCGCTGGATGCCCGCCTCCGCGCCAACTTCCAGACCGGCGCCCTGTTTCACGAAGTGCTGATCGGCACCCAGTATCAGGATGTGACTCTGGGGGAAAGCGGCTTTTATGACTACGCCCGTGGTTACGATGTGGCAACCGGAACCGTGCTGGATGACAGTACCTGGATCAACGTGTTCGATCCTCAATACGGCAATATTCCCCCCGCCAGCGAGTTTACCTACACCGCTTCACCCGACAGCACCACAGAAGATGTGGGCCTGTATATCAATGACCAGATCAGCGTGGGCAACTGGCGCATCACCGCCGGGGTGCGCTTTGACGATACCGAAACCCGCAGCGGCACCAGCACCCAGAGTGACGATGCCGTCAGCACCAGTGTCGGCGCCCTGTATCAGTTCGACAACGGCCTATCTCCCTACGTGAGCTTTGCCGAGTCCTTCGATCCCGTGATCGGAGACAATGGCCGCGGCGAACCGCTGGATCCCCAGGAAGGTGAGCAGTGGGAGGCCGGCTTCAAATACCAGCCCAGTGACTTCCCCGCCATGGTCACCCTGGCTTACTTTGATATCACCCAGTCCAACCTGAACGACCCCAGTTCCCTGGTGGGTGAGTATCAGCAACAACGGGGCGAGGCTTCAATCACCGGTGTGGAACTGGAGGGGATGGTATTCCTGGGCGACCTGAGCCTTGAGCTCAATGCCAGCCAACTGGATACCGAAAGCGCCGAAGGCCATCGACTGGCCAGCGTACCCGAGCGTCAGGCCTCCACCTGGCTGACCTGGCGCCCCGGCGGTTTCGAAGGCTTCAAAGCCGGTGCGGGCCTCCGCTACGTGGGTGAGAGCTGGGACGGCATCGATCAGCTTCGCACGCCTTCTTACACCCTGGGCGACCTGATGATCGGCTACCAGACCGGCCCCTGGGACCTGACCCTGAATGCGCGCAACGTCGCCGACAAAGAGTTCCAGGCCACCTGC
Source organism: Marinimicrobium sp. C6131 (assembly GCF_026153455.1). Lineage (NCBI taxonomy): Bacteria > Pseudomonadati > Pseudomonadota > Gammaproteobacteria > Cellvibrionales > Cellvibrionaceae > Marinimicrobium > Marinimicrobium sp. C6131. Next base: position 1,672,134 of record NZ_CP110629.1, read on the forward strand.
CTGTCGCGGGGAGACTGCTTCCCCGGCGAAGCCCGCTCGGTGGTTGGCCGGGTCCGCTACCAGTTCTGATCCCCCTTCACGCCGCAGGGACGCGGCGCTACTTCCTGGGAGCCGGCGGCACAAACACCCGCCAGGGCTTGCCTTCACAACGATCAAAATTCTTGCAGGACGGCAGACAGCCACGACAGGGAAGGCGGTGCGGTGATTCCGGCTTGGATACAGGTTGGTTCACATCAGACTCCGATTGAATGACTTGCTGGCTCTGTTTACGCTCCGGAACCGCATACAGATAACTGTAGCGTATAAGTCGGGCCCCTTATCAGGCCCCACTTCCCCTCTGCGCTCGATTCCCAGCCGACGGCCCTACCCTGGTATACACTCAAAGAAGTAATGGCAGGTAATCTTTTCCCAAAAATCGTACGTAAAAGCCGTGTCATCTGAGCAATCGTGCTATGCCATCGCATACGGGGGAGACACTTACATGAAAACATCTACAACTTTACTATCGGCCGCGCTCCTACAGGCCCTTTTTCTGCAACCCGCACTGGCGCAGGAGGGAAACACCGCCCTGGTGCCCCTACCCTCGATCGACGACTTCACCCAGGGTGAAGATGGCTTCGCCTTCGGCCTTGGCCTGGCTGTTGAATACGAAACGGCCTACGAAGGGTCCGATGAATTCGGCGTCGAAGTCGATCCTGCGGGGGCGGTGCAATGGCGCAACGACGACGATATTTTCTTCTGGGCGGGTGAAGCGATCGGATGGCGCGGCCTTCGCTCGGACACCTGGCTATTTGAGGCCGTTGTCGGCTTCGAAGAAGGTCGAGAGGAAAGCGACTCCGATGACGGCCGACTGGATGGCCTCGGCGCTACCGATGAGTCGGTCGAATTCGCCCTGCAAGCCCGCCGCGCGTTCGATGCCGACTGGCGTTACTGGCTGGATGGCCGACTGGTCACCAGCGACAACGGCACCCTGGGTATCTTCGGCGTGGGCCGCCGCTTTGGCGACCAGATGGACGGCACCGGCTCCGAGCTGGCGATTGTTGCGGTGTACCACGATAGCGACCTCGCCAATACCGAATTCGGCATAACCCCCGCCCAGTCCGCCGCCTCGGGACTGGCCGAAACCGAGATGAGTGGCGGCTTTCGCTCGATTGGGTTGAATTACACCTACCGTAACTACATCCGCGAGAACTGGCAGATTTTCGGTGAAGTGCTCTATGAGCATTTCAGTAGCGATATTCAGGATAGTCCCATCGCGCGTAGTGACTATGAAGCCGAGGTGGGGGTTGGGTTTATTTACGTGTTTTAGACCGGCTACGCTGCCCACATGCGCAGCGCTTTAAAGATGGCAAAGCCACAGAGGAACAGCCCTCTGTGGCTTTGATTGTCAAACCTATTTATAAACCCTTTAAAGATTTCAGTAGACTTCCTCGATATCAATCCGCGAAAGCTCCATAAACCTTAGCCCAACTTCTCGTAGACAACCTTTATCAGGGGACCACCGATCTACAACGTGATACCTTTCGTTTCTCCTCCCTTCGAAAACCCACCGCGATCCATCGAGACCTCTCGCCTCACCTTGAGTCGGCTGAGACCAAAATTTACACTCATCTTCTAATTTAGCGATAAGAACCTTGGCTTCTTCGCGAGGAATTGTAATTCTCTCATCATTTATAAGTTTTCCTGAATCATAGCCTCCAGCGCCATCTGTCCGTTTAACCGTAAGATCGTACTGCTCACCGGAATTCTTGGCAAGTCGAAACGCCATGGGAGAATGAAATGTCCGCAACCACGTAAAACGGAAAACCAATACTTCTGAAGAATCTTTCAGGGAAGGTTCTTCCATACTATTTAGATGGTAGGAGTACCACCCCCGCACAAAGCTATCGAGATCCTTGCCATCTTCAAACACACCTTCAGGAAAGTAGCTCGCATGAGCATTAAACCCTAGAATTAGTGTAAAAAATAGTGACATTCGGATTATCATAGTTCAAACACTCTAAGTTGAAGTAGAATGTGGAGGTAAAAACTCACAGTGAAAGCCATCATTCTTCGTCGCTTTCACCCGCCACTAATCACAACGTCGAACCTTTCTCTCTGAACAGCTCAATAATGGTGTATCTGGCAACAGAAGGTGTCTACTTTTATTGGGGAGTTCAGACGCCTACCGCCAGCCGTAACCGGCGCATTTGCAGTGAGCCCCGCGAACGAAAAATGTGTGCGCGTTTACGGCATTGTTAAGGCTAAGGGAGCCCGATGCTGACTCGAAGTTGATTGAATACGGCATCTATTGCACCAGGTGTATAGCTCTTATCGGCCCTAAAACTGCTACTTGTGTGTCTCTTTTTCTTGACCTTAAATGACTCACCATCCTGCTCAAGAAGAAAATCGTTTCCTTTCCAGTTTTTTAGCTTCGGACCCGCCTTGGTTTGAATCCATTCAGGCATACCATTTCTGACCCTTGCGAGCTCTGCCAAAAACTCACCAACTGATTCATATCGATCACCATGCCCTTTCACCGCCTTTCGCAAAACGCGCTTTAATGGCGAAGGCACAAAGCATGGAATGCTAGACCAATCTAGAAGGCGCTGTTTATTAATTCGTTGTTCTATGCAACTATCAATATACTGAGAAGTGGCAAAATCATCGTTCTGATCAATTTCCTTAAACGCTTTCCGACCCCTTTGAGTCAAGTGCGTCAGCAAGTCATTACTAAGACTTCCTCCGAATAGCATATATCCGATTATTCCGGCTTGATAGACATCCGAGCTTCTGTCAAAAAACGCATTGGGGCCGAATGCTTCAGGAGGCCTAAAAAGGATGCTGTGTTTTGATGCTGGAGCTTGTCCTGATGCCGAATCAAACTTTCGGGCAGAACCAAAATCAGCAATTACAAGCTTATCATCATGAACTAATAGATTTTCTGGTTTGAGGTCACGGTGCACTATTCCAATTATGGGATCGTGCAATGCAGATAGCCCCGAAAGAAGCTGGCAAAGCAAGCTATGAGATAAGCTTGTTGACAGATAATACTTATCTAAAAACTTCGCTAAATCACCCTCATCAGCCGAGGGTGTCATGTAAAATGAGCAACTGGTTCTGAGTTTTCGAGCGTCGTACACCTTTAGAACATTTTCGTGATTCACTCTTGCCAAAATAGCTGGCTCTTGGTCAATCGCACTGTCTTCGTGAAAGTATATTTTAAGAGCTACACGTCGTTTCAAGACGCGATGATACCCTAATAATACATCTCCGTTTGCTCCGGAGTCATTGTATTCGAGAGCTTCAAATTCCGGGAACTGTGCAAGGGCCTGCTGAACTTCATCAGGCAGTTCCTCTGTCTTGAGGTCCTTGGGATTCACTGCAAGCCCTCGAATGCTAAATCATACGCTTTTCCAAGATCCACTGTACTTGGCCTTTCAGTTTTTGAGCCTGACTCACGTCGATCTGTCGCGCGAATTGTTGCCGAATGAACGAATTCCACTGGAGCTTGCGAAGTAGCTAGAAAAACACCCTCCAGGAGAAAAGTCCCGGCACCACCAGCCCCTTGTCCGCTAGTGGCACGCCTGTTAATTATTACCTTATCAATGCTATTACTAGTGCAATGAGCTCTAAATGCTTGCACAAACACCTCTACATCGTCCTGTGTTGGATTCTTTGGTAGGTCGAGCTTGGTGAATTTTTCAGCGAGCAACACATGTGATGCTCTAGAGCCGGACAATGTAATTATTCTAGCCTGATTGGCCTTGAGAAAAATTCCAGTAACGATCACAAAAATGACTCCTTTTCTTGGGGAACTCGAGGTCCCTAACGCCAATGTTCAGCGGCCGGTTTGAAGGCGCAACCGCGCCGGCAAACCGGTCCGGTGGAGGCCCGCGAGGGCCGGAACGAACTGCAACTGCTGACTATGCTCTTGGTATTCCGACAAGCTTAAAGCTTGCTTCGCAGTTCGTAAGCGAATTTTTCAACGGTTCCGATGGCTGATTTAACAACATCTCCGTTTAACGGGAGCACCTCGCCATCTCTATTTTTTCCATTCCTGTGAACAATATCGTGCCTTTTGGAAGTGACCGAACATATCTCATCAAGTCTCACATTTACTTTTTTATTAAGAACCCCGCGGATGATATTGACGACCTTGGGAATATCATGAAAAACGTTTTCAGACAGCTTACCAATAACGAATTTTCTTATTCCATCATCTTCTATCACTATTTCGCTTAGCTTGAACTTTTCTTCTGAGAAGGGACGGACATTCTTGATAGCATTATTAAGGTGCGTGTCGCTCGATGCGATGAGTGACTTAACAATGTCCTCTAGGTATACCTCTAGTATCGTCACCGCGTGGGCATAAATCATTTTGCACAAAGTGGGGCTTAGCATTAGCTCAATCGCGCTAAGCAGGTCTTTTAGTTCTGAGATATCTTTATAAAAAATAGAGTCTGCATCACCTAGCGTTAAATGCAGGTAATAATCATACTCATCCTGTTCTCTATCGATTCTCTCCAGCCGCGCTTGCTCTTCACAGTATTCATGGAAAGCTTCAACGGCTTTATTCCATTCTTTTGAGCCTTCTTCACCAGCATCATCACCGAAGTTTTCTTCGATCCATTCATACATTGGCTCTAGCTCTTGCGATTCCATCCACTCACGCTTTGCTTGACCCATGCAGCCTTCCTTCAGTGAAAGTGTGCTTTGATAAAATAACGACCAACTCACCTGCCGCCGAAGGCGGTCGGGTGCAGTTGCTTGTTCAATTCGACATTGATCTTTAACAAAATGCCGATTCCATAGCCTTGACTACATCATTCGACGAAAAGCTATCGATAGGATACTCCTCCACAGACGTGAAATCCTCCGTACCTCTCACGCCTTGTGCGAGAGCAACCACACCTGGTTTTTCATCTATAACAACCAGTGCAATCCGCTTTTCAGACCGCAGGGAATCTATAGTGATGATATCTGCATTAGGCAATTGAGGTTCTCGGGAAAAGCCCACAGTCGTGCCGAAACCATCGTACATCTTCGAGAATACGGTATTGGCATGCATTGCTATACTTTGTATATCTTGAAGTCTTTCCTCAGTCATTTCTAAGTCCTTACTATCTATTGGTCACCGTAAATATTGAACAACTGTATATCGAGCCGGCACGGTTCTGCACGGAGGGGAAAGACGGAGTAACGACGCTAAGATTCTGAAATAAAAGAAGTTTTTTGACGATCATCCGTTTCACCCTAGGTGTAAAAGTGTGCTAGCACGGTTTATCATGATTCTCGGCACGCTTATTATTGCCTGACTCCCGTAAGCATTTGATTTGACGGGTAGTATTATTCTCGTAGGGGCAAAAGCGTGCGTTACCTTGAAGTAAAGTGTGCACTATTTTTTCAGGAATTCAAATATCGGATTCTGCCCCGTCAAATCACCTGCCCAGCGCAGTACCCACTGGCCCAGGCCCATTGGAAATTGTAGCCCCCCAACCATCCAGTCACGTCGAGCACCTCGCCAATAAAGTACAGCCCCGGCACCGCTCTTGCCTCAAAGGTCTTGGAGGACACCGCCTGGGTATCCACCCCGCCGCGGGTGACTTCCGCGGTGCGGTAGCCTTCGGTGCCCGGCGGGACGATCTGCCAGCGGTGGAAGCCTTCGCACAGGGCGTCCATGTCGGCGCGGCTCCACTCCGCCAGAGGTTTGTCCTGTAGGCCACTCGGGAAGATCGGCAGTTCCAGCCAGGTTTCCACAAAGCGCTTGGGCAGGTGGCGGGACAGGCGGTTTTTCAGGGTGGTTTTCTGGCCGTCGGAGTGCCATTGGTTCAGCAGGTCTGCAAGCGATTCGCCCGGCAGGAAGTCGATGGTGATGGCTTCCTGGCGGTGCCAATAGTTGGAAATCTGCAAGATGGCCGGGCCACTCAGACCCCGGTGGGTGAACAGCAACGCTTCGGCAAAGCGCTGCTCGCCGCACTCGACCGTCACCGGCAGTGACACGCCCGAGAGCGAACAGGCAATCTCCAGCCACTGGCCACTCAGGGTGAAGGGCACCAACGCCGCTTCCCGCTCGGTGACCGGCAGGCCGAACTGTTTGGCGATCTGATAACCGAAGCCTGTGGCGCCCATGGTGGGAATGGACAGCCCGCCGGTGGCCACCACCAAGGATTCACACTGCACGCCGCCGTTGGTCGTGGCCAGGGTAAAGCCGCTGTCGGTTTTCTCGATCGATTCAATGGTACAGCGGGTCTGGATGCTCACGCCCGCTTGGTCGCACTCGGCCAAGAGGATATCGAGAATATCCCGGGATTTGTGATCACAGAACAATTGTCCCAGCGCTTTTTCGTGATACTGGAGATCGTAGCGCTGCACCAGTGCCAGAAAGTCATAGGGGGTGTATCGGCGCAAGGCGGAGATGCAGAAGTGGGGGTTGTCGGAAATGAAGTTCTCGGGCGAGACATCGTAGTTGGTGAAATTACAGCGGCCGCCACCGGACATCAGGATTTTTTTGCCCACTTTGTTGGCGTGATCCAGCACCGCTACACTTCGCCCGCGAAAACCGGCGGTGGCGGCACACATCAGCCCGGCGGCGCCGCCGCCGATAATCACACAGTCGTAATGTTTCATGAAGGGTTTTGTGTCTGCTTGCGCGCCTTGGCTTCAGCCCGGCGCCGGCGAAAAAATTCGGTCAGTTGCTGTTGGCACGCGTCGGCAAGCACCCCGCCCTGCACCGCCAGCCAGTGATTGTAGTAGTCCGTCTGCGCCAATTGGTTGCGGCTTTCCACCACCCCGGCTTTGGGCTCGGTGGTGCCGTACACCAACCGTGCGACGCGGGCGTGAATCAGGGCGCCGATGCACATGGTGCAGGGCTCGAGGGTCACATACAGGGTGGTATCCGGCAGACGGTAGTTCTGCTCCAGGGTTGCGGCCTGGCGCAGCGCTACCACTTCGGCATGAGCGGTGGGGTCCTGCGCTCGAATGGGTTGGTTGAAGCCTTCGCCCAGCACCGAGTCATCACGCACCAGAATGGCCCCGACGGGGACTTCGCCCAATCGGGCGCCCTGCTCAGCCAGGGACAGGGCGCGACGCATCCAATATTCGTCCCGTTCGTGCACGGTATCCGTCGCTACTGTCCCGCCCACAGGTGATCCTTTTCCATGGGTTCCACATAGGCAAAGCGGGGTACGGTTTCGCCGGCCACTTCCACCGATTCGGTAAACATGGACAGCGGACGGACCCAGAGACTGTAATCGCCATAGAGGCAACGGTAGACCACCATGGCCTCCCCGGTTTCGCTGTGGGTGGCCACTTCCAGCACCTGATAGTCCTTGCCTTTGTAGTGGCGATAACGGCCCGGCTTCAGTGGCTCACCAGGTATTTCATCGGTTTTGTTCATAACTCATTACTCGTTATATCGGGCCTCGGGTCAGGTCGTTACACAATGCCCTGTTCGCGCAGATGACTCAAGTCCTCGGCACTCAGGCCCAGCGCCTCCTGTAACACCCCATCGGTATGCTGCCCCACTTCTGGACCGGGCCAGTTGGTGCCGCCGGGGGTACTGTCCAGGCGCGGCATCATCGCCGGGATTTTCAGTGGTTTGCCATTGATCTCGACCTGCTCGAACAGACCCCTCGCCTGAAAATGCGGGTCGGCCATCATATCCGCGACATTGTAGATCGGGCCCGAGGGCACCCGCGCTGCTTCGAGCTTGGTCAGAACTTCGGCGGACTCTAGAGAACCACACCAGTCGGACAATGCAGCATCGATTTCTTCCACGCATTCGACGCGCCCGGCGTTGGTGGCCATACGTGGGTCTTCCGCCATCTCCGGCCGGTCCGCCGCGCGCATCAGGCGCTGGAAAATGGAATCGCCGTTGCCACCGATCACCACGTATTTGCCATCCTGACACCGGTAGGTGTTGGTGGGCACGATGCCGGTGACGGTGGTGCCCGAGGGCTCGCGGATCACGCCGGCGCCATCGTATTCGGGCACCACCGCTTCCATCAGGTTGAACATGGCTTCGTACAGGGCCACATCCACCACCTGACCTTCGCCGCCCGGTTGGCGCTCGCGTTCCAACAATGCCAGGGTAATGCCCAACGCCGCGTGCAGGCCGGCGATGGTATCACCGATGCTCAGGTTCGGGCGCACCGGTGCCTGATCCGGGTGGCCGTTGACGTAGCGAAAGCCGCTCATGCCTTCACACACCGAGGCGAAGCCGGGTTTTTTGGCGTAGGGGCCGGTCTGGCCGAAGCCGGAGATCCGGCAGTAGACCAGTGCCGGGTTGCTTTGCTTGATGACGTCGGGGCCGAGGCCCCAGTCTTCCATCACGCCGGGGCGGAAGTTTTCGATCAGGACATCGGCGCTGTCGATCAGTTGCCGGGCGATGTCCCGGCCTTTGTCCTGTTTGAGGTCCAGGGTGACGCTTTTTTTGTTGCGCCCCAGGCTGCGCCACCAGAGGGAGGTGCCGTCTTCCACCACGCGCCAGCCGCGCAGGGCGTCGCCTTTGCCCGGCGGTTCAATTTTGATGACCTCGGCCCCGAAGTAGGCGAGCATGCAGCCGGCGAAGGGGCCGGCGATGAGTTGACCGAGTTCGATGACGCGGATGCCTTCGAGGGGGCGAGGGGGAGTGGTTTTTGTCATAAGTCGATAATGGCTTTGCCGATCAGGGTGTTGGATTCCATCAGCTCGTGGGCTTTTTGGGCGTCGCTTAGTGCGAAACGGTGATTGATCAATGGCCTCACACGTCCGAGGGCAATCAGGGGCCAGACGCGTTGTTCCAGTTCGCGGGCGATGCCGGCTTTTGCTTCGGCGCTCTGGGCTCTCAACGTAGAGCCGGTCAGGGTCAGCCGCTTGAGCATCAGGGGCATCAAGTCTACCTCGACTTTGCTGCCGCTTAAAAAAGCGATATTGACGATGCGCCCTTCTTTGGCCGCCGCTTTGATATTGCGTTGGACGTAGTCGCCGCCGACCATATCCAGAATCACATCGGCGCCCTGGCCGTCGGTGAAGGCTTTGACCTCGGTGACAAAATCCTTTTCGCGGTAGTTGATCGCCCGGTCGGCTCCGAGCGCCAGGCAAGCCTCGCACTTTTCAGGGCTGCCGGCGGTCACGATGACGCGGTGATCCAGGGCCTTGGCCAACTGTATGGCCGTGGTGCCAATGCCGCTGGCACCGCCGTGAATCAGCAGGGTTTCGCCCGGCTGCAGACGGGCCCGCTGCCAGAGATTGTGCCAGACGGTGAACAGGGCTTCCGGCAGGGCGGCGGCGTCCTCCAGATCAACGCCCTCGGGTAGCGGTAGGCATTGGTCCGCCGGAGCGACGGCATACTCGGCATAGCCACCACCATTGACCAGGGCACACACCCGGTCACCCACCTGCCAGCGCTGAACCTGATTGCCCACCGCAGCCACCGTTCCCGAGACTTCCAGCCCCAGCACCGGGGAGGCGTCCTCCGGGGGTGGGTACAACCCCTGTCGTTGCAGTACGTCGGGGCGGTTTACCCCCGCCGCCGCTACCTGAATCAACACCTCACCGGGCTTGGGCTCCGGAACGGAGCCCTCGGCCAGGGTTAACACCGATGGTGCGCCGGCAGCGCTACTGTCCACATAACGCATGGTTGAAACGCCTTGCACCCTCAGGGCTCCAGTCGGTCGATGGTCCAGTTGCCATCGGGCTGAAGGTTGTACTCAAACCGATCATGCAGGCGATGGGCCCCGCCCTGCCAGAACTCCACCTGATGGGGGCGAACCCGGTAACCACCCCAGAAGTCCGGCAGCGGGATTTCCTGTCCTTCAAAGCGTTTTTCCAGGTCACGAAAGTACGCCAACAACGCTTCCCGGGAGGCAATGGGGCGACTCTGGTGGGAGGCCCAGGCGGATAATTGACTCTCTTTGGGCCGGGACCGGAAATAGCGCTCGGACTCTTCGCGCGAAAGCGGCTCGACCCTACCGCACACGTCCACCTGGCGCTCCAGTGAGTGCCAGGGAAAATGCAGACTGGCCTTCGGGTTATCCGCCAGCTCAAGCCCCTTCCGACTGGTCCGGTTGGTGTAGAACACAAACCCCTGCTCGTCCAGCCCTTTGAGCAACACAATGCGCTGCGATGGCTGCCCATCCGGAGAGGCGGTGGCCAGCACCATGGCCGTGGGGTCGGGAATCTCCGCCTTCACCGCCTGCTCCATCCAGACTTCAAACTGATCAATGGGGTTGGCGCTCAAATCTTCCAGGTTCAAACCACCGCGCAAGTACTCCCGGCGCAGACTCTGCAAATCAAGACCCATACTCAAGACTCCCGGTGAAACCGGCTCCGCCGATACGGAACCGTTAAAAAAATCGACACAAAACAGTCGCGCGTTCAATCTCTTACCGCGTATAGTACTGGTAAAACCCGATACCGTTAACCAGAGATTATGAACGACAGACCCCCGATTCTGGGCATTATCCTCGCCGGAGGACTCGCGCGCCGTATGGGCGGCGGCGATAAGTGCCTGCTGCCACTGGGCGGTCAGACCCTGCTCCAGCGGGCGATCGCCAAAGCCAGGCCCCAGGTGGACGAACTACTGCTCAACGCCAACGGCAACCACCTGCGGTTCACCCGCAGCGGCCTGACGGTCTTGTCCGACGAGTACCCCAACTTCCCCGGCCCTCTGGCGGGTATTCACGCCGGCTTGCAGTGGCTGGAGAACCATCGCCCCGAACAACAGTGGCTGGCCAGTTTTGCCAGCGACACGCCGTTTTTCCCCGACAACCTGGTCAGTGAGCTGCACCGCCGGGCCGGGGAGACTGGCGCGACTCTGGTCCTGGCCCGCTCGGGCGAGCAGATCCACCCGATCTTCGGGCTCTGGCATCGCTCCCTGCTGCCGGCCATTCGCGAGGCTCTGCAGGCGGGCAAAACGCCACGGCTGCAGGACTGGGCACGGGAGCAGAAAGCCGAATCGGTCTCCTTTGAGCAGACGGACTATGACCCGTTTTTCAACGTCAACCGGCCGCAAGATCTGTACGATGCCGAGGCGCTCCTGCCCCTGACGGACCGCCCCCGCTAGCCAGCTCCTCCCGTGCAATCCGGGCCCTTTTCGGGTATACTTCGCCGCCTTCAAACCAAGCCACCGGTCTGACGGCCCCGCGCCGCGCCAGCCTGGGTGCTGATAATAACGATACCCATCACCGGTTTTGCGACTTGGCACTGGGAGCTCCCGCGCATCAGCGCCCTGGAGCCTCCATGGAATACTCCGTTGCCCGTCCACACGATCAGTAAACCGCCGCGCGTCGGCGCTTTGCCTGCCGGTTCTTTCTTTTCAAAACCATCGGTGACGCCCGTCCTGCACGGCCGTCCACGGTATTGACTTCGAACTGCTGGAAACTATTTATGCTCGCAAACATTCGACAGGATTGGTTCTCGAACCTCAAAGGCGACAGCCTCGCCGGTATTGTGGTGGCGCTGGCGCTGATTCCCGAAGCCATCGCCTTCTCCATCATCGCCGGGGTGGACCCCAAGGTCGGTCTCTACGCCTCCTTCTGTATCGCCGCGGTCACCGCCTTTGTGGGCGGCCGCCCGGGCATGATTTCCGCCGCCACCGGTGCCATGGCTCTGTTGATGGTGACGCTGGTCAAGGAACACGGATTGGAATACCTGCTGGCCGCCACTCTGCTGACCGGTGTCTTTCAGATCATTGCGGGGATTTTCAAGCTGGGGGCGCTGATGCGTTTTGTCTCCCGCTCGGTGGTGACCGGATTTGTGAACGCCCTGGCGATTCTGATTTTCCTCGCGCAGTTGCCGGAAATCACCGGACAAAATGCCACCCTGCCGGTTTATCTCATGCTCGCGGCGGGCCTCGGCATCATCTATCTGTTTCCGCTGTTGACCAAAGCGGTGCCCTCCCCGCTGGTATGCATCATTGTCCTGACCGGCATCGCCATGTACCTGGGTATGGACATCCGTACCGTGGGCGATATGGGCGAGCTGCCAGACAGCCTGCCCGTATTCCTCTGGCCCGATGTGCCGCTGAACTTTGAAACCCTGCAGATCATTTTCCCTTACTCGATCACCCTGGCGGTGGTCGGCCTGCTGGAGTCCATGATGACCGCCACCATTGTCGATGATCTGACCGATACCCCGAGTAACAAAAACCGCGAGTGCATCGGCCAGGGTACCGCCAATATCGGCTCCGGCCTGCTGGGCGGAATGGCCGGTTGCGCCATGATCGGCCAGTCGGTGATCAATGTGAAATCCGGTGGTCGCACCCGCCTCTCCACCCTGACCGCCGGGGTCGTGCTACTGATTATGGTGGTCTTCCTGGATCAGTGGGTCGCTGCAATCCCCATGGCCGCTCTGGTCGCAGTCATGATCATGGTGTCGATTGGTACCTTCAGTTGGTCTTCGGTCAAAAATCTCAAAGACAATCCCAAGAGTTCCAGTATCGTCATGGTCAGCACGGTGGCTGTGGTTGTGGCCACTCACAACCTGGCCCTTGGCGTTCTGGTGGGCGTGCTGCTCAGTGCATTGTTCTTCGCCCGTAAGGTGGGCGATATTCTGTACATCGGCTCCAGCCTCTCCGACGATGGCGAACACCGTACCTACCATGTAGTCGGGCAGGTGTTCTTTACCTCCGCCGAGCAGTTTATTGACGGGTTCGATTTCAAAGAAGCGATCGAAAAGGTTACCATCGACCTGCACCGCGCTCACTTCTGGGACATTACGGCAATCAGCTCACTGGATAAGGTGGTGCTCAAGTTCCGCCGGGAAGGCACCGATGTGGAATTGGTTGGTCTGAACGAGGCCAGTGCCACCCTGGTGGATCGGTTTGCCGTGCACGACAAGCCGGATGCCGTTGAACGCCTGATGGGCCACTAACCGAGAGAATGAGTATGCACAACAAAGTCATTGCCTGTATTGACGACTCTCATTACGCGGAATCCGTCTGTGATTATGCGGCCTGGTCCGCCCAGCGAATGGAGGCGCCCCTGAGCCTCGTTCACGTGTTGGATGAGCCCACCAAGAGCAGTCAGCAGAACCTCAGCGGCAGCATCGGGTTTGGCGCTCAGGAGGCTCTGCTGGAGGAGCTGGCCAGCCTGGACGAGCAGCGCGCCAAAGTCGCCATGGAACATGGCCGGCTGATGTTGAAAGCCGCCCGTGAACGGGTCGAACAGAAAGGCCTGACCGGGGTGGAAACCCGTCAGCGTCATGGCGAGCTGGTCAACGCCCTCGCCGAACTGGAAGCCGAAACCCGGATGCTGGTGGTGGGCAAGCGCGGTGCCGACACCGCCTCGGCGCACGGCCATATCGGAAGCCATCTGGAGCAGATCATCCGCACCCTGCACCGGCCGATTCTCATTGCCCAGCAGAGTTTTGAACCGCCCAAGGCGATCATGTTCGCCTTCGACGGCAGCGCCACCACCCGTACAGGTGTGGATATGGTTGCGGCCAGTCCGCTGTTCAAGGGTATTCCGATTCACCTGGTCACGGTTGGTGCCGACGTCGACAGCAACCGTGAACAACTGGATTGGGCGAAGAACAAACTGACCGACGCCGGTTTCGAGACCCAGGCCACCATCATTGCCGGCGACCCGGAAACCGTCCTGGAAGAGTATCAGCACACGCACAATATCGACCTGCTGATTATGGGCGCCTACGGCCATTCGCGCATTCGGCAACTGATCGTGGGCAGCACCACCACTCACATGATCAGTAAAACCCGTATCTCTCTGATGGTATTGCGCTAAGCATGATTCTACCGAACTGGTGGCGCCCGCTGTGCCGGTGGCAGTTCGCACTGCTGCTGGCGATTTACACCTATTTTGGGCTCACCACCGCCTCCGGCCCCCACATCCCCCAGTACAACGACAAGCTGATGCACTTTCTCGGCTACGGGATCGCCGGCTGGTCCATAACGGTCGCCCTGCCCGGCTGGCCGATGTGGCAACGTCTGCTGGTCCTGGTGGCGTACTCGACGGGTATTGAAATCATTCAGCACTTCATGCCGCCGCGGACGTTCAGTTTCGGTGACATACTGGCCAATATAGGCGGCGCGCTATCGGGCCTCGGTTCCGCCGAACTTGCCCGACGGCTCGCCCCCAATCTGAGCCGCGCTCTACTCGAGCGCTGACTTCCGATCTCTGGAACCCGGCACCAGGCGCTGACGCCGATGCAGCACTGCCGAGTAAGTTCCCAACGCCGCCACCAATGCCAACACCCATCCGAATATCCGCAAGGTGAATATGGGGAGCCAGTGGGTATCCCCGGTACGGGTCTGAACCACAAACTCCCAGTCCCGTCCGGATGTCAATCGCACCACTCCGTCCTGATGGAACAACGCGTCATCTCCCCACAGGTGGACCGGTTGCTGATTCCTACGGTTCGCCCGTACCGAGAATCTGTGCCGACTGTCACCTTCCATCACGCCAAACATGGCATCAAGCAATGGTTCCGCGTCAATCACGGTGGACAGCAGCCCCCAGTACGCATCGTCGACGTAAATCGGGTCGCGGTATACAAACGCCTTGCCCCCCTGAAGCAAATCGACGCCTTCGGACAGCACGGGTCGGCGCTGTTCGACCGCGCGTTTGACATCCGGCCACTGCGATTCCAGCTCGCGGTAATCAAGGCCAATCGCGGCCTGGTTGCCTTCAGGCGGATAAACGTAGGTAAGCCGGTAATTGACGGCGACTCCGAAGTTGCGGATCAAAGGGCTGGTCTGGTAGGCGACACGCAGGATACTGAGGATTTCATCACGTTCCAGTGAGTCGTGCCGTACCGAGAAGTAACTGCTCAGGCCGCGAGTGAGATACAGGACGTTGTTCAGCTCCCGCTCGGCGTTGGAGCGCAGATCGGCGGCGAAGGTCAGCGCCTGTAAGCGCTGTTCGCTGTACAACTTCCCCTTGTACGAGAAGATCACCCCTTCTACCACACCGATCACCAACAGAAACACCAGTGCGGGCAGAATCAGGGGTGAGCGTTTCCCAGGCGGTTGACTCAAACCGGAATTACCTCCATATCAAAGCGACGCGGAACCATCATACGCTTCACTCTGACGCGCTACCAGAGCCGCTCCATAAGCGTTGAAGAAAAGCCGCGATCTCGTCAGCGGTGGGTTGTAGCCACGGATCAAACAGCCAGAACGTGTGCGGCGTATCATCAAAGCGCCGAACATGATACTCGACTCCCAGGGGCTTCATCTTCGCTATCATTTCATCACGGCCGACACCAAAACGCTCCTGGGCACTGTTCAGAAACAGAATGGGGGGCATGTCCCCATGGACGTAGTAGATTGGAGAACCCTTGTGCCAAAGCCCGGTTTGTTCTGAATAGCGCCCACCAAACCAGGAGCCGGCCGACGAGGGGTTCTTGCTCGGATCATCCTCGTAATAGCGAGCTTCTTCCGAGGTAAAATCGGACAGACCATCAATATTCAGTATCGCTTGCACGTCACTGGATATCGAGCTGTTCTTTTGATTCAGATCAAAATACGGATCGCCAGCCGTAATACCGGTCAGGCTGGCAATTTGCCCACCGGCCGAGGTACCCCCCACCGCAATCTGGTTGGGGTTAACGCCGTAGGCATCGGCATGCGCGCGTAGCC
This sequence comes from Marinimicrobium sp. C6131, assembly GCF_026153455.1. NCBI lineage: Bacteria > Pseudomonadati > Pseudomonadota > Gammaproteobacteria > Cellvibrionales > Cellvibrionaceae > Marinimicrobium > Marinimicrobium sp. C6131. Next base: position 1,687,693 of record NZ_CP110629.1, read on the forward strand.
ACCGGATCGCCGCCTTGACGTCATGAATGGCGGCCGGGAAGCGCGCCTCTGGCGCCAGGCGATAGCTGATATTGGCCACCACAAAGCCTCGCTCCGCCAGCGCGTTGGCCAGAGGCGTCAGGTTTTCCCGGTAACCGGAGCGCCAACCGCCCCCGTGCACCAGAACCACCGCCGGGCGATGACGCCCCGCTTCTGGCCGATGCAGATCCAGTTGCAGCGCCCGCCGACCATATTGCACATAGGTCAGATCCCGTTCGACGTGGACCCCGTCGGGCGTATCGAGACTGGCGATTTCAATGTGCGGGAAGTGCTTCACTTCCTTTTGATAGGTATTTTCCGCCGTATAGGTGTTTTCAAACGGCACCGGAGGTTCGGTGATAACGGCTTGAGCGCAGCCGAACAAAAACACGGGGACGAATAACGAAGCGAGTTGTTTCATGGTGTTCTCTCGTTGGTTTTATCATTTTGAATGGTTGATTTGGCACCCCAGGGATGCCGACATACATACAAAAAAGGCCAGCAAACGCTGGCCTTTTTTGTGACTTCAACACTTCACCAGAACTCAGAGCAACAGGCGACGTACATCCGCCAGCGCCCCGGCCAGGAAAGTGAAGAAACGACCGGCATCCGCACCGTTGATCGCGCGATGGTCGTAGGACAGAGAGATCGGCAACATGTTGCGCGGCACAAACTCTTTGCCATTCCATACCGGCTTGATCTGGGCACGAGACACGCCCAGGATACCCACTTCAGGCGTGTTCACAATCGGCGTGAAGCCGCTGCCGCCCATGGCACCCAGGCTGGAGATGGTAAAGCACCCACCCTGCATGTCCGCCGCGGTCAGTTTGCCGTCGCGCGCCTTCTTGGCCATGGCGTTGACCTCTTCGGTCAGTTGCCACAACCCTTTCTTGTTGACGTCACGAATCACCGGCACCATCAAGCCATTCGGAGTGTCCACCGCGATACCAATGTGAACATACTTCTTCTGCACAATATGTTCACCGTCGTGATGCAGGGACACGTTGAAGCTCGGCTCCGCTTCCAGCGCTGCGGCGCAGGCTTTGAGCAGGAACGGCAAAGGTGTCAGCTTGGTGCCGCGTTTTTCGGCCTCGGCTTTCAGCCCTTGGCGGAACTCTTCCATATCGGTAATATCGGCGTCGTCCCACTGAGTCACGTGCGGGACATTGAGCCAGCTGCGGGTCATATTGTCCGCGGTGAGCTTTTTGATCTTGCTCATCTTCACTTCTTCGACTTCACCGAACTTGCTGAAGTCGATCGGCGGTACACGCGGAATCGCGCCACCACCCGCGGCCGGTGCCGCACCGGACTGGGACGCCGTAACGATGTTCTTCACATAGTCGCGAACATCGTCTTTGGTGATGCGACCGCGAGGACCGGAGCCTTTCACCTTGGCGAGATCAACACCCAGTTGACGCCCCAGTCGACGCACGGCGGGGCCGGCGTACACATCACCACTGTTGATGACTTCGGCGCTGGCCGCCGTGGCGGTCGCCGGAGAAGACGACTCGGCTTTGGGTGCGGGCTCACTCTTGGCGGGCGCTTCGCTCTTGGCCGGAGCAGACGGTGCCGGTGCGGCACTGCCTTCGGCTTCGATGACACCGATCAGGTCACCCTGGGACACCTTGTCCCCCTCTTTCAGGGCGATGCTTTTGATCTTGCCGGAGGCCGGAGCGGGAATTTCCATTGACGCCTTGTCCGTTTCCAGCACGATCAGGGTGTCGCCTTCGGACACTTCATCGCCGGCCTTGACGCTGACTTCGATCACTTCCACGCCTTCCGCGCCGCCGATATCCGGCACCGGCATGTCCTGCTCACCACCGCCCTGAGGCGCGGCTGGAGCGGCACTTTCCGAACCGGACTGGCTTGCCGGCTGACTCTGCGCGGGTGCTTCGCCACCAGCGGTTTTCATTTTCCCGATGACATCGCCTTCGGACACTTTATCGCCTTCTTTCAACGCGATGCTGCTGATGGTGCCGCTGGCCGGCGCCGGGATTTCCATGGAGGCCTTGTCGGTTTCCAGCACGATCAATGAATCCCCTTCGGAGACCTCATCACCGGCTTTGACGCACACCTCAATGACTTCCACACCTTCCGAACCGCCGATATCCGGCACCGGGATATCCATTTCACTGCCGCCGGAGGCCTTGGGCGCCTCTTGCGAGGCCTTGGACTCTGCGGCTTTATCCGAAGCGGACGATTCAGCGCTTTCGTTCTGGCTGTCGTCACCGGCGCCCTCACCCTCCAGTTCCAACTCGAGAATGGCGGAACCTTCCGACACCTTGTCGCCCTCTTTGACGGAGATGGCGGTGACCTTACCCGCCTTGGGGCAAGGGATGTCCATGGACGCCTTGTCAGTTTCCAGCACAATCAGTGTATCTTCAGCGGCGACGGTATCCCCCACCGCGACGCTGATCTCAATCACTTCTACATCTTCGGAGCCGCCGATATCGGGGACTTTGATGGTTTCTGTGGCCACAGTAACTCCTCACTCATATTCTTGGTGTTCGACCCAAAACCCCGGGGACTCAGCCCCGGGGCGCACACGTTGTTTTAAACGGTCAGAGGGTCGGCCTTGTCCGGATCAATACCAAACTGCTTGATGGCCTTGCTGACCACCTCGGGCTTCACTTTGCCCTGATCCGCCAGGGACTTGAGCGCGGCAATCACAACGAAGTTGCGATCCACTTCAAAGAAGTGGCGCAGTTTTTCACGGCTGTCACTGCGACCGAAACCGTCAGTACCCAGTACATAGTAGTCGCCCGGCACGTAGGGACGCAGTTGTTCCGAGTAGTTCTTCATGTAATCGGTCGCGATGATGAACGGGCCTTCCTGCTTTTCCAGTTGCTCGGTCAGGTACGCCTTGCGGGGCTTATCACCGGGGTGGAGCAGATTCCAGCGAGCGGCGCGCTGACCATCGCGGGTCAGTTCGTTCACGCTGGTGACACTCCAGACATCGGCCTCCACGCTGAAATCGTTGCGCAGAATTTCAGCCGCAGCCCGTACTTCCTGCAAAATCGTACCGGAGCCCAGTAACTGAACACGATTTTTCTTCTTGCTGGTACCTTTTTCCAGTTGGTAGATACCCTTGATGATACCCTCTTCGACGCCCTTGGGCATATCCGGATGAACGTAGTTTTCGTTCATCAGGGTAATATAGTAGTAGCAGCTTTCCTTGTCCTGATACATACGCTTCAGGCCATCCTGCACGATCACCGCGACTTCGTAGGAGTAAGTCGGGTCATAGGTGCGGCAGTTCGGGATGGTATTGGCCAGAATATGGCTGTGGCCATCCTGGTGCTGCAGACCTTCCCCGTTCAGGGTCGTGCGACCGGCGGTACCGCCGAGCAGGAAGCCACGCGCCTGGGCATCGCCGGCCAACCAGGCCAGGTCACCGATGCGCTGGAAACCGAACATCGAGTAATAGATGTAGAACGGCAGCAACGGCTGATGATGGTTGCTGTAGGAGGTCGCGGCCGCAATCCACGCGGACATGGAACCGGCTTCGTTGATACCTTCCTCGAGGATCTGGCCTTTCTGATCCTCTTTGTAGTACATGATCTGACCGGCATCCTGCGGCGTGTACTTCTGGCCTTCGGCCGAGTAAATACCGATCTGGCGGAACATGCCTTCCATACCGAAGGTACGGGCTTCGTCCGGCACGATCGGAACCACTTTATCGCCCACTTTCTTGTCTTTGATCAACGTGTTGAGCACGCGCACAAAGGCCATGGTAGTGGAAATGGTGCGGTCGCCAGTGCCTTCGAGCTGCTTGCTGAATGTTTCCAGCGGCGGAATTTCCAGCGCCTCAAAATCCGCTTTACGGGCCGGCAGATAACCGTTGAGCTGCTTACGCCGCTCGTGCAGGTACTGCATTTCTGCGCTGTCTTCCGGCGGACGATAGTACGGGATTTTCTCCAGATCTTTGTCTTCGATCGGGATGTTGAAACGGTCCCGGAAGGTCTTGAGCGCATCGATATCGAGCTTCTTGACCTGGTGCGCATTGTTGACCGCTTCACCGGTCGGGCCCATGCCATAACCTTTTACGGTCTGGGCCAGAATGACGGTGGGTTGGCCTTTGGTATTCACCGCGTTGTGATAGGCGTTATACACCTTGTGCGAGTCGTGACCACCACGAGCCAGGTGCAGAATTTCGTCGTCGGTCATGTCTTTGACCAACTCGAGCAGCTCGGGGTATTTTCCGAAGAAATGCTCACGGGTGTAAGCGCCCCCATTGGCCTTGTAGTTCTGCATTTCGCCGTCGAGGACTTCGTCCATACGCTTCTGCAGCAAGCCGGTTTTGTCTTTTTCCAGCAGTTTGTCCCACTGGCCGCCCCACAGAACCTTGACCACGTTCCAGCCGGCACCGCGGAATACGCCCTCGAGTTCCTGAACCACTTTGCCGTTACCGCGCACCGGGCCGTCCAGGCGCTGCAGGTTACAGTTGATGACAAAGATCAGGTTGTCGAGCTTCTCGCGGCCCGCCAGAGAAATGGCACCCAGAGATTCCGGCTCATCACACTCACCGTCACCCAGGAAGGCCCAGATTTTCCGGTCGCCTTTTTCAATCAGACCGCGCTGGTCCAGGTAGCGCATCACATGCGCCTGATAAATGGCGTTGATCGGGCCGAGCCCCATGGACACGGTCGGGAACTGCCAGTAATCCGGCATCAACCAGGGGTGCGGATAGGAGGACAGGCCTTTACCGTCCACTTCGCGACGGAAATTATCCAGTTGCTCTTCGGTCAGGCGACCTTCGAGGAAGGAGCGGGCGTACATACCCGGTGAGCTGTGGCCCTGAAAGTACACCAGGTCGCCCGGCTTACCGTCTTCGCTGCCGCGCCAAAAATGGTTGAATCCGACTTCATAGAGGGTCGCAGCTGAGGAGAAGGAGGCAATGTGGCCACCCAGCTCGTCGGCACTCTTGTTCGCACGTACCACCATCGCAATGGCGTTCCAGCGAACGATGGAGCGAATCTTGCGCTCGATGTAGGCATCGCCGGGGCTCTGCACTTCTTTCGAAACCGGAATGGTGTTGCGATAAGGGGTGGTGATCGCCGAAGGCTGATCAATACCGTGGTCTACCGCGTTCTCTGACAGTTGCTTAAGAAGGAAAGTGGCCCGTTCTTTGCCTGCGTGGCGAACAACTGACTCAAGGGCATCCAGCCATTCTCTCGTTTCGAGGGCATCGATATCTTCTTGCATTAAATTCTCCTCAGCCGTGCACGCATTGGCACATCTAATCGTTGCGTTCAATCAATAGGAAATTGAAAACAGGTGTCTCTGCACCGCCATAGAGCCCTTGTGTGGGATGTTATATAGGGTTATGGCCAGTATTGGTAGAGCCGAAAAATCAGCGAATTCTTACATATTCACGCCTTTTTTACCAGTCCGCCGCCGAGCAGCGGCCTCAGGGGTAGCTGAGGGCCTCAAGGGCCTTTTGGTAGTCGGGTATGGCGTCGATCACCTTGGCCGCCGGTGCTTCTTCCGACCGGTCCGTCACCAGCCACAAGCGCCGGGCGGGATCGGCAAACACCTTCCTGTAATAGGCCTGCAGGGAATCAGCGGTCACAGCCTCTACCGCCTGGGCCAGGCGTTCGCGCCGGTCGAAACGGGTGTCCCCCATCATCAGGCCCTCCCAATACCGGTCAGATTGCTGATACAGGGTCTTTGCCGGTTCGCGCAACTCGCGAACCAACGCCGTTTTCTGTTCCGCCAGCCCCTCTTTTAAGTGGATTTCGGCGCCAGCCAGGAAGCCATCCATTTCCCGCCAGAGGCGATCACTGTCAACCGATGGCGACTGGACGACCAGCACGGTGCCCTCCTGATCTTTGAGCGGCAACCCAAACACCGTGGCCACATAGCCCAACTGCTTCTCGGTGCGCAGCTCATGGAAAAACGCCGGTTGCAGTAGCCGTCGGGCCAGCTGCATATGGGCCACATCATCCAGCTCCGTGGAGAGTCCCTGGACGTACAGCATGGTGACACTGTCATCGTGCTCCAGAGGCCGCTCATACACCCAGGGGCCCCGGGATTTCAGGCGGAACACCCGGGCCGGCGCCAGATCCTGGCGCGTCAGGTCACCGAGCAATTGATGCTCGAGGTAAGCGGCCAGGCGCACCGCCTCCTGGCGATACAGGTTACCGTACAGCAACACTTCCAGTTCCGCGTCTTTGAGTACCGAATCGGCGAACTGGTGAATGGCTTTAAGATCGATGCCCTCGAGCACCCGGAGCTTGTCCCGCCCCAGAGAATAGGGCGCAAAGTGCAGGCGCGGCACCTGTCTGGCAATAACCCCGTAGGGCGTATCGAGCGCTTCGTTGCGCCAACGCCGCGCCACCGTGCGCTTGAGGTCATCAAAGCGATCCTGCTCAAACCGCCCCTTGCGCAACGCCTCCACAATGCGGGTCAACAATAGATTCTGGCGACTGCTGTACCCGAAGATTTCAATATCCAGGCCCCGGGTGTTGGGGCGTAACGAGAAATCCAGCCCGGCCAGTTGGGCCGGGTAAGCAAATTCATTGAGCTGGTCTCGCACCAGCTCGGATAACAGCTCGGCTTTGGTCGCGCCCTCGACACTGCCAGCCACCCGGGGAAGCTTGAGACGAAGTCGCATGCTGGTTTTGGGAACCTCAAACTCCTGATCCCATTGGTACCAGACTTTGATTCGTGCCTTGTCCACCACCGCCTCGGGCAGGCCGGGCGCTTTTGTGGGCGAGGCGCCCGGCCCCGGCAGCAACGGCGCCTCTTTTACGGCCAACCGGGTGGGGATAAAGTCGTTGGGCTTGGGCAACGTCAGTTGCTTCTGGATTCGCGCCTTGATCGCCGGCTGCTCGACCGGCTGATCGTCCACCCGGTAGGGAGCCTGATAATACGGCGACCGGACATTGCCCTCCACCGTGGGCGCCACCAGGGAAACCAGCACATTGCCGCTATTGAGATAGCCCAGGTACTTCTTGATCAACCGGGCGTCATACCCCGCATACCGATAATCGCCCCACAGTACGTTGACCGGGTCGTAGAGATGCAGCCGATGCGCAAGCCCCCGCACCGTCTCCACCGGGGAGCGAACCTCCTGGAAACGGAAATCAATGTTCGCCATTTGCTGAAGCTCTTCGTAGCGCCAGGCGTCCAGCCCCCGGGCTTCGATCTGTTTGATGGCATGAAACACCAGCGCAACAATCTGATCCGCGGCCCGCACTCCAAGCTCGGTCAACTCGATCGAAACCTGAAACAGCGCGTCGTGCCGGTCACGGTGCCGGGTTCCCGCGCTCAGGCCCTCCGCCCAGCCGAGCTCCTTGAGCAGCGACAACAGACTGCCCTCCCCTTCGTGCCCCAGCAAGTGGCCGATATAGTGCAATGGCTTATGAGCCTCGCTCTCCGCGCTGACCGGGAGCGGGAACAGGAGGGACAGGCGACGAAGGTCTTTTTCGGGCTCGATGGACACCCTCATCGGCAATTGGTCTTTCCCAAACAGGGGAGGATAGGCTTCCGGCAGTGATACGTCCCGAACGGGTATGGCTTTGAACCGCTCGGTCACCTGCTTCTGCAGGGCATCCAGATTTTCCCGCCCCAGAACCACCAGTGACATCAGATCCGATGAATAGTAGCGCTGATAGAAATCGATCAGATCGGCCCGAAGGGGACGCTCTTCGGTATCGGCCAGGGTGGTGAGATTGCCGACCCCAAAACGGGCCGCCGGGTGGGCCGGATTCATCAACGCCTGGTAGACATCGTGAATACGGCGAGCGTCATCGTTCAAGCGGGCCTTGAATTCCGACTCCACCGCAAAGCGTTCCCGGTCAACGTACTCGGGATTGAACCGCGGTGCGATAAAAAACTGTGCAAAGCGGTCCAGCGCCGGCTCAAGGTATTCGGGGTCGATATCGAAGAAATAATTGGTATGCTCACTCGCGGTGTAAGCGTTGTGGCTGCCACCGTGACGGCTGATAAACGCAGGATAAGCACCGGGCTCGGGGTATTTTTCCGTACCCAGGAAGAGCATATGTTCAAGAAAGTGCGCCAGACCTTCCCGACCCAACGGGTTCTGGTGATGACCGACATGGACATCCAGAGAGGCCGCCGCCTTCTCCGCCTGGGGATCCGATATCAACAGGACTTTCAGTCCGTTTTCCAGCTCCAGATAACGGTAGTCCCGGTGATCGATATCACCTTTTATGGGGACCAGAGCCTGGGCGTGGGCCGCCATTAGCAGGAGCATCACCAACAGACCGGCCCGGGACAGACGCCAACGGCGGAGAAAGACAGCTGCGCGCATTATGCCTCGCTTTGTTCGGTGTCATGTGATGCCTGTCCCTGCAACTCCTGATTGTGCGCCTCCTTGACGCCAATCGGCCAGGCGTAGAGAATCGCCTTGACCAGGGTGGCCAGAGGGATGGCGAAAAACACGCCCCAAAACCCCCACAAACCACCGAAGACCAGCACGGCCAGAATGATGGCCACCGGATGTAGATTGACCGCTTCGGAAAACAGCAGCGGCACCAGCACATTGCCATCCAGCGCCTGCAGGACACCATAGGCGATCAGCAGATAAACAAATTCCGGCCCCCAGCCCCACTGGAAAAAGCCCACCAACGCCACCGGTATGGTGGCAACCGCCGCGCCGATGTAGGGTACCAATACAGACAGCCCAACCGCGATGGCCAGCAGGGCGCTGTAATTCAGGCCGAACAGGACAAAGACGACATAGGCGGTCGCACCGACGATAGCAATCTCGATGGCCTTGCCCCTGACGTAATTGGCGATCTGCTGGTTCATCTCCTCCCAGATCTTGCTCATCAGCGGTCGCTTCTCCGGCAGAAAGCCCGCGAACCAGCGCATGATGGACTGACTGTCCTTGAGGAAGAAATACACCAGAATGGGTACCAGAACGAAGTATACGAGCACGGTGGCCAACACCGGCAAATTGGACACGGAAAAGCTGACAATGTACTGCCCGACATACCCCAGTTCAGAGCTGGTAATGGACATCATCTGCTCCACCTGAGCCTCACTGATCAGGCTCGGATAGCGCTCGGGCAAAAGCAGCATCAACTCCTGCCACTCTCTGAGCATTCTGGGCAACTCGGCAAAAAAGCGGGTGGACTGTTGCCAGATGACCGGCACCAGACCCAGCATGATCGCCGCCACACTGGTCATCAGCACGAGAAACGTGATCAATACGGCCAGCCAATGCGGGACGCCCCAGGATTTCAGGCGAACCACCATACCCTGCATCAGAAACGCGATGATCAGACTGGCAATCATGGGCGCCAGCACAGCCCCCAGAGTCAGGATGACCACCAGGCCTACCGCCAGCAGCACCAGCAGCAGTACCGCCTCCTCATCGGAGAAGTAGCGATCAATCCAACGGCGAATAATCTTCAGCATAAGTGTCCGTTTTGACCTGTCGTCACGCTTAATGCGTGGTCAGGATTTTACCAGAATGTAGATGTAGAGGCCGTCGGGCGATTCTTCCCGTTCCAGCCGGTGGCCCGCCAAGGCAGCAAATGTCTGAAAATCCCGGACCGAGCCGCCGTCCGTCGCGAGAACTCGCACGGCCTCGCCCGGCGCCACATCGCGCAGAGCCTGCTTGGCTTTGAGCAATGGCAGGGGGCAGCGCAGTCCCTGGGCATCCACCTCCATGACGATCGGTGGAAGGTCATCCCGTCCGGTCATGGGGTGTCCCCGTGTCGCGGCAGCGCCTGAACCGAGCCCGGTGCCCGTGGTCTTAGAGTCAACGCCGCACCGGGGATACAGCCTGCCTCTGGCGCCACGGGGGCGGCCGAGGCTACACTGTGCGCAACAGGAAGAACACCGGAGTCTGAGTCGACGTGAAACATGCTGTTACCCTTGTCTTGAGTCTGATGCTGATATCAGGCACCGCCAGTGCGAACCGTGAGCTGCAGTTGCCGGTACTCGGCGATACCAGTTCGGCGATCAGTTCCCCCCACCAGGAGCAGCAACTGGGCCGTGAAGTGCTGCGATTGTACCGCAGTCAGATGCCCACGTCCTCCGATTACCAGGTAGTCCAATATCTGGAAGACTTGCTGAACCGGCTTGCGGTGCACAGCGAACTGGAAGACCCCAGCCTGCAACTGGTCGTCATCGAAAACCCCACCATCAATGCCTTTGCCGCTCCGGGGGGCATTATCGGGGTCAACACCGGTTTGCTCAACTACGCCGAAAATGAACACCAGTTGGCCTCGGTACTCGCCCACGAACTGGCTCACTTGAGTCAGCGCCACTATGCCCGGCGCCTGCAGCAACAGCAACAGATGAGCGTCCCCTACTATGCCGCCCTGCTGGGCAGCCTGATTTTGGCGGCCACATCCGGTTCCGACGCCGGCATCGCCGCCATGATGAGCACCCAGGCCGCGGCTCTGGACGCCCAATTGCGCTTCAGCCGGCAGTTTGAGCAGGAGGCCGACCGCCTGGGTATGCAGACCATGGCCCGGGCCGGGCTGGATCCCAACGCGGCCAGCGACATCTTCGAAATCATGCTCCGGGCCACCCGTTACACCGAGCGCCCCCCGGAATTTCTGTTGACCCACCCGGTCACCGAGCGTCGGATTGCGGATACCCGGAATCGCGCCATGAACCTGCCCCGCCCGGAATCAGCGGTTAACCTGGAATACCACCTGATGAGGGCCCGTACCCGCATAGAACACGAACAGTCTGCACAGAGAGCCGTACAACTGTTTCAGAGCGAGCTGGATGCAAAGCGGGAACCGCTTGCGGCGAGCCGTTACGGTCTGGCCCTGGCGCAGGTTCGGGCCGGTCAGTTCGACGCGGCCGAAGCGACGATGGCCCCCCTGCTGGAAGACGATCCCGATCGCCTGACTTACCAATTGCTGGCAGCGGAACTGGACACTGAACGGGGCGCTCATGACGCGGCACTTGAACGCCTGAGCGCACTGCACCGGGCGCAACCGGACCATTACGCGGTCACCATGCGCTACGCCTTGGCCCTGATGAAAGCCAACCGGTTCGAGCAGAGCACCCAGTTGCTCAATCGCTTCTCCCGCCAGCGCCGGGATGATCCCGCGGTCTGGTACTGGTTGGCGGAAGTCAGCGGTCTGGCCGGCGATATTCAACAGGTCCATGAAGCCCGCGCCGAATACTTCATTCAGGTCGGCGCTTACAGCCAGGCGCTTCAGCAACTGCAGAATGCGCTCAAACGCACCGATGATGACAGTACCCACACACGGATCCTGCTCAGAGAGCGCATCAAGCAGGTTGAGGAAATGCAGCGGACGGCGGCGCGCATTCTGTAATACGACTCGGGCCCATTGATCAGTTGCGGCGGGAACTGCGAGGACGCTCGACCCACCGGGAATCCGTGAGCCAGGATTGCAATGCCGTCTCTGGCATAGGGCGGCCGATATGGAACCCCTGGGCAAGATCGCATTCGAGGTCCTGCAGTCGGCGCAACAGGGCCTCGGACTCGACGCCTTCGGCCACCACGTTCAGCCCCAGATTGTGCGCCAGGTGGATGGTGGATTTGACAATAATTTCATCCTGCTCGTCATCCAGCATCTGCCGGACAAATGAGAAGTCAATTTTCAGGGTCTGTACGGGCAAACGCTTCAGGTATGCCAGGGATGAATAGCCGGTTCCGAAGTCGTCGATACTCAGACAGATTCCCAGCGCATGCAGACGCTCCAGATTGGTCATCGCACGGCGCGGATCGGTCATGATCGAGCTTTCGGTGATTTCCAGTTCAAGGGCCCAGTGTGGCAATCCATACTCCTTCAGCAGCAACTCCACTTGCCGGGGCAGAGTGTCGTCCATCAGATTCCGCGCCGACAGGTTGACCGCCACACTGAGCGGGAATCCCGCGTCATGCCAGTCACAACAGGCCCTTATGCTTTGCTTCAACACCCAGTTCGTCAAGGGGTGTATCAGATTGGTGGCTTCGGCGATGGGAATAAACTCCGCCGGGGAAATCATGCCCAGCGCCGGATGCTGCCAGCGCAACAGCGCCTCCAGTCCGAAACACCGCTGGCCGTCCAGTTCGATTTTCGGCTGAAAATGCAGACACAACTGGTCCTCCCGAATGGCCCGCCCGAGCTCGTTGATCAATGACAGTCGCTGAGGAGAATGCGGGTCTTTTTCACCGTCGTACAGGGCCACACCGGTCATTTCCGATTTGGCGCAGTACATGGCGACATCCGCATAGCGCATCAGGGTACTGACATCGCTGGCCTGATCCGGACTCATCGAAATGCCGATACTGGCGCTGATCTCGGTGGTGTAGCCTTCAATGACAAACTCATTGCGCAAGGCATCCAGAACCCGATGACCGAACACCAACGCCTGTCGATGATGGCGGATGTCCGGAAGAAAAATGGCAAACTCATCGCCGCCCAGGCGGGCGACCACGCCCGGGGTATCCGCCATTTCGCTACTCAGTCGCGGGCCGATCTGACTCAACAGTTGGTCCCCCACCGAGTGACCCAGGGTATCGTTGATTTCCTTGAAGCGATCCAGGTCGATCAGCAACAACGCCGCCTTGCGTCCATCGGCCTGCTTCAGCCAACGTTCCATCTCCCGATAAAGACGCGTCCGATTGGGTAAGCGGGTCAAGGCGTCATGCGTTGCCTGGTATTCCAGTTTTTCTTCATAGCGCTTGCGTGCGGTGATATCTTTGCTGGTTCCCCAGACACGACACAGATGTCCGTTCTCGACTTCGCCAACACAGGAAATCTGAAAGTGTATGTCACCCCGACCGCGCGGATCCCGTCGGGCAATTTCATAGTCTATGAGTTGATAGCCGTTGCCGATGAACTGCTTTACATCAAAGCGATAACGGCTTGAGCCCGTCTCCCGCAGGCCGGTTCCCAACAATGAATCAACCGAGGGCGCTCCCATGATCTGCGCCAGGACGCGGTTTCCCTCTGCGAGACGCGCATTGCGGACAATCGCGGCCTCTTGCTCGCCCGGGGTCAGATCGACGGACACAGGCGGCAACATGTCATAACGCCAGATCGCCTCTGAACTGTTGGCAATAAACGCCCGATAACGCGCTTCACTCTGGGACAATGCCCGCTCGCGCTGGACACTGTCGGTAATGTCATTGACCACCAGGAGCACGCCATTGACATACCCCTGATTATTTTTGGTCGGAATTTTGTCGACCGAAAACCAGTGTCGCTCACCCTCATTCTGCGCACTTTCGATTGAGGTCAGTTGGGCCTCACCGGAGCGCACCACCTGCATCAGCTCCCGCTGACGCTCTTCCGGGCTATCCCAGTGCGGGGCAACCTCGAGAAAACTTTTGCCCACCTGTAACGCTGGCCCGAGTAACGCCCGGGCCAGTTCATTGAAGTCCTTCACCAGCCCCCAGCGGTCAAAGTAGCCAATACCGGCGCGCATGGAGTCCAGCAATAGCCTCAGTTCCTGGCGCTGGCTCTGCAGGCTGTGCTCAATGGCTTTCTGACGGGTAATATCGGTCATGATCTGACCGATCCCCCGGCGGGCACCGTCCGGCCCTTCAATCGGGAATCGCACACAGACAAACGTATACTGGCGCCCGTCAGGGCCCGGCAAAACCTCCTCCACCTCCGACGGCAGAGTGCCCGACAGCAATGCTTGCTCCTGCGCCCGCAGCCGTTCCGCGACCGGACCGGGGAACAGATCTGCGTCGGACTGCCCACACAGTTCATCGGCATCGCGACCGACCCAGCGAGCAAAACTGTCGTTGACCAGCAGGTATTTGCCGTCCAGAGATTTGATTGAGACCAGGTTGTGGGAATTGTTGATCAGGCTGTAGAGCAACTGGTCCCGGTGCTGCAACTCCTGATGGGCGCTCTGCTCACCACTGCGATCCTGACACTGGATCAACACCCGGGTCACCTCACCGTGACGGTCCCGCATGGGCAGGAAGCTGACTCTGAGCGGAACCCGCTGATCCACGAACAGCGCATTGCGATGAACATTGCCCAGGGGATAATCAAGATCAAAGCACTGAATCTCGCCCCGCTGGAAAACCCGGCGTACCCGACTCAACAGGTCCGGCCGCGCCTGCAACACCCGATCGTGCAAGACCCGATACCGACCGATTCCGGCGGTACTCTGGCGAGGTGTAAGCTGCAGGAGCGCCTCCAGGGCGTGATTGCACTCCAGCATCACCCCGTCCGGATCGGTGACAAAACTGGCTATCGGGCTCTCGGCAAACAGGCGGGACAACAGACTCTGGACGTATTCGGGCCCCGGGTTGGCCAGCCAGTGCTGACTGCTGACCACCGCCCCCACGCAGTAGTCGTGCCCCGATTCCGTCCGGTACCGACGACCGATAAAGCGCAGCCTCGGCTGGCTGGCCAGACCGGCCAGACAGACTTCGCACGAGGCCGGCCCACCGCCCTGGCGATTCCGGGAAAATGTCTGCTGAAACAGATATTGATCCGCCGGGGGCATCAGGGCCAGCAATTGCGTCTCATCGGCAATTTCGCCCAGCTCCGGCACCCAGCGATAAATGGAGTCAGAAAGTGTCAGCGTCCGCTCATCCAGTGACAGCTCCCACAGAGCGATATCCGACGCACAGAGGGCCGAACCCACCAATTCAGGATCGGAAAGCGTGCCGGGTAGAGCAGTGGCGCTGGACTGACCGGGGTTTCCCTGCCGCATGTTCTGAAGGTCGACTCTTTTTTCGAGATAATAGTGGGTGACCCAAGTGTAGACGAAAAACGCCCGGTGAATGAGCGCTCACGTCAACGCCTATCGTCAAAAACCACCATCCATCCGAAAAATCGTCAGTAATGCGGCGGACGCTCATCGGCCAGACCGCCCTCCTCCCCCGGCGACTGCTCCACTGCATCCCTCAAATCCCGATACTTGCCGGCCAGTGCCCGCAACTGCTGCTCCAGCCGATCAATCTGTTCGGTCTGACGCGCCACCACCTCATTGAGGTCGGTCAGGGTCTGCTCCTGAAACGCCAGGCGGGATTGCAGGTCTTCCAACGTATCAAAGTCACTCATGGCGTCTCTCCCAGGCAGTCATAAAGGGCGTTGATCAGGCGCTGCGGGCGGGGATCAATCAGCAGGCTCTGCCCCATTCGTCCGGTGACATAGCCGAAGCCAATGCCATAGTCCGGATCCGCAAAGCCCAGACAGCCCCCCGCCCCCGGATGCCCGAAACCGCCCCTGCCCCGGCCAAACCGACAGTCAGCCCGCTTCTGGGACAACATGAAACCGTGTCCGAAACGCAGCGGCAGGCCGAGCACCCGATCCTGCTCAAAACTCAACTCTTCCCGGCACAGAGAGAGAGGCTTCTCCGATAACAGACGAACCCCGCCCAGATCGCCCCGATTGGCGAGCGCGCCGTACAGAGCCGCCAGATCCAGCGCACTGCTGTGGCCATTAGCGGCGGGTATCTCCGCCTGACGCCATTGATCGGTGTTGGCAGCGGTCAGGAGCGACATGGGGTTACTGAAGGCTTTGTTGGTCACCCCTCGCGGGTCGGCTTTCATGATTTTACCGAGTGACTGGCTGTCGGCTCCGTTGCTGGCACCGCCGAGGGCCTTTTTCAGTGGCCGGGCTTGCGCCAGTGACGCTTCCCCCTGGACACCAAAACCCAACCCGAGCCCGAGCGGCTGGGTAATGCGGTCCGCGACCCAGTCATTGAACCGGTCCGCTCCGGTAATGCGACGCACCAACTCCCCCAGCGCCCAACCGAACAGAAACGGGGAGTATCCCTGGGCCGAGCCGGGGGACCACCAGGGCTCGGCCCGCTCGATGCGCTCAATCATGACATCCCAGTCAAAAATGTCATCCTCCGCTACCCGATCCTGAAGCGCGGACAAGCCTGACCGGTGGCTCAGCAGATCCCTGACCCGAATGCCCCCTTTGCCCCGTTGGGCAAATTCCGGCCAATAGTGGGCCACCGGCTTGTCCAGATCCAACTGCCGGGTATCCACCAGTTGCAGTATGGACAGCGCCACGATCCCCTTACTGGCGGAAAACAGGTTGACCTGGGTATCCTCCTGCCAGGACTGCCCCGGTGACGCTTCACCCGCCCAGAGGCTGACCAGTGGCTCACCGGAGCGGTAGACCGCCAGAGCCGCCGCCTCTTCACCGGCCTCGGCCATATTCTCCTGAAAGGCGTTTACCAGTGGCTGCCAGCGCTCCGTCCAGCGTCCCTGAACCTCACTCATCACCGGCTCCCGGCAGGCTGGCGAAGTAGTGGCTGAGGGAATCAATCGCCTCATCGCTGAGATTGCGTGCGACCGAACTCATCATGGGGTTGTCCCGCTCGCCGCTGCGGAAGGCATGCAGCTGTTCCTCCAGGTAGTCCTGCGGCAAACCGGCAATCGACGGATAAGAAGCCACCCGGGAGATGCCCTCAGGCCCGTGACAGCCGACGCACATGCGCGCCACCCGTTTACCCTCGGCAATGCGCTGCTGCTCGGGGCTGAGCGAGGCCTGGGCACCCCCCGGTTCAGAATCACTGCAGGCCATCAGTCCCGAGCCGATGCTCAACAACAGTGCTCCTTTCAGCAGCCGCCACGGCAGATTGTTCAATGTCACTGGTATCCCCTTGTCGATAGGCTTTGGTCGAAAATCGGGAGGGATTCTACCATTGAGGTTGGTATCATGGGGCTTTTGTCCCCGGGGAGGTCCGTTTCGATGAGCAAAAACAGTCGTCTGGTGTATTCGACGGAAGTGGGTCGCATCAAGCCGCAAGCCGAGGAATCCGAGGCGCCACCCGCCGGCGATGGCATTGTGCGGTTGCACCGTGAAACCAAGGGTCGCGGCGGTAAGGCGGTGACACTGATCAAGGGGATTCCGCTGGCCGGCGCGGAGTTGAAGGCGCTGGCGAAGGAGCTGAAGAAGCTCTGCGGTGTGGGCGGCACGATCAAGGACGGCGAGGTGACGATTCAGGGCGATGTCCGGGAAAAGCTGAAACCGGCACTTGAGAAGAAAGGGTTTACGGTAAAGATTGCTGGCGGGTGAATGTTGCCCTCACGTTGGAAGTCGGGGACTCCGCATTGCAGTGCTGCGGAAGGGTGAGCCCCTTTGAGACCGTCACCGGCCTGGATGGCGGGTGATGAGCCCCCATGGATGGGTTTACGGCGTGTCTCGCAAGGGGATATCCACCCGCAGCACTCCGCTACAACGTCCCTGGCAAACAGGCCAATCAATAACTGGCGCTATTTTTGCAGTAATCCGAGGCAAACCTTCATAACGTCAAGTTTTTGTCTTCGAGGACTCAAACCGTGGATAGCGCGATCTTTATCGAACTGCTGGATACCTCCCTCAAAGTCGCCCTGGGGGCACTCATCGCCGGGGTGGCCGGATGGTGGGTCATGCGGCGCAACGCCATTGTCGGCTCCCGCTCCCCCCAGGAAAACCGCAAACTCAGCCTGCTGGAGGACATCTCCAGTCAGGTCGGTCGGGTCACCCACACCTTCGCCAAATACTCGTCACTGGCCGCCGAATCCATCCAGTTTGGCAAACGCTGGCCCAAAGAGCGCCGAGCCGAGCTGGAACAGATCAGTGCCGAGTTGGTGAGCGAGTTCAAAGGGCTGGCAGACGCCGAAGCCAAACTGCTCATGCTCGGCGAAAACAACCTAGAGCGCAGCCTGCGTCTGTACGGCAGCCAGATCGCCCAGTTTCGCAAACAGGTCTACGCCGGGCGTGATGACATCAGCCTGGAACAGGTGGCGGCGTTCAAAAAAGAGGTGGCCCGCACCCGGGAGAAATTCTACGAGCTGCTCAGTCGCAAGTACGATCGATTACTGGCGAACGCCTAGGTCATAAAAAAACCGCTCACAAAGAGCGGTTTTTTTATGACCAAACCATCCGGTTTCGAGATCAGGGATTGCCGTAGCTCATCAGGCGCTGGTAGCGACGCTCGAGCAGGTCATCGATCGGTTCTTTACCCAATCGATCGAGCTGCGCACTCAAACGATCTTTGAGTTTACTGGCCATGGCATCGATATCCCGGTGGGCACCGCCCAGGGGCTCCGGGATAGTCTCATCCACAATGCCCAATTCTTCCAGCACCGTGGAGGTCACACCCATCGCCTCGGCGGCCTGGGGCGCCTTGGCCACAGTTTTCCAGATGATGTTGGCGCAGCCTTCCGGGGAGATCACGAAATAGGTGGAGTACTGCAGCATATTGAGCTGATCGCCCACCCCGATCGCCAGGGCGCCACCGGAGGAACCTTCGCCAATCACGGTGCAGATGATCGGGGTGCGCAGGCGTGACATCACCGCCAGATTCTGGGCAATGGACTCGCTGATACCCCGCTCCTCGGAGTCGATGCCGGGATAGGCCCCCGGCGTGTCGATCAGCGTCAGAACCGGCAACTTGAAACGTTCCGCCATTTCCATCAGACGCAACGCCTTGCGGTAGCCTTCCGGCCGCGGCATGCCGAAATTGCGATAGACCTTGTCGTGGACGCTACGGCCTTTTTCCTCGCCGATCACCATGACGGGCTTGCCATCCAGACGGGCAACGCCGCCGATAATGGCGTGATCGTCGCCGAAGTGGCGATCACCGTGCAGCTCGTCCCAGTCGGTAAACAGGCGTTTGATGTAATCAGAGGTATAGGGGCGGTGCGGGTGGCGAGCCACCTGCACCACTTGCCAGGGGGTCAATTGCGCGTAGATGCTCTCGGTGAGCTTGGTGCTCTTTTCGCGCAGCTTGGCAATTTCCTCGGTGATATTGAGGTCGTTATCGCTGCCCACCAGTTGCAATTCCTCGATTTTGCCTTCGAGTTCAGCGATGGGCTGTTCAAATTCCAGATAATTCAGATTCATAGTCGGCTTTTCAGGCTCAGTGTTGTCGTCCGATCAATAAACGCGGATGGAAAGGCGCCTAAGATACGCGAAACCGTCAAAATAGTCGACCTTTGAGGCGGTGTAGGTGACAGCGGGTGGCTGGCTTTGGGTTACGGCGGGTGCGCGCTTTGCGCTTACCCGCCCTACGCCGCCTTACGCACTACGAATAGACCAGGTGAACGCTTTCCGGGCCGTAGGTGTCGCGCAGGCGTTGGAGCAGGTCATCCTCGGGGCGGACCTGCCAGGCCTGCCCCAGACGCACCTGCCCCCGAGCGCCCTGGCGCGTGTAGTCAATCACGATCGGGCAACGCCCCTCCCGGTAAGGATCCAGCAGCTCACTCAACTGCCGGGAGAAGTTGGCCGACAGAGCCCCCGCTTCCACCGCCAGACACAGCTCCCGGGCCCGTTCCTGACGCATATCGGACAACAGCCGCAACTGATCGGCACGCATCTTCAGCGAACCGCTGTAATCGTCGTGACTCACCTGCCCCGTGATGACCAGCAGGCTGTCTTTCAGCAGTAGATCCCGATACTCGTTGAACGCATCACTGAACACCGCCACCTCGATACGGCCGGTGCGGTCATCGAGGGTGACAAAGCCCATATTGTCGCCGCGCTTGGTCTTCATGACCCGCATGGCCACCACCAGCCCGGCCACGGTCTGGGACTCTTTCTGGGGCTTCAGATCGATGATGCGCGAGCTGACCAGGTGGTTCAGTTCACTGTCGTATTCATCGATCGGGTGGCCGGTGAGGTACAGGCCGAGCGTTTCCTTCTCGCCGTGCAGACGCTCCTTCATGCTCCAGCTGCGGACTTTGTGGAACTCGCCGTAGGCATCGCCCTCCGGATCGCCGCCGGGAATCACATCGCCAAACAGATCCACCATACCGGCACTCTGGTTGGCCGCTTTCTGCTCGGCGGTTTTGACCGCCTCGTTGATCGCCGCGAACATGACCGCGCGGTCGTAATCAATATCCACGCCCGGGCCCAGCTTGTCGGCGGCACCGGAACGGATCAGGGCTTCCAGGGCCCGCTTGTTCACCTTGCGCGGATCGACGCGGGCGCAGAAGTCAAACAGGTCCTTGAAGGGCCCATCCTTGCGCGCGGCGATGATGCTTTCCACTGGTCCTTCACCCAGCCCCTTGATGGCGCCGAGGCCGTAGATGATGTTGTTGTCGTCATCCACGCTGAACTGGAATTCACCGGTGTTCACATCCGGCGGCAACAGTTGCAGCTTCATCTGACGGCATTCTTCGATGAAGGTCACCACTTTGTCGGTCTTGTCCATGTCCGAAGACATGGTGGCCGCCATAAAGTGCGCGGGGTAGTGCGCTTTCAACCAGGCTGTCTGATAGGACACCAGCGCGTACGCGGCGGAGTGGGATTTGTTGAAACCGTAGCCGGCGAACTTTTCCACCAGGTCGAAAATTTTCATTGCCAGGTCGGGGTCAATCCCCTGCTCTTTCGCCCCCTGGGCGAACACCTCCCGCTGCTTGGCCATTTCCTCGGGCTTTTTCTTACCCATGGCCCGGCGCAGCAGGTCGGCGCCACCGAGACTGTAGCCCGCCAACTCCTGGGCGATCTGCATCACCTGTTCCTGATACACGATCACGCCGTAGGTCGGCTTCAGAATCGGTTCCAGGCGCTCGTGTTGATACTGCGCATCCGGGTAGGCCACTTTCGCGCGGCCGTGCTTACGGTTGATGAAGTCGTCCACCATGCCCGAGTCCAGCGGGCCGGGGCGGAACAGGGCCACCAGGGCGATCAGCTCTTCCAGGCTTTCCGGCACCATGCGCTTGATCAGGTCTTTCATACCCCGGGATTCGAGCTGGAATACGGCGGTGGTTTCCGCCCGCTTGAGCATGTCGAACGTCGGTTTGTCGTCGAGGGGAATCGCGGCGATATCCAGGGGTTCCTCCCCCGCCTTGGCGCGCTGTTGATCGATCATCGCCTTGGCCCAGTCGATGATCGTCAGGGTGCGCAGCCCGAGGAAGTCAAACTTCACCAGACCGGCGTCTTCCACGTCGTTCTTGTCGTACTGGGTGACCAGACCACCGCCGGTCTCATCGCAGTACAGCGGGGCAAAATCGGTCAATTTGGTCGGGGCAATCACTACCCCACCGGCGTGCTTACCGACGTTTCTCGCCAACCCCTCGAGCTGTTTGGCCATGTCCCAGATTTCCTGGGCTTCCTCGTCGGTCTCAAGAAATTCGCGCAGTACCTCTTCCTGTTCCAGCGCCGCTTCCAGGGTCATCCCCGGCGTGGCCGGAATCATTTTAGAGAGCTTGTCCGCCAGACCGTAGGACTTACCCTGCACCCGGGCGACATCACGCACCACCGCCTTGGCAGCCATGGTACCGAAGGTAATGATCTGACTGACCGCATCCCGGCCATAGTTGTCGGCCACGTAGGCGATCACCTGGTCGCGGTTGTCCATGCAGAAGTCGACGTCGAAGTCGGGCATGGAGACCCGCTCCGGGTTCAGGAAGCGTTCGAACAGCAGGTCATACTGGAGTGGGTCCAGGTCGGTAATCTGCAGCGAGTAAGCCACCAGCGAACCGGCACCGGAACCCCGACCGGGACCGACCGGAATATCGTGGTCCTTGGCCCACTGGATGAAGTCCATTACGATCAGGAAGTAACCGGGAAACCCCATCTGGATGATGATATCCAGCTCGAACTGCAACCGGGTTTCGTAGGCCTTTTTACGCTCCTCATAATCCGCTGCCTGCGGATCGAGAATGCGCTCCAGGCGTTTGTATAAACCTTCGTAGGAAATTTTGGCAAAAAATTCGTTTTCGGTCATCCCGTCGGGAATGGGATACTCCGGCAAGTAGTATTTGCCGAGTTCAATATCCAGATTACAACGCTTGGCGATTTCAACCGAGTTTTCCAGCGCTTCGGGGATATCGCTGAACAGCTCCGCCATTTCCTCGGGCGAGCGCAGGTATTGTTGATCGCTGTAGCGGCGCTCGCGCCGGGGATCGTCCAGCGCCCTGCCCTCGCTGATGCAGACTCGCGCCTCATGCGCCTCAAACTCGTCCTGCCGAAGAAACCGGACATCGTTGGTCGCCACCACCGGACACTGCGCCTGTGCCGCGAGGTCTACCGCCGCGTGCAAATAGTCTTCATCGTTGTCCCGACCGGTGCGTTGCAGCTCGAGATAAAACCGGTTGGGAAAGTCCGCCATCCAGCCACTGAGCAGTTCTCTGGCCTGATTTTGCCGGCTGGCAATGAGCGCCACGCCGATGTCACCAAACTTACCCCCGGAGAGCGCGATGACGCCCTCGGCCAACTCGCTGATCCACTCGCGCTGAACATAGGCGATGCCCTGTTGCTGGCCTTTTTGCCAGGCGCGGGAAATGAGTTCGATGATGTTTTTGTACCCTTTGTTGTTCATGGCCAACAGGGTTATCAGCGTCGGTTTGCCGTCGGGATCGGCGTTGGCCACCAGGAAGTCGCTACCGGCGATGGGTTTGAGCCCGGCGCCCTGGGCGGCTTTATAGAATTTGATCAGGCCGTAGAAGTTGGTCTGGTCGGTCACCGCCACCGCCGGCATGCCCAGCTCGGCCACGCGTTTGACCAGGGGTTTGATGCGCACCAGACTGTCCGAGAGGGAGTATTCGGTGTGTAATCTGAGATGGACGAATTGTGTGGTCATAAAATCTGCCGGGTATTAAAAAAGTTCAATCTGCTCCAGGCGTTCGCGGATTGGGGCGTAGGTGGTGCGGTGGATGGGCGTGACGCCGAGTGTGTCCAGTGCCGCCATATGGGTTTTGGTCGGGTAGCCCTTGTGCTCCGCGAACCCATAGCCTGGATACTGCTTATCAAATGCCACCATCTCACGGTCCCGCGCCACCTTGGCCAGAATCGACGCCGCACTGATCGCCGGGTGACGACTGTCGCCCTTCACCACCGCCTCCGCCGCATACGACCACTTGGGCAGGCGGTTGCCGTCCACCAGAACATACTCCGGCTGTTGCGCCAAACCCTCCACCGCACGCGTCATCGCCAACAGACTCGCCTGTAAAATATTGAGCCGGTCAATCTCCGCCACCGACGCCCGGGCGATGCACCAGGCGGCGGCCTTTTCCTGAATCTCCGCGAACAACGACTCCCGGCGCTTTTCCGTAAGCTTCTTGGAGTCGTTCAACCCCTCAATGGGTTGTCTGGGGTCCAGAATCACCGCTGCGGCCACGACGTCACCGGCAAGCGGGCCTCGGCCCACCTCATCCACGCCCGCGAGCCAGGGGCCGGTGTAGACCGGTTCGAACGGTTCCAGAACACCTCTCATCGCGACCGGGCCTCCAGTAGCTCCACGATGGCCGCAGCCGCTTTCTCACTGGCGTTTCGTGCCAGGTCGCGATGCATTTCGGTAAAGGTCTCTACCAACGCCCCAGTCTGCGCCGGATGGTCGATATAATCCAGCACGGCGGCGCTGAGCGACTCAGGCGTGGCATCGTCCTGGATCAACTCGGGCACCAGACGTCGGTTGGCCAGCAAATTGGGTAAGGAAACGTATTCCGTTTTCAGCATTCGGGACAAAATCGCGTAGGACAGACGTGCCATTTTGTACGCCACTACCATCGGCGTCTTCAACAGCATGGCTTCCAGAGCCGTTGTCCCAGAGGAAATAAGCGCCACATCAGCGGCCGCCATCGCCTGCTGCGATTGGCCTTGCACAAGGTGCACCGGCAGGTCTACAAATTCGGACAGTTGGTGATGGATCTGCCGGTAACGCTCGGGGCTCGCGGCCGGAATCACGAACTGTACATTGGGTCGCTGGTCGCGGCACAGTCGAGCCGCCTTTAAAAACAGTGGTCCAAGCTGCTCCACTTCACCATTGCGGCTACCGGGCAACAGCGCGACCAGAGGCCCCTTGTGTTTGATACCCAAGGTCGCACGGGCACTCGCCGAATCAATTTTCAGTGGAATTTCATCTGCAAGGTGGTGGCCTACGAACGCCACCGGGACCTGGTGTTTTTCATAAAACGCGGCTTCAAAGGGCAATAGCGTCAACATCAGGTCAACGCTGCGTGCGATGCCCTTTACCCGCCCCTGACGCCAGGCCCATACCGAGGGACTGACATAATGGACCGTCGGTGTGCCCGCCGCCCGCAAATGGCGCTCAATGTTCAACGTGAAATCCGGAGAGTCCACGCCGATGAACACCGCCGGCGGCTGCTCGGTAAAGTGGGTTTTGAGAAACTTGCGGATTTTCAGCAGCTCCGGCAGCCGTTTCAGAGGGTCGATCAGACCCATAACCGAGAGCCGGTCCATCGGAAAAAACGAGTGAAAGCCCTGCTCGAGCATACGCGGCCCGCCGATACCCGAGAATTCGCAATCCGGGTAATGCTGACGTAGAGCCCGCATGAGCGCGGCACCGAGAATATCGCCGGAGGCTTCACCCACCACGATACCGATCTGAAGTCGGCCACTGGATGAGGTCGATGTCGGGTGGTTCTGCGCTTCCATAGGATGGCCCTAGCGAACAATACCGCGTGAGGAGTGCCGGATAGAGTCCACCATCACGCCGAGCGCCTCGCAATCGGCAGCCATCGCTTCGAGCTCGGTCAACGCCTCGCCGAGCGTCAGACCACGGCGATACAGGATTTTGAAGGCTTTCTGAATCGTGGCCACTTCCGACTTGTCAAAGCCGCGGCGCTTGAGCCCTTCGGCGTTGATACTCTTCGCTTCTGCCGGGTTGCCGTTGGCCATAACGTAAGCTGGCAGATCCTTACCCAGTGCGGTGCCCATACCGGTAAAGCTGTGCGCGCCGATATGACAGTACTGATGCACCAGAGTAAATCCGCTCAGAATGGCCCAGTCGCCAATATGGACATGACCCGCCAGGGCGGTGTTGTTGACCAGGATACAATGGTTGCCCACCACGCTGTCGTGGCCGATATGCACGTAGGCCATTAACAGGTTGTGATCACCAATGGTGGTCTCGCTGCGATCCTGAACCGTTCCCCGGTGGATGGTTACCCCTTCCCGGATAATGTTGTGATCGCCGATGACCAGTCGAGTGGGCTCCCCTTTATACTTGAGATCCGGGGTTGCTTCGCCCACCGTCGAGAATTGATAAATATGGTTGTGTTCGCCAATCCGGGTGGGTCCCTTGATTACGACATGGGACTCAATCACCGTACCCGAGCCAATTTCGACATCAGCACCGATTATCGTCCAGGGCCCGACCTCGACATCGGGCGCCAACCGGGCATCGGAATGAATAATCGCAGTGGGGTGAATCAAGACTGTTCTCGCTCTTGTCCGGGAAGTTCGAGGGTGGAGAGGTGCTCAAACAGAACACCCCGGGCTCCGATTAAACCTTGCGGTCCGCACACAGGATGTTGGCGGAGGCGGCCAGAACACCGTCGACCGTGGCTTTGCACTCAAACTTCCAGATACCCCGCTTCACAGAAACCACCCGGGATTCCAGTGTCAGGCGATCACCGGGGATGACCTGGCGTTTGAAGCGCACATCATCAACGCCGGCAAACAGGTAAATGGAACCATCCTCCGGTTTTTTGTTCATTGTCTTGAACCCCAGAATACCCGACGCCTGCGCCAACGCTTCCAGAATCATGACACCGGGAAATACCGGGCTTTGCGGAAAGTGACCGTTAAACACCTCTTCGTTGACCGAAATGTTTTTGTAAGCGACGATTGATTCGCCCTCTACCAGCTCCACAACCCGATCCACCAGAAGAAACGGATAGCGGTGTGGCAGGTATTCTCGTATTTCTCGTACATCCATCATAGTCAACGACCCCTGGGTATTCATGATAGCCCGCCTGAGTCGGCCGGCAGTTTATCTCTGACGCCACCTTACCGGTAGCGATAGGTTCACTTATTCGTCGAGCTTTTTCAGGCGTGTGGCCAGCTCATTCAACTGCTTAAAACGCACGGCATTGCGGCGCCACTCACGGGTGGGCGCCAGTGGGGTTCCGGAAGAATAGGAACCGGGCTCGTGAAGGGAATGCGTGACCAGGCTCATGGCCGTAATGTGCACCCTGTCGGCGATCGTCAGATGCCCCACAATGCCAACTCCGCCGGCAATGGTGCAATTCTCCCCTACCGTGGTGCTCCCGGCAATACCCGCCTGTCCTGCAATTGCCGTGTTTCGTCCGATACAGACGTTGTGGGCAATCTGGACCTGATTGTCGATTTTTACGCCATCTGCAATTCGGGTATCGTCCAGAGCGCCCCGATCTACTGTCGTCCCCGCACCGATTTCAACATCATTACCAATCACAACGCTGCCCAACTGGTGGATTTTCAACCAGCCGTCGGCGGTGGGGGCAAACCCGAACCCGTCCGCGCCGATCACGGCGCCGCTGTGAATCACGCAGCGATCACCAATGCGAATATCGTGGTAGAGCACGGCACGGGCGGAAATTCGGCTCCCGGCGCCGATATGACAGCCATCCCCAATACAGGCGCCTGCCCCTATTTCCACTCCTTCCGCCAGAACCACTTGCCGACCCAGTGTCGCGTTGGGGCCAATACGCACTCCCTCCGCCAGCTGACAGCCCTCGCCAATGACCGCCGAAGGGTGGCAACCGGCCGGGACCAGTGGTCGATCATCGAAACGCTCTGTCAACCGGGCATAGGCTTCATAGGGATTGGCGGCGAGCAGCTTGTTCCCCGGGTATTCTGCGGCCAGATCCGGGCGCATGATCACGGCCGAGGCGCGGGTACTCGCCAGATATTTCCGGTAAACCGGATTGGCGATGAAGCTCAACTGCCCCGGCAGAGCCGACTGCAGCGTCCCCAGTCCGCTCAGAGGGCAGTTGCCATCTCCTTCAAAGTCGGCGTCGAGCCACGCCGCCAACTCCGCCAGAGTCAAGGTGGGTGACACGCTCAGGCCCTCTATCAGTTGGCCTTGTTCAGCATTTCAGTCAGATCATCGGTGATATCATACTCTGCCGAGGCGTGAAACGCGCTTTGACTGTTCAATACCAGACCGATTTTCTCCGCTTCTATCAGTTGCGCCAGGGCTGACTGGGTCTGTTCACCCATTTCCTGCATGATCACCTGCATCACCTGCTGGCGCTCTCCCTGGAGGCCCTGTACCGTGCGCTCGTACTGCTCACGCAGCTCGCGCATTTCCTGCTGCTTGGCCTGTTTCTGCTCGTCAGACCAGGTCATACCGTTTTTCTGGGCGTCTTCCTGAAACGCCTGTAGCTCAGAGGTCAGGCTCTGGTAGCGGGTCCGCAGAGCGACGTAATCCTCGTCTTTTTCCAGGGCCTCCAGGCGCGTTTGCGCTTTTTCGGTGCCGAGAACAGCGGCCTGAAGGTCCAGCACGACGACTTTACCTTGCGCCAGCGCCACGGAAGAGCCCAGGAGCAGCACCAGACCGAGGGCAACTTTCTTTGCATTAGCCAACATCACGTTAATTTCCTCTGTATTATCAATAAGTTAGGAAATGAAAAGGCCCTGTATTCAGGGCCATTGAGTCCCCCGAGGGGGTCGTATCCTGCGGGCAAGGCCCGAAAAGGTGCCAATGATACCGCGTTAGAAGGATCCACCCAAAGAAAACTGGAAAAATTCCGCTTTGTCTTCCTCGTTTTCGTTGATTGGGCGCGCCACCGCGAAGGTCAGCGGACCAAACCCGGTAATCCAGGTCAGGCCAAAGCCCGCCGAGGCGCTCAGGCGATCGATATCCGGCTCGTAACAGTTGCGCTGGCGTTCGGAGCAGGTGGTGCTGAACACATTACCCGCCTCCACAAAGAAGCTGGACTGCAACATACGCTGATCCTTGATGAAGGGCAGCGGAAACAGTATCTCTGCGCCGGCCTCAATCTGGATGTTGCCACCGAACGCATCGTAGCGGCTGTTGCGATTGCTTAGCTGACTCTGGCGTACGCCGTATTGAGTGACCAATTCACCGGGGTTACATTTGAGGGCATCAAGATCGAAGTTTTCACCAAACGCCTCCCGGTCCTCACACAGCAAGTAGCCCGAGGAGGTTTCACTGTCGGAGATGACGCCATCGCCGTTGGCGTCGTCCCAGGCGAACGGTACGGTATAGGAGCGCTCTGCCGGCGTTGAGCGCGGCCCCAGGCTGTTGCGCTCGAACCCGCGCACCGAGCCGAAGCCACCGGCGTAAAAATGCTCGAAGAACGGTAGCTCCGTATCACCGTAACTGTCCACGAAACCCAGGTTGGTGCGCAACTTCAGGGTCAGAGCACGGGTCAGGGGCTTGTAGGTTTCACCCTGGAACTGGATTTTGTAGTACTCGAGATCCCCGCCCGGAACCGCCGCTTCAATCGAAAACCGCTGCGAGGTACCGCGGGTGGCGAGCATTCCCCGATTCAGAGTCGATTTGACGTAGTTGAACCCAACCAGTCCATCCTGAAACTCATTGCCATACAGGTCCAGGTACCCGGGTTCCCCCAATACAGACTCGGTCACCCGGTTATCGCTGTAACCATCCGGAAAGTCCTGTCCCATGGCGATATCTTCCTGCATCTGCTCGAGTTCGCTCTGGGTAATGTAGGGAGCCCCCTCGCCGATAATGGGGGTGCGGATGATTTCTCGCGGAGACGATGCCGACGGCTTGACCGTCAGATCGCGAGCTTCAAAGCTGAACCCGATGCGCTCGATTTCCGAGATCGGATAGCCAAAACTCAATCGTGCACCATAGGTGTCCGTGCTATAACCGGCCACACCATAGTTGGCGTAATCACTTTTAGTGTAGTAAAGGTTGATGCCGCGGCTCACCCCGTCTTTGGTGAAATAGGGATCGTTATAACTGAAATTATAGGCGGTCCGGAAGCGGCTGTTGCTCAGGGAGAACCCGACCTGCTTACCCGTACCGAACCAGTTGTTCTGCTGAATATTCGCCGACAGCAGCAGCCCACTGTACTCGGCATAACCGATTTGCAGCCCCATACTGCCCGAGGGCTGCTCTTCGACCGTGTATTCCACATCGACCTGATCACTGGTGCCCGGCACTTCATTGGTTTCGACGTTCACCTCTTTGAAAAAACCCAGACGATCCAGACGGATCTTCGAGTGTTCAATCTGGGAGTTCGAGGCGGCCCCGCCCTCCATCTGCCGCATTTCCCGGCGCAACACTTCGTCGATGGTCTTGGTGTTGCCTTTGAAATTGATACGACGCACATAGGCCCGTTGCCCGGGGTCGACAAAAAAGGTCACTTTGACAGTTTTGTCATCTTCGTTCTTTTCGGGAATGCCCTCCACTTCCGCGAAGGTGTAACCCTCATTGCCCAGCCGCTGGGTAATATACTCTGACGAATTGGTCATCAGAATCTGGGAAAAGTCGTCACCCTCGCGCAGCATGATCATCCGCCGGACCAGCTCTTCAGGCAGCTTCAGGTCACCGGCAAGCTCCACTTCACTGACCTTGTAAATATCGCCTTCGGAGACATTCAGGGTAATATAGATCTTGGATTTGTCCGGACTCAGCGCCACCTGGGTGGAGTCGATACGGAAACTCAGATAACCGCGATCCAGGTAAAAGGACTCCAGGGTTTCGATGTCACCGGTCAGCTTTTCCCGGGAGTATTTGTCATCACCGGTAATCCATGAAAGCCAGCCTGAGGACTTGAGCTCAAACCCCTCGAGCAACTCCTCCTCGCTGTAAACGTCATTACCGACGATATTGATGCCTTTGATCCGGGCCGGCTTGCCTTCATTGACGTTGACGGTCACTTTCACCTGATTGCGAGGCAGGTCCTCCACTTCGATATCCACCGAGGCCCCGTAACGGCCCTGGCCAATATACTCCCGTTCCAGCGCCTGACTGATCCCTTCCAGGGTCGCCCGCTGGAAAATCTGTCCCTCGAACAGGTCGCTGTCACGAAGACTGTTCATCAGGTCTTCGGTTTTGATGACCTTGTTTCCCTCGATGGTGATCTCGTTGATCGCGGGGCGCTCCTCGAGCTTGACCACCAGAACGTCGCCGTCGCGGCCCATGGCCACATCGGCAAAGTAGCCGACCTGAAACAGCGAGCGGGTCGCCATCCGTATATCTTCGGAGGTCACCTGATCGCCCACCCGTAACGGCAGAGCACTGAACACCGTGCCGGCCGACACCCGTTGCAACCCCTCTACCCGAATGTCACTGATCTGAAAACTCTGGGCCTGAACTACTGCCGATAGCAATAGGGCGACCACCAGACTTATCACTCGCATCCAAACTCGCATCATAGAAAAATTCTTTTTTCGGTTGAGATCAATTGCATTCGGCAGTATTGGCACCGCCACGAATCTTGTACATCCCGCATTGAAACCGGGTTTCGGTCAAAGCCGCATAATATCGTTGTAGAACGCCAGTACCATGAGCCCCACCACCATCACCAGTCCGATCTGGTAGCCGATTTGTTGTGCGCGATCGGATACCGGGCTGCCTTTGACCACTTCGATGGCGTAGTACATCAGGTGGCCACCATCAAGCACCGGAATCGGCAACAGGTTGAACACTCCAAGGAAGATACTGAGCAGAGCGACAAAGCCCACAAAGCTTTTCCAACCACTCTCGGCGGAATCGCCGGCCACCTTAGCAATGGTGATAGGGCCACTCAAGTTTTTCGTCGAGATTTCGCCCACCACCAGCTTTTTCACGGACAACAGGACGAAGCCGGCCGTCTCCCAGGTCCTGTCGACACCGGCCACGAAGGATTCCACCGGCCCGTAACGATAGGTCCTGATCCGGTCCTCGGGCCATGGCTGAGGCTGAATACCCACCCCAATGCGACCAAAGCGTTCACCATTCTCCTCAACGGTCTCCGGTGTCACCGATAGACTCGCCTGACCGCCATCGCGTTCCACGGTCATCTGAATTTCTTCTCCGGGACGTGCCCGAACGTAATCCACCCACTCGGACCAACCCGATACGACCTCGCCGTCGACGCTGAGAATGCGGTCACCCGACTGCAGTCCCGCAAGCTCCGCCGGACTGCCGGGGACAATCTGTCCCAGAATGGCCTGTGGTTCGGGACGATCCAGTGTCAGCCCCAACCCCGCCACCGGGTCCGGCTCCTCAGCGCCCCGCAGCCAGCCATCAAGTGGCGCCTGGGACATGTATTGCAGGTCTGAGCCCGGGTACTTCACCAGAAACTGGATTGTGCCGCTCTCGCCCAGACGACGCAGCAACTGCTGATGCAACGCTTGCCAGGTGGGCGTCGGCTCGCCATCCACGGCCAGAATTTCCTGCCCGGCCTCAAGCCCCGCCTGCGCTGCAATAGATCCTGGCTCTACCTCTCCAACAATCGGAATCGGCTCCCGGGTGCCGGGGATCATCAACAGCCAGAACAGCAAAATCGCCAGAATGAAATTGGCCACCGGCCCCGCCGCAACGATGGCGATGCGCTGCCAGACATTTTTACGGTTAAACGCCCGGTGCAGCTCCTCTTCCGGGACATCACCTTCACGCTCGTCCAGCATTTTGACGTAACCGCCCAGTGGTATGGCGGCCAGCGCGTACTCCGTCCCCTGTTTGTCCCGTCGGCGCCATAGCACCCGGCCAAAGCCGATGGAGAATCTCAGGACCTTCACCCCACAGCGGCGCGCCACGTAGAAGTGCCCAAATTCATGCACGGCCACCAGAATGACCAGGGCAACCAGAAACCAGATTATTGTCTGAACAAGAGCCACGGAATACCTCTCAGCGTGCGTCGATCAGGGATTGCGCCAGGCGTCTGGCCTCCTGATCCGCGGTTTGGACCACCAGCAGGTCCTCGGGTTCAGTCACAGTTACCCGCTCCAACACTGATTCGATCACCTTGGGAATATCGGTAAAGCCTATCTGGCGCTTGAGAAATGCCGCCACCGCCACCTCATTGGCCGCATTGAGCAGCGCGGGAGCCGTACCGCCCCGCGCGGCGGCCTCCACCGCAAGCCTCAGTGCGGGGAAGCGGTCCAGGTCGGGCGCCTCAAAGTCGAGGCGGCCGGTGGCGATCATATCCAGGCCGGAGACGCCCGAAGCGATTCGCTCCGGCCACGCCAGCGCATGAGCGATGGGTGTGCGCATATCCGGATTGCCCAACTGGGCCAAGACCGAGCCATCCACATATTCCACCATGGAATGAATAACGCTCTGCGGATGAACGACCACTTCAACTTGCTCCGGCCGGGCGTGAAATAACCAGCACGCCTCGATCAACTCCAGCCCCTTGTTCATCAGGGTGGCGGAGTCCACGGATATCTTCTGCCCCATATTCCAATTCGGGTGGGCGCAGGCCTGCTCGGGTGTGACCGCTGCCAACTGCTCCCTAGAGTACTCGCGAAAGGGGCCCCCTGAGGCCGTCAGCAGTATCTTTCGCACTCCGCAGCTGGCCAGACCCTCACTCAGGCAGTCCTGGGGGTGGGCAGGCAGACACTGGAAGATCGCATTGTGTTCGCTGTCGATAGGCAACAAGGTCGCGTGATGGCGCTCGACCGCCCGGGTAAACAGCGCTCCGGCCATGACCAATGCCTCCTTGTTGGCCAGCAACACTTTCTTGCCGGCCTCCACGGCCGCCAATGTGGGCACCAGGCCCGCCGCACCGACAATTGCGGCCATAACGGTATCGACAGCGGGGGCTGAAGCGACATCGTTCAACGCCTCAACGCCTGACAGGACTTCCGTTTCACTGCCCCTCGCCTTGAGCCAGGCCTGCAGTGCCTCGGCTCCGGCGGGTTCGACCACTACGGCATAGCGAGGCCGATGCGCAAGACAGGCATTCGCCAGCTTGCGCCACTGGGAAAAGGCGGTAAGCGCATACACTCGATAGCGGTCGGGGTGCCGGGCCAACACATCCAGCGTGCTATTGCCGATGGAGCCGGAGGCGCCCAATATCGTCACAAGCTGCATAATGACCTCAGCCCTGGGGCCAGCCGCCGGCCAGCAGTGCGAGTGCGAACACCGGTGCGGCCGACGTCAGGCTGTCGACCCGATCCAGAACACCGCCGTGACCCGGCAGCAGCGCACTACTGTCTTTGATGCCGCGCTGTCGTTTGACCATACTTTCCAGCAGATCACCGAGCACCGACACCAGGCTGGTTGGCAGGATGATGGCCAGCCAGAACAGCACACTGCCCTGCCAGAAATACCCCACCAGCAAAGCCAACAGGGTATTGGCTGCGACACCTCCGGCAAAACCCTCCCAGGTCTTGCCCGGGCTGACGCTGACGGCCAGTTTATGTTTCCCCCACCGACGCCCGGCAAAATAGCCACCGATGTCCGCACAGGCCACAATCGCCACCAACAGGACCAGCAGCCAAAGGCCGCTGTCCTGGACGCGCAAGTAGGACAGTCCCGCCCAGGCGGGCACCAGGACAAAAAATCCCATCAGTGCGCGCATCCAGCGACTGTGCCAAAGCAACGCACTGCTGGGGTAGCCCTGCACCCATAAAAGGGCCAGCGCCCACCAGACACAACCCACCATCAGGATGTTGCGAAACGCCAGGCTCTGGCTCTCCAGCAATTCACGGTTATCAAGCGCCTGTTCCGGCAGTTGGTGGACACCCAGGTACACGGCGCCCAGCGCCAGCAGTCCCCCAACCACCAATACGTACACGCCGCGCTGCCAACGCTGTGACAGACCGGAGAGATTGGCCCACTCCCAGGCACCGATCAGCGTAATGGTCGCGGCAAACGCGGAAAACAGAGGGCCGGGCAAATACACCAGAGCGAGGACAAAAACGCTTGCCAATACAACGGCGGTGATCACTCGTTGCTTAAGCATGTCTTGCCTCCCCGGTATGACCCGGCGCTTCGAGTTGATCGGCCGTCTGCCCGAACCGACGTTGGCGTTGGTAGAAATCCTCGGCGGCGGCTTTGAGTTCATCGGCACCAAAATCCGGCCAGAGCAATTTGCTGAAATACAACTCGGCGTAGGCGGATTGCCACAGCAGAAAGTTACTGATGCGCACCTCACCCCCGGTGCGAATCAACAGATCCGGATCGGGCAGATCGCCCAGACAGGTATAGCGATGCAGGGTAAACTCATCGATATCGGCCGGATCCAGGGCTCCGGCGGCAACCTTTTCCGACAATTGTCGCGCGGCCTGGGCGATGTCCCAGCGGCCGCCGTAGTCGGCCGCGATGACCAGCGTTGTGTTGCCTTGGCCGGTCATCGCTTCCGCCTCGGCGATGGCTTTCTGCAATGACGGACTGAATCGTTCGCGATTGCCCACCACACGCAGTCGAACGTTTTTCTTCCGGAGCTCTTTGACCTCCTGCTTCAGATACCATTGAAACAGCGACATCAAGGCTTCCACTTCTTTCTTGGGGCGCTTCCAGTTTTCGCTGCTGAACGCGAACAGGGTCAGAACCTCGATGCCGAGCTCCTGGCAGGCGGTCATGATGTCACGGATGCGCTCGGCACCGACTTTATGACCGGCCACACCGGACAGTCCTCGCTGCTTGGCCCAGCGGTTATTGCCGTCCATGATAATAGCGATATGGCGCAGGGAATTGCTGGTCACAAAAAACTCCTGGATCAGTTGCCGCGCGGGCCAAACGGGGTTGTCACTGAGACAACCCCATCGGCTCAGATTTCCATCAGATCCGCTTCCTTGGCACTGAGAGCCTTGTCAATCCGGGCGATGTATTTATCGGTTATTTTTTGAATCTCATCTTGAGCACGACGTTCATCGTCTTCGCTGATCTCTTTTTCTTTCAGCAGGGATTTTACATCCGACAGAATATCGCGACGCACACCGCGCACCGCGACACGAGCATTTTCCGCTTCGTGGCGCGCCTGCTTGATGTAGTTCTTGCGAGTTTCCTCGGTCAGCGGCGGCATCGGAATGCGAATGACGCCACCATTGGTGGACGGATTCAGGCCGAGGTCCGATTTCATGATCGCTTTCTCGATCTCCGGCACCAACTGCTTTTCCCAGGGGTTGATGCTCAGGGTGCGGGCATCTTCCACGTTGACGTTGGCAAGCTGAGACAATGGGGTCTCTGCACCATAGTAGGATACGTGGATGCCATCCAGAATACTCGGATGGGCGCGGCCGGTGCGGATTTTGTTGAAGTTGTTACCCAGCGCGTCGACCGATTTGGCCATACGGGCTTCGGCATCTTTTTTAAAGTCATTCAGCATTGTTTTTGCCCTCTTCGATCAGGGTGCCCTCATTGCTACCGACCACAATGTTGAGCAGAGCCCCGGTTTTGTTCATGCGGAATACCCGCACTGGCATATCGTGTTCCCGACAGAGGCAAATCGCAGTCAGGTCCATTACCCCCAGTTTACGCTCCAGCACTTCGTCGTAAGTCAGGCGATCGTATTTGGTCGCGGCAGGATCCTGCATCGGATCGGCGGTGTACACACCATCTACCTTGGTGGCCTTCAGCACAATATCTGCCTCGACTTCGATGGCGCGCAGACAGGCGGCCGAGTCGGTGGTAAAGAACGGGTTGCCGGTGCCGGCGGAGAATATCACCACCTCACCCGAGGTCAGGGCGCGGTTGGCCTGGCGACTGTCGTAGTGTTCGACGATGCCACTCATGGGAATGGCGGACATGACCCGGGAGGAGATATTCGAGCGCTCAAGCGCATCGCGCATCGCCAGCGCATTCATCACAGTCGCGAGCATGCCCATATGATCACCGGTGACGCGATTCAGGCCGGCGCTGCTGAGCGCGGCACCGCGAAACAGGTTGCCACCGCCGATGACCAGACCCACCTGAACACCGATGCCAACCAACTGGCCAATTTCCAGGGCCATTTTATCCAGCACTTTGGGGTCAATCCCAAAGCCCTCAGAGCCCATCAGCTCTTCGCCGCTGAGCTTCAACAGAATTCGTTTGTACTTTTTGTCACGCGCGCTTGGCATACAGGGATCTCCGCTAGGTGCTCATTCAACGTCAGAAAACCACCGGGTGTGCCCATCCTCGGGCCACCCGGCGAAAGAGCGGCGGTGATTAACCCTTGGAAGAGGCCTTGACCTGAGCGGCCACTTCTTCGGCGAAATCGACGGTCTCTTTCTCGATACCTTCGCCCACTTCAAAGCGCACAAAGCTCTGAATGGTCGCACCGGCGTCGGCGGCCAGTTTACCCACCTTGATCTCCGGATTCTTGACGAACGGCTGCTCAACCAGGCTGCCCTCTTTGAGGAACTTGTTGATACGCCCCATCATCATCTTTTCCACGATTTCAGCAGGCTTGCCTTCCATATCCGGCTGAGCCTTGATGATTTCCTTCTCTTTTTCCACCAGTTCGGCGGGCATATCGTCCGGGTTGATTACCTGCGGGTTCACCGCGGCCACATGCATGGCAATGTCGCGCGCCAGTTCGGCGTCGCCGCCGCCCTGCAACTGGGCGACCACCGCAATACGGTTGTTGGAGTGAACATACCCGTCGACCACGCCGCCTTCTACCACGGCAGCCCGACGCACGGTGATGTTCTCGCCAATTTTCTGGACCAACGCTTCGCGGTCGCCTTCCAGCTCGCCGTTCATCAGGGCCGCCACATCGCTCTGCTTGTCGGCAAAGGCCTTGTCCAGGACTTTGTTGACAAACGCCAGAAAGCCTTCATCGCGGGCGACAAAGTCGGTTTCACTGTTCACTTCCAGAATCACTGCGTAGCTGTTGTCGTCGGCCACTTTAACGGATACAACACCGTCAGCCGCGGTACGACCGGCCTTTTTGGCGGCCTTCAGGCCACTGGCCTTACGCAGGTTCTCGATAGCCACTTCAACGTCGCCTTCGGCTTCGTTCAGGGCCTTTTTACACTCCATCATGCCGAGCCCGGTACGCTCGCGCAGCTCCTTAACCATTGACGCAGAAATCGCTGCCATGTCGCTATCCTCTTGAAATGGGTCTAACTCAATATTCGAAAAAAGGGGGCCGCCGTCTGGCCTGCCCCCTTGTCTTGTGCCGATCGGCCAGGAGCCGGTTTACTCGGACGCGGCTTCGCCTTCGGCGGGCACGTATTCATCTTTGTTGGGCACAGCAGAGGCTTCTTTCGCCCCTTCCAGGCAGGCATCTGCCATGGCGGAAACGTACAGTTTGATGGCGCGAATCGCATCATCGTTACCCGGGATGACATAGTCGATGTCGTCCGGGTTGCTGTTGGTGTCCACGATACCGATGATGGGCAGACCCAGCTTTTTGGCTTCCTGAACGGCAATGCGCTCATGGTCCACGTCAACGATGAACAGGGCATCGGGCAGGCCGTTCATGTCTTTGATACCACCGATGGAGCGTTCCAGCTTTTCCATCTCGCGGGTGCGCATCAGCGCTTCTTTCTTGGTCAGCTTTTCGAAGGTACCGTCCTGGCTCTGGGCTTCCAGGTCGCGGTAGCGACGGATGGAGGCGCGGATGGTCTTGTAGTTGGTCAGCATACCACCCAGCCAGCGATGGCTGACAAAGGGCATACCGGCACGCTCGGCCTGCTCTTTGATGGTCTTCTGGGCGGCGCGCTTGGTACCGACGAACAGTACCTTTTTCTTCTGGGCGGCCATTTTCTTGACCACGTCCATCGCTTCAGCGAAGGCCGGCACGGTCTTTTCCAGATTGATGATGTGAATCTTGTTGCGGGCACCGAAGATGAAACGGTTCATCTTGGGGTTCCAATAGCGGGTCTGGTGGCCGAAGTGGGCACCAGCCTGCAGCATATCGCGCATGCTTACTGTAGGCATTTTGTCATTCCTATCGGGTTGGGCCTCCATACACCCCGCCAGCCAACCCACTGAAAACAGCGAGCACCCAGGCTGAACGTGACGGTGTATGTGTGACGTTCATGGTTTATTTTGCCGCCCGTTTGATCGGGTCGGCACCCCACTGCCGTGCAAAGCACTGGCCGCGGAGCCGCGCTTTATACCATAATTTGCCCACCAGTGGAACCCGGACGAGACATCCACCCCACTCGCGCCGTTGCGTCCGGGTAGCCACTCATGTCTAATAGTCATACAGACACTAAACTCTTGCCGCCACGCCCGGCGGCAGCACTGGATGAGCAGAGAACGATACCATGAAAGAGACCTGGCGCTGGTTTGGCCCCAATGACACCGTATCCCTTGAGCAAATTGCCCAGGCGGGCGCCACCGGAGTGGTCACGGCACTGCATGAGATCCCCACCGGAGAAGTCTGGCCGCTCAAAGCGATTCTGGAGCGCAAGGCGCTGATCGAGGCACGAGGCCTGGAATGGGCTGTCGTTGAGAGCGTGCCCCTGCATAACGATATCAAGACCCGCAGTGGTGACTTTGAGCGACACATCGCCAACTACCGGGACACACTCACCAATCTCGCGGCCGCCGGGATTCACGACGTCTGCTACAACTTCATGCCGGTCGTCGACTGGACCCGCACCAATCTGGACTATGAGCTCGCCAACGGCAGCCGGGCGCTGCGCTTCGAGATGGCCGACTTTGCCGCCTATGACCTGCACATCCTCCAGCGTCGGGACGCGGAGGCCTGCTACTCGGCCGATGTCCTGAATCGGGCCGGGCAGCGATTCCGCGCCATGTCGGACGCCGAGAAGGCCCAACTGGAGAAAAACATCATTGCCGGCCTCCCGGGCGGGGAAGGCTCCTACGATCGCGAGGGCATCCGGGTGGCAATCGAGCAGTTTATCGCCCTTGGCGAGGAAGGGATGCGCGCCAATCTGATCGCCTTCCTCAAGGACGTCACCCCCGTCGCCGAGGCGGTCGGCCTGCGTCTGGCCATCCACCCCGACGACCCGCCGTTCTCGCTCTTCGGGCTGCCGCGCGTGGTGTCGACCGCCGCGGACGCCCGCGCCCTGCTTGACGCCGTGCCCAGCGAGGCCAACGGCCTGACCCTGTGCGCCGGTTCCTACGGCGCCCGGGCAGACAATGACCTGGTCGCCATGGCCCGGGAATTTGGCTCCCGCATCTATTTTGTGCACCTGCGTAATATCCGGCGCGAAGCGGATGGCTCCTTTTACGAATCAGACCATCTCGGCGGGGACAACGACATGGTAGGGCTGATCCGGGCCCTGCTGGACGAAGAGCGGCGCCGACGCAAGAACCACAGTCGACTGCCCGAAATCGCCATGCGCCCGGACCACGGTCACCTGATGGCCGAGGAAATCGGCCGCCCCGGAATCAACCCTGGCTACTCCTACGGTGGACGAATGAAAGGATTGGCCGAATTGCGCGGTGTCATTCACGCGCTGAAGTATGTGGATGCTGCCTGATCCCTGCATCCCGCAGACTGTCAGACGCTGGCCAGATCGTTTAGAATGATGGTTTTCCTTTCAATCTAGCGAGTCGACATGTCTGTCAGTATTAAAACCCCGGAAGAAATCGAGAAAATGCGCGTTGCCGGCCGCATGGCCGCCGAGGTGTTGGAACTGATCGAACCCCACGTTCAGCCCGGCGTGACCACCGCCGAGCTGGACCGGATCTGCCACGACCACATCATCAACGAGCAGAACGCGATTCCGGCCTGCCTCAACTACCGGGGCTTCCCGAAATCCATCTGCACGTCCGTCAATCAGGTTGTCTGTCACGGCATTCCCTCGGAAAAGAAGGTGCTCAAAAACGGGGATATCGTCAATATTGATGTGACCGTGATCTACGATGGTTACCACGGCGATACCAGCAAAATGTACTTCGTCGGCAAGCGTCTGCCCCACGCCGAACGCCTGGTCAAGGTCACTCAGGAGTGCCTTTATAAAGGGATCGAGATGGTCAAACCCGGCATCAAGCTGGGCGACATCGGGCACGCCATCCAACAGCATGCCGAAAGCAACCATTATTCAGTGGTCCGGGAGTACTGTGGCCACGGGATTGGCGCGGTCTTTCATGAGGACCCGCAGGTCCTGCACTACGGCCGTCCGGACACAGGGCTGGAGCTCAAAGAAGGTATGACCTTCACCATCGAGCCCATGATCAACGCCGGCAAACGCCACACCAAGACCAAAGGCGACGGCTGGACTGTGGAAACCAAGGATGGCCGACTGTCAGCGCAGTGGGAACACACCCTGGCCGTGACCAAAGACGGTGTAGAAGTCTTGACGGCCCGCCACGAAGAAGATTTCTGATCATGGATACCGCTGCGCTGCCCTACTTTGAACGCCCTCTGTTCTTTTTCGATCAGGCGCGGTTTCGACGCGCTCTGGCAGAGCAGCCCGTCATTACGGTCTTCAAGGACGCCATTACCGCCGCCAACCGGCAGTTTGATGCGCGCTTTCGCGAGGGCGAGGATATTCGCGCCCTGATTCACGAGCGCGCCCTGTTTGTCGACTGTATGCTGCACTATGCCTGGCATCGCAACCACTGGCCTCTGGGCATCAGCCTGGAGGCGGTTGGCGGCTACGGCCGCTGCGAACTGCATCCGCATTCCGACATCGACCTGCTGATCCTGACCGGCAATGACAATATTCGGGACCGCTGTCAGGAGCAGATCGAACAACTGCTCACCTTTCTCTGGGACATCGGCCTGGAGATCGGCCACAGCGTCCGCTCCCTGGAGGAGTGCGTCGGCTACGCCCGCAATGACATTACCGTCGCCACCAACCTGATGGAGTCCCGCACCCTGGTGGGCGACAGTTCGCTGCGCATTCAGTTGATGCAGGAAACCGCCCCCGATCAGCTCTGGCCAGCGGATGAGTTTTTCCGGGCGAAATGGCAGGAGCAGATTCAGCGCCACCAGAAGTACAACGACACCGAATACAACCTTGAACCCAACATCAAGAATGCACCGGGCGGCTTGCGTGACATTCAGATGATCGGCTGGGTGGCCAAGCGTTTTTTTCAGGTCCGAACGCTCAAGCAGCTTGAAGGCAAAGGTTTCTTTACCGAAGAAGAGTTCTCCCTGCTGCAGAGCGGCGAAGAATTTCTGTGGCGGGTCCGCTATGGCCTGCACCTGATCGCTGGCCGCGCGGAAGAGCGCCTGCTGTTCGACCATCAGCGGGAGCTGGCCGCCATGTTCGGCTATCGCGACAACAGCGAAAGCCTGGCGGTGGAGCAGTTCATGCACCGTTACTATCGCCTGGTCATGTCGCTACGCGAACTGAACGACGTGCTGCTGCAATTTCTGCACGAAGTCATCCTGCAGAAAGGCGTCAATAAAAATGTGACCGCGCTCAATGAACGCTTCCAGCTACGCGATCACTATATCGAGGCGGCGCATATTTACGTCTTTGAAGAGACGCCATCGGCACTGCTGGAAATTTTTGTCCTGATGGCCAAACATCCGGAAATCCAGGGGGTACGCGCGTCCACCATCCGTCTGATCCGCGAAAGCCGCCACCTGATCGACGAAGACTACCGTCGCCACCCGACCAACACCCAACTGTTCCTGGAGTTATTCCGCTACCCGGAAGGGCTGGTAGAGCAGCTCAAACGGATGTCCCGCTACGGCATTCTCGGGTTGTATCTGCCGGAGTTCGGCCAGGTCACCGGGCAGATGCAGCACGACCTGTTCCACATTTATACCGTGGATGCACACACTCTGAAAGTCATGCAGAACATGTGTGACTTCTGGGCCCCCGACGCCAAAGACGAGTTTCCGATCGCCGCTCATGTCATCAAACGGCTCCCGAAACCGGAGCTGCTCTATATCGCCGGTCTTTACCACGATATCGCCAAGGGACGCGGTGGGGATCACTCCACCCTTGGGGCGGTGGACGCCGAAGACTTTTGCCAGCGCCATGGGCTGTCGCCCCGGGAGACCCGGTTGATCTGTTGGCTGGTGGAGCAGCATCTGCTCATGTCCGCCGTGGCCCAGAAGCAGGACATTTCTGACCCGGATGTGATTCACGACTTCGCCCTGCGGGTCGGCGACCAGCAGCGTCTGGACTACCTGTATACCCTGACGGTCGCCGATATCAACGGCACCAACAAGGAACTCTGGAACACCTGGCGGGCCAGCCTGATGCGCCAGCTCTATATGGAAACCAAACGGGCGTTGCGCCGAGGCCTGGAAAACAATATCGACAAGCACGAGCTTATCGAGGAAACCCAGCAGTCAGCCCTGCGCAAGCTCGAGCGCAAAGGCATTTCCGCCGACACCGCCTGGCAACTGTGGAGCGACATGGGCGAAGAATACTTCATGCGCGAGACGGCACTGGATATCGCCTGGCACAGCGAGGCGATGATCCAGCACACCGACGACACACCGCTCATCCTGATCAAGAAAACCACCAACCGGGAACTCGAGGGTGCGACGCAGATTTTTGTGCGCAGCAAGGGTCGCAAGAATGTGTTCGCCGCCGTGGCGACCGCCCTCGACCAGTTGAACCTCAATATTCAGGACGCCCGCATTTACAACTCCAATAGCGGCTATACCGTGGATACGTTTTTTGTTCTGAATCAGGACGGTGAACCGCTGGGCGACGACCCGAAGGTGCTGAAGCGCATCCAGGATGCCCTGTTGGACGAATTGCGACTGGTGGATGATTATTCCGAGGTCATCAGCCGCCGTACGCCCCGTCGCCTCAAGCATTTTACGATGCCGACGCGTACCAGTCTGAGCAACGACATGATCAGTGGCTATACGGTGCTGGAGGTCATCAGCCCGGACCGCCCGGGCTTGTTGGCGTGTATCGGCCGAATTTTTCTGCAGTTTGATATTCTGTTGCAGAATGCCAAAATCGCCACCTTGGGTGAGCGGGTGGAGGATGTGTTTTTCATCACCGATAACGAGGGCGAGCCCTTGAGCGACCCGGCATTGTGCGAGGCGCTACAGCGGGAAATCTGCGAGCAACTGGACAAGCGCGCCACCAAAACCTCGGCGTCGGTGGTAAATTTCTAAGCTTTTTAAGTTGTTGGGTAGCGGAACGTCCGGCGGCTACGGGGTATACCCCGCATCCGCCTCAGTGCCATTGGCGAACTTTCATGGTGCAATGACTTACTAACGTGCTATCTCCAAGCAAGTATCGGTGTGGCACAGCGGAGGGAGGGTATTCCCCTTTGAGACCGTCACCGGCCTGGACGGCCGGTGCAGAGCGTACAGGGATGTATTCACAGCGTGTCTCAAAGGGGAATACCCTCCCGCAGCACTCAATTCGAAGTAACGGTATACACGTCCAGGACCCAAGACAAATCCAATGAACCCAGACCTGAATCACCTGCACCCTTATCCGTTTGAAAAGCTCGCCAGGCTCAAAGCGGGCGTAGAGCCACCGGAACATCTATCGCACATTGCATTATCCATTGGTGAGCCCAAACACCAGCCGCCGGAGTTCGTGCTCGACACCCTGAGTCAGAACCTCAACCGGGTCGCCAACTACCCCGCGACCAAAGGCCTGCCTGAATTGCGTCAGGCCATCGCCCAATGGGCCGAAAAGCGCTTTGCGCTGAGCCCGGGACAACTCGACCCCGAGACCCAGGTGCTTCCGGTGAATGGCACCCGCGAAGCCCTGTTCGCCTTCGCCCAGGCCGTGGTGGACCGCACCGCCGAACAACCTCTGGTGGTCAGCCCCAACCCGTTTTATCAGATCTACGAAGGCGCCGCCCTGCTGGCCGGAGCGCGTCCGGCGTTTCTGAACTGTACCACCGACAACCACTATATTCCCGATTTCTCAGCCGTCGACCCGAACGTGTGGACACACTGCCAGCTTCTGTATATCTGCTCACCGGGCAACCCCACCGGCGCGGTACTCACGCTTGAGCACTGGCGCACCCTGTTGGCACTGGCCGACGAGTACGATTTTGTGATCGCCTCGGACGAGTGTTATTCCGAACTGTATTTCGACGAACAGACACCGCCTCTCGGGTTGCTGCAGGCCTGCACCGAGCTCGGCCGTGAGGATTTCAGCCGCTGTGTGGTCTTTCACAGCCTATCCAAGCGCTCCAACCTGCCGGGGCTGCGTTCTGGTTTTGTGGCCGGTGATGCGTCGATTCTCGCGGAGTTTTTGCGTTACCGGACCTACCACGGTTGTGCCATGCCGGTGCCCTCGCAACTGGCGAGCATCGCGGCGTGGGAAGACGAAACGCATGTGCGGGCGAACCGGGATCTGTACCGGCAGAAGTTTACGGCGGTGTTGGACATCCTGGACGGCTGTCTGGATGTCTCCCGCCCCGAAGCGGGCTTTTACCTCTGGCCGCGTACGCCGGTGGACAGCGAGACTTTTGCCCGGGAGTTGTTTGCCCAGCAGAACATTACCGTCCTCCCCGGCAATTACCTGGCCCGCGACACCGAAACCGGCAACCCGGGCGACCAC
Source organism: Marinimicrobium sp. C6131 (assembly GCF_026153455.1). Taxonomy (NCBI): domain Bacteria; kingdom Pseudomonadati; phylum Pseudomonadota; class Gammaproteobacteria; order Cellvibrionales; family Cellvibrionaceae; genus Marinimicrobium; species Marinimicrobium sp. C6131. The sequence continues at coordinate 1,731,591 of NZ_CP110629.1, forward strand.
TATGTCCGAATGGCATTGGTGGCTTCCCTCGACGAGTGCGTCGAAGCGGCACATCGAATCAAGAGGTTTATGGCTCAATACGAGGTAAGAGCGTTGTAGGAAGTGCTGCGGGATGTCGCAGTACTAGGCTGGAACTTCGAATGGAGTGCTGCGGGAGGGGGTTCCCAGATAGTTTCGGGAACTAGGTAGTTCTGCAAAACCTCTGAGTGGCAATGAGGAGGATGCGCGGGAAGCCAGTTGAAGACTCTCGGACGCCTACATGGATGTAGGTGTTAGAGCGACGCAGGAAGCCAAAGCCGAGGCATGGATGCCGACGAGAAGCCCCCAGGGATGGGTTCACGGCGGGTCTCCAACGGGGGTACCCCACAGCCGCCGTCCTAGACGATCACCAAGATATTTTTAAAGAATGATGATCCAAGATATGACAAAGCCGGAAAATTTAAAGAAACCCGAACGAGTCGAGTTCATTTTGAATCGGCTCCAGGAACTGTACCCCGAGCCGCCGATACCGCTCGATCATAAAGACCCCTACACCCTGCTGGTCGCTGTGCTGCTGTCCGCCCAATGCACCGACGAGCGGGTCAATCAGGTCACCCCACACCTGTGGCAACTCGCCGACAACCCGAAAGACATGGCCAAAGTACCCGTCGAAGACATCCAGGCCGTCATCCGCCCCTGCGGACTCTCACCCCAGAAAGCCAAAGCCATCTCGAAACTGTCGCAGATACTGATCGACGAACACAACGGCGAAGTGCCGGCGGACATGGCCGAACTGGAAAAACTGCCCGGTGTCGGCCACAAAACCGCCAGCGTCGTCATGAGCCAGGCCTTCGGCGTGCCGGCCTTTCCGGTAGACACCCACATCCACCGTCTCGCCCAACGCTGGGGGCTGACCAGCGGTAAAAATGTGGTACAAACCGAAAAAGACCTCAAACGCCTGTTTCCCAAAGACCGGTGGAACGCCCTGCACTTACAGATCATCTACTACGGACGGGAGTACTGTTCCGCGCGGCGCTGTGATGGTACCGTGTGCGACATCTGCCGAACCTGCTACCCCGCTCGCAAACACCCGAAGAGGGTACAGAAACCCTGAGCTGCCTGTAACTACCCCATACCATTCAAGGAGTCCCCGGATGATCGCCCTGCTCAAACATCTGCACCTCACCTTCGTACTGCTGTCGTTTACCGGCTTTTTCATTCGCGGCCTCTGGATGATTCAGGAATCCGGCCTACTGAAGAAAAAGTGGGCCCGAGTACTGCCGCACATCAACGATACCCTGCTGTTGATCAGTGCCATCGCATTGGCGGTCGCCCTCGGCTATTCACCGGGTGATCACCCCTGGCTGATGACCAAAATCGTTGCCCTGTTTGTTTATATCGGGGTGGGAGTGTTGGCGTTCCGCCACCCCAGCAAACCGATCCGGATCGCCGCCTGGCTGGTTGCCTTGGGGCTGTTCCTGTATATCGTCAGCATGGCGCTGTATAAGCATCCGTTAGGCGTTCTACTGGCGTTCAATGCCTAGAACGATGACAACCTCACTCCCGGTATCCTGGCGGCGGCTGGTTCTGTTCAGCCTGAGCTTCGTAATCCTCACCGGTATCGGACTCTACTCAGTCTATGGACAATTTGCTGAACGGGAGCTGACCTTCGATACGCGACTGCTCCAGCCCTGGGTCCTGACGACCCTGTTCGGCCTGCTGGTCGCGTACTACGTTACCGACGCCCTGCGCCTCGGGTTCACACTCCAGGCCCTCGGGCACCGTATACCCTTTCGAAAGTTACTCTCGCTGGTGTTCATCAACCTGTTTTTTTCCAACGTAACGCCCATGGCCACCGGCGGTGGTTTTGCCCAGATCTGGTACCTTCGCCGACACGGAGTGCCGTTCGGCCACGCCACCGCGGCCACTACGCTGAGAACACTGCTGGCGGTGGCCTTTATCTTTACCCTCGCCCCCCTGAGTCTACTCACCCTGGACGTGTTCAACGGGGGACTGCTAAAGCGGGATATCGGAGTGGCACTCGCCGTATTCGTCTGTCTTTACCTCGGCTTCTTTACGCTGGTCCTGTTTCGCACTCGCTGGCTGATTACGCTGTTGAGCCGTCTGCTTCTGCGCCTTCACCGGTGGCACTGGCTGAATGCGCGACGCCATCGCCACTGGCAATTCCACATGCGTCGCGAGATGTTGCGCTTCGCACGCGCTTTTCGCGAGTACGGGTCCGGAAACCGCTGGGCCGTAGTCGGTTCAATCGTATTCACCGCCGGGTTCTTACTGAGTCTATTCAGTTTCCCGGCGCTGCTGTTATGGGGGCTGGGTTACTCGGTGAACTACCTGAACGTTCTGGGTCTGCTGGTGGTCACCACCTTTATCATGTACTTTTCGCCGACACCGGGCGCATCGGGAATTTCCGAAGGCGTATTCGGTCACTTCTTTCGCGCCCTGGTTGGCGGCCCCCACTTGTTGCTGGTCACCGTCGCCTGGCGTACGCTGACCATCTATCTGGGTATGGTCATCGGGCTGATTCTGTTCAAACGGGCCCTGGCCAACAGCCTGTTGAGTAACCACAGCCGGACCTCATGACAATGAAACATCCACGCCTTCTCAAGTGGCTGTTCTACCTGAACCTGACCATTGTCGGTTTCCTGGTCGGGTACAAGCTATACCTCAACCTGGACCGATCCGAGTACAACAGTGTACATACCGAGCAGTTACGGACGCTGCAGTCACGGCTCGGGTCCAGGGACGAGTTCCGGTTCGCCGTCGTGGGCAACATCAACAACTCCGTCGGCATCTTCGAGAAGCGCATCATCCCCACGCTGAATCAATCGGGGGTGGACTTTATGGTATCCGCCGGCAATGCGGTCAGCGGCGGTGGCGAGGACAAGTATCGGGCGTTGCACGGTACCCTGAGCCATCTGCAGATACCGTATCTGCTGACCTTCGGAGAGCAGGAGCATGAAGACTTCGGCAGCTTCCGCTTTTACGAGCACTTCGGTCCCTATTTCTATAATTTCAAGTTGGGCCACAGTCAGTTCATTTTCCTGGACAGCACAGGTAAAACGCCGTGGCGATGGCAGATAGAGTGGCTGAAGGGGCTGCTCAATGACGCACCACCCGGCCCCGTGTTTCTCTTCCTCGGGCACCCCGTTTATCCGGTTGAGCACGACCTGCTGTTCAAGCGGAAAGACCAGTACCTGCAGGACGCGGCGTTCAGAGATGCACTGCTTGGCCTGATTCACCAGCACGATGTTTCCGCGGTGTTCTCCGCCAACCTGCCGCTGTATTCGGAACAAACGCATCAGAACACCCGCTTCATTACCACCGGTGGCGGCGGCGGGCTGGTTTTGAACGACGACATCAGCTTTTATCACTACGTCAATGTTGCGGTATCCGGTCGCGATGTCGAAATCACTCTGGAACGCCTCGAAGTCGGTCAACACCCGTTGCTCTCCACACTGGAAAGTCTCTGGTTCTTCATTTACTCCCTGTTCTATGTGGGTTACGTCAATTTCATCCTTCTGGTCAGCGCTTTCACGGTTATTGCCATCAAACTCTACCAGCGTATTGTGGTCGGCCGGGACTATTATCCCGATTTTGACTTGGATCCCACCCCCTGGCAGGACACTCCCTTGCGGGTCGCGATGTTCACCAACAATTATCTGCCTTTCATTGGTGGGGTTCCGCTATCGATTGAGCGACTCCGCCGTGGCCTTCTCGCCCTGGGGAACGCGGTTCTGGTGGTGGCGCCGCGGTATCGCCGGCAGGAGCCTGAAGAGTCCGGTGTGGTTCGAGTTCACTCTCTGCTGACGCTCGGCGTTCGCGGCGAGTTCAGGCTGCCCAATATTTTCCTGAAACGGATCCGTCGAGCGGTACGTGAGTTCGGGCCCGATCTCATTCATGTCCATCACCCCATCTGGATGGGCTCCCTGGGTCTTTGGCTGGCCCGGCGCCTGGATATTCCCTCGGTCTACACATACCACACCCGACTCGAGCACTATGCCCACTTCGTACCGCTCCCCGGTGCCCTGTTCCGCAACCTGATCTCCCACGGGCTGATCAAGCGCTTCGCCAACCGGTGCAGTGGGGTCATCGTCCCCACCAACTCCGCCGAGGATTATCTGCGCATGATCGGAGTGAAAACCCCCATTTTTGTACAACCCACCGGCATTGACTATGAGCGCTTCCAGACGGTGGAGAATGAAACACTGGAGCGGCTTCGCCGACAGTACTCGCTGGCCGGGAAACGGGTTCTGATCAGTGTGTCCCGGCTGTCCACGGAAAAAAACATTGATTTCCTGCTGGATGCCGTGGCACGTCTCAAAAACCAGACAGTGACGCCCTTTCACCTACTGATGATCGGCGACGGACATGAACGCCACCGCCTGCAACAACGAATCGAACAGGAGGCGCTTTCCGAGTACGTCACTCTGGTGGGTGCGGTTGCTCCGGAGGACATGCCCACCTACTATCGCCTGGGCGACCTGTTTGTGTTCGCCTCCAAATCGGAAACCCAGGGCATGGTGATTCTGGAAGCCATGGCCGCCTCCCTACCCGTTGTCGCGGTGCGCTCCAGCGGCATTGATGATGTGGTCCGGGAGGACGAAAACGGCTATAAAACACCCGACAATCTGGAAGTCTGGTGCCAGCGCGTTACCTTGCTGCTTGAGGACGAGGTACACCGCCAGCGTCTTTCCGAGCGGGCACAATCGTTTGCACAGCAATACTCTACCGACGCATTTGCGCACAACGTGAGAGGAATTTACAGCTGGCTGATGGCGGCCCATCATCAGCAAAAGAACCAGTCACGGTGGTAAGGCGGCTCTTTTTACAGCAAAAACTTATAAGTTTCCGTTATCTAGACTGATTTCTAATAACAAGGACAGGTTAAGGTCCCTGACGTTGACGGTGTCGCCGAAATATCATATACAGGCATTACGCAGTACAAAATTCATAACAAACCACTGGCGCGACTATGAAAAAACTATTCATTCTACTCAGTCTTATGGTGTGCCTACCCAGCCAGGCCTGCGATGAAACCTGCAAGCGCGAGGCGGCCATGGAAGAGCACGGAGTCAAATTTTCCAGCTATCTGACGGCGTCCTACTGCCAGGACACCAGCGTGGCCTTTTTGCTGCGCGCGCGTGAGAGCCTGCAGAGCTACCGGGATGAAAAGCTGACCACCGGGCACAAGGGAGGGATGCGCAATATCAGCAACTTCCTGAAGCAGCGCAAGCAATGGCTTGAGGAGTGTGATCAGTATCTGGCTCTGACCGGTCAGGGCCGGGTGTTCCGCGATGAAGCCACGACCCAGAATATCCTGACGGCCATCGACTCCACCACGGCGGAACTCGATCGGTTGGTCTCCAGCGGAGGCGGTGTTCACGCCCCTGCCAGTCAGGCAGAGATGGCGGGTGTGCGCATGGACCAGTTATTCATGGTGGTCGACAACCACCGGACCGACCTGCAACTGCGGGGTCAGTTGGTCATCCGCTAATCCCTTTTCTTGAGCGACAGCTTGGGCCGCGCGGGGCGGTCCTTGCGCTGCTCAGCAAACTGTCTGGCACTCTCTTCCGCCCGCCGGGCCCGGCTGTTAACCACGGTGGACCGTTTCGGGGATCCCGCGTCCGAACCGTTGGCGGCTGCGGCCAACGCTTCCATACCCGACCGCAGCAGGCGAGCCTGATCCGCAAAGCTCAACCCTTGTGGGTAATTGGCCGGCGCGACGCCGGAGGGGTTGCGGAGATCGCCCTCCACTTCCAGACTGAAACCACTCGGGTGCTCGGCCCTGCCTCGGGCCAGATCCAGGGTCCACGCTTGGTAATCCAGGGATTCCATGAGTCAATCTCCGTTGGGGGAAGTGGCGTCGGCGCCCTTCCAGATCACGATTTGGTTTCGGCTCGACGCTGGCGCGCCGGCGGTGCGGCGCCGATATGGGCTTCATTGCGCTGACGCGCCAACTCGATCTGCTTTTGTCGCTCAGCGAATCGGGCCTTCTGGTCATCCGTCAGGCGATGGTAACAGCGCGGGCAGCTGACGCCTTTCATGTACTCTGGCGCCTGCTTATCGTCTTCCGTGATCGGGTGGCGGCAGCCGTGACACTGGTCGTAGGTTCCCGGCTCAAGGCGGTGATTGACCGCCACACGGTTATCAAACACAAAACACTCACCCCGCCAGAGGCTCTCTTCCTCGGGCACTTCCTCCAGGTATTTGAGAATACCGCCCTGCAGATGGTAGACCTCATCAAAGCCCTGTGACTTCATGTACGCCGTGGCTTTCTCACAGCGGATACCACCCGTGCAGAACATGGCCACTTTCTTGTAACGCGATGGGTCAAGATTGTCCTGCACGTATTGGGGGAATTCGCGGAACGTCTCGGTTTCCGGGTCAACCGCCCGCTCGAAGCTCCCGATCGCATACTCGTAGTGGTTGCGGGTATCGATAACGAGTACGTCGGGGTCAGAGATCAGCGCATTCCAGTCGCTCGGGGCCACATAGGTACCCACGCTCTGGCGAGGATCTATGCCCTCCACGCCCATGGTCACAATTTCCTTTTTCAGCTTGATCTTCATTCGATAGAACGGCTGCTCATCGCTTGGGGACTCCTTGTGTTCCAGATCGACCAGTCGCGGGTCCGAACGCAGGTAGTCAAGCAATCCATCAATGCCCTCCCGGGACCCGGCAACCGTGCCATTGATCCCCTCATGGGCCAGCAGTAGCGTCCCCTTGAGACCCAGCGCCACGCAGCGCTCCCGCAGGGGATCGCTCATTTCCCGGAAGTCCGGCAGAGACGCAAATTTATACAGGGCAGCGACGACAAAAGCACTCATGGGAAGACAATAAACCTCAGGGGACTGACAGAAAGCGCGCATTATAAACGCTTAAATTTTGAACAACCAGCATCAGGCGGTGGATTGACGCGTCAATTCTCCACAAATCAGGACCGGGCGCCACCGCCCAGGCAAGGGGGTGAACCCGGTACCTGATTGACTTCACGCCACTCATCGGGACTGTAGGTGTGCAGCGCCAACGCGTGCACGGGGCCCCGCAACTGCTCGGCCAGCGCACCATAGACCGCCTGATGACGCTGTACCTGCCGCTTGCCGACGAAGGCCTCGGATACCAGAACAACTTTGAAGTGGCTCTCTGAACCGGGGGGCACATTATGCTGATGGCTTTCGTTGTGCACCTCCAGGTGGTGGGGCTGAAAAGCCTCTGTCAGTGCTGTGGTAATGGACGCTTCTACCGGTTTCATACTTCGCTCCGAAAAATTATCGGTATTTTACCGATTGCCGACTACACTGTGTTAACCCAACCTTAAAAAACGATTGACCGACATGCATCGCCCAGATCACATTTTCATCAACCGCCGCCGCGGCCCGGACCGACGGCAGGAGCCGGACCCCTGTGCTGAGATGCCGATGGACCTCTATCATCGCAAACGCCGTAAATCAACGGACCGGCGCACGCCGGGCCGGTCTCTGGAACAGGATTACTATGCCTTTTTCAGCGAGGGTGGCCTCTATTCCCACCACTGATCACTGATCCCGCCCCAATGAACAAGCGCTACCGACCCCGGGAGGTCAGGCTGACGCGACGACATCCAGGGCCCGTAACACCTTTGAAGTGACCGGATAAACCGGATACTCACGAAAAAATTCCGCCAGATCGAACGCCTCCAGCACCCGTTCACTGTAGTCCCGATGTCGGGCTCGTGCGGCGTCGAATCCCCGGAACTGGAGTTGCTGCAAGCAATCCGGGCAGACTCGCCACGGCCAGGGGTCCGGCTCGGGTAACCGGGTGGCGACCTCCAGTTGCAGGCCCGGTTGCTGACGACGCAATTGTTGCAGAGTCCGGCAGTACGCCAGGTGATACCCCGGTGCCGCCCAACTCTGCCCCGGCGCCCGGCCCCAGAGCAGAACGCGGCTGTTTTTATACGCCAGCGTGTAGTCATGCAGACAACGCAGCGCGGACCAGCCAAGCGTCAACCCCATCTGGAGCTGCTCCCGCTCCCCGGCCGTCAGATGCAGGCGCGGATCAAAAAATTCAAATGCCCCGAGTTGGTCCGCCCCCAATGACGTCCGTAACCGGTTGAACGGTTCAAATTCCAGAAAGTCCGGCAGCTTCACGAGCGATCCTCTGAAAGCAGTCCCTCGATGCGGGATTCGGCATCCGTGCGCAACCGGAATTCCACCCGACGGGAGCGAACTTCATCCTCCCGGCCATTTCGGGTCACCACTTTGGAAGATGACAGACCGTTGGCGGTCAAATGTGCCTTGATCCAGGCCCGCTCACCCTCAACGTCCGGCAAGCTGAGCAGGTAGGCCAGCGTGGTGCGGGTTCGGGCCTGGGACAGTGCCATGTTGCGGATATAAGCCTCCCGCTCGGGCAGATCGCCCCAGTCGCTGGAGGTGTGCCCCTCTATTCGCACCTCGAGAATATCGTTCCGGTATTTGGGGGACGTTATGATCGCCAGGTAACGGGGGAAGAAATCCGACAATATCGCCTCGAAGGCGGGACGCAGGGTGTCTTCCCCCTGGGGAAAGAGCACTTCGGTATCGTAAAAACGCAGGCTCAGGTCCCGGTTGAGCTCGGCCCCCCAGCGCGGCAGATCGTCCCCGAACTCTTGTTGAAGATCATCGTACAGCTGGGTTTTCAGGCGATCGTAGAGCACCGCCACATCACGGATTTTGCGGCTCTCAATCTCGAGCTGAACCATGTAGACCACCGCAATCAACAGGAACACCATCATCAGTCCCCCCATCAGATCACTGACGGAGACCCAGTGCTCCTCATGCTCTACATCATGGTTGGGCCGGGGTGCGAGCGGGTTTTGACGGTCTGGTGGTTGAGTCATGAGTGGTATCGGGGCCATTGGAATCAGTAACCGCGCTGCTGGCCTGGACGAGCGCACGCAGCTTGTCGGTCAGCGGCGAATAGTCGTTGACAAATTTCTCGGACAGTGAGGTCAATTGATAGCCGAAGGTGGTGAGCGCTTTGGTCAGCTCCCGCTCCAGCGCCTTGTCCAACTCCTCCAACTGACTGCCTGTGCGGTCGACAAGGGCTTCCACCTGCTGGTGCAGACCGGTCTGGGATCGGGTCAGGCTGTCAGCCAGATTGCGATGCACTTCCGCCGAGGTATCCCGCAGCGCCCGGGAGGCTTCATCCAATACCTGGCTCAGTTGCTGCTGGTTGCGGGTGACGCTGTCCGCCAGCTGATCGGTCAGCGCATCGACCCGCCCCTCCAGGGAGGGCAAACCGGCCGCCGCCTTCTCGGCCACCGTCGACAACTGGGACAGATATTGGTCCAGTCCCCGGGCCTGCGCCTGCAGTGCCTCCATAAGACCTCCGAGGGACTCGGACACCTGATTGAACACTTCGGAGTGGGTGACCACTTTCTCATACGCCCGGCTGGCCTTGTCGAGCAACTCGCCGTTGGACTTCTGGGTGACCAGAAGCTCCTGCAGCTCGGTTTTGTAGTTCTGCTGCCAGAGCAGCATATTGCCGACCGCTTCATTGAGCTTCTTGAAGTTTTCGCCGTACTGGACGTCAATCTGGGCGTTGAAGTCTTTCAGCACGGTTTCCAGTGCGCGAATCAGTGCCTGAGTGTTGGCCTCGGTCATATCGGCCTGATACTGCTCCAGCGACCGCTTCAGCCCCTGGATTTCCTCCTGCTGTTGCTGCCGCAGCCCCTGCACCGCGGCATTGAGGCCACCGGCATCAGGATCGGACAGGGACTGGTGGATGTCGGACAGCAGATTGGCCAGATCATCGACGGTGGCCGCCTCGTAACTGGATTGACGCCGGTGCTGGCGCAGCGTCGTGGCCAAATGCCGAAACTTGACCAGCAAGGCGCCCAACAGGCCGGCAATGGAGGTCCAGAACGCCGTCTGCAGTCCCTCGATCAGCCCCGGGACACTGGATTGGATATCACCGGTGTCAAACTCCAGCAGCCCCAGAGCCACGCCGATAAAGGTACCGAAAATACCCGTACTGGTGAGAATGGTCGGGGCGTGTACCGCACTTTGGGAGGAGTAGCCAGGCCCGATGAAATAGACCGTCATCAGCACGATCAATGCCATCAAAACCAGTGACAGGGTGGAGAATTCGAGCAAGAAATCCATAGAGGCCTGAGTCTGTGTGCCGTCTCGGCGTTAACGTCGGCCCCGAGTGTAGCGTATTCGCCCCCCGCTCGACCACTGTCAGTCCCCTCGGTGCACAGACAACCTCAGAGAAACCGCTCCGCCGCCACACTCAACCAGATGATGGCCAATAAGATGAGGCTGACCAGCACCAGCGCCGAGCCCATATCTTTGGCCCGCCCCGACAGCACATGCATTTCATCGCCAGTGCGGTCAATCGCGGCCTCAATGGCGGAATTCGCCAGTTCCGCCATGATGACCCAGAACACACTGGCCACCAGCAGCAACCGCTCCATCAGGGTCGTACCCAGCCATAACGACGCCGGCAGCAATACAATGGCCAACAGGACCTCCTGGCGGAACGCCGCCTCAAAGCGCCAGGCCGCGGCGAAGCCGCGCATGGAATACCCGAAGGCATCGATAATCCGGCTCAGACCGGTTTTTCCGGGTTTCGGCATAACGATGTACGACTCCTGAATGAACGCCAAAGCCGGCTACGTTAACGGATTGTTCCGGGGATGGAAATCCCGGCCAGTGGCTGTCATAGAAGATTCACAATGGAATGCTATCAATACGCTGTCGACGGCTGAAGTCCTCAGACCCAACCAAGGCGGTGACCCATGAACAGTCTATTTGAACGCGTCCATCGGCTGGATACCCTCGCTTTCCTGTGGCTCCATGTCACTAAGCGCTTTCCCTACCGCAAATCAGTCCGATGGATATCGAGGACCGGAGACGGGCACCTGTATATTCTGGGCTCCCTGGCGCTGGCATTACTCGAACCTGAGCACGGACAAGCCTTTCTGCTGGCGGGCATGCTGGCCTATGCTCTGGATATCAGTCTCTACCTGTTGCTCAAAAATGTCATCAAACGAGACCGCCCCGCCATGAAAATTGATTTCTACGAAGCCTGGATTACCCCATCGGACCAGTTCAGCTTCCCCTCGGGGCATACCGCCGCCGCGTTTCTGTTTGCCGCTCTGGTCACCAGCTTTTACCCGGCGTTTGCGCTGCCCTGCTATCTGTGGGCCAGCATGATTGGCGCCAGTCGGGTGCTGTTGGGAGTACACTATCCCAGTGATATCGCCGCCGGAGCGTTATTGGGGTCCGGGGCCGCCATGGTGGGACTGTTCGCCTCATCAATCATTTGGCCAGCAGCGGGCGTTTTATGAAGATATTGTACGGTGTTCAGGGCACGGGCAATGGACACACCACCCGTGCCCGGATTATGGCAAGGGCGCTTGGAGAGGAGGGTGTCGAAGTAGACTGGGTGTTTTCGGGACGGGCGCCGGAAGACTACTTTGATATGGACGTCTTTGGCCAATACCGATGCTTTCGAGGCCTGACTTTTGTCACCGAGCACGGGCGGGTGAATTACCCCCGGACCGTCCTGAGCAGCCATCTGCGGGCACTCTACCGTGACATTCGCACCCTGGATGTCAGTGGCTATGACCTGTTAATCAATGATTTCGAGCCTGTCACCGCGTGGGCGGCCCGCCGAGGCGGACTGCCCAGCATCGGCATTTCTCACCAGTGCGCGTTCATGCACCAGATCCCCAAGCGGGGCGAGAACCTGTTTGTGCGTGCATTCATGCGGCATTTCGCGCCGGTGGATCACGCCATCGGCCTGCACTGGCACCACTTCAACCAGCCCATCCTGCCGCCGTTGATTGAGCCCTCGCAGTACCCGAACGAGTGTCATGCGAATGAGTACCTGGTGTATTTGCCCTTCGCCCAACCCGAGGATATCGTACCCCAGCTGCGCGCATTTCCGGACACACGTTTCTACGTCTACCAACCGGTACCCAAGCCCATCGATGAAGGCCACATACAGATTCGCCCCTTTTCCAGAGAGGGCTTTCAGGCGGATCTGCACCGGGTCGAAGGGGTCATTTGCAGCGCGGGTTTTGAGCTGCCCAGCGAAGCCATTCAACTGGGTAAAAAGCTGCTGGTGCAACCGGTGGTCGGCCAGATGGAGCAACAGTCAAACGCCTTTGCACTGAGCCAGCTGGGTTATGGCTCTGTCGCTCAGGTATTGACCGAGAAGGCTATCGGAGACTGGTTGGCCATGCCGCGCGCTCGCCCCGTCGATTACCCCAATGTTGCCCAGGCCCTGGCACGCTGGCTGGTCAATGACCGCAAACCGGCATTCGGTCAGTTGCGGGATGAGCTGTGGCGCCAAGTGCCGGAGCCGGAGTCCAAAATCACCCTGGAGCGAGCCTCGGCGACGGTTCAAACCTGAGTCAGTATCCGTGCAGGTTCAGAGGTCCACTTTGCCCCGATTGCGCTTGATGGCGCCCCGCTGGGTCTTCCGGTCCATACGCTTCTGCCGTGCGGCTCTGGACGGACGAGTGGGACGCCGGGGCTTGGGTCGGTGGCTGGCCTTGGCAATCAGCTCGGCCAGACGTTCCAGGGCATCCGTCCGGTTTTTCTCCCAGGTCCTGAAACGCTGGGCCTTGAGCACCAGGACACCATCACTGGTAATCCGCTGATCCCGCATCTGGAGCAGGCGCTCCTTGACCGCTTCCGGTAGCGACGACGCCTGGACATCAAAACGCAGGTGTACCGCGCTGTTTACCTTGTTCACATTCTGACCTCCCGCACCCTGAGCGCGGATGGCCGTCAGTTCAACTTCGTGTTCCGGAATCGTCAGAGCGGGGACGGCAGGCAAAATTCAGCCTCTCAAGCAGGGGAAGGGGTCACGAAGGAATCAGGGTGACCGGTTGGCGATCATCGAGCAGAACCGGCTGCAGGCGGCGATCATACCGGGTCTGATAGGCACGCCAGCGGACCAGCGCCCCGCCGGCCAACAGGCCGACCAGCGCGCCGAGGGCGCTCAGGCCATCGGAGGCCCAGATTTGTTGCGCCACACCGGCACCCGCCAGCATCCCCAGCAAGGGCGTGAGGTATACAAAAAGGGAGCCATTGACCACAACGCTCTCGGGCACGCCGATCTGAACTTCCTGATCCAGACGGAAATCTGCCGGGTCCCGCCCCTCCAGCAGCACCCAAAGGTAACTGGTATGCCCCATGAGTCGGGCCATCAGACTCTGGCCACAGCCCTTCTCGGCCGCACAGCTGCCACAGGTGGACCGCTGAATGGTTTCCACCCAAAGGCCGTCGGCCTCAATGGCGACAATGCGCCCGGTTTCGGAAATCATGGTTGTACCTCGCTGGCCCCATGCAACGCGGTAATGCCTCGAGCCAGTTGCTCGGCAACATCACCGGGAATTTCTCCCACAACGGTCACCCGATACGGTTGACTGTTCGCCGTGAGCTGCCCCATATAAGCGGAAGTGGCCCCCCGGTGGGCCCGACCTTCCACTTCGGGGGAGTTGGCCACCGGCTGTAAAAAAACCGAAAAGCTGGCCAACCCGTCGGTATACATTAGCATATCGATACCGTTTGGTAGACGTTTCTCCCCGGAATAGGCAAACCCGGGGGGGAGCCAGCCAAGACTCCAGCGTGTCGGCTGATCAGCCTCGGGGTCCATGCAGTCGGACCGGCTTTCCGGCCAGGACCCGACATCCTCCTTTAAACGTTCGGCATCCGGATTGATTTCCAGATCCACGAACTGAAAGCGCTCCAGCAGCCGTTGCTGCTCATCGACCAGCAACGCCTTGAGCAACAATCCGGTAGCACGATCCACGCCCAGCAAATAGCCATAGCGGAGTTGGTCTCTGGGCCGAACCTCCAGGATATGGGCCTCCCGGCCCGCGACCCGATCTGACCCTCGAACGGTCAATTGGTAGTAGCGATCAAGGCGGGCCACCGCCTCGGGAGAGACATCAGAATTGAGCAGGCGGTAACCGGTCGTCTGGCACCCTGCCGGCCCGCCAAGTTGCTGAGCGGCGCCGGCGGGACCATTGAGATATTCGAGCCGCTCATACACCTGGTCGCCCTCCGACCAGCGGTATACCCGAAAGCTTTCCATGGCGTTGCGGTGCTCATAGGTAAACGAGCCCCGGTAGTTGAGGTCCTGGCCGGCACGGGCCATGTTCTGCAGCAGGTTGAGCGGGTCCGGGCTGTCTGCCTGGGCCATCCAGCCCGCTGAGAGCAATACCAGGCACGCCAGCAGTCGGCCCATCACGGCGATTTACTCCTCGTCTTGATTGGTCACTCGCGCGAAGGGTAGAACCCCCTGGTTGCTATTGCGCGCCGCGTGATCACTGTGAGCCTGCATCAACTGATTCAGATAGGCGCGGATTTCCTCGGCGGGAATCTGGCCGGATTCGGCATGCACCGGCACGAAAATCACTTCACGGGACGGGCGCTGAACCGGATCATAGCCGCTCTCCGCACTGGCCGTACGAGCCATGGGCAGGGACGGAGCCTGATAGCCCGCCGGTAGGGAGACCGGTTCGGAGCGACCGATATCGCTTTCGGCGCTGCTGCGCTCGGCAGACGTGGTGCCGGCCAACGTATTGTCAGCTTCCATACCCGGATACTGCTGGACCCCGATCAATACCGCACCGGCTACCGACGCGGCCACCGCCACTTGGCCGACCCGCTGCCACCAGTGGCGGTGGCCGGATGCCGGCACAGCCTCGTCGGCCAGAGCCTGACTGATTCGGTCCGCAAAGCCCGACGGGGCGATCACATCCAGTTCACGTCGCATTACCGAGCCGGCCAACTGGTAACGGGACCAGCGCGCTTTCAACTCCGAATCCTCTGAGTTTTCAGCGCCAACCTTCAGTAACCGACGTACTTCCAGCGCCGACGCTTCACCGTCGACCAGTGCCGACAGTGACTCATTCAGGGAGTGATTGCTCTGTTCAGTCATCGCGCATGTACCTTCATTAAGCGACATCAAATAGTGGCTGAAGCACCGCTGTGCCTCAAACCCCCGGGCCTTCATGGGGTGAGACTGGGCTCCCCGCCAAAGGTTCAGCCAAAAACCAAAAAATCTTAACAAACATTTACGACTCTGCCACCAGCGGTTCGATGCACCGGTCGATGGCTTCGCGAGCCCGGAATATCCTCGATCGCACGGTGCCTACCGGACAATCCATGATGTGGGCGATATCCTCATAGCTCAGCCCTTCCATCTCCCGGAGTGTCACCGCCGTGCGCAGATCTTCCGGCAAGTCCCGTATGGCCTTGTCAACCACGGCCTGGAGCTCATCGCGCATCAGGCTGCGCTCCGGGCTCTCGATATCCTTGAGGGCCTCGCTTCCGGTGTAAAACTCGGCATCGTCCACTTCCACGTCACTGGCGGGCGGCCGCCGGTTGCGCGCCACCAGGTGGTTTTTCGCGGTATTGATGGCGATCCGGTAAAGCCAGGTATAGAAGGCGCTGTCGCCCCGAAATTTGGCCAACGCCCGGTAGGCCTTGATAAACGCCTCCTGAGCAACGTCCTGCACTTCGGCCTGATCGCGGATATAACGTCCGATGATGGCGTAAATTTTGTGCTGGTACTTGATGACCAACAGGTCAAAGGCGCGCTTATCGCCCTTCTGTACTCGCTCAACCAGTTGTTGATCGGTGTCCTGCGCGGCGTGCGCTGTCATCCCCTAACCCCCAAGCGACCCGGGCCCCACGACGGGACCCCGGCCTCATTCATCTGTTGTTGTTTGCCACTGTTGCGATTTGCCACTTTCAGCCTGTTGGAGCGAACACTACTCATCGGCATGGTGAGCGACCGACCCTTCATCATCGGTGCCCCACAGACCCAAGGTCTGATAAAAAGTTCATAAGTGCTGCTACCCATTATTACCCAACGATCTCTAAGACACTGGCCACGAGCCTTGCTATTATACGGGTTTATACCATCTACCTCTAACGTTACGGTCGGCCCGACCGGGTTCCGTGCCGCAGAGCGATGATCCCGGAGAGAGCCCGGCGACGTAAAAGCCCCCCAACGGGCCTCTCCCGATAGCAGGACAGGTATACATTGAATGAGTAACCACTTTAACAGCGATATTCTCGTCATCGGGTCCGGCGCCGCCGGCCTGACTCTGGCGTTGCAACTGGCCCAACATGGACGGGTTCACGTATTGAGCAAAAATGCCGTCAACGAGGGCTCGACCTGGTTTGCCCAGGGCGGTATCGCTGCTGTTCTGGATGATGAGGACTCCATCGAAGCGCATGTGGGCGACACCCTCAATGCCGGCGCGGGCCTGTGTCACGAGGATGCGGTCCGGTTTACCGTCGAGCGCAGCAAGGGCGCCATTCGCTGGCTGATTGATCAGGGCGTCAATTTTACCCGTGAAGGTGGCAGTGGTGGCTACCACCTGACCCAGGAAGGCGGGCACAGCCACCGACGAATCATCCACAGCGCCGACGCCACCGGCGAAGCCGTCCACAGCACCCTGATCGACCGGGTGCGCGCCCAACCCAATATCGAATTGTTCGAGGATCATGTCGCCCTGAACCTGATCACCCAGGCTGACAAAGGGTCACCCAAACTGCGCTGCACCGGCGCTTACGCGCTCAACCGGCGCGATGACCACGTGCACGTTTTCCAGTCCCGCGTCGTGGTTCTGGCCACCGGTGGCGCCAGTAAGGTCTATCTGTATACCAGCAACCCCGACAGTGCCAGTGGCGACGGCATTGCCATGGCCTGGCGGGCGGGCTGCCGGGTCGCCAATATGGAGTTCAATCAGTTTCATCCCACCTGCCTTTATCACCCTCGGGCCAAAACCTTTCTGATTACCGAAGCTCTGCGCGGCGAGGGTGCCTACCTGCGCCTGCCCAATGGCGAGCGGTTCATGACCCGGTTTGACGAGCGTGCCGAACTGGCGCCGCGAGACATCGTGGCGCGGGCCATTGACCACGAAATGAAACGCCTGGGCTGCGATTGCCTCTACCTGGATATCAGCCATAAACCGGCCGAGTTCATCAGCGACCATTTCCCGACGGTAAAAGCCCGCTGTCTGGAGTACGGCATCGATATCACCAAAGAGCCGATCCCCGTGGTTCCCGCCGCCCACTACACCTGTGGGGGAATCATGGTGGACCACCACGGGCAGACTGACCTGCTGAACCTCTATGCGATCGGAGAGACCTCCTTTACCGGCCTGCACGGTGCCAACCGCATGGCCAGCAACTCGCTGCTGGAGTGCATCGTGTACGCGCAGTCCGCGGCAGAACACATCGGTGAGCGCCTGCCGGACATTGATGTTCCGGAAATGTCACCCGACTGGGATGAATCCCGGGTCACCAACTCCGATGAGGATGTGATCATCTCCCACAACTGGGATGAGTTGCGCCGCTTCATGTGGGACTATGTGGGCATCGTGCGCACCCAGAAGCGTTTGCAGCGGGCGACCCACCGCATCAAGCTGTTGCAGCGGGAAATTGCCGAGTACTACAGCAATTACAAGGTCAGCAGCGACCTCATTGAACTGCGTAATCTCGCCATGGTCGCCGAGTTGATCATCCGCTCGGCCAGCGCGCGCCGGGAAAGCCGCGGTCTGCATTTCTCCCTCGACTATCCGGAGCGCTCGCCCATTGCACGCGATACCATTCTGGTTCCGATGAATTACGCCGGCCAGAATGTGATTGTAAACAAGGAGTAGGACTGCCAGGCGGGTGTGGGCGCGCCTCGACTAGTGTCGCTGATGCCAGCGCCCCATCCGTAACCAGACCCTCAGGCGCCGGCGATCGTCGGCACTGGCGCTGTCGGGCAAAATGACCAACGTGTGTACCGCCCGCCCGTCAACTTCCCGAAAGCGCACCAACTGAAGCCAGGGCCAGATCAACCACTCCCCGAACGGCGCTACGGTGACCACCCCGGATTGCCAGCCAAGGGTCCACTCACCCGCTTCGTAGCTCAGTACCGTCGGCCCGGACCGCCTCCCCGAGCGACACCATTCCCAGGCCAGCAGCGCATTGAACAGACACAGAACAATAATCCAACCGGCCGGTACGCCGGAGTGGCCGACAAATGCGAGCCAGGGCAGCACCGCCAGGGTCAACAGCAGACACCGATGCAGGCGCTGCAACCAGAGCGATGGCTGCAGATGAATGGGCGCCAACCGAGGGTTAGCGGGCGTTGATTCCCGTATTGGCCCGGACAATGTCGACAATCCTTTTCAGTTCAGAGTCCTCGGGATCCTGGCGATGCAGAAACCAGGCGAACATCTCCTGATCCTCCGACTCCAGCAGCTTCCAGTAACGTTCTTTGTCCGCCTGCTCAAGGCCGGGGTACACGTTCTCCAGAAAGGGCAGCAGAATCAGATCCAGCTCCAGCATACCGCGGCGACTGCCCCAGAATAGACGGTTGCGTTCCACAGACATCTCCCGTTAGCAACAAGGGTGGCAGTATATCATCGCCCCGGGCCACGATGAACGGCGCAAGACCAGAGAATGGGTCGCACAGCGGCCTTGAGCCTGCCCGTCCGACGCTGAATGGCGCTCTGGCGTTTACCGGGCTTGGAGCCACCGACGTATCGTTCTATCATGCGCCCTCGGTGAAAGCTCTGGTGCCGCTGCGGCACGAGCCCATCACGTTCGAACCGCAACCACGGGAGCGCCCTACCCATGCCGACGGCATCTGCAAACTCTACCCATTGGCTGGCTCTGACCGACTGGACCCTGATGGCGGTCAGCGGGCCTCAGGCGAAAACCTTTCTGCAGGGCCAGGTAACCTGTGACATTCGTGAGCTGACCCCCGGGGAGAGTCGGCTTGGCGCTCACTGCGACCCAAAGGGCCGAATGCAGTTGAGTTTCCGCGCCCTTGCCACCTCGGACGAACGCATTCTGCTTCGCATTCCCCGCACCATGGTTGAAGCGACCACCGCGTCGCTCGGCAAATACATTGTTTTCTCCAAAGCCGAGTTGTCCGACGAGGGAAGCCACTACCGGCTGCGGGGTCTATGGGGCCCTCAGGCTCGCGAGCTGTTGACCCAACAACTCACCGAACCCGCCATGGAAGCCGGCCAGTGGGTCGAGCATGACGGTAATGTCATTCTGACCCTGGGGCCGGAACGGTATGAGTGCTGGCTCGATCCCGAGCAAACCGGTCGACTGGACCACGCCCTGGGCACACCCGAGACGGGTGACCCGCTATGGCGCCTGCTGGACATTCGGGCCGGACTCGGCGAGGTGATGCCCGAGACCCAGGGGCTGTTTACCCCCCAGTTACTCAACTTCACTCGCATTGGCGCCGTCAGTTTTCGCAAAGGCTGTTTTACAGGCCAGGAAATCGTCGCCCGCCTGCACTATAAAGGGAAGCTCAAACAGCACATGCGAAGGCTGGCTCTGACATCGGGCGAACCGCACTCACTGCGGCCCGGAACACCGCTGTACAACGAGGCGGACAAAAAAGTGGGGGAACTGGTCACCGCAGCCCCGGATGAGCGTTCCGGTTGGGAGTGCCTGGCCGTCGTTGACGACCGCGCTCTGGAGGAAGTTCTGCGAATCGACCACACTTTCCCGGCCGAACCGCTATCATTACCCTATACTGTCGAATAAACTGCAATGGTTGACCGTCCGAAAAAGCTGGCGGCCCATGAAAACCCTGAAGACGAAGAACAGGAAACCCCATGAGTCATGTTGTCGAGCGCGTCCGAGACGAAATCATCAGTGCCATCAAAAACGATCAGTTGGTTCTCCCCACTCTACCGGAAGTCGCACTGCAGGTCCGGGAAGTGGCTGACGATCCGGATGCCAATCTGGATCAACTGGCCAAGGTCATTGGCAACGACGCCGCGCTGAGCGCCCGCATCATCCGGGTGGCAAACAGCCCCCTGCTCAGAGCCAACCGCCACATCGAAGATCTGAAAACCGCCCTGAGCCGGCTGGGAATGGAATATACCTGCAACCTCGCCACCGGTCTCGCCATGGAGCAGATGTTCCAGGCCACCTCGGATCTGGTGGACAGCCGGCTGCGGGATGTGTGGATGCGCTCAAGCGAAGTGGCCGGCATCTGCCATGTACTGTGCCGACACTACACCAGGCTGCAGCCGGACAAGGCGACCCTGGCTGGCCTGATCCATAAAATCGGCGTTCTGCCCATTCTGACCTATGCCGAAGAACACCCGTCGCTGTTGACCGACAGCCTGACCCTGGA
The DNA here is from genome assembly GCF_026153455.1 of Marinimicrobium sp. C6131. Taxonomy (NCBI): domain Bacteria; kingdom Pseudomonadati; phylum Pseudomonadota; class Gammaproteobacteria; order Cellvibrionales; family Cellvibrionaceae; genus Marinimicrobium; species Marinimicrobium sp. C6131. Next base: position 1,751,745 of record NZ_CP110629.1, read on the forward strand.
CCGGGTGATCGACGAGCTGCAGGGTCCACTGGGTGACATGATCCTCAAGGCCTGGGAATTCCCTGAGGAGCTGGTCAATGTGCCCAGCCGACACCTGAAATTCGACCGTAAGGCCCAGACCGCCGACTATGCCGACCTGGTCACGGTCGCCCTGCTCCAGAGCCACATGGGCGACGGCTCCGCTCTGGGGGAGATGGATTACCAGAGCGTCACCGCATTTGAGCGGCTGGGTATGGACCCGGACATGCAATCGGCGGAAGCGGAAGATCTCAGCGACGAAATGGCCGCCGCCATGATGGCCCTGCAATAAGGCGTGGATCAGGCGCCGTCGGTGTAGAGGCGGCGCACCTCGTCGCCCAGTATTCGGGCGCCCTGTGCAACCCGCTCTGGTGCCTGGCAGTAGGTAACACGCAGACATTCCTGGCGGTGCCCCCACTCTCCCTCCAGCCCCGGAAAGAAGTGCTCTCCCGGCACCACCAGCACACCGCGTGCCTTGAGGCGCTCGTACAGTGCCATGCTGGAAATGGGCAGCCCTTCAAACCAGAGCCACAAAAAGAACGCGCCCTCGGGACGATGAATACGAACCGGCAGGCCTGCCAATTCGCGCTGAAACACCGTCAGGGCTGACCGCATCCGCTGGTGATAAAAAGGCCGGATGACCTCCGGTCCCAACTGCAGCAACTCCCCCCGAACCAGTAACTGTTGCGCCAACGCCGGTCCCAGATTGCCACTGGCCAGACTCAACACCGTATTGGCTCGGGCGAAGGCCTGAATGATCTCCGGTCGGGCGATGACAATGCCCGTACGTGCTCCTGGCAGCCCCAGCTTGGACAGGCTCAACACCAGTATGGTGTTGTCATTCCAGAACGGTCGCGTCGACGGGTAAACGATGTCTGGAAATGGCGCGCCATAAGCGACATCCAGAATCAGGGGGAGGTCGCGCTCCTGCGCCAGAATATCGAGGCGGTCCAACTCCTCCTCGGTCACCAAATTTCCGGTCGGGTTGGTCGGACGGGAAAGGCACAGGGCACCAACGTCGTCTCCCAGCGTCAGTCGCTCAAAGTCGATGTGATATTTGAACAGCCCCTCGGGGAGCAATTCAATCGCGGGACGATTTGCACGAAACAGCGACGGGGCCAGTCCGACATCCGCATAGCCCAGATATTCGGGCACCAGAGGCAACTGCACTTTACGAGAAACGCCATCACTGCCTTCCCCGGCGAGAAGATTGAATAGTACGAAGAACGCTGACTGACTGCCATTGGCCACCGCCAGATTCGCCCGGGTCACCGGCCAGCCGCAGGTCCGACGCAATTCGCGGGCCAGTGAATCCAGAAACTCCGGATCCCCCTGGGGCGGCTGGTAAACACCGAGCATCGGCCGTCGAATGCCGGGGTCGTCCATCACGCCCTGAAGGGCACTGCTCAGGGACGCCTCCACCTCGGGGATCGAGGCGGGATTACCACCCCCCATGAAAATCATATCCGGATTGACCCTGAGCGCTTCACCCAGGTCGTCCATCAAGGTGACAATGCCGGCATCACCCGCCACTTTTTCGCCAAACCGGGACAGCTTCATAAACGCCCTCAGATTCCGCTCACGCGAGACGCCGGACGCTCAGACGGACCGGCCGCCTTATCATTCTCGGTCGCTTCTTTTTCCAGGGCCGCGTCGAACAGTTCCGCAAAGGTCATATCCAGTTGTTCAACGGAAAACATTTCGATGCGCCTCAGACGCTCGTGCACCTCGGGATACCAGGGCAACTTATCCAGATCAAGGCACGGATCGGGCAAGACGTTGGGCAGCCTCAACAGCGGGCCCAGTTCCCGAATGCGGCGGCGGTGGAGATCCCGGCAGAGCACGAAATCCCCCTGATTGGTCACCGCAATCCAGTGTTCTCTCTGCAAAGCCGTACGGATTCGCTGCCACTGGTCCGAAGCCAGCCCCAATTGCAACAGCTCACCATCTTCCAACCCCCGCCCTTCGAGACTGCGGCGATAGAAATGCCACAACACCACCATGGCGGCCACCAGATCCGGGTAACCCCGATCCCGCAACGCGATCTGGTAAACGCCGATGGTATGAACCAGAACAGCGCCGGCCAAAATCACAATCCAGGTCAGGTTTACCCACAGCAGAAACAGCGGAACGATGGCAAAGGCACCGTAAATGGAACTGAGTGCGGAGTTGGCGACAATAACGCCAAACACCGCCTTGAGCAGCTCAAACACCAGTCCGGTCACCACTCCGCCGATCAACGCATGGCGGATGGGTACTCGGCAATTGGGCACAGCGGCAAATAGCAGAGTGAAGGTCGCCGAGGTCAGCAGCCAGGGAGTAAACTCAAAAATCCAGGTAATCAGCCCGAGCGCTTCATAACCATCCATGAACAGTCGCAGAGAGGCCAGATAGGTGCTCATGGCCAGGCCGATGCCCAGCAGCAGAGGTCCCAGACTGAGCACCGCCCAGTAGAGCAGAAATTTGGAAATGCCCCGGCGGCCCCGCACGATACCCCACACCGAATTGAAGTTTTTCTCGATATTGGCCAGCATGAAATAGGCCGATGCCACCAGAAACACGACGCCCACAATGGTCAGGCGACGGGCCTGTTGCGAGAATTCGCGCAGATGACCGAGCAACTCCTGGCCGGTTTCAGGTACCATATTGGCAAAGATCAGATCCTGGACTTGCTCACCCAGCCCCTGAAAGGCCGGAATGGCGGAGAACATGGAATAGGTCACCGTCATCAGGGGCACAAGGGCAAACAGGGTGACGTAGGTTAACTGTGCGGCACTTTTCTGGCAGTCGGTATCTTTCAGTTGCTGCCCGATCATCTGCAAAAACTGCCATGTCAGGCGCAGATAGTGGCGACGATTTTCCGCGTTGAACAAGTCCCGCATAATCGGCATTTCCTAATGTAAAACCTGAGCCCGAGCGCCAGGTACCGTCTTGAAGGAAGCGTATGATCACACTGTACCACAACCCCCACCATCACAAGCCCGGGCAGGTCGTCCTATGCCCTACGTTCTGATCCTGTACTACAGCCGGACCGGTTCGGTTGCCGCCATGGCACAACAACTCGCCCGGGGCGTAAGGCGTGTCAAAGGCATTGAGGCCCGACTGCGCACGGTGCCGGCCGTCTCCGCCGATACCCACGCCAGCGAGCCGGCCGTACCCACCGAAGGGGCACCCTATGCAACGCTGGAAGACCTGCGCCACTGTGCCGGTTTATTACTCGGCAGCCCGACGCGCTTCGGCAATATGGCCGCTCCGCTCAAATACTTTCTGGACAGTACCAGTAGCCTCTGGGTCAATGGCGACCTGATTGACAAGCCGGCGGCGGTGTTCACCTCAACTTCGACATTGCACGGTGGTCAGGAGAGCACGCTGCTATCGATGATGCTTCCCCTATTGCATCATGGCATGATATTGATGGGCCAGCCATACAGCGAACCGGCGCTCACCCACACGCGCAGTGGCGGCACCCCCTACGGCCCGTCACACTGGGCCGAAGGCGCCGAGCCGGTCACCCTGACCGAACACGAAACCACACTGTGCCAGGCGCTCGGCCAGCGCATGGCGCAGTGGGCACTGCGCGGCCCCCGAGCCGTCGACACCCCGACCGCAAGCGGAGATTGATCTTATGGGAATGGCTCCTAAGGCCCCGGAAACCCCCGAACAGGCACAGCACATACGACGCAAGCTGTCGATCGCCCGCGCCCTGGTGCTGACCACCTACTCGGGGCTGCTCCTGATGTTCACCCTCCTGACCCTGTTCAAGGCCGAGCCCAACTGGCCGCTATGGGTTGTGCAGGTCGTCCCTCTGCTGATCTTTGCACCCGGGTTAAAGCGTGGCTATCATCGGACGTATAGCTGGTTGTGTTTTGTGGTGCTACTGTACTTCACCTGGGCCGTCACCAATACGCTCTCGCCACTGGCCTACTGGCGTGACTACCTGGCGGTGGCACTGACCGTCGTACTGTTCTCCAGCGCAATGATGGCCAGCCGCTGGCGCCAGCAATGGTGGCTCTGGGAAAACCGCCACTGACCGGCCGCTGATAACCACAACCGCTCATACCTCAGGATCGAAAGGACCGACACCGTGACCTACGACGACCAGACTCCCGCTCCCGCCCGCAAACGCCGCGGATTCATTCGCCGGTTTTTCGGCTTCATCGGACGAAGCATCAGCTGGTTGCGCGTGGTATTGGGCAACCTGATCTTTCTGCTGGTGTTGCTGTTCGTGGTGCTCGCCTTTCTCCCCAAGGAGCCCCTGGTATTGCCGGACGAGTTTGCCCTGACTCTGGCGCCGACCGGTTACCTGGTGGATGAGGAAAGCTACGTGGATCCTGTGAACATGATCCTCGGCGGCGGCGACGACTCCTCGATGGAAACCCCCATCCGCCCGCTGATTCAGGCCATTGATGCCGGCCGCACGGATCCGAGAGTCAGCGGCCTGGTGCTGGAATTGGACGAACTGCTGGGCGGTGGAATCAGCAAGCTTGAGGAGATAGGTGCGGCCCTGCAACGATTCAAAGACAGCGACAAGCCGATCATTGCCCTGGGCAGTCTGTACACCCAGGAGCAGTATTACCTGGCGAGTTACGCCGATGAGATATACCTGGATCCGATGGGCTCGGTACTGCTCACCGGCTACGCCAACTACCGCAACTATTTCAAAAGTGCCATGGACAAACTGTCCGTGAATTTCCACGTCTTCCGGGTCGGAAAGTACAAAGATTTTATCGAACCCTATACCCGGGACGACATGTCTCCCGAATCCCGGGAGCACAACAGCGAGTGGCTCAACCAGCTCTGGGGCGTATACACCAGCCGGGTGGAAGCGCTGCGCCAATTGCCCAGCGGCGCCGTCAATGACTACATCCGCAACATGGATATCCAACTGGCCTCGGTGAGCGGCGACAGTGCACAACTGGCACTGGAATCGCAGCTGATCGACGGAATCCTAAGCCACCGCGAGCGCCAGCAACTGCTGACCGAGCGTTTCGGTCACAGCGACTACGGGGATCATTACAATGGAATAGGCCATAGGACGTTTTTGGCCGATGTCCGTCGCCAGTCCGCAAAATCCGCAAACGACCGTGTCGGCTTGATCGTCGCGTCCGGTACCATCTCCTCCGGCGAGCAACCCGAAGGCAGCATCGGTAGTGATAGCTTCCTGCAACGGTTGCAGCAGGTGCGGGACGACCCGAACATCAAAGCGCTCGTCATCCGCATCGACAGCGGCGGTGGTAGCGCCTATGCCTCGGAGGTCATTCGTTCCGAAATCGCGGCACTGCGGGCAGAAGGGATGCCGGTACTGGTTTCCATGGGCAGTATGGCCGCCTCCGGAGGCTACTGGATGGCCGCGGGCGCCGATGAAATCTGGGCAACACCCACGACACTGACCGGTTCCATCGGCGTATTCGGGGCCATACCGACCTTTGAGGACAGTCTTGAGAAAATCGGCATTCATGTAGATGGAGTTGGCACCACGCCGCTGGCCGGCTCCATGCGCCTGGACCGAACACTGACACCCCAGGCCAACCGGATCATTCAACAGACGGTGAATCACATTTACCAACAGTTCATCGAACTCGTTGCCGACGCCCGGGGGCTGACTCCAGAGCGGGTGGATCAGTTGGGTCAGGGACGCGTGTGGACGGGTGCGATGGCACAGGAGCTCGGACTGGTGGACCGTTTGGGTAGTCTGGAAGAGACACTCGCCGCGGCGGCGGAGCACGCTGAGCTGGGCGACTACGAGGTGCGCCAGATCACCCGCCCGCTGGCGCCCTACGAGCAGTTTCTCAAGCAGCTCAGCGGCAGCGCCGTCAGCGCCTGGGTGCCGCAGGTATCTGGGCCGGAGTGGTTGACGCCGAAGTTGAAGAGTCAGCTCGCGCCGTTGCTGGAACCTCTGCGGATGTTGAGTGAACTTGATGATCCAAGAGCGGTTTATGCGCGGTGTATGGAGTGTCTGGCGCCCTAATCCCCCCGAACATACCGCTGGCTCAGCCGGGTCAACAGGGTCGCCGCAACACCAATCGCGAGCCATACGGGGTTCACCACAATCGCGAGAAATACCCCGTCGACAATCCCCATGGCCGCGATCATCCAGGGAATCACGGGAAAACCAAAGCCGTCTCGACGGCTGTTCTCCCACCGCGCCACCACCGTGACCGCCAGGGTATAAACCGTCTGAATACCGCCCGCCAACCATACCAACGCGGGCACCTCCCCCACCAAGGCCACCGCAGTCACCGCGTAAACCCCAAGCCGGGTCAGCGCCATCAGAAACACGGTACTCCAATGTTTTTTATGCAACGCATCGTACAGAACAATCACCAGCAATAAAGCCAGGCCCGCCAAGGGCGCCCGATCGTCCGGAGCAAAAAACAGAAACACGAACCCCGTGGCAAACAGCCCCAACGCGATACTCAACACCTGCCGGGGCCGAACCCGCCCCGAAGGAATGGGACGATAAGGCTGATGCTGGGTATCCCAATCCCGATCACAGTAATCGTTCAGCGTCATACCACCGGCATAGAAACAGGAAATGGCAAAGATCAACAAACCGATGGTGTAGCTACCACCAACGGTAGCACTGACCAACACCGCGGTCGTCAGGATGTTCATCCACACTGTCGGCAGGTTACTGACCCGCCCCAGGGCTAACAGGGTTTTTACAGAAGGCATAACACTCTCAATTCGGTGCAAGGGTTAACGTTGGCACTGAGGCCGAAGGTGGGGTCTACCGTTTGTAGACTCTCGGAGACAAGGATGTCGACGAGAAGCCCCCATGGATGGGTTCACGGCGGGTCTACAAACGGTAGACCCCACCTTCGGCCGGACTCTAATAGCACACTTAACTAATCAAACAAATGCTTCAACATAAGATCGCAGATATCCGTCGCCGGCACTCTTCCGTCGGGAATCAACCGCGGCTCCGTACTCATCAGCAAAGGCAGCGACTCCGGCGAACCATCACTCACCCCATGGGAACCCTTCACCAACTCCGGCGCAACGGCAATCACATCCATCACATAGCGAAAGCCGAGTTTTTTCTGAGCCACCCGACGCGCCGCTTTCAATTTCGGAAACCGCAGTTTCGGGTCAAAAAACAACTCACAGGGATCGAAACCGGGCTTGCGGTGAATCTCCACCTGATGAGCGTAATCCGGCTGGCGCTCATCGTCCAACCAGAAATAATAGGTAAACCAGCTATCGGGCTTCGCCAGCAGCACCAACTCACCGCTGCGCTCATGTTCCAGCCCCAGTTCGGCCTGTTCGGTTTTATCCAGAACCCGATCAATGCCTTCCACCCCTTCAAAGACCTGGCGAACGGCGGGAATATCATCGGGGTTGTGTACATAGATGTGGGCAATCTGGTGGTCCGCCACCGCGAAGGCGCGGCTACTGAAATAATCCAGATACTCTTTGCCCAGGTCCACTTTCACCGAGACCATACCCGCATCGCGCAGCAGTCGGTTGGGATGCACCGCTCGGTTGACCTTCTGAATACCGTACTCGGACAGCACCATCACGCGGCAACCGCGCTGTTGAAAAAAGTCGAGCAGATCACCCACCAGGGTATCAATCTCCTGCAGGTCCTGAGCGATATCACCATCGGGCCCCTCTTTCTGGAGCACATAATCCAGATGCGGCAGGTACACAAGCTGCAGGCTGGGCCGCTTCTCTTCTTCAATATACTTCGCCGCATCCGCAATCCACTGACTGGATTTGATGCTGGTCATGGGGCCCCAGAAGTTGAACAGCGGAAAGTTGCCGAATTTTTCACTGAGGGTGTGGCGCAGTTCCAGCGGGCAGGTATAGCAGTCCGGCTCTTTGCGACCGTCGGCCAGGTACAGTGGGCGCGGCGTCAGGGTCCAGTCGGCATCGGTGGCCATGGCGTACCACCAGAAGGTGTTGCTGCAGGTAAAGTTCGGGTCGCGCTCTTTGGCCAGGTGCCACACTTTAGGACTCTGAACCAGTTTGTTACTTTGCCGCCAGAGCCAGACTTCGTTCATATCCCGAAAATACCAGCCATTGGCCACGATGCCATGATCTTTCGGTGGCTTACCCGTGGTGTAAGTGGCTTGGGCAGTACAGGTAACCGCAGGAATAACCGGCTCAATGTCAGTGGCCTTGTCTCGCAGCTTATTGAGATTGGGCGTATGCTCACCCAATAATTTTCTCGTGAGACCTACGACGTTAAGAACAACCGTTCTATGCATATCACCACTCTTTAATTTGGCACATCAGTCAATGGAGAGAGCAATCGGTCCGGAGTCTGTTCCAATACTCTCGGAGGCAGGGAGCCGACAAGAAGCCTCCAGGGATGATTCACTAGCCACATCCGTGTGGCTAGCCCTCCGGGCAGCTTCGCTGCGCAAATCGTCTATCCTGCCGATTTGTCACGGCGGGTCTTGGAACAGACTCCGGACCGATTGCGTCGAGCGTTCAGTCACAATCCAGTAGTTGGTTTACCCACATTAGCTCTCGGGCGATACTCTCCCCCACCGACTCCGTTTTAAGGTGTTCGGGCAAAACGCCAAAGCTGTAGGTTTCCACTTCCAGGGGAATATCGGTAGCCAGTTTGGGCAGCAATGTTTTCAGAAACCCCTGGGTGGTGCCGCAGTCGCCCAGGTGTTCGAGGAAGATCGGTACGTGGAAGTGTACCCGGCACTCGGTTGGCGTCAGGCCCGCATCCATGGCCGCCTCGAATTCGGGTAAGTCGGGGAAAGCGTGTAGCGCTCCATCACCGGTGCGGGCAATGGCCTGGTGTAGGTAGACCGGCTCATTGAAACCTTTGAGGCGCTCGACTTCTTCCGGGGTGTCGGCCTGCAGAGCGCTGGAGACCTGGACTTTGGCGATGGGGATTTCGGCTTCGGCCAAGCGCTGCAGGCAGATGGCCGGGTCTTCGAATTCGACGGCCTGGTGGCAGCAGTCGAAGCAGACGCCCAAATGGGCGTTTTCGGCCAGACTCAGACGCGGGCGCAGGCGTTGGAAGAAGGCCAGCAGTTCGTCGGTGGTTTCCAGCACGCAGGCCGGCTCGGGTTCGATGGCGAGCATCAGGTGTACGCCGGTGCTTCGCTTCAGGTTGGCGAAGTGGGCGAGTACGTCCTGGATGTGGTCGAATACGGTGTTCCAGTCTTCCGGTGCGAAGCCCTGTTTGAAGGCGACCGGTACCGTGGATATCGACAACTGTCGGGCATCCGGTTGCAGTTGTACGGCGATGTCACCGAGCTGGCAGGTGTAGCGCACGCGCTCTTCATCGCGCCAGTCCGGCAGGTAGACGTTTTCTTTGACCCGTTCGTTGTGGAAGGCGCCGTAGGGAAAGCCATTGATGGTCAGCAGATAGGCGTTGTGCTCGCGACACCATTGCTGGAATTCCGCGACCGCCTGGGCGTCCACTTCCGTCGCCGCTTGCCCGGCGATGCGCAGCCCCAGGGGAAAGGGACGCTGGGCGGTGTCTCCCAGTCGCTCCATGACTTCCAGCCCGTGGCTGTTGAGGTTGTGCATCACATCGGCCCAGCCTTCGCCGGGGTGGATGTTGCTGCAATAGGTGAGTGGCGCGTTCAGCTTGGCCATTGGTTCTCCAGCAGTTGCTGACGGCACTGGTGCATGGTGTCCAGGTCAATGTGGTCCACTTCTTCCGCTTCGCCCGCCGAGATCAACAGAGTGATGCACAGCTCGCCGCCCAGGTGTTCGCGGAAACCCTGCAGGGCCGCGTCGATATCCAGCGCTTCAAGGGCCGGATGACGCAGGGTGAAACCGACACCTTCGAGCGTGTCGCGAATGGCCAACAGGGTGTGTGTATCGATGGTGCCCATGGCGTGGGAGTACAGTGAGTCCAGGGCAATGCCGATGGCCACCGCTTCGCCATGGCGCAGCTCGGAGTTGGAAAGTTCTTCCATCCGGTGCGCGCCCCAGTGACCGAAGTCCAGAGGCCGGGCACTGCCCTGCTCGAAGGGGTCACCACTGGTGCGGATATGGTTCAGGTGCAGCTCGGCGCACCGGGCGATCATATGCTCCATGGCCTTGGGTTCAAATTCCCCCAGGCGATGGCGCGCTTCATGTAGCCAGTGGAAAAATTCGCCGTCGCGTATCAGCGCGACTTTCACCGCTTCGGCAATGCCACAGCGGCTGTCCCGAGCCGACAGGCTGCTCAGCAGATCGTAGTCGTTGATCACGGCATAGGGTGCCGCGAAAGTACCCAGGTAGTTTTTACGGCCGCGATAGTTGATGGCATTTTTTACTCCAATACCGGCGTCGTTTTGGGCCAACACCGTAGTGGGCATGCGGATCAATCGGATGCCGCGATGCGCGGTGGCCGCCGCATAGCCCATGGCATCGATCACGGCACCGCCGCCAATCACCAAGGCGAAGCTGTGCCGGTCAATCCGATCGGTTTGCGTGCGCCGGTAAAACTCATCGACTTCCACCGGATCGTTCTTGCAGATCTCGCCGCCGCGCACCATCAGTGGCGGCTCAATCAGCTCGATCCGGTCCGCGTGAGCCTCGGCGTAAGCGCGCATGCGCTCCACCAGGTCCGGGTGGCCCTTGAGCACCTGATCGTCGATCACGGGCAGAACCCGGTGACGCTTTTTGCCCGCAAACGCGAGCACCTTGAGCAATATATCGCTCTCGGGGTTGAAGGTGTACCGGTTGAAATACACCGGGAACTCGTGCGTCATGGTGAACGCCTGGTGAATCTGCCACATGAGTTGCTACCGCTTATTCTGCAATCAGTTGGGCACCGGCTCATCGACGCGGGGTTGTTGGCCGCGCAGCACAGTGTTGTCGTTATAGGATTGGCGCTGATCAATTACCGCCGGCCGGGACAGCTCGTCGATGTCGATCTGTCCGGACTGGGCGTAGGCGTCCAGGGCGTTCTGCCAACAGGTCAGCTCAATGGCTTTTTCCTCGATACCGCGCTCGCGCATCAGGTTGGCGGTCTTCGGAACCGACAGTGGATCACTCACGCCCCAGTCGGCGGAGCTGTCGACGATAATGCGTTCCGGCCCGTACTTGCGGACCACCTCCACCATCCGTTCGGAGCCCATCTTGGTATTGGGGTAGATGGTGAAGGCCGCCCAGGCGCCGCTGTTCAGTACATCGTCCACGGTCTCTTCGTTGTTGTGGTCGATGACCAGCTTCTCCATGGGCACGCCGATTTCCCGCGCCACATCAATGGAGCGGATGATGCCGTTTTTCTTGTCCCGGTGGGGGGAGTGCACCATCACCACCATGTCGTGCTCGACGGCGAATTCCAGTTGGCGCTGATAGATGTACTCTTCCGCCGGAGTAATCTCGTCATAGCCGATTTCCCCAATCGCCACGACCCCCTCTTTCAGGGCAAAGTTGGGCAGGATTTCCAGCGCCTCACGGGCCAGGCCTTCGTTGTTGGCCTCTTTGGAGTTGATGCCGATGGTGCAGTAGTGGGCGATGCCGAACTGCGAGGCGCGGAAGCGCTCCCAGCCCACCAGGCTGGCGAAGTAATCGATGAAGCTGCCCACGTTGGTGCGCGGCTGGCCCATCCAGAAGGCCGGCTCGATGACCGCGCGAATGCCCGCGGCGGCCATGTTCTGGTAATCGTCGGTGGTGCGACTGCTCATATGAATATGCGGGTCAAAGTACTGCATAAGCACGCCTCTGTTATTCGGGTACGTTATTGATCAAGCGGACGGCCGCTCGGCAAACAGGGGCGCAAACTGCGCCTGTTCGGAGCGCCCTGCGGTCGCGTTTTGCCAGTAGGGTAACACTTTCGGGTCGGCCGGCTCGACCGACGCCAGCCACTGCGCCTGCCCGGCACGGGCGGCGGCGAGCAGCATGGCCTGCTGTTCCATCGTGGTGGCCTCGGGCCAGTGGGTGTCGAGAAACTGGCGGACCCGCTCCGGGTGGTGAGGCCCCAGGCAGAGCCAGAGCCCAAGGTGGTAGTGGCGTCCGGCGCTGTGGCGCTCCTCGGCCCAGTCCAACGCCATCCGGGTCAGTTCGGGGGTGAGCCGCTGATCCAGCCCGGATACCCGGTACAGCGGGCAATCCAGAAACAGCGCCTTGATCACCAACTGGTGCCAGGCGGTATCGTCAAAGTGGGTGACCGGATACGGCGAGTCCAGGGCAACGGCTTCAAATACCGTCAACATATTGGTACGGCAGGCCTCGGCCGCCCGCCAGGTAAAACGCTCGCCGCGAGGCAGCAGGGGCAGGCTTCGGTAGAGCGCGCAGGTCTCCCCCTCGTCGGCAAAGCGGAACAATGCCTCGAATTCCTCGGCAAAGCTCGCCTGCTCCAGGTCGGGACGCACCAGAATCAGGTTGATGCGCAGCAGCTCGAGCCGGTTCCAGGCCCGGGGGCTCCAGCCCGGCAGGGCCCCCTCGGCAGCGGCCAGCTCCGTGTCGGTCAATCCCAGGGGCTGGCGTTTGGCGTGCCGGCTGGCCATGGCCAACAGATTGGCAAAGGCCTGGCCTCGTGCACCGTCGACTATCTGGCTCTGCGCCTTGGTCCAGAAGGCCCGAGCGGGCTCAGTCAGATGTTCATCCAACAACGCCTGCAATAATTGATGTACTGAATACTCCGAAGCCACTGCCACTACCCATAAATCATATAATTAGACGATCGATTATACGCAAACGACCAAGGGTAATCGAGTCATCCCAAGAAGGTAACCCCCAGAATCGTAAGGAATCGTTTAACCCGGCGGCCCCACTCCGCCCCGTTACCCAGGCTTATACAATTGCAATTCGGGGCATTTTCGGCAAAGCTTGCGCTTTTTAGCAATCTGAACGACAAGCCTATGCCCTCCAAAAAGCTCAACAAAGGCTCCTCCGGCCAGAATCGCAAAGCCAGCGAACAGTACATGGACAAGTTCCGCCAGAAGCCCGGCGTGGTGGAAACCGATTCCGGGCTGCTCTACCGGGAGGTGGAGCCCGGCCAGGGCCTGACGCCCACCATGGACGATAAAGTGGTAGTCAACCAACGCATCCAATTGGTCAACGGCAAAGTGATTGGCGACACCTATCAGGAGGGGATGCCCGATACCTTCTGGATGAAAGAAGCCATTGCCGGTATTCAGGAGGGGTTACAACTGATGCGGGAAGGCGCCCGCTACGAGTTCGTGGTTCCCCCGGAGCTGGCCTGGGGCAAGAAGGGTGTGGGCAACAAAATCGGGCCCAATGCGGTGTTGATCTTCGACCTGCGCCTGATGGAAGTGGCGTTCGACTAGCACCGGCACAGCATGGCGCTGCACCGGTGCCCACTTCGAGTGTTACAACTGCAGTGGTTCGCCGTTGAGACTCACGGACTCGGTCTCGATGGAGGAGACATTTTCCAGAATACCCAACTCATCGGCATGCTTGATGGTGACATCGTGTAACGTCACCCCGCTGATGGGCGCGCGCTCAAAGCCGCGCAGATGGAATACCCGCTCGGCATTGTCCACCACCATATTGCTGACATGGAGGTCCTTCACCTCTGGCAGGTAATCTCCGGCATCCCCTTCCTCATAGTAGAAGTTGATCACGAAGACATCTTTCACCTGTCCAATCACGATATCCCGAATGGCGATATTCTCGATCAGCCCGCCACGCACCGAATTGGTTTTGATGCGCACCGCGCGGTCCAGCACCGGGCTGTCCATATGACAGCGACGGGCAAACACATTGCGCGCACCGCCCGAGATTTCACTGCCAATCACCACCCCACCGTGACCGGCTCGCATCTGGCAATCCTGAATCACAATATTCTGGATTGGTGTGGCCAGACGACGGCCATCGGCGTTTCGACCGGATTTGAGTGCAATGCAGTCATCCCCGGTATCGAACAGGCATTTTTCGATCAACACGCGGTTGCAGGACTCGGGGTCACAACCATCGGAGTTCGGCCCGTGACTGACGCACTGCACGCCGCGCACAATCACGTCTTCAGACAGCACGGGATTGATCAGCCAGAAGGGGGAGTTGCGGATGGTCACGCCTTCGATCAGTACGCGTTTACAGCGGTAAGGCTGAACAAAGGGCGGACGCAGGTAGTTGTCCTCGAACACCCGCTCATCCACCGGCACACCTTGTTCTGCCATTTCAAACAGCGGCGTGCGGGTGTGCTTCTGATCCTCTACCGGATCAATGGGCCACTGAGCGCGGCTCCACTTACCCTTCCAGGGCCACCAGACGGTATTGGAGCCATTGCCCTCCAGCACACCCTCGCCTGTCACCGCGATGTTTTCCTGCTCGTAGGCGTAAATCAGCGGCGAGTACCCCATCAGTTCCACCCCTTCCCAGCGGGTCATCACATAGGGCTTGTAGCGCTCCGGGTCCGTGTAGAACGAGAGTACGGCCCCTTTCTGCAAGTGCAGATTGACGTTGGATTTCAGGTGCACCGGGCCGGTGTTGAACTGCCCTGCCGGAATCACCACCCGGCCACCGCCGGCGGCGGCACAGGCCTCAATGGCGTTGGCAATGGGACTGGTATTATCGGTTTCGCCATCGCCCTTGCCACCGAACTCGGTGACAGGGAAATCCCGGTTCGGGAAGTCCGTTCGCGCGATACGGTTGATGATGTCGTCGGCCTCGGCCCAGAGGGCCTCGTCACGTCCCGCGTAAGCGGGGGCTGCAGGCGATGTGGTGTTACAGCCGGCCACGGGCAGTAATCCCAAGGCACAGGAAGACAGACCCAGCGCCTTCAGGCTGCCGCGTTTCTGTAGATCGATCATGTTTTCTATCCCGTCGGTTGATTGACTTTAATAAGTATTTGTTATGAGTCGTCCGTGATCAGAGCCTTGCCTGTATACGGCAAAGCCTTGGGGAATAGTGAGACAAAGTGGGGGGAGTTTCAAGAAGTAGGCACAGGAAATGGGGCAGAGTCATGAATATAAAAAAGCCCCACCTCTTTCGAGGTGGGGCTTTTTGTATGTGGCGCACTCGGGAGGATTCGAACCTCCGACCGCTCGGTTCGTAGCCGAGTACTCTATCCAGCTGAGCTACGAGTGCGTCGTCAACGGGGGCGAATATTAGAGATCTGAAGGCGGTTCGTCAAGTGTTTGATTGGAAAAAGTTTTTTTTGGAGATGGGTTTCGGCGGATGCGCTTCGCTCCGATGCGTCGGACCGATCCGCCCTACGGCCGAGCGCAGCGGTATAAACCTGCGTAGGGCGGATCGGTCCGACGCATCGGAGCCGTAGGCGCATCCGCCGGTGAGGTTGGGTGGGGATATACCAGGGCACATCCATGTGCCCTGTCCCTGCGGGACGCCTTCGGCGGTACCGAATGCTCCCGGCATTCGGTCGAACCCGGCGAGGCTTCTCACCCTCCCCTAACGGCCATAAAAAAACCGCCCCCTTCCGGGGACGGTTTTTGTATGGCGGTGAGGGAGGGATTCGAACCCTCGAACGGTTTCCCGTTACACACTTTCCAGGCGTGCGCCTTCAGCCACTCGGCCACCTCACCGTAAAATCGAATTGTCTGTTCTAAATGAGCTTCCTGCTATTCTGGTCGAGGCGCCCGCGGCGTGCGCGTTACCGCCCCTTCGGGCGTTGCCTTCGGCTCAGCCACTCGGCCACCTCACCGTAAAATCGAATTGTCTGTTCTGAGCCAGCGTGTTTTCCTCAAGCCGATTAAACGACCCGCCGTTCAGAGGGTGCGTAATGTACACAAGTGGCGTGCTAAACGCAACGCTATTGGCCCGGCCAGGGGTGAAAAAATGTCTCTGGATTCACTGACTTGGGAGGCTGGGGTGGTTTGGCGGGGGTGCCCAGGTAGAGGAAGCCCACGATCTGTTCCAGCTCGCCGACGCCCAGCCCTTCATTCACCACCGGATGGTAAGTCATGGCTCCGGTCCGCCAGAAGGCACCTACCCCCTGGGCGAAGGCGGCGTTGAGCATGTTCTGGACCGCCGCTCCGGCCGAAATCAGTTGCTCTACGTGGGGCACCTTGGGGTTCTGCCGGCAGGCGGCGATGGCCACCAGAATCAGCGGCGCGCGGCGCGGCTTGGCCCGAAGGGACTGCTGGTCGGGTTCAGGCGTGTCCGGAGCGTCTTTCAATGCGGCCTGCACAAACAGATCGCCCAGTCGATCCAGCCCCTCCCCTTCAACCACCAGAAAGCGCCAGGGCTGCATCAGGCCGTGATCGGCGGCACGCAGCGCCGCACGATAAATGGCATCCCGCTGTGCATCACTGGGAGCCGGTTCAGTCAACTTGGGAGAAGAAACCCGTTGGTGCAATACGTCTAGTGCGTGCATAGGAGCCTGCGTTCAGATGAATGGGGCGGGCATGATAACATGACAGCATCCGTTGATTTAGGCGCCATTTAGGCGCGGTTAAGCGCTGTTCGTGGACTTTTCGTGTAAAAAAACGTCTAATAGGTCCCTCAGGGACTGATACGCGACTCCAGGACCGACCTTGCCGATTGAAAACCATCCGGCGCCCTCACGCTCCCCAGAGACTCTATTTAAAGAGCGTATCGCGTCGAGCAGGACAGCACACAAGGTTTCCCGATAACAATGACTAAGAACTCAGCGCACAAAAAGCCCGAAGAGGCCCAGGCGGAATCACCGCTTCACCAATACTATTTTCGATCACTGATCTGCTTTGCCGCCGCAGGTACGCTGGCCTCCTACATTGAGTGGTCGGCTATCCAGCCCGTGTATATTGGCACCATTGTTTTTCTGCTTCTATACACCTACCTGACCTACCACTTCACCCACACTCTGGATCGCGAAAAACTCAGCCGTGTGACCCGCTATCTGTCCTGGGCCGACGCGGCGTTGATCGGGCTGGTACTCAGCCTGACCAACTTCAGCCTGTTACCACTGGCGTTATTTCTGACCATGATCCAGTTCAACGCGCTGCTGACCGGTGGACTGCGGCGTTGGGTGGAGGACAACGTCGCCTTTGCCGTGGGTATTCTGCTCAGCTTTCTGGTGCACAAGCCACAGTGGGTGTTCAGCAGCAGCATTGAAATCAGTGCGGCCAGTCTGATTGGCATCATCACCTATTTTCTGGCGTATGCCCTGTACATGCACCAGCGAATGCGCCGCCTGATCATGAACCAGATGAAGCTGGAGAATGAGCAGAAATGGCACAAGATCCGCTCGTACAAACTGTCCCGGTACCTGCCGCCGCCGGTATGGCGCGCGATCAATCAGGGCAAGGACCATATGCTTCAGGCGGAGCGCAAGCGTATCACCGTGTTCTTCTCGGACATCAAGAACTTCAGCCAGCTGTCAGAAGAAATGGAAGCCGAAGCCCTCACGGAACTGCTCAACCACTACCTGACCGAAATGTCGAAAATCATCACCCACTTTGGCGGCACTATCGACAAGTTTATGGGTGACGGCATTATGGTCATGTTCGGTGACAGCAACAGCAAAGGCGTCAAACAGGACTGCATGAACTGTGTCTCCATGGCCATCGCCATGAAAAAACGCATGAAATCCCTGCAGCAGGAGTGGTACAACCAGGGCATCAAAAAGCCCCTGCAGATCCGGATGGGCATGAACACCGGTTACTGTACGGTCGGCACCTTCGGTACCTCAAGCCACCTGGACTACACCGTGCTGGGCACTCACGTGAACCTGGCCAGCCGCCTGGAGTCCGCCGCACAGCCGGACGAAATCCTGATTTCCCACGAGACCTGGTCGCTGGTCAAGGACGCCGTCATGTGTCAGGACAAGGGCGAAATCACGGTGAAGGGCTTCAGCCAACCGGTAAAGGTCTACCAGGTAGCCGGTTTCCGCAAGGACATGGGTAAAAACCAGAGCTTCTTTGAGGATCGCGCCGAAGGCTTCTCCATGTACCTGGACCTGGAGAAAGTGCGCAACTATGAAAAGGCCAAGGTGATCAAGGCGTTGCAGACCGCCGCCGAAAAACTCAAGGATAAGGTCATCGTATAGCTGCGGTCAGGCGGATGAACACCCGCCTGAGCAGCGTTTGCCTACTGACGCACCAGGCGCTCAAAGCCGGGGACAGGCCCCGGCGCGGAGCTGCGCCAGGGGTTGATATCCAACCCGCCGCGACGAGTGTAGCGCGCGAACACCGTCAGAAACTCCGGCTGACAGCGCGCCTGTAGATCGACAAACATCCGCTCAACGCAGTGTTCGTGAAAGTCCTGATGTTCGCGAAACGACACCACGTACTTCAGCAAACCCTCTCGTTCGATTTTCGGACCGCGATAATGAATTTCCACCGTGGCCCAATCCGGCTGACCGGTGACCGGGCAATTGCTCTTCAACAGATGACTGTGCAGCCGCTCTTCCACCCATTCCGCGCCTGTGGCAAGCAACTCGGGCGCCGGGTGGTAGTGCTCGATGGTAACCGGCAACGCGTCGATACACTCCCCGCCCGCCTCGGCAATCGGCAGTTGAGCATCCGCCACCGGCTCAAGCTGAACGCTGACATCCGCACCGGCGGCCGCACTCAAGTCCTGGATCATCTGCGCCCGCACCTGCTCCTGCCCGGCAAAGCGGCTTTGATTGTAAGAGTTCAGATACAGCTTGAATGATTTGGACTCAATCAGGTTCGGACTGGTGCACGGCAATCGAAATTGCGCGACGGCGACGATGGGCTTACCGCACTCATCCAACCAGGAGACCTCATAGCCGGTCCAGAGGTCGGTGCCATAAAACGGCAGCGCCGACTCACTCAACCCCAGGGACGCCCGAGTCTCGACCCGGGCGATGGGAAACAACAACCCGGGGTCATAGCTCGAGGCGTAGGCCGTCTGCTGCCCGAGCGGTCCATGACTGTTGGATGTGTGCTCACTCATAACGCCCCTACCCTGAAAAGTTACGCGCGCAGACGCTTGCCGGTTTTGAGCAGGTGCATGCCGACGGCAAACAGCACCATGACGCACACCACCAGGCCACTGAACGCCACGCCGATATTGACGTCCGACACGCCCAACATGCCATAGCGGAAGGCGTTGACCATATACAGAATCGGGTTCAGCTGGGCCACGCCCTGCCAGAAGTCCGAGAGCAGATCAATCGAGAAAAAGACCCCGCCCAGATAGGTCAGCGGCGTCAGCACAAAGGTCGGCACGATGGAGATATCGTCAAAGGTATTGGCGAACACCGCATTGATGAAACCGGCCAGGGCGAACAGCACCGCCGTGAGCACCACAATGGATACGGTGATGACCCAGCTGTAGATCGGCAGGTCGGTAAAAAACAGTGACAGGAGGGTCACCATGACCCCCACCGCCAATCCGCGGGCCACGCCGCCGAGCACATAGCCCAACAGAATGATGTAGTTCGGTGTGGGCGAGACCAGCACTTCTTCAATGCTGCGCTGAAATTTCGCACTGAAAAAAGACGAGCTGACGTTCGAGTAAGAGTTGGTCAGCACCGCCATCATGATCAGGCCGGGCACCACAAACTGGATGTAGTCAAAACCGCCCATCTCACCGATACGACTGCCAATCAGCTTGCCGAAAATCACAAAGTACAGCGCCATGGTGATGGCCGGCGGCAGCAGGGTCTGCACCCAGATGCGGGTAAAGCGTTTGATTTCCTTGCGCAGCAAGGTCATAAACGCGATCCATTGTTCTTTAAACTCCACGACGATCACCTCCGGTCGCTGGTTCGTTGGCCGTTGTCTCTTCTGGTTCGTCAGTGGCGGGCTCAGCCACCTGACCGTTGCCGGTCATGGCGACGAACAGTTCCTCAAGTCGGTTGGCTTTGTTGCGCATACTGACGATATCGAGCCCCTGGGCGGTCAGCGCGTCAAACACCCGGTTCAACGACTGGCCTTTTTCCAGATCCACCTCAAAACTGTGCTCATCCAGCAGCCGGGTTTCAAAGCCTTCGATCTCTGGCGCTTCCCACACCGAGTTGGCGCAATCGAAAATGAACACCTCGCGGTTCAGCTCTTTGAGCAGGCTACGAATGGTGGTGTTTTTGACGATTCTGCCCTGATCGATAATGGCCACATGGCGGCACAGGCTTTCCGCCTCTTCCAGATAGTGAGTGGTCAGGATGATGGTGGTACCCTGAGCATTGATCTCCCGCAGGAACTCCCACATGGAACGGCGCAGCTCAATATCCACCCCGGCGGTGGGCTCATCGAGAATCAACAGCTTGGGCTCGTGCACCAGTGCGCGGGCAATCATCAACCGGCGCTTCATACCGCCGGAGAGCATACGGGCGGGGGTATTGCGCTTGTCCCACAGGCCAAGTTTTTTCAGGTATTTTTCGGTCTGTACCATGGCGACCGACCGGGGCAGCCCATAAAAACCGCCCTGTTGCAGCACAATATCCTGAACTTTTTCAAACTGGCTGAAATTGAATTCCTGGGGCACGATGCCCACTTCTTTTTTGGCTCGGGAGAAGTCGGTATCAATGTTATGGCCAAAAATTTCCACCTCGCCGCCGCTCTTGCGGACCAGTGAACAGAGAATGCCAATGGTGGTGGACTTGCCGGCCCCGTTGGGGCCCAGCAGCGCAAAAAAGTCGCCGGGCTGAACCTCCATGGAAATGCCCTTCAGGGCATGGAAGCCGCTCCCGTAGACTTTGGAGAGATTTCTAATCGAAAGTGCAGCTGTCATAATGTCGGATTCACTCATTCATTTGGGGGCGGCGATGACTCAGCGCCACCCGGGGAGTTTAGCGTGTCGACTCAGCTCAACCATTACGCGGAAACACAGCATCGAGACTACCACTTGCGCCTGTTGCGCGATTTTATCCAGCAGGCTCAGCAGCAGCCCCCGTTTATTGAGGAAGACTGCCCCGAGGATGACCTGGAGTTTCTGGCCCGCCTGGAAGCGCTCCCCAGAGCCCACCAGGACGAGGACTTCCTGTACCGGGGGCAACAGGTCCTGAGCCGGGTTGTGGCCGCCTACGGCCACTTGGTACCGCTGCTGCACCGCGACCTGCTCTGGTACTTCGGTGGCGACTGCCTGCATTACATGCCGGATGAAGAGATCGCCAAATACCAGCTCCTGGACGAACGCCGCCACGAAGCCATTGCCGAAGGCCGGGAGTTCTCCTATGAACACGAACGGGCCAAGGTGTTTGGCCTGCATTAGTCGGCCACTGCGTCAGCGGGCACGGGAAGCCGCGTAGTTTAGCAGATTCGGATGTAATCGTCTTTTTAGTGAAGGCGAGTCGCATGGATGCGCCGAGTGCAACGAGACTCGTTTCCCGGGCGGATTCCTGTGCCCAACGGCCAGACACAAAAAAAGCCGACCGAAGTCAGCTTTCTTTGAAGATTTGGAGCGGGAAACGAGACTCGAACTCGCGACCCCAACCTTGGCAAGGTTGTGCTCTACCAACTGAGCTATTCCCGCCACAGAGCGTAAAGTGGCGTCCCCTAGGGGAGTCGAACCCCTGTTACCGCCGTGAAAGGGCGGTGTCCTAGGCCACTAGACGAAGGGGACTAAAACTGGTCTGTATCTAAGGAAACTGGAGCGGGAAACGAGACTCGAACTCGCGACCCCAACCTTGGCAAGGTTGTGCTCTACCAACTGAGCTATTCCCGCAATGGCGTCCCCTAGGGGACTCGAACCCCTGTTACCGCCGTGAAAGGGCGGTGTCCTAGGCCTCTAGACGAAGGGGACCCGGACCTCCCTGAGCGCTTTATGCCGTGGCATTACCCTCAGAAAGTGGAGCGCATTCTAGGGAGCGGACCGGCACCTGTCAACACTTTTTTCGAATTATTCGACCGGGAAAACAACCACTTAGCGACGCCCCTCTTTCAGCCCTCCCGATCATTAGTGCTATACTGCGGTTTTTACGCCAAATTCCCCATTCGACCCGATAAACTTCGAATCAATAACAGCGGCGGCCTATGTCCTCTTTAATGATTGCCAGCATTATTTTCGCCTTGCTCATCGTGCTGGTAGGGTACGCCTTCATATCCCAGACACTCGAAAAACGCAGAAAGCGGCGCCAACGCCTGCTGACCGCCCTCAAACATCGACAGCGCAACTTCAAATACATGATTTCCGGGTTCCCCGAGGGGCTGCTGGGCAAGGACCTGACCCTGATCATTTACCGGGCTCTGCTCGATGCCTGTGAACAGCTCAGCCGGCTGGAGCCGCGGGAGCCTGGACACATGGAGGACTTCACTTTCTACTCCGGCGAGCTCGAAGCGCTTAAACATCGCACCCCTGCCGAGCGCGCGCGCCCTGCCTCCGCGGAGCAAGCCGTCGAAATCAAGCGGCTCCTGCAGGAGCTGTACCGATTTATCGCGCATCAGACCGAGCGCGGCAATATCGGTCAGGCGCAAGGTCAGACCTACAAGGACCAGATCAAACGCCTGGCCCTGCTGGTTTCCGTGGATGCCCACGCGGTCTCCGCCCGACAGGCCCAGGCCGCCGGCAAACCCAGGCTCGCCATCCACTACTACAACCTGGCCCGCAAGATGCTGACGCAGGAGAAAGGCGGACAGGGTTTCCAGAAGCAACTGGCCCAGATTAACGGCATCATCAAAAAGCTGGAGAGTCAGCTTGAACAACTGTCCGCTGACGGCGCCTCCCCCACCAAAGAGGGCTCTGCGCCGGAAGAAAAGAAAGAGTGGGAAGAGTTCGAGCAGGAAACCGACTGGAAAAAGAAGCAGCTCTACGATTAATCCGGTCAATCGGCAACAGCGATCCGGTCCCCTACTCCTCGTCCAGCTTTATGGATGCGGAGTTGATGCAGTAACGCAATCCCGTTGGTGCGGGACCATCGGGAAAAACGTGTCCCAAGTGGCACCCACAGCGGCGGCACATCACCTCGGTTCGTCTCATACCGTGACTGCCGTCAAAGGCTTCCTCAATGGCCGTCTCGGATTTTGGCGCGTAAAAGCTCGGCCAACCACAGCCTGCATCGAATTTGGTATCGGCATCGAACAGGGGTTCGCCGCAGCCACGACACCGATAGGTTCCGTCTGAGAACACATCCCAATACTCACCGGTGAACGGTGGCTCGGTGCCCTTCTCCCGGCAGATCCGGTATTGCTCCGGCGACAATTGCTGACGCCATTCGGCGTCGCTGCGATTTTTCGGGTCACTCATAGATGCTGCTCCTTGACAGGGGCTGGGAAGAGACGGGATGATTCAGGCATGATTCGGCTTTCAGTGCCGTACATCTGATTTTTAACCCGCCATTATTGGACATGATACTGTAGATGCGCACCGTCAATAAATCCACCAAGCTCGAAGGGGTCTGCTACGACATTCGCGGCCCGGTTCTTGAGCACGCCAACCGCCTGGAAGAAGAAGGCCACCGAATTCTCAAGCTGAACATCGGCAATCCGGCGCCCTTTGGCTTTGCCGCCCCCGATGAAATCATCCAGGACGTCATCTACAACCTGCCCAACGCGGAAGGCTACACAGAATCCCGCGGGCTGTTCGCGGCGCGCAAGGCGATCATGCAGGAAAGCCAGCGCCTGGATATCCCCAATATTGAAATCGACGATATTTTCCTGGGCAATGGCGTCAGCGAAATGATCGTCATGGCCATGCAGGCGCTGCTGAATAACGGCGACGAGGTGCTGGTGCCCGCCCCCGACTACCCGCTGTGGACGGCGGCGATCAACCTCGCGGGTGGCAAAGCGGTGCACTATCTGTGCGATGAGCAATCCGACTGGTTTCCGGACGTGGCCGATATCGCCAGCAAGATCACCGACCGCACCCGCGGCATTGTGGTGATCAACCCGAACAACCCCACCGGGGCGGTGTACAGCCAGGATGTGCTGGAGCAGATTGTTCAGCTCGCGCGGGAAAAGAACCTGATCATTTACGCCGACGAAATCTACAGCAAGATTCTGTACGACGATGCCGAATTCATTCCCCTGGCTCGCCTGGCCCAGGACGTACTGTGCGTCAGCTTTAACGGCCTGTCCAAATGCTACCGTCTGGCGGGCTTCCGCTCCGGCTGGATGACCGTCAGCGGCGCCAAGCACAAGGCCAAGGGCTATATTGAAGGCCTGGAAATGCTTGCCTCCATGCGACTGTGTGCCAATGTGCCGGCCATGTACGCGGTACAGACCGCGCTCGGTGGCTACCAGAGCATCAACGAGCTGATCGTCCCCGGCGGCCGCCTGCGGGATCAGCGGGATGCGGCATTGAAGGCCATTGATGAAATTCCCGGCATGAGCTGCGTCAAACCCAAGGGCGCACTCTACCTGTTCCCGAAACTGGACCTGAACCGCTATAAAATCAAGGACGACCAACAGATGGTGCTGGACTTCCTGATTCAGGAGAAAGTACTGCTGGTACAGGGAACCGCTTTCAACTGGCCCGACCGGGATCACCTGCGGATTGTATTCCTGCCCCGGGAAGACGACCTGACCAAGGCCATTCAGCGCCTGGGCCGGTTCCTGGAGCATTACTCGCAATAAGGTACGGGACAGGTATCAGGCGTCATGGCGGATATTCATATCGCAGACTTCTACAAAGATGCGGCGCGGATTCTGGTGCAGCTGTACAACCAGTTTCCGCGCCCGACCATGCTGTTTGTGGAAGATATTGCCGGGCCGGACACGCCGGATGAGTTCGGCCTGCACAGCCCCCGCCACCAGAGCTGTCTTTCCACGATGCTCTGGCTCGCACAGACCGGTTACCTGCGGTATGAGACTCTGGTCCGGCAGGAAGCCATTGATCAGGCGGTGTTGACCCAGCGGGGCTTCACCCTCCTGGCGAGCCCCCTGCCGGTACACGATGTGGTCGGCTTCGAGGCCCTGCCCCACGACTCGGACGCCCCCGATTCAGATGCCAACCCCAGCGATGATGTACAGGCCGCAGCTCGCGCCGACAATGGGGTACAGTTGTTACGGGATGTGCTCAAGCACGGCTCGTCGACCGCGATTGAGCAGGTGATGTTGGAGTTGTTTCGGCAGGCCCGGCATCATCCTTAAAACGTTTTACGGCGGATGCGGCACGGTCGGTTACGGCGGGGTTACGGCGGATGCGCGCTTCGCGCTTATGCCGCCCTACGCAACCTGTGGAGCCAGGCGCATCCGCCGTAATCCAAGATCGGTACCACAGGGGTGCCCTACTTGAAACCTAGCTCGTTCAACCGCGCTCGCGCCTCACCCGATGCTCCCGACACCCGATAATTATTGAACTCCCGCCGCTTCGGATACTGCTTGCGCAGCTGATCAAACCCCTTGGCGAAATCCACCTCGCCCCGCTCCGCCCGGTCAGCCAACGCCCGCAGGCGTTGGTCATCCTCGGCAATGGCGTACACTTGGGGAATCAGCGTTTTCAGCGCCGACCAGACATCACCGTCCGCCAGCGTCCGCTCCGGGTCCGCCACCGCCGGGCGCAAGGCATCCAACACTTTATCCGGCGCGCGACCCAGGTGCCGACACAGGGCCTCGTAAATCATGAAAGTGCCCTGCATCTTGCCATCGTAGCTGTACCCGGCAATATGGGGGCTGCCCAGCTCGACCCGCGCCAACAGGGGCCGGGAAATATCCGGCTCCGGCTCCCAGACATCCAGCACCACCCGCAGATCCGCTCCGGCTTCCAGGTGAGCCAACAGGGCCTGGTTATCGATGACGGCCCCGCGCCCGGCATTGAGCAAGACCGCGCCCGGGCGCAGCCGTTGAAGTTCTCTGGTACCGATGAGGTGATAACTCGGGTGTGGGCCGGACCGGGTCAAGGGGGTGTGCATGCACACCACATCGCTGTCCAGTACGGCTTCCAGCGAAGTCAGGTCGGGTACCTGCTCGATGGAAAGAAACGGGTCGTACACACGACATTCCACCCCCTGGGCTTTCAGTCGCTGATACAGCCGTCCACCCACGTTACCGCACCCGATGATGCCAACCCGCTTTCCAAGCCAGTCGAGATCGAGATGGGCCAGCGCCGCGTAGACATATTCGACCACGGAGTTGGCGTTGCACCCCGGGGCGCTGGACCAGGCGATGCCCTGCCGTTCCAGATAGTCGATATCGAGGTGGTCGACGCCGATGGTGCAAGTGCCCACAAACCGCACGGGGGTGTTGTGGAGCAGGGTTTCGTTGACCTGGGTGACGGAACGCACGAGCAGCGCGTCGGCACCTTGCAGGTCGGCGTTGGTCATATCCCGCCCGGGCAGGCGAACAACCTCCCCCATTTCCCCAAAGCATTCATTGACCAGAGGGATGTTTTCATCCGCTACGATTCGCATTCAATAATCCTCTAATACTCGTCGGGCCCGGCTCAGAAAACCGTCTCCAAAGCCCATTTCGTCGGCGAACTCCTCCATTGCCCACCAATCGACCGGCCCGAAGGTCAGATCTGACAGAGTAACGTCCAACGGCAGATTGTCCACGATTTTGGCCAACTGCCGGGAAATCGCCACCTGCTCCCAGTGCACCTCCAACTTCGCCGCCAGGGACTTCGCCCCCCGGATGGGCAAGGTTGCGACAGCCTCCCGGTTCGCCCAAAGCTCATCCAGAGTACCAAAATGCGCCAGCAGCGCACTCGCCGTCTTGGGCCCTACTCCCGGAACGCCCGGGATATCGTCGATGCTGTCTCCCACCAACGCCAGATAATCCACCAACTGGTCGGGTCGGACGCCGAGCTTGGCTTCAATATCCGGGGCATAGGCCCGCTGGTCCGCGGCGTGGTCCCACAGGTAGTCCTGGGGGCGACACAGGAGTTGGCCGAGGTCCTTGTCCCGGGTCAGGATCGCCAGCGGCCGGGGGCTGCGGCGCATGGTACGGGCCAGTGAGCCGATCAGATCGTCCGCCTCGTGGGTCCGGCTGGCAAAGCTGGCGATACCCAGAATTTCACCAAAACGGCGACAGGCGGCCAACTGGAACGCCAGGGCCTCATCCGGATGGGCCCGGCTGGCTTTGTAGTCCGGGTACAGGTCGTTGCGGAAACACTGGCCCAGGCTCTCGTCGTAACAGGCCGCCAGGTGGGTCGGCCGGGTCTGCTCAATCAGTCGCATCAGAAAGGTGCTGTAGCCGTACACGGCGCCGGTACCATAGCCGTGCTCCCGACTCGACCAGTGGTCGGGCAGGGAAAAATAGTATCGGAAAATGTAGATTGATGCGTCAATCAGACAGATCGGGGACGGCGTCATGCCAGTTCCCTCCAATCGAAACGCGCTTCAACCAACAGCGCCTCTACGTTGTTGGCGGTGCCATAGAAACCCACCAGCGCGGCCAGGAAGGCATGGACCCGATCCGTGACCCCCTCCCGGCAGAAACGAAGTGCCTGCTGATGGATCGCCCGCTTGAACTCCTCACTGGGGCCGAACCCCGCGTCCAGATTGTCGGCGCTGGGGCGAAAACGCCAATCAGCCGCCCGGGAGAACAACCACTCCAGCGCCTGGGGGCGCACCTCCACCCGCTCGAACTCGGCCTGCTGCGCCGCCGTGCGGCCATCCGGCGCGTACCAGTAACCGTAATCCTCCTGCAGGCGCCGTTCGCGGCCGGCGACACACCAGTGGGCTACCTCGTGCAGCGCACTGGCGAAGTAGTTACGGGTAAACCAGATGCGGTGGGGGCGGCCGGGGGCGTACAGGGGCTCCTCGGCACCTCCACAGAGGCGAGTGGCATGGCTCTCGCGGAAGGTCTGGTCAAACAACTGGATCAAATCTCGGCAATCGTGACGGCTAGTGTCACCAACATCGGTCAACATGCAACTCCTCAAACACACTCGGGCAGGCTGGCTCTGGTGTGCGGAAAGATTTTTACTACTAGGTGTTGTGCTTTCGGGTTATAACCTATACTTTAGTGACAGATGGTTCTGAAAAGGCTCGAGCTGTGCTCGGGAACCTCTCTGACACCATCGGTGTCTCCTGGGCTAGCGTCGTTAGCCCCAGCCTCAGCCGGGAGGTGTATTATGAAGACCTCACAGTCGCGCCACAACACGGAAAATGTGGTTGATCTCTTCACAGGAAAGTCTCTCTCCGAGCTGCACGATCAGCGTTTCGTTCGCCTGGCACCGGAATTGGACGGCCTGGAAATGTTGTACTCCAACGATACCAGCGACGATCGCCTGTTCAGCCTGAAAATCCTGTGCTGGGGTCTGCGCGCCAACGGCGAGGTGGTTGGCCTTGTGCCCTGGCTCAATGACATCGTTGCCTGCCCGGATATCTGCGATCCGCTCAACGGCCAGTGGGAGGGTTACTACGACCCCGGCATTGACGACGTTTTCTTCGACGCCCCCATTCACAAGGTGGTCGAACTGGAAACCGCCGCCGAGTATTACGAGCTCCAGTGTGAGAATGACGACGATGTCGTTCAGGAGTTGCCGGATACCATTGGCACCCATGCGGTGCTCGCCACGGAAGAAACCAACAAGCTGAACCTCGTCGAGGTGATCAGCTGGCGCCTGCAGCATGACGGCAGTATTTACGGCATGCTCACCGACATGAACAAAATCGTGAGCACTCCGGTCCTGCCGGGGGATGCCTGTCTGTATCCGGCGCAGCAGAGCGATCAGTTCCGGTACTTTTTCCAGCACCAGATTGCCAACAAGATCAAGGCGGAAGACCCGGAGGCTTTGGCGGCCATTTCGCTGTTGGTTGATGGGTATTGATTCAAGATAGCTTGGGTAGGTGTTGTCGGGTGACGCGCTGTCGCGCTAACCCGACCTACTGAAGCTAGCCACTTTTACGGATGTAATACCGGTACTCTTCCCCGTCCCTTTCTTCCAGCACCAACTCATGCCCGAGAAACAGGCAAAACTTGGGCACATCCCGCTCCGTGGATGGATCGGTGGCAATCATCTCGATCAATTCTCCGGCAGCGATCTCCCGCACAGCGCGATGCAACAACATGACCGGCTCTGGGCACACCAGGCCCCGAGCGTCCAACGCTTTGTGAATAGTCCCCAGACTCTCGTTGCGAACAGACATCGACCCTTCCCATTTTCATCAAAACGAAATTTTTCGGCTTTCGTCGGTAAAACACCCACTTCATTGCTAGACTTCAGAGTAGGAGATCTGCCCGCAGGAGCAGAGCGCTGTTTCAGCGAATCAGGGCGTCGTGTTTTACAGGGGTAGTCTTTATGCCGTCACCCAATCGCCATACTGCACACAATGCACTAACGCCCACTGCGCTGGTCATCACCTCTCATTTACTTCGCCATGATAACCCGAATCTCGCGCAAGCCATACAACAGGCCCTGAAAGCACTCCCTTCCGCGCCGGCCACAACCTCAGCAGATGGCGCCAGCACTGAACTCAACCGCCAGTTGCTCAGCAACCTGCACGCACAGACCGTGGGTGAAATACTGGCGGCTCTCACGGCGCTGGGCCAACAGGCACTGCACGACCATCAACGCCACCCCGAGCGCGTTGCGTTGCTGCATGAACTGCTGGACGAGTGGGTCGCTTTGGCCGAGTGGATTTTACAACGCAACGAAAGCCCCCCAAACCAATGGCATTGACGCGCGCTTTGCATTCGCAGGCGTGGGCGCTAGAATAACGCCCTGATGCCTTACTACTCATTTGCCGGATTCATTCATGATCTACGTGCTCGTTGAACGCCATATTGCCGACGGAATGGAAAGCACCTACGAAATGGCCGCGCGCAAAGCGCTCAAATCCGCTTACCAGGCCGAGGGCTTCCTCAGCGGTGAAACCCTGCGGGACCTGCAGCGCCCCAACCATCATTATCTGCTGTCCAAGTGGCGTTCTCTGCACGACTGGAAGCGCTGGTACTACAGCGACGAACGTCATGAGGTCATGAACCAGCTCAACCCGACGCTGGCGGACTTTGAAAAAATCACATTGCTGGACAAGAACCCGGTCTAGGAAACGCTATCGCAAGCGCATGATGTGGCCGGTCACTTCTTCTCGGTCGTGATACAACTGTTTGAACGCCAATGCCACATCCAGCCCTGCCGCTTCACACTGCTGCTCGATACGCTCACGCAAACGTGCCACTTCCATGTAGCGCTGCTTCATGGGCAATTTCAGATTGAACACCGCCTCCCGACACCATCCCTGACTGACCCAGAGTCCGATCATGCTCGCCACCCGGGCGGGCTTGTCGGCGATATCACAGACCAGCCAATCCACCGGCTTTTTGGGCTGGTAGACAAAACCGTCTTCCCGGTGATGAGTGACCTGGCCGGTTTCCATGAGCGACTCCGCCATGGGACCGTTGTCCACCGCATCGACAAACATGCCCCGGCGCACCAGTTGCCAGGTCCAGCCACCCGGCGCCGCACCGAGATCCACCGCTTTGAGTCCGCCGGCGAGGCGGACATCCCACTCGTATTCGGGGATAAAGTGATGCCAGGCCTCCTCCAGTTTCAATGTGGCCCGACTCGGGGCCTCTCTGGGCTGACGCAGGCGGGGAATGCCCATGGGCCAGGCCGCACGGTTATCCACCGGGCTGACGCCCAGATACATGCACTGGCCGGACAATACCAGCAGGTGCCAGTGCCAGCGGCTCTTGGGGTCCACCAGCTTCTGTTTTTTCAGGGCGGCCATCAACGGTGAGGTCAGCTTCTTGCCGAGCGTCGACAGCTCCTTGCCCTCATTGGTATCGGGCGTCTCCACCACCAGTGAGCGTGCCGCGGGCAGCGCTTGCGCCGCTTCCACCAGCGGTCCGACCCTATCCCCCGGGGGCAGGTTGGCCAACGGCGCCGTAGTGACGAACCACTGACGGGCAAACACCAGATCCATAAAATGCAGTTGCCCAACCAGCCTCAACGCTCCTTCGGGCTCATGGGTCACGTAGATCACATAGGCCTGCCCTTCCCGGGTTTTGATAAACCCGTACACACCGGCGGCCGCTGCCAGCTCCTGAATCTCCGCCGCGCACTCTTTTTCAAAACCGGGCCGACAATGTAAAAACAGATGGTTCACGGGCGCTCTCCCCAGTGTTGATCAATCCAGTCAACGATACGCTCGATCGCCGACTGCCAATGTTGTTGCTGACGGTACCCGGACTTCACTCGCGGTTTGAAGTCGTGGTCGCCATCCTCCAGCCAGAGCCAGTTCAGGGTCGAGGGCAGGTCATAACCACGGATCTCGTCCCGACTACCCAGCGCATCGCGGGTGCCCTGCACAATCAGGGTTGGCACCTGAACCGCCTGTAAGGGCTCCAGACGGGTCTTGTCCGGCTTGCCCACCGGATGAAAGGGGTAGCCCAGGCAAACCAGGCCCGACACCCCGGGCTCATTGGCCACCAGGCTGGCCATCCGCCCACCCAGCGACTTGCCGCCTATCAGCAGGGGAAACGCCGTCGGCTGCGCAGAGGCCATCGCCTCGCGCCACGCCTCCAGCAGCTCGGGCTGACGGTTGGGTGGCCGCTTTTTGCCTCCACTCCGCCGCTCGGCCATATAGGGAAACTCAAACCGCCAGACATCAACGCCCCGGGCACAGAGCCCCTCGGCCATGGCGTTCATGAAGTCACTTTCCATGGACGCGCCCGCCCCGTGGGCCAGCAGCAAGCGGGCCGAGGGGTTCGACGGGGTGTTTTTCAGCCAGTCAGTCATCTCCGAGGTCCCGGGCATCCCGCTCCGGGAGCAGGCTGACGGTTTCGGTGGCGGGGTCGAACACGATCACCACATCGCCCCGCTCAATCTGGGCCTGCACTTGTTGCACCTTGCGCTCCAGGCTGGTTTCCTCCCAACCGTAGTCAGTACCCTCGCGAGTGATGAATTCTTCAATAAGGCCACGCAGGGCGTCCGCGGATACTTGCTGATGGGGAATGATCATGGCTTCACAATGACTTTTTTCCGGGGTTGCGCCACAATGGTGGCATAACAACTCTGAAGTGGATGACAACGATGCAACACTATCTGATTTTGACGCTGATCAGCGACGACAAGCCGGGCATTGTGGAGCGACTGGCGCAGATTATCCAGCAGCACGAGGGCAACTGGCTGGAAAGTCGCCTGTCGCACCTGGCCGGCAAGTTCGCGGGTATTGTACAGGTTGCGGTGCCCGAAGCGCAGCGCGAACCCTTGACCGCCGCCCTGCAGGCCCTGGGCGGACAGGGGCTGAAGCTGGTGGTCGAATCCGCAGAAGCCACCGAGCGCGCGCCCTTCCGGGCGTTCCGCTTTACCGTGGCCGGACCGGACCGCGCCGGTATTGTGTTCGAAATCGCCCAGGCCTTCGCCGAGCGCAACATCAACATGGGCGAACTGGAAACCGATTATTCCAGTATGCCCTGGTCCGGCGAACCGCTGTTTCAGGCCAACGGTGTGATTGAGGTTCCGGAGTCGGTGGATATGAACGAGCTACACGATGATCTGGACTCCATCGCGGATCAGTTGGCGATTGATATCCGTCTGGAAGAAGACCAGCCGTAAGGCTCCCATGTGGTGCCGCAAAGCATTGGTGTGGCACTGAGGCGTCAGCGAGGAACACCGTTTGCAGACTCTCGAAGGCATGGATGCCGACGAGAAGCCCCCAGGGACGGGTTCACGGCGGGTCTGCAAACGGTGTTCCTCGCTGACGCCGGACGCGATGAGAAAACGCTTCAGGCTAAAATAATCTGCACCATTTGATTCCCTACTACTCCAGAACCTCTCGCCAATAAATAATTCGATCGTGCCCCCGGTAAGAACCAAAGCCGACGTTCGCGGGAGGCATCTGAGTATCGTTCAGAAAATCACCGTCCTGATTCCAGTCGAAGCGCAGCCAGGGGCGGTTGGTCAGATCCATCCCGATATCGAACGACCCGGTATTGCCCTCCCCCGGCGCGGTGAAGTAGTGATCGGCATCACTGCTGCTGAAGTTGACCCCCACCCCGTCGAGATTGGCGTATTGACCCGTGGTGCTGCCGCCGCCAATAGGAACCGTGCGGTTACTGTCGTCCACCAGATTGCCGGTCGGCTGATAGGTTATCGCTTCCCGGGGAATGCGGGTGCAGCTGTCGTCGACGTTGCGGACAAATTCTGAACCGTTCCAGAATTCGGTGTAAAAAGGCACCGGCAGATCAATGACTTCGGGGCCGAAGGCGTCCTCGAGGTGCAGGCGGCCATAGCGCAGATTGAGCGACTCGCCCAGAGCAACCGCGTTACAGTTGCCCGCCGCCACGCAATCGCCGCTGGTGTTGGCGTTCATATCCAGATCCACCAATGGACGGGCGTCCAGCGCATCCGTCAGGGTCAGCCCCCACTGCAGATCACCCCAGGGACCGTCGGGTCGGGTATTGGCGGCGCGCAGGAAGGCGGCGCTGGGGTCCTGGATTTCGAGCACGCCTCCGGTCCAGTTGGCATCACTCAGGAGTTGGATGCGACCACTCAGGTTTGTACCATTGCCGCCGTCGCTGTCCTCCGCGACATATCCGGGGACCGCAACGCCGCTGTAACCCAGGCTGACATTGTCGTAATTGGAGACAACCGCACCAAACAGGTTGCGGGCCTGCACCGTAAAAGCCACATTGAGGGCCGCGTGGTGTTGATAGCTGAAAGTTCCACATGCATCGGTAACCGTCGCCCCGCTAAGATGGTAGTCAAACGGGTAAAAGCGACCGATCGAACCGCTTTCAGTCAGCATGGGCAGATCACCGGCAGTCAGGTAATCATCATCCACCAGACGCGGGGTCAGGGTGAGGGCACCGACATTGTCCCAAGTGACATTATCGTTTTGCAGCCGCCCGCCTTCCAACAGGGTAAAACTTGCATTCCCTCCCAACACCCCAGGATCTCCGCCTGAGGGATATATCAACGACGTCCAGTTCAGTCGAGCGGACTCGCCAGTGGTTTCATTGCCGAAGTTGGGCGTTACCGCTCCCCTTGCGTTGCGGGCTTCCAGTACTACAGTAAATGGTTCTCCGGCGGCGACGAAGCCCGCTCCACTGGTGGCGGAACCAGGATTGGGGTTGCCAGCTCCAGACCGCACGGCGTCCACCACCAACGTATAAGGTTTGACCACAAACTCGTTACTACTACCCGACGCAAGCACTTCGCGGCCGGGGTCAGTTTCCACCTCGACGAGCGTTTGACCATGCAGCCTGAGTTGTCCCACATCGGAAAACTCAAACGGCACGCTGGCAAAACCCTCGGCATCAAAGGCCAGGTCGGTCGCGGTATAAGTTAGGGGTTGAGCCTGGTCATTCGCGGCGATGGCGTTGTCATCGAGCGTCAGGGTTTGCGCCGGGCTCTGGACGCACACCGCTGGATCCCGACACTCGTATGCCAGATCGACCGAGCGGGTTTCCCCCGCCAGAACATTCAGACAAGATCCGGTGCTGTCGTCAGTTCTGACAACCCGCACCACCGGGTCCAGGTCCGTCTCCCCCGCAATCTGGTGGGGAATCGGATCGCCTGCGCGGTTCCCGTAGAATCGCAGGCCGACATCGGAAAACACGATAGCTTCCGGAGATCGGCCGGACGCATCACCGTTTACTTCCGCCACTTCGGGTACCAGCGTGGCGGGCGTCGTTTGGCTGAGGTAGCGAACCACCCCGGTTTCCGTGCCACCGAATATGTAGCTGTTCCCTCCAACCCAGGATGCATTGATGTCCGCCGGGTCGACACCCAGTATGATTTCGGTTCCGGCGGACGGGGCCACCGCATTACCCGCACTGTCCCGGGCAGTAATCTGCACGGGCTCGGCTTCGCAGGTTACCCCGGAGAGGGAGTGTTCCAGTGTATAGGTGGCGACCTGATTGACCTGACAGTGATAAAGTCCCGCCGCCGTTCCTTCACTGTTACCAGGAGGAATCAATTGGTAATTGGACGGCCCGCCACCGATCTGGCGCCATAACAATTCAATCTCTGCTACGCCACCGTTTTCGTAAAATTCCATGGTCACATCGTAAGCGCCCCCCGCCTCCAGGGACACATTGCCGCTGGTATCGGTCTGCACCGCGTGATCATTCCAGCGTTCTATCACGAGATCACCATCCACCCAGAGGCGCACACCGTCATCCGAACGGGTGCGAAACCGGTAGTTAGCGGATTGCGTCACATAGAGTTTGCCTGTCCAGCGGATGGAAAAATCGTCATCCCGGTTCGCCAGGGGAGCCGGCCCTTGACCAAAGTCCCAAAAGAAATCAATGGGGCCGTCGACCCGAGTGGCTTCCGGACCACCCGACAGGGTCTGGTTGTTGAAATACTCACCCTGCAGCCCCGGCACAGCATTTCCAACAGAACAGATCGCATCTCCGCAGGGATGAGTGGCGTTATAGACGGCGGTAACGTCCACATCGGTCAGCGCACCACGGTATACTCGTACCTCATCCAGATCACCCGCAAAGTATTCGGGCGTTCCTCCGGTGTCTTCTATTCGGCCAATCGAACTATAAGCGGTGGTGGCCTCCGCCGTGCTGATCGCGCCGGATGCGTCCAGACTACCGTCGATATAAATACGATACTCCGCCTGCACCACATCCCGTATCAAAACAACATGGCGCCATTGGCCGTTATTGATGGCACTCTGGGATTTGGTGGAGTAGTCGTTGCCTACCGACACACCAATGCGACCACTGCCATCAAGCCAGCCCCAGAATATGTCATTCGTTCCGCCGTTTTGCTCCACTCCCGCAATACCGGGAGCCACCCATCCAGTATCATTTCCCGTCTGGGTCGTGCGGATCCAGAACGCCAGACTGGCGGTGCCATTCAACGTATCGGACAATCCGGGCACGTCCACGTAGTCATCATTACCGTCGAACTGACCATAGCCACAGGTGCCCGGATCTCCTGCCAGAGCGGGCGATGCCGTTTCGGTATCGGCACCATTACGTGCCGTACCATGGTTACCGTTACCATTTTGATCAACGACTTCGCCGCTCGTGCCGGACCAGGCAGCTTCATCCATGGTCCAATAGGCTTCCAATCCCGCTTCACCCCCTGCGGTATCGGAACAGAAGGGCGCAAAATCGGCGGTGGCCAGAGCAGAGGCGCTATAGGCAATCTCGTTTTCATTGTCCAGATTGACCTGCGAGGCCGACAGGCCTCCGGTCACCTGCGATTGGAAGCCGGCCGAGAATGTGCCGCCGGCATACAGAAATGCATCAAGCTCGACCTCGTTCGCCAGTGATACATTTCCCGTCGCATAAATCAGTAGCCTGTCGGCACTGAAACCACTGGTCTCGACCTGAAAACCAAACGAGACATTCCCGTCAACGAAAATCCGAACCGTACCGCCTCCCCGGGGAGAGATCTCTGTCTCCTGGCCAATCACCAAATCGCCATCAATCCAGTAATCACCCGAGCTGAGTTCCAACTCAGACTGGAAATTGGTCGTCAGGCTTTCCATGAGATATTGTCCACCAGCCGATCTGAATCGCAAACGGCGCTGCTGGCTCACTTCTACGGAGCGGTAATCCCCCGAATCAACATTTATATTGCCACCGCCCGAGATGTCGCCGTCGCTACCAGTGCCTCTCACAAAATCCGGGCTGCTGCTGGCCGCCGGGGTTCCGCTGTCGGTACAGGTTGCGCCACCACAGGTGACCTCCTGCTCCACAATCAGCGAAGGGGTGTCCAGTACATTGTCGCCGCCATCGATCGCCGTCTGGAAATCAAGACTGACACTGCCTGTACTGGAATGACTCTGGACGCCATTGGTAAAGATGGCATCACAGGCCACCGCCCAGGTCGAAGGAGCGAGTATGATCAGCAGTAGTGCCATCGCGCTGCGCGCGACAGCGAACCCATGAATTGATCGAGTGAAGTATTCCATCAGAATCGGGCCTGAACATTCAGCAAGCGTTCGGCACGTGTCGGTCCACTGCCGCAGCGACCAGCAACTTCAAGGTTGTAGACGCCCGGTTCCGCCAGACTGCATTGAACCACAGCGGTGCACAGGTTGAGTCCGTCAACACCGGAATAGTCGAGTGATTCATTCAACCCACCACACCGATTATCCACCAACGGCCGGGAACTGGCATTGGGGTAAAACAATGCATTCAAACCGAACTGCACCGCACTCTCCGCCGCGTACAACGCCTGCACGGTAACTACTTCCTGAACACTGGCAATACTGCTCTGGCTGGTGGTGCGCCAAAGAGCCAACGAGGCGAAGCCCATCACGACGATAATAAACAGCGCAACCGGCAACAGAAAGCCGCCCTGTTTCCGCATAGAACGGTTTTGAAAAAGATCAGGGGACATTGCGGATCAATACCTCCTGCTCAAAAATCATGGTTTCGCCGCCCTCACTGAAGGCGACGTTCATCTGCAGTAACACGTTGCGACTGTCACTCGCGGCAGACAACACGAAGGGACTGCCCGATGCCTGAGCGTTGCGGGCCAACAAATCAAAGTCACTGCCAGGATCAACGTTCGCCGCCGTACGATCCTGCTCGGGATAAAAACGCAACTGTCCGCCAAACAGGCAGAAGGCCTGGGGCTGATTGAGCAGGAAAAAGCGCCGCCCAATGGAATTGCGCTGCCAGGTCCGACTGGGGAACGTCACCTCGGTGGCGGTGCGGCTGTTGACCGGCGCCAGCGACACCGGGCTACCGCCATACAGCTCCCCGCTGTCCATCGCTCCGATACTGAGGTAATCCGCGGTGCCAAAGTCCACCGAGTGAGGCGCGGTCTGGATCGCGGTGTGAGGGGGCGCCCCGTTGGCCACATCGGGCACCGGCTCACGGTAAATACCGCCACCCGCCACCGGCATAAACTCCACACAGTCACCACCATTGGTAATGCGCACGCTGTAGGGCATGGCACCGCGAATCTGGCGGGTCATCCGCTCCAGCGCCTGTCGGGCGGTATTGACCAGTGCCGCCCGGGCCTGGGTCTGGCGATAGCTCTCCGTGGCACTGACGATAAAGCCGGTGCCAATGGTGGCCACCAGCGCAAGTACCACGATGACCGTAATCAGCTCCACCAGGGAAAACCCGGCTTGTCGTGACCGGCACCGGCACATCAGAAGTTGGTCCTGTAAGCTGAGAGGGTGAGTGATTCGCCGCTGGGCGCTGTGGTGGTCACGGTAATCCGCTTGGCCCAGCGGTTGTTGGCCAGCCCCAGCTCACTCCCTGCAAATTCAACCGCGACGGTGCGATTGTATCCGGGATAGGGCGAGTCGGTTTCACCGTCGAAGCTGCTGACACCACCGGAATCGGCACAGACCGGCGGCGTGGGCCGACCCGGTGGCGCCTGACTGTCGCAGGCCGGCACACCACCGGGTGGCGTATTGGCATCGTAGGGTTGTGCCAAAACCACATCCAGTCGGGACTGGGTGGATTCCAACAGCCGCACCCGTACCAGCGGGTCCACGCTGTTGATCACCGAATATCGATAGACGCCCAGCAAAGCCCCGAGCGCCAGAGCAATCACCGTAATAAAGACGATCAGCTCAATCAGGGTAACGCCGCGCTGGCGACACAGTTCATGGCGTGTAGGCATAACCGCTGGCCTCCACACGCACAGTGGCCGACGTCGAACCACGGGTCATGACAATCTGGCCCGGATCGGTCCGGCCCAATTTATCAAACGAATAGGTGCCCGTACCGGTCGTAATGGTGACGCCTTCGGGCAGTGTCAGTGGGTAGGTTCCACCGGTGGCGGCCACGGGAGTGCCGTTTTCCGTCACATTCAGACCGGACGTGACAACATTCACCTGAATGGTGTTGCTCGTGCTGGCACGGGCCATGGCAAGTTGTTGCGCGGTAAACAGGGCGGACAGAACCTGGTCGCGTGCGGATTGGATCGCTGCAGCGTCGGTATCATAAAAACGGGGCAGCGCCACCACGCTGATAATACCCAGCAGGATGATCACTGCGATCAGCTCGATCAGGCTGAAACCCGATGACTTCCGGCCATTGTACATTGCGCACGCTGAGGGCATGGTCGGACCTGTTGCAGAGGACGTTAGGAGCTGCTTGGGTTGATTCCGTGAAGCGTAAAGCTGGCGCGGATAGCGGTGTTCGACTCATCAACAACGTCGCACTGAACAGTAGCCATATGCGATACCGTGCCATCGCCGGACCCGGCCGCTTCAATCCGATAGCCTGTCGGTAAGCCGGTCGCCAACAGAAAACGGGCATTCCCGCAGGTGTTCATTGGGAAAGCCGATTGGGAAATAGCCGTCGGATATTCTTCCCTCAAAATGAAGGTAGCCAAATTGGAAGAACTAGCGGTGGACAAAGTCGCTGCCAACTCCTCTGCTGCTACCCTCTTCGCGGACGATGAGAAATCAATCAGCTTGGGAAGCGAAAATGCAGCCAAAACTGCCAAAACAGTAATGACTGCAACCAACTCCACTAGAGTGAAACCTTTGAAACGAAACACTCGGCTGTATCCAGGAAAACTGAATTATGGGGTCGTTGGAGCTGCAACACCGTAAACGGTGAAGTCCGCATCAGCCTCAGAATCAGCCACATTGGGAGAGTGAACGGTACATGTTTCGTTTGCACCATCACCAACCGCCAAGGACTCGATCTCATAGTTTGCGGGTAGCGCTCCCCCCTCCAACAGACCGGCCGCATCGGTACAGTTCTCAATCGTGACAGGAGTTGGCGCATCCTGTATTCCCGCATCAGTCGCGACCGCCGCAGCATAGTTCAATGCACTGGCACTCGCCAGGTTACCCGCAACGCCATCAACAGCCGCTTCACGAGCCGCATCCGACAAATCCACAAACCGTGGCACCGCCACAGCAGCGATAATACCCAGGATAACAATTACCGCAATCAGTTCGATCAGAGTAAAACCGGATTGTTGTTTCATATGAAAACTCCGTTAAAGGTCGTGAGTTATTGTAGAACCTGTAAAAACCACTGCTGGCGCCGAACTCCGCACTTGGCGCATGTTTTCACCTAATATAGGTGAATTCAACTTCCATGCCAACACTTGAACCGATAAAAAGCGTCATTCCGGTGACGAGCTGACCGAAACCCGCCCATCAAACGGAAAATAGTCAAAATATCGACGACCGCTGTCGTCAACCAAATGACGGTAGCGGCAGGCACTTTCCCGGCCCTCGCCCACCCTGGCCACCCCGAAGACCGCATCCGGCGCCAGTGCCCCCTCCAGGCTGACAGGTGGCGCTTGATGCAGAAACGCGCGCCACAGGTCCAGGCACTCCTCGGGGTCGAGATGCCCGTCTGCGGCCTCGCGACGGGAGCGGGTGTTCACCGGCCAGCCTTGAGGGTTCAGATAGACCCTGATGTCCGAGGCATCTTCCAGGCCCACGGGCAAGGTCGGCAGCTCACTGAACACCACCACATCCCGCTCTGCTTCACCGCGAGCCCGCTGCAGGTACCACTGCGCCCGCACTCCGGAAGCCGCCGTCTTGAAGTTCTGGGCCGCCAGCTCGAAACTCAGCCGTTGCACGTCACCGGCCATGCGGCCATACAGCCCCACGGCGAACACCAGAACGATGCCGATCAACGCGGCGACCAACAACCATTCGAACACCCGCGGGGATCTCTGGCTCATAGGCTCACTGCTGAATGTTGTACATTTCCCACATGGGCAGAAAGATGCCCAGGGCGAGAATCAGGACAAAGCTGGCCATAATGACTACCATGATGGGTTCGATCCGGTCGCTCAGACGCTTGGTATCGTAGTCCACCTCCCGCTCATAGAACTCGGCCACTTCCGAGAGCAGTTGGTCCACCTGGCCGCTCTCCTCGCCCACCGCGATCATCTGCAGCACCAGCGGCGTAAACATGCCACTGGTCATATGCGTCTGAAACAGCCCTTCGCCACGCTCCACACCGGCCCGGATATCGCGGATCTTGTCGCCCAGCCAGGGGTTATCAATGGCCCGGGCACAGAGATCCAGCGCCTGGTTGACCGGCAGCCCGGCCCGCAGCATCACGCTGAACGAGCGCGCATAGCGGGCCATGGAAGCCCGTTCGATGATGTCGCCGATCACAATCAGGCCCAGTTTTTTGCGGCCCCAGACCCGGGCACCTTTATCGGTCTTGATATAGCGACGGAACCCGTAAAAACTGCCCACGGCCACAAACAGCAGATAGGGCCAGAAAGCGACAAAGAAATCGGACACACCCACCAGAATGCGGGTGGGTAGCGGCAGGTCCGCACCAAACTGGGAAAACATATTGGCGAAGGCGGGAATCACCTCCACGTTGATCACCAAAATGGCAATGCCCAGGGCAATCAGCACAAAACCGGGGTAGCGCAGCGCCGCCTTGATGCTCTTGATGGTTTCCTGGTCCCGCTCCAGATACTCACTCAACTGTTTGAAGGCGCTCTCCAGGGAGCCGCTGCCCTCCCCCACACTCACCACGCTCACAAACAGGTTGTTGAACACGTTCGGGTGGTGACGCATGGCGACCGACAGCTCGAGGCCGGATTCCAGTCGGTCGGCGATGTCTTCCAGGGTATTGCGAAAGGTCACGTGGCGCAGGTTGGCGGCCAGGCCGCGAATGCCCCGCACCAGAGGCACGCCCGCCCGGGTAATGGTGTACATCTGCCGGCAGAACATGATCAGGTCAACGGTTTCTACCTGCCCGCTGTGGCGCCACTCCTGCCAGCGTTCAGACCAACTGGGGCGGTGCTCATAGGGTTCGATGGCAATGGGGGTCACCCCGCGCCCGGCCAGCTGGCCGGCAACGGCGTCGGGGCTTGGGCCCTCCAGTTGGCCGGATACGGGGCGACCCTCGGCGTTGCGGCCTTTGAATTGGTAGAGGGCCATCAGATCAACTCTGCCTCATCTTCGATCTGTGCTGAGACTTTCATGACCTCTTCGAGGGTGGAGATGCCCTCAATCGCATAATCGAGTGCGCTGTGGCTCAGGGGGCGATAGTTGGGGCTCTGCTGGGCCGCTCGGGTAAAGGCATTGAGGCTGTTGTCCCGCAGCGCCTCGGCCATGGCCCCATTGACTTCCAGTAGTTCGAAAACGCCGACCCGACCGCGATAGCCGGTATTGTGACAGTGCGGACAGCCCGCCCCCTGCCTGAATTGCACCTGACTCAGGTCCCGATCTTTACCAATGGCCGCCAACAACTGGCGTTCATTGGCATCCGGCTCGTGATCCTGAATGCAACTGGTGCAGATGCGGCGCAACAGGCGCTGAGCCACGATCGCCTTGAGCGCCGTGGCCACCAGGTAGGCATCCACCCCCATGTCGATCAGGCGCAGCGCGGAGGTCAGGGCATCGTTGGTGTGCAGGGTGGACAACACCAGGTGGCCGGTCATGGCCGCGCGCAGGGCAATTTCAGCGGATTCGGCATCCCGGATTTCCCCGACCAGCAGAATGTCCGGGTCCTGACGCAGTGACGCCCGAAGAACGCTGCCAAAGGTCAGGCCGATGCGC
Source organism: Marinimicrobium sp. C6131 (assembly GCF_026153455.1). Classification (NCBI taxonomy): domain Bacteria; kingdom Pseudomonadati; phylum Pseudomonadota; class Gammaproteobacteria; order Cellvibrionales; family Cellvibrionaceae; genus Marinimicrobium; species Marinimicrobium sp. C6131. The sequence continues at coordinate 1,793,809 of NZ_CP110629.1, forward strand.
TCGTGAAGCTGGACCTGATTGATACGCGGCAGGCGATACTCCACCGGATCTTCCACGGTGATGATTTTCTTCTCTGGCTTGTTCAGCTCCGATAGCGCACCGTACAGCGTCGTGGTCTTACCGCTGCCGGTCGGGCCGGTGACCAACACCAGTCCGTGGGGGCGCACGATGATTTTGCGAAACCGGTCAACCAACGCCGGTGGCATTCCCACCTTGCCCAGCGGCAATACACCATCGGTATGGTCGAGCAAGCGCATCACCACCGACTCACCAAATTGCACCGGCATGGTGGACAGACGCACATCAATATTGCGCCCCTTCACCTTCAGGTTGAAACGCCCGTCCTGAGGTTTGCGCTTCTCGGATATGTCCAATCCGGACATCAGTTTCAGGCGCACCACCAGGGCCGGCGCAATGCGCTTTTCATTCATCACCTGTTCGAGCAGTACGCCGTCAATGCGGTTGCGAATCCGCAATACCGTTTCATCCGGTTCGATGTGAATGTCCGACGCCTTGGCGGTAATGGCCTCTTCAAAAATTTTCTGCAACAGCTTGACCACTGGGGCGTCGCTATCGGTCGCCTCGGCGGCGAAATCCGTCAGATCGATGGCGGAGCTTTCCAGTTCCTCATCCAGCTCTTCGGCCAGAGAGGCAATTTCGCTGGCCTGGCTGTAGGCGATGTCGAGCACATCCAGCAGTTCCGATTCACGCACCACCGCCGGTTTGATCGGCTGATCCAGTTGACGGGTGAGCTCATCGAGGCAAAAAATATCGGTGGGGTCGGCCATACCCAGAAGTAAGCCATCGGGGTCTTCACGCAGCGGAAGCACCCGATAACGGCGTGCACTGGTTTCCGGCAAGCGCCGGATCAACTCTTGATCAAATCGGAATTGGCGCAACTCCACAAAGGGGATGTTCAACTGGTCCGAAAGGAGGTTAAGCAGCGCATTTTCGTCTACGTATCCCAGGTCCACCAGCGTATTACCGAGCTTCCGGCCGCTCAGCTTTTGCTCTTCCAGCGCGTGGGAGAGTTGTTCTTCGGTGATCATCTGCTGGGCGACCAGCAGATCCCCTATGCGAATACGTTTGCGGGTATTCTGTTGCGTCTCAACCATGTCAGGGTTCCCGGTGTTGCGTTCGACGGGCCAGGGCACCGATGCGCCCTTCCAGATAACGGCGAATGGACTCGTTCCCCTCATAAGCGCCACTGGCAAGTGCCTGCTCAAAGGCGTGCAGCGCGACCGCCTCACGTTGCCGGGCATCTTCCGCCAGCCCCAGCCCCAACCAGTAGGCCGGCCGTGCGCCAAAGTCATTCAGTAACTGTCGGTAGTGATTGGCCGCCTGCTCGTGGCGTCCCTGCTCATAATTCAGGCGAGCCCATAAGGCCCGGTAGGGTTCATTGTCCGCGGCCTGTTCCGCCGCACGCTCCAGCATCACCAGGGCCCGGGCATTGTCTCCGCGCAGAGACCAAAGCTCGGCACCCAGGCGTGCCCGCTCATCGTCCGGCAAGGCTTGGGACCGATTCAGCAGTTGCTCCGCGTCCGAGGCATTACCCTCTTCCAGGTAAAACTCCACCAACGCCACGGTACTCAAAGCCGGGGGCGCCGCCCCATCCGGCCACTGGGCGAGCGTCTGTTCGAGAAAGTGTCGGGCTCTGCCATGCTGATCGCGAGACCACCACTGACGCGCCTGCTGCGCTCGCCGCTGATCCTCCGTTGCCGGGTCGAGCCGGACACTGAGCGAGGACGCGTCCGCCGCCTTATCGGCCTCCGGCTCAGTATCGCCCTCTGCTTGACGGCCCTGCAAGGCCTCCAGTCGGGCCTCGCTATTCTGCATTCCTGCCAGTTGCGGCGCCACTGAGCGAGCCCGGCGCAGAAACTGCCGGGCCGCATCCAGAGCGTCCCGGTCCATGGCGGCTTCGGCCAGTTCCCGATAACGCTGGGCGATAGCCGCCAATCCGGCGAGCGCCTCGGGGTGCTCAGCGCTGATAGCCAAGACCTGTTGATAGTATTCGTACGCGTTGTCTCCCGCCGGGCGCGTCAGCCGATCCCGATCACGGGCCTCCCGCGCCTTGTCGAGCAACACCTGGATGGGTGCCTGATCCGCCGAGGGGGTGGAGCCTCGTGGCGCATCCGGAGCCTCCTCCGCAGGCTCCAGACTCACGGGCGGCGTCAATGCCGCCTTCACTTCAGGTGTGTCTGGCGCGTCGGCAACCGGCTCGACCGGATCAGCCGTCTTCGACTCCGCCACCACGTCGGAGTCGACCGGTGGTGTGGGCGTGTCCGTCAACTGGCCCCGGGTTCCATCATCCGATCCGACAAATGTCCAGAACACCAGAAAGCCCGTCATTATTGCCACGACAACAGCCAACCCCACCCCAACCAGGTAGCGCGACTGCACCGGTTGGGCACGGTGTGTTGATGGCCCGGTCACGTCCGAAGGCGCACCGCCGCGCCGATCCAGGTCGCGCAACATCTCGTTCATCAGGCTCATGGCGCCACCCCATACCACCAGAGGCCGACACCGAAGCCCACCAACAATAATGAGACAGCCAGCCAGGGGGTCCACGCGAAGGGCGTCGCGGATAACCAGCGCCCCAAACGACGACTTTCGGTCGTGTCCTGTACCGCTCTGGCCACCTGAGCCCGACCCACCATGGAGCGCCCCTGACCATAGCTGACCAACAGAGCCTTGTGGGCGAGCACGTTGATCAGTCGGGGAATCCCCCCGGATGCGCGGTGCATCAGTCTGACCGCCCCACGGGTGAACAGGGAGCGCCCCCGATAACCCGCCGACTGCAGACGAAAATCGAGATAGTCGGGCAGGGTTCGGCGATCAATGGTGCCCAGGGTTTCCGAAAACACAATACGCTGCTTCAACTGGCGGAGGTCGCTGCGGTTGAGCACCTCCTCCAATTCCGGCTGTCCCAACAGAACCACCTGCAGCAGTTTACTTTTTTCGGTTTCCAGATTGGTCAGTAGGCGCAACGCTTCAATGGTTTCCCGGGGCATGGCCTGGGCTTCGTCCACCACGAGCACCACGCGCCGCTTTTCCGCGGCAAGAGCCACGAGGCGACCATAGATCTCGTTCAGCAATTGATAGGCCGGCATGTCGGGCGCTGACGACACACCGATTTCCTGCGCCAGAAAGCCTTTCAGTTCATCCGGCGTCAGGTAGGGGTTGGGAATGTAGGCGGTGAGAAATTCCGGCCCCAGGCTGGCCAGTAGCTTGCGACACAGCAGGGTTTTTCCGGTCCCCACTTCCCCGACAATTTTGATGAATCCTTCGCTATGCCGAAGGGCCAACAATACCGTATTGAGCACGGCCCGATGGGCAGCGCTGTCGAAGAAGAACTGGGTATCGGGCGTAAGGGAAAACGGCATTTCCCGCAACCCGAAGTAGTCCTGGTACATGACCGGCTCCGCGCTATTGCTCCCAGAGGTCGCGATAACCATCGCCCATCTGTTGCATGCGATTACGACTGCGATCGAGTTCGTCCTGCCAGGTGTTGTCATCAACCACCACTGGCCGCAGCAGAATCACCAGTTCGGTTTTCTGACGGCTGCGCCCCTGGGTCTTGAACAGACTGTTGATCAGCGGAATATCACCCAGCAACGGGCGCTTGCCGTCGGTATCCCGGGTGTCTTCCTGCATCAGGCCACCCAGCACCACCACCTGACCACTGCGCGCCCGGACAATACTGTCGGACTCGCGGATGCCCCGTTGCGCCAGGGGCAAGGCAAACTCTTCGCTGCCGACCGTGAAAATTTTCAGTTGGTCGTTCACTTCGCTGACCACAGGGTGAATGTGCAGGATCACCTCTCCGCCATCGGCGATCTGAGGGGTAACATCCAGAGCAATACCGCTGAAGAAAGACGACAGTTCGATATTGGGCGTGCTGGTCACCGACGCCACATTCGAAGTGGTGTTGTTGGAAATGCCGGTCACGAAGTACTCATCAGAGCCCACGCGAATCAGCGCCTTCTGGTTGTTCACCGTGGACACCCGAGGGCTGGACAGGACCTGTACGCTGCCCTGGGTTTCCAGCAGATCAAGCAGCTCGGTGACATCTCCCACTTGCAGGACTGAGGTAAACAGATTCTCGGTACCACGCTGCACCTCTTCCAGACCGGCAATCTGGCGCGACGTGGTGCCCGGTATATTGCGCACGGCCGAATCCTGCTCCGAGTAACTGGTCGAACGCAGCCGGTTGTAGCCGTAATCGAGCTGCCCGCTGATCGCGCCCCAGTTGATTCCCGCCTGAAACCCTTCATTCAGACGAACCTCGAGAATTTTCGCCTCCAGAATCACCTGGCGCCGGACACTCAACTCAGAGCGCTCCAGAAACTCCCGCACCGCATTCAGTTCGTGGGGCATGGCCTTGACCACCACCATACCGGCCTGGGGACTGACCATGACCATCCGGTCGCCGCTCTCGCCACCCACAATGGCAGACACCGATTGACGTAACGATTGCCAGAAATCGGTACGGTTCATGGTCTGCACCCGCGCCCCCGGAGTCACTTCGGAGCCATTGGTATTGTTACCTTCCTCTCCCGCGAGCAGGCCCAACAGATTGGCACCGTCATCCCCCCCGCCGGTGTTATTGGAGCCGCGATTGTTCCGGTTATTGTTCGATGACTCACTGCGACCGATCGACAGGTTGGTATCCGATACCCCCACCCGCTGAACGTCCAGATAGTTCACATGGAATACCTGGGTCTGAAGCTCGTTGGGGTACACCGTATAAATATTTCCCGAGCGCCGGTAGTCGTAGCCGTAAATGTCCCGCGCCACCTCCAGCACCTCATCGACGGTGACGCCTTTCAGCTCCAGGGAAAGGCTGCCACTCACGTCGGGATGCACCACGATGTTGGTCTCTGAATCCTCCACCAGTCCGAGGAAAAACGCCTTGGCGGGCACGTTACGCACCCTGACATCAAACCGTTCCGGAGTCACATCGGCCGCACGGCTGCGCTCGGGCACCAGCGCCCGGCTCACCTCCTCGGGCACCACCTGGGCCTGCTCACGCTGCTCTTGAGCCAGCTCGCCCATTTCACGCTCGGCCGCCAGTTGCGAATCGCGGGGCCCAACACAGGCCGTCAACAGGACAGCCACCACCAGCGTTGCGACACCTTGCATCGTTCTTTGCAGAAAATGCGGGTCCATAATCGTTTGCCTCATTGCTCCGCGGGCCTCGTCCGGCGCACAGATTCATCGTTCAAATTCAAACGCCACTGCCGGCCACCCTGGCCGACAATCACCGAATGGGATTCAATCCGCACCAGCCGCACCCCGCCGGTGTTGGCAATCATCTCGCTCTCCTTCAGCGACTGACCGTTGATGATGGCCAGGCGGCGCGAATTGCCTTCCATAATCGCGTTCAGGGTCAGAGCCACCGACTCACGACTGACCCGATAGTCCAGAGGGCGGGTGGGATCGCGTTGGGCATCCGCCCACACCAGTGCCGACCAACCAATCAGACAGGCAATGCACAGCCATCTAGACACCGAGCAGGCCCTCCTCTGCACTCAGGGTATACACCCGTAATCGAATGTCGCCCACCGGGTAGTCCGCCACTTCATAGTCGAGACGATCCCAGTAGAACCGCCAGGGCAACCCTTCGAGCCGACGCAGAAAACTCAGCACCTCAAAGAAATCCCCACTGACTTCCAGCTCCACACTGTGCCGAAAGACACCGGTCGCCGTGTGGGCCGATTCCGCATTTTCAGCCTCGCCCGTGGTTCCACTCAACGGCAGTTCTTCCACGGGAAGCGTACGCACCCGGCGCAACCGCAGCTCCGTCGTGGAGATCAGTACCTCCTGAAGAATCTGGGGCAGTTGGTCCGCACTGACCAACCCCTGGGAAAGGCTGGCCAGACTCTCATCAAGCTCATCGAGCGTACGCTGCAGTTGCGCCAGCTCCTGTGCGGGTCGGCTGTCGGCCTCGGTGCTCATCAGGGCGGCCAGTTGTGCCTGCTGGGCACCCCGGTCATTCGCGACCGCGGTGCGCTGCTGTTCAATCTGCTCCCGCTGACGCTCCTCGGGCAACGCCACCAACCATTGCCAGAGCCCGATCAGTACCGCAATAACACACAGCAATAGCAGTACCCGCTCGCGCAGAGAGTACGCCTCCACCCGCTCGGACCATCGCTGCCAGGTCTGCTGCCACTCAGTCACCCGATCGCCCTCCCCGCACACTGGCGTCGTCGGCCAGGGCGCGCTGCACTGAGAACATCAGCCCCGGTCCCCGATCATCGGGCTCCCGGGCCACTTCCAACACGCCGAACGATACGCCTGAAAAGCTCTGGTCACGACGCAACTGCTGCAGATACAGAGGCACCTGTTCAGGCTTGCGAACCCGACCGGCCAGCTCGACGTACTGGCCACCGGACTGAAGCGAAAACCGGGCCAGCGCCAGGTCATCCAGCGCGTGGTGGGACAGACTGGACAACTGTCCCGAAAACCCCTCGGCGTTCCCGAGGTTCTGCTGGGACATCAATTGCAGAATCTGCTCCCGTCGCTGTATCTCCTGACGCAGACGGGCCACCTGCTCTTCCACCGTCGCCCCTCGACGGGCGGGAAGTTCGGCCATCAGTTGCTGAACCTGCCGCTGTAACGCGTCCAGCTCTGCCCGTTCACTGGTCAAACGCGCCTGCAGGGAATCGGTGTAGGCCCCGCTCCATAGCGACAGGCCGACAATCAACACCAGAACAGCCGCTATCGCGGCGATCATCTGGGTCAGACTCAGCCACACCCGGCGGGGGTGAAACTCCGGCAAATACAGATTGACCTGTTGCATCAGTCTGACTCCCCCTCGGTAAACCGCAGTGCGGCGCCGATGGCCGGCAGGCACAGCGTCAGGGTGTGGGACTGAACCTGATCTCCAAACCTCAGCGAGGCTTCAATATCCAGCAGCGACAACGGCATCGGTAAGCCGTTGGTCAGTGATTCCGTGATTTTATCGGGGCTGAGGTTCTCGCCGACCAGGCAGATCTGACCGGGCGGTGGCTGACGCATCTGGCGTTCGAAGTAATCCAGGGAGCGCTGGATTTCCAGCAGCAGAACATCTTCCGGCAGATCCTCCAGCAGCCCGCCTTCGTAGGGCACGTTAAAGCGACGCGCCAGGTGCAGGTCATCGCCACGAACGATGTGCAGACTCCCGGTGCCGCCACCGAGCTTGACCAGCGCGACGCCCCGGGTGGTGTCACATACCCGATACACCAGATTGCGCAACGCCAGTTCCGGGATATCAATCACCTGAAGCTTCAGCCGGGCCTCGGCCACCTGGGCAATTCGCTGCTCAATCACATCCCGGTGAACGACCGCCACATAGGCCATGCGTTTGCCGCCCCGGCTACGGTCTTCCGGCAGAAGAAAGGCATCCAGTACCGCCTGATCGGCGGGGAAATCGATCAGATCGCGAATCCGCCAACGCAGCGCTTCGCGCAACTCCGAAGCGGGCACGGCAGGCGCCTCAACCAGCAGCAGATTATAGTCCTCCCGTCCCAGCACCAGGTGACAGGGTTTGCGCCGCAGTCCCAACTGCTCTACGCGCTCCTCCAGCAGTCGACACTGACGCTGCCTATCGCGCTCGGGGAGCCATTCTGCAATCTGAAGCAAAGGCGCAGGCGCCTCCGCTTCGGACGCGCCGCTCATGTCAGGACGGGCTTCTGCACAGACGAGCGAAACCCCGCCCTCGTTGAATTGGACGCCAACTATACCTGAACTGGATGGTCGTTTACGAAATAAGCTCAACGGCTGGCCACCTGGGCTTCCCGAATTATTGTTGACTGCCGGAATTCCGCTCCCCATTCTGTCTGAAGCGACCGTCAGGCCTGACAACATACCTGACGATAAGAGGCAATAAACATGCCTGAACGCTGGTATTATGACGCATTGAGCACGAGACTCTCCGGAGAATCGCACGAGCGCCAATAAAATCTCGCCCTGAAGGCGCTTTATATTCCTTTTTGTTATAACCAACAACATCAAACACGGATCTTTCGCACAATAGTACACGAAATCGGCTGAAAACCAATGTTCCATATTGTTTTATTTGAACCGGAAATACCCCCCAATACCGGCAACATCATCCGTCTGGCGGCCAACACCGGCTGCCACCTGCACCTGATTGAACCCCTGGGGTTCGTGCTCGATGACAAACGGCTGCGCCGCGCCGGGCTGGATTACGGTGAATGGCAGAGCCTGCAAACCTACCGGGACTGGCCCAGCTTCCTTGAACAGCGACAACCCGTGCGACTGTTTGGGCTCAGCACCAAAGGCCACCGCTACCCCAGTGAGACCCGGTTCGAGGCAGGTGACTACCTGCTGTTCGGCCCGGAAACCCGGGGACTGCCCGCCTCCATACGGGACCAGCTGGGACGGGACCGACTGCTGCGCATTCCCATGGTGGCCGACAGTCGCAGCATGAACCTTTCCAATGCCGTATCCGTAGTGACCTACGAGGCCTGGCGTCAACTGGGGTTCCCGGGCAGCCACCGCTGACGCTTGTGTACCCCGCCACAGCATCAATGACGGGGTACACTAGCTCGAACAGGCTGGTATCATGCCGTGCTCTAAGGGCGCCAGCCTGATCCAGCATTCGTACCACAGTCGATTACCAAGGGGACTCATGAGTCAAATCCAGATATTGGTGGGCAGCGTCACCGGCAATGCAGAGCACATCGCCGAGCTCGCGGCCGAGGAACTGGAGCGCAAAGGCCACCAGATCAGCATCAACAACTTTGCTCAGGTGGAAGACCTGGTTCGAAGCCCCGACGAAATTCTGCTCATCTGTACCTCCAATACCGGAGCCGGTGATCTGCCAGACAACCTGCAACCTCTGTATGTTCAGATGACCCGGGAGTATCCCGCCATTGCCGGGCGCCAATACGGCCTGATCAACCTCGGCGACAGCAGCTATACCACCTTTGGTGAAGCCGGTCAGGCCATCGACGACGCGTTTGCCGACCTCGGCGCGCAGCGAATCGGCGAACCTCTGGTACTGGATGCCTGCAGCGGCGACGACCCCGGGGAGTCCGCCCGGGAATGGCTTGAGAAGTGGGCGGCACAACTACCCAACGGAGGGCAGCCATGAGCCGTGCCCCCATCGGACTGTTTTATGGCAGCTCTACCTGCTACACCGAAATGGCGGGCGAAAAAATCCGCGCGGTGCTGGGTGAAGACCGGGTCGACATGTTCAATATTGCCGATGAACCGGTCATCACCGCCCAGTTTTACGACTATCTGATCTTTGGCATCCCGACCTGGGACTATGGTGAGCTACAGGAAGACTGGGAAGAGATCTGGGAAGAGCTGGCGGAGCTGGATCTGCGCGGCAAATCGGTCGCGCTCTACGGTCTGGGGGATCAGATTGGCTATCCCGAGTGGTTTCTCGACGCCATGGGTTACCTGCATGCGCAACTGTTGGCCCGTGGTGCCCGACTGTGCGGGTATTGGCCTCGGGAAGGCTATGAGTTTGAGGCCTCTCAGGCACTCACCCCCGAGGGTGACCAGTTTGTTGGCCTGGCGCTGGATGAAGAAAACGAGTTCGAGCTGACCGATGAGCGCATCGCGCGCTGGTGTGAACAGGTGACCCGGGAGTTCGGTTTGTGAGCGACGCCCCGGGGCCGGACCAGGACCTGGAAACCGCTCGGTTGGAGTGGGATGAAGCGGGTCAACCGATGTCCACCCGATTTGGCGATGTGTACTTCTCCCGCGCCGACGGTCTGGCCGAGACTCGGCACGTGTTCCTGAATCATAATCGGCTGGCGGAGCGCTTCCGCGCGCTGGCACAAAACCCCACGCCGGCACGCCGCTTTGTGATCGGTGAAACCGGCTTTGGCTCGGGCCTCAACTTTCTGGCCGCCTGGCAACTCTGGCGGGAGGCCGCCCCGGCGGATGCCCGACTGCATTTCATCAGTGTGGATCGTTTTCCCCTGCGGCGGGAAGACCTGGAGCGAGCCCTGGGGTTGTGGCCCGAGCTAAGGGCGCTCGCCGATGAGCTGATTGCACACTACCCACCCACCGTCGGCCCGGCATTTCATCGATTGCACCTGGACCGGGGGCGGGTGTGCCTGACACTGATTTTTGATGACGCCCAACGCGGCCTGGCCCAACTGCTGAACAGCGATCATCCGGATTTTATCCACGCGGGGCCGACCGTAGATGCCTGGTTTCTGGACGGTTTCGCGCCGGCCAAAAATGCCGACATGTGGACCCCGGAACTGTTCGCCACCCTGGCCCACCTGAGTCGGGCCGGCACCACACTGGCCACATTCACCGCGTCCGGCATGGTCCGACGCGGCCTGGCCGACGCCGGTTTCACGCCGGAGAAAGTGCCCGGTTTCGGTCGAAAGCGGGAAATGCTCACGGCACATTATGCAATGGCGGAATCCACCTCGGTGCCCGCAACGCCGAACCGCCCGATTTCCGCCCCTCATCGCCTGAACCGAAAGAAGCCGGCCCTACCCTGGGCTCTACCCTCGCACCCGGGACTGAGCCCCGACACGCCGCGAACCGCTCTGATTGTCGGAGCCGGACTGGCCGGCTGTCACAGCGCCCGGACGCTGGCCGAACGGGGCTGGCAGGTGACTGTTCTGGAGCGGCACCGCCGCGCGGCTCAGGAAGCGTCGGGCAACCCCCAGGGGTTGCTGTACGCCAAACTCTCCCCCAAAAACTCGCCACTGGCACGCTTCAACCTGTTGAGTCTGAGCTTTGCCCAGCGCTTCTACCGCACTTACTGGCACATCGATAACGGGGAAGACGCCGGACGTTTCGGCGCCGCCTGCGGGCTGCTTCAGGTAGCCACCACTGACAAAGAACGTCAGTTGCAGACCCAGATTGCTCAACGCTTTCAGGCCACACCGGAATTTGTCCGCCCGGTCGACGCCACCGAAGCCGGCAAACTCGCCGGACTGCCGCTGCCCCGGCCGGCCCTGTATTTTCCCCGGTCGGGCTGGCTGAACCCGGCCGCCCTGTGCGAAGCGCTACTTGACCACCCGAACATCCGTCTGGGGGGCGACACCACGGTCACGGACCTCTGCCAGCAGGATGAGCACTGGTGCGCCCGGGACTCGTCCAATCGAGAACATCGGGCCCGCATCGCCGTATTGGCAAACGCCCGGGCCGTGCAACACTTCGTCCAGACGGCCTCACTGCCGCTGAAGGCCATTCGCGGCCAAATTACCCAGGTGAACGCAACGGATCGAAGTCGACAATTGAGCACGGCACTCTGCGGCGATGGCTACCTCGCGCCCACGGACGGGGCCAGACACTGCCTCGGCGCCACCTTCAACCTGCACGAGACCGATACCGATTTAAAGGAACGGGATCAACGGCAAAACCTGGACCAGTTGGCCCAGTTTGGCCCCGAGGTCGCCAACCTGTTTGCGGACCAACCTTTGGCCTCGCTCGAGGGACGGGTGGCCTTTCGGTGCACAACGCCGGACTATCTGCCTCTGGTCGGGCCCGCCCCGGATCAGGCCGCCTTTCTGGAGGACTTTGCCGCCCTGCGCAAAGACGCCCGGCTGAACATTTCCCGCCCGGGGCGCTATCACCGGGGGCTGTTCATCAATGTGGGCCACGGATCGCGCGGACTGTGCTATACCCCGCTCAGCGCCGAGTTGCTGGCCGCCCACATTGAACGTGAACCAATGCCCCTGGACCGCGAACTGGTCCAGGCGCTGCATCCGGCGCGTTTTCTGATCCGGGACCTGATGCGTAACAAAATATAATAGCCCATCGCCTCAATGACGGCGGGTACCAGGATCTTCGGCGGCTGCCGCCGGTGCTTCGGGCGCAGGTTCTGGCGGGTCACTGATGATCTGGGAGCCGCTGCCACAGGCAATCACCGTGCGCATGGCCGCTTCGACACTGATATGGGGCAACAGCTCGACACAGTCTTCGGTCAGGTGGTAGACAAACCCGGACGAGGGAATCGGGGCGGTCGGCACATACACCGTGCAATCACCATTGCTGTGACGCGCGGTCACAATGGCGGTGACCGAGACCGGATTCTGACGACCCATAATATAGGCACGGCAGACTTGTCCGCGCAGCAATGAGGTATTGTTTTCGCTGCCCAGGAACTGCATGACCACTTCCCGGATGGTGCTGTAGCCGGGCGCAAAGCGGGTGAGCCACTGATCCACCCGGTTGTGTATCCAGCGGCCAATGCTGGTTTTTACCGCCAGGCCGATCAGGAAAAAAGCCCCCAGCACCAACACGATACCGAGCAAGTCGGCCACCTGCTCCGCCAGTGGCGCCCAACTGGCCAGCCAGGTGCTGATCGGGGCAATCACGGCGGTCACCAGCCCCAGCAGCCACTGCAGGATAAAAATAAATATGGCAATCGGCAGCGCGACCATCAGGCCACCGAGTAGTGTCAATCCCACAAACGACTGCCAACGTTTCATAAATGCCTTCCCGTTGATTACCATAGAGCCCTCTCTGTCCAGGACCACGCTTATGACACAAACTTCCGGTGCTTTCAACACAGTCAACCGCTGGAGCTGCCGAACCCTGTGGCTTACCGGCTTGTTGATGGCCCTGGCCGCCTGTGCCGATACCGGCCCTCCCGGCATCATCCAGTACCAGTTCCAGGTGGAGGCCGAACAATCCCATGACCCGTCCATGTTCACGCAGGGCCTGCTGAAGCGCGGCTCGCGGTTCTATGAAAGCGGGGGCCGATACGGCCAGTCCCGCCTGATTTCCTATCAGGACAATGGCCGACAAGCCGACCGTGAACGGTCGCTGGCCGCTCGGTACTTTGCCGAGGGACTGACGGAGTTGAACAACGAGCTCTACTTGCTGACCTGGCGAGAAAAAACACTACTGGTGTACGACGCCGACACGCTGCAGCCCGTGCGGCAGCTCAACTATTCCGGCGAAGGTTGGGGGCTGACCGATGACGGAGAACGTCTGATTCGCTCCGATGGCAGCGCCCAACTCTATTTTCACACGCCGGACGACTTCCGGCTGACACATCAGGTTACTGTCACCGAGAACGGCAAGCCGGTCACGCGCCTGAATGAACTCGAATACGTGGACGGCGCCGTATGGGCAAATATCTGGTATTCAGATCGCCTGATCCAGATTGATCCCGATAACGGCCGTGTGATCGGGTCTCTGGATCTGTCCGAACTGGTCCGCACAGCGCAACCGGCGACTGCGGGCGCAGTACTGAACGGTATCGCCTACGACGCCGAGCGAGATCAGTTCTGGGTGACCGGCAAATTGTGGCCAACGCTGTATCGCCTGTCCTTGACGCCCAAACCTTGACGGTGAGCCTGAACCGAATCTCGGGGGCGACCGATACCGCGCAAAAAAAAGCCGCACCAACTGCGCGGCTTTTTCATGCGGCATCACCGGGTGGCTTACAATCCAACCACGTTGTCCGCTTGAGGGCCTTTCTGGCCGTCTTTCACGTCGAATTCCACGCGCTGGCCTTCGGACAACGTCTTGAAGCCGGTACCGGAGATGGCACTGTAATGCACAAACACATCCTGACCGCCTTCCTGCTCAATGAATCCGAAACCCTTGGACTCGTTGAACCACTTAACAACACCTGTACTTCTGGACATAGTTTTAACCTTGACGTTTTGCTGAGTCGAATGAAATCCGCACCGGTACCACATGACTCCGAACGCGGGACAACCCGCTGGCACAGTTCACTTACTTATGACTGACAAAACGTGTTACTAAAAGCAGGCGTACAGCGTGTGCAGGACAACCTTGTTAGAACGACGGTGTAACCATAAATAATGCGGCGATTGGCCAGCAAAATGACTATATACTCGTTGCCGAGCCCCTGTAAAGAGCTCGGCAACGCTATACCTTTACCCTGCCTGGCAAAGCTGCAACAATAAGACTGTCCGCCCCTTACAGAAGATACTATGATCCGGATCAGCACCTCTGAAACCAGTTGCAGTCACGACTCCAGGACGTCTTGCAGCACCTGTCGTCTAAACACCCTGTGCCTGCCGTTAAGCCTGCATCTGGATGACGTCGATCAACTCAACCGTATCGTCCAGCGCGGCCGCCCGCTTCACAAGGGTGAGCACCTGTATCGTGCCGAGGACCCATTCGACTCCCTGTTCGCGATCCGCTCCGGCGCCGTGAAGGCTTCCACCCTCAATGAGCAGGGTGAAGAGCAGGTCACCGGCTTCTATTTACCCGGCGAGCTGGTGGGTCTCGACGGCATCGCCGATAATCGATACACCAACACCGTGATCGCACTGGAGACCTCGTCGATCTGCGAAATTCCCTTTGAACAGATGGAGGACCTGAGCCTCAAGATCCCATCGCTGCAGCGCAATGTCTTCCAACTGCTCAGCCGGGAAATCACTCAGGACCAACAGTTGATCAGCCTGCTGAGCAAAAGCAGCGCCGAAGAACGGGTAGCCACCCTGCTGCTGAGTCTCTCCAGCCGCCACCAGCGTCGCAAGCTTTCGCCCACCGCCTTCCGGCTGCCCATGTCACGAACCGACATTGGCAACTTCCTGGGTCTGACCATCGAGACCATCAGCCGGGTGTTCAGTCGCCTGCAGCAGCAGAAGGTGCTGTCCGTCGACAAAAAGGAAATCCACATTCTGGATATGGACCAACTGCGCCAACTGGCCAGTCAGCGCCACTGATACCGTTTGCCGATCAACCCCACAGGATTGACTCGCCCCATGCCCGATTCACAGACTCGACTTGATCAGACTCTGGCCGCGTTCGACGCCGCCAACGCCGAAGACCCGAACCGGGAAACGGATCAGGGCGAGAGCCACCCCAAAGAGTGGCTCTACGGCCGACGTATGACCGAGACCCTCAACGCCTTCTGCCCGGATGCCTCGGAACCCCTGCAACTGGCCGCCCGCTGCCAACACATTCGCCGCTGGGAGAGCCCACGCAGCGACTATCCCGAGGGCCGGGCCGGTTATAAAAAGTGGCGCAGCCAGCTCGCCCTGCACCACGGGAAGGTGGCCGGCCAGATCATGGCCGAGCACGGCTACGATGAGGAGACCATTCGCCGGGTGCAGGACATGCTGATCAAGCGCAATCTCAAGCGCGACCCGGAGGTGCAGACTCTGGAGGATGTGATCTGTCTGGTCTTTCTGAGCCATTACCTGGAAGACTTCGCCCAGAAGCACGACGAGGAAAAGCTGATCGATATCATCCAGAAGACCTGGAACAAGATGTCTGAGCGGGGCCATGAGGCGGCCTTGAAGCTGCCGCTGTCCGAGCCGATGGGGCGCCTGATTCACAAAGCGTTGGAGGCATAAGAGACCGCAACCCCGCCAAACCCACCTCAAAATTTGCTACAATTGCCGGTTTTGCAAAACCGGTGAACATTTCATGGCAGCGATTACCCTCTACGGCATCAAAAACTGTGACACCGTCAAGAAGGCCCGCCGTTGGCTGGACGACCGGGGCGTGGACTACCGGTTTCACGATCTGCGCACGGATGGACTCACCGAAGCGCAGGTGGCCGGCTGGCTGAACGAACTGGGCATGGACCTGGTCAACAGGCGCAGTACCAGTTGGAAAGCACTGGACCAGACCACCCGGGAACAGATGACCGCTGACAACGCCGCCGCCGTGATTCTCGAGAACCCCACCCTGATCAAGCGACCGCTGCTTGATACCGGGGATACCCGCCACGCGGGGTTCAAGGCAGACGATTACGCCGCCTGGCTGGCCCGTTGAGCTGGCCTTTCGCACCGCAGCGCGTTTCTTTCAATTTCCGTATTAACGTAATGACCCACAGGACATGATCATGACCCAACTGTACAGCCTCGGCCTTGGCGTCGGCACCCAGAACCTGAACAACGAGTGGCTGGAAGTTTTCTACCCTCAGCCTCTGCTCAACCCGACCGAGGCCACCGCATCCGCCGTCGCTCAGGCGCTGAACTACCAGGGTGGCAATCAGGTCATCGAACTGGACGTCAACAACATGCAGGCCCTGGCCGAGGCGCTTGAGCAGGCCGGTGACGATACTCAAGCCGCCATTGCCCGCTCGTTCATTCACAGCAAGCGTCCGCTGGTGGCCACCCTGCTGGCCGAAGACAGCGCTCCGCAGTCCGTGCCGGAAGGCTACCTCAAGCTGCACCTGATTTCCCATCGCCTGGTCAAGCCCCACGGCACCGACCTGACGGGCCTGTTTGGCTGTCTGCCCAACGTGGCCTGGACCAATCAGGGCGCGGTCGACCTGGACGAGCTGCCTGAGCGCCAGCTCCAGGCCCGCCTGGCCGGTGAACTTCTGGAAGTGGCCTGCGTGGACAAATTCCCGAAAATGACCAATTACGTGGTGCCCAAGGGCGTGCGTATTGCCCACACCGCCCGGGTGCGTCTGGGCGCCTACCTGGGTGAAGGCACCACCATCATGCACGAAGGCTTCGTGAACTTTAATGCCGGTACCGCCGGGCCGGGTATGATCGAAGGTCGTATTTCGGCCGGCGTGTTTGTCGGGTCTGGCTCCGATCTCGGCGGCGGCAGCTCGACCATGGGCACCCTGTCCGGCGGCGGCAACATCATCATCTCCATCGGTAAGGAGTGCCTGTTGGGCGCCAATGCCGGCACCGGCATCCCGCTGGGCGATCGCTGCACCATCGAATCCGGTCTGTACATCACCGCGGGCACCAAGGTGGTGGTCCTGGATGATCAGGGCAACGAGGTGAACACCGTCAAGGCCCGGGAGCTGGCGAATCAGTCCGGCCTGTTGTTCCGCCGCAATTCCCTGACCGGTCGGGTCGAGTGTGTGACCAACAAGACCGCGGTGCAGTTGAACGAGGCGCTGCACGTTAACAATTAACGTCAGGTTACGGCGGATGCGCGCAAAGCGCTTATCCGCCGTTCCCAAAAACCGCTCCGAAGGCCCCACCCCAAGAGACCGCTTATGACCCCCACTCTCCAACTCGCCCACGACCTGATCCGCCGCCGCTCGGTCACCCCCGAGGACGCCGGCTGCCAGGACCTGATGATCCAGCGTCTGGAGGCCATCGGCTTTCAGGTGGAACGGTTGCGGTTTGAAGAGGTGGACAACTTCTGGGCCACCCGGGGCACCGAGGGGCCACTGCTGGCCTTTGCCGGGCACACCGATGTGGTGCCCACCGGTCCGGAAAGTCAGTGGCAACATCCCCCGTTCGAACCGGTGGTCGAAGACGGGATGCTGTACGGTCGGGGCGCGGCGGATATGAAAGGCTCTCTGGCCTCCATGGTTGTGGCCTGCGAGCAATTTGTGGCGGAGCATCCTGATCACCAGGGCCGGATCGGTTTTCTGATCACCAGCGATGAGGAAGGCCCCTCGGTGAACGGCACTGTGAAAGTGGTGGAGTGGCTGGAAGCCCGCCAGGAGAAAATCGACTGGTGTATCGTGGGTGAGCCCTCCAGTACCGACCGGGTCGGCGATGTGATCAAGAACGGTCGCCGGGGGTCCCTGGGCGGGGTCCTGAGGGTCAAGGGCGTTCAGGGGCATGTGGCCTACCCGCACCTGGCGGACAACCCGATTCACAAAGCCGCCCCTGCGCTGGCCGAGCTGGCGGCCCAGGAGTGGGATCAGGGCAACGAATTCTTTCCGGCGACCAGCTTCCAGATTTCCAATATCAACGGCGGCACCGGGGCCACCAATGTGATCCCCGGCGAAGTGGAAGTGGTGTTCAACTTCCGCTTTTCCACGGAAGTGACGGAAGCACAGTTGCGCGAGCGCACTGAAGCGATATTGAACAGGCACGAGCTCGATTACGAGCTGGACTGGAAACTCAGCGGCCAACCCTTCCTGACCGCCGAGGGCGAGCTGGTCGACGCTGTCGTCAAAGCGGTGGAGCAGCACACCGGGCAGAAGCCAATACTCTCCACCGCCGGGGGCACCTCCGACGGCCGCTTTATCGCGCCCACCGGAGCCCAGGTGGTCGAGCTCGGTCCGCGCAATGACACTATTCACAAGGTGGACGAATGTGTGAGGGCGGAGGATCTGGACACCCTGACCGCTCTCTATCAGAGCACGCTCAAACGGTTGCTCACCCGCTAAAAATCGATCACCTGCTGGAGACTGAGAGAGTACTGTGCAGAATTATTTTCGCTTTATCGCCCAGTCCTGGCCGCTGTTGGCGTTTGGCTTTATCAGTATTTTCTGGGGCAACTTCGGGCAATCGTTTTTCATCAGTTGGTACGGTACGCCCATTCAGGAATCCCTGGGGCTGTCCGCCGGTCGGTACGGTTCACTGTATTCCATTGCCACCCTGACCAGTGGCCTGCTGATCATGGCGTTCGGGGGGCTGATTGACCGGCTGCCGTTGCGTTTCTTTGCCTCCCTCTCCGCGGTCGGGCTCACGCTCGCGGGCATCGTAATGGCACTGGCCTATCATCCCCTGCTGTTGTTGCTCGGCCTGTTTCTGCTGCGTTTTTGCGGCCAGGGACTGCTGCCCCACACGGCCCAGACCACCATGGCCCGCTATTTCGACCGGGACCGGGGCAAGGCACTGAGCGTATCGGCCAGCGGCGTACCGGTCGGCGAGGTGATTCTGCCCATTGCGGCGGTGGCACTGATTACCCTGATCGGCTGGCGGGGCAGTTGGGGCGTCATCGCCCTGTTGACCGTGACGCTCTACATTCCCCTGATGCTCTGGCTGCTCAAGCAGGCCCCGGTGGATACCCGCAGCCGCCCCGCCACCGCGGACGCTGAGGTACTCAAGCGCAGCGCCGGGCGCCGGGACATGCTCAAGGATTACCGGTTCTGGCTGGCTCTGCCCACGGTGCTGGGTGGTCCGTTTATGGTGACCGGCATTTTCATTCAGCAGGGTTTTATTCTGGCCGAAAAAGACTGGTCAGCCGCCTGGCTGGCCAGCTGCTTCATTATCTATGGTGTCACCCACTGGGTGGCGCAACTGGTCACCGGCATTCTGATTGACCGGTTCAGTGCCCAGACGGTGCTGCGTTTTGTCCTGGTGCCCCTGACCGGGGCGGTGTTTGTTCTCGCATACCTGGAGGGCCACTGGGTGGCGCCGCCGTTCATGATGCTGTTGGCCATGACCATTGGCTCCGGCAGTCCCGTGGGGGGCGCACTCTGGGCCGAGGTATACGGTACCGCCAAGCTCGGTTCCATCCGCTCACTGATGAGCTCGCTGATGATCATCTCCACCGCCATTTCGCCCTTTCTGTTCGGCGTGCTGATCGACCGGGACCTGACCGCCCAGCAGATGTTCAGCGGCACCGGCTGGGTACTCATTGCCGCCCTGATTCTGGTGCAGTTTTCCTATAAGTCGCAGTCAACGAAATACTAAGACTTTTCGGATCCCCCGGCTCTTGGCATCATAGGCCTTCCACGATTAAGGGAAGGCCCATGCTGACATCACTGCTTCATCAATCCAGTCACTGGTTCAACCGATTGGCACTGTGGCCGCTCCTGTTTGTCAGCCACTTTCTTGCCGCCAGCCTGCTGGCCTGGCACCTGCTCGCTCAAGTGGACTTCGGGTTTTCCCTGGCCTACCCGCTGCTGGATATTGATCAGCACATCGAGCGTTTCGGACCGGAAAACCGCTACAAAACCGGGTTTGGAGAGACCTCCCGGGAAGAGCATGTGCGCCTATTCGGCGAAATCACCCGCAGCATTCAGAGCAGTGGCGAGGGTCTGGCGGAGATTCAGTACACCCTGCCCAACGGCCAAAGCAGCACGCTGATGCGCCTCCCCGAAGTCATTCACCTTCAGGATGTGGCTCGGCTGGTGGATCACTATTATCTGGCGGGCCTGACGGCGGCGGTATTACTGGTCGTATTGGGGCTCTACGTGCGCCAGCGCCAGCTGACACCACCGAGGCCGCGGAAGGTATTGTGGGTGACCGGTGCCAGCCTGGCGGTTGGCGGTGTCGCGCTCTGGGTGATCGGCCCGGTGAAGGTCTTCTACTGGCTGCACGAATACGCCTTCCCCAAAGATCATCCCTGGTTTTTCTACTACCAGGACTCCCTGATGACCACACTGATGAAGGCGCCGGACCTGTTTGGCTTTATCGGTGCGCTCCTGCTGCTACTGACCCTGATCCTCTGGGCCCTGTCCGGCGCACTATTACTGCGCGGATTCAGGCGCGGGCGCGCTCTTCCTTGATCAGATCATAGGCGGTGCGGATTTCCTGGGAGCGCTCGGTGGCCTCCTTGATCATGTCCTCCGGCACCCCCTGCCCGATCAGCTTGTCCGGGTGGTACTCGCTCATCAGCTTTCGGTAGGCTTTCTTCACCTCGGCATCACTCGCCTCAGGAGAGACACCCAGGGCATCATAAGCCTGCCTGAGCCGGTCCCGGGCTGACGGTCCGGCACTGGCCCCACCCTGATAGTGCTGCTGGCCACTGAAGCTGTTCTGGGCCTGGATCATCCGCAGCAACTGCTCGAACATGGCGCTGGACAGGCCCAACCCGAGGGCAATCTGGCGCAGCACCTGGACTTCCTGCTCATCCAGCTCGCCGTCGGCCAGAGCAATGTTGACCAGGTAGATCAGCAGCATCCGCACCAGATTGGCACGACGACCACAGACCTCGCGGAACCGGATCACCTGGGCATCGGGATCAAAATCCGCCGCCACCCCTTCCTTGAACAGGGCAATCGCCTGCTGGCGATGCTCCGGGGTAAGCCCCATCTCATTCATGTAGGCTTCGGTCTGCTTGATTTCCGACTCGGAGACCCGGCCGTCGGCCTTTGCCAGGTGGCCCAGCAGGCGAAACACCGTCTCGAAGAACGTCTGCTCGATTTCCCGACGCCGCTCGGGCGAGCCCTCCGCCTGAATCTGGTTGTACCCCTTATCGAACAGGTGGCCCACCACCAGGCCGAGCAGCGCCAACAGGGGGCCGCCCATAAACCAGCCGAGCACACCGCCAATGAGTTTTCCGAGAATCATCATAAATAGATCGTTTCCTTTAACTGTTCAGATCATCAGGAGCTGCAGGAGAGCATGGAGCAGCCCGCCTTGCGCCGGGCCCACTCGGGCCGGCGGGCAAAGTAAGCGGCGTGCTCCGGCTGTTCGTCGTAGGGGCGACGCAAAAGTTCCTGCAGCCGATGAATTTCGCTGAAATCCCCCGCTTCGGCCCGATCAATGGCCTGCTGGGCCATGTAGTTGCGCAGCACGTACTTGGGGTTGGTGCGGTTCATCAGGGCCCGCCGCTGAGCGTCTTCGGTACCGTGCAGTACCCGGTCCTGAATCAACCGGTCCCGATAGCGACGCAACCATTCGGCCATGGTGTGCTCGGCCTCAAAGGTCGGTGGCTGATAGTAGGCTTCCAGCACCGGTTCCAGCAGCTGAGCGCTGTCCACCTCCTCTCCGGGCGCCTCGCCATCCGGATGGAAATCCGCCAGTCGGCGGAAGAAAATCGTCATATCGATTTCGGCGCTCTGCAACACCTGTTGCAGTTCAGACACCAGCACCGAGTCCCCGTCTTCCCATCGGCTCAGGCCCAGCTTCGCAGTCATATCCCGCTGCCAGCAGCGCTGATATTCCTCGCGATAGACATCCAGCACCGCCTGCAGGGGCTCTACCTCGCCAATCAGCGGATGTATGGCATTGGCCAACTGAGCGAGATTCCACAGCGCCACCTGGGGTTGGGCACCGAAGCGATAGCGACGCCCCTGGGCATCGGTGGTGTTGGGGGTCCAGTCCGGGTCGTAACCTTCAAGCCAGCCGTAGGGGCCGTAGTCGATGGTCAGCCCCAGGACCGACATATTGTCGGTGTTCATAACCCCATGGACAAAACCCACCCGCATCCAGTGGGCCACCATCTCGGCGGTGCGCACCGCCACCTCTTCCAGCCATCGCAGGTAGGTGTCACGGCCCGGCGCGCCGAGGTGAGGGAAGTCAGTCTGTATCGTCACGTCGAGCAATTGCTGGAGCAGCTCATGCTCCCCGCGGGCCGCATGCAGCTGAAAGTGGCCGAAGCGGGTAAACGATGGGGCCACACGGCAGACCACCGCTCCGGGCTCCCACTGGACGTTGCCGTCGTAGAACATGTCCCGTTCAACCTTATCGCCAGTGAGTACCAGGCTCAGTGCCCGGGTGGTCGGGACGCCCAGATGGTGCATGGCTTCACTGCAGAGAAACTCACGCACCGAGGAGCGCAGCACCGCCAGACCATCGGCGCCCCGGGAATAGGGCGTGCGCCCTGCGCCCTTGAGTTGCAGGGTCCAGTGCTCACCCGCCTCGTTCAGAACCTCGCCCAGATTGATGGCCCGGCCATCACCCAACTGCCCGGCCCAGTGACCAAACTGGTGACCACCGTAGACGGTGGAGTGCGGTTCCATACCGGGCAACAGTGCATTGCCGGCAAACACCTCGGCAAACGCCTGGCTGTCGCAGTCTTCGGGCAGGAACCCGAGCGTATCGGCCACTTCGCGGGCGTAGGCAACCAGCGTCGGTTTACTGGCCCGGCGCGGGGCAACCCAGCTGTAGCTGGCGCCGGTCACCGGGCGCGGCACATTGTCCGCCACCGGGTCGGCCGGCAAAGCCCTCAACCAGCGGTTATCGAATTGGGGAAGGTGACGAAATGAAGAGGAGGTGTCGGTCATGGGGCCAGTATATCATCTGGCCCCATGGCGGGGGTTAATGGACGCGGCGACGGGCAGCCCAGAGGCCACCGAGACCGATCAGCAGCAAGACGAAGCCACCAGCCTCGTTAACCGAAACGGCTGTATCCTGGAACTGCAGGCTGTCCATGGCGAAGATGCCACCGGCAGCGTCAACGACCAGCCTGGAAACATTGGTAAAGTCAGCCGCAATCCAGAGCGGCTGGTTTTCGAAGTCCGGGTTGATCTGCGCGTCGACCAGCTCGCCGACCTTATTGCCCTGACCATCATAAGCCACCAGGGTAATCCAGAACGACATGTTGTTGTAATTGCTGGTCGACGCGAAATAGGCCCCCATAAAATCAAAGGGATTATCGCGGGTAATTTCCAGGTTACTTTCGAACCCCTGATTGAACAGAAACTGGCTACCACTGTGCGCCGCATCGCCGAACCCCGACATACCGGAGTCGCCCAGCCCCCAGCGACTGTCCCAGTTGAACCCCGCATAGCTTTGTTCGGACACACTGCCTTCTGAGGGGTCCAGATCATCAAAGGTGATCAGATCCGCGCTTGCCAAGGGTGCGCCAAGCAGCAGAGCTATAGCGAGGCCCTTTAGCCAGCGCTGTGTGAAATGAATTCCGTCTTTCATAATTCCAGATCCGTGTCATATGCCAATATTTGGTGGGTTTAAGCGCCATCCCAATATGGCATTTAATGCAACGAAAGAGCCAGAATTAAAAAACCCTTTAAAAACAATAGGTTAAATTTGTTCACGCAAACACCCATCCTCCGACAATGCTTTTGGCGCCAATCCTGTAAAGCGCTTCGACAAAACCCTCCCCGTCAAAACCTGCGTCGGACCACTGAATTCGGGGCCTCGTCGGGCAAATTGACAGCCCCTGCCCACCCCTTCGGTCACCCGCTCCTTGACGCTCCGGGTGACTGCTCTTAACCTAGGCGCCCTTTGAGTTACTGGGCGAGCCCAACTATGACCTACTGCCTGGCCATCAACGTCGAGAACGGATTGGTGTTCTGTTCGGATTCACGCACCAACGCCGGGGTCGACCAGGTGAGCACCTACAGCAAGATGTACCGCTTCGGAATCGAGGGCGAGCGTCAGTTTGTGGTGCTCTCGGCGGGTAATCTGGGCACCACCCAGGCGGTGATTTCCCGCTTGAAGCGGGATATAAAGGATGACGCCGAACAGAGCCTGAAAACGGTCGAATCCATGAGTGACGCCGCCGAATATCTGGGAGAGGTCAACCGCGCCCAGCAGGAAAAACACTCGGATAACACCAGCGCCAATTTTGAGGCGAGTTTTATCATCGGCGGGCAGATCCAGGGCGAGAAACCCCGGGTGATGATGGTGTACCCGGCGGGCAACCATATCACCACGTCGAAAGACACCCGCTACCTGCAGATCGGAGAAAGCAAATACGGCAAACCGATTCTGGACCGTATCCTGACCGCCAAAACCGACCTGGACACCAGCGCTCTGTGCGCCCTGGTCTCCATGGACTCCACCATGCGCAGTAACCTCACGGTTGGGCCTCCCATCGAGCTGCTGCGCTACGAGAAGGACTCGTTCACCGGTCAGCACAACCGCTTCGATGAAGACGATGAGTATCTGCGGGAATTGAAAAAAGCCTGGGATGCCCGTCTGGTGGAGGCGTTTGTGCAACTGCCGCCTATTGACTGGCAGCCGCAATCACCCGATGAATCACACGAAGCTTAGCGATCACTGAGTCGGTCAGCACGAACGGATAGGCGTCCGGCAGGCCCATGCTGCGATTCAGGGCGTTGAGCACCACAGTCAATTCCACCCAGCTCTGGACCAGCTCGTCCACCGAATCCGTCGCCACCACGGGGGCGGAGCCAAAGGCCCGGGCGGTGTCCAGGGTATCCCACATGTGCAGGTAGTGCGCCCAGGTCTCAGCCCAGTCTTCCAACGGGTGTGAACAAGCATAGGCGCTGATGTGGGTACCCTGCCAATTCGGGTTTCCCCCCTGCTTATAATGGCTTTTCAGCGCTTGCTGATAATCCACGTGGGGATTGCCAAACACCTCGATCACCTCCTGCTCCCAGGCCGTCCCCCGCACCAGCAGGTCGTAGTAATAGTGACCGCTCTCGTGGCGAAAGTGCCCGAGAAGGGTCCGGTAGTACTCCCCCAGTTGCTGGCGAATCCGCTCCCGGTAGGCATCGTCCGCCTCGGCCAGGTTCAGGGTGATCAACCCCATGGCGTGGCCGGTGGCCACATAGGATTCACGCACATTGGCGTTGGAGCGGCTGTCCTCCAGGAACGCGAACTGCAAGCCGATTTTGGGCGCCTCATGACGCCCCTGAACCGGCAGCCCGAGCTGCATCAGGGTGTAGATCAGATGGCGTTTGGCCGATTCCAGCTTGGCCCAGTGGCGCACATTCCCGGGGCGTTCCAGGTGCGGCACAATCTTGTTCAATCGACAGGAACGACAGTAGCGGTGACGATCACCGGCGGGCAGCACCCAGTTGCAGCTCTGATATTCGATGTGATTGCGACAGTCGTGAAAGCGTTCGCCCGAGGCACTCACCAGCACACCGTCCGCTTCGAGAATCAGTGCCACCATATCCTGCCGCTCGGGATCAAACCGCAGCAGGCGCCCGCAATTCAGGCACTCGCTATTATCAAAGAAAATGCGCTGGCCGCAGGTGCACTTGAAGTCTTTCATAGGGGTTATTGGCTCTGGGCCTGAGGGGCGACAGGCAGGAACCAGGTATTGGCAATCTGCCGGTGAATATCCGCCACTTCCAGTTGCACGTTGTCGACGTACTCCTGAAGGCCGGATTCGAGCAGCTCGGGAATGTTGGCACTGCGCAGGCGACGGCGCACGCCGGTCACCGCCCGCAGGGCTTCATCACTGTTGGGCAACTTGTGCAGGCAGGATTCCAGCTCACCCAGGCTGTGGGACACCGAGCGCGGAAACATACCGTCCTGCAACAGAAAGGTCACCACATCCTCCGCGTTCACCCGGTCCTGCACATGCTGGCTGTACATCTGATAGGCGCTGAGCGAGCGCAATACGCTCATCCAGAGAATATTGTCGTAGGGCTCCAGTACATCTTCCTCACCGCTGAGGTGAGGCAACAGGTTCGCCGAGCCGGCATCGACAATGCGGGTGGTCATATCGGCCCGCTCCAGGTTGCGTCCGATGCGGATGAAGTCATAGGCGCTGTTGTGACTCATACAGCCCGCCAGCAGGCCGGTGAACTGCTGAATGCTGGCAATGACCGTATGCAGGACCCGGTTGCGCTCGCGCCGAGCCACCGACTTGGACAGATTGTCCTTCACCTCGAGATACAGGTTGTTGATCAGCTCCCAGGCTTCCATGGGAATGATTTCCCGGGTGATCCGCGCATTCTCCCGCGCCCAGCTCAGAGAGTTGAGCAGCGAGGCCGGGTTGTCCCGGTCCGACAGCATGAAGCGCACCACCGTGCGCTCATCGGCCTCCTCGGTATCGCCGCGATTGAAATAATCGCCGGTGCCACTGATTTTGATCAGCGAGCCCCACCCCACCCGGATGCCCCGGGGCAGATCCATCAGCAGGTGAGAGTTGACATTGACCAGGCGCGCGACGTTTTCGCTGCGCTCCATGTACCGGCTCATCCAGTAAATACGTTCTGCGACTCGTGACAACATCTTATTTGTCCCCCTCAACCACAATCCAGGTGTCTTTGCTGCCACCCCCCTGGGAGGAGTTCACCACAAAGGAGCCCTTGGTCATCGCCACCCGGGTCAGGCCTCCGGGAGTGACGTGGTGATCCCGCCCCTGAAGAATGAACGGCCGCAAATCGATATGCCGTGGCTCGGCGTTGCGCGGTGTCACCACCGGCGCAGTCGACAGGGACATCAACGGCTGCGCCATATAATTGCGCGGATTGGCCTTGATCTTCTGGGCGAAGGCTTCCCGCTCTTTCTTGCTCGCCTGGGGCCCCATCAACATGCCGTAACCGCCGGACTCGTTGGCCGGCTTGACCACCAGCTTGTCGAGGTTGGCCAACACATAGTCCCGATCCTTTTTATCGTTGCACAGGTAGCTGGGCACATTGGGCAGGATCGGGTCTTCGTCCAGGTAGTATTTGATCATCTTGGGCACATAGGTATAGACCAGCTTGTCATCCGCTACCCCCGCCCCGGGGGCATTGGCCAGGGCGACATTGCCCTTGAGCCAGGCGCGCATCAGCCCCGGCACACCCAGCACCGAGTCGGGATTGAACATCTCCGGGTCGAGGAACAGATCGTCGATCCGCCGGTAAATCACATCCACCCGGGCCAGACCATTGATGGTACGCATGTACACCATATCGTCTTCCACCACTAGGTCGCTCCCCTCCACCAGCTCCACGCCCATCTGTTGGGCCAGATAGGAGTGCTCAAAATAGGCGGAGTTGTAGATGCCCGGGGTGAGCACCACCACTTCGGGAAATTCCATGGGACGCGGCGAAATCGCCGCGAGGGTATCGAACAACTGGTTGGGGTATTCGGTCACCGGCAGAATGGTGTGGTTTTCAAACAGCTCCGGCAGCACCCGCTTGGTGACCTTGCGATTCTCCAGCATGTAGGACACGCCCGAGGGAACCCTCAGGTTGTCTTCCAGGACGTAAAACTGCCCTTTCTCGTCGCGAATCAGGTCGGTGCCGCAGATATGCGCCCAGACCCCAAACGCCGGCTTCATGCCAATGCACTCCGGCCGGAAGTTTTTGGAATCCGCCAACAGCTCTTCCGGAAAGACACCGTCCTTGATGATCTTGCGCTCGTTGTAGACATCGTCAATAAAGCAGTTGAGTGCCTTGAGGCGCTGGATCAGGCCGCGCTCGGTTTTCTCCCACTCGCGCTGGGAAATCACCCGGGGAATGATGTCGAAGGGCCAGTCGCGGTCAATATTGCCCGCGTCGCTGTAGACGGTGAAGGAGATCCCCATGGTCTTGATCGCCAACTCGGCGGAGAGCTTGCGCTCCTGAAGCTCCTCGCCGCTGAGGGAAGCGAGGTAGTTGGCCAGATGGCGGGCCGCTTTGCGCGGGTTGCCGGGGGAGCTGATCAGTTCGTCGTAGAAGTCGCCACAGGCGTATTCGCGCCAGTCAATCTGCATAGTTGGGTCCCTACCGCTGCATGAGAGGCACCTCAAAAGGAACCAGACCACCCTCTGAGGCGCTGATCAGGCGACAATAGCATTTTAACGCTCGAACGCCAAGGTTCAAAGCGTAGAGCACAGTTGCCCACCAAAACAAGATAAGCTAAAAGACCCCTCCATATGTGTTCACTAACAGCTGTGAGCACACCCAAACAATGACCTGAGATAAGTTAATTGCGACAATATAGGAGTTAATTAACATAAGCCATACATCGGCTACCACAACACCAGATAGCTAACAACCAGAAAGAACAAGGAAACAGAAAACGCCAGCCCCCTCATTCCCTTGTTTGAAACACTAACTGTCACTCCCCTCAAAACTATAGGCAGCCCCAGGATATAATCTCTGATAACTAAAAGACTCGCCAAAAACATTAAAAATGAAAAAACCTTTACCATAAATGGATCAGAACTACAAATGATCAAATGAACGTAGAAGACTATACTTACAAAACAAATAAAAAATAGAATAAACTTTTCAATAAAATTAAACCTCTGACAAATAAAGAAATTTTTTCCTTTCGTCAGAAACAGAAGCCACTGCATTGAACATGTATTCTCGTCCATCCTCACAAGACAGAAAAAGAAACTGATCATTCGGATAAAAGGCAATCTTCTTCCCCACGATATTATCAAAGCACGCCTTTGAGTCCCAACGAAAAATTTCTCCCGAGGTAAACTCAAACATCATTGCCTCTGGAGGATTCAACTTCTCAAAAAAGCTTATCTGATTACTCTTGAAATCTATAACATTATCTCCAATGGAAATTATTACCAATACACCGTTATTTAGAATAAAAAACAATCTTCTACCATCGAACTGATAATCCAACAGAGCTTGACCATTAATCAACTTCAACTCAGGTATCGAAGTATTCTTCACAGCGGAAGAAAATGAACTATAGGCTTTAGGATATATTTCCGGCTTTACTTTAAGAGTCTTTAACATAAAATTCTACCAATATTTATCATTCTTAGAAGAACGGTGTCCTCCCGTCCATTTTCCAGTTCGTGGGTTTTTAAATGCAGACTGAACCTCACCATTTGAATCCACGCCTGACCACTTCTCCGTATAACCTTGACCTCTAAGTCCAGGATCTTTAGTTCTTCCTTCATACTCAACTTCGTCCAGTGGATTCACCTCCCCGACCGCACCTTCAAGGCTATCGTATTCTTCCTCAACCTCTCCGCCTTCATTAAACATCCCATTGATCGCCGCAACCATTCCAACCTTATGTCCTGTTAGGTTATAAATGGCAACCGACATCAAATTATCTTGGGCGTTCTGCATCCCCCGAACAAAGGCCTGTGCTACCTCTCTCTGAGCAGCGGCCGACTGGCACCATATATTACATTGTGCGGTAACCTCGCCGTCATACTCTACAGACGTCATTCCCGTTGGATCAGTGTATCTAAGAGGATCATTATGCACATAAGCATAAAGATTCATCTGGTCCTCATACCCAATCGGATCGGTCTGCAAGAACCGCCCTATCTGCGGATCATAGGCCCGAGCCCGGTAATGATACAAGCCCACTTCGGGTAACCACATCTGACCGGTATACCCAAACCGGGACACGTTCCCGCCTCCGGCCACCCCGAAGGCATCATAGGTATTGATCGACACGACCGCGCCAGAGCTATTGGTCTGAGCGACCACCGATCCCTGATGATCTATATGATAGAACTTTCGGTTACTGGTTCCAAGAACGCTGCCTTCGAACACCGCCACCGGCGCCAGGCGATTCATAGTCGGGATGTACCGACGCTTGACCGTGGTGCCTTCGTACTCGGCGATGACATGCTCCCCGCTGTACAGAAACAACACCGTCTTGTTGGTATCGTAGGACTGGACCTTATAGAGTCGCCCTAACGGGTCATAGGTCAATCTTGCATTATAGGTCCCTGTAGAGCTGGTCAGCCGATTGTCTTCGTCATACGCATAGGTGGTAATGCCATCGGTCTTATAATTGCCCTTTTCATCATACTGGACGGTATTGCCGTTGATCTCCGTGTACTGATTCAGACCGTTGGGCTGATAATCTCCCACCAGCCCTACCTTACCCTTGTGAAAGAACCGGTCGTTCGAGAGCTGCTTCCCAATAATCTGGTTTGCCGAGTTATAGGAGAAATCCGTAGAGGCATCATTCAGACTTCCCGAGTAGTTCTGTTGATGACGCTTCGGCCGGCCAATGTCGTCGTAAGTTGTTGATCTAAAAGCGAATAAGACTGAAACCTTGTCACTACTGGATCTAAAAGTCAGGGGCTCGCATAAGTGCAGAATGAAACGGGAGTTATAAAGGGCGCAAAGGGAGTTGGACACTGATCAAAAAATAATCCCTCCGTCCCCTTTAATTCAGGGGTCCCCTATTACGTGTCCTCTTCTTCCGGATCCATATACAAATCGAAAATCACATCAATGCCGTGCGGCTCTATTAGCTTAACAAGGTTCGATGAAAAAACTGCCCCACCTTGCCCATTATCTGAGCTAAGCCTACAAAATATATCTACATCAACTTTATTTTTTATAGTAGACAATTGCTCCTGTTTAGCATCAAGAATTTTTAGAATTTTTCTAATATGAGATTCTAAAGAAACTTTTATTTCGGGGTCCAGCTCCCAGGCCCAATATGAAAACTCTCTCTTCTTTGCACCTCTAGAAAACGTCTCTCCCATTGAAAATCCGCTGGTAGGATCACCTAAAACCTTCTTCAACTCACCAAGTGTAAGTTCCTTGGAGGAAATCCGCAAAGTCGCTTTTAACTCCAACATTATTAAGTATCCTCTATGTTACCTATACTATCGCCAAGGCCACCACTTTCTGTCTGCGGGAAAACTTCACCGCAATCATTACAGACTTCGACGTCTGGATTTCCTTCAAGTTTACCTTTCTGCTTAATTTCCTCAATTCTATTTTTTGCTTCCTTAGTTTTAATTCCGTGCTCTTGGCCTATTTTCCCAGGCTTATTGCTTGTATCTCCTCCGCAAGAAGGGCAATCACCAACCTCCGCCTGCCCTTGACCTTTGTTTTCAGTAGAACTGGAATCAGATGATTCATTAAAAATACTGCTAACGGCATTAGCTACAGCGTTTGCTGCCGAAACCCCTTTCTTAACGCCACTAGCTACTGCTTTTCGACAGCCTGGACTCTTCGAGCAAGCTTTCGCTCCTATTGAAATTCCGGCACCAATACACGCCCCACCGCAGGCCGCCTTGCCAGTTGGGTCTGTAAAATTCAATGGATCATTATGCACATAAGCATAAAGATTCATCTGATCTTCATACCCAATCGGATCCGTCTGCAAGAACCGCCCTATCTGCGGATCATAGGCCCGAGCCCGGTAGTGATACAAGCCCACTTCGGGTAACCACATCTGACCGGTATACCCAAACCGGGACACGTTCCCGCCTCCGGCCACTCCAAACGCATCATAGGTATTGATCGACACCACCGCGCCAGAGCTATTGGTCTGGGCGACCACCGACCCCTGATGATCTATATGATAGAACTTTCGGTTACTGGTTCCAAGAACGCTGCCTTCAAACACCGCCACCGGCGCCAGCCGATTCATAGTCGGGATGTACCGACGTTTGACCGTGGTGCCTTCGTACTCGGCGATGACATGCTCACCGCTGTACAGAAACAACACCGTCTTGTTGGTATCGTAGGACTGGACCTTATAGAGTCGCCCTAACGGGTCATAGGTCAATCTTGCATTATAGGTCCCAGTAGAGTTGGTCAGCCGATTGTCTTCGTCATACGCGTAGGTGGTAATGCCATCGGTCTTGTAATTGCCCTTTTGATCATACTGGACGGTATTGCCGTTGATCTCCGTGTACTGATTCAGACCGTTGGGCTGATAATCTCCCACCAGCCCCACATTACCCTTGTGAAAGAACCGGTCATTCGAAAGCTGCTTCCCTATAAACTGGTTTGCCGGATTATAGGAGAAATCCGTAGAGGCGTCATACAGACTTCCCGAGTAGTTCTGTTGATGACGCTTCGGTCGGCCAATGTCGTCGTAAGTTTTTGATCTAACAGCGAATAAGACTGAAACCTTGTCACTACTGGATCCAAAAGTCAGGGGCTCGCATAAATGCAGAATGAAACGGGAGTTTTAAAGGGCGCAAAGGCAGTTGGACACTGATCAAAAAATAATCCCTCCCACCCACCTTTAATGCTGCTGCCTCTTAGCTTTTTCCTCCATGAGTTTCTCGAAAATTTTACCCTCTTTACTTCGACGAGCAAAGTAAAGAGAAGAGATCAATATTACGCCTCCCAGAAAAAGCATAACCTCGGCAGGCTCCTTACCTTGCTCATAGATAAAAAATTGCAGAGTAGAGTTCATCCACGCTGGGAAAAATATAGCAAAGGGAATCAAAAGCACACAGAATAATATAAACGTTGCTCCGGATAGAGCGGCTAGCAAAGCGCCTCTCAACCTACTTTGGTAAAGGGTCGCTACAACACCAAAGTATAACCTTGCGCCACAGTAACATATTACTAGACACCCTAGACTTCCTAAAAAAAATAGCATTGCAGACATAATAACACTCTTCAATAATTTTGCTGAGTGCAAACAATAAAATGACCTGTACATCCAAATTGATCAACTAAACTCTTGCCTGTCTCTTGCTGACCATTCTCAGCAGAACCTAAGTCGTCATTGCCTCTCCTTATATATATTGTAAGCATATCCGAGCTTGATGCAGCCCTCTCAGCCGCCCCCATTATAGCGCCTTCAACTAATGCTCCCGCAGCCAGACCTGAGCGCGTAACGGTACCACCCACGCCGACCCTATAACCAATTACTGGATAAGTAAATGATCGTGACAATTGCCCCGCGACAACTCTCCCTGCTCCCGTTCCTAATGCACCTGCCAATGTAGTCCAAGGATCGACCTTTTTGAAATCAGACCAATCCAAATTTCGAAACCCCTTCCTTGAACCCTCAACGAATGCTCCGCCCAATGACTGCCCCAGAACGGAAGCCGCCGCCCCGCCAAATAGTGTACCCGTTGCACCCGATTTCCAAGGGGTAACTAGGCCAACTGCCCCACCGGCCAAAGCACCAGCAGCTGCACCTTTCCAGTCTCCACCACTCGCTATAAATCCGCCAAAACCTCCGGCAAACGCTCCGTAAATACCCCCTACAACTTGAATTGCCATTT
This sequence comes from Marinimicrobium sp. C6131, assembly GCF_026153455.1. Taxonomy (NCBI): domain Bacteria; kingdom Pseudomonadati; phylum Pseudomonadota; class Gammaproteobacteria; order Cellvibrionales; family Cellvibrionaceae; genus Marinimicrobium; species Marinimicrobium sp. C6131. The sequence goes on from NZ_CP110629.1 coordinate 1,826,671, forward strand.
CTCCAGTTGGATCGATGTAACTCAGCGGATCATTATGCACATAAGCATAAAGATTCATCTGGTCCTCATACCCAATCGGATCGGTCTGCAAGAACCGCCCTATCTGCGGATCATAGGCCCGAGCCCGGTAATGATACAAGCCCACTTCGGGTAACCACATCTGACCGGTATACCCAAACCGGGACACGTTCCCGCCTCCGGCCACCCCGAAGGCATCATAGGTATTGATCGACACGACCGCGCCAGAGCTATTGGTCTGAGCGACCACCGATCCCTGATGATCTATATGATAGAACTTTCGGTTACTGGTTCCAAGAACGCTGCCTTCGAACACCGCCACCGGCGCCAGGCGATTCATAGTCGGGATGTACCGACGCTTGACCGTGGTGCCTTCGTACTCGGCGATGACATGCTCCCCGCTGTACAGAAACAACACCGTCTTGTTGGTATCGTAGGACTGGACCTTATAGAGTCGCCCTAACGGGTCATAGGTCAATCTTGCATTATAGGTCCCTGTAGAGTTGGTCAGCCGATTGTCTTCGTCATACGCATAGGTGGTAATGCCATCGGTCTTATAATTGCCCTTTTCATCATACTGGACGGTATTGCCGTTGATCTCCGTGTACTGATTCAGACCGTTGGGCTGATAATCTCCCACCAGCCCCACATTACCCTTGTGAAAGAACCGGTCATTCGAAAGCTGCTTCCCTATAATTTGGTTTGCCGGGTTATAGGAGAAATCCGTAGAGGCATCATACAGACTTCCCGAGTAGTTCTGCTGATGACGCTTCGGTCGGCCAATGTCGTCGTAAGTTGTTGATCTAACAGCGCCTCCCGAAGTGGTTTCGGTGAAAGGCCGACCAAATAGGTCATCGTCATACGACAATAGCGTTCCCGACCCAACTTTGATTGAATCCAAGCGATCAAGCTCATTGTAACCATAGGTAATGACCGTGCTATTGCCAGGGAACTTTAGCGTTCTGAAATTTCCATTTTTGTCAAAATCAGTGACCACAGGAGATCCTGTTACGAGCGTGTTCCGCTCTTCACTTAGCTCACCAAAGCCATTGTACGACCTGATTACACCACTGCCACTCCGGGAGGCAAATTTGGCATAAGTCATGTTTCCCATCAGATCGTAATCGTAGTAGACATCTCTTGTCGTACTGTCAGGCACATTTTTGAAGGTTACCCGGTTAAGATTGTCATAGCTGTAATAGATGGTTTTTCCATCTCGCCGACGAAGCAGCCTTCTGTTACCGTTCGCATCGTAGTCGTAACGCTCGAAATCCGTACTATTGGATCGCGCCGGAGCCAACTTGTCGGGATAGAATGTATGCGTCCTTCTCTCGTAATTGTCGTAGTCATACTCGGTAAAGTTACGATTTGCATCATAAACGCCCATCAGAAGGCGACCGTTGTACACGTACTCGGCATAGATCTGCTCTAAGGGCGTTCCAACGGCGCGATGCTCCTCAACGACATTATCCAAAGTATCGTATTCGTAACGGGTAATTCTATCCTTCCCAAAGCTTCCCTCCGAATCCTGATCACAGGCTAACGAAGGTAGGCTTGAAATCGAAAATTGAGACGCATTCATCCTGACGGCACGGCACTTCAACCGTCCCTTGTTATCGTAGGAATACTGCGTTACTTGACGTAAAGTTCCGCTGTGTGAAGCGACTCTTTCTGTGAGTTTTCGACCAAACCCGTCGTAAGAAAAATAAATCTGCTTTTCCAGGACGAAGCCTGACCAGCTCACCGGATTAACCAGTTCATTCTGCCACGAAGAAAGGTAACCATACTCCGACTTAACAAGCAGCCCTTTATTATTATAACTGTATCGCCTTGCCGGAAAGTTTCCAGAACCAGACTCTGGACTTATTTCACCCGTTAATCGGCCTGCAACGTCATAACGGAATGCATTCAGGTGACTCACATAGTTTTGCGACGCATAGATCCCGTCAGAAAACAGAGCTCCCCAGATCAGAAGGACTATGAGAACAATATTCAGATTGTTCCGGACACTACGATAAGATCCCAGACTGTTCATCATCACACTCCTTGCGGGCAGCTTGTTGAAACACCGTTAGGAGAGATCTCTCCAATCCGATTCCCATACTGGTCATACTGGTAGCAAGTGATTCTCGACTCGCCATCGCTGGTTACTTTTACAGACTTCAAATGCAGATTATTGGCGGTGCCATCCTGAGGACCATAGTCATACTCGGTAACCACCTCATCTGAGGCGCCCATTGCGCACCCAGATGATGTCGTGGATGATAATTTGCAGCGAGACTCCTTCCAGAGCAACCACAACGGTCGGTCCGCCTTGGCTACCGAGGATCCGCTCTTCTTATAGTAGGCATAGTACTGTTTATACTCGTATCTGACTTTCGCTCGAACTCCCAACCTATCCGCAGGGTACGTAACGGTCGACACTTCTCCCGACCCGGAATGATAGGTGAAATTGGTCACATTTCCTCTTTGATCCTTAACCCACTCCGGTTTATTGCAGTATTTCCTGTTCGATGCGGAGCAGCTGGACGGATACTTCGCCACCACCTCGGAATCAGGGTATATCACTTTTTCGAGATTTCCTCGGTTATCATACTGAAACTGTCTTTCAGGACCGGCACCGGAAATTGGGTCGTGGCGGGTTATAAAGTTCCTGAATGAGCTTTCGTAATAGTAAGTCCCTGTTTTTGGATTGGTCACTGTGATCAGCGAACCAGGAATCATTATGGAGGGCTCTACTTTAAGAGTACCCGTATATGAGGAACTTTGATTGATCATCCGACCGGGCGGTAACTGCTGACTGTATTGCGATTCACCAAACTGAGTCTCCGACTGAGAAACCCGGCCTACACTGGTGTCCAGCCGCCAAAAATCAAATGATGTCTTAATACCACCGCCTCCAGTCACTATACTCTCTGAAGTGAACACGTTTTCGTATTCGTATTCCCGAACGTAGTTCGAAGACGCTGGCCCTTTAATCCGTTTCAACCGCGGAGACCACTTCTGCTTCTCGGCCCATGGATAGGGGCCAACATAGGAGCCATCTTTGATCATCACATCCTGAGACTCGAAATGGTACTCGGTTGCCTGCCCCCCAGAATCAGTCACTTTGAAGATAGAGCTACCCAGGAATATGGCCTGGGGCATTCCACCGGGCCACTCAAATTCCGCCTTGGGCCAACTATTTGAGAATGAACAGTTGGCTGTCGTCTGCGTTTGGCAGTAATCAACCGCCAGATTTACACCATAAACGTACTTAGGGTTTCTTCCAGACCACGTGCTGGAGGCGGCTTGGGATATTTGCGCATCCGGATGGATAGAGGACCTGATTGCCTTCTTCTCTGAACTCAAGTCTCTCGTATCGTTTACATAGTGATATTTCAAAGCATAGCCAGTGTTTGTCGTCACGCCGCCCAGCGAGCTGATATAGTATGTCAAACCATTAGGCTGGATCACTTCTCTCAAAGGTCCTCCGCTGGCGGCTGATGATCCGGATCGAGCATACTTCAACTCAGTCCCGTCGGGCTTTCTCCAAACGAGATACTGACCACTGGATTCAAGGGTTAATGAGTTTCTTTTGTCGCCCAGCGCCTGATAGGTGTAGTTTGAGGAAACATTATGGGCGTTGGCATTAAATAAGCCACTAACCATCACCTTGAAATCCTCTGATCCCATGGGACCGCTGACCCTCATCACTTTGAATATCGGATAAGTAACGCCGCCATACTGGATACTCCTTCCCACCTCCTCATATCTCGCAGAACCAGAGTAATTATCGTGGTAGCCGTACCAACCCTGAAATGAAAATTCATTAGTAAAGTTGGACACACTGTGACTCAACCCTCTATCACCACCAATTGCTACAGTGTTCAACGAAGAAACCACTTGGCCCGTCGCAACATTTACACCATTTTTATCCACAACCTCCACGTCAGGTGGTGCGATACGACTATCTTGTATTGCATAAACCTGACTGAACATTATCAACAGTAAGGGGATAATGATTGCTCTGATTAACTTATTCATTTCAATTCCCTTTTAGAAGTAGGCTTTCGAGCTGCACGATGTTGCCGAGCAGGCCTGAATCCAGACAGGAGCTTCATTCGGACCACTTGTATAATAGGTTGTTTGATTTACATCATTTATCACTGGGTACTGCTCATTCGATAGTTTTAGGTTATAGTGTGTAGCACCAGGAACAACAGACCAGGTTATCGTGTAACCACCGCCAGTATGCGTGTAGTAATTTAGGGATCCAGGTGGCGGAATAACTTCTTCCTCATAGAGATCACAAGGGTCTGTTATTTGTGAGCTATCGGTAACGACCGTACGATTACCTGCTTCGTCGTAACAGTAACCACTTTTCGTTGTCCCGTTTGCGCTCACAAGAGTCAATCGTCCCAATTCGTCATACTGATACCCTAAATCAACCGCTCCACCTGAGGATGTTCGGTTAACCTGGACCGACTTCACCGTCGTGTACGCACAGTTCCCCGCGTAGCCCAGCGTCTGACTATCACACAGTCTTAACCTATAGCCATAGGTTCCATTCGATTTCGTCACCAGCATTGATCCGGACGACGGAGCCCCACCTTCCGACGAAATAATAGTGGATGTTCCGTCGCTATTCAGCTCCACCATAAATACATAGAACCTTGAGTTTGACGAGTAAGAGACCTGAAATGACCCATTAGTACTCGTCGACGGACTAACCGAGAAGCTTATCGCGTAAGCGGAACCAGACGCGACTGACAAATACACAAATAGAAAGATCGGGCGCAGGAAATAGCGCCACTCTTTTATCCCTGCCATCAATTCCATAACACTTGCTCCTTCACCCTTTTTTAAGATTGATTAGCACATCATGAGCCAGCTTCGGTTCGTAGCTTCTGTTGTACAGAAGAGGATAATTCCTCCTGCCCGGAACCGGAAAGTCGTTCAACCACGTGTATTCATCGGAGATGCCCCATAAATTGACCAGACCAATATGGCTACGGTACTTCAGGAACAACGAGAAAAGATCCGCATACCGTCCAGACAACCTGATTTCCGTTTCCATGGATAAATCATCGCCGTAGTATGAGCTTTCACTTGGCGATTCATTGATAGGGTTACCACTTATCACTGGAAGAACATCAATATCCAACTCCGATATGTAAATTCGGTACCCGCGCCCAGAGAAGTCCTTCAAAGCCTCTTCAATATCCTTTAGTGATGGGTAATCCAGGTGATAATGCCCCTGCATTCCGATAGCATCGACCAATCGACCTCCGGAGTTGATTTCATCAAGAACTTCCAGAACTTTGGTACGCTTTGATTTTTTCCAAAGGTTATAATCGTTGTACACCAGAATGGCATTTTTATCGGACTTCCTAGCCTCTTCAAATGCTATCGAGAGATAATCCGAACCTATCGTTTGATACCATAGATTCTTCACCCACAGCCCGTTGTCATCAATAGCCTCATTCACAACATCCCAAGAGTGGACTCTTCCTGAATACCGGTTCACCAGCGTTGAGATGTGATTTCTCATTCTTTTGATTAACGTTGACTTGGTTACCGGGCTAGAAACTGAGGAAGACTCCCGGTACACCCCCTCGGGAAGCTGAGAGTGCCAAATTAGCGGATGCCCGTAGATATGCATTCCGTACCTCTCCCCTAGCTGGACTAGATGATCTGAATAAACCCAGCTCCACCGATCTTCCGAGGGGTGAATATTCTCCCACTTGAAAATATTTGCTGAGGAGATTGAGCTGAATTGATCCTTCAGAATTTTGATCGCCGGGTGGTCTTTTATTGCAAGATGCTCCGCGTCAATCATGGAGCCAATCATGAAATCATCTTTATAGACCGTTTTAAGACCCGTTATGTCCCCGTTGGAAATCGATTGTGGAGAATAGAGACCGAGAACCGAAAGGGCTCCTAACGATTTAAGAAACGTTCTTCTTGTAGGCATAGCACGGCATCCTTGCGTTAAGGAAGTTTTACCAACGATACATTGTCAATCAGAATATTGGCGTCTAGATTTTCCGGAAACGAAAAATGTATTGGGGTTCGTACGATGTCCTGTTCTGAATAGAACTCAAGGACCACCTCCTGCCACTCGCCCATCAAATAGACCCGTTTGTTTTTTATGGATTGGTAGTTACCGTTTTCGATACCTACCCCCACTACGGTTCCTCGAGGCCCCCTTACCCACAGGGCATATCGATAGATAGTGAGGGGAATGACGTCGACCGCGTCCTGAAACACCTGAATATCCCAAGGGCTACCTTCAGAAGCTTGATGAATATCGACGCGTAAGGAGTAGCTCTCCTCTTTCAGGCCATTCTTCACAACTGAGAAGTGAGCACCTGCACCATTTTTAACGTCGGTGGTCCACCGCGCGAGGCTTCCTTCCTGGTCAAGAGGATAATCGAATACAAGCTTCCAAGGGTCATCCGCCGTAGGAGGCACCAGTTCAAAGGGAGCGACAGAACCGACTAAAGGGCCATCTGAAGAGTCAGAGCACGCTGTTAGTACATTCACGAGGAAGAGCGTAAACACTGTAATTGTTATTGTTTTACAAAAATCTAAGTCCATATGTCGCCCACTTTTCCTATGGGTGGTCTCATACCGTTCTGTTACATCCTGACCGGCAATATTATTGTGCGGCGAACTCTGGCGCCGATATTTTTATTTTGTAGTTGTTACATTGACAATATCAAGATAATTTACAATTAGTGCGCCATATAGCAACAAAAATCCACAAAACCTCAGATTAGCGAAATTTTTGCCCTACAATAAGGTATTTGTTCAGAATAATCTTTGGCTCATTAATTGTTATTTCTTAAGCCGATTCCGCTCCAAAAGATTACTTGGGTGGGTCAACCACCAAAGCTGAACTGTTGTTCACCCGGAACCAGCCCGCGATGCTGTGGCGTTCACGCAGTGCGGGGCGGACTTCGTGCGGGAACACTTCGCTGAGGAAAATCACCAGCTTGCCGTATTCGGGACGGACGCACTCCAGCTCTGACTCACCGTCTTCGGCGTAAATCACCAGCTCGCCACCGTCATTCGATTGCCATTGGGGGTTGAGATAAAAGACCGTGGACAGCACCCGGTTGGACTGCCCCTTGAACGCATCCAGGTGCTTCTTGTAAAAGGCGCCGGGCGGGTAGCTGGCGAAGTGGGCTTCGTAATCAAACAGCCCGAGAAACAGGCGGCGGTTGAGCCCCTGGCGCAGTTGCTCCATCCAATCGAGAAAACCGCCGGCGCCCTCGCTTTGCCCCTGCAACCAACAGATTTGGTCCGAGCGCACAAACCGGTTAACCTGAAAGTCGTCCTGACGGCCAATACCCGCCGGTTTGAACTCCGCACTGTCGAGCTGCTTGAGTTCAATAAACAGCCGATCCACCAGTGCCGGGGGGACAGCGGCGGGTATTACCGCATAGCCTCGGGTTTCCAGTTGCTCGGCGATATAATCCAGCGTGTCGCCGTCGGAGGGGCCCCGGGGCGGTAGGGGTTGGGTGCTCAATCGTGGTCCTGCCTTTACGTTCCGGGGCGCCACGGAACCGGCGCCGTCAGACGGCTATATACCGTAAATTAACGCGGAATACACGCTTTTCAATCGCAAACCCGGCAATTTTATGAAGCACTCATGGCTCGCCGCCTTAAAGGCCCACTACACCGGCTCTCTGGAGCAGGGCTTTCGCCAGTTTCGGCTGGGGGTTTCGCTGTTTTTTCTGGGAATGGTAGGGCTCTATATCGCCAACACCCTGCTGAAACCCTCCATAGAACAGGAGCTGGTTGTGCTGGGGAGTCTGTTGGTGGGTGGAGCGGGCTTCATCTGGGCCATGATGGCCCACCTGCGGATGCTGATCGGGCGACTGATCCGGTTTTTCAGCCGGTAGGTAGAAAGATCAGCCCCCAGCGATGGCGTCCGGGCTCAGTTGTCCGAGCCCGGCTTGGGAGCAAAATTGCTGTAGGGGAACTGGGTGACCTTCTCGCCCTTGAATTCACTGATTTTGCCCGCGCCTTCCTTTTCCACCTCATCGATACGGACGATGGCGTGCATGGGAATATAGGAGCGCTTGACCCCGGCGAATTCGTTTTTGAGCTTCTCTTCCGACGGGTCGACCACCAACTGGCTGCGCTCACCGAAAACGAACTCTTCCACTTCGATAAAGCCGTACATTTCGCTTTGATAGATGGCGCAGGCAAAGACCTCATAGACCTGGCCCTGATTGACGAAAATGACTTTGTAGACGGGTTTTGCGGCCATAGAACTGCTCGGGTTTTCCAGACAAATCGAAAGGGCGCGAAGAATAGCACAAATCCCGTGCTGAATAGACCCATTTTGTGGGTAAATTTTGATCAATCTATGGGATTTCAGGCCCAAGATCGCTATAATGCGCGACCTCGAATTTGACCATTTTTTAACCAGGTTGTTGCCATGACCACCGAGCACAGCACCCCGACGCCGAAAAAACTCTATATCAAGACCCACGGCTGTCAGATGAACGAGTACGATTCCGCCCGCATGCGCGACCTGCTGGGCGAATCGCACCAGATGGTGGCCACGGAAAATCCGGAAGAAGCGGACGTGATCCTGATCAACACCTGCTCCATCCGGGAGAAGGCCCAGGAGAAGCTGTTCCACGAACTGGGCCGCTGGAAGTCACTGAAAGACGCCAAACCGGACCTCAAGATCGGCGTGGGCGGCTGTGTGGCCAGCCAGGAAGGGGAAGCCATCTCCAAGCGGGCGCCCTTCGTGGACATGATTTTTGGCCCCCAGACCCTGCACCGCCTGCCGGAAATGATCGAGACCCCGCGCGGCGACAGTGCCGTGGTGGACATCAGTTTCCCGGAAATCGAGAAGTTCGATCACCTGCCCCAGCCGGAGTCCGACGGAGTCAGTGCCTTCGTCTCCATCATGGAAGGCTGCTCCAAATACTGCACCTTCTGCGTGGTGCCCTACACCCGGGGCGAGGAAGTCAGCCGCCCGGTCACCGATGTTCTCGCCGAAATCGTGCACCTGGCCGGTCAGGGCGTGCGCGAGATCAACCTGCTGGGCCAGAACGTCAACGCCTACCGGGGCGAAAACAGTGATGGCACCGTGGTCGATCTGGCCGAGCTGATCACCTACGTCGCCGCGATCGACGGTATCGACCGCATCCGTTTCACCACCTCTCACCCGGTGGAGTTCAGCGACTCGCTGATCGATGTCTACAACGAGGTGCCGGAGCTGGTCAGCCACGTTCACCTGCCGGTACAGAGCGGTTCGGACCGGATTCTGATGGCCATGAAGCGCGGCCACACCGCCCTGGAGTACAAGTCCAAGCTGCGCCGCCTGAAGGCCAACCGCCCGAACATCAGCTTCTCCTCGGACTTCATCATCGGCTTCCCGGGAGAAACCGACGCGGACTTCGAGGCCACCATGAAGCTGATTCATGATATTGGCTTTGATACCTCCTTCAGTTTCATCTACAGCCCCCGCCCGGGCACCCCGGCGTCGGATCTGCCGGACGAGACGCCCATGGAAGTGAAGAAAGAGCGTCTGAAAATTCTGCAGACCCGTATTACCCAGCAGGCCCAGGACATCAGTCGCAAGATGGTGGGCAACACCGAGCGGGTGTTGGTGAGCGGTTATTCCAGGAAGGACCCGGGCCAGTTGTCCGGGCGTACGGAGAACAACCGGGTGGTGAATTTCCGCTGCGATGACCCGGCGTTGATCGGCAAGTTTGCGGATATTCTGATTGAAGAGGCATTGCCGAATTCGCTGCGCGGGACCTTGTTGAGTTCCGAACTGGATCAGGATTGGGCGGCTTGATACTTCGTAAGAGACTAGTAACTCCGTAGGAAGTCCGGGCGCGCTACCGGGTAACCTCTTCTCAAAACGCGGTGAATACATCCCTGTAGCTCCCTCGCTTCATCCCTGAAGCGAGGGTTTGAGAGGAGGTTCCCCGGCACCGCGCCCTCCAAGGAAGATTCGTGGCTCAGGGCTTACGTAGGGCATAGAGCGCGTATTTACCTCGGAGGCCTTGATATCGGGTGGGTTGTTTCGGAACCCTCTCTTCAGGGATGAAGAGAGGGAGCTACAGGGACGTATTTATCGCGTTTCCGAAACAACCCACCCGATAGCAAGGCCGGAACATCTACAAGGCTCCAGGTTAGCAAGAGCTCCTTATAACCCAAGGTTTGCAAAACTACCCGGCCTAAGAAACAAACAGCCGAAGGTTTGCCTTTTCGCCGTCATTTTTATGGTTTAGGCTTAAAGTAAGTCCATATACAGGAGAACGACACCTCATTGAATAGTCACGCAGTAACCAGCCCCGACGCCGTCACCCATCGGGTGACCCTGGAACCCGACGACAACCGCCGTCTCGCCAGCCTCTGTGGTCAGTTCGACCAGCACCTGCGCCAGATTGAAGAGCGCCTCAATATCCAGATTCGCAACCGCGGCAACCAGTTCGCGCTGACCGGTGATGCCCAGACCACCGAGACCGCCGCCGAACTGCTCAAAAGCCTCTACCGCGAAACCAATACGGCGGAGCTCACCCCTGACGAAATTCACCTTGCCCTGCAAACCTCCGGTATTGAGGAGCTTATGGACCGACTGAACGACCGCGTGACCGACGAGGGTGCCGCTGAATCCGGTACCGGTGGTGATCAGGCCTCCGGCGGCATGACGCTGATTCGCACCAAAAAGTGCACCATCAAGCCGCGAGGCGGCAATCAGCAGCGCTATGTGAAAGCCATCCAGGCCAATGACATCAACTTCGGCACGGGACCGGCCGGCACCGGTAAAACCTACCTGGCGGTTGCCTGCGCGGTGGAAGCCCTGCTCAAAGACGAAGTCGAGCGGATTCTGCTGGTGCGCCCGGCTGTGGAAGCCGGCGAGAAGCTCGGCTTTCTGCCCGGCGACCTGGCCCAGAAGGTGGACCCCTACCTGCGCCCGCTGTACGACGCCCTGTTTGAAATGCTGGGCTTTGAAACCGTCGGCAAGCTGATCGAGCGCAACGTGATCGAAGTGGCTCCACTGGCCTACATGCGCGGCCGGACCCTGAGCAACGCCTTTGTGATTCTGGACGAAAGCCAGAACACCACCCGGGAACAGATGAAAATGTTTCTGACCCGGATCGGCTTTGGCTCCACCGCCGTCATCACCGGCGACCCCAGCCAGATCGATCTGCCCAAAGGGCAGAAATCCGGGTTGCGGCACGCCGTTGAGGTGCTGTCGAACGTCAATGGCATCAGCTTTACCCACTTTACCGCCAAGGACGTGGTACGCCACCCGCTGGTTCAGCGTATCGTGGAAGCCTACGACGCCTTCGACGAGAGCAACCCGGACGACTGACGTGCCCCTGACCATGGATATCGCCGTCGCCTCTGAGGACGACGGCCTCCCCTCTTTCGAGCTGATCGAACGCTGGATTGGCGCGGCGCTTACCGCCGGCGCCCATCCGCCCCGACCGGACGCTGAAATCAGTGTGTGCATCGTGGACGAGGCCGAAAGCCAGGCCCTGAACCACCGCTATCGGGGCAAGGACAAACCGACCAACGTCCTGTCTTTTCCGGCGGACCTGCCCCCGGAGCTGGATTTACCCCTGCTCGGCGATCTGGTGGTCTGCGCCCCGGTGGTGGCGCGGGAAGCGCAGGAGCAAGGCAAAAGCCCCGAGGCCCACTGGGCCCACATGCTTGTGCACGGGACCTTGCATTTGCTAGGTTATGATCATATTGATCCGTGGGAAGCCGACCAGATGGAAAGTCTGGAAACCCGGATTCTGACTCGGTTAAACTATCCGGCGCCTTATGATGAGGCTCCCATACCCGGCGCAAGCCAACCAACAGGACAGATTCAAACCCATGAACGATGACCCTCCGAGTAGCAGCCTTCAGCCACGCTACTCCGATAAAGCCGACCGATCGGACAAAACCGAGCGCGCCGACCGGTCCTGGTTGCACAAGTTGATGCAGGCCTTCAATGGTGAACCGCAGTCCCGCGAAGAGCTGCTGGAAATCATCAAAGAAGCCGCCAACAACAAACTGCTCGACCAGGAGGCACTGAGTATCATCGAGGGGGCTCTGGACGTCTCGCTCCTTCAGGCGCGGGAGCTGATGATTCCCCGCTCCCAGATCGTCGCCATCCGTATCGACGAGACCCCCAAAGAGTTTCTGCCCAAGATCATCGAGTCCGGCCACTCCCGCTTCCCGGTGATTGGCGAGAGCTTCGATGACATCAAAGGCATCCTGCTGGCCAAAGATCTGCTGCGCATGATGCTCGAAGAGAACACCGACTTCAGTCTGGAGTCGATCCTGCGCCCGGCCAACATCATTCCCGAAAGCAAGCGGGTGAACGTCCTTCTGCGGGAATTCCGGGAAAAACGCTACCACATGGCCCTGGTCATCGATGAATACGGCGGTATCGCCGGGCTGCTGACCATTGAAGACATTCTCGAGGAAATCGTCGGCGACATCGAAGACGAAACCGACGAGGAAGTCAGCGACGAGTTCATCAAGCGGGTCAGCGATACCGACTTTATCGTCAAGGCCCTGACCCCCATCGACGACTTCAACGACTACTTCGATGCGGGCCTGAGCGAAGAGGACTTCGACACCATCGGCGGCATTCTGATGCAGGAGTTCGGGCACCTGCCCAAGCGCAACGAAGTCGCCACCATCGACAACTTCCAGTTCCGGGTGCTGTACGCGGACAACCGCCAGATCCATCTGGTGCGGCTGACCCTGATCGAATAATCCCATGAGTCAACTGCGAGCGGCGCTGGCGCGCCTACCGGGCTGGGCGGCCTGGCTGCTGTGTGCGGCGGCCGGCGCGCTGGTCCCCCTGAGCTTTGCACCGTTTGACCTCTGGCCACTGGCGCCCATCGGCCTGGTGGCCTTTGCCCTGCTGCTGGATCAACAGGGCGGCCGTACCGCCTGGTGGCGAGCCTGGGCCTTTGGCATCGGCCTCTACGGGGTTGGGGTGTCCTGGATTTTCATCAGCATCCACAGTTTCGGCAACGCTTCGGCCTCACTGGCGGCGGTCATGACCGGGCTCTTTGTGCTGTTTGTCGCGCTGGTCTTCAGCCTGCCGTTTTACCTCTACGGCCGCTGGTTCGGCCAACACTCCCTTGGTCCCCTACTCGCCTTCCCCGCGCTCTACCTATTGGGTGAGTGGCTGCGCGGCTGGCTGCTGACCGGCTTCCCCTGGCTGTACCTCGGCTATGGCCACCTGGATACCTGGCTGGCCGGCTGGGCTCCGGTGACCGGCGTCCTGGGGCTCAGCCTGATCCTGGCACTGACCGCCAGCATCATCGCCCAATGGCTCCTGCGCCCTTCCTGCCCACGCACTCAAATCGCTGCCACTCTGTTGGTGTTTGGCCTTTGGCCCACCGGTTGGGGGCTCGGCCAGATTGAGTGGACCCACCCCCAGGGAGAACCGGTCACCGTCGGCATGATCCAGCCCAACATCCCCCAGGACCGCAAATGGGACCCGACATTTTTTGAACCCACCCTGGAGCGGCTCGATGGTCTGAGCGAAGACCTGTGGGACAACGACTGGCTGATCTGGCCCGAAGCGGCCATTCCCCGGGTGTACCACCAGATGCTGCCCTATCTCGAAACGCTCAATGAGCGCGCCGAGGAGACGGAAACCGGCTTTATCACCGGAATCATTTTCGATGAGCGGCGCAAGGGTGAGTACTACAACAGCGTGGTCGGGCTCGGTCCGGCGCTGGGGATTTACCACAAGCGCCGCCTTGTGCCCTTTGGTGAGTATGTACCGCTGGAGGACTGGTTGCGCGGGCTGATCGACTTCTTTGACCTGCCCACCTCCATCATCAGTCGTGGCCCCTGGGAGCAAAGCGGTTTGCAGATTGGCAGCGTGGGTATCTCCGCATCCGTCTGTTACGAGGTCGTGTACCCGGACCTGGTGGCCCGCAGTGCGCGGGACCGGCAGGTGCTGTTAACCATCAGCAATGACGGCTGGTTTGCCGACTCCATCGGCCCGCTACAGCATATGCAGATGGCCCGGATGCGGGCCCTGGAAACCGGGCGCCCAATGATTCGGGCCACCAATAATGGTATCAGCGCCTTTGTGGATCATCGCGGTCAGATTGAAAAGCGGGCCGAGCAGTTTGTGCAGACGAATCTGGAGGGGAGTGTGCAACCCCGAACCGGCATAACGCCGTTTATGGGGTGGGGGAGTTGGCCGGTGGTTGTCCTATGCGGAATGATTTTGGTGTTATTGCGAGCGTTTCCGCGGCGGTGAGTTTGGGTTACGGCTTGCCGCACCCACTCAAGGTATTGATCGGAATCTTGAAATACCGGGTGCCGTTGTCCTCCGCCGGCGGGAACTGGCCCGCCCGGACATTCAACTGCACCGACGGCAGAATCAGGCGCGGCATATCCAGCGTCGCATCGCGCGCCTCGCGCATCTTCACAAACTCCTCCTCACTGATGCCCTCACCCACATGGATATTGCCCTTGCGCTGGGCACCCACGGTGGTCTCGCACTGGTGGTCGCGCTCCTCCCCCGGGTAATCGTGGCACATGAACATCCGGTATTCATCGGGAAACTGCAGTAACTGTTTCACCGAACGGTACATCCGGCGCGCGTCACCGCCCGGAAAATCACAGCGGGCGGTGCCCCGATCCGGCATAAACAGGGTGTCGCCGACGAAAATCGCATCGCCAATGCGCCAGGCCATATCCGCCGGGGTGTGGCCGGGAGTGTAGATCACCGCCCCCTCCAGATCGCCAAAGGTGAAGGTCTCGCCTTCGGCAAACAGCTTATCGAACTGACTGCCATCGGGCAGAAATTCTTTCTCGAAGTTGAAGATCTTGCGGAAAATTTCCTGCACCTGAACGATCTGATCGCCAATGGCCAGCTTGCCGCCGACCTGCTCGCGCACAAAGGGCGCGGCGGAGAGGTGGTCGGCGTGGGCGTGGGTTTCGAATATCCAGTCGACCGTCAGGTTTTTGTCGCGCACAAAGTCTACCAGCCTCTGGGCGCCCTGGGTGCTGGTCTGACCGGCCTTGGGGTCGTAGTCCAGCACCGGGTCGATCACCGCGGCGTGCCCCCCCTCGTGGTCGTAGACCACATAGCTGAAGGTCTCGGTGTCCGGATCGAGAAAGGGTTCGACCAAAGGGTGTTTGGGCATGGGGCCTCCGATATTGAAACTCAGGCCTCGGCCTGCTCGGGCATCAACCCCGGGCAATAGATGGACTGCAGCACCCGGATCACCCGCATGGCCTTGTCCCCCGCCAGGCGGTAATACACCGTCTGGGACTCCTTGCGGGTCGCCACCAGGCCCGCCCGGCGCAGGTTGGCCAGATGCTGGGACAGGGCCGACTGGCTGAGGGGAATGTGCTCATTCAGCTCCCCCACGGACATCTCCCCGGCCCCCAGGGTGCACAGCACCATCAACCGGTGTTCGTTGCTCATCTGCTTGAGCAGGTTGGCCGCGTCGCGACTGTGGGCCTGCATCTCTTCCAGGCCGGCGTTGAATGCGTTCATCTCAAGTTCCCGAACCGGTCGTTACGATACGCCCACTACACCGCAAAACCTCCGGATTGTCAATATTTCTAATTTAGATACATCTAAATTAGAAAATTAATCGATTTTGTGATGACAGCATCCCCACCATCGGCTATATTTATTAGAACAATCTAATTTACTGCTGGCCAGCAGAAGTTGCTTCAACCGGAGAGTACCCCAAAGGCAGAGGACCGACTTAGCCACTTATCGCCAGTTGAGGCGAACCACGGGTTTTAACCCGATCAATCAATGAGGAAACCACTATGAGCCTTGAACGTGCTGTTACCGCCTTCGCCGGTTTTATGGTCCTGCTGTCCGTCGCCCTGACCTACTGGGTTCACCCCGGTTTTGTCTGGCTGACGGTCTTTGTGGGTGCGAATCTGTTTCAGCAGTCCTTCACGGGGTTCTGTCCGGCAGCGTCGTTTATGCGTAAGGTGTTCGGACTGAAAACCGAGGCGGAACTGGCGAGGTTGTAAACATTACCCACTCACCTGAAACGCGCTGGTCAGGTGATGCAGGTTCGACGCCGTGCTGCGCAGTCGATCCGAGCTGCCGTGCAGAGCCCGGATCACGTGGCGCATGTCATTGCTGGCCCCCACCACCTCTCGGGTCTGCTGCCCATGCTCCTGACTGTGCGCTTCGATGTGACGGATGATCTCAAACATCCGCTCGACAATCCCGTGCAGCTCGGAGTTGTCGGAAGACGCATCGCTGGCCAGTTGCAGCCCCCGGTCGACATCCGCCACACTGCGTTCCATAAAGGTGGCGGCCTGGGCCGCCTCTTCCTGAATGGTGGCAATCTGCTGTTCAATCTCCTTGGCCGCATCGGCGGTGCGGGCGGCCAGCCCCCGGACCTCATCGGCCACCACGGAAAAACCGCGGCCGTGCTCACCGGCCCGAGCCGCTTCAATGGCCGCGTTCAGCGCCAGCAGATTGGTCTGACTGGTGATATTACTGATCAGAGAAACCATGCCCCCGATTTCCCGCGTCCGTTCGTTCAACTGATGAATGGTCCGCGCGGAATTCTCCACCGCATCGCGAATCGCCTGGGTGCCGGAGCTGGCGGACTCAAACTGGGCCCGGGCTTCCTGCACCACCGATTCCATGACCTGTTTCATTTCGGTGGCGGTGCCGGAGGCGTTGCTGATTTCACCGATCTGCTCTTCGAGCAGACTCAACATCTGCTCCATGGCAGCGGTCACCTGGGTCATGGTCGCATTGGCGCTGTCATTGCGCTGAAGCATCTGCTCACTGTTCTGCTTGACCTCGTTGGCCGAGCGGATCACCGAGCCGATAATGCCATCCAGATTGTCGATGAAGCTGTTGGCCCAACGCCCCAGATCGCCGGTTTCATCGGCCACCAGTTTGCGGGTGTCCAGGCGCTGCTTGAGGTTGCCGCCGCCCTCCCCCAAGGCATGAATGATTTCGGTCATCTTTCCGAGTCGTCGGGCCAGGCGTCGGGGCCCACGCATCAGAAAACTCCACGCCCCCACCGCCAGTGCTCCCGCCGTGGCGAGATTGATGGACCACAGTGGCCACTCGCTCCAGGCGTGCAGTGTCATATTGCCGCCGAACACCAGCAGCAGTGGCAACAGCAGTAATCCCATGAATCGATAGGTAATGGAGCGAAACCGATACACCTCCTCCAGGTCACCCTCGCACATCATGCCCCAGCGGTCTTTAGAGCCCTTGAGAGTGAAGGTTACCCCCTTACCGATTACCGGAATATGGCGATAATCGGAATAGCCCGGATAGGTGACAAACAGGTTCTCGCCGTTGCGGATGGTTTCGCGCACGCCGGGATGCAACTGGCCAGTGGCCGGGTCGGTAAAACGGATCTCGAATTCGGTGTGCCGCTTGACCC
The DNA here is from genome assembly GCF_026153455.1 of Marinimicrobium sp. C6131. Classification (NCBI taxonomy): domain Bacteria; kingdom Pseudomonadati; phylum Pseudomonadota; class Gammaproteobacteria; order Cellvibrionales; family Cellvibrionaceae; genus Marinimicrobium; species Marinimicrobium sp. C6131. The sequence continues at coordinate 1,844,073 of NZ_CP110629.1, forward strand.
CCACCACGCCCCAATCGGTGTGAATACCGCTTTTGAGGTTTTCGCCGTGGGAGAAAGTACTGTCTTCAAAGCGGGACCGTGACAGAGCCGTCCCCGGAACGATGCGCCGATCAAAACCCGGCTCCACCATAAACAGATAATTGTCACCGGACTCGGTGAAAATATGCCCCGCTTCCCGTTGAATCAGATCGCCGAGTACGTCATTGGGAACCCGGGCGCAGACGCAGCCAATCGCTCCGTCCGCCAACGCCACCGGCTGGTAAAACATCAGGGTCACCTCGTCGTGAAAGCGTGACGAGGAAGGGCCAATATCCAACGTGGCCCGATCCACATAGGGCCCATGCAGAAACGCCCCTTTCAATCCTTCCTCCAGCGCCCGGGCATCCAGATCACGCGCACCGACTCTGGCGCGATAGCTGGAGGCCAGCACCTTGCCGGTGTCGTCCACGACAAACAGCTCCGAGGCATCCACCCAGCGCTGAAGCTGCTGTGGCAATAACGTATCCCAGCGGGCTGGATCCTGCTCTACGCTGGCAGCCAGGGAAACCATCTGCTCCCACTGCCCATCCACCCACTGATTGAGAATATTGATCCGTGTCTGGGCGACACTTTCAAAGGCCTGCTCCATCAGCGCATAGCGATTGCGATTCAGCCAACAGGACCAGCCCATGCGCAACTTGCCGGTAGCGCCAAACCAGTTCAGCCAGCGCCGCTCGGCGCCGGACAGATTCATGCGAGTACTTCGTAAACTCATTGAGCCATTCCGTCTTTTCTTGGGGTTGATACCCGAAGACATAGCAGGAAACAGGCCAACCGAAGAACCGGGAATAACGCGCCACGCTCCCAGAAAAGCACCGTTCCGGTGCATGACCGACACCACCACCTCACTTTGAGCACCATCAGAGTGCATATCAATTCCAGTGAGGCAGGCACCGCTGGTGGTAACGACGCTTTAACCGACCGGAGTTTCCGGCTATTCTGACCAGCGGACGCCCTATCAGAGACCGCCATGTACCATCCGTTTTTCGGCCTACAGGAACCGGCTTTTGCCATCGCCGTCAACCCGCGCTACCTCTACATGAGTCAGCAGCATCGGGAGGCCCTCGCGCACCTGTTGTTTGGCCTGCGCGGCGGCGGTTTTGTGCAACTGACCGGCGAAGTGGGCACCGGCAAGACCACCATCATCCGCTGCCTTCTCGAACAGCTTCCGGGCGACACCGACATCGCCCTGATTCTGAACCCCATGGCCTCCGTGCCCGAGCTGCTGGGCACCATCTGCGATGAGCTCGGCGCCCGCTATATCTCGGACGACGACACCAGCGTCAAAACCCTGACCGACGCCCTGTATGACCGTCTGCTGGACAACCACGGTCGCGGCCGCAAAACGGTACTGCTGATCGACGAGGCACAGTCCCTCAGTGCCGAGGCGCTGGAGCAGATCCGACTGCTGACCAACCTGGAAACCCACACCGAGAAGCTCCTGAACATCATTCTGGTGGGCCAGCCCGAATTGAGCGATCTGCTGGCTCAGCCCTCCCTGCGCCAGCTTGCTCAACGCATCACCGCGCGCTTTCACCTGAACCCGCTGAGCCGGGAAGAAACAGCGGCTTACATTCAGCACCGTCTGCAGGTGGCGGGCCTCGCCAGCGGCAGCACGCTGATTCCCGAAGACATTCAGACGGAAGTACACCGCTTCAGCGGCGGCATTCCCCGCCTGATCAATATCATTTGCGAACGCATGCTGCTCGGTGCCTACGGGCAGAACCGCAACGTCATCGACCGGGCGCTGTTTCGCCAGGCTCGCCGGGAAATCACCGGTGAGCCCGCCTCGGACCACCCCAGTAAAACGGCGGCGCCGGCAACAGAGCGGGCACGGCCAGCGTGGTTGGCCAGCGCCATCGCGGGTTTTGTGGGCATCACTTTGGGCGCGCTGCTGGTTGGCGGCCTCGGTAACGAACTGCCCTGGCAACCGACATCCGACGCGGAACCGGCCGCCCCGGAACTCAGCGCCGCCTCACTGCCCATGGCGCCGGAAGCGCCGCCCGCCAACACACCCGTCCTGGAGCCGACCGACACCGATTCCGAACCCGCGCTGGACACGGACCCGCCGGCACTGCCGGAGCGGCCCTGGCCCCGAAAACTGGATGATGCCCTTCGTCACCTGGCCGACCACTTCAGTCTGAGTGTGCCCTCCACCGGCAGCCCCTGCACCGAGAGCCCCGCGCCGGGCCATGCCTGCGGACGACGCATGCTCACCACCTGGAACGAGCTGATCGAACTGGACCGCCCCGGTGTACTGACCCTGATCACTCCGGAGCGCAAACTCGCTTACGTCCCGCTGTTGGGCCTCAATGATCAACAGGCATTGACCTGGCTGGAAGGTCGTCCGCAGACCGTTGACTGGGCCGATGTCGCGCAGCTCTGGACCGGCGAGTTTCACCATTTCTGGTTCCGCCCCGCCGGTTTTGACGGCGGCCTCAGCCCCGGCGAACGAGGCCCCGCAGTCCGCTGGCTGGCCGAGCAGTTTGCCGAACTGGACAGCGAAGCCGAGCCTCTGAGCCGGGACCGCTATAACCAGCCCCTGCAGGCCCGGGTAGAGATTTTTCAGCGCGCCGAGGGGCTGACCCCGGACGGGCTTTTCGGGGAAAACACCCTGAACCAACTGGCACGACAACTCGGGCTGGACCCGGGGTTGCTGCCGATTGCGGAGACGCCCTGATGTCCATGATTCTGGATGCCCTGCAGCGGGCCGACCGGGAGCGGCGCCGGGACGAAACGCCGGCGCAGACGCTGCCCCCAACCTCCGCACTGGCAACGCCCGCACCGGTTCCGCCCCAGCCAACGGGAGCCTGGCGCAAATGGATACTCCCGGTGGCCTTTGCGGGATTGGCCGCCGCCGGTCTGCCGGTGTACTGGCTATTCATCAGCGCTGAGCCGCCTGCGCCCATTACCCCTGAGGAGGCAACCGCAAGCGCCCCTGCCCCTATCGCTGAAAACACCGTGGAGACGAGCATCACCGAGCCCCGGCGACCGGGGATCGAACGTCTCTACCAGGCTCCCTCTCGTCCCGAGCCGTCGGACGAGTCCATTGCCTCGCTGTACCGCCGGGCCCAGGCGCCCGAACCGACCCGCCCCGAGGTTACCCCCTCCGGCGCGGCCACCGAGCGCCTCGCTTCGCCGCGCGACAGCGCCAGTGTCACACTCGATGACGCACCGGATGAACCGCCTTCATCTCGCCGGGAAGCCGAGCCAGAACCACGGCCGGCCTCCGTATCGCAGCCGGCTGTTCCGGGAATTCGGGACCTGTCCTGGAGCCTGCAGCAGGATATTCCCTCGTTGAATTACCAGGCCCACCAATATCGGGGCGGGCAAGGCAGTACCGTGACCATCAATCAGCGCGAGTATCGCACCGGTGACCGGGTTGCGACGGACCTGCGCATTGAGCGAATTGAGGAGGACGGGGTGGTGCTGACATTCAAAGGCCAGTCATTCAAATTGCAAGCCCTGAACAGTTGGATCAATATGTAGGCGCACTCTGTTTCCTTTTCACCTGACAGGAAGGAGTTCTACCATGGGCAAAATCCGCCGCTACCTGACCCGGCTGCTGTGTCTGTCAGCCGTCTGCATCGGTACCGCCAGTGCCGACCCCTTCGCCCAGGTCACTCTCACAGAGTGGGACGTCCCCTGGAAGCCAACCCGCCCCAGAGACCCCTGGCCCCTGAATGAGCAGACCATCTGGTTTGTCGGCCAGGCGGACGATTACGCCGCCACGTTCGATCCGGGCTCCGAAACCTTCAAACGCTATGATCTTGAGAAGGGGACTGGCCCGCACACCGTCATCGCCAACGAGCGGGGTGCCTGGTATGCGGGCAACCGCAACCGGCATATCGGCCTGATCGATCCCGACACGGGTGACATCGAGAAAATTGAGATGCCCGGAGACGGTTACGGGGACGTGCACACCATGGCGTTCACTTCCGAAGGGGATATCTGGTTCACCCTTCAGGCAGCCAACCAGATCGGCTTTCTGGATGTGAACGAGAGAGAAGTCACCCTGTTTGACGTGCCCACCCGTTCGGCGCGCCCCTACGGTCTGGTGGTCGACGCCGACGATCGCCCCTGGGCGACCCTGTTCGGCACCCATAAACTGGCCACCGTCACCACCGAAGGTCGTGTGGAGGAGATCGAGTTGCCCCGGGAGTCGGCCCGCCCGCGCCGTCTGGGTATCGGTGCCGACGGGGTCGTCTGGTATGTGGACTACGCCAAAGGCTATCTCGGTCGCTATCACCCCAAGACCGGGGAAATTGAGGAATGGCGGACACCGGCCGGGGAGCAGGCCTACCCCTACGCAATGGGTATGGACCACCGGAACCGCCCCTGGTTCGTGGAGACCGGGCCACGTCCGAACCGCTTTGTGGGGTTCGACCCGGAAACCGAAACCTTCAGCGAACCCGCGGAAATTGGGAGCGGCGGCATTACCGTCCGTCACATGGCTTTTGACAGGGACAAGCGGGCTTTCTGGTTTGGCACCGACGCCAATACCCTCGGCCGGGCCGTGATTGAGTAGCTCACTGACCGATCAATGCCACGAAGGGAAGGATGGACAAGGTCAATATGACCCCGATGGCAATCACCAAAGCGGCAAACCGCAGGGGCGCGGCGGCCGCTCGCTGCCAGAGGGTTGGCTGTTCACCGGCCGCCTCGCGCTCCTCTCTCAGGGTGCGCTGGTGTTCCAGACGGCGGGCCTGATAGTCCGCCATTAAGGCCTTGGCCTCAGGGAGTTGGTCCCGATCCTTCAGCCAGATGGCCGACACCCCCAGCCCCCAGAAACCCGCGTGGGTTTCGTAAGTGGCGAAGTCATGATCGGCCAGCAGTTGGCGAACCTCCTGTGCTTCATCCTCAGGTACCTGATTCAGTTTAAACAGTAATTGACCCATACTCAGCTCTTGTGCTTCTCGTCGAGGGAACAGTGACCGTCCGGCTCGATATGGACACGGTTACGCCCCGCTCCCTTCGCCTTGTAGAGCGCTTTATCCGCCCGGGACAGCAACTGATCAAACCGTTCATCATTGGTCTGCACCTGGGTAATACCGGCACTGAAGCTCGCATGGAATGTCTGCAGCTCGTCATTGAAGAATTCGGTTCCGGCAAACACCGAACGAATATCATCAATCAGTTCCAGCGCCTCTCCGGTATCGGTGTGGGGCAGCAGGATCAGAAACTCCTCCCCGCCCGATCGCCCGGCAATATCCCCTTTGCGCAAACGCTTTTTAAGGGTAGCGGCGAAGGCTTTGAGTACCTCATCCCCCATCAGGTGTCCGTAAGTGTCGTTGATGGATTTGAACCAGTCCAGGTCCACTTGCACGAGGGAAAATACCACTTCGTGACGGCGATAGTCCTCCAGCAACTCCGCCAACCGCTGCAGCAGAAAACGCCGATTGTACAGGCCGGTCAACTCGTCGGTGACCGACAACTCCAGCAGCCGGGCTTCGAGCGCCTTGCGGTGGCTGATATCCACCACCACGCCGTACCAGGTCACCACCTCCTGGTCCAGCCACTCCCGCTCCGGAGTGGCAATGCCTTCAAGCCAGATTTCCCGGCCATTCACCACCACCCGGTATTCGCAGGTCCACTGCCCCAGTGCCCGGTAGCTCTCCATAATGGACTGGTGCAGACGCTCTACATCTTGCGGGTGTATCAGGTCGAACACCAGCGAGGCATCGTGCAAAATCGCGTCGGGCTCCCGACCGTAAAACTCACGCACCCCCTCACTGACGTAAGGAAACTCCACCCGCCCGTCGGCGTACATGCGGAAAATATAGATGACTCCGGGAATGGTCTCAGCCAGTTTGTTGAGCAGTTGGGCATTGATGTGCTGCTGACTGATGTCGATATGCGTTCCCACCACCCACTCCGGATCCCCCTCCGGGGTACGGGACATCAGACGGCCCCGGTCATGAATCCAGACCCAGTGCCCCTCCTTGTGCCTGAGACGCACAATACACTCGTAGTAGGGGGTTTCGCCGTCAAAGTGGCGTTGGAAGGCTTCGTTGGAGCGAACCAGGTCGTCGGGGTGGCACAGGCGATGCCAGATGGCGATGCTGATGGGCTCCAGCTCCCGCGAACTGTAGCCCAGCATCTCCGCCCAGCGCTCATTGATGCGCTGCTCACCGGTGTGGGCATTCCACTCCCAGGTGCCGGCTCGGGTACCCTCAATGATGGCCTTCAGCCGGTTGAGTTGCTCGCTCTCACTTACCTGGGACACACGATGCCTCTGGTTACCTCAGTCTCTGCAGAGTCGGTCTTATTATCGCTAACCTGTCTTTCAACAGGGCTATCTTCGCAAGCCCGGAAGGCCGTGGCAAGCGCCAACACGGCATGACAGCGCCCGATCGGTCAATCGCCGGCATCGACCGCTTGCTCAAGTGTTCCGATGCGATAGGCTTCAAGCTCCTCCCAGGCCGCCGGACTGTGATCCCGCCCGTAGCCCTTGGTCGTCATGCCTTCGGTGGCCTCCCGCCCACACCAGGGCAGAATGACCGCCGGGGGAGCCGGATGCTGGGGCAGATAGCCGGTGACGTCATACACATCGCCGCGGATCGCCATCCAGCAGTCTTCCTGCCGATCGTGCCTGGCCACCTCCTCCAGAGTGAATACCTGTTGTGCTTCGGCCAGAGTGACCGCAGGCACCAGAGCCCAGGTCGCGAGCAGCGTCAACACAGAAGACCAGAATGCGACAAACGCCGCAAAAGCCGTTTTTTTCATGATGCACCTCCCACTCAGATCGTCAAAGCAAGACAAATTCTTCGGTGACAATTCGCCGTGCGGGAACACCGCTACTGTCCAGCGCCGATCGGGCCCGCTCCAGCAGCGGCAGGGGCCCACAGACGTAGACCGCCCGCTCCGCCACGTCGGGGCATACCCGTTCAATGAACGCCCGGTTCAGCGGCCCCTCCCGGTAAAAATAGTGCACGGTGAGCCGACTATCGGGCCAGTGCTCAAATGCGGCTTTCAGCTCGTCCGCGAACAGAAAGCGGGTTTCGTCCTGTACGCAGTCAATCAAATGAACCTGCAGCGGGCGCCCGGCTCGCACCGCCTCGCGCACGCGCCCGAGAAAAGGCGTGACCCCGATCCCGCCGGCAATCCACAGTTCAGGCCGCGAGGGTGCATCCGGAAAAAAGTCACCGTAGGGACCTTCTACCCAGAGCCGTGTGCCCTCGGGAATACTGAGCATGGCGTGACTGGCATCCCCCAAGTCCTTGATCGCCACCCGCAGATCCGGCTCATCAGGGGCCGAGGAAAGGGTGTAGGGATGTTCCTCCCGATGCCCTGCCTGGCCGACCCGGTCCGGCGTCAGATAGACAAACTGCCCGGCGCGATAACACAGGCGCTGACGCTCGGGAGCCAGCGTCAGTTCCACCACATCCCGGGCCGGATGAGCGACCCTTGTCACCCGGTAGGGACTCCGACCGCGCCAACGCGCATACAGCCACCGGTAGCTCAATGCGGAAAGCGCGAGCAGGGCCAGTGTCGTCCATACTCCCCAGGCCAGCCATCCGGGCAAGGTCCGGCTTAACAGGCCGGTGTGCAACAGCGCCAGGATAACCGTGACCCCGCTCAGGCGATGCAGCCACTTCCAGCGCTGGTACTCCGGCTCACCAAAAAAGCCGAAACTGGGCGCCATGAACGCCATCAGGGCCAGCAGCGCCACCCACCCCCACACCGAGGCGGGCTGCGTGGAAAACAGCGTGCCGATCGCCGCGTCCAGGGACGTCCCCGCCGCGGCAAACGCCAGTAGCAGTGGATGGGCCAGCAACAGCAGAAACGCGATGGCACCCAGGCGGTGGTGCAACTGCCACAGTTTGGTCAAGCCGCCAAAGGGGCGATCGAACCCGGGGACCCGACAACACAGAGCCGCCGCCATCAGCAACATGGACAACCCCCAAATACCGGTCACGCGCCCCAGGGCATTCAGGACCTCCCGGCTCTGGTCCAGACCGGGCCAGAGAAACGGCAGCGCCAGCAACCCCGGCAACAGCGCCAGTGACCAGACAACGACGCGACTGGATACCATCGGACGACGCACGAAAATGCCCTCCTGAGCGTTAAAAACGGCGCATTAACCGCGTCGGCAATCCCGGGTTATGCCGGTCATGCGGCTAGACGGTGAGAATGGACCGGTACTCGGCCACGTCCACGTCGTAATTACCGTGATCCTGTAAGTACAGGCGAAGGCAGTCGGCCGCTTCCGGTTCGCCGTGAATCAGTTGGATCGGCGTTCTCGCCCTGAGCCCGGAGTCCTTGAGCCACTGCCCGAGCTCCCGGAAATCCGCGTGGCCGGACAATCCGTCCAGAACCTCCAATTGCGCTTTGCGTGGAATATAGGCACCGTGAATTTTCACCGTTTCGCCCCCCGCAACCAGGTGCGCTCCCCGTGTACCGCCGGCCTGGTGCCCGCTCAAGAGCAGGGTATTGCGGTGATTCGGGAGCAGCCGCTTCATGTGATGCAGGATACGTCCGCCACTCATCATGCCGCTGCCCGCAATGATGATGTGCGGGTAATTCAGGTCGGCCAACGCTTTGGACTCGTCCACGCTGTGAGTATAAGTGACCAGTTCGGCCATGCGGGTGCATTCCGCATCGGTCAGCCGGTGCTGGTCAGCGTACTGGTGGTAAATGCCGGACACATTGATGGCCATCGGGCTGTCGAGGAACACCGGCAGAGTGGGAATCCGTCGCGCATCCATGAGCTTCGCCAGCATATGCTGCAGCAACTGTGCCCGGCCCACGGCAAAGCTGGGAATCATCAGCACCCCGCCGCGATTGACCGTACTGGTGACGATGTCCGCCAGTTGTTGCCAGGGGTCGCTGTCCGGGTGCGGACGATCCCCGTAGGTGGATTCAAGCAGCAGCAGATCCAGCGCCGGCAGGGTTTTCGGGGGGTACATGAGAATATCCTGCGGTCTCCCTACGTCGCCGGAAAACCCGATCCGCTTGCCTTCCGTTTCCACAATGATACTGGCCGCTCCGAGAATGTGCCCCGCGGGTTGGAAGGTGACCGACAGATCCCCTACCTGCAGCGGCTGATTGAAAGGCACCGGTTCAAAGAGTTTCAGGCTGTCCTCCGCAGTACGCTGGTCGTACAGCGGCTCGGGGCGCTCATGTCGGCTCAGTTTATGTCGGGAAAAAAACCGGGCATCCTCCTCCTGGATATGGCCACTGTCAGGCAACAGAATGCCGCATAGCGCCCGGGTGGCCGCATGAGTATAGACGGGCCCGCGATACCCCTGCTGGTACAGCCGCGGGATATAGCCGGAGTGATCCAGGTGGGCGTGGGTCAACAGCACCGCGTCCAGCGTATTCAGATCGATCGGCAGGCTTTGCCAGTTGCGCCTGCGCAACCATTTGTAGCCCTGGAACAGGCCACAATCAATCAGTACCTTCGTGCGGCCACTCTCCAACAGGAACTTGGAGCCTGTCACCGTTTCCGTGCCGCCTAAAAAGACAATCTTCACACGCACCCCCGAACCCTGTCGTCCTGCCTTTCAGCATAGACACAGACCATTACTGGCGTATTGACCTGCATCAATGGCCCCCCTAAAACTGAGAATCGCGTCCAAAGCTTGCGCCCGGCGAGCAACTTGCTTACATTATAGTCCTGACAACAATTAGTGATTTACGCGCCACCCTTTCAGGGACTTCCAGGCAACACTCAGGCCGAGTGCCTCGGTGCCGAGCGCACAAGATCAATAACAATCGCCTTGCAGCAACGACTCCCCCGGACCGATTGCCGCAGTTCACTCACTCTAAACTCGGTTCCAGATCATGAGTAACAGCATGAACAGACGAGAGATCCTACGTTATACCGCCTGGCTGACGGGCACGGCCGTGGCCGCGCCTCTGGCCAGCGCCGTACTCAGTGGCTGCTCAGACGCACCCTCCGACGCCGCCCCTGCGACTCAGCCAAGAGATGGCCAGGTACTACACTTCTTCAGCCCAGAGGCGTTCGACCTGGTGAGCCAGGTGGCGGATACCCTGCTGCCCCGCACCGACAGCCCCTCCGCCAGTGATGTTGGGGTTCCGCAAACGCTCGACACCATGCTCGGTGTTGTCCTTGAGCAAAGCTATGTCGAACAGTTTCAGCGCCTGTGGACCGATCTTGAGCGCGCCCTGAGGCGCGAACAGTTTGCGGAACAGGGTCGTGATGCACGCGAAGCGCTGCTCAGCGAACTGGAAACCACCGATGAGCCGACTCGAGCAAACGCTCGGGAAGCCATGGTAATGCTGAAGCAACAGGTCGTCATTTATTACCTCACCACCGAAACCATCGGTGAGCAGTACCTGAACTACCTCCCCATCCCCGGTGAATACAAACCCTGTATCCCGGTGAGCGATGTTGATAACAGAAAGTGGGCGATTTGATCATGGCGAATAGCGAATTCGATGCAATTGTGATTGGCTCCGGCATCAGCGGCGGCTATGCCGCCATGGAGCTGTGCAAAAAAGGCTACAAAACCCTGGTCCTTGAGCGGGGCCGGGATGTGCAACACGGCGAATACCCCACCGCCCACGACGATGTGTGGGACCTGCCCCACCGCGACAAGGTGCCCCGGGACGAAATTGCCGAGCACTACCCCAAACAGAACCGTCTCAACTGGTGGGTCACCCAGGCCAACAAGCACTGGATCAACAAAGACGACGAATACCCTTACCAGGAAGACCAGCGTTTTGACTGGATTCGCGGGCATCACGTCGGGGGCCGCTCGATCATGTGGGGCCGTCACTGCTATCGCTGGAGCGACATTGACTTTGAGGCCAACAAAAAAGAAGGCATCGCGATCGACTGGCCGATTCGCTACAAGGACATCGAGCCGTGGTATGATTATGTGGAGCCCTTCGTCGGTATTGCCGGTCAGGCCGAAGGCCTGAAGCAGGTACCCGATGGCAAATTCCTCAAACCCTTCCCGCTCAACTGCGCCGAGCAGCACCTGCGCGAAACCGTCGCCCAGAAATATCCGTTCCGGGTGGTGACTCCGGGCCGGGTGGCGAACCTGTCCGAGTACAACCCGGACGTTCACCTCGGCAAGCGCGGCCAGTGTATGTCCCGTGATCGCTGCTGGCGCGGCTGCCCCTTCGGCGCCTACTTCAGCAGCCAGTCCGCCACCCTGCCGGTGGCCGAAGCGACCGGCAACCTGACCATTCGCCCGCACAGTATCGTCAAGGAAATTGTGTACGATGCCGACTCCGGGCGCGCCACCGGCGTGCGTCTGATTGATGCCCAGAGCAAAGAAGAGCTGGAAATTTCCGCACGGATCATTTTCTGCAACGCCAGCACCGTGGGCACCACCGCCATTCTGCTCAACAGCCGCTCCGACGCCTTCCCCAATGGTCTGGGCAACCGCAGTGGCGAGCTGGGCCACAACATCATGGATCACCACTACGGCATGGGCGCCGCCGGCGTTCTGCCCGCACTGGAAAACGAATACTACTCCGGTCGCAAACCCGGCGGTTTCTACATTCCGCGTTTTACCAACCTGGATGAAGAAACCCGGCGGGAAGATTATGTGCGCGGTTTCAGTTATCAGGGCTCGGCACAACGGGCTGAAAATATTCCGGTGGGCGCGGTCGGCTCATCGCTGAAAGAGGCGGTGTTCAAACCCGGCACCTGGACCATCCGCATGACCTGTTTCGGCGAGATGTTGCCCTACCATGAAAACCGGATGTACCTGGATCACAGCAAGACCGATCAGTACGGTATGCCGCTGATCACCTTTGATGCCCAACTGCGGGACAATGAAATGAAACTGCGCCAGGACGGCGTGAAAAGCGCGGTGCAAATGCTGGAAGCGGCGGGCTGTACCGATATCACCTGGTACAACAGCGCCACCGCGCCCGGCGCCTGCATTCATGAAATGGGCACCGCGCGTATGGGCCACGACCCGGAGACCAGCGTGCTCAACAAGTGGAACCAGATGCACGATGTCCCCAATGTGTTTGTGACCGACGGTTCCTGCATGACCAGCTCCGGCACTCAGAACCCGAGCATCACTTACATGGCACTGACCGCCCGGGCCGTGGACTACGCTCACAAACAGATTCAGGCCGGCGAGCTGTAAGCGCGCCCGGTTTTCTGGCACACACCCACTCTGGGCAACCGGCTAGGTTGCCCAATTTTTCAGAGGTCAAACACGATGACATCTTTACGGCTTACCCTGTCCTTGATCACCCTGGCGACCGGCCTCAGTGCGCCGGCACTGGCCGAGTCCGGGCGAGTGTTCGAACTGCGCACCTACACCACCCATGAGGGCAAACTGCCCGAGCTGCATGCCCGCTTCGAAAACCATACCCGCTGGCTGTTTGAAAAACACGGCATGATGAACCTCGCCTACTGGACCCCCACTGATGAGTCGCTAGCCGATAACACGCTGACCTATATCCTGGTCCATGAAAGTCGTGAGGCCGCCAAAAAAAGCTGGCAGGCTTTTTCCAATGACCCCCAGTGGCAGGCGGTTTACCAAAAATCCCGGGAGAATGGCCCACTGGTCAAGCACATCGAGTCGACGTTCATGAAACCCACAGAATACTCCCGGATTCGCTAAACCGACACCCGCCGGTCAATACTGCAACGGTTCAAAGCCGTAGGTCTGCAGCAGGTAAGCATACTCGTCCGTTTCCCGGAAGCGCTGCACCGCCCGGGTAAAATCAGCGGCGAGCTTGTGGGCGTCCTCCCGCCGGCGGGAGATGGCAATGTAAATGGGGCCCCGGAATACCGGCGGCTCCATGAATTCAATCTGATTGCGCACGCCCAGACGCTCGGCGTGTAATTCAATGGCAGGCTTGTTGCCCAGGGCATAATCCACCCGACCACCGAGCAATACTTTGATCAGCTGTTCTTCGTCACTGACGCGCAGTTTTTTGAAGGCACTGTCGTCTTCGAGCGCCTCGCCATAGTAGTAGGCGCGAATTCCACCGAGTTGAAACTGACGCAGCCAGTTGATATCGGACGAGTCCAGCGACTCACCTCCCGCGCGGCGGAATACCGACACGGTTTCAAAGGCGTGGGGAATGGACGTAAAGGTAACGCCAGGGGAGCGCGTGGAGGTGTTGAACAGGGTGCAGGCAATGTCGACCCGACCATCGCCGACGTGTTGCAGCAGGCGGCTGAACGGGTAACGCCGGTATTCCAGCGTATACCCCAGTTCCCGCGCCACCCGTTCGCACACTTCAACAGAAATGCCTCGCCACTGTCCGGCTTCGGAATCGAAAAAGTAGAATGGGGGATAGTCCTTCTCAGCCACTGCCGCGACCAGCGTGGAGGCCACCGTCACCCCACTCATCCCCATGAGTAACACCGCCAGCGCAAAACACCTCATAGAGGATCTCCATCCGTCTTGGAGCAAGAGTGCAGGAAGTATAGCACCGATAAACGCCCCTTGACCTTCCAGTAATTGGAAGGTTTACCGTGTCACCATTCCCCAAAATGGAGGCAACCATGACATCCTCAAATGAATTTGATCTGCACATCAGCGGCATGAGCTGTGGGTCCTGCGTCGGCCGGGTAGAAAAAGCCCTGAACGCCGTCGAAGGCGTTGCCGAAGCCAATGTCAACCTCGCCACGGAGACCGCTCAGGTTCGCGGTACGGCCAACATCGATTCGTTGATTGACGCGGTGCGTCAGGCGGGTTACCAGGCGGAGCCGACCCGGACAGACCGGACCGACCAACTGGCCGAGGAGCGGGAGCAGGAAGCACAGAGCCTGAAGCGATCCCTGTGGTTTGCCGCGGCACTGACCCTGCCCGTTGTGGCACTGGAAATGGGCGGGCACCTGGTTCCGACCCTGCATCACGCCATCAACAACAGCATCGGTCAGCAAACCAACTGGCTGATCCAGTGTGTCCTGGCTTCCCTGGTCCTGTTCGGACCCGGCTTGCGCTTCTTCCGGCTGGGCGTTCCGGCTCTCGTGCGCCTGGCACCGGATATGAACTCACTGGTCGCCCTGGGCACCAGTGCCGCCTGGGGCTACTCGGTGGTGGCCACCTTCCTGCCCGGAGTGCTCCCGGATAATGCGGTCAATGTGTACTACGAGGCGGCGGCGGTGATCGTCACCCTGATTCTGCTCGGACGCTTTCTGGAAGCCCGGGCCAAGGGGCGCACCAATCAGGCCATCAGCCGGCTGGTGAGCCTGCAGGCCAAAAGCGCCCGGGTACTGCGCGACGGCAAAGAGGTCGAGGTAGCACCCGAGGACATACAGCGTGGGGAGACGATCGTGGTCCGCCCCGGCGAGAAAATCCCCCTCGACGGCGAGCTGGTGGACGGACACTCCTACGTGGACGAATCCATGCTGACCGGCGAACCCATTCCCGTCGAAAAATCCACCGGAGATGCCGTTGTGGGCGGCACCCTCAACAAAACCGGCAGCTTCTCTTTCAAGGTCACCAAAACCGGGAAGGACACCCTGCTGGCCCAGATCATTCACATGGTCGAAAGTGCCCAGGGTTCCAAGCTGCCGATCCAGGCCCTGGTCAACAAAATCACCCTCTGGTTTGTACCCGCCGTGATGGCCGCGGCCCTGCTCACCCTGATCGTCTGGCTGGCGTTTGGCCCCGAACCGGCCCTGACCTTTGCGCTGGTCAACGCCGTGGCGGTGTTGATCATAGCCTGCCCATGCGCCATGGGACTGGCGACCCCCACCTCCATCATGGTGGCCACCGGTCGGGCGGCGGAGATGGGCATTCTGTTCCGCCACGGCGAAGCGCTTCAGGCACTGCGGGATATGGATGCCATTGCGTTCGACAAAACCGGCACCCTGACCCGCGGACACCCGGAGCTGACCGACCTGATCCCCGCCGAGGGCTTTGAACGCTCGCAACTGCTCAGTTGGGCGGCCGCCCTGGAACAGCGCTCGGAGCACCCCATCGCCGAGGCCATTCTGGCGGCCGCCAGGCAAGAGGGGCTGACACTGCCCGACGCCACCGGGTTCGACGCATTGACGGGCTACGGCGTTCACGCCACTATTGAACAACACGACGTCGCCATTGGCGCCCTGCGCCTGCTGCGGGAGCGGAGCGAAGGCCGAAATCCCTTCGAGGCCGAGGCGGACCGACTCGCCAGTGAGGGTAAAACCCCGCTCTACCTGTTGGTGGACAGACAACCCGCAGCGTTGATTGCCGTGGCCGATAGGGTCAAAGACAGCACTCCGGCTGCCATCGACTTCCTGCACCGGGAGGGATTCAAAGTGGTGATGATGACCGGCGACAATCGCCGCACCGCCGATGCCATTGCCGGGCAACTGGGCATCGATGAAGTGATCACTGACGTACTCCCCGATGGAAAGGTCGAAGCGTTGAAGGTGCTGCAACAGCGCGGTCTGAAAGTCGCCTTTGTCGGCGATGGCATCAACGATGCGCCCGCCCTGGCTCAGGCGGATATCGGTATCGCCATGGGCACCGGTACCGATGTCGCCATTGAAAGCGCCGATGTGGTGCTGGTCAAAGGTGATTTGCGGGGCGCCACCAACGCCATCGCCATCTCCCGTGCCGCCATGCGCAATATCAAGCAGAACCTCTTCTGGGCCTTCGCCTACAATACCGCCCTGATACCGCTCGCCGCCGGCGCGCTGTATCCGGCGTTCGGGTTGATGCTCTCACCGGTCTTTGCCGCCGGCGCCATGGCCCTGTCCAGTGTGTTTGTTCTGGGCAATGCGCTGCGCTTGAAGCGGCTGCGTGCCGTATCTCCATAAACCACAGACTACCGAGGGTGAATGGCCAATGAATCGTTTGCGAACCTCCGCTGCGACCTCTCCGGCGACCCTGCTGGTCGCACTGGTGCTGCACGGCTGCGCCAGCTTGGAGCCACCGGATTACACCCATCTGGATCAGACCCTGGCCCCCCTGCAACCCGAGCCGCTACTGGGCAGCCTGGCCCAGATCCAGCCTCTGGAGGCACAGGAGCGCGAGGCACGCCTGGAACCCTTGTTGGCCGAGCCCCTGACTCCGATCAGCGCACAGCAACTGGCCCTGATCAACAGCCCTCAGGTGCGGGCCGAACTGGCCGGGCTGGGCATTGCCCAGGCCGAGAGCCTGCAGACCCGCCTGCTGCGCAACCCGACCCTCGCGGTAGGTGCTCTGCGCCCCGAGGGTGGGGGTCGCTGGCAGTTGGACCTGGGCATCAGCCAGAGCCTGCTGGACCTGTTCACCCGGGGCCTGCGGCAACAACTGGCCGAGGAAGCGCTGGCCGAAGCGCAGTTGCAGTTGCTCGAGCGCTTGCACAGCTATCTCTACCAGGTTCAGGAACACTATTTCGACGCCCTGAGCGCCCGCCATCAGGCCAGCATTGCCGAGCAATCCCTGGCCGCCGCGCGCGCCAGCCATGACCTGGCCAAGGTGTTGTTCGAGGCGGGCAATCTCAAGGAAGTCACGCTGCTCAGCTATCGGGATCAACGGCAGCGCCAGGAACGGCAATGGCGCGCGGCGCAAACCCGTGAACAGCAGGCCCGGCTGAGGCTGGCCCAACAGCTGGGACTGACCGATGTCGACGCCCTGATCCTGCCGGACAGCCTGCCCGAACCGGATGACGCCGATCGCTGGTCCTCAGAACCCCTGATTGAGCACGCACTGGCGCACCGCCTGGATCTGGCCCTGCTGCGTCAGACGGCTACCGTGCAACAGCGGCGTTTGAACCTGATCGATCGCCAGGGCCCGTTTACCGAACTCGAACTGGGTCTGAACGCCGAGCGGGAAACCGACGGCAGTATTATGGCCGGACCGGAATTCGCCATCAGCCTCCCCTTCGCGGATCGCAACCAGGCACATCGGGCCAGGCTCGAAGCGGGCCTGCAACAGACCGAAGCACAACAGGCGGCACTCAGGCTCGCGATCCGCACCGATATCCAGCAGACCCTGTTGGACATGGAACGTCTGGCGCAGGACATCCGGCAACTGGCCGATGAGGTGATTCCCCAGTGGCAACAACAGGTGGCTCTGACCCTTGAGGAATACAACTTTATGCTCACGGGCGCCTTCGACCTGATCTCCGCCAAGGAGCACGAGTTCGACGCCTGGCGGGAGCACGGCGAGGCCCTGGAAGCCTACTGGCTGTCCCGCACCCGCCTGGCCCTGGCCAGCGCCCACCCGCTGCCCATTGAGAACGCCCGCCCCACACCTCTGCCTGAGTTCTCGAATGAGATGGAATCGTCCGAAGAGGAAGAACAGGCCGGGCACGGCGCTCATCGGGAACATCAATCCCGGGAGCATCAGCACGAGGAGCACAGCCATGATTAACCGCCGACATTTTCTGCTGGGCAGCGCCGCCGGGCTGGTCGCCAGCTCCCTGCCACTGCACGGCCAGGCTCAGGAGCACGATCACTCCGGACACACTGGCCCGGAACGCAACGACGAACAAGGCACCCAGGCAGTGGCCAAAGCCGAGCGCACCGACCAGGGCTATCGCCCGGTGGTGACGCCCAACGGGCGCACCCTCGGCTACCGCTACCGCGACGGCGTCAAGGAGTTTCATCTGATTGCGGAGGAAGTCGAGCACGAGTTCGCGCCGGGCACCCGGATCAAAGCCTGGGGTTACAACGGCAGCACCCCGGGACCGACCATCGAGGCGGTCGAAGGCGACAAGGTGCGTATCTACGTCACCAACCGACTGGGCGAGCCCACCAGCGTTCACTGGCACGGCTTACTGCTGCCCGCCGGAATGGATGGCGTCGCCGGGCTGAACCAGCCCTCGATCAAACCGGGGGAAACCTTCGTGTACGAATTCACCCTGAAGCAGCACGGCACCCATATGTACCACCCCCACGGGGATGAAATGGTGCAGATGTCCCAGGGCATGATGGGAATGTTCATCATTCACCCCAAAACCCCGGAAGACCCGCCCATTGATCGGGACTACGCCATACTGCTGCACAACTGGTCCGTGCATCCGGGCACCTACCGCGCCGACCCGAGCGTCATGCAGGATTTCGATTTGTGGACCATGAACAGCAAAGTGTTTCCGGCCATTGATGAACTGGTGGCGCAAACCGGCGAGCGGGTCCGCATCCGCCTTGGCAACCTGTCCATGTGGAACCACCCCATGCACCTGCACGGTGTCCAGTTCCACGTCACCGGTTCGGACGGCGGCCGCTGGCCTCAATCCCAATGGCGCGCTGAGGTGACGGAAATCATCGGTGTCGGCCAGACCCGCGACCTGGAATTTGAGGCCGTCGCGGGCGACTGGGCCTTTCACTGCCATATGGCCCACCACACCATGAACGCCATGGGACACGGCATCCCGAACACCATCGGCGCCGATCAGTCGGCGGTGGAAAAACAGATTCAGGCGCTGGTGCCCGGCTATATGGCCATGGGCGAACACGGCATGGCCGAACACCAGGACCACACCGACAGCGGTCATATGCAAGGCCCGGCAAACACCCTGCCGATGATGATGGGCCAGGGGCCGTTCGGTAACCTGGAAATGGGCGGGATGTTCACGCTGGTGAAAGTTCGGGACCGGCTCGACGGCGACCCCGGCTGGTATCAGCACCCGGAAGGTACCGTCGCCCACAAAGTCGAACGGGTGCCGGACGATTTACCGCGCTGAACCCTTCGACTCCGGTAATGAACTGAGCGCCAACCGTTTCAATTGGGCGCTCATAAGCCTACACTGGTCTGCGAAAAGGCTTGCGAAAGTCCTTTGGCTGATGAGTATCAACCGTTTTACTAAGGAGTAGGTTATGCAAGTTCGAGACTTGATCCCGGGCCAGCCCCGGAAGAAATCCAATTCCAGCGCGATGGAACACCTGTCCGAACGCTCGGCCGAACTCACCGATGAATTCAAATCGTTTGTGGGTGATATGGAAACCATGCTCAAGAACAGCGCTTCGTTGCAGGGAGAAGAGCTGGCCCGGGCCCGCAAGGCTCTGGAAGAAAGAGTGCACAAAGCCAAGGGGGTGGTCGACGAAAAAGGCAATCGCCTGGCGCAGTACACGAAAGAGAATCTCCACCAGGCCGGAGACTACGCCCGAACGCACCCCTGGACGGTCACCGGTGCGACCCTCGCGCTCGGGGTCGCCGTCGGCCTGTTGATCTTCAAGCGCAAATGAGGCGGTGACGGGGGCACCCGTGGTCTGCCCACTAGCCGGCGACCAGTTGGTTTCGCCCCCGGTCCTTGGCCCGATAAAGGCATTCGTCAGCGGCCACGATAAGATCGTCCGGGGTGTCGACACTGATCAGGTCAGAGGTGACGACGCCAACACTCAGAGTCACTACCCCGTCTGCCGTGGCATGTTCGTGCGGGATGCCCAGAGCCTGCATTGACGCCAGAATACGCTCCGCGACACGCCGTGCGCCCGTGCTGTCGGTTTCGGGCAGCAGTACCAGAAACTCATCGCCCCCATAGCGTACCCCAAGGTCCATCGTACGGTGACTGGCACTGCGGATGGCGTCGGCAACGGCCACCAGACACTTGTCCCCCGCCAAGTGGCCATAACGATCGTTGTACTCCTTGAAATGGTCGATATCGACCATCAACAACGACAGTACACCGCCGGTGCGCTTGATCCGCGCCAGTTCGCTGACCACCACCTCATCAAAGCGACGGCGATTGGCCAGCCCGGTCAGGGGGTCGGTCAGAGACAGCGCCTGTAACTCCCGCATTGCCCGTCTCAGCTCCGCAGTGCGCCGCTCGATTTTCTCTTCCAGTTGCTCGTTCAGCTCTTTGAGCTCACGCTCGGTTTCCACAAAGCGGGTAAATTCCTTGGACGTGCCCCAGATATGGGTCACCACCCCGCGATCATCGAGCATCGGAACCAGAATGGTCTCAAACAGCCGCCGACGGCCTTCGAGCACCGGCTTCTGCTCCGTCACCACGGTGCCGCCCTGGGCCACACAGCGCCGGTAGCCTTCAATGATCTCCTCGGCCCCCTCCCAACCAGCCAGCAAGTCACGGAATCGGGCGCCAGGCACCTGCCTGGGCTCCAGACCCCGGGCCGCCTCGTTGGCGTTCACGATTTCAAAGTCGTCATCGACCACCTTCGCAATCCAGAAGGGATCGCGAGCGTTATGCCAGAGCGCTTCAAAAAACTGCAGAAGCGCCTGCTGATCAAAAGAGGCGTGAAAGTCAGGCATATCCAGATATTAGCGCAATGCGCCCAAAGATGCAGCATCAGGCGCCAAAGCGGCACCATTCCACATTTCCATGGCTCATACGTAAAGATTGGTAAGCACCTTCGGCCGCGTAACAAGACAAACCATCTATTCTCCTGTTAACGTCGTATTGACTGACTTAACTCACCCGAAAAGGAGTCTGATTGATGACCAAGGTTCTTGTCCTTTACTACAGCATGTATGGCCACATTGAAACCCTGGCATACGCCATCGCGGAGGGAGCCCGGCAAGTGGACGGGGTGGAAGTCACCCTGAAGCGTGTGCCGGAAACCATGCCTGAGGATGTAGCACGCAATGCCGGCGCCAAGCTCGACCAGGACGCGCCAGTGGCCCGTCCGGAAGAGCTCGATCAGTACGATGCCATCATCTTTGGTACCCCCACACGCTTTGGCAACATGTGTGGTCAGATGCGCAACTTCCTGGATCAGACCGGTGGACTCTGGGCGCAAGGTAAACTGATCGGCAAAGTGGGCAGCGTGTTTACCTCCTCTGCCAGCCAGCACGGCGGTCAGGAAACCACCATCACCTCGTTCCACACCACCCTGTTGCACCACGGCATGATCATTGTGGGCGTACCCTATGCCGTACCCGCACTGACCAATATGGACGAAGTCAGCGGCGGTACACCCTACGGCGCCAGTACCCTGGCCGGTGCCGACGGCAGCCGCCAACCGTCCGAAAATGAGCTGACGATTGCCCGTTATCAGGGGGAGCATGTGGCGAAAATCGCCATCAAGCAGAGCGCGTAAAACCCTTGCTCCAACCAAAAAACCGCGCCAGTGGCGCGGTTTTTTTGTACTCGTAGGGTCCTGAATGCTACTCGGCGTTGGCTGGCACTCTCAGCAACGCATCCACCGCCGGTTTGGGCGAGTAGTCGCGGTTGAACAGCAACGGGTAGTTGATGCGGTTTTCGATGGGATAGCCGTTTTTCCAGGACATATCGTCGGTCACACCCCAGAGGGTGACCCGATCAATTTTATCCCGTTTGCGGTAAAACAGCTCGAACAGTTCCCGCCAGCGTTCGGTCAGTTGCTGCTGGACGTCATCCGGCAGACCGTTCGCATAGGGATTCAGATACTCCACAAATTCCTCATTCTGATATTGTGGATGAAGCATGCCGGTGCCGATGATCTGCCCTTCCCGGGTCAACGGCAGCACATCGATGTCCATCTCGGTAATCATCACTTTCACGCCCAGCTCGGCGTAGGCATCAATGGCCTGTTCGATGTATTCCATTTTCGGATAGTTGAGCCCCCAGTGCGCCTGGATACCGATACCGTCAATGCGGATACCTTCCTCCTGCAACATTTTGACCATACGCACAATACCGTCGCGCTTGGCCGGACGCCAGGCGTTGAAGTCGTTGTAATACAACTCGGTACCCGGTGCGTACTCACTGGCGTACCGGAACGCCAGCTTGACCAGTTCATCACCACTGCCAATGCTGTTGACCCAGGTAGTGGGGCGATAGGAGCCATCGTCCGCGATCACTTCGTTGACCACATCCCAGGCGTGCACCTTGCCGGCATAGCGCCCGGCGACCACTTCGATGTGCTGGCGCATCCGCTCTTTCTGTTGCTCGGGGGTGTTGGGCTCGCCGTCTTCATTCCGGAAGAACCACGCCGGTGTCTGATTGTGCCAGACCAGGGTGTGCCCCACGGTAAACAGGTCGTTTTCCCGGCCAAATTCGACAAACGCATCGGCGGGCCCAAAGCGATAGACACCGGGCTCCGGGTTGATCTCTTCAGCCTTCATGGCGTTTTCCAGGGTCACCGTGTTGAAGTGCTTCAACACAATCTCCCGGGACTGGGGGTCATCACCGGCGGCGATTCCCGCATTTATCGCCACACCGACTTTGAAGGCGTCGGCATAGGCCGCTTTGAGCGTATCGGCGGCGGGTTTCACCTCATCCGGGCTTTTGTAGGGGGACTGCTGACAGGCAGACAGCAGTGCCGCAGCGGCAAGTATCAATACAGGTTTCATAACAGACATACCCTGGTTTTATCATGATGGATGGAGCAAGAGCGCAAGCGCTCCAGACAGCCTGGCAGGCCACTAAGAGTCACAACAACTATATCAAACTCTGCCCGGCCTGTCGGCCCGATTTCTGATCTGGCGCAACCCCCTTCTCCGCGACAGCGACTAGACTGATAACAACGACCGTTTTCCCATTCTCAGCAGGTGCACCATGACCCCGTCAGACTCCATTCTCTGGTTTGAGCAGATCACTCTGGAGGATATTGGCCAGACCGGAGGCAAGAACGCCAGCCTGGGCGAAATGACCCGCTCACTTCAGTCCGCTGGCGTCCCCATCCCCCCCGGGTTTGCCATCACCGCCCGGGTGTACCGGGACTTTATCGACGCAAACCGACTGACCGACCGGATCGCCGGGCAATTGGCGGCGCTGAAGCACAAACAGCAAAGCCTGGCGGATACCGGAGCGGCTATACGCGCACTGATTCTCGGCGGGGAATTCACCGCCGGGCAACGCCGTGCCATCGAAGGTGCCTACCACCAGCTTTGCGACCGTCTGCAGCAACCCGATGTGCCGGTGGCGGTACGCAGTTCCGCCACCGCCGAAGACCTTCCGGAAGCCAGCTTCGCCGGCCAGCAGGAAAGTTTCCTCAATGTCCGGGGGGTGGATGCCTTACTGGCGACCAGCCGCGCCTGTCTCGCCTCCCTTTACACCGACCGCGCCATCGCCTATCGGGAACAGCACGGCTTCGCTCACGAACAGGTGGCGCTTTCGGTGGGCGTGCAACAAATGGTGCGTTCGGATCTCGGTTGCGCCGGGGTTCTGTTTACCCTGGATACGGAAAGCGGTTTTCCCGATGTGGTGCTGATCAATGGCGCCTGGGGACTGGGCGAATCCGTGGTCAAAGGCAGCGTCAACCCCGATCGGTTCATGGTGTACAAGCCCTTGCTGGAGCGGGGTTTTCGTCCGATCGTCGAGCGCACCTGCGGCAGCAAAGCGGAAAAGATGCTCTATGCCGAGTCGGCGGACAAGTCCGGCAAAACCACACGAACCATCGCCACCACAGACGCCGAACGCCATCGCCTGGTGCTGAACGATGACGACATTCTCACCCTGGCACGCTGGGGGTTGCTGATTGAACAACACTACCGGCGTGCCATGGACATTGAGTGGGCCCGGGACGGTGAGACCGGTCGGCTCTATATCGTGCAGGCCCGTCCGGAAACCATCGAATCCCAAAAGGACCGGGCCGTGTTTTCCAGCTATACGCTGAAAGACAAAGGGCGGGTGCTGGTGGAGGGCGCGAGCGTCGGCAGCGCCATAGCCACCGGCCCGGTGTGCAAGCTCGACCGACACGACCAGAGTGAGCAATTCCCGAAAGGCGCCATTCTGGTGACCGACCGGACCGACCCGGACTGGGTGCCGATCATGCGCCGTGCCGCGGGCGTCATCACCAACAGCGGCGGTGCCACCAGCCACGCGGCCATTGTCAGTCGGGAGCTGAAAGTGCCCGCCATCGTGGGCACAGGCAATGCCACAGAATGCCTGACCGAAGGGGCGGATGTGACCCTGGACTGCTCGAAGGGGGCTCAGGGCAAAGTGTACGAGGGCAAGCTCCGGTTTGAGGTGAAACAGATTCGGGTGGACGAAGTTGTTCCCACCCGCACGGAATTGATGATCAACGTCGCCATGCCCGACGGCGCCCTGTACTGGTGGCAATTGCCCACTCGGGGCATTGGCCTGGCCCGGATCGAGTTCATCATCTCCAGCCAGATCGGCGTTCACCCCATGGCGCTTCTGCACCCTGAGCGGATCTCCCGCATGGAGACACTGGACACCATCGCCGATCTGACCCGGCGCTACGCCAACGCGACCGACTATTTTGTCGATCAGTTGGCCACCGGCATTGGAAAAATCGCCGCCTCCTGTTATCCCCATCCGGCCATCGTGCGATTTTCGGACCTCAAGTCGAACGAATACCGGGGATTGATTGGCGGTGAGGATTTCGAACTGGAAGAGGACAATCCCATGCTGGGATTGCGTGGCGCTTCCCGCTACTACCACGAGCGTTACCGGGAGGCCTTTCAGCTTGAGTGCCAGGCGATGAAACGGGCCCGGGAAGAGATGGGATTTGACAATATCGTCGCCATGATACCGTTCTGCCGCACACCGACCGAGGCGGATCAGGTACTGGCGGTCATGGCCGGCGCCGGGCTCAAGCGCGGCGAAAACGGTCTGCAGGTGTATGTGATGTGCGAGATTCCCTCAAACGTCATTCTGGCGGAGCAGTTTGCCCAACGGTTCGATGGTTTCTCCATCGGCAGCAACGATCTGACCCAGTTGGTGCTCGGTATTGATCGCGATTCCCAGGCACTGCGTCCGCTGTTCGATGCCCGGGACGAAGCCGTCAAACGATTGATTGCCCAGGTCATTCGGGTGGCTCACGAACACGATCGCAAGGTGGGTATCTGTGGCCAGGCGCCGTCCGATCACCCCGACTTTGCCGCCTTTCTGGTGGAGTGCGGCATTGATTCCATTTCCCTCAATCCGGACTCGATTATCCGGGCCAGCCAGCACATTGCCCAAGCGGAGAGACAATGAAAGTTGCCGTGTTCAGCAGCAAACCCTATGACAAGGCGTTCCTGAGCAATGCCAATCAGGGGCGCCACGAATTGGTGTTCCACGACACAACGCTCAACGCCGCCAGCGCCCTGCTCGCCCAGGGTTGTGCCGGAGTCTGCTGTTTCGTCAACGACCAGTTGAACGCCGAGGTGCTGAACGCCCTGGCCAGCCAGGGCGTAAAACTCATTGCCATGCGCTGCGCCGGGTACAACCAGATTGACCTGGACGCCGCCCGCTCTCTGGGCATCACCCTCACCCGGGTGCCGGAGTATTCTCCCCACGCCGTTGCCGAACACACCCTCGCCCTGATTCTGATGCTGAACCGGCAACTGCACCGGGCCCATCATCGGGTGCGCGAAAACGACTACTCCCTCGATGGGCTGCTCGGGTTCGACCTGTTCGGCAAGACCGTCGGCGTGATCGGCACCGGTAAAATCGGCGGGACCTTTGCGCGGATCATGCTCGGGCTGGGTTGCCGGGTGATTGCCTACGATCCTTTTCCCGATGAGGGGCTGCAAACGGCGGGGGTGGAGTACCTCGCACTCGATGCACTATGGCCACAGTCCGACATCATCTCCCTGCACTGCCCCCTGACCCCGCAGAACCACCACCTGATCAACGCCGACGCCCTGCTCAAAATGAAACCGGGCGTGATGCTGATCAACACCGGACGCGGCGGCCTGCTCGATACCAAAGCGGTGATTGCCGGCCTGAAATCCCGACAGGTGGGCTACCTGGGTCTCGATGTGTATGAAGAGGAAGGCGACCTGTTTTTTGAGGACCATTCCAGCCAGCTGCTGCAGGATGATGTGTTTGCCCGGCTACTGACCTTCCCCAATGTGGTGATTACCGGCCACCAGGCGTTCTTTACCCGTGAAGCGCTCGCCGCCATTGCCGACACCACCCTGGACAATCTCACTGGCTTTGAGCACGGGGACCGGACCCGTATGCACCTGATTGAGTCGCCGTGAAACCGTCATGGATACCCGAAATCTGGCAACGCCCAAGACTTCGCCGGCCGCCTCTCCCGCCGGGGAGCCGGTTCATGCGCTTAGCACCGAACAGACGCTGCACCAACTGGACAGCACCCCCAACGGATTGAGTGCCGAGACCGCCCGACAGCGACTGGCACAGTGGGGGCCAAACGCCCTGCCCACCCAAGCGCCAACGCCCGGTTGGAAGCGCTGGCTGCGGCAGTTTCACAACCTCTTCATCTACGTCCTGCTGGTCAGCGGTCTGATCAGTCTGTTCCTGAGTCACTGGGTGGATGCCGGGGTCATTACCGGCGTGGTGTTGATCAATGCCACCATCGGTTTTCTGCAGGAGGGCAAAGCCGAACAGGCCCTGCGCGCCATCCTGTCCATGAGCCGGAGTCAGTGCCTGGTGCTGCGCGACGGCGCCACCCTCACCCTCGACAGCGAAGCACTGGTACCGGGCGATGTCGTGCTTCTGCAGGCCGGCGACAAGGTGCCCGCCGATCTCCGTCTGCTGGAGAGTAAAAGTATCCGCTGTGACGAAGCACTGCTCACCGGGGAATCCCAAGGCGTTGATAAAATCGCCGCACCGGTGAGCGCGGACGCCCCCCTGGCGGAGCGACTCAACATGGCCTATATGGGCACCCTGATCACCTATGGCAGCGGACGCGGGGTGGTCACCCATACCGGCGCGCATACCGAGATCGGTACCATCAACCGGATGGTTCAGGGCGTCACCTTGAGCCCAACGCCGTTGCAACGCCAACTGCAACGCTTTGCCGGACAGCTTACCCTTGTCATTCTGCTGATCACGGCCGCCACCGTTGTCCTGGGTGCGCTGCTCCATCACCAGAGCCTGGCCACTCTGTTTCAGGGTGCGATCGGTATCGCCGTTGCAGCCATTCCAGAAGGCCTGCCCGCCGTGGTCACCATCACCCTGGCTCTCGGGGTTGAGCGCATGGCCCGCAAACGTTCATTGATGCGGCGCCTGCCCGCCGTGGAGGTGCTCGGTTCGGTGGACGTGATCTGCTCGGATAAAACCGGAACGCTCACCGCCAATGCCATGACCGCGCGTGCGCTGGTCACCAGCACCCACCGGTACACCGTTAGCGGCGAGGGCTACGCTCCGGAAGGCGACATCAAAGCGGAGCCTCGCTCCAGCGGCGACAGCGCCACCAGTGATTCCGTCGCCACCGCCACTCGCATTGCCCTGCTGTGCAACGACGCCAACCTGACCGAGGAACAGGGCCAGTGGCAGTTGCACGGCGACCCCACCGAAGGTGCTCTGCTGGTGTTGGCGTTGAAACACGGGCTGGAGGCCGACCAGTGCCGGCGCGAATCGCCCCGTATTGACAGCCTGCCGTTCGAAACCGAAAAGCGTTACATGGCGGTACTGCACGACCATCCCGACGGCGACCGGGAGATGGCCATCAAGGGCGCGCCCGACCGGTTACTGGAACTGTGCCGTGAGCAACTGGGTCCGAATGGCCCGGAACCGCTGGACCGGGATTACTGGCATCGCCAGATGGAGCAGCTCGCCTCTCAGGGGATGCGGGTCATGGCCCTGGCGCGCAAGCCGATGGACAGTGAACAGACCGAGCTGCATCACCACCATATGGAAACCGGTCTGGTCATGGTGGCGCTGGTCGGCATCAGCGATCCACCCCGCCCGGAGGCCGTGGAGGCGATCGCCCAGTGTCACGCGGCGGGCATTCGGGTCCTGATGATTACCGGCGACAACCCGGTAACCGCCGCCGCCATCGGCCGCGAGCTGGGCCTGAACAGCGAGCGGGTGGTCACCGGCGCCGAGTTCGACCGGATGAGCGACGCCGAGCGCTTCGCCGTGGTCGATCAGGTCGATCTGTTCGCCCGCACCAGTCCGGCCAACAAACTCCAGTTGGTGGAATCCCTGCAAGCCCGGGGTCACACCGTGGCCATGACCGGTGACGGCGTCAACGACGCCCCCGCCCTGCGGACCTCGGACATCGGCATCGCCATGGGCCAGAAAGGCACCGACGCCGCCAAGGAGGCGGCCGACTTTGTACTGACCGATGACAACTTCGCCACCATCACCCGGGCCGTGGCGGAGGGCCGAACGGTGTACGACAATATCGTCAAAGCGATCGCGTTCATCCTGCCCACCAATCTGGCCCAGGCCATTGTCATTGTGTTGGCCATTCTGTTCGGCTGGACGTTGCCCATCACACCGGTACAGATTTTGTGGGTCAATATGGTCACCGCCGTCACGCTCGCCCTGGCCATGGCTTTTGAGCAGAGCGAAGCCGATATCATGCAGCGCCCGCCCCGCCCCCGCCACCAGGGCCTGATCACTGCTGCGCTGTTGTACCGGATTCTGCTGGTCGGTGGTCTCGGCGCGCTCACGGTATTCACGTTGTTCGAATGGCAGTTGTCGGTCTCGGGTAACGAGGCCCTGGCGCGATCCGCCTCGGTCAATGCCCTGGTGTTGTTTGAAATATTCTATTTACTGAGTGCACGTACCCTGAACGATTCCCTGTGGCATCGGCGCTATTGGCAGGGGTTGCGCCCGGCACTGTTGGCCATCGGGTTGGTACTGATGTTTCAAGGGCTGTTCACCTACTGGCCGGTCAGCCAGAGCATTTTTGATGTCGGCCCCTTGAGTGCGAGTCACTGGCTGGTACTGGTGCTGTTGACCAGTCCGATTCTATTGATCGTCGAGTTGGAAAAGTTTCTGACCCGACACCTGCGCGGACACTGACATGCCTCTATCCTCTCGCCCATTGCCGGAAGCCCTCGCCATTCTGCGAGAGCTGTCCATGGATCTGTACTGGAGCTGGAATCACGACGGTGACCAGCTATGGCAACAGCTGAATCCGGAGGTGTGGGAACACACCCAAAACCCGGTGGAAGTGTTGCAATTGACCAGCGACGAACAGCTGCAGAAAATCGCTCGCGACAAGACCTTCCTCGCCGCGCTGAATACCCTGACCCGGGAGAGAGATACCTACCTCACCGACACCAGTTGGTATCAGCAACACTACGCCGACTCGGCGCTTAAAGGCATTGCCTACCTCAGCATGGAGTACGGCCTCTGCGACGCCCTGCCACTGTATGCCGGGGGCCTGGGTATGCTCGCCGGGGATTACCTGAAAACCGCCAGCGATCTGGGTGTGCCAGTGGTCGCCGTGGGACTGCTGTATCAGCAGGGCTATTTCCACCAGAGTCTGGATGACACCGGCTGGCAGCGGGAAACCTATCTGTACAACGACCCGGGCAGCCTGCCCCTGCGCCGGGCCCAGGCGAAAGACGGCAGTTGGCTGCATATCGATACCGAGTTTCTGTGCCGGCGGGTGCGCTTCCGGGTCTGGCAGGTCACCATCGGACGGGTCACCCTGTATCTGCTCGACAGCAATGATCCGCGCAACCAGGCCGGTGATCGGGGCATCACCAGTCAACTTTACGGCGGCGACGGTGAGCTGCGGCTGGTTCAGGAAATCGCCCTGGGCATTTGCGGCTGGCGGCTGCTCGACACTCTCGGTTTCGGTGACTACGTGTGCCATCTGAACGAAGGTCACGCCGCGTTCGCCACCTTGGAGCGGTTACGCCTTTATCGCGAGCGATACAAAGTCTCTTTTGACGAAGCGCTTTGGGCGACCCGCGCGGGTAATGTGTTCACCACCCACACCCCCGTGGAAGCCGGCTTTGACCGCTACCCCATCGGGTTGTTGCGTCGCTACATCGACGAGTTTACCCAGCAGCTCGGCGTGCCGGCCGAGCGGTTGCTGGCGCTGGGTAAAGCCAACCCGGACGACGCACAGGAGTGGTTCAACATGGCCTGGCTGGCCATACGCACCTGCGCTTTTGCCAATGGCGTCAGCGCATTGCACGGCGCCGTCAGCCAATCCATATTTCAACCGCTGTTTCCCCGCTGGCCGGAGCGCGAAGTGTCCATTGGCCATGTCACCAACGGGGTACACGTGCCCACCTGGGATTCATCCCGGGCCGATAACGAATGGCGCCTGCTGTTTGGTCCGGACCGCTGGCGTCAGGACCTGGACCGTATGCCCACCGACACACTGGAACAACTGGATAATCACCGACTCTGGCAGATGAAGGGTCAGGGACGGGCTCAACTGGTGGACTACGTGCGCCGGCGACTCGGTCACCAGTGGCGCCGGGAGAGTGACCCCGGCCAGTGTGCCGTATTCAGCGAGCAACCGCTGGACCCGAATGTGCTTACCCTGGGCTTCGCCCGACGTTTCGCCGAATACAAGCGGCCCAACCTGTTGCTGCAGGACCCGGATCGGCTGGCCGCCCTGCTCACCCACCCCCAGCACCCGGTGCAGCTGATTGTAGCCGGCAAGGCCCACCCGGCGGATGATTGGGGTAAAAACGCACTGCAGGCCTGGCACCGGTTCGCCCGCCGTCCCGACGTCAGAGACCGGGTGGTGTTTCTGGAGGACTACGATATTGAGCTCGCTCAGCACCTGGTGCAGGGCGTCGATGTCTGGCTGAACACACCGCGCCGCCCCTGGGAGGCCTGTGGTACCAGCGGCATGAAAGTGCTGGTCAACGGTGGCCTGAACCTGTCCAGTCTGGATGGCTGGTGGGCCGAGGCCTGGCGCCCGGACGTCGGTTGGGCGCTGGGCGATGGCCGCGTTCATGACAAAGAAAACGATACCGACGATGCCAGTGCCCTGTATGAAACCCTGGAGCAGGATATCGCCCCCTGTTTTTATCATCGCGACGACGCCGATATACCCGCTCACTGGTTGGAACGCGTGCGGCACAGCATGGCCCAACTGACCGCACCTTTCAGTTGCAACCGGATGCTTCGGGAATACATCGAGGGTTACTACCTCCCGGCCGCGCAATCACTGGCGAACCGGACGGCGGAAAACGGCGCTCTGGCGGCCGAACTGTTTCAGTGGCATTCAGAACTGTCCCAGCACTGGCATGAAATTCACTTGGGTGAGTTACACTTCGAACCGGACAACGAGCACCGCCGAGTAATGCTGAACGTTCAGCTCGGCGGGTTAAACCCGGACCATCTGGCCGTGCAACTGGTCGCGGACCCGACCGACACGGAGGGCGCCATCACCCTGGCATTGACGCCTGCCAGCACCCTGCAGAGCGCCACCCACAGCTATCGGTATGAAGGTCGGTTGGCCAGTACACGACCGGACAGCGACTTCACCGCCCGGGTGATCCCCAGACACCCGGCAGCGATGATTCCGGCGGAGAGCCAGAGGATCGTATGGCAGTCCCGGTAAGCCGGGTCGCCCGACGAATTAACGCCGCTCGACCCGTCGACCGGGCTGAATGTCCTGACCGGGATGGAGAATCACCCGCTCGCCCGGTTCCAGCCCCTCCCGAATTTCGGTCAACAGTCCGCTGCGCCGTCCCGGGGTCACGGTACGGCGCACGGCTTCGCCGTCGTCAATCACATACACCGCCCAGCGTTCCTCTTCCCGGAACAGGGCACTGGCCGGTACCTGCAGGACATCGTCGCCTTCCCAGAGAATAAAGCGCGCTTCCACCCGGTAACCGTCACCCAGGTCTTTCCAGTGCTCGCGCTCCGCATCAAAATCGACAATGACCCACACGCGCTGCTCTTCCACCCCCAGCGCGGAAATGTGAGTAAAGCCCGCCGGTTCAATCCGTCGTACCCTTCCCGGCAACACCTCGTCGCCGCCCCAACGTTCCAACTCCACACGCATCCCCGGACTCAGACGCACGGCATCCGGTGAGAGCAGGTCCACCTCCACCTGCAGGCTGCTCAGATCCCCCAGCGTCAGTATCGGTTCACCCGGTTGAACCCGCCCCGCACTCTGTCGTTCACGGGTGAGCACGACACCCTCCGTGGGCGCGGTGATCTTGAGCGGCTCCGAACGGACCTCGCCACCGGCGATGGTCAACGCCGCCTCGGCATTTTCCCGCTCGTGCCGCGCCACATCCACCTGAAACTGCGCCGTGCGCAAACGCGCACTGGCACTGCGTGCCTCCGCCAGCGCCCGGTCCAATGCATCCCGGGAAAGATGGCCCTCATCCACCAGCCGCTGGACCCGCGCCAGTTCCCGGTCCGCCAATTCGGCCTGGGCACGCTGGACTTCAACCGCGGATTCCGCGGCGGCCAGGGCCGATTCCGCCCGTGCCAGGGCTGCCCGGGCCTGAGCGCCGGTGCGGGCATCCAGCGCGTCGGCCGGAGCGGGGTTCAGGGTAAATAACGTGTCGCCCTTGGTCACCGGGTCACCGGGCTCAAGCAGCACACGATTGAGGTAGCCCGCCACCGGTGCCGACACCTCGAAGCGATCCGGCAGGCGGGTGCGTCCCTCCTCTTCCACGGTGATCCGGAAAGGGCCGCGAATCACCTGCGCCGAGTCCACTAACGCGGGCGGATCGCGAAAGCTGATGATCATCACCACAATCACCAGCAGAGTGACGGCGGCAAAAATCAGGGTACGACGGTTCGGGCGTTTCATAGCCATAAGTCCTTGGACTGTCTTCAGCCGGGAGGTTCGCTCCCGCGCCAGGAGGTTCATTTATTCCGCCGACTTCAAGGCCGACACCATATCCAGTCTGACCAGAGCCCGCCCCATCATCAAGGCGGACAACAGGGTCGCGACCAGCACCACCAGAGCGGCGCTGGCATAGGTATCCGCGGTCAGTACCAGCGGTACCCGGTAAAGATCGGTCTGCATGCCCAGGGTGAGCAACTGACACAGACCGGCCCCCAGCAGGAATCCGAGCGGCATGGCCAACACCGTCAGCAGCAACAGTTCGCCCAGCAAAATAAAGGCGATTTCCGGCCGGGTAAAACCCAGCACCCGCAAGGTCGCCAACTCCCGGCTGCGCTCGGCAAAGGCGATGCGCGCGTTGTTATACACCACGGCGAAGGCAATCGACCCGGCCATGAACACACTGAAAAAGGTGAACACCAGCATGCTGTCCGACATCATATCGTCGAACGCGCGGATGGTGGTTTCCCGCTGATTCACCCCCGCCACCCGGGGCATGGCCTCCAGACGGCGATTGACCTCGTCCACCTGTTCCGGGTCGACCGCCAGAAAGGCGCCGCTGACGGTATCGCCCTCGCCCAGTAGCCGGGCCAGCGTATCCTGCCGCAGATAAGCGCCCACGCCGATAAATTCGGTGACCAACCCCGCCACGGGAATGGCCAACTCCGGCTGCCGCCCCTCCTGCACACTCACCTGCAGGGTGTCACCCACACCGATACCGAGCATGGTTGCCAGATGGTCGGTCAACAGCACGCCCTCATCGGGAATGGCGATGGGCTGCAATTGATCATCGAGCACCTGCACCAGATGCCGGGGCTCGGAAAAGCCCTGGACACCGCCTCGATAGGTACGATGTCCGTACTGCAAAATCGCCGAGGCGCTGCGAAAGCCCTCCACGTAACGAACGCCGGGAAGCGCACCAAGCTCATGCAAAGCGCCGCGCTGGGTGGGCTCGATAAAGGTGACGGTCATATCCTGCTGTTGGGCGAAACGAAACTGCACATCCATCATGTAATCAATAGAGCCTTTCTGAAACCCGGTCAGCATCATCATGCCCACCGCCAAGGCTATGCCCAGTACCGACAACCCGGCCTTCACCGGCTGACGCTCCAGGTTGCGCAGGATGATTCGGGTCGGCTGACTCAGGCCCCGAATGCCCAGCCGCTCAATAACCGTACGCCGGAAATGGGTCGGGGGTTCCGGGCGCATGGCCTCCGCCGGAGGCAGTCGAAAAGCCCGATACACCGCCGTCAATGTCCCCAGCACCGTCGCGCCACCGGCGATGGCAATGGCGGTCAGCGCCACCGAGGCCCGCAACCGGAATTCCAGCCAGGGGAACCGGAAAAAGTCCTGATACAGACCGGCCAGGGCACTCGCAAGCCAGGTACCCAACAGTACCCCGAGAATGGAACCGATCAGGACAATCACCAGCACCAACATCAGGTAATGTCCGGCCACGGTCAGGCTGTCATAACCGAAGGCTTTCAGCACCGCGATCTGCTCGCGCTGGGTGCGGATCAATCGGGCCGCCACGACGTTCAACAAAAACGCGGACACACCGATAAAAATCAACGGCAGAAACACCGCCATGGCGGCAATCTGTTCCAGTTCCTGTTCAATAAAACGGTGTGACAGTTGATCGTCGCGACCATAGGCGCCGAGCCCGCCCCAGGACTCAAGCAAACCATCCAGATGATCGATGGTGGTCTGCGGGTTGGCCCCGGCGTACAACGTCAGGGTGACGTTGTTGAAGGCCCCCTCCATGTCAAAGGCGGATTCCAGCGCATCGCGATTCATCCAGAGAATGGCGTAGCGGGAAAAATCCGGAAACAGATCCCCCGGGCGAATCTGGTAGATGTACTCCGGCGACAGCGCAATGCCACTGATCCACAGCGCCTGGTAGCGGCCATTGATGACCACCGACAGTCGGTCACCGGGCTGCAATTGATGCGCCTCGGCGAAGGCTTCGCTCAACAATACCTGATCGTTGCGGCCCGCTTCCGGCAACTGGCCGGATCGCAGATGCAACTGATTGAGCTGGGGCTGACGTCCGTCGGGAATGGATTGGGCGAGGCCGGTGACCGGTTGATCGAATCCGGGCACCTGCAGTTTCACCGGTGCCTGCACGCGGGTTTCCAGGGTGGCCACGCCGGGTACGTCTCGCAGACGCTCCGCAAGAGACTCGGGCGCACGCTTGAGATTGGCGAACACCTCGGAAAACCGCTGGCTTTGATACACGCTCTGCTGGCTGAGACGCAGCGCATCCAGGGCGGTAAAGGACATCACAAACATGGCCACGCCGGTGGCAATCACCACCGCAATCGCAACGCCCTGCCCTTTCAGGGTCCAGAGGTTGCGCAGCAGTTTGATATTGAGGGCGCGCATGGCGAGTTACCAGTGCAACTGATCGGGATTGACAGGATGCGGGTTTTCCGTGACTTCGCTCACCCGTCCGTCGCTCAGGCGGATCATCCGCTCGGCCATATCCGCAATCACCGCGTTGTGGGTGATCACCGCTGTGGTGGTACCCAGCTCCCGGTTGATCCGGCGCAACACCTCCAACACTTTGATGCCGGTTTTCGAATCCAGCGCACCGGTGGGTTCATCGCACAACAACACTTCGGGATTTTTGGCGATGGCCCGGGCAATGGCCACCCGCTGCTGTTCACCACCGGACAGTTGAGCCGGGAAATGATCCAATCGCTCTTCAAGTCCCACCAACGCCAGGGCGTCGGCGGGGTCCATGGGATGGCGGGCAATGTCGGTAACGATGGCGACATTCTCCCGCGCGGTCAGACTCGGAATCAGATTATAGAATTGAAAAACAAAACCGACATGGTGACGACGAAAGTCCGTCAGCACCCGCTCATTGGCATGGCTCAGATCGGTATCCTTGTACCACACCTCCCCTTCGGTACCGCTGTCCAGTCCGCCAAGGATATTGAGTAACGTGGATTTGCCGCTGCCGGAGGCCCCGAGCAACACCACAAATTCTCCGGCGTACAGTTCCATATCCACGCCTCGCAGCGCGTGAATTTCCACCTCGCCCATGCGAAACACCCGGGTGAGGCCCCGGGTGCGGAAAACCGGTGTCATCCAATAACCCAGGCAGTCACAATGATCACCAGCGCGATCAGGGCGGCAATGGCTCCGAGCTTCATAAAGGCGACATTGCGCCGACGCACGGCATCGAGCCGGGCGGTGGTTGACGCGATGGTGGGCTCTTCGATATTGGTATTGGCGGGATCGGCGCCGGCGTAGCGGGAACCACCGGGGGTATCTTCATCGCCGGGCAGCACGATCAGCAGTGCGCCGTCATCCGCGAAATCCCGCCGCCAGTGGTCGGCCGCCTTCTTGTCGTCCACGGTTTTAAACTCGACCGGCGAACCGGTAAAGAGCGTTTTGCGCACCTTATCCGGCGACATTTCCAGCCGTTTGGCCAAGTTATCGATGACTTCCTGACGCTGAAAGCCCGTGACCAGATCGCCGGTAAACATCAGTCGATACATCACTCGCTCCTTTTGCCCAAGGTCGTGTACCTAATGTCACGCTTTGACCGTCATCTTTACATATCCCGGCGCCGTCTGCACGGGCATCATCAACGAAAGGTGCGAGCCAGAATCAGACCACCCCACAGCAGATTGCGGTCGCCGGGGCCCTGTTTGATCTCCGAGCTGTGGCCGCGCACGACGTAGCTGATGCGATACCCCTCCTCGAAGGCCACGGTATAGCCCAGCCAGGCTTCGAGCATGACTGGGCGCAATTCACTCCGCTCAAAAGTGACTTCACTGTCGCGAAACTGCCCTTGCAGAAACGCGTTGTAGGCTCGCGCTTTAACCGACACGCCACCCCAGAAATAATGCTCATCGACCGAGATACCGCTGTTGGTGTAGGACGATTTCTCGCCATAACTCACCAGTTCCGGGTTAAACGAAGACCAGGCGGTGTGATAGTCGCCGCCACGGACCGACAAGCTCCAGCTCGCCTCGGTGAGGTAGCCCACGGAACCCTGTACGGTGCTTTTGATTTCCAGGTTGTCGAACAGCGTGGCGACATGGTGTTGCCGCGCCACGGTATAGCGCGCCGTCAGTTCGCCGCCGTCGCTGATCTGATTGTCCCAGCCCCGGGCCGGCGTACTGCCGAGAATTGCATGGGCTTCATTCTGCACATTCCCCACCAGATCCAGCCCGAGAACCCCCACGGTCAACGTGCTTTTCCACGCCACGCGATTGCGGATATCCAGCCGCTCCCGGGAGTTCGCCAGGTATACCAGACCGGCATAGGGGCGATCGCCATACTGCGGTTGGGCCACCTCGATCTCGCTGGGGGTAAACCCGAACAGACCCGCTTCGCGGCTGTGCTTGCTGACCCCTACGGGCGAGAGATGCTCAAAGCCCAACGCCGAGTCCAGCCAGCCGAGCGGCGCGTCCAGAGAGAGCCAGCCGTCTTTCGCGGACCGGCCTGTGTAGGTGAAATTGAAACCGTAGGTGTAATCCTGATCCTTGCCCCCCAGAGCGAGGTAATCATTATCAATGGCCAGCGCCCAGCTCGAACGCTCCGGCTCCGTATAGGGCAGCGACCGGATCGGCGCCGCAGGTCGTTTTTGATCCTCGATCAACCAGGCCACCTGCAGCGGTTCCTGGGCGCGAGTGCCCGGGACAGCCTCTGTCTGCAGCGTCTGCGCGCCGGCGGGCTCCGCCATCATCAACAGCGATACCAAAGTCCAGAACGTTGCCGCCCAAAATAAAGTGACCGGTCGTCTTTTTTCTGTTCGGCCTTGTTTTGTTCGAGAATGCTCCGAATTCATCGCCCTATTCCCCCAAGTTCAGATTCCAATCAGCTATAGATGACCAGTCGTCTTTCAATTCACAGCCTTACACCCCGCAGCGCTTATCAGCTCCGCCACCGACGGAGACAATTTCATGCAGCGCTACAGAGAGTATTATTGTGGGTATTGAGAAACGATTTCTGGTCGGCCAGCACGTCAGTTGGCGTTTACTTGTCCGACGACGATCGGCAAGAGCGCAAGGAAGGCATCCAGCGGCTCGCGACATTTGGCGGCCTTCATCCGCATGACCGTGCCCTCCCAGGCATTGAACAGATACTCCGCCAATACCGATGAGGGCTGCGGGCTGTTCAAGCTACCCTGCCGGCGAGCCTCTTCCAGTACCGCTTCGATCGCCTCGGTATTGTTGCGCAGTAGCTGGCGCACCTTCAGGCGAATGACCTCGCTGGAGTCCGACATTTCCTGACACATGTTGCCGATGAAGCAGCCGCCGGTGACGCCGCTGTCACAGGCGCCGGTGTAGTCCCGGAAATACCGGGTCAGACGCTCCAGCGGCGGCAGACTGGTATCCTCCAGCAATGCCCGGCTCTCCTGGTTGCGCGCCTCGGTGGCCCGCTCCAGTGCTTCCAGCGCAAAATCCTCCTTGCTTTTGAAGTAGGTATAAAAAGACCCTTTCGGCACCTCGGCGGCGTCGACAATGTCCTTGATACTGGTGCCGTTGTAACCGTGGGTCGCCATGACACCCAGGCCAGCTTCCAGTAAGAGGTCTTTTTTTAACTCGCGCTTGCTCATGCCCATCAATATATGACCGGTCGTCTGGTTTTACAAGAGGTTCCTTATGGTTGTTTTCTATAAGCACCATAGGCGGCGGAATAATAGCCCGTTTTCCGTTCGTCAAAAACCCCAAAAGGATACCGTTATTGTGCTGTGGTCCGAAACCGCATGACTGGCGGCAACTCGGACTGGGGGCTCCACTCGAGACCGGGGAGCGGCGCCTCCAGGATAAACAGCCGCCGGCTCTCTGCGTGTATGGCCGTCAGCTCGTCGGCGAAATGACTCTGGAACAGCGCCTCCATGGAGCCATCCTTCAAGGCCCGCTCTAACCCCTCCTCCAGGCGCTCGGCCAGGGGCCCCGCAGTCGCACTGACATGAAACACCACCGGCAAGGGGTAGTAGAGGTAAAGATCCGGTACCAGTGCCAGAGTGCCATTGGCCGGTTGGTGGCTGGCCAGCTCGCGACGCGCCTCAATAATACCCAGCGACAGGTAGTCAAAGCGGCGCTGCTCCAGCATGGTGAACAGGTTGCTGTAGCGACCGGTGTCGTTCACCGGATAGCCATTGCGACGGAAAATGGCAACGTCCGGCCAGCTCTGCCCCTGCCCGACCGTCAACGGTTTCAGTTGATCCTCGGAGATAATCTCGGCCATGTCCTGTAGCCTGTCTTCACGAACGATCAACTGGCGGTAGCCCATCAGGCCCCCCAGAATCGGAATCGGGATGGAGATGATCCGCGCCTCCAGTGCCCCTTCTTTATCCCTCGCCGGTGCGGCGTAGACATTGATCGGATGCCCCTCAGCCAATGCGCGGCGGCCGCGCAATGAGCCAAAATCCTCATCGTGGCGTTTCAGATCATAGGCAGGGTAATCGTCGGCGGTTTTCTCCAGCGCGAGCCGGAGTAATTCATACTCATAGTTCAGCCTGCCCTGGGTGCTGTCCCAGAACCGGACTTCCATTATCGGCGCTGCGTCTGTGGTGGCACACCGGCCAGTATCGGCAGCAATGCCGAAAGCCAGAAATACCAACCATGTCTGGTGAAAAAATCGCATCATTATTATCGTTCTGAATGCCCGCTAATGTCCTCAAAGTTAACGGATCACCGTTTACGGCACAAGCCCCTGCTGCCTTACGCCCGCACGGGGGCGTTACCAGAACTGATAAGTGAGACTGATCTGCCCCACATGCACCGAATAGCGAGGGCTTTGTTGGCCGCTGGCAAGCAGGTTCGCCACCGTATCCGGCGCCACCGCATCAATGAGAAAGTCGGCACTCCGGTAGCGCTCATACCCATAACTCACGCCGACAGAGAGTGGCTCGGACAACTGGTAGCGGGCGAACAGCTCCAGCCGGCTAAGATGGGTTTTCAGGTCCGAGAAAGGCGCCGGGTCGGCCCGAGTCTCCATTTCAATAGTCCCTCGTCCAAAGGAGTAACCATAATCCAGGCCCACATCCAGCCCATTGAGCAACGCTTCGCGCTCGATACCGACACCGAACGTATCCACCCGGTCCCGTTGATGACCGGTCCAGTCTGGCGTGGAAAAGTTATCGCTGCCCGCCTGATCCGAGTCGATTCGCTGACGGGTCGCGAAGGCATAGATTGACAGATTCTCTTTCGGCCGTACCGATAGGTCCAGGCTGTGAGACAGGTCGCGCGCCTCCGTCAGACCAATCCGGGTGTTGAAATAATCGTCCTTGGCGTAATCCAGGGAGAAGCTCAGTGTCATCCAGTCCCGTGGTAAATAATCGACACTGGCGCGAACCTGGTCACGATCCCGCTCGCCCAGATGATAGCGCCGCAGCAGGGGGTTCTCGCCCGGAACGAGGTCTTCCAGTGGGCGGTAGTGCTCGACAAACCGCCGGCGCTCCTGCCCGCCCTTGAGCCGAACATCCAGCGTCTGCGTCAAGGCGGTGCGAACTTCACCCCAGTAGTCGGTAGTGCCGGTTTTTTCCGTTTCCTGAAAGCTGCGCGCCATGGTTTCCCGGGACAGACCCGCCGAGACGGTGGTTTCACTGCCCGCTTTGAAATCGGCGCGCAGCCTGCTACCGGCGCGTTCAAAACTGTAAGGCCGGTTGAACTGTGTGGGGGCCACCGCCAGATCCGTACGCACCGGGGTAAATTCCGAACGTGGGGTGCGGTTGTCGCGATCGTCATAAAAAAGTTCAGTCACCACACTCAACGCCGACCAGGGTTGCATCAACGCGCGCACCTGGCCGTTGAGCGTATCGACCCGACCGTCCAGGCTGAGAGCGGGCTGATTGACCTCGCCCACCCGGGGATTGATGGTCGCCGGCAGAAACAACTCATCCTGCCGCAGGCGACCCACGGCGAGCCGACCCGAGGTTTGCAGCAGGCGGCCCGGCTGCCAGCGCCCCGACAGCGTCAACTGATGAAAGTCATTGCCGGGCGCTTGCGCCAGACGGCCGCGCTCACCGCCTTCGGCCAAGGGACTGAAGGGGTTGTCCCAGATCACCGAGTCCGCGTTATTGTCGAACTGCGAACCGTGATAGGCCACCTGCAGGTACCAGTGATCTTCACGGTAGGAGAGCCGCGCGTCCATCCGCTCGGTCACCCGGTCGATCGTAACCGGCAACTCAACGGCGGTATTCAGAAAACTGGCACCCTGAAGCCTGATGCCCTGCTGTTCGGTGCGACGAACGTCAACGCCGTAATCCCAGTGATCGGTGCTTTGGGCACCCGCATTCAGGCCGTAAGTCTCGCGCTCCAGTCTCGGGAATACTTCCTTCAGGCTCTGGTCAAGCTGGCTCATCCCCTGCGTTGTGGAAGCCCGCTCCCAGTTCGCCGACAGGGTCAACACCCGGGTGCCGACCCCGAGAAAAGGGGTCTGCACCTGCTCCGCCACAAAGTGGGGAATCTGTTGGTATTCAAACCCGATGTCGTAGCGTCCCTGTTCACCGTACAGGAACCGCATCTGACCTGAATCGAGCCCCAGGCTTTTGGCCTGTGCCTCGGCATAGGTGCCTTCCTCATTGCGCGTCCTTACATCCAGCTCACCCAACAAAAAGGGACCGCTCTCATCCAGCCCGGTGTAATCACCAAACTTGGCGGAACTCTCGGACACATGCCCCACCCCGGCGGTGACACGCCCGTCGCGCTGGCTCTGCTCGGGACACAAACGGCAGGCCCACTCGGCCGTGTCCGCAGTCGGCCAATAGCCCTGGGCACGGCTGTCCTGACTGCCGAGGCTCATCGCCACCATAAGGCAAGCCGTCATCCAGACATGCGCGGGGCGGTGGCGAAGACAGACGGTTTCCATCGGTGACCTCCCGCTAACGACTCAGGTTACGGCCCGAGGGGTGATTGGAGCCGTGCACCTGCGAATGGCAATTGGTGCAACTACCGCCCAGTAACAGGGCGGACGGACGCCCCTCCGGCAAACGCTCCCCGGTTTGGGCAATGCTGGGATGACCGGCCCGCGAGTGACACTCCTGACACAGCAGTGGCGCCCGGCGGCGCAACAGCGAGGCGTGATTGGAACCGTGGGGAACGTGGCAGGAGGCACAATCCTCGGCCGCTGGCGCGTGCTCCCAAAGAAAAGGCCCGCGTTTTTCCGCATGACATTCAAAACAGGTTTCATTCAGTGTCCCGCGCACCAGCATGGCATCGTTCAGTGTGCCGTGGGGTTGGTGACACTCGGTACAGGTCATCTGGCCCTGACGCATCGGGTGGGTCGAGGCCAGGAGGCTCTGCGCCCGCTCCCGGGTATGACAGTCAAAACACACACCCGCCTGATCCTGCTGGTTCATGATCGGGTCGTGCGGGGTGTGTACCGAGTGACAGCTGGTGCAGGTGAGCCCCTGACGCTCGTGCACACTGCCCTGCCAGTGA
Organism: Marinimicrobium sp. C6131; assembly: GCF_026153455.1. Lineage (NCBI taxonomy): Bacteria > Pseudomonadati > Pseudomonadota > Gammaproteobacteria > Cellvibrionales > Cellvibrionaceae > Marinimicrobium > Marinimicrobium sp. C6131. The sequence goes on from NZ_CP110629.1 coordinate 1,885,707, forward strand.
CTGCGTTCCTGCGACTGGTGACACCCCAGACAGATGGCTACCTCCTGTTCGCGGCTGGCGCTTCCCTGATGAGCAAACGCTAAAGGAGCGGGCCGCTCCTGGCCCGGACGCAGCCTGCCCGCATGGTCGCCTCCCGGGCCGTGACAGCTCTCGCACTGCTGTTGCGCAAACGGCGTTCCCGGGTCGCTCGCCACCGCATGGGGCGTACTGAAAATGCCCTCAATATTGTCGCCGCTATGACAACGCAGGCAGGTATCCGCCCCCTGATCGGAAAACTCCGGCAGCGCCTCATGAACATCGGTCTGGGCCAGAGCCCCGCCTGCCAGCAGGGCCACCAAGGCAACCAGAGCAATCGTCGCTTTACCGTAAACCATGAACACGTTCTACGTCAGCAATTTGGCCAGGCCCGTGACACACCGAACAGGTCTCGGTCACTGAGGCATCCAGTACCTCCTGGGTCTGATCGAACACACCACCGTTGAGTATCATATGCGTCTGCGCCAGATCATTCGTGTGGCAGGAGCCACAAGCGGCACTCGCCTCCGATACTTTCAGATGCACAGAGGGGTCTGCGGGATTCCCCTCGGTCAGCAGAGTGGTGCCCAGTACGTTGGCCGGTAGTGGTAACTGATAACCATCGTCCGTGTGGCAGGCCAGGCAATCGTCCGCGCCGCGTGGATAGCGCAGCTCGCTGAAGTCGTGGGCGTTATTGCCAAAGCCATAAGCCACATAGGGCTCATCCCGAACCTCAGAACCGTGAATGGCGTGAATCATATACTTGAAGTGCACCGACTGCTCGGGCAAGCCATCCAGCATGGAAATACCTTCCACCACGGTATCCCCGCCCCGTCGGGCCAGGTCTGTGGTGTTGGGATTGTGGCAGATCGCACAGAGCTGCACTTCATCGGTTCGCTGATTGCCATGAAAGGCCAGGGCGTCGTTACGGCTATGGCAGGCCTGGCACTTTTGGGTTTCCACCACCTGACGGCGCGGAACCGGTTCGGCGTCGGTAATGGCAAAGTATTTCACCGCCCCGGTAATCGGAATCTGGAAGCCCTCGTCCGGATCAACAGCCCGACCTTCCATACCGACCACCCCGGAACCCACCGCATCACCGGGCAGAGTGCCGGGCGCTGAAATGGTAAAGGTGCCGTCGTTATTGTCCGTCGCATTCTGGTGCACATTGGTCACCGACAACCCCGCCGATGGGCCATGCACATAGTCCCGGGTATCCCAACCGATACGGATCGCCAGACTCGCCCCCGGACCAAACAGAGGATCTTCCAGAATATCGTAGGGCGCGTCATCATTGGTAGGGTCTGTGACCGAGAACGTCACGGTCGGGGTTTCATTCTGCCCGGTGGCAATCACCTCCAGCAGGTTGAAGTGAAACCGCTGCGCCGCCACCTGTCCCGGTATGGTGTGGCTGGCCAGCACATCCCCCGCAAACCCGCCCGGCTTATGGCAGATTGTGCACTCGCTGTTGTTTGTGGCCGGGTGGCCCGCGCCCGCCACAAAATCAATATCGTCATGGCAGGAACCGCAGGCTTCCATACTCGGTTTCTCGACAATATTGATTGCCTGCGGCGTGGCGTCATCGTCCGGATCATGACAGGTCAGGCAGTTGCGCGGGTCCTGGGGATGCACCACATCAGAAAAATTGTTTGTTGAGTTCCGAAACCCCCAGAGAATGTAGTCTTCACCACTCTGCACACTCGGCAGCCGCTCCCCCATATGGATCTTATGAATCATCTCGCGAAAATCCAGGGAGTGGCCACTCTGGGCATCAACGCTTCCCGGGTTGTGGCAGGTCACGCAGTAATCGACATAGACCCGACCGCCACCGTGCAGTGCCAGGTCATTCCCGTGACAGCTGCTGCAGGATTCCTGGGCAACGATTTTTCGATGATCAATAGCCTGTTCCGGGGTCAGACCGGTCGAGGGCTGGAAGGTATACACCGCATTGGCTGCGGGCAGGGATTCACCCCGAAAACTACCGCCCACCTGCAGGCCCACCCGGTGGGTCAGTTCTGGCTCATAATCCACTGCCAGCGGCGCGCTTACCGCACTCAGATCGGTATCAAACGTATAGCGGTAGCTGCCATCACCATTACTGACCAAAACACCCGCGCTGCTACTTTCGGTGGTGGCCTGAATGACTGTCTCGGTGCCGGGCCAGGGACCGGCCCCCGGCGCTTCCTCGCGGTTAATGTAACTTTGCCAGGCACTGCTGTTGCCCTCTGTGCCGGGTACCAGTTTGGCCAACGTGAAGCTGAGCTGCTCCAGATAGGAGAAAGGATACCCGTCCTGGTCCACTACCAGAAAGTCGACCACGACCGAGTCCTCAATACTGACCTCGGTAATCTCGACCTGCAGGGCCGTGGGGACGGGACCGGCGCCACCACCGGGCGGCCCGGGTTCGCCCGGAGGCCCGGATGGCCCGGGAGGACCGGCCGTCCCCACAGGGCCGGAATCTCCGTCACACCCGATCAAACCAATCAGCAACAAAGCGCCAACCATTACACTCCAAAAGCGGGCGCACCGAGACGGGTCCGAACTCATGATCCTTCCCCCTGTGTTGATCCCAATGGAACCCTGGTAAAACTCGATAACAGACTGACCAGCGCTCACTGAAACGGCGTATCCCTACACAATGTACCCTCTGTCCGCGCGGTTTATTGACGCAGATCAAGCCATAAACCGATTCCATCAAAAACGACGGGAAATTCCGACGACGCTGCCCGGTATGTGTTATTCGTTATAGAACATTTCCAGCGATCCCGTGCTGTCCCTGGTTCGGTTAAAGGCTTCATTACTGGGAGGTCATCATGCGCAACGCCTGTGCCGCCGTACGCGGGTCAACCCGCTTTTTATCCTGGCTGCTTCCCGCCGCTGCGCTCGCGGGTGCAGTATCCGTTACCGCCGAGGTGCCTTCCAACGTTCAGGTCTGCGTCGGCTGTCATGGTGAGAATGGTATAAGCCAGAACAGTGATATACCCATAATCGCTGGTGCTTCCGCGTTCTTTCTGGAAAACCAACTGTTTCTGTTTCGTGATGAAGGGCGCCCCTGTGCGAGTGAGCTGTTCGCTCAGCAGGAAGAACCTCAGGCACCTGACCACTGCGCTCTGGCGGCGGACTGGTCCGATGATGACATCACAGAGCTCGCCGGTTACTTCGCCGAACGCCCCCACCAGAGCGCCGAACAATCGGTCGATGGGGCATTGGCAGAAACCGGCAAAGCCATCCACGAACGCCATTGCGATCGCTGCCACGCCGAGGGCGGCAGCCTGGCGCTGGATGACGCCGGCATACTGGCCGGCCAATGGCGGCCCTATCTGATTCGCACACTGGAAAGCTTTCGCGCGGGGAAACGCTGGCAGGAAGAAAAAATGGCCGACGCAACGACCAACCTTTCGGATGACGACATCAAAGCACTGGCCGAGTACTACGTCAGTGTGGGCCAATAGCGGGGAGTCACACCATGAGCGAGAACGACGAGCCGCCACCCGAGCAAAGCAAACGCCAACGGTTTGGTCGCTGGCTGTGGGCGCGCCCCCGACGCTGGTTTCTGTTCGGAATTCCCGCCGGAGGATTTCTGGCGTTTGTGATCGGCATCGGTTTCTGGATCAGTTTTGACACCACGGTCAAAGCCACCAACACCCTGGAGTTCTGTACCTCCTGCCACAGCATGCAACAGTTCGTGTTCACGGAGTACCAGAACAGCAGCCATTACAATAACCGCAGCGGGGTAAGGGTCATCTGTTCCGATTGCCATGTGCCCGAAGCCTTCTTCCCCAAGATGGCCGCCAAAATGAAAGCGACCGTGGTCGAGCTACCCTCGCACTTTATGGGTCGCATTGACACCGAAGAGGAGTTCAACGCGCACAAACCCGCCATGGCCGAACGCGTTTGGGCACGCATGCGGGCAACGGATTCACGGGAATGCCGTAGCTGCCACAGCTACGATGCCATGGCCGAGACCTTACAGAACCGACAGGCGGTACGTCGTCACTCGTTAGAGTATCGAGAAGCCACCGGCCGCACCTGCATCGATTGCCATCAGGGAATTGCCCACAGCCTGCCGTAAAAATCAAAGGGGTCAGAGTCGTTTGGTCCTTTGGATCAAACGACTCTGACCCCTTTGATTTTTAGCGGGCAAACACCACCGTCTTGCTGCCGTTGAGCAACACCCGGTGCTCGGCATGCCAGCGCACCGCGCGGTTGAGCACCACCGCTTCGATGTCCCGGCCGATTTCCGCCATTTCCTCGGGCAGGTTCACATGGGAGACGCGCTCGACGGACTGCTCGATGATCGGGCCTTCATCCAGGTCGGCGGTCACAAAATGGGCAGTGGCGCCGATCAGCTTGACGCCGCGCTCGTAGGCCTGGTGGTAAGGCTTGGCGCCCTTGAAGCCGGGCAGGAAGGAGTGGTGAATATTGATGGCCTTGCCGTTGAGTTTGCGGCACAGGTCATCGGAGAGAATCTGCATGTAGCGGGCCAGCACCAGGCACTCGACCTCATGCTCCTCGATCAGGGACCAGATCTGCGCTTCCTGCTCGGCCTTGGTATCGGGGGTGACCGGCAAGTAGTGAAACGGCAGCTCGTACCACTCGGTCAGGTCCCGCATCACTTCATGGTTGGACACCACCCCGACGATATCGATGGGCAGGGAGCCGTTCTTCCAGTTGTTGAGCAGGCTGTTCAGACAGTGGCCCCACTGGGACACCGCGATCAGCACCTTGGGCTTGCAGTCCACATCGTAAATCGCCCAGTCCATGCCGTACTTATCGCCCACCGGCTGGAACAGCTCGCGGATTGCGGGCAGTTCATAACCCTGGGGGCATTCGAACACCGTGCGCATAAAGAAGCGCCGCTGGGTCACATCCTCAAACTGGGAGGACTCGCGGATATTGAAGCCGCGCTGGGCGAACAGACTGGCGACCGCCGCCACAAGGCCCTGGGCGTCCTGACAACTGAAGGTAAGTACTATTTCCCGCACACCGGCCATGGACCAATTCCTGATATCGAATAGAGTGAATACTAAGTGAAAGGCTGCAAGACTACTGGATTGCGGACAAGGGGCTCAAGTGCTTTATGGCACGACCGGCGTGGTCCCGGCCAGGGGCAGCACAAACACCAGCACAATCGGCAGCACCACAAACGCCAACAGCGTGGACATCAGCACCATCGCGGCCACCTCCTGGGGTGCCCGGTCATAGCGCAGAGCCAACAAGTAGTTGAAGATGGCAACGGGCATGGCCCCCTGGAGCACCGCTACCCCGAGTGCCTCCCCTTCCAGACCGATCAGCCGCGCCACAACGTAGGCGAGCGCCAGGCCGCCCAACACCCGCAAGGTACTGAAGGCCAGACTGAGCCGCCAGGCCGCCAGCTTCAGGCGCGCCAGGGAAACCCCCAGCGTCAGGATCATCAGCGGAATGGCAAAGCCTCCCATCAGGTCCACGGTATTGGTCAGCCAGCGGGGCAGCTCGGTGTCGGTCAACAGCAACGCCACCGCCAGCACCATGGCGTAGAGCACCGGCTGGCGCGCCAGCGCCTTGAGCCGAGCGCCCAACCCCTCGGCGCGGGACACCATCATGATGCCCACCGTGAAGGTGCTGAGGGTCATCACCATAAACGCGGCCAGGGCCAGCGCCAGTCCGGTGTCCCCGAAGGCAAACAGACACAGCGGCAGGCCCAGGTTGCCGTTGTTGGGGAACATCAGCGAGGGAATGTAGTGCACCGGCGGCAACTTCAACCAGCGGGTCAGGACGTAGCCGATGATGCCCATGCTCAGAATCACCAGCGCCGCCGACAGGGCCACCCCGCCCATGATATTGGGCTCCACCTCCACCCGCGCCATCACCGAGACGATCAGGCAGGGGGTGGCGATATTCATCACCGCCCGGGAGACAAATTCGGAAGGGTAGTCGGCACCGGAGCGCACCCAGCCGTAGCCGATGGCGGTTCCGATAAACAGCGGGGCCATAATGGCCGCTAATTCCGCGAACATGTCGCTCCTAATGTCGCGTTACGTAAGAAAGTTCAGCCCCCATTGTACCGGAATGCGGGCGACGCACTAGCGCGAAAGGCTTCTATGTTATTTTTGGCGATAACAGCCAAAAAGGGTAGAATAAAAAAATCTATTCAGCCCGTACTGGCCAACTTTACACCACTTTCAGGGTACCCCTCCCTGAGAACACGGCCCGCGGGATAGTGGTCACTGACCTGACGATTTACGCACATTTTATCCACAGGCCATCCCCGTTCTTGTCCGCTTGCATTCCCGCCCAAAGCGCATTATCTTGTAGCGCATTCACCCGGCACCCCTATATATAGGGTTTTTGAAGGCCCCGCTCCATTGCTTCACGCTGTGCGTGGTGCCGGGCTATTCAGATTCACAAAACACCTGTCACCTGCCCAGGGTGACCGCTTAAAGCCACGGAATTCAGATCGCTCGCGGAGACGTCCATGCACACAGAAACCGACTCACAGACCACCACCACCGGCTCCCAGCCACACACGGAAGGCACCCAGCAGCGCAGCGCCTCCAACTTGTCCGCCACCGCTCCGGGTCAGATCCGGGTCATCAAGCGCAACGGCACTGTGGTCCCCTACGACCCCAGCAAAATTGCCGTGGCCATGACCAAGGCCTTCCTGGCTGTAGAGGGCGGTACCGCCGCCGCCTCGCGCCGGGTGCGCGAGACCGTGGAAAACCTGACCGGTCAGATCACCGCCACCTTCAAGCGGCGCATGCCCTCCGGCGGCACCATTCACATTGAAGAGGTGCAGGATCAGGTCGAGCTGGTACTGATGCGCTCCGGCGAACACAAAATTGCCCGGGACTACGTTCTCTACCGCGAAGAACACGCCCGCCTGCGCGCCGAGAAGCAGCCGGCCGCCAGCGCCGACACCCAGGCCGAAGACCCGGAATACCCCACCATCGAAGTCACCCTGGACGATGGCAGCAAGGCCCCGTTGGATACCCAGCGCCTGCGCACCATCGTGCGCGAAGCCTGCGCCGGCCTGACCGATGTGAGCGAAAAGGCCATTCTCGATGAGGCCATGCGCAACCTCTATAACGGCGTGAGCCTGCGCGATGTGAACACCTCTCTGGTGATCACCGCCCGCACCCTGGTGGAAAAAGAACCTAACTACACCTACGCCACCGCCCGCCTGCTGCTGGACAAGCTGCGCGCCGAGGCGCTGAGCTTCCTGGGTGTGGCCGACTTTGCCACCCAGGCGGAAATGGAAACCTACTACGCCCAGGCCCTGCCCGCCTATATTCAGAAAGGGGTAGAGCTGGAGCTGCTGGCCCCGGAACTGCTGAGCTTTGACCTGGAGAAGCTGGGCAAGGCGATCATCGCCGAGCGCGACCTGCAGTTCACCTACCTGGGCCTGCAGACCCTGTATGACCGCTACTTCATTCACAGCAACGATGTGCGCATCGAGCTGCCCCAGGTGTTCTTCATGCGGGTGGCCATGGGCCTGGCCGTGGAAGAAGACAACCGCGAAGAGCGCGCCATCGAGTTCTACAAGCTGCTCAGCTCCTTCGACTACATGAGCTCCACCCCGACCCTGTTCAACGCCGGCACCCTGCGCCCGCAGCTGTCCTCCTGCTACCTGACCACGGTACCGGACGACCTGCACGGCATTTACGGCGCGATTCAGGACAACGCCATGCTGAGCAAGTTCGCCGGCGGTCTGGGCAACGACTGGACCCCGGTGCGCTCCCTGGGCGCCTACATCAAAGGCACCAATGGCCGCTCCCAGGGCGTAGTGCCCTTCCTGAAAGTCGCCAACGACACCGCCGTGGCAGTGAACCAGGGCGGCAAGCGTAAAGGCGCCGTCTGTGCCTACCTGGAAACCTGGCACCTGGACATCGAAGAGTTCGTCGAGCTGCGTAAGAACACCGGTGACGACCGCCGCCGCACCCACGACATGAACACCGCCAACTGGGTACCGGACCTGTTCATGAAGCGTGTGTTCGACGACGGCGAGTGGACCCTCTTCTCCCCGAACGACGTGCCGGACCTGCACGATCTGTACGGCAAGGCCTTCGAGGAGCGCTACACCGAATACGAGCGGATGTGCGAAACCGGCGAGATGCGCCTGTACAAGAAAGTGCGCGCTCTGGACCTGTGGCGCAAGATGCTGGGCATGCTGTTTGAAACCGGCCACCCCTGGATCACCTTCAAGGACGCCTGCAACCTGCGCAGCCCGCAGCAGCACGCCGGTGTGGTGCACTCCTCCAACCTGTGCACCGAGATCACCCTGAACACCAAGGCCAATGAAGAAATCGCCGTGTGCAACCTGGGTTCCGTGAACCTGGCCCAGCACATCGTCGACGGCAAGCTCGACCATGACAAACTGGCGAAGACCGTCAAAACCGCCATTCGCATGCTCGATAACGTCATCGACATCAACTACTACTCCGTGGACAGCGCGCGCAACTCCAACCTGCGCCACCGCCCCATCGGCCTGGGCCTGATGGGCTTCCAGGACGCACTCTACCGTCAGCGCCTGGCCTACGGCTCGGACGAAGCGGTGCAGTTTGCCGATATTTCCATGGAGGCAATCAGCTACCACGCAATCAAAGCCTCCTGTGAACTGGCCAAAGAGCGCGGCCGCTACGCCACCTTCGAAGGCTCACTGTGGAGCCAGGGCATCATGCCCATCGACTCCATCCAGAAGCTGGCCGAAGAGCGCGGCGAGAAGTACATCGAAATGGACCTGAGCCAGACCCTGGACTGGGACAGCCTGCGCGAGGAAGTGAAGGCCAACGGCATGCGTAACTCCAACGTCATGGCCATCGCCCCGACCGCCACTATCGCCAACATCACCGGCGTGAGCCAGTCCATCGAACCCACGTACCAGAACCTGTACGTGAAATCGAACCTGTCCGGCGAATTCACCGTCGTGAACCCCTACCTGGTGCACGACCTGAAAGCGCGCGGCCTGTGGGACAACGTGATGGTCAACGACCTGAAATACTACGAAGGCACCGTACAGCCCATCGACCGCGTACCGGACGACCTGAAAGCGCTGTACGCCACCGCCTTTGAAGTGGAACCCAAGTGGATCGTGGACGCCGCCAGCCGCCGCCAGAAGTGGATCGACCAGGCCCAGAGCCTGAACCTCTACATCGCCGGCGCCAACGGCAAAAAGCTGGACATCACCTACCGCATGGCATGGTTCCGTGGCCTGAAAACCACCTACTACCTGCGTGCCCTGGCCGCCAGCACCACCGAAAAATCCACCATCACCACCGGCACGCACAACGCCGTGTCCTCCAGTGGCGGCGGAGTAGCAGCCGCCAGCGCCGCCGGTGCCAGTGCAGCAGCCCCCGCCAGCAATGGCGAAGCCGCACCGGTCCCCAAGGCCTGCTCCCTGGACGACCCAGACTGCGAAGCCTGCCAGTAAGACGATGACCCCGGCCCTTCCCAAAGGGCCGTAGGGTGGATAAGGGGCCAAAGGCTCCGTCATCCACCAAAACCAAACCCAGCGCGGCACCAAAAGTCCGCGTAGGGCGGATAAGCAAAGCGCATCCGCCGTAACCAAAACCAGACGTAGGGTGGAGCCAAGCGCAGCGTTATAAAGACGCATCCACCACTAATGAACCAAACAACCCAGAGGAAAGCGCCATGCTAAGTTGGGACGATTTCGACGCCGCCGAAGAAACCCCGCAAAAAGCCAAACCGGCCCCGCAACCCGCGCGCGCACCGGAACCCGAGCCCAAGGTCCAGGAACCGGCCGCCAGCTACGACAGCGCCCCCGCCCAGGCCGCGGCCGCCGCTGAAGCCACCCAGGGCAACGGCAAAGTCTCCGACGCCGTCGCCGAGGCCCGAGAATCCCTCGAACACCTCGACGTCGCCCCCGGCCTCGAAGAACTGGAAATGGGCGCCTCGCGCATCGAAGTCGACGACAAGCAGATGATCAACTGCCGTGCCGACCTCAACCAGCTCGTACCCTTCAAATACGACTGGGCCTGGCAGAAATACCTGGACGGCTGCGCCAACCACTGGATGCCCCAGGAAGTGAACATGACCGCGGACATTTCCCTGTGGAAAAGCCGCGACGGCCTGACCGACGACGAGCGTCGCATCATCATGCGCAGCCTGGGCTACTTCTCCACCGCCGACTCCCTGGTCGCCAACAACCTGGTGCTGGCCATCTACCGCCTGATCACCAACCCGGAGTGCCGCCAGTACATCCTGCGCCAGGCGTTTGAAGAAGCCATTCACACCCACGCCTACCAGTACTGCATCGAGTCCCTGGGCATGGACGAAGCGGAAGTGTTCAACATGTACCGCGAGCTGCCCTCCGTGGCCGCCAAAGCCGCCTGGAGCCTCAAGCACACCCAGACCCTGGGTGACCCCACCTTCAACACCGGCACCCCGGAAGCCGACCAGGAACTGCTGCGCAACCTGGTGGCTTTCTACGCCGTTACCGAAGGCATCTTCTTCTACTGCGGCTTCAGCCAGATCCTGTCCATGGGCCGGCGCAACAAAATGACCGGCGTGGCCGAGCAGTTCCAGTACATCCTGCGCGATGAGTCCATGCACCTGAACTTCGGCATCGACGTCATCAACCAGATCAAACTGGAAAACCCGCACCTCTGGACCCCGGAATTCCAGAAAGAAGTCACCCAGATGATCCTGGAAGGCACCGAACTGGAAATCGCCTACGCCCGCGACACCATGCCCCGCGGCGTACTGGGCATGAACGCCGGCATGATGGAAGAGTACCTGCACTTCATCGCCAATCGCCGCCTCGCGCAGCTCGGCCTGAAAGAGCAGTACCCCGGCGCCCAGAACCCCTTCCCCTGGATGAGCGAAATTATGGACCTGCGTAAGGAGAAGAACTTCTTTGAGACGCGTGTGATTGAGTATCAGACCGGTGGTGCGTTGAGCTGGGATTAAGTCCCGGCTCACAAAAGACAGGCATAGCCTGGGCCAGGGAGCGGCCCGACCTCCCCCACAACATCCAACCAAGGCCTTGGCCAACGGCTTTCAGGTAACGATGGCCACAGCAAACACGACATCGTGGCGCCCTCCCCCGAGTGAGCATCCGTTCGCAGTACTCCGCATCATTGGACGCCCCTCGCTACTCAAGCAGAGGATAGGTAGCAGGAAGATGACAGTGATAGATCCCAAATACTTTTCGAACAGCGAACTCTTGACGGAAAAAAGCCGGGAGAGCAACCTTGTCGGCACAACCGGAAATCGAAAAACTTATTTATTCTCCGGGGATATACGTCACGTCGACGCACTTAAACACGTCGAGTCGACGTGTTTAAACGTGTCACTTTGACGTTGAATATACTGTTAGAGCATGAAACGTATGGACATATTTCTGTTGAGACATGCTGAAACAGACTCAAACCGGGCTGGCTTACTCGCTTCGGGAAGTGAGGACGCCCTGACAGAGTACGGATATTGGCAGGCCCAAGCAATCGTCGACGGCCTCATGCAGTTGGAAATAGAAGCCATCCTGTGCTCTCCCTACTCTAGAGCCCTGGATACGGTTGAGCCTTTCGCGAAAACTACGGGGCTTCCCGTTGTAGTCCAGCCCTGTTTAGCCGAAGGCCAGTTGATACTTGAAGGCTCAGTCTCTCACGAAGAGCCCGTTTACATGCCGCACGCATCGGGCTATCTTCACCCAGTTACAAACGAGCGAGCCGGTGCGTTTCTCAGGCGGGTCAGACTGGCGCAAGAGGTAATTTTCTCTCAGTCTGCATCGAAAGTCTTGGTCGTGACCCACGGGCACATGATACGCGAGCTGTTGAACAGCCTTCTGGCTTTGCCAGAAAAAACACGATTCCCTCACGACAATTGCGGGTTAAGCCTTGTTTCTGTGGGGGAGGTAAACACAGTGTGCTTCCTTAATCGTGCCATGTGCTCTAACCAAGCCGTGCACCGGAGGCCGTAAGCGTCGCTGACGCGCCACCTCTGGCCCCGGCGACGGCAACGTTATTGATATTGAAGGCCTAGGTAAGGAGGTTTAGACCATGGAAAATAGAGATCGGCTTAAAACTAACATAAGGCTGCTCGTCGCTATAGAATCTTTGCCCTTCTGGACAATACTGACAATTGAGGCATATAGCATTTGGCTAGGTGATTCTTATGCGTTCGATATTACGCATGTCCTAGTTGTCCTAGCAATATATGCGTTCTTTCGAATAGTAGTGCAGGGGAAGAGTCCGATAGGAGCGGCTGATAATGCAAAACAATAATATACTGTTAACTGGATATAGCGTGAAGCAAGCTATTACGATACTTATAGTTGTTTTTAGCTCTCCTACCTAGGCGTGCTCATTCGCCAGGACGACTGAACCGTTCGAGGTAGATACTCCTGGATCAATAGAACCTCGGCGTACCGAATTTGAAGTGGCGGAAATTGTACGGGGTAGCGATGATGGAAGTCCGCACTCCTGCTCTGATGCAGGTGTCATCACTTTGAAGACCTTAGATCCCCCATCGGAGACGGGGTTCATATTTGAAGTATTGAAAGGCGAATTTGAAGACCGTCTTTTTACAGAGGAGCCAATAACACCTGCGGACTTCAAAGAACCTGGTGAGTTTACGTTTATCTGGCTTGACGACTCTAGCTATGAGCAGGAGCCCTTTGACATAGTGGTGCAAGTAACACCGATTTCAAGAACCGGCAATGTTGGTGAACCTACAACATTGAGAGTTTCCCATCCAGGCATCAAAAAGCCTTGGTGGCGGCTCTGGTAATCCCATACGCAATCAGGCAACCCACATGGAAACCCATATGAACGCCCTGAGAAACGACACTTTTTGGATACTAATCTCTGTTTTTTCTCTGACATTCTCAACGGTGATAACTTTCGTAAAATCAATTGAAATTGAATATTGGGCCTTTACGTCTTTTGCTATGATTGGATCAGTCTTATCATTTAGAGCTTACTTTCAGAAAACGAGGATGTATGGAATAGCTCTTGTTCTTGAGCCCGACGACAGCAAAGTTTTTCGTTTTCTTTTATTAATTTTATATTTAATCGGATATATTATTATCTTTCTATATTTACTTCTTCATTCATAATTAATTAGCCTATTGGACGACTTATCCTACACTTTTGACGCGTGACTGGCACTTCTCCTATTAAGAAACAGTTTATTCGGCCCGCTAAAAAGATGGCCACAAAATAAGTTCATCTCCGCTTAATATGAATGATTTCACTGAACCTCAGAAATGGACCATGAACAGGTGGGTGGGCCTTTAATAGAATCAGCGCCGATTGATTGCAAAGTGGAGTAAAAATTCTACATGAAAGCTTCGTATATTTTAGTAATCACGCTAGCTATATTGATGCTCGCATCACTTTACCTTGGATTTACCCCGCTTGCGGCAAGCATACTGCTGGCAGCGCTCAGCCTAGCGGCTTATACACTATACGCAAAGGACAAAACCGCCGCCCAAACCTACGGGTGGCGAGTATCCGAAAGAACGCTCCATACTGTTGCGCTCCTTGGCGGCTGGCCCGGAGCAATGATTGCCCAGAAAAGATTACGGCATAAAACCAAAAAGGCGAGTTTTCGGACGGTATTTTGGCTCACGGTGCTAGTCAACAGCGCAGGTATCGCCTGGCTTCACACACCCAAAGGCAATACTCAGCTTAGGGAAGGATTGGTTACGCTTGAACAGGCTGCGATTTCCAGTATTCACCAGGACACGGCACTAGAACTCATATTGCTTACCACTCAGCTCAGACATCGACCCGAGCGGACTCAATGAGATAAGATCACACTCGATCCCCTTGGCACAAATACCGGAAACCTATGAATAAGGCATGCCCAGTAGTAGTACGACGCCGAGAGGGTCATTTGGAGATCCTGGTATTCAGACATCCCATCGCAGGCACCCAACTGGTGAAGGGAACCATTGAACCCGGAGAATCCGGACGGTCTGCGTCGGAGCGTGAACTGGAGGAAGAAGCTGGCATCAAGTTAAAAGCAGAACATCTACTGCTTGAATGGCAAAGGCACCCTGATGAGCCCACATGGGCGATTTGGCTAATGGAACCGGGGGATCACCTGCCTGACCACTGGGATCATTATTGCAAAGATGACGGCGGCCACTTATTTCAGTACTTTTGGCACCCATTACTGAAACTCCCAGACTCAGAGTGGCATTCTGTTTTTACCGACGCTTTGGCTGCGGTCAGACAATCGCTTACTATGAGGTTGGCCCATGCACAAAGGTAGCTGTTTATGCGGGGCAGTCGTATTTGAGCTTCTATCGGAGCCCAAGGTTGTATCACATTGCCATTGTAGAATGTGCCAGAAACAGCATGGCGCGGCTTTTGCAACTTATGCGAGCCTGCCAAAGGCGCACCTAAACTATGTGTCTGGTCAAGAACAACTCGTCTGCTACAACTCGTCGGGGAACATCACCAGAAAGTTCTGTGGTATATGTGGCTCCAACATCGAATGGGCTGGCAGCGAGGCATTTCCGGACTGGGTCTCGATAGCAGCGGCTACGCTGGATACGCTATTTGAACCTAAGTCCATTAAAGAAATTCATCTGGAGTCGAAAGCATGCTGGCTGGACGGCAGGTAGCAGAGCCGATCAAGGCTTCGGAATGCGAATCGCACTTATTTGGGTTTAAGCTAACATCAATAGCTGACGATGGGCGGTTTATCAGAACTTTTCTCCTCAGCCTTATCGTAGCGCTTGTCTGCTCGTGCAGTGACCAGGTGTCGTCGCACTACGCCACCCTCTCTGAGGCGAGGGAAGACAGGTTATTTGAACGTGGCTGGCTTCCCGACATCCTTCCGCAAGACACAACCCACATATCGGTGACCAACGATCTGGATCTGAATACATCCAACGGGCAGTTTCACATACCGCCGGGGGCCCTATCCAGATTCAAGGAGAAACTACAAAAGCAGTCGGAGACGATCTACATATATAGAGAACGAGATAGCAAAGCGGTCTGGATATTCAATGTTCACTACTCTGGTCAGGTAGAGTACCAGCTTGAAGTAAAAGGGGACGGAGGGAATATAATTTAGTCCCTCCGTCCCCTTTTACTCAAAGCCTGGCTGATCATGCTAGCGACTATGGTGATCGACCTCGATCACTTGCTGGCTGACCCCATGTACGATCCTCACCGTTGCAGTATCGGCTTTCATCCGCTCCATAGCTGGCCCGCCATAGCGGCCTATGCCGGCCTGGCTGCCTGGCCTAAAACCAGGCTGATTGGCCCGGGGCTGCTGATTCACATGGCGCTGGACGGAATAGACCGATTCGTCTGAGCCCCAGGAATAAGGCTGCCACCCCCTACATCGACCAGGCTTTCACCGGTTCGGACCGGCCAGAAAGAGGCGACTTTCACCAAAATTGGCTCCTGAGGAGGCAAAACTAAGCCGCTGGTCGAAAAATCGTCATTTTTAACGAGCAAAATTCCCCGGTTTCCAGTATATTCCCTGCCTATTTTCACCCCCGTGTTCAACCCAGCTTCAGAGAGCGCTATGACTGATCTATCCCTTTACCGCAACATCGGCATCTTCGCCCACGTAGACGCCGGCAAAACCACTACCACGGAGCGTATCCTTAAGCTGACGGGTAGAATTCACAAGCTCGGCGAGGTGCACGAGGGTGAATCCACCACCGACTTCATGGAGCAGGAAGCCGAGCGCGGCATCACCATCCAGTCGGCCGCCGTCAGCTGCTTCTGGAAGGGGCACCGCTTCAACGTCATCGACACACCTGGGCACGTTGACTTCACCGTGGAGGTGTACCGTTCGCTGAAGGTACTCGACGGCGGTATCGGCGTGTTCTGCGGCTCTGGCGGCGTGGAGCCCCAGTCCGAGACCAACTGGCGTTATGCGAACGACTCCAAGGTGTCGCGCCTGATCTTCGTCAACAAGCTGGACCGCATCGGTGCGGACTTCCTGCGCGTCACCGATCAGGTCAAGAAGGTTTTGGGCGCCAAGCCGCTGATTATGACCCTGCCGATCGGCCGCGAAGACACCTTCTCGGGCGTCGTGGACCTGCTGACCCGCAAAGCCTACGTCTGGGATGAGACCGGCCTGCCGGAAAACTACTCCGTCACCGATGTACCGGCCGATATGGTTGATGACGTCGAGATGTACCGCGACCAGCTGATTGAAAACGCCGTCGAGATGGACGACGACCTGATGATGGCCTACATGGAAGGCGAGGAAGTCAGCGAAGACGACATTAAGCGCTGCATCCGTAAGGGCACCCTGGAGCTGGCTTTCTTCCCCACCTACTGTGGTTCGGCCTTCAAAAACAAAGGGATGCAGCTGCTGCTGGACGCCGTTGTCGACTACCTGCCCGCGCCGCAGGAAGTGAACCCGCAGCCGCTGACCGACGAAGAGGGTAACCCGACTGGCCAGCACGCCATCGTGTCTCCCGACGAGCCCTTCCGCGCCCTGGCGTTCAAAATTATGGACGACCGTTTCGGCGCCCTGACCTTCGTTCGGATCTACTCGGGTAAACTGAACAAAGGCGACACCATCCTCAACTCCTTCACCGGCAAAACGGAGCGTGTGGGCCGGATGGTTGAGATGCAGGCCGACGAGCGTAATGAGCTGTCGTTCGCCACCGCGGGCGACATTATCGCCATCGTGGGTATGAAAAACGTACAGACCGGTCATACCCTTTGTGATCCCAAGCACCCCTGCACCCTGGAAGCCATGGTGTTCCCGGAGCCGGTAATCTCCATCTCGGTGTTCCCGAAAGACAAGGGCGCCACCGAGAAGATGGGTATCGCCATCGGCAAGATGGTCGCCGAAGACCCCACCTTCCGCGTTGAGACCGATGTCGACTCGGGTGAGACCATCCTCAAAGGCATGGGCGAGCTGCACCTGGATATTAAAGTGGATATCCTCAAGCGCACCTACGGGGTTGAGCTGACCGTCGGCCAGCCGCAGGTGGCCTACCGCGAAACCATCACCAAAGAGATCCAGGACAGCTACACCCACAAGAAGCAATCGGGTGGTTCCGGTCAGTACGGTAAAATCGACTACACCATCAAGCCGGGCGAGCCGAACACCGGCTTTACCTTTAGCTCCTCGGTTGTGGGCGGTAACGTTCCCAAGGAATTCTTCCCCGCCATCGAGAAAGGCTTCAAGTCCATGATGGACACTGGCCCTCTGGCCGGCTTCCCGGTGTTGGACGTGGTTGTCGAGCTGACAGACGGTGCTTACCACGCCGTTGACTCTTCGGCGATCGCATTCGAAATCGCCGCCAAAGGCGCCTTCCGCCAGTCCATGCCCAAAGCTGGCCCCCAGTTGCTCGAGCCGGTCATGAAGGTGGACGTGTTCAGCCCGGAAGACCACGTGGGTGATGTTATCGGTGACCTGAACCGTCGTCGCGGCATGATCTCCGGTCAGGAGCCAAACGCTACCGGCGTTCGCATTAAAGCCGATGTGCCGCTTTCAGAAATGTTCGGTTACATCAGCACCCTGCGCACCATGACCTCTGGCCGCGGTCAGTTCTCCATGGAGTTCTCGCACTACGCGGCCTGCCCGGCCAACGTGGCCGAGACCGTGATCGCCAAGGAAAAAGAGAAGAACGCCGCCGCTGTGTAACCGCGGATTGGCGTCACTCGGAGCCCCGCCAGCGAAAGCTGGTGGGGCTTTTTTTTGAGGTATCAGAAAGCATAGCTCTTACCGGTCAGGCTAGTCGACAGCCCCCACCAGGAAAGAAAAAACGACGGAAATCCTATATGCTTGCTCTACCGATTTAATCATCGCCCTCCTGGATAGTTGCCCCATCACTCAACGAATAGGAATTGGCTTATGAAAGGTTCTTGTCTATGCGGCGCCATTGAAATTATCGCCGAGAGCAAACACAACGTCGACGTCTGTCACTGCACCATGTGCCGACGCTGGGGCAGCGGCCCCTTCTTTGCGGTGCACTGTGGGCCAGAGGTTGCTATCGGCGGAAGCCAGAAGCCCGCCCGCTACCGCTCTTCCGACTGGGCAGAACGCGGCTTCTGCCCCACCTGCGGAACGCATCTGTTTTACCACCTGCTCCCTACAGGAGATTATATGCTGCCGGCCGGGTTGTTCGGAGATGATGAAAACTTTCGATTGAGTGGCCAGGTGTTCTTTGACGAAAAACCGGACTTTTACGAGTTCGCCAATGACACCCCTACCATGACTGGTGATGATCTGATCGCCCAATTTTCCGATCAAGACGATTAGCCTTAACTTATGACGTTAAGCGGTTCCCGCTCTTGGGCCTACAAAAACGGGCATTTCAGTTTTGTTACCAATCCATGAATTTTCCGTGAACGGGCTCCCGCCGCCCCCACTGTCACCAGAGCTTCAAAATGCGTCCGTACCATCCTCTGACCATCGACGATTTCGTTAAATCAGGGGTAAAGGACAACATGAACGTTTTCAGAGTATTTGCATTGAGCCTGCTCGCGCAGGCGGTACTGGTAGGCTGTAGCGGCGACGACGGAGACGTCGGCCCGAGGGGTGAACCGGGTGAACAAGGCCCGCAAGGGGAACAGGGCCCACAGGGTGAACCGGCGCCGAAAGCCATCGACCTGACCATCCTGCACATGAACGATCACCATTCCCACATCGCAGCCGAGGGTTTTGATTTCGACGTGACCGGGTTGGTGGATGCCACCAATGAGGCCGGCGATGCCGTCACCGAAGTTGAGGTGACCTACGGCGGTTTCCCGATGCTGGTCAGCCTGTTCAATACGGTGGCCGGGCAACACGAAAACGTTCTGAAGCTGCACGCGGGGGACGCCATCACCGGCACCCTGTATTACTCGCTGTTCAACGGCGCGGCCGATGCGGCGGTCATGAACGAGGTCTGTTTCGACGCCTTCGCCCTGGGCAATCATGAGTTCGATGATGGCGACAGCGGCCTGGCGACCTTCCTGGACGCCCTGAATTCCACCGCCTGCGAAACCCCGGTACTGGCGGCCAATGTGCAGCCAGCGGAAGATTCCGCCATTGCCGACGGCTATATCCAGCCCTACACCATTGTCGAACGGGACGGTGAGCAGATTGGCATTATCGGCATTGATATCGCCGGTAAAACCAAGAACTCGTCCAACCCCGACGAGGGTACCGAGTTCCTGGACGAGGTGACGACGGCCCAGGCCAACATCGACACCCTGTCCGGGATGGGCGTCAACAAGATCGTTCTGCTGACCCATTACCAGTATCAGAACGATCTCGATCTGGCGGCCAGCCTGAGCGGCGTTGACGTGATTGTAGGCGGCGACTCCCACACGCTGCTGGGCGACGAGACCTTTGAGGAATTGGGCTTTAACCCGGCCGGTGACTACCCGACGCAGGTTGACAATGCCGATGGCGACCCCGTCTGTGTGGTCCAGGCCTGGGAGTACGCTCACCTGATGGGCAAGCTTCACGTGAGCTTTGACGAGGCCGGTGTGGTCTCTTCCTGTGCCGGTATGCCGCTGATGCCCATCAGCGACAACTTTGTCTATGAATACAACGATGAAGAGACGCGCAGCCTGAACTCCGCCAATCAGTTCTCCGTGGTACGGGCGCTGACCGCCCACCCGGAAGTGGTGGTTACCCAGCCGGACGCGAACACCACCAATCTGTTGTCGATTTACGACGCTCAGGTGAGCCTGCTGGAACAGACCGTGATTGGCAGCAGTGCGGAAGACCTGTGCCTGGAGCGTTTCCCGGGACAGGGGCGGTCTTCCTTGTGTGATGCCTCGGCGACCTATGAGCATGGTAGTGACATCTCCAATATCGTTGCCAAAGCCTTTCTCACGGTGACGCCAACGGCCGATATCGCCATTCAGAATGGCGGCGGTGTGCGGGTGGGTGTGGAAACCGGCCCTTATACCATTGCCGATGCGTTTACCCTGTTGCCGTTCTCCAACACGCTGGTGACGCTGGACATGACCGGTCAGCAGATTGTTGATGTGCTGGAAGACGCGCTGGCCAACGCCCTCGACAACGGCGGCTCCTCCGGTTCCTACCCCTACGCGTCCGGCCTGCGTTTCGAAGTGGACGCGTCTCAGGAGAAAGGCAACCGCGTGTCCAACGTGGAAGTGAACCCACAGGTGGCCGGCGACTGGACTGCCATCGATACCTCGGCCACCTACACCGTGGTCACCAATGACTTTATCGCCTCCGGGCAGGATGGCTACGATACCTTTGCGATTCCCTTCGACGCCGGCGATTACGAAGATACCTTTACCGAATACGCCCAGGGCTTTGTCGATTACGTCGAAGCCCTGACCGCTGATGGCCAGAACCTGATCAAACTGCCCGAAGCCGAGTACTCCACTCAGCGTTACATCGACTCCGGTGGCTGCGACCACAGCGCTGTGGCGACCTGCGCGGACGACAATAACCTATAAAAACGGTTGATCTACCCTGTAAAAGGCTCTTCGGAGCCTTTTTTATGCCCGCCCCTAATAGTCACTCCGACTCGCATCACTCCCAAGTCTGGTTTATAGTGACGCCCTACCGATTTCCACACTCAGCCTGTACCCAATAAACAGGCGAGTCATAACATCCCAACGGCAATGTGAACTTTCCCATGACTGTCAATACCCCTCGTATTTTCGCTGTTTTCGCCCTGGTGCTCCTGGGCGCCTTGACCACTGCGTGCTCTGACTCCGACCGGGGCGCCTCGAATCAGCCGAGCGACCTGCTGGATTCTGTGCTGATCTTCTCCAAATCCCCTGACTGGCAGCACGAGTCGATCCCGGCCGGGGTCCAGGCCGTGACGGACCTGGTGGAAAAGCTAGGCCTGACGCCCGTGGCGACGGATGACGCCAGCGTGTTTACCGATGAGCAGCTCCAGACGATGGCGGCGGTGGTATTCGTCAACACCCGGGGCGACGTGCTCAATGCACAACAGCAACTGGCGTTCGAGCGCTACATCCAGGCGGGCGGCGGGTTTGTGGGCATTCACTCGGCGTCGGACACCGAGGGCGACTGGCACTGGTATCGCCGCCTGCTGGGTGCGACGTTCAGCTCCCACCCGAGCGACCCGGCGGACGTCCAGACAGCCACCGTCAAGGTGGTCAACCCCCATCACCCGGCCACCGAGAGGCTGCCGGCGCAGTTCCGCCTGGCCGACGAGTGGTACGATTTCAAGCAGCTGTCCGATCGCCGCACGGACCTGTTGACCCTGGATGAGCGCAGCTATCAGGGCGGCCAGCACGGCGCCTACCACCCCATCGCCTGGTACCACGACTTTGACGGCGGGCGGGCCTTCTACACCGGCCTCGGCCACACGACAGAGATGTTCAGCGAACCGTTATTTTTGAAGCACCTGAATGGCGGGCTCGAGTATGCACTGGCCGAACGTCGGCCGCTGGACTACGCCGAGGTGAAACCCGACCCTCGCCGTTTCAAGCGCGACATCCTGGTGGATGACCTGAATGAGCCGGTGAGCTTTGATGTGACCGAGGACTACAGCGCGGCCATGATCGCCCAGCGCCAGGGCAAGCTCTTCTGGTTGGATGTGGCGACCCGGGAAATGTCCGAGATGGCGGAGTTTGAGGTGTTTGCGCCTGCCAAGAACATCGAGTTTGGGCTGATTGCGGTGGCCTTCGACCCCGATTTCGCCGAAAACCAGCTCATCTACGCCATGTACAACCTGCCGGACGAGAGCGGCGAGCACGATCTGCTGCAGCGCCTGGCGCAGTTCAAGGTGAACGGAAAAACCGTGGACATGGCCTCTGAACAGGTATTGATGGACATACCCAACGACGACACCTGCTGCCACACCGGTGGCAACCTGGAGTTTGACCGCCACGGCCACCTGTTTGTCGCCCTGGGGGATAACGCCAACCCCTTCGAGTCCAACGGTTCGGGCCCGATCAACAACACTGCCGAAGGCAAGCACCACGATGCCCTGCGCAGCGCCGGCAACACCCAGGACCTGCGCGGCAAGATCCTGCGTATCCACCCGGACAAGAACGGCGGTTACAGCATTCCCGAGGGCAACCTGTTCGCCGACCCGGAACAGGGCCGCCCGGAAATTTATGTGATGGGCACCCGCAACCCCTACACCATCGCCGTGGATGACAGCACCGGTACGCTCTATTTCGGCGATATCGGCCCCGACGCCAAGGAAGAGACGGCCGACTTCGGCCCGCGCGGTTACGATGAAATCAACAAGGTGACCGAAGCCGGCAACTTCGGCTGGCCCACCGTGGTGGGCAACAATATTCCCTACCGGATGTACGACTATCAGGAAGAAACCAGTGGCAAGCTGTTCGATCCCCTGGCGCCGGAGAACTTCTCTCCGCGCAACACCGGGTTAGAGGTACTGCCACCGGCCCAACCGGCACTGATCTGGTACCCCTACAACAACTCCGAGCGCTTCCCCGAGCTGGGCCAGGGCGGCCGCAATGCGCTGGTGGCGGGCGTCTACCCGGACACCGGTGAGCTGGCCTACCCCGAGTACTATCGGGGCAAGCTGATCATCAGCGACTTTATGCGCAGTTGGATCAAGGTCGTCACCCTCGATGAATACGACAATGTGGTCAAAATCGAGGACCTGGCCCCGGACGTCGACTTTGCCGGGCCGCTGGACCTGAAAATTACCCCCGATGGCCGCCTGTGGGTGCTGGAATACGGCTCCCAGTGGTGGGCCGGCGGCAAAGAGGCCAAGCTGAGCGTGGTGGAATACGACGCGGAGGCCGAGCTGGCAGAGCTGAACGAGGATGAGGTAACCTCCGGCGCTGGCAACGACGGCATCGGGCATGAAGCCCAGCTTGAGATCGCCGAAGGTAAAGCGGCCGCCAAAGACACCAGCTGTGTGGCCTGCCATCAGGAGCGCGCTGACTCCGTGGGCCCGAGCTTCCTGGCCATCAAGCAGAAGTACGGCGATCTGGATGACCCCAAAGGCTACATCGCCAGCGCCATTGCCAATGGCAGCTCCGGCAAATGGGGCGAACATGCCATGCCTGCGCATAACTTCCTGGAACAGGAGACCCGGGAGAAATTGGCGGCCTACATCTTATCCATCACGCCGGAAGGCGAGGAATAAAGCCGCGCCGAGCGCGTCGCTTGAGACGAAACGACTATGCCCGCATTGTTTGAAGAAATCGACAGCCAAAACTCCCCGCTCGGGGAGATCTCCCTTCGTCGCCGCCGCATGCCCGCCTTTGGCGACCGGGATATCTACGAGGTCAAGCTGGGCGATGAATTCCTGATGTCCAGCATGTTTGTGGAGGCCGAAGAGGCCCTGTCCACGCTGGGCCTGGCGGCCGTGGAGGGTGCCCCGCTCAGTGTTGTGGTGGGCGGCCTGGGCCTGGGCTATACCGCCGTGGCGGCACTCAAGGACGAGCGGATTTCCGAGCTGTTTGTGGTCGAGGCGCTGGATACCGTGATTGGCTGGCATCGAGACGAAAAAGTACCGCTCGGGAAAGTACTCAATGCCGATGCGCGCAACCACTATGTGCTGGACAGTTTTTTCGACCTGGCAACGGACCCCAAGGCCGGTTTTGACCCGGAAGACCCGAACAAGCGTTTCGATGCGATTCTTCTGGATATTGACCACTCCCCCACCGAATACCTGAATGCCGGTAACGCCGGGTTTTACACCACGGAAAACCTGGGGCTGATGGCAGAGAAGCTCAAACCCAAGGGTGTGTTCGCCATGTGGTCCCAGAATCTGCCGGAGGAGCGCTTTGAGGCCTTGCTGAAAACGGTGTTCGAGCGTGTGGAATCCCACGTGGTTTCTTTCTATAACCCGTTTCAAAGCGGCGAATCGACCAACTCGGTATACGTCTGCATGAAGGGCAGCTAAGACGGACAATCCGGGAGTGAGGGGTAAAGCCGCTGCCATAGCCTCACGGCCGCTTGTGGGTTAGGATGAGTGTTGCACATTTGCCTCATCCACCCAGCCCGAGGAGAGACTGCCCCTATGGATCCCCATCCTAAGCATCCGCGCGAAAAAGCCCTGAAAGTGAACCTGGAGGACACCCGGTACGGCTCCTTCGCCGAAATTGGCGCAGGTCAGGAGGTCGTGCGCTGGTTCTTTCAGGCCGGAGGCGCAGCGGGCACGATTGCAAAAAGTATCTCCGCTTACGATATGACGGTGAGCGATGCCATTTATGGCAAATGCGCCCGCTACGTCTGTCGGGAGCGGCTGGAATCCATGCTCACCTACGAGTACGACCTTACCCTGGAGCGCCTGGCGCTAGACCGGGGTGAGAGTACCGCCTTCTTTTCCTTTGCCAACACCGTCTCCGCGCGTAACTACCATGGCACCAACGAGTGCCATGGCTGGCTGGGGATACGCTTCCAGGCCGAGCCCGGCGCCCAGGCCAGCGAAATCATTATTCATGTGCGCATGCTCGACAGCGAAAACGCGTTGCAGCAGGAGGCCCTGGGCATCGTCGGCGTGAACCTCGTCTATGGCGCCTGCTTTTTGAGCGATGATCCGGACCTGTTGGTGCAATCGCTGCTCGACGGCCTCAGTGTGAATCGCCTGGAAGTCGATATGGTGGACTTCTCCGGCGCAGCCTTTGAGCAGGTGGACAATCGCGTTCTCAGCCTGCGCCTGGTTCAGCTGGGCCTGAGTGATGCCGCCATGTTTGCCGCCGACGGCCGCGTGCTTCAGCCCTCCGAGCACCTGCGCAAGAAATCCGTGCTGGTGGAGCGTGGACGCTTTCGCCCCGTGACCCACGTGAATATCGACATGCTCGACTCCGCGTTGACCGCCATGGAAGCCGAGACCGGAGCCAAACCCGGAGAGACGATCGCCATTATGGAGATGGCCTTGAAGAACCTGAACGCCGGAGGCGACGTCGACCTGGAGGATTTCATCAGTCGAGCCGAAGTGCTGGAGGCCGCCGGCCACACGGTAATGATTTCTGACTACCCGGAATATCACCGCCTTGCGTCTTACCTCAGCCGGAACACCCAGGGCCGCATTGGCATTACCATGGGCGCCCACAGCCTCGCCGAGCTGTTTGAGGAAAGCTACTATAAAGACCTACCCGGCGGCCTGTTGGAAGGATTCGGCAGGCTGTTCAAAAACAAGGTCAAACTGTATATCTACCCTTATCGCGACCCGAACACTGCCCAGTTGATCAAAGCAGACAACCTTGAGGTTCCCAAGCCCCTTCGCCACCTCTACCAGCACCTGTTGGACAATGGCCATATCGTGCAACTGGAGCGGTACAACGAAGACTACCTGGATATTTTCTCCCCGAACGTGCTTGAACAGATCGGCTCTGGCCAATCCGGGTGGGAACATCAGGTTCCGGATGTGGTGGCCCAGAAAATCAAACGCCAGAAGCTGTTTGGCTACGCCTGAGCAGAGCTGAAGAAACAGGGAGAGCCAAGACCAAGGACGGACGTCAATACGCTCGTGACCAAATTAGCTAGATATCAAACGCAAGGACGCCCACAAAGAGATTCACAAGGAATAGGTTACTAAAAACCAATAAAACCACCGCCCTGATTCGATCGGCCGACGTCGCGTACTTCCGAACCAATCCAACATTTATCATTGGGTCATCAGCGCGATTAAACCGGCCAACGGGAAGTCCTATCGCATAGGCATACCAAACAATCCGCGCCCCTGGACCATCCCATGGACACGGACGAGGTAGACCGTCTTGCTTTATTCGTTTCTCAATACCTGCCATCGAAAGACGACCAAACAGCAACATGGCAATAAACGTCGTCATACTTATGACCAGTGAAACGGCAAAGTACCAGTCTTTAGGTGTCTCGAACATAGTGATTACCTATCAAACAGCCAAGCGGCAATCTGTCGGCCCCAGCTATCTCCTTCTTTAGCGGCGAAAAATCCTGCTGTTATACCAACACCAATCATCACGACCCACCCAACCGGTGTCGATCCCAGACCCAGAGCAGTAAGTGCAGCAACGGTTCCTTTGCCCGCCCAAAGCCCGGTCGCTCCTCCAAAACCGAACCCGGTAGTCTCCAGCGCCAACTCCCGCTGCCAATTCTCGTTTCGTTGGTAGCTATCATGGACGCTGTGAAGACGCACTCCCGCGTCAAGTACCAAAACACCATTACCCGCAAAGCGTACACCTCGGGCCAGCCTATCCAGGCGCTGGACCTGAGCGACATTGTCGATAGAGAGTTTGGACCTGCGATGGTGCCTTGCCAGAGTAATCCCACGGTCAGCATTATTCAGAATGTGACCGCGGTTGGAGTTTCTGAACTCCGGGCGGGCAATACTATTCAGCTCTGCCCGATACTGCCGAGCCATAGTGGCGTATTTACGGCGGGCCATGGCCTCCAATTCCACTTTGCTTG
The DNA here is from genome assembly GCF_026153455.1 of Marinimicrobium sp. C6131. Lineage (NCBI taxonomy): Bacteria > Pseudomonadati > Pseudomonadota > Gammaproteobacteria > Cellvibrionales > Cellvibrionaceae > Marinimicrobium > Marinimicrobium sp. C6131. Next base: position 1,911,972 of record NZ_CP110629.1, read on the forward strand.
CCATACCTGCTCGGCCAGCGTACTTATATTCATTGAGTTTAATCAGGGCCGCCTGATAATCGATCAGCAGACGCTGAAATCGGGTCAATCGCTGTCCACTGGCGGTCGCACCGGCACCCACCAAAGTGGACGTAGCCTCCAAGTCCAGATTGGCAAGGTGTCGATCATAGAATTCGGCAATGATATGGGTGTCATCACCGAATTCGTCGATCGCACAAGATAGCTGTTCTCTGTGTGAGCTGGGTATCTGGTGAAGCTGATTCAGAATGAATGAGTCCTGAACCCCTCCATAGCCTTCACAATACGGACTATGAGCATACAGCCCACTACGGCATTCGGCATTTTGCTGAAGAAATCGGTCAATGGCTTCTTGATCGCCGGCGGCGAACAGATCTTTGGCGGGGACATGCTGATGCGGGAAAAAGAATTCTGACATGGCAACGATTCCTTGTAGGTTTACCGGGTCTCCTCGTCTACACTGACGAAAATTCAGGTTCGAAATTTACTTAATTCAAACGAAAAAGTAAACATAGTGGCTGTGACTGCGGCTGGCATGTGAGCCCTGTCACAAAAACTCACACATCAAATACCTTATGAGGATAGCCACTTTGAACTGAAGATCGTTCGAATCAATCTCTTAAGGCGCCGATCAGCAGTGATCATATTTGAATTTCATATAAGTAATACCCGGACTCAGCACCAACCGCCAGGCCAGTTCCACGTCATCGTCGAATAGAGGATCATAGCGTTTGACCGTGTCCATCAGGCACTCCAGCCAGAGATCATACAGAAACGGGGGGACATCCAGGCCTTTGCGGCTGTGATTGGCGGCTATACGCTCAAGCACGTTATCGACCGATCCACTCGCATAAAAGGTCAGCAAGCTGTAGAAGAACTTTTTCAACATGGTGCGCTGCTGAACCATATCCGTATGGCGGAATTTGTGACGCACCAGAGGAGAGGCGGCAAGGAAACGATGATAAAAGCTCTCAAAAAACGGCTGCCCGTCCCGTACTCCAACGGCTACGCGTTCATAGCTTTCGTCAAACAACCGTTCGTAGCTCATCGTAGACTCCGAAGGTATGCCACAGCCGGGCTGACGCCTGAAGCTGCATTTTCCTATGCAAGGGCTGATTCCTGTTGTTTAAACCTCAAGTGTCGTCCATATTTACCTAATAACCAACGTTAAACGACGTTTATTTGAGCTGTATCAACACTGCGCGAGGAAAGTGCCATGAACTTTTTTGAAGACCACCTCAACGAACTCAACCTGCTGGCTCTGTTCGACTCAGCATCCTCTCAGGAGGGCCTCAAAGTCCACCAGCACTCCGCCGACCCCGCGATGGTGGCCGCAGCGGAGCAACTCCACCTGAAGGGCCTGATTACCCAGAAGGACGGTGGGTATCTCACGCCGCTAGGCAGTGACGTCGTGGAGCATGTACAGAAAATCCAGGCCGTGCTTCGTAGTAGCTGAACACCGACGCCGGGCAATTTTTCAACCCCTGTCTATAATCAGAGGTGCCGTTCGACCAGTTTCCGGGGCTGACTGACCGGGCCCTACTCGTATCTGGACACCATGAGGGCACACTGATGACCGACACCATCCTTTTGGGTACCCGTAAAGGTACCGTCATGATCGACCGACAGGGGGCGGGCTGGCGACCCCGTCCTATCCTTCACGCCGGCGTTCCGGTCTGCTATGCCGCCCGGGACCCTCGCGATGGCACCCTCTGGGCCTCCCTGGATCACGGCCACTGGGGGCCCAAGCTGTCTCGCTCGCGGGATGGCGGTAAGACCTGGGACGATATCTCGTCGCTGAAGTACCCGGAGGGTGCGCGTCATATCGCCCAGGTACTGCCCACCCCAGATTTCGATCCCGAGGCGCCCGCCGGCACACCGGAATACGCCAATGCGACGGTGTACAAGATCTGGCATCTGGCCTTTGGCGGGCCGGACCAGCCCGGTCGACTCTACGCCGGCACCATCCCCGGGGGGCTGTTTGTCAGTGATGACGGCGGGGATACCTGGGAGCTAAACCGGCCGCTGTGGAACCATGAGAGTCGCGGCGGCGATCTGTTTGCCGGGGATGCCACCAGTGAAAACCAATGGGGTGGCACACCCGCGAGTATTGATTACGGGGTGTTTGAGCCGGGCATTCATTCCATCATTGTCGATCCGCGCGACCCGAATCACTTGCATGTGGCGGTCTCCTCCGCCGGGGTGCTCGAATCGACGGATGGCGGCAAAACCTGGGCCGGGCGCAACCGTGGCATGCTGATGGACTATCTGCCGAACCCAGAAGCCGACTGGGGGCACGACCCGCACTTTGTAACCCAATGCCCCGGCCAGCCGAACCACCTCTGGCAGCAGAACCACTGTGGCGTGTTCTACAGTGACGACGGCGCTCAGCGCTGGAAGAAGGTCAGCGACCCGGACACGGGCGTAAACTTTGGCTTCCCGGTGGCCGTGGATGAACAGGATGGCCGCACCGCCTGGGTGGTACCGGGCCGGAGCGACGCCCAGCGTATGACCATCGACGGCGGACTGTTTGTCGCCCGTACCGAGGATGGCGGCCAGTCCTGGCAGGCACTGCGCAACGGCCTGCCCCAGGAGAATGCCCACGACATCGTGCTGCGCCACGCCCTGGACGTCTCAGGTGATTGCCTGTGCTTTGGCAGCACCACCGGCAATGCCTACCTGTCGGAAGACCGAGGCGAAACTTGGCAGTGCCTGGGCAACAACTTTCCGCCCATCTACTCCGTGCGGCTTGGTTGACCTCTATGCCTACGGTAAAGATGACCTCACACCTGTACCGGTTCTTTCCTCAATTACAGGACCGAACGCTGACCGCACCGCCCGGCTCGGTCTCCGAAGTGCTGCATGCCATTAATGAGCAGGCGCCCGGTTTCACCGACTATGTACTCGACGAACGGGGTGTGGTGCGGCGACACGTGAAGCTGTGCATTAACGATACCATTGTGATTGATCGAAAAACCCTCGCGGATCAGGTTGAAGACGGTGATACTCTGTTTATCTTTCAAGCGCTGAGTGGCGGTTAAAGATACGGCTCAATAAAACCATTGCCACCAATAGGCTTTTCTCAAAGAAACGAAACATCAAACCATGAAAGCATCAAGAGAGTTTTGGGACAAGAGCGCCCTGCCTGTCTGGCAGATTATTGCTCCTAGAGAACTCTGCTCTGGTAAATCGCATCCACCCGATTTGCGATGAGCTTCATAGTAAGCCGTGTCATGGGCCGCTAATATCGTTCAGCGTTGCGAGAGCTGAACCGATGAGGACCAGGCACGGATGGGGATGAAAGCCGTTCTGTTCAATGTTCATGATATTGCGTTGATTGTGACGGTCATCGCCTGTGCGCTGCTGGGCTCCCGACACATTGGCGGCTGGCGTCGACCGAAGCGCTCCGGTTATCTTTTTGGGTTGTTTCTCGCGACCAATGCGCTGGTCGCCGTGAATACACTGATTGTCTGGGCCGAGCCCATTCGCCACCCGGTCTTTGCGCTGCTCCCCTACTTGTATCTCGCTCTCGGTGCCGTGGGCTTTCTGCTGGGGCCCCTGCTCTATTGGCAGTTGAGATCACATATGAACCCGGGGTTCCGCTTGAGCCGTTGGCAGTGGTGGCATCTGGCCCCGGCAGTGCTGGCGCTGACGTACCTTTATTTTGAGTGCTTTCGCTTTCCCCACTCGGTACAACGGGACCTGTTACTGAACCTGCAGCTGTATCAGCAGCCGAACGCCTATTACGGCGACTTTATTACCCTGAAGAAATTATTGCCGCTTGCCTATGGCCTGTGCTGTCTGGCCATCGTTGTGCGTTCCAGGCTCGAGGATTCAGTGACGACCGTCGACAAAGACGTCTTTCGTGAACAGAGTTGTATCGTAAGCGGCTTCACCATGGTGTGGTTGTGGAGCGCCCTCACCCACTTTGTGGGCAGCGCGCATTCCGGTCCGGTCAGCGATGCCATGGGCGTGGTCGGCAATTACGCCACCCTGGCGTTGATCGCCTTTTTGCTCTACCGGGAATTGCTCACACCACTCCCTACCCTCACAGCAAAACAGAGCACGCCCCCGGCCAGTGCCGCCCCCATCGACGATGCCGACGTGGCGCGTATTACAGCGGCCATGACCCGAGATAGAGCCTACCTGAATCCTCAACTTACCCTGGAGCGTTTTGCGGCGAAGGTCGGCTGTTCGCCGCGAGACGTCTCAACCATCATAAACCGCCGCTTCCAGCAGAACTTTCACGATTTTGTCAGTCGCTATCGCCTCGAGGACGTAAAACGTCAGCTACGCGACCCGGCAACCAGGAATCAGACCATTACCGATATCGCCCGAGCGGCCGGATTCAACAGCAAGGCCACCTTCCACCGGTTCTTCAAGAAAACCGAAGGTATCACGCCATGCGCCTACCGGCAGAAACACCACCCGGACTATGACGGCCTGCCGGCCAGCTCTCGTACCGCCTGATCCCACCCTGTCTCAATTTCTGCAAAACGCCTATTGAGACTGTTCCTCACGCGCTCCCCACCGGAAAATTGCCCGGTCGGCCGCCACTCTCCCCGGGGAGCCAGGCGCCTGCAATCTTCATTCTTATAACTTCAAGGAGTTCGTTATGTTTTCCTCTCTACGGCGACTCGCCCGAACGGTGCCCGTCTGCGGGCTATTACTCATGGCGCCTTTGTTGGCAGATGCCAAACCCTACAAAAGCGCTGAAGTGTTTACTCTGGACTCGGAGCTCTACGGCAAATACGTGATTCGCATGCGGGCCGGCAAAGGCAGCGGCCTGGTTTCGGCGTTTTTCCTCTGGAAGGAAGGCTCGGAACTGGAGGATGTATTCTGGGAAGAGGTAGACATTGAGGTGCTCGGTAAAGACGGCGCCAACGCCTGGCAGAGCAACATCATCACCGGCCTAGGCACCAAAATCACCTCTGAGGAGGTGCACCCCGCATCGGCACTGGGGGATAGCTACCATACGTTCACTCTGGAGTGGACCCCGGATCGGGTTCGCTGGCTGATTGATGGGCAGCTGGTACGCGAAGTGAATGGCAATCAGGCCAGCGCCCTGACCAGCCCCGCCCAGGCGCGCATGAACTTCTGGCCGGCGAATATCGCCGAGTGGGTAGGCCCCTTCGATGACAGCATTCTACCGGTGCACATGTACGTGAACTGGATGGAGTATCACCGCTGGGATGGACAGAATTTTCAGCTTAGCTGGCGTGATGATTTTGATTCACTGAATCCCTCCCGCTGGGGCACCGCTGACTGGACGTTTGCGGAAAACAGCGCCGATTTCACCCCGAGCAACGTCACCACTCGCGATGGCTATCTGGTACTGAGCATGACGCACGAAGGGCAGGAAGGCTATAACGGTACGCCGCCACAAGACACCGACGGAGGCACGCCCGAGCCAGATCCCGAGCCGGAACCCGATCCCGAGCCCGAGCCCGAACCGGAACCGGAACCAGAGCCCACACCCGGTACTATTGGCTGCAGTGTAACGGGGCTCAATCAGTGGGGGTCGGGTTATCAGATGGATGTAACGGTAACCAATGACACCAATAGCGCCATCAACGGCTGGGTCGCCACACTCGGTTTTGATCAGGACCCACAGGTGACCAATAGCTGGAGCGCCAATGTACAGGCCAGCGCGTCCGACATTGTGGCCAGCAGCCTGAGCTGGAACGCCAACCTGGCTCCAGGGAGCACCGCCACCTTTGGGGTTCTCGGCAATGCCAATGGATCAATCAGCACGCCGGACTGTACCGCCACGGCCAACTGATACGCCAGAGGCGGTAGATACTGAAATAGGGCTTATCGCTAAGCCCTATTTCATCGCAGTGACCTTGAGTTTCCCCTCAGTTTTTTGCCGATTTCAGAAAGCCATTCACTTCCAGCCAGTACATGAACGAACCAAACCACTTGTTGCTGGTCCGGTCCGGATTGCCCAGCCCAAAGCCGTGGCCGCCATTCTGGTACAGGTGGAACTCGACCGGAATGCCCGCTTCGTACCAGGATTCGATCAGGCCAAACTTGCCATTGAACAGAAAGTCATCGGCGGCGATGGCGGCAAACATTGGCGGAGCATCCTTGGGCACATCAACGGCGTTCATTCCGCCGTAAATAGGACCAATAAACGCCAGCTCGACTTTGTCCGATTCCAGGGTGGTGGCCATGGTCAGGCCGGCACCGGCGGAGAAGCCGATCATGCCGATTCGTTCCGGATCAACGCCCCATTCATCTGCGCGCTTGAGGATCATCGAATAAGCCGCTTCAACATCTGCTATCTGGTTTGACAGGTCCCAGCGCGGGCGCTCCGGTGCTTCGTTCTGTTCACCACCCTCAGAGGATTCATCGGCTTCTTCGAAGCGGCGGTTCATCTGGTTTTCAAAGTCTTCCAGGGAGGGAGCCGTGGGTTGCAGCCGGTATTTGAGGACAAAGGCGTTGATGCCCTGCTCGGCCAGCGCCTCGGCCACCTCCCAGCCTTCATTGCCCATGGACAGCCACATGAAGCCACCGCCCGGCGCCACAATCACCGAGGTGCCATTGGCTTTTTCCGGATCGGCCAGTACCGGCGTCAGAGTCGCCCTGGAAATATTGCGGGCCATGGGGTCGCCCCACTGACGGAACCAGCTTTCCGGCTCGGTCTGCCCTTCAACGCCACCGGTTTCCAGAGGAATGGCGCCGGGCTCATCGGGTGCCTCGATCGGATACATTTTGCCGTCCTGCGCGAAGGCGGCGGTGCTGAAGGCGATCAGTGCGACCGCGACGCATTGACTCAAAAATGGGATTGATTTTCTGCTCATGACGTTCCTGCCTGTGCGTTGTTATTGGCTTTCGTTGGGTATACTCGCTGATTGAACGATCGCTCCAAAACCGGGCTCCGGCATCGGAACGCCTATCAGTCATGTGGACAATAAGACAAGACACCACGCACGTAAAGCCCCGGCGTAAATGTATACTAGTCGTTTTCACCCGCCCGAGCTCAGCCCTCTCACGCTTAATGGCCCATATTTACACCAATAAGCGAAAAATTTGAGCTAATGCCGCAAAATTCCCACAAATTCAACGGAACGCTATGAGGGTATTTCGAAGAACTGGTAACTGTTTCGCCCGTTTTCTTTAATGGTATACATGGCGGTATCGGAGTTTTTCATCAGCGTATCGGCATCACTGCCATTTTCAGGGAACACACTGATGCCAATACTCAGGGTGAGCTTGAAGGATTGACTGTCAACCCAGTTCGGCAGTGAAAACTTGGACAGCAATTTTTCGGCGATGTGGGCCGCGTCCTCACGACTCCCGATCTCAGTCAACAGGATCACAAACTCGTTACCTTTCAGGGAGAGGTAGTCGGAGCGCTTGCACAGCGGAGCGTTCAACGTTCGATACGTGTGTCAGCGCACCGACACCCAAGCGGCGTTTGCCTAATGTACGTGCAAGAGCGAAATAGAAACTCAGTCATTTGGACGAAGTGCATCGCTCCCCGGAGAAACTCCATGAAAGAGAAAAACCGCAACAAGGCAAATGACAAGGCCGCTATTGAGCGCCGCAAGCAAAAGCGGGCTATGCAACAGCAACACTCCACCGATAAACACATCGATCAGGTATTTCCAGATGTTCCTAACAAGGATACCTTTGGGCCCGAAAAATTCAGTCACATCACCGGCAACGGGTTTCGCGGAGATAACCGACTATCGCCATTGGCAACCAATAGAACCCCCATTTGAACAGGATCAAACAAACGTAACGTCGGTTTCAGCCGTTTCAAGGGTCATGGTGGTAGATCTCTGCTACCCGAAGTCGGACGATGCCGCGTTAATGAGCCTGTAGCAGGCTGGGCTTGAGCAGACGGTCCGTCTCCTTTTTGACCACGGAGTAGCACTCACAGCTCAGTGTCTCAAGCTTGCGGCGGTCGATGACTTCGATGTGACCGCGGCGGTACTCGATAACACCGAGCTTCTGTAGCCGGCCCGCGGCCTCGGTCACACCCTCCCGGCGTACGCCGAGCATATTGGCGATCAGCTCCTGGGTCATGACCAGGTGATTGGTGGGCAAACGATCCAGCGACAGCAGAAGCCAACGACACAACTGCTGGTCGATGGAGTGGTGGCGATTACAGACCGCCGTCTGTGCCATCTGGGTAATCAGCGCCTGGGTGTAGCGAAGTACCAATGACATCAACTGACCGTGGCGGTTGAACTCGTCTATCAGTCTCTGCCCCAACAGCCGGTAGCCGCTACCGCCACTTTGAACCAGGGCTCGGCTGGAGGTGCTTTCGCCTCCCATAAACAGCGCGATCCCCACCAGTCCCTCATTCCCCACCACTGAGATTTCGGCCGAAGCGCCGCTCTCCATGACGTAAAGCAGGGATACGATACAATCCGCGGGGAAATACACATGGCGCATTTTATCGCCAGGCTCATAGAGCACCTTGCCCAGGGGCAGGTCGACTTCCTCAAGATGGGGGAATATTCGCTGCTGAACGTCAGGCGAAAGGGCAGCAAGAAGCTGGTTCTGCGTCGGCTGAAGCGATATCGGCATCGGTGACATCTCCCTACTGTCCTGCGTGTGAGCTTCAGTGTAGCCTACCTTAGGGGGTTTTGCGCGATATCATACATAGGGTCAAGTCGTTCAAGTCCACGGGGGCAATGGGCTATCAGTTTCCCGGACGCGCCATACATACGTCCGTGTCGTCCTTCAGTGTATAGTTGTGTTCCCTATCTTCCCTGTAGGCTCGTTCTCAGTCGTCCTGCCCGAGAACGGTCCGGGAAACTGATAGCCCATCGCTGTCAAAACCCGTTAGTAAAAGAATAACGTATTGCTCTAAAAAGCTCTGTACGCTATCGAACATTGGTATCAATAGAAGTAAAAAATACGTTTTACAGATAATCGGATCAGGAGAACATGGTTGAACAATTGTTCAGACTCTCGTTGTAACAACCACAGGATGAACTCTCCAGCCGTTTTCGATCGAGAACGGTTATCTTGCCACGACTGTACCGAATGATCCCCTCTCGCTGCAGTTTTATGGCGGCAATGGTAACCGCCCCTCTTTGCACCCCCAACATACCGGCTAGCCTCTGATGTGTAAGAGATAGCTGGTCGGTGGTGGATCGATCGTGAGCCTGCAACAGAGCTTTCGAGAGGCGATTGCCCACCTCATGAAAGTGGAGGCAACAGGCATTTTGCGACAGTTCCAACAACACCACATAAAGGTAACGCTGCATTACCCGGAGCAGCGCGGGATGGCTTTTCAGTGCTGCCCGCATTCCTGTATCCGTCATACGCAATGCAATACAGGGTGCTTGAACGACGCCTAACTTGGAGGCACGATTGATATCCAGAACCAACACCGCTCCCAGCATGCCCTCACTACCGATGCTCTCCGTCTCCAGAGGTTCTTGTCCGTGCAAGGTTTGAATCAGGGAAACACTTCCACTGATGGGAAAGTATACATGCCTGAAGCGTTCACCCGCTTCGCACAGCACCGTGCCCAGCGCAATATCTACCCGATCGCACAGTGCCAGCACGCCTTTCCGTTGTCGATCCGGAAGACTGTCAATCAAGGAGTTTCCGTTTTTCAACGGCTCGCCCGGGCTACGCTCGCCAGACAACGATGGCATCGCCTTCTCCTCTCCATGAATCGGATTGTGCGGTCACTCCTGGTTCAGATCCTTCCGGTCAGTAGCAAGACCAATAACACCACGACAATGACGCCCACTATCCCACTTGGCATATAGCCCCAACTCCTGCTGTGTGGCCACGCAGGAAGTGCGCCGAGCAACACCAGAATCAAGATGATCAGTAAAATCGTTGAAACGCTCATTTCCATTACTCCTTGGAGTCTCTGAAGTTCGAACAATAGCGAACAAATAGCCAAACTTCGGTGCGCTATCGTACAGATACCAACCGCACATCCTTATACAGTTGACCTGAAGCAGTCCCACCTCAGGAGCACCACTATGAAACAGGTAAGCACCCAACGTTCCAGACAGCGTCTACCCGGCGCCCTGGGTCTGGCGATGGCTGTCGTTTTGCTAAGCGCCTGTACTTCGGCGCCAATGGCGCCGACTTCAGCGTTGAACGAAGCGCGTGAAGCTATTGCCACGGCCGAGCAAGCCGGGGCCCGGCAGTTTGCCGGCGCCGAGCTGGACGAAGCACAACAGAAGTTGATGTTCGCGGAACGATCCGTGAGCAGCGAGCAGATGATTGAGGCTGAGCGTCTCGCCCGGGAAGCGATGATTGTTGCTGAGCTGGCATCCGCCCGGACTGAGGCCGCCAAAGCGGTCGCCATCAATGAGGAAATGCGCCGCAGCGCCGATGCCCTTGACGAAGAAATGCGGCGGACAGGAGAACAGCGATGAACAAGACAACCATTCAACCACTTAAATTCAAGTCAGCTTTGGCAGCGCTGGTGTTTCTGACGGTACTCGCCATCGCGGCGCTCGTGTTGGCGTCATGTGCCACTGCGCCCGACAGCCCCCTGGGGGCAGCGCAAGCACGCAGCAAGCTGACCACATTACAGAATGATCCCAATCTTGCCTCCCGGGCCCGGATCGAGCTACGAGAAGCGGAAGCGGCGGTGCGTCTGGCCGAGCAACCGTTGCCCGCCTCGGATGCGGCATTAGGCGAGCACCGGGTCTACATGGCCACACAAAAAGTCGCCATCGCCCAGGCCAAAGCGACCACCCGCTACGCTGAGGATCAACGGGCCCAACTGGGCGAGGAACGCAGTGAAGCGCGTCTGGAATCCCGAACCCGGGAAGTGAGCAGAGCCCGTGATGATGCCGAACAAGCCCGCTATTCCGAGGCTCAGGGTGCGGCCGAGGCGACCCGGCAGGCCGAGGAGTATCAGCGCCAGATTGACGCCTTGCAGGCCGAGGTGACCGATCGCGGCCTGGTTCTGACGCTGGGCGACGTCCTGTTTGCCACCGGTAGCGCCGATCTTCAACCGGGCGCCAATAGCAATCTCGACAAACTGGTGAGCTTTCTGAACGAGTATCCCGAGCGACGAGTCCAGGTCGAAGGACATACCGATAGCGTAGGTAGCGCCGAGTACAATCAGGCGCTCTCGCAGCGGCGCGCGGACTCTGTCAGCCGCTATCTGGTTCAGCACGGAATCACTTCCCAACGGATTTCGGCTACAGGCATCGGCATGAATCAACCGGTGGCGAGCAACGACAACGCCATGGGACGACAGCAAAACCGGCGAGTCGAGATCATCATCGAAAACCCACAACCCGCATCAACCAGCCAACTACGCTAAACGCGTGATGATCAAAAGGGGGAGCCACCGGCTCCCCCTTTTCTTTTGGCGGGAACTGCCCCACTATTACACATCTAGACAATTTTAATATAAAGGTTCAAAATGAGACCACTGACACTCAGCAACCCCGTCTCTCGGGAGGTGATCCCATGGCAACCGCAACGCCCCGTCGACAGCCAGATACCGCTACCCTGGGCCCCGCCGGGCTCAAGGCGGCCTTCAATATTCTGGAGAAATGGGGCTGCAGCCTGAATGAGCAACTGGCCATTCTCAGCCTGCCCAAGGCAACCTACTACAAGTACCGGAATCATCCCGAAAAGGCGCAACTGGACCGGGACCATCTGGACCGGATCAGCTATCTGCTGAATATTCATGCCAGTCTGAACACGGTGTTCGATAACCCGGAAAACCGTTACGGCTTTATGCGTATGAGAAACCATAACCCCTACTTCAGCGGGAAAACCCCACTGGAAGTGATCAGCACCGGCTCATTGGCGGCACTCTATGAAACCTTCAAGCGCGTGGATGCTCTGCGGGGGGCGCAGTGGTAGCACCTCTCGACGCCCCCGAACAGCGGGTCGAACAACTGGCCAGTTACCGGCTGATCTCATCCCGCTTCCCCCCAATTACCCTGTTTGAGGACGTGGCCGACGCGGACGACTTCGAGGCGTTGTATCAGTTGCAGGCACTGACCAACCCGCGACTACTGGCCGAAGCCGGTGACCTGGGGCTGATTCCCCGGGATGAAATTCCCTTCGGGATTCGTGGCTGCTCCTATGCCGTGGCACCTTTTACCCATGTAAACCCGGATGGCAGCCGCTTCAGCGACGGCGCCTTTGGCGTACTGTATCTGGCGGAGTCCATGGCCACGGCCATCGCGGAAGTTCGATACCACAAGCAGCGTTACCTGAGCCGTGTCGAAGGCCTGCGCTATGACCGTCTGGTGTTTCGCGCGCTGATGTGCGGATTTTCGGAGACCCTGCTGGACCTGACCCGACTGCCTCCACAGCACGCGATCTATGATCCCGAGGATTACTCCGCCAGCCACGCGCTGGGCGTCGCCGCTCGCCAACGGGGAACAAAAGGCCTCATTTACCACTCGGTGCGCAACCCGGGGGCCATTTGCTGGGCTTTGTTCACCCCACGGGGCGTCAAAAGCATGGTGCAGTCAGCACACTATGAAATGATCTGGGATGGAGAGGAAATTTCCAGCGTACACCGCATCTCGAAACGCTGACAAAGGAGGGCGGCGCTGACGGGGACTGCCGTTCCATCAAGCGAGGGGCAACCGGGCCTCCCTGCCCGGTTCAACATCCAATACCAGCGCGCCTTACAGGCGGCTGTAACGATATAGCTCGGTCACACCGTCGGTCATGGTGCTGCAATAGAAGTGGTCTCCTTCGGCGGCAATCACACCGCACTCGAAGTCCTCCGCCGTTTCCATGGTTTTCCAGTCGCTGTCGCAAGCGTCGCGCTGACGCTCAACGTGGGTGGACTGGGACAGGAGGCGACCGGTCATACTCCAGGTGAATTCACTCTGGTACTCATCGCAGGCGCCATCGGCCGACTCGGACGCGAAGCCCCCGGTCTGATCCTCGCCCAGGGTTTCCTGACCGAGCGGCTCCCAGGAGCAGCTGCTGTCATCCAGAAGTGCCAGTTCATATTTTCCGGCGATATCACCCGGAGTGACAGGATCGGCGACTTCCATTTCGATGGACAGGTCACCACGCCAGCCGCGCTGACCCAACGCTTCCTGATACCCCATGGAAATCGGCGTCTGGGTAAGGTTCAGCAGACCGACAAAGGTCTCAGCACAACCGGGGTTGCCCATGGTCTGCATCACCGGTTCAACGGTGTTGAACATTTTCATGGGCTCGCGCAGATTCAACGCCAGTGCCGACAGCCCGTTGGTTTCCAGCGTTTCGCCGGCCAGGTTGTTAGCGGCTGCTTCAGCGGCACTGCCACGATAGACCACCAGATGCTTGCCTTTGATCGCCGCAAAGTTACCGCCCAGGCCCATCGGGTCGGGAATTTCCACCGCGGTGCCGTCTGAGGGAATATTCAGGCCCATCATACCCGGCACAAACGAGCTGGCCATGGAGGCCAGGGCCGCCGGATTCTCAGAGCTGATGGACACCAGAACGGAGCCGTCGAGTCCGACTGGCGTTGCATCGCTGGGCTCGAGATTGAACAGCGCAATACCGGCACCACGCACCGAGTCAACCATGGCGGTACCCATGGCTAGCATGGCCGGGTTATAGCTCTGGACCTGCTGCTGCATCGCCTGCAGTTGTTCGCACTGGAACTCGGCCTGGGTGAACTGGGTCCAGAATTCGCTCAACACCGGCACGAGTTGACTGACATTCAGCCCCAGCGCGTAAGCCGCCAGCTTGTCATCCACGGTGCGGGCATAGCCCGGCACATGGCCCTGCAGCTTCTGCAACGACGTGACCACGCTTTCGTTGTTGATGTGCCAGAGGAAACTCAGATCCTGCCCCAGCTCGTTGCCGTTGACGGAGTAGCCGTCCGAGCCCATGGTGATGCGCGGCATATGGCTCGCCAGCGCGACATAATCGTTACGACAGGCATCGCTCATGTCCTGGGCGAAATCCTGTTCAAACTCCGGGAACCAGGTGCGCAGCTCACGGCCAGTGCCATTCTGCGCGGGCGAGAACAGGGCGGTCACAATTTGCTGGAAGTCCACATAGCCCATGAACTGGTCCGCGTCGGCATAGTCCTTACGCAGTTGCTTGAGGCGCTCGGTACCGGCCAGCGGCTCCGCCTGGGGCTGGCGGGCAAAGCGCAGCATCCGCGCCTCCGGCGTATCCTTGCTGTTCAGCAGAGACAGCGTCAGGCTGCGTTCATCCAGCGCCAGACCCAGCTTGATCTCCGGCTTTTCTTCATTCAGAGACCAGGCGTACAGGGTGGCACTTCCGAGGGTGCTCTGCTCGGCGGTCACGCCGGTTTCCTGCTCGGCTTCAGCCAGTACGGCCATCAGGGGCTCGGCACTGGTCAGCGAGAAGCGCACTACCGGTGCCACACCGCTGAAATAAAAGCCGTAGGGACCGGTGGGGTTGGCACCGTAACGATCCACCAGACCTTGCTGACCCTCGGTGGCCGCCGTCTGAATGTAGTCATCAATCAACCAGCGTACCAGTTGTGCACCGGAACCCTCTTCGCTGGCATCCAGCAGGTCAATCAGCGGCTGGATATCGTTGGGGTTCATGTTCTGAAGGGTTTTGTTGGACAGCTCGGTATAGTCTGCCTTGGTTTGCCCCACCACCACCACGGGACTGTCCGCCGGGATAAAGGTGAGCAACTCATCCAGCCCATTGCTCGAAGTCCGGGAGGTCGTGAAAACGCCGGCGGCAAACGCCACGGCCACTCCCACCAACACCACTACGACGAGCGAAATTTTGGTTATTTTCTGCATAAGAGAAGATTCCTTGTTTTTCCGTATTTAACATCCTGATAAGGCGTAGGATCCGCGCGTGAGAACGCTGGCATATTCTGCCAGAAGCTCGGCCGCCGGGCCATGACCAAGTTCACGTCGCCTGAATAAACCTTTCGGCGGCGCATAGGCAGACAGGCCACCGAGCGGTGGCCTGTCTGCAATCCAGTGGTAAAAACGGACTTAGCGCGCGGGAGGCGTCACCCGGAAGTAGTCGACATCGGCATAAGCACCCTCACTCCCTTCCACAAACAGACCGATCTTACCGCCCACCCAGCGGCCCCGCCGGGTTTGGAAGCGCTCACCCAAGGGCTGGTAGCCATCGCCATCCAGACTGTATTCGAAATCGACCGTCTGATCATCGTGAAAGTGCAGCCGCAGGTAAATGCGCCCCTCGCCGGTGTAGGCGGTGTCGCCCTGAGTCTGTTCGTCACACCCGGTCCGGGCATCGACACAGGTTTTCTGCACCAGCCTGATCTGCCCATTGCGCTGCTCCAGCCCGATCCATCCATAGTCCTCACCAAACATGACCAGGCCGGCCCGATCACCGTTATGGCGGGTATTCACTTCGAGCACCGTGGTCATGGTGAATGCCGGCGCGGGCACTTTCTGCATGACCAGCGCCGGATTCAGCCAGAGGTTGTCCTCGCCATTGGGGGAGTCAAACTCATGGGCGAACAGGCGCAGGTGCCCCGCCCGCTCGGCCAGGGAAAACCAGTCGTCATGGTAATTGGCGTTCCACTGCCATTGCACACCCAATTGGTCACCGGAGAATTCGTCGGTGGTGACCGGTACCTTGACCGGAAATCCACTCACCGGTTTGCGGTGCCGCAACACCGGCTCCCCAACACCATCGGCATTCACATTCCGGCCCATCTCCGGCCAGTCATTACGCCAGCGCATCGGCTGCAAGTGCACGATCCGCCCGTAGGTCTCTTTGGACTGAAAATGCATGAACCAGTCATCGCCTTCCGGAGTCTGCACCCAGGCGCCCTGATGCGGGCCATTGACCTCGGTGTCGCCCTGAGCCAGGACAATGCGGTCCTCGTAAGGCCCGTCAATATCCCGGGCACGAAATACGGACTGCCAACCCGGCTCCACACCACCGGCCGGTGCAAAGATGTAGTAATAGCCGTTACGCTTGTAAAACTTGGGCCCCTCAAGGGTTCGGTAACCGGGCAACTGAAAACCGTCAATCACGGTTTCGCCCTCGTCGTAGACTTTCGAAGCGTCGGGGGCCATGCGCCGAAGGGTCAGAATGTTATTGAGCCCGGCGCGGCTCTTCGCCCAGCCGTGCAACAGATAGGCTTGTCCGTCGTCGTCCCACAGCGGCGTCGGGTCAATCAGGCCGGCTCCTTTACCCGGCACCACCAGATGCGGCTCGCTCCAGGGGCCGGCAAAGTCCTCGGCGTGAACCTGATAGATGCCGAAATCCGGGTCGCCCCAGAAAATCCAGAACTTGCCATCGTGGTAACGCAGACAGGGGGCCCAGATGCCGTTGCCGTGCTGCGGCACATCGAATACCTCACCCGGGACTTGGCGGTCGATCGCGTGCCCCACCAACTCCCAGTTCACCATGTCTTTGGAGGTCAGCAATGGAAGCCCGGGGGCACTATTGAAGCTGGAGGAGGTCATGTAATAAGTGCCGTCTACCTGCACCACGTCCGGGTCCGAGTAGTCGGCGTAAATGACCGGGTTCTTGTAGGTGCCGTCTCCCAGGTCGGATACCCAGGGCGCGGTCACCGTGGATGAGTCTGACGACGGTGTGGACTGACAGCCAAGCAAAAGCAGGCTCGCCGCGCCGAACGCGGCCAGAAGTGTGCGTTGTCTCATGGTTGATTTCTCTCATTGCATTATGCTTTATTGACCGGCGGAATCATGGCATGGCGTATTTGCACAGGTCAATTCTATGTGCGGTGCCACGTCCACCCCGGAGCGACCCACACGGGGCCATTTTTTATCCCATTGGAGTAGGTATGTATTGGGGTTCTTTGTTGTTGACCGGTGCGATTGCGCTCAGTGCCAGCGTACCGTCTCAGGCCACGAGCCAGGAGGGCTTTGCCCAGTGTGTCGAACGGTTCTCGCAAGAGGCGAAAGCCCAGGGGCTGAATTCGCCGGTCGTGCGCGATAGCCTGGCCAACCTGAAGTGGGTCGAGCGGGTCATCGAGCTGGACCGCCGCCAGCCGGAATTCACCACTCCCTTCTCCGATTATCTGAGTCGCCGGGTCACGGACCAGCGAGTGGCGGATGGTCGCCGCCTGCTGCGTGAGCACCGGGACCTGCTTGCCCGGGTGGAGCGGGAATATGGCGTACCGGCCCCGTATCTGGTGGCCTTTTGGGGCCTGGAAACGAACTTCGGCCGTTATTTTGGCAAAATGTCCGTCCTCGACTCGCTGGCCACTCTGGCCTGCGACGAGCGCCGCAGTACCTATTTTACCCGGGAGTTGATGTCCGCCCTGCGTATCGTTGATGAGGGCGCGATCGCGCCCGAGCGTATGGAAGGCTCCTGGGCGGGCGCCATGGGGCATGTCCAGTTCATGCCCTCAGTGTTTATCCGCCATGCGGTGGACTATGACAATGACGGCAAACGGGACCTGTGGAACAGCCTGCCCGATGCCATGGCCTCGGCGGCCAACTTCCTCAGCAGCATGGGCTGGGACGATGAATACCGCTGGGGCCGGGAAGTGCGCCTGCCGGAGAATTTCCCCTACCTGGAAGCCGGGCTGAAACAGCGCCGTCCCCTGTCCGAGTGGCACGCCATGGGGGTCCGCCAGTCCAATGGCGACCCCCTGCCGTCCGCTGATATCGAGGCGGCCCTGCTGGTACCCTCCGGTCACCGCGGCCCAGCCTTCCTGGTGTACGATAACTTCAAGGTAATCATGGGCTGGAATCAGTCCGAGTATTACGCGCTGGCCGTGGGCCATATGGCGGACCGGATTGCCGGTGCGGGCAAGCTGAACAAGGCGCCTCCGGAAGACAGTCCCCGACTGAATCGGGATCAGGTGATGGCGATTCAGGAAAAGCTTAACGACGACGGACACGCAGCGGGCAAGGTGGACGGCATCTGGGGTCCCACTACCCGACAGGCCTTGAGCCGATTCCAGAGCGAGCGCAATCTGGTACCCGATGGTTTTCCTGACCCGGATACGCTAAAGGCACTGGGCGTCACTCGATAACCCCCTACCCGGGCGACCGGAGGCCACTGAACGCAGTGGTCTCCAGCGCGCCAACTTCTCGACACCCACCCCAAAAAATAGGCTCACACCCGCCTTCTCGTCAACCTTCCAGCGCTTTTAAGGTCATTTCGACCCTAAGAAAACGGATTGATAACTTTTTGCCTGTTTATTCTTTAAGTCGATAACAAAATGTTCTTTTTAGAACCTTTTGAAACAAAGATCCATGTGGGAGAATGCGCCCCGTGATCAGGAAGTTGCGAAGTCGGTCACAGACTTAGTCAGTCAAATATGGTGCCACGGTCATCTGATCCGTTGGACCGACGGTTTAAATATTCAGGTGTTGATTATGAAAAAGTTTCTGTTCGCCCTTTGCGCGTCCGCTCTGTTCAGTGTTTCTGCCCTGGCCTGTGAAGCGCCGGCCAACAAGCCCGAGATTCCGGATCCGACCACAGCGGCCACCGCACAAATGGTCAAGTCCAACAATGAAGTGAAGCAGTACGTCAAGGCTCAGGAAGAGTACCTGAGTTGCGCCAGCATGAGCGGCCGCGAAAAGCGTCAGGCTATTGAAGAACTGAAAGCCTACGCAGACGCCTTCAACCAGGCAGTACGTGAATTCAAACTGGCGTCCAACTAAGACGCACGTTTTTGCGGGATTCGGGCTCATGCCCTGACTGCGAGACCTGAGGCGACAGCCTCAATCCGCTTTTCTTTTCGGCCCCCGATTTCGGGGGCTTTTTTTGTGCGCCCGATTGGCCCACCCGATGGGTCGCCGTGCTCTTGACGTCAGAAGCGCATCAAGTCCGAGTTCTCACCAAAGAAATAAGTCCGGTCACCCTCTTTCAACCGATACTCCACGGTCAGCCCGGCATGACCACCGCCCTGGAAGTAGGTCAACTCAAACCGGTGTTCACCCTCGTCCAGCCTTGCCCGGCAGCTCTGCTTCCGGTACCCGCGGTCCCGGTTGAACCGACAGATTTCCCGCCCGTCCACCTTGGCGATAAACCCATCGTCGCTGCCGATCAGAAACCGGTACTCTCCCGGCACCAGAACCTCAAACGGATGATCGATATCCACAAAGAAATTATCGGCGTAACCGATCTGTCCGAGCTTGGGGTGGCGCAACTGGTTTTTACGGGACAGGTCCAGACGGTCCACCCAGAGGCGCCGCTGGAAGTCGATGTCCCGCTCCTGATCAATGCGCCGGATGGCCACTTTGTTCTTGGCGATGCTCAGCTCCACCACTTGGGGCACAAAGGGCGGGGTGATCCGCACAATGATTGCCAAGGCGACCAAAGCCAGCACCAGGGTCAGTACGGTATTTTTATTCCACCAGGTCCGCATGATCATCGCACCACGTTCATTTGCCAGAGATGAAACCAGTTGCGCGCCTCGAACTGGTCTTCATTGATGGGCAGTCCATAGGTAAACGGGCAGAAGTACGCAAACATCGCCACGACCAAAAGCACAAACAACCCGAGGTTCACCATCGTGTGCCGACGGTTGGCCAACACCTCATCACGGAAGATATAGGTGAACAACATCGCCAGGTTGAGCATCCCAAACACCAGTGGCACCAGGTAGTGGTACAGGTACATGACCCGCTCAATCTGCAAAATGGCAATCATGTAGCTTGCGTACAGGCTAGTGAATACCAGCACCCAATAGAACTGCCGCGTGTCCTTGACCGGGTTACCGTAGACAAACCGGCTGATGACCAGCCCCAGGGACAGCACCACCCCCACCGCGACGGAGAACCAGACAATCGGGTTGGCAACGATCTGGATGTAACGGACCTGCACTTCACCATCGACCGTGTTTTTATCCCACCGATAATTGATGCTTTTGTTCCCCAGTGGCCAGCCGATGGCGTAGCTGCCATTTTCTCCGGGTTTGCAGATATCCAGCCGGGCGACGCCGTCGGAGTACTCCAGCATGTAGCGCAGGTTGTCCTGAAAGCCGTGATAAAACGCACTGAGACTGTGGCTGCGCCCGGCCCGCACCTCCTCCAGGTAGGGCTCCGAGGCCTTGTAGGTGCGGTTGCCCACAATGTTTTCGCCCAGGGCAATATGCACGTACATGATACTGGCGAACACCGCCACCAGCGGCAGAACCGCCGAGGGTACCGTGGTCGCCAAACGCTGGAAAAGTGCCTTCCAACGAAATACCTTCAGGTTCTCCCACTGGTCCACGCCCCAGAGCATGACAAACAGCAGCAACAGGACGGCACCGTTCAGTTTGACCGATACGACCAGCCCGACCAGCACCCCCAGCATGGCGTATTGAGGCAGGCGGATGGGTTTGTCCCGGGTCAACACATGAACGAAGTAATAGAGTGCCGCGAGGATGAAAAACAGTTGTATGCCCTCGAGCATGGCGGCCCGGGAATGGACCACCAATGCATTGTCAAAAATCAGTAGGGTGCTGAAGCCGGCGGCGACCCAGACCCGCCGGGTGATACGCCAGACGATACCGTAGAAAAAGAGCACGGACAGGGCCATCAGAAACGTCGACGCGAACCGGAAACCGGTATAGCTCATGCCTTCCGGGACCGCAGAGCCCTGTACGTAGTCGGTGCGATTGAAACGGCTTTTGTCGAGGTCCTCATTGCCTCCGAAGAGTTTTTCCCCGGCGGCGATGAGCAGCTTGCCCAGAGGCGGATGCAGCTCCATGAACAGGGTGCCGTCCAGGTATTTCTGTCCGGAGGTCACATGGTAATTCTCGTCCCAGAACATGGCCTTGGGCGAACCATAGTTCACGCCATAAACCAGTAGCGAGACCAGCAGAATGAGAGCGGGCACCCAGAAGCGCCGGGTTCGAGCAATGGATTGCAACATGATCTTATTGTGTCGTTGTCAGGCCCAACCGTTGGGTCACGGCTTTCCGTAAAGAGCGGGCAGTCTAGGCCTCGCTCACCTCGGGGTCTGCGAACGTTATCACAATCTGCCGGGAAACAGGAGCCCCGCCGCTCACTCCGCCCGGCGCTTCTGTTCGGCCTCCCACTCGTCGCGGGGCACGAACTCCAGAGCCAGTGAGTTGATGCAGTAGCGTTTTCCGGTCGGTTCCGGGCCATCGGGAAACACATGCCCCAAGTGCTCGCCGCAGGCGGAGAGCACCTCCACCCGACGGCGTCCAAACCAGCTGTAGTCGTCTTCAAGCCGGATATTATCCTCCTCGAACACGGTCCAGAAGCTGGGCCACCCGGTACCGGAATCATACTTGTGACGGGAATCGAACACCGGTATCCGGCAGCCGGCCGTAACATAAACACCATCGCGTCGGTTATCCAACAGCTCGCCGGTATGGGCCCGCTCAGTTCCTTTTTCCCAGAGGATCTCATACTGCTCCTCGGTCAACAGCTGGCGCCAGGTGCGCCGGTCGATCTGTTCCAGGTTCTCGCCGGCTTCGATCCACGCGCGAGCCTGTTCTACCGAGGGCTGGGACGCCGCCGGAAGGGCCGCCAGTAACAGCAGCCCTAGTGCCAGAGGAAGCAGGCTGGCCAGAATTCGATGCTGAGTGATGTATCTCATGTCAGGGCTCCTCAGGGGGATTCGGGCTCTGCAGAGCCGCTCTCAGTCGTTAGACCGGCCCCACCCTCAAACATTCGATCAAATTTGATGGTCGGATCATCCCAGTCGCCGCGAATGGTATAGCTGATACTCGTGGCCTGATCCACTTGCTTCTCGAACAGCTTACTGACCAGAAACACCCCGGCTGCGGCGGGCAGGCCGGCCGCCACCGCCGTCAGGAACGTCAGATTGCCCGCCACGGGCAGCGTGGCAACCAACCGGGTATCGAGGGTTTCATCCACCAGATTGGCACGGCCTGCCAGCTGCAGCCGGCTGGAGGGGCTGCGCACCTGCACCGGTTCGGAAAACACCAGGGTCCCCCGGTCAAAAGTCATGCGACCCTCAATGCTGTCGTACGCCAGACCACTTTGGTACAGGTCCGAAAAATCGAGCCGCAGCCGGCGTGCCAGGGAATCAAAATTGAGCACCGCAAAGAGCCGCAGAATGCCGTCACTGCCTGTTGCCGGATTGCGCTTGAAACGCCCGGACGTCACATTGAACTGCACATCCCCCTCCAGAGTCTCGAGATCAAACTCCTGGGGGGCGCCGTCCCAACTGACGTCGAGTTGATAGTCGGCCGATTCACTTTCGAGAATATCGGACTGGCCCCAGCGCTGCATTACCTCGGACAGGTTACCCGCACGCAGACTGGCGGCGAGGTAAGTCCGGTCGGGCGCGTCGTCGGCCAGCGACCAGAGCAGCCGGCCACCGTCACCCTCATCCTGTCCGGTGACGGTCAGCCCGCGAACGCGTCCCTGCAACTGGTCGACAATCAAGCCCTGGTCGCCCGGCGCCAGCCGGAATTCCCATTGGCCATAGTCCTCGCCGTCGAGCATGAGCGATTCAATCGCGACCTGGGCCTCGGGCAGACGCCTCGGGTCAAATCGGTCGGTCGCTCCAGACGCCCCGACGGTCGACTCCAGTGCCGAACGGGGCAAATCAACCCGGGCCAGACGAAGCGCCAGCGGCTGTCCCGCTTCCCAATCCAGTTCACCAGACAACTCGGGGTTATCGAAGGTCAGGCGCCAGCCACGCTCGGTGGAGACGGCACCGACATTGAGATTTTCCAGCATCAAGGGGCCCAGAGGGTACCGGGCCAGCGCCAGGTCGACCCGCACGGGAAGTCCCTCAAGGGAATCTATGGCACCGGTCTGGTCATCATCTGCTATCAGATCCTGATAGCGACGCAGTACGTCCTTCCACCCCGCCAGATCCAGCGTCTCCAGGGCGCCGCTCAGGTGCAACCCCGGTGCGTCCGGCAGTTGTGCCGGCACCCCCAGGCCGACACTGACCCGCTGCACTTGTTGGCGCTCCAGGTCGATCTGCGCCTGGGCCTGTAAATGGTCATTGTAATGCAGCTCGGCGTGGGCACTCTGGCGCCCGAGAATCACACTGGCGGTGAGCTCGCGGCTCTGTTCGGCGGTTTTCCCGATCGGTGCCGGGACGTTCAGCGAAACGCCCCGCAAATCCGAGCTGAGAGTGAACGCCGCCAATTGTTGATCGCGATCGGGCCGGGGTTCGCGGTAGTGGCTGAGTTCAAGTTCGCCGTCAAAATCAAAGGTTCCATCCAGGAACTGCAGCGCGGGGCGTTGCGCCCACTCCGCCAGACCGGCACCGGACGCCCGGCCACTGAGATCGATGGCGGTCACTGACCGGTCATCCTCCTGTCGGCTGGCGATGGCGAGCGTCAGCGGTTCACCAAACAACTCCCCCGTCAGGCCCGAACTGCTCAACCCTCGCTCGTTGTCATACCGGAGCGGGCCCGCCAGATCCCGGACACTCAACTCTAGGTCGTTCATGGTCAGGCGGGGTACGGTCAGTTCCATCTCCACCTGCTGAGTAGCGCCGGACTGTCCCGCTTGCAGAGGAATCTTCAGATCCAGATCGGCATCGATGGTGCCCTGCACACTCCAGGCATCCATGTTGTCGCCGACAAACTGGCGCAGGTAACCCTCTCTCAGCAATTGCAACCCGTCGCTGGCCAGCGCATTCAACTCCCCGTCGATGCTCAGCAACAGGCCCTCCCCCGCCGGGTTCTCTGCCACCTGAATCCGCGCGGTATCCAGGGTACTGTTGTAGAGCCGGGCCTGCTCAACCCGGGCATCGACCCGGTTGTTGTCGAGCATGAGCCGACCGTTCAGGTCGCTGAGTGCCGGCCAGTCCGGGTGATAATTCAGATCCGCTCCAGCCATTTCCAGCGCCAGTTGGTAGCTGCGCACCCGGGGTTGGCCCGGACGATTCAAGGTGCCACGGAACAGAAAGTGCGCCGAACGGGCGGTGCCCGGGTTGTTTTCACCGAGGCTGCGGGTGAGCCAACCGGTCAGTGAGGCCGGGACCACCTTGGGCAGGTATTTGTTGTACACATTCGCATCCAAGTCCTCACCGCGAATATCCAGGTACAGGTCGATGTCGCCGGTATTGCGCTCCCACGGCAGCGACAGCCACATGCTGCCGGTGGCGGACTCCCCCGTTCCTCGCAGCGACAGCGGGCCGCTGTTGACGTAAATCTGGTTCTCTTCCGGTCTCAGATGCCAGGCAACCTGACCGCGTGCACTCTGGTACGCCATGGGGGCGTCGTAGGTTTTGGCGAAGAACATCTCAAAACCGTTGCGACTGTCCAGATCAATATGGCCGCCCCGCTGATTGGCCTCGACAAACCCGGTCACACCCTGCAGGCCCGGAACCCCCTGCCAGGGCTCCACCGCAACGTCTCCGAGTTCGGCCATCAGTTCCCATTCCCGCCAGCCACCCTGGGGCAGGGTGAGCTGCAGATGCCGCACATCGCCCTCGGGGTTGAGCGTCTGTACCACCTCCCGCAGACGTCCGTCACCCAGCAGACCGAGCTGGTCGGCCAGCGTGGTCCAGTAGCGCAGGTCAATATGATCGATCATCCAATGGATTGGCGCATCATTCCCGGCTGTGGATACAGAGACCTGAAGCGGCTCCAGCGCCCGGTCGCGCCACTCGGCAGACAGATCCTGCAGGGCAACCCGCCAACGACCGGAGCGACGCCACTCGCCGCTGATCAAGGCGCTGACCCGGTCGAGCGTCAACGCTTCCAACGGCAGCGCGACATCGTCCAAGCCCAGATCACCGACCCAGTCGTAGCCCCCACCATCCTCCTGACTGGAAAACCAGAGGCTCGCATTCATCCGCCCCTCCCGGTACCAATCCCGGTGCTCGCTTTCTCCCACCAGGATGCCGCCAATCGCCGTCAAGGGTTCCAGGGTGGGGAAATCGCGCAGGTTCAGATAACCTTCGGTGTGGAAGTTTTTCGGGTCCCGTGGGTCACCGCGTCCCTCGAGTATCGCCACCAGCGCGCGGTCACGCCCTTCCAGGTCCACCTGCAATGATAGCCGGTGGAAGTCATCATCGTGCTCAAGCAACAGATAGGGGGCCGCGAACGTTTGTTGATGGCCATTGGCGAAGGCCAGAGCAATGCGGGCTTCGAGCAGTTCTACTCGGGTGCCGACCTCAAACAGGGTGAGCAGATCATCCGGGGCAAGCGGTTCGTCGGCGGGTCGTCGCTCCTGATCGGAAACGAAATCCGGCAGCCCCCAGTAACCATCCGCTCCCTGAGACAGGGACAACTGTGGCCGGCGCAGAACAATCTTGTCCCAGGCCAGCCGCCTTTCCAGGGCACTGCTGACCAGGTTCAACCGGAGCAGGACCCGGTCCGCCTTGAGCAGGGGACGTCCCTCCGGATCGCTGACACTGAGATCGTACAGCGTCAGGCTCGGTTTGAGCTCCTGCCACTCGGCCGTGAGGCGCTCCACTGACACGGACAGGTCCAACTGCTCGGACAGATACTCCGTCAATTGCCGGTCATAGTTGGCCAGCAACGGAAACAGGCTCCGCCCGGATTGCACCACTACCGCGAGGGCAATGACCAGCACGGCGCAGACGATGTAGAATTTTTTCAGTAGGTAAGCTAACACCGAAACCATACCTGAGGGTTTCCTCAAACCGGCCGAGGGGATGGCTGGGGCGCCAGAATCTTCCTCTTTACCCGGGTCGATAATCAGACCAGCACAATGTCATACTGTTCCTGGGTAAACAGGCTCTCGACCTGAAATTCAATGGTGCGACCGATAAAAGCTTCCAGATCGGCGACGTAAGCCGCCTCCTCATCGAGCAGGCGGTCCACCACCAGTTGGGAAGCCAGCACCAGAAACTTGTCGTTATCGTAAGCGCGCGCCTCACGCAGAATTTCCCGGAAAATTTCATAGCACACCGTCTCGGCGGACTTCACCAGTCCACGCCCCGAGCACAGCGGGCAGGGCTCGCACAGCATCTGGCCGAGGGACTCCCGGGTACGCTTGCGGGTCATCTCCACCAATCCCAGCTCGGACACCCCGGTGATGCTGGTCTTGGCGTGGTCTTTTTCCAGCGCCTTTTCCAGGGTCCGCAATACCTGGCGCTCGTGCTCGGGGTCCTTCATATCGATGAAGTCGAGGATAATGATCCCCCCAAGGTTACGCAGCCGCAATTGTCGCACAATCGCGCTGGCGGCCTCCATATTGGTTTTGAAAATCGTTTCTTCCAGGTTGCGCCGCCCCACAAACGCACCGGTGTTCACATCCACGGTGGTCATGGCTTCGGTCTGCTCGATAATCAGATAGCCGTTGGATTTGAGGGGCACACGGGTGTCCAGCGCCCGGGCAATTTCATCCTCCACACCGTACAGATCGAGCAACGGCCGTTCGCCACTGTAGCATTCGATCAGATCCACCAGTTCGGGGTAGTAACTGGTGGCAAATTCCCGCATCTGGGTCCAACTCATGCGCGAGTCCACCCGGATTTTTTCGATCGGTGCCCGGGCGAGATCTCTCAGGGCGCGCAGGAACAACGGCATATCCGTATGAATGGCACTGGGCACTGCGGCATGGGTGCATTTGTCCTGAAAATCGAGCCAGAGCTTCTGCAGAAAATCGATGTCGTTACGCAACTCATCCGCCCCGACCCCCTCCGCCACGGTGCGAAGGATAAACCCCCCGGACACACCGGCCTCTTCGGCGAGCGATTCGACCTGCCCGCGCAACCGCTGGCGCTCGGCGTCATCGTCAATACGGGTCGACACGCCGATGTGAGCGCTGTTGGGCATGTACACCAGATAGCGGGAAGACAGGCTGAGGTTGGTCGTCAGGCGGGCGCCCTTGGTGCCGATGGGGTCTTTACTGACCTGCACCAGCAGCGTCTGGCCTTCCCGCACCAGGGTCCGGATGTCCGGAACCTCACCGCGGCGGCCCTCATCCTCATCCGCCTCGGCCATATCCGAGGCGTGGATGAAGGCAGTGCGGGCCAGACCGATTTCCACAAACGCGGCCTGCATGCCGGGCAGTACCCGAACCACTTTGCCTTTGTAGATGTTGCCGACGTAGCCCTTCCCGTGGCTGCGCTCGATGTGCAGCTCCTGAACCACCCCGTTTTCCACCAGGGCAACCCGGGTTTCCACGGGAGAGACATTGATCAGTAGTTCTTCACTCATGGACGCTCGCCTGTGGGTGCTTCGGCGGGATGACCCCACCAGGGCACCTGAAATTGATTGAGCAGCCCGGCAGTCTGGGCCAATGGCAGGCCCACAACCGCGCTGTAACTGCCTTCGATTCGATCCACAAATACGCCACCCAGCCCCTGAATGCCATACCCACCCGCCTTGTCGCGGGGTTCGCCGGAAGCCCAGTAAGCTTCCATCTCACGTTCATCCAGGGTCCGGAACCAGACGGTGGTAGTGACCCGACAGACCGCTTCCCGCTCCGCCGAACAGACGGCAACGGCGGTCATGACCTGGTGCTCGCGACCGGACATCAAGCGCCACATGGTCAGGGCATGGTCGCGCCCCCGCGGTTTTTCCAGCACTTTACCCAGACAGACACCAATGGTATCGGACCCCAGCACCGGCGCGGGAGGCAGTTCCAACTCACGAAGGCGGGCCTGCCCGGCCCGGGCCTTTTCCAGTGCCAATCGCTCGACGTACTGGGCCGGCGGCTCCTGCGCCCCGCGCTCCTCCGGCACGGACAGCGTCAGGGACTCAAAGCGCACCCCCAACTGACCGAGCAGCTCCCGACGTCGCGGGGATTGGGAGGCAAGATACAGATCCGTCATGTCACGTCTCTCCAGGGTCTGTTGACAGGGCCGAGGCGAAACCAGCGACTCACTGGATTCGATAACGGTGGCGAAGGCCCTCAAAGCCCACATGCACCAGAGGCCAGAGCACGGCGCTGACCAGTGCCGGGTAAAGAAATTGCAGGCCCGACACATGACCGCCGGACAGGCTGTGTACCCAGTTGCTGGTCATCTGAGCGATGCCCACCAGTACAAACACCCAGCAAGCCTGTTGCCACAGGGCGTAGTTCCCAAACCGCCGGTAAGATTGCAGGGCAATGTAGGTCACGATCACCAACCCCAGGGCGTGCTGCCCGAGCGGTGTCCCTTCCACCAGATCCTGAATCAGCCCAAGCAGGGCAACCTGGGTCAGACTGACATGGTCCGGCAGCGTAAACACCCAGTAGATCACCACCAACATGACAAACTCGGGCCGCCACCAGCGCCATTCCAGAGGCAGTGGATAAACGGCCAACGTCAGAGCCAATAACAGGGCCACTAATACCAGCCACCGGTTATGGCCGCGAGTCAGATCAATCATCGGCCTCGCCCCCGGCCCCTTCGATTGGAACCTCCGGGGCGAGTTGCTCGGCGGCGCCACGCTCGGACGCACCGCCGGCGAATACCAATAGTAGGTGTCGGCTGCGGTCAAGACGCGCCATGGGACGGGCGATGACCGTCGAAAACGATTGTCCGGGGTCCCGAACGACCTGTTCCACTTCCGCCACCGGATAGCCTACCGGGAAACGGTCTCCCAGCCCGGAGCTCACCAGCAGGTCGCCGACCCGAATGTCCGTGGTATTGGATACGTGGCGAAGACGCAAGCGGTTGATGTGTCCGGTTCCCTCCGCAATGGCCCGGACACCGTTGCGGTTGACCTGGACCGGCAGCGCATGGCTGGTGTCGGTGATTAACAACACCCGGCTGCTGTTCGGGTTGGCCTCCACGACCTGCCCCATCAGGCCGAAGGCATCCAGTACCGGCTGCCCGCTGTAAACACCGTCCTGAGCGCCTTTATTGATGACCACGGAGTGACTGAGGGGGTTGGGAGACACACCCACCAGCTCCGCCACCAACACGTTATCCTGAAGCATGTCACTGGAGCCGAGCAACCGGCGCAGGCGCACGTTTTCCGCGGCCAGAGCGGCCATCTGCTGCAGTTTGCGCTGAAGAATCAACAGCTCGGATTTCAGGGCT
Source organism: Marinimicrobium sp. C6131 (assembly GCF_026153455.1). Lineage (NCBI taxonomy): Bacteria > Pseudomonadati > Pseudomonadota > Gammaproteobacteria > Cellvibrionales > Cellvibrionaceae > Marinimicrobium > Marinimicrobium sp. C6131. Next base: position 1,940,754 of record NZ_CP110629.1, read on the forward strand.
TCATTTTCTTCGCGTAACGCCTGACGGCTCGCAAAGGTAGTATCGCCCCAATCGCCAATGCGCTGCGGCAGGTTGGTGACCCAATAGAAAGGTGTCGCGACCGCACCAAGCTGAGCGCGCACGGGCGCCAGCCAATCGGTGTACAGACTGACAAGTATGAGACCAACGGCCACCACGCTGAAAAACAACGCGCGCGAGGCAACCGCCGGGCCTTTGGTAAACAGCGTTTTAATAACACCCTCTCCCGCTCAGTGTGGATCCCGTTAACTCTGGGCCCAGCAACCCGTCAGGAAGACAGCAGATCGATATTCCGTTTGTCCATCATTTCCATTGCCAGACCGCCGCCTCGTGCTACACAGGTGAGCGGGTCTTCCGCCACAATAAAGGGCAGACCGGTTTCGTTGGACAACAGGCGATCGATGTCACGCAACAGCGCACCACCGCCGGTCAGAACGACGCCACTCTCGGCGATATCGGCCGCCAGTTCCGGTGGGGATTGCTCCAGGGCGCTTTTCACCGCCTGGACAATACCCGCCAGTGGCTCCTGCAGGGCTTCCAGAATCTCGTCACTGTTCAGGGTAAAGCTGCGCGGCACCCCTTCGGCCAGGTTGCGCCCACGCACATCAATTTCGCGCACTTCACTGCCAGCGAATGCGCAGCCGACTTCCTGCTTGATTCGCTCGGCCGTCGCATCACCAATCACACTGCCATAATGGCGGCGAACGTAATTGACGATGGCTTCATCAAAGCGATCGCCGCCGATGCGCACTGAATCCGAGTAGACCACGCCATTGAGCGAGATCACGGCAATTTCCGTGGTGCCACCACCGATATCAACCACCATCGAACCGCTGGCTTCGGACACCTTCAGACCGGCACCAATCGCTGCGGCCATGGGCTCTTCGATCAGGCGCACTTCCCGGGCGCCCGCGCCCATGGCGGATTCGCGGATAGCCCGTTTTTCCACTTCGGTGGACAGACAGGGAACACTGATCAGGACCCGGGGACTGGGTTGAAACCAGCTCGCCTCGTGCACTTTCTTGATGAAGTGCTGGAGCATTTTTTCCGTTACCTGGAAGTCGGCGATCACGCCGTCTTTCAGGGGGCGGATTGCGGTAATGTTTCCGGGGGTGCGGCCCAGCATACGCTTCGCTTCAGTGCCGACCGCCTCGACAATCTTGTGTCCGTTATGATGGCGGATGGCGACCACAGAGGGCTCATTCAGGACGATACCCCGGCCACGCACGTAAATCAGTGTATTGGCGGTACCCAGGTCTATGGAAAGATCGTTGGAAAAGGCTCCACGCAGGTGTTTTAACATTGGTTCACGCAACCCTATATTGTTCTGTCTCGCAGGAGGTCGGAACCGACCTCCTGCCTAAAATTCTTTCAGATGGTCCGCCGCAGCAGCGGATCCGGCGCTATCGCCACGGGTCCGCTGCCGATCAGCTCCGGACGATGGTTAGACCGGCACCCCGCCTGCGAATTCACTCGCGGCTCAAGCAGTTTACACGAGGTTGAACAGCTTTACCCGACGCGGCTTGGCGGGCGCCCGGCCCCTGAGCGGGCCCGAAGCATCGGCGCAGATGCTGGCACTCTATCAACGGCAGGGATTTAGGGCAAGGCGCAAATGTGATAACTTTAGCGGCTTATTGCACAAACGCGAACTTTTGGACCTTTTTGGCCACCGGTTGAGCACTTTTTGACCCGGAGCCACACCAATCTGGAGCATCTTGATGGCCATCGCCTCTTCCGACATCGCCAAGCTGGCGCATTTGGCGCGCATCGCTGTTTCCGACGATGAAGTCGGTCAAGTCACCGAGCGCATCTCCGACGTCCTCAATCTGGTCGATCAGCTTCAGGCCGTCGACACCGATGGCGTCAAGCCCATGGCCCATCCGCTGGACGCCACCCAGCGCCTGCGCGCCGATCAGGTGACCGAACCCGATCAGCGGGACCGCTTCCAGGCCATTGCCCCCGCCACGGAAGATGGGCTCTACCTGGTACCCCGCGTCATCGAGTGACCGCCCTACCAGGCCCGACCTTTGAACGGCCCACCCTCTTTGAGCCCTATGCCATTGAAGCGGTTTGAGCCCCGACACTTATTTGAGGATGTAAATCGCAATGCACCAACACACCATTGCCCAACTGGTTCAGGGACTGCGCAACCGGGAGTTTTCCAGCCGCGAGCTGACCCGGCACTATCTGGAGCGCATCCAGCGCCTGGACCCGACCTACAACAGTTACATCACCGTTACTGAAGAGCGGGCTCTCGCTCAGGCAGCCACAGCCGACGAGCGGCTGGCCCTGGGGGACGCGCCAGCGCTGTGCGGCATACCCATCGCTCACAAGGACATCTTCTGCACCACCGGCGTGCGCACCAGTTGCGGCTCCAGGATGCTGGACAACTTCATCGCCCCCTACAATGCCACCATCGTCGACAACTACGAGGCGGCCGGTGCGGTCATGCTGGGCAAAACCAATATGGACGAGTTCGCCATGGGCTCCTCCAATGAAACCAGTTTCTACGGGCCGGTGAAAAACCCCTGGGACACCGGCTGCGTGCCGGGCGGTTCCTCCGGTGGTTCTGCCGCCTCGGTGGCCGCCCATCTGGCCCCCGGCGCCACCGCCTCCGACACCGGCGGCTCCATCCGCCAGCCGGCGGCCCTGTGCGGCCTCACCGGACTGAAGCCGACGTATGGACGGGTCAGCCGCTGGGGCATGATCGCCTTCGCCTCCAGCCTGGATCAGGCCGGCACCCTGACCCGCACCGCCGAAGACTCCGCCCTGCTGCTCAACGCCATGGCCAGCTTCGACCCCAAGGACTCCACCTGTGTGGACCAGCCCCTGGAGGACTACACCGCCGAGCTGGATAAGCCTCTCGACGGCCTGAAAATTGGCGTCCCCAAAGAATACTTCACCGACGGACTGGATCCGGACACCGCCAACGCCGTAGACGCAGCCATCAAAGTCTACGAAAGCCTGGGCGCCAGCATCAAAACCATCAGCCTACCCCACTCCGGCCTGGCCGTCGCCGCCTACTACGTCATCGCGCCGGCCGAGTGCTCGGCCAACCTGTCGCGCTTTGACGGTGTGCGCTACGGCTACCGCTGTGAAAATCCGAAAGACCTGAACGACCTGTACGAGCGCTCGCGCAGCGAAGCCTTCGGCGAAGAAGTCAAACGCCGCATACTCGTGGGCACCTACGCCCTGTCCGCCGGCTACTACGACGCCTACTACAACAAGGCCCAGCAGGTACGCCGTTTGATCAAACAGGACTTTGTCGACGCCTTCAGTGAAGTCGACGTCATCCTCGGCCCCACATCGCCGTCACCGGCGTTCGCCTTTGGCTCAAAAACCAAAGACCCGGTGTCCATGTACCTGGAAGACGTCTTCACCATCCCCACCAACCTGGCGGGCCTGCCCGGTCTGTCCATCCCCTGCGGCCAGGTGGATGGAAAGCCGGTGGGGCTGCAGTTGATCGGCAATTATTTCGCCGAGGGCAAATTGTTGAACGTCGCCCACCAGTTCCAGTTGGCGACGGATTTTCACCAGCAGAGTGCGCCGGGGATTGAGTAATTAAAGCCCCAAGACCAACCGAATTAAGGTTACTAAAGATGGAATGGGAAACAGTCATTGGTTTGGAAGTGCATGTGCAACTGTCCACCAACACCAAATTATTCTCCGGCGCCAGCACCGCCTTCGGCGCTGAGCCCAACACCCAGGCCTGCGCCATCGACCTGGCGCTGCCCGGCACCCTGCCCGTGGCCAACGAACAGGCGTTCAAGAACGCCGTCAAATTCGGCCTCGCGGTCAATGCTGAAATCGGCAAGCGCTCCGTATTCGAACGGAAAAACTACTTCTACCCCGACCTGCCCAAAGGCTACCAGACCACCCAGTTGGCCGAACCCATCGTCGGCCCGGGTTACGTCGACCTCCAGCTTGAAGGCGGCCGGACCAAACGTGTGCGCATTCACCACGCCCACCTCGAAGAAGACGCGGGCAAATCCCTGCACGAGGACTACCACGGCATGACCGGCATCGACCTCAACCGTGCCGGCACCCCGCTGATCGAAGTGGTCACGGAACCGGACATGCGCAGTGCCGAAGAAGCCGTCGCCTTTGCCAAACAGCTGCACAACATCGTCACCTCCCTGGAAATCTGCGACGGCGACATGTCCCAGGGCTCCATGCGCTTCGACGTCAACATCTCCGTGCGTCTCAAGGGCGAGGAAGGACTCGGCACCCGGACCGAAACCAAAAACCTCAACTCTTTCCGTTTCATGGAAGAAGCGATTGCCCTGGAAGTGGAGCGGCAGATCGAGGTGCTCGAAGACGGCGGCAAGATCGTACAGGAAACCCGCCTGTACAACGGCGACACCAAAACCGCCCGCTCCATGCGCACCAAGGAAGACTCCAACGATTACCGCTACTTCCCCTGCCCGGACCTGCTGCCGGTGATCATCGACGACGAATTCATCGAAGCCGTGCGCAAAGACATGCCCGAGCTGCCGGAAGCGCGGCGCGAGCGCTTTATCAAGGAGTACGATCTGCCCGAGTACGATGCGGGCCAACTGGCCGGTGACCGGGCCACGGCAGACTACTTCGAAGCCACGGTAAAAGCCTGCGGCGAAGCCAAGCTGGCGGGCAACTGGATCATGGCCGACCTGTCCGCCTACCTGAACAAAGAGGAAATCGGCATCGCCCAGTCCCCGGTCACCCCGGTGCAACTCGGCGGCCTGATTGAGCGCATCAAAGACGGCACCATTTCCAGCAAGATTGCCAAGAAAGTGTTTGAGGCCATGACCCGGGGTGAAGGCGACGCCGACACCATCATCGAGAAGCAGGGCCTGAAACAGGTATCCGACACCGGCGCCCTGGAAAAAATGGTGGACGAGGTGATTGCCAACAACCAGGCACAGGTGGACAACTACCGCAACGCCGACCCGGCCAAACGCCCCAAAATGCTCGGCTTCTTCGTCGGCCAGATCATGAAAGCCAGCAAAGGCCAGGCGAACCCACAGGCCGTCAATGAGATTCTGATCAAGAAGCTGGAAGGTTGAACCCTTTCAGCCAAATGGAGATACAAGCAGTCATGAGCGAATTGAAAAAAGACAAAAAGAAAGTCCTCGGTGAAGTGTTTGATGACGAGCGCATCAAAAGCTTTTTTCAGTACCCGGCACCGGAGGGTATGGACCGGGACTTCCACCTGCTGGAGAAGGCCTACCGCGGTATGCGCGAAGAAAACTTCGCCACTTTCGTGCGCTTTTTTGTCGAGCGCGGCCACAACCTGAACGCCCCCGGGCCGGACGGAAAAACCTTCCTGCAGACCATCAAGGACCACCGTCTGGCGGACGATTACATCGCCGCCCTGAAACAGGCCGGCGCCGAGTAACCGGCCTTGCCCTTCCTGCGTTTCACACCCAGCCTCTGGCTCACCCTGGGGCTGAGCGTGATGATGGTCCTGCTCGGCGCACTGCAAAGCGTGACCGAGCCCCTGCTTGAACTCAACCGCGACGCCGTCGCCCAGGGCGAACTCTGGCGGCTGCTTACCGGCCACTGGATCCACTACGGCCCCTACCACCTGGCGATGAACCTGGGCGCCTTCATGTTGTGCGGCTGGATTCTGTTTCAGGAGATTCCGCTGCGCCACTATGGCCTTCTGTTATTGACCTGTTTACTGGGTGTGGGCATCGGGATTCAGTGGTTCAACACCGACCTGGATTATTACGCGGGGCTGTCTGGTGCACTGCATGGATTGTTGGTGGCCGGGGTAATCTTGACCTTCAAACAGACGCCGTGGATGAGTGGTCTGGCCTTGGCGGTGGTGACTTATAAAATCGTGCAGGAGCAGTGGCCCGGGTATGACACATCACACGAGCTTTTGCCCGTCCCGGTAGCGGTGGATGCGCATTTGTATGGGGCGGTGATTGGGTTGGTTTGGGGAGTTGGGGTTTTCTTGTGGCGAACGTGGCGAAGCAGTCACGTTTAGTTACGGCGGGTGCGCCTCGCTTACCCGCCCTACGCGACCTTTGGTGCTACTTCCCGGAACGTGATGCGGAAACGGGGTTTACGGCGTGTCTCACAAGGGGTCACCTAGGCGGAGCACTACGCCACGAAGCGCCCCCGTCCTACGAACTACGCGGCCGGCCCCGACCGCCGCCGCTGCGATTGCCGCCTGGGCGACCACCACTGCCGCCCGATGAACGGCGCCGGGGCGCGGCGGGCTTCATGGGCGGGGTTTCAGCCAGCAACTCCTCTGGCGGCTGCTCGCACTTGATCGACTCGCCCAACAGCGCCTCAATCGGCGGCAACAACATGGCATCGTCCTCACAGGCAAAACTGACCGAGGTGCCGTGCTTGCCCGCCCGACCCGTACGCCCGATGCGATGCACGTAATCTTCCGGCTCCTCCGGCAGGGTGAAATTCACCACATGGCTGATCCCGCTGATATGGATGCCCCGGCCCGCCACGTCGGTGGCGACCAACACTTTCAGATCACCTTCCTTGAAGGCATTCAGGGTGCTGACCCGCTTGTTCTGGGGAATCTCGCCCGATAGCAGGCCCACCTTGATATCGTGCCGACGCAGCTTCTCATGCAGGTCGCGGCACTGATCCCGGCGGTTGGCGAACACGATCAGACTCTCCACATCGTCCTGCTGAATCAGGTTGTAGAGCATCGGATACTTTTCTTCGGTCGCGGCCAGGTAGACATGCTGCTCTACCGTGTCGGTTGCCACACTCTCGGGCTGAATTTCGATGGTGGTGGGCTCGTGGGTCCACTGCTCCACCAGACGCTCAACCTCTTCGGTGAACGTGGCCGAGAAAAACAGGGTCTGTCGGTCTTCCCGCTTGGGCGTCTGACGGACGATCTGGCGCACTTGTGGAATAAAGCCCATATCGAGCATCCGGTCCGCCTCGTCGATCACCAGAATTTCCAACTGGTCGAGGAACACGTCGCGCTGGCGGCAGAAGTCCAGCAGACGACCGGGGGTGGCCACCAGTATGTCGACCAGGCTGTCGTGCAGGCGGCGCTGCTGTTTGCCGTAATCCATGCCGCCGACCAGTGTGTGGATCTGCAGATCGGTGTATTTACACAGCAGCTTGGCGTCATCGGCGATCTGCATGACCAGCTCGCGGGTGGGCGCAATGACCAGCGCCCGCGCCTCGCCAGCGTAACGCTGCTCTTCGATGGGGTGCTTGAGCAGGTCATCAATCACGGCGGTGAGGAAGGCGGCGGTTTTACCGGTACCGGTCTGGGCCTTGCCCACCACGTCTTTGCCCTGCAGGGCCAGGGGCAGCGATTGCGCCTGAATCGGGGAGCAGTACTCAAAGCCGAGGTCGGCAATGGCGTGCATGAGGTCATTTTCGAGGCCAAAATCGTGAAAGCGCAGTTTGCCTTCGACTTCGGGCACCGGAAACTGTGAGATATCCCAGGGTTGGTTGGCCATAGGTTTATTGTTGCTCTTGTTTTGGCCGCCTCGGCGGCGATTGTTGTTCCGGCCTCGGCGGCGGTTGCCACCTTTCTTGCCGGAGCCTTGGTTTCCGGGCTCATTGTTGGCCTCGGGGTTGCCGGCCTTCTCCGGCTGACCCTGCTTTTCCTGCGAGTTTGCACGCCCGCCGGAGCCCTGGGCACGGCGCGGTTTGCGCCGACGGTTGCCGCCGGGCTTGCCATTGCGGGGCTTTTGCTCGGCGCCGCTGCGCGGGTTGTCGGTTTGATTTTTGGGGCTGCGCCCTTTGCGGGTCTCGGAGTTGTTGGCCGGTTTGGAGTCCCCGGCCAGCTTTTTGAAGAGTTTTCCAATCAAAACGATCACCTACTGTACAAACTTTGCGCGAAGTATACAGGAAACCGCCGCCCTCTCCCACCAGGGGTCTGGTGTCGATACTTCGAATCTAGCGCCGCGGCTGAAGGTACCCTTTTGAGACCGCAGTTCACATCACGCCCGGGCCGGAGAGGGGAAGCCCTCCCTCAGCCCTTTAGTCGAAGTGCGCCATCATTTGTCGGTGACGGCACCCTCCGAGGCGGAGCTGACGGTTTTGGCGTATTTGGCCAGGACGCCGCGGGTGTAACGTAGCGGTGGTTCCTGCCAGCGTTGGCGGCGACGGTCGAGTTCGGCGTCGTCCAGGGTGACCGAAATGGTGTTGGCTTCAGCGTCGATCACGATTTCGTCACCGTCCTCCACCAGCGCAATCGGGCCGCCCTCCTGAGCTTCGGGGGTCACGTGTCCCACCACAAAGCCGTGGCTGCCGCCCGAGAAGCGGCCGTCGGTGATCAGCGCCACCGAATTGCCCAGCCCCTTGCCCATGATCGCCGAGGTGGGGGTCAACATCTCGCGCATACCTGGGCCGCCCTTGGGCCCCTCGTAGCGGATGACCAGCACATCCCCGGCCACCACAGTGCCGTCCATGATCCGGTCCGTGGCTTCCTCTTCCGAGTGAAACACCCGGGCCCGGCCGGTGAAATGCGTGCCCTCCTTGCCCGTGATCTTGGCCACCGCGCCCGTGGGCGCCAGGTTACCGTAGAGAATACGCAGATGACTGTCCTTTTTCACCGGATTGTCGAGGGCGTGAATAATGTCCTGCTCCTCGGGGTAGGGTTTCACCCCGGCCAGGTTTTCCGCCAGGGTCAGACCGGTGACGGTCATGCAGTCGCCGTGCAGCAGACCGGCCTCCAGTAGGATCTTCATCAACGGCTGGATGCCGCCAATGGCGACCAGCTCGCTCATCATGTAGTGGCCGCTGGGGCGCAGGTCCGCCAGCACCGGGACGCGGGCACCAATGCGGGTGAAGTCTTCCAGGGTCAGGTCCACCTCAACGGTATGGGCCAGCCCCAGCAGGTGCAACACCGCGTTGGTGGAGCCACCCAGGGCGATGACCACGGTAATGGCGTTTTCGAACGCTTTCCGGGTCATGATGTCCCGGGGCTTGAGGTCTTTTTCCAGCAGGGTGAGCACGGCGGCGCCGGCGGCGCGGCAATCGGCCAGCTTGTCGTTGTCCTCGGCGTTCTGGGCGGAACTGCCGGGCAGGCTCATGCCCATCGCTTCGATGGCCGAGGCCATGGTATTGGCGGTGTACATGCCGCCACAGGAGCCGGCACCGGGGATGGCGGTCTCTTCGATCTGTTTCACCTCGATCAGGGTTTTATCGCCCTTGGCGTGCGCACCCACTGCCTCAAACACCGAGACGATGTCGGTGTGATTGGCGCCGGGTTTGATGGTGCCGCCGTAGACAAAGACGGAGGGGCGATTCAACCGCGCCAGCCCCATCAGACAGCCGGGCATATTCTTGTCGCACCCGCCAATGGCCACCAGGCCATCAAAGCCTTCGCAGCCCGCCACGGTTTCGATCGAGTCGGCAATGACCTCGCGGGAGACCAGGGAGTACTTCATCCCCTCGGTGCCGTTGGCGATACCGTCCGAGACGGTGATGGTGTTGAAGATCAGACTTTTCCCACCGGCGCCATCGGCCCCCTCAGCCGCTTCTCGGGCCAGGCCGTCGATGTGCATATTGCAGGGGGTGAGATTGCTCCAGGTCGAGGCGATACCGACCTGGGGCTTGCGGAAGTCCTCATCGGTAAACCCGGTGGCGCGCAGCATGGCGCGACTGGCGGCTTTGCCAACCCCGTCCACCACGGGGCTGGAGTATCGGCGGCGATGGTCCTGACTCATACGGGATGGCTCCTACTGATCAACGGTGATTCAAGCGTGTTTTCTCATCCTGAACAGCCGATATAGTGGGTGAGCTGGCCCTTTTTCGCAACCGTGGCGGGCTGAGCACTGACCACCCGACTCAGGGGCAGTCGGCGCTCACCCACTGTCCACTATGGGTAATGGTGACCTTTTCCGGGGTGCCTCCAAAGTCCACCAGTGCCGTTGACTGACCGGTGTAGGCCGAATCTCCGTCCAACACCATTTCGCCCTGAGCGTTGTCGTCCGGGCAGGTAAATTCAATGCGGGTCTGGTCACCACGGCTCACAACGTTGTGTTCGCAGTTGGTGTTCTCGCCCCACTCAAACTCACCCCGGGCAGCCTCTTCCTCGGTCAGGCAGTTGCGTACGGTCTGACTGCTGAAATCCATGGACAACCCCTGCTTTGCCATCATGTCTTCCATCATCTTTTTCTGGGCGGGAGGCATGGCTTCCATCTGCTGGCGCACCATCTCCAGTTGCTGCTCCAACTGACCGCTTTCACTTTTCATGGACATCTGGTGCTCCCAGAGACCGGGTTTGATATTGAGTGAGTCAGCTTGCACACCCAGACTGATGCCCAGGGCGCACAGGGAAGGAAGCAGAGTGCGGAAAAATCGTTGAAAGGTCATAACTGAAGTCCTTGTAGACGGTGATTGAAATCGAAGCCGGGTCGTTACCGCTGACCATCGACTTCGAGTCTGCCCCAGTCAGGGGCAGATTTCAATCAACCGCCGGACCTCAATGGCTGATCATCCAGGGCCTCATGCCGGGAAACATCTTTTTGCCATCGGCGGTATACATCAGCGCCGAGCGGAGTCTGCCGCCATCGTGGCAACCGCAGGGCTTACCTTTCCGGTGGGCATGGGCCTGCCGCTCCCGGGCTTCCGCCCGGGCCTCCCTGGTGGAGAAAACCGGCTGATGCTGACTTGTTTCATTGCGTTCATGGGCCGCGTGGTTCTCCCGGGACAGGGCTTTCAGTTCCGGTGGCAACACGATCACCCGGGCCGCCAACTGGCCGCAGCTCGGGCAGGCTTGCGGCTCAGCGCTCTGCTCGAAGGTGGCCAACTGGTGAAACAGCCCGTGTTCGGCGCACTTGTAATCGTAGACGGGCATGGCGCTTACTCCTTGTCTTTCGACAGGGGGACATCCATACCACCGCTGACCTTGGCTCCGGGCCCGGAGGCACTGGGATTGACGTCGATATCGAAGATGTCGGTAGGCAACCACAGGGTGGCACAGGCGTTGGGGATGTCCACCACACCGCTGATGTGCCCCTGTACCGGCGCGCAGCCCAGAATGGCGTAGGCCTGGGCTTTGGTGTAGCCAAACTTGGTCAGGTATTCGATGGCATTCAGACAGGCCTGACGATAGGCAACGTGCACATCCAGGTAATGCTGTTTGCCATATTCATCCACCGAAATGCCTTCAAAAATCAGGTAGTCATCGTACTTGGGCGTAATCGGGCTGGGTTTGAAGATCGGATTCTTGATGCCGTACTTGGCCATGCCGTCTTTCACCAGATTGACCCGCAGGTGAATCCAGCCGGCCATTTCAATGGCCCCACAGAAGGTGATTTCGCCATCGCCCTGACTGAAGTGCAGGTCGCCCACGGACAGCCCCCCTTCTTTGACGTACACCGGAAAATAGATTTTCGAGCCGCGCGACAGGTCCTTGATGTCGCAGTTGCCGCCGTGTTCTCTGGGCGGGACGGTGCGCGCGGCTTCGGCACCGGCGGTCTTGGCCGCGTCTTTGTCCATACGTCCCATATGCGCGGTATCGGCATAGGGCAGCGCCGCCAACGGAGGCACCCGCTCCGGGTCGGTGTCCACCAGACCCTGCTCTCGGGTGTTCCACTCTTTCAGCATTTCCTTGGAGGGCAAACAGCCGATGAGGCCGGGGTGAATCAGACCGGCAAACTCCACACCGGGAATATGCCGGGACCTGGTGAACATGCCCTTGAAATCCCAGATGGATTTCTGCGCTTCCGGGAAGTGCTCGGTCAGAAAGCCGCCGCCATTCTGTTTGGAGAAAAAGCCGTTAAAACCCCACTGACTCTCTTCGAAGGTACCGATATCCAGGATGTCCACTTCGAGAAGATCGCCGGGCTCTGCACCTTCAACCCCGATCGGACCGGACAGAAAGTGCACCTGGGTCAGATCCACATCGCGCACATCATCGGCGCTGTCGTTATTGGCGATCTGACCGCCGGTCCAGTCGTAGCACTCGACGATAAAGTCGTCCCCGGGTTTGACCGTGGCCACCATGGGAATGTCCGGGTGCCAGCGATTGTGTACCTTGTCATTCTCGTAGGGGGTCTGGTTCAGATCGATTTTGATGATGGTTTCAGTCATGGCTTGGCTCCTGACAGGGAATGAGGCGTTGGCAATTCAAGCCGCGATGAATGCATCGCTGGCCCGTGTCCGCTCATTATCAAAGGCGCCGAGTGCGCGGCCTATACGACAATTGGCCCCACGTCTGCGTCATTTGACGTATCAGGTTCCACTGGGCCAGACCTGGCGACACACCACTTGCCCATGCTGCCAATCACAGTACATATGGCGCAGGTTCTGCTTCGACCTGGAGATTGTTTCCTGACCGGACTCACCTGGGCAATGGTCCGGGCGTTCCAATAAAAACTGCGCGACAGGCACCTCCACTTGCCGGCGAAACTGCCGCTTCAGGGCCCGGGCCCCGAACCGGGCATCGAACCCCTCGCGCTCCACCCGACTCATCAATGTCCGGGACACTTGCAGTTGCCAACCTTTGGACTGCAGACGTCGGTTGAACCGGGTCAACAGTTCCGCCACCACCCCCGGTCGTGCTTCCGGAGGAAGCGGATAGTAGACCAACACGTTATCAATGCGATTGAGAAACTCCGGGTCCAGCCCGCGATCCAGGGCGCGCTCAACCCGCTGACGCAGTGCGGCTTGCTGCGCGGGCTCCGAACGGGGCCAGAAACGACGCCAGCCGCTCTGCCAACGATTCAGGTGGCGTGCCAGATCGGCGGCGCCCAGGTTGCTGGTCATGAAGATCAGGCTGTTGCGAAAATCCAACTGCTTTTGCCCGGAGGTCAGGCGCAACCGGCCCGTATCCAGCACGCCCAACAGACTGCGCAGCACCTCCGGGCCCGCTTTCTCCAACTCATCAAACAGCACCACACCGGGGCGGCTGAAGCTACCGCGCATGGCCTCTTCATCGATCAGGCTGTGGCCCTCTTTGCTACCAACATAGCCCGGGGGCGCACCGGTGATGGCGGCGGCGTAGTGGTCCTGGGCCAGCGTGTTCATATCCACCCGGCAGAATGCGTCGGCCTTACCGTGCAACGCTTCGGCCAGCGCCCGGACCGTTTCGGTCTTACCGACCCCGGTGGGGCCGGCTGACAGGAATACCGCAAGCGGTCGGTCCGGCTCGCCGATATCGGCTTTGACCCGAACCAGCTCCCGGCTGATTACCGTCAGCGCCTCGGGTTGGCCACGAATCCGCCCCCGCAGGATGGCGGACACGGTGTCCGGATCGAACACAAAACGCGAGGGGCCCAACCGGGACTCCGCTGACGGTGGGGCCGATCGGGGTGAGCCGGTCGGGGACGACACCGGCGTCAGCGCTTCGTGCAACGCCTGATCTTCCAGTCGTTCATTGATGAATGGCATGGAGCGGCCTTACCCAACGGTCTTTTCACGACCACCGTGAGGCAGTTCACCCACCGGACACTCGGCGACACCAATGGTGGAACGGGTCATGGCCTCTACGTCATCCCGGGCTTTCTCCGCATCCATCACCCAGGTGCGATAGAAGTCAAACGGGCACTCGGCCACCCCACGATCACCGTCTCCGGAATTATAGATACCGGAGTAACCCCGATGCAGTAATTTGAACAGATGGTTCTGGGACTGGTCGTTGGCGCGGGCATCGCGAATCTGGCTGACTGAGAGCTGGGCGTACTGCACGCCCATATCTTCTTCACCACACTCGCCCAGGGTCCGACCATCGAAACCGATCAGAGAGGAATGACCGAAATAGGAATAAACGCCATCGAAGCCCGTGGCATTGGCCACCGCCACGTAGCAGTTATTGGCCCAGGCCATGGATTTGGCCATCGTTACCTGCTGGTCTTTCGCCGGATACATATAGCCCTGACAACGGACAATCAACTCGGCACCTTTCATGGCGCAATCGCGCCAGATTTCCGGGTAGTTGCCATCGTCACAGATGATCAGACTGATCTTCATGCCCTTGGGGCCTTCCGTGACGTAGGTGCGATCGCCGGGGTACCAGCCTTCAATGGGACACCAGGGGATACACTTGCGGTACTTCTGAACAATCTCACCTTCGTTGTTGATCAGCACAAGGGTGTTATAGGGCGCCTTGTTGGGATGGTCTTCGTGACGCTCACCGGTCAGGGAAAACACCCCCCAGGTATCGGCCTTGCGACAGGCCTCGGAGAAAATTTCCGTCTCCTCTCCCGGGATGGTCGCGGCGGTGGCCATCATCTCGTCCTGGTCATACATGATGCCCATAGTGCTGTATTCGGGGAAGATCACCAGGTCCATCCCGGGCAATCCTTTTTTCATCCCCACCAACATGTCTGCAATGGCCCGGGCATTATCGAGCACCTCGGCCCTGGTGTGCAGGCGCGGCATTTTGTAGTTGACGACGGCCACGCCGACGGTATCGTCACTGCTGGAAATATCACCATGTCGCATAGTAGATTACCTCACTTAAACGGATAGATAGGACGCCACTTTCTCGGCATCGACACTGCTTCTGGCTTCCTCGTGCACAATCTTCCCCTTCTCCACCACCAGAATGCGATCGGCCACATCCAGGGCGAAGCTCAGTACCTGCTCGGTCACCACAATGGTCAGGCCGCGCTGATCCCGGATTTCTTTCAGAGTTTGGGCGATTTCCTTGATGATGGACGGCTGGATCCCCTCGGTAGGCTCATCCAACAAAAGCACTTTGGGGTTGCTCGCCAGCGCGCGAGCGATAGCCAGTTGTTGCTGCTGTCCACCGGACAGGTTGCCGCCCCGGCGATTGCGCATTTCCAGCAGCACGGGAAACATATCGTAAAGATCCCTGGGAACGTTCCGGCGTCCGGTAGACGTCAGCCCGGTTTCTATATTTTCCCGAACCGTCATGCTGGAAAAGATCATCCGCCCTTGTGGTACATAAGCGAGACCCTGACTGACTCGTTGATGGCTTTTCATACCGGATATTTTTTTGCCATCCAGAGTCGCTGTCCCACCCGATTCCGGGATGACCCCCATCAGCGCTTTCATCAGGGTACTTTTCCCCATGCCGTTGCGCCCCATTACGGCGACGATTTCGTTGGGCTGCACGGTAAAATCCAGGCCATGCACGATTTCGCTCTGGCCATAACTGACCCGATAGTCGGATACATTCAACATGATGAGCCCTCTCTCAGTGGCCTAGGTAGACTTCAATTACCTTAGGGTCGTTTTTGACGTTGTCGATGGCACCTTCGGTCAGGATCTTTCCCTGGTGCAGCACGGTCACCTTGTCGGCGATCTCCGCCACAAACTGCATATCGTGCTCGATAACGATGACCGAACGGTTCTCGGATATCCGCCGGAGCAGCTTGGCGGTTTCCTGACGTTCGGTGATCGACATGCCCGCTACGGGTTCATCCAGCATCAGCAGGTCCGGGTCCTGAATCAGCAACATGCCAATTTCCAGCCACTGCTTCTGACCGTGGCTCAGCAGCCCCGCAGGTTGATGTAGCTGGTCCTTCAGGAGGATCATCTCGGCCACTTCTTCACACTTTCGGACAACAGTCTCGTCCCGTTTGAAGAAGAGCGAACCAAACACGTTCCGCCCTTTCGGGTAGGAAATTTCCAGGTTCTCGAAAATGGTCAGATCGGTGTACACCGAGGGCGTCTGGAACTTACGCCCTACCCCGGACTTCACGATGTCGGACTCGGTCATCCGGGTGAGTTCCCGATTGCGAAACCGGATGGATCCTTGAGTAGAACGGGTGCGCCCACAAATCAGGTCCAGTACCGTGGTCTTCCCGGCGCCATTGGGGCCAATGATCACCCGAATCTCGCCCTCATCGACATACAATGTCAGGTCATCAACGGCTTTGAACCCATCGAACGAAACGGTGAGGTTTTCCACCGCCAGGACAAAGTCAGTATTACTGGCGCTCATGGGCAACTCCCTGGACAATACGATTGGAATCAACGCGGGTCAGCTGGTCCACCCAGCGATCCAGCGCCTTGGCCACACGGCCTCTGGCATACTGGTCGTACAGCCCGGCGAGGCCATTGGGAAAGGCCAGCACGACGCCAATGAAAAGTGCACCCATGGCAAACAGCCACAACTCGGGGAAGCTTTCCGAGAAAATGGACCTTGCCCAGCTCACCAGCAAGGCACCGTAGATGGCACCAAACAGCGACAGGCGCCCACCCACGGCACAGAAAATCACCATTTCAATAGAGGGTACAATGCCAATGAAACTCGGTGACATAAAACCCACCTGCAGAGTGAACATGGCCCCGCCGATTGCCGCAAAGGCAGCACCAACACAGAAAACAAAGACTTTAAAGTTGGCCACATCGTACCCTGAAAAGCGGATTCGGTCCTCGGCGCCACGCATCGCGATCAGTATCCGCCCGAACTTGCTCATGCGAATAAACTGCGCGAACACCAAACAGGCGAGAAGCAAGGCAACACAGATGAAATAGAACACATACTTGGCAAAGTCAGACCGAATATTCCACCCCAACAACGTTCTCAAATCGGTAATACCGTTCACCCCACCGGTATAACCCTGCTGACCAATAATCAGGATGGTCAGAATCAGGGCGATCGACTGAGTAATGATGGCGAAGTAGACCCCACTCACCCGCCGCTTGAACATGGCCACACCAATCAGGTAAGCAAACACCGTAGGGACAACCAACACCGCCAGCAAGGTAAAGCTGAAGCTGTAGAAGGGTTCCCAGAACCAGGGCAGCTCGGTGATCTGGTTCCAGTCCATGAAGTCCGGAATGCCCGGGGTGGACTGAATGGCGGTGCTTTCCGGATCGGACGCTTCCAGCTTGAGAAACATGGCCATCATATAGCCACCGATGCCGAAGAATACGCCCTGCCCCAGACTGAGAACGCCGCCATAACCCCAGCAGAGTACCAACCCCAACGCGACAAAGGCGTAGGTCAGATATTTGCCGATCAGGTTGAGGCGAAAAATATCCAGCGCCAGAGGGAACACCACAATCAGCAGCAGCGCCAGCACCGCAAAGCTGAGCAGATCGTGACGGCTGAACAATGATCGTAATCCGGTCGTGGTCATCGTACCGTCCTCCTATCGACGAACTTTAAGGGAAAACAGGCCCTGAGGACGTACCATCAGAATGCCCACCACAAACAACAACGTCAGCACTTTGGCCATGGAACCGCTGAGGAAAAACTCCATGGTTGATTGCGCCTGGGAAATCGTAAACGCCGAAGCAACGGTACCGAGCAGGCTGGCCGCGCCACCAAACACAACGACGAGGAAGGTATCCACGATATAGAGTTGGCCCGAAGTGGGGCCGGTCGAGCCAATCATGGTGAAGGCGCTACCGGCGATACCGGCAATGCCGCAACCCAGGGCGAACGTCATGCGATCCACCTTCTGGGTATTGATGCCCACAGCACCCGCCATGGAACGGTTCTGGACCACCGCACGCACCTGTATGCCCCAACGGGAGCGGTACATGAGCGCTGCCACCACCAGGGTAATTCCCAACGACAGACACATGACGAACAGGCCATTGATGGGAATTTCCACCAGATCGGTTACGGGATAGGAGCCCATCATCCAGTCCGGCATACTGACCCCCACCTCGCGCGCGCCAAAAATCGAACGGTAGCTTTGCTGGAGAATCAGGCTCAAGCCCCAGGTCGCAAGCAAAGTATCCAGAGGTCGGTGATACAGATGGCGGATCATCAACCACTCCACCAACATACCCAGCAGCGCGGCGGCGAGAAACGCCAATGCCATGGCGACAAAAAAGTAGGAGCCGTACCAGTCGGGAAGCCACTGTGAAAACAGATTGGAGGTCAGGTAGGTGATATAAGCGCCGAGGATCATGAACTCCCCATGCGCCATATTGATTACACCCATCTGACCAAAGATGATGGCCAGTCCCAGCGCCATCAATACGAACACAGAGAAGAGTGTCAGGCCCGCAAAACCCTGCATGGCGAATATCGACATCAACTCCGCTGAGGAATAATCAGAAAACATGGGAAGGTGCCTCCAAATGCGCTTTAACCAACCGGGGTGGTCTTTCTTCTACCGGGGTAACCCCGCCCAGAGGGCGGGGTTGATTTACTGAGGGAACGTGGCGCTTACTGGTAACCTTCCGGGAACGGATCCGGCTCAATCAGCTCTTCGGTTTCAAATACCACTTCATACTGGCCATTTTTCTGTGCGCGACCGATACGGGTCCTGGACCAGAGATGATGGTTCGGGTGAATTTTCACGTAGCCTTCCGGAGCTGTGGTCAGTTCAATGCCCGGAGACGCCTCGCGCACCTTATCGACATCGAACGAGCCGGCTTTTTCGACAGCGGCTTTCCACAACCAGGGCCCCAGGTAAGCCGCCTGGGTCACATCGCCGATCACAATGTCGTCGCCCCAGCGCTCTTTGAAAGCCTTCACAAACGCTTCATTGTTGCCGTTCGTCAGGCTTTGGAAGTACTTCATTGACGCGTAGGCACCGTCGATATTTTCGCCACCGATACCGAGAATCTCGTCTTCCGTCACTGAAATGGTCAGTACCAGGGGCGATTCCTCGGTCAGATCGATACCGGCGGCCTCAAGCTGCTTGTAAAAAGCGACATTGGAGCCTCCCACCACGGACGCAAAGATTACATCCGGCTTACGCAGTTTGATTTTATTGATCACCGAGTTGAACTGGGTGTGACCAAGCGGGTAGTACTCCTCACCCACCACTTTCAGACCCAACTTATCAATGTGCTTACGGGCAATCTTGTTGGACGTTCTCGGCCAGATGTAATCCGAGCCAAGCAGGTAGAACGTCTTGGCGTCCTTGGCGTCCACCACCCAGTCAATACCCGCCAGGATCTGCTGGGTCGCTTCCTGACCGGTGTAGATCACGTTGGGGGACTGCTCCAGACCTTCGTAAAAAGTCGGGTAGTAAAGCATGCCGTTGTATTGCTCAAACACCGGCAATACCGCTTTGCGCGATGCCGAAGTCCAGCAACCAAATACCGCCGCGACATTGTCCTGACGTAACAGCTTGCGGGATTTTTCCGCAAAGGTTGGCCAGTCGCTGGCGCCGTCTTCCTGGATGTATTCGATCTGCCGACCGAGCACCCCGCCGGAGGCGTTGATCTGCTCGATGGCGAGCTTCTCAGCCTGAACCGAGCCGGTTTCACTGATGGCCATGGTCCCGGTCACCGAATGGAGAATGCCCACTTTCACGGTGTCATCGGTGACCGCCAGGCCCGTGGTGTTCACCTCCTGGGCGACACCAAACGCACTCATGGCGAGGCCCGCTGTCAGCCCGGCCAGGCTTTTCAGAAGCCGGCGCGACGGCCCCGGCGTATGCTTGCGTGAATCAGTAACCATGGTCTTTCCTCGTGTGGTGGTTTGAAAACGCGACTGAACATCGGTTGGCCCAATTCAACTACCCGAATCGGCCGGCCTGTGCCCATGCTCTGCATTTTGCTCGCCCCACCCTTCCGAGCCCATTCGACAAATGCCGCAGAGACCTACGTCAATCAACCCATACCAACGTCCCCCCACTTTGCCTTTAATGTTCCGCACGCCACAGATGGCATAAAGATTGATACCTGATTCAAGGAGTGCCGGATTCAGAGCACAGAGCTCCGGCCTGCTCGTACAAAGTGCACCACCCTGGTTCGCCTGCCCGGGCGCTATGCGTCATACCGGCGCATGGCGACGGCCGACATGGACATCGCCCGATCAATGCCTTCACCGGCTGTTATTCAGTAAGCGAATGCCATGACTGCCAAACAGACCATTTTCCGCGTGCGCCGTCAGTACAACCAATGGGTTGCCAACCAGACGCTGGAGGACTACGCGCTTCGTTTCACCGCCAAGCGAGCCCGGCGCTGGTCGCCCGCTCGGGTGGCCCACACCGCTCTGGGCGCGATTTCCTTTCTGGCCCTGGAGGCGATCGGTGGGGCGATCACCCTGAACTACGGGTTCACCAATGCGATGGTGGCCATCGTCACGGTGAGCCTGGTGATCATGCTCACAGCGTTTCCCATCAGCTATTACGCCGCCAAGTACGGCGTCGATATAGACCTTCTCACCCGGGGAGCCGGCTTCGGTTACATCGGGTCCACCATCACCTCCCTGATTTATGCCTCCTTCACTTTTATTTTCTTTGCCATCGAAGCAGCCATCATGGCCATGGCATTGGAGATGCTCTTCGGCATTCCCATCGTGTGGGGCTATGTGCTGTGCGCCGTTGTGGTAATTCCATTGGTGACACACGGCATCACCTTTATCAGCCGCTTTCAGCTTTGGACGCAACCGCTGTGGGTATTTCTGCAGGCACTGCCGTTTGTGTTCATTCTATGGGCGGACTATCAGTCCGTTGAGGATTGGACGAGCTTTACTCGCGAACCCGGCAACGGGTTCGATCTGCTACTGTTCGGAGCCGCGTCCGCCGTCATTTTTTCTCTGATTGCCCAGATCGGTGAACAGGTGGATTACTTGCGCTTTATGCCCGAACCCAAGCCGGAACAGCGCCGCCGCTGGTGGCTGGCCCTGAGCGCCGGAGGGCCGGGCTGGATTGTGATCGGAGCCATCAAAATGATGGCGGGTTCGTTTCTGGCGGTGCTGGCGTTGTCGCACGGCATGGCCCCGGACGAAGCCATCGACCCGACCCATATGTATCAGGTGGCCTTTGGCTACGTTACCCAGTCGCCCACGGCGGCCCTGGCCATCGCCGGGCTGTTTGTCATTCTGTCGCAGTTGAAAATCAATGTGACCAACGCCTATGCCGGATCCATTGCCTGGTCCAATTTCTTTTCCCGTCTGACTCACAGTCACCCGGGACGCGTCGTGTGGCTGGTGTTCAATGTCACCATCGCCTTGTTGGTCATGGAGCTGGGTGTTTACCGGGCACTGGAAAATACCCTGGGGTTGTATGCGTTGATCGCCATCGCCTGGGTGGGCACTCTGGTGGCCGATCTGATCATCAACAAGCCCTTGGGCTTCAGCCCATCGCACATCGAGTTCAAGCGGGCGCACCTTTATGACATCAACCCGGTGGGCGTTGGCACCATGGTGACCGCCACCCTGATCGGGGTGATCGGTTATCTCGGTTTCTGGGGCGAGACCTTCCAGGCACTCTCGCACTTCATCACCCTGCTGAGCGCCCTGATGATTGCCCCTCTGATCGCCTGGCGAACCGGCGGGCGGTATTACATCGCCCGCGAGCCGGTTACCCTGACGCCGGCGGCGGCCACCCATCAGTGCTGCATCTGTGAGCATCGTTTTGATAAAGAGGATGTCACCCACTGCCCGGCCTACGACGGACCCATCTGCTCCCTGTGCTGTTCGCTGGATGCCCGCTGCAATGATTTCTGCAAACCCGGCGCCAGTTACCCGCAACAGATCCGCAACTGGGTGTATCGCTGGCTGCCCGCGTGGTTGATACCCGATATCAATGCCCGCCTGGGCAATTTCCTCTTGCTGGTGATTGGCATCAATGGATTTTCGGGCGTACTGCTGTCGTTGATCTACCATCAGACGGTCTTTCCCGATGAGTTGTCTGCCCTGCTCTTTGCGGCGCTGCTCTGGAAGGTGTTTTTTATTCTGGTCATCATTACTGGCGTGGTCAGTTGGCTGTTCGTATTGGCCCACGAAAGCCGGGTCGTCGCCCAGGAGGAGTCACAACGTCAGACCCGGCTGCTGATGGAGGAAATCGATGCTCACGAACAAACCGATCAGGCGCTGCAACGCGCCAAAGAACAGGCGGACGCCGCCAATCAGGCCAAGAGCCGATACCTCACCGGCATCAGTCACGAACTGCGTTCGCCGTTGAATGCGGTGCTCGGCTATGCGCAGCTGCTTGAGAAAGACCCGGCCATTCCCGCGCATCGGCGCGACGCACTGGGCGTGATCCGTCGCAGCGGTGAGCACCTGGCCGACCTGATTGAGGGACTGCTGGATATTTCCAAAATTGAAGCGGGCCGACTTGACCTGCACCGGGATCAGGTGCGTCTCGATCCGCTGCTGGAACAGTTGGTACACATGTTCCGACTGCAAGCCGAAGGTAAGGGACTCCAGTTCGAGTACCACTGCCAGGACACCTTGCCACCCGTGGTGCGCACCGACGAAAAACGCCTGCGTCAGATTCTGATCAACCTGCTCTCCAACGCGATCAAGTACACCGCCAACGGTCGGGTCAGCATGACGGTCAAATACCGCAGTGAGGTGGCGGAATTCACGATTGAAGATTCCGGTGAGGGCATCTCGCCCGACGACCAGCAGCGAATTTTCCGCCCGTTTGAGCGCGTTCGCCGCCCCGGCGAACAAGTATCCGGCACCGGGCTTGGGCTGACCATTACCCAACTGCTAACTGACATTATGGGCGGTGATATCAGCCTGCAAAGTACTCCCGGAAAAGGCAGCATCTTCAGGGTCACACTGATGATGAGCCGTGTGAGAAGTGTCTCCGATATCAAACCGACCCAGGACATTCAGGGTTACCAGGGTGAAACCAAACGCATCATGGTCGTCGATGATGAAGCCACGCATCGTCAACTGGTCCACGCCATGCTGACCCCGCTGGGGTTTGAGGTGGTCGAAGTGGACAATTCGCTCACCGTGTTGGACCGGGTGCGGCAGGAAACGCCGGAC
The DNA here is from genome assembly GCF_026153455.1 of Marinimicrobium sp. C6131. Lineage (NCBI taxonomy): Bacteria > Pseudomonadati > Pseudomonadota > Gammaproteobacteria > Cellvibrionales > Cellvibrionaceae > Marinimicrobium > Marinimicrobium sp. C6131. Next base: position 1,963,315 of record NZ_CP110629.1, read on the forward strand.
CTGATTCTGCTCGATGTCTCCATGCCGGGCCTCAACGGCTGGGAGTTGGTTGCCCAACTGCGTGCCACGAACTACTTCCAGCCCGTGGTCATGATTTCCGCGGATGCCAGCGAAGGCAAAGCGGTCGGCGATGCCCTGCACGACGCCTATATCGTCAAACCCGTGCGCTTGAACGGCTTGCTGGAAATCCTGGGCCAGCAACTGAATTTACACTGGCACACCCGATCAGAGGAATCCCGCGCGCCGCCGTCATCAGCCCCGCGCATCGACGACCAAATTTCCGCGCTGCCCCTGCCGGATGAAGCTCACCTGCAACCCTTGCGCAAGCTGGCACTGATTGGCCACAAAAGCGGTTTGCAGCAGGCACTGGCGGAACTGGCGGCAAACGGGCTGGCCAGCGACGAGTTTGTACAGACACTGTCCCGGTTGGCGGGCCAGTTCCAATTCGAAACCATCATCCGACTGTTACAGGTAACCGATAATGAGCCTCAACGAGAACTCCTCTGAACCGGTGGTTCTGGTGGTCGACGATGCCATCGAAAGCATCCACATGCTCAGCGACGCATTGGAAGCGGAGAACATGACGGTGCTGGTGGCGCTCGAGGGCCAGCAGGCGCTGACCATCACCCAGAACATCACTCCGGACATCATTTTACTGGATGCCCTGATGCCACAGATTGATGGCTTTGAAACCTGCAAACGGCTCAAGCAGAACCCACGCCTGACCAATGTGCCCGTCATTTTCATGACTGGGCTGAGCGACACTGAACACGTGGTTCAGGGATTGAACGCCGGGGGCGTCGACTACATCACCAAACCGATCAATCCTGAGGAGTTGGTGGCCCGCATGCGGGTCCACATCAGCAATGCCCGGCTGACCCAGAGCGCTCACAACGCGCTCGACGCGGCCGGTCAGTACCTGTTTGCCATCGACCGCAGCGGTACCCTGCTGTGGACCACCCCACAGGTACAGGCTCATCTCAAACGCGCCGGACTGAATCAGCCCCAGGCCCAGGAGCAACTTGCGGGGCAACTGCGCGAGTGGCTCAGCCACCACCCACAAACCGGGCACAAGCTGCCACTCAGAGGGTTGTCACCGTTGCTGACACTGGAATATCTGGCGCCTTTGAACGGCACCGATGTTCTTTTGCGACTGTTGGAGCAGCCCGGGGAAGGCTCGGAGACGGACCGGTTGCGCGAGGCTTTCGGCGTCACCACCCGGGAGGCCGATGTGCTACTGTGGATTGCTCACGGAAAGACCAACCGGGAAATCGGACAGATTCTGTCCATGAGCCCACGCACGGTCAATAAACATCTGGAGCAGGTCTACCGCAAACTGGGCGTGGACAACCGCACCTCGGCGGCGGCCGCCGCCATCCGCAGTATGGCCCACCCGTAAGCCGGGGCGCGCCACCGCCCGCAGGTCGGCTACCTCTGGCACAAGTGTTGCTCACTGAAAAGGCAAGGCGGCCGCCTCCCCCGATGACACCCCGGTTACCGGGCCCGGACGCCTGAATCCGGATACTGCATGCACCATGACAGCGCAAATGAACGTCACTGATGCCCCACAAGCTCGCATAGATCGCGCCCCGTTTGCGCGCTTTGCCCAGGACTATCGACGTCGCCAGGATGCCCTGTCACTGATCCGCCAGTTGATCCAGATGATCAAGGGGGTACAGCGGCACCGGGGCATGAGCATGGCGCTGCTTGGGGGCAACCGTCAATTCGAGCCGGATTTTGAACGACTCCAGCAGACGCTGGAGCGCCGCCTGTTGGCGTTGCAGGCGTTCACTCTGGGCAGCGACCTGCTCAGTGAACGGGAGCGGGAAAACCTGCATACCGCCTGGATGACCATCAGTCGGGACTGGCACGACGACAGTGTGATCGACAACTACGAACTCCACTGCCATCTGGTCGAACAACTCCTGGCCATGTTGGTCAGTCTCTCCCGCCCGCTCGAAGCGCCGCTGTCCGCCCCCTCGGACCACGCCAACGCCGACGCTCCCACCCGGGTTCAGATGCTGGAGCTGCTGCACTTTTCCACCCGAATGTTGCCCGGCGTCGTCGAGCAGATCGGCCGTATCCGGGCCCTGTCCAGCTATGCGGCGGCCGTGGGTCACTGCGACTCACACCACGACGGCAAGCTCCGATACGTTATCCAGAACACCCAGGTGAACAATGAAAAACTGCGCCATCAGATTCGTCGCCTGGAGCAGGTCCTGGGAGCGGAGTTCGGGCAACTCGGGGAACTCAAGCGGTACGAGCTCAAGCTGATGTTTCTGCTCAATATGGTTGAGGGTGACGTGCTCAGCGGCGGGCCGATCACCGCCGACAGTAACCGGCTGTTTCAGGTGGCGACGGATATCATTGACGTCTACTTGCAGGTCGTGGAGAACGGCATTGTCCTTCTGAACCAATGGCTCGAACAGGATCTGGAGCGCTGGATGCAAACTGGCGCGCCAGTCCGCACCGAAACCCCTTAGAGCCCGCTCCTTTTCTCAAACTGCAGACCGTTTGTTGTATCCTTGCGGTATTGATCGCCACCTCAAGGACTCATCTCCCATGCGCTTGTCCCACGTTCCACTGTGCCTGCTGATATTCTGTGCGTCGCTGTTCGCGGACGAACCCCCGGAACCGGACCGCACTGAACTGTCAAAGGAGGAGATGGACCAGTGCCTCAGGATCGCCGTGACCGTCGCGGGAAAGGACATGTCAATCGAGGGCCTGCGTGATGTCTGTAACACCCTGGCGCGCGGAGATTCAAGCGAACGCGAGGCAATCAGCCAGGCCCTCGCCGCCATAGGCAATGACGGAACCGAGCAGGACAAGGATGCGAGCGGCAACAGCCACCTGCTGGAACGACGCCTGAACATGGAGGCACTGAATCGTGCCAACCGCTTTCTGCTCACCCCTCACAAGCGCAACTACCTGCTGCCAGTCAGCTACCAGGAAAACCGGAACACCGCCCCTTATGCCGACGCCGGCACATCGCTCGCCAGCCAGCAGAGTACCGAAGTCGAATTTCAGTTGAGCGTCAAGATTCTTATTCGCGAGGGGATTTTTGGCGACAACGGCCACTTGTATATGGCCTACACCAACCATTCACTCTGGCAGGCCTATTACCGGGATATCTCCCGTCCCTTCCGGGAAACCAACCATCAGCCCGAGTTGATACTCAGCTTTGTGAATGACTGGAACATTTTCGGATTTCGCAACGTCCTCAACGAAGTGATGATCACCCACCAGTCCAATGGCCAGAGTGGCGATCTGTCGCGCAGTTGGGATCGCATCATGGTCAACAGCGTGTTTGAGCGCGGCTCCTTCGCCTTTGCCTTCAACCCCTGGTACCGCATTCCGGAGAGCGAGGGCGACGGCCCCGATGACCCCACCGGCGATGACAACCCGGACATTCACAAATACATGGGCAACTTTGAACTGTCTGCCGCCTGGCATCGTAAAGACAACATAGTGAGCCTGATGCTGCGGAACAACCTGCGCTCAGACAACCGTGGCGCGGTGGAACTGGGGTACAGCTTCCCGGTTTCCTCCACCGTGCGCGGGTATCTGAAGGTGTTCAACGGCTACGGCCACAGCCTGATCGACTATGACCACCACACCAACGCCATCGGCCTGGGCATCACGTTTACCGATCTGTTTTGAGGTGAACCGCTTGGGCAGGCTGAGAGGGGAGAGAATTATGCGCGCGCTTTTATTGAGTCTGGTGCTCACACTGGGAGCTTGCACCTCCACGGACGTACAGGAGTACGCGGGGAATGAACCCGCCCTGACACTGGAAGATTTTTTCCAGGGCTCACTGACGGCCCACGGCGTATTGAAGAACCGGGGCGGCACAGTGACCCGCTACTTCAACGCAACCATTGACGCCAGTTGGGATGAGAACGGTGTCGGCCGTCTGGCCGAACGCTTTGAGTTTGACGACGGCGAAATCCAGCATCGCAACTGGACCCTGGAGCCCCGGGACGACGGCAGCTATAAGGCCACCGCCGGTGATGTGATCGGCGCCGGTCGCGCGGAGACCAGCGGCAACGCCCTGAAAATGGACTATGTGCTGGAAGTGGATTATAAAAACCGCAAACTGGCACTCAACGTCGAAGACTGGATGTGGCGGGTGGACGAAAACACCATCATCAACCAGTCCACACTGCGCAAGTGGGGCTTCCGGGTGGGCACCATCCAGTTGACCATAATCCGTCAGCGGGATTGAATTGAACCGCCGGGCGGTGCTATAACGGCCGCCCAATGAGTGACAGCGGACCCGAGCCATGACTGACCCGACACCCGAGCCCATCAAACTGGATTGCCCGACCTGCGGCGAGACGATTCTGTGGAACGAGGACTACCCCTACCGCCCCTTCTGCAGCGAGCGCTGCAAAATGATCGACCTGGGCGAGTGGGCCAGCGAAGGCCATAAAATTCCCGGAGAGCCGGTGATCCTCGACGATGACGACCAGCCTCTCTGATGCGGGTGGAGGCCAATAGAGGAATCATGACCACTCGCGGCACGAGCGGCCATGGATCCGGCGCCTACCAGGCGTAGCGGATGCCCGCGATACCCTGGGCACCGGCCGCTTTTGCCTGCGGCAGTGCCTCAGGCCCCACCCCACCGAGGGCGTACACCGGCGAGGGCACCCCGGCCACCCATTGGGCAAACCGCTCCCAGCCCAGTGACGTCACACCCGGGTGACTCCCGGTGGGCTGCACCGGCGAAAGAAACAGATAATCCACACCCAGCCGAACCGCCTTCGCCAATTCTTCCGGTGTATGGCAGGACGCTCCCCACCACCCTGAAAGCCCCGGCGGACGCCGCGCACACCGCCACAGTGCGCCGGTGTCCATATGCCAACCCGCCAGCTCGGCCAGACAGCGATCTTCCGGGCCATGGGCAATCAATGTGGCGCCGAACCGATTGCACAGGGTTCGCGCCTGCAATGCCCGGGCCCGATACTCATCGGCGGTCAGCTCCGGAGCCCGCAGGTGAACCCAGGACTGACCGCTCACCACGGCCCGCTCCAGGCGTTGCCACCAGTGCGTGTCCGATTCGGCGGGCCCGGTAATCAGTATCTGTTGCGGCAGACGAATGGCGTGAAGAATGGGCCGGTTGGCCTCGGGGAATCGGTACTCCGGCAACTCGCCCGGCGCGACCCAGCGCACCGGCTGCCCCTCATTGCCCCGAGGCTCGCCCTCAAAGGCAGTGACCCGGCACACCTGAAGCAGGACGGATTTATCCGGATAGTCGTGGCGTATGTCGATCAGAGGCTCGCTGGCGCGCACCTGTATGGACAGTTCTTCTTCCAATTCCCGGACCAGGGCGTCCCTCAGGGATTCTCCCTCATCGACTTTACCTCCCGGAAACTCCCAGAGCCCGCCCTGATGGACATGATCGGGACGACGGGCAATCAGGATCCTGCCTTCCGGGTCCTGAATCACTCCCACCGCCACACGTACGACTCGAGCCACGGAATCAGCTCCGATAGTCGGCGTTAATACGCACGTACTCGTGGGACAGATCGGTGGTCCACAGGGTTTCCGCGCATTGACCTCGGCCGAGGTCAATGCGGATGGTGATTTCTGCCTGGTCCATGACCGCCTGTCCCTGCTCCTCCGTGTAACTCTCGGCGCGTCCGCCCTCTTCGACAATCAGCGTATCGTTGAGGTGGATACGGACCTTGTTCGCATCGAGCCCCGGAACGCCGGCGTAGCCCACCGCCGCCACAATCCGGCCCCAGTTGGGGTCCGAGGCGAACAGCGCGGTTTTGATCAGCGGCGAATGCGCCACCGCATAACCCACCTGCAGACACTCATCCTGACTGGCGCCGCCGCTGACCGCGAGTGTGACAAACTTGGTCGCCCCTTCGCCGTCCGCGACAATACTCTTGGCGAGGTATTCATGGGCCCCGATGATCAGCCCACGCACTTTCTCGTACAGATCGCCAGAGGCCTCGGTGATGGCCTCCGCACCGGATTGCCCAGTAGCCATCAGGATGCAGGAATCGTTGGTGGAGGTATCGCCGTCGATGGTGATCCGGTTGAAGGATTTATTCGCGGCCTCCTTGCACAGATCGTCCAGCACCGGCTGGGCGATATCCGCATCGATAGCGATATAGGCGAGCATGGTGCCCATGTTCGGCTTGATCATACCCGCGCCCTTGGCAATACCGTTGACCCTGATGGTTTTACCATCATGCTCGACGCTGGCGGTATACCCCTTGGGGCGGGTATCAGTGGTCATGATCGCTCTCGCCGCCGCCTCCCAGCCGGTTTCGCTGAGCCCGGCGTGGGCTTGGGGTAGCACATTGACGATCTTGTTGACCGGCAGCGGCTCCCCGATCACGCCGGTGGAGAAGGGCAGAACCTGGGCGGCCTGAACACCGGACAACTGGGCGACGGCCTCACTGGTGGCAATGGCGTCGCGTCGGCCCCGCTCGCCCGTGCAGGCATTGGCATTGCCGGAGTTGATCACCAGGTAGCGGGGGCTCGCCTGCTTGAGGTATTCGCGGCACAGCGTCACCGGCGCGGCACAAAAGGCGTTGCGGGTGAACACGCCGGCGCTGCGGGTGCCCTCGGCCAGCTCGATCAGCACCACATCCTGGCGACCGGGCTTTTTGATGCCGGCGCTGGCCGTGGCCAGTTTGATCCCGGCCAGTACGGGCATGGAGGGAAAGGGGTATTCGCCAACGGCCATTTTTGGAACTCCGTTTTAATGAAGGGTATACCACAATGGTGGATGACGGCCTTTGGCCGTATCCACCCTACGCGCTATGGCACCGAGGGCCGTCACGCTATCCTATCAGCTCAACTTACCGTGACACTGTTTGTATTTCTTGCCGGAACCGCATGGGCACGGATCGTTGCGGCCCACTTTGCGTCCGTCGCGCACGAATGGCTGGCCGCCGGGCTCACCTTCGCCCGCCGGCTGCTCTGCCGCCTGTTGGCGACCACCACCCAGTGCGGACACCTCATCGTGCTGCAGCTGCATCTTCTGCCGCTCCCGAGCTTCACGCCGCTTGCGTTCCATTTCCTCCATCTGCTCCCGGGTCACAGGCTCAACCCGGGCCAGCAGATGAATCACCTCATGCTTCACTTTATCCAGCATGCTCTGGAACAGATAAAACGCTTCACGCTTGTATTCCTGCTTCGGGTTGCGCTGCGCATATGAACGCAGGTTGATCCCCTGGCGCAAGTGATCCATGTTGGCCAGTTGTTCCTTCCAGGCATTGTCCAATACCTGCAGCATCACCTGCTTTTCGATTTCGGTCATCACCGGCCCGATCCGTGCACATTTGGCGTCGTAGGCACCCTGCACTTCGGTCTGGATTTTTTCGCGCAGCTTCTCTTCATGCAACTGGTCGTCTTCATCCAGCCACTTGGCCACCGGCAGACGCAGCCCGAACTCCTGCTCCAGACGCTTCTCCAGGCCGGGCACATCCCACTGCTCCTCCAGGCTCTGCGGCGGAACATGTTCACTGATGATCTCGTCCACCACATCGAAGCGCACCGAGTTGATGGTGTCCGTGATGGATTCAGCCTCCAGCAGCTCGTTGCGCTGCTGATAGACCACCTGGCGCTGGTCGTTGGCGACGTTATCAAACTCCAGCAATTGCTTACGGATGTCGAAGTTGCGCCCTTCGACTTTGCGCTGGGCCTTTTCGATGGCGTTGTTCACCATGCGGTGCTCGATCGCCTCGCCCTTCTCCATCCCCAAGGCCTGCATAAAGCCCCGGATCCGGTCTGAGGCGAAAATCCGCATCAGACTGTCTTCCATGGACAGGTAGAAACGGGTGACCCCCGGGTCACCCTGACGGCCCGCCCGGCCACGCAACTGATTGTCGATCCGGCGGGATTCATGGCGTTCGGTACCGATGATATGCAGACCGCCGGCCTCAATCACCTGCTCGTGACGCTTTTTCCACTCGCTTTTGATCTGCTCGATCTGGGCATCGGTCGGGTTTTCCAGCTTGGCGACTTCCGCTTCCCAGTTGCCGCCGAGCACAATGTCGGTACCCCGACCGGCCATGTTGGTGGCGATGGTCACCGCCCCCGGACGACCGGCCTGGGCGATGATTTCCGCTTCCTGCTCATGGTACTTGGCATTGAGGACCTGGTGCTCAATGCCGGCTTTCTTCAACCGGTTGGACATTTCCTCGGAGGTCTCGATCGAAGCGGTACCCACCAGCACCGGTGCTTTCTGCTCCTGATACTTTTTGACATCCTCGACGATGGCGTCGTACTTCTCCTCCACCGTCAGATACACCACATCGTTCAGATCGATCCGCTGCTTGGGTTTGTTGGTGGGAATGACCACCACATCCAGGCCGTAGATTTCCCGGAATTCAAACGCTTCGGTATCGGCGGTACCGGTCATACCGGACAGCGTCGGATACAGGCGGAAGTAATTCTGGAAGGTGGTCGAGGCCAGCGTCTGGCTCTCGCTCTGGATCGGCACGCCCTCTTTGGCCTCGATGGCCTGATGCAGGCCTTCGGACAGACGACGGCCCGCCATGGTGCGACCGGTGTGCTCATCAATCAGCACCACCTGGTTGTTCTGCACAATGTATTCAACATCGCGGCGGAACAGCGCCCGGGCGCGCAGGGCGGAATTGACGTGATGAAGCAGGTTCAGGTTGGTGGCCGCGTACAGGCTCTCACCCTCCGGCAGCAGCCCGGACCGTGACAACAGGTCTTCCACCTTCTGGTGTCCCTGCTCGGTCAGCTCTACCTGGCGGCTTTTTTCATCAACGGTGTAATCGCCGTCCGCTCCCTCTTCCGGCACGGGGCTCAGGTTCTGGATCAGCTTGCACATGCGCATATACAGCTCGGAGCTGTTCTCCGCCGCGCCGGAAATAATGAGCGGCGTACGCGCCTCGTCAATCAGGATCGAGTCCACCTCGTCCACCACGGCAAAGTTCAGCGGCCGCTGGACCTTATCCTTCAGGCTGAGCGCCATATTGTCGCGCAGGTAATCGAAGCCGAACTCGTTGTTGGTACCGTAGGTAATGTCCGCCGCGTACGCGTCGCGCTTTTCGGCGGAGGGCTGCATGGAGCGGATCACGCCCACCGTCATACCCAACTTCTGGTAGACCTTGCCCATCCAGGCGGCGTCCCGGGACGCCAGGTAGTCGTTCACAGTCACTACGTGGACACCGCGGCCGGTCAAAGCATGCAGGTAACAGGGCAAAGTGGATACCAGGGTTTTACCCTCACCGGTACGCATTTCGGAAATTTTGCCTTCGTGCAGCGCCATCCCCCCGATCATCTGGACGTCAAAGTGACGCAATCCCAGAGCCCGCTTACTGGCTTCACGAACCACAGCAAATGCCTCAGGCAGCAGTTGATCCAGGGTTTCCCCCTGTTCAAAGCGCTGTTTGAACTCCGTCGTCTTGGCCGCCAGGGCCTCATCACTGAGCGCTTCCAGATCGCTTTCCATCTCGTTGATTTTGGCGACTGTTTTGCGCATACGCTTCAATTCGCGCTCGTTCTTCGAGCCGAACAGGGACTTCACTAATTTACCGATCATTGTTATTACCGTACTTGAGCAATTTGCGGGTGAACGACTGTCACCTCGTCGGAAAACCGACGAGTAAACCGAATGTGGCTTGCGAAAGCAAGCGGGAGGGAGGGAAATTAACGGCTGGCGCGATGAATATAGGTCGCCGGATCCACCGCTCGACCGTTTTTGTACACTTCGAAATGCACGTGAGGGCCGGTAGAACGGCCGCTGGAGCCCATCAGAGCGATGACCTGGCCTTTCTTGACCACATCACCGACCTTGACCAGGTTTTCCTTGTTGTGCGCGTAGCGTGTGGTAAAACCACTGCCGTGGTTGATTTCAACCATCTGGCCGTAGCCGTGGCGCTCTTGCGACCAGGTCACCACACCGGCGGCGACAGAGATGATTTCGGAGCCATCCTTGCCGGCAAAATCCACACCGCCGTGCCACGCCACCTGCCCGGTGAACGGATCGGTGCGACGGCCAAAGCGCGAGGACATCCAGCCTTTCTTGATCGGACGCCCGGCGATAAAAATATCGTCCTGCAACTTCCGCTTGGCCAGCAGCGCATCCAATGTGGCCAATTGCTGCTCACGGTTCTCGATCTGATTGGAAAGCTGATCGATCACGCTGATGAAATCGGGGGGGGTGTAAGGGTCACCAATCGTGGCGGTTTCCGGGCCACCCAAGGCGGGCGGCTGACTGAAGTCGAACTCGCCTTCATCCAGATTCGCCAGGCTGGTCAGGTGCTCTCCCAGAGCATCGAGGCGCATCAGGCGGGCCTGAAGCTCGGCAACCCGCAGAGTCAGGGCGGCCACCTGGGAACGGGCATGCTCACGGGTTTCTTCAACCTGGGCCTGCTGCTCCGCCAGAGTGGCTTCCCAGGCTCGCCGGGACTCGGCCGTAAAAACGTCACTATTGCCATTCAGCGAGTTCAGCCACTGCGCGCCCAACACCCCCGCCGCCGTAACCGGCATACCCAGCAGGCAGATGGACAGCAGCGCACGCGTCCAGCCACCCAAGGTGATGCTGCGCGTCTGACCGTGCTGTTTGCTGACAATGATGATCTTCATGAAGCGGATACTACCCGTTTTTGTGTCCGGATTGCACAGTACTAATCGGCATTTTATGCCGATTATCTATATCAAATCCGTCTAATTTTGGTTCGCTTATAGCCGTCGGTACTAAACAGCATCGCCAACCAAAGAAAAATCCATGAATTTCAATGCGTTATCTTATTTAAGGAGTTTTGGCCGTTCAACAGGAAGCGCCAAGCCCAGAATCAATCGCCAAATATGGCATATAAAGCACTAAATTACCAACTTTTCGGATATTTGGCCCTGTTGCGCCATAACAAAAAGGCCGCACTGTCTCCAGCGCGGCCTTTCCGACAAAGCAGAGTTGGCGAGCATCGCCCCGCCAACTATACCGCCAGTAACGGCTTCATATAAGAGATCGGCGCCGTGCTCTCATCGTCAAACGTCACCACTTCCCAGGCATCTCGCTGGGCGATCAGCTGGCGCAGGGATTTGTTGTTCAGGCCGTGACCTGATTTGTGGGCCCGGAACTCACCAATCAGGCTGTTCCCCAACAGATACAGATCCCCAATGGCATCGAGCACCTTGTGTTTGACGAATTCATCCTCGTAACGAAGACCGTCTTCGTTCAGGATCCGGTAGTCATCCACCACAATGGCGTTATCGACACTACCACCTTTGGCCAGCCCCTTTGAGCGCAAATACTCTATTTCATGCATAAAGCCGAAGGTACGGGCCCGGCTGACCTCTTTCACAAAAGAGGTGCTGGAGAAGTCGACGGACGTCTGCAGGTTACGACCCTCAAACACCGGATGATTGAAGTCGATGGAGAAGGTGACCTTGAAACCGTCGAACGGCAGGAAACTGGCCACTTTATCGCCTTCTTCGACCGTCACCGGCTTCTTGATCCGGATGAACTTCTTGGCCGCCGCCTGCTCCTGAATACCAGCGGACTGGATCAGGAAAACGAACGGACCGGCGCTACCGTCCATAATCGGGACTTCCGGCGCGCTCACCTCAACGATGGCATTATCAATACCGAGCCCTGCCATCGCCGACAGCAAGTGCTCAACCGTGGACACCCGCACATCGCCCTTGACCAGAGTCGTGGACAGCGTGGTATCGCCGACGTTCTCGGCTTTGGCTTCGATCTCAACGACCGGATCCAGATCAACCCGGCGGAACACGATTCCGGCATCCGCGGGTGCCGGCAGAAGGGTCAGATACACTTTCTGACCGGTGTGCAAGCCAACACCGGTGGCCCGGATGGCATTTTTTAGCGTGCGTTGTCTGATCATTACCCTGAGTAGCCCACCTTTGGCTGTGGCATTCGCACCCTTGTGAGGCGCTGCTGCCGAGTTGTAAAAAGGACGCAATTGTAACAATTTTTCATTTCAGTCACTACTGAAATAGCGATGAACACGCACCAATTTGGTGACATTTACCGCTTTTAACGGTTTACAGACCTTCCGTCGTTGCAATCCGTGACACAGATCACACTTCCACAACCAGGTCCTGACCGCTCTCCGCGCAACCGGCGCCCGGGCCTGTAGCCGACCCGGCTTGCCGATTGCGACGGGCGTGAACTATGACAACAACCAGGGCAAAGGTTCTATACATAGTTCACAATTCCTTTCATTGCCTCAGACTATTGGGCCGCCTCCAACAATACGCCAGAGACTGACTCAAGTCTGTCAGTCCGCCTGACGGCGCAAGAAGGCCGGGATATCCAGGTATTCCAGCTCCTTCTCTGTGGCCGGTGCGGTCGCGGTTGCCTGCCCGCTCGCCTGGGCATTCTGGCGCATGACCGTGGGGCGCTCGTAACTGCTGTAGTCCACTTCACCGGTATTCTTGCGGCGGGTGTTGTCTACCACCACTTTCGTTTTACCGGCGGGCTTTTCTTCCTTTGCCGCCACACCCAGGCCCGTGGCCACCACGGTAACCCGCAGTTCATCCGACATTTCCGGATCAATCACGGTACCCACAACCACGGTGGCATCGGAGGAGGCGAACTCTTCGATGGTATTACCCACCTCGGAGTACTCGCCCAGCGACAGATCGATGCCGGCGGTGATATTGACCAGAATGCCCCGCGCGCCCTGCAGATTGACATCCTCCAGCAGCGGACTGCGAATGGCCGCCTCAGCCGCCTCGCGGGCCCGGTTTTCACCGGTTGCGTGGCCGGTGCCCATCATGGCCATGCCCATTTCGGACATCACTGTGCGGACGTCGGCGAAGTCGACGTTGATCATGCCCGGACGGATGATCAGGTCGGCGATGCCCTGAACAGCACCCAGCAGGACGTTGTTGGCGGCCTTGAAAGCATCCAGCAGACTCGTGGATTTGCCCAGCACCGAGAGCAGCTTTTCATTCGGGATGGTAATCAGTGAGTCGACCCGTTCCTGCAACTCCTTGATGCCGGCGTCGGCGACGACCATGCGCTTGCGGCCCTCGAAGGGGAACGGCTTGGTCACCACGGCAACCGTGAGGATACCCAGATCCCGGGCCACTTCCGCCACGATGGGTGCACCACCGGTGCCGGTACCGCCACCCATGCCGGCTGCAATGAACACCATGTCGGCACCGCGCAATACTTCGGCGATGCGCTCACGGTCTTCCATGGCGGCCTGACGGCCCACTTCGGGGTTGGCACCGGCGCCCAGGCCTTTGGTCATGCTGTGACCCAGTTGCAGTACGGTGCGCGAGTCGATGTCCTTGAGCGCCTGTGCGTCGGTATTGGCGCAGATGAACTCCACGCCCTCGATGTTGCTGTCGATCATGTGCTTGACGGCATTGCCACCGCCACCACCGACACCAATGACTTTAATCACGGCATTTTGCGGGATGTTGTCTACGAGCTCGAACATAGTATTTCCCCTTTTCCTTTACCAAATTAAAAATTATTGAATTAACAGAATGAGCAAACGGTTATTTAAAAATGACTTTGAAACAGTTTTTTCAAGCGACCGAACCAGGAGTCGTCGTTGTCTCGGACATGCGTGATGGCCCTCCCCTCTTGCTGTTGCTTGATGGCGTATTGCAGTAAGCCCACGCCGGTTGAATAAATGGGGTTGTTGACAATATCTTTGAGACCGCGCGTGTTCTGCGGCGCGCCCAATCGCACCGGCATATGGAAGATTTCCTCGGCCAGTTCCACCACCCCTTCCATTTTTGCGGTCCCCCCGGTCAGCACGATGCCGGCGGCAATCAGGTCTTCAAAGCCACTGCGTCGAAGCTCCGCCTGCACCAGGGTGAACAGTTCGTCGTAGCGCGGCTCGACCACTTCAGCCAGCGCCTGCCGGGACAGGTCTCTCGGTTCGCGATCGCCCACGCTCGGCACCTTGATGGTTTCGTCGGGACCGGTCAGCTTCGCCAGAGCACAGGCGTATTTGATTTTGATTTCTTCCGCGTGCGGCGTCGGTGTGCGGAACGCCATGGCGATGTCATTGGTCACCTGATCACCGGCAATCGGAATCACACCGGTGTGACGTATCGCCCCTTCCTTGAACACCGCGATATCCGTGGTGCCGCCACCGATATCCACCACGCAGACACCCAACTCTTTCTCATCCTCGGTCAACACCGAAAAGCTTGAGGCGAGCTGCTCGAGAATGATGTCTTCCACCTCCAGTCCACAGCGCCGGATGCACTTCTCGATATTCTGCGCGGCATTCACGGCGCAGGTCACCAGGTGTACCTTGGCCTCCAGACGCACCCCGGACATGCCCAGGGGCTCTTTGACGCCTTCCTGATCATCGATCAGGAATTCCTGCGGGAGAATATGCAGGATCTTCTGGTCCGCCGGAATGGCCACTGCCTGGGCGGCATCAATCACCCGCTCCAGGTCCTGGGGATAGACTTCCCGGTCCTTGATCGCCACGATGCCGTGCGAGTTCAGGCTGCGAATGTGGCTGCCGGCAATACCGGCATACACCGAATGAATCTGGCAGCCCGCCATCAGCTCCGCCTCTTCAATCGCCCGTTGAATGGACTGCACCGTCGACTCGATATTCACCACCACACCCTTTTTGAGTCCGCTGGAGCGGTGCGAGCCAATACCCACCACTTCCAATTCGCCCTCGGGAGTAATGGCACCGACTATAGCGACGACTTTGGATGTACCGATATCCAGACCGACAATCATCTTGCTGTCAGCTACATGGGCCATTATGCGAACCTCTTTTGCATGTCACAGTTTTCCATCATTGCGTTTCTGTATCTTCCCGTTGTGCTTTCCAGGCGACCGCCACCCCATTGTGATAACGTAAATCCACCTGCTCTATTTCGCCCCAGCGTTCGCTCAATTGCCGATCATAGACCTTGGCAAATCGCTGTATTTTTTCCAACACCTGATCCCGACCGATGACCAGAGTGACGCCGTCACTGAGCGTCAGACGCCAGGCATTTTTCCGGTCACTTCTCAGAGACTGGATACTCAGTCCCCGATGACGCAGCAACTGCGCCAGATCCTGGTAACGCTCCATCATCGCCACCGCATCCGGATCCGACCCGGCCAGCAGGGGCAAATGCTCCAATGCCGACTGATCATCGACGGCAATAATGTTGCCTCCGCGATCCAGGAACCCGACCTCTCCCCAGCGGGCGATAGGTTCCTCTTCAATAATTCTTACGTGCAACACATCCGGCCAACGTCGTGTCAGTGCCGCCCTGGCCACCCAGGGCTCTGCTTCCAGTGCGCCCTTGATCGCCGCCAGTTCCAACTGCAGGAATCCTTCCCCCAACTGTTCACTCAGTAGCGTTTCGATCCGCTCACGACTCAGGTAGCGGAACGTTCCCTCTACGCTCACCTCGGCGACCGGCCGGTTCAGCCAGCCGGCGACCGGTTCGGCGATCCAGCTTCCCGCGCCGATCAGCGCCGCCAACAACAGTACCGGACCGACCCACCGGCGCCCTCCCTGGAGCCACTTCGCCCAGTCCCTTAGGGGCTGGCTCTTGCGTGTGGCGCCACGCGGCGTCACCCTTGCCTGCCCCGGGATCCGTTTTACTGGCCCGGACTTCATGACTCCTTCTGGCAAGCTCGCACAATTCGCACCACCAGCTCGGCGAAACTCAGACCGGCTGCCTTCGCCGCCATCGGCACCAGGCTATGGCTGGTCATGCCCGGCACCGTATTCACTTCCAGTAAATAGAAGTTCCCCAACTGATCGGCCATCACATCCACCCGTCCCCAACCCCGACAGCCGAGGCTGTTGAATGCCTGCAGGGCGAGAGACTTGAGTCCCTGCTCGCGCTCCGCATCCAGGCCACAGGGGCACAGGTAGCGCGTGTCGTCAGCCAGGTATTTGGCGTCGTAATCGTAGAACCGGTGGTTCGTTTCCAGCTTGATGGGAGGCAGTGCCTCGCCATCGAGAATGGCCACGGTGTATTCACTGCCGGTAATCAACCGCTCGACCAGCACACTGCCGTCGTACTGGGCCGCTTCCCGGTAGGCCTCCGCCAACTCGGCGCCACTCTGGACCCGCGCCATACCAATGCTGGACCCCTCATGGGCGGGTTTGACAATGGCATCACCCCCGAGATTTTTCAGTACCTGCTCCCAGTCGCTGTCGGCGTTGACCACTGCGAACTCCGGCGTCGATAAACCAATGCCGGCCCACAGCTGTTTGCTGCGCAGTTTGTCCATCGCCAGCGCCGAGGCCGATACGTCGCTGCCGGTGTAGGGAATACCCATGTATTCGAGCACGCCCTGAATGCGACCGTCTTCACCGCCGGGACCGTGCAGCGCAATAAACGCCACATCCATGGGCGTTGCCTGCAATTGGGCAATGGCGTTGGCCCCGATATCAATTCCCACAGCATCCACACCCGACTGGCGCAGTGCTTCCAACACCGCGGCTCCGGTTTGCAGGGAAATTTCCCGCTCGGCCGAGGTGCCGCCGTACAACACGCCCACCCGGCCCGGGTTAAACCCGGCGGACTCGGCGGACACTGTGCTGTGTTGTTCGTTGTTCACGTCCATCAATACCTCATGGGTCTAGCGCAATTTGCGCCGGGCGAGTTCACCGGCCAGGGCGCCGACGTTACCGGCGCCCTGGGTAATCACAATATCTCCCGGCCTGACGATATCCCGAATCACATCGGGCACATCATCCACCGATTCAACAAAGATCGGTTCCACCGCTCCGCGCATGCGGATGCTTCGGCTCAGATGGCGACCATCCGCCCCCGGAATGGCATCTTCTCCGGCGCTGTATACTTCCAACAACACCAGCACATCGACCGATGACAGGACGTCGACGAAGTCCTCGTACAGATCCCGGGTCCGGGTATAGCGATGCGGCTGGTAAACCATTACCAACCGACGCTCCGGCCAGCCATCGCGGATGGCGGCAATGGTCGCTGCCACTTCGCGCGGGTGATGTCCGTAGTCGTCCACCAGCATCGCTTCACCGCTCTCCACCTGGTAGTGACCGTATACCTGAAAACGGCGACCCACCCCGGCAAAATGTTTCAGCCCATCCTGGATGGCCTGATCGCTCAACCCCTCATCCGTGGCAACCGCCACCACGGCGGTGGCATTCAACACATTGTGTAACCCGGGAATATTGAGCTCGATGGCCAGTGGCACTTTGTGGTCCGGACGCTCGACCTCAAACCGGGTCTGCATTTTGTCCTTGCTGACATTGATCGCCCGGAAGTCACAATGCGCTTCAAATCCATAGGTCAGTATCGGACGGGACAGCGATGGAATGATGTCGCGCACTACCGGGTCATCCCCGCACAACACGGCCAGCCCATAGAACGGCAGGTTGTGAATGAATTCAATAAAGGTGCGCTTCAACTGATTGAAGTCACCCCCGTAGGTATCCATGTGATCGGCATCGATGTTGGTCACCACGGCCACCATCGGCTGCAGATGCAGAAAGGACGCATCGCTCTCATCGGCTTCCGCCACCAGGTAGCGACTTGCGCCCAGTTGCGCATTGCTGCCCGCACTGTTGACCAACCCGCCGATGATAAACGTCGGGTGTTGTCCTCCCGCCGCCAGTACTGAGGCCATCAGACTGGTCGTCGTGGTTTTGCCGTGAGTTCCCGCAACCGCGATACCGTGGCGATAACGCATCAGTTCGCCGAGCATCTCGGCGCGTCGCACGATGGGTATGCGCCGCTCTCGGGCACCGACCATCTCCGGATTGTCCGCTTTCACCGCACTGGAGTTGACCACAACGTGCGCATCCACCACGTTTTCTTCGCGATGGCCGATAAACACTGTTGCGCCCATCGCCTCGAGGCGACGGGTGGTGCCTGAGGCTTTCAGATCGGAGCCGGTGATCTCGTAGCCCTGATTGATCAGCACCTCCGCAATGCCACTCATACCCGCACCGCCGATGCCGATAAAGTGAATGCGTCGGATTCGGCGCATTTCCGGAACTTCGTAATATTGAATGGCTTTATCCACGATTGACCTCGATACCGGTTTGGGCAATACAGTGCTCGGCGACCACTCGCGCCGCCTCAGGCTGTGCCAGTTGGCGGCCGCGTTCAGCCATGGTGCGCAAGCGATTCCGCTGGGCAAACTCTTCCCGTATCAGCGCCGCCAGCTTTTCGCCATCCAGATCCTTTTGAGAGACCGCCAGTGCAGCGCCGGCATTCACCAACACGGCCGCATTGTGCGTCTGATGATCGTCAATGGCGTGAGGGAACGGAATCAACAAGGCGGCCAGTCCCACCGTCATCAGTTCCGACACCGTCAAAGCACCAGCGCGACAGATCACCCAATCAGCCCAGGCATACGCCTCGGCCATATCATCGATGAACGCATCCACCCGGGCGTCCACATCCAGGGTTTCATAGCGGGTCCGGGTGGCTTCCAGATGGGCTGCACCACTTTGATGCCACACCATCGGGCGAATCTCGGGAGCAAGCCGGGCGAGTGCGTCCGGCACCTGCTCATTGATCGCCTGCGCTCCCAAACTGCCGCCCAGAACCAGAAGACGCAAAGGCTGATCTCCCCGGTTTCTGAGCCGTTCCGCTGGGGCCGCCACCGCCGCCAATTCACGCCTCACCGGGTTGCCCACAACCCGAGCCCCTTT
The DNA here is from genome assembly GCF_026153455.1 of Marinimicrobium sp. C6131. Lineage (NCBI taxonomy): Bacteria > Pseudomonadati > Pseudomonadota > Gammaproteobacteria > Cellvibrionales > Cellvibrionaceae > Marinimicrobium > Marinimicrobium sp. C6131. The sequence goes on from NZ_CP110629.1 coordinate 1,981,914, forward strand.
CAGGCCGGTCGGAAACGCCGTGAGAACGCACTGGGCCAGCGGCGACAGGTAACGATTTGTCGTTCCGGGGATGGCGTTCTGCTCATGTATCACCAGTGGCTTCCACAACAGTCTGGCGGCGACGCCGCCGGGGCCGGACGCAAACCCCCCAAACCCCACCACGACGTCCGGCTTGAAACGCCGGATGACCGAAAACGCCTGACCAATGGCTGCGAGAATCAGGAACGGCGCTTTCAACAGACCGGCCGCACCGCGCCCCCGCACGCCCTGCACCGACAAAAAGTGCAGCGCAATACCCGCCTCCGGAACCAGCCGGGCCTCAATACCTTTGGCGGTGCCCAACCAGGCCACCTGGACGCCTTGCGCCTGAAGCTCACGCGCCACCGCCAACGCCGGAAACACATGACCTCCGGTGCCGCCGGCCATAATCAAGGCTTTTTTACGGGAGGCTGAAGTCATCATGCTGCCTCCCGCCATTCCGAGCGCACCGACACCGGCTTGACCCGGGTGCGCACGCGCGATACCGGAACCGCCTGGCGCTGTTCCCAATCCACCCGAATCACAAAGCCGATCAGCGCGCAGCCAATCAGCAAACTGCTGCCGCCGTAACTGATGAACGGCAGAGTCAGCCCCTTGGTGGGCAGCAAACCGGCCGCAACGCCGACATTGATGAACACCTGGAAGGTGAACAATATGGCCACACCGTAGGAGGCAAACGCCGCAAACAGCCGGTTGGCCGTCAGGCTTGCGCGAGCGATCGCAAAAATCCGCACGATCAACGCCGCAAATACACCGAGCATCACCACCAGGCCGATCAGTCCAAATTCCTCGGCCATGATGGCGGCAATAAAATCCGTGTGGGCCTCCGGCAGATAAAACAGTTTCTGCAGGCTGTTACCGAGTCCGAGCCCAAACCATTCGCCCCGACCGAAGGCGATCAGGGATTGGGTCAGTTGATAACCGGAGCCAAACTGGGCGGACCAGGGATCCAGAAACGTCACCAGACGCGTCATCCGGTAGGGCGAGTAGACCGCCAGCGCCGCCAGACAGGCCACGGCCGCCGCCCCGAGCAACCCGAAGTGCCAGAGTTTGACGCCGGCGATAAACATCATGGCCAGAACCACGCTGGCCAACACCACGGCACTGCCGAAGTCCGGCTGGAACAACAACAGCAGACACATCAACCCCAGCACCAACACCGGCTTAACGAAGCCCTGCCAGCCCGTGTACAACTCCTGATGCCGCCGGGCAAAAAAGCTGGCAAAAAACAGAACGGCGGCGACCTTGGCCACCTCAGAGATCTGTACCGAAATCAACCCGAGGTCCAACCAGCGACGGGCGCCATTCACCTCCCGGCCAATCCCCGGGATCAATACCAGACAGAGCAGCCCCAAGGTTGCCACCATCAACCAGCCGGCGTACTGCTGGGCAAAGCGCACCGGCACCGCGACCACCAGAGCCGCGACCGCCACCCCCATCACCAGATACACCAGATGCCGCTTGGTAAAGAACCAAGGGTCCCCATAGGTTTCCGCCGCAAACGCAATGGAGGCGGAGGCGATCATTACCAGACCGATGCTGAGCAGACCGAGCCACAAAAGAATCAACACGCCGTCGGCGCCGCCGCGGAAAACCGCGATCGACTCTTCCCACTGCTGCTTGAGCCATCCGATCATAGTCGCGCCTCCACAGCCCGACGGAATTGCTCGCCCCGATCCTGATAGTTGCGGAACATATCGAAACTGGCGCACGCCGGTGACAACAGCACCACGTCGCCTGCCTGTGCTGCGGCGCTGGCTTTGCGCACGGCATCCGTCATGGAGTCCGCGCGGATCGCGTCGGTCAGATCGCCGAGCACCGTCGCCATTTCTTCGGCGGCGGTGCCGATCAGTACCAGTGTTCTAACACAGCGTTCAACCGGCTTGCGCAACTCGGTAAAGTCCGCGCCTTTGGGATCGCCACCGGCGATCAACACAATTTTTCCCGTGGCCGGCGCCAGCCCTTCGATCGCCGCCACGGCGGCCCCCACGTTGGTGCCTTTGGAGTCGTTGTAGTACCCGACACCGTCATGTTCCGCCACCCATTCACACCGATGAGGCAAGCCGCGGAAGCGACGCAAGGTGTTAAGCATGGACTCATGCGAAAAACCCGCCGAATGACCCAGCGCCAGCGCCGCCAGGGCGTTATCAATGTTGTGTCGTCCCTTGATTCTCAGCTCGCTCGCCGGCATCAGAGGCTCGAGCTGCCAGTACAACCACGGCTCGCCTTCGTGCTCGGCTACACCGAACCGATGAAACTCCGGTCGACCGCCAAAGGTGATCGGTATCGCATTGACACTCATCGGCGGCTGGGTCAACACACTCTGGCTGTTGTACACCACCTGTTCCGCGCCGAAGTAAACCCGCAACTTGGCCTGATGATAGGCCGGCATGTTCGGATAGCGATCCATGTGATCGGCGCTGACATTCAGTACCGTGGCCACTTTGGCGCTCAGTTTGCTCACACCTTCCAGTTGAAAACTCGACAGCTCCAGCACATACAGCTCAATGCTGTCATCGAGCAGATCCAGAGCCGGCGTTCCCAGGTTGCCACCGACCGCGACACGAACACCGGCATCCCGGGCCATTTCCCCGACCAGCGTCGTGACCGTGCTCTTGGCGTTGGAGCCGGTAATCGCGATCAGCGGCGCTTTGGCAAAACGCACAAACAACTCGATGTCACCCACCAGACGAGCGCCGGCATTGCGCGCCTGCTGTAATTCGGGCGTGCTCATCGCGATACCGGGGCTGACCACCACTTCTTCCACCCGGCTCAGCAGCGCCACATCCAGAGGGCCGAACTGGATACGTTCAGCACCAAACTCCCGCTCCAGCGCCTCGCGCTGGGGATGCTCCGGACGAGTATCCAGCAAGGTGAACGCCTGGCCCCGGCGCGCCAGAAAACGCGCGACGGAAACGCCGGTCACACCGGCGCCCACGATGGCGGTTTCACAGCTTGACGCGATCAGTTGCGGCACAGTCTCTCGCTCTCCATTAACGCAGTTTCAATGTCGCCAGTCCGAAAGAGACCAGCATGACGGTAATGATCCAGAAGCGCACGATCACGCGCGGCTCCGGCCAACCTTTCAATTCATAGTGATGGTGCAGCGGCGCCATCCGGAAAATCCGCCGTCCGGTCAGTTTGAACGACGCCACCTGCAGAATGACCGACACCGTCTCCATCACAAAAATGCCGCCCATGATGAACAGCACAATTTCGTGGCGCACAATCACGGCTATCACACCCAACGCCGCGCCGAGGGCAAGTGCTCCGACATCCCCCATGAAAACCTGGGCGGGATAGGTGTTGAACCACAGAAAGCCCAGTCCGGCACCCGCCAGTGCACCACAGAAAATCACCAGCTCACCGGCCCCGGGGATATGCGCAATGTGCAGATAATTGGCAAACTCCACATGCCCGGACAGATAGGCGATGATGCCCAGTGCCGAGCCCACCATGACCGAAGGCATGATGGCCAAACCATCCAGACCATCGGTGAGATTCACCGCGTTGCTCGAACCGACAATCACAAAGTAGGTGATCACCAGATAAAACAGTCCCATGTCCAGAGCCACGTTTTTGAAAAACGGTACGAACAACTGGGTTTCCGCCGGGGTGACAGCGGTGGAGTACAGAAACAACGCCGCACCGACACCAGCCACGGACTGCCAGAAATATTTCCAGCGCGCCGGCAGACCCCGCGAGTTGGACTGGACCACTTTGCGATAGTCATCGACCCAGCCCACAGCGCCAAAAATCCCCGTCACCACCAGAACCACCCAGACATAACGATTGCTCAAGTCCGTCCAGAGCAGGGTACTGATGAAGATAGCCGCCAGAATCAGCGTACCGCCCATGGTGGGGGTACCGGATTTGCTCAAGTGCGTCTGAGGACCGTCGCTGCGTACCGCCTGACCGATCTGCAGATAATTGAGGCGGCGGATCATCCAGGGACCCAGCAACAGCGAAATCACCAAGGCGGTCAGCACTCCGAGAATGGCGCGCAGCGTCAGGTACTGAAACACGGCCATGCCGCGCAGGTATTCTTGTAAGTATTCTGCGAGCCACAGTAGCATCAGTCTTGGTCTCCGATTTTGCTCAAACCGCGCACAACCCGATCCATGCCGGCGCTGCGAGAACCTTTGATTAACACTCGGGTGTTTTCGTCCAACTCACCCTTCAGGGCTTCAATCACCTCATCGTGAGTGCGGTAAGCGCTGGCGCCTTCACCAAAAGCGTCGGCCGCCCGGGCGCTCAGAGGCCCCAGCGTCACCAAACGGTCCAGGCCACGCTCACGAGCCCGAATACCCACGTCACGATGCAGCTCGGCACTGTGTTCACCGAGCTCTCCCATATCACCCAGCACCAGTATGCGTTTGCCCTGGTGCGCGGCGAGCACCTCGATCGCGGCCCGCACTGAGCCGGGATTGGCGTTGTAACTGTCATCAATGATCAGCGCGTTCGCCCAGCCGCGACGGGCGGACATACGGCCGGCCACCGGCTCAAAGCTCTCCAGTCCGCGGGCGATGGCCTGTGCGCTCAAGCCCAGAGCCAGGGCACAGCCGGCGGCGGCCAGCGCGTTTCTGACGCTGTGTTCACCCGGTACCGCCAGTTGCACCCGCGCTTCTTCATGACGGGTGATCAGCGTGAACAGCACGCTATCCGGGCGGTACTCAATATCACGAGCGTGGCAATCAGCCTCCTGCTGATCCAGTGACACACTGATCACCCGTCGCCCCCCCAGACTGGACAACCAGTAAGGGGCAAACGCATCGTCGCGGTTGATCACGGCAATGCCGTTCTCACCCAGAGCGGTATAAATCTCTCCCTTGGCGCGGGCCACGCCTTCGACCGAACCAAAACCTTCAATATGCGCCGGCATGACGTTATTGATCAGTGCCACATCCGGTTTCGCCCACTGGCAATAGGAGGCGATTTCGCCCGGACCGCTCGCGCCCATTTCTATCACGGCGTACTCGTGATGCTCATCCAGCTCAAGCAGCGTCAACGGCACACCAATGTGATTGTTCAGGTTGCCCCGCGTGGCCAGAACGCCGCCGGCGCGTACCAGAATGCCGGCGAGCATGGTTCTGACGGTGGTTTTTCCGCTGCTGCCGGTGATCGCAACCAGTGGGCCACGAAACCGTTCACGGTTGAGCAGCGCCACCTGGCCCAGGGCCGTCAGCGTGTCCGGCACAACCCACTGAGGCACCGCCAGATCCGGCATGGACCGCTCCACCACCACACCACAGGCACCCCGATCCACCGCTGTCTGTACAAAATCGTGGGCATCAAACCGGTCACCCCGCAGCGCGAGAAACAGATCGCCGGCCTGCACCGTGCGGGTATCGGTACTCAACCGATTGAACTCAACGTCACCCTTTACCAGTTCGCCCCCGAAGCGACGGACCAGCTCCGTCAACGACATTACACCGATCATGGCGCCACCTCCCCGGGCGGTAATTTGTCCAGGCGACGCTGCAGCGATTTACGTACCTGTTCGAAATCACTGAACGCCAGGGTTTCCCGAGCAAATATCTGATAATCCTCATGGCCCTTACCCGCCACCAACACGGTATCGCCGGCTCGGGCCTGTTGAATGGCCAGGTCAATGGCCTGGGCGCGATCCGCTATTACCAGACACTGATGGTCATTGTTCATCCCGCGCAGGATATCCGCCGCAATCTGAGCGGGGTCCTCCGAGCGGGGATTGTCATTGGTCACCACGACGTAATCGCTGTACCGCTCGGCGAGGCGTCCCATTTTCGGGCGCTTGGCACGATCCCGATCTCCGCCACAACCAAACACACACCAGAGCCGACCGGTATTGTGATGACTCAAGGCTTTAAGGGTATTCTCAAGGGCATCCGGGGTGTGGGCGTAATCGACGACCACCTGCACATCCTGCCGCTGCTCATCCAGTACGATCGGCTCCATTCTTCCCGGCGCCGGCACCAGTCCGGGCACGGCGGCCAGAATATCGTCCAACGCCATACCGGCAGAGCAGAGTGTTGCAATCACTCCCAGAAGGTTGCTCAGATTGAACTCACCCAACAGAGGGCTGTGGAGCTCCCCCTGTCCCCAGGGGGTATTGATCAGCGCACTGATACCCGCGCGCTGTTCGACCCGATCGGTGACATAGACATCGGCTTCCGCGTTGTCCAGGGCATAACTCACCACCTGAACACCGTCCGGCACCTGATTGGCCAGACTGGAAGCCCAGGCATCATCCCGATTGATGACCGCCACTTTCAGGCCGGGCTGCTCCAGCAAGCGAGCCTTGGCAGCGCCATAACTGACCAGGTCTCCGTGGAAATCCAGATGGTCGTGACTCAGGTTGGTGAACAACGCCGCCCTCATCGTCACGGCCGCCACGCGCCCTTGAACCAGGCTGTGGGACGAGACCTCCATTGCCACCGTCTGTGCGCCCTGATCCACCAGCGAGCGCAAGGTTTTCTGCACACTCAGGGCGTCCGGGGTGGTCAAACCGGTGTGCTGCAGCCGCGCAATCTGCCCGGACGAGGGTTCGCCGGTTTCCAACAGTCCATATCCCAGCGTTCCGATCACCCCGGCGGTTCCCCAGTGAATCGCCGCCAGTTGCGCCAGCAGCAGCGAGCAGGTGGTTTTGCCGTTGGTTCCGGTCACGCCGAACACCTTGATCGCCTCACTCGGGGATTGATACAGCCGGTTCGCCAACTCACTCAATTGGCTGGCCAGATTGGGCAATGCCACGACCGGCACGGTCTGCACCTCCGATGGCGCATCCACATCCACCAGAACCGCCACTGCGCCATTTGCCACAGCGTCATTGATGTAATCACGCCCGTCGTGAACCGCGCCCTTGAGCGCCACAAACGCGTCACCGGGCTGAACCTGGCGACTGTCCAGCGTCAGACCGTGAATATCCGGTAGCAACGCCGGATCAAGCTTCAGTGCCGGCGCCAGGTCCGCGAGGTTAATGGAGTAGCGACGAGTCATGACCAGGGCTCCCCGCGCTTGTTGGCGTCCTGAACCATAATGCCTTTGGCCTCATCCACTCTGGGCGGTACCTGCAGAAGACGCAGCGCGCCTTCGGCCACGCTGGAAAAAACCGGGGCGGCCACCTGGCCACCGAAATAGCGCTCATCGGAAGGCTCATCAATGATCACGGCCGCGACAATGCGCGGATTGTCCGCTGGCGCCATACCGACAAACGACGCTATGTAGCGATTCTCGACGTAACCACCCTCGCCGACTTTGTGCACGGTGCCGGTTTTACCCGCCACCGGGTAGGCCTGGATTTCGGCCAGACGGGCGGTACCCTCGGTGCTCACCGCCCGGCGCAACATGGCCGTTACCTGCCGGGCCAGCGCTTCGTCCACAACCCGCTCACCATCAGGTACCTCATCTACCCGCAGCAGAGAAGGGGTCCGTTTGATTCCGCCACTGGCCACCGTGCTGTAAGCATTCACCAACTGCATAGCGGTAAGATTCAGACCGTAACCAAAGGCATAGGTTGCCCGCTGGATGGGTCGCCAGCGCTCGTATGTGGGCAGTGTGCCTACCGACTCGCCCGGAAATCCGGTGCCCACGCCCTGACCGAGTCCCAGACGCTGGTACATGTTGCGCACCGTGGCCGGTTCTAGCTCCAGAGCCAGCTTGGTCATGCCCACCTGACTGGACTTTGCAATCACGCCCGAGAGATCCAGTACGCCGTAATTCACTGGATCCAGCAGGGTTTTGCGGCCCACCTGAACATAGCCGGGCGCCGTATCGATGACGGAACCGGGTTTGAACCGGCCGGTCTCCAGAGCGGCCATCACCGCCAATGGCTTCATGGTAGAGCCGGGCTCAAACAGGTCCGTGAGCGCGCGGTTGCGCAGCGCCTCGGACCGGAGGCCGGACCGGTCATTCGGGTTGTAGGCCGGCTGATTGGTCATCGCCAGGACTTCGCCGGTCTGCACGTCCATAATCACCAACGATCCACCCTTGGCGTTATTTTTCTGAACAGCCGCCTTCAGTTCCCGATGGGCCAGATACTGCAGGCGCAGATCAATGCTGAGTGCGAGGTTGCGACCGGGCCGGGCCGACTTCACCAACTGAAGCTCTTTCACGGTGCGCCCACGCAAGTCTTTGAGCACCTGCTTGGCACCATTTTCACCGGACAACCAGGCATCGTAGGCCAGCTCCATGCCCTCCTGGCCCCGGTCATCAATATCGGTAAAGCCCACCAGATGAGCGGCCACTTCACCCGCCGGGTAGTACCGGCGATACTCACGCTGGCTGTAAACACCGGGAATTTCCAACTTCAGAACCGCCTCGGCGGCCTGGGGCGGCAGATGCCGGCGCAGATACATGAACTCCTTACCGCTATAACGAGAGAGCCGAGCTTCCAGCTCGGCCTCCGACAGTTCCAACGCCCGCGCCAACTCACTCCACCGTTCGGGCGACTGCAACAGGAGCGTCGGGTCCGCCCAGAGTGTTTCGACCGGGGTACTGACGGCCAGTGGCTCTCCGTTGCGATCGGTGATCACTCCGCGGTAGGCACTGATGGGTTCGGTGCGCAAGGTACGGGCCTGCCCCTGCCCCTGCAAAAACTCGTACCCCTGAGCCGTATCCGGCAGCACCTGCAGACTGGCCAGGCGCCAGAGCAGTGCCGAGCCCAGCAGCAGCACCGCCAAGGCCACCAGCCAGACCCGCCAGCGGGCGATTGTCAGGGTCTGTCCCCTACTCATGAATCACCATCACGATGTCGTCATCATCCGGCAACCGCATATCCAGTTCATCCCTGGCGATCTGCTCCACCCGGCCATAGGCGGCCCAGGTGCTCTGCTCCAACATATACTGTCCCCACACCACCTGAAGCTCCGCCGCTTCCCGGCGCAGCGTCTCCAGGCGGTCGACCCGCTGACGCGTGTGGTGGGTGGAAGCGATGACCGCCAGCGCCGACAACAACACCAACGCCCACAGCACAACGACCGCCGGGGTTATACCCCGGCGGGAGTGTGGTGCATTGAGCGCGCTGTGGGTCATGGTCAAAATCGCCTCGTCATCTGATCGATTACAGTTTTTCTGCAACGCGCATAATGGCGCTGCGCGAACGCACGTTGGCGCCCACTTCAAGGTCACTGGCCCGAACCGTCTTGCCCACGCTCTTGAGGGTGCGGTCGAGTTGTTCATCGCGCACCGGCAGCCCCGCGGGCAGGGGTTGGCCCTTTTCCTGCCGGCGAATAAACCGCTTCACCAACCGGTCTTCAAGCGAGTGGAAACTGATTACCACCAGCCGCCCTCCCGGCGCCAGAACAGTCAATGCCTGGGAAAGAATGGCTTCGAGATCCGACAGCTCGTTGTTCACGTGAATCCGGATTCCCTGAAACGCCCGGGTCGCCGGGTGCTTACCTTTCTCCCAGGCCGGATTCGCCGCTTTGACAATTTCGGCCAACTGCGCTGTCCGGGTAATCGGTTGCTCCGCCCGGGCGTTGACCAGCGCTCGCGCCATACGTTTGGCAAAACGCTCTTCACCGTACTCTTTCAGGACCCGGGCAATTTCCGTTTCAGAGGCAGTCGCCAACCATTCCGCCGCACTCTGTCCAGAGCTCCGGTCCATGCGCATATCCAGTGGACCATCATTTAAAAAGCTGAAACCCCGCTCGGCCTCATCCAACTGCGGCGACGACACCCCCAGGTCCAGCAATAAACCCTGAACCCTCCCGGTCATGCCTCTCGCCTCAATCAGTTCCGCGAGCGCCGCGAACGACCCTTGCGCGATCTCGAATCGGGGCTCGTTGGCAAAACGCTCGTGCGCCACGGCAATGGCATCGGCATCCTTATCAATACCCAGCAGCCGCCCCTTTTCCGACAGTCGTTCCAATATCCGGGCACTGTGCCCACCCCGCCCGAAGGTACCGTCGACATAGAAGCCATCGACATCCTGAACCAGGGCGTCAACCGCTTCATTCAACAGTACCGTCTGGTGGGGCGAATCGCTCATGGGCTACCTTTTGTTATGCCGCGTTTGTGTGCCACTTCGGCTCGGGCAGAGCCGCTTGAAATCCGGTTACAGTGTCAGCGATTGCAGTTCCGGAGACAGGTCGGTGTCCACGGGCTGTTCCAACAACTCCAGCCAGCTGTCTTCGCTCCAGAGCTCCATCTTGTCGCCCAGCCCGACCAGCATCAGTTTCTTGTCGAGCCGGGCGTAGCTGCGCAATGTCGGTGGCACAAGAATCCGTCCATTGCCGTCCATTTCCAATGGAGTGGCGTAACCGATCCACAGGCGCTTGATCCGGCTGGCCGCATCATTGGTATCCGGCAGTTGCTGAATTTTGGGTAACCGCTCCAGCCAATCCGGCTCTGAATACACCAGCAGGCAGCGTTGCTGGGTATGAGCAGTCAGCACCAGGCGGCCCTCGCAGGACGCGACAAAGGACTCGCGAATGCGAGTCGGGATCGCCATGCGACCCTTCGCGTCCATATTGATGGAGTGACTGCCTGTGAGCACGATTCACCTGTCAATTGATGGGAGGCGTGGGCACTTTTCACCACTTCGCCACCCGGATTTCCACAAAAAACCACTAATAACCACTTTCTACCACTTATGGCACACTATAAATCCGGGCAAAGCAAAGTCAAGCAATAGAGAAGGAAAATGCGGCGAACCGCACGGGATCTGCAGAGAAAACTGTAGATATAGACAGGAATGAGAGATGCGCCAAAAACCACTGAAAGCGAATAAGCTATAACTATCAGCGCAATAGAGAACAAACTTAAAGTGTTACATTAAGTTTGCGAATTTTTAGGATTAAAAAAGACGGGGAATAGAAGGAAGCGCTCTAAAACAGAATAAGGCGGAGTCGGCCTGTAAGCCGGGTTCTGTCGAGGACAGTCATTCATCTGGGATGCGTGTCGCCACGCACCTCAAGCGACCTACCCGAACCCGGTGCGGGCCGCACCATCGGGTTCCTATTTGGTCTTGCTCCGAGCGGGGTTTACCATCGCCGCGGACTGTTGCCAGCCGCGCGGTGCGCTCTTACCGCACCATTTCACCCTTACCGGCGACCGAAGTCGCTTAGGCGGTATACTTTCTGCTGCACTTTCCGTGGGCTCTCGCCCCCCAGGCGTTACCTGGCGCTCTGCCCTATGGAGCCCGGACTTTCCTCCCCGGTGCAAGCACCGGAGCGACTGCCGAGCCGACTCCGAGGGCATAGAGTAGCGACCTTGGCGAATGTGCGCAAGCTCACATTTTCGACACAAAGGCCGAAGCCCTTTATTATTCATTGACGATTTCGTGATTCGTCCGATTATGATCTAAGATAATGACAACCACAAAAAAAAGGAAAGGAGACGTCTGTGAACACACACAAACTCACCACACTCTCACTGGCCATTGCCGCCAGTCTCAGCGTCACGGCCCAGGCTCAGAGCACGCCGGCCCTGGAGGAAATTCTGGTTACCGCGCAAAAGCGCGAACAAAGCCTTCTGGACGTCCCCATTTCGGTCAACGCCATGGCGGGCGAGAAAATCGACGACACCGGGATCACCGGTATCGAACGTATGGCCGACTATATCCCCAGCCTGAACATGACCCAGACCGGCATCGGCACCACGATATCGATCCGCGGCATCAGTTCGGGCGTCAACCAGGGCTTTGAACAGTCCGCAGCGCAATTTGTCGACGGGGTTCACTTTGGCCGGGCCCAGCTCAGTCGAGCGCCCTTTCTGGATATTGAGCGGGTCGAAGTTCTGCGCGGTCCACAGAGCATCCTGTTCGGCAAAAACAGTACCGCAGGCGCCATCAGCATCACCACCGCACGCCCCACCGACGAGTTCTTCGCCAAGGTCACCGGTCTGTACGAGCCCGAGCACAGTGAACAGGACCTGCGCGCGGTCATCTCGGGCCCCATGACCGATCAGCTCAGCGGTCGACTGGCGGTGCTGGATCGCAGTATCGATGGTCATTTCCACAACACCACAACCGGGCAGGATGAGACCCGGGAGGAAGATCAGGTGGTGCGCGGTACCCTGCTCTGGCAACCCAACAGCCAGTGGGATATCACGCTGAAGCTGGAGGATGGCTCGTTCGACCAGGAGGGGCGCAACCTCGAAGTGGTCAACCCGGCTGAGATCGAGATTCCCGGTCGTCCGACGGTACCTTACTCGGCGGTGCTGAGCCAACTGACCGGCGGTGCCTACACCCTGGATACCACCCAGGACTTCAATCGCCAGTCCAACGGCGACTTCAGCTACAACAACACCCGCAATGCCATGCTGGAGGTGGAAACCGAGCTGGGTGAACACAGCCTGACCGCTGTGACCGGGTACACCGCCTACGACTATGAAGAACTGTGCGACTGCGACTTTGTGGGCGTTCCCATGTTCAACATTCTGTCGAAAGAGGACTACAGTCAGATCAGTCAGGAAATCCGCATTGCGTCGCCGGAATCCGGTCCGTTCAGCTACATGGGCGGCCTGTTCTACCAGAGCAGCGATCTGGAGTTCGACGATGAGATTCGGGTCCCCTCGGACAGCCTGCTGCCCGTCGCCCTGCAGCAGCAGGTGGGCGAAGGCGCGCTGCTGTTGCGCGGAACCGCCTCACAGCGGGACTTCCAGCAGGATAGCGACATTGCCGCCGTGTTTTTCCAGGGCACCTGGGAGTTCACCAGCGACTTGCGCCTGACTCTTGGCGGGCGATACACCGATGAAGAAAAAACCGCGAGCCGGCGCCAATACCACACCGTGACCGATCCGGACAGCGGCGCCACTGTGGAGCGTCCCGTCGGCACCCCTCAGGACCCCTACAACGGTCTGTACGGCCTGTTCAATATCGAGCCTTACGACACGCTGGCGCGGAAGCGGTCGGAATCCGGATTCACGCCCTCGGTCACGCTGCAATACGACCTCAACGGCACGGACATGGTCTACGCCAGCTACACCACCGGCTTCAAATCCGGCGGGTTTGATGTGCGCTCCAACGCCCACCCTGACCCCACCGTGAACAACGCCGTCAATGCCTCATCGGGCTCCCCGGTTCCGATTACCGGGGTCTTCGAGTTCGAGGATGAAGAGGTCAAGAACTATGAGATCGGCGGCAAGTTCAATCTGGCTGACGGCCGGGCGGAGCTGAACGCCGCCCTGTTCTACACCGATTTCCAGGATCTGCAGACCAGTCAGTTTGACGGCGCATTCAGCTTCAACGTGACCAACGCCGCCGAAGCCGCCATTCAGGGGCTGGAACTGGACGGTCGCTGGATGGCCACCAACGACCTGATGATTTCAGGTGGTTTGGCCTGGCTGGATTTCGAGTATGACAACTTCCCCACCGCCCAATGCTATTTCGGTCAGGCACCCGGACAGACCCAGTGTGACGCCAGCGGCAAAACCCGGGAGTTCACACCGGAGCTTCAAGGCAACCTCAGCGCCAATCACACCTTGGCACTGCGTCAGGGGCTGACCCTCAGCAGCACGCTGGATCTGATTTACAGTGACGAGTATCTGGCGACTCCGACCCTGGACCCGCGCATGGTTCAGGACAGCTATGTAAAAGTGAACGCGCGGGTGGCGCTGATTGGCCAGGACGACCGTTGGGAGGTGGCGCTGATTGGCAAGAACCTGACCGATGAAGCCATTGTCAGCTACGCCAACGGCCTGCCCGTGGCAACCGTGCTGACCGGCGGTACCGGTAGCGGTTACTACGCCTTTTATGAGCGGCCGCGGAGTGTCGCGCTGCAGGGGACCTTGCGGTTTTGATTCATCAGGTGAGGTAACGGCGGATGCGGCCTTTGGCCTTATCCGCCCTACGCAGGTTTATACCGCTGCGCTCGGCCGTAGGGCGGATCGGTCCGACGTATCGGAGCGAAGCGCATCCGCCGTAACCAAACCCGACCACTTCCCCCAAACTACTTATGTTCAAGCGCCCACTGATACAGGGCGTTTTTTTTCACCCCGGTAATCTTCGCCCCCAACGCGGCCGCCTGCTTGACCGGTAACTCCTCAAGCAGAATGCCCATCACCCGCTCCGCCTCGGCATCCAGCGCACTTTCCAAACGGGTTGAGGCACCCGCCACCATGAGAACAATCTCTCCCCGCTGCTGATTGCTGTCCGCCCGAACAAATTCCACCAACTCTGCCAGCGGCGCCAGCCGAATGGTTTCAAAGGTTTTGGTCAACTCACGGGCAATCACGGCCTCACGGTCACCGCCAAACACCTCAGCCATGGTGTCCAGACTCGCCAGCACCCGGTGCGGCGCTTCGTAGAAGATCAAGGTGCGCGACTCGCCCGATAAGGCCTCAAGCCATTGCCGTCGGGCGCTCGCCTTGGCCGGCGGGAACCCTTCAAAGGAAAAGCGATCTGAGGGAAGGCCAGACGCGCTCAGAGCCGCGACCAGCGCACAGGCGCCAGGTACCGGCACCACGGTCAGCCCCCGTTCGCGTGCGGTTCGAACCAACCGATAGCCCGGATCTGACACCAGTGGCGTGCCGGCATCGGAGATCAGCGCCACCGATTCCCCGGCTTCCACCCGATCCAGGATTTTGGCGGTGCGCTCGATTTCAGTGTGGTCGTGATAGGCCACACAGGGGGTGGATATGGAAAAATGTGACAGGAGTCGCGCACTGTGACGGGTATCCTCAGCCGCAATCAACGCCACTGATTGTAGAATTTCCACCGCACGGGGTACCATATCGGCCAAATTGCCAATCGGCGTGGCGACAACATACAGAACACCGGCGGTGGCGGTACTCGAACGGCCACCGGATGCCAGCGGAGCTGATGTCGTGTTGGGGGTCATAAATCGTGCCTTATCGTCTGGTTGCACTCACGTCGTAAGCTGTACTAGTGGAGAACATCATCATGCAATACCGGGGATACCTGTGCACCCTGCTCGCGCTTTCGATCTGGCTTCTGGCCAGTTGCAGCAGCACACCTCCAATGGAAACCCCGGCGGAAGACGACCCGCTCTCCCGGGAAGCGATTGAAGCCCGGGTCAAAACACTGGTGGATCAGGCCCGTGAAAGCCAATCACCCGAGCGCGAAGGCTATCTGCTCGAAGCAGCCAGCCTGCTCGTCGATCAGGAAGAGTACGACTGGGCCCGCAATCTGCTGACCTCTATCGACAGCCGTCAACTGGATACCCGCGGCTTTTTACTGCACGCCGAGCTACTCGGCTCAGTGGCGCTGAATGAGGGCTCCTACTATCTGGCCGAACGCATTCTAACCAACCCCCGTCTGGAACAACAGTGGCAGACCATGCCGCCGGAGCGTGAACTCGCATTGCGCGAGCTGCGTGCCCACCTGTATCAGCGGACCGGTGACACCATTGCCAGTGTCAACGAGCGGATTATCATGGACTCTCTCGGCCCTGAGGAACCGGCGGGCGCCGAGAACCGGGAACAACTCTGGCAGAGCCTGATGTCCCTGTCCCTGGATGAGCTGGAACAGGCCGCCGGAGAGGAAAGACAGCAGTCCCAACTGCGCGGCTGGTTGGAACTGGCTGCGATCAGCAAGGACAATCAGACCAACCTGGAGCGACAACAAGCCCAGGTTGACCAGTGGCAAAGCGCCTGGCCCGACCACCCCGCCAGCAACAACCTGCCCAACGACCTGCAGCTCTTGCGCCGACTGATTGAACAGCAGCCCCGGCAGATCGCACTGCTGCTGCCCGAAGAGGGCACCCTGGCCAGGGCTGCCGACGCGGTTCGCGACGGATTCCTCAGCGCCTATTATCGGGCCGGACACGAACAGAGCCAGCGCCCTCAAATACGTCAATACAACACCAGTGCCAGCGACGATATTCTCGCGCTGTATGAGCAGGCCATGGCGGAAGGGGCGGACCTGGTCATCGGTCCGCTGGACAAAGACAAGGTTCGGCAATTGCACGAACAGGACTTGCTGCCCATTCCCGTGCTCACACTCAACTACGTCGACAGCGCCCTGGATGAAGAGCGGCCGGAAGCGCCTGAGGGCCTTTACCAGTTCGGCCTCGCCTCGGAGGACGAAGCGCGTCAGATTGCCCGCCGCGCCTACCAGGAGGGCCATCGCAACGCCATGATCCTGGCCCCGGACCGCAACTGGAGCGCCCGCAGCGCTCAGGCGTTTACCCGGGAGTGGCGGGCACTGGGTGGAGAAGTGTCGATCGATAGCCAATTCTCCAGCGGCGGCGATTACTCCCGAATCATTCAGCAGGCACTCCTGATTGATCAGAGTCAGGCCCGCCGTCAGGCATTGACCCGGCTGCTTGGCAGTTCCCTGGAATTCGAGCCACGCCGCCGCAAGGATCTGGATATGATTTTCCTGATGGCCGACCCCGAGCAGGGCCGGCAGATACGGCCCACCCTGGCATTTCACTACGCGGGAGACCTGCCGGTGTACGCGACCAGTCATATCTACACCGGCGAACGGGACACCAAAAGCAATCGGGACCTGAACGGGGTGCGCTTCAACACTCTGCCCTGGCTGCTCAATGGTGAGTTCGAGGAAAAGGCCACGCTGGCCGAACACAGCCGGGAGGCAGCCATCTACAGCCGTCTGCATGCGCTGGGTGTGGACGCCTACCGGCTGTACCCTCGCCTGCCCCAATTGGATCAAATTGAGAACGCCCGCCTCTACGGTGCCACTGGCGCCCTGCGCATGCGCGCCGGCGGGCGAATTGAACGGGAGCTGGTCTGGGCCCAATTTCAGGGGGGAGAGGCCCGCCCCATGACCGCTGCCAGACCCCGTGACAACGCGCTTCAGGAGGAACTGCGTGATGACTTACAACCGCCCGGCGAGCGCTGACGCCGGAAGAGCCGCCGAACAGGAGGCCGAACGCTATCTGATGGCACAGGGAATGACGCTCCGCGACCGCAACTACCGCTGCAAGGTCGGCGAGATTGACCTGATCATGGTCGATGGCAACGCCCTGGTATTCGTCGAGGTCCGCTTGCGCCGCCACAATGGCTTCGCCTCGGCCGCCGAAACAGTGGACTTTCGCAAACAGCAAAAGCTGGTTCGCGCCGCGCAGCACTATCTGCAACGCACCGGACTGACTGATCGGGTCGCCTGTCGCTTCGATGTGGTGGCTTTCGATCCGCGCCGCACCGCCGGCGCCCCAATAACCTGGCTCAAAGACGCCTTCGGCGCTTTTTGAGCCCGTCACTCGAAAACGGGACATCCTATGGAGCAACGGGTCATCACCCTGTTTCACGAAAGTATTGAGGCCACCATGCAGACCGGTGAAAGCCTCGCCCCACAGATTGTTCATGCCAGTGAAGTCATGGTCGAGGCACTGCTCAATGGCCACAAGATCCTCACCTGCGGCAATGGCGTCTCCGCCGCCCAGGCACAGATCCTCACCAGCAGTCTGGTGCACCGCTTCGAACAGGAGCGCCCGAGTCTGCCGGCGCTGAACCTGGGCGCCGATATGATCACCCAGACCGCCATTGCCGCCGACGGCGGCGGTAATGACATCTACGCCAAACCCTTGAGAGCCCTCGGGCAGGACGGGGATGTGTTGGTTCTGATCACCAGTACCGGTAATGCCGGCAGCCTGCTGCAGGCCATCAGTGCCGCCCACGATCGAAACATCCGGGTGATTGCGCTGACGGGGGGCGAAGGCGGCGACGCCGCGGCTCTGCTCGATCACCGGGATATCGAACTGCGCGCCGCCCTCCCCTCGGCCATTCGGATTCACGAAGTGCACCTGCTGACAATTTTCTGTTTGTGTGATTTGATTGATCAGCACCTGTTCGGAGGATTTCACTGATGGCTCGTCTGCGTTGTTCATGGTTGCCACCGGTTCTGTTTGCCGGACTGCTGTCGATGCTGGGCGGTTGCACCACTATCGTCGATGCCACCACCAGTGAACCCATACAACTGAACCCCGGAAAACGCTCGCTGGGCATGCGCATTGACGACTCCCAGATCGAGACCATCGCCAGCGTCAACATCAACAAGGCGCATAAGCGCCTGGACGAATCGCCCATTGATGTGCACAGCTACAACGCCGTGGTATTGCTGGTGGGTCAGGTGCCCACCGCCGAACTGCGCAGTCTGGCAGGCCAGACCGTGGACGCCATCCACAGCGTCCGGCAGGTACACAATGAACTGGAAGTCGATGCCCCCCTATCCTTCATGACCCGAACCAATGACAACTGGCTGACCACCAAGGTCAAAACCAAACTGTATGCCAGTCGTGATGTGGAAGGCGGTCGCATCAAAGTCATTACCGAAAACGCCAGTGTCTACCTGATGGGTCTTGTATCGCGGGCCGAAGCCGATAGAATCACGGATATCGTCCGCAATACCGGCGGCGTGGAACGGGTCGTACGCGTGTTTGAATACATCGACTGAGGCGCCGACTCCTCCGGCCCCTGAATAATAACAACCCACTGTAAAAGGACCCGCTTTATGGACATTTCAACCATCGTCGTTCTGGTACTGATCGGTGCACTGGTGTTCTACCTGGTCAGTGTTTACAACCGTCTGGTAGCACTGAAAAACCGATTTCAGAATGCTTTTGCCCAGATTGAAGTCCAGCTCAAACGCCGCTATGACCTGATTCCCAACCTGGTCGAGACGGCCAAAGCCTATCTCAGCCATGAACGAGAGACACTGGAGGCCGTCACCCAGGCACGTAACCAGGCTCTGGCCGGCCTGAATGCCGCCCGCAGTGCGCCCGGTGATCCGCAGGCCATGGCCCAACTCGGCGGGGCCGAGAACACCCTGATGGGCGCCCTCGGTCGACTCAACATGGTGATGGAAGCCTACCCCGACCTGAAGGCCTCCCAGAACATGATGCAACTCAATGAAGAGCTCACCAGCACCGAGAACAAAGTCGCGTTCGCCCGTCAGGCGTTCAACGATTCGGTCATGACCTACAACACCTATAAACAGAGCTTCCCACCCGTCATTCTGGCCAGACACCTCGGCCACCGGGAGGATGCCGCGTTACTGGAATTTGAAGACAGCGAAGCCATTCAGGCCGCCCCGAAAGTCTCGTTCAAATAAACGTCGACTGAACCGGCATGGACTTTTTTGAACACCAGGCGCTGGCCCGTCGCAACACTCGACGCCTGGTTGCGTTAATGACGCTGGCTGTCGTGACAATCATTGCCCTCACCACCCTGGTGTTTGTGGTGGCCAGCGTCGGTTTGCCGTCTGCGCAGACGGCAAGTGGTGGCGGCTACTGGCGACAACTGTTCGAGCAGGTGGGTTGGCGGCCCCTCGCCTGGATCTCCCTCCTGGTCGGCCTGCTGGTTCTGGCGGGCAGTGGCTTTAAATGGTTTCAGTTGCGCGCCGGCGGGCAGGCGGTTGCCGAGGCCCTGGGAGGACAACTGATTCCCGGCAACAGCACCGAGCTGCCGCGGCGCCAACTGCTGAACATTGTCGAAGAAATGGCGATCGCCTCCGGCACACCGGTTCCTCCGGTGTACGAATTGAATGAACCCGGCATCAATGCGTTCGCGGCCGGGCACGGTCCCCATGACGCGGTCATCGGTGTCACCCGCGGCGCCATGGAACAGCTTTCCCGGGATGAACTGCAAGGGGTGATCGCCCACGAATTCAGTCACATATTACACGGCGATATGCGCCTGAACCTGCGGCTGGTGGCCCTACTGAACGGTCTGCTACTGATCGGCCTGCTCGGCCGTATTCTGACGCGAAGTGGTGCGCACCGGGGTGTCCGTCGCCGCTCAAACCAGGGCAATGTCGCGTTGATCGGTCTTGGACTGATCATTCTCGGCGCCATCGGCACCTTCTTTGGTAACTGGATCAAGGCGGCCGTCAGTCGCCAGCGGGAATTTCTGGCGGACGCCTCGGCCGTTCAATACACCCGAAACCCCGAAGGGATTGGCGGAGCACTGATCAAAATCGGCCATCACACCGAGGGCGCACGACTGTCGGCCAGCGATGCCAGCGAGTTCAGCCATATGTACTTCGAGGAAGGCGTCAAGGCCGGGTTGAGCGGCCTCATGGCCACCCACCCGCCGCTGGAAGAGCGAATCCGTCGCGTATTGCCGGGCTGGCAGGGGGATTTCACACCACTGAGTCAACCGGGCGATACGTCTTCGAGCGATAGGCCGGATACCGACTCATCGACCAGTCCCGGAGAGACCGCCCACGCCATGGTAGCCACTCTCGCGGCGGCCGGCAGTGCCGGAACTCAAACGGACGACATCACCCCGAAGGCGCTCCAGCAGGCAGAGGCGACTCTGAATGCACTTCCGGAGCGCCTGCGCGCCGCGGCGCGAGACCCATTCAGCGCTCGGGGCGTTCTCTGGGGCTTGATGCTGAATACCGACCCGAGCTTGAGGGATCCGGAATGGCAATCCCTCACTGAGCAATTGCCGGGAACCGAACTGAACGACCTGCGCCCGATCATCGTTCAAGCCGCCGCATTACCGGACGGGTTGCGACTGCCGGCCATTGAGCTGGCACTGCCGTCGTTGAATCAATTGTCTCTGCAGCAACGCCGGGACTTTCTCGCCATGGTTGATCGTCTGGCGCGGGCCGACCGACGGATACAACTGAGCGAGTGGATTGTCTACCGGCTGGCACACACCCATCTGGTGTCACCGACACCTCGACGACAGCGTCTCAAGCTTGCGTATTGCCACACGGACGCACGGCTTCTGCTGTCCGTCGCCGCATGGGCCGGTCGCACCCGGCCCGCCGAGGCATACGAGGCTGGCGCCTCGGGCATCGGCCTGAAAAGTCCCTTGCTACCCGCCGACGAGATCGGCTTTGCCGAACTCGACGCGGCGCTGGATCGATTACGGCAACTGCGCCCGCTGGAAAAACCCGGGTTACTCAAAGCACTGCGCGAATGCCTGTTGCAGGATAAGCGGGTCACACCACGGGAAGCCGAACTCTATCGCGCCGTCGCCGACGCCCTGGATTGCCCGACCCCACCACTCGAACCCTGACTTATCGAGCCATGGCCCGCGGTCAACACCAGTGCCCGGTTAAATCTTCACCCGCCAAGGGTTATAATGCCCCTTTCGCCCACCAACCATTGAGGTAGACACCTTGCAACTGGATCAAGCGACACAGGAACAACTGCGCCAGTGGGAAACCGAACTGGCCGACGAGTACCAACGCATCGTCAACCAGAAGCTCAACCTGGATCTGACCCGAGGAAAACCCTCTCCGGAACAACTGAGCCTGTCCGATGCGCTGGATGGCATTCTCAAAGGTGACTACAAAGCCGCCGACGGCACCGATACACGCAACTACGGTGGTCTGGATGGACTGCCCGAAGCCAAACAACTGGGCGCCAACCTGATGGGCGTCGAACCCGATGATGTTCTGGTCGGTGGCAACAGCAGCCTGACCCTGATGTTCCAGGTCATGCTGACCGCCCACCAGTTCGGCCTGACCGGCCCGGACAGCGCCTGGAAAAACGAAGGCAACGTGAAGTTTCTCTGTCCGGTGCCCGGCTACGACCGTCACCACACGGTCTGCGAGCAACTCGGCATTGAGATGATTGCCGTTCCCATGACCGATGCCGGTCCGGATATGGACGAGGTAGAAGCTCTGGTCAAGGATGATCCGCGCATCAAGGGCATGTGGTGCGTCCCGAAGTACTCCAACCCGACCGGCGTGGTATACAGCGATGAAACCGTTGAGCGTATTGCCGCTCTGGGTAAAGTCGCCGGCCCGAATTTCCGGGTATTCTGGGACAACGCCTACGCTGTGCACGACCTGGTCGACAACCCGCCGGAACTGGCCTGTGTGATGAAAGCCTGCGCCCAGCACGGTACCGAGGACTCGGTCATTCAGTTTGCGTCGACCTCAAAGATCACCCATGCCGGTGCCGGGGTCGCGTTCGTCAACGCCAGCCCCGCCAACCTGAAAGGGTTCAAGCAGTTTCTGGGGACCTGCACCATCGGTCCGGACAAGGTCAACCAGATTCGTCACAGCCGCTTCCTGCCCAATCGGGACGCTCTGATGAAGCACATGCAGGGTCATGCCGAACTGCTCAAACCCCGCTTTGCGGCCGTTCTGGATGCGCTGAACGAGGCCTTTTCGGACAGTGACCTGGGCGACTGGCAGGAGCCCA
Source organism: Marinimicrobium sp. C6131 (assembly GCF_026153455.1). Taxonomy (NCBI): domain Bacteria; kingdom Pseudomonadati; phylum Pseudomonadota; class Gammaproteobacteria; order Cellvibrionales; family Cellvibrionaceae; genus Marinimicrobium; species Marinimicrobium sp. C6131. The sequence continues at coordinate 2,003,966 of NZ_CP110629.1, forward strand.
AAGGTGGTTATTTTGTCTCTTTTGACACCCGTCCCGGCTGCGCCCAGGACACGGTTCGTCTGGCCGCCGAGGCGGGGGTCAAACTGACACCGGCGGGCGCCACCTTCCCCTACGGTCAGGATCCAGAGGATCGCAATATCCGCATTGCGCCCTCCGTTCCCAGCGTTGAGGAAGTCAAAGGGGCGATGAAGGTGTTTGTGGTCTGCGTCAAATTGGCCTCGGTGCGCAAGCAGCTTGCCAGCTAGACAGGAGAAGGCGTCCCTTTGTGGACGCCAGTTCCCTCAAACACACCGGTAAGCAATACACGGGCATAAAAAAACCACCGACAAGTCGGTGGTTTTTTTATGCCCGGAGAAACGGGGCCTTAACGGGCGCGCATTTCTTCCGGCATGGGTACCAGAACGACACCCGGTGCATTGGCCGCTCGGGCCGCGTCCGCTACCGCCACGTAAACCTCAGCATCAGAGCGCTCGTGAGCGCGAATGATGACGGTGGCGTCCGGCAGTTCGGCACGCATCCGCTCGATATTGGAGCGAATTGCCCGGGTATCCACACGGCGGTTTTCCATCCATATCTGGTTATCCTGACGGATATCTACCACGATATTGGGATCCGCATCTTCCGGTGGCGGCTGGTCATTCTCTTCAGGAACATTGGTGTCGAGGCCGATCTCCTTGACGAACGACGCCGTCACAATGAAGAAGATCAGCATGATGAACACCACGTCCAGCATGGGGGTCAAATCGATATCGTTACTATCATCACCGCTACGGCTCTTCTTTCTTCTCACCGCACTTACTCCCGTTCTTATCTGAAATCACTGGGTGTCTGAAATCACTGGGCGCCCTGGAGCCCCCCAGAAACAGACCCGAATACTAACAGCTTTTACCGCTGCATGACCATCGCTTTCTTGTCGCTGTGACCGATTGAACGCCTGCCAACGACCTTTTTGACCCCGGCTCAAGAGGTCAAAACGGCACAAAATGCGCCTAAGAGAATAAATCAAGCTGATAAAATGCCTGATCTTCCCGCAAATCCACAAAACGCACTCCCACCCCAAGCAGCCGGACCGGCCGATCACCGCGAACAAAGGCTTCTTCACACAATGTTCGGTAGGCGGCCAGATTGACATCCGTACCGGCCCGCTCAAGGGTTGTAGAGCTGAAGTCCTCAAACTTCAGCTTTACGAACCGTTTGACCACCCGGTAGTCGCCATCGACTCTGCGCAGCCGCAGGGCCAGCGATTGCAGCAGCCCCGGCAATTGACCCAGGCAGTGGTCAAGATCGGGCAGATCCTGGGCGAAGGTGTGCTCCACACTGAGCGATTTGCGACGGCGGCTTACGGTCACCGCCCGATCGTCACGTCCATGACAAAGGTGATGCAAACGCACACCAAAGGCGCCGAAGCGCTCGCTGAGCTCAAACACGTCGTAGGCCTGCAGGTCGCCACAGGTGGCTACGCCCATCTGAGCCAACCGCTGTGCCGTGGCCCGCCCGACGCCCGGCACCCGCTCGACGGGCAACGCCCGAACAAACTCCGCCACCTGCTCCGGAGGTACCACGTACAGCCCGTCGGGCTTGCGCCAGTCGCTGGCCACCTTGGCCAAAAACTTGTTGGGCGCGACCCCGGCGGAGATGGTAATGCCGAGTGCCTCGCGAACCCGATGACGAATCGCCTCGGCAATCCGGGTGGCACTACCCTGGCAGTGCTCGCTATCGGTCACATCCAGATAGGCCTCATCCAGCGACAAAGGTTCCACTCGCTCGGAAAAATCGTAAAACACATGGCGCATTTGCAGCGACGCTTCCCGATACGCCTCCATCCGGTGTGGCACAATCAGAAGATCCGGACACAAGCGCTTGGCATAGGCCGACGCCATCGCCGAACGAACACCATACCGACGCGCTTCATAATTACAGGTGGAGATGACACCGCGCCGATCCGAACTGCCTCCCACCGCAATCGGACGATGCCGGAGACTCGGATCGTCGCGCATCTCGATCGCGGCAAAAAAACAGTCCGCATCACAGTGAATAATTTTACGCACGCAGCGTGCTCCGAACTCGAATCATACCTGTGATTATATACAGAAAAGACATTCAAAGATAACGCCTGCACCAGAACGACGAGGCGCAGGCAAACTTGTCGGACTCCCCGTAAACTGTCCGTGTTATACCCAATACCGGTTATCGACGAGCCGAAAAACGGCTTTTTTTCCGAAAAAGCGGTTTATTTTGCTGATTTCGCAATAAAAAACTTGAATTTTTACCACAAAGTTTTAACTTATCACCTGTTTGTATTTTGCTTTTGATTCATCCTTCATTTTTTCTTCCAAAACAATAAGGGAAGCAAACCATGGCTGCACGCAAATCCAAGTCCGTTGACGCTGTTGCGCAATTGGAAAAAGAGCTCGCTCAGATCAAAGCCCAACTGAGCAAAGCACGCACTCAACAGGAAACCGATGCCCAGAAAACCGTAACAGCACTGACCAAGGAAGCCACCAAAGCGGCGACCAAGGTAAAGTCGGCCCGCGCCAAACTGGCGGCCGCTCGCAAGAAGAAAACGCCGGCAGCGGCCAAGCAGGCTGAAGCCGCCCAAGCCGCAGTGAACACCGCAAAAGCAGCCCACGACACGGTCAAGGCCGATTTGGCCGCTGCCAAACAGACACTGGCCGAGATCAAAGCCGCCAACAAGCTGGCCAATGAACACGACAAGGCGGTAGCCAAAGCCGAAGCCGCCATGGCGAAGGTTCAGCAGGCCGCCGCTCGCAAAGAAGCCGCACGAGCCAAAGCAGCCGCCAAGAAAGCAGCCGCCAAAGCCAAAGCGAAGGCCAAAAAAGAAGCAGTTCGAGCCCGCGCAGCGGCCAAAAAACTGGCAGCTCGCCAGAAAGTAGCGGCCAAGAAAGCAGCCGCCAAGGCCAAAGCGAAAGCCAAAAAGGCCGCGGCTAAAGCGAAAGCCGCCACCAAAAAGACCACCGCCAAGAAAAAAGCGGCAACCAAGAAGCCAGCGACCAAGAAAACCGCTGCGCGTAAGAGCACTGCCAAGAAGGCCGCCACCAAGAAAACCGGCACCCGGAAAGCAGCGGCCAAAAAAACCACCGCTAAAAAAGCAGCGGCGAAAAAGGCCGGCGCCCGCCGTGGCCGCCCTGCCAAGGCAACCCCTAGCGCCTAAGCCTTAGCGCTTATGGCGGTTCCACAAAAAAGGGTCCTCAGGGACCCTTTTTTGTGTCTGATCAATTTTTCTGGTCCCTTCGCGCTTTGATATCCAGCTCTAATTCCCCTTGATCATCCTGGCGACAGTGCGCCCGATAAAACAGCGCTTCGCCATAATAGCTCTCTGCATCGAAGTCGATCACATAGGTGAGCGGCGGATGGCTATCCAGGTTTGGCTCCTGCCCCAACTCGGGCTCAGGTCGCGTGCTGGTCAGCCATTCCAGCGCCTGCATGCCGCCCACTCGCTGTTCCAGTGCCGCGACACACTCCTTCCAGAACGCCTCCCGCCGGGCAAACTCATCCTCCCACCACTGCAACCACTGTTGGCGCTCCCGCTCGGTCTGTTGCTTTTGCGCTTTCAGTGCAGCGAGCTCTCGGGCCTTCTCTTGTCGTTCCCGCTCACGCTGCTGAGCCAGCTCATACTCTTCCCGCAGTTGCTCGAAGGACACCAGGCCACCGGGGCGGGTGTCATCCACCTTCATCAAGCTGGGACCGTCGACCATCAGGCTGAAAGTCTGGCCCGATGGATTGCGGCACTTGAGGGTAAAGACCGGATGCTCGAGTGTGCTCCGCCCTAGATGACTGGTGCCCTCCAGCAGCTCTTCACAGCCCGGGGATTCCTCCACCAGGCGCGCAGCATCATACAGACGGGGAAGATGTCGTAGGTAGGATTTGGGCAGCCACAGCTGTTCCAGCTCGACCGACTGGACCGGAGCCGCCGCACTCAGACACAGGCACACCGCCAGGCGGGCGCTAAGGTGTGGGTAATTGATCCTGGGCAATCTTGGCATAGACATAGGCGGCCAACAGCAGGCGGCGATCTTCATCCGCCTCAATGAATTCCAGCCCGTACACCACCGGGGTGTTCTGTTTCAGCTCCTGGGTGCTGCGCTCAACCCGCGAGCGTATGACCGCTTCAAGACGCAGGTCGCGATAGAGGCCCGCCACTTCAACCTGAGCGGTAATCGATACTTTATCCCCGATGTCACCGAGAACGCGATCCAGCTCAAGGCGTGCGCCCGACAGACTGATATCCACCACACGGGCTTCCACCTCGGAGGCCTCGAGACTGCTCTGGTTAAGCACGACAACCGGCAAGTCTATTTCCACACGGGTGGACTGCCGAATGCCTTTGAAACCGACTTCTTCGGGGTAATCCAGGTGCAACAGTGGGTAAGGATCGGTCGCCTGACTTTCCACGGAGCAGGTGAAAACCCCGACGCCGTTCGCCACCATCATCCGGGCCACGACCTTCTGCCCCGGACGCAACCGCAGAAAACGACCATTCACCCGGGGCACAGACAACAACAGAGCCCGCCCAGGCATGGCACCCACAAAACGGCACGGATAGCGCTCGGACATCCCGGTACTGGTTTCCACCTGGACTTGAAGCGGATAGCCCGGTCGAAGTTTCAAATCGTCAAAGGTCATGGCGGCCCTGAACACATAGCAATCGGACCCGGCACACAGTAGCCGGGCGCAGCAGAACCTTCATCATAGCAAATTTGAGAGCCCACTAACGACGCGCCGCCCCAAATTCTCCGTTCCATTCCAACAACAGGCGCGCCAGCGATTGTGCCTGGGCGTGCAGGGCTGCGAGTTCATCGCGGGTATCCTTGGGGCCGGTGTACAGTTTGATCTGCCGATGGCGATTGGCAAAGCTGTGCTGCGGATTCTGGGCCCGGTACACTTCAAGCTTCCAGCGCAGGCTGTGTACCGTGTTGCGATAGTAAGCCAGCTTGGTGGCCAGGGTAATCGGCCGGTTGGACTCCAGGTCGGCGAATTCCCCAAAGTCGGAAGCCAGCACGACCACTTGCCGGCACCCCGGCGACGCAATGAGCGTCGCAGTACGTTCATGGCCTATCAACATGGCCAGATCGCCGAAAACTTCGCCCGGTGTGATCTGATTGATGGACGGGCCCTCCACCTGTTCATTGGGGTAAACGTCCAACTGCCCTCTCAACAGAAAATACAACCACTGATCCCTCTCTCCCCGCTGCAGAACCTGTTCACCGGGCTCGTAGTAGGCGATATGAGCCTGATCCAGCAGAATTTCGAACTGCCAGTTGTCCTGCTGTTTAACGGTTTTGTAAAAAGGAATGGTGAGCAACCAACGTTCAACGGTATCTCGGGGAAATTTGTTGAGAGGTTTTATTTCCATAGTTGCCAAGTACTCAGCCCCGGAGCGGTCAGTAGTTTGTTTATTATTCCCCCGGACCGGCTCCACCGCCCACAGGGGTTGCTCTGCATCATAGCCTTGTCCATCGACTTCTGACAACCGCCCGAGCGCCGTGGTGAGAAATCTGCACGGTTATGACACAAAGGAATAGACCGCGCTCATTTCCGCCCAAATTCGTCCGATCCACACTGCCCATCGGGCCGACATTTTATTGTATGATAGCTGGCTGACGCCCGACGAAGTGCGGAATTACGGGACGCACATAATAATGATGTGAATTGGGATTCGCTTATGTTCAAAGCCTCAGTTATTTCTGTCTTGCTCGCGTTCGCCTCATACCTCGCCCCCTCGGCAATGGCGGCGTCAAGCCTGAACGGCCTGGCGTCCCATCAGGAACTGGGCAATGAAATGTTCATTGGTGCACTCTATCTTGAATCCAGAACTGATAGTGCCAATACGGCCCTCAATAGCCCTGGCGCCAAGCGCATGGAGCTGCGTATCACGGCCGACAATGGCATTCCCTCCCGGCGCTTCAGCCGGATGTGGATTGAGGGGGTCTCCATTAACAATAGCGGTAGCGCCCTGACGGAACAGGCCGACAATATGGTGGCGTTTTCCAACCTGTTCCGGGGACGATTGCGCCAGAATGACATTGTCACCATTGAGCTCAACCCCGGCACCGGCGTCGAAGTGGGACTGAATGGAGTTGAGCTCGGCGTCATTGAGGATGAAACCTTTTTCAACCTGCTGGCTCGCGCCTGGGTGGGCAATGTACCGCTGTCGTCGACCTTTCGGGACAACCTGCTGTCTCCCAACGAGATTTCCGGCGACCTGCAGTCGCGTTTCGAGGCGATCGAGCCCTCAGCCGCACGGATCGAAAGAGTGGCCCAGTGGAACCAACCGGAACCTGAGCCTGAGCCCGCGCCGACGCCCGAGACCGAAACCAGTGCACCGCCGGTCACGGCAACCGCCCCTCTGGTTACCGCTCTGGACATGCCCAAAGCGTCTCTGGAGCCAGAACCCGAGCCGGAACCGGCACCGGAACCCGAGCCTCAGCCCGAACCGGAGCCTGAGCCGGAACCCGAGCCTGCGGTGGTCGCAGAAGAAGAGGAGGAAGATGATGAGCCCCGGCTGACTGCCGAGTCGCTGCGTGCCCAGCAATTGTACTTCTCCAACCTGATGCGCAGTATTCTGCAAAATACCAGTTATCCACGACGCGCCCTTCAGCGCGGTCAGGAAGGCGAAATTCGGGTGGCGGTGGTCATCAATCGCACCGGTGATATCCAGAGTATGAATATGCTCGAAGAGTCGGAGTACTCCCTACTCAATCGGGAAGCCGAGCGCGCCATTCGGGCAGCCGCCCCGTTCCCGGACGTGCCCGAGGCCATTCGCGGAGAGGTGTACGAATTCTCGGTACCCTTTACCTTCGTCGTCCCTGAATAGCCCTAGCGGAATAAACGGCTGTACCCCGATACGAAAACGGCGCCCCTACAGGCGCCGTTTTCGCGTTCAGGCCCCTGACCTGATCAATGCTCCCGCGTTGCCCGAAGCTTCACCTCCGGGTAGCGCTCCTCGGTAAGGGAGAGGTTGACCCGGGTTGGCGCCAGATAAGTGAGGTAGCCACCACCGTCCAGAGCGAGATTGTCCGCGCATTTGCGCTTGAACTCCTCCAGCTTTTTCGGATCCTCACACTCCGCCCAGCGCGCCGTCGCGACGTTGACCGGTTCGTAGATGGCTTCAACCTTGTACTCGTCTTTCAGGCGGTAGGCGACCACCTCAAACTGAAGCACCCCCACGGCGCCAACCACGATATCGTTGTTATTGAGCGGGAAAAACACCTGGGTGGACCCCTCTTCCGCCAGTTGCTGGAGGCCTTTCTGTAGCTGTTTGGTTTTGAGCGGGTCTTTCAGACGGATACGACGGAACAGCTCCGGTGCAAAGTGCGGGATTCCGGTAAACTTCAGCGGCTCCCCTTCCGTGAAGGTATCACCGATCTGAATGGTGCCGTGGTTGTGAAGACCAATAATATCACCTGCGATGGCTTCATCCACCGCGCTGCGATCGCCGGCCATGAAGGTCACTGCATCGGCAATCTTCACATCCTTACCCAGGCGCACGTGACGCATCTTCATCCCCTGACGGTAAGTGCCGGAGCAGATACGCATAAATGCAATTCGGTCCCGGTGTTTCGGGTCCATGTTCGCCTGAATTTTGAATACAAAACCCGACAGTTTCTCTTCGCTCGGCTGCACTTCCCGGTCATGGGTCATACGCGGCAATGGCTTGGGCGCCCAGTCCACAAAGTGGTCCAGCATCTCCCGCACTCCAAAGTTGCCCAATGCCGTCCCAAAAAACACCGGTGTCATACGCCCGGCCAGGTATTCCTCGGCATCAAATGGCGCGGTGGCACCGCGCACAAACTCGATCTGTTCGCGAATGTCTTCGGCATCATCGCCCAGCAGCTCGCTGGCCTCGGCGCTGTCCAGCCCCTGAATCCGGACATCGGCGGGAATCGTGTGGCCCTGGCCTTTTTCGTACACATGAATCGTGTCGGTGTACAGGTCATAGACACCCTTGAAATCGATCCCCATGCCCAGTGGCCAGTTGATTGGCGCTGCGGTGATATTCAATACCGACTCGATTTCATCCAACAGATCCACCGGGTCCCGGGCTTCGCGGTCCAGCTTGTTCACAAACGATAGGATCGGGGTGTCGCGCAACCGGCAGACGTCCATCAGTTTGATGGTACGATCTTCCACACCCTTGGCCCCATCCAGCACCATCAATACCGAATCCACGGCGGTGAGGGTGCGGTAGGTGTCTTCCGAAAAGTCTTCGTGACCGGGGGTATCGAGCAGATTGACAATGCGCTCCTTATAGGGGAACTGCATCACCGAGGAGGTGACGGAGATCCCGCGCTCCTGCTCCATGGTCATCCAGTCCGACTTGGCATGAGGCCCTCGTTTACCTTTGACCGAACCGGCCTGCTGAATCGCACTTCCGAACAGCAGCAGCTTCTCGGTGATGGTGGTTTTACCGGCGTCCGGGTGGGAAATGATGGCAAAGGTGCGCCGGCGCTGGATTTTCTCGGCAAAGCTGCCAGATGACATAGTCAATCGACCTCGGAGTTGCGCAAAAAACGCGCATCATACCGGAAATCCGGGTTGCTGGCAGCCGTGTGTCACGGCCAGCCGATGCGCCCTCAGAACGGAGAGTGCTTTTTAAGCTTGCGTTGCAGGGTACGCCGGTGCATGCCCAGCGCCCGGGCGGTGGAGGAAATATTGCCATCGTGCTCCAGCAGCACCCGTTGCAGGTGCTCCCACTCCAGCTCGGCGGGAGTGACGTAACGGCTCGGAGGCGACGTGACTCCCCCGGTGCCCGATGCGGCCAGCACTCGGAGCAGATTTGCCAGATCCACGGGCTTGGCCAGATAGTTGGTAGCCCCCCGTTTCATCGCTTCCACGGTGGTGGCAATGCTGGCATAACCGGTGAGTACCACCAGCTCACGGGGCTGGAAGCGCTGTTTCAGCCCCTCGATCAACGCCAATCCGGACCGTTCGCCCAACATCAGATCAAGCAGAATGGCGTCCAGAGGCTCAGGGTCGATCGCCAGTGCGTCCTCCGCACCGGCGCAGGTGGATACCTCATAGCCTTCGCGCTCCAGGCGGCGAGCCATCAGGTCGCGAAATAGCGCATCGTCGTCGATCAGCAACAGCTTACTCACCTTCAGAAAGCTCCTGAATGGGCAACTCCAACCGGGTTCGAGTGCTGTGTTCATCGCCGGACCAGTACACCCGCCCGCCAAACCGTTCCAGAGTGGCGTAGCTGACCAGCGCGCCCAGGCCAAACCCATCATCGCTGGGCAGACATTCGGCCCCCAGACGCGCCCGTTGTTCCGGCGTCAATGGCCGACCGGTGTTGTCGATGTCGAGTCGCCACAGTCCTGCCGAGCAGTAACCGCTCACCCGCACCGAGCCCCCCGCATCCAGGGCATTGTTGAGCAGGCTCAGGATGGCCGGCATCAGCGTGCGATCGGCGCGCACACCAGAGCCTGCCACCCCTTTCATCTCTCCCCACGCCACAGGCTCGCCGGGGCGGGTGATACTCAGCAATTGGCGTACCGACTGCAGCAGTTGATCCAGTGGCAACGCTTGCAGACGCCGCGCGCGGACATCCTCGGCAATCAGCCGCCAGTCAGCCAATAATCCCTGAATACGCTCCAACTGCCGGCGGATCAACTGGCGCTCGGCATCCGTCTCTTGACGGTCCGCGGGCGCCAGAGTGAGTTCCATTTCATCCAACAGCAAACCGATTGACTGAACCGGTGTCGCCATTTCGTGGGTCAACTGGGCGGCGGCGGTTCCCACCGCCAGGAGTTGTTCATCGCGTAACTGGGTTTCCCGCAGCCGCTGCAGATCCAGGTCCCGCAGGTGCAGTTGCCGGCGCAGATAGAGTAAGGTCAAAGCCAGCAGCAGGGCCGCAATCACAAAACCGGCCACCATGGCCTGAAAGTGTCCGCCCATGCCGTCGTGACCGAGGTGCGCATCGGACACCGCCACCAGTTGCACCAACTGCCCCGCAATACTCGCGATCAACAGCAGAGCCGCCCACCGCCAGGGCAGCAATAAAAACGCCAGCACCAGGGGAATCAACAACAGCGCGGCAAAGGGGTTGGTGGCGCCCCCGGTCAACCAGACCACCCCGTTCCAGAGCACAATATCGCATAGAAGATGGAGGCTGAGCCGCCGATGTTCGGCGCGGGGCCACGGCGAGTAAGCGACGAGCTGGACCGCCAGTGCAAAGCACCACAGACCCAGCCAGCCATCCACCGTCAGCGCGGTCCCGGACAGAACATCTTGACCGATGGGCACCAGCAATACGGCAATCAGAAGCCAGCGCGCCCACTGAAGATACTGCTCCGGGCTGCGTTCAGTGGGGGTCATGGCCCGCCTCCACCGAGACCAGCGCACGACGCCCACCTTCAGCCCGAACCTGCTGGACGTAACGACGCAGCCACTCCCAGGCCCAGAGCCCGACCAGGCAGTTCGCCAGCGCCGTGGCCATAAAGATGCCTTCCAGTCCCCAGATCCACTGGCCGAGAAAGGCCAGGGGCAGGAACACGTAGACCACCCGTCCCGCGGACAATGCCATCGCCGGCAGAGGGCGACCCAAGCCGTTAAAAGCGGCATTCACCGACATCACGATACCGTAGGCCCCGTAACTGAAGGGCACCACGGCCAGGTAGAAAGCAGCCACCCGCAAGACCTCAGCATGCTCACTGAACAGGCTTGCCAACAACCCGCCAAACAGCCACAGAAAGACCGCGATCAAGAGCCCAAACCCGAGGCAGAATAACGAGAGTACCTTTACCGCCTCATTCAGACGGTGGTGTTGACCGGCCCCGAAATTCTGCCCGAAGAACGGACCGATAACACCGGACAGCGCGTAAAACACGATCAACATCAACGGCTCGATGCGCATGGCCACTCCCAGCCCGGCCACCGCATCGGTCCCGTAGCGGGCGACCATGACCGTCACCACCGCACTGGCCAGCGGGACAATCACATTGGTGGCCATGGCGGGTACGCCGACATGCACAATGGTTTTCCAGGAGCGCATGAGCGCCTGCCAGGCCACCCAGGGATAGGTCAGCAGCCGAACCCGAATCGCGAGAATATAGAAGGCCACCAGAAAGGTCAGTAGGCGGGTAACCAGAGTCGCCAGTGCCGCCCCCTGAAGCTCCAATGCGGGAAAGCCCCACAGTCCGAAAATCAGCAGCGGGTCCAGCGCGGCATTGAACAGCGCCGCCGCGCTCATCAGGTAACCCTGGATGTGGCTCATGCCCAGGGCACGCAGGGCCGACAGGCAGACCATGGGCACCATCAGAAACGGCGCACTGATAAACCAGATGGACATGTAATCGCGAATCAGGGGCAAGAGATCGGGCGTGGCGCCCAGAAGGCTGAACAGCGGGTCCATCAACAGCCAGCCGAGCAGGCACATGCTGGCCGATACCAGAAAGGTCAGACTGATCGCGTCGGTGGCCAGGCGCCGTGCATAGCTGGCGTTCCCTTCACCGATGGCACGGGAGATGGCCGACGAAGACCCCGCGCCCAGGCCGATGCCCAGGCTGGTAATGATCATCACAATCGGGAAGGTAAAGCTCATCGCCGCCAGGGGCTGGTTGCCCAACTGCGCCACGTAGAAGGTATCCACCACGTTGAACGACATGGTGGCCAGCAACCCCCAGACCATGGGAATGGCCAGGGTCCGCAGCTGGCCGGCCACGGAACCTTCGGTGAGCGTTGCAGTAAGCGGTCGTGACATAAACCCCACGGCGGCAGGCGGATTCAAAGCGGGACAGTATACCTGAATGGCAACAATGGGCGGCACCGAACCTACCCGCAGACCGTAGGCGGATCGGTCCAACGCATCGGAGGGCAAAGCCCGCATCGGCCGTTACCCAAACGACGCCTACATACATCAAACGCCTATAATTGCCGCGCCAGAATCAACGCATCCTCCCGCCCCCGGGCGGTAGGATAATAATTCGGCCGCTGCCCCAGCTCAAAGAATTGCTCACGCTCATAGAACGCGATCGCGGAGTGATTGGACACCCGCACTTCCAGAAACACCATGCTGGCGAACGGCTTGACCTGCGCCAGCATCAGTTCCAGTAGCGCCTGCCCCACGCCCTGGCGCTGTCGATTCGGTGCGACCGCAATATTGAGCAGCTCGGCATCGCCCGCAGCCCAGGTCACGACCACAAACCCCACCAACTGCCCCTGATGCTCGGCGAGCCAGCAGTGATGACGACCGGTCAGGCAGTCGTCGTAACTGGAGCGTCGCCAGGGATGGCTCTGAACCTGCTTCTCAAGCGCCATGACGGCCTCGATATCGGCGGACGCCAAAGGTCGGAAAGCCAGCTCAAGCCCGGTGCCAGTGGTCACGGTGGAAGGCGAGGGGTGGGGAGTCAACGTCATGGTGGTCAAAGCGATCAGCTCGCGTGCACGTCCATTGGCAACCAGGGCTGCACTGCCGCCCAGAGCGGCCGTTTCAGATCCGGGTTGCGCAGTATTTCCAGCAGACTGGGCGCGACCAGCGTGGGTATATCGAACGGCGGCAGGGACAGCGACTGCCAGAGAACGTCACCGTATGGTTTGTCTTCGGGCAACAGGAAGCGCGCGGCCGACTCCCCCATCAGCAACAGATGACGCACCGGCCGATTGGTCAGCTCGGTTTCCAGCCAGGTACTCAGCTCCGCTCGGGCATCGTCGGCGGTCAGACGCACCGCTTTGTGCTTGACCAACGGCCAGGGCAGTACCTCTTCGCTGACCCGCTGCGTATCGTGGGGCGCCAGCGCCTGCAACAGGTTGCGCAGCAACCGGTCCGTGGGCATGGCCGCGCGGGGCTGGCGGGCATCCACCACCAGTATTGGCAAGGGCGAGCGCCAGATGCTGAGGGTAAAGGGCTCGATTCGCTCGGCGGGCGGCTCCGCCGCCGCGACTTTCTCTGGTTCCGGAGGCGCTTCCCGCCGTGTCGGCTTGGCCGGTTCGCGCATATCGTTCAGGAAATCCGCCACCGGCCGCGGCGCCTCAGCGGACGCCCGCTCGTTCGCAGGTTCCCGAGCCACCGCAGGCGCGGCTGGCTGCGGCTCGACCACAGGCAGCTCGCAGGCCGTGGGCATCGGCGCATGCGGCATCAGCCAGCGCGGAACGTACTGTTCCATGCCCAGGGCGTCCAGATAAGCCTGTCGCTGATATTCATTCATAAGAGAGGTCACAATGCCCGGCCAGATCAATCCGCCATTCTAGCAAACATCACCCATAATGTCGGGCCGCAACCCAACCTGAAGCCATCCCCTACATTCGGCCCCGAACCGACTTTTCGGTATACTCCCTCCAACACGTTCGGCACCCACCCTCTCAAGGAGCTTTACCTAACGATGCCAACCATCCCCTATTCCGACATCATCCAGGCCGCCCAGGCCGCTGGCGACGCCATCATGACCGTCTACCAGAAGGACTTCGAGGTCTATCAGAAGAATGATGACAGCCCCCTCACCGAGGCGGATCTGGCAGCCCACCGCGTCATCGTCGACGCCCTGCAGCGCCTGACGCCAGACCTGCCCATCCTGTCCGAGGAGAGTGAAAACGCCCCCTGGGACGAACGCAAAACCTGGGACCGCTACTGGCTGGTGGACCCCCTGGACGGCACCAAGGAGTTCGTGAAGAAAAACGACGAATTCACCGTCAACATCGCCCTGATCGAGCACGGCGAACCCACCTGGGGCGTGGTGGACGCGCCGGCGCTGGGCTGCACCTACCACGGAGGCACCGCGACGCGAGGCGCTTGGAAATCCGTTAATGGACAGGACACCCCGATCACCGTCAGCAAGGCACCCGCGAACAACACCGGCTGGCGCATCGTGGGCAGCCGCTCGCACCAGAGCGACGCCTTTAAGGCCTTCCTGGACGACTTCGACGCCCCGGAAATCAAAAGCATGGGCAGCTCCCTGAAAATCTGCCTGATCGCCGAGGGCGAGGCCGACCTCTACCCCCGCCTGGGACCCACCAGCGAGTGGGACACCGGTGCCGCCCACGCGGTACTGCTGGGCGCTGGCGGGCAACTGAACGTCGCCGACAGCGGCGAACCGCTGCGCTACAATCAGGAAGAGTCGGTCCTGAACCCCTTCTTTATTGCCCGCGGCGCCTGATTCTGTGAGCGATCACCAAACCGAGCGGGAGAAAATGCTGGCGGGGGCGCTATACGACCCCATGGATGCCGAACTCTGCGCGGCGCGCCGCCGGGCGCGCCTGCTCTGTGAGAGCCTGAACGCCAGCCGGGACAATGAAGTCAAGAAGCGTCGGCAGTGGCTGCGCGAGCTGATTCCCGACGGCGGCGACACCGTCTGGATGCAACCGCCCTTCTATTGCGACTACGGCGACAACATCCACCTGGGTGAAAAGGTTTTTTTCAACTTCAACTGCGTGGTGCTCGACGTGGCGGACGTCCACATCGGCGCCCGCACCCTGTTCGGCCCCGCCGCCCAGGTGTACACCGCCACTCATCCCATGAATGCCCAAGAGCGCGCCTCGGGACTGGAGTCCGGCAAACCGATCACCATCGGTGAAGACGTCTGGATCGGCGGCGGTGCCATCATCTGCCCCGGCGTCACCATCGGTGACCGCTGCGTCATCGGCGCCGGCGCCGTCGTCACCAAAGACATCCCCGCCGACCACTTCGCCGCTGGTAACCCCGCCCGCATCATCCGCCCAATCTGAACCCCAACCCTTCGATGGGTGGCACTCAAACTCTGCGTAGGGCGGGTAAGCAAAGCGCACCCGCCGTAACCCCACAACACCCACCCAACTTGCCGCCCGCCACTCCGCCCCGTAGAATCAAACCATAACCTCATGAACCAGACCCGCAACGGCTATGACAAACAAAGACCTTGATCGCTTGAGCGCCCACCTAGCCAACCGTTTCCCAGAGCTTGAGATTTGTGCGCTTATAGGCAGCCGGGCCAGAGGAGACGCCCACCCCGACAGCGACTGGGATTTTGCCATCCAGTGGCCCAAAGCCCTGAACGATACCTGGAACACACTTACCGAAACGGAAACATTACGACTGGATCTCGCCAACTGGCTGTCCGTCCCTGCAGAAGCCATTGATCTGGTGGAGCTACCGACGGCGGGACTGGCCATGAGAGCGGCGGTTGCCGAAGAGGGGCGCCCCCTGATAACCCGGCTCCCCTGGTTTCATTTTTTAAGCCGAACCTGGCGCGATCTGGAAGAACACTACTGGAACGATGTCTATGCAGCTTGATCTGTATTTACAGGAAACCGCCCGTCTCGCAGAGCGGCAAGGACGCCTACTAAACCAGGCCGTTCAGCGTATCCGTTCAGGAGAGACTTTGACAGAGCTGGAACAGAATGGAGTGCTGCATGCCATCCAGGTGCTTACGGAAAATGCGATAGGCAAGGCCAAACACCTCCTGAAAACCAAGGGGCATCAAGTTCCCGTATCCGCCTATGATGCGTTCCGGGCCTTATCGGAGGCAAAGGTTATTTCCAAAAACGATCTGACAAGCTGGAACGCGATCGTTGGACTTAGAAATCGCATTGTGCACGATTACCTGAATATCGACTTTCACATCATTGAAACATTGCTCGTTGAGAGTCGCCACCAGATCATTGTGGATTTCCTCACGCGGAAAGAAGATATTGGCTAATGCCGCGCTGAAGCGTTACCCCCTTTGCATCAACCATCTGACTTCTGAATCGCGTTTCGAGCATCTTTATTTGACTGAGCCATCAACCGTCGCAGTACGTGGCGAATCAACCCCTCGGTCAGCGATTCCCTGCTCTCTGGGGCGCGCATCCCCAACGCCTGCATGATCTTTCGCATCAGGCGCTCCACCCAGTAGCCGACGTGCTCGGCCATCTTTATGCCCTTCGCTAACAGGTAAGCCATTTTGTCCGCGACAGTGAAGAACCCGATAAACGCCCCCTGAAACGTAACCAACGTTGCCATGGCGACTTTCTTGATGACATAAATCAGCGCAGAGTCGACCCAGCGCCAGAATGTTGGTGACGAACTGTTCACCGGCGTTTTAGACTCCAGCCAGGACTCAATGGCACTCTCAAGCGTATAAGGTGGCTCGGGGTTTCCTTTGATCGAATCCCAGGACCTCCCCTTCACAGACGTCACATAGCGATCCATTCGGTGAGCGTCGCCTGACAGCAGAGGCTCATGAGAGTGTATATAGTGACCTGGTAAGTTATAAGGGGCATGCATAAACGGATATAAAGGCACCATGGCCACCGGATCCGTCTTGTGATAAATCCGATGCATATTCACCCCCTGAACAGCGGAGGTGGTACTTTTCACAAACCAGTCCGTACCAACCCGGGGAGCCCCAAACGTATAGAGCCTCGTCGCATACTTGAGATTCCGGGCAACCCAGTCCGCTGCTAGAGAGGCCACCGCCCCTCCGAGACTGTGGCCCACACAGTGGACCACTTTGATATTACCTCCCAGGGACGCAAAAAACGTCTTGAGGGCGGGCAGCATACTGGTAAAACAGTGATTAAATCCGCAGTGAACGGGCAGACCCGCCTGATTGTTGGTGATGCCGATTCTGGCATCGGTCAGGAAGTCCGCCCCTTTATTCTCTTTTGTCGTACCTCTAAACACCAAGAACACTTCGTTCTTGTAAAGATCGCCACCTTCCGAGCAAATGCCGAACCCATCCTTATGATTCAGCAAGACTCGCCCTCCGACCTCAGCCTTAAGGTGGGCAGAAAGACGCTTTGACCCCGTTCGCCTGAAAGGTGGCAGCTTAAGAAACGTATCAACAAACATTGGGTTCTGGACATCATAAATTCTCTTCGCCAGAAGCGCCGCATCGCTTGGACCAACAGCCATTTATTCCTCCTTAATTGTCAAGACATCCTTCCAAACGCATTTCGTTTCTAACAAGGCATACTCAAGATGAGCATCCATATCATCGCGAGACAGCTCACATGTCAAACCGACCGGCTCGCCGCCCAACTCACCAAATAAGTGGGAACTGGACTTACCCGCCTTCCAAATCAGAAAGTTATGACCTTCAAAATCTACTGTTACGGTTTGGCCCACTGAAAGCTGAGAAAACGGACTATCTTTTATATACACAGACTGCTTAGGGATAGAGAAGTAGCCATCCCCATCCGATTTATAATGAAATGTCTCGCCCTTTTGATCTTTCCACGCTATCCAAACGCTAATATCGGCATTGGAAGCTGGTTTGCCGTGATAGGTAAGCTGACCTTGAAGCGGAGAAAACAGGACCGCCTCAATTTCTTCTCCTTTAGAAAATATCGACATGGATAGTCCCTCATTCACCGAAAACAAAAAGATAGCGCTCGCCAAGAAAATACTGACAATTTTCAAGAATCAGCCCCTAAAAAATACTCCAACGACAACAGCCATTGGCACTTTACGGTTACAGTCAGGATGTTCACAAGGATAATCTGGCAAGGAAAGAAACCTGGATAAAGCAGCTACGGTGTCCCTGAAAATCCCTGTGCCAACCTGACACGCCTTCGTTTTGAGGGCCAGATCACGCAACCCAACGATTCTGGCATCTAAATTCGCTTAAAGTCGAGCATCTCGACATGCGAACCGCAATATAGCGCCATTGAACCGGTATCGACAAGAGTATTGCACGCCAATAATTTCGTTCTTATCGAACGATACTTGCTACGGTACTATATTGGCGTTCTATTCCAACTCCAGCCCGCAGGCCGATACGCTTTGACCGGATAGATGAACTTCGCCCTGGACTTTCGACAGAGACACAAAGCAATAAGGATACGTTATTTGAGTGGTAACCGCGCAATCCGACGATGGAGACACCAACGTATAGCCCACATCAAGGCCACCGTCCCGTTCGCTGACGTCACTAACATAAACCTCATGACCACCACTCGACTGCCGGCCAGCCAATACAGCAATCACATCACGTCCATCAAAATCGATATCAGGTACATCGTCCTGAGAATTTGGGTTGGCCGACAAATACAGCTCGCGGAAGCGATGGGCGTCGGTAACATGTTCCGCCAGACTATCGTCAATATCGGAGTGCCCTGCGTACGCTGGGCAGTCAATCACTTCAACCTCTGAGGGCAAACTGTCCACCAACGGGGCCGACTCCATAATATCTCGTTCTGTTTGATCTGAACCGCAGCCTATCAAACCGAGAAAAACAGCGAATAAAATTAGGGAACGTTTCATAATAGAGCATCCTATACCAAACCAGAAGGGCTTCCATTCCGAAGCAGTATAGCGTGTTCACATTATAAGAAACTGTAAAAGATCGTGTAAAACCTTAACCCGAGCGTCACCTACTGCGCCAGTAAGTGAACCGATGATACAAAAGGAATTTCTGTTGAAGAAAAGCCATGCCCGACAGGCCGTAGTCCTGGTAATTGTGCATCACCTGCGGCCCGTACTCTACGTTGTTATGTGCACATGTTCGACTTCGCTACAAATCAACGACCCTGACCCCTTTGATTCCCGTTTAGTGGAACTTTATTTTCGAAACGGAGAAATTGGTAATTGACCCCATCTTGGTCAGCCCCTCTACTCCTTGAGCATCCTATATTAACCAATGGATGATGGATCAAATCCCGCCTCCCAACGATCAGAAAGGGTAGTCACGGAATATGCATAAGATCGGCAATAAGCCAGATGTCTGTACTTAAAAGGCTCCTCCCGCTAAAGCGGGAGGAGCCTGAAAAGAGAGCGCACCAGAAGGTTTAAGTTTCTTTCCGAGCCTCCCTTTTGATCATTATTTTACTGACATCCGTTAGGAATAAACTCAGCAGGCACGTTCGCAGTAACGCACTGCCAAGTTCCATCGGCATTACGCTGCCAAGAGAGCGTCGCGCCAGCGTCCTGCAGCACAGCAGCCGCATTGTTGCCAAAAGTCGCCGTAATGGTGGTAGCAGCCGTCATCGGATCTGGAGCAATAACTGGCACACCAGTCCCCGCCGGGACGGCATTACCGGACTGATTAGCGTTGTTATCTTGATCCATCAAGTTTGATCCGCTAGCCCCTGGGTTACACTGGCCCGCAGCATTACCCAACGCCGTGCGACCATTTAGGATACAATCCTCAATAGAGGTTCGCAGTTGGCCAGCCTCAGACATTACACGGTTAACCTGCGACCGTGTAATGTAGTTTTGATACTGCGGGATAGCGACTGCCGCCAAAATGCCAATGATCGCAATTACGATCATCAGTTCAATCAGGGTAAAACCTTTTTGCATCTGTTTCATGCTTTGAATCTCCGTTGGTGGAAAAGTTACAGACAGGAGTGAGGTTGCATAAGCTGTGCCAAGCCGCCCAAACCCACCACCTGAACCATGATCGACACCACAATCAACCCAACAACCCTCAGATTAATGATTTATGCGACACCTCTGGACGCGCCCCGCCGACTAGTGACATTTTTTGTCACCCTGACTCGCCAGACAACGCCCTTTCCTGCCGAAGAGCCAAGCGGTGCCACCCTTCAATTTTCAATATTGTGAACTACATCACAACTTGTCTCAGGGCTGGAGATTGGCCGCAAAAGCACCAAGAACGATTCCTGCGCTAGAATTGTAGATATCCCATGGACTTATCGTATACAGTTAAGACTCTGCTTTGACTTTCACGCCACCGGTCGGCTTTTATCCGCCGTGGCACATGGTCAGCGAACAGAATAAAAGCTTTTGGAAATCAGGCATTTATGAATACCTCTGCACCCGCTCTCAGCGGCCTGGCACGCCGGTTGGTCCACGATGGCCTACTGGATTCCGATTTGGCGAGCCAGGCTCAGGCCCAGGCGGCACGCGATCGCGTGCCTTTTGTGCAGCATGTGGTCACTCATCAGATTCTTGATGCGTCTACAGTGGCCCGGGTGGCTGCGGATGAGTTCGGCACCCCTGTTTTCGACCTCGACAGTCTGTCCACCACCGCGATTCCTACCAAGTTAGTGGACCAGAAGCTGATTCAGAAACACCATACGCTGCCCCTGATGAAGCGTGGCAACCGGCTGTTTCTGGCGGTGGCGGACCCGACCAACCTTCACGCACTGGACGAGATCAAGTTCAACACCGGCCTGAACACCGACCCGATTCTGGTGGAGGCCGACAAGCTGGCCGCCGCTATTGATCGTTATGTCAATGCCCAAGAGGAGTCCATAGGGGACGCTTTGGGCGGATTAGACGATGACGCTCTGGATGGCCTGGAAACCGAGGGCGGAGAACCCGAGGCGCCGAAAGATGACGGGGGTAAGGAAGAAGATGAGGCCCCGATTGTCCGCTTTATCAACAAGATTCTGTTGGACGCCATCAAGGGCGGTGCGTCGGATATCCACTTTGAGCCCTACGAAAAGGCCTACCGCGTGCGTTTTCGCACCGACGGCATCCTGCAGGAGGTGGCCAAGCCGCCCATCAATCTGGCGACCCGCCTGGCGGCACGCCTGAAAGTGATGTCCCAGATGGACATTTCCGAGCGCCGGGTGCCGCAGGATGGCCGGATCAAAATGAAAATTTCCAAAACCCGAGCCATCGACTTCCGGGTGAACACTCTGCCTACCCTGTTTGGAGAGAAGGTCGTGCTGCGGATTCTCGACCCCAGCTCCGCCAAAATGGGTATTGATGCACTTGGTTACGAGGATTATCAGAAGCAACTTTATATGGACGCTCTGGAGCAACCGCAGGGCATGATTCTGGTGACCGGGCCGACGGGGTCCGGTAAAACCGTGTCTCTCTATACCGGCCTGAATATTCTCAATACCAGCGAGCGAAATATTTCCACCGCCGAAGACCCGGTGGAGATTAACCTGGAGGGGATCAACCAGGTTCAGGTGAATACCCGGGTGGGACTGACCTTTGCCGAATCCCTGCGCTCCTTCCTGCGTCAGGACCCGGACGTGGTGATGGTGGGGGAAATCCGGGACCTGGAGACGGCGGAAATCGCCATCAAGGCCGCTCAGACCGGCCACTTGGTGCTCTCCACCCTGCACACCAACAGCGCCCCGGAAACGCTGACCCGCCTACTCAATATGGGCGTACCCGCCTTTAACGTGGCCACCAGTGTGAGCCTGATTATCGCCCAGCGCCTGGCCCGCCGATTGTGCAAAAGTTGCAAGAAGCCCGCAACGGATATTCCCGATGCCGTACTGAGCGAAGAAGGTTTCGATGAGATCGGAATTCCCCGCAGCGAACTGGAGCTGTACCACCCGGTGGGCTGCTCACAGTGTACCAATGGTTATAAGGGTCGTGTCGGGGTCTATGAAGTAGTTCGCATCACACCGACCATCGCCAGCCTTATAATGGAGGGAGGCAACTCCCTGCAAATTGCCAAAGCCGCCCATGAGGCGGGTTTTAATAATCTGCGGATTTCAGCCCTGCGCAAAGCGGCGCAAGGGTTGACCAGCCTTGAAGAAGCCAACCGAGTCACCAAGGATTAACGCTTATGGCCACCACCGCCCAAGCCCAGAAAGCCGCGCCCACAGCGGCCCGCAAAAAGCCAGTCGCGAAAGGCTCCACGTCGGCAACCTACCTCTATAAAGGCCTGGACAAAAAAGGCAATAAGATTGAGGGCGAAATGGAGGGCGTCAGTCCCGCGCTAATCAAGGCACAACTGCTGAAGCAAGGCATTCGAGCCAATCAGGTTCGTAAAAAGCCGAAGCCCCTGTTTGGTGGTGGCGGCAAGAAAATTCAACCGTCAGATATTGCGGTGTTTTCTCGCCAAATGGCAACAATGATGAAAGCCGGCGTTCCACTAGTGCAGTCTTTCGATATTGTAGCCGATGGCCTAGACAACGCTCGGGTTCGAACACTGGTTCACCAAATTCGCGATGACGTAGCGGCCGGCGGCAACTTTGCGTCCGCCTTACGTAAGCACCCCAAGTACTTTGACGATCTCTTCTGTAACTTGGTAGAAGCAGGTGAGCAGTCAGGCGCTCTGGAAACCATGCTGGACAGAATTGCGACCTACAAAGAAAAAACAGAGGCCCTCAAAGCCAAGATAAAGAAAGCTATGACTTACCCGATCGCGGTAGTAGTGGTCGCTATCATTGTTACCGCGATCCTTCTGATCAAAGTGGTGCCACAATTCACGCAGACGTTCCAAAGCTTCGGCGCCGAACTTCCCGCCTTCACACTGCTTGTCATGAATATGTCAGATTTCATGCGAGAACAATGGTTTATAATGCTGGCCATCATTATCGGCTCGGTGTTTTTCTTCAAGGAAGCCCGACGTCGCTCCAAGGCATTTGCTTACGCCATTGATAAATACATTCTTAAACTTCCGGTCGTGGGGAATATACTCTACTTATCTATCATGGCACGCTTTGCCCGCACACTCTCCACGACCTTTGCCGCTGGTGTTCCATTAATTGACGCTCTAACATCTGTCGCAGGCGCAGCAGGCAACAAGCCATATAGCGATGCCATTTTGAAGATCCGCGAGGAAGTCTCCACCGGCATTCAGTTGAATACAGCCATTCGCGCTCAGAAAATGTTCCCCACCTTGCTCGTTCAGATGGCTGCTATTGGCGAAGAATCTGGCGCACTTGACGAAATGCTCGAAAAAGTGGCTGTGTATTATGAAGAAGCCGTAGACAATCAAGTCGACAGCCTGACTTCGCTCCTGGAACCCATTATCATGTCCGTTCTTGGCGTTCTGGTCGGCGGCCTGCTGATCGCCATGTACCTGCCAATCTTCCAGATGGGGTCGGTTATTTAACGTGTCCTCCATATCCGAAGTTTTCGTTCTCTATCCCTCAGTGGCGCTCATCAGCGCCACTGTTTTAGGTCTGCTGGTTGGCAGTTTCCTCAATGTGGTGATCTATCGCCTGCCCAGAATGCTCCAGTCGGAGTGGCGGTCGCAGTGCTGCGAGCTGCTGGAGCAGTCACCACCGGAACCGCAGAAAACATTCAACCTGATCACCCCCAATTCCACCTGCCCCCACTGCGGGCATGGGATCAAGCCCTGGGAGAACGTGCCGGTAATCAGTTACCTGGTGCTGCGGGGCAAGTGCTCAGCCTGCAAAGGCCGGATTTCTGCCCGCTACCCGATCATTGAGCTGGTGACGGGCCTGCTGAGCGTGTTTGTGATTCATCAGTTTGGCGTGACCGGCGTTGGCTTGGCGGCGCTGGTATTCACCTGGTCGCTGATTGCGTTGACCATGATCGACATCGACACCCAGTTGCTGCCCGATGTGATCACTCTGCCATTGCTCTGGCTCGGGCTGATCGTCAACCATCTGGGGGGCTTTGTGCCACTGGAGGACGCCCTCTGGGGCGCGGTGGCGGGCTACCTCTCGCTCTGGTCGATTTACTGGCTGTTCAAGCTGCTGACCGGCAAGGAAGGGATGGGCTACGGCGACTTCAAGCTGCTGGGCGCACTGGGCGCCTGGCTCGGCTGGCAGATGCTGCCTTTGGTGGTGCTGCTGTCGTCCCTGGTGGGTGCGGTGATCGGCATCGGCATGATGCTGATCCTGGGCCGGGACAAGAACATTCCCATTCCCTTCGGCCCCTACCTGGCCATTGCGGGCTGGATTGCCTTTATCTGGGGCGACAGCCTGCTCCAACAGTACCTTCAGTTCGCGGCTCCCTGAATCATGGCGGAGCGGGTTATCGGCGTTACCGGAGGCATCGGCAGCGGCAAGTCTTCCGTCATGCGGGCCTTCCAGGCGAAAGGCATTGAGGCCGTGGATGCGGACGATATGGCGCGGGTGGTGGTCGAACCCGGCCAGCCCGCCCTGAAGGCCATTGCCGAACACTTTGGCCCGGATATTTTGACGCCTGACGGCACCCTGGACCGCCCGACCCTGCGCGCCATCATCTTTACCGATCCCGACGCGAAAACCTGGCTTGAAGCCTTGCTGCACCCTCTGATCAACCGGGAGTTGCGTTCGCGGCTGGCCGCGGCGCGAGGTCCCTACGCCCTACTGGTGTCTCCCCTGCTGTTTGAGACCGGGCAGGATAAGCTGGTCGACCGGATTCTGGTGGTGGATGTGCCGGAGTCCCTCCAGCTCGCACGGGCCAGTGCCCGGGACGGTGCGGACCCGGAGCAGATCCAGCGGATCATGGCCAGTCAGATGTCGCGAGCCGAGCGGCTAAAGCGGGCGGATGACTTGTTGGATAACACCGGGAGTCTGGTCGATTTAGAGAAGCGGGTGGAAGAGTTGCATCGGGGTTATCTGGCGTTTGCGGGTCAGTGATCGGTGGATGACCCGCAAACGCTCCGATACGTCGGACCGTTTGCGCGTCATCCACCGAGGGTTAACATAGGTTAAGAGGCTTCTGCAATACTGGTACTCGGCCCCCTTTACAGTGTATAAAAGCATTTGCCGGTTTCTGGTACGACGTCCACAACGACCTAAGACACGGGAATGACCGCGATGCCGCACCACCATGAGCCCCAAGGCTTCACTTTAAAACGCCACCCCTTCTTTACCGACCCACCCGCGTCGCTGTAACCCCGTCTGTTGTTACCCACAACGAATCTCAAGGTATCCCCGGTTATACTTGTCCGGGCGGAGATGAATAATACCCACAAGGTGTGAGAGACCTTATGACACTGTTTTTGATTGTATTCCTGCCGCTCCTGGGCGCGCTGGTCCCCCTCGCCACGGAGCGCTTCGGGCGCAACCTGTGCGCCTGGTCGGCGGCGTTAGCGCCTTTGATCTCCCTGGGGCTGCTGCTTTACCTGACGCCAGCGGTGCTGGCCGGCGAGACCTTTCGTTTCCATCAGGCGTGGCTGCCCGGCCTGGGGCTGGACCTGAGCCTTCGCCTGGACGGCCTGGGGCTGATGTTCGCCTTGCTGATCACCGGCATTGGCCTGCTGGTCATGCTGTACGCCCGTTACTACCTGTCTTCACGGGATTCTCTGGGCAAGCTCTACGCCCTGCTGCAGATATTCATGCTGGCGATGCTCGGCATTGTGCTGTCGGACAACATTCTTCTGATGTTGGTGTTCTGGGAGCTGACCAGCCTGAGCTCCTTCCTGCTGATCGGCTATTGGTCCCACCAGTCCGAGGCCCGCAAAGGGGCGCGGATGGCTCTTGCCATTACCGGGGCGGGCGGCCTCTGCCTGCTCGCGGGCGCACTGCTGCTGGGACACATTGTTGGCAGCTTTAACCTGACCGAGATTCTTGCCGCCGGGGACCAGATCCGCGCCCACGCGCTCTACCCGATCACCCTGATTCTGGTGCTGCTGGGTGCGTTTACCAAGTCTGCCCAGTTCCCCTTCCATTTCTGGCTACCCCACGCCATGTCCGCCCCCACCCCGGTGTCGGCCTATCTGCACTCGGCCACCATGGTCAAGGCCGGGGTGTTTCTGCTCGCCCGCCTGTACCCCGCACTGGCGGGCACCGAGCTGTGGTTCTTTATCGTCAGCTTCGTGGGCCTTGCCACGCTGGTGTACGCCGCCTATACGGCCCTGTTCAAACACGACCTGAAAGGCCTGCTGGCCTACTCCACCATCAGCCACCTGGGCCTGATTACCCTGCTGTTCGGTTTCAGCACCGAGCTGGCAGCGGCAGCGGCGGTGTTTCACATCATCAACCACGCCACCTTCAAGGCGTCGCTGTTCATGGCAGCCGGAATCATCGATCACGAAACCGGCACCCGGGATATGCGCAAGATCAACGGCCTGTGGAAGTACATGCCACATACCGCGCTACTGGCCATGGTCGCATCCGCCGCCATGGCCGGGGTACCGCTGCTGAACGGCTTCCTGAGTAAAGAGATGTTCTTTGCCGAGAGCCTGCATCTGGAATATCTCGGTCAGTTCTGGTGGATCATGCCGATGCTGGCCACACTCGGAGCGCTGTTTTCGGTTGCCTACTCCTGGCGCTTTATCCACGATGTCTTTTTCAATGGCGAGCCTCAGGATCTACCCAAGTATCCGCCCCACGAGCCACCCCGCTACATGAAAGTACCGGTGGAGATTCTGGTGGTCCTCTGCCTGATAGTGGGTGTTTTCCCGCACTACACCATCGAGCCCTTTATCCACGCCGCTGCCACGGCGGTTCTCGGGCACGAAATGCCGGAGTACCACATCGCACTCTGGCACGGGTTCAACCTGCCATTGTTGATGAGTGCCATCGCGCTGGCGGGCGGTATTCTCCTCTACTCTCAGCGTAAAGGGCTGTTTGCATTTTACGAGCGCAAGTTCCGCAAAGACGAGAAGCTGGTATTCGAGTACCGGGTACAGCGCGGTGTCCTGGCCGCCCAGTGGGTCACCGACCGGCTCGAGAACGGCTCGCTCCAGCGGTATCTGGCCCTGTTTTTTGGTGCCGCTCTGGTGGTGGGCGCCGCCGGGCTTTGGCCTCTGACCGAGTGGACGGGCTCAGCCACGCTGACCCCGATGGACCCGGTAAGCGCCGTGGCAACCGCACTACTGGTCATTGCCGCCTTCGGAACGGTACTGACTCACCACAACCGGTTTGCGGCACTACTGATGTTAAGCGTCGTGGGGCTGATTGTGTCGCTGACGTTCATCCGGTTCTCCGCCCCGGATCTGGCGCTGACACAACTGTCTGTCGAGGTGGTCACCATCGTCCTGTTGATGCTGGCGCTCTATTTCCTGCCCCAAATGACGCCCAACGAATCACCGCCCAGGCGTGTGGTCCGGGATATTGCCATTGCGGGCAGCGCCGGGGTGGGGGTAGGCGCACTGTGCTGGGCGGTGCTGACCCGACCGTTCACTCCCATCTCAGACTACTTCCTGGAGAACAGCGTCAGCGGTGGCGGCGGTACCAACGTGGTCAACGTCATTCTGGTCGACTTCCGCGGGTTCGATACCCTGGGTGAGATCACCGTGCTGGCCCTGGCGGCGGTGGGCATCTACGCGATGCTGCACGGCCTGAAACTGCCGCTGCCCCAGGCCGATGGCGACGGTCGTCGTTGGGCCCGCGAACCACATCCCCCCATTCTGTCGGTAATGACCCGTATTCTGCTCCCGCTTGCGATCATGGTGTCGTTCTATATCTTCCTGCGCGGACACAATATGCCCGGCGGCGGATTTATTGCCGGGCTGGTCACCAGCGTGGCGCTGATTCTTCAATATATTTCCACCGGTACCGAGTGGATGCAGCAACGCCTGCGCTGGAATTACCGCAAAGTGGCCGCCACCGGCGTGATGATCGCCACGCTCACCGGGCTGGCAAGCTGGCTGTTCGGTTATCCGTTCCTGACCTCGACGTTTACCCATGTGCACTGGCCTTTTGTGGGCGATTTTGAGCTGGCTTCCGCCATGGCTTTTGACGTCGGCGTGTACGTCACTGTCGTGGGCGCAACCATGCTGATTCTGGCGCACCTGGGCAAGCTGGCGCAGACCACGCACGAAGCCCCGGCCACCAATGAACAAGGGGAGAAGATTTAATGGAGCTGTTGATTTCAATCATGATCGCGGTGATGACCGCCTGCGGCGTGTATCTGATGTTGCGCAGTCGGACTTTTCCGGTCATTGTCGGGCTGACCCTGTTTACCTATGCGGTCAACCTGTTCATCTTTGTGATGGGGCGTCTGACCTCCGGCGCCCCTCCCGTCATCGGCACGGCTGAGCAATATGCCGACCCCCTGCCACAGGCACTGGTACTGACGGCCATTGTGATCAGTTTCGCCATGACCGCTTTTGTCCTGGTACTCGCTCTGAGGGCGCGCGCGGAGTTGGGCAACGACCATGTTGACGGCAAGCAGACCGGCGAGTCGCAGGAGGATCGGGTATGAGCCACCTGATTGCGCTGCCGGTACTTTTGCCCCTGATCACCGGCGTCATCCTGCTGTTGTTGGCCGGAAAAGGCTTTGTACTGACCCGCACGGTCAGTCTGGTCAGCGCCGGTCTGCTGGTCATCATTTCCCTGTTGCTGTTCTATACGGCGAGCAGCGGGGTGATTCAGGTCTATGCCATGGGTGACTGGGCGCCGCCGTTTGGCATTGTTCTGGTTCTGGACCGGCTCAGCGCCTTTATGGTTCTGGTGACCAGTGTGCTGGCGTTTTTTGCCATCTGGTACGCCGCGAGCACCATGGACCATCCGGCCTACAACCTGAACGGCCTCCTGCACCTGCTATTGCTCGGGGTCAACGGCGCCTTTCTGACCGGCGACCTGTTCAACCTGTTTGTCTGCTTTGAGGTATTGCTGCTCGCCTCCTACGCACTGCTGGTGCAGGGCGGGGGCCAGGAGCGGGCGAGAGCCGGTCTGCACTATGTGGTTCTGAACCTGGCGGGGTCCAGCCTGTTCCTGATTGCCGTGGCCACCCTCTACGGCATCACCGGAACCCTGAATATGGCCGACATGGCGGCCAAGGTCGCCAACCTGCCGGCCCAGGACGCTCCCATTGTGGCCGCCGCCGGCCTGCTGTTCATGGTGGTATTCGGGCTCAAGGCCGCGATGGTGCCGCTGTATTTCTGGTTGCCCCGGGCCTATAGCGCGGCCAGTGCTCCGGTGGCGGCCATGTTCGCCATCATGACCAAAATCGGGGTCTACTCCATCGCCCGGGTCTACACATTGATCTTTGGCGATCACGCCGGCGAACTGGCCAACCTGATTCAACCCTGGCTGTGGCCACTGGCACTGGTCACCCTCGCGCTGGGGGTTATCGGTGTACTGGCCGCCCGCAACCTGCGTATGCAGGTGTCCTACCTCGTGATCATCTCGGTGGGTACCCTGCTTGCCGGTCTGGCCCTGAACACCGCAGAGGCGCTGAGTGCGACCTTTTACTATCTGGCCCACTCCACCTGGGTGTGCGGGGCACTGTATCTGATTGTCGACCTGATCCGCCGCCAGCGTCAGGACGGTAGCGATGCCATCCGTACCGGCCCCTCCCTGCCCCAGAGCACGACCCTGGGACTGATGTTTTTTGTGGCGGCCCTCAGTGTGGCCGGCATGCCACCGCTGAGCGGGTTTGTCGGTAAGTTGCTGCTCCTGCAATCGGCCACCACCGGCTATGCGGCCATCTGGCTCTGGAGCCTGGTCCTGCTCGGCGGCCTCGCGTCGATTACCGCCCTCAGTCGCAGCGGCAGCACTTTTTTCTGGCGTACTACTGAAGTGGTCGCCAACACCCAGAAAGCCTCGCTGCTGCCCCTGGCCGCCGCGCTGGGCCTGCTGGCGACAACACCAGCCCTGGCGCTGTGGGGCGAACCGATCATCGCTTACACCGACGCCATGGCCGAACAGCTTTTGAACCCGGGCCAGTACATCGACAGCGTACTGCGCCACACCACCGTGGGGGGAAATCCATGAGCACCCTGACCGATACCAAGCGACGGCGCCGGCAACTCCTCCCGCACCCGGTCCTGAGTCTGTTTATGCTACTGCTGTGGTTTCTGTTGGCCAACAACATCAGTGGTGGCCATCTGGTTCTGGGCGGTTTGCTGGCCTGGTTCATTCCCTTTGTCACCCAGTCATTCTGGCCCCAGGAAATGACACTGAACCGCCCGGGTGTGGCCCTGAAATTTGTGGCGGTAGTACTCTGGGACATCGTGATTGCCAACTGGACCGTAGCGCGTCTGATCCTGGGCTCGCCCAAGTCCCTCAAGCCGGCCTTCATGACGTTGGATCTGGACCTTGAACAGGATTTTGCCATCACCATTCTCGCGAGCACCATTTCCCTGACTCCGGGCACTGTGTCGGCTGATTTGAGCGCCGATGGCAAGCAGTTGATCATCCATACGCTTCATGTGGACGATCCAGCCGCTGCAGTTGCCACCATCAAACAGCGTTATGAAGCGCCACTTAAGGAGATTTTCGAATGCTCGACATCGTAATCCAGATCAGCCTGGTGATGATGAGCCTGGCACTGGTATTGAACCTGTGGCGCCTGGCGGTGGGCCCTTCATTGCCAGACCGGATCCTCGCGCTGGACACCATGTACATCAACTCCATCGCCCTGTTGGTACTGTATGGGCTTTCCATGAAGTCCATGCTGTATTTCGAAGCCGCCCTGCTGATTGCCGTGATGGGCTTTGTGGGCACCGTTGCGCTGTCCAAGTACCTGTTGCGCGGCGACATCATCGAATAGGAGAGCCACTGTGAACGATGTTAACTGGATAGAATGGCTGGTTTCCGCCCTGCTGCTGATCGGCGCCTCCTTTGCGCTGATCGGCTCGTTCGGCCTGGCACGCCTGCCGGACTTTTTCATGCGTCTGCACGGTCCGACCAAGGCCACCACGCTGGGCGTGGGGAGTATGATTGTCGCCTCCATGCTGTTTTTCAGCACCCGCGGAGAAAGCCTGAGTCTTCACGAGCTGCTGATCGCGCTGTTTTTGTTTATTACCGCCCCCGTGAGCGCCCATATTGTGGCCAAGGCAGCCCTGCATGTACGCCTGCCCTACCGCAAGGATACGCGCCACTGGCATCGGGACAGTTGACATCCGGCTCCAAATGGGCATAATGTCGCGTCCTTGATTCCGGCTTGTGCGAATGGCTGCCGGACGACCGAATTTCAGTCTGAATACGTAACAGGAGCTCCACGGTGGCAAATACACCTCAATCCAAGAAGCGCGCTCGCCAGAACGAAAAGGCTCGCAAGCACAACGCCAGCCTGCGCTCCATGACGCGCACCTACATCAAGAACGTGGTCAAGGCCATCGAATCCGGCGACCAGGCAGCGGCCAAAACCGCTTACACCGCCGCTGTTCCGGTCATCGACCGCATGGCCGACAAGGGCCTGATGCACAAGAACAAGGCCGCTCGTCATAAGAGCCGCCTGAACGGCCACATCAAGGCCATGGCTTCCTGAGCCTGACCTGACTGTGACCCGCGCTGCGGCCCGACCGCAACGCCAGGAAAAACCGGCCTTGTGCCGGTTTTTTTGTGCCCGGAGGGCCGACACCCGAGCTGTTCAGGAAAACTCACTCCGCGCTGACATATTTCTGCCAGAAACATCGTATAACGTGACTGAGGTGTCAAATCCACCCCACGTTACGGTAAAGGAGAGCAACCATGTTGCCGCGCGAGCACTACCTCAAGCAGCCCTTCCAGGACCGCGAGCACTTTCCCGCCGGTTTTGACCATTCCAGCCAGCTGTCCGGTATCCAGGCCCGCCTGATCCGCAAGCACGGCGCACTGATTCACGCCCTGTGCCGAGGGGAGGTGGCCAACCCCACCGACGAGGACCGCCACCTGCTCAAGGTTATTGCCAAGCAGGCCGCCCCGAAGAACCCGGTCGAGCAGGCCTGGCTGAAGTACCTGGCAATGACCCGGAAGGCATCGACAGGCCTGCGCAAAAGCGCCTGAGGCTCTCCTAGAGGTGATCTGTCGACTGACGAAGCGCGATTTCAAAACCGAGGTCGCGCTTCCGTTGCCCTACGTCCCCCCCATTCAACGCGGCGACAATCATTTCCGCGGCCGTTACGCCCATCTGATACCGGGGCACGGCCACACTACTGAGTGATGGGTTGGTAAACGCGGATACCTCAAAGTCGTTAAACCCGCACAACCCGATATCGCCCGGTACATCCAGCCCCATCCGCTGACTTTCAAACAGCGCCCCCAGGGCCAGGTCGTCGTTGCAACAGAATACCGCATCCACCACTTCGCCGGCCTGCCCCATGAGCGCACGAAACAGCTCCCCGCCGAGTTCTATGGAGGAGGGACGGTCGGTCACCTGGATGAAGTTCCGCCAGAAGCGCCCACGCCCCTCCAATACGGACTTGAAGCCCGCCAGACGCTCCCGAACCCGTTTATCCATACGGGCGCCGATAAAACCCAACTGACCGTAGCCCGCCGACAGCAGTTGCTCCGCCACAGCGGCTCCGGCCTGGAAGTGCGATACCCCGACGTTCATATCCATCGGCTCATCCAGTAGATCCATGATCTGGACCACGGGAATCCTGGCCTTCAGCAGCAGGCGCTCACAGGCCTGGGTCTGCTCACCGCCGGTGAGAATCATGGCCTCAGGCGATTGACTGAGCAGGGTGCGCACCATGCGCTCCTCCTCCAGTGCCGAGTAGTGGGTATCCACCATCAGCACCTTGTAGCCGGAGGTGCCCGCCACATCGTAGATACCGCGCAATACATCGGTGAACACAATATTCGACAGTGACGGAATTGCCACGCCGATGACGCGCGAGCGCGTAGACGCCAGTGAACTGGCGGATTGATTGGGAATATAACCCAGCATATCGATTGCCTCCTGCACGGCCTGCCGCGTTGTCTGCGACACTTTATTAGGATGGTTAATGACCCTCGATACAGTGATACCACTGACTCCGGCGTATTGCGCCACATCCGCCAGGGTGACGGTCTGGGAGTGCTTTTTTCTCGCCCGGGTGCTCACTGTCCAACTCCCTCTTCCAAAAACCGGAAGATTATCACAGCCTAAATGTTTGCGCTAACATAATAAGTGCGCTAACCTCCTACCGCGTTATAATCCGTACTTTTTGGGAAGAGGGTGACATACCTTGGCAACTCTGCTGATCATGATGGGCGTCTCCGGGGCAGGCAAGTCGACGATGGCCTCAGCACTGTCGGAACACTTCGGTTTTACTTACCTGGATGCGGACGACTTCCACAGTGAGACGGCCAAAGCGCACATGGC
Source organism: Marinimicrobium sp. C6131 (assembly GCF_026153455.1). Classification (NCBI taxonomy): domain Bacteria; kingdom Pseudomonadati; phylum Pseudomonadota; class Gammaproteobacteria; order Cellvibrionales; family Cellvibrionaceae; genus Marinimicrobium; species Marinimicrobium sp. C6131. The sequence goes on from NZ_CP110629.1 coordinate 2,036,454, forward strand.
GGCAGGCAAACCCCTGACCGATGAGATGCGTGCCCCCTGGATCGCGCGCATGTGCGAGTATTTTCGTGAGCGTGCCGACACCGATACGACCTTCGTACTGGCGTTCTCCGGACTGAAACGCAGTCATCGTGAGCCCTTCCGCCACTGCGGCCTCGATACCCACTTCCTGTTCCTGGACGGCGACGCGGCCACCATCGCCGACCGGATCAGCGCCCGTCAGGGGCATTTCATGCCCCCGGAGCTACTGGACAGTCAGTTCGAAGCGCTGGAACGCCCGGACCTCCAGAAAGAACCCGACGTCACCCCACTGAACATTCACCCACCGGTACCCGGCGTAATGGAACAGGCCATTGATTACATAGAATCCCTCAAGGCCCGCTCTGACTAAAACGGCGCCCACAAACGACAGGAGATAATAACAACATGTCAGCCACTTACTTGCTTTCGGTCACCGTTGTCAGCATCGGTGTTTTACTGTTTCTGATCATGGCCTTGCGTCTGCAGGCCTTTGTCGCCCTGCTACTGGTCAGCATGGGGGTTGCCATCGCCGGCGGCGTGCCCCTGCCCGAGGTGGCCGACGTCATCCAGCAGGGCATGGGCGGCACCCTGGGCTATATCGCCATCGTGATCGGGCTGGGCACCATGATCGGGGAAATCCTGCAGGTCTCCGGCGGCGCCCAGCAGATTGCCAACACCCTCACCCGCAAAGCCGGCGAAGACAAAGCCCCCTGGGCCCTGATGGCCCTCGGCCTGATTGTCGCCATTCCGGTCTTTTTCGAGGTGGCGCTGATCCTCTTTATTCCACTGGTCTACAGCCTGGCCAAGCGCACGGGCAAATCCCTGCTGTTCTACGGCATGCCGCTGGTGGCGGGCATTGCGGTGGCTCACTCGTTCATCCCCCCGACCCCCGGCCCGGTGGCGGTCGCCTCGCTGCTGGGTGCTGACCTCGGCTGGGTGATTCTGGTGGGCCTGCTGGCGGGCGTTCCCGCCGCGATTCTCGGCGGCATCGTCTTCGGGCGCTTTATCGGCAACCGCATTCACGCCGAACTGCCGGACACCGCTCAGGTCCAGATGGACAGTCATCACCAGAGCGACCGCCCGCAGCCGGGCTTCGCCTTGGTAATCAGTATTATTCTGGTGCCCCTGGCGATGATCCTGCTCAACACCGCCACCAAGACGTGGCTCGGTGAAAGCCACGATGCGGCCCAGGTAATGGCGTTTGTCGGCCACCCCTTCACCGCCCTGCTGGTCGCCGCCCTGCTCTCCTTCTACTTCCTGGGCACCCGCCTGGGTTTCAGCCGGGACGAAATCCAACGAGTGGCGACCCGCTCCATGGAACCGGTGGGCATGATCATCCTGCTGACCGGCGCCGGCGGCGTGTTCGGCAAGGTGCTCATCGCCGCGGGCGTGGGCGATGCGCTGGTGGAAGCCATGACCGCCTCGAACCTCCCGGTCGTCCTGTTCGCCTTCCTGGTCGCCACCGTCATCCGCGTCTCCCAGGGCTCCGCCACCGTGTCCATGGTCACCAGTGCCGGGTTGGTGGCGCCTCTGGTCAGCGCCGGTGGTTACTCCGACGGTGTAACGGCCTGCATCGTCATTGCCATTGCCTGCGGCGCCACGGTGCTGTCCCACGTCAATGATTCGGGGTTCTGGCTGGTGAAGCAGTTTATGGGGCTGACCGAGCGCCAGACCCTGGCTTCCTGGACGGTTCTGGAAACCATCCTCGGGGTGGTTGGCCTGATCGTTGTGTTGATTTTGAGCACGGTTTTGTAGCTTCGCATAGAGTTTTGGGGAGGGTGGAGGGTAGGCCGGTTGGAGACCCGGAGCCGGATCAATGCACACCGTTCGCCGGTATAGATATTGCAGCTCTTAAAAGGCAATCTGGCCCCATACCGAAGAGAGAGCCCTGTCTATGACCACCGATTTCCTGTCCCTGCCCGAACTGAAAAACAAACTGGGGGCTCTGCTCAACTACCTCTACCCCAATGCCGACACCGACGCACTGACCCAACAGTGCCTCGACGCCATCGGGCCACGGATCAATCGCGCCATCGTACCGCCCGAGCAACTCTGGTCCGAACAGGACGCCCTGTTGATCACCTACGGCAACTCCATCCGCACGCCCAACGAAAAACCCCTGGATACACTCGAGCAGTTCCTGCACAAACACCTGCAGGACACCTTCAGCGCCGTGCACGTGCTTCCCTTTTTTCCCCACAGCTCCGACGGCGGCTTTGCCGTCATCGACTACACCCAGGTCGACGCCGAGCTGGGCGACTGGGACGATATCGAAACCCTGGGGCAGGACTTCAAACTCATGGGCGACCTGGTAATCAACCACGTGTCCAGTCAGAGCGGCTGGTTCCGCAACTACCAATATGGCAAAGACCCGGGCCGGGATTACTTTGTTGAAGCCAGCCCCCACTACGACCTGTCCATGGTCGTGCGGCCGCGCACCAGCCCGCTGCTGCGCGCGGTGGAAACCAACGAAGGCGTGAAGCACGTCTGGTGTACGTTCAGTCACGATCAGATAGATGTGGATTTTCGCAACCCCAGGGTGCTGCTCGAATACCTGAAGATCATCGGGCTTTATCTCGACAAGGGCGTTCAGTGGCTGCGCCTGGATGCCGTGGCCTTTCTGTGGAAGGAGATCGGAACCCCCTGTATTCATTTGCCCCAGACCCACGAAGTCATCAAGCTGTTGCGACTGTTGATGGAATACAAAAATGCCCACGCCATTCTGATCAGCGAGACCAACGTGCCCAACCGGGAAAACCTGACCTACTTCGGCAACAGCAACGAAGCGCACATGATCTACAACTTCAGCTTGCCACCGCTGGTGATTCACGCGCTGCTGTCCGGCAACGGCCAGTACCTGAAAGGCTGGTTGATGAGCATGCCGCCCTCGCCGGTGGGCTGTGCCTATCTGAATTTTACCGCCTCCCACGACGGCATCGGTTTGCGTCCGGCGGAAGGCTTGTTGTCCGACGAAGAGCTGGAGACCTTCCTGAAGACGCTGCAGTCCTTTGGCGGTCGCATTTCCAGCCGCACCGGACTCGATGGCGAGAGCAAGCCCTACGAAGCGAATATCAGCCTGTTCGACGCCTTCAAGGGCACCTACCAGGGCACCGATCGCTGGCAGGAGGCGCGCCTGCTGTGTTCGCAGATCATCATGTTGGCCCTGGAGGGTATACCGGCGTTCTATATTCACACCCTGTTTGCGACGCCCAATGATCTGGACAAACTGGAAGCCACCCAGCACAACCGCTCCATCAACCGGACCAACTGGCACAAGGGCGAGCTCGAAGCGCTGCTCGCCGACCCGGAAACGCCTCAACACCGAATCTTCAACGCGCTGCAGCGACTGATCCGGATTCGCTGTGCGCAGCCGGCGTTTCATCCGAACGCGACCCAGTTCACCCTGCATTTGCAGCCGGAGGTATTTGGCTTCTGGCGGCAGAGCCTGCGCCGGACGCAGAGTATTTTCTGCCTGAATAATCTGAGTGATCGGCCGCAGGAAATCAGCCTGACCAATATCAATCTGATCAGTACCGAGCATTGGCGGGATTTGATCAGTGGGGAGGCGGTGACGGATCTTTACGGGACTTTGACCCTGGCGCCTTATCAGTGTGTCTGGTTGACGAATTATGAGAAGAAAATTTGAAGTATCGTTTGTGGTGGGTGACGGCGGATGCGCCTTCGGCTTATCCGCCCTACGCGGACTGCCGTGGTATGCGTAGGGTGGAGAAGCGCGCAGCGCGTCATCCACCATTACACAAGCCCAGCGAAATCCTGTTACCCCCGATCCTGCGCCACCGCCTCCAACAATTGATCGTACACATCCGGCACGGCGCTTAACACGCGCGACCAATTGGCCATAAACGGCCGCTCGGTGGGGTCATTCAGAAACTGCTCCCCCGCCCGCATGATGCACTTGGTAAACAGCTCCACAGTATTCTCCTCCTGATTGCGGTCCAGGGTCATGCCATTAATGACCGCATCGTTGTGATACCGATCAATCAGGTCGAGCGCGAGGCGATAGTAACTCGCTTTGATGGTGCGAAAGGCTTCCGGGGTGAAGACGGTACCTTTGATCGCCAGCTTTCGAAATAGCGACTTGGAAATGTCCGTGCTCATTTTCGACAGCCCGCCCTCCGGGTTGTCTTTGGACAGATCCTGATGTTTGTGATCGTAGGCATCGGCAATATCCACCTGGCAGACGCGCTCATCGGAGTAGCGACGGTTCACTTCCGAGAGCACACCAATTTCCAGCCCCCAATCGCTGGGAATCCGGATGGAACTCACCACATCCATGATCATGGAAAATTCCCCCGCCAGGGGATAGCGAAAGCTGTCGATAAAGTCCAGGTAATCGTCATGCCCGAACACTTTTTCCAGTGCCCGCACCAGCGGCGATACCAACAGACGACTGACGCGACCGTTGAGTTTGCCGTTGGCCGCTCGATAGTAATAGCCCTTGCAGAACGCGTAGTTGAACGTGGGATGGACCACCGGATAAAACAGCTTGGCAACGATATCCCGCTTGTAGGTAAGAATATCGCAATCGTGCAGCGCGACGGCTTTAGCCCGCCCCTGAGCCAGCGCATAGCCCAGGCAATACCAGACATTGCGCCCCTTCCCCAACTCGTTGGGCGCCAAGCCATATTCGTCCAGCACTTTGTCAATGGCCTTCAGACGCGGCCCGTCGTTCCAGAGGATGTGGTGGCGCTGAGGCAGACGGGAGAAAAACGTCTTGGCGTGCTCGAACTCTTCTTCGGTGGCACGATCAAGCCCGATGATGATCTCATCCAGATAAGTAACCTGACTCAACTCCTGAATGATGTTTTCCAACGCCGGCCCCTGCAACTCGGAATAAAGGCAAGGTAACACCAGACACATGGGCTTTTTCTCCGCCCACTCATTCAGTTCCGCTTCCATCGCCTCCAGAGGGCGATCCCCCAGATTGTGCAGAGTGGCAATGCGCCCGTTCTGGAAAAAATCACTCATGGGTTCATCCTCATCAATGCGATCGCCTATCGGTCGATCAGGGTAAGAACGGCGGTATTCCAGCCCGCCGCGCCCTCTTCGGGTGCAACAAAGGCCCGTTTTAGTGCAGGGTCCTTCAGGCGTGAACCATCACTGTGCGGAATGATGGCCGGTGCATCCACAGCGTTAAGCATGTCCAGATCGTTGGGGCTGTCCCCCAGGGCAATACTGAACGGCACTGCGCCGAAGTGGTGCTCATAGCACTTTTGCAAGTACCGTACCGCATCGCCTTTATCGCACTGCCCCATGACGTGATAGAAACGCCCGCCCTTGACCACGCGCAGTTTGTGGCGGGTCAGTCGCTCCGTAAACGCTTCCAGAGCCTCTGGTGTATCGCGCCACACAATAGGCTCCGAGGCTTTGCGCAGGCTGGCCAGGTGAGCCGCCTCCAACGTCAGGCCCGTGTGCTGGGCGATGTCGTCATCCGTCATCCAGGCAAAACCGGTAAACCGGTAGTCGGTTTTCACGTCGTTGAGCAGCGTCAGAATCTGCTCGCGGGGCAAGCCCCGGTATTCGTAATGGTAACCGCCGCTGATCGACCTCGGATCGGCGGAAACCCCCAGAGCCTCCAGCAAGTCCTCCGGAATCAGCAACAGGCTGCCGTTCTCGCAGACCAGAGGATCGGTGTTGCCCAGCGCACGGCGCAGCTCGAGCATTTCCACATCGGTTTTGCTGGACACCAGGATCAGGGGGATCCGTCGCTTTTTCAGCGCGGCCAGGGCCGGCTTCGCCGCCGACCAATCGTAGTCATCGTGATTGAGCAAGGTTCCATCAAGATCGGTGAATACCACCATGGGTGTGTTCATAACGTAGTCGCTCCGGAAACGGTGATCCGCTCAACGCGGTGGTTGGTATCCAGCGCCAACACCAGATCGGCCCGCGCCGGCATTTCACGTAAAATCCAGCGGGTCAGCCGCTCATAGTGGTCGATAAAGCGCTGTAGCATCCGCGGGCTCATCAGGTGAGCCCCCGTGCGCCCCTCCTCGTCAAGCTGCTCTTTCAGGGCCGCCTCCTGCTCGGAGCGCCACTGGAACACTTGCTCGAAGGACGGCGCCCGCAGGAGAATCAGATGATCGAGGCGGGCAAACAGGCGTTGATAGCCCCGCAGCTGTTCATTGACATAGCGGCGCCAGCGCCCGTCGGGGTCTTCCTCCCGCTCCAGCGCATTGAGCGCGGGCTCCAGGGCCACTTCGTCCTGAGGTCGGGCACCGACGCACCAGCCTTCAAAAATGATCAGATGAGGACGTCCCTGCCAGAAATCACCTTCAGCGCGGCGATCATCCTGCGCCTTGTCGAAACGGGGCAGCATCACCCGGGTATCAGCGTCGGCCTGTATCAGCGCCCGCAGCAAGGCCTCTCCCATGGCAATGTCATGAGTTCCGGGTACCCCTCGGGTCGCCAACAGTGGGTGCACCTGCGTTGCCAGGCGCTGGCGCTCCGCCCGTGTCAGGTACAGGTCATCAATGGACAGCCGGCAGACCCGGAAGCCTCGCAGCTCCAGGAGGTGCGCTATCACCTCCGCCGCGGTGGACTTGCCCGTACCCTGGGCGCCGTTTATGCCTAACACCAGGGGGTCAGAGAGCGTGGGCAGGCAGCGCGCCAGACGCTCCGCCAGGGGGCTATACAGGCGAGCGAGATAGCCCGCCAGGGCTTCGGTAACACGGAGATGCCGGGAAAGCAATGGGATGTCGGCCGGGGCTTCTCGCCCCCTGACGCCCCACCGCTCCAGCAGAGCCGCCGGCCAAAGTGCTGTGGTTTCCTCCAATTCAATCATGACGCAATCCTTCTGGTTAACTCGAGCCCCACACCTGGGACCTTATAAGCATAGCAGTGCAGGATTTGGGCCACCGGACACTTGACGACTACCACCTGTTACTGTAATTTCAGTAATTACTGAAACTTGTGGAGTACCCCGTTCGTGTCAGACCAACTTACCCCCATGATTCAATCCTGCGTGCTACATTTTGGCGAGATGGGCAGCCGCTGGGGCATTAACCGCACCGTGGGGCAGATGTACGCGTTGCTGGTGTTGAGTGAAGAACCGCTGTGCGCGGAACAGATTGCCCAGGCACTCGGGTTTTCACGCTCCAATGTAAGCATGGGTCTGAAGGAATTACAGTCCTGGGAGCTGGTGCGCCTGCAGCACATTCCCGGCGAGCGGAAAGAGTTTTTCTCTGCCCCGGATGATGTCTGGGAGATTGCCAAAACACTGATTGAGCAACGGCGCAAACGGGAAATTGACCCGACCCTGTCGACCCTGCGGGGCCTGCTGCTGGAGCAGCCGGCCAACCGCCAGGAGGAGTACGCTCAGGCGCGCATGCGGGAGATGCACGAACTGATCGAGATGCTGACCCAGTGGACCACGGAAATTCAGCGGCTCAACCAGAGCAACCTGAAGAGCCTGTTAAAGCTCGGCGGGAGTCTCGGCAAAGTGTTGGATATGAAGGATCGGTTTTTGAAGTAGAGGCGCTTGCATCGACGTATCGTTTCGTGACGGCGGATGCGCTGCGCTCCGATGCGTCGGACCGATCCGCCCGACGCGGATTTATACCGCTGCGCTCGGCCGTAGGGCGGATCGGTCCGACGCATCGGAGCCAAAGGCGCATCCGCCGTCACCTGAACTAACGAGGTACCAACAATGGAAACCCTGTTGTTATCGCGCATCCAGTTCGCCGCGAATATCAGTTTCCACATTCTGTTCCCCACCATCACCATCGCTCTGGCGTGGTTTCTGTTCTATTTCCGGGTTCAGCACAACCGCACCGGTGACGAAGTGTGGATGCGCGCCTACCGCTTCTGGGTGAAGGTGTTTGCGCTGAGCTTTGCCCTCGGCGTGGTCAGCGGTATCACCATGTCCTTTCAGTTCGGCACCAACTGGCCGGGTTTCATGGAAACCGTGGGCAATATCGCCGGACCACTGCTCGGCTATGAAGTGCTGACCGCCTTTTTCATGGAAGCCACCTTCCTGGGCATCATGCTGTTCGGCATCAACCGGGTCTCCAACCGGGTACACACCATCGCCACTTTTCTGGTCGCCGTCGGTACCAGCCTGTCCGCCTTCTGGATTCTGTCCCTCAACTCCTGGATGCACACGCCCACCGGTTTTGAAATGCGCGATGGGGTGGCCTTTCCGGTGGACTGGTGGGCCATCATCTTCAACCCGTCCATGCCCTACCGACTGGCGCACATGCTGGTCGCATCCGGGCTGACTGCGGCCTTTTTGGTGGCGGGCCTCTCGGCTTACCGGCTACTCAAGGGCGATCACAAACCGGCTCCGCGCCTGGCCCTGAAAACCGGCGTGTATGCCGCCGCGCTCCTGATCCCGCTGCAGATCCTGCTGGGCGATCTGCACGGATTGAACACCCTGAAACATCAGCCCGCCAAAGTGGCGGCCATGGAAGGTCTGTGGGAAACCACGGAAGGGGCGCCTCTGGTACTCTTTGGACTCCCCGATGAAGACCAGAAGCGCAATCACTTTGCTCTGGAGATTCCCGGCGGAGCCAGCTTCATTCTCACCCACGACTGGCAGGGTAAGGTGCAGGGGTTGAACGAATTCACCGATGAACACCCGCCCGTCGCGCCCGTATTCTGGGGCTTTCGTATCATGGTGGGCCTGGGCTTTCTGATGCTCGCCGTCTCCTGGCTCGGCGCCTGGCAACTCTGGCGGCGATCGTCGGTCCCGCCCTGGATGCTCAAGGTATTCGTGGCCATGACCTTCTCGGGCTGGGTCGCCACCCTCGCCGGTTGGTATGTCACCGAGATTGGCCGCCAGCCCTGGCTTGTGACCGGCGTGTTGAGTACCAGCGAGGCCGTAACGGCGGTTTCCGGGGGCAATGTGGCACTGTCGCTCGCCATCTACCTGACCCTGTATGCGGGCCTTCTGATTGCCTACATAAGCGCCCTGTTCCTGATTGCCCGCAAGGCGGTACTGGTCGACCGCGACGAAGAGGTCAACACCCTGCAGGATCAATACAACCCGATGATCCGCAATGAAGGAGGTGCCCTGTGATGCCTACCGGAGAAGCCTTCTGGCTACCCTTGATTTTCATGGCACTGATGGGTGTGGCGTTTCTCATCTATGCCATTCTCGACGGCTATGACCTCGGGGTTGGCATCCTGCTGCCCCGGGATTCGGAGCGTCAGCGCGATACCATGATCGCGTCCATTGGCCCCTTCTGGGACGCCAATGAAACCTGGCTGGTATTGGGTGTCGGGATCATTCTGATCGCCTTTCCTGCGGCCCACAATATGATTCTGTTTCAACTGTATATGCCCGTAACACTGATGCTGGCCGGGTTGATTCTGCGAGGTGTCGCCTTTGACTTTCGGGCCAAGGCACCGGTGGACCACAAAACCCGCTGGGACTTCGCTTTCTGGGCCGGCTCACTGCTGGCGACTTTATCCCAGGGTTACATGCTCGGGCTCTACGTCATGGGCTTTGAACAGAGCCTGGCGGCCCACGCCTTCGCCGCCCTCAGTGCCGTCTGCGTGACGGCCGGTTACTGCCTGATTGGCGCCGCCTGGCTGGTGATGAAAACCGAGGGCGAACTGCAACAGCGTGCGGCGCGCTGGGCGCGCCGCTGCGCCTGGTTGATGGCGCTGGGACTGGTCGCCGTGTCGGTCATCAATCCGATGATCAGCGAACGGGTGTTCGACAAGTGGCTGGGGGGTGGCATAGCGTTATTTCTGCTCCTTATACCCGTGCTTTGCGTTGTCCTGTTTCTGATCAATGATCGCTTTCTCGCCCACTTTCCCTACGAAAATGACTTTGGTTGCTGGCTGCCATTTGCCGTCGCCATCGCGCTGTTTGTACTGGCCTTCTCTGCCCTGGCGTACAGTTTCTTTCCCTATGTGGTACCGGAACAGCTCCCGTTCTGGGAGGCGGCCAGCGCGCCGGAATCCCTCAAATTCATTCTGGTGGGTGTGGTGATTGTGTTGCCGGCGATCATCGCTTATACGCTGTTCGCCTACCGCGTATTCTGGGGCAAGGCGCGGGAACTGACGTATTACTAAGGCTACAAAATTGCTCGCGTTAACGGCGGATGCGCTTCGCTTATCCGCCGTTACCCACCAACGTCTTCATTCTCTCCAACGCTTGCGGTAGACTCAGAACATGGCGTCAATAGAGCGCCCCATACCATAAGCAATAAGTGAGAGAGTGTCCCATGTGGAAATCAACCCTGATCCTGGCGGTCAGCGCCCTCTTGTGCGCCTGCGGTGGTTCCGGCAGCAATGACCAAGCCAATAGCAACAGCAGCTCATCCGCGTCATCATCCAGCTCATCCGGCAGCGTCAGTAGCGTTGCCGATGACTTTGAGATCAACGTATCCTCCCTGATTCCGGCCGTTCCTCAACCTACACCAGCGGACCGCATTCCCGAGGGCAACAATACCTTCTTTGTGGCCGCCGAGGCCAGTAGCGATGACTTTGACGGCTCCGAAGAAAACCCCTTTGCCAGTCTGCAGTATGCGGTCAATCTGGCCGAACCCGGCGATGTCATTGTGGTGCGCGGCGGCGAGTACCGGCAGACCGAGCGTATTCAGATTCGCGCCTCCAGCGATGGCAGCGGCGCCCGTCACGGCACCGAGGAGGCGCCAATCATTGTCATAAACTACCCGGGAGAAGAACCGGTCTTTGATTTTGAAGGGCAGGAACTGGGTGATCACGGCTTTCGCCTGGACACCAACTACTGGCATGTGATCGGCCTGACCATCAAAAACGCCGGACACAATGGTTTTGGCCTGGAGGGCAACCACAACCGGGTGGAGCGGCTTGTGATTACCGGCAGCAGGGATACCGGCCTGCATGTGGGCGGCCTGGCCGCGCACAACCTGATCATGAACTGCGACAGCTACCGCAACTTCAACGATACCCGGGACCCGATCGGCAACCGGGCCGACGGTTTTGCCGCCAAAGGTGATCGCATCGGCGAGGACAACCTGTTTTATGGCAACCGTGCCTGGGAAAATTCGGATGATGGTTTTGATTTCTGGGAGGCCGAAAACACCGTAACGCTCTACAACAATTGGTCGTTCGGTAACGGCAATCCGGATGTGTTCGGCAACCCCGAGGATTTCCAGGGCGGCGGTAACGGTTTCAAACTCGGGCGCAGTGAACGCAACACCGGAAATCATGTGGTGTACCGCAATATGGCGTTCGACAATCGGTACGGCAATGCCGCCAAAGGCTTCGATCAGAACAGTAATGCGGGCCGGATTCTGCTGGCTCACAACACCGCCTACAACAATGGCCGCAACTTCGTATTCAACACCCGCACCGGGAACCACCTGTGGAATAACGTCAGTCTGGAAGGACCCAACGACATTGCCTCGGGTACCGAGGGAGGCAACAACAGTTGGCAACTGGACGAAACCGTGACCGTGGACGTCCTGCTCAGCGTAGACACCGAAGCGGCTAAAGGGCCGCGCGAGACGGATGGCTCTCTGCCCGATATCGACCTGCTCCGATCGCGGCCGGATAGCGTATTGGTGGATGCCGGCGGCAAGCTCGCTTTGGACTATGAAGGTAAAGCGCCGGATATTGGGCACTACGAACATTAGGTTCGGTTGAGAACGGTGGATGCGAACTGCGCCCTCCGAAGCGCATCCGCCGTAACCCCTCTTCGACTATTGACAAGCAGGACACCGCTTCCTATCGTTTCAGCGTCATTTTCAGTTAAGGAACATCAATAAGATGCAAGACGCACACGACCTGTCGCTGATGCTGGACTCAAAAGTCCCGCTGGTGGTCATTGAGACCCATGAAGAAAACAAGGCCATCAGCCTGCTACAGCGGGTCGCGCGGGATAAGGCGCGACCGCTGTATCGCTGGTCGGTGACCGACGGATTGACCACACTCGGTTTCGGCCCCCAATTGGTTCCCAAAGGGCGTGAGCATCAGGAGCCGGCCGAAGTGCTGGAGCACATCAAGGCACAGGATACGCCGGGCATTTATCTGCTGTGCGATTTGCACCCCTACCTGAACGATCAACCCCATACTGTGCGTCTTCTCAAGGACATTGCGCTTAAACACGAGCAGACACCCCATGCCATCGTGTTGCTGAGTCACCGGCTGACGCTGCCGCCGGAAATCAGCCGCTACAGCGCCTCCTTCCAACTGTCTCTGCCCACGGACGAACGCATTCTGGCGATCATCCGGGAAGAGGCGCGTCACTACGCCGAGCAGAACGGTCAGAAGCGTATCAAAACCGACAACAATACCCTGCGCCGACTGATGGCCAACCTCCAGGGATTGAGCGCCAGCGATGTACGGCGATTGGTGCGGGTGGCCATCTGGCAGGACGGCGCCATCACCGAAGAGGATCTGCCGGCGGTCAATAAAGCCAAGTTTTCCCTGCTGGATATGGGCGGGGTCATGAGTTACGAGTACGAGACAGCCGACTTCTCCCAGGTGGCGGGATTACACAACCTAAAGCGCTGGCTGGAGGCTCGCGGCAAGGCCTTTCACAGCCGGGACCCGGGAATAGAACAACCCCGGGGCATCCTGTTGCTCGGGGTCCAGGGTGGCGGCAAAAGCCTGGCCGCAAAGGCCGTGGCCGGCACCTGGAACCTGCCGTTGCTGCGCCTGGACATTGGCGCTCTGTACAACAAGTACCACGGTGAAACCGAGCGCAACCTGCGCGAAGCTTTGGCGATGGCGGATGCCATGGCGCCCTGCGTTCTCTGGCTGGATGAAATCGAAAAGGGCCTGGCACAGGGCAACAGTGACGACGGCACCTCACGACGGATGCTCGGCACCCTGCTCACCTGGATGGCGGAGCGCAAAAACTCGGTCTTTTTCACCGCCACCAGCAACGATATCAGCAAGCTGCCACCGGAGCTGATTCGCAAGGGTCGGGTCGACGAGATCTTTTTTGTCGATCTACCCGATGCCGACGTGCGCCGGGCAATTTTTGACATTCACCTACGCAAGCGGGATTTGAACCCCGAGCAGTTTGACCTGGCACTGTTGAGTGAAGCGAGCGACGGTTTTAGCGGTGCCGAGATTGAGCAGGCCATTGTCGCTGCGCGCTACAGCGAGGGGCGAGACGGGATTCGTACCGAGTGCATTCTGAGGGAGATAGGCAACACCAGCCCACTCTCGGTGGTGATGGCAGAGCCGCTTAGGCAGTTGCGGGAGTGGGCCGCGGAGCGCACCATCCCCGCATGAGCCACGTCAGCCTAGCGGGCGTTTGTGCGGTTTGGCGCGCACATACAGCGTGCGATGTACACGAGCCACCAGGTGGCCATTATCGTCGACAATATCGATCGCAAAATTGGGCAGATACTTTTTCCCATCGGCGGTATGGGCCCGGATGCGCTCCAGGGTGGCATCATCAAGATTGAACACCGCTCGGACCGCCGTGCGTCCCGGGGCGATAAAATCGATGTGAGCGCTTTTGTCCCAGACAAAATAATCCCTTCCCAGGTTGTAGGTCAGCATCATCATGTACCAGGGGTCGGTCATGGCAAACAGGCTACCCCCAAACTGGGTACCCACCATATTGCGGGTGTGGAAGCGGCGCTTTAAAACCACCTCGATGCGCCGAAAATCTTCACTGATTGACGTCGCTTTGATGCCGGCAAAAAACAACGGTGGCCAGAAATTTACCAGCCGACGGGCCCATTTCCAGTTCATTCCCTACCCTTCCGTGAGTACCAGGTTATCCCGGTGAATCAGTTCGTCGTCGTCCTTGTAACCCAATAAGGCCAGAATATCGCCGCTGGGTCGACCGAGAATCTTGCGCGCCTCATCAGCGGAATAATTGACCAGACCCCGGGCAATTTCCGTCCCATCGGGTCCGACACACACCACCATATCGCCCCGGGTAAAAGCCCCCCGGATTGATTTGACGCCCACCGGCAGCAGGCTGCGGCCTTTCTCCCGCAGCACCCTGACCGCCCCCTCATCCAGAACCAGAGTGCCACGGGTCTGCAACTGACCAGCGATCCAGCGCTTGCGCGCCGCCTGTGGTTCCTGACCGGCGTGAAGCAGCGTTCCCAGCGGTTCGCCCGCCCGGGCACGCAGCAGCGCCCGCTCGGTGCGTCCGCCGAGGATCAGGGTATCGGCACCAGAGCGAGCGGCGACCCGCGCGGCTCTAACTTTGGTCAACATACCGCCGCGCCCCAGAGCACCGCCTCCGCCGGCCATGGCTTCCAGGGTCGGATCATCTGCGGACAGTTCCGGCAGCAGCTTCGCGTCGGGGTTGGAGCGCGGATCGCTGTCGTACATGCCGGACTGGTCCGTCAGAATGACCAGCAGATCCGCTTCAATCAGGTTGGCCACCAACGCACCCAGGGTATCGTTATCACCAAACCGGATTTCATCGGTGACCACGGTGTCGTTTTCATTCACGACGGGCAACACGCCCAGATCGAGCAGCGTGCGCAACGTGGAGCGGGCATTCAGGTAGCGCTGGCGGGACGAGAGGTCATCGTGGTCGAGCAGCACCTGAGCGGTGTGCAGACCGTATTGCTGGAAGGCGCTTTCGTAGGTCTGCACCAGCACCATCTGGCCGACCGCCGCAGCGGCCTGCAACTGATGCACCGCGGTCGGGCGACGCGTCCAGCCCAACCGGGTCAGGCCGGCAGCCACCGCGCCGGAGGAAACCAAGACAATCTCGACGCCAGCATGACGCAGTTCGGCCATTTGCGCCACCCAGTCGTTAATCGCGCGGACATCGAGCCCTCGGCCATCGTTGGTCAGCAGGGAACTGCCAATTTTAACGACCCAGCGCTGAGTGGTGGTTACCGAACTTCTGTCTGCCATGTTGAAAGGGTTCCGTTTAACGTACGTATTCTACTTCGACATCATAATCGTCATCATCGAAGTCGTCATCATCGTCGTCACCCTTCCGTGCCGCACGGCGACGCAAACGAAGCTCCTCGACACGTTCGCGCACTTCCGCAGCCATATCTGCCTGGAATTGCGCCTCGCGCTCGCGGGCCTCTTCATTTTCGGATTCGGTTTCCCAGATGTTTTCCAGATGCGTCATCAGCTCGCCGCACAGGGGCTCTGTGCCCTGCCGTTGCAGCGCCGAGATACGGAACACCGGCCCTTCCCAACCGAGCTTGTCCACCAGGGCCTGGCAGCGCGCGTCGGCTTCATCCTCCGGCAGCAGGTCGATTTTATTCAACAACAACCAGCGCTCCCGCGTGGCCAGGGTTGGGCTGAAACTCTCCAGCTCGTTGGCAATGGTGCGCACCTGCTCGACCGGGTCAGAGTCGTCCAGCGGCGCCATGTCGACGATATGCAACAACACCCGGCAGCGGGTGAGGTGCTTGAGAAAGCGAATACCCAGGCCGGCGCCATCGGCGGCACCTTCGATCAACCCCGGAATGTCGGCGACCACAAAGCTGCGATGTTTCTGTACTTTGACCACACCGAGGTTGGGCACCAGGGTGGTAAAGGGGTAGTCGGCCACTTTCGGTTTGGCGGAGCTGATGGCGCGAATGAAGCTGGATTTGCCGGCATTGGGCAACCCGAGCAGGCCAACATCGGCCAATACTTTCAGTTCCAGTTTGAGGTTGCGCATTTCGCCTTCGGTACCATGGCTGGTCTGCCGGGGCGCGCGGTTGACGCTGGATTTGAACCGGGTGTTACCCAGCCCGTGAAAGCCACCTTGGGCGACTTTGAGCTTCTGCCCCACTTCGGTCAGGTCTCCGAGCTGCTCACCGGTGTCGCTGTCGATCACGGTGGTGCCGACGGGTACCGGCAGCAGCAGGTCTTCGCCTTTGCTGCCGGTGCAGTTTTTACTCCCGCCTTTTTCGCCATTCTGGGCGCGGTAGCGGGGCTGGAAGCGATAGTCGATAAGGGTGTTGAGGGCTTCGTCAGCCACCAGGTACACACTCCCCCCATCGCCACCATCGCCCCCATCGGGGCCACCTTTGGCAATAAATTTTTCCCGTCGGAAGCTGAGGCAACCGTTGCCGCCTTTGCCCGCTTCGACGTGAATGGGCGCTTCATCTACAAATTTCACTTTCTTACTCCCGACAGGGTTGATCTAACTTTAAGGGTGCCACTATTGCGGCCGGGCCGCTGCTGGGTATGGTCTTCCAAGACACGCCGTAAACCCATCCATGGGGGCTCGGATCGCGGGTCCCCCGCTCTACGGTCTTGGAAGACCATACCCAGCATCGACCCTAAGTGCCAAATTCCAGCTTGTTCGCTCAAATTGGCCTTAAAAAAGCGACTTCAACCAACTTGAGTAGCAGCTTGCTCCGAAGGTAAAGGCCTTGAAGGGGAACACCCTTTCGAGACCGTGGAGCGGGGGACCCGCGATGCGAGCCTACAGGGATGTATTCACGGCGTGTCTCGAAAGGGTGTTCCCCTTCAAGGCCCCCTCCCAACTCGACGCAAGTCCATCCGACAACTTATAACAAAAAAGCCCCATCGATAGTTCGACAGGGCTTTCCGAGGTGTGTTCGCCCGAGGGCGACAACCGTATTTAAGGACGTCTTAAGCGACTTCGACGCTGACGAACTTACGGTTTTTCTCACCTTTGGTTTCAAACTTCACCCGGCCTTCGGCCTTGGCGAACAGGGTGTGGTCCTTACCAATACCCACATTCACACCGGGGTGAAACTGAGTACCGCGCTGGCGAACAATGATGCCGCCGGCGGGGATGGCCTGGCCACCGTATACTTTAACGCCAAGGCGTTTACTTTCGGAATCGCGCCCGTTGCGCGTACTACCGCCTGCTTTTTTGTGAGCCATTGTCTAAACTCCTCTTAACCTTTGATTCCAGTGATTTTCACTTCAGTGAACCACTGACGGTGACCCTGACGCTTCATGGAGTGCTTACGGCGACGGAACTTGATGATCCGCACCTTTTCGCCACGACCGTGGCTGACCACTTCGGCGGTCACTTTGGCGCCGTCTACGACGGGAGCGCCCACCTTGACGTCGTCGCCATTGGCAACCAGATAAACCTTGTCGAATTCCACGGTTTCACCGGTGGCGACTTCGATTTTTTCCAGCTTGAGGGTTTCCCCTTCCACGACGCGGTGCTGTTTGCCACCACTTTCAAAAATTGCGTACATAGTTGCTCCAAATACTCAGTTTGGACGACACGAAGCAGCGTTCAGGGCGCTTTCCGGAGCTTGCGTCGTTGGTTCGGTTTTTCAAGGGCGGCGATTGTATGCGAAGTGGCGCCCGATAGCAATAGGGTTATGGCCTCTGCCCCATCTAAATTTAGCTGATGCCATCTAGTCCGATCTACTCCGCCCCCTCGGGCCGGGCGAAAATCAGCGAATGTAGTCGGCCAGAGGCAGGGATTGGCGGCGGACGCCCTGGACGAACAGTTCCGCGACCTGCCGGGCGCCCCGGCGCTGCAGGTGGGTGTTGTCGTCTTTGCCGTCGGGCAGATTGGCGTACTCGCCCGCCGGAATCTGCATATAAATGTCGGCTGAGCCCGCTACGCCCGCATCCAGCAGCAACTGACGGGTCATGACGTTCAAATCCACCAGCGGCACGCCCCGCTCACTGGCGACGGCGCGGGTCACCTCCGGGTAGTCACCCAGGGTAGCCCTCGGTTGGCCGCTGTCGGTAAAGGCGCGGCGGTAAATGGACGTCACCAGAACAGGCCGGGCACCCCGGGCCAAGACGTCATCGACCATCCGCTCCAGGTTGGCGCGATAGTCGCTCCAGGGGGCGGCGTAGCGGGTTTCATCGTAGTCTTTCTGGTCGTTGTGACCGAAGCCCATCACCACAAAATCCCCCGCCTGAAGCCGTTCCATCACGGCCTCCCAGCGCCCCTCGTCGATAAAACTCTTGGTGCTGCGTCCGTTCTTCGCGTGATTCTCCACCTTGATGTCGTCGGTCAGGTATTCCGGCAGCGCCTGGCCCCAACCGGTTTCCGGGTATTTTTCTTTCGGCTGGTCCGCCATGGTGGAGTCGCCGACCAGGAACAGGGTGGGCCGGGTCACTTCTTCGGCGGGCGGCTGGGTGGCGCAGCCAACCAGGAGGGCCGCAGCAGCCAGTAAAGGGGTGAGACTGTGTAAAAAGGAGGTTGATGTCATTGTCTTGGTTCTCTCTGTATTTATAGTCTACTCGCCCAACACGCCATTCAGGCGCAGCCAGTCCTCGGCGGCGCGGGGCCAATTTGAGGCGGTACCTTCATTGGGCTCCAGTCCAAAGCCGTGACGATCGGTCTGGTAAATATGCAGTTCCGAGGCCGGGCTGTGAGGCAAGGCGGCCTGATAGAGCTGCAGACTGTTGGCCACCGGTACACTCTGGTCGCCGTTGCCGTGCACCAGGAACAGGGGCGGAGCTCCCGGTTTGACCCGGTTTTCCAGGGAGTGTTCAGCGCGGTCCTGCGCACTCGGATCTTCCCCCAGCAACGCCTGACGGGATCCTTTATGGGTATAGGGATCCTCCATGGTCGCCACCGGGTAGAGCAGCATGGCGAAATCCGGCCGTGCGCTGACCCGCCCCCAGGGATCGTCCACCAGGCTTTCGTGGGTAAACCCTGAGCGCAGCGCCACACTGCCCGCGAGATGCCCCCCGGCCGAAAAGCCCAGTACGCCAATGCGCTCCGGATCCAACCCCCAAGTGGCGGCATGCACCCGCACATACCGTACCGCCCTCAGGCCGTCCAGCAGCGGCGCCGGATGGCCGTAATCCTCCAGGCGGTATTTGACCACAAAGGCGGCTACCCCCAGCTCATTCAGCCATTGCGCCGCCTTGACGCCTTCTTTTTCAAAGGCCAACCACTTGTAGCCACCTCCAGGAAAAATCACTACGGCCGCACCGTTCGGCTCTTTTGGCCAAAAAGGCGTGAGACTGGGGTTATCGACCGCCACGACGCGGTCATTCCGAATATGTTCACGGTCCGGCTCGACGGGTTCCTGTTCGGACCAGATCCGGAACGGCGACTCTGGGCGCTCACTCTGGGCCTGGGCCACAAGGGGCAGGCACAGCAGCACACTCAGGACAACAAAAAATCTAAGACTCTCTCTCATGGAAACTCCCTCTGTTCTGGGGCAATTGTTCTGTTTATAGGCGACAGGAGCTTACCATATTCAGACGGAGCCCGCGGCCCTTCGCTTTATCGCCCTCAAGGCTCTATAATTGCGCCTTTTCCCATTTCGCAGACTGAAACAGGCCCAGCACTCCGATGGAAGAGCAATATCATCCCGCGCATGTCGAAACCCAGGCCCAGAGTTACTGGGACGAGCATCAGACCTTCAAGGTCGTGGAAGATCGCAGCCGCGAAAAGTTCTACTGCCTGTCCATGTTCCCCTATCCCAGCGGCAAGCTGCACATGGGCCATGTGCGCAACTACACCATCTCCGATGTGATCGCTCGCTACCAGCGGATGCAGGGCAAGAACGTGCTGCATCCCATGGGTTGGGACGCATTCGGTCTGCCGGCAGAAAACGCCGCCATCAAGCACCATACGGCCCCCGCAAAATGGACCTACGCCAACACCGACGCCATGCGTCAGCAGCTCAAGCAATTGGGGTTCGGGTTCGACTGGTCCCGCGAAGTGACCACCTGCAAACCGGACTACTACCGCTGGGAACAGTGGTTCTTCACCCGCCTGTATGAAAAAGGGCTGGTGTACAAAAAGAACTCGGCGGTGAACTGGTGCCCGGAAGACCAGACCGTGCTGGCCAATGAACAGGTAGAGGAAGGCTGCTGCTGGCGCTGCGGCACCCAGGTGGAACGCCGGGAGCTGGCCCAGTGGTTCATCAAAATCACCGACTACGCCGATCAGCTGCTGGCCGACCTGGACAAGTTGCCTCACTGGCCCGAGCAGGTCAAAACCATGCAGCGCAACTGGATTGGCAAGAGCCGCGGCGTGGAAATGCGTTTTGAACTCGCTGAACCGGTGGCCGGACACCGGAGCTTTGACGTATACACCACGCGCCCCGACACTCTGATGGGCGTAACTTACGTCAGCCTCGCCGCCGAGCACCCGATCAGCCTGGCACTGGCAGAGGGCAACCCGGAACTGGCCGCCTTTATTGAAGCCTGCAAGAAGCAATCGGTGTCTGAAGCCGATATGGCCAACATGGAAAAGAAAGGTATGGATACCGGCATCAAGGCCAAGCATCCGATTACCGGCGAGCCGGTCCCGGTCTGGATCGCCAACTATGTGCTGATGGACTATGGCTCCGGTGCCGTCATGGCGGTACCCGCTCACGACCAGAGGGACTTTGAGTTCGCCCACAAATACGACCTGCCGATCAAACAGGTGATCGCCCCGAAAGGCGATGAGCCCTGCGATATCAGCCAGGAGGCCTTTACCGAGAAAGGCGTGCTGATCAACTCCGGCGAGTACGATGGTCTGGACTTTGACGCCGCGTTCGAGGTCATTGCCCAGGCACTGAAAGCAGCCGGTCAGGGCAAAGTCACGGAGAATTACCGGTTGCGCGACTGGGGGGTCTCCCGTCAACGTTACTGGGGTGCACCCATTCCGATGTATAACCTGCCCGACGGCGGCGAAATCCCGGTACCGGCGGACAAACTGCCGGTGCTGCTGCCCGAAGAGGTGGTCATGGATGGTGTCCAGTCGCCGATCAAGGCCGACCCCGAGTGGCGTAAGGCCGAGCTCAACGGCCAGGCGGTGGAGAAGGAAACCGACACCTTTGACACCTTTATGGAGTCTTCCTGGTACTACGCCCGCTATACTTGCCCACAGTATGATCAGGGGATGCTTGACCCGGAAGCCACTGCCTACTGGCTGCCCGTGGACCAGTATGTGGGTGGTATCGAACATGCCATTCTGCATCTGCTGTACGCCCGCTTCTTCCACAAGCTGATGCGCGATGAGGGCCTGGTCAGTTGTGATGAGCCGTTCGACCGCCTGCTCTGCCAGGGCATGGTGCTCAAAGACGGCGCCAAGATGAGCAAGTCCAAAGGCAACACCGTGGACCCGGGCGAGTTGATTGAACAATACGGCGCCGACACCGTGCGTCTGTTTTCAATGTTCGCCGCACCACCGGAACAGAGCATGGAGTGGAGCGACTCCGGCGTGGAAGGCGCTCACCGGTTCCTGCGCCGTCTCTGGAAAACCGTACACGCCCACCTGCAGGCGGGTGAACCGGGCGACCTGAATGCCGACGCCTTACCGGATGCCCAGAAAGATCTACGCCGCAAGACCCACGAAACCATCGCCAAGGTCAGCGATGACTACGGCCGTCGTCAGACGTTCAACACCGCCATCGCCGCCGTGATGGAACTGATGAACGAAGTCGGCAAACGGGCCGATCGGGCCAGCCCGCAGGGTCTCGCGGTCGAACGCGAAGCACTGGAAGCCTCGGTACTGTTGCTGGCCCCTATCGTGCCGCACATCACCCAGGCACTCTGGTCGGCATTGGGCCACCGGGATATCCCGCTGGATGCCCGCTGGCCCGCGCTGGATGAATCCGCCCTGACCCGATCGAGCATTGAAATCGTCGTCCAGGTCAATGGCAAGGTGCGCGACAAAATGCAGGCCCCGGTGGACGCCCCGAAAGACGACATTGAGCAGCAGGCCAAAACTCTGCCCAATGTTCAGCGCTTCCTCGAGGGGGTGACGGTTCGCAAGGTGATTGTCGTACCCAACAAGCTGGTCAATATCGTCGCCAACTGATTCCTGCTGGGCGAAAACTCCCGCCCAGCGTGATCACGAGTGCCAAGGGGGCCTCAATGTCTGTCCGCTTTACGATGACTGTTCTTCTGATACTGCTGACCGGCGCCTGCGGCTGGCAACTGCGCGGTTCTGTCGCACTGTCCAGCCTGACAGACACCCTGCATCTGACCAGTCAGGACGACTACGGCTCACTGATGGTTGAGCTGCGCAACCGGTTGTCTGCGGATGACATCGTGCTCACAGACTCACCCTCCGAGGCTCGATATACCTTGCGTATCAACCGGGAACTGGTCGACAAACGCGTTGCGGCCGTCGGCAGTGATGCCTTGGCCAGCGCCTACGAACTGACCCTGAGAGCGGAGTTTGACGTCCTGGATCACCGCGGTGTGCCCATCGCTACCCGCCTGGTCAGCAGCGTAACCCGCTCCTACAATGCCAGTTCCGGCAGTGCCGGCAGCAGCGCCCAGGAAGAAGTGCTGCTGACCGGAGAGATGCGCACCGAGCTGGCTCAGCAGATACTTCGCCAGTTGCAGGCCGCCATCAGCGCGGCACAGGCAGAGGGACTGGTTCCCGATGCTCCGGATGAGGCACACAATGGCGAAATTGCGCCCTGAACAACTCGGGCAGACCCTGAACAAAGGCCTGGCGCCAATTTATCTGGTCAGCGGTGATGAGCCCCTGCTGGTCCAGGAAGCCTGTGACCAGATTCGCGCCGCCGCCCGCGCCCAGGGGTTTGGTGAGCGGGAGCTCTATCACGCCGATGCCAGCTTCGACTGGACCCAACTGCTCAGCGCCGCCAACAGCCTGTCGCTGTTTGCCGACCGGAAAATTCTGGAAGTCCGCCTGCCCACGGGAAAACCCGGAGACAAAGGCGGTAAAGTGCTGCAGGAGTACGCCAAGGCGCCCTCCGAAGACAATCTCCTCCTGGTGGTCACCGGCAAACTGGATCGCAACGCACTGAAGGCCAAGTGGCTCAAAGCCCTGGAAGACAGCGGCAGCCACGTTCAGGTCTGGCCGGTCACCCCCGCCCAATTGCCTCGCTGGATCGCCCAGCGGATGAAAGCAGCCGGGCTCACCGCCGAGTCTGCGGCCATCGACCTGCTTGCCTCCCGCGTCGAGGGCAATCTTCTGGCGGCCGCCCAGGAGGTCGAAAAGCTCAAACTCCTGACCGACAGCCCGGAAATCAGCACCGAACTGATGGCCTCGGTGGTCGCCGACAGCGCCCGCTACGACGTCTTCGGGCTCGTAGACAAGGCCCTTCACGGCGACGCCCGGGGGGCAGTGAAGTCGCTGCAGGGGCTGAAAGTCGAGGGCACCGAACCCATTGCCCTGCTCTGGGCCCTGGCCCGGGACATTCGCGCGCTGGTCCAGATTTCCCAGGCGGCATCACAGGGAATACCGTTTGAGCGGGCCGCCCAGGCCGCCGGCATCTGGAACAAGCGCCAGCCCCTCGTACAATCCGCCCTGCGCCGGCTCGCTCCGGGTCAACTGCAACAACTCCTGCGCAAAGCCAACGGCATAGACCGGGCCATCAAAGGGATGCGTCAGGCTGACCCCTGGGCCGAGCTGCTGGACCTGACGCTGAACCTCGCCGGGGTGCAGAGCCTGCAGCCAGCCAACGAGCGACTGTCGCTCAAGCTGTAAAACCCTCCAGGCCCTGCCAGTCGGGGCCTTCCAGCCTTTTTTCACACATCCTATGGCGCTGCCAGCCGTTTTGGCATAACAATATCGTCATTATGACCATAAAATTTTACGCGACTTATGGTCAGTTAGAACATTTGTGTGCTATGTTATTGCTCATGCAGTCTCTCCGAGGGCTTTTGGCCCCAACATACCCCGCCGGACCTCGGGGAAAGACCGCAAGAAAGATGGCGGCAAGCCAGCCGAATTCGGTCAACTTACGCTAAAGACTAGAATAATAGAGGGTTTAGATATGTTACAAAAACTGCTCATCGCGCTCTGCACAATTTTTGTGCTCTCCGCCTGTGGCGGGGACCTTGACCTGGGGCCGGATACTCCGCCTGAACAGGATCCCAACAACCCTGAGGAACCGGAGGAACCAGAAGAACCCGAGGAACCTGCCGAACCTCGGATCCTGGTATTCGTTCCATTTAACGAAGCGACACAGACCGACGGCTGGGCCAGCCGCTGCGAAGAAACCTGCAACGCCACTGCAGAGCTGAGCTGGAATGAGTCCGAAGAAGTCCTCGCCATTGAGCCCGAATGGGCCAGCGCTGAAGACCAGTTGGAAGTTTTCAGCCCCATTGATGAAATCAATGATCTGGAAGGCTCGCATATCAGCGCTTGGGTGTTTGTGACCGATGCCTATGCCACCGACGGCAACCTGGCGGCGCACCTGGTTCTGGGCAATGCCGCTGGCGGCACTGCGTATAGCCGTGCCTTCGACGTCGATGCCGGCTGGAATCGCGTTGAAATGTGGGAAATGATGGCCGGCACCGGTGAAACCGTGACCGACGATCAGGGCAATGAGTCTGTCGATTACGGCACCTTCTATTGGCACTCCGATGGTTTTGAGCTGCGCAACGTCAACGAATTTGGCGTCGCCTTTGCCGCCAACGGTAAAGCCACAGACGTCACCGGCCAGCTCTGGCTGGACAATGTCACGGTAACTCCGGCTTCCGGAACCGGTCCGCTGATCGTCGAGGCCGATGATGAAGCCTGGACCGTGATGGATGCCCCGCCGGAAGTGACCCTGCAGCGCGACGGCGAAGGCGGCGTTTACTTCGAGCCCACCGCTGCTGACCAGAAACTGGTTTACCTGCTGGAAGGGCCGGTGGATCTGGTCGGTCGCAGCTTTGATATGACCTTCACTGTCGACCAGGCGTTCAAGGACTCCGGAGCCGATGTCCAGCCCATCATCCAGCAGAACTTCGGTAGCTACACTGGTGAGTTTGGCTGCTACGTGGGCAACGGTGAGTTGACCGCTGGCGAACCCTATGAAGTGACTTGTGCCACCGAGAACGAAGCGTTTGTTGCTGAAGAAGGCCAGAACATCCGCGTCGGTCTGCAAGTGAAGAACGAAGTGGCTGGTCGGGTTACCATCAACAGCATGCAGATCAACATTGTTTCCAGCGGCGGAGACTCAGGTCCGTTCACTATCTCTCCGACTCAGGAAGCCCTTGACGCAGGTACTTGGGACGTCGACAACTGGCAAGGGCTGGCCGGTGCCGCCGAGCTCTCCTACGATGCTGGCCAGGGCGCACTGAGCATTGCCCCCAACTGGCAGGTGACGGACCCCGACGAGCAGTACAGTGAGGGCGAACGTACCGTCATGTACATCGCGGGCGAAACGGAACTGCCGGACCTTGAAGGTGCGACCGTTGGTGTTGAGCTCTATCTCGGCGACTATTACACCACCGAGAACCCGGGTCTGGCACTGCAGATCTTCATTCAGCAGAATAGCGGCAGCTACGCCGGCAACTATGGTGGCAACATCGCCGTCGATGCCGCTGAAGATCTGGGTGACGGCTGGTATCGGTTCGAGCGGGAAATGACCGACGTACCCACTGAACCGACGGCTCAGCGCGTAGGGCTCAAGCTGCAGGGCGCAGGACTTGAAACCCGGGAAGCAGAAGCAGAGCCGATCCTGCTGCGAGCCATTACGGTCGAGTAAGTCAGCCTGTAAAAACTGAAACCAATGAAAGCCCGGCTCTGATGCAGAGTCGGGCTTTTTTGTATGCAGCTCTTTCAGGTCACAAAATCCCACCGTGCACTGGCGGATTCAGGCTTATAAAAAGTGGCATCTAAATAGCGAAAAATTATTGAGACGACTTATAGTCTTTTGGAACATTTGTGTGCTATGTTTAGTAGACCAGCCTGGGAGTGGCCGGCGTCTCATCGCCGGATCACGTCGCTATCTGGCTCTGTGAGTGGCCACTGGCCCCACCAGTCTCAAGCCTCTCACCATTTACAATAACGATAGAGGAACAACACGATGTTACAGAAATTCATGATTGCACTGTGTGCAGTGTTTGCGCTTTCCGCTTGCGGCGGCGACGATCAGGACGATCAGAGCCGTATCGTTCTCAATCCACCGGAAGACCTCAATGCCGGCGAAGAGGAAGAGCCCGAAGAAGAGGAACCGGAAGAAGAGCCTCCGGTAGAACCCTGGGTGAGCATCACCTTTGATGCGGAGACGGATATTGACTCCTGGACCAGCGCTTGCGTAAGCAGCGAATGCAATGCCACCACCACTCTCGCCTACAACGCTGACGCACAAGCCATGGACGTAACACCCGACTGGCTTACGGCCGGCGACCAGATCGAAGTCTCGACCCCGATTGATCCTGAAATCGCTGACCTCAGTGATGGCTTTGCCCACCTGAATCTCTATGTACCCGCGAGCCACACCGGCATGATCGCCCAGGTATTCTTCCAGGATGCGTCTGACCGCAAAGGCTACATTGGCTACACGGCAACCACCGCCGGCTGGAATACCTTCTACCTGGAGAACATCGCCCTTGAAGACTTTGGTTTTGCCAATGAAGGCTTTGACCTGACCGCCATCAACCGGATGGGGATACAGATCCAGAGCGCTGACGGTTTCCTGGATCTTGATGACACTCTGCACATCGACGATGCCATCATCTCCCCCGAAGCGATTACCGTCGAGGAAAAACCGGTCATGCCCGTTACTCTGGAACCATTGGCCACCGGTGATGAGAGCTTTACGTTTGACAGCGATGTCCAGGGCTGGAGCAATGACGGCAGCGCAGGTTCAGCAGTGAGCCACGACGCGGATGCCGGCGCGCTGGTCATCACCCCTGATTGGGACAGCGCCGATGAAGGCGGCAACCGTCCCAAAGCCATGGGCGTGACCACCAACGTGATCAGCAACGCCACCGTCCGCATGATTGTCACGCTGACCGAGGCGCAGATCGACGGTGGAATCGGTGTGCAACCTTATATCCAGCAGAACTCAGGCTCTTACAACCAGCTCTTTGGCAACATTACGACGACCGGCCTGGTCGCGGGTGATAACCTGATCACCTACGAAGCCGGGGAGCTGGCCGACGCCATGCGCATCGGTGTGCAACTGGTTGGCCCCATCACCAGCGGCGAAGCTGATGTCGCATTGATCAAACAGGTGGAAATCGATCTGCCTGAATAGATCAATACCCGACCTACAAAAAACCCGGCACACAAGGCCGGGTTTTTTGTTTGCCAACCGCCCCGATTTACCCTTCTGACTCCCTTCCAAACGGCTTGGTCATCAAGATCAGCTTAGGCAACAGTGTCAGTGATCCGAGTATGGCGGCAAACATGGCCAACGCGGTCAGCAACCCAAAGTAGATAGATGGGATAAACTCCGACAAGGCCAGTATCGAAAACCCGACAATAATGATTACCGCCGTGTAGTACATGGCTCGGCCAATGGACCCATGGGAAGCGTGCATGGCGTCCACATAGTTCTGGCGCTGCGAGAACTCATTGCGGAAGCGGTACAGGTAATGAATCGCGTGGTCGACGCCGACGCCCACCGTAATGGCGGCGATAGTGATGGTCATCATGTCCAGAGGGATTCCCGCCAGCCCCATACCACCGAGCACCACACCCGCTGCCAGCATGTTGGGCAGAATGGCAATGATGGCAATCGTCAGGGAATGAAACAGCACCAGAAACATCAGCATGATGCCGACAAAAACCGCACCCAGGGTCACAATCTGGGAGCTGAACAGGCTCTGCAACATGTTGTTGTACAGCACCAGCATGCCGGTAAAGCGAATATGGTCTTCCTCAAAGCCCAACTCCTGCACCGCGTGAGTACGAATTTTTTCAACCAGCTCTGTGCGTTTGAGTTCCGGGCTGGTTTCCTGGACTCGCAGAGAGATACGGGCCTCGTTGTGCTCATCCGACAGGTAGGGCTCAATCAGCACTTGTTTGATGTTGTCCGGCAGAGCGTTGCGCATCACCCCCAACTCAAAGTTGTTGAGCCGCCCACCATTGATGTCCGACGCCACTTCGTAAGCAATGGCCAGGGAATTCACTTTGCCGATTTCCGGGAGCGATTCCAGATACTGGTGCAGCGACTGTATCTGCTCCAATCCGGCACGGGTGAACCAGACACTGTCATTGCTGACCTGCTCTTGATCACCTTCGGTTGCAAACGGGTCGTCACTCTCTGGAGTGGCGAAAGGATCGGCTTCCTGTTCCGGCTCGGCGAAGGGATCGTCCGCCTCGGGCGCGTCTTCTTCCGGTTCTTGGGTGAGGATAATATCGAGATTGATGGTCCCCCCAAGTTGCTTGTCGATGACCGACATGCCCTGATAAATCTCGGTGTCCTCATGGAAGTAATCGATAAACCGGTTTTCCACTTCCAGACGTGTGCTGCCATAGGCACTGACCAGAGCAGCGGTCAGGGCAATAAAAATCACCAGTGCCCCGTGGCGCTCGGCAAACCGGGAGAAAATGAGCGTAAAGGCGCCGGACTGGTCTCCCTTATCTTTGGGTTCCCCTTTGCGCCACAGCATCAGCCCGGCGGGAATCACCACGAAAGCCAACACAAACGCCACACTCAACCCGATGGTCATCATCCAGCCGAAGTCGATCACCGGCCGGATATCACTGACCACCAGAGAGACGAACGCCACAATGGTCGTCAACGCCGTGTACAGGCAGGGGCGAGCCATGAAGCGCACGGTGGTGAGCACCAATTCCTCTTTGGGGGCCTCGGGTGACTGTCGGTGCAGCTCACGAAAGCGCACAATCAGGTGAATGGTCAGCGCCAGCGTCATGATCAGTAACAGCGCCACAAAGTTGGAGGAGATCACCGTCATTCGCCAATCGATCCAACTGAGCCAGCCGAGCATCAAGATAACGGCCAACACACAGGTCGACAGGGGCAGGATCACAAAACGCCACTGCCGGAAGATGATCGCCAACATCGCGATAATGAACACCAGGATGGCGCTGCCAAAGACCACCAGGTCACTCTTGATAAAGGCGATCATGTCCGCTGTAATCATGCTCACGCCGCCCAGAAACAGCTCCGCCCGATCATCGTAGCGACTCAGAATATTCCGGACCTCTTCCACCCGGGCGTGATCCCGTTCGGTGAGCTCGGTGCGATACGCCCGGAACTCCTGACTCACCGCCTCCAGTTCCCGGGCCTGCTCCTCATCAAGCTCCCCCCGGGCCGCTTTTGCCCGCAGAGCGTCACGCTTTCGGGCCAGATCGATGTAGCGATTATTCACTTCCAGATTCAACTGGATGGCGGTGGTTTCCAGGTCTTCACTGAGCAGTGTATCCCGGTAAATGGGACTGGTCAGGAACTCTTCTTTGGCGGCTTCCCGGTCCACCCCCTCGGTGAGCAAGGTCCGGGTCGACTCCTGCTGTTCGGACAGCGGGCGCATCGGGCTGTAGAGCAGCGGCACATCCAGAATGGAGTTGATGCTGACCACGCCGTCGACCTCGGCCAGGTCATCCCGGAGCGCCTTGAGTGTGTTGATGGACTCATCCGAGAACATCTCGGCCTCGGGGCTGTACGTCACCACCAGGAAGTCGCCGCTCTGGTAGCGTTGGTTGATTTCCCGGAAATAATCGATCGACCGATCGTTCTCGAGGGTCAGCGAATCCGCCGAAGCATCCAGCTTAAGGTTGGGCAGTCCCGCCGCCGCCACAATGGCAAGCAGGACAATGATCGCCAGTGCAATGCCGGGGTGGCGCAGAACCGTCGCCCGGTACAGGACATCAAGCATTTTCAGCATAGGTGAACCTTAAAATCCATAGAGGGTCAGGGGCCCACAGTGTACCCCAAACCACTGAGGCAAGCGGTGCACAGGACAACATTCCTTTACCTTCTCCCACCAGATTTGCCAACCGGGCTATGGTAAAGTCGGGAAAACACCCGATATAATCGGGCATTGACTGCATTCGCTCGAGATGGAAGAGGTTATGCTCAAGCTCCAGTTCAAGGATCAGCGTCAACCCGCCTTCTGGGTGGTGGAGAAGTTGTACAGTATTGGTAGCGACAGCGATAACCATCTGGTCCTGCCGGATGACGGCATAGCCCCCCTACAGGCCCGGCTCATCGCCACCGCCGACAAGATCTTCCTCAAGGACAACAACAGCCCCAGCGGCTGCTTCGTCAATGGCCAGCGCATCACCCAGAAAGAAATTATACCGGGCGATGAAATCCGACTCGGCCCGGTGGCCTTCGACGTTCTGCCGCCAACCGACGCGCCACCCTCTGATGCCACCGCCGCCGACCCCTGGCGGCTGGTTGCCAGTGGTAGTTGGCTGGCCGGCCAGAGTTACGAGATCCCTCGCGAAGGCACCGTGGTGCTCGGGCGCTCGAGCCAGTGCGATATTGTCATCCCCGGGACACATCTGTCCAGGCGCCACGTCGAGCTGAGAGTTCAGGGGGGCAGCCTGCATGTCAGGGACCTGGGCTCGGTAAACGGCACCTACCTGAATGATCGCCCGGTTACCGATGCACTGGCCCACGGCGGCGACCAGCTCCGCCTGGATGTGTACACCTTCAAGATCGTCAGTCCCCAAGGAGATCGCGAACGCACCCGACTGAGAGCCACCAGCACGGTCAATCGTCCCCCCGAACCCCGCCCCAGAAAGCCGCTGGAGGAGAAACCCCGCCGCTGGAAAACCCGTCCGACCTCCCCGGGGAACCGGCAGGAACCCACTTATCAGGAACGCCGCCAGGAGTTGTGGCTCTGGCTGGTGGTACTGGTAGCGGCCATGCTGCTGATCGGTGGTTTCTACTGGGTGTGAGTGGTCATCCGGGGAACTGTGGTAAAATCCCGCCGCTTTTTCATTCACTGAACCAGTAGGACCATCAACCCATGAGCTTTGACAAGGTAGCTTCCGGCAAAAACCTGCCCGACGACATCAACGTCATCATCGAAATCCCGATGAACGGCGAGCCCATCAAATACGAAGTGGACAAAGACAGCGGTGCCATTTTCGTGGACCGCCTGCTGGGCACGTCCATGCACTACCCTTGCAACTACGGCTATGTGCCCCACACCCTGTGTGGCGACGGCGACCCGGTGGATGTACTGGTGGTGTTTCCTTACGCCCTGCCGGCCGGGTCGGTGATTCGCTGCCGCCCGATTGGCGTGCTCAAAATGACCGATGAATCCGGGGAAGACGCCAAAGTCCTGGCCGTGCCAATCGACAAGGTCACCCCGATCTACAGCCAGGTGAAAGAAGCCCAGGACCTGCCCGAGCTGACCCTGAATCAGATCAGCCACTTCTTTGAGCATTACAAGGATCTGGAGAAAGGCAAATGGGTCAAGATTGACGGCTGGGCCAACGCGGAAGCGGCTCGCCAGGAAATTCTCGACTCGGTGGAACTGTACAAGAAAGAGGGCTAACCCTCTCCTTCCAGACGCAGACCACTGATATCGGGCGCCACTGGCGCCCGATCTCGTTTCAGTTCCCCCATATCGGAGCCGACCGGCGCCACATCAAATTCCGGGGCCGTCACCGGCGCGGGAGCGGGCGCCCGCTCCTCCGCCCGGAGCAACTCGGCTCCCACCTCCGCCAGCCCCCAGTCATCCGGCTCCACTGCCATCAGCGGCAGTTCCACCCGCTCATGCTCCGGGAGCAGGTCTTCTCCAGGCGCGGCCAACTCAAACGTCGGCACCGGTACCTCGGTCGCTGCGTCGACCGTCCGCTCGGTGGCATCCAGCAGAGGCCCCTGCGCCGGCCGGAGGCTGAGCCCACTGATATCCACCGACACTGGCGCCAGGCGCGTTCGCTCGGAGGCTTTCAGCAGGGGGCCCACCGGAGCCAGACTGAGACCCGACGACGCCGGGCGCTCCGGTCGGGCGGGTGCTGAGCTGTCGCCCCCCTCAGGGCGGGCCGGCACGAGTTCGACCAGAGCCCCCGCCTTCTGCAGAACCTGCTGGTATTTCTGCGCCGTGGCCCGGTCCAGGCGACGCTTGACGGCTACCGGCCGGCCGGTGAACAGCCGCTCAATGGTATTGGCGTCGGCTTTGAACAGCTGCTGCAGGCGCTCTTTCACCGTCGCCAGCGGCTGCCCGAGGACGATGTCCCCCCGAAAAATCAGATCGAACCGCTCATCTGCCATGCCAGGCTCCGTCAAAGTGAAATCCAGAGTGTTACGGGTAATGTCATACCCTGATCTTAATCAGCCCTATGCTCACTCGCAATATAAACCCCATGCTTTAGTGACAAAACAGTCTCTGATAATACTGGCGATTGAGCGACGTTCGGCCAATACTGAAAGTCCGGATTTTGAGCTGGAGAAGCGTGGAGGCGAGTCTATGAATGCCTATTCAAGTCCACAATTTGTGGCCCGAGGCCAATTGAAGCAGGCGAATGACGTCCGGCGCAAGGTCGAACAGGACATCGCCTTTCTCTGCGATCGAATCGCCGCCCTGGAGGCTCAACCGCGCCCCAACCAGCCGGTGATCGATACCTATCGAACCATGTTGGCAAGTCGCCAATCCGTTCTCAGATGGCTGAAGGATGGCGAACTCCGCCACTCGGCGCCACGCGTCCGGGCCGTTTAATCAGTCTGATTCCGAGCCATTCAGCCCCTGGTCCATATCGCGCGCTGGCACGTCTCCTTTGGGGTGCCCCACCACCCGCGCCGGAACGCCGGCGACCGTTGTATGGGGCGGCACCGGATGCAGCACCACGCTGCCAGCGCCGATCTTCGCACACTCACCGATGTCGATATTTCCGAGAATTTTGGCCCCGGTACTGATCAGGACACCTCGTCCGACTTTCGGGTGACGATCGCCACTGAGTCGTCCGGCGCCCCCCAGAGTGACCGAGTGCAACATGGACACATCGTTGCCGATGACCGCCGTCTCCCCGATCACCACACCGGTCGCGTGGTCAATCATGATGCCACTGCCGATGCGGGCACCCGGATGAATATCCACGCCAAACGCCTCGGAGATCTGGTTCTGTAGGTACAGCGCCAGGCCTCGCCGCCCCTTCAGCCAGAGATGATGAGCGAACCGGTAGGACTGCAGCGCATGAAACCCCTTGAAGAACAGAAAGGGCGTGGAGTATTTCTCGCAGGCGGGGTCCCGTTCACAGTGCGCATAGATATCGGCTCGCATGGCCGATTCGATCTCCGGCGACTCGGCCATCGCGGCCTCGAACACCTCCCGGATCATCATTGCGGGGACCGCCTGACTGTCCAGCTTGTTGGCCAGATGGAAGCTCATGGCGCTGGCAAAGCTGTCGTGATTCAGCAGGGTGGCGTGATAAAAACTGGCCAGTGCCGGTTCCTCTTCGGAGGCCGCCTGGGCCTCACGCCGTATGGAGTGCCACAGTTCATCGGTGAGCGGGGTCAAAGGCAAAGTGCGTTCTCCTGGGTTCGCCATGTGCGTGCTATTGTCGCACAGGCATGAAGCGCGCGCGAAACCGCAACAGGAACTCGGGCTGCTTCAGAAACACCCCGACACACAGCAGGACGTGCAGCACCGCCACGGTGAGAAACAGCTGGGGAATCGAGAGTCCCAGGCCGCCCAGCGCACCAAGCCCGACCAGCGCCGCGGCCACCATGAACAGGGCATTGATCACATTCCCGGCCGCAATTACCTGCGCCCGGTGCGCCGGCCGGCTGCGCTCCTGAATCAGCGCGGTCAACGGCACCACGTAAAGACCTCCGGCCACCCCCAACATCAACACATCCGCGACCACCCGCCAGGTGCGGGGCCACTGGGCCATGGACGCCAATGGGTGCAACGCCCCCTCGACCGCCGGATGTGCCGCGGCGAACGACTGCCCGGCCAGGGCCAGGTCCACCCCGAACAGCAACACCAGCAACGCCCCCAGGGGTACCAGCGCCGGCTCAATGTGCCCCCGACTCAAGCGGGCACACAGCAGGGCTCCAACACAGATGCCCACCAGAAACAGAATCAGCAGCACACTGACCACCAACGAGGCACCGGACAACACACTGCGGGTAAAGTTGGGCAACTGCGTCAGGTACACCGACCCCAAAAACCAGTACCAGGAATTGCCGATGATGCACCAGAACACCATCGGGTTTTCCCGGGCGCAGGCCAGCGTTCGCAGCGTCTGCTTGTAGGGGTTGTTCTCCAGGCGGAGCTCCGGATCCGCCGACGGGGCGGGCGGTATTCTCAGGCTCGCCCGCCATCCCAGCCAGGCGATCAACAGCGCCCCGGCCGCCACCCACCAGTAGCCACCGGCCACGCTCAGTGCCAGAGTACCGGCAATCATGCCCAGAAAAATCGCCAGGGAGGTGCCGGTATGCATCAGACCGTTGCCGCCGGTCAGTGCTTCCGCGGACAAATGCTGAGGCAGGATCGCGTACTTGAGCGGACTGAAACAGGCCGATTGAGTCCCCGTCAGAAACAGAACCAGCAATAGCAATGCCGCACTGTTGAGCCAGAGCGCCACCGCCCCCAATACCATGATCAGTATTTCGGCCACCTTGAGGGCGCGAATAAAACGGGATTTTTCAAATTTGTCGGCGTATTGACCGGCAATGGGTGCAAACAACAGGAAGGGTATGATCAGGGTCGCCGCCACCAGATTATTGATGACATCGATACTCAACCCCCAGCGCTCAATCCCACCGTAAGTGAACAGCATCAGCAGGGCACTTTTGTAAAAGTTATCGTTGAACGCACCGCCGAGCTGGGTCAGAAACAGCGGCAGAAAGCGGCGTTGCGACAACAACGAGAATTGGGGGGCCGCGGTCGGATCCGGCGGGCTCACAGCGCAGACTCCGGCCCCTCGGGCACCGTCACGTAGCGATGAAACAATTCAGGCAAGCGGTCCATCACCGTCTCCTTCAGGGCAAACGATTCAGTTTGCAGATAATCCGCCAGCCGCTCAGGCGTCATCGCCCGGGCGAACCGATTCGCCAGAGGTGCGTAACTCAGATGCCAGGGCTCCGGCGCCACGCCCCCCCGATCCCGATCGTAGGGGCGATAAAAGCCGGGGTTCTCCGCGCTCGCCAGATACCGATCCAGCCAGGCGTGAAAGGCGGCAAACGGCCCTCCGGGTTCGGTTTCCCGGCGAGTCAGTTGCAAGGCTTCGCCCTCTGCCAGACCAGCGGCATCATACACATCGACATCGGTTCCCCAATGATGGCGGGAACTGCCCGGCAGAGCCGACCAGCGCATTATCGCATGAACCAGGGCCAGCTCATCCAGAGCACCGATATTCAGAGGCTCCCCCCGCTCATCCAGTACCGGGCGCGCGCCGCTGGCCTTGGCGTCCCAGATGCGACGCTGGCGATCAAAACCGCGATAGCCACTGGCCAGCCGTACCCTGAACCCGGCGCGGTCGGCCGCCTCGACCAGTACGTTCAGAGGTTGGTATAGATCCCGGTGAATCAGACCCGTCCCCCAGGGGCTGCCAACCAACGCCGACTCATCGCGCCCACAGAGCTGCTCTGGCGTCAAAGATAACGAGGCAGGCGAGTCGCCTGACGGATGTTTTCCGGGGATATTATCCGCCGATTGTGTCAAGTTCTGGCCCCCACGACTGTAAAATGCGCCAATGCGCGGAAATGTTTTGCGCTCGCGGTGTAAACCGGTACTATTGGGCGTATGCAGTGCCGACTGTGTCCCGGATGGCACGCGCTGCATTGGGACAATATCACAACCATAATCATAATGAAGAATGGAGCGTAACCCGTATGACCGCCAGTCATAGTGAATTACTCCAGCTCAAGAACCTGGGGATGGCGACGGTAAACATTCTGCACGCCATTGGCATCAACAGCTATGCCGAGCTGCGCGAAATCGGTGCCGTTGAAGCCTATCGCCGTATCAAAGCCCGCGACATCAATGTCTCCAAAGTGATGCTCTATGCGCTGCAAGGTGCGCTGATGGATATTCACTGGAACGATCTGCCGCCGGACCTGAAACAACAGTTGGTGATCGAGGCCGAACAGGATACGCTAAGCGAAGCCTGAGAGCCGGTACCCCCGGCGAGGCGCGCGGTTAATTCTGGAGGTTCTATGTATTTGCCCCACAAGCAGTCGGATACCATCACCGACTGCGCTGCCCAGCTCGCTGAAGCCGGTGCGGAACTGATGGCCTCGCTGACGCCCTGCGGTGCGCCGGTCAACGTCAACACCAGCCACGACCTTTTGGCCGATGGCGACGATCAGACTGTGTGGCTGGTCACCGACGGTGAGGCCTATTATCGGGTCGGTGGCAAACAGGTGCTGCGATTGAGTGCCGGCGACCTGATCGGGCTGCCGACGCTGGACTGCGAACAGGGCGCCTACGGTACCACCGGCCCACTGACCCTTGAGCCCTATCGGCTCGCCGATATCACTGGACGCCACCCCTCCCGGTTTGTTCGCTATCTGATTTGTGCCAACGCCTTTCACCGTGCGGCGCTGGCTCAGGAAATTCGGGCGGAGTTCCAGCCCTCAGCCGGCTTCATGCACTTTCAGGCCGGAGAAACCATCATCCAGCAGGGCGCGGAGGCCGACCGGGTTTACACACTGCTCGAAGGTGAAGCCCACGCGCTGTGCGACGGCGTCAAGGTCGGAGAAATTCAGGCCGACGAGATTTTTGGCGCGCTGGCGGTGTTCACCCGCCAGAAGCGCATGGCGTCGGTGGTCGCCGTGAGTGACTGCACGGTGCTGGCCGTTCGCAAGGAAGAGTTCGCCGACCTGGTGGAGCTGCAGCCGCAAATCTGCCTGAGCCTGGTCGAGGAACTGGCGGCCAAAATCAACCAGCTCAACGGACAGCTACTGGCGTCACAAGCGCGAGGCTGACCAGCCCCGCCCGATCAAACAAAAGAACACGGCGAACACTTGACAACGATAATGGTAATAATTATCATTTGAATTGTTGAGTGATTGCATCTCCCCACTCAACGGGGTGACGGTGGCTCGAAGCGCTGCGTGACGCAGCCTCTGTCGCGCTGCCGGATCTTCTCCTTTGAGGTCAGACAAGTCCCCACTTTGGACTTGAAGACCTTTGGCTAATCACGGTTGCTTGGGCCACCCTCCGGGTGGCCACTTTCTTTGCGCCCCTCCCCGCACTCCGCCACGCCATCATCTTTACACACCCGCCATATTGAATTTCTTGCGCCGGCACCTATATAACCGTAAGAATAGCGGTGCACTGCCCAACTGAGGGGCGGTAACCGCACTGTGTGCGACTGACTTTAGGAGATCACCACCTTGATGCGCATTGGCTTGTTTCTGTTAACCAACCTGGCCGTTCTGGTCGTCGCCAGCATTACCCTCTCATTACTGGGTGTCGATCATTATCTGGAGCAGAGTGGTGGCCTGGATCTGCAGAGCCTGCTGATTTTCTGCGCCATTTTCGGTTTCGCCGGCTCGTTCATCTCACTGTTCCTGTCCAAGTTCATCGCCAAAAAAACCACCGGCACCCAGGTCATCGAAACGCCGCGTACGGCCGACGAGCAATGGCTGGTCAGCACCGTCCAGCAACTCGCCCGGGAAGCCGGTATCAAGACCCCGGAGGTTGGCATCTTCCCGGCGGCCCAGGCGAATGCCTTCGCCACCGGCTGGAACCGCAACGCCTCTCTGGTGGCGGTCAGCCAGGGCCTGCTACAACGCTTTGACCGGGACGAAGTGCGAGCCGTACTCGCTCACGAAATTGGCCATGTCGCCAATGGCGACATGATCACCCTGGCCCTGATTCAGGGCGTGGTAAACACCTTTGTCATGTTCTTCGCCCGGATCATCGGCCACACCGTGGACCGGGTCATTTTCCGGAACGAGCAGGGCCACGGTATTGGTTTCTATGTGGTGACGTTCATCACCGAAATCATTCTGGCGATCCTGGCGTCGATCATCGTGATGGCGTTTTCCCGCTACCGGGAGTACCGGGCAGATGCGGCCGGCGCTCAGCTGGCCGGTCGTGGCGCCATGATTCGGGCACTGCAGCGGCTGCAGGCGGAAGTTCAGGCCGGCGTGGAAAGCCCGATGCCCGACAGCATGAAGGCGTTCGGAATCAGTGGTGGCTTCAAGCAGAACCTGGGCCGGCTGTTCGCCAGCCATCCGCCACTGGAAGAGCGCATTGCCGCTCTGCAGAACCTCCGCTGATCAACGAAGGAGCGTCGCCATGGGGTTTCGTGCCCTACTCGTTTTCGTCCTGTTGTCGCTGCCATTAAGCTCACTGCAGGCTCAGGATTTCGCCACCGACGACGAGCGAAACACGATTGAAGTGTTCGAGTACGCCAGCCCCAGCGTCGTGTATGTGACCAACCAACAGGTCGTGCGAGACCCGCGCTCGTTCGACCTGTTGACGGTGCCCCGTGGCGCCGGGACCGGCTTTGTCTGGGATGAGCGCGGCTACATTGTCACCAACTTCCACGTCATCGAGAACGCCCGCAAAGTCGTCATTACCCTGCAGGATCAAAGCATCTGGCCCGCCGAGATCGTGGGTTTGGCACCCGAGAAAGACCTCGCCGTACTGAAAATCAACGCCCCGGACAAAAAACTCAAACCGCTGCGCCGGGGCGACTCCAGCGAGCTGGTGGTGGGACGCAAGGTGCTCGCCATCGGCAATCCCTTTGGCCTGGACGCCACACTGACCACCGGCGTTGTCAGTGCGCTGGGACGGGAAATCGAAGCGCCCAACCAGCGCAAGATCCGCAACGTCATCCAGACCGACGCGGCCATCAACCCGGGCAACTCCGGCGGTCCTCTGCTGAATTCCAAAGCCGAGCTGATCGGTGTCAATACCATGATTTACAGCCCGAGCGGAGCCAGCGCCGGCATCGGCTTTGCCATTCCGGTAAACACGCTCAAGGACATAGTGCCGCAGTTGATCGAACACGGGCGGATTGTGCGTCCGGTGATCGGGATCGATATCGCGCCCGACCAATGGGCCCGGCAATCCGGTGTCAACGGCGTGGCGGTGCTGCGCGTCGCCCCGGGCTCTCCGGCCGACCAGGCGGGGTTGCGCGGAGCACAACGCAGCCGCTGGGGCACCATTATTCTGGGCGATATCATTACCGCCATCGACCGACACCCCACCCGAAACTACGACGAGTTGATGACCGCGCTGGAAAAATACGCCCCTGGCGACCGGGTGGAACTGGTATTTGCTCGCGACGGGAAAACCGAGCGGCGCTCACTGACGCTGGCCGCTCCGGACGGCCTCTAACCCACTAATAGCGAACCGGTACCGGGCGGGTCAGCTCAATGCGGGCTTCCTCCGGGCGGATGTCCGCCCGGTAGGCCACTATCTCGACCCCCGCGGCAGCCGCCTCCCGCAGTGCCTGACCATACGCCGGGTCGATCGCGTCCGCGGGTTCGACCCAGTCAATGCCGGTGTGCTGCACGCAGTAAAGCAGCACCGCCCGGTCACCACCCCTTACAATGTCCATCAGCTCCCGCAGATGCTTGCGCCCCCGCTCGCTGACCGCGTCCGGAAACAGCCCCTGCCCCGACTGCTCCATCAGCGTCACACTCTTGACCTCCACATAGCATGGAGGCCTGCCATCCTCCGTGAGCAGAAAGTCGATGCGCGAGCGCTCCTGTCCATAAGGGACTTCACGGCGCAACATCGAGTAGCCGGTCAACTCCGCAATTCGACCGGCATTGAGTGCCATCTCCACCAGAAGATTGGCCCGGCCGGTATTGACTCCGGCCAGATGCCCACCGGGCACCGTCGCCACTTCCCAGGTATGGCGATACTTCCGTTTGGGATTGCCGGAGTCCGAGAACCAGCAGGGCGACTCCGGCACCACACAGTGGCGCATGGAGCCGGTATTGGGGCAGTGAATGGTCATTTCTGTGCCATCGGAGAGGCGAACGTCAGCCAAAAACCGCTTGTAGCGCCGCAACAGCATCCCGGATTGCCAAAGCTGACTCAATTTCACCTCCTGATAGCACGCATTTATCGAAAAGTCCGCTATTGTTACAGTTAGGATCAGTAGGCTCAAATCCGGCCGCCATTCAGCACCGAAACAGGCAAAAAAATACTGGCGGAGCCCCGGGATATCTGGTAGCTTGCCAACCCTTCAAATTTCACGGCCCGAAGGCCGGTGAACAGGAGCAGAATGACGGGCGGGGCCAAGGCGCCCAACGGGTTAAACCCGGCCCGTCACGACTGTCGGCCAGTTAAATGGGAAGTCATACGAGGCGCGCAACCATGCCGAAAAGTTCATCTACCGCGGAAAACTATTCAATGAGTAACTTCACCCCTTATAAGGAGAAGAAGGGCGAGGAGTACATGAACGAAAATCAGAAAGAGCATTTTCGTCAGTTGCTGCTGGCCTGGCGGCGCGAGTTGATGGAAGAAGTCGACCGCACCATGAGCCACCTGAAAGACGAAGCGGCCAACTTCCCGGATCCGGCCGACCGCGCCAGCCAGGAAGAGGAATTCAGCCTGGAGCTGCGCACCCGGGATCGCGAGCGCAAGCTGATCAAAAAAATCGACAGCACGCTGGAACTGATCGAGAACGATGATTACGGTTTCTGTCACGCCTGTGGCGTTGAAATCGGCATTCGTCGCCTGGAAGCCCGACCGACCGCCACCCTGTGTGTGGACTGCAAAACCCTTGATGAAATCAAGGAAAAGCAAGTCGGAGGTTAACCGCCGGTCGAGGCTCGCGCTCGCGCGAGCCCGGCGGCTCACCGCCGTATGCCGTACCCACCCCCCGCCAATCATTTACTGACCCAGGGCGCTACCGAACCCTACGTCGGACGCTTCGCGCCCTCCCCGACCGGCCCGCTGCATTTCGGCTCTCTCGTAAGCGCCCTGGCGAGCTATGCGCACGCCCGGCAGGCTGGAGGCCTCTGGCGGGTACGCATGGAAGATCTGGACCCACCGCGCGAGGAACCCGGCGCGGACGTTGCCATTCTGCGGTCGCTCGACGCCCACGGCCTGCACTGGGACGGCGACGTGCTCTACCAGAGCGACCGGCTTGACGCCTACGCACAAACACTGGAACAGCTACAGGCGCAAGGCCTGGCCTACCGCTGCCGCTGCACGCGCAAGGACATTCACGCCCTGGGCGGTGTGTATGATGGCCGCTGCCGGAGCAGGGTCATCAATCCGGACGAGCCCCATGCCTGGCGGCTGAAACTGTACGACGTTCCCGGCGACAGCCCGGAGCCCGCGGACCCCTACACCTGGCACGACCTGTTTCAGGGACCCCAAACCCTGAGCTTGCGGCGCGATGTGGGCGATCCGATCATCAAACGCAAGGACGGACTGTTTGCCTATCAGTTGGCGGTGGTGGTGGATGATATCCACCAGGGCATCACCCATATCATCCGGGGCGCCGACCTGCTGCCGGTCAGTGCCGGGCAGGTGGCCAGTTTCGCGCTGCTGGGTGGCCATACACCGGTATTCGGGCATGTGCCGGTGGCCCTGAACGAACAGGACCAGAAGCTGAGCAAGCAGCACCATGCACCGGCACTCGATCCCGATCGGGCCGGTGCGAACCTGTGGCACGCACTGTACTTTTTGAGGCAGAATCCTCCGCAGGAGTTGATCAACGCCCCCCCTGAAACGCTGCTCGACTGGACCCGAGAACACTGGCGCAATGATCTTGTCCAGGGCCTGCAGGCCCGGGCACCGGAGGCTATTTTGACCCCCAACGACGCACGCGGCCCCGAGGCGGCCCCGAGGACCCCGTCATGAACAATCAGCGCCTGGTGATCCTGCTGCTCCTGATCGCCTACATATTTTCCCCGACCCTGTTCACCTGGATCATCAATCCCGAGGGGGCCTGGTTCCGTCCGTACATCATCTGGGCACTGGTCATCGTCATTGCCTACGCCGTTCAAAGTCGCAAGAAGAGGCCCCATGATCTTTGAGTTAAGCCATGTGGCGCTGATCGGCGTCAGCTATCTGCTGGTTTTGTTCGGTATCGCCTGGATTACCGAAAAGGGCTGGATTCCCGATGCGGTCACCCAGCACCCCCTGACCTACATTCTGTCTTTGGGCATCTTTGCCAGTGCCTGGGCGTTCTACGGGGTCATCGACCTGGCCTTCCAGTTCGGCTACGGCGCCCTGGCCTATTACCTCGGCACGGGCGCGCTGTTTCTGTTTGCTCCGGTCGCCCTGGCCCCGCTGGCGGAGCTCGCCCGGCGCCATCAGGTGCACTCCCTGGCGGACCTGCTGGTGTTTCGCTATCACAGTCACGGCGTCGGCGCCCTGACCACCCTGTGCATGTTGCTGGGTATCCTCCCGCTGATGGCGCTGAACATCCAGGCCATCGCCGACACCATGTACATCCTGACCGTGAGCAGCAACCCCAGCCTGCCGGCCATGGGCACCGGCTTTACCTTCAAGGACCTGATGGCCATGGCGTACTGCGCCCTGCTCGCGGTGTTCACCATCCTGTTCGGCTCCAGCCGCGATCAGCACCGC
Source organism: Marinimicrobium sp. C6131 (assembly GCF_026153455.1). Lineage (NCBI taxonomy): Bacteria > Pseudomonadati > Pseudomonadota > Gammaproteobacteria > Cellvibrionales > Cellvibrionaceae > Marinimicrobium > Marinimicrobium sp. C6131. The sequence goes on from NZ_CP110629.1 coordinate 2,078,397, forward strand.
GGCCTGTTTACCGCCATGGCGGTCGAGTCCCTGATCAAGGTCTTCGCCCTGTGTGCCATCGGTCTGCTCGCCGTCTACGGCGTGTTCGACGGTTTCAGCGGCCTGGACCAGTGGCTATCCCAGAACCCGGAAAATCTCGCCCTGCTCCACGCCCCCATCCAGGACGGGGCCGCCCACACCCTGTTGCTGGTTTTTGTGGCTACCGCCATCACCATGCCGCACATCTTTCATATGGGTGTGACCGAGAACCTGCTCACCCGCAATGTGCACACCATCACCTGGGCGTTTCCGCTGTTCCTGTTGCTGATGGCACTGCCGATTTTCCCGATTCTGTGGGCCGGCTTCGAGCTGTCGGTTCCCCTGCCGGCCCAGTATTTCACCCTCGGCGTGCCGATTCTCGCCGAGTCGCCGGGCCTGACCGTACTGGCCTTTATCGGCGGCCTGTCCGCCGCCACCGGGGCGATGGTGGTCATGATGCTCGCGCTGGCCACCATGGTCATGAACCACTGGATTCTGCCCGCCCTGAGCCTGCGCAACCGGGATGACCTGTACCGGCAACTGCTGTGGTTGCGCCGGGTGCTCATCGCCACCCTGTTCTTTGGCGGCTACTTTTTCTACTGGCTGTTGGACAACCGCCACAGCCTGACCAACCTGGCGCTGCTCACCTTCATTGAAACGCTGCAGTTTCTGCCCGGCATGTTTGCCATCGTATTCTGGCCCCAGGGTAACCGGCGAGGCCTGCTGAGCGGGCTGACGGTCGGCACCCTGATCTGGGCGGTGGGCCTGCTGTTGCCGGTGCTGACCGGCCTGACCTCACTCCCCCTACCGGGTACCGACGTGGTTCTGCCCCTCGGAATGGAGCAGTGGAGCGCCATTGCCCTGCTGTCGGTCGGTGCCAATACCGCCATATTCGTCGGGCTGTCTCTCATCACCCGGCAAACCGAAGAAGAGCAGTATAGTGCCGAGCTGTGCGCCGCCGACGAACTCAGCCAGCCGGTGCGGCAGGCTCTGGATGTGCACAGCGCGGCGGAGTTCAAAACCCGCCTGGCCAAGTCCCTGGGCAAGGTCACCGCCAGCCGGGAGGTGGATGTCGCCCTGAGCGAGCTGGGGCTACGCATCACCGAACGCCGGCCCTACGCCCTGCGCCGGCTGCGGGACCAGATTGAAGCCAACCTGTCAGGTCTGATGGGTATTCATGTCGCCGGCGAAATCATGGACCGCCACCTGCCCTACACCCTGGCAGAGCGGCGCGACACGTTGGACATCAACCTGATTGAAAACCGCCTGGCCCAGTACCGGGACCACCTGACGGGCATGGCGGCGGAGCTTAACAACCTGCGGCTCTACCACCGGAAAACCCTGGAAGAGCTGCCCATGGCCGTGTGCTCCCTGGGCCGCGACGGTGAAATCCTGATGTGGAACCGGGCCATGGAGCTGCTGACCCAGACCCCGAGCGATGATGTCACCGGCTCGCGCCTGGACGACCTGTCCGAGCCCTGGCGGGCCCTGTTGATCGATTTCAGCGAAAGCACCGAGCCCCACTACTACCGCCAGGAGATCGACCTGAACGGGCGTCCGCACTGGATCAGCCTGCACAAAGCCAATATTGAGGGTAGCATCCACAGCGGCGAGTACGACCAGGTGATCCTGCTTGAAGACGTGACCGAGACCCAATTGCTGGAGCAGGAGCTGATTCACAGCGAGCGCCTGGCCTCGGTGGGCCGACTGGCCGCCGGCGTGGCCCACGAGATCGGTAACCCCATTACCGGTATTTCCAGCCTGGCCCAGAATCTGCGCTACGAGTCCGACGCCCCGGAAGTGTTGGAAACCGCCGAGCACATCCTGAGCCAGACCGACCGGGTGACCCGCATCGTCCAGTCCCTGGTGAGCTTCTCGCACAGCGGGCAGAACAAGAAGAGCGAGTTCGAGGCGGTGGACTTGCGCGCCTGCGCCAACGAGGCCATTCAGCTGCTGTCACTGCAGAAAGACAAAAATCAGGTTGAGTACGTCAACAATATCGCCAAAAACGCCATTATTGCGGGCGACAGCCAGCACCTGATCCAGGTTTTCATCAACCTGCTCTCCAATGCCCGGGATGCCAGCCCAGCCGGCAGCCGTGTTATGCTGGACAGCAGCGAAGATGAATACAGCATCATTTTCTCCGTGACCGACCAGGGCAGCGGCATCCCGGCGGACAAGATGGACCAGATTCTCGAACCCTTCTTTACCACCAAGGACCCGGGGGATGGCACGGGACTCGGGTTGGCCATGGTGTACAGTATTGTGGAGGATCACGGCGGCAAGCTCGACATCAAGAGCCCGGTGGATACCGTGCACCAACGTGGCGCACAATTCACCATCAAATTACCGCGCCATATTGATTCCATGCGGCCGGAGTGATATTTTCCGGCATCAAACAGGCCTGCAGGGGCCCGGCGAACGGCAGCGCCCGGCCCCTTTCGCAACCTGCCAGACCATAGGCGATGTGAGCACTATGAGCAAAATCCTGATCGTTGAAGACGAACCCATCATCCGCACCGCGTTGCGCCGCCTGCTGGAGCGCAACAAGTACGAGGTGAGCGAAGCGCCCTCGGTCAAAGAGGCCACCGGCAAGTTCACCCTCGCGGATTTTGACCTGATCATCAGCGACCTCAGACTGCCCGGCGCGCCCGGGACCGACCTGATCAAGCTCGCCGACAGCGTGCCCGTGCTGATCATGACCAGCTACGCCAGCCTGCGCTCGGCCGTGGATTCCATGCGCATGGGCGCGGTGGACTACATCGCCAAGCCGTTCGACCACGAAGAGATGGTCACCGCCGTCAAGCGGGTCATTGGCAAGGCCAACGCCGCCAACCTGCAAAAACACAGCTCCACCACCGCCAGCCATGCCATTGCCGGCATGATCGGCGCCAGTGATGTGATGCACGACCTGTACAACCGGATTCACAAGGTGGCCCCCACCAAGGCCACCGTGCTGGTTCACGGCGAAACCGGTACCGGTAAGGAGCTGGTGGCCCGGGCCCTCCATGAAGAGAGCCCGCGCCGGGAAAAGACCATGATTTCCGTCAACTGTGCGGCCATCCCGGAAACCCTGATTGAATCCGAGCTGTTCGGCCACGAAAAAGGCGCTTTCACCGGTGCCGCCAGCACCCGTGAGGGCCTGGTGGCGGCGGCCGACGGCAGCACGTTGTTCCTCGATGAGATTGGCGAACTGCCCCTGGAGGCCCAGGCGCGCCTGCTGCGGGTCCTGCAGGAGGGCGAGGTACGTCCGATCGGCTCGGTGGAGTCCCACAAGGTGGATGTCCGCCTGGTGGCCGCCACCCACCGGGACCTGCGCAAACTGGCTCAGGAGGGCAAGTTCCGGGAGGACCTTTACTTCCGCATCAACGTGGTGCAGCTGGAGCTGCCCCCGCTGCGCGACCGGGGCAAAGACATCATCACCCTGGCCGAGGCCCTGCTGGCCCGCTATTGCCAGGAAATGGAAAAGCCCAACCTGAAGCTGTCCCCCGAAGCGGTGCAGGCCATTACCACCTACACCTGGCCGGGGAATGTGCGTGAGTTGGAAAACGCCATGCAGCGTGCAGTCATCCTGTGCGAAGACACCCAGGAAATCAGTCACGAGCTGTTGGATATTGATCTGGATCTGGTGCGTTTTGAAGAGGATGACGAGGACGATACGCGCTCCTCACCCGAGCGCATCCAACCGCGCGGCAAAGCGCCCCAAGACCCGAACGAAGATCTCTCTCTGGAAGACTACTTCCAGCGCTTCGTGCTCGAGCATCAGGACACCATGAGCGAAACCGAGCTGGCCCGCAAACTGGGTGTCAGCCGCAAGTGTCTCTGGGAGCGTCGGCAGCGCTTCGGCATTCCCCGCAACAAGGCCGCCGGCGCCAAGTAAACCCCTTCTCCTCTCCTTTTCTCGATCCTTCGGCGCACATCCTCAGCGCCGGAGGGCTCTGCCTGTCTAACGGCCGTAACACCTGAAAAGACCTCTAATGCGCCATAAAAAAGATTTAGGCGCCATAAGCGTTACGCAGGGTTACCCCCGGCAAAGGCTGTTACCTGCACCAGAGTTGTTACCCCCCACAACCGACGTAACAGTCTGGCTCAGGAACTGTAACCGTTCGAAATGGATCAGGATGACGAGAGATCATACAAATAAACTAACTTATTGATTTTATTGAACTTTACATTTCTGGCACGGGACGTGCTCTATATCCGGGCACATAACAACAACAAACAATAAAAAGCACGCCAACAATAACAACAACAAACAATAAGAAATGAAACGAACATAATTACAACAATAGACAATAAGAAAAGAAGAAGTTCAAAAATAACAACAACAAACAATAAAAAACGAAAGCAGCATAATAACGACAAGAAACAATAAAAATAGAAACGTAAATAATAATAACGAAACAACAATAAAAAGAAGCGAAAGCCTTGTGCTTTACGCCCATAAAAAAATGATAATGATAACTACACAAGAAAAGCGGAAAGACTGACTAGACACTGGAGCGGGATTGCAAGCACGCACACTTGATACGAGGGCACGGACGCGCCGATTTGCAGGCCAAAGGAACCTTGGCGAATCGATCCCACGGGAAAGCTTCGGCTTTCCCGTTTTGCTTTCTGGCCCCCGTCAGCTCCGGCCCCTCGCGGCCCCCAACGTTTCCACCATCCCCCGCCCGTGCTAAACTGCCCGGCTTTCAGACTCGAGCCCGGCACGGCTGCCGGCGAAAGCACCCACTGACAGTAACCCAATGCCCATGCTTAGACGGCTTATCGACAAACTGCGACCACGTTCCACCACCCCTCGACTCCGGGTTGTCCCCCGCGACCAGCACAACGTCTCCCGCCGCGACATCAGTCAGGCGGCCTTGCGTATCATGAAGCGCCTGGAAGACGCGGGTTATCAGGCCTTTCTGGTCGGCGGCGGCGTGCGGGACCTGCTACTGGGAGGCCACCCCAAAGACTTCGACGTGGCCACCGATGCCACGCCGGAGCAGATCAAGCGCCTGTTCCGCGGAGCCCGCATCATTGGTCGGCGCTTTCAGATCGTGCACGTACGCATGGGACGGGAGATCATCGAGGTCACCACCTTCCGGGGCCATCACGAGCAGTCCCGCAGTGAAGACGGCATGCTCCTGCGGGACAACGTGTATGGCTCGCTGGAAACTGACGCCGTGCGGCGGGACTTCACCGTCAATGCGCTCTACTACACCCTCAATGACTTTGCCATCCATGACTATACCGGCGGCCTGAAAGACCTGGAGCGGCGTACCCTGCGCATTATCGGCGATCCGGACACCCGGTATAAGGAAGACCCGGTGCGGATGCTGCGCGCGGTGCGGTTCGCCGCCAAATTGGGCTTCCAGATTGAACCCGGCACGGCCAACCCGATTCTGGAGCTGGGCGAGCTGCTGCGCAACATCCCCCCGGCCCGCCTGTTTGAAGAAGTATTGAAGCTGTTCATGGCCGGTTCGGCCACCGCCACCTTCACACTGATGCGCGATTACCGCCTACTCGAGCACCTGTTTCCCGCGACCGAAGCCGCCCTGCAGGCCGGCGATGAGCTGGGACTGGCCCTGATCGAGGAAACCATGGCCAACACCGACAAGCGGGTGCGGGCCGACAAGCCGGTGACCCCGGCGTTTATCTACGCCGCCCTGCTCTGGCCCCCGATGCGCGCCCGGGCCGACGAGCTGACCAAACACATGCCGCCGCAAGCGGCCTATCAGCAGGCCGCCACCGAGGTCATCGGTCAACAACTCGGACACACCGCCCTGCCCAAGCGCTTCCTGATTCCCATGCGGGAAATGTGGGACATGCAACACCGCCTGGTCCAGCGTCGCCACCCCCAGCGGCTGCTGGAACAACCCCGCTTCCGCGCCGCTTACGACTTCCTGATTCTGCGCGAAGCGGCCGGCGAACGCCTGGACGGCGCGGGCAGCTGGTGGACCCGATTCCAGGAAGTCGATGAGCCGGAGCAGCAGAAAATGATCGCCGAGGCCCGCCGCCAGACACCGGACGGCAAAAGTGGACGGCGACGCAACCGGAAACGGCGCGCGCCCCGCCAGGAAAGTCCGACACCCAGTTCCCAGGACTGAGCGTGCACACCTGTTATATCGGCCTCGGCAGCAACCTGGACGACCCGCCCGGGCAACTGAGCCGCGCCCTCGAGGCATTGGCCCGGCTCCCGGAAAGCACTCTGGTGACGTGCTCACCGCTGTATTCCAGTAAACCGGTCGGTCCGCCCCAGCCGGACTATCTGAACGCCGTCGCCCGCCTCGATACCCGCCTGGAGCCGCTGGCGCTGCTCGATGCCCTGCAGAGCATCGAGCAGGCCCACCAACGGGTGCGCGTGCAACACTGGGGCCCGAGAACCCTGGACCTGGACCTGCTGCTCTACGGCGACGAGATCCTGAACACACCACGCCTGACCGTTCCCCACCCGGAAATGACCGGGCGTGCCTTTGTCCTTTATCCATTGGCGGATATCGCCCCGCACTTGACCCTTCCCACAGGCACCTCACTTGCGTCATTATTGAAGACCTGTCCGTTCGAAGGGCTGGAGCGGTTTCACCCTGACAGTCAACACCGGGAGTCGTAACGCGTGGCAGCGATGTTTGACGATCAACAACTGGACTTTTCCCAGGCCGACCTTCCCCGCTACATTGCCGTGGAAGGGCCGATTGGTGTCGGGAAAACCACCCTGGCCAAAAATCTGGCCCAACTTTTCAACTACGACGTACTGCTTGAGCAGCCGGAAGAGAACCCGTTTCTGGAGCGTTTCTACCGCTCCCCGAAAACCGCCGCCCTGCAGACTCAACTGTTCTTTCTGTTCCAACGTGCCAACCAGCTTGAGCAACTGCGTCAGAACGACATGTTCGAGCCGGTGCGAGTCGCCGATTTTCTGATCGAGAAGGATCAGCTGTTCGCCCAGGTAACCCTGGACGATGACGAGCTGGCCATCTACCAGCAGGTGTACGATCGGCTCACGCTGGATGCCCCCCGACCCGATCTGGTGATTTATCTTCAGGCCCCCTCGCGCGTTCTGAATGAGCGCATCCGCGAGCGCGGTATCGCCAGCGAACAGCACATCAGCCCGGAATACATTGAGGCCCTGAACGAGGCCTACACCCAGTTTTTTCACTATTACGACAGCTCACCCCTGCTGATCGTCAACGCCCAGGACCTGGATCTGGCCCGAAACCGGGAACACTTCCAGCAACTGATCGAGACCCTGTTAACCATCAAGAGCGGGCGCCACTACTACAACCCGACGCCCGCCCTCTAAGCCCGTTGCGGAGAATCCTATGCCTTACGGAGCCAACGCCGATACCGCCCTGAACAAACCCGTTACCGTCAAAACCCTGCAGAAACTCAAGGGCTCCGACGAGAAATTTGTGGTGGTGGCCCTGTACGATGCCCCCATGGCCGCCATGGCCCAGAAATGCGGCGTCGAGGTGGTGTTGGTGGGCGACTCCCTGGGCATGACCGTGCTCGGCTACCAGAGCACCATTCCGGTCACCATGGAGCAGATGATCTACCACGTGGAAGCCGTGGCCCGGGGCAATCAAAAATCCCTGATCATCGCCGACCTGCCCTTCATGACCTACGCCACCCTGGACGACGCGCTGAAAAACGCCACCCGGCTGATGCAGGCCGGCGCCCAGATGATCAAAATCGAAGGCGGCCGCTGGCTGAGCGAGACCGTGCGCCGCCTGTCCGAATGCGGCATCCCCGTCTGTGCCCACCTGGGCCTGACGCCCCAGTCGGTCAATAAATTCGGGGGCTTCCGGGTGCAGGGGCGGGACGCCGCCCAGGCCGATGAAATCGCCGAAGACGCCGCACTGTTGGCCGAAGCCGGCGCCGACCTGGTGGTGCTGGAATGCGTGCCCTCGGCCCTGGCCGCACGAATCACGCAAAACACCCCGATACCGACCATCGGCATCGGCGCCGGCCGGGAGACCGACGCACAAGTGCTGGTGATCAATGACATTCTGGGCCTGACCGAGCAGCCCCCGAAATTTTCCAAAAACTTCCTGACCGAAGCCGGCGATATTCCCGGCGCCATGAAAAAGTACGTCGCCGACGTCAAGTCCGGCGTCTTCCCTGGCGACGACCATATATTTCTGTAAACTGTAATCGCGATACCAGAAAAACCGGCACCCACCCCAAACCACAACATCAACCCGGGTGCCGTGGCTCCTCGGAGCCACCCATAAAAATAGACCGTGAGAGTGAGAGACACTATGAACATACGCATCCCCGCCTGGTGGGCGGTACTGGGCTGCACCACCCTTTTGTCGGGTTGCCAGAATCAATCGGCCGAACCGGAACCCGCCGACGCCATCGCCGCCCCCGACACAGCCTGGGAAGATTACCGGGCCCGCTCCGACCACTGGCGCGCGGTCGACCGGGACTTTATCCGCAGTGAAGTGGCGGCCGAGGGCCTCGACAGCCCCAAACGCCCCGCCCGCACCCACCGCTTCGGGTTCGACCCCAACCAGCCCACCGAGTGGTACACCACCGAGGAAGGCCGCCGAATCGCCGACATCGTGGTGTCTTTTCAGACCCCCTCCGGCGGCTGGTCCAAACGCACCGATATGAGCAAGCGTCCGCGCCAGCCCGGCGAGCACTTCGGGTATGAATTCAGCTACATTCCCACCTTCGACAACGGCGCCACCACCACCCAGATCGAGGTGCTGGCCAGAGCACACACCGTCACCGGAGATCCGCGCTACCTGGAAGCCTATGTCCACGGGGTTGAGCTGATACTGGAAGCCCAGTACCCCAATGGCGGCTGGCCCCAGACGTTCCCCCTGCGCGGCGGTTACCACGACTACATCACCTACAACGATCAGGTGATGGAAAACAATATGACCGTGTTGCACCGGGTCAGCCTGGGCAAAGCGCCGTTCGCGCAGGCCCCGAACGACCTGCGGACGGAAGCTGCCGCCGCCCTCGACCGGGCCCTGGACGCCGCACTGGCCACGCAGGTGGTGGTGAACGGCAAGCCCACCCTGTGGGGCGGTCAGCATGACCCCAGGACCCTGGAGCCCATGAAAGCCCGCGCCTATGAAATGGTCGCCCTGGCCACTGCCGAGAGTGTCTCCCTGCTGGACTTCATGATGGATCTGGACGATCCCTCCGCCGAGATACAACACGCCATCCACTCCGCCATGGCGTGGTATGAACACAACGTGATCACCGGCTACCGCTGGGACACCGACACCCGGGAAATCGTCCCCGACGCGGACGCCCCCCCGCTCTGGTCCCGCTTTGCCGAAATCGGCACCAACCGCCCCCTGTTTGGCGACCGGGACCACTCGGTGCACTACGACATCAAAGACATTTCCATGGAGCGCCGCGAAGGCTACGGCTGGTACACCACCGCACCGGGTGAGGTCCTGGAAAAATACGAAGACTGGAAGCGGCGCTTTCCGCGTTAAACCGCGTTCTGATAGGTCGACAGAATCAGCTCCGTGGTCAGTCGGGCCGAGGCCGCTCCCGCCAGCGGCTCGCGGCCATCCCGGACGGCCGCCTCAAAATCCTCAATGATCGCCTGATGCGCGGTGCTGTCCGTCACCGCCGCGCTGGTGGCGCCGTCATGTTGGTAATGGTTCCCGGGCGCACTCGGATTATCCACTCCGTCCACGGCCCACTGGGTCACCACATCATCGGTCAGGGTGAAGCTGCCGCGCTCGGCATGCACCTCCATCCGCGCCGCAAAACCCGGCCGGGCCGCCGTAGAGGCCACCACAGTGCCAATCATCCCATCCTTGTGACGCATCAGCGCCGCACCGTGATCCTCCGCCTCGATATCGTGCGCAAAGGTCCCCAGCATACTGACCACCTGCCCGGGCAAACCGAACAGCCAGGTGTAAATATCCAGGTTATGGCAGGCCTGCTGCATAAAGGGACCGCCACCATCCAGCGCCAGGCCACCGCGATAATCGCCACTGTCATAGTAGGCCTGATCCCGATAAAACTTGGCCGCCAGATCCACCGCGTAAATCCGCCCGAAGGCGCCCTGCTCGATCAACGCTTTGATCGCCTGATTGTCCGGCCGGGTGCGCCGCTGATAACAGACCGCCAGCACCACGCCCGCCTTATCACAGGCGTCGGTCATCCGGTCCATCGCCTCGATACTGATATCCAGCGGCTTCTCGGTCAGCACATGCTTGCCCCGCGCCGCCGCGTCGATCGCCCCCTGATGATGCAACCCGTTGGGCGTGGCCAGAATCACCGCATCGAAATCGGTATCCACCGCGTCAATCGAAGGCCACACCGGCAGCGTCGGTGCCGCCGACAGTGGCCGCCCGGAACGGGACACCGCCCCCACCAGCTCACTGCCCGGCCGCTCGGCCAGCGCGTTGACATAAGTATTGCTGATATTCCCGGTGCCCACGACCACATAGCGCATCAGTGCACCTCCTCTTCCGAACTCCAGACCTTCATGGTCTGATTCGAGAGCAGGTGACATTCACCCTCCACCAAAACGTAGGTGCGCATGAAGTGATACTTGTTGCCCCGCACCTCACCGCCCTCTTCCTGAGGCGCCTTCTCTACCGTGGTAAAGCCACTGAGCACTGCCGTGTTATCCAGACGCCGATACGCCACCTGCTCCGAACGACGGGCCAAGGGCACTTCATGCCCCTCACCCAATCGACCGACCAGCGTCGCTTTATCCTCCGCCGCCACGGCATGGTTGTGCACCCAGACAAAGTCATCGGCCAGAAGAACGCGCATAAACTCGGGATTGCCCACCCGCAGCGCGTCTTCATACTGGCCATCCAGCCGCTTGAGGGCGTCGGCTTCCAGGCAGTCAGCGGCAAACGCCGTGGTGGAACACAGAACAAGCGCCGCAGCGCCAAGGCAGGTTTTCATAGGGGTAACTCCGGTGGTTGATTTGTTATGCCACCGAGTTTAGCAAACTCATGCAGGAGTACGCGGGTGTTTCACTGGATTGAAAAGCGACCTGGCAGGACGACTCAGGAACGGCACAATTGCGGCAACAGGGAGGGGTATAAACGAAAAAGCCCCTGAAGTTTACACGGAAAATCAGGGGCTTACGGGATTCTATAGTGGTCGGAGCGAGAGGATTCGCATACGTCCCTGCCCTACTCCGTAGGCTAACTTTGCACCACAATACTTTTAGAATCAGCCACTTAGAGAGAACAGGCGATCACAGTAGACCACTGTATGACTCATCGTTTTCGACGCTTTTTCGACACTAATGCTTACAAAGACCTTTTCGACCTGTAGACTTTTCGCTATAAATACTTCGCCCTAATTGCCGGCACAACTACTCTTTCTGCAGAAATACTTGAAATAGGATTTTTTATGACTTTATCGCCTGAGGTAGTTAGTACCACTGGATTGGCTCTCGACCTTTTTGGAGCAATACTAATTGGCTTCGAGTTTTTTAAGAAGTATAAGGGGGATCAATACCGGCCCGACGCTGGGCTTGGTATCGACCCATCTAAAGGTATTATTATAACGCAGAGCGAAGTTCAACCTACTGATGATTTCAAGCGTTGGCAACGAAAACGAGAGCGTACCGCAAAATTAGGCTTTTCTTTTCTAGCCGTTGGCTTTTCATTGCAAATAGCTGCAAACTGGATATAGCGTATTCACTACCCTCGCTTCTTTGAGTATATATAGCCCCTCTAACCCGCTATAGTTTTTAGTTATAACGCTGCCTTTTCATAAACTTGTATTTAAGGACAAAGCAATGGGTATCATCGACGAACTAAATAGCAACCCAATCCCAACAGAGCTGTTCCACTACACATCTCAAGCAGGTCTGATTGGAATTATCGAAACAAATTCAATATGGGCTTCAAAAATTCATTATTTGAATGATTCTACCGAATTCGAATTGGCTTTGAATTTGGTTAAGGAAGTACTTAATGAAAAACGGAAAAAAGTTAGAACAACCCCTTCCAGAAAGAAAATTGATTGCTTTCTCGAAAATATAAAATCTATTGGTAGCACCAATGTTTGCGTAGCCTCCCTTAGCGAGAATAGAGATTTGCTGAGCCAGTGGCGGGCGTATGGAGGAGGCTCTGGCGGTTACTCGATTGGAGTCAAAGCGCAAAATATCGCCAAAAACGTCATGAACAGAGGATTCTCTTTACTTAAATGCGAGTACGATGAAAATAAGCAATTAAGCTTAGCAAGGATGCTTGTTAGTGAATGCCTGGCAGAAAACGTTGATACAGAAATCGTAAAATTTAACCGAGGGGTTCCTACCCTTGATTTCTCTGCAGGAAGTGAATTCAAGAGAAAGCTATCATTGCTAGCTTCTGTGCTCAAGCACAAAACATTTAAAGAAGAGTCAGAGTGGCGACTTGTTTCCCAGGAACCTATAAGTGCTCAAGATCTTAAGTTCCGCCCTGGAATCTCTACAGTGACTCCTTACATTCCCGTGGAACTTGGAGAAAAAAGATACTATCTCCAAAGCATTACCGCAGGACCAACACCAAACCCCTCGCAAGCAGCTGACATGCTTAAGGTTTTAACGTTAAAACACATTGAGTGCAACCTCAAAACTTACACCAGTGAAGTACCATTTAGAAATTGGTAACAAAATAATACCTCCAAACCATGAGGAAAATTAATTTTCTCATGCATTTCTACGGCCCCAACGAGAATCCCCTTTACTACAACCTCCATACTCATCATTTGCCACCAATTTTTGTCTTGGGACTTATTTGTCCTTACTCCAGAATCTCCTTCCCACTGTATATCCAATACATACTCCGGGAAAATTTTGGCTAACACTTCCAAATCGTCAATTCTGAACTTTGTCTGCCCTCCGCCGAGGTTTCTTAATCTAGTGTAGTTAGTACCCATTTTCCTAGCCAGCTCTTCTCGAGTAAGTCCTTCCTCTCGTTCAATTTCATTAATGCGTTCTTTCAAGCCCATAAATAATTAAAATCTAAAATAGTAGACACCAATTATTGTATTTCCTAATTTAGATACATATAGGCAGACACACATGATTAGAAGCATAGTGAGACAAAGCGCATAGACTTTCAAGAAGTAGACTCAAACACCCTTCTAGGCTCCCCACCGGTCCTCCCCTGGACCCTCTTCGCCGACTGGATCGGCTTGGGCGATGACCCCCAAGTAGTCCGGAGCTGGCTGGATCGCGGGTATCTCCCCTCCATCCGCATAGGCAAGCGCCTATATGGTCAACGTCGAACTGTTTCGAAAAATCACATAGAATGAATGACAAGAGCGCTCATTTATCAATGACCGATTTGCATGCGCCCCGGACAACCGATGAGAGCAACCAGTTCTGCGGTGTGTTTTTTGGTGACGCACCCGATCCGGAAAAAATAGACTGCTGCTTACAAAAGAGAACGACTATAGGATTTAGTTTCCGAAAATTCCCTCTGGCCGAACCGTATACTTCCAGTCAATAACATCTGGCCGGCAGCTAAGCTGGGAACGTGAGCTACTCTCTTCTGTTTTCGAAGCGATTGGCGTGCCCCGTCTTGGATTAACACGATTTTTAAATCTCTGATAACACATAGTGCACTAATAGCAGTGCCTTAATGCAGCTTTTCCATAACAGCTCTTCCCTGTACCGTAATTTATGTAGTAACCACTGGACTCTATATATGTCCAATAGTTTTGGTTTGCATCATAACCTTTCATATCACCATTTTCGGAAAAGTAAGTCACCCAGCTAGTTCCATTAGAATAGTTATAACCATTAAGCTTTAGAGTCCCGTCCGCCATCCAGTTACAGTGATATGAGTTACCTGACTGGTAGTCATAAGAAGAACCTGTAGAAGCACATTGGCCAATTCCAGAATCATCGGTTGTGCCCTGATAGTACGCCCGCGCCCCTGTTTGTTGCTGACTGGCGCCAGCTAGCATGCCAGCTACCAACGCGTCCAGTTGAGCCTGAGTTAACGATTCGCAGCCCAATAAACACAAACTAGCCACGGAGACCGCAGCTGCTCGACCAGATATGAGAATCATCAGCCTCTCCGTGTATATTGCATTCAATAGTTGCTCACTTCAGGGCATCCAGCATCTACCCAGCTCCACTCGACAGATGTGGATGCTACAAAATATAGAGGACGTACCTCACTTAACCGATTATGGCTCAAAGGACTAGGGTTCGCTGAATTTCCAAGGCGGAATTAGTAGCTACGGTACAGAAAGGGTTTAAAACGAAAAAGCCCCCGAATTTCTCTAGGAAAATCAGGGGCTTAGACTGGAATTAGTGGTCGGAGCGAGAGGATTCGAACCTCCGACCCCCTCGTCCCGAACGAGGTGCGCTACCAGACTGCGCTACGCTCCGACTGGGTTGGCCTGTGCCAACGAGGGCGGAATTATAACAGCTGTTTTTCTGCTGTAAATGGGGAATTGGCATTTCTTGCGTCACAGATTGACGGATTGGCGGGCGGATGGGGCCCCATGGCGGGCCGCAACTGGTATCATGCGCTCAATCTGTTTGACCCGAATGAGGAATTGACGCGTGAACGCCGCTTTTCGACTTGCTGCTGTAACCACTCTGGCTCTGGTAATGACCGCCTGCGTGGGGCTACTGGACCGCCCGGAGGAGCCGGAAGGCCCTCAGGTGGATACCCGGGCGGCCGCCGTGGTCAGTCTGATCGATCAGGCTCGCCTGGCCTATGAGCAGGGCGACTATATGGGCGCCATCGCCGCCGCCGAACGCGGCCTGCGGATCGATCGGCGTGAACCGGAGCTGTATCTGGTGCTGGCCCAGAGCTATTTTGACCTGGCGCAGATGGAGCAGGCACGCCAGTTCGCGGAGCAGGGGCTGCGCCACAGCCCGCCGGACTCGCGCCTGTATCAGGCCCTGGAAGCGGTGCGCGGGCGCGCCGCCCAGAGCACCGGCACCCTGCGCTTTTAATCCTTCCGGACCGGCATCGCTGCATGAGATTCGGCTAATATATAGCCAAATCTCATGTACAAGCCCTTACCTATTTCCAATTGGTTTAATTAAGCCGCCGGAAAAGCTGGCGATTTTATGATCAGCGTCGATACTGTAAGTAACTGGTGTTGGCAATCCCCTGGTTATATCAACCACCAGTTGGGTCCGGTGGACCTTGTCAGGAAACTTTCCTTTATTGTGTACTCCTATCTTGCCGGTGCTCATGAAGCACCGGCTTTTTTATGCGCCCGGCGTCACTGCCAGAGGCGCTGCCACCAACTGGGGCGGGACGAGCGGTCGATGCGGCACCGGACGGACTCCTCCGGTGCCTGACCTTCCCGCAGTGGCAGCCAGACGGCGCCCTCACAGCGCTCGGCGCTGAGCTTTCCGGTCGCGCTGTCGATCCAGTCAAAACTGACATCACCCGGCGGACTCAAGGGCAGCCCCTGGGTGGGCAGGTCGGCCATCATATCCGCCCAGGCGTGCAGAGCGCCGGAGGAGCCCGTCAGCGGCGTTTCCTCGTTGTTGTCCCGTCCAAGCCAGACGACGGTGAGGTGCTGGCCACTGAAACCGGCAAACCAGCTATCCCGGTAGTCATTGCTGGTGCCGGTTTTGCCGGCCATCGCCAGCTCTTCCGGTAAACGCTGGTAGACCGACCGCCCGGTTCCCTCACGCAGGGCAAGCTGCAACAGGTACTGCATCTGGAAGCTGGCCTCGGGACTGAACCGCTGCTCCATCTTCAATGGATAGCGGCGCAGCGGGTCGCCCTCGGCGGTCAGTACTTCGCGAATCGCCCGCAGGGGGGTATAAACGCCTTCGGCGGCGAGGGTGTGATAAATGCCGGAGACCTCATAGGGTGTCATTTCCACCGCCCCGAGCAGGATGGCCGGCACCCCGGGAATGTTTCCTTCAAAGCCCGCCGCGCGCAGCGTGTCGTACACGGCCCCCAGCCCCAGGTTCATACCCAGCCGGGCGGTGGCCTGGTTGTAGGAGTGCACCAGCCCCTGATAGAGGGGCACCTCGCCGTGATCCTCCAGGCTGGCGTTGCGGGGCTCCCACAGGGTGCCATCGCCCGCCTCCACGGTGACCGGGTCATCGCTGATCAGGGTGCCGGGATGGTAGGTTTCGGGGCGCTCCAGCGCCGTGAGATACACAAAGGGTTTGACCAGCGAGCCAATGGGCCGGCGGGCATCCAGGGCGCGATTGAAGCCGTTGAACCGGCCGTTGCGATCGCCCACCAGGGCGAGCACCTCGCCGGCGCCCACCGAGGTGACCATGGCAGCCCCCTGCAGTCCCTCGGTACTATGCGCCTGCTCCAGGCGGTGTAACCGCTCACTGATCACCCGCTCCAGGCGCCGCTGAATCATCGGCGAGAGGCTGGTGAAGATTCGGAGCCCTTCGCTGCGCAGGTCTTCCTCCCGGTAGTCCCGACGCAGTTGCCGGTTCACCAGTTCGATAAAGGCCGGGTAACTCTGCAGGCTATAGTCCACATCGGGCACGATGCCCAGAGGGGCCTCGGTGGCTTTTTCCAGCTCCGCCTGGTCGATCAGGCCCTCCCGGTGCATGACCCGCAAGACCAGATCCCGGCGGTCTTTCACCCGCTCCGGGTGACGCCAGGGATTGTAGTAAGAGGCCCCTTTGACAATGGCGATCAACAGCGCGATCTGTTCGGTTTTCAGTTCGTTCAGGGGCTGGCGAAAGTAATGCTGCGCGCCCAGGGCAAAGCCGTGCACGCCCCGGGAACCACTCTGGCCCAGGTACACCTCGTTGATATAGGTTTCGAGGATTTCGGACTTGCTGTAGTGCACTTCCAGCAGTACCGCCATGATGGCTTCCTGGAATTTGCGCTGCAGGCTGCGCTCGTGGGTGAGATAGAAGTTTTTCACCAGTTGCTGGGTCAGCGTACTGCCGCCCTGCACCACTCGCCCGGCCTGCAGGTTGGCCCAGGCCGCGCGCAGAATGGCCGTGGGCGATACCCCGAAGTGGTCCAGGAAGTCGCGGTCCTCTACCGCCAGCAGGGTTTCGCCTAGCAACGGAGGCAGGTCCGCCAGACGCACCAGTAACCGGTCCTCGCCGTGGGCGGGGAAAATACCCCCGATCTCCTCGGGCTCCAGACGCATCAGTGGCAATGGCTCCCCCTGGCCGCCCTGCAGACGGGTGACCCGACCGGCGTCCAGCGTCATCCGGAAACGCCGGGCCGGCTCGTCGCCGTCCCAGAACTCGAATCCGCGACTGTAAACATCATAGTGCCGGGTGTTGCCCTCAAACCGGCGCGCGTACTGCCCGGGGCCGCTGACGCGCTCCACCGGACGATAGCCCAATGCCAGCATTTCCTGCTCGAACAGGTCGGGCGGCAGCGACACGCCTTCGTACAACTCCAGCGGCCGGGCATAGACCCGCGCGGGCACCGACCATTTTTTGCCCTCGAATTTCTCGCGTACCACGCCGTTCAGATAGATCACCCAGAGCACAAACAGCAGGGCAATCACGCCCGCCGCATACAGCAGCCATAGGCGCAGCAGCGCCCAGCCATGGCGCCCCTGACCGGGTTGTCCCTTGCGGCGGGTTCGGGTTTTGTGGCGACGTCGGGTCATAATCGGTGGTCAACTCGTTGCTGGTGAAGCCCCGGCTTTCGGGGGCGCTTTCGTACGGGGCGCTTATTTTGCATAATGGTCGGCCAAAACCCAACCGGAAGCGCCACACGGCGCTCAATTTCGGACTGACAGCGAGGCATTCATGAACGACCACTATCACATCTACGGCATCGGCGCGGCTCTGGTGGACACCGAAATCGAAGTCAGTGACGCCGACCTGAAAGCCATGGCCGTCGCCAAAGGTGTGATGACGCTGGTCGATGAGCCCCGCCAGTCTGAGCTGATTGACTACTTGAGCGACCACTTGGTTCATTCCAATCGCGCCAGCGGCGGCTCCGGGGCCAACACCGTGATTGCCGCCAGTTACTTCGGTTGTCGCAGTTTTTATTCCTGCCGGGTCGCCAATGACGAGAACGGCGAGTTCTACCTGAACGACATCAAGGCCGCCGGAGTGGACTATCCCGAGCACCTGGGCAGCGATGAGGGCATCACCGGTAAATGTCTGGTGATGATCACCCCGGATGCCGAGCGCAGCATGAACACCTTTCTCGGCATCAGTGCCGGACTGTCTGTGAACGAGCTGCACACTCCCGCCATTGATGCGGCGGACTATGTGTATATCGAAGGTTACCTGGTCAGCTCGGACACCGGCCGGGCCGCCGCCATTGAGCTGCGCGAGCGGGCGGAGAAGCGTAACACTCTGACCTCACTGAGCCTGTCGGACCCGGCCATGGTGCAGTTCTTCCGCGACGGCCTGCTGGAGATGATCGGCAAAGGCGTGGACCTGCTGTTCTGCAACCGCGAGGAAGCCATGGGCTTTACCGGCACCAACACTCTGGAAGAGGCGGCCCAGTCACTGCAGGATTACTGCCGCTCCTTTGCCATCACCTGCGGCGCGGACGGCGCGCTGGTTTTTGATGGCCGCCACTCTTATCACATTGATGCCCAGCCGGTGAAAGCGGTGGACACCAACGGTGCCGGCGATATGTTTGCCGGTGCGTTTCTGTACGCTCTGAGCCAGGGGCACGGGTACGATGTCGCCGGCCGGTTCGCAAGCCTGGCCGCCAGCAAGGTGGTCACCCAGTACGGCCCGCGGCTGCGCCCGGAGCAGCATCAGGAGTTGAAGCAGGCGTTTTTTGGGTAGCAGACCGGGCAATCCGGGTCGCGGGGGAGTTTGAGTTCGCGCCACTGGCTGGTGGTGGCATCGAACAGCAGCAGCCGGCCGGCCAGGCTGGAGCCGACACCGGCCAGCAGTTTTACCGCCTCCAGTGCCTGCATGCTGCCAATGACGCCCACCAGGGGCGCCAGTACACCGCTGCTGGCGCAGTTGAGTTGCTCGTCTTCATTCACGTCGTACAGGCAGCGGTAGCAGGGGCTGTCATCCCGGCGCGAATCGAACACCGTGACCTGCCCTTCCAGGCGAATCGCGGCGCCGGACACCAGCGGTGTACGAGTGGCGACACAGGCTTCGTTGATGGCGTAGCGCACGCTGAAGTTATCCGTGGCGTCAATGACCAGATCCGCCTCACGCACACGGGCGATGAGCGACTCGCCACTGAGTTTTTCTTCAATGGGGACCAGTTTTACATCCGGGTTCAAGGCCTGCAGGGCGGCGGCGGCCGAACGGACCTTGGACTCGCCGACACGTTCAGTGGTGTGCACGATCTGCCGCTGAAGGTTGGACAGATCGACCTCATCGTGGTCCGCCAGCCATAACTCCCCGACCCCGGAGGCGGCCAGGTACATCGCCACGGGTGCGCCCAGGCCGCCGAGCCCCACGATCAACACGCGGGCGTTCAACAATCGTTCCTGCCCTTCGACATCCACTTCCGGTAACAGGATGTGCCGGCTGTAGCGCAGCAGTTGGTTATCGTTCATCATCGGCCACCTCCTCTGCGGGCCATTGCCCCAGTGTGACTCGGTCGCGTTCGTTCAGGTCCTGCTCGGTGCGTACGGCGCGAAAGCCCCGTACCGTGAACAGCTCTCGCGCCGCCGATCCCTGTTCCCAGCCATGCTCTATCAACAACCAGCCGCCAGGCAACAAATGCCGGGGAGAGAGATTCACGATGTGCTCAATGTCCGCCAGTCCCTGGCGTTCGGCTACCAGCGCGGAGCGGGGTTCAAAGCGCACATCGCCCCGGTTCAGGTGCGGGTCGCAGTCCGCTATGTAGGGAGGATTGCTCATCACCAACTCAAACCGCTCGTCCATAGGCAACGCCGAATACCAGTCACTGTGCAGGCAGCGGACCCGCTCCAGCCCGAGGCGCCTGGCGTTGCGCCGGGCCAGGTCAATCGCCGCCGTGGAGGCATCCAGAGCGGTTACTTCCCAGGCGGGTCGCTCACTGGCAAACGCCAGCGCCAGTGCACCGGTGCCGGTGCCGAGATCCAGCGCGCGGCCAGAGGGGACACTTTCCGTCAGCGCCAGGGCCAATTCCACCAGTCGCTCGGAATCCGGGCGGGGAATCAGTGTGCTGGCATCGACGTACAGCGGCAGTGACCAGAACTCCCGTTCGCCCATGATATGGGCAATCGGTTCGCCGTTGCGACGCCGGGACAACGCCCGATCAAATTCGGCCTGCTGGGCGTCGCTCAATTCGGTTTCCGGCCAGGTGTACAGCCAGACCCGCTCCTTGCCGAGCACCCAACTCAACAACAGCTCCACATCAAGGCGGGGGGAGTCGCTCACCGGGCTCAGTTCGACGGCCCGGCGCAACGCTTCATTCACGGTGCGCATCACTCCGCCAGGGACGCGAGCTGGTCGGCCTGATACTCATGCACCAGAGGCTGCACCACTTCGTCGAGTGCGCCCTGCATCACCTCATCCAGTTTATACAGCGTGAGGTTGATGCGGTGATCGGTCACCCGCCCCTGGGGAAAGTTGTAGGTGCGAATACGCTCAGAGCGATCGCCCGAGCCCACCAGGTTGCGCCGCTCGTCCGACAGGCTTTTGGCCGCGGCCTCTTCGCTCTGGCTTTTCAGTTTGGAGGCCAGCAGTGACATCGCCCGGGCCCGGTTTTTGTGCTGGGAGCGCTCGTCCTGACACTCCACCACAATGCCGGTGGGAATGTGGGTAATGCGAATGGCCGAATCGGTTTTGTTGACGTGCTGACCACCGGCGCCGGAGGCGCGGAAGGTATCGACCCGGATATCCGCTTTGCTGATGTCCACCGCTTCCACTTCGTCGGCTTCGGGCAAGACCGCCACGGTACAGGCCGAGGTGTGAATGCGACCCTGGGATTCGGTTTCGGGCACACGCTGCACCCGATGCGCACCGGATTCAAATTTCAGGCTGGCGTACACGCTGTCGCCGGACACCCGGCTGATGATTTCCTTGTAGCCGCCGTGCTCACCCTCGTTCTGACTGATGATTTCGATACGCCACTTTTTCTGCTCGGCGTATTTGCTGTACATGCGGAACAGGTCGCCGGCGAAAATCGCCGCTTCGTCACCGCCGGTGCCGGCGCGAATTTCCAGAAACACGTTCTTGCCGTCGTTCGGATCTTTGGGCAGCAACAGGCGCTGCAACTCCTCTTCCATCGGCCCCAGCTGTTCGTCGCAGGCGTCCAGCTCCTCGCGAGCCATGTCTCGCATTTCCGGGTCGGACAGCAGGGTCTCCGCCTCGTCGCGATCGGCCTTCATCTGATGGTAGCGGGCGTAACTCTGCACCACCGGCTCCAGCTCGGCGTACTCTTTGGACAACTCCCGAAACCGGTTCTGGTTGCCAATGATGTCCGGATCGGACAACAGTTGGCCGACCTCTTCGTGGCGCTCGGTCAGGCGGGACAGTTTTTCTTCAATGGATGCTTTCATTCGGGTTCGCTTTTCTCTTGGGTCTCGGTGTCATCCGCCTGCAGCCCAAACAGTTCGCGCGCCGCGGCGACCAGTTCCGTGCGCCCCTCGGCGCTGGCCTGACGCAAAGCCACACTGGGCGGATGCAATAATTTGTTGGTGACGGCTCGGGACAACTGCGCCATCAGTTGGGCCGGATCACCGCCGGCCTCCAGCGCCTTCTGGGCTTTGGTCAGCTCCCGGGCCGCCAACGCTTCAGCCTGTTGCCGATACGAGCGGATGGTGACCGCCGCGTCCTGGGCACGCTGCATTTTCAGGTATTGGCCGACGCCTTCGGCAATAATTTCCCGGGCCTTGTCGGCGGCGGCCTCCCGGGACTTTTTGTTCTGATCAATGACCGCGTGCAGATCGTCCACCGTGTACAGGTAGACATCATCCAGCGAGCCGACCTCCTCTTCGATATCCCGGGGAACCGCAATATCAAGCATGAACATCGGTTTGTGTTTGCGCTTTTTCAGCGCCGACTCCACCGCTCCCTTGCCCAACAGGGGCAACTGGCTGGCCGTGGAGGAAATCACAATATCGGCCTTGTGCAGGTGCTCCGGAATGTCCGCCAGCAGAATCGCCTCGGCCCCCAGCTCCTGGGAAATAACGTGCGCCCGCTCCAGGGTACGGTTGGCCACGACCAATCGTCGAATTCCCTGCTCTTTGAGATGTCGGGCCACCAACTGGATGGTTTCACCGGCGCCAATAAGCAGAGCGGTGTCTTCTTTGAGATCGGAGAAGATCTGCTGGGCCAGGGTAACCGCCGCGTAGGCCACGGACACCGGATTTTCGCCAATGGCGGTTTCCGAGCGGACCCGCTTGGCAACGCCGAACACCTGCTGAAACGCCGAATGCAGAGTCGCCCCCACGGTACCCGCCTGGCTGGCCACCGCGTAAGCGGATTTCATCTGGCCCAGAATCTGGGGCTCCCCCAACACCAACGAGTCCAGCCCGCCGGCGACTTTCATCATATGCCCTACCGCTTCGGCATCTTCAAAGCAGTAGTAACACCGGCTCAGGGCATCCTCATCCATCTGGGTATGCTCTAGCAGCCAGGTCAACAGGGCGTGAACCTCGGCGTCGCTGGCGGCGTATATCTCGGTGCGGTTGCAGGTCGAGAGAATGGCGACTTCATTCAGCCCCGCCCGCTCGCGGGCCTGCATCAACGCATGCTCCAGGCTGTCGGGTCCGAACGCCACGCGCTCGCGGATCGCCAGGGGAGCCGTATTGTGATTGATACCGAACGCCAACAGGGTCATAGAGTAGGAGCAGGTTTTGCCAGCAAAAGGGACGCCATTGTCCGGCCCTGAGGGGCCGGGCGCAAGGGGCGAGCAAGGAAAACGCTCACCACCCCGGGAATTATCGCCGCAATGGGACGTCGAAGCCAGCCGGAGAGCAACCCGACTGGCGAACCCGGCCCGCTCTGTTTATGATGCCGGAATAGCCAATCAACCGATGAGACCTTATGAACGTCAGTGTCCCGTTAGTGACTGCCCTGGCGCTGGGCGCGCTGCTACTCGGCTGCGCCCAACAGCCAACAGGGCCCGAGCGCGAGCCAGTCTCGGCCAGCGAACCGGCCGAGGCTGCACCCGACCGTGCGGACGCGGCCCGGGAGCCCGAGCCCCGAGCCGCGCAACCGGCGCCCACCCGCCCATTCACCAGCGATACCCTGTACGCGCTGCTCGCGGCGGAAATTGCCGGTAGTCGGCAGCAGTTTGATATTGCGCTGTCCAACTATCTCCAGCAGGCCCACCAGACCCGGGACCCTCAGGTTGCGGCCCGGGCCACCCATATTGCCCGCTTTCTCTCGGCCAACAACGCCCTGCTCGATGCGGCCCTGCTCTGGGTAGAGGTCGCCCCGGACGACACCGAAGCTCAACTGAATGCCGCCCTGGCCCTGGTGCAGAACGGTCGGCTGCAGGAGGCCTTCGAACTGTCGCGGAAGCTTCAGGCCAAGGGCGAGCACACCCTGTTCCAGAACATTGCCGCCAGTGCCTCCGAGGCGACGGATACCCAACGCGAGCGACTGATCGACGGCTACCTGGCGCTCCTGGAAGAGTACCCGGAGCACCAGGAGCTGCTGATTGGCACCGGCCTGCTGATGCAGCAACAGGGGGACCTTGAGCCGGCGCTGAACTATGCCGCTCGCGCCCTGAAAGAAGCACCGGACAGCGTGGCGGCCACCATCCTCAAGGCCACACTGCTGAACCAGCTGGAGCGATCCGACGAGGCCCTGCAGACGGTGGTGGGAGCCCTGGAGGATAACCCGGAAAGCCTGCGCCTACGGCTGCAGTACGCCCGTCTGCTCACCCAGCATGACCTGGCGATGGCCCAGGAGCAGTTTGAGGTACTGGTACGCCAAGAGCCCCGGGACCCGGATCTGCGGCTGTCACTGGGTATCGTTGCCTTGGAGCGGGGCGACACCGAGACCGCCCAGACCAGTTTTGAAAGCCTGCTCGACAGCGACGAACACGCCTCCAGCGCCAACTTCTACCTGGGTCAGTTGGCCGAGCAACAAGGGCGCAACGAGGAGGCGCTGCTGTACTACCTTCAGGTTGAGCCGGGCAGCGATTTTCTTCAGGCCACCATCAACATCATGGAGCTGCTGATTGACAGCGGCCAGTTGGAAGCCGCCAACGATCATATGAACCGGATGCGCAACCGCTTCCCGGACCGGGCCGCCGACCTCTATCTGTTCCAGGCCCGGGTTCTGCTTCAGAAGGGCCATGAGGAATCCGCCGAAGCCCTGCTGGGCAACGCGCTGGAGGCGCACCCGACGCACAGCGACCTGCTTTACTCCCGCGCCATGCTGTACGACCAGCAGGACCGCCTGGAGGCCGCCGAGCGGGACCTGCGCAACATTCTGACCTATGACCCCCACAATGCCACGGCGCTCAATGCGCTCGGCTACATCCTGACGGATAAAA
Source organism: Marinimicrobium sp. C6131 (assembly GCF_026153455.1). Classification (NCBI taxonomy): domain Bacteria; kingdom Pseudomonadati; phylum Pseudomonadota; class Gammaproteobacteria; order Cellvibrionales; family Cellvibrionaceae; genus Marinimicrobium; species Marinimicrobium sp. C6131. The sequence goes on from NZ_CP110629.1 coordinate 2,102,684, forward strand.
CGGATCGTCACGAAGAGGCCTATGAACTGATTCGCCAGGCCCTGGCACTCAACCCGGAAGAGCCTGCCATTCTCGACAGCATGGGCTGGGTGCTCTACAACCTGGGCCGCCCCGAAGAGGCCCTGCCATACCTGCAGGACGCCATGAGCGCTTATCCGGATCAGGAGATTGCCGCCCACCTGGGCGAGGTTCTATGGCAACTGGACCGAAAAGAGGAAGCAAGGGCCGTCTGGCAGCAGGGGCTGGAAACCGACCCGGAAAGCGAGCTGATACCCGCCACCCGCGAACGCCTGGGCGCCGATGCGGAGGGCGCCGATCGATGAGCCGTGTCCTCGCTCTGACACTGATGCTGCTGGTCGTCGGCTGCGCCCGCCAACCGCTACAGCCCGTCGAGGACTGGGAACGCCATCAGGCCGCTGCCCAGCGGCTCAACAGCTGGCAACTCAGCGGCAAGCTGGGAGCGAGACTCCCCGACAACAGCGGCAGCGCCCGGCTGCGCTGGCATCAGGACCGGAGCGACTACCGGATCGACCTGAGCGGCCCCTTCGGCCAGGGGCGGGTCATCATCGAAACCACCGATAGCGGCGTTCGTCTGCGCCAGGGCGGTGAGCCACCCCTGGAGGCCGCCAGCGCCGAAGCCCTGATGTGGCAGACCACCGGCTGGCGAGTGCCGGTGGCCGAGCTGACTTACTGGGTGCGGGGCATCCCCGCCCCGGACAGCCGCCATCGGGTAATGGAACGCACACCACAGGGTTTGCTGAAAACCCTGCGGCAAAGCGGTTGGACGCTGCATTACAGTGACTACGAGGCCATCGGCCTGCTGCCACTGCCCGGTCGCATTGTGGCCGAACGCAAAGACACCCGGCTGACGCTGATCGTATACGACTGGTCCCTGCCTGAATCATGAACCCGGCCATCACCCTGCCCGCACCCGCCAAACTGAACCTGTGCCTGCATATCCTGGGGCGCCGTCCGGACGGTTATCATGAGCTGCAGAGCGCCTTTCAACTGCTCGATTACGGCGATGAACTGACCTTCAGCCCAAGGTCGGACACCGACATTCACCTGCACCCCGCCATCGAAGGCGTGCCGCTGAAGGACAACCTCGTCTGGCGCGCCGCCCAGCTTTTGCGCCCGCGCGCCACCGCGTACACCGGTGTCGATATCACACTGCACAAACGCCTGCCCATGGGTGGCGGACTGGGCGGTGGCAGTAGCGACGCCGCCACAACGCTGCTGGCGCTGAACCACCTGTGGGATTGCCAATACTCCAACACGGAACTGCAGGCGGTGGGGTTGCAACTTGGGGCCGATGTCCCGGTATTTGTCGCCGGCCATAGCGCCTGGGCGGAAGGGGTCGGCGAGCGACTGGTGCCCATCGATTTGCCCGAACGCTGGTTTCTGGTGGTCACGCCACCCACGCCCGTGGCCACTGGCACAATTTTTTGTCACAAAGATTTGACAAGAGACACAGCGCCCATTACAGTAGCGGCCTTTCTCGAGCGGGGCGGCAAAAACGATTGCCAACCACTGGTCAGAAAACTTTATCCGGAAGTCGATAAAGCGCTGATTTGGTTGGAAAATTTTGTCAGCAACGCTACAATGTCCGGCACCGGCGCAAGCGTGTTCGCCAGCTTCGACAATGAAGACGAAGCGCGAGACGTACAAAGGAAAACGCCCACTCACTGGTCCAGTTTCGTGGCCAGAGGCGTCAACCTGTCACCGGTGCATGATCGACTGTTCAGGCAGAATGACAGTCGAACATTGTAAAAGCGGTTTCCGTAATCGCTGAAACGACGACTACTGGGGCGTAGCCAAGCGGTAAGGCAGCGGGTTTTGATCCCGTCACGCGTAGGTTCGAATCCTACCGCCCCAGCCATTATTCGTTAACGCGCCGCTGCCTCAGCGGCGCTGTTCGTTTGGGTCGATGCCTATAGCACCTCTCCTACGTGTTTCCCGCGGATCAGATAACGGAACCGGCAACCTGCCTCAACAAGAGCTCAGTTTTCCCTCCATCTGTCCCGCATTGGTTCGACGCCAGACAAGAATACGGCTGTAATAAAGCGGCAAGGCAAACAAAAGGTACCGAACGTGACTGAGCTAATGGTATTCACCGGCAACGCCAACCCGGAACTGTCCCAGAAGATCGTGGACTGCCTGGGCATCGACCTCGGAGACGTATCAGTCTCCCAGTTTTCCGATGGCGAAATTGCCGTTGAACTGAACACCAACGTTCGTGGCCGGGACGTGTTCATTGTTCAGCCCACCTGCGCGCCCACCAATCGCAACATCATGGAGCTGATGATCATGATTGACGCGTTGCGACGCGCCTCGGCCGGACGCATTACCGCCGTGGTCCCCTACTTCGGCTACGCCCGGCAGGACCGGCGCGTTCGTTCCGCCCGGGTACCCATCACCGCCAAAGTGGTGGCCGATATGCTGGTGGGCGTGGGCATTGACCGCCTGCTGACCGTGGACCTGCACGCCGAACAGATTCAGGGCTTTTTCGACGTGCCCGTAGATAACGTTTACGGCTCGCCGGTATTGCTGGAAGACGTCGAAAAACAGAATTTTGAAGACCTGATTGTGGTCTCTCCGGACATCGGCGGCGTGGTTCGCGCCCGCGCGGTGGCCAAACAGCTTGGCGTGGACCTGGCCATCATCGACAAACGCCGCCCCAACCCGAATGTGGCGGAAGTGATGAACATCATCGGTGAAGTGGATGGCCGCACCTGCCTGCTGGTGGACGACATGGTCGATACCGCCGGTACGCTCTGCAACGCCGCGGTCGCCCTGAAAAAGCAGGGTGCCAATAAAGTGGTGGCCTACTGTACCCACCCGGTACTGTCCGGCAGCGCCATTGACCGCCTGGACAACTCGCAGTTGGATGAGCTGGTCGTGACCGACTCCATCCCGCTGAGTGAAGCGGCGCGCAACTGCTCACGGGTACGCACCCTGACCCTGTCGCGCATGCTCGCCGAAGCGGTTCGCCGCCTGAGCAATGAAGAATCCCTGAGCGCAATGTTCAACTAAAGAACGGTGCACTCAGCTAACCGCGGCCGACACGACTGTCCGGTCGCTTTTTGAACCCCGCTGGTGATTCTGGTCGCGGATTCCAGTGGATAACATCGAGGACTTATCATGTCTGAAGATTTTAAATTGAACGCCGAAGCCCGAGAAGACCTGGGGAAAGGTGCGAGCCGCCGCCTGCGTCGTCTCGAGGGCAAAGTACCCGCCATCGTGTACGGCGGCAAAGCCAAGAAGCCTGCCTCCATCATGGTCAGCCAGAAAGAACTGACCAAGCACCTGGAGAGCGAAGCTTTCTTCTCGCACATCATTGAGCTGAACATTGACGGCAAATCCGAAAATGTGATCCTCAAGGACCTGCAGCGTCACCCGGCCAAGGGTTACACCATGCACGCTGACTTCCAGCGCGTCTCCAAAACCACCAAGCTGAACACCAGTGTACCGCTGCACTTCCTCAATGAGGAAACCGCCAAGGGTGTCAAGCTGCAGGGCGGCAAGATCGTACATAACATGGTTCAGTTGGACATTACCTGTCTGCCGGCCGATCTGCCCGAGTACATCGAAGTGGACGTGGCCGACCTGGAGCTGGGCCACAGCCTGCACATCTCTGACCTGAAACTGCCGAAGGGCGTTGAGTCCGTGGAACTGAGCCACGGCCCGGATCACGACCAGCCGGTTGTGTCCATCAACAAGCCGCGCGGCATGGCCTCTGAAGAAGCCGAAAGCGAAGACGGTGAAGAAGGTGGTGAAGAGGAGAAGTAAACCTCCCTCGCCCGAAAACACACCCCGACGGGCTTTGCCCTCGGGGTGTTTTTCTATCTGAAAGGTGAACCCCCATGGACACGCCCCTACAGATGATTGTCGGCCTGGGTAATCCGGGCACCGAATACGACCGGACACGCCACAACGCCGGTGCCGACTTTGTCACCGAGCTGGCCTACCGCACCGGCGCGACCCTTACTCCCGAGAGCAAGTTTCACGGCTTGACCGCCCGCATCACCCTGGACGGGCAAGACCTGCGCCTGCTGATTCCCACCACCTTCATGAACCGCAGCGGTCAGGCCATCAGCGCCATGGCGCAATTTTTCAAGATTCCGCCCGAGGCCATTCTGGTGGCCCACGACGAGCTGGACCTGCCCCCCGGCACCGCCCGCCTGAAACACGGTGGCGGCCACGGCGGCCACAACGGCCTGCGCGATACCATCAAGGCGCTGGGCAACAACAAAGACTTCAATCGTCTGCGCCTGGGCATCGGCCACCCGGGGTCCGCCTCGCAAGTGGTGGGCTTTGTGCTGAAGAAAGCGCCCACCAGCGAACAGCAGGCGCTTCACGATGCCATTGACCGGGCCATCGATGTGCTGCCGCTCGCCGCGAAGGGCGAGTGGGCCAAGGCGATGAATCAGTTGCACACCAGAGTGTAACCAGTGCCTCAAGTTTGGGTAACGGCGGATCGGTCCGACGCATCGGAGCGCGTAGCGTGCATCCGCCGTTACCACGTAACGCCTCAACCTACTCGGGGACGACAGGCGCACGGATGTAATCCAGATTCAGGTGGCCCCACCCTCCCGTGGAGTTGTCCACCGCTTTCAGATACACCGGCCGGCCCACCGAATCGCGGCCATTCAACTGCTTTTCAACCAGCGTCTCGCTGTCGTTACCGGTGACCCGATCCAGTTCAATATCGAACTCCGCATCCATCAGCGCCAGATACTGGTTGTTGATGTCCGCACCACCGCTGATCAACACATCAATCAGCCCATCGCCGGACAGAGTGAAAGTGTCCGAGTGCAGCTCGCCGGTCAGGTCATCGCCTCCATCCTTGAACCCCCAGAGGTGATAGCTCCCTTCACGGTCAAAGCTGTAACACTCGACCCAATAGCAGGCGTCATCACTGACATCCGCGACGGAGAACGCATCGCCGTAAGCCGTCCAGCCGGTCAGGTCGCCGCTCTCAAAATCGAACACTCGTACGTCCACTGGCAGAGCCGCTGGCGCCGGTCGAGCCAGAGGGATCTGTACCGCATCCAGATTCAGATGCCCCCAGCCACCGGTCGCATCGTCCACGGCCTTCAGGTAACAGCTCTGGCCCACGCAGGCCGAACCGTCGAGCTCCCGGTAACTCAGTGCCTCGCTGTCGGTGCCAGTCACCCGGTCCAACTCCAGCCCGGAGTCCCCGTCGATCAGGGCCACATAGAGATTGTTGAGGTTATCGCCGCCGCCCACCAGCAGTCCTATGGTACCGTCACCGCCCAACTCAAACGTCGGGGATTGCAACTCACCGAGCTGATCGTCCCCACCGTCTTTGAATCCCCACACGTGGAAGTTTCCGTTGCGCTCGAAGGGATAGCACTCAACCCAGTAACAACTGTCATCCGCAACATCCAGCGAAGAGAACGCATCGCCGGTCGGCGTCCAGCCGTTGAGATCGCCCTCAAAGTCATACATGAGGCCGTCATTGTCGGATCCCTGCAGGGGAAAGGCCTGCACGGAGGTAAACGTCGTGGTGCCGCCGTCGGCGATCAGACCAACCTGAGTGCTGTCGGTCCGGGAGGGATAAATCCGGTGATGAAAAGCAGCCTTGTCATTGATGAACACCGCGATCACCGAGTGATCAATGTACACCCTGAAGGACTCCGGTTTTCCGAAAGCGGCCTCGTCGTAGCTGCCAACGTAAACACCGCTTTCTTCCAGCCCGGTGTACTGGCTCATACTGCTCTTATCAATGATCACGTCGTCCCCATCATAGTAGATGCGGGTAACCTCCTGCATATTCGGCGAGGCGGCAACGTAAAACCCGTATTGATTGCCGGTGTTGCCGGGATCCACCTCAATCAACAGTTCAGCCTGAGCGCTGCCGAAATCCAGGTCCGTATCCGCACTGATGGACAGATTCCCGGCCAGGTTACGGGCATCGTGGGTTCTCAGGCTCTCAAGCCCCGGGTAAGGGCGCTGCCCCAGGGTTTCACCATCGTCAAGCAGGCGCCACTCCACCGGCAGGCTGAAGGTGTGAGCCCAACCCAGATCGTTCTGCATCTGGGAATTGGTCCGCTCATCCACGATGCCGATGGCCACCAGTTGACCATTGCGGCGGGCAATGGTCGGTGAAAGATGACCGTGCAGTACATCCAGATTTTTGGGTTGATCATAATCGGGAACAAACTGGCCTACCCCCTGGCCATCCACCTGCCAGGTTCCCGTCCAGTATTTGCTGCGGATGAACGGCGCGTTGTTTTTCTGCATGCTTCCGCCAATGGGAGACACGACCAGCACGTATTTATCCACCCCATTCACGGTCCCCAGATACTCGAAAACCGGCATTTCCCAGATGGCGGAACCGGGGTCCATGGTGTCGTAGGGGATGGACGTAAAACCGGCCGATGATCGCTCCCAATAGCCATCGCCAAGGTGCGTCGTATGGTAGTACTCGAGGCCACCGCCATTTTGCGTGGCCGCACCAATGATCATGTGCCACCGGCCATCCGAATGCCACACGTAGGGGTCCCGCAGGTCCAGAACATTGCCCGGGTTGGGGTCATTTTTGTCGATGATCCCACCGTACTGGGTCCACCGCTCCAGATTCCCGTCATTGCTGGTGGCCCAGGCCACACCGGGATTGAAATCACCGTCGTAGTTCACGGTAGTGTAGAAGGCATGCGCCCAACCATTGTCCATCACCACATCGCCGGACCAGATACCCTTGGACCCCAGACCCGACTGACCGCCGGTATTCTCCTTTGGATAGAGGGCATCTTTGGTGTTGGTCCAGTTCACCAGATCGTCGGAGAACATATGCCCCCAGTGCATCATCCATTTATAGGGACCATTGGGTGTGCGCTGATAGAACATATGAAAGCGACCATCGTGCTCCACCAGGCCGTGGGGTTCATTGGTCCAGTTGGCGGGTGGCAGTGCATGGTATCGGGGACGCAGATGATCATCGGCGAAGCGGGTATCCGGCACCACAATGGCACTCTGCCAGGGCGTAAACCGATGCGCTTCGTACCGGTTCTTCAGCTCCGCCTGAGAGACCGCCACATCTTCGATGGCCGTTTCATCGTAGGCGGCGCTGATGGCGTTCACTTCAAACACCCCAAAGGAAATCTGCGGGTTGCTGCTTCGGCCAACCACCAGCTCGCCGTTGGTGGGCAGTTGAATGTCGGTCGCCGGAAAGCTCTGGGACACCTGCTCTACGCCATTGATATACAACGTAACGGTGCCCGCATTGACGGTGGCCGCCACGTGGGTCCAGGCATACAGAGGGAAAGGCTCCGGGGCGAACACCGTCCGCGCCTGCCCGCCAATGTAAACGTGAAACCACCAGTTACCGTAGGTATCAATGCCCAGATTGAAATCGTCTGCGCCTGTCGCGTGGATCAATGACGACGCCTGATGGTTTCCCTCCTCTGTCGAGGGATAACTCTCCAGTGCAATCCAGGTCGACAGCGTCATCTGATCGCTCACCGACACGGACAGATCGCCGGACAACCAGGTGGAGTAACCGTCGGTCCGCAGAGCGTTTCCGGTCACTCCGGGCACTCGCTCCGGCGGGTTGTTGACGTGGCGGATGGAATACACTTTTCCGGCCACTTGATCGATGACGTCTTCCTCGCCATTCGGTTCATCGTACTTCAGATGAAGAACGGATGAGGGGTAGGCATGGGCTTGAAGCGAAAAGAGGCCAAGGGAAAAAATCAGTAGTGCGACGTGTTTTATTGTCATAAGTCCTCCAAGGGACCGGGCACGCAGACTCGGACTTCATGACTCGCAGGTCATTTGAGAACGTAAAACCCCGGTTATTATGGTTAGTCGGGTTTTTTGAAATACAACACTTCAGGGGTACAGCAGTAACGCGAGCCAGTCCCTGGCTCAGGGGGATTCATCAGTGGCACCGCATGGGTGCCGACTTTATGGTTGGCGTAAGGTCCAGGCCTCTACGTTCACGACTTCCGTCTCTCCGCCGTCAGAAAACAGGTAGATGTTGTCGCTGTCCTCCCGGGTGGGATAGATCCGGAAGGAGAAAGCGGCGCTGTCGTTGATGAAGACATCCACCACTGATCCGTCCACAAAAACATGGAAGGTATGCGGTTTGCCAAAGGCCGCTTCATCGTAGGCTTCACGGTAAACCTTTTTGTCTTCGACCTGATCCGAGAGGCTGGATTTGAACTTGTTCAGTACCACTTCCTGACGCTCGGCATCGTAGCTCAGCCGGGTCACCTCTTCCTGATCCGGCGAGGTGGCCAACATAAGGCCATACTGAGAGCCGGTCACCTCGGGATTCACTTCCATCCGGATTTCCTTTTGTCGCCCCTGAATGCCCGGATCGAATTCACCGGTCACAGCGCCGGGGGTAATACTGAGGTGCGAATCCGGATCGCGCAGGGTCTGCAAGGCATCTGCAGGTGACTGTCCCAGCGTTTCCCCGTCTTCCAATAAACGCCACTCGCGAGGGAAGCTGAAGGTATGCGTCCAACCCGCATCCAGTTGAGCCTGGGAAGAGCGCCGCTCATCCACAATACCAATACCCACCAATTGGCCCCCATTGTCGCGGGCGACGGTGGGCGACAGATGGCCGGCAATGACATCCAGGTTCTTCGGTGTCAGGTAATCCGGCGTAAACGAGCCATTGTTCCAGGTGCCGGTCCAGTAGACGCCGCGAGTGGGTTTGTCGTCATCGTATTTGCCGACTTCGCCACCAATCGGGTTGACCACCAGAATATGCTTGCCATCACCCAGCGGCTCAAACACCGGCATTTCCCAGATCGCGGAACCGATATCCATCTGGGAGTAGGCGGGCACCGTGAAGCGCGACTTGCGGGACCAGTTGTAAAGGTCGGTAGAGGTGTAGTAATCAAGACCGCCGCCTCCGCTGACCCGGGCGCCAATGATCATGTGCCAGGTATCGCCCTCTTTCCACAAGTAGGGATCACGGAAATCTTCCACCCGGTCGGAATCAATGATCGGGCCCTGCTTCTCCCAGTCCCGCAGGTTCTCATGGTCACTGGTCGCCAGTGCCACACCCGGGTTGTAGGGACCGGAATGATTGACGTTGGTATAAAAGGCGTAGGCCGTGCCATTTTCATACACCACATCACCGGACCAGATGCCTTTCATGTCATAGCCCCGCGTGTCCGATAGTTCCAGCGTCGGCCAGAGCGCATCCTCTTCATCCTGCCACTGCACCAGATCATCCGAGTACATGTGCCCCCAGTGCATCTGGGTTTTAAAGGGTCCGTTGGGCGTACGCTGGTAGAACATGTGAAACCTGCCATCGACATTGACCAGACCGTGAGGCTCGTTGGTCCAATTGGCCGGCGGCATGGCATGGAATTGCGGCCGCTGCAGATCACCGGCAAACCGGCTGTCCGGCACGATCAGAGAGTCGTGCGCCGCACCATCGGCCTGCGCCACATTCACATCCAGGCTGTCCTGAATCAGTTCCGGTGTGCGCGCCCCCGGGTAAACCCGGGTTTCATCAAAGGCGCCGTTGAGCGCATTGACCAGGAAGATGCCCAGATACTTGTCAGTGTGACTTTTGCCAATCAGAAGATCACCGCCGGCATAGCTGATCTGGCTGTCTTCCGAAATGGTTTCAGTGGCCACCGACTCGCCGTTCAGATACAGCGACACGGATTCGTTGGGCGTATCCACCACGGCGGCCACATGGGCCCACTCATACAGCGGGAACACATCCGGCGCACCCAGCGTTACCGGTTCGCCATCCAGATACACGGTAAAGCCCCACTGACCAAAAGTGTTGATGTCCAGCGAGAAACCCGCCAGCTCATTCCGCTGACTGATAAACGAAGAGGGCGTCAGTGCATCGTGCGGCACCTCCGCATCCGAGGGGTAGCTTTCCAGTGCCACCCAGGTTTCCACGGTCAGGGTTTTATTCGATGCCGGGTCCAGATCCGCATTCACCCAGGTTGAATAGCCGTCCGTGCGCAGCGCCTGCCCCTCAACACCGGGCACCAGCTCCGGCGCATCGAAGGCGTTTTCAACGGGAAAGTCGTTACTGCCCGCCTCATTGCTGACCCGTACGTCATCGACCAGCGTGTTGTAATCCAGATGTATCAACGCCTCCGCATCGGGTGACGGAATCTCATCAGCGGGCGGCTCATCATCGGGGTCCTGCGGCGCCGGGGTGCCACCATCGGAGCCACCACCGCCGCTACCACAACCATTCAGAGCAACCAACAGTGCGAGACTGGTCAGGGTGAGGGTTCGCTTTTCGAAAAACATCGTGTTGACCTCATTGGTTCTTTTGGTGCGACCAGACCCCGGCACGAATGCCGGGGTCTGCGCTACGGAACGCGTCCGGTTGATCAGGGCGTATACACCGTTCCGCTGGTCATATGCACGTGGTCGAAGCTGACGAAACCACAACCACCGGGCTCGTTGTCATAGATCTCGACTTTGACGTCGTCGCCCGCGTAGGCGCTCAGATCAATCTCGACCCAGTCGTCATCACCATCAATATGAGACGGGCCACAGCTGTTGGAAATGTGGTTTTCCAGCTCGCTGTCATCGGTCGCAGACAACACCCGCAGGCCGACCGGCGCGGTGCCATTACCACCCTTCATCATAAAGGCCAGAATGGGCTTGTCGGCCGACACGGTAAAGGTCGGTGACGTCAACGTACCGGTCGGAGCATCGCAGCCGGAGGCGTTGTTATTCAGCTCACAGGTGCTGACCGCACCCACGCCGATGTGCGCCGCCACGTCTACTTCATCGCGGGTCGTTCCCTGCCAGGCCTGACCATCCGCCGGGTTGGCAAAGTCGCCCGTCGCCACCCAGCCTGCGGCCAGTTCGGCTTCGGCATCGTCAAAGCGGCCGATAACCGTTTCATTGGAGTCTGCGTAGGGCAGCGAGCTGTTAAAGCCAATCGACTGCATCTGGGTATCATCCAGGATGATGGCACCCGCGTTGATCATATCCGCCGGCAATACCCCATCGGTCGACGCCGGATCACGATCGGTCTGATAGAGATGGTCAAAGCTGACAAAGCCGCAACCGCCCGACTCTTCGTCGTACAGCTGATAGTAAACCTTGGCGCCGTGGATCATAGACTGGTCAATAAACGTCCAGTCGTCATTGCCATCAATGTGCGAGGGACCACAGGTAGCGGGCGAGTAATTGATCAACTCGTTACCGATGGAATCCAGAACCCGCAAGCCCACCGGGACTTCACCATTACCACCGGCCATCAGGAAGTACAGATAGGGATCGATGATAGTAGTCAGAGGTGACGTCAGAGCGCCCACCGGAGCATCGCAACCGGCCGCGTTATCGTTCAGCTCGCAGGTGCTGACCGCCTGAATACCGACTCGTGCCGAGGCATCCACGACCGTGGTCCCCGCCCAGGCGGTCTCGCTCGCGGGGCTCGCGAAGTCACCACTGGCGGTCCAGCCGGCGTCCAGCATGGCCTGAGGCTCATCAAAATTCGCCACAACGGCACCTTCTTCAAAAGCATCCGCGGCTACGTCGACGTTGTAACTCTTGAACTCGGCCGGAATGTCCGCCACGCCGCCCACATCGGGAATCACTTCAACGCCATCGTCATCCTCAAAGGACAGTGCGCTGGTCTGGTAGGCGTGATCGATGCTGATGAAGCCACACGCTTCCGTCGAATTGTCCACGATTTCCAGCCGCACGTTCTGGCCCTGAATGGCACTGACATCCATGTGATACCAGTCGTCATCGCCATTCATGTAAGTGGGGTCACAGGTCTCCGGCGTGAAGCTGGCCAACACCTCATTGGTGCCAGCGCGCAGCAGGTTGATACTGACCTCCTGGTTGTCGGCCGAACCACCCGCCGCCAGGAAGCGGATGTAATCACTGTTGATTGCGAAGGCCGCGGAGGTGATGGTCCCGGTCTGCGCTTCGCAGGCCGTGTCACCGGTGGCGCAGCTGGAGAAACCACGATCACCAATGCGTGCCGCGTTCAGGTTGGCAGAATTGCCTTGCCAAGCGTCGGCACTCGCGGGGGCTTCAAAGTCGCCCGTGGCGGACCAGCCTTCACCGTTATCTTCCACACTGGTGGTCATTTTCACGGCGTTGTCGAACCGGCTGATCACATTGGCGGAGGCATCTTCCGGCAATGTCACATTGAACGGCTCCAGCGGAACCTCGGCCACATCAGCGACCGCACCGATCGCCATGCCACTCTGGTAAAAGTGGTCGAAACTGATAAAGCCGCAGCCACCCTCTTCGTTATCAAACAGGTACAACTGGACCTCTTCACCGCGCAGTGCACTGATATCAAAATGGAACCAGTCATCGTTATCGGTAATGGTGGCTCTACCGCAGGAATTGGGCTGGAAAGCGGCCAACACGGTATCGGTGCCGGCGAGACGGACTTCGGCACCCACGGCGGTGGCCCCGCCGGTCATCAGAAAGTTGAGGTAATCAGAGGTGACGGTGAACGGCGGTGTCAGGATGGAGCCAACATTGGAGTCACAGTCATTGCCGCCGATTTCACAAGTGCTTACCGCCGCGCTTCCCACTCGGGCCGCGCCTTCGATGGAGCTGGTCACGCCGGTCCAGTCGTCCACATCGGCAAATACACCGGTCAGCGTCCAGCCACTGCCGGACGCCTGAATGGCGTCGATATCTTCGAAATCAGCAACGATATTCGCTTGAACAAACAGGTCGGGATCGTCGTTACTGACGTTGACCAGTTCTTCATTGTAGGTGTCATCACCCGGTTCTTCGGGCTGCTCGGGCTCTTCCGGCTCACCGATCACCACATCCAGGTTCTTGCCTGGCAGGGTATCGGGCACATCGGAATCCGAACTGCCGCACGCCGCCAATACCAGACAACTGACGGCCAACGGGACCAACCCCATTCGCTCACTAAACTTATTCATATTATTTATCCTCTATTATGGTCGCTGTTCTCAAAGACCCTCGCCCCGGACACGCCGCGATAGCCGCATCCATCAACAGGCCTTTCGACTAACTTACATCACTATTAATTAAATATCAATTAGTTGCTGTATTTACAGGATATAATTTTTTTAACCTATAAATCATGGACTTATGAAATACAATTTCTTCGGTTTATTTTTTACATACTGTTATTTAAATTTATTGAACATCAGCAAGGCGATAGAAATGACCACAATGTCGCCACTGCCCCAGCCCACGGGAGCCGCCGAGCCCACCCTCCGGAAAGAAAGTGGCGCCGCAGTGGCAGCGAGCCTGGTCGGATTACGACTCTGAGAGCCCACTCCGGCCTACTACGTCGCTGGCTGGATCTGTATAATCCCGGCTTGTTTTTTCACTCTCAGGCTGGATATCAATTCATGGGCTTTAACTGCGGCATCGTTGGCTTGCCCAACGTCGGTAAATCCACTCTTTTCAACGCACTGACCAAGGCGGGCATTGGCGCCGAGAACTTTCCGTTCTGCACCATCGAGCCCAACGCGGGGGTGGTCATGGTGCCCGACCCGCGCCAGGAGAAGCTCGCCGAGATCGTCAAGCCGGAAAAAGTGGTCCCCACCACCATGGAGTTCGTGGACATCGCCGGCCTGGTGGCGGGCGCCTCCAAGGGCGAGGGCCTTGGAAACAAATTTCTCGCCAATATCCGGGAAACCGACGCCATCGCCCACGTGGTGCGCTGCTTTGAGGACGACAACGTCATTCATGTCGCCAACAGCGTGGATCCGGCGGCCGATATTGACGTGATCAATACCGAACTCGCTCTGGCAGACCTGGAAACGGTGGATAAGGCGTTACAGCGTTACACCAAGGCCGCCAAGGGGCAGGACAAGCACGCCATCGCCATGAAGGCACTGCTGGAGAAAGTCCAGCCTCACCTGGACGAGGCCAGGCCCCTGCGCTCCTTCGGCCTGTCGGACGACGAGCTGACCCAGTTACGCGAGCTGAACCTGCTGACCGTCAAGCCGACCATGTACATTGCCAACGTCTCCGAGGACGGCTTCGAGAACAACCCGCTGCTGGACAAGGTCCGCGCCATCGCCGAGGAAGAGAAGGCTGTGGTGGTCCCCATCTGCAACAAACTGGAAGCGGAGATTGCCGAGTTGGAAGACGACGAAAAGGCGGAGTTCCTGGAGGAAATGGGCATGGACGAACCGGGCCTGGACCGCGTGATCCGCGCCGGCTACGAGCTCCTGGGCCTCCACACCTACTTTACCGCCGGGGTGAAGGAGGTGCGCGCCTGGACCATCCCCGTTGGCGCCAGCGCCCCCCAGGCGGCAGGCAAGATCCACACGGACTTCGAGAAGGGCTTTATCCGGGCGGAAGTGGTCGCCTACGACGACTTTGTGGCCTACAAAGGGGAACAGGGAGCCAAAGACGCCGGGAAATGGCGCCTCGAAGGTAAGGACTACATCGTCAAAGACGGCGATGTGGTGCACTTCCGCTTCAATGTATAAAACCCTCGAATCAGGGTTGACTTTAGGGGTGCAGACAGGGAAAATACGCGCCCTCACCAAGTGGCTAGGTAGCTCAGCTGGTTAGAGCACAGCACTCATAATGCTGGGGTCGGCGGTTCAAGTCCGCCCCTAGCTACCACTTTTGAGAAAGCCCGCGCTTTGCGCGGGCTTTTTTATGGGTAATTCACCCGGCCCCACCTTGACTTTCCTTTCCCTCGGACACATGTTTGTAACTGTAAGGGTACGATTGAGTCGGCCCCGGGGAACTCGCGACCCGACCCGATAGTCCCTTTTATGGCTGCCTCATCGCCAGGCGGGAGGCCAGCGTTCCTAACAGGATAGGTATTGGAGTCACTATGAATATACAGTTGTCCGGTCACCACGTGGATATCACCGACGGCATCCGCGAGGCCGTTGATAGCCGCTTCAAGAAGATCCAGAACCACTACCCCGACCTTGGAGACCTCTCCATGGCCCTGACCGTCGAACGGCATGCCCAGGCCGTCGAGGTTACCACCCAATTCAAAGGCGCCCAGGTGGCCGTACACGCCGAATCCCAGGACCTTTATGCCGCCATTGCCGATTCTGCCAAGAAGCTGGATGCCGCGCTGGCCAAGCGTAAGGGCACCACTCAATCCCACCGGCACGAGAAGCCGGAGCTTGTTCCCGAAGCGGATGTCGACAACGGCAGCTAGCCATTCTATCGTCAATCAAGCCAGTGCTCTTGACCGAGTCCCGTCAAGCTTGGCGGGAAGGCGCGGACGTCCACGCCTCACTGGCCAACCTCCGGCGGGAGGCGTAGCGCTCTAAATGGCCTGGAAATGCTCCCCCTATAACGCAACGAAACGTATCGCTGTTCCCCCTCCCGGCGCCAACTCGATATCCAGACGATCCGTTGAGCGGACTGTCATCGTGCGGATATTGTAGTCTTCCGGATTGTCTCGCCAGTGCGCGTTTTTCCCATCCTCGTAAATTTCGGCCCTATACGTCGTCCCGACATCCAGGAAGTCCAACGCCACAGTTAACGAACGGGCGTTTTCATCCGTAATCGCACCAAGGTACCAGTCATCACTCTGCCTGTCCTTTCTGGCGATGGTGACATAATCGCCAATAACACCATTAATCCCTCGGGTGTGCTCCCAGTCGGTGGCGACATCCTCGACAAACTGAAAAGCGGGGTGGCCCTCATAGTTTTCCGGAAGGTCCGGAACCATCTGAAGGGGGCTATAGATAACGACATACAACGCCAACTGTTTGGCCAGCGTGGTCGGAACGCGGTTATGAGGGCGATGCTCACGGTAGTCGAAGTTGAAAATTCCGGCATTGTAATCAAACGGGCCGGCCTGGAGCCGGGTAAAGGGGACAATAGTCGTATGGTCGGGGAGATTACCCGTATCCGGGCTGCCACCATTATATTCCATACCCCTTGCCCCCTCACGGGTCATCATATTCGGGTAGGTTCTGCGCAAGCCGGTATCTTTGATCGGTTCATGGGCATTGATGGTGATGCGGTGCCGGGCTGCGGTTTCCGCGACATTCTGAAAGTGTCGGACCATATACTGGCCATGGTGCCATTGATTGCCATCCAACCGGGTACCCACATAGCCGGTTTTGACGTTTTTGACTCCCAGGCGCTCATAAAACCTAAAGGCCTCTTCCATCTGAGCTTCGTAGTGCTGGATACCCGCGGCCGTTTCATGATGACCCACCAAGCGGACGCCCTTGCGCTTGCCATAGTTTACGACCTCGTTGATATCAAAGCCCTCGACCGCCCGGGTAAAGTCAAAGGTCGGAGCGCGTTGCCACCATTCACCCTCCCAACCGGTGTTCCAGCCCTCGACCAAAACGCCGTCTATTCCGTGTTCGGCGGCAAAATCAATGTAGTCTTTCGCCCGCTCGGTCGTCGCCCCCTGCTTATCCCCGGGACTCCAGTCTTTGAGACCGATATGCATCTCCCACCAGATCCCCATGTATTTTCCCGGTTCTACCCAACTGACATCACCCAACTTATTGGGTTCGTTGAGGTTCAGTATCAGGTTGGAGCTGAACAGGTCCGAAGGTTGCTCCGCGATCTGCAGAGTTCTCCATGGAGTTTTCAGCGGCGTTTGAGCAACGACACGGACGCCGTTCGCCCAAGGAACCAGATCGGATACCAGGGTTTTGCTATTGTCAGACTCCATGCGCAGCGTCATGGAGGCGTAGTCCACCAGCGCCGCTTCATGGACCACGATCGTTATTTCGTCTCCCTGCAGTGTTAGCGGTGTATGGACGACGTCCAGAGAACTCAGAGCTGACCGGGCGTATTGATACTCGTACCGCTGGTCCCGGTAGGCGGGAATCCACCAGGCGTGATAGTTCTCAGCGAAGACAAACTCCGTTCTTTCGTCAATAATTTCGAACTGGGTTAACCCGGGTTGATCGGGGATTTCGTACCGAAATCCGACTCCATCGTCATAAACCCGGAAAACCACCGCCATCTCTCGTTCGGGGTCCGCCGTTTCGCGAACCTTATAGCGCAGCTCGGTAAAATGATCGGCGATGTGCTTCCTTTCTCCCCACGGCAGGGTCCAGGCGGTGTCTACTTCACGAACGCTGGTTTCGACATGGGTGAACGGACCCATCAGAGCGGGTTCGTCTTTGAAGACAAATCCCAGGGACGACGGCATGATCACCGGCCGATCTCTGTAGCTGATACGATACTGCAGCCTGCCTTCCGTTAAACGTACCTCTGCTGCAATGTTGCCGTTCGGCGACGTGCTGAGCGTCCAGGAGGATGACTGTTCGCCATTGTCCGCGAGTGTGTTCAGGGAAACAATCAGGGCAAGCAGTGCCCACAGTCTAGGGTTGTATGTATTCATAGTGATGATCTCATTAACGCAGGTAACTCACTGACAACCGCATTTCTCCAACCTTATCGTTGCCAGTTGAGAGCCATTGAACCAAGTGGGGCAGGCTTATTGAACACCCGTATTTATTGGATTTATCCGCATCAAACTGAAGCTTGAGAGCAGAATTCTGTCATCCGGAAAGATAGCTCTTGAGAAACGCCTCGTGCGACTTCAACTGGCGCAGCGGCTGACACTTCGCCTTCCGAAGCTTTGCCATGGTCTCCAAAAACTCATCCTTGCTCATCTTGTCCGCCAGAGGATGATATGACTGAACACCGACTCCCTGCCCCATCATCACCTGCAGCCAGGATGAGTCACGAAAAATATCAAGCGCATCCTGTTGAATGACGCCTGTCTCCCGGTAGAGCCGCATCTTATCCCTGAGCCGATCGGGGATATTCAGGTTCCGCATATCGACCCAAAAACGGCTGTCGTTTCGTTCGTTTAGAAAATAGTGAAGTACAATAAAATCTCTGACGGTCTCATATTCTTCCTTCGACTCACGGTTGAAGTTGTCCACCAGAATCGGCGAAATTTCCTCATGGGGAAACAGCTTGAACAAGCGAACCACCGCCGACTGGATAAGATGGATACTGGTAGACTCAAGAGGCTCGAGAAAACCGCTTGACAGGCCAACCGCAATAACATTCTTTGCCCACTGCTGAGAAAGCCGGCCTGTCTGAAATTTTATGACCCTTGGGTCGGTAATACATTTACCGGGCAGGTTCTGCATAAGATTATGAGACGCTTCGTCATCGGAAATGTAGTGGTCGCTGTACACCATCCCATTTCCCACCCGCTCAGCAAGCGGTATTTGCCACTGCCAGCCAGCGGAATGCGCAATGCTTCTCGTATAGGGAACCAGATCCCCTTCTCGCTCCGTCTGCACGGCAACCGCACTGTTCGCCGGCAATAAATCCGACCAGTCTTCATAGGAAACACCCAATGCCTTCTGGATCAGCAACCCCCGGATTCCTGTGCAATCAATAAAGAGGTCGCCTTTGACAACCTTGCCACTTTCCAGGTGAAGAGCTTCAATATAACCCGAATCCGGATCTCTGGAGACATGATTGATAACGCCCTCGGTCCGAATCACGCCCGCCTTCTCAGAAACTTTCCTGAGATACTGTCCGTAGAGATTGGAGTCAAAGTGATACGCATAGGGAACCTCATAGACCGGGTTCTGTGTTGGCAGCTTATTGAAACCATTCCTTTCACAAAACAGGTAGTTCAGATCGTAGTCCCATAAACTGTGGTCATCACCGAGCGATCTGGCGCGCTCCCAGAAATGATTAAAGCTGCAAAACCCCATCTGCGCCCCCGGGGCACCAAATGTATGGAAGTAGCTTTCGCCCTGTACGCGCCAGTTCTCAAACTTGATGGCCAGTTTTATTGAACTGTTGGTCTCGCGCATAAATTCGCGCTCATCCAACCCCAGAACATTATTGAAGTTTCTGATCGGCGGAATGGTGGCCTCACCCACCCCGATTATCCCAATCTGTTCTGATTCCACCAACTCGACAGAAACCGACGACGGCAGCAACCTGACTGCCATCGCCGCTGTCATCCAGCCAGCCGTCCCTCCACCAGCGATAACCAATTTCCGGATTGCCATTTAGCCTGCCTTTAGCCGCCAAGCGGCTTGAGTTAACGCACCCTTTCCGATGTCCGGGCCTCTCACAGAAAAGCCCACCGAGGTGGGCTTGGAATCAAAAACTCACTATTGAGCATTTATCGATAATCAATAGAGCGAGTAATTGAGGTTCAACATGTAAACGGGACCAAAGTCACGTGACAGGTTCACGATGCCGTTCTCATCTACGGATTCATCCCCCTGATCCGTCAGGTTGGTACCCTGTAGAGACACTCTCAGCCCGTCCAGGGCAGACACTCCGGAACCGGCGAAGTCATAGCTGATTTGAGCATCAACAATGGAAACCGCATTACGAGTCACGGTTTCAATCTTGTTGGATCCACCACGCTGATAGGTTTCATAGTCTCCACGTTTGGTCCCCGCTACCCGGAACTCAAACCCTCCCACTTCATAGAATACCGTAAGAGAGTATGACTCATCCGACTGCCCCGTAATGGATGCACCATTATCAAAACCACCATCCAGGATCGTTGCGGAACCGGCGATACCAAACCCTTCCAGTGCTGGGCTCAGCTCACGGAGTGGTACGTTTGCGGTAAACTCGAAACCATCAAGGCTGCCCTCAAGGCCGTCCTCATAGGACGCGAAATCCCCCAAAGCCTCTCCTTCGTGGAATGGAATGATTTCAGAACCCTGGGGATAGAATCGGCCGTTGATTGTCTGCCCCCCCGGGGTGGTCACCGTGCGATCATGGAATCCCGGGATGTAGTAATTGGCTCCGTCATTGGTTACATCATTTGAAAAATCTATCGTTTGCCCGCTATTGTCCGTCCAATTTACAAGATCCTTGTAAAAATAGGTCAACGCAAAATAGCCATCATCCGAGAAGTACCTTTCATACGAAAGGTCAAAGTTGTTTGACTCCAGGGGTCTCAGCTCGGGGTTACCTTGCGACTTCGACCAGGGCGATCCGGTATCGATGCCGTTCACCATGTATTCCTCGATGAGGTCGATATTCTGGTCAAACTTGACGAAACCGGATGCTTTCATAAAATCGATTCGTGACCGACTTATGGTTTTGGACGCGGCCAAACGAAGGATATCTGAGTGCGTAACCGCCAGGTTGAAATTCAAACTCGGCAGTACATTCGTGTAACTGGCACCACCCTGGACTTCACAGGCGGAATCCACAACTGGGTCATAGGGAGTGGATCCGTCAGCCAGGCACGTCGTCAGGGTCTCATCAACGATGCCGATATACCCCGACGAGCTCTGGTCGGTGTCGATAACCTGTACACCGACGTTGCCATAGGCCTCCATTCCGGCAAGATCAGTTTCAAAGTCCGCCTTGACGAAGAGAGTGGTTACCTCCTCCTCAACGATGAAGGTATCCCCCAGACGGTCAGGCTCGAGATAGTCCGCAGGCGTCAGGAAATAGGTTCCATCGCGATATGGCGTAAAACCATCATAGGCAATCACTTCTCCCAACCCCGCCCATGTCAGATCTGCCAGTCCGTAGCGGTACGATTCGGGAACAACATCATCCACCGGCCCACTACCGTCGCCAAACGGGTAGGTATCGGCGGTCGCAAAGTCACCATGGTTATCTTTGCGCTTCATCCTGTCGCTATACGCGATACCCGCAGTGATCTGGCTGAAAATGCTCCAGTCAACATCCCCATCCAACTGGAACTTGAACGTATCCAGCTCTTCGGCAAAGTCGGCGTGATTCCAGAACCCATCCTGGGCATCCAGAAAGGTGTAGGGATTTCCGTCCGCGCGCAGCACGTTGGAATCAAAGGTATCGGCCACCGCGGCCATACCACCACCCCACTGCTGGGGGCCTGTCAGCTTGATTGCATCCCAGTCACTGAAGTCCATTCCGGAAATACTCGTGAAAGTGACCCCATCGGGAGACATCTGGAATTCCCGAGAACCCAGATCATCAGACGTCAACGAGCCACTGCGGCCCAAACCGGAGTATGATTCAGCGCGTTCATACAACTTCTCTGATTCGGAATGGGCAATATCAACCGTTGCCGACCAGTTGTCTGTCAGGGCGAAAGTGGCGTTCACGCCGTAGGTATCCAATTCACCCACGATATTCTCCGGATCGGTACGGAGCACGGGGTTGGCACCGATCTGTGTACCGGACACATTGAGTCCACTACCTGACAGGGACGAGGGGTCGGCGGAAAAGGGTTCAATGAAACCCCGTATGATGCCGGCATCCTCAAAGTCAATGCTGAGATAGTCGACAACAATATCCAGACTTTCATTGGGCGAGAACTGGACAATAGTCGAGATGGTTTCCCGGGCCAGCTCTTTGGAAATGGCCTGCGTATCTAGACCGGAAGGCAGGAAATTGCCGTCGCCGTCATCGTTATATCCCCAGACACCATACTTTCGCTGGTTGGTGGGCGATTCCGTATCTGCGTAAGTAAAAGCCACACCGAGGGTATCATCGGCAAACTGATCGACAATCGACATTGCATAACGATGCCCCTGATCATCAAACTCAGGGTTGTCGGACTCACGACCGGTTTGTTCCAGGGTGTAGTTGAGAGTGAACGTTTCGTCCGCGTCCAGAGGGCGAACGGTCTGTAAGTCGACGGTACCCCCAATACCCTGGGTGATGAGTTCCGCGTCGGCAGACTTATAGACAACCGCTCCAGTCATTATCTCAGAGGGATAGAGGTCATATTCCACCCCCCTGTTATCGCCAATACCAATGAGCTCACGACCATTGAGTGTCGTGCCGGTGAAGTCCTCTTTGAAACCCCGCACGGAAATACCGGAGGTTCTACCACCGGATCGCTCACCGGCCAGGCCGGGCAGCCGGGCAAGGGACTCAGCAATGGAAGAGTCAGGTAATTTACCGATATCTTCCGCGGAAAGCGCCTCTACAACAGAGCTACTTTCCATCTTGACGGCCTGAGCCTGCATCAGTGCTGCGCGAATACCGGTGACTACCACTTCCTCCATCGGTTGCGCCTGCGCGGTGTCATCCTGAGCATAGGCTCCACTTGCTGCGGACGTTGCCGCGACAGTCAGAGCCAACAAGGACTTTTTAAACTGAGGTGTGTTCTTCATCTAAAGACTCTCCATTAAGGACTTATTTATTATCGTCTCGCCCGCCGAACAACCAGGCAGACAGTAAGGGCAACACTCTGGAGGTGACCGATTAATCCTCCAGATTGGTTAAGTATTACCCTATTGCGAAATCTACCTAACCTTGAGCTTTACATCAACACATTTAATTAATAAACAATGAAGTCCTCTTTACAAGACAAATTATTATATAAAACTATATATGACATAAGCGAGTAAAACAGACCTAAAAGAACGAATAATATGCCATAAATAAATTATAAAGTACCGAGACTGCGGCTCAACAAAAGCAGAACCAATCACTTATCTTATAGTGAAAAGCACCATTTATTATAATTTATTTACTGTGGTTTAAATAAATAACCAACACCGAGAGCGCACAACCCGACTCCATTTCCGTGAGAAGCCAAAGCCAATCGCCAAGGAGTCTTCTAACCGTCAGAGCAATAGGTCGCAATAAATGCCTGATGCTCAGGCAATTGATCTGCCGCCGCCGTAACGGCGGCACGTAATTTTGCCAGCCAGGCGGCACCATCCACCGTTCTGAACGCCAATAGCGGATCCACACGTTTTGGCCAGTGGTTCTGACCGATATGAACCGCCAGCCAACTATCTGGACCGAAAAGGTCAGCCCCGTCCGCTATCAGCCGGCCGTACGCGCCAAAATGGTAAAGCTTGTTTTTCAGTGGCATCGGCACCGACATATCTCGACACTCTCGCCACAATGGAGCATCGTCCCGCTCTGTGAGTTTATAGTGCAGAATCAGAAAGTCTCTTATTCGCTCGAATTCATTGATGGTGATGCGGTTGTACTCGTCGATCAGCGCGGAGTCAAAATCCCGGTCCGGGAAGAAACCGAGCAACCGGGATATCGCCGCCTGCACAAGATGTAGACTGGTGGACTCCAGCGGCTCCATAAAGCCGCTGGAAAGGCCAACCGCAACGACATTTTTTTCCCAGAATTTTTCCCGCCGTCCAGTGGTGAACCGCAGCGCTTTGGGCTCTGCCAGCGGTTTGCCATCGAGATGTGCCACCAACGTTGCCGCAGCCTCATCGTCGCTGATATGGCGACTGCAATATACATAGCCGTTACCGGTCCGATGCTGCAGTGGGATACGCCATTGCCAACCGGCCGCGTGTGCCGTTGAGCGCGTATAGGGCGTCAGCTCACCCGGAGCACTCGGGACGGTTACCGCTCGATCGCAGGGCAACCAACCGCTCCAATCCCGGTACCCGACCTTCATCGCCTCACCAATCAGCAAGGCCCTAAATCCCGAGCAATCGATAAACAGGTCACCTTCAATTCGCTCGCCACTGGCCATTTGCACCGACTCCACAAAGCCACTATCAGAATTCAAGTGCACATCGGTAACGGTGCCTTCACGGCGCTCTACGCCTTTGGCTTCAGAGTATTCACGCAAAAGAGCCGCGTAGAGACCAGCATCGAAATGGTAGGCGTAATCATAAGTGGAGAGCACATTGCGGGGATCTTGCACCGGAGGTGCGAATCGATTGCGGCAGGCCGCAGCCCAGGCCATGCTGTGTTCGTGCAGCATGCTGGTCTCCCCATTCTCACGCGCCTTGAGCCAATGGTGGTGCAGCGAGACGGTATCAAAATTCCGACCGTGGGGACCGAAAGGATGGAAGTAGCTGTGCCCCTGACGCGCCCAG
This sequence comes from Marinimicrobium sp. C6131, assembly GCF_026153455.1. Lineage (NCBI taxonomy): Bacteria > Pseudomonadati > Pseudomonadota > Gammaproteobacteria > Cellvibrionales > Cellvibrionaceae > Marinimicrobium > Marinimicrobium sp. C6131. Next base: position 2,126,371 of record NZ_CP110629.1, read on the forward strand.
TCGACGAACTGAATGCCCAGCTTGAAGGTACCTTTCGTGCGCCGCAGAAACTCCCGCTCATCCAATCCGAGGACCCGATTGAACAGCCTTATTGGAGGAATCGTGGCTTCTCCCACCCCGACCGTACCAATCGCATCGGATTCCACCAGAGTGATGGCACACTGCCCTTGCGTCGCATTGGCGAGTGCAGCGGCCGACATCCACCCGGCACTTCCACCCCCCACAACCACAATCCGGCGAAGTCGACGATCATCGTTATTCATTCACTTTCATCCTGTCATCTCCGGCAGCTTCACCGCCGCGAGGCGGCGGATGCCACCGCCGGCGGGGTCTGCACATCAAACGCGACCACCAGGCGCTCACCATCATCAAAGGGCACAGTGGAATGCCACAGGGTTGAGGGAAACAGCACCAGCCGAGCGGCCTTGGGTTCAACTTTCTTATAGGCCTCGAGATCAAGTTCAAGCTCCGGCGGTGGAGTGCCGAACTGAAGCCAGCCCGCCGGCGGCCTCCCCATCTGCTCAACCTCAGGCAGAGAAATATAGAGCGCAGAGCTGATCCAGCCTACCGGATGGGTATGACTGACATTATAACCCTGGGAGTTAAGACGCACCGACCAACTGCCGGAAAAGTGAACCCGCCCCCGCAACACTTCCTGTCGGCTCACTCCCAGCAAGGGATGACCGGCCACTGGCTCCGGTAAACGGCTGACGTAGGTTTGCACCGCCGCTTGAATACGCGCTCTCAAATCTCGCAGTATGGGTTCGTGACGCAGGAACAGATTCTGGTCGGTTTGCGTGCCCCCACGGACCGACTGCTCTGCATAGGGCGAGCGGGCGGTGTGCAGCTGCCGCAAGAGCAGGGTGAGCTGAGCGAGTTCATCCCCGCTCAGCTCCAGCTCAAACGTTTGCGCACGCCGGGCTCCCTCGTCCAGCCACTCGGCGCGAGGATCCTTACGCAGTCGCCAGATCAGAGACAGATAAGGCCAGATGACCGGCGCGGAGCGCGTATTCATATGGCGCAGCGCCGCCTGTTCTGCACGCTCCGGGTCACCCCGGCGCAGACTGTACCGGATCAGCGCCATATCACGCACCAAGTCGTTGATCGAGGCGGTCTGTTCAAACAGTGTGGCCGCGCGCTCGTCATCACCCGACTCACTTGCAACAAACAGCTCGGCAAGGGTCAGTTGGGGATACCCTTCAAACCGCTTTGCGGCCGCCTCAAGCACACGACGGGATCCGGTCCAGTCGCGAACCTGGGCAAGACTCCGGAACCACTCCAGCCACAAGGACAGATTATCGGGTTGCCGAGCACAGGCATCCTTGAAGGTATCGGTAAAGTGTCTGGTATCACCACCGGTGTAGCACAGACTGGCGAGACTCTTGTGGCCAACCAACCAGCCGGGTTGCTGTTTCAGAGCGTCCTGCAGCAAGCCAATGGCTTTGTCCCGCTGCCGCTCCGCGGCCAGCGCCGATGTATAGCCCCGCAGCACATTCAGGTCATGAGGCGCCAACTGCAACACACGCTCAAAAAACGCCGTTGAGGGAAGGCCAGCCAGAAACCGGCTTTGAGCCAACGCCATCGCCGTATCAGCATTATTCCCATCCAATGCACAGGCCCGGGCGAAAGCATCGGCGGCCTCCGGTTCCCACTGCTCCTGGTGCAGCGCATACCCCAACTGAGTCCAGATCGCTACGCTATCGGGATATTGCCCGGAAGCAGTCCGCAGTCGTTCAACCGCAAGGTCCGCGCGCCCTTCATTCATGTCCTGCTGTGCATTTTGCAACACTTTATCGGTGGACACCACGTCACTCCGCCAGCACTGTCATCCACAGAAAAACAGGGCCGTGCATCTTGCCACCACCCCGTGTACATTCGAAAAAGCCCACCGCTCCTGAACGCCAGACTGAAACGATCAGGGGCAGCAGGCTTGGGGCCGTCCCGCCTTAGAGCAGGACTTTGATGGAGGCCCGGGCCGTACGACCCAGGGCAGCGTTGCCGCTCAGCACCGCTGGCGTAACCGAAGTATCGTTTACGCCTCCCGCCCCGCGAAGATCCAGCTCGTCCAGCAGATTATAGACCTGAAGTCCGAGCTCGAGGTTCTCTGTGGGGCTGTACTTGGCATTGGCCCCCCAAGTCGCGGAGCCGGGCCACTCCCGCTGACCCGCATCCAGAGTATCGGTCTGGCCGGTCACATTGAGTCCCACGCTAAACTGGTCGGTCAGCTCGTAACTGGAGTAAATGGTGTAAGTCAGATCCGGTATACCACTGGCACGACGGAAACTCTCATCCCCCACACCCAACTGCTCGGCATCGGTAAAGGTGGCGTTGGCAGTCACCGATAAACGGTCCCAGAAATAAGTACCCAAGAGTTCGAAACCCTGCGACTTGTACTCAGCATCGATGATGCAACCACCGACATCCCCGAAGCCCAGATCCCGACATACGGTCTGCGACAACTCAAAGGTGCTCTGCTTGAAATCACCTTTAAGTAGTGTCAACTCAATGGAATAGAGGCCATCAAACAGCTCTCCACGATTCTTGATACCCACTTCGTATTGATTGACGAAGTCGACATCCGCCACCCGTCCTGACTCATTGAGCGAACCGTCGGCATTGATTTTCCCACTGACGGTCTGACGATCCCCGTTGAAGCGCCCACCTTCGGAAGCACGCACAAACAGACTGGTATCGCTGGAGGCCTTCCACAAACCGCCCACCGTCCAGCTCTCATAGCTGGTGTCATAGTCCAGATTTTCCCGAGCGCCCTGCGCCTCCATAGTGGGAATCATCACGGTGACCTGATCGCCGTTGTAGTCGGTAGTTTGCACCGGGGTATCCTCGGTGACCAGGCCGGCAACCGTCCACCCAGAGGACTTCACATTTTCAAACCGGGTGCTGACATCAAAAATGAACAGGTCGTTCTCCCAGTCCAGCACGACATAAGGCGCTGTATTGGTGTAGGAAAGATCGTAATCCCGGGAACAGCAGTCCCCCCAGTTGTCGTTGAAGCCCGCAATTCCACGAGCGGTCAGCAGGTTACCTTCATCGTCATACAGATCCAGCATCGCCGGGTTATCGCCACTCACTTCGGTATAAGTCCGATTGATGTGCCAATCCATCGCGATATCCTGCTTCATATGGAAATAGCCGGCACGCACGGTCAGATCACCTTCGCCCAGCCAATACTCACCAATCAGCGTCAGATCATTCACAAAGCTGCCCACATCACGCATATTGGTGTGAACATTGGGGCCGTTGTCCAGATACTCTCTATTATACAACTGTCCGGCATTTGGGCCGTTAGCGTAACGGATCTCGCCGACCGTCGCGCCATTGACCATTGAACCGATCACGCTATCGGCACGAATCACGTTCTGAAATGGCGAGTAGAAGGTACCGCTCTGCTCGGTCCAACGCATTTTATTCTCTGCGCGAAGGTTGTCGGTAAATACGTATTGGAGCTCGTTACCGATAGCCGTGGTTTTCGTGGCGATGCCATTCATCGGAACGGTTTCCAGATCGCCCTCCCGGTTCACAATCTGATTCTGATTGTTGAGGATAGAATAGTTCGACTGGTCTCTGCCATCAAAACCGGGAAACGCCTTGATATTACTCACCTTGTCGCCATTTACACTGCCAAGGAACGGACTGCCGGTGTAGTTGGCTTCCTGGGTATCCGCGAATTTCCCCAAAAACCGGATATAGCCCTGGTTGTCGTCAAAGTACTTGGTGATATTGCCTTTGATCTGAACACTGTCACTGGCACCGTAAGGAATCTCCAGCGGCCCTTCACCTTGTCGAACAAAACCGCCGACGTGGTAGTTGACCGAGTCACTGGCGGGTCCACCGTAACGGAAGTCGATTCGGCTTTCATCAAAGCCCAAGCCGGTATTCGCCTGTATATAACCACCTTCCTCCTGACCATAGTTACTGATGTAGTTAATGATCGCCCCGGGAGCCTGGGAGGTGTAGGTTCCAGCCGTACCACCACGAATACCTTCGACCTTATCCACCGAGGCGTCAAAGCGGGTCCAGTAGTCATTGTTGCCAAACTGGATATCGCCAAACAGGACGGTGGGCAACCCATCTTCCTGAATCTGTACAAAAGGCGAGCCGCCGGTCGCGACCGGCAGCCCCCGTACGGCGATATTGGCGTTGCCGCCAGGCCCTGAGGTACCAGAGACCTGAATCCCCGGAATCATCCTCAGCACTTCCGACTCGGAGCTGGGCTGAAAATCCTGAATAGCGTCGGTATTCACGGCCGTCACCGCGACGGAACTTTCAATCTGAGATCGCCCGCCACCGGCCGCGGCCGTGACCAGAATCTCTTCAAGGGCAGGCTGTTGCTGAGCTTGAGCGCTGAAGGGAAAGGCCAAAGCCAACATTGACGAAGACGTCAGCGCCATTGTGATAGCTGAAGTCAGAGGGTTTTTCTTGATACCCGATTGTTTATCCACGTTACACCTCACATGTCTTGGTGATGAGGAGCCAACTATGAGTCAACCGCCAGGCCATGGCGGACATCTAGAGGAGGGTTGCGCCGACGGGAACACTACATACCCGAACAGAACAACGAGTGACTTACTCATAATAGCTCACACTTTTATTGTTTGCCCTACTGGCTGCAGCCCCAATTCGCAGGGCTCCAGATAGAAGGAGAGCTCGATTTTGAAAGCTGAACGACCGCTTCCGGTATTGACCTGAATTTTTCCCTAGCCTTTTACCGCTTCTTCCATGCACAGCAACTTACATAACTCCCCAACTAATTTCAACACATTTATTAAATAAGCAAAAATACAGGAAAAGTGTTATAAATCGCGTAACAATTTGATTTTAAATGGTTTTATTCACCCAATTATAAAAAAACGCACTGTTATATAAATAACTGTGATATTGACCCAGGTATCATCAAGCCGAGCCGGTGCCGGGACACACCCAAATAAAAAGGCGCGCCCCTCTCGGGGCGCGCCTGCACCAACATTGTGCCAATTTAGGGAGAGACATTCCCTGGGAGAGCTCCAGCACCCAACACGCTGGAGAGCGTCCTGCACCGCGGAGAGTCTGGTGCAGGACGTGTTCATAACACCCGGTTTCAGTAACCCGGGTTCTGTTGGTAAACACCACCACTGAGATTGATCTGCTGCTGCGGGATCGGCATGTACTCATGCTTGCCGGCCTTAAACTCCGCATCGGTCAGATACTCCTTGCGCGTCTGTTCGACTTCCAGGTACGCATCCAGTGTTTCTTTGGCCACGCCCCAACGAACCAGATCAAAGAACCGGTGCCCTTCCAGGCCCAACTCCAGACGACGCTCCCAGCGCAGGGCCCGACGAGCTTCATCCTGGTCAGCAAAGTCGCTGTAGGTGCCAATATTGTAGATACTGAAGTTGTTCCCCAGACGACCGGTACTGCCCGCCGCACGCTGGCGAATCCGGTTGATGATCGGCAGGGCTTCATCTTCGCGATTCAGCTCGATCAACGCTTCCGCTTTCCACAACAATACGTCGGCGTAACGAACCAGAATCGTATTTTTGGAGGTCACCGTAAAAGGACCGTTCTGCATACGGCACTCGCAGTCGGGATGTTCCAGCTCCTTCATGGAAATGAAGTTGCCGTAGGTGGCCGGGTTGCGCGCCCAGGCGTCTGCGTCTTCCACAATCAGGTCATCGTCGTATTTGAACGGTTTGCTTTCCATACCGACGGTGTGATCCAGACGGGGATCAACCATGTCAGACGATGCGTCGTAGTTGCTGTCGTTGAAGGAATCAAACAGCGGCAGACCATCGGCACCGGTTTTGAACGCGTTGACAAAGTTTTCCGTGGGCACATGGAAACCACAGCAACCGAAACCACCGGCCATCGGGGTATTCAGAGCCACACCCCAGGAGCCTCGACCATCGGGGCTGCCATCGTCACGTGAACGCTGGATTTCAAACACGGACTCACGGTTGTTCTCAAACTCCCACAGGAAGTTCTCCGCGTAATCATTCACCAGACCGTAATGGCCATTTTCCTCAATGTCGTCCACCAGGCTGACCACCTCTTCCAGCTTGTCGGCATCAATGCTGGTCACCTGATGATTCTCGTCCTGCACATAGGCCTGATAGAGCAGCGTCTTGGCCAGATAGGCCCGCGCGGCATCGCGATCAGCCCGACCGACTTGCGCCTGGTCCTGAGGCAAAGGCAGGTTTTCCACACCGAAGCGGAAATCGGCGGCAATTTTGTCCCACAGCTCCTGGGACGTCAGATCCACATTGCTCGCGGTCTCCACCTGCTCTGGGGTCATGGTTTCATCAATCCAGGGCACCCGGTTGTAGTGGATTTTAAGATCGAAGTAGAACACACCCCGGATAAAGCGAAGTTCCGCCTGCCGTGCGGCTTTGTTCGGATAAACACTTTCATCCACGTCATTCATGACCTGAAGCGCCGAGTTCACTCGGGAAATACCGGTGAAATCACGCACCCATTTTTTGTTGTTCAGGTCAATGAAGTCCGGGGGGAAGGACTCACCATCTGCCACCAGCGGCTCGTACAGCGACAGGGCATGATAGGCGAAAATGTCCGCCGCACCGTTACCACCCTTGTGGGCGTCGCCCGCACGCAGGTTGCCCGTCGGCCACAGGTACATCGGGGCCGTGTAGTGGTCGTTGCCCAGGTAGGAGTACGCTGAGGTCACCAACGCGTCCAGATTATCGACGGTTTTTACCTGTTCTTCACTCAAGGCCGACTTCGGCTCAACGTCCAGAGAGTCGCTGCCACACGCCGTAATGGCAAAGGCCATCACCGCGGACAGTGCTAACTTATAAGTCTTATTCATGATGTTAACCTCAATAGTTCAATATTTGAATTCGTTATAGGGTCCCGGCTTAGAAGGTGACATTCATACCCACATTGATGCTGCGCGGAATCGGGAAAGTGGCTCCCGGCGTCTCAGGATCCTGAGCCAGGGTACCGTCCGGCGTAATGGTCAGCAGGTTCTGCCCCTGGATATAGAAGCGACCCGTGCTGGCACCAATGGCTCCCCAGAAGCTGTCCGATGGGGTGTAGCCCACTGACAGGTCACGCAACTTGAGGTAGGACGCATCTTCCCAGAAGAAGGTGGAAGAGCGGGCCTCGTTGTTGTTGTCGACCAGAGTCAGTGCCGGCACGTTGCTGCCGGTGTTTTCCGGGCTCCAGGCTCCCAGCACGCGATCACCATAGTTGGAACCGGCGTTCAGCGAGGTGAAGTCGGTAAAGAAGCGCCAATGGTTGCGAATCTGCCCACCGTGAACGCCCTGCCAGAACATATTGAAGTCCCAGTTTTCATACCCGAGCTTGAAGTTCACACCATAGATCAGATCCGGATCGGAGGTCGTGAAGAACGTCTGATCAGCTTCGGTGATTTCGCCATCACCATTCAGGTCCGAGTAACGAATGCGACCTGGCGCAGCGCCGCCCTGAGTTGCATGAGCGTCCACTTCGTCCTGGCTCTGAAACAGACCGTCGGCAACATAGCCGTATACGGCGTTGATGGACTGCCCGAGAATTGTCTTGTCACGTCCGTCACCGGGGAAGGAGTTCACCACATCCGCGGGCAGCGAAATAACTTCGTTCTCGGCGCTTGAGACGTTGCCGCTGATCTCATAATTGAATACACCGACGCCATCAATCTCAAAGTCGTTGGCATAGTTCAGCACCAGTTCAAAACCGGAGTTCTCGATGGTACCGCCGTTAACGATCTGGGACGCCCCTTCACCCTGCGTGGCCAGAGGCTGGGTGCGGGTCAGAATGTCTTCGGTGGTTTTATCGAACCAGTCCAGTGAGCCCCAGAAGGAACCACCGAACATTTCAAAGTCGATACCCACGTTGGTCTGTACCGATGTCTCCCACTTCAGGTCCGGGTTGCCGATCTGTACCCGGGCGAAGCCCGAAGGCAGGTTGCCGGTATCCGCACCATTCAGGTCGTACGCAGTGCCCTCATCCTGCTGAGTGGTAAACAGGGAGGTCGTCGCGTAGCGACTTTCGTAGATGGTAGAGGTCGCCCGGGTATCAATTTCCTGGTTACCGTTTTCACCCCAGCTCGCACGCAACTTCAGCTCGTCGATAAAATCGACATCAAAGAAAGCTTCATCAGAGATAAACCAGCCAGCTGACACGGCGGGGAAGGTACCGTAGCGGTTATTTTCACCAAATCGGGAAGAACCATCGCGCCGTACCGTGACCGACGCCAGATATCGGCCCTCGAAATCGTAGTCAATCTGAGTGAAATAGGACTGCATATTCCAGGCGTCACCGGAGCCGCCCACTTCGGTTCCAGAGGTGCCCTGAGACAGGAACGCAAAGTCGCGACTATCCGAGGCGTAACCCTGGTTGCTACCGGAAAATCCTTCGGTTTCAAAATCAACCGTTTCCGCCCCTACCAGAACTTTCAGAAAGTGGCCACCATCAAAGCTCCAGCTCTGCTCAGCCGTATTGGTCCACACCAGTGTCTTGTTCCAGTTATGGTTGGTAATCAACTGATCTTCAAAGTTGAGATTGCCTGCCTGAAAGGCACGCGTGTAATCGCGATAATAGAACTGGCCGTAATCTACCCCCACATTGGACCGCAGGATCAGATCATCCAATGGACGGTATTCTACATAGGCGTTACCGACCACCCGGTTATAGGTGTTTTCATTGTCCTTGTTCATCTCGATCAGACGCACCGGATTGTCCCGGTCGGTTATGCCCGCAGCCGGACCACCCCAACCTAGGCCATCTTCCGTTCGGATCGGCACAATGGACTGCTGCTCAATGGACAGATTGAGAGCCCCTTCGGCCAAATCATTGACTTTATTGGACACTTGATTGGTAAAAGTAAAGTTTTCACCAATCGTCACATCGCCATCAAGAAAGTCCAGACTGGAGTTCACACGAAAGGCCAGACGCTCAAACTCAGACTCATCGACAACGCCCTGCGCATTGTAGTAACCAAATGACGCGTATACGTTTGACCTGTCAGTGGAGTTCCCCATGGAAATGTGCAGATCGCTCACTTTGGCAGTTCGGGTTACTGCATCAAACCAGTTGGTGTCAGCCGGTCGCATTGTCTGCGCCGAATCGAGATATTCGGGCAAACGAATCTCATTCAGCTGGGGATTGTTGAAATCCCCGTTCCAGTCATAGTTATACAAGGGGCTGGCATTGTTGGGATCAGAGCCATCATTGACTGCTGCCTGAAATACCGCGCGCGCCCGCTGCTGAGTGTTCAGCGGATTAAGATCATAGGAGTATTCCTGAAAAGACTGGTTGAGCTTGACTTGAACACCTTCCGCGTCAGAGCCCTTCTTGGTGGTAATCACGATGACCCCGTTAGCAGCCCGGGCACCGTAGACGCTGCCGGTTGCCGCGTCCCGCAGGACTTGGATGGAGGCAATATCGTTGGGGTTCAACTCATGCATGCCTTTGGTGGTTGGCACGCCATCAATCACGTATAGCGGGTCATTGAAACCAAGGCCGCCAATACCCTGACCCCGAATACGCACACGAGAGGATGGATTGGGATTCCCGTTTGAGCTGATCTGAACCCCCGGAAGGCGTCCCTGAAGGTTCTGCATGATATTACCCGAAGGTAAGTCCTGAACGTCGTCCAGGTTCACCGCATTTACGGCACCAAGCAGCTTCTTCTCCTCGGTCGTGCTGTAGCCGGTAACCACAACTTCCTCCAGCGGCTGCATCGCTGGATCACTGCCAGACTGCGCATAGGCCAGGCCCGGCGTTATCGCGCACGCGAGTGCGCTTAAGGTAAATAGTGACTTGTTCATAGAGTGCATCCTCTTACTTATTGTTGAAACACGGTCATCTCAATGACTCAGATTGAAAACGAGTTAGCGTTACTCGAATCGTTTTATCGAACTGACATTCAGGCCCGACTCGGAATAAAGGCCTATGTCGTACTGCTCCAGCTCGTAAAAGCGGAAGGTCAATGCACGGAAGTCATCTATGTAAACGACGCCATACTCCAGAACCGGATCCAGCAAAACCTCCAATTCTATGGGTTCACCTTCAGTCAGCGGAGCGCTGACGATCGGGTCGAGGGGGTTACCCCGGCTACCATCCAACGAGAACGACACTTCATTCGCACTGGCATCAAACGCTACGCGGGCCATTCTGCCAGTCCCTGCATCTCTGAATTCGACACCAAAAGGCGCATCCACTGGAAATTGGTCAATACTTAGCGTCATCCGAGTCAACTGGTTAACAGACTCAAACAGAACCGAACTATCGCCCGTAAGCACAGCATTTCCATCGTTCACCGTGGTCCCATCTGTCTGAGCTACGACGTTCAACGCCGCCTCGGAAGAAAGCTCTGTGCGTAGCGCATCAGGCAAAGCGACAGCCAACCCCTGAGCATCCGTTTTATACAATTGGTGTATTACCAGGTCGCCCCCCCAACGGAATCGGCCACTATCGACGGATCCCAATTTATGTGGCACCCAGCCGAATAGCAGCTTGTTACTCTCCGGGCCAGCGGATCGACCAGCGTAGTAACCACGACCGTCCAATGCATCAAATTCCGGGTACTCCCAGCCACCTGCACCGTCCGGTACCAGGTGTCGAACCTGCCGGGAGGCATCTCTCTGATCTGAATAGATCAAGTACTCATCACCGGACAATTGAAGTAAGTCAGGCACCTCGAGGTTAAGATCAGAGGATTCTTGGTACAGAGGCGCTTCTGCGGTCCATGTACTAAGGTCAGGGGAAGTATATAGAGCAATTGCAGCCTGACTGTTGTAACGGGAAGTCAGAAGCATCCAGTAGGCGTTGTCACTCTCATTCCAGAACACCCAAGGGTCACGGAAATCAAAGTCGCTGTAGCCCTCGCTTCCGGTAAAGGTTGCCTCAGCTTGTTTGGTCCAGCTGTCCGAGTCAGGGCTATCTGCCGTTGCCAGCATGACAGCTTCGACGGGTTGAATCGTCTGATTATGGCCGGTGTAGTACATGCGGTACTGCCCTGAGTCATCTTTGATGACACTTCCAGAACCAGTCCAGTTGTCCTGACTATCAGACTCACTCCCGGGTGAGAGGACTTCGTAAGCACTGGAAAAATTTACCAGATCGTCAGTTTGGGACAAATACCAGGGATGGCGTCCGTCATCATGAAGATAGTACAGATAGAATGTACCGTCCTCATAATAGGGATTGGGATCACCCACCTTCAGGCGACTGGCCAGAGGCCCTGGCAACGTATTGGTTACCACACTATCTTCCGCTGGTTCCACTGCCACCTTGTCAGCAGCCCGGAATTCGTCCGCAAGGATGTAGGGAAGAGCCTCATCAGAGCCATCATCCGGGTGCATATCAATAATTTCGATCACCCCTTTATGACCTTTCAGCGCCGAAACATCCCAGCTTACCCAGGCCAATGCATTTTCAACGTTGGCACCCGACGCGTGGCGAACGATTTCGCCCTCAACTCGTAGAACCACCGCAGTGGCGTTGGGTTCGTTATAGTGGTTGTCACCACCACCAACCAGAAAGTTGATGAAGTTACTACCAATGACGAATTCCGGGGAGCTCAACCGGCCCGTCGCATTCCAACCTAGGAAAAAGTTTTCCTCATCTTGGTCGAAGGCATTACCAAAGCTGGCGAACACACGCTCCCCCTGCTTACCGTCAAATGCTTCGGCCCACTCTCCGCCATCGAGATAGACAAAGTCCCCTGTCGCACCGAAGTTGTGCTCTTGGTACGTATCAAAACCTCCGCAGCAGAACTCAAAGCCAGCGATGTTCTGTTCAGAGCCGGACCGGGAAAACAGGCTGAAGCCTTCGGTTTCCGGAGATTCGGTAAATACCAGCTCGACCTCACCGCCTTCAGTTACTCCAGAGGGAGTTGTCTCGGCACTGGAGCTGGCCTCAAACCGATCTGCAAGGATCATGGGAAGAGATCCATCATCGCCTGCATCGTCATGTCCATCAATAATTTCTATGCGCGCCATCTGGCCGATGTAGTCCTGTACATCCCAGGTCACCACCGACATTGCCGCTTCTTGTCCGTTGCCCGTAGCATGACGAACAATATCTCCACCCACCTTCAGAACAATGGCCGTTGGACGATCGGAGTCGAAGGTATTGGTTCCACCACCCGCCAGGAAATTAATATAACGAGCCGGAACCTCGAATTCGGGAGACGTCAAGGAGCCCGTGAGCTCCCAACCTTTCCATTCCGCCGAGGTGTCGCCTTCATCGTCGAAGCCGTCTCCAAAGCTGGCAAACACCCGCTCTCCCTCGGCGCCATCTATATCGGCCGCCCATTGGCCGCCATCCAGCATCTGAACGACACCGGAAGCCGCAAAACCATGCGCCTCATAAGTGCCATAGCCACCGCAACAAAATTCAAAACCTGCGTGCTCAAACAATGGCGCAGGTGGGTAATTGTCCGTCGCAACGGACGATGAACTACTGGACTGGCTGGATTCGCTCGCAGAGGAACTGCTCGAGCTGGCGCTCACACCGGCTTCGACAACACTTTCCGGCGGACTGTCTGCGGGGCCGGTCTTGCATCCGACTAGCGACACCCCTGCAACCCAAAGAACGGCAGATACCCAATTACTGTATTTATAATTTGTCATTGCTTTTCCTCGTTGGGCTCCCTTTATGACACCCCCTAAATAGCTGGGAGTTATCGAGAGCTTGTTCGTTATATATCCAACTTATGAAACTCGAAAAAATGCTTCTGTCGAGCCGGCACCCTCTAAATTACAGAATGATTTAACCTATTTCAACTATTTTATTAACCTTGTGTTAATAACAACATACCATAACCATCTTATTATAAAAACCTAGAACCATATATCATCCTTTAATATCGCTATTGACACTTATATTTAACCGTGATTTACTTAATCGAAATGGGCGTACGCCGTAAATCAGTAAACCTAATAAGAGCGAGAATCAACGTGAAGTCACTACCCTGCCTGTTTGCGGGCATCGAAGCCGGCGGCACCAAGTTCAACTGTGTGCTGGGCCGCTCACCGACGGAGATTCTGGAGCGCGCCAGCTTTCCGACCACCCGCCCGGAAGAAACCCTTGGCGCCGCCATCCGTTTTTTTGAGCAGGCCCAGGCCCGGCATGGTGCCATCGCATCGCTCGGCGTGGCCTGCTTTGGCCCGGTGGACCTGTCCCTGAACTCACCCACCTACGGCTTCATTACCGACACTCCCAAAGCGCACTGGTCCAATACCGATGTGGTGGGCACGCTGTCCAAAGCACTGAAGGTACCGGTGGCGTTTGATACCGACGTCAACGGTTCCGCGCTCGGGGAAGGGACTCTCGGCGCCGCTCAGGGGCTGGATGATTATGTTTATGTCACCATCGGAACCGGTGTGGGCGCCGGCGTTGTCGCCAATGGCCAGCCAGTCAAGGGCGCCATGCACCCGGAGGTCGGCCATATGCTTCTGCCACATGACTGGCAGGTCGACCCCTTCCCCGGTGCCTGCCCTTTTCATGGCGACTGCCTGGAAGGACTGGCCTCCGGTCCGGCCATCGAAAAGCGTTGGAACCAAAAGGCCGACACCCTTCCTCAAGACCACAAAGCATGGGACATCCAGGCTGACTACCTGTCCGCCCTGTGCTGGAACCTGACCGTCACCTACTCTCCCCAGCGGATAATTCTGGGCGGGGGCGTGATGAAGCAGAGCCACCTTTTCCCCCGGATCCACGAACGTTTTAGTGGCCACATCAATGGCTACCCCTGCGGTGCCGCCGCAAAAAGCCCGCAGGACTACATCGTGGCACCCATGCTCGGTGGTCATGCCGGGGAAGTGGGCGCGCTGCTTATGGCTCAGGCGATAGCTCCTTCAATGACCTCCACGGCGGCAGGATAGCGGGCCCGAGCACACATCATTCACAACGTAATAACGAGGAGCCACGCACGATGGCTCCCCAAAAAACCACAAACAATAATCCAAGCGAGGTAGTAACCATGAACCATTCACCGGGGGCAGCACCGCCCCGTTCTCACCGTGTCGTCATCTTCAGCACCATCGTGGCCGCCCTGGGTGGTCTGCTGTTCGGGTTTGATACGGCCGTCATTTCCGGCACCACCGGCGCCCTGGAGCGGGAGTTCGAACTCAGCAGCAATGGGCTGGGCTTCACCGTCGCCATTGCCCTGATCGGTACCGTCATTGGCGCCCTGAGCGTAGGCAAGCCGGCCGACTGGCTGGGCCGCAAACGCTCCCTGATGGTCATCGCGGTCATGTATTTCATCTCTGCGGTGGGCAGCGCGCTGGCCACTGTCTGGGGCGAGTTTCTGGTCTATCGCCTGATCGGCGGTCTGGCGGTGGGCGCCGCCTCGGTGGTGGCGCCGATGTACATCGCGGAAATTTCTCCCGCCGCCATGCGCGGCCGGCTGGTGGCGATCAACCAGTTGAACGTGGTAGGCGGTATTCTGCTGGCGTTTCTGTCCAACTATGTGATTGGCCTGTCCATTGACGATGCGACAGCATGGCGCTGGATGCTGGGTATCGAAGCGGTCCCCGCAGCGCTGTTTCTGGCACTGCTGTTTCTCATTCCCTACAGCCCGCGCTGGCTGGTCAAGAAAGGGCGCATTCTTGAAGCCCACGACGTCCTGGTCAAAATGGGCGAGCCCAATGTCGAACAGGAACTGGCGGATATCGAACGCTCGCTGAAGGACGACGACAACGGCGCCTCGGACCGACTGTTTCAGCGCAAGTATATGTTCCCGATTTTCTGCGCCTGGGCCATTGCCATGTTCAATCAACTCTCAGGCATCAACGCATTGATGTACTACGCGCCGCGCATTTTTGAGAGTGCCGGCTTCAGCACCGAGGCATCCCTACTGCAGGCGGTTCTGGTGGGTGGCACCAATTTCATGTTCACCGTCATCGCCCTGTTCATGATCGATAAACTCGGCCGTCGTCCCCTGCTGTTCATCGGCTCCATCGGCACCGCCGCCTCGCTGTTTCTGGTCAGCTTCCAGTTTATGGCCGAGGAAATCTCCGGCAGCCTGGTGCTCTACGGTCTGCTAGGCTTTATTGCAGCCTTTGCCATCTCTCAGGGCGCCGTCATCTGGGTGTTTATTTCGGAAATCTTCCCCAACCGGGTACGAGCCAAAGGCCAGGCGTTTGGCAGTTTCACACACTGGTTCATGGCGGCCGCCGTGTCCTGGTTGTTCCCGGTCTTTGCGGACGGTAACGGCGGGCTGGTATTTATCTTCTTCGGTCTGATGATGGTATTGCAGTTCCTGTTTGTCTGGAAAATCATGCCGGAAACCAAAGGCACATCGCTGGAAGACCTGGAGTACACCCTGCATGTGCGCGACACCAAGCCGGGAACCCCCGAGGCCGCCACGTCGGCCTGACAAGATTATCGAATAATCAATCACTAAGAGACCTATAGCGAGGTATACCATGCACAAGACATTCACTCTCCCGTTGACCTCGGCGCTGGCGCTCGCCATCGCCGGCTGCACCGGCAGCAACACAAGCACGTCGAATACCGACGCGCAAGTGGAGACCCGCGCGCCGGCCGCCACCGCCCTCTATCAGGAGCCATTTCGTCCGCAGTTCCACTACACGCCCAAAGAAAACTGGATGAACGACCCCAACGGGTTGGTGTACCACAACGGTGAGTACCACATGTTCTACCAGTACAACCCTTACGGCGACAAGTGGGGTCATATGAGCTGGGGTCATGCCATCAGCAAAGACCTGGTGCACTGGGAAGAACAGAAGGTGGCCATTCCCGAGGACGAGGAGTACATGATTTTCTCGGGCAGCGCGGTGGTGGACCATCACAACACATCGGGCTTTGGCACCAAAGACAACCCGCCCATGGTGGCCATCTATACCGGCCACAAACAGGCGCCGGAGAAAGGGCAGAATCAGCAACTGGCCTATAGCCTGGACAATGGTCGCACCTGGACCAAGTACGCGGGCAACCCGGTCCTGGATGAAGGCATGGAAAACTTCCGTGACCCCAAGGTCATCTGGCACGAGGAAAGCGAGCAGTGGATCATGGTGGTGGCGTTGTCCACCGACTACAAGATCGCCTTTTACAGCTCGCCCAATCTGAAGGACTGGACCTTCCTGAGCCATTTTGAATCCCCGGAGTCCGAACTGGGTATCTGGGAGTGTCCGGATCTGTTTGCCCTGCCAATCGATGGCGATGAAGACACACGCAAGTGGGTCCTGGAAGTGGATCTCGGTGCCGGAGAAGAGGGTTCCATCGCCGGAGGTTCCGGCGGTCTGTACTTTGTCGGTGAGTTTGACGGCAAGCAGTTCATTCCCGATGAAGACGCCATGCCCGAGAGCGAGTCCGGCCCGCACCAGTGGGTGGACTACGGCAAAGACTTTTACGCCGCCGTTTCCTGGTCTGACGTCCCGGAAGAAGACGGACGCCGCATCTGGGTGGGTTGGATGAACAACTGGCAGTATGCGCAGGAACTGCCCACCTCTCCCTGGCGCAGCTCCCAGAGCATTCCCCGCACGCTGGAACTGGCGAGTCATGACGGCGGCCTGAAGATGGTTCAGGAACCGGTTGAAGAACTGCAAACTCTGCGCGGCGAACAACAGTCACTGAGCAACCTGACCGTCACCAACAACACCCGCTCACTGGCGGACTGGAACATTCAGGGCAAGGCGCTGGAAATGAAAGTGACCTTTACACCGGGGGATGCGGAGGTGGTTGGCCTCAACCTGCGTACCGGCGACGGCGAGAAAACCGTGCTGCGCTATGACGTGGACGAGGAAACCCTGGCACTGGATCGCACCCAGTCCGGACAGGTGGACTTCCACGGGGACTTCCCGGGCGTTCACGTGGCGCCGCTGCCGCTGGATAACGGCCAAGTGGAGCTGCACCTGTTTATCGACTGGTCGTCTGTGGAAGTGTTCGCACACGATGGTGTGGTTGCCATCAGCGACAAGATCTTCCCGCAAGCGGACAGCGAAGGCATCGAAGTATTTGTCGAAGGTGGCAGCGCCACGTTCGATCGCATCGACGCTTGGCCATTGAAGTCCATCTGGTAAGCCAATCACTTACCCATCTACACAAAAAAGCCCCGGCAACTGCCGGGGCTTTTTTGTGAACAACGGTTTTCAATAAACGTTTAAATCATGCGTCGCTCTGGCACACTGCCTTTCAGCAATACGGTTTTGTCCGCGCCAAACGAGGAATAGAAGGGCAGAATACCACCACCCACCGCGATGGCATCCGGCCCCAACTGGCCCGGAATGATGGCCGGTACAAAAATGTCCTTGGCCGCCATGGTGCTCAGACGCCGCTCTACCATCGCCACCAGCTCTTCAATGATAAAGCGCGGCAGGTTGGCATCAATCACAATGGCTTTCAGATCCAGAATGCTGATGGCGGACAGGAAGGCAAAAACCATCGCGTCGGCACAATCGTTCATCCATTCCTGAATATAGATGCGGGCATTGTCAATGTGCTCCGGCAACTCACCGATATGGCTGATCTCAATCCCCTTCTGATTCAGGTACCGGCGCAGAGTCAGCAGCGAAGCCCTTTGGGTCAGCATGTCAAACCCGCCTTTGCCCGGCTTATGCCCGAACAGTTCGGAATGGGGGACAGGCATTGAGGCCAACTCCGCCGCGTTGCCATGCACCCCCGGCTCCAGGTTACCGTGCAGTACCAGACCGCCACCGATAAAGGCCCCAATATTGACGTAAAGAAAATCAGAAATGTCCCGCCCGACGCCCAGTTGCAACTCCGCCACGGCCGCGGCGGCCCCGTCGTTCTCAAAAAACACCGGCAGGTCGATACGACTGGAAATCTCTTCGCTCAAGTTGATATTGCGCCAGCGCTCGGACAGCTCATCGGCCATCTCCAGATCGCTGGGCCAGGCGCCCAGAAACCAGGGCATGGCAACCCCGACCCCGCGCAGGCGCTTCTGCCCGGTTTTATCCAGGTGGTTGCGCAATTCGGGTAACAATTGATCAATCTGCTCGAGGATGTAGTCCGGATCCGGCTGATCGAATTCACGTTTGAACTGGGCCAGTGTTTTGCCACTGAAATCCAGCAACAACAACTCGAGATCGCGCCGCCCGATCTTGATGCCGATGGAATAGGCACCGGCCGGGTTGATGGCGTAGAGGGTAGAGGGTTGACCGAGACCACCGAGGCGTCGCCCTTCGCGAACCACCAGCTCATTCTGCTCAAGATCGTCGACGATACGGGTCACCGCCTGGGGGGTGAGATTGGTGGCCCGCGCCAGATCGGATTTGGACGCGGTGCGGTATTTGCGCAAATGGGTGAGCATCACCCGCTCGTTGTAGCGACGCAGGCCGCTGGAGTTACTGCCCTGACTCATGTGTTCCGGCTCCCGAATGGACTGACTGCTGCCGAATCAATTATTGAATGAGTATTCAACGGCAGCCCTTTGTCAAACATCACCGCAGTTTAACAAAGCGCGGACCATAATGGCCAGCACCTTGTCATTTGTGGGCTGGAACCCCAGCAGCCTGGTTCATTAGTTTTACCGAAGGAGCCACTATCCAGTTATTCCAGCCACACCGGGTAATAGTCGTATTCGCAGTAGCTGGAATCCAGATCACACACTTCCAGCACCGCATAGAGCTTCTCCGGCAACTCATAGATCAGCGGGCTTACATCGGTCACATAGTCATCCAGACCGCAGGCCATGGTCAGGTCCGGGTAGTACTGACAGATGCGGATGGCCTCCTGGTCACAGGGCAAGCCTTCGCCGCAGACTTCGGTGTAGACGCCGTAGCTGCCGGTCAGCGACGGGCGGTCGTTCAGGCGGAAGCTGACCTGATAGTCTTCCAGGCTGTTCACCTGCCAATCAATCTCGAAAATACCGGCATCGACATAGGGATCGAGCGTCAACGGTACGCCCGGGTCCAACGCCGTATCCACACCATAGCTGTCAATGATGTTGAAGGTTTTCAGATAGGGCACAAAATCCGAACCCCGGTGGGGTCTGTCGTTGACGTGCGTGACCTGCACATGGCTTTCATCGCACCCCATCAGGATCAACGCGGCAGTCATCACGATCAGGCTCAGTATACGATTCACGGGGCACCCCCTCTGCATTCCGGTTAACGTAATGCCAGATTACCCCCGGGGATCTGAATCGAAACTGAACACCCGACAAAAAATCAGGTCGCCATCAGGCCGGCCGCGCCCTCCACCAGCAGTTTGATACCCGCGATCAGAAGCAGCCCGTAGCAGGTCCAGTAGAACCATCGATCCGACACCCGCTTATGCAGATAAACGCCCAGCAACACCCCCAACGGCGCGAAGGGCAGAAGCACCAGTGCGGTGGTGACATTGCCGATATTCAATTGGCCGAAAAAGGCATAGGGCACCAGCTTGGTGTAGTTCACCACGCTGAAGAACAGCACTGTGGTGCCCACAAACACCGTTTTGGGCAGGTGTTGAGGCAACAGATAGATGGCAATGGGAGGGCCACCCGCGTGAGCGATATAGCTGACGTAGCCGGACACACCGCTCCAGAAACCGCCCCGCCAGACGCTGGGGCCGTGCGCATGGAGCCGCTGCAGCAGGTATTTGCCCCAGAGGTAGTGGCCCACAAAGTAGAGCGCCATGACGCCGATCATCAGGCGGATCATATCCACACTCATGTACTGGAAGGTCAGGGCGCCACCGAGCAGGCCCAACATGGCCCAGGGAAACATGATCTTCAGGTTGGCCCAGTCCCAGCGGCCGCGAAAGCTCCACAGGCTGACCAGGTCCATGGTACACAGAATCGGCAGCAGAATGCCGGCGGCGACGCGGGGATCGATCATCAGACTCAGGGACGGCACGGCCAGAGTGCCCAGGCCGCCCCCGAATCCACCTTTTGACAGCCCCACCAATAACACCACCGGAATGGCCAGTGCGTAAAACTCCCAACCGCCGATCATCCGCCGCTCCCGTCAAAAAGCGGCCATTGTACCAGCGCTTTGCCCCCTCAAGCGCGGCTATCCTTTGTCGGGATCCCCGCTGGAGCCGCCGGGGCCCTCCTTCTCGAGCCTTTCCAGCTCTTTCTGGTAGGCTTCCAGGTCTTCCCAGTCAAAGGGGGTTCCGGCATTCAGATGATCCGGGTGACGAGCCCGTTCCCTGGCGTGGGCCTGCAGGGAGTGATCTTCGTGCTCGTTCTCTTTGGCTTTTGCGCGCTCACGCTCGTACTTTTTCAAAAACTCTGACGCTTTCATTGCACACCTCCGGACCCCTTGGCCCCAAAAACCACACTTTTCCGTTATCATTAGGACAACATCAGAGGAGTCACTATCCATGCAACTGTTTGGCAGCTATACCTCCCCCTACGTTCGCCACTGCCGCATCGCCCTGGCAGAGACCGGCCTGCGCTGCGAATTCATCGAGAGCGATGCCCGCACCAGCGCCGAGCGCTCACCCAGTCAGAAACTGCCCTTTTTGCAGGACGGCGAACTGCTGTTGACCGACTCGTCCTCCATCCTGCGCTACCTGCGGGAAAAAGCGGGTCAGACTTTCTTTCCCAGTCTTCGCGATTTCGACGACTTCTGCCTGACCAACACCCTGATGGATGCCGCTCAAATACTGCTGGTACTGGAGCGGGACGGCCTGACCCCCGAACACAGCCCGTATCTGGAGCGACAGAGCCGCCGCATCGACACCTGCCTGGATGCCCTGGCCCAGCGCCCGCTGAGCAACCAGGCCCCCTACAGCGACTTTGAGCTGCGTCTGGGATGCGTTCTGGCCTGGGGACGTTACCGGAAGCGCTTCAGCTTCCACCAATACCCCAGTCTTACGGAGCTGCTGGAAGGCCTGGATCAATACGCGCCTTTTGCCGAAACGGCGCCACCCAAGTGATCCAGCTCGACGCCGGCCCAGTATCTGCAGATAGAGCGACCAGACATCCACCCAACCAGCGGTGACCCCGATCAGACGCGAGAACCGACACGACCATGACTGAGCGACAGACCCAGCACCCACAGCGCGGCCGGGCGCCCACTCTGATCGACGTGGCCAAAGTGGCGGGCGTCTCTCCCATTACCGTCTCCCGGGCACTGAATCAGCCCGAACGGGTCTCGGAAAAGGCGCGGGCCAAAGTGGCCGCCGCGGTCGAGAAAACCGGCTACCTGCCCAACATGCTCGCCGGCAGCCTGGCCACCCAGAGCAGCCGCCTGGTGGCGCTGATTGTGCCGACAATCGCCAACCCGATCTTCGCCGAAACCGTCCGGGCCATTACCGAAACCCTGGAGCAGGCCGGGTATCAGACGCTGCTCGGGCTATCCGGTTATTCGGAGGCGCAGGAGCAGGACCTGCTCGAAGCCATTCTCTGCCGTCGCCCGGATGGCATCATCCTCACCGGCCTGAACCATACCGGGATCAGCCGGACCCGCCTCAAGGCCGCCGCCATCCCCATCGTCGAAACCTGGGACCTGGGGGAGCAACCGCTCGACGCCCTGGTCGGCTTCTCTCATCGCGAGGTGGGTCACGCTGTGGGGCAGTATTTGCTGGACCAGGGCCATCGGCGCTTCGTGGCCATCAGTGCCGACGACCAACGCGCCGAAGCCCGATTAGCGGGCTTCATGCAGGCGCTGGAAGAAGCCGGCCTCACCCCCGAGGCCGTTGAGCGACTTGAAACCCCCGCCCGCTTCAGCCAGGGGCGTCAAGCCTTCGCCCACCTGCTGGAGCGGGGCATCCGGGCCGAAGCGGTGTACTGTAGCTCGGACACCCTGGCCCAGGGGGTGATGACCGAAGCCAGGGCGCGGGGCATCGACATTCCCGGTGACATGGCGTTAATCGGCTTTGGCGATCTGGACTTCGCCGCCCATACGCTTCCGTCACTCAGCTCCGTACAGATCAACGGGGCCGAAATCGGCTACCGGGCCGCCCGCCACCTGCTCAATGCCATGACCGGCGA
Source organism: Marinimicrobium sp. C6131 (assembly GCF_026153455.1). Classification (NCBI taxonomy): domain Bacteria; kingdom Pseudomonadati; phylum Pseudomonadota; class Gammaproteobacteria; order Cellvibrionales; family Cellvibrionaceae; genus Marinimicrobium; species Marinimicrobium sp. C6131. The sequence goes on from NZ_CP110629.1 coordinate 2,148,242, forward strand.
GCACCCACCCGCCGACCCCGTCACCATCGACGTGGGCTTCCAGATCGTCAAGCGCGACAGCGCCTGACTGCCGCTTTTTTTCAAATCCGGGCTTGCAATCCAAAAATGATTGCGCAATCATGACCGCTATCAACCGGCCCCAAGGGCTGAAAAAGCATCCATAAAAACACAGTCGAGAGAATCCTATGAGCCAGCCCAAACGCTCCCCTGAAGAGCTGCGCAGCCATCGCTGGTATGGCGTCAAAGACCTGCGCTCCTTCGGCCACCGCTCCCGAACCGCCCAAATGGGCTACACCCGCGATGACTACGCCGGCAAGCCGGTGATCGCCATCGTCAACACCTGGAGCGACATCAACCCCTGCCACACCCACTTCAAGCAGCGGGTGGAAGAGGTCAAACGGGGGGTCTGGCAAGCGGGGGGCTTCCCGGTGGAACTGCCCGCCTCCACCCTGTCCGAGCCCTTCCAGAAACCCACGGCCATGCTCTATCGCAATATGCTGGCCATGGAAACCGAAGAGCTGCTGCGCGCCTACCCGGCCGACGGCGTCGTGCTGATGGGTGGCTGTGACAAAACCACCCCGGCGCTGATCATGGGCGCCATCTCCGCCAACCTGCCCGCCATTTTTGTGCCCGCCGGGCCCATGCTGCGCGGAAACTGGCAGGGCAAGACCCTGGGCAGTGGTTCCGACACCTGGAAATACTGGGCCGAACTGCGCGCCGGCAACATCACCGAGGAAGACTGGCAGGGGGTGGAAAGCGGCATTGCCCGCTCCCCGGGGCACTGCATGACCATGGGTACCGCCTCCACCATGACCAGCGTGGCGGAAACCCTGGGCCTGTGCCTGACCGGCGCCGCCTCCATTCCCGCGCCGGATTCGCGCCACGCGCAGATGGCCTGCAGCACCGGCAAGCGCATCGTGGAAATGGTCTGGGAGGACCTCACCCCGAAAGACATTCTCACCGAAGCCGCGTTCGACAACGCGATCAGGGTAGCTCTGGCGCTATCCGGCTCCACCAACTCGATTGTGCATATCATCGCCATGGCCCGCCGCGCGGGATTCCCCCTGACCCTCGACCGCTTCGACGCCCTCGCCCGGCACACGCCGGTGATTGCCAACCTGCGCCCCGCCGGTGCCTACCTGATGGAAGACTTCTACTACGCCGGCGGCCTGCCCGCGTTGCAGGAGGTGATGAAATCCCTGCTGGATCTGGACCAGCGCACCGTGACCGGCAAAACCCTGGGTGAAAATATCGCCGGCGCCCGGGTCTTTAATGACGACGTCATCCGTTCCCTGGACAACGCGCTGTCCGAGCGGGACGGCATTGCCGTACTGCGTGGCAATCTCGCACCCGATGGCGCGGTGATCAAACCGCCCGCCGCCGAACCGCACCTGCTGGTCCACACCGGCCCGGCGGTGGTCTTTGAAAACCATCAGGACATGAGCGAGCGCATCGACGACCCGGCCCTGGACATCGATGAGCACTCCATTATTGTGCTCAAAAGCGCTGGCCCCCAGGGCGCACCGGGCATGCCCGAGTGGGGCCAGTTGCCCATCCCGAAAAAGCTGCTGGAGAAAGGCGTGCGCGACATGCTGCGGATCTCCGATGCGCGCATGAGCGGTACCAGCTACGGCGCCTGTGTATTACACGTGGCTCCGGAGTCCCACGTGGGCGGTCCACTGGCCTTTGTACAGACCGGCGACCTGATCGAACTCAACGTACCGGAACGCAAGCTCAATGTCCTGATCGACGAGAACGAGATGGCCCGCCGACGTGCCGCCTGGAAAGCCCCGGAGCCCAAATTCACCCGCGGCTGGGGCGCCCTCTACCAGGCCCATGTCAGTCAGGCCAATGAAGGCTGCGACTTCGACTTCCTGGAAACCATTCCGGTGACCGACATCACCGACCAGGAACCCGATATTCACTGAGGCGCCCAGACCAACACGAGAGAGTCATTATGTACAAAGCCATCCGCACTGCCCTGAACGGTATCTCCGGGGTACACATCACGCCCTATGACAGCACGGGCGAGGTCGATCGGCCGCTGTTGCACAGAGTGGTCGATCGCATCGCCAGCGCCGGCATTCACAACATCGTCACCGGCGGCAACACCGGCGAGTTCTACGCTCAGGACCTGGACGAAGTGGTGCTCGGCTACCAGATTGCGGTCGAGGCCAACGCCGGTCGCGCCAAAGTCACTGCCGGCGTCGGGCGCAGCGGCCGGGAAGCCATCCGCCTGGCAAAAGCCGCGCAAGAGGCCGGCGCCGACGCCCTGATGATCCACCAGCCACCGGACCCCTTCTGCTCGCCCCGGCTGGTCATCGACTATATTCAACAGATCGCCGACAGCACCGACCTGCCCATCATCGCCTACGCGCGCAGCCCCGGTCTGGAGCCGGCTCACTTCGTCCGCCTGGCGAAAATAGAGAATGTGGTGGCGGTCAAGTATGCTGTGCCCGACCCGATCCGTCTGGGTGAATGCATCCGTGCCACCCAAGGCAGCCCTCTACAATGGTTGTGCGGCCTGGCGGAAAGCTGGGCCCTGCCCTTCTACGCCTGCGGCGCCCGGGGTTTTACATCGGGACTGGTAAATGTCGCCCCGGAGTTGTCCTTGGCGATCCACGCCGCACTGGAGCGCGAAGCGATGAGTGAGGCCCGGGCTTTGGTGGATAAGATTGGCGAGTTCGAAAAAATGCGGACCTTTGAATCCAATGGCGCAAATGTGACGGTGGTGAAAGAGGCGATGCAGATTCAGGGGTGGCCAGTGGGGCCGACGCGCGCGCCTGGTGTTGTTGAGTTGAGTGAGACACAGCGTGAGGCGCTGAAAAAGATTTTGAAGGGTTGGTGATGACAAAGGACATCAGGAGACAGTGCTTCGAACGGAATGCTGCGGTGCCAGATTAACGTTTCGGGAAATAGCACCCACACCAACGTTCCATTTGGCACTGAGGGGCGGGAAGGGGGAACACCTTTTCAGGACCGTAAGCGGAGGGACTCCGCGCGTCGAGCCCCCAGGGATGGGTTCACGGCGTGTCCTGAAAAGGTGTTCCCCCTTTCCGGACCGGACGTTGCGACACCACCGAAATTTCACAAGTCAAAATCACAAAGAATCGAATAACAATCAACGGAAAACAGGTGAGAGACTATGCGACGGTTGATCGACCGCTGCTTGATGATAATGGTCCTGGTGATGATCGCGGGGCCACTGCAGGCAGACGACCACTACCCGGCTGAGCTGGTGAAAATTTATGTTCCGTCTTCACCCGGCGGATCCACCGATGCCATTGCCCGGGTGTTTGCCAAACACTTTGAACAGGTAACCGGCAGCGCCGTGGCCATCGTCAACCAGACCGGGGGCGGGGGCGTTATTGCGGCGCATTCCGTCGCGCGATCCAAACCCAATGGCGGCACCCTGCTGCTCTATCACACCGCCCTGCACGTCTCCCACGCGCTCGGCCGGTCACCCTATCAATACAAAGACTTTACCCCATTGGCCACCCTCAGCATGGTCAACGACGTCTACGCCGTGCGCGCCGATGCGCCTTATAAAACCCTGAAAGAAGTGCTCGACTACACCCGCACGCACGACGGCAAAATCACCGTGGGCTCACAGTTCGGCGCCACCACCCAGATCAAGGGCCAGGCACTCACCCAGTTGTACCCCGAAGGCTTCCGGGTGGTGGACTCGGGCAGTGAATCCAAACGGATTACCGCGCTGCTGGGCGAAAAGGTGGACCTGATCAGCATGAGCGTCGCCAGTGCTCTGCAGTTCGAGCGCAATGGTGATGTACGCATTCTCGGCGTCATGAACAACACCCCGGACCCCTTCGCGCCGGATTGGCCCACAGCCCCCAGCCAGGGGGTACCCGCGCATCTGCCCCAGGTGTTTGCCGTCTACGGACCGGCGGATTTACCCGCCGAAGTCATCGAACAGTTTGACGCGGTGATGGCGCAGATTCATCAGGACCCCACCTACCAGAGGGCGATCAAAACCGTGCGCCAGAGTCCCGAATACCGAAATCACAAAGACGCGGCCACTTTTCTGGCTGAAGAATACCGGTTTATTGAAAAAGTGGTGAACCCATGAGCCGGTCCTTCGCTGAACGACTGAATGCGGTGCCCGCCGACCGCTGGTTTGGTCTTGCGACCATCGGCTGCTCCGGTCTGCTGTACAGCATTTACTGGCAGGACACCCTGAAGCCCACCCTGGGTGATCCCGGGCCCATGTTGTTGCCCGGCCTGATCGCCGTGTTGCTGACGATGCTGGGCTTGATTCTGCTGATCAGGCCTTCGACGGATAACGAACCGGAAGAGGAGGCGGATACGTCCGGTGAGTTGCGTCCCTGGCGCGGCGCCTTCTCTGTTCTGGCCGTTCTGGCTTACGCCTGGGTACTGCCCAATCTCGGCTACGCCGTCAGCACCGCCGTATTCTTTGCCCTGAGCACCTGGCTGCTGGGTCGCTTGACGTTGAAGGCCGGAGTGCAATGTTGTGTCGTTGCAGTACTGGTGGCCCTCGCCACCCAGTATCTGCTGGCTTCAGTGCTCAATGTCAGTCTGCCCGAGGGAGAATGGCTCTACGTCCTGAAGGGGATGCTTTATGATTGAGCTGTTCGTCGCAGGCGTCTGGGAACTGTTACAACCCCAGGTACTGATCGTTCTGTTTCTGGCCTGCATTGTCGGGCTGGTGATCGGCGCCCTGCCGGGGCTCAATGCCACCATGGCGGTAGCCATCATTCTACCCCTGACCTTCAGCTTCAATGCCCACTTGGGCATGGCAACCCTGGTGGCCGTGTATATCGGTGGCATCTGTGGCGGTCTGGTATCGGCCATTCTTCTGCGGATTCCGGGTACCCCCTCATCGGTTGCCACCACCTTTGACGGCTACCCGCTGGCCCAACAGGGGCAGGCGGTCAAAGCGTTGGGCACTGCCATGCTCGCCTCCTACGCCGGCGGGATGTTCAGCCTGCTGGTGCTGGTAATGTTTGCCCCGATGGTGGCGCGCCTGGCGATCAATTTCGGTCCCGCCGAGTACTTTGCCCTGTCGGTCATGGCGCTGACCATGGTGGCCGCACTGGCCGGCAAGAGCCTGGTCAAGGGCGCGATCACCGCACTGCTGGGTATGGCGTTCAGTATGGTGGGTATGGCGCCCATTGATGGCACGCCGCGTTTTACTTTTGGAGAGATCAATCTCTGGGCCGGGATCGGGCTGGTGCCGTTCATGATCGGCCTGTTTGCCATCTCCCAGGTACTGCGCGAGCTGTTTCGGGAAACACCCCGGCCCAAGGTGGACATGACCATCAAAGGCGTGGGCGTCACCCTCGGAGAAATCAAGCGCAATATCATCAACGTGTTTCGCTCCTCCGGCATTGGTGTGGGCATCGGCGTGCTGCCAGGGATTGGCGGCGCGGCTTCGAACATGATCGCCTATGCCACCGCCCGCCAGAGTTCCAGAAACCCGGACAGCTTTGGCAAAGGCAATGTCGATGGCGTCTGGGCCTCGGAGTCCGCTGGCAACGCCAGCATTGGCGGCGCCCTGTTGCCATTGATCACCTTGGGGATTCCCGGCGATGGGGTCACGGCCATCATCATCGGCGGCTTCATGATTCACGGATTGCAGCCGGGGCCATTGCTGTTTACCGATAACCCCGACATCGTCGGCATCATCTACGCCGCTTTCTTTATTGCCTGCACCATTACGTTGCTGTTTCAACTGGCAACCCTGAGAATTTTTCCTCGGGTGCTGATGATGCCGCGCCGTTTCCTGCTTCCCGCCATTACCGTACTGGCGGTGATGGGCGCTTACGCGGCGGACAATAACCCCTTTGATATTGGCGTTATGCTGGCCTTCGGTGTCCTGGGCTTCGTCCTGGAAAAATACCGCTACCCACTCAGCCCCATGGTGCTCGGGTTTATTCTCGGCCCCATTCTGGAAACCAATCTGCGCCGGGCCCTGATGCTCACTGACGGCCAGGTGCTGCCCATGGTGACCCAGCCGGTGGCCGCCGGTTTTCTGGTGGTCGCTCTGGCCATTCTCATTATTTCCCTCATCCCACACATTCGTCGTAAACAGGTGTCAACATGAAACTGACAGGACAGGCTTTTATCGGTGCAACCCGGGTCGCTGGACAGGGCAATGCCCTGCAAGCCATGGACCCGGCCGACAACGCAACCCTCGACCCGGTGTACTCCAGTGCTCAGTCGCAGGACGTGGACCGCGCCTGCGAACTGGCTCGACAGGCGTTCGGTCCCTACCGCAAAACCGACCCGGAAACGCGGGCCCGTTTTCTGGAAACCATCGCGGACAACATACTCGAACTGGGTGAGGGACTGATCCAGCGAGCCATGGCCGAAACCGGGCTGCCCCGGGCCCGTCTCGAAGGCGAGCGGGGCCGCACGGTCAACCAACTGAAACTGTTTGCCGAGGTGCTGCGTGCCGATCGTTGGCTCGATATTCAGCGGGACCCGGCGCTGCCGGAGCGCACCCCGCCGCGCCCGGACCTGCGCTCGCGCAATATTCCCCTGGGCCCGGTGGCCGTGTTCGGTGCGAGTAATTTCCCGCTGGCGTTTTCGGTCGCCGGCGGTGACACCGCCTCGGCGCTGGCCGCTGGCTGCCCGGTGATCGTCAAGGCACACCCGGCTCACCCTGGCACTTCGGAGCTGGTCGGACATGCCCTTCAGCAGGCCGTTAAACAATGCGGCCTGGACGAAGGCGTGTTCTCCCTGCTGTTTGATGCGGGCCACGATGTCGGCGCCGCACTGGTGGCTCATCCGGCGATCAAAGCGGTCGGGTTTACCGGGTCCCGCAAGGGCGGAACGGCGCTCATGGCCATTGCCGCCGCGCGTCCGGAGCCCATTCCGGTGTATGCGGAAATGAGCAGTATCAACCCATTGTTTCTGCTCTCGGATGCGCTGGAAGTCGACCCCGAAACCCTGGCCGAACAATACGTCGACTCGCTGCAGATGGGCGCGGGACAGTTCTGTACCAACCCCGGCCTGCTGGTCGCCCGCACCGGCCCGGCACTGGATCGCTTTATCGCCCGAGCCACTGAAAAGCTGCAGGGCTCACAGGGCCAGACCATGCTTACCCCTGGCATTGCCCAGGCCTACAACGCCGGCCTGACCTCCCTCGCGGCGCAGCCGGGAGTGGAGCTGATTGCCCGTGCCCCCGACGCACAGGCCCCCAATCAATGCCAGAGCACGTTGCTCGGTACCCGGGCAGAGCATTTTCTGAAGCAGCCCGAGCTTCAGTCGGAGGTATTTGGCTCAGCGGCACTGTTGGTTCAATGTGACAGCGACGCACAGATGCTCGCCATCGCCAGAGGGCTGGAGGGACAACTGACCGCAGGGCTGCATCTGACCGACCAGGTCGACACCACCCTGGCCAGGGAGTTGATTGAAGTATTGGAAACCCGGGCGGGCCGCCTACTGATCAATGGCTTCCCCACCGGAGTTGAAGTCTGCAGTGCCATGGTGCACGGTGGCCCCTACCCTGCCACGTCGGACGGGCGCACCACCTCGGTGGGCACCCGGGCCATCGACCGTTTCCTGCGGCCAGTGTGCTACCAGAACTTTCCGGAAACCTTGCTCCCAGTTGAACTTCAAGGCCTGTAGAAACCAGCTGGGCGCCAACAATCGAGTAGGGTGAGGCGTCTCCGCCTCAGCCCTCTCACAGAACCGTACATACGGGCCACGTATACGGCTCATGCCATTAACTTACCCCGAGCTCGGGGACAGTGATGCCGGTTCGAACCTTGGTCGGGTCTACCAACCTCAGTTCATCGTGCAGGTAGGCATTGGGGATCGCATGATGCGCCAGCGGCGACGCCGCGTTGCGCCAGCTACGCATCTTGATGGACTTGAACGGCGGGCGGTAGCCCAGCTGTTTCAGCCTCCGATGTAGCCGGCTCGGTTTCTTCCACTGGGTGAGCTGGATGCAGCGTAGACGACGCCTCAGCCATCTCATCACCTGCTTCAGAACCCGAGCGCAGTTCGCTACCCGGAAGTAGCCGGCAAAGCCCCGCAGCACCGGATTCAACTCGCGGATGATCTGCATAAGTCCGATTCCACGGTTTCGCTTGGTCAGCGCTTTGAGCGTCTGCTTGAGTTTCACCACCTTCTTGTCCTGGATGCGGGTGTACTTAGTGTGGATCACCACACCCAGGAACTTCACCCCCTCATCGCTGTGGGCGATGTGGGTCTTGGTGGCATTCACCCTCAGCTTCAGCTCTCCTTCCAGATACCCTTGGGCCACCCGTAACGCATTCTCCGCACCCGCTCGTGAGCCGCACAGGATCAAGATGTCGTCCGCGTAGCGGACGATGCGGTGACCCCGCGCTTTCATGAACTGGTCGAAGGCGTCCAGATAGACGTTTGCAATCAATGGACTGATCACGCCGCCCTGCGGGCTGCCCAACGTCGTCTCTTCGAGGTGGTGCCCCACCATGACTCCGCTTTCCAGAAACTGGCGCAGCAGTGACAGAACACTGCCGTCCGTGATCCGTCGGCGGAACCGGCGGATGATCAGGTCGTGATTGAGGGTGTCGAAGCATTTCGACAGGTCCATGTCCACGACCCATTCGCGCCGATAGCGGCGGACGAACAACTCCGCCTTGCCAATGGCGTGGTGAGCACGGCGTCCCGGACGATACCCGTAACTCGACGGGTGGAAGTCCGGCTCGAAGATCGGTTCTATGATGCCGCGCAACGCCTGTTGCACTACCCGGTCCCGAACCGTCGGAATGCCCAGCAGACGCTCACCGCCATCCTCCTTGGCAATGACCACACGTCTGACCGGTCGCGCCCGATAGCGCTTCTCCTTCAGCTCGAGTAGCAGGCACGACAGCTCCACCTCCAGATTCGCCTCGAACGCACTCAGGCTCTGCCCATCGATTCCGGCCGCACCTTTGTTGCGTTTGACGTGTCTGAAGGCTTCATACAGACGCTGCTTTGACAGCAGGTGCCCGTACAGACTGTAGTATCTCCTCATGCCTGCGCATCTCCGTGATGACGGCTTCGAGGGTCGGTCTGGCTGCCGGCCTGGTTCAAGCGATCCGCCCGGGTGCTAGCGCTGTGGCAATCGTCCGCCACGGTATCGCCCTACTGCCTGGTTCGCAGAACACCGAAGCCACCACGTTCCCGCAGCGCCTCAATGCACGTGCCAGCCCCGTCGGGCTGCTTGTGAACACAGCGTCCACCGCTCGCTCGTCGTCCGTCATACTCGCTAATGACTTCCGCCCTTCGCATCCCAGCGGGGCTTTTGGCTCCGCTCGGCCCGCTGAACCTCCGCCAGCGGTCGTTCCGGCTTTGTCCTCCGCACTGTTACCAGGCTTCTTCGGTCGGAACTTCTTCACTACTACGGCTTCATCTGCCACCTCGCACCCACTGTGACCTCGGCTCTCGCCTTGCGCCCCAGCATCCGGCACGGCCGGATTCGGTGTCAGGCTTCCCCGGTTACTGCACCGGCTCCCCGTCAACGATGCCACCCTCAATCACAACACAGGTCTGACTGAGTATCGGGCTTCGCGCTATCTTGCACGCTTACCCACCTGTGCTGCCGAAGCAGGTTCACTGTCGTTGTGTACCGTTGACCTCCTATGGCTTCCTTCAGACCCCACCGTTGGCCAGTGACGCCCTTGCCAGTCGGATTATCTTCCCCTCAGTCGGGGTGATGTCATCTTCTTTCAGACGACCGGGTTTGCCGGCTTCGCCGGGCAAACAAAAAGGCGGGCCAATGCCCGCCTTTTTCGTTTCAGTCAGCAGGTAGTTATTTCCAGTCGAGCTGACCGTTTACCCGATTGCCATTGATTTCGACATTGTCGAACACCAGGTTCTGAACATTGTCGAGGACAAACAGGTCGTCGGCTTTCTTGATGGTAATATTGCGCAACGTCACATCCTGCAGCGGATAACCTTCGGGCGCGTACACTTCCAGAACACTACCGGTGGATTCCACGGTAATGTCTTCGAATACCAGATCGCGATAAACGGTGGGATAGTTGCCACCCAGCTCACCCGGATAGTTCAACTGAAACCAGAACAGTTGATCAAACGACTCAATGGTCATGTTGCGCACCCGGATATGCTCGGCCACACCACCACGATCCAGGTTGGCTTTGAAGCGCACGGCCGCCTTGCCGCTGCGCAGAATGTTATCGGTAAAGTAGACGTGGCGAATACCACCGGACATTTCGCTGCCCAGTGCTATACCATCTTCACCCCCCATGTCATTGTTGCGCACCACCACATACTCACTGGGGCGGCCGACCTGACGACCGTCATAGTCACGACCGGATTTGATTACCACCGAATCGTCGCCGGTGCGGAAGTAGTTGTTCTCCACAATCACATAGCGACTGGAGTCCACATCGATACCGTCATTATTGGGGAACATGCTGTCCACCTTCAGACCACGCACGATGGCGTGATCGGTGTAGACCAGATGATTGATCCAGAACGGCGAATTTTTGATGGTGTAGTCTTCCAGCAAAACACGCTGGGCATCGACAATCTGCAGCATGCTCGGGCGCAGGAAGTGTCCCTCGGCAAACTGACGCTCCTCCACCGGGTTGCCCGCGGCGCCCATGGCCCGAAGTGCGTCCATATCCGGGCGCTGCTTGTCGTACCAGGGGTGAAACTCACTGTCTTCGTTGCCATCCAGGGTGCCCTTGCCGGTCACCGCAACATCCTGCACCTGGTAGGCGTAGATCAGGGGAGAGTAGCCATACATTTCGGTCCCTTCCCAGCGGGTCAGCACCGCCGGCAGATAATCCTCCGGCTCGGGGCTGAACAACAGCGTGGCCCCCTCGCTGATGTGCAGATTGATCCGGCTTTTCAGGTGAATCGGACCGTGACTCTCCCACTGGCCCTCGGGAATGATGACCCGGCCACCGCCGTCCGCACTGGCCTGCTCGATCGCCGCCATGATCGCAGGGCGGGCATCGCCGCGCTTGGCGTCGAAGTCGGTAATCAGATAATCGCGATTGGGAATCTGTGGAGGCTGTACCGCCTGCACAATTTCAGAGGCTTTGTTCCAGTCCGCCTGGGTGTCGTCGTGACTGTCCAGCGCCTGGGACAAGGATGCCGAGGTGGCCAGCACGGCGGCAAGCCCCCAGCGAAACAATGGGTTGATGGTCATAATGTCCTCACTACTTCTGAGTGGTTATCGTTGATTATAGGGGCGCTCTCACACGCCCCGGGTATTGAAAAGCAAATGCCGCCGGAACGCAATCAGCGGTCGAGTTCAAGGGCGGCCAGGATAAAAGGGCCGGTACCATGGGGATCGTTCACACGAATCGCTTCGCCAACATAGTACTCAAAGGTTCCCGGGCGGTAGGGCTCGTTGCCCAGACCGGCACTGCCACAGATCTGGGTCAGATGGATTTCGCCATTGGCTTCCACATCCACCAGTTCCTGAATCAGGCCATCGAACCCTTTCTCGGCCACCGCCTGAAACTTCTCCGGCAGATACCCCATGCGGACGCCTTTTGCCATGGCGTAGACAAACATCGAGGAGCCGGAAGCTTCCAGGTAGTTGCCGTAGCGATCGCCCTGATCCGTCACCTGATACCAGAGGCCGGAATCGTGCTGTACCTTCTCCAACGCCACCACCAGACGATTGAGAATATCGATCAGCGCCTGACGGTCGGGGTGGTCTTCGGGGAAGAAGTCGAGGGTATCCACCAGCGCCATGGCGTACCAGCCCATGGCCCGGGACCAGAAGTGCTCAGACAGACCCGTCTCATCATCGGCCCAGGTCTGCAGGGTGCTTTCATCCCAACCGTGGTACAGCAGCCCACTCTCCGGGTCGCGGGTTTTGGATTCGATCAGTTTGAACTGATGGGCGATATCGGAAAAGCTCTCGTCGGAGTTTTCAAACGTGGCCGCATACTGAGCCCAATAGGCCGCGCCCATATACAGGCCATCGAGCCACATCTGCCAGGGGTAGATGCGCTTGTGCCACAGGCCACCGGAGCGGGTGCGCGGCTGCCAGTCCAGTTGCTTGCGCAGAGTCTGCATGGCCGTCAGGTAGCGCTCGTCTTCGTATTTCTCATACAACAGGAACAACAGTTTTCCTGCATTGACATCGTCAATGTTGAAGTCCCAGATGTGGTAGTTCTTGATCTGACCCTGATCATCAATCAACTGATCCACATACACTTTTCCGTATTGCAGGTAACGATCATCGCCGGTGCGCTCATAAGCTTTCTGCATTGAGTAGAGCGTCAGCCCGTAGGTGTAAGCCCACTTGGGAGAATCCAGAAGCTTGTAGTCACGCATGGCCCAGGCTTCCGGGCTGCGCTTGATGATGGACAGGGCCATCCGGTCCGACCACTTGCCGTCTTTCGGGACGGTGACAGACGACTCACCGGTTTGGGCACTGGCGCAGCCCATGGTCAGACTCACCAGAGCCAGCACCATCAATGGGAAGCGGATGCCGAGTTTGATCCATTGGCCTATCGGGTTGATCAACATGTCTCTCTCCTGTCGTTGTATGAATTATTGATTCATGATCGGGCAACAAGCTGGCCGAAAGTTAAAAAAAGGCGCTGCCGACGTAGGTCCGGACAGCGCCAAGCTGGAGGCAAGCGGTACACCATGAAACGTTGTCTGACTCAGGCCTTCATTCGCTTGACCTGAGGTTTGAGGTCGGTCAGTTCTTCAATTTTGACCGGCCTGCCCTCATCAATACTTTTTCGCGCCGCCACACCAATCAGCACCGACATGGCGCCATCGCGGAAGTTGGCTTTCTGACCGTAGTTGCGCTCGGGTGGAATGCCCTTGAACACATGGGCGTTGAGAATCGGGTCACCGCCCCAGTGCGCCTTGCGAATGTAGGGCAACTCAATGCGCTGATAGTCACCAAAGTTCTTGGCGATGATCAATTCGTGTCGACCCTCTTCGCGGGTGCTGTGACTGGTCAGCCCCATTTCCTTTTCGTACACTTTGGACTGATCGGTTTCCTGCTCTTCCAGCCAGGGAATCCCCTCCCAGGTTTCCACCCGACCATGCTTGCCGTTCAGCGCCAGACGAAAGCCTTCAAATGGCGAATAGGTCGTCAGGGAATAGTTGACGATCACGTTGTTCGCGTAGCGCACCTGCACACTCATTTTGTCGAAAATATCGATTTCTTCGCGCCAGAGGCAATTGTCGCGAATGTAACCGTCGTGATGCTCATTTTCGACGTAAAGCTTGGTGGCCAGATCGTCTTTGGTGATGTCCCAGTAGTAGTCGCACTTCTTCTGATGCGGACACTCCCGACAGTTTTTACCCCGGAAGTCGTTGTTGTGTCCGTAGTGCTCCAGGGCACCGTAGGCGGATACCTCGACCGGGTCGGATTCGATAAACCAGTTCAACAGGTCGAAATGGTGGGCTGACTTGTGCAGCAGCAGGGTGCCACCTTTCTCGCGCAGACCATGCCAACGTCGAAAGTAGGAAGCCCCGTGATAGGTATTCAGGTACCAGTTGAAGTCCACCGACACCACGTCACCGATCTCCTTGCGATCCAGCACCTCTTTGAGCGAGGTGAACAGGTGACCGTAGCGGTAGTTGAAGCTCATGATCAGTTCGGCGTCGGAGCGTTCCACCGCTTTCTGGATGGCGGCACATTTGTGCTCATCCGTGGTCATGGGCTTTTCGGTGATGACATTGATATTGCGATTCAACGCCTTGACGATGATGTCATCGTGACTGGCATCATCCGTGGTCACCATCACCATGTCGATGGGGCCACTGTCGAGCAGAGCATCAATATCGGTAAAGGTAGGACAATCGACCCCGATATAGTCTTTGGCGAACTGCAGGCGGCCCGGGTTGGTATCGCACAGGCCGGCGAACTCCACCGCGTCGGAAAAACCCTGCACGAGGTCACGTCCCCAGAAGCGGATGCCACGGATACCGGTGCCGACCAGCGCCACCCGCATTTTACGGCCGGCCTGCTCGGCCATGATACCGGCACTGGAGGACGCAAGCGCCGTTCCCGCCAGGAGTTGACCACTGCCGCGCAGAAAGGCACGGCGATCGATCAGATGGGTTGATTTACTCATGGTTCTATCTCTTTATTGTTATGTCAAAAGACTCTCACAACCAAATGATTGCGCAATCAATACAGGTTTGCAAGTAAAAAAGTGAAAAGTTGCTATTGTGTGATATTTGCCGCCAGAATAGGGGCCCTGTCCGGAGTGGGCCGCCCCCGGACTGAATCGCCCGCCCAGGAGGGACCATGCCAGGCCGACACCGACGTTATTACCACGCCCTCCTGCTTCTGGGGTGGCTCTTACTGTCTTCCGCCAGCCTCGCAGAGCCCCGCCCCCGGATTGTATTCTCCTGCTGGGTGCCAACTTCCGTGCCACTGCATCAGCGACTGAGCCGCCTGTTCACCGAGTCCTTCGATGCCTTGGGCTACGATTTCAGTATGCACTACCGTCCCAACCAGCGCTCACTGATGGAGGCAAACGCGGGTATCAGCGATGGCGACTGCGCCCGGACACGAGATTACCGCGAAAACAACCCTGACACCGACCTGATCCGCATTGACGTCCTGCTGGCCCGAACGTCCATGGAAGCCTGGAGTCGCGAGCCGGACCTGACCCTGACCACCGAGGGGGACCTGGCCCGGGAACCGCTGCGCATCGGCTACGTCCGGGGTCACGTCGCAGTCAAGGACTTGATGCAACGCCATTCCCTGCCCAACCTCGTCTCGGTGACCGGTACCGAGCACGGCCTGAAGATGGTCAGTGCCGGACGTCTCGATTTGTTTATCGGCACCTCCGTATCCACCCGACAGGAACTGGAGGACATCGACCTGACCCACCCGATTTACTCCGCCGGCCATGTCATGGATATTGAGGGATACGCCTACCTGAACAAAGCGCACCGGGCGTTGCTGCCCTCGCTGGAGCGGGAGTTGCGCAAACGCCTGCCTGCCGGGGGTTGGCAGTTTGAGTGAGGCGGATCAACGCTGGGCAAGCCTTTTCATCCCCGAGTACAATAAGCGCGTATAGCCCCTCGAATGAACCCTGAACCAGGTGATTACCATGACACAGCGAGCCCTGTCCCGTTTGGACCAACTGATTGTGGGCATTGACCGGGTGTTGCGCACACTGGCCGATACGCCGGGAGAAGAGCGGCGCCCCTCTCCCGCTCGCGATCTGCCCCGATCCGAGCTGGATGACGCAGAGCGCCGCCACGCGGCGGGTTTGATGCGGGTGAACCACTCCGGCGAGGTCTGTGCCCAAGCCCTTTACCAGGGCCAGGCGCTGACCGCCAAGCTGCCCGAAGTGCGGGCCGAAATGGAACACGCCGCCGAGGAGGAGATCGACCATCTGGTCTGGTGTCGTCAGCGGCTGGATGATCTGAACAGCCACACCAGTTACCTGAATCCGCTGTGGTACGGCCTGTCCTTCGCTTTGGGGGCGGGGGCTGGTCTGGTCAGCGACCGGGTCAGTCTGGGGTTTGTCGCCGCGACCGAGGAGCGCGTATGCCAGCACCTGCAGACACACCTGGAGCAGTTACCTGAAGCAGACCGTCAAAGCCGGGCGGTGGTGCAACAGATGCTGACCGACGAAGCCAAACACGCCCAGACCGCCCTCGCCGCCGGCGGCCTGGATTTCCCGGCGCCGGTCAAAACGGCCATGAGCCTGGTGGCCAAGGCGATGACCGCTTCCAGCTATAGGCTTTGAGACATACCTTAATCGGTGGATGACGCCGCGGTGCGGCTTATCCACCCTGGGAGGTTGTTGTCTCGTCCGGGCCGGGAAGGGGAAGCCCTTTCAAGACACGCCGTGAATACGTCCCTGTAGGCTCGGATCGCGGGTCCCCCGCTCTACGGTCTTGAAAGGGCTTCCCCTTCCCGTCCCTCAGTGCCAATCGTCGCGTAGGGTGGATAAGCCGCACCGCGGCGTCATCCACCACAGCATCTGGAAGTGCTTACTCCGCTTCGCGGATTTCGTAGTCGTGGGTAATTTCCACGCCAGCCGCTTCCAGCATGATCGACGCGGAACAGTACTTGGTGGCCGACAGCTCCACCGCGCGCTTGACGTGTGCTTCCTTCAGATCCTTGCCGGTCACCACAAAATGCAGGTGGATTTTGGTGAACGGTGACGGTACGCCATCGGCCCGCTCGGCGTCCATATCCACATAGCAGTCCGTGACCTTCTGGCGGGACTTGCCCAGAATGCTCATCACATCAAAGGAAGAGCAGCCGCCGAGCCCCAGTAGCAGCATCTCCATCGGCCGTACGCCGGTATTGCGACCGCCGTGGTCCGGCGGACCGTCCATCAGCACAGTGTGACCACTGCCGGACTCCCCCAGAAACTGGGCACCATCTATCCACTTCACCTTACCTTTCATGCAACCTACCTCTCTGATATCAATGGCGCAGAAGGTTACCATAACCGCCCCAAAAACCCAGCCCCGACACTCGACTGTCGCTTGTTTCAACCGCTCTCAGGATTCTATACGGTTCCACTGGACATGTGAGCGCCTTGGGCTTATAACTGGTTCACAAACTTGCTAGCATGTAATCGGTGCCAACTGGCAAGGGCTCGCGTTTAGGTTCATAATGCCCGCCGTTAACCCATTGATAACTCAGAAAAAAGCAGGAGCTGCACTTTGGTAGCCGTATCCTTGACACCCCACATCACCCATGTGGACGAGTTTCTCAGCCATTGTCATCGCCGCCGTTACCCGGCCAAAAGCACGATTATTTACGCCGGGGACAAAAGCGATTCTCTTTATTATATTGTGCGCGGTTCGGTCACCGTTCTGATTGAGGACGATGAAGGCCGGGAAATGATTGTCGCCTACCTGAACGACGGTGACTTTTTCGGCGAGATGGGCCTGTTTGATCAGGAAGACTCGCGCAGCGCCTGGGTGCGCGCGAAGACGGAATGCGAAGTCGCTGAAATCAGCTACAGCAAATTCCAGGAGATCGCCGGCGAAAATCCCGAGTTCGTTTTTGCGCTGAGCAGCCAGATGGCCCGCCGACTGCGCGCCACCACCCGCAAGGTCGGGGACCTCGCCTTTCTGGACGTCACCGGCCGGGTGGCCCGAACGCTACTGGATCTGTGTAAGGAACCGGACGCCATCACCCACCCGGACGGCATGCAGATCAAAATCACCCGCCAGGAGATCGGACGCATTGTCGGCTGCTCCCGGGAGATGGTCGGCCGGGTTTTGAAGACCCTGGAGGATCAGGGGCTGGTGGAAGTGCGCGGCAAGACCATGGTGGTGTACGGGACGCGTTAGGGTTTCAATTGAAAAACCGCGCGAGGGCCTCACCGGGGTCATCGGCGCGCATGAACGCTTCACCCACCAGAAAGCTGTGCACGTGACGGCGGCGCATTTCCCACACGTCGTCCGGCGAAAGAATGCCACTCTCGGTCACCACGATCCGTTCGCTGTCGATGGCGGGCAGCAGGTCGTAGGTGGTTTTCAGATTGACGTCAAAGGTGTGCAGATTCCGGTTGTTGATACCGATCAGCTTGTTGGGCAACTCCAGCGCCAACTCCAGCTCGGCCAGGTTGTGTACCTCCACCAGAACATCCAACCCCAGTTCCAGCGCCAGCGTGTTCAGCTCGCGCATCCGGGTCGGTTCCAGTGCCGCGGCAATCAACAATATGCAGTCCGCGCCCAGCGCTCGCGCCTCATAGACCTGATACTCATCGACAATGAAGTCCTTGCGAATGACCGGCAGGCTCACGGCTTCGCGGGCCTGTTGCAGGTAGGCATCCGCCCCCTGAAAAAAATCCACGTCGGTCAGGACTGAAAGACAGGTGGCGCCACCACGCTCGTAACTACGCGCCAATTCGGCGGGCTCAAAGTGCTCCCGAATCACTCCCTTGCTGGGGGACGCCTTTTTGATTTCAGCAATCACCGCCGCCTGCCCCTCGGCAATCCGATTGGCAATGGCCTGGACGAACCCGCGGGTTTCCGGTGCGTGGAGCAGTCCCTGGCGCAATTCATCCAGCGAGCGCTGCTGCCTGCGCTCAGCCACTTCCTCGTGCTTACGGGCAATGATTTTTCTCAGCACCGTCGGGGTATCACTCACGGATCGATCCTCTTGGTTCATGCTCTATTGTGGTCAGCTCTCGCTCTTGAAACACTGGGTAAAGGCCGCCAACTCGCGAATTTTCTCGCCGGCCAGGCTGCTGCCAATGGCATCCCGCGCCAGCTCCACACCTTCTTCCAGACTTTCCGCCACGCCGCTGACGTAGATCGCGGCACCGGCGTTCAGGGTGATGATATCCGCGGCTTTCTCAGCGTACTGCCCGCGTCGATTGCCCAGGGCGTCCTTGATCAGGGCCAGGGACTCGCCGGCATTGGTCACACCCAGACCAATCAGGCTTTTACTCTGGATACCAAAATCTTCCGGTTTGATGTCGTACTCAATGACTTTTCCGTCTTTCAATTCAGCCACGTGGGTTTCGGACGCCAGACTGATCTCATCAAGGCCATCTCTGGCATGGACCACCATGACGTGTTCACTGCCCAGACGATGCAGCACCTCAGCCATGGGGCGGCACAGTTCACCGTTGAACACACCGATCACCTGTCGGCGCACATTGGCCGGATTGGTCATCGGTCCGAGCATATTGAAGATGGTACGCAAGCCCAGCTCTTTCCGTGGGCCAACAGCAAACTTCATGGCACCGTGATGAACGGGGGCGAACATGAAGCCCACGCCAATTTCCCGCACGCACCGGGCAACCTCCTCCGGCGAAATGTTCAGATTGATGCCCGCCTCTTCCAGAACGTCGGCACTGCCGGTGGAACTGGATACCGAGCGATTGCCATGCTTGGCCACCCGGCCTCCCGCCGCCGCTACCACAAACGCACTGGCGGTGGACACATTGAACAGGTTGGCACCGTCACCGCCGGTGCCACAGGTATCCACGAGGAATTCGGCTTCAATATCGACACGTTGTGCCAGCTCGCGCATGGCCATGGCCGCGCCGGTGATCTCATCCAGCGTCTCGCCTTTCATACGCAGGCCAATCAGGAAACCACCGATCTGCGCTTCCGTGGCAGCACCGGTCATAATCTCTTTCATGACCGAGGTCATTTCCTCGGTACTCAAATCAATCTTCTCGACCACTCGGGTCAAGGCTTGCTTGATGTCCATGTGTTTCTCCCGTTTATTATCGTGAGTCGTTTTTGTCGAGCTCTCTCACTCACTCCCCAGGGGCGAACACTCGGTCAGCCGGGCGCAATTTTTGTTGTAGGTTGGGTCTGGCGATCCCTCGCAAACGATTTACGCGACCCGATTCTGACACGAGTCCCTCAGTCGCGCAAAAAATTATTCAATAATTCGTGCCCCTGTTCGGTCAGGATCGACTCCGGGTGGAACTGCACGCCCTCGACGTCCAGCGTTTTGTGGCGCACGCCCATGATTTCAGCCGGTCGGCCGTCCTCACTCTGCGTCCAGGCGGTCACCTCCAGACAGTCTGGCAGAGTTTCACGTTCAATGATCAGTGAATGGTAGCGCGTTGCCTGCAATGGGTTGTTCAAACCGTGAAAAACCCCCCGGTTCGCATGGTAGACCGGAGACGTCTTGCCATGCATCACCTGCGGCGCACGAATCACATTGCCTCCGAATGCCTGACCAATGGCCTGATGCCCGAGACAGATGCCCAGCAACGGCACTTTGCCGGCAAACGCCTTGATCACCGCCAGTGACACTCCGGCCTCATTGGGTGTGCAGGGCCCCGGAGAAATCACGATTTTCTCCGGGGCCAGGGCTTCAACCTCGGCCACGGTGATTTCATCATTACGCACCACCTTCACATCGGCGCCGAGTTCCGCCAGGTACTGCACAACGTTGTAGGTGAAGGAGTCGTAGTTATCAATCATCAGAATCATGGCTGCTCTCCACCTTGGACGTCCGCGCCACCGTTTGCGTCCGCTTCGGCGCCGCGATTGACCATATCAACCGCGCGGAAAATGGCGCGGGCCTTGTTCATGGTTTCTTTCCACTCCAGCTCGGGCACCGAGTCCGCCACAATACCGCCACCGGCCTGGACGTACAGCTTGCCGTCTTTGATCACCGCCGTGCGGATGGCAATAGCCGTGTCCATGTTGCCGTTCCAGGCAATATAGCCCACCGCGCCGCCGTAGATACCGCGCTTTTCGCTTTCGAGCTCATCAATGATTTCCATGGCGCGAATCTTGGGCGCGCCGGACAGGGTTCCCGCCGGCAAGGCCGCGCGCAGCACATCCATGGCCTCCAGGCCCGGCTTGAGACGACCGGTCACATTGGAGGTGATGTGCATCACGTGGGAGTAGCGCTCCACCACCATCTTGTCGGTGAGTTTCACCGTGCCGGTTTCGGATACCCGACCGACATCGTTGCGCCCAAGGTCGATCAGCATCAGATGCTCGGCGATCTCCTTGGGGTCGTTGACCAGATCCTGCTCCATGGCCAGATCTTCTTCCGGGGTGCGACCGCGTCGGCGGGTACCGGCGATCGGGCGCACCGTCACGGTGCCGTCTTCCAGGCGGGCGAGAATTTCCGGGCTCGAGCCCACCACCTGATGGTCGCCCAGATCCAGGAAGTACATATAGGGCGAAGGGTTCAGGCAGCGCAGAGCGCGATAGAGGTTGAGCGGTTCGGCCTGATAGTCAATGGACAGCCGCTGGGAAGGCACCACCTGCATCACGTCACCGGCCAGGGTGTATTCCTTGATTTTCTCCACCGCCGCCTTGTAGCCGGCCTCTCCCATGTGGGAGGTGAAGGTCTGTTCCGGGCCCTCCACTTCGGGCAGGCCAACGTCCGGCACCGAGGGCACCGGCGCGCGCAGCTGCCCCTCGAGTTCCCGCAGGCGGGTCTGGGCTTTGGCGTAGGCGTCATCGATTTCCGGATTGGCGTGCACCACCAGAATCAGTTTGCCCGCCAGATTATCGAACACCAGCACTTCATCGGAAACAGTCAGCAGAATATCCGGCGTGCCCAGCTTATCGGGGGGCATGGACTGCTGCAGGTGGGGCTCGACATAGCGCACACAGTCATAGCCGAAATACCCCACCAGCCCGCCGGTAAAGCGCGGCAGGTCCGGCAGATCCGGCGCCCGATAACGGTGCTTGTACTCTTCAACAAACGCCAGCGGGTCGGCGCACTCGAACTGCTCCTCGATCTGGCCATCGCATTCCAGTTGTACACGGGAACCGAAGGCTTTCAGTACCCGCCGGGCCGGCAGGCCGATCATGGAGTAACGCCCCCACTTTTCGCCGCCCTGTACGGATTCAAAGAGGTAAGAATAGGGGCCGCGCGCCAACTTCAGATAAGAGGACAACGGGGTGTCCAGGTCTGCAAGCACTTCGTGCATTACCGGAATACGGTTGTAGCCTTCCGAGGCCAGCCGGGAAAATTGTTCTGGAGTCATGCTTATACCTTTTGTGTTGCATCACCACCGCTCACGCCGTGCCAACGGTGCCGTCAAATCATGAACGGTTGTATTCGAAACAGCAGCACGCCAACGTCGGGTAACGTGCCGAGACAGCGAGGGCCCGGCTCAGGCCTTGGGGGCCAACACCAGGCAATAAAGACCTAGCCACGCCATCGGGCGGGGTGTTTAGCGGGGATGTGCAAATATAAGCCTGACGAGATCAACGTGCTTCTCCTCAATACGTCGTAGCCTGAGTTTACTCAAAACCGGCGCCGGGGGCCAGCCCCGGCGGGGATGAATATCACACTTCAGCCAATTGCCGACGCATCTGTCCGATCACTTCGGCATAGCTCGGCGCGTTGAAAATGGCCGACCCGGCAACGAAGGTATCGGCACCGGCCTCGGCCACAGACTTGAGGGTTTCCAGATTGATCCCGCCATCCACCTCCAGGCGAATATCGCGGCCGCTGGCATCAATCAGGGCCCGGGCCTCGCGCAACTTGTTCAGGGTTGAGGGGATAAACTTCTGCCCGCCAAAACCGGGGTTGACCGACATCAGCAGCAACATATCCAGGCGCTGCACCACGTGCTTGACCAACTCCAGGCTCGACGCCGGGTTCAGTACCAACCCGGCCTTGCAGCCGGCATTTTCGATCAGTTGCAGCGAGCGGTCGACATGGCGGGAGGCCTCCGGATGGAAGGTGATGTAGGTGGCGCCAGCCTCAGCGAACTTCTCGATCAGATCATCCACCGGCTCCACCATCAAGTGCACATCAATGGGGGCGCGGATGCCGTACTGGCGCAGCGCCTTGCACACCATGGGGCCGAAGGTCAGGTTTGGCACGTAGTGGTTGTCCATCACATCAAAATGGATCATGTCGCCGCCCGCGGCCAGCACCGCGTCAGCTTCCTCCCCCAGCCGGGCAAAGTCGGCGGAGAGGATCGAGGGGGCAATTCTGTAATCCCGCTTCAAGTTCTGCATAAATTGTCCGATGATGGTTGATAGAGGTCTTGATCGTTGGAATCAGTCGGTCATTGTACCCAAAGATGCACCCCGATAGGCAGCCAACGGAAACCGCCCATGCCCCGCATTGATATCACCCTCGCCCGACGGCTTCTCTGGGGCCCGATCCTGACTCTGCTGATTGCACCGGCATGGGCGCAGGACGAGAACGGCCAGGCGCCGGACGACGAGGGCAACGAGGAGGCCGCCGAATCCCCCCCGGCGGCAACCCCACCCGAACCGGAACCGCCGCAGTATGCCTCGCGCCGGGAGCGGAATGAGAGGCTGCTGGCCGAACGCTTCCCCGACGATGCCCGGTGGCTGCCTCTGCCCGCGCCGGAGAACGAATCCCTCGCCCTGTTCCGCCCGGCGGCCGCCGAGCCCAAAGGCGCGCTACTGCTGTTTTACAGTGCGGAAAACCCGCCCCACTGGCCGGCGCCGCTGGCCAATCTTCGTCAGGCACTGCCTCGCCACGGCTGGGCCACCCTCGCTGTCACTTTGCCGCTGCCGCCCGAGGCGCCAGTTCCCGAACGTCCGGAGGAAACCCTCCCCCCGCCCCCGGAGCCATCGCCGGATACCCCCGACGACACAGAAGCCGCTGAAGAAGACACCGCGGAGGCGGACGACGAAACCGCCGAAACAGCCACGGTCGAGCCGGCGAATGAGGCGGAGGAGCCGGACGAAGAACCACCACTGCCCGAGCATGGGACGCGCATTGAGCAGCGAGTCAACGCCGCACTCAATTGGCTCGATACCAATGGCCAGGGCAATCTGGTGGTGCTGGTCGATCCGATGAGTGCCCCCGAGGTGATGGCCGTATTGCGCCCACAACTGGAAGCGGGGGCTCGGGGCGAGCCGCCCGGTACCGGCGAAAGCCCGCTGTCCGGCCCCATCCGGGCGTTGATTCTGGTCAATCAGAGCGAAACCCTGGCCCTGGACAGCGCCCAGCTCGACACCCTGTTTGCGGTTCCGGAGCTGCCCCTGCTGGATGTCTTTCTCGGCCCCGACGCGGCCACGCTCGAACAACAGCGTCGCCACCGGGACAGCGCGCGCCGGCTCCGCCTTGAGCACTATCAGACGCTGGTGATTGGACGCCCCGACGCCCGGGACCCGGAGGATGAACGCAGCTTCTGGGTGCGTCGCATTCAGGGGTTCATGCACCGTCAGGCCGAAGGCCGGGAGGTGCGCCTGAACCCGCCGCGCTAGTGCGCCGCCACCAACAACGTGACGCCAGCCTCAGCCCCGCAACACCTCGGCGATGGCCCGGCTGACAGACTCCACCTTGTCCAGATTCAACCCGGCAACGTTGATGCGGCTGTTGTCGGTCATGTAAATGCTGTATCGCTCCTTTAGTTGACCTACCTGGGCCTCGGTCAGGCCGAGAAACGAAAACATGCCCCGCTCCCGGGCGATAAAGCCAAAGTCCCGACCGGGAACCGCCTCGGCCAGCGAACCCACCAGCGCTTCGCGCAGCGTCTGGATCCGCCCGCGCATCTCATCCAGTTCGCTCTGCCAGCGCTGGCGCAGCTCGCCGGACGACCAGATACCCGCTACCAGAGCACTGCCGTGGGCCGGCGGCATGGAATAAAGCCCCCGGGCAACGCTGAGCAATTGCGACTGCACCGCCTCGGCCCGGGCACGATCGGCCCCCACCACCGCCAGGGCACCGGCCCGCTCCCGGTACAGGCCGAAGTTCTTGGAAAACGACACCGCCACCAGCACTTCGGGCAGTTGCTCCGCCATCCAGCGGGGTCCGAAGGCATCGGCCTCCAGGCCTTCCCCAAAACCCTGATAGGCCATATCGATAAAGGGTACGAAACCGCGCTCACGGGCCAGCTCGGTCACCTGACGCCATTGCGATTCGGTCAGATCCGCTCCACAGGGGTTGTGGCAAGCGGCGTGCAACAACACCAGGTCCCCGGCGGGCACTTGAGCCAGGGCCGCCATCATGGCGTCAAAGTCGAGCGTATGTCGCTCGAAATCGTAATAGGGGTACTCTTTCAGCTCCAGTCCGGCGCTGCCCAGCAGCGGCACGTGATTGGCCCAGGTGGGCGTACTGACCCAGACCCGGGCGCCCTTTCTGGCCCGCTGAATGAGTTCCGCCGCCAGCCGAAGCGCACCGCAGCCACCCGGGGTCTGCACGGTCGCGACCCGGCCCGCCGCCAGTGCGGGATGCTCCGGCCCGAATACCAGCTCCTGCACCGCCTCGTTCGCGCCCGGATAACCGGCCGGAGCGGTGTAGGCCTTGGTGATTTCCGCTTTGAGCAGCTGCGCTTCCGCTTCATGCACCGCGGCCATCACCGGGGTGTTGCCGGACGCATCGCGATATACCCCAACGCCGAGATCCACTTTCTCCGGGTTGGGGTCGTCACGAAAGGCGATGCTCAGTCCCAGGATTGGGTCGTTGGGTAGCTTGGGTAGGGATTCGAACATGCGGGGCTCCTGAGGTTTATTGGTTGGGGGCATTATACAGAGGACAAGTTCCAAACGTGGGCGCTTCGTACAGGCTGCTCCGCCTGGGTAACCCCTTGTGAGACACGCCGTAAACCCATCCTTGGGGGCTCGATCGCCTGCCGTCCAGGCAGGCGACGGTCTCACAAGGGGTTACCCAGCCTCCGCGGTGCAAGCGTAACGTTTCGGGAGCTAGCACCTTTTAATCTGCACCTTGGGTTACGGCGGATGCGCTGCGCTTATCCGCCCTACGCAACCTGCCGTGCTATCCGTGGGGCGAGTCGGTCCCGCGATCCGGAGCAAATCGCAACTGCCCTGAGTTAAATGTGGCACTGAGGGCCGAGGAGGGGAAGCCCTTTCAAGACCGTAAGCGGAGGGACTCCGCGAGGCGAGCCCCCAGGGGCCGCTCTATGGCATCCATGCCATCGCGGCATTCGTGCATCCATGCACATCATGGGTTCACGGCGTGTCTTGAAAGGGCTTCCCCTCCTCGGCCCGGACGTGATGAAAACTCCGGGTCTCCAAACGGTATACCCCAAGGAAGCCGGACCTACTACGAAGCGCGAACTCAAAACCACCTCATGTATAATGGTGCCTTTGACATAACCCCAAAGAAGGTCTTTACATGTCGCGTTTCTGGAGTGAGCGGGTCCGTGAGCTTGAGCCCTATGTGCCGGGTGAGCAGCCCAAAATTGATGGGCTGATCAAACTCAACACCAACGAAAGTCCGTTTCCGCCCTCCCCCCGGGTGCGGGACGTGCTGACCGATGGGGCCATCGACAAACTGCGCCTCTACCCCGACCCCAACTCCAGCGCCCTCAAGCAGACCATCGCCGATTATTATGGGCTCAAACCCGAACAGACCTTCGTCGGCAACGGCTCCGATGAAGTGCTGGCCTTTGCCTTCATGGCCTTCTTCCAGCAGCCGCGCCCCCTGCTTTACCCGGACATTACCTACAGCTTCTACCCGGTCTACTGCCAGCTGTTCGACATCGACTATGAAATGCTGCCCCTGGCCGACGACCTGAGCATCAATCTGGCCGACTACCGGCGAGAGAACGGTGGCATCATCTTCCCCAACCCCAATGCGCCCACCGGGCGAGCACTGCCCCTGAGCGATATTGAGGCACTGCTGAAAGAGAACACCGATAGCGTTGTGCTGATCGACGAAGCCTATGTCGACTTCGGGGCCGAGAGCGCGGCGCAACTCGTGGACCGCTACCCCAACCTGCTGGTCACCCAGACGCTGTCCAAATCCCGCTCGCTGGCCGGCCTGCGCCTGGGTTTCGCCCTGGGTTCGGCGGAGCTGATCGAGGGGCTGGAGCGGGTCAAGAATTCGTTCAACTCCTACCCGGTGGATCGCCTGGCCGAGTCCGCCGCCATTGTGGCCATCGAGGATGACGACTATTTCCGTCAGTGCCGGGATCAGGTCATCGCCACCCGGGAATGGACCGAGGCTCGCCTGCAGGAGCTGGGCTTCCAGACCGTGCCCTCGGCAGCCAACTTTGTCTTCGCCCGCGTTCCCGAGGGTGAGGACGCGGCCGAACTGTCCCGCCAACTGCGCGACGCCCGCATTATCGTCCGCTATTTCAACAAACCCCGCCTGTCCGAGTACCTGCGCATCTCCATCGGCAGCGACACCGAAATGCAGGCGCTGATCACCGCGCTCAAGGCCATCCTCTCCTGAACAAAGCAACAGCCGCCAATCGGGCCTTGATTCTTGCGCCAAAGGCGGCTTATGATGCAGGTCTTATGAAAAAAAATAATAACCTGAACAACAGGTCGTTGGGGTCATTCGATCAATACGCGCGTCAGGATTTCTTGCGTATTGCAAAAGAATTTTATAGATTGGCGCTATCTGGCACGTAAAGCAACGCGAGCCGGAACACCAGGAGCAAGGCGCCTTGTACAAGGAGCTGAAACCGACACGCCGTAATGACCGGCGGTCGAGTTTGATGTTAGCCACGAAGACCACCCAAACTGGGCGACTATGCAGACGAAATTGACGGCGGTTGAACTGATCAAGCGTTTCCAACGATTGTTCACCGACCTGAACCACAAACAAATCGCCGAACGTCTAGTAAAGCTGGTCATGGCCAAGCCTGCGGTGAGCCGGGCCGCGCTGATCATAGAGCGGGACCGACGACTCTTCGTCGAATCCATCGCCCGCCTGAACGCCCAGAAACAGCCCGAAGTCGATACCGTCGCCACCGCCCTGAACAAGCTCCGAGGCTTTCCCCACAACCAGATTGAACGCGTCTTCTCCGAGGGCCAGCCCATCGCCCTGGACAGCAGCGCCATTGTCCGCCTGGGTCACGACATCACCCCCAAGGGCACCCGCTCCGCTTATCTCTACCCCATTTTCGAGCACGACAAGCCCATCGCCGCCTTCTATCTGGAAAGCCAGGACGATCTGCCCGCTCTGGAGCGCAGCGTTCAGGAGTTGGATACCGTATGGGCCTTCAGCGGCCTGCTGGCCCGGCAAATCATCGAAATGTGGCGCCACGACGAGCAGAGCGAGCGTCACCGCCTGGCCGAGCAGGCCCTCTGGGCCAGCGAGACCTACCTGCACGCCATTCTGCACCACTCCCCGGCCCTGATTTCGGTCAAGGACCTGAACGGCAATGTGGTGCTCGCCAGCGAACACTACAAACAGCTGCAGAACGTCGACGAGCAGGGGTTTGTCGGCAAGAACGTGTTCGACGTCTACCCCAAGGAAGTCGCCCAGGCGCTATGGGACATTGACCTGGCCACCCAGGACAAGCAGCAGACCTTCGAGACCGAACTGGAGCTGATGCACAAGGACGGCAGCCTGCACACCTATCTGATGGTGAAATTCCCCCTCAGAAACCCGAATAACGACGTGTTCGGTGTCTGTACCATCTGCACCGACATCTCCGAGCGCAAGCTGGCGGAAAACGCCCTGCGGGAGCAGCAGTCGCGCCTGAACTACATGGCCTTCCACGACTCGCTCACCGCCCTGCCCAACCGCTCCCTGTTTTACGATCGCATCTATCACGGCCTGGCCCGAGCCCAACGCAGCAACAGCAAACTGGCCTTGATGTTGCTGGATATCGACCGGTTCAAGAACATCAACGACAGCCTGGGACACGACTCCGGGGACCTGCTGCTTAAAGCCATCGCCATGCGCCTGAACGAAGGCGTGCGCGACATGGATACCGTGGCCCGTCTGGGCGGCGATGAGTTCGTGGTGGTACTCGAAGGCGTGCACGACATGGAAGATGTGGTGTTCATTGCCAACAAGCTGCTGGTGACCCTGGCCCGGCCGCTGGAGATTGCCGGTCACGAGATCACCACCACCGTGAGTATCGGTGTGAGCGTCTACCCGGATGACGGCACCGATACCGACGAGCTGCTCAAGAACGCCGACATCGCCATGTACAAGGCGAAAGAGGCGGGCAAAAACAACTGTCAGTTCTACGCCAAGGGCATGAGCGCCACGGCGGTCAACTACCTGCTACTGGAAAACGATCTGCGCCGGGCGGTGGAGCAGGAGCAGCTGATTCTGCACTATCAGCCCCAGATCGATCTGAAAACCGGCGAGCTGATGGATGTGGAGGCGCTGGTGCGCTGGCAGCACCCGGAACGCGGTCTGGTCTCTCCGGCCCACTTCATTCCCCTGGCCGAGGAAACCGGCCTGATCGCGCCCATTGGCGAGTGGGTGCTGCGCCAGGCTTGCTACCAACAGAAGCGCTGGCTGGACTCGGGCAAGAAAGTGGGTCGCATGGCGGTGAATCTGTCACCGCGCCAGTTCCGCCAGCGCAATTTCCCGGAGAAGGTGGAAAGCATTCTGCGGGAAACCGGCTTACCGGCGGAGTATCTGGAGTTGGAGATCACCGAGAGCTGTGCCATGGAGCACGCCGGTGAGACCATCAATCAGCTCAAGCAACTCAATCAGATGGGGCTGTATCTGGCGATTGATGATTTCGGCACGGGCTATTCGTCCCTGGCGTATCTGAAGCGCTTCCCGATTCAGAAGCTGAAGATCGACAGCAGTTTTATTCACGATATTCAGAGCGACCCGAACGATGCGGCCATTGCCAAGTCGATCATTGGTCTGGCGCACAACATGCAGCTGTCGGTGGTGGCAGAGGGGGTAGAGAAACCCGCTCAGTCGGACTGGCTGTGTGATGAGGGCTGCGATCAGGGCCAGGGCTTCCTGTTCTCCAAGCCCCTCACCGCCCGGCAGTTCGAGGCACGCTTTGTGGGAAAGCACTTCGCCTTTGACGGCAATGTGGTGAAGCTGAACACGTTAGCGTGATTTTTTCGTACGGCAATTGGTGGTAGTAGCTGAGTCCGGGCTGCGGAGGGGAAACCCTTTCAAGACACGCCGTTAATACATCCCTGTAGGCTCGAATCGCGGGTCCCCCGCTCCACGGTCTTGAAAGGGTTTCCCCTCCGCAGCCCTCAGTGCCGACGTAACGTTTCGAAAAATAACACGGAGGTTGCGTAGGGCGGATAAGCGAAGCGCATCCGCCGTAACCCAACTCAATTCTCCAACGAATCATCCCATCCGATAAAGAACGGTTCTTCTTCCTGATCGCTGAAATGTTCGTGGAAGCCCTGCACCTCGGAGGCGACTTTGCCGGTGCGGCGGTGGAAATTCGCCAGGTGGTACAGTGCCTCGCCCTCGTGGACCAGCGGCAGGTGGGTCATGCCGATCACGATGGCCTCGGCGGGTGCCAGCACCGGGGATTCATTCAGCCCCAACGGGTCCGCGATCATCCCCAGCACATCGCCTTTCTTGACCCGCGCCCCCAACTGCACCCGCGAGCGCATCACACCACTGGTGGGCGCGCGCAGCCAGCGGCTGTCTGAGGCGACCACGGCCTGGGGGATTTTGGCCGGGCGTTTGCGCTGGGGCAGCATTTTCAGCTCGCGCATGACATTGATGATACCCCGGGCACCGGCACGGATGCTCAGCTCATCGAAGCGCAGAGCCTCCCCGGCTTCATACAACAACAGGGGAATGCCCATGTCGGCGGCCGCCTCACGCATTGAGCCATCGCGCAGCTTGGCATCGAGCACTACCGGCACCCCGAACTGCATGGCCAGATTGCGTGTCTCGTCCGAGCTCAGGTCGGCGCGGATCTGTGGCAGGTTGCTGCGATGGCGGGCGCCGGTGTGCAGGTCGATACCGTGGGTGCAGTTTTTCAGGATGTCGCCCACAAACGTATTTGCCACCCGCCCGGCCAGTGAGCCCCGCTCACTGCCCGGAAAGCTGCGGTTCAGGTCCCGGCCGTCGGGCAGGTAGCGGGACTGGTTGAGAAAGCCGTGCACGTTGACTACGGGAATCGCGATCAGGGTGCCGCGCAGCTGATTGAGCTGTTTGTAGTTGAGCAGCCGGCGGATGATGTCCACACCATTGAGTTCATCGCCGTGAATGGCGGCGCTGACAAACAGGCAGGGGCCGGGCCGACGACCGTTGATGACATGGACGGTCATCTCCACATCCGAGTGGGTGTACATGGCGGCCAGAGGAATGTCCACCGAGGTGCGCTCCCCCGGCGCGACCTGGACGCCACCGATGTCCAGAGTACGGTTTTTTTCCCGGGCGCGTCGGCCCGGGTCGGTTTTGGCGGCGGGTGAGGAGCTGGCCATAGACGTTACCCTTTACCGCCCCGGGTGCGGGTTTTGTTGGGCTTGGCGTTTTCCTCGACAAACTTGATGATCGCGCCGGCCACATCTTTGTGCGTGGCCCCTTCTATACCTTCCAGACCCGGCGAGGAGTTGACCTCCATCAGCAGCGGGCCCCGGCTGGAGCGCAGCAGGTCAACACCGGCGATGGACAGCCCCATGGTCTGGGCGGCCTTCACCGCTGTCTGGCGCTCAGAGGGCGTCAGTTTGACCAGTTGAGCGCTACCGCCTCGGTGCAGGTTGGAGCGGAACTCCCCTTCCATGGCGGTGCGCTGCATGGCCGCCACCACCTTGGTGCCGATCACCAGGGCGCGGATATCGCTGCCCCCGGCTTCCTTGATGAACTCCTGCACCAGGAACTCGGCGCGCAGCTCGCGGAAGGCCTCAATCACACTCTCCGCCGCCTTGGCAGTTTCCGCCAGCACCACACCGCGTCCCTGGGTGCCTTCACACAGCTTGACCACCAGCGGCGCGCCGCCTACCAGTTTGATCAGGTCTTTGGTGTTGTGCACGTGGTAGGCGAAGCTGGTGCGCGGCATGCCCAGCCCTTTGCGGGAAAACAGCTGCATGGCCCGCAGCTTGTCCCGGGAGCGCCCCAGCGCGACGGACTCGGTCAGGCAGTAGACGCCCATCATTTCAAACTGACGGATCACCGCCAGGCCGTAGTGGGTCACCGAGGCGCCAATGCGGGGAATGACCGCGTCGAACCCGTCGAGCTTCTCGCCCATATACCAGATACTCGGGTTGGACGGGGTGATATCCATGTAGCACTTGAGTATATCCAGCACCCGCACCTCGTGGCCGCGCTCCTCGGCGGCTTCAATCAGGCGTCGGGTGGAGTACAGTCGACGGTTGCGCGACAGAATGGCAATTTTCATAGACGGTCCAATGGCTCAAATCAGGAAAGGTTCAGTTCACCGGGGGGCTGGAACTTGGAGCCCCCCAGCAGAAAGGATTGGTCGCTATCGACCAGAAAGCGCGGCTTGAGCGCGCCGCGCCCGAGCAGCATTCGAAACAGCATATTCTCCCGGTCGGTCAGGGTCACCTCGGCCTCAAACGCCTGATCCCCCAGCACCATGGTGGTGGCGATGACGTAGCGCATTTCGGCGTGACCACCGGAGTCCGTGACCCGACGCTGGTCAATCACCGGTGCCTCGCACTCGATCTGCACCTCGGTATCCTTCTGGCGAGGGTGTAACCCGAAGCGCACCCAGGGGCGACCATCCAGCTCAAAGGGCTCCACAAAGTAGGCGTGCAGCGCACTGGTGCGCGCTCCGGTGTCGATTTTTGCCTTGATTTCGGCCTGGCCCAGGGCGGGCATCCGCACCCATTCGCGCCAGCCGATCACGGTCTTGTCCTGGATATCCACTGATTTCCTCACTGCTCACTCAGGATCAGAAAAATTAGGGATGACGGCAAATTTTTTTTGCTTTGCCATCGGCACTCCCCGTGGTAAATAGCGCCACATGGCCTGGTGGTTAGCGGCATGAACCAACTGGCTCATGACACAACCCGCTTGTGCATTGTCATTTCTTACGCTGGAGATGTCCATGGCTGTGAACATTGATCATTCCGATGACGATACCGACTACATCAACGATATGCCCACCGAGGCCGAGAACGACGAGGAGCCGGTGAAGCTGACAGGCCGCGAGGCCAACCAACATATTCTGGATATGCGCCGGAAGATCGAAGACCGGTTGGAACGGCGTCGGCTGAAGGAAGAGCTCGGCTGTGACGATCTATGGGAACTCGATTTCTAAGAGGATTGAGAGGGCGATAGTGCATCGCCCTCGACCAACACATCCAGCACTCGCTGCACACTGGGGCTGAACTCCTGCTCCGGTCGAAACGCCGCGTACAGGGGCCGGGTAAACTCGGGCGCTCCCCTTACCGGATAAACCCCCTCGCCTGCCAACTCTTCTGGTAAGTAAGCGCTTGCCTTTCGCTCGCGAAAGGTCGCCAGCGCCACACTGGCCTGGTTAGTATGCAAGCTGGCCGTCACCTCGCCAAAGCGCTTGGCCTGAAACAGGGCAAAGGCCGCGCCCCAGTCCACCGAAACATACCCGTCGGCCAGTGCAGACTTCACATCCAGTTCTGGCAGACTGCTGAACAAGACGAGGCGCACCTGGCCGATACGCCGGGATCTCAGTGCGCCGTCCCCCGACAGGTCATATAGCAGAGCCAGGTCCAGTTGCTCGGCGAGCAGTCGGTCGAGCAATTCATCGGGCGACCAGGCTTCGGCCCTCAGCATCAGATCCGGCAGTTCCCGCTGCAGTCGCGCAGGCAACCCCGCCAGTAAAAACTGCCAAAGTCCGGGGGTGGCCCCGAGACTCAGATGGCGGTCGGGTTCGGCTTCCCGGGCCAGCTCCCGTCGGGTGTCCGCCCAGGCTTCCAACAAGTGGTGGGCATGGGGCAGCAGGCGCTCCCCTTCGGCGGTCATCTGGATATTGCCCCGGGTACGAAAAAACAGCGTCACACCCAGGGTCTGTTCCAACTGGCGAATACGGGCACTGACCGCGGCCGGAGTGATAAACAGTTTATCGGCGGCACGCCCGAAGTGTCGGGTCTGGGTCACCTCCAGAAAGGTTCTGAGCAATTCAATATCCACGGTCGCCCCCGGTCAGTGGTGTAGGGGAAATCTAGCGGTGTGATCTCGCAAGTGCAAGGGTAAGCCGAGATTCAGACACAAAAAAACCCGGCCGGGCCGGGTTTTTTTGACATCACCACCGTTTCTGTTTTTTAGAAACGAACGGCACCGCCGATGGTGAATACATTACCAGCCGCGTCGGAGTCGGTGAACGACAGACGACCGCTGATTTCATTGGTGAAGAACTTCTCGGTACGCAGGGTAAACTGGTCGTCACCCAAAAAGTCCGTATAACCGGCCCCGACACTCCAGGTACGATCGAAATAGAAGTCCGCACCCAGAGACAGGATGTCATCGTCGAGATCAGTATCCTGATAGGTACCTTCCAGGTTGACGAAGTTGCCGCCACCCAGGCTGGTCACATACTTGGCGCTGATGTTGGCATCGTAGCCATCTTCAGAGAATTCGGTGGTAACCAACAGGCCATCGATCGGTGTCAGGCCCAACGTGGCATAAGCGGTGGTTTCATCACCGGCCGCGTTGTCAACCCGGGTCACTCGACCACCGACGTAGAACATGGTGTCGGGAACATACAGTTCACCGCCCACGGTCAACGCATCAAAGTCATCATCAGCCGCCGCATACACATTGGAAGAGCGCTCAAGAAAAGCGGCTTCCGCCAGCGGATGATTGCGAGTCTGTACCGGAGAAAAATGGAATTCGCCGTACATGCCAAAAACGCCATCGCCATTTTCGACATCAGTGTAACTTGCGCCGACTTCGGCCTGATAGCTGTTTGCCATCGCCAAGCCAGACGTCAGGGAAAAAGCGGTTGCCAGTGCCAGAGATTTGATTTTCATGAGTGCTCCTTTTGTGTACATCAATTGTCCAATCAGAAACGCATCGGGCGATGCGCGGGACGCATTCTAATTGGCGGCACTCAGTTTGTCACACTCCCTGTGCAATTTTGGTGCACAGTTCACAAATTCTTCAACAGCGAGCAATCGCAACGGAAAGTTTTCTGATCTTCCAGGCGAATAGCGGTCAGCGAGCCGCCCCAGACACAACCGGTATCCAACGCAAACACATTGGGTGCATCAGCCTTGCCTTCCAGGGCCGCCCAGTGACCGAACAGAATCCGTTCGTTGCGACACTTGTGTTTCGGGTGGGCAAACCAGGGGGCGAAACCGGGGGGATGGGAACCGGCATCACCTTTGTTGCTCAGGTCCAGTTCACCATCGGCGGTGCAAAAGCGCATGCGGGTAAAATAGTTGGTGATCATCCGCAACCGATCCATACCGTACAGCTTGTTTTTCCACTGGCTTGGTTCGTTACCGTACATATGGGCGAGAAAATCATCCAGTTGGCTGCTCTGCAGAACCGCTTCGACTTCGCGGGCATGGGCCTTGGCCCGTTCGAGATGCCACTGCGGCGGGATACCGGCGTGGGTCATGACAAAATTCAGCTGCGGGTCGTGATGCAGCAACGGCATGTAACGCAACCACTCGATCCATTCCGGATGCTCTTCGTGGCCCAGAATATCCTCGAGCGTGTCTTTATTGTTCGGTGCGCGATGCCCCCGCGCCACCGCAATCAGATGCAGGTCGTGATTGCCGAGCACCACGGTCAGACGGTCGCGCATCTGATAAAGAAACCGCAGGGTTTCCTGTGAGCTGGGGCCGCGGTTGATCAGGTCGCCGGCTATCCATAGCCGATCTTCCGCAGGGTCGAAGTTGACCTGATCCAACAACTGTTTAAGTGGACCCAGGCATCCCTGAATATCCCCGATGGCATAGGTGCTCATGAACGCTCCGGTCAGTGAATCGCGTGCGGCGGTACCAGTGCAAAGGCGGGAATGGGCACGTCGAACAGCTGGCCATCCTCGGTCTTCATCTGGTAACTGCCCTCCATGATACCGGTCTCGGTGTCCAGAATCACACCGCTGGTGTATGTAAAGCGCTTGCCCGGCGGCAGGTGAGGCTGTTCTCCGACGACCCCGATACCACGCACTTCCTGTTTTTTCTCCTCGGCGTCGCGGATCACCCAGTGTCGACCGATCAGTTGCGCGGGAACATCGCCCTGATTATCAATGGTGATGGTATAGGCGTACACGAAACGGTGTTCGGCAGGTTTGGATTGCTGTTCAATGTAGGCGGGTTTTACGGAAACCCGAATGTTGTGCGTCATAGTGCCAGGCCACTCCAGAGTACGGGCTCGCCAGGGCGACACCCTTGAAGGCGGAATCTGCCTCTTACTGTTGGGGCAAAGACGCCGAATTCAAGGTATCAATGGCGTTGGCCAGACGAACATAGTCTTCCAGTGACAGGGCTTCCGGGCGCAAGCTGGCGTCCACCGGCAACTGGTCCAGTTGTTCGGGCTCAACCAGATTTTTCAACGCATTGCGCAGGGTTTTACGCCGCTGCTGAAAGGCGACATTGACCAGTTGTGCGAGGGTTTTCCGGTTGGTGGCGGTAAACGGTCGCCGGGCGTGGGGCGTCAGCCGGACGACGGCGGAGTCCACTTTCGGAGCCGGGTCGAAGGCACCCGGGGGCACTTCAAACAGCGGCTCGACCTGACAGTCGTACTGCACCATGATGCCCAGTCGACCATAGGCCTTCTCACCCGGACCGGCCGCCAGGCGCTTGACCACCTCTTTCTGCAGCATGAAGTGCATGTCTTTCACCTGCCCGGTGTAGGTGAGCAGATGGAAGATCAGCGGGGTGGAAATGTTGTACGGCAGGTTACCGACAATTCTCAGCGGCTGCCCGTCATTCATCAACGCGGTGAAGTCGAACTTCAGCGCGTCGGCCTGAAACAGTTCAAAATCCGGGTGCTTTTCAAACTGCACTTTCAACCAGGGCACCAGGTCCCGATCCAGTTCGATTACCCGCAGATGCTCGGTCTTGTCCGCCAGGCGGGCCGTCAGCGCGCCTTTACCGGGGCCAATTTCCACCAGTAACTCGCCGGGCCGGGGATTGATCGCCCCGACAATGCGGTCGATGACATTGCCATCCACCAGAAAATTCTGACCGAACCGTTTTCGGGCACGATGGGGGGCCTCGCCATTGCCCATTCGCTGCTTACCCGGTCGACTCATGGGCGACCTCCGAAGCGGGCCGCCGCCATGGTGCGGGCATAATTCAGGGCGGTCTGCAGACTACCGGAATCGATTCGACCCGTACCAGCCAGATCCAGCGCCGTCCCGTGATCCACCGAGGTGCGAATGATGGGCAGCCCCAAAGTGACGTTCACCGCCTGTCCAAAACCTTTGTACTTCAGCACCGGCAACCCCTGATCGTGATACATCGCCAACACCGCATCGGCCTGCTCAAGATGCCTGGGAGTGAACAGAGTATCGGCGGGTAGCGGACCAATCAGTGTCTGACCTTTGGCCCGCTGCTTCTCCAGCACCGGTTCGATCAGGTCGATTTCTTCCCGGCCCAGGTGTCCGCCCTCCCCGGCGTGGGGGTTGAGCCCACACACCAGAATGCGCGGCTCGGCAATACCGAAATCCCGCTGCAGATCGCCATGCAGAATATCCAGTACTTCAGTAAGCAGTGTTTCATTCAGGGCATCGGCGACATCCCGCAGGGGAAGATGGGTCGTGGCCAGCGCCACTCGCAGCCCTTCGGTGGCGAGCATCATCACCACCCGGCGAGTGCCGGTCTTGTCCGCCAGGTATTCGGTGTGACCGCTGAACGGAATACCCGCTTCATTGATCACTCCTTTGTGCACGGGCCCGGTAATCAGCCCCTGAAATGTCTCGGCCTGACAGCCGGCGATGGCAAAATCCAGGGTCTGCAATACATAGGCGCTGTTGGCCGGGTTCAGAACACCGGGCTGGCAGGGTTCACGCAAAGGCACCGGGGCCACCGTCAGCTCACCCGGCCCCTGCGGTTGCGCGGTATCGGCAGGATTGAATTGCCGCAACACCAGAGGCAACCCCAACTGCCGGGCCCGCACCTGGAGCAGTTCCGGATCAGCGATCACCACAATTTCATCGGTGCGTTCTGACTGGGCCAACTGTACCGCCAGGTCCGGCCCGATACCGGCCGGTTCGCCCGGCGTCAACGCCAGACGCAAAGGGTTACGAGCCTCGGTCACAGTTTCTCTTCCACGTAAATCTCTTCCCGGATTTCCGCCAGCCAGGTCTGCAGCTCTTCGTCGAAGCGACGTTCGCGCAGCATGTTCGCGGCCTGGTTGCGAATCATCTGTTCACTCATATCCTGCTCGCGGCGATCCTCGACCATCAGGATGTGCCAGCCAAACTGGCTCTTGAAGGGTTCGCTGACTTCACCGACGTCCGTCTCGTTCATGGTCTGATCAAAGGCGGGAACCATCTGACCGGGCATGGTCCAGCCCAGATCACCGCCCTGCAGCATGGAGCCAATATCCTCGGAGTGCTCCCGGGCCAGATCGGCAAAGCTCTCACCGTCCAGTATCCGCTCGCGCAATTCGCTGAGCTTCTGTTCGGCGGCCGCATCGTCGACAATCTCCGAGGTCTTGATCAGGATATGCCGCGCCTTGGTCTGTTCCACCATGCTGTTGCCGGTGTTGCTGCGGGTTTCGTGCACTTTCAGTATATGGAAGCCGGCACCACTGCGCACCGGTTCGGAGACATCGCCCTCTTCCAGCCCCGCAACCACGTCGGCGAAGAGCTCCGGCAACTGCTCCAGCTTTCGCCAGCCAATTTCACCGCCCTGCAGGGCGTTGGCGTCGTTGGAGTGGGTGATGGCCATCTGTTCGAAGTCGGCACCGTCCACCAGTTCCCGACGGATGCGGTTAGCCTCTTCCTGCACCTCGCTGACCTCCTCGTCGCTGGCGCTGCTGGGCACCGAGAGCAGAATATGGCCCAGGCGGTAATTCGGGGAGGTGGCAAACTTGCCGTCGGTGGAGGCCAGGAAGCTTTCGATATCCTGCTCGTTCACGTCGATCCGGCTGTTCACCACTGCCTGCTGGATCTGGTTGACCCACATTTCCCGGCGAATCTGGTCCCGGAAGCCTTCCAGCGTCTGCCCCTGGCTTTCCAGGTCCGCCCGAAGCTGCGCTTCGGTCAGGTTGTTGGTCTGCATGATACGCGCGATGGTCTGGTCCAGTTGCTGGTCGGACACTTCAATGCCGAATCGGCGTCCCATCTCCATCTGCAAGCGCTCGAGAATCAGTTGGTCCAGAATCTGGTCTCGCAACACACTGTCCGGGGGCAGGTTCTGATTGCTGTCCGATTGCTGAATGCGCGCCTTGATGGACGCCAGACGTTCTTCCAGCTCGCTTTCGAGCACCACGTCCTCTCCGACGATGGCCACCACGCGGTCGAGCATTTCGGTTTCGGCCAACGCCAGCGGGCTGGCCAGCAACAACGCCAGAACAGCGGGAATCAGACGTTGGGTAATCCGGTTTGCATGCATAACAGTCAGTTATCTCTAATGGTTAGCGGATCGAGCCGTCCCGGAGCCCATAGCCCGGAATGGCTTTTTCTAGCAGATCATTGACCTTGCGGTTGATACTGCCCAGACCCTTGAATTGAAAATCGAAAATGATGCTCTGGTCGTAATCGTCAGCGTCTACCCGCTCCAGAAAGTTCGGCGTGTAGTCGAAGTCCAGCCAACGGCGAGCCAACAGCCGGACCCGGTAACAACAGTCGTTGTATTCGAGTCCGACGAAGGTATCGAGTTCCTTTTCATAGGTAAAGTCATAATTGGCCCGCCCGACCAGGCTCCACTGTGCCGCCACGGGCAAGTGGAAGGCAAAATCCACCTGGTCCAGGGCCCGCGCCTGCACCGCCGTCGGGTCTTCC
This sequence comes from Marinimicrobium sp. C6131, assembly GCF_026153455.1. Classification (NCBI taxonomy): domain Bacteria; kingdom Pseudomonadati; phylum Pseudomonadota; class Gammaproteobacteria; order Cellvibrionales; family Cellvibrionaceae; genus Marinimicrobium; species Marinimicrobium sp. C6131. The sequence goes on from NZ_CP110629.1 coordinate 2,187,118, forward strand.
AGGCCCGGAGAGGGCGGGCGGTGGGTGTAGCGATACCCCAGATGCACAATGCGGTCGGCCTCGTCCATGTAACGGACACTGGCGTTGGCGCTGCCCAGACGGCTTTCAAACTCGTTGTAGGCCACATTGGCGTTGACGTTGATCCGGTCGCCCACCCGGGCGGTAAACTGACCGGCCAGCTCCGAGCGCTCGTAGGTCTCCTCGGGACGCTCGGCATCCGGATTCTCCTCGGGGTCATACTCAAGGTCCGGGGTGTTCAGCCCGACCCGGCGGTCGGAGAAGTAGAGGATCTGGCCCACGCTGAGGCTCATCTGCTCCACCCCGGTCAGGGGGTCGATAAATCGGCTGGTCAGCCCCACGGAAAGCTGGTTGGCGTCTTCTATCCGGTCCCCGCCCGCGAAGCGGGAGGTGCGATACAGCTGGTTGTACTGGAAGGTCAGCGGCTTGGCATCAAACAGGACCGGACGATTGTTCCGGCTTACCCCGAACAGGTCGCTGTGGTCCTCAAAGTCGCTGTAAAAGTAGAACAACCGGGGCTCCAGGGTCTGCAGGAACCCCTTGCCGAACAACTGACCGTCCCGCTCGAAATAAAGGCCCATGTCGAGTGTGCCCTGTGGCACCACCAGACTGGGATCGGGCTCTGCCCCCTCCGCCAGCCGATCCTCGTCGAATTGATAGCTCAGGCTTTTGACAATCGCGCTCGGCTTGAAGAAGCCCCACACCCAGTCCTTGTCCCAGGTCAGGCTGTAGTCGGTGCGGAACCGCTCACCCACCAACAGGTTATCGATAAACTCCTGGTTGTCGTTCTCGAACGTGCTGTTCACATCAAAATAGGTGTACTCGTTATTCAGGCCAAGCACCCAGTCACCCCACTGGTAGCGGCCGTCCGCGTTGATCCGGGGCAGTTCCCGGTGCGGCCACTTGGCGGTGCTCAGCGCGCGCAGCTCCTCGCCTTTGATCCCCAGCAGCCAGTGATCCCCCTGATAGGTGGCCCTCGCCCGCTTGGCCACCTGGGCGGTTCGGTTCACATCCAGACCGCTGCTGTTCAGGTCGCGCAGGTAGTCGTTATCGCTGATCGCGGTGTAGTCGATTTCCGTACTCCAGCGCTGACCCGCACCGCCCTGCTGCAGTATCTGGTACTGCCAGCGCGACTCGCCAAAGTAGGGGTTGAGGTCATCGCCCTCTTCATCGGCAACATCCCGCTGCACCCCGCTGTAGCGGTTCTCGTCTTCATCCAGGAAGCCGCCGCTCACCCGGGTTTCGAAATGCCGGGACAGGTGGCGGGTTTCCAGTCCCCACAGAGTCCCGCGCTTGGACATGTATTCCGGGGTAATGGTGGCATCCAGGTTCGGGGCAATATTCCAGTAAAACGGAATGGAGGCCTCGAACCCGTTGCGCCGGCTCTCACCCAGGGAGGGGAACAGAAAGCCGGTCTGACGGTGATCATCAATGGGGAACCGCAGGTAGGGGGTATAGAACACCGGCACATTGAACACTTCCATGCGGGCGTGCCTGGCCGTGCCGTAATGGCGCTCCGGGTAGATATTGATGGCCTGCCCTTTCAGACTCCAGGCGTCGCTACCCGGCTCACAGGTGGTCAGGGCGCTGTCATCCAGGCCGATAAAGTGATCGCCCAGCTTGGTCAGCCGCTCGGCTCGACCACGCACCCGGGTTTCATAGAACACAAAGCGGGCGTCGTCGAGTTCGGCATCGCCGCTGTCGAGGTTCATCTGGGCCGACTCACTGCGCAGTAGCACCCCGGGCTCCCGAATCTGGATATCCCCGGAAACCCTCGCGTCGCGGGTGGTCTGGTCCACCTCGGCCCGATCCGCCCGCAGGCTCCGGGTTCCCTGGACCACCCGCACATCCCCCTCCAGAGTGTGCTGGGTCTGTCCTCGGGACTCAGAGCGGTCCGCCCGCAACCGGGTCGCCGCCTGGTCGGGCGCGACATTGGCGTCGGCGTCGTCCCGCGGCGGCGCCACATAGGCCCCACAACAGCCGGTGGGCAGCGCCTCTCTCTGAGCGTCAGTCAGCGCCTCGGCCGGCACCCAGTCCAGGTCTCTGGCCTCGGCGTCGCGCTCCTGAGCCTCACCGATCCCGTCATCACCCGCCTGGGCAAGCACCTGGGGACTGGCCACCAGCACCAGACAGCAGAGCCAGCGACGGCCAGGGACCGACCGTGCTGAGCGAAAAAGCGAATAGACTGAATCCATGTAACTAACGATCTCGGTATTGGGACTATCTGGGTATTGACCTGGCCTTGGTATCGACCTGGCTCGTGGCCTGGGCACCTCAGGCTCGGTTGGGCCAGTGACAGGAACCGTGCGAAACGCCGGGAATTCTACTTGAATAAGCCCGGTCATGGAATGAAAGCCCGGGATTCAACCTTTTTTGCCGCTCCCGGCTTTGACTTCTCTCGGTCAAACCGGGTTAGAATCTCAATACGCTGTATTCAAAATAAAGAGGACGCCTCATGACCGACCCGCTCGCGGCTCGTCAGGACCAACTGGAACGCTGGGCCAGAGCCCAATTGGCCGAGCTGCATGCCCACAGCTCACCGGAGTTGCTGCAGTTCACTCCGCTGAACGGCGATGCGGGCTTTCGCCGCTACTATCGTCTGAATACCGAGCCGTCCCTGCTGGCCGTCGATGCCCCGCCTCCGCAGGAGAACGCCGGCCGCTTTGCCGAGCTGTCCCAGCACCTGCTCAACCACCACATTGCCGTTCCCAAGGTTGCCTCGGTAGACCCCGAAAACGGCTTTTTGTTGCTGGAAGATTTTGGCGACCGGCTGCTGCACCGCGCGCTGCGCCAACAGCCCGAGTCCGCCACGGCCCTGTATGGCGAGGCACTGATGCAACTGCTCGCCCTGCAGCAGACCCCCGGCAGTGAGCACTTCCCGCCCTACGACCAGGCCTTCCTGCGCCGGGAGCTCAACCTGTTTATCGAGTGGTTCCTCGAAGGCATGCTGGGGATGGATCTGTCCTCCGAAGAGCGGTCATTGCTGGAGGACCTGTTTGACCGACTGGAGCAGAGCGCCCTGGAACAGCCCCAGGTGGCCGTCCACCGGGACTATCACTCGCGCAATCTGCTGATCCGGCCCGACGGCTGTATGAGCATCGTGGACTTTCAGGATGCCGTCTGGGGTCCGGTCACCTATGACCTGGTGTCGCTGCTGCGCGACTGCTACATCCGCTGGCCCGCCGACCAGATCCGCCAGTGGGCCCTGGGCTACGGCAATATGGCCTGCGGCATCGGTTTGCTGGACGACGTGACCGAAAGCCAGTTCCTGCAGTGGTTCGACTGGATGGGGCTGCAGCGTCACCTCAAGGTGCTGGGTATTTTTTCGCGCCTGGCCCTACGTGACGACAAGCCCGAGTATCTAAAGCACCTGCCTCTGGTCATTCGCTATATTCTCGAGGTCGCCAGCCACTACCCCGAGCTGGCCGATTTTCGCTACTGGTTTGAGCACAGAGTGCTGCCCAAGGCCCAGGGCCAGGCGTGGTACGAAGACTACCGACTGGCGGGCGAGACCACCCCGTGAAAGCCATGATCCTCGCCGCCGGGTTGGGCAAGCGCATGCGCCCGCTCACCGACCACACCCCCAAGCCCCTGCTGGCGGTGGGCGGCAAGCCACTGCTGCAATACCACCTGGAGGCGCTGGCGCGGTCGGGCGTGCGCGAGGTCATCATCAACACCGCCTACCTGGCCGAAAAAATCGAGCAGTTTGCCGGAGACGGCCGCCGCTTTGGTCTGGCGATACACTATTCGCGGGAGCCCGAACCCCTGGAGACCGGCGGGGCCATCTATCGGGCCCTGCCCCTGCTGGGCGAGGCGCCCTTCCTGCTGGTCAATGGCGATGTCTGGACCGATTTTCCCCTGCAGACACTGACCGAGCCCCCTTTGCCCACAGCGGCGCTGGGCCGGCTGCTGCTGGTCCCGAACCCGACCTTCCACCCCCGGGGCGATTTCAGCCTGTCCGCCACGCGGGTTGGCCTGGCGACAGACGTCGAGCGTTTTACCTTTGCCGGCATCAGCCTTCTTCGCCCGGCACTGGTGGCCCAATACCCCGAGCGCCGCGCGGTGTTTCCGCTACTGGAAGCGCTGCGCCCCGCCATTGCGGCCGGGCGACTGGAAGGCCGGGTGCACCATGGCCGGTGGAGTGATGTCGGGACCCCCGAGCGCCTGACGCAACTGGAACAGCACCTGCAACAGACGACGGAGAGCTGACCATGCTGTGCATTGCTCACCGGGGTGGGCCCGGACCGGAAAACAGCCTGGAAGCGATCCGCCGCAGCCTGGCCATGGGCGCACCGGCCATCGAGATTGATGTGTGGCAGTTGCACGGTGAGCTGTGGGTGACCCACGACCGCCGCCTGGGCCGTGAAATTGCCGGCCATCAGGTACTGTCCGACCTGTCTCGGGATCACCTCGAAGCCCTGCGCCTGAGCAACGGGGAGCACCTGCCCCGACTCAGTCAGGTACTGGAACTGGTGGGCGAGCGGGCCCTACTGAACATCGAGCTGAAAGGCCCGGACTGCGTCGATGCGCTGGTGCGCACCCTGACCGCCCGGCGGCGGGACTTCGGTCACAGCCCCGACGCCTGGATTGTCTCCAGTTTCGATCATCAGCAATTGGCGCAGCTTCAACAGAGCCTGCCCGAGGTCCGGCGCGGATTGCTGCTCTACGGCGTGCCTCTGGATCTGGCACAGAGCGCCGACCGGATCGACGCCTACAGCGTGAACCTCAGCCTGGACTTTATGCCGGAGGCACTGCGGCGGGACGCGCAGCAGCGCGGAAAAAAAGTCTGGGTCTATACCGCCAATCACCCGGAGGACTGGCGCCGCCTGACAGAGGCCGGAGTGGACGGCGTCTTTACCGACCACCCCGACGCTTTGATGCGCTACCTGGCGGATCACTGACCGGAAACGCCGATCAGAATTTCCACCCCAGACGCACCCCGCCCATACGCGGTTTCCCCCATACCCCATAACCCCAATCGGAACCCAGGGTGTTCTGATAGGTGAAGTACTCTTCATCGGTCAGGTTGGTCACAAAGGCCGCCACCGTCCAGGTACCCTCGGGGGACATCCAGCTCAACTTGGCGTTGACCAGTCCGTAGGCCGACTGTTTCGAGTAGGGATCATTTTCGATCTGTAGGAAGTGGTCGTCCTGCCAGTTGTAATCCAATTGATAGGTCAGCTCCCCGCGATCCCCCAGGCCCTGATAGTAGCGAGCAACCAGGTTGTAGGTCAGGTTGGGAGCCGAGGGCAGCTCATTGCCATTGAAGGTGTACTCATCGCCGGCGACAATGAAGATCTGGTCGGAATCAAACTCGGTATCGAGCCAACCCAGCCCGGCAATCACTTCAAAGTTATCGGTAACCTGCGCATTCACTTCCAGCTCGGCACCGGTGCCGGTCACATCGCCCGCATTGGTAATCACGCTGCCATCGGCCACCGTGAGAAATACCTGGGCCTGATAGCCTTCCACCTCATAGGCAAAGGCCGAGGCATTGAGCCGGACGCGACCACCGGCCATTGTGTTTTTGTAACCCAGCTCCAGGTTGGTGATGTCTTCCGCTTCCACCGGGCGGGTCGCCTCCAGGGAGGCGTTGTAGCTACCGGAAAAACCGCCGCTCTTGAAGCCGGTGGACACGCTGCCGTAAATCAGGGTATCCGGGTTGGGGCGCCAATCCAGACCCAGCTTGCCGGTTACCGAGTCCTCTTCCAGGCTGTCCCGAACATCGATCTCCTCATAGAAACTCGGGCCCGCATCCTGACGGAACTGACGCTTTTCTTCGGTATAGCGCACCCCGGCGATACCGGTGAGCTGGGAGGTAAAGTCGTATTCATACTGACCGAATATCGCCCAGGACTGGCTGTCGAGCGACACATCCTCGCGATGAAAAAATTCATACCAGTCATCCGTTCGGGCGCTTTCGGTGGTGGGCGCCTCGGTCAGCAGATCGCGGTGATCATCGTAGTAATACAGCCCGGTCACCCACTTGGTTCGGGCGCTTCGGCCATTCACACGGAACTCCTGAGTAAGCTGCTCAGCGTCCACCGAATACTGCTCATCAAAAAACACCACCGGCGTGCCATCGCCATCGTCCTGCATAAACTTGTCCAGGGTTTCCAGCGCACTGACCGAAGTGAAAGTCACACCCTCGGTGACCGGCAACTCCACGGTCAATGATGAGCCAAAGGTTTTGATGTCCGTGGTCAAACCACCCGGCGAACTCGAAGCCACTTGGCCGGGATCGAAAATACCGCCAGCCGCTTCGCGCCCGGTCATGTCAAAAGTGGCGCTGGTGCACAGCCCCGACTGAATCCGAGCGATGCTACAGGTCGCCGCCGACTCATCCGCCGACTCCAGGTAGCCCATGTGAGCAAAGCCCACGGATTGCTGGTCGGCCTGACTGCCATGAACGTTCAGCAACCACTGACCATCGTCATCGTAGTCGCGCAGCAATTGCAGGCGGTAACCGAAACTGTTGGTGTCGTTCAGCTTCTGACCATCCACCGCGTTGACCTGCCAGCCGTCATTGTGGGTGCGTTTGATGGCGGCCCGCCCCATCAAACCATCTGCCAGCTGTCCCGACATCATGCCTTCGGCAATCACTTCAGCGTAGCGTCCGTAACTGACACTGGCCGAGGACTCAAAGGTTTCCGTGGGCCGTTTGGACACGTAGTGAACCAGGCCACCGGTGGTGTTGCGCCCGTACAGGGTGCCCTGGGGGCCACGCAAGACTTCCACCCGTTCAAGATCAAACAGCTGAATCGCGGAACCGGCGGGATTGCCCCGATAAACGTCATCCACATAGAGTGCGACCGGCGATTCCCAGGAGTCGGAAAAATTCACCAGGCTGATACCGCGCAGACTGATCGACGGGCTGGACGCTTCGCCAAAGATGGCGAAGAAATTCATATTGGGTACTTGCTGGGTGATATCCAGGCCTTCTTCAAAGCCCATCTTTTCGATGGCCGCCCCGGAAAAAGCGGTGACGGCGACGGAGACATCCTGCATCGACTGCTCGCGTTTCTGGGCGGTCACCAGCACCTCTTCAATCACCGACTGAGAGGTGGCGGCAGAGACTGATGAACCGGCACAAGTCAACAGCCCGGCCGTCAGCGCCAAAGCGAAGCGGCGAGCGCGAAACGGCGAAGCGCCGTGGGTGAGACTGGAGGTAATGAATTGGGTGGGTAACGTTCGCTGCATGCGCGTTCTCCTTTTATCCTTGCAGCACAAACCGGCAAACTCCTCGCCGAGCACTTCACATCGATGGCGTACCTCGAACTTGCCCCAAATGCCGTCGCCGACCGAAGGCCACGGCTGACCTAACCTTAGCATCCGCACTGCCCGGGTTCCACGCAGCGCGTCGGGTTGGCACATATGGGCGCATTGAGAGGGAATCAGGTGCCGCCAATACAAAAAAAGGGCGCCTCAATGAGGCACCCTTTTCTCAGGTTTCAGGCCGGAAACGTGAGCTTATTCGATCGGAATGCTGAAGCCGACTACGAATTTGGCTTCGTCGTTCTCGGTTCCATCCACATCGTCAGCTACCAGACCAAGCGTGAAGCTCAGGTTTTCGTTGTAAGCGTAACCAATATCGAAGTGGGCATAGTCATACTCGTGCACACCGTAAGTGAACGAGAAATCACCAACTGCAGCACCCACTGTAGTGTACCAGTAGTCTTCACCATCAGGATTGGCGCTGTTTTCAATGTTATCGTAATAGGTCAGTGAGAATGCTCCGTAGCCCAAGCCGATAACGGCTTCAACCAGATCTCCAGGTCCTGTCGGACTGGCTACCGGCTCTGATGGGTAAGAGTAACTCCACAGACTGATGTCATAAGTGAACCCACCGACCTCAGAACCGTAACCTGCGTACAGATCGTATTCGGTACCGTTGGCGGCGTCACCAGAGGAAGCCCACATACCGGCATAGAAACCGTTGCTGCTTACGTTGATATCGCCCCAGACCGCCGGATCACCGTTGCCCAGATCATAACCACGCCAGTAGTACATGTTGGCAGCACCCACCGAGGCGGACACTTCGGCGTGAGCCACAGGAGCCAGAGCGGCAGAAGCTATTGCAGACGCGGCGACGGCACCAGCCAGGATTTTTTGCTTCATGTTCATGAGTTCTTCCTCTAACGTTGGCGATCTTCGAGTTTTGTGCCCCAGGCTCTCGGCGAACCGAGGGGCTTACCCGATTGTTGTACAGGTACCGGTGCTTTAGCGAAGACCGAGCCAACTTTAAATTTCCTTTTTATATCAATACGTTACAAAAATAAGCCAGCCAGCGCCGAGCGTTATTACTTTTTATGCGCACCATTTTGGCGCAGCCTGTCGCCCTATGGCGCACCATGAAGTTACAGACGCCCTGCCGATGAGCTTTGGCGCCGATTGCCCCACAATCGCTCGATCCCCAGGTCCAGATAACCCAGCAGTGCCACCAACACCAGCGCGGCCCCGGCCACCAGTGAAACGGATATCCGCTCGCCGGCAAACAAAGTGCCCAGCAACAGGGCCAACACAGGTGTCATCAGTGTAATCAACGAAACCGCGCTGGGCGTCATTCGCTGCAAAACGAAATAAAACAAGGTAAACCCCAGAAGTGAGCCCAGCGTCGAGAGGTAAAGCAGCCCAATCAGGCTTCGCTCCGATAACGTCACCGACCATTGTCCGTCGAACAACCACCAGCAGAGAAAGAGCCCCGGCACCGCAAATATCAAGGCCCCGGCGGTCTGCTCGAGGGGACCCGCTCCCTGATCCAGGCGCTTGAGGCTGACACTGCTCAGACTGAACAACCCGCAAGAGAGTAAAATCCCGCCGATGCCGAACGCCGAACGGGCATCAATCTGAAGCTGATCCCAGAAAATAATGCACAAGCCTGCTACGGCCACCAGCAGGGCGATCACTCGGCGGCGGTTAAACGGATTTTCGCGCAAGATGACGCAGCTCAACGCGCCGGTCACAAAAGGGGAGAGCGCAAAAATCACGGCGATCAGCCCCGAGGGAATAAACTGCGCCGACCAGTAGATCACCAGCATATTGGGAAATATGCCAAATGACGCGGCCAGGTAGGCCTTCCACACCCCAGGCTGGGCAAACAACCGACGACGCAGCAACGCCAACAACACCACCGCCAGCGCAGCGGCCAGCCCCATTCGCATCAGCACCGCGGCAAGAAACGACACGCTGTCATTGCTCCACTGGATCGCCAGCGGCGTGGTCGACCAAATCAATACCACCAGGCCATAGGCCAGATACACCTGCACGAGTCACACTCCTTTTGTTGAGGCAGCAATTCCATGCGGCCCCAAAACAAAAAAAGCCGCAGTGGTTGCTGCGGCTTTTTGAAAACGGAACAGGCTGTCTTGTCAGGGTTGCCTCGTTTTCCACCGCGCCATAGGGTGCATACGCACCGCCCAACGCAGGGCGCGCGCCACCAGAATCACCACCGGCATACGGAAAACGTTCATTGAATCACAGACCTCGGATAAAACAGGCAAACCTGCGGGAAACACATAACGAACCGATACATTAAGCGATGCTCACGCAAAGCACAACGAGCAAAGCCGATTTTTTTGTGAGAACATGATGCACCGTATTATTTTGTCGTTTATCTCCTTTTTGCAGTGAAATCTCTATGGATATTTATCTGGTGGGCGGCGCAGTGCGCGACAAGCGGCTCGGTTACCCCTACTCGGAAAAAGACTGGGTCGTGGTGGGCGCGCGCCCGGAGGACCTGCAGGCTCAGGGCTTTACGCCCGTGGGCAAGGATTTCCCGGTGTTTCTCCATCCGCAGACGGGAGAGGAGTACGCCCTGGCGCGCACCGAGCGAAAAACCGCACCCGGCTATACCGGTTTTCAGTTTCACACCGCCCCCGATGTCACTCTGGAGCAGGACCTGGCCCGGCGGGACCTGACCATCAATGCCATGGCGGAGAACGAGCGCGGCGAATTGGTGGACCCCTACGGCGGCGCCCGGGATCTGGAGGCACGTCTGCTCCGGCATGTCTCTCCGGCGTTCAGCGAAGATCCGGTCCGCATTTTACGCGTTGCCCGATTTGCGGCGCGCTATCACCATCTGGGTTTTACCGTTGCGGAGGACACCCTGGCGCTGATGCGCGACATGGTCGCCAGTGGCGAGGTGGATCACCTGGTGCCCGAGCGGGTCTGGAAAGAAATGGAACGGGCTCTGGGGGAGCGGGACCCGCAGGTCTTTATTCAGTGCCTGCGCGACTGCGGCGCGCTCGCCCGGGTACTGCCGGAAGTGGATGCCCTGTTCGGTGTCCCCCAGCGTCCGGAGCATCATCCGGAGGTGGATACCGGCGTGCACTGCCTGATGGTGCTGGAGCAGGCGGCAAAACTGACCGGAGACACACGGGTCCGTTTTGCCGCTCTGATTCACGATCTCGGCAAGGGCGTGACGCCGAAGGAAGAGTGGCCCCGACACATCGGTCACGAGCAGCGCAGCCTACCCCTGGTAGATACCCTGTGCGAGCGCATCACCGCACCGAAAGACTACCGCCGCCTGGCCCGATTGGGGGCGGAATATCACACCCACAGTCATCGGGCGCTGGAATTGAAACCGGCGACGATACTGAAGTTGCTCAGGGCGGCGGATGCCTTTCGCAAACCGGCGCAGTTCGAGCAATTCCTGCTCTGCTGTGAGGCCGACGCCCGGGGGCGTACCGGTTTTGAAGACAGGGATTACCCTCAGGCCGATTACCTGCGCGGTGCCCTGAAGGCCTGCCAGGCGATCGACAATCGCGAGATTGCGGCCCAGGGGCACACCGGGAAAGCCTTTGGTGAAGCGTTGGATCGAGAGCGGTTGGCACGGCTTTCGGAGTTCAAAGCGAGCCGCGCGTCCTGACAGGTGTTGTCGGATTACGCGCGTTGCGCTCCGAAACGTCGGACCGATCCGACCTCTCATAACTCAGTCAAGTCCCTTTATTTAATCATTTTACCTGCCTGTTGGGCACACGAGTCTGCTGGCATTGCCTGAGTCGTTGACGCACATGCCGGTGGTACTCGTGTGTTTAGCCTGTGTGCCAGCTCGAAGGCCTCCCGGATGAACGTCCATGGGGTCAACCGAACCTCTCGCATCGGATGTCCGCCTGGCGGCATCAACTCAGTTACCTTGGGTATCGCGTTCCATGGATCATCCCGCGGGCTGCCTCTTGACTACTTAGGAGCCTCAAGACTGGGCTAGAGGTCGGATCGAAGGTCAGCCCGAAGGAAGACTCGTTGCCAGCGTGTTACGGCTGGATTAACTCATTGCTCGCTCCTGTTGCTCGTCTCTGTTCGTCCTCATCGGTCGACTCGGTGGTGCTTATGCCACTTCGGCCCGGGGTGGCTCGGCAAAGAGCTTGGCCGGATCGAACCGCTTGCCTTGAGCCACATGCCACAGCGCCTTGGCCAGCTTGCGCATCAGCGCGATGATCAGTTTGCCCTTGGGGCCTCGGTGTCGGGCCAGCTTGGCGTCATACCAGGCTCTGGCCGGGCCTGATTGACGTATCAGGCGAAGGGCGGCGAAGTACAGGTAGTGGCGCACCACCCCGGGCCCTCGCTTGGTCAGCTTCAGCTGCCCTTTGTGTTTGCCGCTGGAGCGCTCTTTGAGGTTCAGCCCCGCCGCTTTCAGATAGCTGGCCGCACGCGGGTAGTCATTGGCCGAACCCAGGGCACAGTAAAGCACCACCGCGCTGTTATGGCCCAGTGCCTCGGCCATCCAGGCCAGCTCCCGGGTGTGCTCGACGTGCTCGGACAGCGCTCGCTCCAGCTCGCGGGACTGCGCCCGTGTGTCCAGCATCTCCTGGGCCAGGGCCCGGATGAGTTCGTGTTCGGTCTCGACCACCGGCACGCCCAAGGTCGTGGCGGCACTGCGCAGCAGGCCTTCGCGCTTGGACGTCTTAAGCATGTGCCCACCGACTCGGCGCAGCAGTCGGTCCGCCTGCTCCGGCTGTGCCGTCACCCGAACCGGGTCGCCGTACTCGGCCAGCAGGTGCAGCAAGCTGGCGCTCTGCAATGTCAGCCAGCACAGCGCCTCCGGCCAGTGCCGGGCCAACAACGCTTCGAGCCGATTCAGTGCCCGCTGGTGGCGCTCCTGTACCTGCTCCAGCCGATTCAGTAAGGCTCGCAGAGCTCGACGCGCTTCACTCGGCTCGCGCCAGCGCTGACTGATGCCATCCAGGTGCAGCCGGCCGATCAGGTAAGCCGCCTTGGCGTCGTGCAGGCTCGGGACCCCGTCATACACTTCAGCGGCGTCGTGCACCCGCTTGGGGCTGACCCGGTAGATTTCGGCACCCAGAGCTCTCAACTGGTAGCGCAAGGCGTCGCCATAGGTACCGGTCGGCTCCATGACCGCCTCCAGGCGCTGAGCCTTGAGGTTCGCCAGTTCCCGCAGCAGGGCCGGGCTCTGTTGCGGATGCTCCCAGCGGATGGTCTTCAGAACCGTCCGGTCCGGCTTCATCAGCGCCACGTAGAAGTCCTTCTTGGCCACATCAATCGCCAGAATCAACCGCTCGCCCGCCGTCTGCTCACGCAGTTGATCCCAGTTCACCTTCTGGAAATTTTGGGCACGATAGTTATACTTGCGCATAAGGGGACACCTCCAATGCTCTCGGTTCTTCGCACCTTGCTGTTACAGCAAGTTACCGAGTTATGAGGGTCCCCTTTCTTTTTTCTACCTTATAACTGACTACACGGCTAGGGGGTTTGCTGGGCCTGCCATAGAGCGGCCTCATTGAGAGCTGCGGCATCTCTCAATTGCAGCTCGCCAGTCTGCGGGTCCACGGCCAGGTACTGATCATCGCGCCAGCGGTTGCGCCAGCGAACCGAATCCCCCTCGCGCTCGGGAAACCATTGGGCGCTCAGCCAACCCGGTTCGATCGCCCCGACCATCGGCTGCGCCTGCTCGGCATGAAGGTAATGATCCGTCCCCGCCAAGCGAATCCGGTAATAGCTCGGGCCCTCGGGCTCCAATTGCCAGGACGCGGCCGAAGGATCTTGCGTACCGTCCTCGCCCAAGGGTTGATCGACACCGACGTTGTGCAGAACCAACGCTTCACCCACGGGTGCGAAAAAGCCCGTGCACTCGTCCATCCGGGCAATCCAGTCTTCAATCAACGCAATGCCATGGTCATCCAGTACATGGCTGCCCAGAGGCGGCATCCGGTTGGCATCGTTGACGGCCAACCGCTGCCACAACACGGATCGCTCCGGTTCGCCCGGCACCAGCAGGCGCGCGTTTTCGATGCCCAGATCACTTTGCATCGGTGCCACATCACACAGATTCATGGCCTCAGGCAACGTATCGAAGCGCAGATCCATGTTGGCCTGACTGGTCCCCCCGGGACGGTGGCAGTTGGCGCAGTTGCTGTGCAGGTAAGCCCGGGCTCGCAGGTCGAGCGGATACGACGCATCCCGGCTGTCCACCAGGGGGTTGGCTCTCTGCCGTTGAGTCAGCGGCTCGGTCAACACTCCGATGGCCGCCAGCGTGTCCAGTTGATTGGCCGTGGTCCCGGCGTAGTCGAACTCGGTATTGAGCTGACGAACCTCCAACCCGAGACTGTCACCCGCCGCGCTGGTATGGCACTGGGAGCACTCGGCGCTGCTCGGGTAGTGCCATAACCGGTCCTGCACCTCGACATCCTCCGCCTCGGTTACCCGACGTGCGTCGGTGCCCGTGCCGGTCCAGCGGTAACTGTGCCCGACCCACCCGGTCACGGGCTGGTTGAGCATCAGCCGCGTTTCGATCAGCTCGTCGTGCCGATAGAACTGCTTGACCAATACCGACCCCACCGGCAGATCAAAATCCCCCGTCTCATCCACATCAATGGTGGTGTCGTTGGGCAGCGCCAGATAGCGGGTTTTATCCGCACCATCGGACCAGAACGGCTCCGTGACGTCATAGGGAATCAACCCCTCGCCCGGCTGGGCCGGGTTATCGGGATGCATACAACCGGTTTCCGACAACCACTCCGGCACCGGTTGCTGGTCAGCGTCCGGCGCCGCCCGGACCAACCGTGACACCTGGCCGCCCTGATAGTCCACCAGCAGCAGCTCGCCATTGAGTTCCTCCCCGAAGGACACCACCGAGCCACCGGTATCGAGCAGTTGACGGCGTTCAAGATCCCCCTCGGGGGTAGTGAACAGGCCCCAGAGCAGACCCGAGGCAAAATCGCTGAACAGGTACACCCCGTATAAATCGTCGAGCTGCTCGCCGCGATAGACATACCCTCCGGTTACCGACCGGCCATCCCCCCGCTGGTAGGAAAACACCGGCGCCTCAAAACCGCTGGTATCGGAGCAGGACTGCATGACGTCGGCGCCCTCCAGGCAGGGCCAGCCATAATTGGCCCCGTTGACGATCCGGTTGATCTCTTCGGTCCGACCCTGCCCGACGTCACCGGCCCAGAGTTCGCCGGTCTCCCGGTCAAAACTCCACTGCCAGGGGTTACGCAGGCCATAGGCAAACACTTCGGGCAGACCACCCTCTACTTGGTTGCCCGGTGCCGGCGCTCCCTCATCGGTGAGCCGCAGCAGGGTACCAAAGGGGTTGGAGGGATTCTGGGCATTGCGGTTGGGATCGCCGCCCGGCCCACCGTCACCAAAGCTGACGTAAAGATAGTTGTCCGGGCCAAAGGCGAGTCGGCCATTGTTGTGGATTTCGGTGGTCTGCTCGACATGATAGATATCGGTACGCTCCAGCTCCCCAGGCCCGGATTCAACCAGGCTCAGCCCGTCATCGTCCGAACGGAACCGGGCGACATAGGACTCCGGTGCAACCTCAAACGCGTCGCCACCCTCGGTCAATGACACATAGACAAAGCCGTTCTGCTCAAAGTCCGGATGGAAGGCCATGCTGAACAGGCCGCACTCAAAACAGTGAATGGGCTCAAACTGGACATCGCTGTAGTCCCGCAGGTCCACAAACGGTGCCGGCGTGGGGTCTGCCCCGGACAGGTCCAACCGCCAGATGGTGCCTCGCTGTTCCAGCACATAAAGCACCTGCTCGTGACTCGGGTGGCTGACCACGCCGACGGGGGCGGTGAAGGTGCCTTCAGGCACCAGCGGCTTCAGGGCCACCGTCGAGCGCTGGGTAAACCGGGTGGCCAGACAGGTCTGATTATCCGGCCGCTCGCTCAGGCCCGATGGTCCCGAAGGTTCATGATCGCTCTGTTCGCTACCGCAGGCGACCAGCAGCAGTGCGAGCACAACGCTCAACCCAATGTGATGACGGCGGTGAAGCTGTACCATGAACGCACTCCGGACCGGTTATTATTGGCCTATTCATCGTTTAATCGCCTACCAGCGTACTACGTCGAACATGCTAATCACAGATTCAAGAGGACTTTATGACTACTGAGGCCCCTGTCGCCCTACTGACCGGTGCGGCCCGCCGCATTGGCGCGGTTACCGCAAAAACCCTGCACGCCTACGGCTATCGGGTCATCATCCACTACCGCGGTTCAAAGGAAGCGGCCGAGTCGCTGTGCGATGAACTCAACGCGCTTCGCCCCGACAGCGCCGTGGCTCTACAGGCGGATTTGAGTCAGTTGAAGGACATCCGGCGACTGGCCGACATGGCACTGAAAAGGTGGGGACGCATCGACGCACTCATTAACAACGCCTCCAGCTTTTACCCAACCCCACTGGGAGAAGCCAGCGAAGATCAGTGGAACGACCTGATGAGCAGCAACCTGAAAGCCCCCTTCTTTCTCGCCCAGGCTCTGGCGGACGCGTTGAAAGAAACAGAGGGTGCCATTATTACCCTGGCCGACATCCAGGCCGACCGGCCACTGAAAAACCATCCCATCTATTGTGCCGCGAAAGCGGGCAACGTCATGCTCACCAAATCACTGGCCCGGGAACTGGCGCCGGAGGTCCGCGTCAATGGCATCGCCCCCGGCGCAATTCTGTGGCCGGAGCAGGAAGCCGAACTGGATGACAGCGGCAAAGCGAGCATCCTCGACCGGGTCCCGCTGAATCGTCCCGGCGACCCCCGGGATATTGCCGATACCATCCTTTTTCTTTTAACCAGGGCGCCCTATATAACCGGACAGATTATCGCCGTGGACGGTGGTCGCTCGGTGAGTTAAAACAAGCGGTTTAACTCACTTTTCTTGCGCTGGATCAATTGAAAAATCGTAAAAAGGACCAATATAAATAACGCAACAGAGATTGGCTCTGGAACTTCAAAGGAGGTGTTCTTATGAACCTGATACCACGTAGTTCATTATTTGACATTGACAGCTTGTTCGATAATTTCTGGGCACCGCTCTCCAGCAGCAGTGGCTCAATGAGTGCGGAGACTTTTTCGCCCAGAGTGGATGTGACCGAAAAGAAGGATCACTACGAGTTGACCGCCGAATTACCCGGCGTGGATAAAAAAGATATTGACGTGACCCTGGACAATGGCATGCTGACCATCAGCGCCGAGTCCCGGTTTGAAAACAAGGAAGAAAAGGATGGACGCGTCATCCGTCAGGAGAGACGCTATGGCAGGTACACTCGTAGCTTCAACCTGGGAACGGACGTCAAGGAAAAGGACATCAAAGCAGAGTTCAAGAACGGCGTGCTGAAACTGAACGTGCCCAAAGTGGAGCAAAAGACGCCAGTCAGCCATCGCATCGAAATTCATTGATGGCCAGAGGCTGCCCCCTTGAAAACCGGGCCTAGTTGCCCGGTTTTTTCTGTTCGGAAGAAATGTCCCCGGACGCCCCGCGCAAGAGCGAAATGAGTGTCGCACAGATCAGGAACATCAGCGCCAACAGCATCGCCTGACTGAAGGTGCGCAGCAGTGGCTCGGACAGCGTCTCGTTCAATGGCTGGTTGCCCAGGTTCCAGTAAACAAACAGGTTCACCAGACTCATCCCCACCAGATTCCCCACCACACGGGCGAGATTGAGCGTTGCCGCCGCGACGCCCACTTCACTGGAATGCGCCGACTGCATCACCACATGGTTATTCGGACTGGAGAAACAACCGAAGCCCAGCCCCACCAGAAACAGAGCCAGGACAATGAAGCCCGGGGCCGTGGCGACGCCCAGGGTACTCAACAACCCGTACCCGCAAAGCGTACAGAAACAGCCGGCACTGGCCAGCCAGCGGGCGGGCAGATAATCCGACAGGCGTCCGGCCAACGGCGCCACACAGGCCATGGTCAGCGCCTGCACCAGCAGAACATGACCGGCATCCGCCGCGCTGTAGCCGCGCACATATTGCAGATACAGACTGAGCAGAAACCCGAGTGGGTAACTGCTGGCGTACATGAACAGCGCCGTGATCAGTGAAAAGGAAAACAGGCGTGACTCGCGAAACATCTGCACGCGAATGAGCGGTTGCTCGCGGCGAGCCTGTCGGCGAATAAAAATCGCGAGCAGCACAAACGAAAAGGCCAGCACCGCACTCTGCCATACCCCGGGCAAGCCGGTCAGACCGATCACCAGCGCTATGGCCCAGAGCGCGAAAGTCAGGGCGCCGCCCCAATCAAACCGGTTGTCGCGCTCGCCGAACCAGTCCCCGGAGACCCGCCAGGCAATCAGTGACACCACCAGCACCACAATCGGCAAGGGCAGCAGAAAGACAAACCGCCAGCCCCAGGCATCGGTCACCCAGCCACCCAATGCCGGCGCCAGGGTCAAACCGAAGTACACGCAGGCGGCGTTGAGGCCCAAGGGTAAACCGCGCTTCTCCGGCGGAAATACCGAAATCAGCAGGGCCATACTGGTGGCGAACATCATCGCCGCCCCCATCCCCTGGAAGAAGCGCAGCACCAGTACCATTTCAATGGAGTTGACGAAAAACGCGAGCGCACTGGCCGTGCTGTTCAAGCCGATACCCCAGAGAAACACGCGCTTCCGGCCCACCTTGTCCGCCAGCTTGCCGGCCGGGAGCATGAAGATGATGTTGGCGATCAACACAATGGTGGGCACCCAACTGACCAGCACCGCACTGGCGTTCAGCTCCCGGGCCATGGTGGGTAAGGCCACATTGACCGAGGCCATTCCCAGAGGCGCGACAAAGGCCCCCAGGCACACAGCGATCAACACCCACCAGGGAGATACTGGTGCGGCGGATTGCGGCTCGTTCACAGGCAACTCCCATGCAAAGGGCAACCGCTGCCCGGCGTCGAGCGTATCGGGCAGGCGTGAAAAATCAGGTCAGGGCGCAGCGCGAGACACGGTCCTCCCCCGCCAGGTGAAATCCACCGGCCAGAGGTTTTGGCGCTGCTTATCGTAGTTGGCCCAGAGCCGGGCGAAGGTCTCGCCGGTTTCCGGGTGCACACGCTCCGGGGCGATTTCCGCCATGGGCCAGAGTACAAAAGCGTTCCTGGTCAGCTCATCCCGGGGCAACTGGACCCCCGCCTCCTCACCCACAAAGTCGCCGTAAGTGAGAATGTCGATATCCAGGGTCCGGGAGCTGAATTTGGGCCCGGAACGACAACGACCGTTGTCATCCTCAATCTGTTTGAGCCGGTCGGACAGCTCGGCGATGGGCTGATCGGTATCCACGCCAACCACCAGGTTGAGGAAGTTGCTGCCATCAAAACCCACCGCTTCGCTCTCAAAGACCGACGAGATGATCAACTCGCCGAAGTGCTCCGCCAGCGCATCCAGCGCGGCGGAGATGTGTCGATAGCGGTCAATATTGCTGCCCAGACTGAGGTACACCTCGGTCATGCCGGTTTTTCCCCTCGTTCGATAATCAGGCCCACATCCCGGGCGCCACGCAGAGCGCCCGGCTTGCTGAGTCGCAGACGGACCCAGGGCACATTGAACTCGTCACGCACAATGGCCGCCACCTCTTCGGCGAGCGCCTCGACCAGTTGCGCATCCCGGTTTTCCAGATAGGCGATCAGCCGCTTGGAGACGGCTTTGTAGTTCAGCGCATAGTGTATGTCGTCGGTTTCGGCCGCTCGGCGAATATCCGCCGCCATCTCCAGATCCAGGCTGATGGTCTGCCGCACTTCCCGTTCCCAGTCGTAGATACCGATGATGGTATCCACCTGCAAATCTCTGATGTAAACAATATCCATTCTACGTCCTCGTTAGGCGCTCAGCGGCGGCAGACTGTCCAGCGGCCAGCGGGCGCGCACATTCACCGCCAACGACTCGGCCTGGCCGGCGAGCAGGCGCTGGCAGCCGGCATAGGCGATCATCGCCCCATTGTCCGTGCAGAACTCGTTCCGGGCATAAAACACCCGGGCGCCAATTTTCGCCAGCGCCGCTTCCAGCTCCTCACGCAGGCGCGTATTGGCCGACACCCCGCCGGCGATCACCAGTGTCTTCTGCCCGGTCTGTTCCAGCGCGCGCCGACACTTGATCACCAGGGTGCCGACCACCGCCTCCTGAAACGCATGGGCGATATCGGCACAGGTCTGCTCGTCCGGCAGGCCATCGGCCCGGGCGTGCTCCGCCACCGTGTTGAGCGTATAGGTTTTCAGTCCACTGAAACTGAAGTCCAGGCCCGGTCGGTCGACCATGGGCCGGGGAAAGGTAAAGCGCCCCGCCCGGCCCCGCTCGGCTAGTTTGGCGATATGGGGCCCACCCGGGTAGTCCAGATCCAGCATTTTGGCGGCCTTGTCGAATGCCTCCCCGGCGGCGTCGTCGAGCGACTCCCCCAGCAGGCGGTATTCGCCAATGCCCCGGACTTGTACGAGCTGAGTATGCCCTCCGGACACCAGCAGGGCGATAAAAGGAAACTCGGGCGGATTGTCTTCCAGCATGGGGGCCAGCAGATGCCCCTCCATATGATGGACGCCCAACGCGGGAATCCCCCATCCGTAGGCCAGCGAGCGCCCCACCGAGGCGCCCACCATCAGCGCGCCAATCAGCCCCGGGCCAGCGGTATAGGCCAACGCATCGATCTGCCCGGGCGAGGTGTCGGCCTCGGCCATCACCTGACGGATCAGCGGCAGCAACTTGCGCACATGATCCCGGGACGCCAGCTCGGGCACCACTCCGCCGTATTCGGCGTGCACCGCAATCTGGCTGAACAGGGCGTGACTGAGCAGGCCCCGCTCGCTGTCGTACAGCGCCAGGCCGGTTTCGTCACAGGAGGTTTCAATACCCAAAACGCGCATAGAGAGCCTTCTAACTCGTCGAGGAGGACCAACGGGAAAAACGAGCGCGTATCATATAGACCTGAGGCCGCAAGAACCAGTTGCAGTGCTGCCCATAACTGGTTAGAATCCACGCCCCTCGGATCCCGAAGCCACATTTTGCTCGCTTTCGGGGTGAATTAATTGAGTAAAGGTAACAGCATGCCTTCAGTAAAGATCAAAGACAACGAGCCGTTTGACGTTGCGCTGCGTCGCTTCAAGCGCTCCTGTGAAAAAGCCGGCATCCTGGCCGAAGTTCGCAGCCGCGAAGCCTACGAGAAGCCCACCGCTGTCCGTAAGCGCAAGGCCGCTGCCGCTGTGAAGCGTCACGCCAAGAAAGTTCAGCGCGAAAACCGCAAGTTCCAGCGCCTGTACTAAGGCCGGAACCCGGCCGGGCGCCTCGCGCCGGGCCCGCGTTGACTGGCACACGCCACAAGCGCTGAAGACAAGACAAACAGGAATACGCTGATGCCCCGTTCAGAATTGCAAACGCGCATCAACGACGCCCTGAAAACCGCCATGCGGGCCAGAGAGAAGGCCCGCGTGGCGGTTTTGCGTCTGGTGACCGCGGAATTCAAACGCATTGAGGTCGATGAACGCATCGAGCTCGACGATGCCCGTGTGCTGGCCGTTCTGGACAAGATGGTCAAGCAGCGCCGGGACTCCGAACAGCAATACCGGGACGCCGGTCGCGCCGAACTGGCCGATCAGGAGCGCCTGGAGATCGACGTGATCCAGGAATTCCTGCCCCAACCCCTGTCCGACGCCGAGCTGGACCAACTGGTGGCCGATGCCATCGCCCAGACCGGTGCCGAGGGCATGAAGGATATGGGCAAGGTCATGGGTACCCTCAAGCCCCAGGTGCAGGGGCGGGCCGATATGGCGGATGTGAGCAAGCGGTTGAAGGCGAAGTTGGGTTAAGCGTCGCGGTTCTTTACGGCGGATGCGCTTCGCTTATCCGCCCTACGGCCGAGCGCAGCGGTATAAACCCGCGTAGGGCGGATAAAGGCGAAGCCCGCATCCGCCTTTACCCACACTAAAATCCCGCTCCCCCACCCAAATTCCCCGCTACAATAAGGCACTATGGCCGGACTGATTCCACAAAGCTTTATTGACGAGCTCCTCGACCGGGTTGACCTGGTGGAGATCGTGGATCATCGCGTCAAACTCAAGAAAACCGGCAAAAACTTCAGCGCCTGCTGCCCTTTCCACGACGAAAAGACCCCTTCGTTCACGGTCAGTCAGGACAAGCAGTTCTACTACTGCTTCGGCTGCGGTGCCAGCGGTAATGCCGTGGGCTTTCTCATGGACTACGAGCGGCTCGGCTTCCCCGAGGCCGTCGAGCAGCTCGCGCACCACTGCGGCCTGGAAGTCCCCCGCGAAGAGCAGAGCCCGGCCCAGAAAGAGAAGGCCCAGGAGCGCAAAAGCATCTACAGCCTGCTGGAGCAGGCCGATCGCTATTATCGACTGCAACTGCGCCAGCACCCCAAGCGCCTGGAGGCGGTGGACTACCTCAAGCGCCGGGGTCTGGACGGGCACATTGCCCGGGACTACGGCATTGGCTACGCCCCTCCGGGCTGGGACAACCTGCTGAAAACCCTCGGCATCGGCGAGCAGGAACGCCACCTGTTGACCGAAGGCGGCATGCTGATCCACCAGCCGGATCAGAACAAGCGTTACGACCGCTTCCGTCACCGCATCATGTTCCCCATCCGGGACCTGCGCGGGCGGGTGATCGGCTTTGGCGGCCGGGTGCTGGGCGACGACAAACCCAAGTACCTGAACTCCCCGGAAACCCCGGTTTTTCACAAAGGCCGCGAACTGTATGGCCTGTACGAAGCCCGCCAGGCCTATCGTGAACTGCCCCGCCTGCTGGTGGTGGAAGGCTATATGGACGTGGTGGCCCTGGCCCAGTTTGGCATCCGCTACGGCGTGGCCACCCTGGGCACCGCCTGCGGCGAGGATCACCTGGCCCTGGCGTTCAAGCACACCCGGGAAGTGGTGTTCTGCTTTGACGGGGACAAGGCCGGACGCAGCGCCGCCGAGCGCGCCCTGGCGGCCGCCCTGCCGGTGATGGAGGATGGCCGTCAGGTCAAGTTCCTGTTCCTGCCCGAGGGCGAGGACCCGGACACCCTGGTGCGCCAGATCGGAGCCGAGAAGTTCAGCAACATGGTGGACATGGCGGTCCCGCTGGAGGACTACCTGTTCGATGCGCTCAGCGCCGACCTGAATCCCCGCAGCCTGGAGGGCCGGGCGCTGCTCAGCAAACGCGCCGCGCCGCTATTGCACCAACTGCCGAGGGGCGTCTTCCGCGAACTGATGTTCGACCGCCTGGCCCAGCGCACCGGCCTGAACCGGGACACCCTGATGGAGCTGGTGCACGAGCCGGTCGTCATTCAGGCCGAACCGGCCCGCACGCCGGCAGCGCCTGTCGATATAGCGCCGTCGGACGACCGGCCACCGCCCCCGGATTACGAGGAGCCGCCGGCCCACACTCAGGACCCGGGCCCCACGGGGGAAGAGTATTTTGACAGCCCCGCGCCGGAGGCAATCGCCGCCCCGGCGGCGCCACCGAGCCTGTCCGGTAAACGCTACCTGATGCCCCCGGCGCGCAAGGCCATCGGCCTGCTGCTGGCCAACCCGGCACTGGCCGCGGAAGAGCCCCCGGAATTCTGGCTCGAACACAACGAGCCGGAGTTGCGGTCGCTCGGGCAGTTGCTAAAGTTATTGCGCGAACGGCCGCATTACCAGCTGCCCCACATTATCGGCCACTGGCGCGGCGTGTACGGCGCGAAAGAAGCGGAACAGCTGGCGGCGATCGCCGGTCAGGACCTGCTGGTGGCCGCCGGCGCCCACGGCGCCAACCGGGCCATCAAGCCCTCCCGGGCCGATTACGACACCCGGGTGGCGTTCTGCGACTGCCTGAAGGGCATTCACCGCCAGTTGGCGGAACAGCAAAAAGCCGAAGCACTCAGCCAACTGCGCCAAAAAAGCAGCGATTTTGCTGGATTAAGCCGCGAAGAGCGCGAAGCACTGGTAAAAGCGGCTCTGGCGCACAAAACTCCACACTAAAACCGGGCGCGGGCGTTGATTTTATGGAATCAGGCCCAAGATATGCGATATAATCCCGCGCTTTTCTTCCACACCTCAGGTTCGACAGGGTTCCGAATGGCAGACACCGCTCAACAGCAGCAACAATCTCGCATCAAAGAGCTGATCGCCCGCGGCAAAGAGCAGGGCTATCTCACCTATGCCGAGGTGAACGACCATCTTCCGGAGGACATTTCCGATCCGGATCAGGTGGAAGACATCATCCAGATGATCAATGACATGGGCATCCGTGTCTACGAGATCGCACCGGATGCCGACACCCTGTTGATGACCGACGGCGATGCCTCGGCGGACGAAATTGCCGCCGCCGAAGCCGCCGCCGCGCTCGCCGCAGTGGAAACCGAAGCGGGCCGCACCACCGACCCGGTGCGCATGTACATGCGCGAAATGGGGACCGTGGAGCTGCTGACCCGCGAGGGTGAAATCGCCATCGCCAAGCGCATCGAAGAGGGTGTGCGCGAGCTGATGTACTCGCTGGCCTACTGGCCCGGCGCGGCGCAGCGCGTCCTCGACGAATTCAAGCTGGTGGAGCAGGAAGAGCGTCGCCTGCCGGATGTCATCATCGGCTGGCTCGACCCCTCCGACGACATCCCGTCCGTCACCGCCACCTCCAGCCAGCAGGCCGCCGCGGCCGCTGAAAAAAAGGAGAAAGGCAAAGACAAGAACGATGATGACGATGACGACGACAACGATCAGTCCGACGAGGAAGAAACCACGTCAGGTGTCGACCCGGAAGAGGCCCGGCAACGGTTTGAAGCGCTGGCCAAGCAACTGACCAAAGCCGAGAAGGCGGTCAGCAAGCACGGTCGCGACAGCAAGCAGGCCCAGAAAGAGCTGGCCGACCTCGGTGAGCTGTTCAAGTTCTTCAAGCTGCCGCCACGCCAGTTCGACCCGATCTACAGCGAAGCGCGCACCGTACTGGATCGCGTGCGTCAGGAAGAGCGCGCCATCATGAGAATGTGCGTCCGCCAGTCCCGCATGCCCCGGAAAACCTTCATGAAGGAATTCCCGGGTAATGAGACCAATGAAGACTGGATCCCGGGCATCATCAAGAAAAAGCGTGACTACTCCGACGCGCTCAAGTCCGTGGAAGGCGACATCGCCCGCGCCCAGCGCAAGCTGGCGCAGCTGGAGGAAGAGGCCGGACTGACACTGGCCCAGATCAAGGAGATCAACCGCCGCATGTCCATCGGCGAGGCCCGTGCGCGCCGCGCCAAGAAAGAAATGGTCGAGGCCAACCTGCGTCTGGTGATCTCCATTGCCAAGAAGTACACCAACCGCGGCCTGCAGTTCCTGGACCTGATCCAGGAGGGCAACATCGGCCTGATGAAG
This sequence comes from Marinimicrobium sp. C6131, assembly GCF_026153455.1. NCBI lineage: Bacteria > Pseudomonadati > Pseudomonadota > Gammaproteobacteria > Cellvibrionales > Cellvibrionaceae > Marinimicrobium > Marinimicrobium sp. C6131. Next base: position 2,211,677 of record NZ_CP110629.1, read on the forward strand.
GCCGTGGACAAGTTCGAGTACCGTCGCGGTTACAAGTTCTCCACCTACGCCACCTGGTGGATCCGGCAGGCCATCACCCGCTCCATCGCCGACCAGGCCCGCACCATCCGTATTCCGGTGCACATGATTGAGACCATCAACAAGCTCAACCGTGTGTCCCGCCAGATGCTGCAGGAAATGGGCCGTGAGCCCACCCCGGAAGAACTGGGTGAGCGCATGGAAATGCCGGAAGACAAGGTCCGCAAGGTGCTCAAAATCGCCAAAGAGCCGATCTCCATGGAGACGCCCATCGGTGATGATGAAGACTCGCACCTGGGTGACTTTATCGAGGACAACACCATTGTCTCGCCGGTGGATTCCGCCACCACGGAAGGCCTGACCGAGGCGACCCGCGAGGTGTTGGCCGGTCTGACCGCCCGGGAAGCGAAGGTGTTGCGGATGCGTTTCGGTATCGATATGAACACCGACCATACGCTGGAAGAGGTAGGCAAGCAGTTTGACGTGACCCGCGAGCGGATCCGCCAGATCGAAGCCAAGGCCCTGCGCAAGCTCCGCCACCCGTCCCGCTCGGACCACCTGCGCAGTTTCCTGGACGAGTAAAACGTAAAGAGCACGTTTGTCTTGGAATCTGCGTTGGGTTACGGCGGATGCGCCTCCGGCTTATCCGCCCTCTCATAACTCAGTCAAGTCCCTTTATTTAATCATTTTACCTGCCTGTTGGGCACACGAGTCTGCTGGCATTGCCTGAGTCGTTGACGCACATGCCGGTGGTACTCGTGTGTTTAGCCTGTGTGCCAGCTCGAAGGCCTCCCGGATGAACGTCCATGGGGTCAACCGAACCTCTCGCATCGGATGTCCGCCTGGCGGCATCAACTCAGTTACCTTGGGTATCGCGTTCCATGGATCATCCCGCGGGCTGCCTCTTGACTACTTAGGAGCCTCAAGACTGGGCTAGAGGTCGGATCGAAGGTCAGCCCGAAGGAAGACTCGTTGCCAGCGTGTTACGGCTGGATTAACTCATTGCTCGCTCCTGTTGCTCGTCTCTGTTCGTCCTCATCGGTCGACTCGGTGGTGCTTATGCCACTTCGGCCCGGGGTGGCTCGGCAAAGAGCTTGGCCGGATCGAACCGCTTGCCTTGAGCCACATGCCACAGCGCCTTGGCCAGCTTGCGCATCAGCGCGATGATCAGTTTGCCCTTGGGGCCTCGGTGTCGGGCCAGCTTGGCGTCATACCAGGCTCTGGCCGGGCCTGATTGACGTATCAGGCGAAGGGCGGCGAAGTACAGGTAGTGGCGCACCACCCCGGGCCCTCGCTTGGTCAGCTTCAGCTGCCCTTTGTGTTTGCCGCTGGAGCGCTCTTTGAGGTTCAGCCCCGCCGCTTTCAGATAGCTGGCCGCACGCGGGTAGTCATTGGCCGAACCCAGGGCACAGTAAAGCACCACCGCGCTGTTATGGCCCAGTGCCTCGGCCATCCAGGCCAGCTCCCGGGTGTGCTCGACGTGCTCGGACAGCGCTCGCTCCAGCTCGCGGGACTGCGCCCGTGTGTCCAGCATCTCCTGGGCCAGGGCCCGGATGAGTTCGTGTTCGGTCTCGACCACCGGCACGCCCAAGGTCGTGGCGGCACTGCGCAGCAGGCCTTCGCGCTTGGACGTCTTAAGCATGTGCCCACCGACTCGGCGCAGCAGTCGGTCCGCCTGCTCCGGCTGTGCCGTCACCCGAACCGGGTCGCCGTACTCGGCCAGCAGGTGCAGCAAGCTGGCGCTCTGCAATGTCAGCCAGCACAGCGCCTCCGGCCAGTGCCGGGCCAACAACGCTTCGAGCCGATTCAGTGCCCGCTGGTGGCGCTCCTGTACCTGCTCCAGCCGATTCAGTAAGGCTCGCAGAGCTCGACGCGCTTCACTCGGCTCGCGCCAGCGCTGACTGATGCCATCCAGGTGCAGCCGGCCGATCAGGTAAGCCGCCTTGGCGTCGTGCAGGCTCGGGACCCCGTCATACACTTCAGCGGCGTCGTGCACCCGCTTGGGGCTGACCCGGTAGATTTCGGCACCCAGAGCTCTCAACTGGTAGCGCAAGGCGTCGCCATAGGTACCGGTCGGCTCCATGACCGCCTCCAGGCGCTGAGCCTTGAGGTTCGCCAGTTCCCGCAGCAGGGCCGGGCTCTGTTGCGGATGCTCCCAGCGGATGGTCTTCAGAACCGTCCGGTCCGGCTTCATCAGCGCCACGTAGAAGTCCTTCTTGGCCACATCAATCGCCAGAATCAACCGCTCGCCCGCCGTCTGCTCACGCAGTTGATCCCAGTTCACCTTCTGGAAATTTTGGGCACGATAGTTATACTTGCGCATAAGGGGACACCTCCAATGCTCTCGGTTCTTCGCACCTTGCTGTTACAGCAAGTTACCGAGTTATGAGGGTCCCCTTTCTTTTTTCTACCTTATAACTGACTACTCGAGTTTGTACCGCTGCGCTCGGCCGTAGGGCGGATAAGGCCAAAGCCCGCATCGCCGTAACCACACTCGAATAACGCACTGAACAAAAAAGGGACTCAACCATGAACAGCAAAATGGAAACAAGAGCGTTTATCTGGCTATTGTTGCTGGTCTCGGTGGGTTTTCTGTGGGTGCTCAAGCCCTTCTTTGGCCCCATCTTCTGGGCCTGTGCCGTCGCCATCATCTTCTATCCCGTACAACAGCGACTGCTCAACAAATTCAACCAGCGCGAAAACATCACCGCCCTCATCACCCTGCTGCTCTGCCTGGTCATCGTCATCCTGCCGGTGATCTTCATCATCACCTCCGTGGTCGCCGAGGGCGTCAGCATCTACCAGAAGCTGGATGAGGGTGACATCGATATCGAACAATACATCGACCGGGTCCAGGAAAGCTTCCCGGTCATCCAGTCCGTGCTCGACCGCTTCAACATCAGTATTGATGAACTGCAGAGCCACGCAACCGACGCGGCCATGGCCACGGGCAAATTCCTCGCGCAACACACCCTCGATATCGGGCAGAATGCCTTCCGCTTCGTGCTCAACATCTGCCTGATGGTGTATCTCACCTTCTTCATGCTGCGCGACGGCTCGCGGCTGCTCGAGCTGCTGATCAAAGCCCTGCCCATTGGCGATGAGCGCGAACGGCTGCTGTTCAACAAGTTCGCGGAAGTGACCCGGGCCACGGTGAAAGGCAATATCGTGGTGGCCGCAGTTCAGGGGGCCCTCGGGGGCATCATCTTCTGGCTGCTGGGCATTCCCGCCCCCATGCTCTGGGGCGTGGTCATGGCCTTTGCCTCCCTGATTCCCGCCGTGGGCGCTGCCATCATCTGGGCGCCGGTCGCCATCTACCTGCTCGCCACCGGCGATTACACCCAGGGGCTGATTCTCATCGCCTTCGGGGCCGGCGTGATTGGTCTGGTGGATAACATTCTTCGCCCCATCCTGGTGGGCCGGGACACCAAGCTGCCCGACTACGTCGTGCTGCTCTCCACCCTCGGGGGTATCGCCCTGTTCGGGATCAACGGTTTCGTCATGGGGCCCCTGGTAGCGGCCCTGTTTGTGGCCTTCTGGGGTATTTTCGTGCGCGAATTCAACTCCGAGAACACCCTGACCGGCGCCGACCGGGACTCGCTCGAGCACCAGAGCTAAGCCAACTCGCTGTGGTACACTCCCCCGCTTTCTGACCGGGCGCACTCCTTGAGAAATGCGCCCTTCACGCCTGCCAGACCGGATCGATTATGTGGTTTAAAAATCTACGCCTGTTTCAACTGACCGAACCCCTGAATGACAGCGCCGAAGCGCTCTCGGACAAGCTCAGCCAAGCGCCTTTCAAGCCTTGCGGAAGCCAGGATATGAGCCGTTTCGGCTGGGTACCGCCCGCCGGCCCAGACGCCCAGGACTACGTGCACGCCAGCAACGGCTACCTGATGGTATGCCTGAAGCGGCAGGAAAAAATCCTGCCTGCAGCGGTGATCAACGAGCATCTGGAAGAAAAGCTTGCGGACATCCGCGCCGAGGAAGGCCGCCCGGTGGGCCGCAAAGAGCGCCAGACCCTGAAAGACGAAATCATCTTCGACCTGCTCCCCAAGGCGTTCAGCAAGTCCGCCCGGGACTACGCCTTCATCGCCCCCCAGGAGCGTCTGATCCTGGTCAACTGCTCCTCCAGCAACCGCGCCGAAGAGCTGCTGAGCCAGTTGCGTGAAGCCCTGGGCAGCCTCAAAGCCATTCCCCTGACCCCGCAGCAGGCACCGGCCCAGTTGATGACCCACTGGCTGCGCGGCGAAGACCTGCCCACCGACTTTGTGTTGGGTGAAGAGTGCGAATTCCAGGCGGGCAAAGACAGCCGGCTGGTGCGTTGCAAGAACGTGGACCTGAGCGCGCCGGAAGTGGCCAGCCACCTGGAAGCCGGCATGTTCGCCAGCAAACTGGCGCTGACCTGGAAAGAGGCGATCCATTTTGTGTTGGACGACCAGTTCGCGGTCAAGCGGTTGAAGTTCGAGGACAAGCTGCTGGAGCAGGCCAGCGATCGCAACCCGGAGACGGCTGCGGAAGCGTTTGATGCGGATTTTGCGGTGATGAGTATCGAGTTGACGGCGTTGGTGAAGGCGTTGATTCAGGCCTTTGGCGGGGCGGTGGAGCCGGAGTCGGTGGTTTAGGGTTGGTTTTTTGGTGGATGACCACTACAACCGGCGGACGAAAATATCCACGTCGGACTGGCTGACTCTGGCCTCTCCGCCCGGCTGCCAGCCGCGTTTCTGGTAAAAGTCCTGCTGATTGTCGGTAAACAGCCACAACTCCGTTTCACCCTGCTCATGGGCGTAGCGGCAGGCTTTATCCACCAACACACTGCCCAACCCCTCCCCTCGTAATGCCTCGGGCACATACAGATTGCTGAGCCATAACCGCTGCTCCCCGCCCGCGCTGGCCTGATAGCGGACCAGACTGACACTACCCAGAACCTCAGTCCCTTTACGGGCAATCAGCGTCACCGGAATGGCTTCACGGGTGAGGTGGCGGTGCAACTGCTCAGCGCGGCGTTCCAGCGAGGATGTCAGACCGCGGGCCAGACAGTGCTCGTGGTGCCAGTGAGCGATGGCGTCGATAAAACCGCTGAGCCCAGCCGTGGAGGGCGTCAGCGGTTCAATCACCAAAGAGGTGGGGACCGCCACGTCAGCCAATGGCGGGAAAGCGGTCGATTGGGGTGTGGCCGTTTCGGCCATATCGGCGCTTATTGTCCCGACGCCAGCAGTTCGTCAACCACGCCCACGGCTTCCCCGTGGGCCTGTTTGTCGGCATGGTAGCTGGAGCGCACCAGCGGGCCGCAGGCCGCGTGCTTGAAGCCCAGTTCATGGGCGATACGGGTGTATTCGGCGAACTCGTCCGGATGGACAAAACGATCCACCGGCAGGTGATCCCGGGACGGCTGTAGATACTGGCCGATGGTCAGCATATCGATATCGTGCTCGCGCATATCCTTGAGCACCTCGATGATCTCCTCTTTGGTTTCCCCCAGGCCGACCATCAAACCGGATTTGGTGAGTACATCCGGGCGACGCTTCTTGTACTCCTGGAGCAGCTTCAGGGACCACTTGTAGTTGGCCCCGGGGCGCGCCTGGCGATACAGCCGGGGCACCGTTTCCAGATTGTGGTTGAACACATCCGGCGCTTCCTGCTCGAGAATATCCAGGGCAATGTCCATCCGGCCCCGGAAATCCGGGGTAAGAATTTCCACCTGCAGATTCGGGCTGTGCACGCGGGACTCGCGGATGCAGTCGGCAAAGTGCTGGGCACCGCCATCGCGCAGGTCATCCCGGTCCACCGAGGTGATCACCACGTACTTCAGGCGCATCTCGGCAATGGCCTTGGCCAGGTGCGCGGGCTCCTCTTCATCCAGCGGGTTGGGCTTGCCGTGGCCCACATCGCAGAAAGGACAGCGGCGGGTGCAGATCTCGCCCATGATCATGAAGGTGGCGGTGCCGCCACTGAAACACTCGCCCAGGTTGGGGCAGTTGGCCTCTTCACACACCGAGGAGAGGTTGTTCTTGCGCAGGATCTGCTTGATCCGATCCACTTCCGGCGAAGCGGGTACCCGCACCCGAATCCAGTCCGGCTTGCGCTGCACCTCATCGGAGGCAATCACTTTCACCGGAATGCGCTCGACCTTGTCCGCATCGCGCAGCTTTTCACCCTGACGCAGGCGACGGGTGCGTTTGACGGGCTGTATTTCGGGGGTATCGGTCATGAAACTCTCTCGTCTCTCTATCTCTCGGCTCCGGGTAGAGCCGAGCGGCAAGTGCCTGAATGCTGTACGTACGGCCTTGTGGGCCTCCGCGATCAGCGCGGTGGGCCGGGCATTGTACACGAATAGCCTATTTTCTGTACAAAGTGCTCGACCAGGCGATCCTTGACCTCCGCCATATCCGGCGCCGTGGTCAATTGATCCGCCAATTGGGTCATCTGCAGCCCCTGATAGCCGCAGGGATTGATGCGCCGAAACGGCTCCAGATCCATGGCCACGTTCAGGGCCAGGCCGTGAAAACTGCAGCCCCGGCGCACCCGCAATCCCAGAGACGCCACCTTGTCACCGGCGATATACACCCCCGGCGCATCGGGCCGGGGGTAGGCTTCAACGCCGTAACTGGCCAGCAGGCCCACCAGGGTCTCTTCCAGCGCGGTGACCAGGTCCCGCACCCCCATGCCCAGGCGGCGCAAGTCCAGCAGCGGGTAGGCCACCAGCTGGCCGGGGCCGTGGTAGGTCACCTGCCCGCCCCGGTCGGTCTGTACCACGGGAATATCCCCCGGCAGCAGCAGGTGCTCGGGCTTGCCCGCCTGTCCCTGGGTGAATACCGGGGGGTGTTCCACCAGCCAGAGCTGATCCTGGGTTTCCGCATCGCGCTCGTCGGTGAAAGCGCGCATGGCCTGCCAGACGGCGTCGTAGGGCCGACGACCGAGGTCGCTGACCTGCAGCGTCAGGGAATGCGGCGCGACAGCGGGCTTCACCGGCTCAAAGCACCATTTTGGTCACGGAGCTGGCCACCAGCTCCTGGTGAATGGTCTTCAACTGCTGCTCACCGGTGGCGGTAATCCAGACCGTCAGAGACTGGTAGGTACCATTGCGGCTGTCCTTGATCTTGATGCGCGTCTGGTCAAAACCCGGGGCGTGGCGCTCCATCACCTCGATAACCAGCTCGTGCAGCTCGCTACCCGCATCACCGAGTACCTTGATGGGGTAATCCTCGCAGGGGAACTCGATTTTGGGGGCGTCAGGGTTGGAAGCGGACATGGGACCGGCGTGCCTCTCGAATAGCTTAAAACGCCGGCATTATAACAGGTGTGAGGGGGCTATGTCCGGGCCTCCCCCAAAGGGGGCAAGGCCCGGACAAGGCGGGGTATTACCCGAAGATCTTGAGGAAAAACAGCTTGATCGCGTCGATCAGGCGCTGGAAGAAGCCCGCTTCCTCCACCGGCTCCAGGGCCACCAGGGGCACGTCCACCAGGCGCTCACCGTTGAGATCAATGGTCAGATTACCCAGCTCGTCGCCTGCGGCAATGGGGGCCTTGATGGTTTCATCGATATGCATCTGGGCTTCCAGGGCATCCTCTGCACCGCGGGGGATGGTCAGGCGGATGTCCTCGGCCACGCCCAGCACCACTTCCTCCTGCTGACCGTACCAGACGCGGTTACGCTGCAGTTCATCGCCCGCATCGTAGATAGACTGGGTCTGATAATAGCGGAAGCCGTAGGCCAGGAGCTTTTCGGTTTCAGCGGCCCGGGCATCTTCACTGCGAGTGCCCATCACCACGGAAATCAGGCGCATATCCCGCCGCACCGCCGAGGCCACCAGGCAGTAGCCCGCCTCTTCGGTGTGGCCGGTTTTCAGGCCGTCTACCGTCTCATCGCGGAACAGCAGGCGGTTGCGGTTGGCCTGATTGATGCCGTTGTAGGAAAAGTACTTCTCGCTGTACATGGCGTAGTGATCGGGGTGATCCTTGATCACCGCCCGGGCCAGAATGGCCATATCACGGGCGGTGGTAAGGTGCCCCTCGGCGGGCCAGCCGGTGGAGTTTTCGAAATGTGTGTTGGTCATGCCCAGCTTGGCGGCGGTCTGGTTCATGATGTCCACAAACCCTTCTTCGCTGCCTGCCACATGCTCTGCCAGGGCAATGCTGGCGTCGTTACCGGACTGGATGATGACGCCGCGCTTGAGGTCCTCCAGGCGCACCTGGGTACCCTCGCGAACAAACATTTTCGAGCCGCCTTTGCGCCAGGCCTTGACGCTGATGTTGACCATATCGTCTTCACTGATACGACCCTGCTCGATTTCCTCCGAGACGATGTAGCTGGTCATCATCTTGGTCAGGCTCGCCGGCGGCAGCACCATATCCGCCTCGTGCTCCACCAGGATCGTACCGGTATCGGCATCCATCAGCAGATAGGCGCTGGCCGCGAGGCTCGGGGGAGCGGGAATAATGACCTGCTGTGCCTGCACGGCCAGAGTCAACAACATCAAGACGGTAGCGGAGAAAAGTTTTCGCATCATCATGTAAAACCGTTTTTTAAAAGAAAAGATCCTTATCGCACAGACTCACTTTGCGCTGGAATTCTAGCACTATTCCCGCACGATATGGGTTTGCTCAATCGCATTTCTGCGCAGCTGCTCACGCAACTGCACAACTTCTTCGTTACTGCTCAGAGGCCCGATTCGTACCCGGTGCAACACCGGTTGTTCATCGGCACTGTGCACCTCCACCGGGAAGTCCGTCAGGGCACTGACCCGCGTCTGCTGGGATTTGGCCGCATCCAGTGAGCCAAAAGCGCCCACCTGCAAAAACGTTTTTTGGCTGGTCTCCCCGCTATCGGAAGACGTGTCCGCTTCGGCCCGCAGAGGCGCCGGAGGCTGATTACCGGGTACGATGATTTCCACTTCCACCTGCGCGGTTCCCTGGCCGGCAAACCCCAGCCGCTGAGCGGCGGCGTAGCTCAAATCGATGATGCGGTTGCCGTGAAAAGGACCGCGATCATTGACCCGAACCACCACTTGACGATTGTTGGCCAGGTTGGTGACCCGCACATAACTCGGAATCGGCAGCGTCTTGTGCGCGGCGGTCATGCCGTACATGTCGTAGGTTTCGCCGTTGGAGGTTTTGCGTCCGTGAAACTTCTGACCGTACCAGGAGGCGATGCCCTGCTCCTTATAGCCGGTCTCATCGTCCATCAGGTAATAGGTTTTGCCCAACACCGTATAGGGATTCTTGTTGCCCGCCAGGGTGCGCACCTCCGCCCGCGGCGTGGCATCCGGCACGTGGGAGAGATCCACCGGCTTGTCCGGCCCACGATCCTGTTCTTCAACGGGCCCCAGGGGAGCACAGGCAACCATGAGAGCCAACAGCCCCAGTGCCAGGGCGGCGCGAACCAGTGTCATTGTTCGGTCTCCATCGCGGTTTTTATCTCTTTACTCAGCTGTTCTACTGCCAGGGCGTATAGATGGCTGCGGTTGTAGCGGGTGATCACATAAAAATTGTGAAACGCCAGCCAGAACTCCTCGCCAAAATCGCCCGCCAGCGCCAGCGCATTGGCGGGCAGCTCGGCCGGCAACGGAAAAATCGGTGTCAGGCCGCGCTCGGCCCAGTCCGCCACGGTCAGCTCCGGCGGGTGAATGCGGTTCCAGTCCGAGGCATCGCCCCGCGCCAGATCGTCCGAGGCCCGGGCCCGCAACGCTACCGGCGCTCCGCGCTGCCAGCCGTGCTCGGCAAAATAGTTGGCCACACTGCCGATGGCATCGGTGGGGTTATTCCAGATATCGGCAAAGCCGTCCCCGTCGAAATCGATCGCGTAATGCCGGTAGCTCGAGGGCATGAACTGGCCGTAACCCATGGCTCCGGCATAGGACCCCTTAAAGTCCAAAGGGTTCTGTTCCTGTTCCCGCATCAGAATAAAATACTGGGCCAGCTCCTTGCGAAAAAAGGGCGCGCGCGGGGGATAATCAAAGGCCAGGGTGCTCAGAGCGTCGATCACCCGATGCGAGCCGGTGGTCCGACCGTAATTGGTCTCCACCCCGATAATCGCCAGTACGATTTCCGGCGGTACCCCCAGTTCCCGCTCGGCTCGCGCCAATGCGTCGCGGTGCTCCCGCCAGAAGGCGATGCCCCGGGTCACGCGCAGCGGTTGAAGGAAGATGGGTCGGTACTCGGCCCAGGTGCGGGTGCGCTCCGCCGGCCGCGCGATGGCCTCCAGAATGGTGTCCTGCCGTTTCGCCTCGCCCAACCACCGCTCCAGCCGGGACGCCTCAAAGCCGTGCTCCCGGGACAGCTCGCTCACAAAGGCGCGCGCCTCCGGGTGCTGTCGATAATCGGCGGTACTGCCAACGCTGGCCAGTGCACCGACCAACGCGATTCCCCACTGTCGCCACTGACTGATCACGGTTGCTGTTTACTCCTGACGGGTAACACGTCGACGCTCGGTGGCAATCGACATGAGAATGCCGAAGCCGGCCATCAGGGTGACAATGGCCGTCCCCCCTTGGCTGACCAGGGGCAAGGGGACGCCGACCACAGGCAAGAGGCCGGACACCATGCCCACGTTCACGAACATATACACAAAAAAGGTAAAAGTGATACTCGCCGCCAGCAGCCGGCTGAAGCTGTCCTGGGCGCGCAGGGCGATCAGCAGGCCCCGGGCAATAATCAGCACATACAGCCCGAGCAGCAACAGCACCCCCATCAACCCGAACTCTTCACCCAACACGGCGATAATGAAATCGGTATGCCCTTCGGGCAGAAAGTCGAGCTGGGACTGGGTACCCTGAAGCCACCCTTTCCCGGAATAGCCCCCCGAGCCGATGGCGGTTTTGGACTGGATGATGTTCCACCCGGCCCCCAGGCTGTCCTGCTCCGGGTTGAACAGCGTCAGCACGCGTTGGCGCTGATACTCGTGCATACCGAACTTCCACAGCGGCCAGATACTTGCGAGCACCGCGACAAAGGCGGTGACGATATAGCGCCAGGACAGTCCCGCGAAAAACAGCACCACCAGGCCCGACGAAGCCACCAACAGCGAGGTGCCCAGGTCCGGCTGGCGGACAATCAGCAGCGCCGGCACTGCGACCAGAATCAGGGTCAGCAGAACATGCTTCAAGCGCGGCGGCAGCAGCCGCTGCCCCAGGTAGGCCGACACCATGATGGGGGTCGCCAGTTTCATGACCTCCGAGGGCTGAAAGCGGAATCCGCCAATGCCGAGCCAGCGCTGCGCCCCCATGGCGCCGATACCCAGCACCAACACCAGTACCAGCAGCAGGACACCGCCGCCGTACATCCAGGGCGCCAGGCGACGCAACAGATGGGGGGGCACCTGAGCGGTGACGAACATGGCGACAAGGGCCACCAGAAAATAGGCACCCTGGCGCTGAATGCCAGACATTGACTGGCCGTTGGCGCTGTAAAGTACCACCAGACCGTAGGCCGCTACGGCCAACAGCAGCAATAAGAGCGTAAAGTCCAGGTGCAGTCGCTGCTGCAGCCGATCCCGGCGGCGCAACCCCTGGCCCGCCTCGGGCAGGCGGCGTAGAAAATCCTGATGACTCATGGTGTGCGCGCCCCCAGCACAGGATCCGCCAGAGGGTAAATACCCCGCAGATAGGCATCAAACACTTTACGCGCCACCGGCGCGGCCACCCCGGAACCCGATTCGCCATTCTCAACAATCACCGCCACGGCAATTTGCGGGTCATCCGCCGGGGCAAAACCAACAAATAGCGCATGGTCACGTTGACGCTCTTCCAGTGCCTCCGAGTCGTACTCCTCCCCCTGGGGAATGGCGACCACCTGGGCGGTACCGGTCTTACCGGCAATTTTATAGTCCGCCCCATAGGCCGAACGCCGGGCGGTTCCGCGCTCGCCGTGCATCACCCCCACCATCGCATTGATGATGTAATCCCAATCCTCCTCGGCCACCTCCATCTGCGCCTCTTCAATGACCGGTCGCTCCTGCCCCCCCACTTTAGCCACCATCTGGGGGCGCAGACGACGTCCGCGGCTGGCCATGGTGGCGGTCATCTGGGCCAGTTGCATGGGCGTGGCCAGGGCATAGCCCTGACCGATGGCAAGGTTAAGGTTGTCCCCCGGGAACCAGGGCAGACCGCGTTGATTGCGCTTCCACTCCCGGGACGGCCAGATACCGCTGCGCTCCGAGGGAATATCCACCTCCGTCCGCGACCCCAAGCCAAACTGCACACCAAATTCATGAATGGAGTCGACCCCCATTCGATGACCCAGGTCGTAATAGTAAACATCACAGGACTCGACCACCGCCTGTTCGAGATCGACCTTCGGGCCGTGCCCGGTCCGTTTCCAGTCCCGATACAGGCGATCATCGCCCGGCAACCGATACCAGCCCGGGTCGCGAATGGTATGTTCCCGATCCACCACCTCATGGTGCAGGCCGGCCAACCCGACCACCGGTTTGGTGGTGGAACCCGGTGGATACTGCCCCTGCAAAAACCGGTTGAACAGCGGCAGATCCAGAGATTGGTTCAGGCTGCGATAGTCGCGGAAACTGATCCCGGTGACGAACAGGTTGGGGTCAAAACTGGGCATGGACACCGCCGCCAGCACGCCTCCGGTTTTGACATCCAGAGCAACGACCGCCCCCCGGTAGTCATCCAGGGCGCTGACCGCGGTCGCCTGCAGGCGGGAGTCGAGGTGCAACTGCAGATCTTCGCCCGGTTTGGGGTCGGTGCGATCCAGCACGCGCAATACCCGGCCCCGGGCGTTGGTTTCCACGTTCTGACTGCCCACTTCGCCCAGCAACTGGGCTTCATACTCACTTTCCAGGCCGGTCTTACCAATCGAGTGGGTGCCGCTGTAGCGCTGGTACTGGTCCTCATCAAACCGGGCCAGATCCGCCTGGCTGATCCGGCCCACGTAGCCCAGTACGTGGGCAAACAGGTCACTCTTGGGGTAGTGGCGCACCAACTGGGCGTTCACCTCAACCCCTTCCAGGCGATACTCGTTGACCGCCAGGCGGGCGATTTCCTCCTCGGTCAGACGATAGCGCAGGGGAATGGCTTCAAAGGGACGGCGCCACTGTTGCAGTTGGTCGTAGAACTTTTCCAGGTCGCTCTGGGGAATATCCACCAGTTCCCGCAGCAGCTCGACCGTGGCGGTCATGTCGTTCACCCGCTCGCGAATGACCGACAGGGTATAGCTGGGTCGGTTATCGGCGAGCAGCTCGCCATTGCGGTCGTAGATCAGCCCACGGGTCGGAGGCACCGGCTGCACGTGCACCCGGTTGCGGTCCGAGCGGGTGGCATAGTCCTGGTGATGGGTGACCTGCAGGCTGTAGTACCGCGCCACCAGCACGGCAACCAGAGCGGCCATGATCACAGAGGTGGTGATCACCCGGCTGAGAAAAACGCGGGCTTCCCGGTGGTGATCTTTAAAACGCTGGGCTTCAGACATGAATGAACGGTAACCCGTCGCGACCTTTACTTATGGTATGGGTGATTGTGCAGTATCGAGTAAGCCCGGTACAGCTGTTCAATGACCAGAATCCGCACCAGCGGGTGCGGCAGGGTCAGGGCCGAGAGCGACCACTTGGCTTCAGCCAGAGCGAGACATTCCGGGGCCAATCCGTCCGGCCCGCCAATCAATAAACTGTAATTGGCCCCGCTCATGCGCCACTCATCCAGATTCCGGGCCAGTTGCTCGGTGCTCCAGGCCTTGCCTTTCACATCCAGGGCGATGACCCGGTCCCCTTTGCCGATGGCGGCCATCATGGCCTGGCCTTCGCGCTCCATGGCCACGGCGGTGGAGCTGCTTTTGCCCCGTGGGCCCAGCGGCAATTCCACCAGTTCCACGGTGCAGTCCCGGGGCAGGCGTTTGGCGTATTCGCCGTAGCCTTCCTCAACCCAGTCGGGCATCTTGGTGCCCACCGCAATCAGGCGAATGCGCATGGGTTAGTGTTCGGCACGGTTGCCGGGTTCCATGGACCAGAGTTTTTCCAGTTCGTAGAAGCCCCGGGTTTCCTCCTGCATCACATGCACCACGATATCGCCGAAGTCCACCAAGACCCAATCACCGGAATCCACACCCTCGACACCCAGCGGCTGATGGCCGGCGTGTTTGGCATCCTCTACCACGTTGTTGGCCAGGGACTTCACGTGGCGGCTGGAGGTACCGCTGGCGATGATCAGGGTATCCATCACATCACTCAACTCCCGGACATCCAGTTGCACGATATTTTTCCCCTTCAGGTCTTCCAGGGATTCGACAATAAGCTCATTTAACGCTGCGGACATTCGCCACCTGTTTCAGTCATGTATAAAAAGAGTAAGGCCCGCTCAAGCACGGGCCCGATAAAGGTTGTTGTCCCGAATATACTGCCAGACCGTGTCGGGCAGTAAAAATTGCGGAGAGCGCCCGGCCTGGATCAGGGACCGGATTTCCGTGGCCGAGATCGGCAGCAGACGCAGGGCCTGCACGCCAATGGCGCCCGCCGGAGACGCGGTCAGCGCGTCGGGGGCCACCTGATGCTCGCTCAGCCACTCGGCCAGCGGTCCCCGGGAGGGCAGCTCCCAGCCGGGTCGGGCGATCACCAGCAGATGCCCCCAATCGAGCAGCTCCCGCCAGCCGTGCCACTGCTCCAGCCCGAGAAAGGCATCGCAACCCAGAATCCAGATCAACGGCACCGCCGGCCCCAGCTCCGCGCGGAGGCTTTTCAGGGTATCCAGGGTGTAGGAGGGGCCATCGCGGTGCAGCTCGCGATCGTCCAGAACCAGGCTCGGACAATCGGCCAAGGCCAGGCGCAACATCTCGGTGCGCTCGACGCTGCTCACATCCGGGGTCGCCCGGTGTGGCGGCTGGTGGCACGGCAGCAGCCGCACTTCGTCCAGCGCCAGGGTTTCCCCGGCTTCCAGTGCCATGCGCAGGTGCCCGAGATGAATGGGGTCAAAGGTGCCGCCCAGCAGCCCGATCGCCTGAGTCATAAATCAGTTACGGATGTGTCCGTCGCCCAGCACAATCCATTTCTGGGACGTCAGCCCTTCCAGGCCCACCGGGCCCCGGGCGTGGATCTTGTCGGTGGAAATACCGATCTCCGCCCCCAGGCCGTATTCGAACCCATCGGCAAAACGGGTGGAGGCATTGACCATCACCGAGCTGGAATCCACTTCGTGCAGGAAGCGGCGCGCCCGGGTGTAATCCTCGGTCACGATCGCTTCGGTGTGTTGGGAGCTGTATTGGGCAATGTGGTCCATGGCCTCATCCAGCCCGTCCACAACGCGGATCGCCAACACCGGGGCCAGGTATTCGGTGGCCCAATCTTCCTCGGTGGCAGCCTGCGCCTCAATCAGCGCCCGAGTGCGCTCACAACCGCGCAGCTCCACGCCCTTCTCGGCATAGGCATCCGCCAGGCGGGGCAGAATTTCGGCGGCCACGGCCCGATCCACCAGCAGGGTCTCCATGGCGTTGCACACACCGTAGCGGTGGGTCTTGGCGTTCAGGGCAATATTGAAAGCTTTATCCAGATCCGCTTTGGCATCAATGAACACATGGCAGATGCCGTCCAGGTGCTTGATCACCGGCACCCGCGCGTCGCGGCTGATCCGTTCGATCAGGCCTTTACCACCCCGGGGCACGATCACGTCCACGTACTCGGGCATGGCGATCAGCTCGCCCACGGCGGCCCGATCGGTGGTTTCCACCACCTGCACGGCGGTTTCCGGCAATCCGGCCTCGGCCAGGCCTTTTTTCAGGCAGGCGGCAATGGCGCGGTTGGAATGAATCGCCTCGCTGCCGCCGCGCAGAATCGCGGCATTGCCGGACTTCAGGCACAGGCTGGCGGCATCAATGGTCACATTGGGGCGGGATTCATAGATGATCCCCACCACGCCCAGAGGCACACGCATCTTGCCCACCTGAATACCGCTGGGCCGGAAGTTCATATCGGTGATCGCGCCGCAGGGATCCGGCAGCGCCGCGACCTGGCGCAGCCCTTCAATCATGCCGTCGATGGTCGCCGGCTTGAGCGCCAGGCGGTCCAGCATGGCCGCGTCCAGGCCGTTGGCCTCGCCGGCTTCCAGGTCCTTGCGGTTTTCCTCGGCCAGGGTCGGGCGCGCCGCTTCCAGGGCTTCGGCCATGGCCAGCAGGGCCCGGTTTTTGGTGCCGGCACTGGCAGCAGCCACCACACGGGCGGCACGACGGGCATTGCGGCCCAGATCGGCCATATACTCGATGACGTTGCTCGAATCACTCATAGGGTCGGGAGGCTCTCACATCCTCAAAGTTGCGGTTTCAGAACACTTTCTCAACACAATGGCCGCGATTATACCTTGTTTGGCGGCGCTTTTTGGGGCTTTCAGCTCCCGTTCAGCCAGTTTCTCTTACGCTTGGGACAAGGTAAGCTACGTGGGTCACTGTATGGGGCTCCTGAATATGACACAACACCGGGGAACACTGATGGGCCGAGGCCTGCTGATCGCACTGCTGATGCTCGCTGGCGCACCGCTGTCGCAGACCGCCAGCGCCGCGCCTCAGTCCGTCCAGATCCTGCCGGTCGCCCAGGCGGAAAGCCGGGTCAGTGCCTCCCGTGCCGCCGCCATCGTGCAGAAACGCTACGGCGGCAAGGTGTTGAAAGTCGATACCCAGAATCGCGGCGGCCGCGTGGTACACCGGATCAAAATCCTGCAGGACAATGGCCGCATCAGCACCGTCATGGTCGACGGCCAGTCCGGACAGATTCTCAAGCGCTAGAAACAGGTGACAGGAGACCCGCCATGCGTCTGTTAGTGGTAGAAGATGACCCCGCCCTGCGCACCCAGATTCAGCAGCAACTGCACGCCGAGGGCTTTGCCATCGACCTGGCCCCGGACGGCCGCGAAGGCCTGTTTCTGGGGCAGGAGCACCCCTACGACCTGGCCATTATCGACCTGGGCCTGCCGGACCTGGACGGCGTCAGCCTGATCCGGACCCTGCGCGCCGAAGGCCACAGCTACCCCATCCTGATTCTGACCGCACGCAGCGCCTGGCAGGACAAGGTGGAAGGTCTGGAAGCCGGCGCCGATGATTACCTCACCAAACCCTTTCACCCGGAAGAGCTGCGCGCCCGGCTCAATGCCCTGCTGCGCCGGGCCAGCGGCCTGGCCTCCAGCGTGATCGAGGGCGGCCCCATTGCCATTGATACCATCGCCCGCCGGGTCACCCTGAAAGGCGAACCGGTGACCCTGACCGGCTACGAATACCAGGCGTTGGCCTATATGGCGCTGAACAGCGGCAAGGTGGTGTCCAAAACCGAGCTGACCGAGCATCTGTACGATCAGGACTTCGACCGGGACAGCAACGTGATCGAGGTGTTTATCGGTCGCCTGCGCCGCAAACTGGACCCGGACGGCTCGCTCAAGCTGATCACCACCCAGCGCGGGCTGGGCTATTGCCTGAACCTGCCCGAGGGGTCGGCCGATTCGTGAGTCAGCGCCCACTGTCACTGAATGCGCGCTTATTACTGGCCTCACTGCTGGTACTGCCCCTGTTTCTGGGGCTGACCGGGCTGGTTCTGGAGCGGGCCTTTGACCGCAGCCTGACCACCGCCGCCCGGGAACAGTTGCAGGGCCAGATCTACCTGCTGTTCAGCGTGGCGGAAATGCAGGGCACCGGTGAGCAGGCCCAACTGGAAATGCCCCCGGCGCTGCTGGAACCCAACTTCGAGCGCCTGAACTCCGGGCTCTATGGCTACCTTTCAACTCGGGCAGGACGCACCGTCTGGCATTCCAACTCGGCACAACTGCGCCCCGAGCTGCCCGCCACCGGGGAGTTTCCACAGCCGGGCGACTTGCTGCTCGACCAGATCGAGCTGGATGGCCAACCACACTGGCGCGCCCGTTACGCGGTGATCTGGGAGGATGACGCCGGGCAGGATCACGACTATCTGGTGACCTTGTTGCGCGATCAGACGCCCTACCGGGCCGAGCTGGCCAGCTTCCGGCGCCAGCTCTGGCGCTGGCTGGGCGCCGCCGCCCTGCTTCTGGTGATCGCCCAGAGCGCGAGCCTGCGCTGGGGGCTGCGCCCGCTGGGCCGACTCGCCCGGGCGCTGGATGCCATGCGCGAGGGCTCCCGCCCGCACCTGGAAGGCCGCCACCCGGCGGAGCTGCAACCGGTGGTGGACAACCTCAACCAGGTGCTGGACCGGGAGCAGTCTCTGCGCAAACGCTACCGGGACAGCCTGAGCAACCTGGCCCACAGCCTGAAAACGCCCCTGACCGTGCTGCGCAACCAGGCCAGCGATAGCGCACCGGATAAGGAAGCCCGAAGTGTGATCGCCGAGCAGGTGGCCCGTATGGATCAGGTGGTGAGTTACCAGTTGCGCCGGGCGGTGTCGGAGCAGCAACAGGGCAGCCACCGGCAGACCCCCATTCAACCCGCCGCCCAGCGCATGGTGAACACCCTGGAAAAAGTCTACCGGGAGCAGGCACCGCAGTTTGAGCTGGCCATTCCGGACGGGCTGGCGTTCCCCGGCGATGAGCAGGACCTGCTGGAGCTGCTCGGCAACCTGCTGGACAACGCCTGCAAGTATGGGCGGGGGCGCATTCGCGTCAGCGCCCACAGCGATAGTGAGCATTTACATCTGACCGTGGAGGACAATGGCCCCGGTATTCCCGAGGACCAGCGCGAGCAGGTGATCCGGCGCGGGCAGCGGTTGGATACCCTGCAGGCCGGGCAAGGGATTGGCCTGGCGGTGGCGGCGGATATTGTGGGCAGTTATGGGGGGCGGTTGACCATTGGTAAGTCCGAGATGGGCGGAGCGATAATAAAAATCCAGTTTCCAAACCACGCGTAGGGCGGATCGGTCCGACGCTTCGGAGGCCGGAGGCCGCATCCGCCGTAACCCACGTTGCCGCATTCCGCCGTAACCACAATTCGCGTCACCCCCTTCGCTCGCCCCCACCAAAATCCGCAACCCTGTGCGCCAAATCGCACAAAACGTGCTGCTATCGCCGCACAAACTCCATGGGTAATCCCCGATCCCCCCGGAACGTGAAAACGCGCACACTGGCCGCGTTCAAACAAACCCGGAGGGATAACCATGAACGCGCGTACCTGTATCGCAGTGGACTCCACCTGCGACCTGCCCGCCCAATTTATTCGGGACAACAACATTGAAGTACTGCCGATCTATATCCACCACGCTGGCGGTCGGCAACTGGACTACCGCAACCCGGCCAACACCCTGCGGTTCTATCAATCCCACACCCGGGAGAAATACGGCCTGGCCCAGTCCGAGCCGCTCTCCGTGGAGGACATGACCCAGCTCCTGCAACGCAAACTGCTGCCCAACTACGACCTGGTTCAGGTAATCACCACCAACAGCAAGAAGAGCGAGGTGTTCAAGCGGGTGTCCGAGGCCGCCATGGTCAACGAGCCCAAGTTCCGGGCCATGGAGCGCCCCAACCGGCCACCCTTCCGCATCCGCCTGTACGACAGCATGACCATGTTTACCGGCCATGGATTGTTGGTGTATGAACTGGTCAAGCGTCTGAAGGAGGAGAAAACCCCGATCAACCGCTCCATCCGGGCCATCGACCATATGCGCGAGGAGGTCTACGGTTACATCATTCCCAATGACCTGGCCTACATGCGCGAGCGCCGGCACATGCGCAAGTCCGACCACAAAATTTCCTGGGTGAACTTCAAATTGGCCAGCATGCTGAACCGGCGGCCGATCATTCAGATCCACAAAGGCGACACCGCCAAAATGACCACCGGCAAGGGCTTCTGGGGCAGCCTGGAGGTATTGTTCGACCATGTGCGCAAGCAGATGGAGCAGGGGTTGACCTGTGATGCCATTACCATGAGTTACGGTGGCTGCCTGGATGAGATCAAAAACCATCCCGCAATGATCAGGTTTCGGGAGGATTGTCAGAAAGCGGGGGTGAAAACCCTGCTCTCGATGATGAGCATGACCGGCACCGTCAACGTCGGCCCCGGGGCCTTTGCGTTGGCGTTTGCGACGGATAAGGCGTTGGTTTAGAAGTTGGTGGTATTTATTGGTGGATGACCGATCAATGGTGGATGACGGGCCCGTTGGGCCCTTATCCACCAATCAACCTCCCAACCATAATCAAACGGCCATAAACCCGACGTAAACAACGTAACCGGCCAACAACACCCCGGCCTCGACGCGATTCAACCGCTTCCCGGTCAACAGGAACGCCACCAACGCCAGGGCGGCGGCCAACATCACCCACTGGTCAATGGCCAACAACCGCCCCGCCAGAGGCAACGGCTGGATGATCGACGACACCCCGAGAATCCCCAGCAGGTTGAAGATATTACTGCCGAGAATATTCCCCACCGCCACATCCGCCTGCCGGCGCAACACCGCGATCAGGGACACCGCCATTTCGGGCAGGGACGTCCCCACCGCCACCAGCGTCAGGCCGATCAGCGCCTCCGGGATACCCAGCCACTCACCAATACCCACGGCCCCGTGCAGAAACAGCCGCGCGCCAACAATCAGCAGCACCAGGCCACCCAGGGTCATCACCACCGACAGCCAGAGCGCCTGGGGACGCGGGGTGACCGAGGCGGCCTCCGCCTTATGGAGCTCCACCTCCGGCCCCTCGGGATGCAAACGCTCGGTGCGGTAGGACCAGATCAGATACCCCGCCAACGCCACCAGGAACATCACCCCATCCACGCGCCCGAGGGTACCGTCGCGCATGATCAGCAGCGCCAGCACCGTGGCGACCACCATGGCCAGGCCGTCCCGCTTGAGGGCATTGGTGTGCACGGTCAGCGGCAGCACCAGCCCGCACAGGCCCAGAATCAGCAGGACATTGGCGATGTTACTGCCGATCACATTACCCAGGGCAATGTCCGGACTCTTGGCCAGCGCCGCCTGCAGAGACACCACCAACTCCGGGGAGGAGGTACCAAAGCCGACGATCACCAACCCCGCCAACAGCGGCGACACACCCCAGCGGGTCGCCAGCGCCACCGCCCCACGCACCAGGGTGTCGCCACCGCCGGTCAATAAGGCCAAGCCCAACAATAACCAGACAAAATCCATTAATACCCCTCCGGATTCTGCGACTGCCACCGCCAGGTATCCACCATCATCCGCTCCAAGCCAAACTCCGCTTCCCAGCCCAACTCCCGCTTGGCCAGATCCGCATTGGCGTAACAACTGGCGATATCGCCGGGCCGACGCGGTGCGATGCGGTACGGGACCTTCCGGCCACTGGCCTTTTCAAAGGCCGCCACCATCTGCAATACCGAATAGCCCACCCCGGTCCCCAGGTTATAAGCCCGGCAGCCGGGGCCGGTTTTCTCCAGCGCTTCCAGTGCCGCCACATGGCCCTTGGCCAGGTCCACCACATGAATGTAGTCGCGCACCCCGGTGCCATCCACGGTGTCGTAATCGTCACCAAACACACTCAGTTCCTTGAGCTTGCCGATGGCCACCTGGGCCACATAAGGTAGCAGGTTATTAGGGATTCCGGCGGGATCTTCGCCGATCTGGCCGCTTTCGTGGGCACCTACCGGGTTGAAATAACGCAACAGGGTGATATTCCAGGGCGCCTTGCGGTGCGCCTCCGGTGCCGCCGCCACGTCCCGCAGAATCTCCTCGATGATGAGTTTGCTGCGCCCGTAGGGATTGGTCGCACTGGTGGCGAACGTCTCATCAATAGGCACCGACACCGGGTCGCCGTACACCGTGGCCGAGGAGCTGAAAATCAGCTTGCCCAGCCCCCGGGCTTCCATCACCTCACACAGGGTCAGGGTGCCGCCGACGTTTTCGCGGTAATAGGTCAGCGGGATCTGGCTGGACTCGCCCACCGCCTTGAGCCCGGCAAAGTGCATCACCGCACCAAAGGCGTGCTTTTCGAATACCGCCTCCAGCGCGGGCCGGTCGTTCAGGTCCAGCTCGTAAAACACCGGCGCCTCGCCGCAGATGCCGGCCACCCGATTGATGACTTCGCGCTTGCTGTTGCTCAGGTTGTCCACCACCACCGGCCGGTAACCGGCATTCACCAGTTCCACACACACGTGGCTGCCGATGTACCCCGCTCCGCCGGTCACCAGAATGTCCGGGCGGGCGCTGCGGTCTGTTGAGGGTGAGTGCATACTTAAGTCCTTCTTGTCCGGTCATTTTCAAAGGCCGGGGGCGCGGCGTCACACCCCGGAAAACTGGCTGCATTATGGCACATTCCGGTGTTCCAAAGGCGTTTGCAACACGTATATATATCGGAACCTGGCGCCGCCAATCCGAGTCAAAGCAGAGCCAGAAGAACAACCTTTTTCCTGACAACAACATGCAACAGGTTCATACCGGCAGGCTTGGCACTGTTTTTCCATGGCTTTTCATGGAAAAGGCCGAATGCGTCAAAAATTTCCATGTAAAGACGCTGCCCGGATGACGGTTTTCGGACTATGCTTATCAGTGACAGTGGTTAGCGACTGACTGCAAAGCATTTAACGCAGGGGTGGATCGATGACGATTTTCAACCATTACCGCGAACGTTACATTTCAACCCAACAGGAAGAGTTGAGCATTCAGGAGTACCTGGACCTGTGCAAACAGGACCGCGGCGTTTACGCCACCGCCGCCGAACGGATGCTGATGGCCATTGGCGAACCCGAACTGGTGGACACCTCTCTGGACCCCCGGCTGAGCCGCATTTTTTCCAATAAAGTCATCAAGCGCTACAAGGCCTTCAGCGACTTTTACGGCATGGAGGAGTGCATCGAGCAGATCGTCTCATTCTTCAAACACGCCGCCCAGGGGCTGGAGGAAAAGAAACAGATTCTGTACCTGCTCGGCCCGGTCGGGGGCGGCAAATCCTCCCTCGCCGAGAAGCTCAAAGCCCTGATGGAACAGATGCCCATCTACTGCCTGAAAGGCTCTCCGGTGTTTGAATCGCCCCTCGGGCTGTTCAACCCCGACGAGGACGGCCAGATTCTGGAAGAGGACTACGGCATTCCCCGGCGCTACCTGAAAACCATCATGTCGCCCTGGGCGGTGAAGCGCCTGCACGAGTACGAGGGCGACATCAGCCAGTTCAAGGTCGTGAAGGTATTCCCCTCCATTCTGGACCAGATTGCCATCTCCAAAACCGAGCCCGGCGATGAGAACAACCAGGACATTTCCTCCCTGGTGGGCAAGGTGGATATCCGCAAACTGGAGGACTACCCCCAGAACGACCCGGACGCCTACAGCTTCTCCGGCGGCCTGTGCCGGGCCAACCAGGGGCTGATGGAATTTGTGGAAATGTTCAAGGCACCGATCAAGGTGCTGCACCCGCTGCTGACCGCCACCCAGGAGGGCAACTACAACAGCACCGAGGGTTTGAGCGCCATTCCCTTCGAGGGCATCATTCTCGCCCACTCCAACGAATCCGAGTGGCAGGCGTTCAAAAACAACAAGAACAACGAGGCCTTTCTGGACCGGGTGTACATCGTCAAGGTGCCCTACTGCCTGCGCGTGTCCGAGGAAGTGAAAATCTACGAGAAGCTGCTGGAGAACAGCTCCCTGTACCACTCCCACTGCGCCCCGGACACCCTGCGCATGCTGGCCAAGTTTGTGGTGCTCTCGCGCCTGAAGGAGCCGGAAAACTCCAATATCTACTCCAAGATGCGCATCTACGACGGCGAGAGCCTGAAAGACACCGACCCGAAAGCCAAGTCCATCCAGGAATACCGGGACGCCGCCGGCGTGGACGAAGGCATGACCGGGCTGTCCACCCGGTTCGCGTTCAAGATTCTGTCCAAGGTGTTCAACTTCGACCCCACCGAAGTGGCCGCCAACCCGGTGCACCTGCTCTATGTGCTGGAGCAGCAGATCGAGCGCGAGCAGTTCCCCGCGGAAACCCGCGAGCGCTACCTGGGCTTTATCAAGGAATACCTGGCGCCGCGCTACGTGGACTTTATCGGCAAGGAAATCCAGACCGCCTACCTGGAGTCCTACACCGAGTACGGGCAGAACATTTTCGACCGCTACGTCACCTTTGCCGACTTCTGGATTCAGGACCAGGAATACCGGGACCCGGACACCGGGGAAATCCTCGACCGGGGCGCCCTCAACCAGGAACTGGAAAAAATCGAGAAGCCGGCGGGCATCAGCAACCCGAAGGACTTCCGCAACGAGATCGTCAACTTCGTGCTGCGTGCCCGGGCCAACAACAACGGCCGCAACCCGGCCTGGAACAGCTACGAGAAATTGCGCTCGGTGATCGAGCAGAAAATGTTCTCCAACACCGAGGACCTGTTGCCCGTCATTTCCTTCAATGCCAAGGCTTCCGCCGCGGACCAGAAAAAACACCAGGACTTTGTGGCGCGCATGATCGAGCGCGGCTATACGGAGAAGCAGGTCCGGCTGCTGTCGGAGTGGTATCTGCGGGTCCGCAAGTCCCAGTAAAGCCGGCGCCCCACCCGGGGTGCCGAGGGTGGTTTTTCGAGGTTAGCGTATGAGTCATATTGTCGACCGTCGCCTGAACGCCAAAAACAAAAGTGCCGTCAACCGGCAGCGCTTTCTGCGTCGCTATAAGGAGCACATCAAAAAAGCCGTGTCCGGTGCGGTCAGCCGTCGCTCCATTACCGACATCGAGCAGGGCGAGAAAATCAGCATCCCCACCCGGGACATCAACGAACCGGCGTTTCATCACGGCAAGGGCGGCCACCGGGAAAACGTGCTGCCGGGGAACCGGGAATTCACCCGGGGCGACCGCATTGCCCGCCCGCCCAGCGGCGGGAGTGGCGGCAGCGGCTCCGGTGCCAGCGACTCCGGCGAGGGCGAAGACGAATTTGTTTTTCAGATATCCCAGAGCGAATTTCTGGATTTCATGTTCGACGACCTGGCGCTGCCCAACCTGGTCAAACGCCAGTTGATCGGCGACACCGACTTTCAGCGCCACCGGGCCGGTATCAGCAACGAAGGCAACCCCGGGCAACTGAACGTGGTGCGCTCCATGCGCTCCGCCCACGCCCGGCGTATTGCCCTGACCGCCAAAAAGCGCCGCCGCCTCAAGGAGCTGAAAGCCCAGCTCGAAGAGGAGCAGGCCAAGCAGGACATCCTGTACGACGCGCGCAAGGTCAAAGCCCTGGAAGAGGAAATCGTCGAGTTGGAGGCGAAAATCAAGCGCATCCCCTGGCTGGACACCTTCGACCTGAAATACAACCTGCACGTCAAACACCCGGTGCCGCGCAGCAAGGCGGTCATGTTCTGCCTGATGGACGTGTCCGGCTCCATGACCCAGGCCACCAAGGACATGGCCAAGCGGTTCTTCATCCTTCTGTACCTGTTTCTGCAGCGCAACTACGAGCGCACCGAAGTGGTGTTCATCCGCCACCACACCAGCGCCAAGGAAGTGGACGAGGAGGAGTTTTTCTACTCCCGGGAAACCGGCGGCACCATCGTCTCCAGCGCCCTGAAACTGATGCACAGCATCATGGAAGCACGCTACCCCACCAGCGAGTGGAACATCTACGGCGCCCAGGCCTCGGACGGTGACAACTGGAACGAAGACTCCAGCGTGTGCCAGAAAGTACTGTGTGAGGACATACTGCCCCACGTGCAGTACTTCTCCTACATCGAAATCACCCAGCGGGAACACCAGGCCCTCTGGCACGAGTACGAGGAAGTGCAGGAGCGCTTCCCGCACATCTTCGCCATGGAACAGATCACCGATGTGCGCGACATCTACCCGGTGTTTCGCGAGCTGTTCCACAAAGACACTCACCGGCAGGCAGGTTAAGTCATGAGTGAGCGCAAACCCATATCCACCGGCGCCGACTGGACCTTCGAGCTGATCGAGGACTACGACCGGGCCATCGCCGGGATTGCCAAAGAGTTCGGGCTGGACACCTACCCCAACCAGATCGAGATCATCAGCTCCGAACAGATGATGGACGCCTACTCCGCGGCGGGCATGCCCCTGGGCTACCACCACTGGTCCTATGGCAAACAGTTCCTGTCCGTGGAAAACGCCTACACCCGGGGACAGATGGGGCTGGCCTACGAAATCGTAATCAACTCCAACCCCTGCATCGCCTACCTGATGGAGGAGAACACCATCACCATGCAGGCGCTGGTGATCGCCCACGCCTGCTACGGACACAACTCCTTCTTCAAAGGCAACTACCTGTTCCGCACCTGGACCGATGCCGGCTCCATCATCGACTACCTGGTGTTTGCCAAGAACTACATCGCCCAGTGCGAAGAGCGCTACGGCATCAGCGCCGTGGAAGAAACCCTGGACTCCTGCCACGCCCTGATGAACTACGGCGTGGACCGCTACAAACGCCCCTCCCCCATCTCCGCCTGGGACGAACGGGAGCGGCAGAAGGAGCGCGAAGAGTACCTGCAGCGGCAGGTGAACGACCTGTGGCGGACCATCCCCCGGATGACCCCGGAGACCGAAGACCCCGCCCCGAAACAGCGCTACCCCAGCGAACCCCAGGAAAACCTGCTGTACTTCATCGAGAAAAACGCCCCCCTGCTGGAACCCTGGCAGCGCGAAGTGGTGCGCATCGTGCGCAAAATCGCCCAGTACTTTTATCCCCAGCGGCAGACCCAGGTGATGAACGAAGGCTGGGCCTGCTTCTGGCACTACACCCTGCTCAACGAAATGTATGACCGGGGCCTGGTCACCGACGCCTTCATGATGGAATTCCTGCAGTCCCACTCCAGCGTGATCTATCAGCCGCCCTACGACAGCCCCCACTACAGCGGCATCAACCCCTATACCCTGGGGTTCAACATGATGATGGACATCCGCCGCATCTGCGAGCGCCCCACCGAGGAAGACCGCTACTGGTTCCCGGACATCGCCGGCAGTGACTGGAATGAAACTCTGCATTTCGCCATGCGCAACTTCAAGGACGAAAGCTTCATCCTGCAGTTCCTCTCGCCCAAAATCATCCGCGACCTGAAGCTGTTCACCGTCGTGGACGACGACCGGGAACCCCATATCGAAGTCAACGCCATCCACGACGAAGAAGGCTACCGCACCGTACGCCAGTCCCTCGCAGGCCTGTACAACCTGGGCAACCGCGAGCCCAACATCCAGGTACACAGCGTCGATATCCGGGGTGACCGCTCACTGACCCTGCACCACACACGGCACTCCCGCAAGCCGCTGGATAACTCGGCCGAGGAGGTGCTGCGACATGTGCACCGGCTGTGGGGGTTTGATGTGCATTTGCATTCTATGGAGGGGGATAAGATTGCGCAGAGTTTTCATTGTCCGCCGGTTGCCAGCGAGTAGCCAGAATGGGCCGCCCAGAGCGGCCCATTTTTTTGCCCAAAAACTATTGCGCATTGGCGCGTAATGTGGCAGGTTTGAACTATTGATGTACGGAAGTAGCCATGGTGGCTGCCTGCCAAAATGCACGGTCTGATGAGAGGGAGTTTGTAGTGCGCCCCCTTCCCCAGAATTCCCCCTTAAAACAAGCAGTTATCGTTAGAGCCGGGGAAACTATCTTTCATCGCACAAGGTGCTAGCGCAACACGACGCCATGCTAGCCGACATCCGCTTTCGACCCAAAGCAGACGTTGAACTGAATAGAAAAGTGAGTATTTATGGATAGCCCTCTAGCAGATCAGCAAAGAGAGAAAAAAGGCGCAGAAACCTTCAGCAAGTATGAGTATCAGTACCACTGGGCATTCAAAAAACTCTTAGACGCACATGATAAGAAGAAGGAATACGCAATATTTGTAGAGCTGCACGAAGATGTAGTTTTTGCTAACTCTCTGGAAAAAGAAACTGCGGAATTTGAGTTTTATCAGGTCAAAGAAAACAGCGGGAGCTCAAAACACACAGTAGCAAGTCTGACAAAGGTTCATTCTGGTAGCAATAATTCGGTATTAGGAAAGCTCATAGAATCATATCATGGAAAGACATTTAAGGGTGTTATTTCTTCGGCAAATTTAGTAGCAACTAGTGGGTTTAGTAGCGCAATGGTGAAAAATGGTCTTGCGTTGGAGGAAATTACTACAACTGATCTGAAGCTAAAAACCCTAGCTACGTTCAAGAAAAAGGTTCTTGAAGAGCTTAAATTAGATGAATGCCCTGTAAATATCCGTTTTATCGTTCCCAAGCTTTTACCTAATTCTCAGCGGGAAAGCGTTATTGCTTCTATTGTCGATCTAATTTCGTCAGCTTATCCTAATAGCCAATGTGATGCAGTTAATATCTATCGTGTACTAATTGATGAATTGCATAGAAAAGGGCAAGTTAAATATGACTATAGTAAGTGGGACTCCTTGTTAAAGGAAAAAGCGCTAACGTCAATAACGGTACAGAATACTATTGATGCACATAGTAGCATTAAAGGTCTTGATGAAGTAGAAAAAATGGCCTCTGATCTGATATCAGATTTGAAAATAAAATTCAGCCAAAGACAAAGTCTGTTGCGATCTGTGAAATCCTACTACACCCGATCAATTTCAAGAAGCAGCAACTTATACATTAGATTCAGAGAAGAAGTTAATAAGATTTACTATCAATACCAACATTTTGATACAGAAGATACTATTAGAGAAATAGAACAGGCATTAACGGAAAACCTAAAAAAACACCTCAAAGATGAAATTAGCTTAAGAGCTGCAATCATATGTGAAATTGTCCTGAGTGAAATATGAATAAAGAAAACTACAGATTATTGATAAGAAATTTGAGAAAAGGAAAGCATGAAGAACTTAATATTCAAACGCGCAGTGTTTCTGTCAGATACCCAAAGATCCGCCAATCAGTTCGTGTTTCACAAGAAATACAACCTGATAACGGGAGGAAAGGATCATAGCGCGGGAAAAACATCACTTGTAAAATCTCTACTTTGGGGGCTGGGTTGCCAACCGCATGACATTCCTGATTCCTGGAAGGCTCTAGATTGCAAGTCGTACATTGAGTGTGATATTGGAGGGAATGAGTGCATAATCTATCGTTATCAAAATACAATAAAGCTGAGTGTAAATGGAGAGCCATTTAAAACATTTCCTAAGATAACAGGAAATTATTCTTCAGCTTTTGCGAGCTTGGTTGGATTTAGTGTTCTGCTACCTAATCGCCCATCAAAAGAGGAAGATCCAGAGCTAGAAACACCTCCACCAGCATATTATTTTTTACCCTTCTACATTGATCAAAAAAAAGGCTGGAGCGAAGTTTGGAATGGATTTGATAGTTTAGGCCAGTATTCCGACTGGAAAAGAACAGTCATCAAATTCCACACAGGCTACCTCCCTCCTGAGCACTTTGATTTGGAAGAAGAAATTTATGATTTCAAGAAGAAAGAAGCTGTAGCGCAAAATGAGGTCAAGAGAATTGATACGGCGCTTGCTGTTGTTGATGAGTATGTACCTAAGACAAACTTTACCATCAATGAAGAAGAATTCGAAAGAATAACAGATGAAGTAAAAGGAACATTGCAAAACTTATCTTCTGAGCAAGAGATTATTTTAAGCGATTTGTCAAATTCTACGGCGGAAAGGTACCACCTTGGAAGTCAGATGGAATTGCTAGCTGAAGCGGCCCTGGAGCTAGAAGAGGACTACAAGTTTAGTGTTGAAAACATCGATGGCGATGAGCTGGAATGCCCTCTCTGCGGTACTCACCATGATAATACTATAATAGACAAGGCTGAGATTTTGGCAGACAAGAAGCAGCTTGAAAGTCAGTCAGAAAGCATACGGAAGAAAATAAGGACGATTGATAGAAACATTTCGGATCTAAATATTCGATTGAGTGAAATAAGGGATCAAATAAATACCATAAATCAGAAGTATTCCATTAATGACTTGGATGGCAATAAAGGAAACCTATCCAATATTGTAGACAGTCTTGCATCTAATTCAGTTAAAAAAAATGTCAGTCGCACTAAGGAGGAAAAACAACTGGAATCTAAAAAAGCTAGCGATAAGCAAAGAGACCTTAAGAAAGAGCAACGTAAGCTATTAACCAAAACTGATAAAGATGACAGAAACGAATTTTTCATGTCACGTTTAGAGTCGCACATTAGCAAACTATCTGCATCTGGGGTCAGTTTAAATGCCGTCAAGTCTCCAATAGATCATAAAAAGCTGTTGAGAGATGGTGGCGCAGCTGAAAGTACAAGAGCAATATTAGCATACCATGCGTCGGTCATGGATATGATTAAAGCGTTCGGATCAGAGCTCCTTTCTCCCTTCATTGTTGATACACCAAGGCAGCACGAACAAAACGACATAAGCTATAAAAGTATAATTGAGCTAATTATGAATCGAATCCCTACTGAACAACAAGTATTTCTTTGTGCATTGGATGATCCTGTTATTAGTGACTTTAAAAACAAAGCTAAAGTAATCACATTGAACAATAAGACAAAACTACTAGGTGATGGAAATTACGAAGAGCTTAGAAAAGAGCTTGATAGGGTTATACGGCCTGATTAATCAGGCCACTATTTTAAACGAGGACCTCGCAATTTTTTTTGACATTGTTACGGTGAATCTTGAATGTCCGCTTCTGTCCGTAGATGCATTGCTTTTAATGTGTTGCAACAAACACCTCAAAGCGGAAGTTGATTTAGCGTCTTCACAAAGACAGCAAACGACCCAAAGCGGACGTTTGTTTAGAAAACTGCCAAAACACGTGCTTTATCGAAAAAACACGTGTGAATACAATCGAAATTTTTTCAATGAGCTTGAGATGGTCGATAAGAACGAAATTGATAGTGTCAGGCCGGAGGAGAGCATCTTGATATTACTTTATGCTTCTGTTGGATTGTGTGGAAATATTTCCGATAATAATAGCGAGAATATGGGGGAAGACAGAAATTATGCTTGATCAATCTTTCTCGGCCACCAATTTTCTAAAGATCGTTGATATTGAAAATCGAAAAGGCAACTATCTCGAAGGAGATTTTTTCCCGGACGTTGAAGAAATAAGCAAAGAAATCCAAGTGGCTAAAAATAAACTACGGAATCTAAAGAAGAAAAAATCAACACTCTCTGAAGAGGAGTATGTAGAAAAAAAAGAAGAGGCTATAGCCAACATTGAAAACCTAAAAGGTAAGAAAGAAGATCTTTTAAATGAAGAGATGAACAAGGTTAGTTCTCAAATAAACTCGAAAGGATTCTCTTTCGGTATCAAGGAAGTAGATGTTGGATTGCCAAAAAAAGTATATGTTGCCGAACATAACGCGGCAACATATTTTGCGTTAAAACAGGTGCAGAATAATATTCGTCGCCTCTATAAGGTTAAACAGGAAAATCGACATCAGATCGTATGCCAGCTACGTGAAATATTGGGAGATAGGTTTCCAAAATATATCCTCAGAACCGATATTTCGTCTTTCTATGAGAGTATCCCTCGAAAACATCTACTAAAAAAATTAAGGGATGATCCGCTCCTTACATTGTCTTCAAAAAAGATTATACGACGAATCCTATTTGAATACAGCGCGATAACTGGAAGTGATGTCGGGTTACCTCGAGGAATTGGCATTAGCGCTTATCTCGCTGAACTGTATATGCGTGATATTGATCGAACTATTCGCGACTATCCAGGCGTCTTATATTACGCCCGCTATGTTGATGATATTATTGTTATATTTTGTCCGCCACCTAATACAGGTACAATGGCCTTTAAGCGATCGATAGTCACTGAATTTAAAAGACTTGAATTAACAAGAAACAAGAAAAAAACACAGATTATTAAGTCAGTTCCAGGTACAACCGCCTCTGTTCAATACCTTGGATACAAATATAAGATTGGTTCTGGTTCCCTTGAGTTGAGAATGACTGACAAAAAGATAGACCGATATAAGAAGCGTATTGACTTGACTTTTGCAGCTTATGCTAAGAAGGCGAATATGCCTAAAAAGACTGAAATGAAAGCGCGTGCCTTATTAGAAAAGCGGGTCCGTTTTCTAACTAGCAATACACGTCTAGTTAATAATAAAAAGAACGTAGTATCTGGTATATTCTTTTCGAATTCATTGCTAACAAAAATAGATGATCTACAAAGTTTAGATAAATATTTAGCGATAAAAATAGCTGGTTTAACGAATCCCAGATTGCAAAACAGGCTGTATGAACAGTCGTTCGAGAAAGGTTTTAAAACCAGAGAATATCATAAATTTTCCGCTCAGGATCTGTCGAAAATAGTTGAGGTATGGAGTCATGTCTCTTAAGCAAGTACGCTTCCCCTATAAAAAAGAGCGCTGTTTGTTATCAGATGTATTGCCATTTGAGATACCTGTTTCGTTTTCAAATCGTCACTTCTATTCGTTTATATTGCGTCATAGAATTGCTGTCGAGGATAACGCCATTGTGTGGCTGAAAGTAGATAAGGCACTAGATAAAATCGTAATGCTATTGTTCGCGATGCCGGACAACCCCAACCGGATTACGACTGTTCAGAGGTATGTCGGAGAAAAATTGACAGATTTTGTGCGATACCAGCTTGACGACAAAGGAATATCTAACTCGAAGAAAGAGCCAAAACCAGAACGGTTTATGATACCATTTTGTTACAAGGTTAGGCACAAAGAGACAGAATTTAGAGAGCTATGTGTTCCGCATCCTAAGAGCCAACTTTTGGTAGTCGATTTCTACGACCAATGTAAAGAGACCATTCTCTACTATACATCCCTTAGCTCATTTACGATTCGAGCACCATCTAGAATATCAAGAGTTCGATACCATCAAGATAAGCTTCACTTCGAGAAGCTCTCAACTGACCCCGAGATTGTTGAGCAGTCTGATCAAGAATATGAAAGCCTGAAGTCATTTTTTGTCTATAAAGATTACAGTAATATATATAAGTTTTATGAATCCTATCGATATCACCGTGCTGAAAAAAAATATAATAAGCTACTCAAGCTTGATATTTCCAAGTGTTTCGACAGCATTTACTCCCATTCGATAGGCTGGGCAGTAATTGGAAAGGATGCACAAAAAGCGTCCCTTGACCTCAATGGGGGGACATTTCCAGATCGCTTCGATAAATTAATGCATCATATGAATCATGGCGAAACTCATGGCATTATTATTGGGCCTGAATTTTCGCGCATTTTCGCTGAAGTAATACTTCAGGCTATTGATAGAGATGTCTCGCATAAGCTTGCCGCAAAGAATGAAGCCCTTTTACATGGGCGTGACTATGAAGTATTCAGATATGTTGATGATTATTTTATCTTTGTTAATGATGAAAGTGATGCAACACAAATTGTAGAGGAGCTTCAGCACACGCTTAAAAAATACAAACTATACCTGAATACGGCCAAGGCAATAACCTATGAAAAACCTATTATTACCGAGATAACAATGGCGAAGCAGAAAATAGCGCGCTTGCTTGAAGACAGAATTAAATTTTCTTTGGAAGATGTTGAGGCTGATAGCGGGGAAGTCCAAACCAAAGGTTCGGTCCATGTAAATGCCAATGCTCTAATAACAAGCTTTAAAACAATCATCAAAACATGTGGCGTAGAATACAAAGATATGCTGAATTACAGCCTTGCCATAGTGGAGAGGCGGTGCGAAAAAATATTTACAAAATATCTTAAAGTCAGCCCTGAGCTTAGATCGCAGACGAAGCTAATTAATGCTATTAAGGGCGTCATAGAGTTTCTATTTTTTATCTACTCAGTATCGCCGCGCGTAAATACCACCATACGGCTTTGTCGCATACTCCGTGTCGTTATTCTATTTCTTAAGACAGGACATATTGAGCAAGAACAGGTGCAATCTGTGCACAAGCAAATATTTGATAATGTTTGCTTTGTTCTTAAGAAGAATGAAACCTCTGAACAAACCCAGGTAGAGACCCTATATTTGCTTATCGCGCTTTCAGAGCTTGGTCGCGATTATTGGCTAGAGGAGAGTGTGCTCAGCAATTATCTCGGAATAAAAGCAATGGATAATGGAAGTAAATGCGAGCCCATTAAATCCTTAAACTATTTTTCTATATCAGTGTCGCTTTTCTATATGAAGAATAAGGTTCGGTATAATACTTTGAGAGATCGAATTATTGATGCTGCTTTAGACCGAATTCGAATGCGTTCGGAAACTTGTCATGAAAATGCAGAAATGATTTTCCTTTTATTCGATATGATCTCTTGCCCGTATGTACCCGATGATAGGAAGCGGGAAGCTCTTGAAATATTTGAAGTCACCGACCCCCCGCTTGTAGGCGATATCATAAATTTTACCGACAGTGATAGTAGGCCTCAGCGATGGTTCACTAATTGGTACGACTTTGATTTTGGAAAAGAACTGGACGCGAAGCGTAGTCAGGAGGTATATTAGGCATACGCGCTTCGTCAGACAGTTTAATGGCTGTATGCAGCCACACACACATGCGCGGCGGCGAAACTGAATCAAAACCGGTTCCGTTGCACAAAGGTGGTCTTGGCGAGCCACCTTTTTTTGATAGTTTTCTAAGCATCAGTTCATACTTTATGCCCGTGGTCATGTTCTTCATGATAAGTAGTGATGCTCACAAAGATAGATTTTATTCACTTTCTTAGTTGTCCAAAGCCCCTTTAGTTTTTAAAGAGAGATACTGATCACTATCCCTATGGGGAATTTTCAACTTTCATGCACAAATTTGTGCGTGAATGATATGAAAATGTCTGCAATGTATCCAGATAAAAAGTCCTTTTTTCTCGATAGAAATGAGCGAATTCTGGATTTGTAGGATGTTTTCAAGAGAGCGTATATCGATGCCAGATTTTAAGGATCCACCTCCGTTAAGAAAGTTCTGCCAGTGCTTTTCCCTAGTCTAAATTATGATGATTTACACGTGACAGATGGTTATCTGGCTATGGGAGCGTGGCAACGCATGATTAATACAGCCCCTGATGAAGCCGAAAAGATCGGTAGCTACTTGCTTATGTATTGTGAGCGTGACACGCTCGCAATGGTAGAAATATATCGATTTCTAATCGGGCTGATCAATTATTAGTCACTTTTTAATCTAGTTCAACGTCCGATTTTGGTCGAAATAGGGGGCAGATCAACACGGCCCAAGTATTTTTACACTTCGGTTTTCTCGGCCAAGTCCAGAGCGTCGTCAACGTCGATTCCCAGGTATCGGACCGTGCTTTCTAACTTTGTGTGTCCAAGCAATAACTGGATAGCCCTAAGGTTACCAGTCTCGCGATAAATCATCACAACTTTAGTGCGTCTTAGGGAATGAGTACCGTAGAGTGTTGTATCGAGCCCTATCGATTCTATCCATTGATGCACAATTCTACTGTATTGCCTCGTAGAAATATGACATTGAGCGTTGGCTCGGCTGGGGAAAAGCCAGCTGTCGTGCGTAAGGCCTCGGATCTTTATCCAATCACTGAGGCTATTGCCCGTTTGATGTGTAATTTCGAATTGCACTGGTTGGTGTGTCTTTTGTTGTACGATTTTCGCGCGCTTTAGTATTTGACTGCCGAGGGAAACGTCGTGTACTTTGAGACTAACCAAGTCGCAAGCCCTTAGCTTTCTGTCAATTGCCAGATTGAAGAGGGCAAGGTCGCGGAATCGGTCGGCAATCTGCAATCGTATACGGATTGCCCACACTTCCCTCAATTTTAAGGGCAGTTTTTGGCCAACAAGCTTTCCCTTGTTCCAAGGGTCGATACTTGAAAGCGAGCGATATACATTTTTCATTGCTATTCTCCTATAATGACGCGTCAAATATAGAGTATAGTAATGGTTCGGGAACCCTAAGATGTCTCTTAATGACGGCTAAGCTGTCGCCGACCCAAAGCGGATGTTGATAACAGGTGGGGTAAGGATGAAACTACAGTCGATTCGGATTTCAAATTTTCAATGTTTCGGTGCTGAACCAACAGAACTTTCACTTGAAGATATTACGTATCTAATTGGCCCCAACGGTTCAGGAAAGACTGCTGCACTCCAGGCTTTGTGCCGACTTTTTGCATTTGATCCATCATTGCGCCGTATTCAGCGCTCAGACTTCCATGTCCCGCACGATGAACAGGAAGCCCCCGAAGAAAGGCGGCTATGGATCGAGGCAGATTTCCTATTTCCCGAGTTGGAAGATGAAGAAGACAACTCGACAGTTGCTCCCCATTTCAGTCACATGCGTCTTGATGACCCTGACGGAACTCCTAGGGTGCGATATCGCCTAAGTGCCACAATGGGCCTCGCTGGGGATATTGACGAGAATTTTGTTTATGTGCTTGAAGCTGGCCCGGATGGTTCCCCTCTAAATCCTCAAACGGTTCCTAGGCCTGAGCGAAATCACATACAAGTCCACTATCTGCCCGCTAGAAGAGATCCCACTGACCACATCGCGTACGGAACGAACGCGCTTCTTGGCCGTTTACTACGGTCAGTAAACTGGGAAAATGAACGAGAGAAGGTGAAAGGGTTCACCGACCAGATTAGTGAAAGTTTGGCTGCTAATCCATCGGTCAATGCTTTTAGTTCCCACCTGAGAAAAACATGGAGTACCCTTCATAAAGGAAACTACTTTTCAGATCCCAAGATTACCTTTGTGGCATCAGAGATCGAGGCAATGCTTCGGCATTTGTCCATATCATTCTCGCCTGGACATGATGAGAATCTTGTCGATTTTTCTAGACTCAGTGACGGCCAGAAGTCGATGCTCTATCTGTCATTGGTTCTTTCATCTCAAGCTGTTGGGCGTTCTGTTCTTACTGGTGAGGACAGCTCTTTTGACCAAATGAAATTGCGTCCGCCAGTCTTTACTTTAATTGCCCTTGAAGAGCCAGAGAACAGCCTATCCCCTCACTATTTGGGGCGGATTGTCAGTGCTCTGAGCTCTATGACGAGCAATGAGGACGCCCAGGCCCTAATTGCTACGCATGCTCCGTCAATGTTGCGACGTGTAGATCCGGAACAAATTCGATATCTTCGACTTACCGAAGCCCGGCAATCTAGAATTACAAACATCCAGTTACCCGCTAAAGCCGATGAAGCGCACAAATTTGTACGCGAGGCTGTCCAGGCATTCCCTGAGATTTACTTCTCACGTTTGGTTGTGTTGGGTGAAGGGGATAGTGAAGAAATTGTACTACCTCGCCTTTTTCGGGCAAAGGGTGCACCAGTTGATGAATCAGCGGTCACGATTGCACCGCTTGGAGGTAGACATGTCAATCATTTCTGGCGCCTTCTATCAGAACTCCAAATCCCATATTTGACCCTTCTCGATTTAGATGTGAGTAGATACCAAGCGGGTTGGGGTAGAATAAAGTATGTAAATAACCAACTTGGCTTATATGAACCTGGAAAAGCCCTCCCAAATACTTTCCTTTTATCAGATTGGAATGATGACAACGTACCTGTTCGCACGCATCATTTCTTTGAAAACACCACGAAGAGTGTATTTTCAGAGCTGGAAATGCGAGGCGTATTTTTCTCATATCCAATGGATTTAGATTTCTCAATGCTCCTTGCTTTCCAAGGTGCTTACGGTGTTCAGCAGGAAGTTCCGGATGACTCAACGATTAAGGCCGTCTTGGGCAAGAGTCATCATAACTCATCCCAATACAGCGGAGACGAGTTAAACCTCTTCTCTACGTATCACAAGCTTTTTAAGCTGGGTAGTAAGCCCGCCGCGCATATAGATGCTCTAGCTCAGCTTAGTGACGAGGAACTGCTTGCGAACATGCCAGAAGAGTTTGGACGAATCGCAGATGCGGTGATCGCCAAGCTTGCGGAGCTTCCCGAGTGATTGCAATAGATTCATGGCTGCCTTCGGATGGGCTAACGCTTGAACCTAATGCACTGCGGGCCGCGAAGGAACAATCACGCTGTCTTGCTCTGACGGCGGGGCCGGGCGCGGGCAAGACAGAAATGCTCGCACAAAGAGCTGACTTCCTCCTCCGAACCGGAACCTGCCGTTATCCGAAGAGAATACTCGCCATCTCATTTAAAGTTGACGCCAGCAGAAATTTAAAGGACCGAATCCAGCGACGCTGTGGTAAAGAACTGGCCTCCCGATTTGATAGCTACACATTTCATGCGTTTGCAAAGCGTATTATTGATCGTTTCAGAGTAGTGCTAACTGGTAACGATGCTCTTGATCTAGATTATTCGATTGGCGAGAGAAAAGTCACCAGAAGGCAAATTACATTTCATGATCTCGTACCCCTCGCAATTCAAATTCTCAAAGCCTCTACTGTCGCTAGAAATGCCATACGCCAAACTTACAGTGATGTTTTCTTGGATGAGTTCCAGGACTGCACGGATCGGCAGTATGAACTCGTGAGGGTAGCCTTCCAAGGTACGAGAACTCGTCTTACCGCTGTCGGTGATACTAAGCAGAAAATCATGGGATGGGCAGGGGCATTGGACGGCATTTTCCAAACGTTCGCCAGGGACTTTTCAGCGGTGCCACTAAACATGTACCGAAACTTTCGTTCAAAACCACGCCTGCTTCGTATGCAGAACGACATTATTCGTGTGCTCGATCCGGCTTCCGTAATGCCAGATCACCAGCTTGCTGGTAAGGAAGGAGAGGTCTTCGCGTGGCAATTCGAGAATGCCCACGCAGAAGCTGAGTACTTGGCCGATTTGATTGCCGAGTGGATAAGAAATGAACAGGTTCCATTATCCGAAATCGCCGTATTAGTCTCCAAGCAACTAGATCTTTACGCCAACCACCTGATGGCGGCATTGGATATTAGGGGAATACCTTACCGGAATGAGCAGGAGATGCAGGACATTACTGTTGAGCCCGCCGCAAGGCTCGTTGTTGATTATTTGTCCTGCCTCTATGGCCAGCGAGAGCCTAAAGCATGGATTCGGTTGATGGATCAATTGATTCCCTTCGCCGATGATGAGGCGCAGTCTAGCGCCAGGCAAAATTTCCAACGCTTCTTTAAGGAACAGCGGAAAATCGTCGTCATGACCGAGTTTTTGGGTGAGTCGTTTTCGGGATGGTGGGATTCTGTGTGTAGTTTTCTGAATCATATAGGAATGGAGACTCTTGTGGCTCTCTCTCCTGACTATGAGTCACATGCAAGGTTAGGTGAAGTTGTAAGAGATACCAAAGCGCGTATTGAAGAGCTGCTTGAACTTGCCCCCGACTTGCGCCAAGCCTTGACTCGTTTCTCTGATGACCAGTCAGTGCGTATTCTAACTATCCATAAGAGCAAAGGATTGGAGTTCGACTCAACGATAATCATGGCCGTTGAGAACGAAATATTCTTTGGGGATCAAGATGCTAATCGGTGTGCTTTCTTCGTTGGTGTATCGAGAGCTAAACGACGTCTAGTGCTAACATATGCTATTGAAAGAGAAAGGCCACAAAATTATGGTGGTCGTTGGGAAGTACGCCGAACTCCCCAGCAAGAATATTTTAACTATGCTCTTCCTCATGTAAATCGCGCTGATGGTGAGTTAAGTGATCAAGACAATGTTAATCACTAAAGTCCGCTTCTGGCCGAAAGCGGACATTTGGAACTATCCTCAGCCAATTAACCACAACACTAAGGCGGAAACCATCAACAAAAACAATGCCAATATCATGGTGGTAAGAAGCGCCACTTCTATGTAGCTGAGCACTACAAGTGGCTTTCCTACGGGCACAGATTTATCAAAACCTTTGAAACGCTTCCATTTGGCCGCTTTGGGGCAGGTTATCAGCATGATGTACCCCGCCGTTTTTAGAAAGGAAAATGGCCAGGTAACGTACAAATGCAACTCTTTCTCTCGGAAGTAGGGCCGCTTAAACAGAACCGGATCAAGTCGTTTTATCAGCGTGTTATGAAGCACTATCCCAATAATTATCGCCACCGGGATCGCTGGAAAGGTCAGAAGCACGGCATACAGCCCGATGGTACTGATTAGTTCAGATGAAATTTGCATTGACTACAGCTTATCTATGTCAGTACGTGAGAGAGACCGGGAGCAACGGTCCGAGGACGCTTCGCAGGCTTAGGCTTTGAACACAAAGAGTCAACCCCAAGCGATCCCACGAGGTTTACGGGCCTGCCGCTGGTAGTGTAAACGTATTTCAACGCTTTTCCCGCAGCAAAGCTTGTAGCGGCAACGCCGGTCGCGACAACCAAAGACGCCACCCACCCTGGAGGCGTAGCAAGAAAGACGATTGCAGCGGTCGCTCCGGCTGCCGCAACGAGCCCTCCAAATGTTGCCCCCATTGTTTCGACAAAAATATCGTTTTTCTTGTTCTTGGTGTTTGTCTCAGAAATCTCTCGGCAAGCCAGATGGAGTGACACGGCCGTCAGCGCTATACCGCCAGCTGAAGCCAGTTTGGCAGAGCTCACCAACTTCTTGGCCTGCTGCTTTAACGGGGCAACCGGATCCGTTGATCGACTAATCCGCAATACTTCAGACAGATCGGACGTTCCATCCAGTAACCATTGAGTAGGGCCGAGCTTTTGGCTGAGTTGGCCAACTAACTTCCGACGGCGGTAGTCATATTGGCCTTTGGTTAAATCGCCACTTTTGTAGCTTTCGTAGTTCTCAACCATCTCCCGCAGCAGCGGCGCATTCTGTTTGAAAGTGCGGTCCAACGCTGCCAGCTTAGCGCTACTACCTCCCATGATTAGTGGTGTCAGCAACGATGTCACCTCCCTTTCAGCCGGTGAGGCGCTGGTCCAATGATCGTTAAGCGTGATAAACCAATCGTCTGAGGTGCTGAAATGGTGCGGAAAGCCCTTGGGGGAAGCGCAGTACTGCTGAGGAACCTCTAATTTCAAAAGTTGGCCAGCGTAAATGGTACTCGCATTTTTAGCCGAACGGTTGGTGGCGACAATTTGCTGGATCAGCTCTTGCTGTCTTTGGGGGTTCACC
This sequence comes from Marinimicrobium sp. C6131, assembly GCF_026153455.1. NCBI lineage: Bacteria > Pseudomonadati > Pseudomonadota > Gammaproteobacteria > Cellvibrionales > Cellvibrionaceae > Marinimicrobium > Marinimicrobium sp. C6131. The sequence continues at coordinate 2,252,433 of NZ_CP110629.1, forward strand.
GAACCATAGTAACGCTTGATGATCGCGCTCAATGTATCGCCAGGACGTATACGGTGGACGACGGTGTCGGTGGCAGTAGCGGAATGGTTCATGGAGTCTCCTTGTCAAGCTATCCCTACGACGTTGAATCCAAGTAAAACTAGCAAATGCCTAGGCCACGGGCAAGCAATATTGAAGGAAAATTTTAACTTATACGGAACGGGCTCAAAACCGTGACAAAGTTCACGCTTTGCCTTTGTAATTTATAGTTGTCGCGAAGTTATTCCAGCGGAAATAAAACACCACTCTTCTGATCGTTCTGGCATCAATAGCCTCTCCCTGGCAATGATGCCGGACTAAAGAGCTAATACGCGAAATTGGCTACTGCCACATTGGTGCGAGCATGCACTTCGATTTGGGAATAACGGCGCCAATCACTCCGTTGTGACAGATGAATTCGTAGGGCCCCAATGGGCCCATGTCCATCTCGCCGCCTTTGGTCCTGACAAACGCCTTGAAGTAAAAGGCCTTGATAGAATAGGTTTAATCTGAGTATTGCAAAAGAGATTACAACAGTTTTACCATACCGCTCACCGCGATTGACTTTTCTAACCAGGGAATAGAGTTTTGGCATCAGACATGGACACAGCTAACCGAGCGCTATACGCCGCATTACTAGTTTTTCTGACGCTAATGGTCGCGTGTACCGACAGCCAGGGGGGCAAGGATAGCAGCACCTCCATTCCTGACAGCTACCAAAAGTATGAAGAAAACGGCGTCAGCTTTTCCTACCCTGAAACCTGGTCATTTTCCTATGACGACACTCCGTCCATCTATACAGACCGAGGCATTGGCCTGGATATTTCAGAGTTCTCCACCGCTACCCTACTGATTTCCGAGGGTAGAAGTTTAGACTTGGACTACGTCACCAACCGGTTTCTCAGCGGCTTTCAAGTACCAGAAGGAGATTTTATCGATAATTTTACCAGGAACTCGGTTTCCATCGGTGGAATTCCCGCTGAAACAGCCACCTGGGAAGATCAATTCCTTGGAAAAACTCAGTATGAGTTAACGGTTGCCAAGATTCAGAGCAAACCTCATGACGTGTTTGTCGTTTTCAGTTTAAGCGATGAAGACATCGACCAATCCCAAGAACACAAGGAACGCTTCCTTAAAAGCATTCGTATTCAATAATCAGGAGGATATATGGCCAACACGGATAGTATGTACGATGGAAACCTAATCAGCGAACTTGGCGTAAAGCGTTATTTAAAGGGCCGCTCCGACTTACCCACCTCCAACATCAATTTTTTTGTTCGAGGAAAGGCTGCTGAAGCTGCCTGGGATAAGTGTAACTTCGGCTGTCATGGCCCCACCTACCGAAACCTGACCAAGCCATCCTCTTTCCATGAGGCCTTGCAGCCTATTGGCGGTTTTTCTCCAACACTCGCAGGCGTGATAGACGGCATTCGTCACCAAACGGTCGGGAAAGCACAGAATATCGCTGGCGGCGTAGAGCGAACCGGTGAAGGGCTTATGCTGAACGGTGACGACGCATTCCAGAGTGTAGGGGACGAAAACCTGTCCGCCTACCAGTTCGCCACGACCTGCTTTGAGAAGTTGGTCACTTTTGAAATCGACACCCTGGATAACCCTCTATCTCAAGCAGTGCTCACTATCGTTAACGAATATACGGCTGTTATTCCCGAATGGGTGCTGCGCAGTGCTTATCAAGATGGCGCTTTACTCCTGCCAGACTCCATCAACTCCGTCTCTCTGATGAAAGCGGTATCTTTGGGCATTATCAAAGATGTCGAGCAGAGCGACCTGAGTGAAGCCATTAATCTTCTCAAGAACCCCTCCAAGCGTTTTGTAGGGAAGCAAATCGGAAAGAAGCTGGCCTCAGCTATGGGAGCGGTGCTTGCTTCGAGCATTTGTAAAAAGCTATTAACGCAAGGGCCAGGCATCAATGCCACTAAACGTGACGTTGCCAAGCTTCGTGCTCACATGCGGGGGCTAAAGGGCGGCTTGGGCGGAACACTACTGACTCTTTTGCAGACGCAAGGCGTTCTGGACAAAGCAGGGAAAGCCAGTCGCCGACTCAATCAAGCCAGTCCCCGCGTGTGGCGATTGCTCCGTTTTGAGCTGAACGGTGCCAATATGGTGTATTTCCTGGTCGAACCCCTCCTCAGAGAGTATGTGGACCGGCTATCCCTGCTGGAGCGGAGACCAAAAGAGTTTGCAAAGGTAATGGCCGCATTGGTCCATGAAAAACAGACAAGAAACATTTTCTTTCCTGGGAGTGCGATATAGGCAAGTTTCCAAGCTGTGCGGGTTATCACAAACTTACAACACCACCCACAGTGAAGAAGGTGGTGTTCTCAGCGCTTCCCGTTCAGGACAGATCTGCCACTGCGGCGTCTAGCGCGGCAATATCGATCTTCTTCATTGTCATCATCGCTTCGAAGGCGCGCTGCGCCTTGGCCCGATCCTCACTCGATATCAGATCAAGCAGCCGCTGCGGCGTGATCTGCCATGCAAAGCCCCACCGGTCCTTACACCAGCCACAATCAACCTCGACGCCGCCATTGTTGATGATGGTATTCCAGTAGTGGTCCGTCTCTTCCTGGTTTTCGGTGACCACCATGAAGCTGACGGACTCATTCGGCGTAACATTCGGGCCACCGTTAAGGCCGATGAACGGCCGGCCGAGCACCGTGAATTCGACGGTCAGCTCAGTGCCTTCCTGACCGCCGGGAAAGTCACCGGGGGCGTTGTTGATCCGTTCGACAGCGCTGTCGGGAAAGGTGGCGGCATAGAACTCGGCCGCCTTGCGGGCTTCGCCGTGGTCGAACCACAGGCAAGTCACTAAGTTGGTCATATCGGCTCCTATTGTGTCAGTTATTTTCTTGCGCCCACCAGGGAGAACAGAGCCCCCTGCGGATCGATCCCTTGGACGATGAAGTCGCCACCGGGAATTTCATCGGGGCCGTGCAGAAGTTGTCCCCCGTTGTCGGCGATGGTTTTGCAGGCGACGTCGATATCGGCGCAACGGAAATAGTACTGCCACATCGGTGCGGGCATGCCCTCCGGTTTGGGCATAATGGCGCCGATCACCCCGTTGTGGCGGATAAATTCGTACGAGCCCATCGGGCCCATGTCCATCTCGCCGTCTTTGGTCCAGCCAAACGCCTTGAAGTAGAAGGCCTTGGCGGCTTCAGGGTCAGTGGTCGCCAGTTCATTCCAGGCACAGTGTCCCACACGGGGTTTGTCGGAGGCAAAAGCCAGACTGACCTCATTGCTGCTGCCCTTCATGACATAAAAGGGGGTGCCTTGCGGATCGCTGACCATGGCCAATCGGCCGACATTGGGAATATCGGTCGGGGGCATCTGCACACTGCCTCCCATCTCGGTGATGTTGGCCACCGCCTGATCGACATCGTCCACGGCGATATAGCCCAACCACACGGGCTTGGCGCCGCCCTGGAACATCTCTTCGGTCAGTTGCATTAGGCCACCGACCTCTCGCGGTTCTCCGGTGTCCTCATCCTGGACGCTGAGAATGCGGTAGTCCATAGTGGGCTGACCGCTGTCGGTTGCCTGCCAGCCCAGAATGGCACCATAAAAGGCGAGCGCCGCATTGCTGTCGGTGGTGAGCAGTTCGTACCAGATAAATTCGCCGTGTCGGTTGGGCATGGTTGTCTCCTTGGGATTATAAGATGGGTCGTTCACTGACTGGTCGATGCCCGGTCGGTGATTTCGACAGCACCTCCATAGGTATTATTGATCGACCGACCCACATAGATAGCCTAAAAATAAGTTTTCAAGTGCGACGAATGAATGTCGGGCAAGACGATCAGCCACTAAGGGCATCTTCCTGCGTTGATCGAGCGTCAATCTATTTGCCGGGGCGTACGGGGTAGGACAGACCCTCCGCGTCGAGAGCGCCTATTCAAGATCCGTGGTAGTCTTTAAAGTTCGTTGAGCGCCAAAACGTCATCGCTACGCTTTGGGGGCTATCCAGCGACCTGATACAAACAATAAAAGGCAATGGAGACTCTTGAATGAGAAAAACTAACGGTCAATCCTCACTCCTTCCCCTAACTATCTCGGCGATCCTTATGTTCTTGAGCCTGAACGCGGCGGCTGAACCCGTCGGCCAATTCGAACACCACACCGATATCGGTCCGGTGAAGCATGCTGGTGGCCTGGAATACGCACCAGACAGCCAGCAGTACGTCATCTCCGGTTCGGGTGCCAATATGTGGTCCGATCAGGATGAGCTGCACTACGCGTGGAATCAGATGGAGGGCGACTTTATTGTGCGCGCCCGAGTGGCGTTTATCGGCGAGGGGGCGGACCCACACCGAAAGGTGGGCTGGCACGTGCGCGAGGACCTGGAGCCGGACTCGGCCAACGTCCACGCCACGGTGCATGGCGATGGCCTGACGTCGCTACAGTTCCGCTCCGCCAAAGGGGCGCAGACCGAGGAATACCGTCTGAAGGTTCAAGGGCCTGAGGTGATTCAGTTGGAGCGCCGGGGCGATACATTCATCATGTCTGCGGCAAAGGTCGGGGAGCCCTTCCAGGTCACCCAGGTGTCCCATCTGGACTTTTCCGATGAGGTCTATGTGGGGCTCGCCCTGTCCGCCCACGACGCCGATGAAATCGAGAGCGCGCAGATATCCAATGTTCGTATTATCCGGCCAGCAGCGGTCGATTTTGTGCCTTATCAGGACTATATCGGCAGCAACCTCGAAGTGATGGACATGGAGACCGGGAATCGGCGTATTCTTCACCGCTCGCCGGTCTCTCTGCAGGCTCCCAACTGGACCCGCGACGGTCGATATCTGATCTACAATTCCGAGGGCCTGCTTTACAAGTACGACCTGGAAACCGGCCAGATTAGCGAACTGAACACCGGCTTTGCCGATCAGAACAACAACGATCATGTGCTGTCCTGGAGCGGTAAGGAGATTGCCATCAGCCATCACGCCGAATCCGAAGACGGGCGATCAACGATTTATACGCTGCCCCTGACCGGCAGTGATCAGCCCCGACAGATCACCCAAAAAGGCGTCGGGCATTCGTACCTGCACGGTTATTCGCCGGATGACAAGACACTGGTGTTTACCGGTCACCGAAAGGACAAGTACGACATCTATACCGTCGATATTGCCACCGGCAAGGAAACCCAGCTGACCGACACGGCAACGCTGGACGACGGCCCGGAGTACAGCCCGGATGGACAACACATCTATTTCAACTCCAATCGCACCGGCACCATGCAACTGTGGCGAATGAACGCGGACGGGTCCAATCAGGAGCAGTTGACCTTCGATCGGTACAACGACTGGTTCCCGCACGTTTCACCCGACGGTAAAAGCCTGGTGTTTCTGTCGTACCACGATGACGTGGACTCGGCTGATCACCCTTTTTACCGCCATGTTTACCTGCGCCAGATGCCAATTGAGGGCGGCGAGCCGACCATTATCGCTTACGTCTACGGTGGTCAGGGCACCATCAATGTGCCCAGTTGGTCACCGGATGGTAAGCGCATCGGGTTTATCAGCAACACCTGGCTTCCGGGCGACCAATAGGCTCGGCGGGAGATTCTATGCAACGCACTCTACTGATCATCGGCATTCTGTTGATTCTGGTCGCTCTGGCCTGGCCCTGGTTGAAACATCTGCCGCTGGGCCGGTTACCCGGCGATATTGTAATTGAGCGACCCGGCTATACCTTCTTCTTTCCCATTACCACGATGATTCTGGTGAGCCTGATCCTGTCGCTTATCGCGATGTTCTTCCGCCGTTGACCGGGCGTCAATCGACTGGTCGGAAAGTCCGGGGTTGATCGCCCTTCCCTACGGCTCGCCTACAATCAGATAGGTGTCCCGGGTAAAAGGGACGGCTTCGAATAGAATACTTGAGAAGTGCAGGGTGTCGACCCGTTTGCGTGGATCTCCCAGAACAAAGGTGGTGTTCCCAACGCGGCTCATTGCGTCTACGATGTGTTGGCTGCCACGCTTGTTGACGAAGGCCTTATCATTGTATTGGTCGACGCCCAACCAGATGCACCGCCACACCCTGCTCCAACAGCTCGCGATACTGAACCTGTCCCTTGCCGCCGGGTTCCGAGCGCGTTTGCCAGATGGTCAACTCCAGATAGTGTTCGGTGACGCGCCTGATCGCCTCCCGCAACATGACTCGAAAAACTTCGGGCCAATGGTGGGCTCAAGGGTATCGATCAGGTGATGGACCACTGCCATTGAGTGATCGATATGCCGGAGCTTACGGAAAGCCCACTGCAATTGCCGTCTATCGGGGGGACTGTTTTCAAGGCAATGCAACGCCCCCTGGATCCGCTCTACCAGTTGGGAGGAGCCGCTTTCCCGATCCGCGACCATGTCATATTTTCACGGTTATCTTGTATGCCTAAAGATTCTTCCTTACTAAACAATGGAAAGTTACCTGCCAAATTGTCGCCGCTAACCACGCTCAAGGCGTAAAGCATCGCCCTGATCTTCATGCGAAATAAACAAAGCTACGCAATATCTCAATAAGAACTAAATGTTACGTTGACGACGAGTCATTCATTTCATAACTTAATACACGAAGGATATGTCTATCTTAATCTTGGCTTACTGAAAACCGGCGGACACCTCCAGCAATATTTTCTGAGAGACATATCCAGTAAAACTGAACCCTTTAATGTCCTCCGAATTTAAGTGAACGCCAGGCTCATACCTTAAAGGATTTGAATATGAAGAAGTCAAATGAAGAGCAACGATCAGGATTCTCAGACATTTTGAATATCCAGGGCGAAGACATACCCGATATCGATGATCATCTTGACGCGCTGTTAAAGAAGGGGCTGATTTCTGAGCAAAAGATTTTGGATGGCGCCTCGGATAAAACGTTTGGCAAAAGACAACCCTACGCAACCACAAAAGTTAGAATCGAGTTCGAGAGGGAGTCTGACCTGAGAAAGTGTGTTCGGCTTTTGCGTTGGTCGGACGAACGATTGCTGGCCATGGGATCTACCATAGCGTGGGCATGGGCAATGACTGTAAGAGAGGGGATGACAATCAGGTTTGCTGTAAACTGGTATGACAAGGATTTCTTTGAACGCCGAAAAGATGCCTTTAGGGATAGTAACCACCTTTCCTATTTCAGGATGTTCGGTAAAGGAACAAACGATATGGATATTTACACTGAAGTATTGGGATGCTGATCAGGGACTGGAAAGTATTCATCAATTAAAAATATCGCAACCCAACGTTTAATTGGCAGAAATTGAAATTCTGATAATTTCTGCCAATTCTCCCCCGGTATTGAGCGCGTCACCGTTTACGGCGAGCCCGGCAAGACCGATAGTCGTTGGCAGTGCTGGGAACCCGCCTGGAAAACCCGCAGCAGTAGCGGCTCCACCAACCTGAACGTTGATCTGCACCGGGCCTTCGGCCTGTGGACCGAGTTGATGTTGTTCAGCATCGCCTTCACGGGCTTTTCTCAGACCCTGTACCGGTAAGCGCATCGGGTTTATCAGCAACACCTGGCTTCCGGGCGACCAATAGGCTCGGCGGGAGGTCCTATGCAACGCACTCTACTGGTCAGGAAGTCCGGGGCGATCAGAGCTGAGGCGCCACCCACTGAACGATGTCGTTACTCAAGTCATTCAGGCACCTCTGCGTGGCTGAGCAGATTGTGTAGGGGGTCCCCAGATCCAGCACACTGCTACTGGGCGTCAGCTCGTTCAAGGACGCGATAGCACAGCTGTGGGTTGCGGTAACCACGCTGTTGGGCTCCGTGGCGTGAATAAGTGCCGCCGTTACCTTGACCGCCGGCAGGTTGGAGCTGGAGTGCATACCGAAGGTGAACTCTTCGCTACCCAGCGCCAGACCTATGATATCGATGGCCAGCACGGGGGTATCGCCACTCTTGATTTTGTCGGCGGTGCTTACCGCCTGCATTGCCAGGCCCCGCTTTTCGGCGCGCTCAAGGATTTTGCTCACCAGGCTTTCCTCGATTTCACAGGGCAGCTCCTGATCGTAGTTGTAGCCCTCGACGTTAAAGCCCAGGTTTTCGTTCAGGTATACCTGGGCCGAACGCTCGTCGGCCGAAACGACGGTGGCCAGAGAACCCAGCAACACCAGCGCAAAAAGATTCAACGGTTTCATGGTCAGACTCCTCCCATCGGGGTGATTGGTGCCGGCCCCTGCGCCGGTCGCCATACTTCCAATATAGAGCCGCCGGGCCGGTTTGCACTGACCGCAGCCAAACGATTCACTGACTTTTCGCTTACCTTCAAAACCGCCTTTAAAAAGAGTCACTTACAAACCCGGCACGGATGCGCCCAAGTTGCCGGTTCTCAAGTGCGTCGGGCAAAATAAGGCTACACTGATTTACCGAACACCCACTGGTAAGCGCTGTCTCCGCCCGATAACCGGCCAGATGCCCATGACCCATAACGATAATGACTCATTCACTCTCGACCAGGTGCGTGTACACCCATCGCGCAATGAGCTTGAGGCCCATGGCCGGACGCTGCGGCTCCAGCCCAAGGTGATGGAGGTACTGCACTATCTGGCCCTCCATTCAGAACGCGTGGTACCCAAAGAAGAGCTGGTGGAGCAGGTGTGGGCCGGTCGGGTGGTCACGCACGGCTCGGTGCAAAAGAGCATCAACCTGCTGCGCAAGGCGCTGACAGAGCTGTTGGGGGAACGGGAGATCGTCACCCACTACTCCAAAAAGGGGTATCAGCTCCGGGTTCAACCGGTGTTCGAACAGGCAGGCGCCCTACACCGCGGCGAGAGCCCACCACAACCACGCCCTCGTCGGCGTTGGCAGCCGACGCTGCTGGGCGCCGTGGTACTGGCGATACTGGGGGGCCTTTACCTGGCCACGCAACACACCGGGCTGAGGCTCGACAAGCATCACCGTACCGCCTTTGCCGGGGCGCAGCCCCTTATTGCTGAAATGGGCCATGAGACGGCCCCCGAGCCACATCCGGATGGACAGCACCTGGCCTATATTCGGGTGTTGCCGGTGGCAAGCGGCGAGATCCGCGACTATCACTTACTGGTGTGCGACGCCGATGGAGAGGACTGGCGCCTTGCCAGCAGCGCCGGCCCGTGGCTTGAACTGGGCTGGTCGCCGAGCGGGGAAAGCCTGTTGGCCATTGAGCTGATTGACGACGAGAGTCAACCACTGAGCTTCTTCGGCCAGACGCCGCAACTTTACAATCTGCACATCTTCCGGCTCGACCTGAAGCGCCGCCGCGTGCTTGAAAAGCATCGCCTCAGTCAATGGCAGGGCCACCTCGGCAGCGCCACCTGGTGGGATGAGACCACCATTGAGCTGGTGGGACGCCAGGGCGACACCGCCCTCAATCAGCGTTACCACTATTCCCTGACCGCCCAACGGCTGGATGCCGCCCCCTCTGCGGACTTTCTGGGTAACCCGCTCATCAGCCGGGTGCATGAGAGTAAAGTCGCCGTAGCGAGCCAGCATAACGATCAGATACGGATTGACTTGCTCGGGGCGGATGGCAAGCGCGACGCGAACCATGCCTTCGACTACAACCGTGTGGAAATGAGCTGGACGCCGGACGGCAGTGGCGTGCTGCTATATGCGCCGGACGAACAGGCACTGACCCTGCTCTATCGCGATGGCGAAATCCGCCCCATTGAGCGCGAGGACAAGGTCAATGTCCGTTTGACGCACCATCGGTATCGGGCCGATGGCGAGGCTATCATCTATGCTCAGTCCCGCCCACAGAGGACCCTGTGGCAGCTCAGACTCGATGGCACGCGCCGGCAGATTGCCGACCCGGAACAGCTCAATTACGCCGCGCGCTTTTCACCGGCCGGAGACAAGTTTGTGTACGCTTCAGTACGCGACCAACAGACTCAGTTATGGCTGGTGACGGACAACGGTGAGCGGCGGATTCCCGGCCCGGAAATCGACGATGATATCAAGAGCATCAACTGGACCAATGAGGGCGAACAGGTCCTCTACAAGGCGGGGACCAACCTCTACTCCTATGGTCTGAGCGAACAGCGCAGCACCGTTCTGCTCGGCGATGCCGGCGATCTGGAACCGCTATCGCTCACCCCCGAGGGGGATCAGTTGATGGCGTTGCGTTCAAACGGTGAGGCCAGAAATCTCTGGCGCATCAACCTGGAAAACGGGAATGAACAACAACTGACGTTTGGCGCCATCGGCTCGGCGGTCCAACACCGCGGCGATATTTACTTCAACTACGTGGGCCAGCGCAGCCTCTGGGTACTGCGCGATGGCCAGAGCCCGCAGCGGCTTTCCAACGCTCTTGAACAGAACGCCAAGCTGCTCGGCGTTACGGAAGGCGGTGTGCTCTATGTCACCGGCGGCCACTGCCGGGAGTCCGACATCTTCCACCTGGATGTCGACGAGGAGCAAACATCCGTCTACCTATCCCGCGCGCAACAACCGATGTCCACCGAATCGGTTCACCCCGAGCAAGGTGTTTTGTACAGCCATTGCGAGCTGCCCGAGTCGGATATATGGATGTTATCGGACGGGGTGGATTGACCTTTAAGCAGCGCTGCCGCGCTCTATAACCCTTGGACACTCCACGTCTATACCGCTAAGCTTACCGAATTGTCGTGATGATCAGGAGCATACCGGGGGTGTCGTGTTTTCACTAAGGCGTAAGGGCGATTATCGCCTGCAGTTTACACGTGCTTTGAAGCGACCAGGGAAGTACGGGGTCGAGCTCTATCTTTTTACGCCCTATGAAGGCCGATTTTCGGAGTGGACGCTGTCTGAGCAGCAATTCTTTTTCAAAGCGCTGGAGCATCGCTTTCGTCTTCTTGGGCACCCTGACAGTAGTCGGGCGGGAAAGTCTGACAGCTCGTTTACCCTGCTCTCACCACACTATGAAATTCAATATGGTTCCTGGCTATTCCAGTATCGAGCATCGATAGACCACCTGCGCCAACAGATTCTGAACGCGGAGCTTGCGGACGAGCCCGTAAAGCGCGCACTCAGATTGATCCAGAACTTCGCCCGGCGGCTACGAAAGTCCAACCCGGAGCAGGATAGCCATCATCGTTACTTTCGACTGGTGGACGTATATTTCTCCTGGCACGCGGAACAGTTCCTGCTCGAGTGTATGGCCATGGAGGGGTTCTCGGCACTCGATCATGATCTGAAGCAGTCCATTGGGGAATTTCTGGAGCAGGAGTACCGCTACCGGCGGGAGATGAAGTACGAGCCGGATTTCCGTGGCAGCCCAACCCGCCTATGGAACCGGATGAGTCTGTACTTGCGATTACTGGAGTTCCCGGTCGTGCTGCGCTCCAAGGTGAGCGAGTTGGGTTCCGGAACGCGGAAGTTGGTCAAAGCCGTGACGACGATGCTCGTCATGTCGCTGTTCACCTACTTTCTGTTCAATACCCGCGCCAACAGTCAGCAACTGTCCCTGGCACTGCTTCTTGCCATTGCGCTGACCTACGCGCTTCGGGACTTGCTGCGCGATGACATGATAACGCGCCTCACCGGCTGGTTGCGCAAGGGGCGGCCACGCTGGAAAATTCGCTTGCTGATGCCCTACACCAACAAGCAGCTCGCCTTGCAGAATGTATGGTTGGACTATCGTAAACGGCCCAACTTGCCGCAATCGGTTCTGGACGCTACGAGCACATGGGCGGCCAATGAAGAGCGCCAGATCATCTGCTTCCGTTCAATGTTGAACCTGGATAAAGCCGCGCTGGTTGAGAACCAGATTCAGGAACGCCTCAGCCTGGACTGCGAGGCGCTCTGCTCATTGATCCAGGCGACCCGAAACAAAGTGTTCACCTGGGTGGACAAGGATGATCCAGCCTCCGGCGTTGAGGCGCATCCGATCGATAAGCAGCACGATTACGATCTTTTGCTGGTGACTACGGAACTCAGCCAGGGCTATTCCGCCGCTCAGCGGTGGCGTCTTCGTCTTGGAACGTCCGGCATCGTCAAGTGCGAGACCAGGAAGGTCGACTGGCCCAGTCCGGAGGAGCAGGAACCAAGGGGGATGATGAGAAGGCTGAGGAACCGTTTTCGAAAGCGCTGATTGAGCGCCCACCTACTGGCCGGGAAGTCCGGGATTGGTAGCCCTTCCCTACGGCTCGCCTTCAATCAGATAGGTATCCCGGGTAAAAGGGACAGCTTCGAATAGAATACTTGAGAAATCCAGGGTGTCGACCCGTTTGCGTGGATCCCCCAGAACAAAGGTGGTGTTCCCAGCGCTACCCATCGAGTCCACGATGTGTTGGCTGCCACGCTTGTTGACGAAGGCCTTATCATTGTATTGATCGACGCCCAACCAGGCGGCGTCCATGGAAGCGGCGAGTTTCGCCACTTGATGGTCCTCAATCAGATGCACCGCCACGCCCTGCTCCAGCAGCTCACGATACTGGACCTGTCCCTCGCCGCCGGGTTCCGAGCGCGTTTGCCAGATGGTCACCCCCCGATACTGTGCGGTCACGCGCTTGATTGCCTCCCGCAACATGCCGCTGCGACTATGCACCAGGACGTGGCTGTTATCCCAGTTACGTATTTCAATCAGACGAGCGGCCACCCGGCGGGGAAGATCGGCCCACCGCCGCTCATAGTCACGCGACGACTCGAAAAACCCCGGGCCAATGGCGGGCTCAAGAGCATCGAGCAGGTGGTGGACCACCGCCATTGAGCGATCGATATGCCGGAGTTTACGGAAAGCCCACTGCAATTGCCGTCTATCGGGGGGACTGTTTTCAAGGCAATGCAACGCCCCCTGGATCCGCTCTACCAGTTGGGAGGAGCCGCTTTCCCGATCCGCGACGATGTCGATGATCTCCTGCTCGAACATGATGGTCCCCGCTCTCAATGATGTTGCACATGCCATCAAGCGAGTATAGATCCTTCTGCGCGGATAGATGTGCCACAAAGCTTGGCTAAGCGCCACCGATGCCTGACGCTGACAACAGCCTGAGATTTTTTACTTGAATAACGGACCGATCGGTTCTATTATCCTCGCATTGGAGACATTATGTTCAAAACTGGTTCCGCAGGTCGTGGTCGACCGATGCAATTCAACCCCGAACAGGCCTTGCAGAAAGCCATGCTGCTGTTTTGGGCTCGGGGCTATGAAGCCACCTCGACCGCTCAATTGATGGCTGCCATGGGGTTGTCCAAAAGCAGCCTCTACCAGACTTTCGGCTCTAAAGACGCACTGTTCAACCTGTGCCTGGATCGCTATGGCGAGATGACCGCAGGTTACATGCGCGAGGCTCTGGCGCAGGCCGAGTCGCCAAAACAGTTCTTGCTGGATCTGGTTGAGGCGACCGCCGGTTATCACAGCGATGAGGACCCGAATGGTTGCCTGCTGGTTAACAGCGCCTGCGAGCTGGGCATCGACAACGCCGTCGCTGGCCCGATGTTGCTCAAGCGCCGGGACAAAGCCATGGCGATTTTGCAACAGGCCTGCCGGGCGATGGCGGAAAACGGCGAGTTGCCCGATGGGCGGGAACCGGATTCGGTAGCCAATCAGATTTTCGCGCTGATGTGCGGCTTGAAGGTAATGGAAAGAATGCGTTTTGAGCCACAGCAGCGGCGGGACTGCCTGCAAATGATGGAAGCACTGCTTAATTAAACTGTCACGATGAAAAAGGAGATTTTAATGAAAGATCACGCGCTAATTCAAACGGTTGAAAAACTGATAGATGCAGGATGTCATTATCGAATTGAAGATCTGGAAAGCCTTTACTCCCCTGATTTCACAGTACACATCCTTCAAGAAGACTCATCGCTACTGAGCTTCGACTACGAGCAGTGCCTGGACCTCTTCCGCTCTTTACGCGATTCTGAAGCTCCACCCTTAGATACAACGGCGAACTTCCATTCTGCTGAGGTTCAGGGTGGAGTTGGTTTTGTCATGGTCACAAGGGCAATGAACCTTCTTGGGGACGGTTCCAAGAAGATCGTTTTCAACCTGACCCTGAAAGAGACAGAAAAAGGATGGCAAGTATCCAGGGAGCATGCCGTGGTTATCGGCGACGCCTAACGCACCCACTCTGGAAGAGGCGCCCTGGTTACTGGCGCCAACCGCAGTATCGGTCCGGCCCTGGCCAAGCAATGCCACTTATTTACTGAGCATATCGAGCCTTAGAAGACGTGATAACAAGGGAAAATCAGGTGAACTTTCATGAAAAATATTGTAAAAGCGATATTGGCAAACACTGCACTCATTGCCTTCAGCTGTTTGGCAGACTCAGATTATCAATGCGTTGAAAGTGAAGAATTTAATGCTATTTCGTTTGAAAATTCTGTTTTGTCCGTAGATAAATTACACTCTTCCTTAGTTGAGAAATCTCCTGATAAACGCCGGTCAGGTGATGACAGACGCAGCCAGTATGAGGACATATATAGAAAATGCTACCTCAATACTAGAAACGGGAAAAGCATAAAAAACCTATCCGACCAACACCTTCACATGCTTTACAGCTCTCTAGAGATTATATTCTTCTATACGCAATCAAGGACCGTTCTGAATGATTTAAGAAAAACAATCTTTGAAAAAGAAAGGCGTGGGGATAATATAGAGAAGTTAATTGTTAACTTGCACAGTGGGTATATTGATGCGCGCGAATTCGAAAAGGCGGAGAACCTTGAAACTCAGTATCCGAACTTGACCTTTAAGAAAGTGCCACCAGTAGATATCTCAAAGATTAACAAAAACAACTTGCTAGCTATCAGTGAAGATAATAAATCCTTAGTAGCAGAGCCATTCACATTCCCCAAAGGCGGACACGTAATTGTTATTGGGTCCCCACAATGCAATCCATCCAATAGATTTTTTAGCTGGCTAAAAGATTCACCAGAATTTCTTTCCGTTCTAAAGTCTCATGCGACTTTTATAAGTCCAGTTGGTCGAGGCCTGAATGTTGAGGTCGTATCTGATTTTAATCGGTCGAACCCAGTGGAATTGAAGTTTACGTACAGAGAAAAGGAGTGGCCAGAGATAAGGAGTTGGGCAACCCCTTCCTTTCATTTCTATAAAAATGGGGAGCTTGTCACATTTTTTAAAGGCTGGCCCCCCGAGAATAGTGAGGAGCTGCTTAGGGACGAGCTGGAATCCGTTGGTCTGAGTGTGGATTAGTTTTGTATCACCCTTAACCGGGCAATTCATTTTAAGGAAATTCTGATAAATCGCGACACGGCTTATTGCAAACGGTTGGCAAAGCGCTCTACCGCGTCTACCACCTGTTTGGCGCCTTCCTGAATTTCCACAATCACGGCGCCGGCCTGGTTCGCCAGATCCAGACCCTGTTCGGCCTCCTCCCGGGAGCTGAACATCTGGCGCTTGACCTCATCTGAGAGCGTCTGGTTTTGCTCAACGACGCTCACGATCTCTTCCGTGGCGTTGCTGGTGCGAGCCGCCAACTGCCGTACCTCGTCGGCCACCACGGCGAACCCACGCCCCTGTTCACCGGCCCTGGCGGCTTCAATAGCGGCGTTCAACGCCAACAGGTTGGTCTGCTCCGCGATGCCGCCGATGGTTTGAACGATGGCGTTGATTTGCAGGGACTGTTTGCCCAGCGCCTCAATGCTTTCGGTCGCCGCCTGCATTTGTGCGGCGATCTGTTGCATGGTTTCGACGGTCTGTTTGACAACGGTCGTGCCTCTTTGGGCGCTCACATCGGTCTCCTGTGAAACGTCATAGGCAACGCTTGCGCCCTCTCGCACCTGGGCTTCCCGTTCCACCTCGTCAGTGACCATACTGGCAAATTTCACGACCTTTGAGAGGTTGCCCTCGGCGTCATAAACCGGATTGTAGGTGGCTTCAAGCCACACCTCGGCGCCGCGGCTGTCGATCCGCTTAAAGCGATCCGCGACGTACTGCCCGCTATTAAGCTTTTCCCAGAACGCAACGTATTCGGGCGAGTCAGCCTCCTCTGGCGTACAGAATATCCGGTGGTGCTGGCCAACGATTTGCTCAAGCCGGTAGCCCATGGCCTGCAGAAATTGCTCGTTTGCGGTGATAATGATGCCATCCAGGTTGAACTGGATGACGGCGGTCGAGCGGATCAACGCATCAATGAAAGCCTCGCTTTCTTTTGCACCTTCCACGGATTTGGTGACGTCGCGGGCATAGCCTTGTACGTAGGCAAGCTTACCGTCCGCCCCTCGCACCGGAAACCAGTGAACGTTCAACCAGACCAGTGTGCCACCGTCGCCCCGCAGGTAGCGGTAGTCGTCGCTGACGGGCTCGAACCTGGCGACGGCCTGATTAAAGTTCCGGAAACAGGCCAGCTTTGGCACATAGGGCGGCACAATCTCCGACATCGGCCGCCCCAGCAACTGATCTTTCCGGTAGCCGAGCGTATCGGCAAAGCCCTGGTTTACGGCCGAGATGCAGAAGTCCGCATCCAGCGTGATGGACAGCATGCCCCGGTCCATCTGCTCGGTCAGTTGTCGCAGCATTGCCAACTCTGTGCGCTGCGCTTCGAATTCCTGTTTCAGGCGGCGATTGAACATCAGGGAGCTCCATTTGACGGTAGTCTCATGCTATCGGCAAGCCAACGTGGCTCTTGAGTCCATAAACAAAGGCAACCGTCTTGGGGTATTGCCCATCCGGAACAACACTTGTAATATTTTGGTTTTCCTTTCCCGCTAAAAGGTATTAGTCCAATGCGTCATTGATGCCGCCGTCCTCAAGACGGCCAGTCTCCACCAGCCCCCAGTCGCCGGGGGAGTTCTTGGCATCCATGGAATATCGCATGACGACGACCTATCTCACACTGAAAGGTGTCTCTCAGGTTCTGCCGGACGGCAGAACGCTATTCGCCGACCTGAATGAAACCTTCGATATGCAGTCGACCGGGCTGGTAGGCCGCAATGGCGTCGGCAAAACGGTCCTGGCGCGCATTCTGGCGGGGCAGCTACAGCCAAGCGCCGGAGCCTGCCTGCGCTCCGGCCTGGTGCATTATCTGGCCCAACAAGTGACCTGCCCGGTGGGCGCCACCGTGGGCGACCTGGCGGGCGTTCAGCCTGCGCTGGATGCGCTGGCGCGCATTGAGTCGGGCAGCACGGCACCGGAGGATTTCGATGCCGTGAGCGAGCGCTGGGATATTCGCCAACGGCTGCACCATGAACTTGAGCGCAGTGGCCTTGGCCACCTTGAACCAACCACCCCTGCCCGTTTACTCAGCGGTGGGGAGACCATGCGCGTCGCTCTGATTGGCGCCCTGCTCTCGGACGCCGACTTTCTGATTCTCGATGAACCCAGCAACCACCTCGACCGACCAAACCGACAGGCCCTGATCGAACAACTCGGGCGCTGGCCGCGTGGCTTGATCGTGATCAGCCACGACCGGCAACTGCTGGACGCCATGGAGCGCATCATCGAACTGACCCCGCAGGGACTGCACCGCTACGGAGGCAATTACACCTTCTATGCCGAACGAAAAGCGGAAGAGAGACAGAACGCCCTGGATCAGCTTAATCAGCGCAAGCTTGAACGCCAACGCGAGGAGCGCGCGATGCGCCAGCAGCGGGAACGTCAGGAACGGCGACGGGCCCGCGGCAATCGCCAGGGCAAGGAGTCCAATCAGGCCAAAATTCTGCTGGACCGCCAGAAGGAGCGCAGCGAACACTCCACCGGAGCCTTACACCAGAAACACGCCTCTGCTCGAGCCGAACTGAACCAGCAGGTACGCGAGGCGGCGCAGCGGATCAATCATGAAGCCGAGATCACCCTGCATGCCATCCCCGTCTGGCAGGCGCCAAAACGTCGGGTGGCGGAACTGGAGGCCGTGGCGCTGCCTTTTGTCGAAGGCCCGACACGCACCATCAGCCTGACCCTGAGTGGGCAGCAGCGCATCGGCGTGGTCGGCCCGAACGGCTGTGGGAAGTCGACACTGCTCCGCGCGCTCGCGGGCCAGCTCAAGCCTGTGGCTGGCATCTGCAAAGTAACGCCGCACTGTGCCTATCTTGATCAGCGGCTGGGTAACCTTGACCCTGAGAAAACGGTGCTTGAGCAGTTACAACAGGCGAACCGCACCACCCCCGAAGGAGACTTACGGATGCGGCTGGCACAACTGGGCCTGGACGCACCCAAAGTCGAGATGCCGAGCGGAAGGCTCAGCGGGGGCGAGCGCCTGAAAGGCTCACTGGCGTGCATCCTCTACGCCGACCCACCTCCCGAGCTGTTGCTGTTGGATGAACCGAACAACCACCTCGACCTGCCATCCACCGAGGCCCTGGAAGCCATGTTGCGTCAGTACCCGGGGACATTGCTGGTGGTGTCACACGACGACCGGTTTTTGAGTAACCTCGGACTGACCGGCTGGCTGGTGGCTACCAAAAAAGGTTGGCATCTGGAGTCATTCTGATGATCAGGCTGTCGATTCTGTAACCCCCCCAACCGACCAACTGAACAGGAGTAGGGAGATTCGGGCCCCAACCCCCGGATTTTCTGCTTTATTTCAGCAACGGGTCTCTTTACCGGACCCCCAGTTCAACTTTTGGAGGATTAATATGTCAGCCAACACCGGCACTGTACGACTGCACCGCGTTCTGCGCGCGCCCGCCGAGCGGGTTTACAACGCCTTTACCCGCAAAGACGGCCTGGAATACTGGCTGCCGCCTTACGGCTTTACCGGCACGGTTCATGAGATCGACGCCAAGGTGGGTGGCGGCTACAAGATGTCATTTACCAACTTCGGGACCGGCAGCAGCCACTCGTTTACCGTCGAATATGTGGAGCTGGTGCCCAATGAGCGCATTCGGCATACCGACCGCTTTGATGATGAGAGCCTGCCCGGGGAGATGATGGTGACCGTTGACCTGAAAGCGGTCTCTTGCGGCACCGAGATTCACATTGTTCAGGAGGGCATCCCCTCGGTGATTCCGGAGGAGATGTGCTATCTGGGGTGGCAGGAATCGCTGGAACAGCTGGCCAAGCTGGTGGAGCCGGAGATTCCCGATAACGGTTGATGGAACGACCGGCGCACGCTGTCAGATCGCTGACGGCCTGCGCCGATACGCCAACCGTGGTCAAGCGTCGCTGAAGCGACGCCCCACCCCGACCAGCAGACACGCCAGGGCGGCATAGACGCCCAGCAGGCCCACCGCATTAAACCGAACTCTCAGAGGCCCCAACGCCGGCACATCCAGAAACGGGTATGGGTACCAGCCATGGGTCAACCCCAGCAGCATGACGACGAGCAAGTAGGCTGTCGGGTAACAAACCCACCAGATCACCTGTCGATAACGCAACGCCCGCTTGGGGACACAAAACCACCAGTACAGCAGGAACGCAACGGGAATCACGTCGTGCAACAGGCTGTCCACCACCCACCATAACCCCTCGAGGTTCCGCAGGTCGCGCAGTACCAGTGTGTACACCAGTGCCACCATGACGAGAGCGGCGGCTACGAGTGTTGCGAAACCGGGACACGCCAGCACCTTCAGACGGGTCCGACGCAACACGGCCAATGGGAGCAGTGGCGCGGTGGCGGCCAGCCCGGCGGCCGCCAGGGTCAGAACCGTGAAGTAACCGAAACTACCCAACACGCCCGCCACCACAGACGTGTCCGCCCTGGCGGCGTCCGCCCCGACCAGACCCAGCCTCAGCGCCAGGGTCGTCCAGATTAACGCGGCCAGGGCGTGAAGCCAGGGGCGCGCCTTTTCAGAAAGCCGTATCGGCTCAAACGTATCAGTCATGCAGTGGCTCGTGGGTGTCGATTGTCGTTCGCTGGGGTCAGTGTAGTTCACCGACTCATACGGCGCTCCGCTCAATACGGGCCCGGTTGAAACCTGCTAACCGGACAGAGGGGTTATTCCACAACAGTCTTAGTTCCGGCCTCGGGAATCGCCTATTCTTGGGGTACCGGACAGCCCTTTCTGTTCGGTCAAAGGAGGTGACTTATGCGTACCCATGCAGGTGTCTGGATTGATCACCGCAATGCGATTGTGGTGATACTGGCCGACGGCAAGCCGTCTACCACAAACATCGCGTCCCTGACCGAGAAACCGGCGAGAACGTCCGGCGGTTCTCATCAGCGGGAGCCCTGGGCGCACCAAGCGGTGGTCGCCGAAGATCACCGGGACCGGGAGTACCGGCATGCGCTCACCCGTTTTTACGAGGCCGTTGGCAAAGTGATCGCTCGCGCCGATGACCTGTATCTGATGGGGTCGGGGGAGGCCCGAAAAGAGCTGCTGAACTATCTGAAAGAACACGACCGGTTTACCGGCCGGGTCAGGGAGTCCAAGCCCGCTCAGGCGATGACGGAAGCGGAAGTTGTTGCGGAGACCTGTCGCTTTTACCACTTGCCGATGCAGGCAGCGAGCTGAGTCGGCCCGATTGAGCGCGGGGTGGCTGGAACTCCCTTTCCAGCGGTCAATCAACTACTGCACAATCTGATCGCGCAGCTCCCCATCGGGAAAGGCGTCACTGTGCACGTTCACATAGTGACCGTCGTCGAGCATGATGCCGATCAGTTCGTCGGTGAGCGCCGTTTCGGTGGGCACCTGATAGCCGTTTTCCGTCGCGTCGAGCGCCAGAACCACGTCCCCGTTTTCACCGGCCGGGGCCTGGTGAATGTGGGCGGCGTTGCTGTCTATGTTGCTCGTGATGAAGGCGCCACGGAGACTGCCGTTGACGGTCTGCAGGGTGAAGGCCCCTTCGCCGGATGCCATGGTCTCTACCGGTGGTACTTCGTTGTCACCGGAGAGCATCAGCGGGAACATGACGTGGTCCGTGGTCAATACCTGCCCGCGGATTTCACCACCGGGGTTGGCGGGGGTGTGGACGTTCACGTAGTGACCGGCATCCATGAATTCGGCCAAGGTCGCTTCATCCAGAGCGGTATCGGCCGGCAAGCGCCAGGTGTCGGTATCGTCCTGCTCGAGTCCGACCACGACATCACCATTGGTACCGGCAATACCGGCGTGGATATGGGCGGCCGAGGCCGTATCCAGATTGCGGGTGTTGACCACCAACATCAGGTCACCGGAGTCGCTGTTCAACAGGGCGTAGCCATCACCCTCGGCTTCGGTGGTGACCGACGGGACTTCCTGCGCGCCGCTCAGAGCGAAGGCGAGCACATCCCAGGCTCCCGGGGTAATCTGCCCGCGAATCTCTCCATTCGGAAACGCATCGGAGTGCATGTTGACGTAGTGGCCACCGGAGAGCAGCAATTCCTGGGTGTCCGGATCCAGGGCGGTATTCTCCGGTGTCTGCCAGAGCCCCTCGGCATCCATATTCTCTTCCAGGCCAATCACCACATCGCCATTTTCGCCGATACCCGCCTGATGAATATGGGCGGCGTTGGTGTCCATGTTCATGGACCAGGCGTTCAGACGCAGACCACCCGAGTCAGTATTGAGCGTGGCGTAACCGAGGCCGCTGGCGCTTGAGTCCACGCGGGGCACTTCCTGCCCCGGGGACAGGTCGAACAGCACCAGCGCGTAATCGTCTGGCAGAATCTGCCCGCGAATCTCGCCACCGGGATTGGCGTCGGTGTGCACGTTAACGTACAGGTTGGCCATCTCCAGTGCCGAGACTTCATCCGTTCCCAGGATGGTATTGTCCGGCAGTTGCCACAGCCCTTCGGTGTCGGCACTTTCTTCGAGCCCGACGATGACGTCGCCGTTGGTGCCTGCTTCGGCATGGTGGATGTGCGCGGCGGTCGCCGCCAGATCCCACGCCCAGGCGTTGAGCGTCAAGGCACCATTACTGCTGTCGTACAACAGGTAGCCCTGCCCATAAGCCTCCGTCTGTACCGCTGGCACTTCCTGCTCACCGGATAAACCAAACACATGCACCGACTGTGTATCGGTCACAATCTGGCCGCGCAGTTCACCGTCCGGATAGCTGTCGGTGTGTACATTGACGTACCAGTTGCCCGCGAGCAGCGCCTCGTGCTCCTCCTGGGTGATGTCTTCACCTTCTATCTCCCAGACGCCATCTTCATCCGCGTCGGAAAATCCGAAGGCGACTGGCCCGTTGGTCCCGACCTCGCCCGCATGGATATGAGCGCCGCTCACTTCCGCAACCTCGGTCAGGTCAACTTCGCCCATGACCATCATATCGGTTTCGTTGATGGTGACGGTGGCCATAGCGGACTGTTCGGTCTCCACCATGGGCACTTCCTGCCGTCCCTCGAGAGGCACATTGTAGCTTTGGAGCTCGGGTTCCGGTTCGGGGGAATCAGGGATAGGGTCATCGTCATCGCTGCCGCAGCCGGCGAGACCGGCCACCGCAGCGAGCACCAGAAAATGCGTCGTCGTCAGCCAATGATTGGACTTGGTGGTTAACATATCTGAAATTCCTTCGCTTTTTGACTTATGGGTTTTGCGACTCTTCAGCATTCTGTCCGCCGAGACTGTCAGCCGCCGTCGAAGAGCTTGTTGCGAAACGCAACCGGACCAGAAGCGTCCGTTTTTCACTCATTCACCACAGGCGTACTCCGAACGGCGGCTGACAGATCATTTACAGGGGAAATCGACTGGAAGGGTTTTCGATATTGTGACTTGGTGCACAACATTGAGAGAAGCCGCTCCGGATTAAATCACCGGACGATGGTCGATTAGTGATGCTGCAGATGGCGGGGGTTTCGACAGGTCTTGCGGTGCGGGAGACACTTCAATGAGACCGGGAGAAATCCTTTTCTCCCGGGTATACGAAGTCAATCGCTTAGCGGTTCAGGTATTCCATCAACCACTGCATGGCCGGGCGCTGTTGACCATCACTGGTCATCAGGCCGGTGCCTTCGCGCCAGGTGGCGCCCACGATATACCCCCACAGGGTAATACCAACCACATTGGGATGGTTGTAGAAGATCGGGAAGTGCGTCTGCATATACTCAAGCTGCAACTGGTCGTTGGACTCCTGAATGTCGTACTCGGAGATGTACAGCGGCAGACCCAGCTCAGAAATCTGATCCAGCTTGGCTTCAATTTCCGGACCGGTCCAGACGCGCGGGTTGTACAGGCCGTGGGCCTGAAGACCCAGCGCATCCACATAACCGGAGTTCACGGCCGGGCGGATCATATCGATGATCGCGTCGGTGTCCCAGGTCATGAAGTTGAAGTCGTTATAGATCAGAACCGCGTTCGGGCAGTGCTCACGGGCAAGGCGGAACGATTCGGTGATCCAGTCGCTGCCAAAGGCGCTCTCGGCGTAGTTGGCCGGTGCGTGCGAGGGCAGCGCTTCGTTCACCACGTCGATCATTTCGGTATCGGGGTAGCGGTCACAGTAGTCGCTGATCCACTCTTCGATTTCCGCGCGTTGTTCCGCCGGGCTCAGGCTATCAATCCAGCCGGGACGCTGACTGCCCCACACCAGTACGTGAGCTTTGACCGGAATGCCGTTGGCGCGAGCAAAATCATAGATGGCATCGAGTGGACCCCAGTTGTACTGATCGCGCGTGCCTTCGACTGAGCCCCACTTGCCTTCGTTTTCCGGGGTGATCTGATCCCAGTACTGCATGAAGTCGGAGCGGACCTGGCCGTTGGTGGTGATGTTGCCGACGTGGAACGGCGGGAAATCCGGGTTACCCGGGTTCGGGTCGCTGCTGCTTGAGCTTGACGAGCTGCTGGAGCTGGAGGACGAACTGCTGCCATCAAACGGATTGCCGAAACCGATGGAGCCATTGCAGTGCAGCATTTCCGAATAGGAACCCGCGCCGCATTCGCCGTCCCAGGCGCCGGTGTTGTCCTGTTGATCTTCCGCCTGGTAGGTGACGCCGTTGACGATCACGTAATCCACTTGCACGTCACGATCGCCTTCATCATTGGTGAAGGCCACACGTAGCTCACCAGTGGCGTTGGTGCTCACGCTGTAATCCAGCATGCCGACACTCAGCGTCCAGGTTTCGATCGTCTGGCCACCAATTTCCAGGCTGACACTTTCGTCGCCGGTCACGCCACTCATGCGCACGGTCACGCTGTTGTCACCGCCGGAATCAGAGCTGCTGGAACTGCTTGAACTACTGGAGCTGTCGGAGCTGGAGCTGCTGCTCGAGCCATCGCCCCCTTCCACATCAAGGGAAGCCAACTCCGCAATGCTGCCACCGTTGGCGCAGAAACCGAAGCCGGTGCTGTTACCCGCCTGAATGGTGGCGTTATGAGCGGCGGGGGTCACCGAGGTGCCGCTCAGGTTGCCGTTCCAGAGGTTGTCGATGCTGCTGCCGTTGAGGTCCAGGCCGACGGTCCAGTCCGTGATTGCACTACCGCCATTATTGTCGATGGTGACGCTGGCACAATAGCCCGAGCCCCATTGATTATCGACGTTCAGGGTGGCCTCGGCGGAGCCGGAGGTGATGGCCTGCGCTGCCTGGGCGGACATGAACAGCGCCGCCGCCAACATCAGCTGCTTGCGTAGTAGGTTTGTCATTTTCGAACTCCTGTTTCAAGTCATTATTGGCATGTGGAGTGTTGCAAATGAATGCAATGAAACGCCTGATGATCGACGGAAGTTCGACTCAACAACAACTTAAGTGAATAGCGCAGACTGTTGATTATTAGAACGGGTTATCAAGCGCTATTGGGTACCGCCGATCCGTAGGCGTCCTCTGGAGTTAACTACCGCGCCCACATATTGTCAATTTGAACTTAAGTGGTTGGCGCCTGTTGCTTTTATTGTTTCCCCGGTTTGTGTGACACATCACGAATTCCGCCAATTTCCCCCCTCGCACTGCCCAATAAGTCACAGTTACGACTATTGACATACTTGTATACATGTCTTACTTTAAGACTTAGAGATCGGATGACTATAAGTTGGCCGATCTCACTTCGCCCTCCCACATTCCGGGTGAAATGAATAATGCGCCAATTTTCATAACGATAAGCCAGCTTGGAGATTGTTCATCATGAAAACCCCAACTTTCCGCCTCAGCAAACTGGGTTTGCTGGGCCTTGCCATCGGTACCGCCAGTTTTACCCAGGCGCAGGATGCCAATGAAGAAGCCACCCCTGCCGCCAGCGGCCTCGAAGAGGTTGTGGTGACCGGCTACCGCGGATCGCTGCTCAACTCAACCAATGCCAAACGGGATTCCAACGGTTTCTCGGATGTGATTTTTGCCGATGACATCGGCAACATGCCCAGCCAGAACCTGGCTGAGTCCCTGGCCCGAATTCCCGGTGTGAAAATCAACCGTGAAGTGACCGGTGAAGGCCAGCAGATTTCCGTGCGGGGCCTGGGCCCGAGCTTTACCAAGATTGCCCTCAACGGCAATGCCATGGCAGTGGCCTCTACCGGTAGCCTGACCTCCGGTGACCGAAATCGCGAAGTGGATCTGGACCTGTTCCCCACCGAGCTGTTCAGTAGCCTGGCGGTGTCCAAAACCGCAACCGCCGGCCAGCTCGAAGGCGGGGTATCCGGTTATGTGAACATGCGCACGGCGCGCCCTTCCGACTTTGACGGCCAGCATTTCAGTTACTCCCTGGAAGGGGCCTACAGCGAGCTTAGTGAAGACGTCAGCCCCAAGTATTCCTTCATGTACAGCAACTCCAACGAGCAGTTTGGCGTGCTGTTTGGTCTGGCCGGTGAGCAGAAGAGCTCCCGAGTGGATGGCTATGAAGCGGTTGCGCTCTACACCGACGGCTGTGTGGCCGAGTGGAGCAATCCCGAGCGCACCAACTCGGCCTGTGTCGAAGGCAGTGAAGGCTTCAACCACTTTTTCTGGAGCCCTGAAGCCACGGCGGATTACGCGGCGGCCAAAGACGGCGTGGAAGTTGGCGACCCGGTCGATCCGGTGGCCACCTCCGGCCTGGACGCTGAAACACTGGATACCGCTCTACTACCCTATCTGGGCCGCCCCATGACCTCAGTAGGGGACCGCGACCGGATGACTGGTCTGCTCTCGCTGGAGTTCCGCCCCAATGACGATATGGAGTTCGTACTGGACACCATGTACGCTCAGGCGGACCGCGATTTTACCCGGACCGAAGCCATGCTCTGGGGACGGCGTAACTATCTGCACCAGGGCGCGGCCATCATTCCCGAAGATGTGACCGTCGAAAATGGCTATGTGACCGACGCCACTTTCTATAATGCGCATATCTGGGTGGGCTCACGCCAGTACGTGGAAGACCTGAACTTCGTCAGCTTCATGCCCAGCATGGCCTGGCAGATCAGCGATGACTTCAAGGCCGATATCTCGGCAAGCTACACCAAGTCCGAATTCGATCGCGATGAGCCCTATGTGTTGTACATGTCGCCCGGCGCAACCATGCAGTACACGGTCAACGGCACCGTTCCCTCATTCAGCTTCAGCGAAGACCCAGCCAGCCCGGACATTGGCTGGACTTGGCAGCAGGAGTTCGACCAGAACGAAGACGGCGTAATTCAGGACAATGAAAAGTTCGGTGACCGGTTCCGCATCCAGCGCAATACCCGAGTGACCGAAACCAACGGCTTCCACGCCGATTTCGCCTGGGGCGAGGATGCCAATATCAACGGTTTCAAGTTCGGCCTGGCGTGGGATGAAAACTCCAGCGACATGAACGCCTTCGGCGGCACCACCGATTTTCAGGACAACAATGTCGACGGCTCCGATGCGGACGAAAACTTCGCCGACTATCTCGGGCCTTCATTGGTGAATGATCTGGGCAGCAGTATCAGCGGTTACAACGGCTATTCCGGTATCGCCCAGGTGGACTGGAACCGGATCAAGCAGGCCACCAACTACAATGACTATGAGCCGGAGCAACTCGCCGGTGACCAGTTCGGACAGACCGTGGGCAACATCAGCGAGGAAGTATTAGGGCTGTACATTGAAGGCAACCTCGAGCAGGAAATCAGCGGGCGCCCCCTGCGGATCAACGCGGGCACCCGCTGGGTGGATACCAAGCAGAACGTCAGTACGATGGAGAGCGAGACCAACGAGGATTACAGCAAGATCCTGCCCTCCTTCAGCATGGTGTACGACCTGCGGGATGACATCAAGCTGCGGATGAGCGGTTCGCGCAGCCTGACCCGAGCCAATCCCTCCGACATGTTCCCCAATTCCGCCTGGGGTAGTTCGGGTGTGGACTCCGTCAATGCGGGCAATCCCAACCTGTCTCCGTTCGAAGCCACCAATTTCGATCTCGGCGGTGAGTGGTACTTTGATCAGGGTGGCTACGTCGGCTTCACCCACTTCATCAAGGAAGTGACCGGCTTCACCCAATCCGACAGCATTAACGTCGACTGGTTGGACCTGCCCAGCTACGGCATGGACATCAACAACATCGGTGAAGACCGTGAGCAGGCCCTGGCCGAATGTGGCGGGCCCGAAGCGTGCACCGTGGTGGTGAACACCAGCAGTAACGTGAACGGTTCGACCACGTTGTCGGGGTACGAAGCCATGTGGGTCATGCCTCTGGACTTCATTGTGGAAGGCCTCGGGTTCGACACCAGCGCCACTCACATCACCCAGGACGCGAGCGACGAAGATGCCATCGTGACCGGTATTTCCGACTGGACCTACAACTTCACCGGTTACTACGAAACCGACCGTCTGCAGGCGCGCCTGACCTATTATCATCAGGACGGCTCAGTTGCGGGTTACACCCAAGGGCTGGAAATCATTTCCATGGACCGCTCCCAGGTGGACTTCTCTGGCAGCTACCGTCTGCCGGTAATGGAGGATCAAAACCTGACCTTGACCTTCGATGCCTACAATCTGACCGATGAACCGGTGGGCAGCTGGCACGAAGTCAAAGGTATTGCCTTCAACGCCTTCTACCCGGGCGCCACCTATACCTTTGGTATCCGCGGTTCTTTTTAATGCGGCGCAATGCGTAAACCTCCTGCCCAAGGACGGGACTGTCAACGCCTTGGCCGGTGAATGCGTTCACCGGCCTTTTTTATGCAAGGATTGCCCGACTCAAAATTTATATAAGAATTTGTTTTCATATAATAAATTTGGCATTATGCCTGCATTAAACGATAACCCCAATAAACAAAATAGGTACCTTCATGCGCTGGACCCGAAACCTACTCTGCATTGGAGTCGCCGCTGCGGCTCTCGCCGGTTGCAACACGCAAACCAGTCCCCAGAACAGCTCCGACCGGGAAGAATGGGTGGAGCTGTTCAACGGCCAGGATCTGGACGACTGGATCATCAAGATTGCCGGCTCTCCTCCAGGCGAAAACACCCTGAACACCTTCCGCCTGGAGGACGGCAAGATCGTGGTCAGTTATGACCAATACGATGAACTGAACGGTCGCTGGGGCCACATTTTCTACAAGGAGCCCTTCTCCCACTACCGCATCGAGGTGGAATACCGCTTTGTGGGCGAACAGGTCGCCGGTGCGCCGGAGTGGGCCATTCGCAACAACGGCATCATGTACCACGCCCAGTCGCCTTATGAGATGGCGATCGACCAGGGGTACCCCGCCTGCATGGAGGTGCAACTGCTCGGCGGCAACGGCACCGATGAGCGCCACACCTCCAACCTGGTGACGCCGGGTACCCATGCGGTTTATGAAGGCGAGCTGCGCCAGGACCACATCATCGAGTCCACCAGCAAGACCTATCACGGCGATCAGTGGGTGACCGCCGAGGTGGAAGTGCACGGCAATGAACTGGCCATTCATCGGGTGGAAGGTGAAGAGGTCATCCGGTACAGCGGCATGCAACTGGACGATGGTACGTTGCTGCACGAGGGCTATATCGCACTGCAGGCGGAAAGTGCCCCCATCGAGTTCCGCTCGGTGCGCCTGCTCAACCTCAAGGGCTGCATGGACGACACTGCCAGCAACTATAAACCCTATTTTGTGGCAAACGACCCGGACGCCTGCACCGACTGACGATGTCACCGGGATAGCGCCGCCCCGATCTGTTACCCCTCCGCTTGAGCCGCCACCCGACACCGGGCGACGGCTTTTTTATTAGCCTTGGTCAGATATACTAGGCCCTCTTATACTGACCCTCCCTGTTTCACCATCGGAGCTTTTCATGCTGGAAGCCGTCTGGATCGCATTTGCCTTTACTCTGGGATTTCTGGTTCACCGGATGGGCCTGCCCAATCTGATCGGCTATCTGGCCGCCGGTTTTGCCATCAGTGCCGTCGCGCCGGCATTGAACCTCCCCGAAGAGAATGGTGAAATTCTGGATCATATCGCCCACCTGGGTGTACTGCTTCTGCTGTTTACGGTGGGCCTGAAGCTGCGCCTGCGCAACCTGGTGCGCCCGGAGGTGATCGGTGGCGGCCTGATGCATTTTACCGTCTCCTGCCTGCTGCTCGCCCCGGCGTTTTACCTGTTTATGGATGTGTCTCCCTACACGGCCGGCATGCTGGCGGTGGCCCTGGCTTTTTCCAGTACCGTATTGGCGGCCAAGGTACTCGACAGCAAGCGCGAACTGCGGGCGTTTCACGGGCGGGTGGCCATTGGCATTCTGATTGTGCAGGACCTGATCGCGCTGGTGGTCATGGCCTTTGCCAACGGTGAGACACCGTCCTGGTGGGCGCTGCTGATTTTCGCCCTGCCGCTGTTGCGCCCGGTGTTCTATCGCCTGCTCGATATGAGTGGCCACGATGAGTTGCTGATGTTGCTGGGTTTGCTGTTGGCACTGGCGGTGGGCGGCCAGGGTTTCGAGTCCGTGGGGCTCAGCTCCGAACTGGGGGCGCTGGCGTTTGGCGCCCTGCTGGCCAATCACCCGCGCGCGACCGAGCTGTCCAATTCGTTGTGGAGCGTCAAAGAGCTGTTTCTGGTGGGTTTCTTCCTGCAGATTGGCATGGAGGGGTTGCCCGACACCGATATGCTGATTTTTGCCGCGATCATGACGCTGGTGCTGCCGCTCAAGGGGCTGCTGTTTTTCGTGTTGCTGCTGGCCTTCAAGCTGCGCGCCCGCAGCGCCTTTCTGACCGGACTGAGCCTGAGCAACTACAGCGAGTTTGGCCTGATCGTGGCCAGTGTCGCGTTGCCGGAGTGGCTGGTGCCGATTGCCATTACCCTGGCGTTTTCCTTCGTGCTCTCCGCACCGCTCAACCACATCGCCCACCCGCTCTACGAGAAGCTGGCCAACCGCCTGCAGAAGCTGGAACGGGATAGCTGGCATCCGGACGAGCAGCCGATTTCCCTGGGCGATGCCGAAGTGGTGGTGATGGGTATGGGCCGGACCGGTGCCGCGGCCTATGAGCGCCTGCAGAAGCAGGGCTACAAGTTGATTGCGCTGGATTCGGACCCCGGCAAGGTGGACAAACACCGCAAGGCGGGACGCAACATTCTGTTCGCCGACGCCGAGGATCAGGCCTTCTGGCAGGGGCTGGACATGTCCCGTATCAAGGCGGTGGTGTTGAGCATGAGCGACTCGGAAGCGAAGATCATTTCCGCCAGAAAGCTGCGCAGTAATGGCTTTGAGGGCTATATCGTGTCCCACAGTCTGTACGAGGATGAGGCCAACCGCATTGATGCCGCTGGCGCCAACCGGACGTACCTGACGATGAACGAGGCGGGCACCAGCCTGGCCGAGCACATCTGCCAGTACATGCAGACCGGCCGGGCCGAGCACTGATCAGGCGACAGCCTGCTCAAGGAACCGACGCATCCAATGCCCGACACGTTCGCCCTGGTGAGGAACCGAATAGCTTTGAATCACCCGGGCAAGGTGGTCCGGGTTCAGTTCGTGTTTGCGATACTGCAACAGGGCTTGAGCGTAATCCACGCTGAACTCCGGATGGCCCTGAATGGCCAGAACCCGACCGGGAATATAGAAGGCCGCGTTCGGGCAGAACTCATTGCTGAGCAGGCGCTCGGCGTCGGGCGGCAAGCGGGTCACCTGGTCGCGGTGACTGATGATCAGCGAGACCGGTTCGGCGTCATCCACAAACGGCGGCCTGGTCAGCAATGGATAGGTCATCACCCCCAGGCCCCAGCCCCCGCTCGCGCGCCCGGCTTCTCCGCCCAGAGCATGGGCCAGCAGTTGATGGCCAAAACAGATACCCACCATCGGCTTACCCGTCTGAAACAGCGCCTGAACATACTCGCGCAGTCGACGAACCCAGGGGTCATCGGAAAAGGCATCGTACTGACTGCCAGTAATCAGATAGGCATCATACCGGTTCATGTCCGGTGGGTAGTCGCCCTCGATAACCCTGAAAGTGTCCATCTCCCAATCGAGCTGCTGACGCTCGAACAGTGCTTCAAACATCCGGCCGTAGCTGTGGTACTTCGACTGCAACGACTCTCTCAGAATATCCGCATCCAGAATGGCCAACCGCATGCACTGACTCCCGTCTTGTTGATCAACTGCCGCCCAGCTTAACCCACCTTCCGCCAGATTCCACCACTTCGAAGCGCGCCCACTGCCGGAATTCTTCCCGCTGGCAGATGCCGGTCTCATAGGCGTTGGCGCCGGCGACGTTTTTATAGATCACCTGGTCCCTGCGCCGCTCCCCCGCCTCGGCGGCGTCGACCACCTGCCTGACACACCAGTGGTGCCCCAGCTCGCCGTTACTGTAGAAGTGACCGGCGTCAATTCGCTGCGGGTGCTCAACCTGTCGCTCGGCGTGCTCCCGTGCCAGTTGCGTCAGCTCCACCAGCTCTTCCGTGGTGATATCGACGTAGGAGTTCAGTTGCTCCATGGCGGCGGCCAGGTCTTCCTGACTGAGGGTAATGGAACCGACTTTGGGCGGCGCGTGTCTGGTATGGTCCAGGCGGCGACTCCAGTGGGCCGGATAGCGGCGCCATGCGAAGAAGCTGTTGAACAGTACCGCCATGGCCACGAGCGTGACCGCATTCAGTGCCACCGGGGTGATCACATAATGGTAACCCATTGAATGTACACTGGCGCCACCGATGACCGCCACCAGGGCAGTGGCGCCACCGGGCGGATGAATACAGCGCAGGTAATGCATGGTCGCGACGGCCAGCCCTACGGCCAGAGCCGGCGTCCAGAGCGCACCGGGGAACAGCTTTTGGCAGCTGACCCCGACCGCAGCGGAAACCAGATGGCCGCCAATGACCGCCCAGGGCTGGGATAAAGCCCCGTGCGGCACGGCAAACAGCAGTACCGCCGAGGCGCCCATGGAGGCGAGCATCAACAGGGCACCGACGTCGGCCAGATACCAGTGGGAGACGCCATAGACCGCCAGAATGCCCGCGAAGGCGCCCAGCGCCGAGAGCAGTTTTTCACTATGGCGGGTCGTATTGCGCTCAATTCCAAGGTAAGCACGGATTTCGCGCCAGAGAGAGGAAAAAGACACCGACCGGTCCTCATGCACCAAAAAAGGGCGCATAGTATCATTAGCCGGACCCTCATGGGTCGGTTATGCTGGCGCTCAGTAACAGACTCTACTCCGGGAGTATCCGATGAACACAGCCACCCAGGCACTGAAAGGCCGTTTGCAGACCGTGGGCGAGGAAACGGCCAACACCATCAGCCACGGAATCGGCCTGATTGCGGCCATTATTGCCACGCCCTTCATGATAGTCCGGGCCATTCGCCTGGAGGACCCGGCCTTTGTGGTGGGCGTCAGTATCTTTTGCGCAACCATGATCGTACTGTACCTGGCCTCGACGATTTACCACATCCTGCCCCACGGGCGCGCCAAGCGGGTGTGTAAAGATATCGACCACTCCGCCATTTATCTGTTGATTGCCGGTACTTACACCCCCTTTACGCTGGGCGCTCTTAGCGGCCCCTGGGGTTGGACCCTGTTTGGCATCATCTGGGCATTGGCGGCCTTCGGGGTACTGATGAAAAGCCTGAGGAAACTGCACCACCCGGTACTCTCGGTGGGGCTGTATCTGATCATGGGCTGGATGGTGTTGGTGGCGTTGCACCCGCTGACCCGTGAGGTACCGGCCGCCGGCATCGCCTGGTTGGCAGCCGGCGGCGCGTCTTATACGCTGGGCGTGGTGTTCTATGTGCTGGACTCGAAGGTCAAGTTCGCCCACTTCGTCTGGCACCTGTTTGTGCTCGGGGGCACCCTCTGCCACTTTGTCGCGGTGTTTGGCTACGCTCACTGAACGGTGGGCGTGCGGTCAAAAAATCCAGGCGATCATCAACCAGAAAATCACGAAAAACAGGAAGAAGCCCAGCAGCATAAACTGCAATTCCCCCAGCAGGCCATCGCCGGAGGCCACGGCAAACACCAGAAACAACACGACCGTGACAAAGAAGGAGACAATGGCGGCGGTTTTCAGCCCCATGCCGGGCTCGAGATAGGCGGCCGAGAACTCGGCCAGGGAGGGCAACAATAACATCGCCGCCACGCCCACCAACACCACCAGCGACACCAGGACAATGGCGATCTTGCGGGATTCGTTTCTGTCCTTGCGATCTTCTTCCCCCACCATTACCGGGCGCCTCCGTTCTGGCGGGCCTTGATCAATTCACGCACCCGGTTGGGATCCGGCATCCCCTTGGCTTCGATTTCCGGCTTGTCACCGGCGGTAAAAATCTGAATGGTGCCGACGCCGAAAATGCGATTGAAGAAGCTCTGGTTCACCCGCACGGTTCGGATACCGGAAATACTGAACTCGGCGCGGTTTTTACTGAGCAGTCCCTCCTCATACAGGATGTCGTGCTCTTTGACTGTGAGTTTCGAGCCCTTGCACTGCAAGTACCACCAGAGCAGAATCAGCAGTCCCAACCCGAACACCGGGATCAGCAGCAGGCTGACGATAAAACCGATGGGGTTGTTCTTGAACATGGCGGGGTGTTCGGAGTACAGGGGTTCACTCATGGCAGGCTCCTTATTCTTGAGTCAATGAGCTTGATGATAGCACTCCCTTGCGCGCCCTGCAGCCGGGGTGGTTCACACCCCGGACGATTCATCTAGTGTACCCCGAGCGGCAACTCGCGGTAGCGGTTCTTGCCCGAGCCGCCGTCGGCGCCGCCGTCGTACACATAGCCGTACACGGCCGACTCTCCGTCCTGCTTGACCAGTGCACCGCGCACCCACTGTACCGGTTCATCGTCAACCAACAGCCGGGCTTCACTCCAGTGGCCCTCGCCTCGGCGCTCGGTGTGGTAAAGGTGGCCGGTATTCTCTTCAATAAACAACACCTGGACACTGTTGCCATGGGCGATGGCATCGGCCCCGGTCTGATCAGCGTCGACGGCATTCTGGACCACGGTGCGGTCGGTCACCTGGACCGGGTCGCTCCAGTTGCCCTCGGCGTCGACCCGCCGCTCCCACAGGTAGCCGCTCGCCAACCGATAAATCACGACAACCGTCTCAGACTCCGACTGATACACCAACGGCAGAATGGAGCCGATATCCTCACTGTCGGTGCCGAGCCCCTCCGCGAAGGCTTGCCGCTCAGTCAGTTCATCATGGGGCAACAGTTGACGATAAAACGCCCTGCCGTCGTTACCGGTGTAAGCCAGGTGCACCACGTCACGCTTTCCGAGCACCAGCGCCGGACCGGACAGGGCCGGACCGGTGTCGGCATCAATCACGGTTTCCTCGCTCCAGTCACCCTTGGGTGAGCGGGTGCGGGTGTGAATTTTATCGGGGCCACCGTAGACCGCCACCACGCTACCATCGGAGCGCACCGCCAAATCGGCCACCTGGGTGGGGGGCTCTTCCGGGGAGGCCAGCCGTTCATCCCGAATGGCCCAGGTATCCGGTTGCTCGGGGTGATCCGAGGTGCGGAAGACGTGATAGAACACATGGTCGGAGGTCTGGTGCAGCATATGGATCTTGTCGTCCACCCGAACCGAGGCGAAGCCTTCCAGGTCGCCGGTTTTCGGGCGGTGTGCACCATCCACTTCCTGCCAGGTCTCGCCGCCATCGGAAGACCTGACGGTCATCAGTGCATTCCAGGTTTCCGCCGGTTCCATCAGGAAGTACAGGTCGCCGCTGTCCGACTCCCAGGGGCCGATGCGCATGGGGGTTTCCACAAAGGTACCTCCCAGGTGACCGTCGGCGACCTCGAGGGTCACCGAGGCCAGTGCCTCCGACGCCAGAGGCTCTCCCGTCTGATCCACCAGGCGGTAGTCAAAGCGGTCCCCGGTTTCATTGAGCGCGGCGTCGTCCGAGAAGCGGCGAATCACGATGGGAAACTCCCATTCGCTGTGCCCGCCCTCCGGTGACCAGACCGGTGTACGATCCGCGAAGCTGATGCCGGCACCACCGGTGAACGGTTGCCCGGAGACGCTCAACAGATCCCGGGTTGGGGCACCGTGTTCGAAGGATGCACTGGCCATAATGCTGGTGCGCGGCGAACGGGGTTGACCTTCCTCCACCAATGCCTGCACGTCCGCCCGACTTCCTTGCGGCACATACAGTCCGGCGACGGAGGGGGGAATGTCCCGCTTGAGATTTTCCGTAAAGACCAGAGCCTCATCATCGTACTCCACGATCAGGTCCTGCCCCTCCATGATCAGTTTCAGCTCAAACCACTGTCCGTGTCTGATGTCGAACGGGTGAGTGGCAAGTGTGGATTCCACACCGTCGCTGACACGGACCACCTGCACGGCGTCGCCGGCTTTTACGTCCACGCGCCAATAGTTTTCGGCATTCTCATAACCGAACACGACGCCTGCCTGGGCGTCCGCCTCTGGCAGGCGCAGGTCAACCGCGAACTCCAGTGGCTCCCAATGGGTTTCATAGCGCCCCAGGGCCAACAGGGCCTGGTCGCCAGCCTGAAGCGTCAGGTGTCCTTTATCGCCATTCGCTGTCCAGGACAGCGCCGAGGCGTCGCCGCTGAGGACGTGCCAGAGCTCGTCCATCGGTTCACTGGGCTGGCGTTCGAAATCCAGTTCATATTCTTTGGCGGGCTGCGGGAAGTTCTCGGCGCCCAGGGGTTCCCACTCGCCATTATTGCGGCGTACTTCAAGCCGGTAACGACGCCCGGTACTGTCCGCTTCAGCGGTTTCCACTTCAAAGCGAATCCGGAAGGGCTCATCGGCGAACACGGTGGCCGGCTCGTTGGTGTCGCTGGCCCAACCGCCGTTGTCATTCAGCGGTATGTCGAACTGCGAACGCACCCGAAACGCGGTTTGCCGATCGTCTTCAGTTTGGGCGGCGTGTTGAGTGTGTTCCGGTTCGGTTTTGCTGCAGCCCATCAATAGCAACGCGCTTAGCGCCCCGGTCAACAGCGGAACTGTGAGGCGGCGCTGGCGCGCCACAGGGCCCATTATCGGTACAACATTCATGATTGGGTTCATGATTCTTCCTTACGACGTAAGTTCGCGTATTTCGATCCGGCCTCGGCCTGACAACGTCCGGGTAACGGTGTCGACGGTCAATTCAGTCGAAAGTACACCGGCAGCGTCCAGGTCATACGGTTCTGGGCGATGTCATCGGGCATCTTGGGCAACGGGTTGGCTTTTTCGAGCATTTCTTCAACGGCTTCATCCAGACTGTCGTGCCCGGTCGGGCGCATCAGTCTGTAATCGAGGATGTTGCCGTCCCGATCGAAGGTGAATGACACCATGGCCATGCCCTGCTCGGCCTTGCGACGGGCACTCATGGGATATTCTTTGTGACGTTCCAGCCAGGCGCTGACCCGGGTGCGGTAATCCGGCGGCGCATCCTGGATGCCACCCGTTGCACCCGCCTGCTGGCGATCCGCCGTGCGTTTGGCGTCCTGATCACTGTGCTCGTCAGCGGACTCGGTCGACTCGTCCGTCTCGGCGGTTTGAGATTCCGGCTCGGGTTGAACCTCGGGTTCTGGCTCCGGTTCGGGTTCGGGCTCGGGTTCCGGCTCCGGTTGTGGCTCCGGCTCCTCCTCGGGTTCCGGCGTTTTGACCGCCGACTCCAAAGGCTCGGGCTCCGGCTGCGGCTGGGGTTCGGGCTCAGGGGCCGGCGTCGGCTGAGCTGGCTTGGGGGGCGGTGCCAACGCGATGGTGATGGACTGGGCCCCCGGATCTTCCGCGCGGTGCACGGTTTCCCGGTCCGACTCCAGACGCACCATGGCCAGGGTGTGCACAGCCATCGCCAGGGACAAGGCCAGGAGCCAG
Organism: Marinimicrobium sp. C6131; assembly: GCF_026153455.1. Taxonomy (NCBI): domain Bacteria; kingdom Pseudomonadati; phylum Pseudomonadota; class Gammaproteobacteria; order Cellvibrionales; family Cellvibrionaceae; genus Marinimicrobium; species Marinimicrobium sp. C6131. Next base: position 2,289,325 of record NZ_CP110629.1, read on the forward strand.
TGAACGGGTCGCGGTTGTTGAATCATTCGCTTTCAGTCAGTAGTTGAATCTGGGCAACACCACCGGCACGCAGCTCGGCCAGCAGTTCGGTCAGAGCGCGGGCTTCCAGTCCGCGGTCGGCTCGCACCTGCAAGGGCGCCTCGGGTTGCTCGCGCTGGGCGAGACGTTCCGCCAGTCGGGTCGGCTCAATGGCCTCGCCCATCCAGGCCAGGCGCCCATCGGCACCAATGGCGAGATATTCCGGCTGGCTGTCCACCGCTTCAGCGTGACGGGTGGTGGCGGGTGTCACGGCAAAAGGCGGCTCCTGGATCAGGGTGCCACTGACCATAAAAAAGATGAGCAACAGAAACACCACATTGATCAGCGGCAGGACATTGTCCTCCGCATTGGTGGTTCGCCGGGGAATGGGCGGCAGGGAGAAATCGGTCTGTTTCAGCATAGCGAGGTTTCGGTTACAGCGGTGGACAGATCAATCAGCGGTTTCGCCCAACGCCAACGCCTGAATACCGGCATGGCCCAACTGGTCAAAGCTGTCGATCAATTCATGGAGCCTGACACCATCCTCGGCGCGCAGTATCACCGAGGAAATGCGCTCAGCCTCCAGGTCCCGAGTCAGTTGCTCTGCCAGTGACTGGAGTGGATACCTTTGCTCGTCATAACGAAATTCTCCGTCGCCCAACAAATAGATATCGGCTGCGGGTATATCGTCATTGCCGGCCGCTTCACTGCCGGTCGCCAACTCCAGGCCGCTCCATTGGGCGAGACTGGAGGCGAGCATAAAAAACAGCAGCAGGTTGAACACCACATCAATCAGGGGTGTCAGGCTGACACTGCGCTTACGACGGGGAGCTACCTCAATTTGCACCGGCCAGGGCTCCTTCCAGCGATGCCTGTCGGGTGCGCGATGCGGCGTCCTGGCCACGGTTTCCCGTCGCGGTTTTCCCACTGGCTTCATCGCTGACCCGGTTGAAGGCGCGACTGGTAAACACGCGGCCCAGCGCATCCTGCATATCTTCGTGCAGGCGCTCGACACTGCGCTCCAGAAAGTTCAGAGCCGCCACCGCCGGAATCGCGACCACCAGACCCACGGCGGTGGTCAGCAGCGCTTCCCAGATACCGCCGGAGAGGACCGACGGATCCACCTGACTGCCGGCCGCTTCCAACTGGTTGAACGCGGCAATCATGCCAATCACCGTACCCAACAAGCCCAGCAACGGGGCGATATTGCCGATCACTTCCAGAGGACGAAAATGCCGACGCAGGACATTGATGTCCCGGGCCGCGGTGCGGGCCACTTCTTCCCGCAGGCTGTCTTCGGGAATACCCGCTTCGCTGCCTTTGACGACCAGGTTCATGGCCTGGGCAATGGGGTTGGGCTGGCCTTTCAGACATTCGCCGGCCTTGTAAGTATCACCCTCACGCCAGGCGTTTATGGCCGGCTCGATAAAACGGCGCTCGCCGAGACGGATGGTACGGAATTGCCATAACTTCAGTACGACAATCGCCAGGGCGTAAATGGACATCAGCATCAGAATCATCACCACTGGACCACCCAGCTCCAATAATTCCGCTAACGTTGCCAAACTGAAACCGTTCATAATGACCTCTACTTCACTTGCGGTGTTGGTGGATGACGGCCTTGGGCCTTATCCACCCGACATGGACCTGTTGATCATCGGCGTCGATGTGATTAACCGGCGTCTACAAAAAATGGGCCGCGCAGCTCGTAAATTCGGCCGTCGGTGTGATCGCCCGTGTAACCTTTCTGGGAGCTGAAATACAGGCGCTCGCCATCGGGACTGAAAGCCGGGCCGCAGATTTCCGAATCACGCTGACCAACCACATTCACCAGTTCAAACGGCGTGATATCGGCACCGACCACTACCAGACGCATCTCGCTGCCGTCTTCGGCCACCAGCACGTCACCACCGGCGGACACCACCAGATTGTCCACATCGTCAATGCCGGGGTTGAAGGCCTGGTCGGACTGTTTGTCGTAAATCAGATCCAGCGTATTGGCATTGGTATCCAACGTCCAAACGCGGTTGTCGCCTTTGGTGGTGAAGTACACCATGCCCTCGTGATACCAGCAGCCTTCCCCACCATCAAACCGTTCGGCGTCGGCTACCTGTTTCCGGGTGGGCAGTTCGCGGCGTTCGGGGTCTTCACCGCCCAGGCGGGGTACCGGGTTGGGCACCGTCTGCCACTGAACCGGGCGGGTCTGCAACGGATCATCGCCGGTCAAGACCGCCACTTCCAGCCGACCTTTGCTCAGGTCGGCACGCCCCCCCTCGGGATAGTGCTCGGGCACAAAGCGATAGAAGTTGCCGTCTTCGGTATCTTCAGTGAGGTAGATGTGGCGGTGCACCGGGTCCACGGCGGCGGCCTCGTGTTTGAACACACCCAAGAGCGGCGCGGGCACGGCGAGCTGACGACCGGTGGGATCGCACTCGTACACCAGGCCTTCATCAATTTCTTCGCAGGTCAGCCAGGTTCCCCAGGGTGTGGGGCCACCGGCGCAATTGTTGGTGGTGCCGGTACAGATGGCGTAACTGTCGACCACCTCGCCTTGCGCGTTAAAACGCAGCGCGCCCACGCCACCCTGGCGCCAGGCTCCCACTTCGGAGTTGGACACATAGACCCAACCCCCGTCGTCCATCGGGAAGGTGGCGCCGCCGTCAGGCAGCGCATGCCATACATAATCGGAACCGGCATGGGCCCGCTGTCCCGTGCGTGCCACTTCGCGAACGGCGAAGCCACGGGGCACCCTCATTCGGGTGTTCGGGTCGTTTTCAACCGCGACTTCGTGCAAGGTGCCCGCGAGGTTGGGAATGTTGCTGACTTTCTTTTTCAGCGCCAAAGGCTTAGCTGAACGAGGGGAACCTTGTGTGGTGCAGCCCCACAGGCCCGGGCCGACCGCGAGCACTCCCGAGGCGATCAGGCTTCTCTGCAACAGGCGGCGGCGCTGTTCATTGACGAGACCTTTGCGGTTACCGGTTGATTTGCTCTCAACGTTTTTCATAGCACTCTCTGATCATTGAATCGGTTTGACCGCTCACAATAAAACGCCCTGACGCATTCCCTCCTGAATGCATCACTGCGCTTTCTGAGCTGACTTTGATGCCATTGAGTGTGCCCCCGGTATGTGACCCTGGCGTGACTGAACCGTGAACTTAAGGTGACAATTAAATGACAAGCACCAACCCTCGCCTGTCATAAAAGCTTAACCTGCTGTTCAAATGACTGTCGCCCGACTGTCACATGAAACCGCTAGCGTGACGCCCTCTACCACAAAATCCGAATCACTCCGGAGAACAGGACGTTCTTCCGGAGTTGGTTATTTTTTACCTTCAGGGGATAACTCAATGTACACAATGAAGATCAAACACCTCTTGCGAGGCGTGATCGGGCTGTGGCTGGTTGCGCTGTGCGCGGTCGTCCAGGCCCAGGCCACGGGAACCATCAGCGGCAAGGTGACCGACGCCACCGGCGAATTTACCTTTCCCGATGCGGAAGTCCGTATTGAAGGCGAACGCCGCCGGGAAGTGACCGGTCGCGATGGCAGCTTCCGTTTTAACAACGTGCCGGAAGGCGAGTACGAACTGGTTTCAGAGTATGGCGGTGCCATGCCGGAGCGGGTGGCTGTAACGGTCGTCGCCGGCGAAACCGCCGAGGTCAGCATTCGCATCGGTGGCGGCAGCGAGCAGGACAATGCCAACCAGCTCAAAGGCTTGCTGATCGACAGCCAGGCCGCCGGTCAGGCAGCGGCGATCAACCGTCGCCGTCGCGCACCTTCAGTGATCGACGTACTGTCGTCAGACTCGGTGGGCAACTTCCCGGACCAAAACGTCGCCGAAGCCCTGCAGCGGGCACCTGGCATTTCGGTTCAGCGCGACCAGGGCGAAGGCCGTTTTGTGGTGATTCGCGGCATTGATCCGAATTTCAACTCCACCACCATCAACGGCATGCGTATTCCCGGCCCGGAAGCCGACTCACGCGCGGTAAACCTCGATGCGATTTCCTCGGATCTGGTGGAGTCGGTCGAGATTACCAAGGCCATTACGCCGGATATGGACGGCGACGCCGTGGGCGGTAACATCGAAGTGAAAACCCTGACCGCTTTTGATCTGGGCGGCCGCAGCGGCAGCGTCACAGTGGGTGGCAGCTACAACACCACCAATGAAGAGACCAGCCCGGACATCTCGGCTTCTTACACCGACCTGTTCAGCATTGGCGGTGGTGAAGACAATCTCGGGGTTGCGTTTGCGGTCAGCCAGTTTGATCGCGATACCGTTTCCGACGGCATTGAAGGGGCTCCCTGGGAAATGACCGAAACGCCGGAAGGCAATGAGGTCAACGCCCTGCTGGAAGGTGAACAGCGGGACTACGTTCTGACCCGCAAGCGCACCAGCGTCGCATTGAACTTTGACTATCGCCCGACCGATACCGACGAATACTATCTGCGCACCCTATACAGCGAGTTCGATGACGCTGAAACCAAAGAAGAGAACATCTTCAAATTCGAGGAAGGCGACATTGAAGGTCTGGACGCGGACAGCGGCGAGTTCGTTGGGGCTGAATACGAAAAAGCGCATTCCGACAGCAATAAAATTGTCGAAATCACCAGCTACAGCCTGGGCGGCAAAAACGAGCGCAACCACTGGACCTTTGATTACAACCTGGGTTATGCCACGGCCGGCGAAGCGGGCGACCTGGAAATTACCGGTGAGACTCTGGCGGAAGATGTTGCCATGGGTTACGACAAATCCGGTGATGCCCAGCAGCCGCTGCTGTACGTTATTGGCGATCAGGGCAGCAACGCCAGCGACTTTATTCTCGAGTCCGCCGAAGGCGAAAGCGTCTTCAACGAAGAGCGCGAACTGGCGATTGCTTTCAACGCCCAGCGCGATGTGATGTTCGGTAACGTTCCGGGCTTTATCAAGTTCGGTGCCAAGACCCGTCAGCGCGAAAAAGAAAACAATATCGACATCCGCATTTACGAAGATTTTGGTGATACCTACAGCATTGCCGATTTTGCCCAGGACTCGCCCGTGGACTATCCGCCCCGGGGTGATTTTGGCCCGGCGGTGGATCGTGACAAGTATCGCGACTTCTTCTACGGTAATCGCGATAACTTCGAGCTGAATGCCGAAGACAGCCTGATTGATAGTCAAGCGGAAGACTACGACATCCAGGAAGACATCAACGCTGCCTATGTCATGGCCCAGGCCGAATTTGAGCGCCTGACCGTGATTGGTGGTGTGCGCGTGGAAGAAACCGACTACGCCGCCCAGGGCACCCAGGTGACGATCGATGAGAACGTCAATGACGGCGAGCCGCAGTTGACCCCCTTCGCTGACAGCAAAAGCTATTCGCACGTATTGCCCAGCCTGCACTTGAACTACGCGTTGCAGGACAACATGGCTCTGCGGGCCGCGCTGACCAGCACCATCGCCCGTCCGGGATTTGAAGCCGCCGGTCCCTGGCAGATCATTGAAATTGAAGGCTCGGGTGACGACATCAAGCGTGTGGCTGAAACCGGTAATCCGGACCTGGAGCCGCTGGAGTCCACCAACTTTGACCTGCGCTGGGAATACTACCCCACCGGGGTGAGCCTGATGTCCGCCGGTTTCTTCTACAAGGACATCAGCAACTACTTCCTGACCGCCAATGTGGCCGGCGAAGCCCCGTTTGAAGCCTTTGATGAGGTGACTCAGACCATCAATGGTGGTGACGCCGAACTCTACGGTATCGAGTTGGCTTATATCCGTCAGTTCGACTTCCTGCCGGGACCCTGGGACGGTCTGCTGCTGGATGCCAGCTACACCTTCACCGACAGTGAATCCGACCTGCCCGAGCGCGACAGTGGTATCCCCCTGCCCGGCCAGTCTGACCACATTGCCAGCTTTGCGCTGGGCTATGAGAAGCACGGATTCAACATTCGCGTTGCCGCGGCCTACCGCAGCGAGTTTTTCGAAGAAACCGACGACGCTTCCGATCCGATGTTTGACCGCTACCAGGACAACCACCTGCAAGTGGACATCACCAGTAAGTACCGGATCAACGACATGGCCCAGGTGTACCTGAATCTGGTCAACATCAATGACGAGCCGCTGTACGCTTACTGGGGCAGCTCAGAGTTCAATTCCCAGTACGAAGAATACGGCCCCACCATCGAAGCCGGCGTCCGGCTGGACTTCTAAACAGAGGCCCTCGACATAAGCCCCCCGATGCCGGGGGGCTTTTTTGTCTCCCCGTTTTCCCGCCCGCATCCCATGTCCCATGGGTGTACACTGGTCCCATAATCTCCCGTGGCCTGTCGATCCCATCGACCAGACCGGTTCCGGAGTCTCTTGCTATGGTGGTACTTGAACAGATTCTGAACGTTGCCCTGACCGCTGCGCCCTGGCTACTGGCCGGCCTGTTGGCCGCGGCATTGATCAAAGCCCTGATTCCGGAGGCTGCCCTGTTGCGCTGGGTGGGTGGGCAGGGCCTGGCCAGCGTCAGCCGCGCTGCGGTGATGGGCGCGCCCCTGCCCCTTTGCTCCTGCGGCGCGATTCCCACCGCCTTTGCCCTGCACCGGGGCGGTGCGGGACGGGGCCCCACTACCGCCTTTCTGATCGGCACACCGGGGATTGGTGTGGACTCTATTGCCATCACCTATGCCCTGTTGGGTCCCTTCATGCTGGTCGCCCGAGCCACTGGCGCCGTCGTTACCGCCATTGCCACCGGCCTGTTGGTGACCCTGGCGGACCACGCCCCCCGGACGAGGGCGGCCCCGTCAGGACACCATGAGCCCGAAAGGCGCGTCGGTAAAGAGGCAGGCTGCTGCCAGAGCCACACCTGTGGCACCCGCCCGGTTGCAGCGGGATCGGATGCCACGACCACACAGACTTCCCTGTCCCGTCGACTGCGGGACGGGTTGCGCTATGCGTTTGCCGACCTGCTGGATGATATCAGCCGCTGGTTGGCGGCTGGTCTGGTGATCGCCGGTATTCTGATGGCGCTGGTGCCGCCCCAGGCCCTGGCCGAGTACGGCAGCGGCCTGCCCGCCATGTTTCTGATGGCGACTGTCGGTATACCGTTGTATTTGTGTGCCACCGCTGCCACCCCCATCGCCGCAGGCATGCTGGTGGCCGGCGTCTCGCCCGGAACCGCCCTGGTGTTTCTCCTCGCGGCCCCCATTACCAGCATGGCCACCCTGGCCGTCATGCGCAAAGAAATGGGCACCGCCGTCATGGTGCTGTATCTGCTGGGGATTCTGGTATCGACGGTTCTTGTCGGACTGGTGGCGGATCAGACCGCGCAGTGGTTGGGTATCGCCCCTGAGGCCCAGGTTGGTGCCACCGGAGAACTCCTGCCAACCTGGTTCGAGGCGATCGCTCTGGCGGTGCTTGCCGCGCTGGCAATAACGCCATTGCGCAGACGAGTGCTGTTCTGAATACGGTTACATATTGTCGGTCAGCTTATATCAATTCGCAATATCAGGCGTTTATTTGGGCGACAGACAACGGATTTCGACATCCGCTTTTCAGATAACCTGACGATCGGCCAGATACCGTCTCCAAGTCGTTCCACAACTGCTTTTGGCAAAAATTTCGGCTCCGCTCCCCGTCGGCCTTCCGGCCACGGACCGTTATAGTCTTTCTGAATATATAGCCATGAAACACCATTCCACCCTTTATGGTTAATTTGACTTTAAGTGATTGCGAGTCAACACTTCCTGACACTGATTCAACCTCATACCGAAGTGAGGACCACAAAGGATTTACCCGGGTCTGATCAGTGCGCGCGATTCAATCATAACGACAACGCGGCACTCACCCGTGAATCAGCGCAGTCACGTCGTCTCCGACAAGGCCTCAGATGTTACCGGCGACAGGCATGGCAAGTCCGTGTCCTGACGATAAAAATCATTGCCGGTAATGACAAAAATAATGCAATCAAGAGGATTCAATTATGCCTTTATTTGATGTTAAAACCGCGTCAGGTGGGTGGCTGAGAACGCTCTCTACCGCCCTGCTTACCTGCTCCGCCGCCCTGGGTATTGCCTCAACGGCAAACGCCCAGACCATTTGCGACAACCAGACCGGCACCAACGGTGGCTATTACTACACACACTGGACCGACGGCGGCGGCTCCGCCTGTATGACGCTGGGGTCCGAAGGCAACTACAGCTACGAGTGGTCCAACACCGGCAACTTTGTGGGCGGCAAGGGCTGGAGCACCGGCGCATCCAACCGGATCATCGGTTACAACGCCGGCAACTACTCGCCTTCAGGCAACTCGTATCTCACCCTGTATGGCTGGAGTACCAACCCTCTGGTGGAATACTATGTGGTGGATAGCTGGGGCAGCTGGCGGCCACCGGGTGGCACATCGGTTGGCACTGTGTCCACCGACGGTGGCACCTATGACCTGTATCGCACACAGCGGGTCAACCAGCCTTCCATCGAAGGCAACACAACCTTCTACCAGTACTGGAGCGTTCGCACCTCCAAGCGTCCACAGGGCGACAACAACACCATCACGTTCCAGAATCACGTTGACGCCTGGGCCAACCAGGGCTGGAATCTGGGAACCCACAACTACCAGGTCATGGCAACAGAAGGCTACGAGAGCAGCGGCAGCTCCAATGTGTCCGTCTGGGAATCCGGTACCGGTGGCGGCGGTGGCGGCGGTAACGCTGGCGGCGGCAGTACCGGGGACAACGAGATAGTGGTGCGTGCGCGCGGTACAAACGGCGATGAGCAGATCAGCCTGCGCGTCGACAATAGCACCGTGGCCACCTGGACCCTGTCCACCAACATGAGCAATTACACCTGGAACGGAAGCGCGACCGGCGGTATCACCGTGCAGTACGACAACGACGCCAGCGGTCGGGACGTGCAGGTGGATTATATTCAGGTCAACGGCGACACCCGTCAGTCTGAAAACCAGAGCTACAATACCGGTGTGTGGCAAAACAACCAGTGCGGTGGCTCCAACAGTGAATGGCTGCACTGCAACGGTGCCATTGGCTACGGCAACCTGTAATTCACTTACTGACCGCCAGGTCGTTCTGCCGGGGAGTGTGCTTGCACTCCCCTTTTTTAATGAGTCACCGGTTATGAATCGACTACCCGTTTCAATCATCGCTCTGACGCTGAGTAGCGCCAGCTCATGGGCTGTCGCTCAGGTGGATATCTACCAGAGCGATGCGTATTCCGTCGAAGAAATGTGCGCGCGGGAAGCCCAACAAAGCGCGGAAGGGGATTACAGTCAGGCGTACGAACAGTGCATTGACAAAAATCAGGACAACGAGCTTTATCAACCACAAGATGACCAACCCGATGCCGAGCACGAGGCGACATCCGACCATCATCAGGAAATCTGAGTTAGGGTTCACTCGTCCTGAAAATACTCCGGATGCTCGCGCGGGATCAGTGTCAGCACCTTGTACACATCCTGCATATGCACGGACATGGCCTTGCGGGCCGCCTCGGGGTCGTGATTTTTCACCGCATTGAGAATATCGCGATGCTGGTCGAGCACGCGGTGATACTGACCACTCATGTGCAGACTGAGGTTGCGCACACGGTCCATATGAGCTTTTTCAGATTCGATCAACTGCGTAACCCGGAGATACCCGGTACGCCCCGACAGCGTCTGATGGAAGTTATCGTCCAGCTTCTGGAACGCCAGGGCGTTATCGTTTTCCGCCGCGATGCGCTGCTCCTCCAGAATGGCTTCACACTCTTCTACCAACTCATCGTCCGCATGCTCCGCCACGTGGGCAATGACGGCCAGCTCCAGCGCCTCGCGAATAAAGCGGGCCTCCAGAATGTTCTCCATGCTGAACTTCGAGACGTAGGTGCCCCGTTGCGGGAGTACATCTACAAAGCCGATATTGGCCAGTTTGATCAGCGCTTCGCGCACCGGCGTGCGGCTGACACCAAACTGTTCGGCCAGCGCCGTTTCGGGAATCATCTGCCCGGGCTGAAACTCCATACTGACGATGGCATCCCGGATGAATTCAAAAATCTGAGCGGACACCGACCGGTTGCCAGCGATTCGGCGTTTTTTGGAGGAAGGAATGCTCGCTGCTGACTTTGCCACTGTCGCCTCGTCTGGTCAGTTCTTGTCGTGGTTTTTCCAGTATACCCCAGAAGAAGTCGGGCCCGACACTCTGCATCGGGCCCGACCGGTTCACCAAGCCTTCTCAATCAATAATCGACCCGCCGGTCGTTGCCCTTCGGGTGCCAGGGGTCGGGCACGTAGAAGGTGTGCTCCAGCTTCTTGTAGTGCTCCAGATCGTGCTCCGGCTCCCGAGAGCCTTCCGGAAGGGGCAGGCCGCTAAGGCTCTGGAAGTAACTCACACAGGAATCGCGCCAGCGGATCGCATCGCGCAGCTGTACCTCCAGAAGCGCTTTGACATGCTCGTAGCGCTCCCGGTCGATCAGCCCCTGCACTTTCTCCCATTCGGCCTGCATGTCCCGCACCTGTTGCACGCCCTCGTCGTATTTCAGTACCAGTTCTTCCCAGAGGGTACGGCCGGAGTTCATGGTGTGGTCCCAGCCCACATGGTGGAACCACAACAGGTAATCTTCGTCGATCTGATCCAGGTTGCCGAAGTGTTCCCGCACCGGTTCATGGTACTGCTCGATGGCATTGGAGCCGGATTCGGTGCGATCAAACCCGATGCCGTCCTCATCCGCCCGGTGGTAGTACCAGGCGGTCCAGTCCATCCGCTCGGCTTCGTCATACCAGGGCGCCGGACCATAGTGGTGGCCCTGGGCAAAGAGGTGGGTCAGCCCCAGCGGGTTGCGGTAGTTGACCCCCGCCTCACGGGAATACGTCATGACCTCACCAATGGGGTCGAGAAAGCGGCGGTCGTTAGTGAAGGTCATGCGCATCCACTCTTCAGCAATCGCCTCGGAGCTGAGCTCATAGTCCCAGGCCATGCGACCAAAGGCATACCAACTGGACTGAACGAAGGGGTGGCCGGTCCAGTTACGGTCGGTTCCGGGGTTGATCACCGCCGCCATGCCGGTCTGTTCGTATTCAAAGACCTCACCTCCGAGAATTTTCCCGACGGTGCTGCCCTCACCTTTCGCGTGAGTGTCGGCATCCAGCACTTCTTCAAACAATGGCCCCTGATAGGCCAGATGATTGGAAAAACCAAAGTACTCCTGGGTGACCTGCAGTTCCATCATGATGTTGGTCTCTTTCAGCGCGCCAAACAGGGGCGAGAAGGGTTCGCGGGGCTGAAAGTCGATGGGGCCGTTCTTGATCTGGACAATCACATTGTCCCGGAATTTTCCATCGAGTGGTTTGAACTCATCATAGGCCTCACGGAAGCGGTCGCCCTGCTCCGGTGAGTACACAAAGGCGCGCCAGAAAATCACCCCGCCATAGGGGGCGACGGCATCGGCCAGGATATTGGCCCCGTCGGCATGGTTGCGTCCGTAGCCCTGGGGGCCGGGCTGCCCCTCGGAGTCGGCTTTTACCAGGAAGCCGCCCAGATCCGGGATGTGCCGGTAAATCTGCTCGGCCTTGTCTTTCCACCATTGCTGTACGCGCGGATCGAGCGGATCGGCGGTATCCAGGTCGCCGAAGGCCCGGGGCGAGTCATAGTTGATGGACAGGTAGGTTTTGATCCCGTACTGGCGGAACACCTCGTTGAGCGCGGCGACCTTTTCCAGAAACTGATCGGTGAGGATCCGCGGATCCGCGTTGACGTTGTTGATGGCCGTGCCGTTGATGCCCAACGAGGCATTGATCCGCGCATAGTCCCGATAACGCGGGTTTTCATTGTATTCGGGCAAGGTGCCCCACTCCCAGAGTGACAGGCCAGCATAACCGCGCTCCACCAACCGGTTGAGATTGTCCCAGTGGTTTACCACGCGGTGCTGGACCCTGGGTGCCTCGGCGATGGCAAGCTCATCAATGGCCTGTTGGGTCTGCAGCAAGCGAAGCAGATGAAAAGCACCGTAGAGCACACCGCTGTCGCCTTCAGAGGCGATCACCGTCACATCGCGACGTCCAATTCGGGTGGTTTCCAGCAGAAACCCCTCCGGCCCCTGCTGCGCCAGGCGGTCTTCCCAGCCGAGACTGGCGATCAGCCCGGAACTTTCAGGGGTTCCTATGACCAGCGAGCCGCGCCGGGCCAGTGAGTCGCTGCGTTCCAATGGTTGGGCCAGCAAACCCGAAATACCCCGTTGCAGCTCCTGGGCAGCTGATTCGATGACGGCGGGGCCGTCGGGAGCCACCAGGGTTCCCAGCTGTTTGCGGTAGTCTTTGATGAGGGCGGTGTCGTTCAGAGGCTGGTAACGCAGCCACATGTCGTAGCCGTCTTCAGCGTGGGTAGCCAGAGCACTCAAGGTGCAGGCCAAAGCCAGACCTATCGCCAGGAGCTTTTTCATAGATAAGACCTACTCTCTTTGCGGTTTTTTTGGGTTATCGGATATCAACCCGCATGATATAGTCATTTTTACTTTTATGGAAGTCTACTAGTATACAAGAATAGGTTGCAGTCTGTCTCCCTCAGTGCCGATCCTGGCTTTACGCCAGGGGTTGGCCGAGGCGCTGAATCAGCGTCTCAATGTCTTCACGGGCCTGCGGGGAGGCGTCGATGATATTGAAGCCAGACCAGTGTTTGCCGTTGTGATCGGCGTTGCGGGTCCAGAGACAGTCCACGCCCAGATGAATACTGTTGCGGCCATTGAGGGTTTCGGGCAAATGCAGGTCCAGTTTGTAGAGTCTGTCCTCGTCCATCGGCTGATCGCCCATGATCATCAAACCGTGGGTATTGATGTTGACCAGGCGCCCCAGATAGAGATCCCGAAGGTTGTCATAGACATCCACAACATCATCAATGCTATATCGTGGCCACTGCCGCTGGTGATCAATCATTCTGAGCTTCCTCCTGGGCGTGACCACCGACTTTGGCATTGAGCTGCTGGTAGATGTTTTCCAGGGCACGCTCAAAGAACGGTTTGGTGCTACCAGCGATAATCCGGGCCCGACCGGCGATCATATCCCGGGCCAACTGCAGCCCGGAGTTCATGGCCACTTTGCGCCCCTGTTGATCCACCAACATGTAGTGCAGGGTGCGCTTATTGTACCAGGCGACTTTCAGGCGTCGGCCACCCTCGTACTCGAACCAGGTACCAAATTCGATCATTTTGAGATTGTCGACAATCTTCTGTTCTTCTCCGGTCACCGGCTCGTTCGCCACGCGACTATGCCCGGCCTTTTCGGCAGCGATGCTTTCCAGTTTAGAACGCATGGGCGCCGGGGCGGGTTCGGGACGTCGACTCTGCAGCGCCATTTTCTGTAGCGACGCCACTGCTTCGAGCAGCTTCTTGCCCTTTCCCTGATCATAGCCGATGGTATCAAACCCGGACTGCAATGCCCGAATCACCTGATCCTGAATGTCCAGCTGTCGGGTTTTATCCGCCTCCAGGGTCTTTGGCTCCAGAGTCCAGAGCAGCTCGTCCATCACCTTCAGGCACTGTCGCCAGCTATCGGCATTTTCGCCGTAGCGAAGAATCACAAACGACAGGTAATCGGACCAGGGCTGCAGCAGCAACAGCAGCACCGCCGAGGGAAGTTCACGGTTGTCGGTGCGCTTGCGCACTTCGTCGTTGACCCGCTGTTTGGCCTCGCGCAGCTTTTCCTCTCCCTGTACTTTCTCCAGTGCACGCCGCTCCATCAATTCCTGACGGCGCGCCAGGTTGTGAGTGTAGGCATTGAACTCAAGCAACACCTCGGCAAACAGGCGGACGTCGTTTTTGAACTCGGCCAGCAACCGGAACACTGTGGTTTTGATCTTGTTGTACATGTCGTACTGGCTGGTGCCATCATTGCTGACCCAACGGGCCCCCGCTTCGGCCAGGCTGTTGAGGAGTACCCGAGCCGGGTGGTCCGTCTGCTCAAAAAAGTCCTTGTCGATAAAAGCCATTTTGAGAAACGGGGTATGCAGATAGCTGAGCAGCGCCTTGACCGAATCCGGCAGGTTGTCGTCCGACAGCATGTACTCGAACAGCAGTCCAACCAGATCAATGGTATCCAGATCGCCGGGGTCCACGGTGCCGGGTTCGTCGCTCTCGGCCGCCACCTGGGCCAGCATTTGCTGGCTGACCGCCTGGATCGACTGGGGTGTGGTGATCAAGCCGGCTTCATTTTGCGAGGCGGCGGCCTGGGTCTGACTCAGGGCCTGCGCCTGCAGGCTCTGCAGCACGCCCACCAGTTGCTGGCTGCTGTAGGGTTTTCCTCCCCCGGCCGGGTAAGGCGTCGCGCCCGCTGCCGGTTCTCCAACCGGGCCGGCACCGGCGGGCGCTCCGCCCGCCGGTGCCGCCTGCTGGGCAATATGGTTCTGTAGAAGACGGATGGCGTTGTAAAGGCCGGCCTGATACTGGGTATCCGCGGGCGTGGCGGTACCGCTGAGCAGACGGTCCGAGGCGCGCCGTTGGGGCACGCCGTCCTTCATCGGTACGTCTTCTGCGGCGCCCTTCGTTTCCTCGGCAGATTCGGGCCCCTGCGGCGAATCATCCACCAGCGCGGTGTAGCGCAGATTGGGCAGCAGGTTCTCCTCGATAAAGTATTTATTGAGCTCCTCGTAGAGCTCGTCGAGGGCACCAATGACTTCTTTGTCGAAGGTCTTATAGCCGATGATCTTGGTCTTGTTGTCCAACGTGATATTGAGCAATGCCTTACGCAGGGCTTCGCAGAACTGCACCGGGCTGACCGGATTGCTTCGCTCGTCGATTTTTTCACCGCCGTTGAGCAGGGCCAGACGCTGCTGCAGCGCCCAGAGCTGACCGGCAAAAAAGCTGTCCGCCCGATGGGTGATGGAGGTGATCGCGATGGTTTCCTCCAGATCCGAGTGCTCCACCAGGGCGAGCATATCGCCACTGAAGCGCTCCTCGCCGGTCAGGGTATTGAGCATCCGGTTCTTGAACTTGACGAAGCCATTACTCAGGCGCTGGCAGATATCCTCCTCCAGCTCGTGCTGAGAGGCCTCGATCATCCGCTTGTATTCGTACAGGGCCATCTGTTCCTTGTTGGAGCGCGCCTTCTCGGCATAGTCCTCCAGGCGAGCACACCACTCCCGCCAGAACACCGGCAGCACCCGCCGGGCGTAATCCATCATGAGGCTACGGGCGTGCTTGAGGTGTTGCACGACCTGAGGGTCGTTAAGGCTATCCGGTACCGGCGCTCCGGCTCCGCTGTGTCGGGGGTCTGTCATGTTTACTCCAGTGGTCGTTTCCGTGATCGTCACTGTTATTGTCTTCATCGGCAGATCATCCGGGATCCCGTGTCATACCTACCTTGGGTCACCCTGGCACCGGGGTTTTACCGCTTACCCCGCAAGGCCCTTCAGAGGCTCGCGCAAGCCCTGATGAAGAGGCTCCCTATAAGCATAGGTAGGGACTTGCCAATGTGCCACAGCGTGCGACATTTGTCACATTTTTCAGGCAGTTGGTAGTCAGGCGGGACGCCCGGGATGGGCCACAGGGCAGGGCAAGACAAAAAAAGCCCGGTCGAGACCGGGCAAAAGGGCTAGCTCGCAGATAAACGGGGGTTACCCGTCAGACTCTGGAGGCGGGGCGCTCAGAGTGCCGGGATTACCCGGTGGGGCGAGACAGGATGCCTGCCGATCTCCTATACTCTGTGGTAGCGCTTGTGACTCTGATACGGGCGATGTCACCCCCCGGATCACCGGTTCGGGGATTTAGTGTTCCAGGCAATGATCCGGACTCCGCGCACCTCCGTATAAGGGATTATTCCGTTGTTCTGCCCCCCACTGGCGGAGCCCCGGCCGAATCCGAAAAAAATAGAGGACGAGCGAGGCGCTGTATGTTGCGGACTAAGGCACAATCAATGAGTAAAACAGGCCCCGGTAACGGGGAGGGCCCCGATTGGGGGGAGCTGCTGGGCCGGGTCGCCCACCATGGCGACACCGCGGCGTTTCGCAAGGTATATGACCACTTCGCGCCCAGAATCAAGGCCTATGCCATCAATCAGGGAATGAACCAGCAAGCCGAGGAGCTCGTTCAGGAAGTCATGACCAGTGTCTGGCGAAATGCCGACAAGTACCGTGATTCCCTGGCATCCGCATCGACCTGGATATTCACGATCACCCGGAATCAGCGCATTGATCTGCTCAGAAAGAAGGGCCGTACAAAGGCGGAAATGACGGTGGATACCGAAGAGTTGTGGCAGATTCCGACCGAGGACACGACGATTCGGTCAATCGAGACCGGCTCCACGGAAAAGAAGATGAAGGAGTCCATACTTGAGCTGCCGGAAGATCAGATGATTGCGGTTCGCAAGGTGTACTACGAGGGTAAGACCCATCAGGAAGTGGCGGAAGAGTTGAATGTCCCCCTGGGAACCCTGAAAGGCCGCCTGCGGCTTTCCATGAAGAAGTTACGAGTGATGTTAGAGGCGACAGAACTATGAGTGCACATCATCCCGACGATTTGACACTGCTGGAGTATTCCGCCGGCAGCCTGGGACTTGCACAGGCGCTCGCGGTTTCCGTGCATCTTGGCTACTGCCTGCAGTGCCAGAGTCAGTTGCGCAAACTGAATGCCCTGGGTGGTGTATTGCTCTCCGAAACCCGCCCCGCCAGCGTGGGGGCCAACGACGATCAGATTCCCGGGCGAGACGACGCCCAGAGCGAGGACCTGGACCAGGGGTTTGATCAGTTGATGGCACGCATCGAGTCTGAGAAGCCCGCCAGGACGGAGACTGTCGTGTCCAAGCGTTATCACAATCCGCTGGAGCGTTACCTGCCGGCGTCTCTGGACGAACTCGCCTGGCAACAGCAGACCCGTGAAATTGCCAAGTACGACCTGACCAACGTCGTGGACATGGGCAGCGCCCGGATTACGCTACAGAAAATCAAAGCCGGCGCCAAGGTTCCGGTGCATACCCACCGGGGCAATGAGTTGACGGTTGTCCTGAAAGGCGGATTTTCCGATGAGCTGGGCGTGTATCACGCCGGGGATTATATCGCGCGAGACCCCAGTCATCATCACAGCCCGACGGCACTGCAGAATGAGGATTGCATCTGTCTGACGGTGCTGGATGCGCCCATGCACTTTACCGGGCCGTTGATGCGGTGGTTGAATCCGTTGTTGGCCTGGAAGGCGTAGCTTATTGGGTTACGGCGGATGCGGCCTTTTACCGCTGCGCTCGGCCCCTACACGATCTTTTAAGCATAGCCCACCATAAAAAAACCCGCCGATTGGCGGGTTTTTTTATGGTCACTCACCGAGGCGATTACTCCTCGGTGGTTTTTTCCTCACTGGAAGCCGCCGGGGCGTCCGCTTGCGCGTCAGCGTTGGCTTCCTTGATGGACAGTTTGATACGGCCACGCTGGTCGACATCCAGACATTTGACCTTCACCATCTGGCCTTCCTTCAGGTAATCGCTGACCGCATTGACGCGCTCATCGGCGATCTGGGAGATGTGCACCAGACCATCTTTACCCGGCAGGAAATTGACGAACGCACCGAAGTCCACGATACGGACGACTTTGCCTTCGTAAATCGCGCCAATTTCCGCCTCGGCGGTAATTTCTTCGATCTTGGTCACGGCCGCTTTCAGCGCGTTGCCATCGTCGGCATAGACTTTGACGGTACCGTCATCGTCGATGTCGATGGACGCACCGGTCTCTTCGGTGATGGAGCGAATGGTCGCACCGCCTTTACCGATGATGTCGCGGATCTTGTCCGGGTGCACCTTCAGGGTTTCAAAGCGCGGCGCGTTGTCGCTCACGGTTTCGCGGGACTTGCCCAGCACCTTGTTCATTTCACCGAGAATGTGCAAGCGGGCACTCAGGGCCTGCTCCAGAGCGATTTCCATGATCTGCTCGGTAATGCCCTGGATCTTGATATCCATCTGCAACGCGGTAATACCACTGGTGGTGCCGGCCACTTTGAAGTCCATGTCACCCAGGTGGTCTTCATCACCCAGGATATCGGTCAGAACGGCGAAACCGTCATCGTCTTTCACCAGACCCATGGCGATACCGGCCACCGGCGCTTTCAGCGGCACACCGGCGTCCATCAGTGCCAGGCTGGCACCACAAACCGACGCCATGGAGCTGGAGCCGTTGGATTCGGTGATTTCACTGACCACACGCAGGGTGTAGGGGAATTCGTCTTCTTTGGGCAGAACCGCGCCGACACCGCGACGGGCCAGACGGCCGTGACCGATCTCGCGACGACCGGTACCGCCCATACGACCACACTCGCCCACCGAGTAGGGGGGGAAGTTGTAGTGCAGCATGAAGGGGTCTTTGCGCTCGCCTTCCAGCGCGTCGATGATCTGGGAGTCACGGGCGTTACCGAGGGTCGCCACGACCAGCGCCTGGGTTTCACCCCGGGTGAACAGCGCGGAACCGTGGGCCTTGGGCAGTACACCCACTTCCACTTCAATCGGGCGGACGGTGGCGCTGTCGCGACCGTCGATCCGGGGCTCACCGGCGATGATGCGCGAGCGCACCAGCTGCTTTTCCACGCTGGCGAACAGGCCTTCGATTTCGCTGGCGCTGACACCGGACTCCTCGGTGGCCAGTTGTTCTACCGCCTGGGAGCGCAGCTCGGACAGCTTGGCATAGCGCTCGGCCTTGTCGGTAATGCGGTAGGCTTCGCCGATACCGTCTTTGAAACCGGCTTCGACCTTCGCCTTGAGCTCGGCATTCTGCTCCACCGGCTGCCAGTCCCAGCGGGGCTTGCCACCGTCACGGGCCAGCTCTTCACAGGCCTGAATCACTACCTGCATTTCCTGGTGGGCGTACAGAACCGCGCCCAGCATGATGTCTTCCGGCAGCTCTTTGGCTTCGGACTCCACCATCAGAACCGCCTCTTTGGTACCGGCAACCACCATGTCCAGCTCGGAGGTTTTCAGAGCGGCGTAGTTGGGGTTGAGCAGGTAGCCACTGTCCTGGGTGTAGCCCACACGAGCAGCGCCGATCGGGCCGTCGAACGGAATGCCGGACACGGCCAGACAGGCGGAGGTGCCGATCATCGCCGGGATATCCGGATCCACTTCCTTACAGGTGGACATGACGGTGCAGACTACCTGCACTTCGTTCATGAAACCTTTGGGAAACAACGGGCGGATCGGACGATCGATCAGGCGGGAGGTCAGGGTTTCTTTTTCGGAGGGGCGACCCTCGCGCTTGAAGAAACCGCCGGGAATTTTACCGGCCGCGTAGGCGCGTTCCTGATAGTGCACGGACAGCGGGAAAAACGGCTGGTCCGGCTTGGCCTCTTTGGCCCCTACCACGGTACACAGAACCGAGGTGTCACCCATGGTGACCATGACGGCGCCGGTCGCCTGGCGGGCAACACGCCCGGTCTCCAGGGTGACGGTTTCGCCGCCGTACTGAAATTTCTTGATGATCGGATTCACTCTTCTATCCTTCTCTTCTTCACTTTCGTTCAATTGTGTGCGGTCACGACTCGGAATAATTCAAAGCAAATACTTCAACATAGCCTGGAAACAATTCGAGTTGTCGTGCAAGCGACTGGTGGCTCGCGGGGGATACAGTATTCGCCGGAGCCGGTTTTACAGCCCTCCGGCCCACCGGGGCCGAAGAGCGGAAAAAAATGTGCCCGCATAGCGGGCACAGAACTCTTACCGACGCAGACCCAGTTTCTGAATCAGGTCAGCATAACGCTTGGTACTCTTACCCTTCAGGTAGTCCAGCAGCTTACGACGCTGGTTAACCATGCGGATAAGACCGCGGCGCGAGTGGTGATCCTGTTTGTGGTCCGCGAAGTGCTCCTGCAGCTTGTTGATGTTAACGGTCAACAACGCTACCTGAACTTCCGGAGAACCGGTATCACCTTCAGCCTGCTGGTACTCTTTAACCACTTCAGCTTTTTCTGCAGCACTCAGTGCCATAATCATTTCCTCTTGTAATATGCCGTAAAAAGAAACAGCCGCACCCGCGCATATTTACAGGTGGGTTGTGTACCCGAAGCCGAGGCTCCGGGGTTGCCGGCATTCGCCGGCGAACTCTGTCGTTCGTCGAGCGTCACTGGGGCACGCTGGCGGCCACCAGCCGCTTGGGCGCCACCCGCCCTTCATCGTCCAGCTCACCAAGGCCCAGAAACCGGGGTTCTTCCGAGCCGGCGGAGCTTTCACCGAAGACCCGCACCATATCACCTTCATCGCCCAGACGGTAGACCTGGGGGTCCATCACCGGGTTGCCCTGGCGGAAGTAGTAGGCGCTGTCGGCGGGCAATACCAGCGCCGGCAGGGCAGCGACCGGGGTATCCGCCGGCAGCAGATGGTGGTCCAGCACCTCGGCCATACCCTCGCCCCGCTCCGCCTCCAGCGCCTCGAGGCTGACGGCATTGGCCACATCAAAGGGGCCGCTACGGGTACGGTGCAGTCGCTCCACCCGGGCGCCGCAATCCAGCGCCTGCCCCACATCCTCCGCGAGGGTGCGAATATAAGTGCCCTTGGTGCAGAGGACTTCGACGTCAATCTCCGCCTGGGGGCCCGGCCGAAAGTCCAGCAGGTCGATCCGGTGGATCGTCACCGGCCGGGGCTTGCGCTCGACTTCCTTGCCTTCCCGGGCCAGTTTGTACAGCGGTTGGCCGTTGAGCTTGAGCGCCGAGAACATGGGCGGAACCTGCTCAATGTCCCCGACAAACCGCTCCAGTGCCCGCTCCACCTGCTCCCGGGTGACTCCCGAGGCGTCGGCCTCGTGCAGCACTTCGCCCTCGGCATCACCGGTGCTGGTGACCACACCCAGGCGAAAGGTGCTGCGGTAGCCTTTCTCCGCATCCAGCAGAAACTGGGAAAACTTGGTGGCCTCACCGAAACACAACGGCAACAGCCCGGTGGCCAGAGGGTCAAGACTGCCGGTGTGGCCCGCCTTGGCGGCGAAAAACAGCCGCTTGGCCCGCTGCAATGCATGATTGGAGGACATTCCGGCGGTTTTGTTCAACAGCAGCACGCCGTCAATCGGACGGCCCTTGCGACGACGCGCCATCAGGCCTCCCCGTCGGACTCGTCATCGGCGTGGTGGCGGGCTTTGTCGTCCGCCACGGCCCGATCGATCAGGTTCGACAGCTCCTGACCACGAATGGCCGTCTTGTCGTACAGGAACTGCAGACGCGGGACCGTGCGCATGTTCATTTCCTTGGCCAGCAGGGTGCGCAGAAAGCCGGCGGCACCATTCAGTCGCCTGGCCCCCTCAACGCCCTGCTCGTCACTGTCATTGCCCACGAAGGTGACATACACCTTGGCGAAGGCCATATCCCGGGTCACGGTGACATCGTTGATGTTCACCATACCAATGCGCGGGTCCCGGATTTCCTGGGGAATCAATTGTGCCAGGAGCCGCTGGATCGCATCGGACACCCGGTCCGAGCGGGTAAATTCTCTGGGCATTGCCAGCTCACCTCATATCTGATCGTGTTGCGCTATAAGACAGGAATGCCCCGGCGACTCTCATCACCGGGGCATACGCTATCGAGCGGTGCGTGAATTACAGTTGACGGGCAACTTCCTTCACTTCGAACACTTCGATCTGATCACCGACCTTCACGTCGTAGTTCTTCACGCCGATACCGCACTCCATGCCGTTACGCACTTCGTTGACATCGTCTTTGTAACGACGCAGGGATTCGAGCTCCCCTTCGAAGATCACCACGTTATCGCGCAGAACGCGGATCGGCTTGTTCCGGTACACGGTGCCCTCAGTCACCATACAGCCGGCCACCTGGCCAAACTTGGGCGAGCTGAACACTTCGCGTACATCGGCAATACCGACGATGGTCTCGACGCGCTCCGGCTCCAGCATACCGCTCAGGGCACTCTTCACGTCATCCAGCAACTGATAGATGATGCTGTAGTAGCGAATCTCCACCCCTTCGTTCTCGGCCATGCGGCGGGTACTCGCGGGCGCCCGGACATTGAAACCAAAGACAATGGCACCGGAGGTCAACGCCAGGTTGACGTCGTTTTCGGTAATACCGCCGACACCGGAGGACACGATGTTGACCTGCACCTCCTCGTTGCCAATTTCCATCAGGGACGACTGGATGGCTTCCAGTGAGCCGCGCACGTCTGCCTTGACCACGACCGGCAGAATCTTCTTCTGGTCGCTTTCCATATTGGCAAACATGTTTTCCAGCTTGGCCGCCTGCTGACGCTGCAGCTTTTCCTTACGCTCTTTCTCGGCACGGAACTCGGCAACCTCGCGCGCCTTGCGCTCGTCTTCCAGCACGGCGAAATCGTCACCGGCACTCGGCGCGTTGTCCAGACCCAGAATCTCAACCGGCGAGGACGGACCCACGGACTTGACCTGCTGGCCCAGTTCGTTGGTCATGGCGCGCACGCGACCATAGCTCTGTCCGGCCAGTACCAGATCCCCGTGGTTCAGGGTGCCCTGCTGTACCAGCAGAGTCGCCACCACACCGCGACCTTTCTCAACGCGGGATTCAACCACCACGCCCTGCGCGGGTGCATCTTCTACCGCCTTGAGCTCCAGAATTTCGGCTTGCAGTGAAACCGCTTCCAACAGCTCATCGATACCGGCGCCAGTGAGGGCCGAGACTTCGATGAACTGGGTATCGCCGCCCCACTCTTCCGGAATGACGTCTTTGGCGGCGAGTTCGTTTTTCACTCGCTCGGGATCAGCGTTTTCCTTGTCGCACTTGTTGATGGCAACCACGATCGGAACACCGGCAGCCTTGGAGTGCTGAATCGCCTCCTCGGTCTGGGGCATCACGCCATCGTCGGCGGCCACGACCAGAATCACCACGTCGGTACACTGGGCGCCGCGGGCACGCATGGCGGTAAACGCGGCGTGGCCTGGGGTATCCAGAAAAGCAACTTCGCCCTGGCTGGTTTTGACCCGGTAGGCGCCAATGTGCTGGGTGATGCCACCGGCTTCACCGGAGGCCACTTTGGTTTTACGAATGTAGTCCAGAAGCGACGTTTTACCGTGGTCAACGTGACCCATGACGGTCACCACCGGGGCGCGCGGCTTGCCTTCACCCTGCACCTTGACTTCCAGTTCCTCTTCGAGCTTGTGCTCGATTTCGTCTTCGCTCTTGAGCACCGCGTTGTGACCGTACTCTTCGACCAGCAACTGGGCGGTATCCTGCTCCAGCGGCTGGTTGATGGTGGCCATAACGCCCATTTTCATCAGTTGCTTGATCACTTCGCCCGACTTGACGCTCATCCGCTGGGCCAGCTCGCCCACGGTGATGGTCTCGGGAATCTCTACGTCTCGAATAATCTTACCTGTCGGTTTCTTGAATGCGTGTTTGTTAGAGGCTTTGTGAGCCGCGCGCACACTGCGACGACGGGCCAGGACCTCTTCGGATTCCGTTTCCTCTTCCACCATCGCATAGATGTCGGCCTTGGAGTTTTTCTTCGGCCCCATGGAGCGTTTGCCTTTCCCGGCACGCTTGCGATGCTTGGCGCCCTCTTCCTCATCAAACGCCTTGCCGTGGCGCTCTTTCTTCTTGCCGTGTTTGGTGTCTTCCTTTTCAGCCGGCGGTGCCACAACGGCAGCCGCGGCGCGCTCGGCGCGGGCCTCTTCCTGGGCACGACGCACTTCTTCGAGCGCCTTCAACTCGGCTTCGCGCTTGGCCTCTTCCGCCTTGCGGCGCTCCTGGGCGCGGAGACGAATTTCCTCCGCATCGTCGACAAAGGAAGGACGCGTCGGCTCCGCCGGCGATGTCTCGGCCTCTTCGGACTTGGCTGCTTCGGCTGCTTCCGCGCCGCTTTCAGCCTGCTCGGCA
Source organism: Marinimicrobium sp. C6131 (assembly GCF_026153455.1). Classification (NCBI taxonomy): domain Bacteria; kingdom Pseudomonadati; phylum Pseudomonadota; class Gammaproteobacteria; order Cellvibrionales; family Cellvibrionaceae; genus Marinimicrobium; species Marinimicrobium sp. C6131. The sequence continues at coordinate 2,313,096 of NZ_CP110629.1, forward strand.
CGGGCTTTGGCTTCCGCCTCTTCAGCAGCCTTCGCTTCGGCAGCCGCCTTTTCCTCGGCCAGCTTGCGCGCACGGGCCTCTTCAGCTGCGGCGTTCTCCGCCGCAATCTTTTCAGCTTCCAGCGCCTCTTCCTCGGCTTGTACTTCCTGAGGATCGCGCTTCACATAGGTACGCTTCTTGCGAACTTCCACGTTCACAGTCTTGCGCGCCGCGCCACTACCGGTTTTCAGCGTAGTGGTGGTTTTGCGCTTGAGCGTAATCTTCTTGGGCCCGTCCGAAGACTCCCCGTGGCTGGTCTTGAGGTAGGTCAGCAACGTTTGCTTTTCCTCGTCAGACACCAGTGCATCTTCGGTTTTCTGGCTCAAGCCGGCCTCTTGCATCTGCTTCAGCAGACGCTCGACCGGTGCGCCCACAGATTTGGCGAGTTCGCTAACTGTTACTTCTGCCATTGTGTATCCTCAGTGTTGTTCGTTGCCCGCGATGCTCGACCTGAATGGGTTCAACCGTTCAGGGATCAGGCAAACCAGGGCTCGCGCGCCTTCATGATCAGCGCCGCTGCGCGCTCTTCATCCATGCCGTCGATGTCCAGCAGGTCATCAATAGCCTGTTCAGCCAGGTCTTCCATTGTGACGATACCGCGGCCGGCAAGGGTTTTCGCCAGGGCCTCATCCATACCTTCCATATTGAGCAGGTCATCAGCCGGCTCTGAACTCTCTTCCGAGGCCAGGGCTTGCGTCAGCAACGCATCTTTCGCGCGCGCTCTCAGTTCTTCGGCAATGTCTTCGTCAAAACCTTCAATAGCCAGCATTTCATCCAGCGGCACATAAGCCACCTCTTCCAGAGAGGTGAAACCTTCTTCCACCAGAACACCGGCGACGTCTTCATCAACATCCAGCGCATTCATGAACAGTTCAATATAGCTGCCGGACTCTTCTTCCTGCTTGGACTGCCACTCTTCCAGGCTCATCACGTTGATGTCCCAGCCGGTCAGTTCGCTCGCCAGGCGTACGTTCTGACCGCCACGACCAATGGCCATGGCGAGGTTGTCTTCACTGACCGCCAGGTCCATGGAGCCGGCGTCTTCATCCACCACGATGGACTCAATTTCCGCGGGTGACATGGCGTTGATCACGAACTGCGCGGGGTTTTCATCCCACAGCACGATGTCCACACGCTCATTGCCGAGCTCGTTGGAAACCGCCTGGACGCGCGACCCGCGCATTCCCACGCAGGCGCCGACCGGATCGATGCGACCGTCGTTGGTATTGACAGCAATCTTGGCGCGCAGGCCTGGATCGCGTGCCGCACCTTTGATCTCGATGACCTCTTCGGCAATTTCCGGGACTTCAATCTTGAACAGCTCGATCAGCATTTCCGGGCAGGACCGGCTCAAGAACAGCTGCGGGCCCCGCGTTTCATTGCGGACATCCTGCAACAGGGCGCGCACGCGATCACCGACCCGGAAAATTTCCCGGCCAACCAGTTGATCCCGCGGCAACAGACCTTCGGCATTATTGCCAAGGTCCACAATGATACTATCGCGGGTCACTTTTTTCACGGTGCCACTGACCAGTTCACCCACCTGGTCGCGATACTCTTCCACCATCTGAGCCCGCTCGGCTTCACGAACCTTCTGGACAATCACCTGCTTGGCGGTCTGGGCGGCAATCCGTCCAAATTCGACGTTTTCGATCTTCTCGCGGCAGATGTCGCCAACCTTGAGGTCCGGATCCTTTTCAGCCGCCTCTTCGGTGGTCAATTGGGTGCCCAGTTCGGCCACCACGTCGTCGCTGACCACTTCCCAGGTGCGGAAAGTTTCATAGTCACCCGTCGCGCGGTCAATACGCACTTCGATATTGGAATCTTCGTCAAAACGCTTTTTGGTTGCCGTGGCCAGCGCAGTTTCGATGGCCTGGAAAATGATCTCCTTTTCCACACCTTTTTCATTTGACACCGCATCGGCGACCAACAAAATTTCTTTGTTCATGAGCTTGCCTCGTTAAACTCCTTCACCGCGCTTCGTTAAAAGCGTGGGACCAAATTCGCTTTTTCAATCGACCCGATCGACAGGGTGTGCTCCGCACCGTCCACTATCAATACCACCGAGTCCCCTTCAACAGCCTGTAACTGACCTTTGAATTTGCGCCGCCCGGCCACCGGGGCCCGGGTCTTCAGTGAAATCACTTCACCGATATAGCGCCTGTACTGTTCGGGCGTGAACAACGGCCGATCCATTCCCGGCGACGACACCTCAAGGGTGTAGCGATTGGTAATGGGATCTTCCACATCCATCAGGCTGCTCACCTGACGACTGACGCGTTCGCAGTCTTCCAGATTGACACCTTCCTCACCGGGGCGATCAATATAGATACGCAGCGTGGAGTAACGCCCCTGGGTCAGGTATTCCACCCCCCAGAGTTCACACTCGAGCGCTTCAACAACGGGCGCAATCAGCGCGTGCAGCTGTTCCTGTTTGGACGCCATGAAATCGGTTCACCTGTGTGGCGGGGTGCCGCCCTGACAAATAATCGCCGGGAGCGATTTTTGACGTCGCTCGGCGACGGCCCGCAGGGTAACCGCCAGGGAAGGCGGCTACAAAAAATGGGCCAGAGGCCCATTTTCGAAACTGCGGCCACAGGCCTCTGTGGCGGGGGTGCACCCCTTTTTACAAATACAAAAAAGCCCCATGACAGGGGCTTATTCGAGCGCCGGCTTCTTGTCGGGCCGACTGGGAAAGCTGAACACCGTATAAAGGTCACTCATCAACTTTCCAAATAAGTGGTAGCGGGGACTGGATTTGGACCAACGGCCTTCGCCGGCTGGGCCGCCCAGGTAGAAAGTGAGACCGACCTCGTCGGGCATTTTCTACATCGCACCACTCTTTAAATTTGGTAGCGGGGGCTGGATTTGAACCAACGACCTTCGGGTTATGAGCCCGACGAGCTACCAGACTGCTCCACCCCGCAACTTCAACTCGGCGGCACTGCCTGACCGAGGTGGCGAATTATAGGCGCACACCCAGGGTGGGTCAACCCCAAATCCAACTTATTTCAAATACTTGCGCCATTAAGCTTCTTTACACTTGAGCATCTGGCCGAGGTATCGAGTCGTATCCTTAAGACCTATAATGACGCCATCAGGTTTCATTCCCATGACTCAATGCACGGAGGTTTTCGATGACACATTTTCTACGCACATTACTGGGCACCGCCACCCTCGCCCTGGCGGCGCTTTCCGTCCAGGCCGGAAGTCCCAGCGCTTATATCATTTCCCCGAGCGATGGCGACACGGTTACCAGCCCGGTCACCGTCAAGTTCGGCCTCAAGGGCATGGGCGTGGCCCCTGCGGGAGTTGAGCGGGATAACACCGGGCATCATCACCTGCTGATTGACCTGGAGACACTGCCCGATCTGGACAAGCCGATTCCGGCTGACGATCAGCACGTTCACTTCGGGGGCGGACAGACGGAAACCACGGTGGAGCTGGAGCCCGGTGAACACACTCTGCAGCTTTTGCTCGGCGACCACCTGCATCGCCCGCACGACGAGCCGGTGGTGTCCGAGAAGATCACCATTACCGTCAGCGAGTAACTCGCCACCGCGCCGGCGCGCCCGCCAGGGCGTGCCGGACGGCTCCGCTACCAGAAGCCTAGACCACCCCCTGAATACTGGCGATCAGATAACTCAACCCGCTCAACATCGTCAGCACCAGCAAAATCACACCCAGCAACGTCCACAGCCGGAACGGTTTTCGCTCGACACTGTTCACCCCTCGACGGGTAACCGCATCAACGCGCGCCTGATCTTCCGGAGTCAATTGAGGTTTATGCACTGCCTGCCTCCACGAGGACATTATTCAACCGGCGCACCGACTCGGCGGCGCCAAAGGCACACAGTATAGAACGGGAAACAGATCGGCAAAAGCGGTGGGGTGACGGGGCTTAAATACGTTGATCCAGGCGGCTACCGGAGCGACCATCACTGGTCAATCCACTCAGGCCTACCAGTTGAATGTAGGTGTCGATGTTGCGCTGGCGGGCGTCATCGACCAGAGCGTTGCGCCGCTCTTCCCGTTCCGCCTCATCTCGCTCGCGCTCCGAGCGGGTTTCGTCAAGCCGGTCACGGGAGTCGCCCTTATCGTCGGAGGGCTCACGCTCCGCCCGGGCGTTTTCAGCCTCTATCTGACGCAGCTCAGCCCGAGCCTCCGCCTCCATTCGCGCCGCCTCCGCCGCCACGCGTCGATCGGTATCGGAAGGCTCAGCCGGTGCATAGGCTGCGCGGCGGATCTGCTGGGCCTTTTCAATGGTCGCCTGGGGGTCATTTGGTACCCGACTGGTATCGATGGGCACCTCCCCCGACACCGCGTAGGCGACCCCATCGGGGCCCCGGACAAATTCGTATTGCGGCGCGCCGGCGTACCGCCCTCCCAGAGCGGCGTGGGCCTGTTCGTGCTGGCGCACCTCACGGTCCCGGGCGGCCAACTCCCGGATTTCGGCCTGGGTTTCCAGCGTCTGCTGTTTCTCCCGGCTCTCGCGGAACGCACTACGGGGGTCGCCGGACGACCCGTCGGCCGGCGGTGTCGCGTCAGAGCGGGGAGCGCTCGCTTGCGGCGCAGAGGACTGACCCGCATTCGCCTCCGACGCCAGGGCTGCCTGCCCTGAAACAGAAAGCGTTACGCGATCGTCACGGCGGGCATCTGAGGGAGGCTGTGCATCGGTCTCGGGGGCGTCAGAGCGAACCCGCCCGTCGCGGCGCGCCTGCTGCTGCAACTGCTGGTCAGCCTCTCCGGGGCGTTGATCGGGGGAGCGGAAGTTCTCGCCCCGAGCGGTCTCGGCAGACTCTTCCAGGGGCTGGAGAGTGGACCCTCTCAGGTCATCGGTTTCCTGCCCCACAGGGGCTCGCCCCGCAGGCACAAAAGGCGCCACGGCGTTGGCAAAGTTGGAGGGAATGACCGGTGCCATGACCGAGGGCAGTCATCAGGCCATGATGTCAATCAGCCGGCCGACGTTTTCATCAGCGGCTTCAAGCACCCGGGCGTTGCTGTCGAACACCTGCTGCTGTGCCTCGATGTTGATCAGAGGCTCCACAATTTGCAGGCTGGACGCTGACTGGGTTGCGGGCACAGTGCCAGACTGGGCGATCTGCTGCGCGGAGCCGACCATTTCGGACTGGCTGCGCTGCATACCGATCAAGGCCTGATTGACCGCAGAACCAATTTCCATTGTGTACCCCCTTCTCAGCTCGGCCAAGGAGGCCGGTATTAGACAACAGACTTTGTCAGTTTAGCGCGCCAGCTGACCAAAAAACAATCAAGACCGGCAATTTATCAGAGTTTTTCGCAGTAAAACCGCCGTTTATAGAACTGAACGCACTAACCGATCAAGGGGTCCAGGTTCAGGTGCTCGGCAACCGCACCCGGCTCCGGCGACGACAGCGAGGGCACCCACCCCAGGAACGGTGCCCGCAGGCGCTGGCCCAGAGCATCAACGTTCTCCCGCAAACGCGGCATGTCGGGATCCAGCACATTGGCCACCCAACCGGCCAGTGGCAGGCCGTCGCGGGCAATGGCCTCGGCCGTCAACAGGGCGTGATTCAGGCAACCCAGCCGCACCCCCACCACCAGAATGACCGGTAAATTGAGCAGCCGGGCGAGATCCGCCAGGGTTTCAGCGGGGTTGAGCGGCACTCGCCAGCCTCCGGCTCCTTCCACCACGGTAAAGTCCGCCTGCCCAAGAACGCCGCGGCAATAGCCCACCAGACGATCCGTCGACAGGGGTCGCCGGGCCTCCAGCGCCGCGATGTGCGGTGCAATGGCCGGCTCGAGGGCCACCGGATTGATCTGTTCGTAGTCCAGAGGGGTACTGATGACCGACTGCAACCGCAGGGCGTCCTCGTTGCGCAACCCATCCGGAGTCCGTTCACAGCCGGCCGCCACCGGCTTGAGTGCCGCGGTGGTCAATCCCCGAAGATTGGCCGCCTGCAGCAGGCCGGCCGCGATACAGGTTTTACCTACACCGGTGTCCGTGCCGGTGACAAAGAACGCGTGTTTTGCCATGGTGCGTTGGTCTCTTGCAAAGTCTGGTTAGTGAGGCTTGCGCGCTGCGGCGTAGTACACCTCGTAACTGGCGGGCAGAAGCCCCTCTTCCCGAAACGGCTCGTAAGCCGCTTTGAGCGCCTGAATTTTCTGGCGTCCGGTGAGCCCTTCGGGCTGCCCCCGGTTGACGTTGTGCGCCCCGAGCGCTTTCAGTTCCCGGGTCAGTTCGCCCAACGCCTCGTACCGCAGTACCCGCTCTTCCCGCTGCCATTCAGGCGCCACGAACCCCGCCTGACGCAGCGCCTCATCGACCGCCCGCTGCGGCGGGAAGCGATTGACATGAACGTAGCCATCCACACTCTGCCAGGCACTTTTCAATTCCCAGAGCGTTCGCGGCCCCAGGGTGGAGAACAGCAACCTTCCCCCCGGCTTCAGAACCCGTTGCAGCTCACCGAACAGGCTCGGCAGATGTTCACACCACTGGACCGACAGGCTGGAAAATATGAGGTCCACACTGGCGTCGGCCAGCGGCAACTCCTCGGCATCTCCGCACAACCACAGCGCGGGGATATCGCGCTCCTGACGGGCAAAGCGGAGCATACCCTCCGCAATATCCAGTCCGATCATCTGGGCCTCCGGTAAACGGTGCGCCAGGCGCTCACCGAAATAACCCGTTCCGCAGCCCAGGTCAACCAGGGTTTTCACGGCGCCGAGCTCCAGCCCGCCCAGCTGATTCAGTAGCGTCTCCCCCACCGCTCGTTGCAGTCGGGCGACGCTGTCGTAACTGGTTGCGGCCCGACTGAACGAGTGAGCGACACGCCGCTTGTCCAACTGACCGGTGGTCAGGCGCAGGAAGTGCAGAATGGCCTCTCCCACCCGCTCCGGCTCACTCCAGTGCATGGCGTGTCCTGCGCCGGCCACCACGGATACGCGCTGGCGCTGGTTGAGGGCCGGCATCTGACCCGCCGCGGCCAATGGCACCAGCGCATCGTGCTCGGCAAACAGGTGCAGGCCGGGCTGACGCAGCCCCTCGAAGGCATGGCCGTTGTCCAGACTCGACAACAACGACAGCGCCTGGGCCCATTGAGGCCGAATTTGCCCGGAATCGGGCTGTACTGCCGCCAGTTCCGCACGCAATTCCCGCTCGCGCCGGTCGCCATGGGCAACCAGCGCCAGAAAGCGTTGCAGCCCTTTGGCGGGGGTGCGCTCGAAATCACGATTGAACCGTTGATTGATGGCCGGCGCCATCGCCTCCGGCCAGCTCGCGTCGGCCACAAAACGAAGATTGCTGGCAAGGGTGATCACGCGGGTGATGCGTTCGGGCTGCCGGGCGGCCAGCGCAACCGCGAGCATTCCCCCCAGCGACCACCCCACCAGCGTTGCCTGCGCCGGCAGACTCTGTTCAATGGCATTGAGCACGTTATCGAGGGAAAAATCCGCTCCGCCCGGGCTGTCTCCAAAGCCCGGCAGGTCCAGGGCAATCACATCGCTGTACTGACGCAACCAGGGCAGTAGCGGCTCCCAACTGCGGCTGTCGAAGCCCCAGCCGTGGAGCAACACCAGCGGCTCCGCCGAGGTTGGCGCGAGCGCGGGGAAGTGATGGGTGGCCAGCGGAGCGTCGAGCTCACGGGGCGCACTCAGCGGAATCATCGGGTCAGTCACGGCGCCTCCACAGACGCGAGTTCATGGAGGCTGTCCGCCAGTGCGGACAGCAGCCCGTCTACCTGTGCCCGGGAGTGGCTGGCACTCAGGGTCACTCTCAACCGGGCACTGCCTTTAGGTACGGTGGGCGGGCGAATCGCGACCACCCAGTATCCCTTTTTCTCCAGGGAGGAGGCCAGTGCGAGCGCCCGGCGGTCATCGCCAATCAGCACCGGCTGGACCGCTGTGTGGGAGTCCATCAGGGTGAGCCCGAGGGCTCGAGCCCCCTCCCGAAATTGCCCAATGCGCTCGTTCAACACTGTCCTGCGCCAGGACTCTTCCTGCACCAGCCGCAGACTCGCCCGGGTCGCCGCAGCGACCGCCGGTGGCAGCGCGGTGGTGTAGATGTAGCTGCGGGCAAACTGAATCAGCGTTTCGATCAATGCTTCACTGCCCGCGACAAACGCACCGGCGGTACCCAGGGCCTTGCCGAGGGTCGCCATATACACCGGAACGTCCGCTTCCGTCACCCCCTGGGCCTCCAGAGTACCCGCGCCGCGCGCGCCCAGACAGCCAAAACCATGAGCGTCGTCCACCATCAACCAACCGCCGTGGGCATTGCTGACCCGGCCGAGCTCGGCGAGCGGCGCGCAGTCACCATCCATACTGAAGACTCCGTCCACGGCGACCAGACGGCGCCTGGCATCCGAGCCCGCCAGACGGCGCTCGAGGTGCTCCGGGTCGTTGTGGGAAAAGCGCTGAAAACGGGCGCCGCTGAGCAGACCGGCATCGAGCAGTGAAGCGTGATTCAGACGGTCCTCAAAAATGGCGTCGCCCTTGCCCACCAGTGCCGTTACCGTGCCCAGGTTGGCCATGTAGCCTGTGGAAAACAGCAGCGCCCGCTCGCGACCACAAAAAGCCGCCAGCTCTTCTTCCAGAGCGTGATGCTCGCGGGAGTGGCCACAAACCAGGTGGGAGGCACCACTGCCCACCCCCAGAGCGTCGGCCCCGGCTTTGAACGCCTCGATGACGGCCGGGTGATTGGCCAGCCCCAGATAATCGTTGCTGCAGAAACCGGCCAGGCGGCGACCGTCAACCACCACCTCGGGGCCCTGCGGGGAGGCCAGCGTCCGGCGCCGGCGATAGAGAGACTGGGCCCGACGAGCCGTCAGTGCGGGCCCGAGCGCCGCATCCAGAGAGGCGTGGGCCACGGCTTACTTGGCGGCGTTGTAAAAGAATCGATCATTGCGCGCCTCTTCCAGCGCCCCCGCCAGCTCGACCTCATCCTGCTCGGCTTCGTCGATATGCACTTCGCGCTGCTCGGGCTGAATCCCCAGACGCTTGAACAACTGCATGTCCTTATTGGCTTCCGGGTTGGCGGTCGTGAGCAGTTTTTCGCCATAGAAAATCGAGTTGGCGCCGGCCAGGAAGGCCATGGCCTGCATCTGGTCGTTCATCTCCTCGCGTCCGGCGGACAGACGAACGTGAGACTGCGGCATCAGAATCCGGGCCACCGCGATGGTGCGGATAAACTCGAAGGGGTCCAGGTCTTCCTCTTCCGCAAAGGGCGTACCGGCCACCTTCACCAGCATGTTGATGGGCACCGACTCCGGATGGTCCGGCATGGTGGCCAATTGCTGCAACAGACCCGCGCGGTCGGTCTTTTCTTCACCCATCCCGACAATACCGCCGCAGCAGACTTTCATCCCGGCCTTGCGGACATTGTCCAGGGTTTCCAGGCGATCCTGGTAGGTACGGGTGGTGATTACCTCGCCATAATATTCAGGAGACGTATCGAGATTGTGGTTGTAGTAATCGAGGCCCGCCTCGGCCAGGGTTCTGGCCTGGCCTTCGTCGAGCATACCCAGGGTCATACAGGTTTCCAGCCCCAGGGACTTTACACCTTTGACCATGTCAGTGACGTAGTTCAGATCCCGATTCTTGGGGCTGCGCCAGGCGGCCCCCATGCAAAAACGGGTCGCGCCACTGGCCTTCGCGGCCCGGGCCTCTTCCAGCACTTTCTCTACCGCCATCAGACGCTCGCGCTCCAGACCGGTGTCATAGCGGGCGCTCTGAGGGCAGTATTTGCAATCTTCCGGGCAAGCGCCGGTTTTGATCGAGCACAGGGTGCTGACCTGCACCTCGTTGGGATCGAAATGGGCGCGGTGCACGGTCTGTGCCTGGAACATGAGGTCGCTGAACGGCAGGTCAAACAGGGCGAGAATCTCGTCCCGGGTCCAGTCGTGGCGAATCGGCGGTTGTGCGGTGGCGTTCATGGTTCGATCCCGGTGTGTTTGGTGTCCAAAAGCCCTCTATAGTAGCGGGCCACAGAGCGCTGTCAACCGAAAAGCGGCGTTCCGGTTTACAGCGGACGGCCCGGAACGTGACCTGTTGGCTGGACGCCGGGGCCCGGAGACGTCATGATTTTGCCCCTGAGTCACCCACCCAAAGGACGATCTCTCATGTGGAATGGAATCAGAACGCGACTTGCCACCCTGCCGCGCCCCCGACTGCCTCAACCCTGCCTGTTGTGCGCGGCACCCGGAGCCCGCCTGTTGTGCGCGGGCTGTGAATTCGACCTCCCCTACCTCACCCGCCACGACCACCGCTGCGCCACCTGCGCCCTGCCGCTGCCCGCCGACAGTCGCTACTGCGGGTACTGTCTGCAGACACCTCCGGCATTCGAGCACTGCCGGGTCCTGGGAACCTACGATTATCCCCTGGACAACCTGATCCACGCCTTCAAGTACCAGCGCAAATTGGCACCCGGCAAGGCATTGAGCGGACTGTTGGCTGAGCTGCTCAGGGCCGAGCGCGAGGAACTGGACGCGGTGGAGTGGCCGGAGCTACTGATCCCGGTTCCGATGCACTGGACCCGCCGGCTCAAACGCGGCTTTAACCAGACCGAACTGCTGGCCGCTGACCTGGGCCGGGCTCTGGCGCTTCCCGTACTCAGCCGGGTGGTGCGACGAGCACAGCAAACCCGCACCCAACAGGGGCTTACCCGGACCGCCCGTATTCACAACCTGCGCCACGCCTTCTCGGTTCGCCCCCGGGCTGAACGGCACCTGGCGGGGCGTCGAGTGGCACTGGTTGATGATGTGGTGACCACCACCAGCACCGTGCGGGCGCTGAGCCGGCTTGTCCGGGAGGCGGGGGCCGCCTCGGTGGAAGTCTGGGCACTGGCGAGAACCCCGGAGCCCCATTGACCCAACCAGGGCACCCTATAGCGCCACTCGTTGTAAACGGCTCCAGTTTGGCAGCCTGTACATTCTGGAAATGGACCAGGACACCAGTCTAAAGAGGACGATCTAACCTCCCAACCGCCCTCCCATAACCGGTACAATGGCGGTTTGGGAGGGCACTATGAGCACAACCGCACACCCCTATGAAGCGCTCTCGCCGGATCTGGTCCTGGATGCGGTGGAGAGTAGCGGCTATCTGAGCGACATGCGTATTCTGGCGCTCAACAGCTATGAAAACCGGGTGTATCAAGTGGGCATGGAAGAGGGCCCGCCGCTGATCGCCAAGTTCTACCGCCCCGAGCGCTGGAGCGATGCCCAGATTCAGGAGGAGCACGATTTCACCCGGGACCTGCTGGACCTGGAAGTCTCCGTGGTCCCCCCTTTGCCCGATGCCGAGGGCCACACCCTGCGCCAATACCAGGGCTTTCGTTTCGCCCTGTACCCCCGCCAGGGCGGCCATGCACCGAATCTGGATGACTTTGATCAACTGCTGACGCTGGGCCGGGTGCTCGGACGTATTCATGCGCTGGGTCAAGCGCGCCCGTTTGTTCACCGCCCGACGCTGGACGTCCAGAGTTTTGCCGTGGACAGCTACGAATTCCTGCTGTCCGAATCATTCATTCCCGATAGCCTGCGCCCCTCTTATGAAAGCCTGGGTGCGGATCTGATCCGTCGGCTCGAGCGCATTTTCGCCGACGCCGACTACACCCCCATCCGCCTGCACGGCGACTGCCACCCGGGCAACATCCTGTGGCGGGATGACGCCCCGCATTTTGTGGACTTCGATGATGCCCGCAACGGCCCGGCGGTACAGGATTTGTGGATGCTTCTGTCGGGAGAACGGGAACAGCAGACCGCACAGATCTCGGAGATCCTGGAAGGTTATCAGGAATTCTGTGATTTCAGTTTTGCGGAGCTGAACCTGATTGAGGCGCTGCGCAGTCTGCGCATCATGAACTACAGCGCCTGGCTGGCGCGTCGCTGGCAGGACCCGGCGTTTCCCAAAAGTTTCCCCTGGTTCAATACCGAGCGCTATTGGGGTGAGCATATCCTGGAGCTGCGGGAGCAGCTGGCGGCTCTGGATGAGCCGCCGTTGGCACTGTTTTGATCGACCGGCCCGGACTGGACAACAGTCCGTCCGGTGTCGTTCTCACCACTGAAACCCCGGAGCGCGATCAGCGCTCCTTGCTCTCCAGATAGCGGAAGAAGTCCGAGTCCGCACGAATCATCAGGGTGGTGTTATCACCCAACGCGGAATAGGTCTCCAGGGTGCGCAGGAACGCGTAGAACTCCGGATCCGCACCGAAGGCTTCACCGTAAATCCTGATCGCTTCCGCATCGGCATCACCGCGAATTTCCTCCGCGGTTCGCGCCGCTTCGGAATTGATCCGGCGCAGCTCACGCTCCATTTCACCGGTAATTTCCAGGCTGCGCCCCTGCCCTTCGGCACGGAAACGCTCGGCAATGGCCTGACGCTCGGAAATCATGCGATTTTCCACCTGACGACGCACCGAATCGATGTAGTTCAGCCGCTTGATGCGCACATCAATCAGCTCGATCCCCAGGCTCGGGGTCATCTTGGCGGCGCTTTTGAGAATTTCCGCCTCGAGTTTTTCCCGCCCCAATTTCGGGCGTTTGGTCAGGGCCACATCATCCCGATCCTGCTCGACTTCATCGAGATCATCCACATCCACATTCCAGTCACCGGAACGGACGATCTCTTCGAGTTCGGTGCCCGAAACAATGTCCCGTACCACCGAATCCACAATGTCATCCAGACGATTACGCCCGCCGCGCTCATCACGCACGCTGCGCAGAAACTCCAGCGGGTCGATGATGCGCCAGCGAGCGGTGGTGTCCACCTGGATGAACTCCCGCCCGAGGGTCGGAATCTGGGTGACGTCGCCGTCCCAGATCAACAGACGTCGATCGAACCGGCGCACTTCCTGAATAAAGGGCAGCTTCCAGTGCAGGCCGGGCTCGCTGATCACATCGCCCTGGGGATCACCAAACTGAACAATAATCGCCTGTTCCGCTTCATCCACCACAAACGCGGAGGAAAAAACGGTGAGGACAACCGCAACGACAATAACTCCGAAAATTCCACCTTTCATTATTTGGCCTCCTGGCGCGCGTCACGAATATTCATCAGGGGCAGAGGGCCGACCTGATCGTCCTGGACCATCAGTACCTGGCCCACCTTGGGCAGCAACGTTCCCATGGCTTCCAGATACAGTCGCGAGCGGGTGACCTCCGGAACGTTCTGGTACTCTTCCAACATGGCCCTAAACCGGGCGGTTTCCCCATAGGCGCGGTTGACCCGCTCGGTGGCGTAGCCCTCAGCCTCGGCGATCAGCCGCAGGGCTTCACCCTCGGCGCGGGGAATCTGCTGGTTGGCGCGCTTGGTGGCTTCGTTGATCATCCGCTCACGCTCCTGTCGGGCCTCGTTCACTTCGTTGAACGCCGGGCGCACCGCCTGGGGTGGGACCACATCCTGAAGCTCGACGGTAATAATATGCAGGCCGGAGTCATAGCGGTCCATGACCTGCTGTATCTCTTCGCGCGCCAACTGGGCAATTTCCACCCGGCCCACGGTCAGCACTTCCGAGCCCAGACGGTTACCGACTACCCGACGCATGACCGATTCGGAAATATCCCGCAGCGTGGTGTCCGGTTCGCGCTGCTGGTACAGATACTTGATCGGGTCCTGAATGCGGTACTGCACCACCCACTCAACATTGATGACATTGAGGTCGCCGGTCAGCATCGCGGACTCGCCGGTGAAATCCTGGTTGGAATAGCGACTGGCTTCATTGCCACGCTGGCCGACGGTACGAAAACCGAACTCCTGCTTGAGCACCCGCGCCGAGGCGACGCGCTGTACCTTGTCGATACCGAAAGGGAGTTTGAAGTGCAACCCGGGATCGGTGATCGCCACCACGGCGCCAAAGCGCTTGACCACGGCCTGCTGCTCTGGCTGAACGGTATAGAAACTGGTAAAGCCGCCCCAGAGGACAAGAATGGCGACGGGAATCAGCAACCCCATCCCGATACCCGGCAGACGGGGAAAATGCCGGGTCAACTCGGCAAAATCGTCCTTCAGGTTCCTGTGTGAATTATTCATCGCATGCTCCTTTCATGACTCGGCGACAGTAAGTACGCCGGGGCGGAACCTTAACAGAACCGGAGATCAGTGTCCCGCCCCGAGCGGACGGAACCCTCACCCGGGTCGATAGTTGGTCAGTATCTCGTCGACGCCAGACTCCAGAGCCCAATCGACTTCCCGCCCACTTTCCGGGAGAAATGCCAGCACCCGTCCCTGCCGACGCTGATAGCGGTCCACCATGGCAGGGCGCAACAGGCGAACCCCCGCCAGTCTGGCCGGTAGAGAGTAGGTGGCACCGGGCCGAATACCCGCCAACGGCGGCAACCCCGCGACACAGGCCAACCCCGCTCGCCGGCAGGCTGGCATGGGTACCATGCACTCGATCTCGGGCTGTTGATCCAGCAGCAGCTTCTGCTGCCGGGGATCCCAGAACAGGAAACGGGCCCGCCCGCTCAACAGGGCCTTGCCTTCCCCCTGCCAGTGCTTCAGTAATAACGCGAGGGTCCGCTCGCCATGTTCGGGTTTGATATCCAGAATCCAGCGGTGCTGTCCGAACTCCTCCAGCCACTCATCAAAGAACAGTAGCGGCTCACCGCCTTTGAGCCGGACCTGTTCCAGTTCCGCCCGGGTGGCCTCCGTGACTTTCAGATCCAGCCCCGCAATCCGGGTCAGATCCTCGTCGTGGGCTAGCACCAGGTGCCCGTCTGCGGTGCTGCGCAGATCGGTTTCCAGGTGAGAAAATCCGGCATCCAGCGCGGCCCGGAAGGCGTCTGCGGTGTTTTCCGTGGCCCGCTCACACAGGCCGCGGTGACTGATCCAGAGGGGGGCGGACATCAATCGTTTCCTCCTGTTGTTCCAAGCGAGCCATTGACGCAAAAGCGTGTCATTTTATTCTTTGCCCAATGCGGTAGCATAGGCACAGGACAGTATACCCCCGGACGCCCAACGGACCGCCTATGCTCTATTGGATTATTGCGCTTTTCCATCTGGTCGTGATGCCCATCGCGGCCGTGCACGCCCTGATTTACAAACGGGACCATCGCGCGGCGCTGGGCTGGATCGGGGTCATCCTGCTGTTCCCCGTCGCCGGGCCACTGCTGTACTTTCTGTTCGGAATCAACCGGTTGCGCACCAAGGCCCAGGTATTTGCCGGACACCACCTGCCGGTGATGTTCTTTGGCTACGACCGCACCAGCCCACCCCTGTTGCTGCATCCCGATCCACTGATCGACACACTGCCCAACCCGGACCTGGCGCGAGTGGGCAGCCGGGCCACCGGCCAGCCATTACTCCCGGGCAATCAGGCAAGGATCCTGATCAATGGTGAAGCATTTTTCCCTGAGCTCCTTCAGGCGATAGACGACGCTCGCCACTGGATCCTGCTGTCCACCTATCTGTTCGGGCACCGTGGCGAGGCCCACAATGTCGTCAATGCCCTGACCCGGGCCAAGGAGCGAGGTGTCACCGTGTATGTGCTGGCCGATGGCATCGGCACCTGTTACTCCTGGCGCACCGCGATCCGGGCATTGCGCCGGGCCGGGATCAGGGTCGCCCTTTTCACCCCGCCGTCACTGATTCCACCGTCTCTGGATATCAATCTGCGTAATCACCGTAAAATTGCCGTCGTGGATCAACAGGTCGGTTTTTTCGGCGGAATCAATATTGATGACCGGCATATGGTGGCCAATCCCGACAACCGCCACCCGACGGAGGATGTGCACTTTCGGGTGAACGGACCGCTGGTCGCAGAGCTGACGCACTTGTTCTGCAACGACTGGGAGCTGGTGACCGGCCACTTGCCGGCGCTGACCGAACTCGCCTCGCCGACCGCTGGCCGCAGCGTCTGCCGTCTGATTGACGATGGCCCCCACGATAACCTCAACCACCTGTCGATGACCCTGATCGGTGTGTTCACTGCGGCCCGGGAGCGCATCCGGATCATGGTGCCCTACTTCCTTCCCAACCATGAAATGATCGCCGCGCTGCAGGCCGCTGTGCTGCGCGGGGTCAAAGTGGAAGTCATTCTGCCCGAGCGCAGCAATCTGCGCTTTGTCGACTGGGCGACCCGGAACATGCTGTGGGAACTGCTGCTGTGGGACATGGAAGTCCGCTATAAAGCAGCGCCTTTCGCCCACAGCAAACTGATCCTGGTGGACGACGCTTACGCCATGACCGGCTCTGCCAACCTCGACGCCCGGAGCCTGCGCCTGAATTTCGAGTTGGGTGTGGAGTGGTTTGATGCGGAGTTGACCCGGCCATTGCACGCCTACCTCGACGAGGCCTCATCGCGAAGTCGATTGGTCACGCTGGCGGAGCTGGATCAACGGCCGTTCTGGCAGCGATTGCGCGATGCCTTTTTCTGGCTGTTTTCCAGTTATCTTTGACGTATGATCTGCCTTCAGACACCACACCGGAGCCGTTCCGACAATGACCGCACATAACTGGCTGAACCTGCTGGCCGTCACCTGGTTTTTTGCCGTATGGATTGGCTATGCCAGTTTCGCCCGGCACCGGGCCCGGGTGTCGTACAGCCTGTCATCGGTGTTGCAGATCTACCGCAAACGCTGGATGCACTCGATGCTTCGGCGGGACAACCGAATTGGTGATACGGCGCTGATTGCCGGACTCGAACGACAGACTACCTTTCTCGCTTCGACATCCATCTTTGTGATCGCCGGTCTGATTACCGTTCTGGCGTCCATTGAACAGGTTCACGAAACCCTGACCGCACTGCCGTTTTTTAACCGGGAGATGACGTCCCGGCAATTGCAGTTCAAGATTCTGTTGTTACTGGCCATTTATGTGTACGCATTTTTTACCCTGACCTGGGCAGTGCGCCAATACGGGTTCAGCTCCATTCTTCTGGGCGCCGCCCCGCTGGCGAATGACACGGACATCACGGAGGAGGAGCGGGCCCGCTATGCCACCACCAGTGCGAAAATCATTGATCAGGCGGGGCACAGTTACAATTATGGTCTGCGCGCCTACTATTTCTCGCTTTCGGTGCTGCCCTGGCTGTTTAACACCTGGCTGTTTATCCTGGCCGCAACACTGACCGTAGCGGTTCTGTACCGGCGGGAGTTCCACTCTCGCCCCCTGCAGACGCTGGCCAACGAGGTGCGGGCCTCATCGAAGTCCTGATACAACCCGGTAACGACCTTCAGAGCTGCCGGGCATCGGTACCGTGGCTGCCGACCGGCTCGATGTGCACCGTCGCGACCACCCCAAGCTCGGCCAGTCGATGCTCTGCCTCATCGGCCAGATCATGGGCCCGACGCACGGACCAGTCACCGGGCACCTGAAGATCCACCTCAGCAAATTGCTGAGCGCCCGAGGCGCGGGTGCGCAGCCGGTGAAAACCACAGCCCTCCGGTGTCAGTGCCTGCAGCGCGTGTTCCAGTTTTGCCAGGGTGTTCGGGCTCAGGGCCCGATCCATCAGCCCATTGGCGGACTTGACCAGCAGTTGCCCACCTTCGTGAAGAATATGCAGCGCCACGGCGATCGCCACCAGGGGGTCGAGCCATAACAGGCCGGTCCACTTGGCCAGCCCGACGCCCAACACCACACCGACGGTCGTCCAGACATCGGTCATCAGGTGCCGTCCGTCCCCTTCAAGCGCGGGCGAGCGATGCGTTCGCCCGTAACGCAGCAGCAGACGGGCCACCGCCAGATTGATCAGCGCAGCACCCACCGACAATGCCGTGCCCAGGTTCAGAGCCTGGAGCATCTCGGGATTCAACAGCCGCTCACCGGCGGCCGCCAGGATGGCAAGTGCCGCCAGAAAAATCATGCCGCCCTCAAAGGCCGCGGCAAAGTACTCGGCTTTCCCGTGACCGAAGGGATGGCCATCATCCGGCGGGCGGCGGGCGTATTGAAACATTGTCAGCGCAAACCCCGCCCCCAACAGGTTGACCACAGACTCCAGGGCGTCTGACAGGTAACCCACCGAGCCGGTCAGCTGCCAGGCCAGGGCCTTCAGGCCCATGGTCGCCAGCGCTGCCGCGAGTGAAAGCCACAAAATATGATGCGCCTGCCACTTGACCATCGCGTTCATCCCGTCCGAATTTGCTCCAGTGTAGTGTATCAGGGGTGGAAATCTCTGCGGTGAAGCCCAATAATGGCTCATCAATACTCTGCCTTGCACCTGAAATTTGACAGGATGACCCATGACCGCGCAACTTGCTCCCGTCAGCCGCGACCCCGTTTGGGAAGACATTCGCCGACAGACCCGCGCCCAGGCGGAATCCGAACCGGTGCTGGCCAGTTTTCTGCACACCACCATCCTCAACCACGACACCCTGGAAGCGGCGCTGAGTTTCCACCTGGCCAATAAACTCGACAGCCCGGCCATGCCCGCAATGCTGATGCGTGAAGTGATCGAACGGGCGCTGGCGGACGACCCGGGGATTGGCGAGGCGGTGCGGGCCGATCTGCTCGCCATCAACGAGCGGGACTCCGCCTGCGACTCATCCAGTACGCCCTTTCTCTACTTCAAGGGCTTCCACGCCCTGCAGGCCTACCGTGTGGCGCACTGGCTCTGGCAGCACGGACGCGAGTCTCTCGCACTGTTTCTGCAGAATCGCATTTCCGTGGTCTTCGCCGTAGACATCCACCCGGCGGCCCGCATTGGCCTGGGCATCATGTTCGACCATGCCACCGGCATCGTCATCGGTGAAACCGCCGTCGTGGAGGACAACGTTTCGATCATGCAGTCGGTCACCCTCGGTGGCACCGGCAAGGAGAGTGGCGACCGCCACCCCAAAGTACGCAAAGGCGTGCTGATTGGTGCCGGAGCCAAGATTCTCGGCAATATTGAGATCGGCGAGTGCGCCACGGTCGGTGCGGGCAGCGTGGTGCTCAAGTCCGTTCCGGCACGCAAAATCGCTGCCGGGGTTCCCGCCCAGATCATCGGTGACAGCCGCTGCCAACAGCCGTCACGCACCATGGACCACCGACTGGATGACTGACATGCTCAAACTTCTTGCCAGCGTATTGACCCTGACGTTCGCTCTGACCGGTTGCGGCGAGTCCCCGCAACCCGAGTCCAGCGCCACCTCCGACAGTGCTTCGGCGGTAAACAATACCGCCAATGCAACCGCCCTGACCGTCTATAAAAGCCCGACCTGCGGCTGCTGTGAAGACTGGATTACGCACATGGAAGGTGAGGGCTTCGAGGCGGCCATCGAGCATCCGAGCCGGATGGCGACCATCAAGGCCGAGCTGGGCATCGCCCCCGAGTATGGCTCCTGTCACACAGGTGTGTCTGAAGAGGGCTACGTCTTCGAAGGCCACGTGCCGGCCAAGTTGGTCCGCCAGTTTCTGGATAACCCGCCTGAAAACGCACTGGGCCTGGCCGTGCCTCGCATGCCGGTGGGTAGCCCGGGTATGGAGATGGGCGAGCGTTTTGACCCATACGATGTGTTGTTGCTGAAGACCGACGGCAGCAGCGAGATTTATGCCCGGATTGAAACGCCCGAGCAGCAGTATTGAACTGCCTGCACCATTTTAATGCGCCGCACTGAATAATGATGCAAGGTGGTTCGTCGCGCCCGGCCCGGTGCGGGGTAAACCATTCCAAGACACGCCGTACATACATCCCTGTAGGCTCGGATCGCGGGTCCCCCGCTCTACGGTCTTGGAATGGTTTACCCCGCACCGGACCGGACTTTCCGAAAAGCACCCAAACCAAAGCCATAAAAACCCCACCATGGCCAGCTTTTTGCAGCATTCCCGATCGCCCCACACGTCACTATGACCGGAGACCGGAATGCAATACACCAAACCCATGATTGAACTGGTGTTTGAGATTCGCCGGCGCGTGCCCGCCGATCTGAAACCTTCCGTCAAACTCGCCAATCCGGAGCTGTTGGACGAGCTGGTCACCCATCATCGGCACAGTAAGGACGTCATCTGCCAAACACTCATCAAAGAACTGCTACAACTGGCCGGAGATCCCTGGAACCACGCCCTGAGCGATGCTCAACAGGACGCCGAAGAGGCCGAAGCCGCCGCGCGACCGCGCCAGGTCACCAAGGTGTATCGAGGACAGGTAACGCTGGAGGAGGCGCCACCAAAGGACAATGCCAGCACCCCCAGGGAGCGCACCAAGCGAATGTACCGGGGTCAGGAAATTATCGACTGACTCGCGTGCTCTGAACGTCCCACTTTCAGGAGTCCAGGCCAGCCCAGTCCCGGCGACGGGAAAACTGGGGACGTAGAAATTCCATCTGATCACCGCGAATCCGGTCGCTGTTGATCAGCGCCAGGTACTCGGCGGTGTTGGGGCAGAACGGCAGGGCGAGCAGCTCCATACCGATTTCCGAGAGCAGGTGGTTCCCCTTGTGCTGATTGCAGCGCTTGCAGGCGGTGACAACGTTATTCCATCGATCCCGGCCACCGCGGCTGATCGGGTGAACGTGATCGCGGGAGAGGTGCTCGGCGGTAAACCAGCGCCCACAGTAAAGGCATTGATGATGATCCCGGGCGAAGAGGGCGGCATTGGTCAGTGGCGGAACGAGGCGCATTCGGGCAAGACGGTTGCCGCCACAGGCGATAATGGCCGGCAGGTCAATCTGGGTGCGCAATCCCGTCAAGCGGGAGTGACCACCGTACACACGCCGGACATGTCCCCCCAGAGTCCACTGCACCAGATCGCGCGCATACAGGCAGACCGCGTCTTTCCAGTGCAGCCACTCGATAGGCTGGCCGGCAATATTCAGTCGTAAAATACGCGCTTCCATCGACACCTCCAGGGGTCGCTCGGTGCGCTCTGGGCGGCCGACTGACTGCGGCGGAAAGAGCCGTCAGCGTCCAAGGCGTACCGGCGATTGACGTCGTACCGATACCGTATAGCCTTACTATGACGCCATTGTGTCAAAACTTCCAGACTTTTTGTTGGCGCCGGATAACGCTCATCGGGCCAGTCAGCCCATAAAAAGAAACCCCCGCGATAAGGGGGTTATCGCGGGGGTTGCCAGCTACTTACAGGATGGGGCCCGTCCCGGGCCTGGTGGCGCGCGTCCTTTCAGTTCCATGCCTTGCGTCCATTGCCTGTATCCGTTAAAAGAGATTATGCGCCACCTCCCGCCCGATCAATAGTGGCGAATGTCGGAAAGGTTTGTGCGAGATATCTCACAAAATGCCGGATCAGAAAATCTCTTCAGGCTCCAGGTCAAACAGGTACTCCGGGGCAATATCCATATCCCGGGTGATGTTTCCCCCCTGATCCTGCAGCAGTTCCCGCTCCTGCTCATCCAGCGCCTGCTCCAGTCCCTGTCGGATCACCACCTCGACCCGACGGTTTCTGGCCCGGTTTTCCGGGGTGTCATTCGGTGCCAAAGGCCGGGTATCGGCAAACCCGGTCACCTCGAAGCGATCCTGATCAATGTAGTCGCCGCGCATCAGTTGGTGCGCCACCGATACCGCCCTGGCGGAGGACAGCTCCCAGTTGGAACGGAAGCGGGGGGAATTGATGGGAATGTTGTCCGTGTGCCCCTGGACCTTGATCCTGCCCGGCTGAAGCATCAGTACGGCCTGAATTTCGTCCAGCACGTCATAGTAATCTTCCGCCAACTCGGCCGAGCCGGAACGGAAAGAGCCCTGCTCCCGGATGCGGATGATGATCTGTCGCCCACGGGTTTCGATTTCAATTTGCCCGGAGGTAATCTGGGGCTGCAGGCGTGCCGCCAGTGCCATGGCATCCTGCTCGGTTTCCCGGATCAGCTCCTCCAGCCGCTGTTTCAGTTGCTCCCGCGCCGAGTCTTCATAGTCCGGCTCGCCCTGCTGAATATCAAACTCTTCCGCGCAGTAGACCTCCAGACTCATTTGGGTAGTGTCATCCGTGCTCTGAAAGATTTCATTGATCGGGGTCGGCTCGGGCTTGCCCGGGCTGAACTCCCGGGCGATGACACTGGTGCCCTTGGGCACCTCATTGACCTGAAGCTCCGCCTGAACCCCAAAAGCCTGCGCCAGGGAGCCCGCCAGACGCTTGAACTTCATGGCGTCCATCTCGGAGAACGACAGCAGCAGCACGAAAAAACACAGCAGCAACGCCATCAGATCCGCAAAGGTGGCCATCCAGGCGGGGAGGCCTGCCGCCTGCCGCTTTTTACGGGGAGTATCGTCATCCATCTCCAGTTCCCCCCTCAGGCTGCGTCAGTGTCCGCGACGTCGCGCTTTCTCTCGGGCAGGTAGGTACGCAGCATCGAGTCGATTACCCGCGGATTCTGGCCGCTCTGAATCGCCAGCAGCGCGTCAATGATCAGGCTCTGCACCAGCACCTCCTCATCAGCACGCAGCCTCAGTTTATCGGCGATGGGCAGAAATACCGCGTTGGCGAGCAGGGAGCCATACAGGGTGGTCAGCAGCGCAATGGCCATGGCCGGGCCAATCGCTTTGGGGTCTTCCATGTTCGACAACATCGCCACCAGGCCGATCAGGGTACCGATCATTCCCATGGCCGGAGCAACATCCCCGAGTGCGCTGAAAATGGACGCCCCTTTCATGTGGCGATCTTCCGCCAGGTAGCGATCCTTGGACATCATCGCCTTGACCACTTCCGGGTCATGGCCGTCGACCAGCAACTGAATGCCTTTTTGCAGAAAGTCGCTACTGACCTCTTTCCCCTCCAGCGACAGCAACCCGCCTTTGCGTGCGGCGTCAGCCAGCTCGACGATTTCCTCAATCAACTCGGCGGGGTCCGTGCTGCGATACACAAAACTCTTGGCCGCCACTTTCGTGGCACCGAAGAACTGCCCAAGGCTGAACTTGGCCATTACGGCAAATACGGTGCCCCCGACCACAATCAGCAGGGATGGCGCATTGACGAAAATGATCAGGTCGCCGGACAGCACCATGGAGGCGATGATCAGACCAATAGCGCCGATGATCCCTACGAGGGTTGCTAAATCCACTGGTGGCTCCTCACACTAAGCTGAAACGGCGGCTGCGCCGTGTTGAATCTGCGGTAAAACCTGCATCTTAGCAGCAGTCGGTTTATAATTGCGCCCTTTATCACTACAGACATCCCGCCAGGAGTCTATCGGCCAATGCCGGAAAATCTTCACCGCGACCCTGGCCCAAACAACAGGTGCCCCATGCCCACGAAGAAGAAGTCCGTGGACTTTGAACAGTCACTGAGCGAACTGGAAGCGCTGGTGAACCAAATGGAGCAAGGCGAGCTCTCCCTGGAAGAGTCACTGCAGGCCTTTGAGCGTGGCATTCAGTTGACCCGCGACTGCCAGGAGCGCCTGAGCGCGGCGGAGCAACAGGTTCAGGTGCTGATGGAGCAGCAGGGTCAGATCAGCGTTCAACCGATGACGCCCGATGGCGAGGACGACGGTGAATGAGCACCGACTTCGACGCTTTCGCCGGCCCCTGGCGTGAACGCTTCAACCGGGGCTTGACGCGATTTCTTCCCCAACCCGATGCCCAGCGCCCACAGTTGGCTGACGCCATGGCCTACAGTCTGGCCAATGGTGGCAAACGGGTCCGACCCATGTTGGTCTACGGCACCGGCGCGGCACTGCGACATGAGCCCGACGAGGCTCTGGATACGGTCGCGGTCGCGCTGGAGTGCTTACACGCCTACAGCCTGATCCATGACGACTTGCCCGCCATGGACGATGATGATCTGCGCCGCGGACAACCGAGCTGTCATATCGCATTCGATGAAGCGACCGCAATCCTTGCCGGTGACGCCCTGCAGGCACTCGCTTTTGAGGTTCTCGCCCGCTGCGACCGCCTGTCGGCCGAGCAGCGTGTCGCCCTGATTGCCGACCTGGCTCAGGCCGCCGGCGCGCAGGGGATGGTACTCGGCCAGGCCATTGACCTCGGTGCCGTTCACCAGACTCCGGACATCGCCCAGCTCGAACGCATGCACCAACACAAAACCGGCGCGCTCATTCGCGCCAGTGTTGCCATGGCAGCCCGGGCTTGTGGCGCCTCGAACCGCGAGCGGGCGGCACTGGGTGATTACGCCGGGGCCATCGGCCTGGCCTTTCAGGTACAGGACGACATTCTGGATGTTATTGCCGACACCGACACCCTGGGTAAACCCCAGGGGGCGGACACGGCGCGGGACAAACCTACCTATGTATCCCTGCTCGGGCTCGAAGGTGCGCAACACAAGGCCCGGGAACTGCTCAATCAGGCCCTGGACAGCCTGAGCGCTTTCGACGAGAGCGCGGCGGCGCTGCGCAGCCTCGCGCGCTACATTATTGAGCGCGGACACTGACTTCACGCTAGGCAGACGGGCCTCTGGCCCCTACAATGGCCCCTTTCCAATAACGATGTGACTCATGTTTGACGAAATTCCCACACACCGCCCGGAAACGCCCCTGCTCGACCAGATTGACTCCCCCGAGCAATTGCGTGCTCTGAATGAGCGGGACCTGGAACCGCTGGCCGAGGAGCTGCGTGCCTACCTGTTGTACAGCGTGGGACAAAGCGGTGGACACTTTGGCGCCGGACTGGGTGTTGTGGAGCTGACGGTGGCCCTGCACTACGTCTATCACACTCCGGATGATCGTCTGGTATGGGATGTGGGCCACCAGACCTATCCCCACAAAATACTCACCGGCCGCCGCGAGCGCATGGACACCATTCGCCAGGGGGGCGGTTTGTCCGGATTTCCCAAGCGGGCCGAGAGTGAATACGATACCTTCGGGGTCGGCCACTCGAGCACGTCCCTGAGCGCCGCTCAGGGCATGGCTCTGGCCAGTGCCATGACCGGCAGTGAGCGCAAGTGTGCCGCCATTATCGGCGATGGCGCCATGACCGCTGGCATGGCGTTCGAGGCACTCAACCATATTGCCCATACGGACACCGACCTGCTGGTGATCCTGAACGACAACAATATGTCGATCTCCCCCAATGTCGGTGGGCTGGCCACCTACCTGTCCAAAGTGTGGGGCAGCAAGTTCTACAATTCCCTGCGCGAGGGCAGTAAACAGGTGCTCACCAAAATTCCCTCCGCCTGGGAATTCGCCCGCCGCACCGAAGAGCACTTCAAGGGTTTCATGTCACCGGGCACCCTGTTTGAGGAAATGGGATTCAACTACGTCGGCCCCATCGATGGCCACGACCTGGGCAGTCTGGTGCGCTACCTGAGGAACCTGCGCGAAGTGAAGGGACCGAAGCTGCTGCACATCATCACGCGCAAGGGCAAGGGCTTTGGCCCCGCGGAGGACGATCCCGTGGGCTACCATGCGTTGAACAAGCTCGAACCCAAGCCCGCCCCTCGAAAAGCCGCCGGCCCCAAGTACCAGAAAGTGTTTGGCGACTGGCTGTGCGATATGGCGGCCCGGGATGAGCGGGTGATCGGCATTACGCCCGCAATGTGTGAGGGATCCGGCATGGTGGATTTCGCCCAGCGCTTTCCGGAGCGCTTCTACGATGTGGCCATTGCCGAGCAGCACGCCGTCACACTGGCCGCCGGACTCGCCTGTGAAGGCCAGAAACCAGTCGTAGCCATTTACTCCACGTTCCTCCAGCGCGCCTACGACCAACTGATTCACGATGTGGCGCTACAGAACCTGGACGTTACCTTCGCCATTGATCGGGCCGGACTGGTCGGTGAGGACGGCCCCACTCACGGCGGATCCTTCGACCTGACCTACCTGCGCTGTATTCCCAACATGGTGATCGCCGCCCCCAGCGACGAAAACGAGTGCCGCCAACTACTGTACACCGCCTGGAAGTATGAGGGACCGGCGGCGGTACGCTACCCGCGAGGCACGGGCCCCGGAGCGGATATTGAGCAGGCGATGAACGAGCTCCCCATCGGACAGGGACGGGAGCTGCGCCAGGGGCGCGACGTGGTCATTCTGAACTTTGGTGCCTCACTCGCCACCGCCCTCACCGTGGCGGAGCGGATCGACGCCAGCGTCTGCGACATGCGCTTTGTCAAACCCCTGGATACCGCACTGATCGAGCGCATGGCCGAGCGTCATGCCCTGATCGTCACGGTTGAGGAAAACGCCATCGCCGGTGGCGCCGGTAGCGCCGTGGGAGAGTATCTGGCCAGTCGGGGCATCCCGACCCCCTGGCTGCCCCTTGGGTTTCGCGACGAGTTCGTCGAGCACGACAGCCAAAAAAGGCAACTGGCCAGTCAGGGGCTGGATGCTGACGGTATCGAGGACGCCATCCGCAACCACCGCACGAAGCACTCGGGGAGATGACCCCGGAGCTGGCCGGCTATCTGAAAGGTTTTTTAAGCAACGCATTGAACCGACGTTAGCCCATAAAAGAAATGGGGCCCTTTCAGGCCCCATTCTTTCAAGCGTCAAGCCGGTTGATCCGTGTCCGGATCAGGCACCGCTGGTACCCGGTTCACCCCGATCCAGCTTCACGGCACGATACCCGCCGCGCTTGCGGTCGTAAATGAACATGCCGGCGAAGAAGGCGGCCACAATCAGGGCGATCGGCGCCACCCAGCGGAACGCCATACGGCCACCGTAGTTGTCCGCCGGACGCAGTACCGCGCCGGCTTCAGCCTGCAGCTCCGCAGCCGCCGGAATACCGGAGTCCAGCAACGCACGCAGGGCGTTGCCCGTCAGAGGCCCATTGAGTTCACCCTCCGCGCGATAATCGGACAATGCGATCTGGTTGCGCTCAATCACGGTTTCGACATCGGCGGGCAGATAACCGAGTTCAGCCAGGGCATCCAGATCACCCGAAGCCTGCTCCGCTCGCTCAAGGTACAGCGGGAACGTCTCTTCCACCTCCTCGAGAATGGCAACGGTACGCTGCTCATCCAGCGCCTCGGGCATATAGCGATCGGCCACAGCCCCCATCTGCCCCTGCAGCGTACCGGACACGCCCATACCCGCACCAATCATCAGCACGATACCGACCGAACCGGCCTTGGGGAAACGCTCGCTCATCAGGCCCACCATGGTGGGGAAGAAGAAGGCGACACCAAAGGCAAAGACGGTGGCGGCGAACAGCAACTTGATCATGCCGGTTTCGAAGATTGAGAACAGGATCAGACCGGTACCGGTCAGAATGGCGGCACAGAACAGCATGCCAGTCGGCGCCAGACGCTCGACAACCGGACCGGCGAACAACCGCAGGACCGCCATCAAACCGGTCAACCAGGCAAAGACCAGCATGCCGTGCATGCCCGCGTTCTCCAATACATCGGGAATCCAGCGCATCGGACCCAGTTCCAGCGACAGCGTGATCATCTTGATGACGATCAACAGCAGCACGATGGGGTGAGTGATGGTATACAGCAGCACCTCTTTGACCGGCACACCGGCTTCAGCCGTTTCGGTTTTGGGGAACCTGAGCGGCAGCAGCATGGCGCCGTAGATGAAAATCGGGATGTACATGACCGCAATATGGACGGTCCAGTGGCCCAGGTCGATGGCTCCGAGATCACCAATCTGGGACATGAAGAAGCCCAGCAGTGCACCGACGACCATACCGCCCGGAAAAAAGGCGTGGAAGTGGTTGAGCTTGACCGTCTTGCGCTCAGGGTACAGCGCCGCCGTCATCGGGTTACCGGTTGCCTCAATCAGGCCATTGCCGATCCCCATGACGATCGCACCCAGAAACAGAACCCAGTAACCGCTCGGCGAACCAGAGACAAAATAGGCCGACAACACGAGGCTCACACCAATCAGGTGACTGAAAAAGGCACCCGTTGCGGCGACCCGAAGACCGATTTTTTCCAGGAACGGTGCGACGAAAATCAGCGAAAGCGCCATCCCCCAAAGCACGGCGCCGCCAATCATACCAATATCGGCGTTGGTCAGAATAAACTCGGTTTTCAGTTGACCGAGAATACCGCCCACCAGGGCGAACGAAAACGCGGTGGGGAACAAGGCGATGCAGGCCCCCGCAAATAACCGCTTACGATTGATGCCATTGGCATCGACAGTGGTTGTACTCATAACTCACATCCTCATTATTGTTATCAACGCACCCGCCAGTGAATACCAGCGGGTGCGTGACCGTTTCGGGTGACGTCACCCGTCTTTGGTTGCTACTGTAAAGCGCTTCAGGAAACCAGCGGCGTCCAGCGGCCATCGGCCTCGGACGAATTCAGCACCGCTTCAATAAAACGCATGCCCAGAACACCGGTTTCAATGCCGGGAATCCAGGATTCAATCGGGTGTTGTTCACCCTTACGTTTGGCCACCAGGACGTCGGCCACGTCGGTGTATAGCGTGGCGAAGGCTTCGAGGTAACCCTCCGGATGTCCGAACGGAATGCGAATGCCGCGTGCGGCAATGTCGCTGTCGATATTATCATCCCGACGGGTGATACGCTGGTGATGCCCGGCCAGCGGCGTCAGCCAGAGCTCATTGGGCTTCTCCTGGGCCCACTCAAGCCCCGCCTTGTCACCAAAGATACGGATTCTCAAGCCGTTTTCACAGCCCGGTGCCACCTGGCTCGTCCAAAGCATCCCCTTGGCTCCGCCTTTGAAGCGCATCATGGCATGAACATTGTCATCCACGGCCCGGCCCGGCACGAAAGCCGTCAGGTCCGCGCTGACCGAGTCGAGTTCAAGTTGGGAGATGAAGGTCGCCAACTGGAATGCGTGGGTACCGATATCCCCCAGGCAGCCGGCTTTACCGGAACGGTTGGGGTCGGTGCGCCAGGCGGCCTGCTTGTTGTCTTCCTCCGGCGCCTGGGTCAGCCACTCCTGGGGATACTCCACCTGCACCAGACGAATCTGGCCCAGATCGCCCCGCTCGACCATCTCCCGGGCGTAGCGAACCAGCGGGTAAGCACTGTAGTTGTGCGTCAGGGCAAAGAAGGCATCGCTCTTGGCACAGATCTGCTCCAGCTCCAGAGCCTCCTCCAGAGTCCGGGTGACCGGCTTGTCACAGATCACGTTGATGCCGGCTTCCAGGGCCGCCTTGGCCACCGGGAAGTGCATGTGGTTGGGCGTGACAATGGCCACCGCCTCGATGCCGTCATCGCGCTTGGCTTCGGCGGCAAACATTTCCTCATAAGAGGCATAGGAGCGGTCCGGCGCAATGTGCAGGTCCTCGGCCGACGCTTTGGCCACGTCCGGCTTGGAGGACAGGGCTCCGGCCACCAGCTCGTAGCGGTCATCAATACGCGCGGCTATCCGATGAACGCCGCCAATAAAGGCGCCCCGTCCACCGCCCACCATGCCCAGGCGAACTCGTGCATCAGCCATTACTTACCTCCCAAACCCAGAATACGGCGGTTACTGTCTTCATCGGCGTCTCCTCCCGCAAAATCGTCAAACGCCTTTTCCGTTACACGGATGATATGGTCATTGACGAATTTCACGCCTTCTTCCGCCCCCGCTTCGGGATGTTTCAGGGCGCACTCCCACTCAATCACGGCCCAGCCGTCAAAACCGTTGGCAGTAAGAATAGAGAAAATACGCTTGAAGTCGGTCTGGCCATCGCCCAGCGAGCGGAAGCGACCGGCGCGCTCCACCCAGCCCTCGTAACCGCCGTAAACACCTTGTCTGGCACTGGGATTGAACTCGGCGTCCTTGACGTGGAACATCTTGATGCGATCGATATAGCGCTCGAGAAAGCCGATATAGTCGAGGTTTTGCAGGACCAGGTGACTGGGGTCGTACAGAATATTGGCGCGGGGGTGGTTGTCCACTTCCTTCAGGAAGCGCTCAAAGGTGGCACCATCGTGCAGGTCTTCACCCGGGTGAATTTCGTAGCACAGGTCCACACCCGCCTCGTCAAAGGCATCCAGAATCGGCAGCCAGCGCTTGGCCAGCTCTTTGAAGCCGGTGTCCACCAGGCCGGCGGGACGCTGGGGCCAGGGGTACATGAAGGGCCACAGGAGGGCGCCGGAGAAGGTACCGTGGGTTTTCAGACCCAGGTTTTTACTGGCTTTGGCCGCGAGCATCAACTGATTGACCGCCCACTTCTGACGCTCATCGGGCTTGCCGTGCAGCTCCGGCGGCGCAAAGCCATCAAACATTTCATCGTAAACCGGGTGTACCGCCACCAACTGACCCTGAAGGTGGGTCGACAGGTCGGTAAGCTCCAGCCCGTAGCGCGCCAGGGTGTCTTTCACTTCCTGGCAGTAGTCGAGGCTCTCCGCCGCTTTTTCCAGGTCAAACAGGCGCTTGTCCCAGGACGGAATCTGGATACCCTTGAAACCCAGGCCACCGGCCCACTTGGATACGTTTTCAAGGCTATTGAACGGCGCTTCATCGCCGGCGAACTGGGCCAGGAATAGCGCGGGCCCTTTCATCGTCTTCATTATTGTCTCCCCCATAGGTTTGGTGGATTATCAACCGGGTACCGGCAAACCACTTCTCGCGAAGCGGGACCGAGCCAGTACCCACAATAGATTGCCGTGCCGTCATCGCTTCACGACAGCGCTGTCAGCAAATGCGGTTGGGCGATTATGGCATCACCGGCGCCATATCTCTACCGTGGAACCCGAGCCGCGCCGGTAAAGATACGATAATAAACGGGTTAATGTCGATTCGACCACTAAAGAGCGAGATTTTCAACAGGAAATTGCTTTTTATATAGTAAAAATCCGAATAAAGGGTTTCGGTAGGCCAAGCAGAGAGAGGGGTAGGACCGTGACCTGTGTCGGGTTACGAGCTGCGCTAACCCGACACAGGTCTCAGCATCAGATTTTCATGTCCCCGAAGAAGTTTTTCATGCCATCGAACCAACTGCTCTGCCGGGGTGAGTTTTTCCCGCCTTTCATGGTGGCCTGAAACTCCCGGAGCAGCTCTTTCTGTTTGCCGGTGAGATCCACCGGGGTTTCCACCACCACCCGGCACATCAGATCGCCACGGGCACCACCGCGGACGGGCGTCACGCCCTTGCCGCGCAGCCGGAACAATTTACCGGTCTGGGTCTCGGCGGGGACCTTGAGCTTGACCCGACCGTCCAGGGTAGGCACTTCCAGTTCCCCACCAAGCGCGGCGTCCACAAAGTCCACCGGGACTTCGCAGTACAAATCCGCTCCGTCGCGCTGGAATATCTCATGCGGCTTGACGTGCACTTCGACGTACAGGTCACCTGCGGGGCCGCCTTCGGCACCGGCTTCACCCTCGCCGGACAGGCGAATGCGGTCTCCCGTATCCACACCGGCAGGCACTTTGACCGACAGGGTTTTGGTCTGCTCGACCCGGCCCTGGCCATGGCAGCTGCCGCAGGGGTCAGTAATAATACTGCCCCTGCCCCGGCACGTCGGGCAGGTCTGCTGCACGGAGAAAAAACCCTGCTGCATACGCACCTGACCAATACCGCCACAGGTGGTACAGGTCTTGGCGGAAGTGCCTTTTTTCGCCCCACTACCGTCACAGGTATCGCAGGCCACCAGGGTAGGCACCTTGATCTGGACGCTGGTGCCTTTCACCGCATCTTCCAGGCTCAGCTCCAGGTTATAGCGCAGGTCCGCCCCTCGGCTGGGGCCGCCGCGACCGCGGCCACCCCCACCAAAAATATCGCCAAACACATCACCAAAAATATCGCTGAAGCTGCCAAAACCTCCGGCTCCGGCACCGCCACCCATGCCCGCACTCTGATCGACACCGGCATGACCGAACTGATCGTAGGCAGAACGCTTCTGGGCGTCGGACAGCACTTCGTAGGCTTCACTCGCCTCCTTGAACTTGTTTTCCGCCTCTTTGTCCCCCGGATTGCGGTCCGGATGGTGTTTCATCGCCACTCGACGATAGGCTTTTTTCAAGTCAGCGGCTGACACGTCGCGGGAGACGCCCAGCACTTCGTAATAGTCGCGTTTTGCCATGCTACAGTCGCTTTTTGGTCAGTTACCACAGACACAACAAATGCGGGCAAGCCCGCATTTGTTGCAACCGTTTTTTAAGGATCGGAGAAGCGAAATTACTTCTTCTCGTCGTCCTTCACTTCTTCGAACTCGGCATCCACTGCGCCGTCATCGTCTTTCGGCGCTTCCTGCTGGTCCGCACCGGCTTCCGCGCCGCCTTGGCCCTGCTGCTCGGCATAGAGCTTCTGCGCCAGAGAGCTGGAGGCTTCAGTCAGCTTGTTGGTGGCCGCCTCCATCGCGTCTTTGTCTTCGCCCTTGACGGCCTCTTCAGCCTCGGCGATCGCCGACTCAATGGCCGACTTCTCTTCGTCGGTCGCTTTGTCGCCGGCATCTTTCAGCGTTTTACGAGTCGCGTGAATCAGTCCCTCAAGGGTGTTACGCGCGGTCACTGTTTCGGCGAACTTCTTGTCGGCTTCGGCGTTGGCCTCGGCGTCCTTCACCATCTTCTCGATCTCTTCATCGGACAGACCGGAGGATGCCTTGATCACGATGGATTGCTCTTTACCCGTCGCCTTGTCTTTGGCACTCACGTTGAGGATGCCGTTCGCATCCAGGTCGAAGGTCACCTCAATTTGCGGCACACCCCGTGTGGCCGGCGGGATATCCGCGAGGTCGAAGCGTCCCAGCGATTTGTTTTGCGAGGCCTGTTTGCGCTCGCCCTGAACCACATGAATGGTCACGGCTGTCTGATTGTCTTCGGCCGTCGAGAAAATCTGCGATTTCTTGGTTGGAATTGTGGTGTTTTTCTCGATCAGTGGTGTAGCCACACCGCCCATGGTTTCAATACCCAGGGTCAGGGGCGTCACGTCAAGCAGAAGGACATCTTTGACATCACCCGCCAGGACAGCGCCCTGAATGGCAGCACCGACAGCAACCGCTTCATCCGGATTCACGTCTTTGCGCGGGTCCTTACCAAAGAAGTCGGCCACCGCTTTTTGCACCATCGGCATGCGGGTTTGACCACCCACCAGAATCACGTCGCTGATATCGCTGACGGAAACGCCGGCATCCTTGATGGCCGTTTTCACCGGCTCCAGGGAGCGGGTCACCAGCTCTTCCACCAGGGATTCGAGTTTTGCCCGGGTGAGCTTGACGACCAGGTGCTTGGGCCCGGTGTTGTCCGCCGTAATGTACGGCAGGTTCACTTCGGTCTGCTGACTGGAAGACAGCTCAATCTTGGCTTTCTCGGCCGCCTCTTTCAGACGCTGCAGCGCCAGCGGATCGTTGTGCAGGTCAATGCCCTGCTCTTTTTTGAACTCATCGGCCAGGTAGTCGATCAGGCGCAGGTCGAAGTCCTCACCGCCGAGGAAAGTGTCACCGTTGGTGGACAGCACTTCGAACTGATGCTCGCCGTCAACGTCGGCAATTTCAATGATGGAAATATCGAAGGTACCGCCACCGAGGTCGTATACCGCAATGGTGCGATCACCCTTTTGCTGATCCATACCGTAGGCCAGTGCCGCCGCGGTCGGCTCGTTGATGATGCGCTTCACATCCAGACCGGCGATTTTACCGGCATCCTTGGTGGCCTGACGCTGAGAGTCGTTGAAATAGGCCGGAACCGTAATCACCGCCTCGGTGACTTTCTCACCCAGGTAGTCCTCGGCCGTTTTCTTCATTTTCTTCAGTACTTCGGCGGAAATCTGCGGCGGCGCTTTCTTCTCGCCTTTCACTTCAACCCAGGCATCACCGTTGTCGGCCGCAACGATTTTGTAGGGCACCATTTTGATGTCTTTCTGGACCACGTCGTCTTTGAACTTGCGACCGATCAGACGCTTGACCGCATAGAGGGTGTTGTGAGGGTTGGTCACGGCCTGGCGCTTGGCGCTCTGGCCGACGAGAATTTCACCATCATTGGTAAAGGCCACGATGGATGGGGTGGTGCGATCACCCTCGGCGTTTTCGATTACCTTGGGCTTGCCGCCTTCCATTACGGATACGCAGGAGTTGGTGGTACCCAGGTCAATACCGATGATCTTACTCATGAAAATCTCCTAAAGATGTTCTGTCGAAACGCGAGCCGTCAACGTGCACGCTTCTGTGTGTGTCTGCGGCTCCGACCCCGGAGGCCGCTTTCGCAATCAGTTACTACCTATATTGGCCCTGTTCAATGCTTTTCAAGGCCCTTGAACCGGCGATTTAACGCCGCCGGCCCAAGCTCAAACCTTATTCGGCACCTTTGGACACCACGACCATCGCCGGCCGAACCAGTCGGCCGTGCAGGGTGTACCCTTTCTGGAAGACATCAATCACCGTATTGGGCTCAACGTCGGGGTTGGCCACCATGGTCATGGCCTGGTGCCGCTCGGGATCAAAGGGTTCTCCCCGGGGATCCACTGGCTCGACGTGGTACTTGGCCAGGGCATCGATAAATGACTTATGAGTCAGTTGAATCCCCTCGACCACCGCTTTCAGATCAGGGTTGTCAGTATCCATGGCGGCCAGGGCACGCTCCAGGTTATCCACGACCGGAAGCAAATCCTGCAGGAGCTTTTCCTGGCCGAATTTATGGGCCTTCTCCACATCCTGTTCGGCACGCCGGCGGGCGTTCTGGGCTTCGGCCTGCGAGCGAAGCACCTGCTCCTTGGCCGCCTCCATAGCAGCGGACAGGGAGTCAATCCTGGCCTTCAGGGCCTCCACCGACTCCTCCCCGGGCTCATCCCCGCCAGGGGTGTCGGTGTCGGTCTCGGCCGACTCGGTCTCCGCCGCCACCTCTTCGTACTCTTGAGCGTCGCGATTGTCTTCGTTAGCCACACTGGTCTCCGTTATCATTTACCTTGGCAGCCGGGAGCTGCAGAATAAGAACGTGGAGCCTATATGGGGCTTCCCAGAACGGATTCAAGGGCCCGACTGCGCTCAAATCACATTTTCCCGCTGGCACTCTAGCGGGCGCCCGTGTTTTACTGTATAAAAACACAGATTACTTTCTCTCGCTCTGTGAGGGTCACTATGCTCACGCATCTCAGCATTCGTCATTTCACCCTGGTAGATCAGTTGGATCTCGACCTCAGACCCGGCATGACCGCCATTACCGGGGAAACCGGAGCCGGTAAATCCATCGTGCTGGACGCGCTGGGACAGACTCTGGGCGACCGGGCCGATGGCCAGCGAGTCCGGGCCGGCGCCCGCAAGGCGGATATTCACGCCACTTTCGATACTCAGCGCATTCCGGCTGCCCGACAGTGGCTGGAAGCCCAGGAGCTACTGCAGGAAGAGGCCCCGAACGAGTGTCTGCTGCGACGGGTGATCACCGCCGAGGGCCGCTCCAAGGCGTTCATCAACGGTCACCCCGTGACCCTGCAGCAGTTGAGAACCCTGGGGGAGATGCTGATCGACATCCACAGTCAGCACGAGCACCAGTCCCTGTTGCGCAAGGAAACCCATCGGCACCTGCTGGATGAATACGCCGGTCAGAGCGAGCTCGCAGGCCGGGTACGCCAGGCCCATCGGCACTGGCAGGCATGTAAACGCGACTTCGAAGCCCTGCGCGACAATGCGGAAGAGGTCAGCGCCCGCTTTCAACTCCTGAGCTATCAGGTTCAGGAGCTGGAGCAACTCGACCTGAAAGACGGTGAACTGGACGAGCTGGAAGCGGAGCAGCGCAGCCTCGCCCACGCCGAAGATATCTTGCGTGCCAGCCATGAACTGTCGGCGCTGTGCGGCGATGATGACCAGGGGTTGAGTGTGTTGATGCACCGGGCATTGCACCTGTTGCGGGACATGCCCGAGAAGTCCTCCGCCCTGCAGGAGGCAGAACAACTGCTCACCAGCGCCCAGATTCAGGTCGACGAAGCGCAGCGCGAGGTGGAGCATCATATCGACGGCTTCAACCTCGATCCGGAGCGGCTGCGCGAAGTGGAAGAGCGCTTGAGCGCCATTTACGAAGTGGCTCGCAAGCATCGCATTGGACCCGAGCAGTTGCCCCAGCTGTTTGCCGATCTGAGCGAGGAACTGGCGCAACTTCAGGGCGGTGACGAGCGGCTGGACGAACTGGAGCAGCAGATGCAAGCCGCCGAGGCCGAATATCGCAAAGCCGCCACCACCCTCTCCAAGGCTCGCCAAAGCACGAGCACCAAGCTTGCCAGAGCCGTCAATCAGCAACTGAGCGATTTGGCAATGCCGAATGCCCGCCTGGAAGTAAGCCTGGCGCCGCTCGTGGACAGGCCGGGCCCTCAAGGGCTCGAAGAAGTGGAATTCATCATCAGCACCAACCCCGGCCAGCCAGCACGGTCACTGAACAAGGTCGCCTCTGGCGGCGAACTGTCCCGGGTCAGTCTGGCCATTCAGGTGGTGACCGCCCGCACCTCCGCGATTCCGACGCTGGTATTCGACGAAGTGGATGTCGGGATTGGCGGCGCCACGGGCGATGTCGTGGGGCGCTTATTGCGCCAGCTTGGTGAGGGCGGCCAGGTGCTGTGCGTCACGCACCTCGCACAGGTCGCCAGCAAGAGCCACCAACACCTTCAGGTCACCAAAACAGCCGACAAGCAGTCGGCAGAGTCCACTCTGGTAACACTCGAAGGAGAGCGGAAAATTGAGGAGATAGCCCGCATGCTGGGCGGAATGAAGGTCACCGAACAATCACTGGCTCACGCCAGGGAGATGGTGACCGAGGGAGCTGCCTGAGGGGGCCGGGGCATTCGGCACCACCTGGGTGCCTCACATTGCGCTGAGCAACACCAGGCCTCGCCTAAGCGTCCTACAGGCCACTGGCAGGGCGCCCATGTGGTGCCGCCACCAAAGACCAGCGCCCCCCATGGCTGAGGGTTACTTTTTGGGCTTTACGTACAGCACCAGGTTGTGATCAACCAACTCATAGCCGTGCTGCTCGGCGATCTGCCGCTGCAGACGCTCAATTTCTTCATTGTGGAACTCAACGACCTCGCCTGAGTCCATACATACCATATGATCGTGATGCTCACCACGAGCAATTTCAAACACCGAGTGGCCACCATCAAAATTGTGGCGCTCCACCAGACCGGCACTTTCAAATTGCGTCAACACCCGATACACGGTGGCCAGGCCCACGTCGTCACCCGCCTCCATCAGCGCCTTGTAGACATCTTCAGCGCTCATATGGTGGTTTTCAGACGACTCCAGCATTTGCAGAATCTTCACCCGGGGCAGCGTGACTTTCAGCCCCGCTTTGCGCAGTTCCTGATTTTCTTCGGCCATTTAACCCCCAAACCCTTCTCAGTATTCGCGTCAATCGGGTATTATCCCCGTTCATTTTGCCAAGTGGAAGCCCTTGTATGAAAATAGCCAGCAAACTCTCACTGGTCGCCGTCTTATTCGCCAGCCTGACAGGTTGCTCCTATTTCCAATTTCCCGGAGTGCACAAGATTTATGTGCAGCAAGGACACATCATCACCCAGGAGATGATCGACCAACTGGAAACCGGCATGACCAAGCGCCAGGTGCGCTTCGTGTTGGGCACACCGCTGCTTGAGGATAGCTTCAATCAGGACCGATGGGATTATCACTACAGCCTGAGCCGCGGCGACGACACCCTGCGTGAGCGCCACTTGACGGTCTATTTTGAAAACGACCAGATGACTCACTATGAAGGCAGCGCCGTCCGCCCGCAAGAGGATGGAGACGAGGAGGAAGCGCCACTGGTGCCGACCAATATCGAAGGCGACCCCTTGCCGACCCCGGGCGAGGACCCCAACGAGGATACCGAGGCTACGCCGCTGCCCACCAATACCATGTAATCGCACCGAGCCTCGCCGGCCTGGCGCACTCAGTCAGGACTCGGCCTGCTTCTTCTGGGCTCTCTTGCGACGCACTTCCTTCGGATCTGAAATCAGCGGCCGATAGATCTCGACCCGATCCCCGGGCTGCAGCTCATGCTCCCGGGGCGGTTTCAAGCCCTTGGTCCCGAGCGCCTGACCGAAAATACCCATTTTGGCGCTCTCCAGGTCAATTTCGGGAAACACTTTCACAATCCCCGAACGCTCCGCCGCCTGATACGCGGTCGTCCCCGGCTCCACCAACAGCTCTATGATTTTCTGCTGATCCGGCCGGGCATACGCCACTTCTACGGTAATCAAATCACCATCCGCCATTATTGCCGCCTCTTAAACACCATAGATCTGTCTGGCTCGGCTGCACAGCGCATCCACCTGCTGACTTGCTGCCGACTCGAAAAACTTGCCCACCGCCAGGCTCAGCAGGCGATTCTGCATGTCAAACTCCAGTTCCAGCCGGACCCGGCAGCCCTCGCCCACCGGCTCGAACGTCCACTTGCCCTCCAGACGGGAAAAGGGCCCATCCACCAGGCTCATGGTCATACTCTCGGGCGCCTGCAGTACATTGTGCGTCACAAAGCTCTGGCTGATACCGGCTTTCTGCAGTTCCAGGCGCGCCTCGAGCCAACCGTCGCCCCGGCGCAACACTTCCGCGCCCACACAGTCGCTCATGTACTCAGGATAGGCCTCGATATCATTTACCAGATCAAACATCTGCGACGGTGAATAATTCACCAGTGCACTGCGCTCTACTCGATGGGTCAAGAAAACATCTCCCGTTGATTCGTGGCCATCAGGCCCAGAAGCCGCCGACCAGAATCAGCAATAGTGCCGGCGGACAGAGGTATTTGAGCAACGTCAGCCAGAGCTCAAACTGGCCGTCGCTTTCCTGGCGCAGCTCGTGGCGCAGCAGCTCGCGATGAGCGACCCAGCCGACAAACAACGCCATTGCCAAACCGCCCAGCGGCAACATGACCCGCTGAGTGACAAAGTCGAGAAAATCAAAAATGTTCAGACCGAACAGGCCTCTGAAGGCGGCCCAGTGGTTGAACGACAATACCGAGCCGATCCCCAGCAGCCAGGCACCGCCGGCAATCAGACCATTCGCCGTGAGCCGCTTGAGCCCGAAACGCTCGGTAATGTAGGCAACGCAGGGCTCGAGCAGCGAGATGGTCGAGCTCCAGGCCGCCAGGGTAACCAGCACAAAGAAAGCCGCGCCAAAGATCACCCCACCGGGCATGCTGCCGAAAGCCACGGGCAGGCTGACAAACATCAGGCCGGGCCCGGCACCGGGTGAGATACCTGGCGTTGCAAATACAATCGGAAACATGGCCAGCCCGGCCACCAACGCCACCAGCGTGTCCAACACGGCCACGGTCACGACCATTTTGCCGATCGACGCCTTGCCCGGCATATAGGAGCCATAGGCCATGATCGCCCCCATGGCCAGACTCAAGGTGAAGAACGCGTGCCCCAATGCGACCGACGCACCTTGCCAGGACAAGTCCGACACATTGAAGTCAAACATGAAGTGCAGTCCCTGGGCGAACTCCCCCGCTACAGCAGCGTACCCCAGCAACAGCAACAACAGCAGAAACAACAGCGGCATCAACACCCGCACCGCCGTTTCCAGGCCCCGAGTCACGCCAAAGGCCACCACGAGCACGGTCAGACCGATAAACACCGTCTGCCAGAGCATCAGGCGTACCGGATCGGCCAGCAGGGCATCAAAGGCGGCGCTGGCCGATTCACCATTCCAGCCGCTGAAGCCTCCCCGCACCGCCGTACTCATATAGTCCAGCGCCCAGCCCGCAATCACACTGTAAAACGACAGGATCAGAAACGCAGTAAGCACCCCCACGCCGCCAATCAGGCTCCAGTGTGGGGAAACCCGGCTCTGCCGGGCCATTTTCTGTACGGAAGCCACGGGATTGGCACGCCCGTGGCGCCCCAACACCACTTCGGCAATCATGACCGGCACACCGATCAGGGCAATAAACACCAAATACATCAGAACAAAGGCCCCACCGCCGTTTTCGCCGGTGATGTAGGGAAACTTCCAGATATTGCCGAGACCGACCGCCGAACCGGTCGCGGCCAGTACAAAGGTGCCCTTGTGTCCCCAGATGGCGTGTTGTTTGATGCGTTCCACGGCTTGCTCCGTGTTAAAGTCGGTTCGCGCCGGATAGGCGCACGCGGACTGCCCGGTTGTGCAGGCACAAAGGCGGCATTGTAACGGCAATTGTCGGGAATGTGCAGGGTTCCGCCCATTGGCCGGGCAGACAGCGGGCCCCTCAAGCCTTTATAATGCCCGCCGCACATTCACGCCCCGAGCAAGGTTGATCATTTCGATGAGTAAAAAGAAGGGTAAGAAGCCCAGCGGCAATACCATTGCGCTGAACAAGAAGGCCAAATTTGATTTCGCGCTTCAGGATCGCGTGGAGGCGGGCCTGTCGCTGCAGGGCTGGGAGGTGAAGAGCCTGCGTCAGGGCAAGGTGCAACTGACGGATACCTATGTGTTGTTCAAAAACGGCGAGGCGTGGTTGCTGGGCGCCCACATATCCCCATTACCCTCGGCGTCGACTCACTTTGTGACCGATCCGACCCGGACGCGCAAGTTGCTGCTCAAGCGCAAGGAGATTGCGAAGCTGCAG
Source organism: Marinimicrobium sp. C6131 (assembly GCF_026153455.1). Lineage (NCBI taxonomy): Bacteria > Pseudomonadati > Pseudomonadota > Gammaproteobacteria > Cellvibrionales > Cellvibrionaceae > Marinimicrobium > Marinimicrobium sp. C6131. The sequence goes on from NZ_CP110629.1 coordinate 2,353,294, forward strand.
GCGGCGGCGGAGCAGAAGGGCTACACGGTGGTGGCGACGGCGCTGTATTGGAAGAAGCATCTGGTGAAGTGCGAGGTGGCGCTGGGTAAAGGCAAGCAGGAGCACGATAAGCGCGAGACGGAGAAGGAGCGCGACTGGAATCGCCAGAAGCGGGCGATCATGAAGGATGTGAATCGGTAGTTGTTTAATGGGCACTCCCTCCAGAAAGCCTGGACCCTCCAAAGCCTCCGAGCCCTTTAGCGGGGCTCGTTCCCTCCAGAAAACCCGGGCTCGCTATCAGGTGGGCTGTTTCGGAAACGCGATGAATACGTCCCTGTAGCTCCCTCGCTTCATCCCTGAAGCGAGGGTTCCGAAACAGCCCACCTGACATCGAGCCCTCTGGAGTAGACGGCCGGTTCAGTGGGTATAGATAATTACACCAGAACGTGAATACACCTCGGAGGGCACGGTGCCGGGTGACCTGTTTTCAAGCCCTCGCTTCAGGGATGAAGCGAGGGAGCCCCATGGATGGGTTCATGTGTTTTGAAAACAGGTCACCCGGTAGCGGGCCCGGAGTCTTTTGAGGCACCGGAATGCCATGCCCGAAACAGCCCACCTGATAGTGAGCCCGGAGGTTCTGGAGGGGCTAGACTCTCCGGAAAATTAGAGCACGAACAGCGCCCAAGTAACGGCGGATGCGGCCTTTGGCCTTATCCGCCCTACGGGTTTTTTAGGGGGTTCGACTACGCCGAGAAAGGGTGGCGCAGGACGATGGTTTCGATGCGGTCCGGGCCGGTGGAGATGATGTCTACCGGCGTCTTCAGAATCTCCTCCAGACGGCGGATATAAGCGCGGGCATTCTCCGGCAGCTCATCCAGCGTCTTGGCGCCGACGGTCGACTCCTGCCAGCCTGGCAACTCCTCGTACACCGGCTCAATCGCCTCCCAGCCCTCTGCGTCGAACGGAATACCGACCGGGTTACCCTGGGTATCGCGGTACTCCACGCAAATTTTCACCGTTTCCAGACCATCCAGCACATCCAGCTTGGTCAGGCACAGACCCGTCACGCTATTGATCCGGTTAACGTGATGCAGAGCCACCGCATCAAACCAGCCACAACGACGTTTCCGCCCGGTGGTCGCACCGAACTCATGGCCCTTTTCGCCCAGGTGTTGACCCACACCGCAATCCAGCTCGGTGGGGAACGGCCCGGAGCCGACCCGAGTAGTGTAGGCCTTGGTGATACCCAGCACGTAATCGAGGTACATGGGGCCAAAACCGGACCCCGTGGCAGTACCGCCGGCGGTGGTGTTGGAAGAGGTCACAAACGGGTAGGTTCCGTGATCGATGTCCAGCAGAGAGCCCTGGGCACCTTCAAACAGAATGCCTTCACCCCGCTCGCGGGCGCTGTGCAGCGCCTCGGTCACATCTGTGATCATCGGACGCAGCTCTTCGGCCCAGGCGATGCAGGTATCCAGCACTTGCTGATAGTCCACCGCATCCACGCCGTAATAGCGGGTCAGCATGAAATTGTGGTAGTCCAGCACTTCTTTCAATTTGATCGCAAAGCGGTCCATGTTCAACAGATCGCCCAATCGCAACCCCCGGCGGGCCACTTTGTCCTCATAGGCCGGGCCGATGCCCCGACCGGTGGTGCCGATCTTGGCGTTGCCGCGGGCCGCTTCGCGAGCCTGATCCAGCGCAATGTGGTAAGGCAGAATCAACGGACAGGCCGGAGACAGACGCAGGCGCTTGCGCACCGGTACATTCTTGGCTTCCAACTCGGCAATTTCCTTGAACAGGGCCTCCGGAGACAGCACCACGCCATTGCCGATCAGGCAGGTCACGTCTTCGCGCAGAATGCCTGACGGAATCAGGTGCAGAACGGTCTTTTCACCGTCGATCACCAGTGTGTGGCCGGCATTGTGCCCGCCCTGGAAGCGGGCCACCAGCGATACCTGATCGGTCAGCAGGTCGACGATCTTACCCTTGCCTTCGTCACCCCACTGGGTGCCCAAAATCACGACGTTCTTACCCATGTTTGTGCAACTCATTTTGTAACATTGAATGTGCTCCCCGGCCGGTCAGGCCAGAGGAATAACCTGGTAGTGTCCGTCCTTCAGGACCAGTTGGCGATCACAGCCCGCTTCCTCGGGCGGTGTCGGCTCAGCACCACAAACCACGCGCTCGCCGTCCGCTCGCAGCGTCTGCACAGCCTGCCACTGCTCGGGAGTGGGTTCACCGGCCGCCCAGATCCCTCGGGGCGCGCTTCTTTCAATCAATCCCAACTTGCTGATTGCGGAGATATCCACAGCGAAGCCCGTAGCCGGTCGAGCCCGGCCGAATACCTCGCCAATATGATCGTAGCGACCGCCGCTGGCAATCGGATTGCCATAGCCGGGCGCGAACGCCGCAAACACCAGCCCGGTCAGATAGTGGTAGCCACGGACTTCGCCGAGATCAAAGTACAGCTCGGCGGCCGGGTAGCGCTCGGCCACCACGTCAGCGACCTGCTCCAGTTGATCCACAGCCTCCTGCACGGCAGACGGACATTGCGCAAAGCAATCCCGGGCACGGTCCAGCACTGAGCGATCTCCGGCAAGCCCCGGCAGCGCCAGGAACACGTCAGCCAATGTGGAATCAGCCAGGTTCTCCGCCACCCAGTCACGAATTTCCGTGACGGCCTTGCGTTGCAGCAGATCGAAAAAGGTGTCTTCCTGGGTCTGGCTGAGACCGGCGGCATCGGCCAGGGCGCGGTAAATGCCGACGTGCCCCAGGTCGATGTGCTGGCGGGGTAGTCCGGCCAGCGCCAGAGATTCGAGCAGCAACGACACGACCTCGATGTCAGCCCGAGTGCCCGGCTCACCGAAAAATTCCACACCGGCCTGAATGGGGGTACGGGTGGCGAGAGGATTCTTGGGCTTGGCGTGCACCACATGACCCGCGTAGCAGAGGCGATTGGCGCCCGTCAGCGTAAAACTGTGGGCATCCATCCGGGCGGTCTGCGGCGTGATATCGGCGCGGATCCCCAGAGTGCGCCCCGAAAGCTGATCGGTCACCTTGAAGGTCAGCAGGTCCACATCGCGGCCCAGACCAGTGAGCAGAGAGTCGGTGTACTCCAGCAACGGCGGAATCACCAGGTCGTAACCCCAGGTGCGGTAAAGGTCTACCAGACGACGGCGCAGTTGCTCGATGGCCTCGGCCTCGGCAGGCAGAATTTCCTCAACACCGTCGGGCAACAGCCAGCGGTCAGCATAGGTCATAACAGACTCGAACAGTTGTTGGATTCAGCGTACGCAATGGTCTCGGTCGGGGAACAACACCTGGCGCAGACGCTACCGGGTGAAGACAACGCCTAGCGAAGCCAAAACAGCAGACCGGCCCCGATAAGCATGCTTACCAGCCCCATGGTACGCAGTCGGCGATCATCCACCCTGGCCAGTGTTGCCACGGCCTGGCGCCACCGCTGGGGGTACAGAAACGGAAGTATGCCTTCGATCACCAGCATCAGGCAGAAGGCACGCGCGAGATCATCCCACATGGCGGCCACTCCCAAACCGGACACAAAAAACCGGGCGCTCTACGCGCCCGGCGGCAGGATTTTAGCACTTTTTGCCGAGAAATGGTGCCCATTCACCGGCTATTTTTGGCCCTCGGCGTCCTTCAGGTACTGAAAGAACTCGCTCGACGGATCCACCACCAGAAGGTCATCGCTGCCATTGAACGCATTTCTGTAGGCGTTCAGGCTGCGAACAAAGGCATAGAAGTCCGGATTCTGGTTGAACGCCGCCGCGTAAATGGCGGCCGCCCGGGCATCCCCGTCACCGCGCAGCAGTTCGGCATCGCGATAGGCATTGGCCTCGAGAACCGCCCGCTGGCGATCGGCGTCCGCCCGAATGACTTCGGCCTGCTCACGACCGGTCGCCCGGTATTCGCGGGCCTCTTTCTCCCGGTCGGCGGCCATCCGGTCAAACACCGATTCACTGACATCCTCCGGCAGATCGATCCGTTTTACACGGATATCGATGACTTCAACCCCCAACAGCTCCATGGCGGTTTCGTTCATCTGGGCGGTAAGGTCCTCCATCAGCTTGTCCCGCTCACCGGAGACCACTTCATGGAGCGTGCGGCGACCGACCTCGTTGCGCAAACCGTCCGCCACCCGGGAAGCCAGACGGGCATCGGCCACATCTTCCTGGCCACCGGTGGCCTTGTAGTAGGCTTCGACGTTCTTGACCCGCCACTTGGCATAGGAGTCGACGATCAGACGCTTATTCTCGACCGTATAGAAACTCTCCGGACGCGCGTCGGCAGTGAGTATGCGACCATCGAACTTGCGCACCCGATCGGCAAACGGCAGTTTGATATGCACCCCGGGCTCGACATCCGCATTCACCAACGCACCGAAGCGAAGCACGACCGCTCGCTCGTACTCATTGACAATGAATACGGTATTGGCGCCAACCAGAACCAGAACGCCCAGCAGGACCAGGGTAAAGATACCTTTATTGGACATCAGCGAATATCCCCCCGAGTATTGGTTCGCGTGGCGCTGGATGGGCGACGGTTGAGCTCCCGGGTCACCTGTTCGGTGACATCCCGCAGCGCTTCGGCGGTCATACCGGTCTGGCCGGTGTTGCCGGTCGCTCCATCGCTCTGACGGTTCTGCAGTCGGTCGAGCGGCAGATACATCATGTTATTGCCGTCTTCCACATCCACCATGACTTTGCTGGCCTTGGAAAACACTTCCTCGACCGCATCAATGTAGAGGCGGCGGCGGGTCACTTCAGGTGCCTTTTCAAACTCGGCCATCAACAGTTCAAAACGGCGAGACTCACCTTCCGCCTCGGCCACCACGCGAGCGCGATAGGCTTCCGCCTCTTCAATCATTCGCTGGGCCTGACCACGAGCCTGGGGAATGACGGAGTTCGCATAGGCCTGGGCTTCGTTCTTCAGGCGCTCTTCATCCTCTTTGGCCTTGATCACATCATCAAAGGCATCGCGCACCTCTTCCGGCGGACGGGCCTCCTGGATGTTCACTTCACGCACCTCAATGCCGGCACCGTAACTGTCCAGATAGTTCTGCAGGCGCTGCTGTACCTCATCGGCGATCAACTGGCGCCCACCGGAAAGCACCTGATTGATCTCACTCGAGCCCACCACATGACGCAATGCGCTGTCGGCGGCCTGGCGCAGACTGTTTTCCGGATCGCGGACATTCAGAACAAACGCCTTCACATCGTTGACGTTGTACTGGACGGTAATCGGCAGTTCGACGATGCTTTCGTCCTGGGTCAGCATAAGCCCGCGCGAGGGGTACTGACGCTCCTCGGTGACATTTTCCACAAAGACCGTCGTAATCAACGGCGCATTCCAGCGCAGACCGGCATCTTTGATTTCCTGGAACGCACCGAACTGCAGGACCACCGCGCGCTCTTTGGCATCGACCACATAGAAGCCGAGCACAAAATAGATGGCCGCGGCGATCAGCAACACAATACCCACCAGGGGCGCGGCACTGCCTGCGCCACCACCACTGCCGGAGCCGCCGCCCGAGCCGCCAAACAGACCGTTCAGGCGATCTCGAAACTTCTTCCAGGCTTCATCCAAGTCTGGCGGGCCGCTGTTGTTGCCGCCGCCCCAGGGGTCCTTACCCCCGCCTCCCGGTTCATTCCAGGCCATATTGACTCTCCGTCGATTAACGTCTTTCCCGGGTGACATGCACCCGGGAATGGGTATTCTGATACCAGCGAGCAAAACGCTCCGGCAGGAACGAGATTCTAGCAAAGTCGAGGGGCGCTCTAACAGGCAATTCGGTCTGAATCGTCCCCGTCGGCCCAATGCAACTGGTCGTAACGCAACTTTTCGGCACTGAGCAGACGCATCAGATCGCTCTTCGGCAACCGCACATCCAGCAACACCGATCCGTCATCGCCATGTTGCTCATCGGCAACGGCCTGCTGCTGATACAGGCGAGCCCGCAGTCGCCCCTGTTCCGGCTTCAACTGCAGCTTACCCGCCACCATCTCCCGCCCCAGGGCATCAGAGATGGCCTCCAACAGCAATTCGACGCCCTGGCCGGTCTGCGCGGACAGCCATACCGCAATTGGCTTGCCGTGGTCATCGCGATCGATACGGGGCTCCATGCCCAGCAGGTCAATCTTGTTGTAGACCCGCAGCTCAGGCAGCTCAGCCGCGCCAATTTCCGCCAGCACTTCCTCGACCTGTTCAATATTGTGCATCCGCTCTTCCGCGGCGGCATCAATGACATGCAGCAACAGACTGGAGTTGCTGGCCTCCTCGAGGGTCGCGCGGAACGCCTGCACCAGCTTGTGCGGCAAATGGCTGATGAACCCCACCGTATCCGCCAGAATCAACGCCCCCACATCGGGCACCTCGAGTCGGCGCATGGTCGGGTCCAGAGTCGCGAACAACTGGTTTTCCGCGAACACCTTCGCATCGGTAATCTGGTTGAAGAGGGTCGACTTGCCGGCGTTGGTATAACCCACCAGGGACACGGTGGGAATATCCGCCCGCTGACGGGAACGACGCCCCTGGTCGCGCTGGGTGCGCACTTTTGCCAGACGCTTTTCAATGGCGGTGATCCGCCCGCGCAGCAATCGGCGGTCGGTTTCGAGCTGGGTTTCACCCGGACCCCGCAGACCGATCCCCCCTTTCTGCCGCTCCAGGTGGGTCCAGCCGCGCACCAGTCGGGTGGACATATGGCGCAACTGAGCCAGCTCAACCTGCAGCTTACCTTCGAAGGTCCGGGCACGCTGGGCAAAAATATCCAGAATCAGCCCCGTGCGGTCCAGCACCCGGCATTCAAGGGCCCGCTCGAGGTTGCGCTCCTGACTGGGAGACAGGGTGTGATTGAAGATCACCAGCTCCGCGCCATTTTCCTTGACCAGTGCCTGCAGCTCTTCGAGCTTGCCGGTACCGACAAAGTATTTGGCATGGGGCGCGGCGCGCTGACCACCCACCAGGGCAACAGGGTCACCACCAGCAGAGAGTACCAGCTCTTCAAATTCTCGGGGGTCTTCCGGCGCTTGGCCGTGGGAGAGATCCAGGTGAACCAGCACGGCCAGTTCACCGGAGTCGGGACGATCAAAAAACAAGTAGTTACCTCAGCGGCAGATTACTCGGCCGGTGCTTCCTCGCCTTCACCTTCTGCCGGATTCAGCAGAGGGACACGCACAGCGCGAGAGGGCACAACCGTGGAAATGGCGTGCTTGTACACCATCTGGCTGACGGTATTTTTCAACAGCACGACAAACTGGTCGAACGATTCAACCTGACCCTGCAACTTGATGCCGTTTACCAGGTAAATGGATACCGGTACACGCTCTTTGCGCAGTACGTTCAGGTAAGGGTCTTGTAAACTATGCCCTTTTGACATGGTTATTCTCCTTATCGAGATAGGAATTTATCCGCCTAAGTCCTCTCCGAAAGGGTGTCGAGAGGGGGCGGCCAGAAAAACATGAAAAACTGACTAGGATTCTCACACCGCTATTATATGGTCTTAGTACCCATAGAATTCAAGGTGTTCTTAACAATTTCTTGCAAGTTGAGATCCAGACCGGACTCGTCCTGCGTGTAAATCCACGAGAGTGAAGGCCAACCCCGCAGCCACGTCAGCTGGCGCTTGGCCAGCTGGCGCGTCGCGACCACACCACGTTCACACAGCACGTCCCGGCCCATCCGTGGCCCCGATCCCTCCAGGCCGTCCAGGTACTCCCAGACCTGCCGGTAGCCCACCGCCCGTATTGCCGGCAGGCTCGGTGCCAGGTCCCCTCGAGCACGCAGGGCTTTGACCTCGTCGATCAGCCCCTGTTCCAACATCTGCTCGAAGCGCGTGTGTATACGCTGGTGCAGCACCTTGCGATCACGGGGGGATATGGCCAACTGGGTGACCTCGAAGCGCTCGGTAAACGCCGGGCCGGCCTGGGCCCGCTGCTCCCGACGCAATTGGGTCATGGTTTTGCCGCTGACCCGATAGACTTCCAGGGCACGACTGAGGCGTTGGGAGTGGTTAGGATGGATTTCGGCCGCGATTTCAGGGTCCACGTCGGCCAACTGCGCATGAATATGGGGCCAGCCGTGTTCAGCGGCTTCGCGCTCGATGGCCTCGCGCACCGTCGAGTCTGCCTCGGGCATGGGTGCCAGGCCGTCCAACAGGGCTTTAAAGTAGAGCATGGTGCCGCCCACCAACAGCGGAATGCGGCCAGCCGCGTGAATGTCGGCGATTTCCCGCTCGGCGTCGACCCGAAAGTCCGCCGCCGAGTAAGGATCGGCCGGATCGCGGATATCAATCAACCGGTGCGGCGCCCGGGCGAGCTCTTCGGCGGTGGGTTTGGCGGTGCCGATGTTCATGCCCCGGTAGACGAGGGTGGAGTCGACACTGATCAGCTCCACCGGCAGGTGTTCGCGCAGGGCCATGGCCAGGGCGGTTTTGCCGGAGGCGGTGGGGCCCATCAGGAGAATGACTTTTTGGCGGTTGGTCATTGGGTTCAGTTACTGCCCGCGCATAAAGAGCTTGTCGAGTTCATCCAGGGACTGCAGGGCCCAGGTGGGGCGGCCGTGGTTGCACTGGCCGCTGCGTTCGGTGGCTTCCATATCCCGCAGCAGCGCATTCATCTCCGGAATGGTCAGGCGGCGATTGGCGCGCACCGACCCGTGACAGGCCATGGTCGAGAGCAACTCATTGATCCGCTGCTGAATCCGCTCACTGCTGCCGTACTCGATCAGATCCGACAGCACATCCCGCACCAACTGCGCCACCGGCGCGCGATTGAGCAACGCCGGCACCTGGCGGACCAGGAGCGTTTCCGGGCCGGCCCGCTGCAACTCAAAGCCCAACTGCGTAAATGTGTTGGCGTGCTCCTCGGCACAGTCCGCCTCCTTCTGGCTCACCGCAATGCTCTCCGGCACCAGCAGCGGCTGAGTCTGCAGGCCACCCTGGGCAAAGGCCGCCTTCATCCGCTCATAGGTGATGCGCTCGTGGGCGGCGTGCATATCGACGATGATCAACCCTTGGGCATTTTCGGCCAGGATGTAAATCCCCTTCAACTGCGCAATGGCATAGCCCAGCGGCGGCACCTCGCCATCCTCAGACTCCGGCATCGGCCTGGGCGCCGACGGAGCCGCCGCCCCACCGTACTGGCCCTGGTACCCGGCGCCGCCATTGAACGGCTGATGAAGAGTGCCGTACTGGCGCATCTGCTCCGCGACCGCCCCCGGGGCGGGCGCACCGGGGGGCTGATACCCACCCGCCGGATGACTGGCGGCGGCCAGGCCCATGGGCGCCTGGCGAAACTCGCCCGCGGCAGCTCCGCTCAGGGCCGGCTCGGGCGCCTCGGCCTCCGACTCCAGACGATCCCCCGGGCGGACCTGGGCCAGGGCGTGATGCAGGCTGCTGAAAATGAAGTCGTGCACCCGGCGATTGTCCCGGAAGCGTACCTCATGCTTGGTCGGGTGCACGTTGACATCCACCGTGGACGGGTCCACTTCCAGATAGAGCACAAACGCCGGGTGACGTCCATGATAGAGCACGTCCTGGTAAGCCTGACGAACCGCATGCCCCACCAGTTTGTCGCGAATGGCCCGACCGTTGACATAAAAATGCTGCAGATCCGCCTGACTGCGATTGAAGCTCGGTTGCGCCACCCAGCCCCACAGACGCAGTCCGGACCGCTCAATGTCGATATGCAGCGCCTGCTCCATGAACGCCGGACCGCACACCTGAGCGACTCGGCGCTCGCGTTCAATCTGGGTGTGAGCTTCACGCCAGCTGTACACCGCGCGATTGTTATTGCGCAGGGTGAAGGCGACATCGAACCGGGACAGGGCCTGCCGCTTGATCACATCGTCCAGGTGGTTGTACTCGGTCTTTTCCGTGCGCAGGAATTTACGCCGGGCGGGGGTATTGAAAAACAGATCCCGCACTTCCACCGTGGTGCCTTTGGGATGGGCCGCCGGCGCCAGCTCGGCCTGCATATCGCGCCCTTCGGCGGTCACCTGCCAGCCGGCGCTCTCATCGCTGGTGTTACTGGTCAAGGTCAGGCGTGCCACGGAGCTGATACTGGCCAGCGCCTCACCGCGAAACCCGAGGGTCGCCACCGCCTCCAGGTCGTCCAGCTCGCGAATCTTGCTGGTCGCATGACGACTCAGCGCCAGGGGCAGATCGGATTTATCGATGCCCCCGCCGTTATCGCGCACCCGCATCAGCTTAATACCACCGTCCTCAACATCCACCTCAACGCGGGTCGCACCCGCGTCCAGGCTGTTTTCCAGCAGCTCCTTGATAACCGAAGACGGGCGCTCCACCACCTCACCGGCGGCGATCTGGTTGGCGAGACGGGGGTTGAGCAATTGAATTCTAGACATGCGCTCTCAATAGGGTTGAAGGCCACCGAAAAGGTGGCCACGAGCCTCAACTCGATGGAATTTTCAGCACCTGTCCGACCTGGATCACGTGACCATTGAGGCCGTTCTCCCGCCGGATGGCGTCCACACTGACATTGTGCTGGCGGGCGATAGCGCTAAGGGTATCGCCGCGACTGATGGTGTACTCCCGCGCATCACCACCGCCCTGGCGACGATTGGCCAGGTAGGTTCCCGCCGGTGGCTGGCGCTCGAAGTATCGGCGCACCCCCTGCCCGATGCGGTCCGCCATCTGCTGTCGATACTGGGCCGTAGCCAGCTTGCGCGCCTCACCCGGGTTGGAGATAAAGCCGGTTTCCACCAGAATGGACGGCACATCAGGCGATTTGAGCACGGCGAAACCGGCCTGCTCGACCCGGGGTTTGTGCAGGCGGGAAATGCCACCGAGGGACTCGAGCACTTCCTTGCCCACCGTCAGACTCGAATTGAGCGTCGCGGTCATGGACAGGTCCACCAACACACCGGCGAGCACTTCGTCCTTGTCTTCGAGGCTGACACTGCCTACCCCGCCGATCAGATCGGCCTCGTTTTCGCGTTCAGCCAGAAACCGGGCGGTCTCACTGGTGGCGCCGCTGCGCGACAGCGCAAACACCGAACTGCCATTGGCGGAGGGGTGGGTAAAGGCATCGGCGTGAATCGACACAAACAGATCGGCCTGCATCTTGCGGGCAATATTGCGACGCTCCCGCAAGGGGACATAGTAGTCACCGGTCCGCACCAGCTTGGCTTCGTATCCGGGGATCGCATTGAGCTCCCGAACCAGCCGCTTGGCAATATCAAAGACCACGTTCTTTTCGTACAGTTTACCGGGACCGATGGCCCCCGGATCTTCACCGCCATGTCCGGCGTCCACCGCAATCACCACATTGCGATCCCCGCCGGTTTTGGCCGGCGTTTTGTCGGCGAGCGTTTCCGCCCGACTTTTGCCCTGATCGTGCAAATCGATCACCAGGCGATCGTTTGTGCCGGCATGGCGCTTGAGCAGAAAACTCTTGGGACGCACCGACTCCTTCAGGTCAAACACCACCCGCAGGGTGCCGTCACTGCGGTGGGCACTGCGAACCCGCCGGATGGGCGTATCCTCCAACGCCAGATCGTCCAGGCTGGCCTTGAGTCGGGTATCGGCAACGTCCACGACCACCCGGCTCGGTGAACTCAGGGAGAACAGTTTATGATCGACCGGGCCACTGAGATCAAATACCAACCGTGTATGGTCCGGCGCGCGCCACAGACGAACACTGTCGACGTCGGCAGCCGTGACTGGGAGAGCCGCACTGCCCACCAGGAACACCAGTGCGCCCCATTGAACCGCTTTTTGTATCCAGGCTGTTTTCAAAGCGCTTTTCCCGACACGATTGTTGACTCCATCACTGACGGCCCGACCCACTCCTTCCCAACGTTACTGATGGTTGGGGTCATTGATCACCCCGGGAGCGCGAGGTTCCCTCTCCGGAGTATTCCACGCCAGAGGAGCCTGCCCAATGCGCCAACCACTGCTCACCGAGCGATGTTCCACCCTGCAGGCAAGCGCTCCGGCCACTCCCTTCAACCACCACTGTAACCCGCAGATCCGGCTCCGGTAAAATGCCCGCACCCCGCTCAGGCCACTCAATGACGCACACATCTCCGGCCTTAAAATAATCCCGAATGCCCATATATTCCAGTTCTTCGGGGTCCCCCAGCCGATAGAGGTCAAAATGGTTGAGGGTGCGCCCGCTCAGCTCATAGGGCTCCACCAGCGTATAGGTGGGACTCTTAACCGCACCTGAATGCCCCAGCCCCCGCAACACCCCCCGACACAGGGTGGTCTTGCCCGCGCCCAGGTTACCCTCGAGAAATACCACCAGTCCCTCCGACCAGTCGAGCAGGGCCTGGCCCATCGTCGAGCCCAGATTGAGCGTTGCCGCCTCGTCGGCCAGGTAGACCCGGCGAGCGTCGGACTCACGCATGTTCCGCCTCCGCCTGCAAAAGCTGGCACACCGCCGGAATCAGGTCGGTCGCCAAAAGGCTGCGTTCGCCCCAGTCGCCCACGGCCAGATCCGCCGCCTCGGCGTGCAGCTCCGCCCCCAGTTCGGCCGCCCGACTCACGCTCAACCCCTGAGCCAACAGCCCCCCCAGAATACCGCTCAGCACGTCGCCCATCCCCCCGGAGGCCATACCGGGATTGCCCGCCGTCACCAGCCCCGTGAGCCCATCAGGCGTCGCCACCAGCGATCCGGCCCCCTTGAGAATGATGGCCCCGCCAAAGCGCTTCTGGAGCGCGGCGACGGCCGCAAAACGATCCTGTTGCACCTGGTCGGTCACGCTGTCCAGCAGGCGTGCCGCCTCCCCCGGGTGGGGGGTCAGAATCCAGTTGTCCCGCGCCTCGGCGACCGATGGGCGCTGCGCCGCGAGCAGGTTGAGCGCATCGGCATCAAGCACCACCGGCAAACCCGATTGCAGGGCCTGTTGCAGCATCTGCTCCGACCAGGGCGACTGGCCAAGGCCAGGCCCCACCACCAACACCGTCGGCCTCGCCAGCCAGGGCTCCAACTCCTGTCCGGAGGTGACGCCACAGACCATGATTTCCGGACGACGGGTCAGCGCCGGTGCCACATGCTCGGGACGGGTCGCCAGACTGACCAGGCCCGCACCGGTGCGGGCGGCGGCCTCGGCCGCCATGATGGCCGCCCCGCCGTAACCTTTGTCACCACCGATGATCATGACGTGACCAAAGTCGCCTTTGTGGGCGTCCACCGCACGCGCTGGCAAGGCGGCCAGCGCCTCGGCCAGCACCAACCGGCGACATTCGCCGGGCACCTGCGCGTACACCGCCTCGGGAATCCCCAGGCCGGCAAACACCAGCTCACCGCAGAGCGCCGGCCCGCGCCCCGAGAGCAAGCCTCGCTTGACTCCGATGAAGGTGACCGTCAGCGTTGCGCGCACCGCGACCCCCAGCACCGCTCCCGTATCCGCATCGAGACCTGAGGGGATGTCCACCGCCAGCACCGGGAGTCCGGTCTGATTGATCTGATCGATCGCCTCGGCATAAGCCGGGCGCACCTCACCGCGGATGCCGGTTCCCAAAAGTGCATCGACAATGACGCCCTCCGCGGGCGGCGCCTTGAGCGCCTCTGCCCGCACACCCTCCTGATACGCATAATCTCGTGCCTGAGCCGCTTCGCCCGTGAGCTTTTGCGGATCGCCCACCGCCATCAGGCGCACCGGGATACGGCGCTGCGCGGCCAGTGCCGCGATCACATAGCCATCGCCGGCATTGTTTCCGGCGCCGCAATAGACCGTGATCACTGACGGACCGGGGAAGTGTTGCAACAGCTGTTCAAAGGCGGCTCGCCCGGCCCGCTTCATCAGCTGGATCCCCGAAATACCACTGTCGATCGCCCGTCGATCCAGTTGCCGCGTCTGCTCAGCGGTGTACAGCGCGCGGGGAAAATCCGGGGCGTCGGTCGACGTCAATTTCATAAAATCCTCAGTTCGACAGATAAATGCGTGCATTTCTGGCAGAATTATACGCGAACTCACCGGAATCCCGTAACGATCTATGCCGCACTCCGTGGACTTTCAACAACTCGCCAACGACATCAAAGACTGGGGGCGGGAACTGGGCTTTCAGCAAGTGGGTATCACCGACACCGACCTGCGCGAGGATGAGGCGCGCCTCCGGCAGTGGCTTGAGCGCGGCTATCACGGCACCATGGACTGGTTTACCGCCCACGGCAACAAGCGCTCCCGCCCCGGGGAGCTGCACCCGGGAACCGTCCGGGTAATCTCGGTACGCATGGATTACCTCCCGGCCGATACCGATCAGATCAAGGTGCTGAAAGATCCCACCAAAGCCTACATCTCCCGCTACGCTCTGGGGCGGGACTACCACAAACTGATTCGCAAACGTCTGGCGACTCTGGCCAAAAAAATTGAAGCGGCCCTGCCACCGGAACTGCTGGAAGGCCAGCAGCGGCCGTTTGTGGACAGCGCTCCGGTCATGGAGAAACCGCTGGCCGATAAAGCCGGGCTGGGCTGGACCGGAAAACACACCCTGATTCTGAACAGTGAGGCGGGCAGCTGGTTTTTCCTGGGGGAGCTGTTCACCTATCTGCCCTTGCCGGTGGATCAATCGGAGCAACCGAACCGGTGTGGCTCCTGCAGCGCCTGCCTCCAGGTCTGCCCGACCGATGCCTTTCCCGAGCCATACACGCTGGACGCCCGGCGCTGCATCTCCTATCTCACGATTGAGCACAAGGGACCGATTCCGGAAGAGTTCCGCGAACCCATGGGCAACCGGGTGTTCGGCTGCGATGACTGCCAGGCGGTGTGCCCCTGGAACCGCTATGCCCGACACACCACCGAGGAGGACTTCACCCCCCGCCATGACCTGGACCGGCGGGATCTTCTGACCCTGTTTCAGTGGACCGAAGCTGAATTTCTCAAACGCACCGAGGGCTCGGCCATTCGCCGGACCGGGTATGACGGCTGGCTGCGGAATCTGGCGGTGGGGCTGGGCAATGCGCCATCCGACCCGGCAATCATCGCCGCCCTGAACGCCAAACGCCCCCTGGTCGGGCCGATGGTGCAGGAGCACATTGATTGGGCCCTCGATCAGCAGGCCCGACCAAATCGCCGTCGAAAGCGCAAAATACGTCGAAACCGGCCCCAATAGCCGGGAAATCGCCGTTATAACAATGAATTAGATTATAACTATTGGCGCTATTGAGCCGATCACCCTGTTAATTTGGGTGATAAACGTGAATAATACGCACCCTTTTTTGAAAACATCGACGATAAAGCGCTGTCCGGAACCCGGGCGCCAATAATGACCACCACCCACATCAACCCGAGAGACAGGTAGCAGACTCTATGAAAGAGAAATCCGATATCGGCCTGGTTGGCCTCGCTGTGATGGGCGAGAACCTGATTCTGAACATGGCCAGCAAAGGCTATACCGTGACCGCGTACAACCGCTCCACCGACAAGGTGGAAAAGTTCGTCAATGGCCGCGCTAAAGGCAAAACCATTCGCGGCGCCTCCTCGGTTGAAGAGCTGGTGCAGTCCCTGGCCAAACCGCGCAAAATCATGTTGATGGTCAAGGCCGGGCAGGCGGTGGACGACTTTATCGAGCAGTTGATTCCGCACCTGGACAAGGGCGACATCATCATTGACGGCGGCAACACCCATTATCCGGATACCAACCGCCGTACCGAATACCTGGAAAGCAAAGGCCTGCTGTTTGTCGGCACCGGTGTTTCCGGTGGTGAAGAGGGTGCCCTGACCGGTCCGTCCATCATGCCCGGCGGCTCTCCCGCTGCCTGGGAGCACGTCAAGCCCATTTTCCAGGACATCGCTGCCAAGGTCGACGACGGAAGCCCCTGCTGCGACTGGGTGGGTGAAGCCGGCGCCGGTCACTTTGTGAAAATGGTTCACAACGGCATCGAGTATGGCGACATGCAACTGATCTGCGAAGCCTATCAGTTGATGAAGGACCTGGTGGGCATGACCCACGATGAGATGCACGAGGTCTTCGCCGAGTGGAATGACGGTGAGCTGAACAGCTACCTGGTGGAAATCACCCGTGACATTCTCGCCTATAAAGAAGGCGACGAGCCGCTGGTAGAAAAAATTCTGGACAAGGCCGGCCAGAAAGGCACGGGCAAGTGGACCGGCATCATTGCTCTGGACATGGGCATTCCCCTGACCCTGATCGGCGAGGCGGTATTCGCCCGATGCCTGTCTGCCCAGAAAGATGAGCGCGTAGAAGCGTCGAAGGTTCTCAACGGCCCGAAAGTGAAGTTCGAAGGCGACAAGCAGGCCTTTATCGACGATCTGCGCCAGGCGCTGCTGGCCGCCAAGATGATTTCCTACGCCCAAGGCTACGCGCTGATGCGTGAGGCAGCGAAGGAGTTTGGCTGGCACCTGAACTACGGCGGCATCGCCCTGATGTGGCGCGGTGGCTGTATCATCCGCTCCGGCTTCCTGGACAACATCAAGCACGCCTTTGACAAGAATGGCGACCTGAAGAACCTGCTGTTGGACGATTACTTCAAAGGCAAAATCGAAGCCGCACAGGACGGCTGGCGCCGTGTCGCCGCCACCGCCATTTCCAGCGGCATCCCGGCACCGGCGATCACCGCGGCACTGAACTACTTCGACGGCTACCGCTGCGCACGTCTGCCGGCGAATCTGCTCCAGGCCCAGCGGGACTACTTTGGTGCCCACACCTATGAGCGGGTCGACAAGCCCCGGGGTGAGCACTTCCACACCAACTGGACCGGGCGTGGCGGGGATACGGCCTCTTCCACCTATAACGTTTAAATCCAGTCTGGGTTACGGCGGGTGCGCGCTTCGCGCTTACCCGCCCTACGCCACCAGCGACGGCATCGGCGAATGCGGCATCGGCCACCCAGAGGGTCGCGTAGGGCGGATCGGTCCGACGCATCGGAGGCCAAAAGCCGCATCCGCCGCTGCCCAACCACCCACCACTCAACCCTCACTCCAACCGAAAAAACGTCTCCCGGTAATGCTTTAACTCCTCAATCGAGTCCTTGATATCATCCAGGGCCAGGTGCGCCCCCCCCTTCTTGACACCCTCAGCCACTTCCGGCCGCCAGCGCCGAGCCAGCTCTTTCACCGTCGAGACATCCAGATTCCGGTAGTGAAAATACCGCTCCAGCCTGGGCATGCCCCGTACCAGAAAGCGCCGATCCTGACAGATGGAGTTGCCACACATGGGCGATTTACCCGCCGGCACCCACTGTTCAAGAAAGGCGATGGTCTGCGCTTGCGCTTCCTCAAGGGTGACCCGGCTGTCTTTAACCCGCTGGGTCAGCCCGGACTGACCGTGCTGCCGGGTGTTCCATTCATCCATCGCCGCCAGCGCCGAATCCGGCTGATGAATGGCGTGGACCGGGCCTTCGGCCAGCACGTTCAGATGCGCATCGGTCACGATGGTCGCGATTTCGATGATCACGTCCGAATC
Source organism: Marinimicrobium sp. C6131 (assembly GCF_026153455.1). Classification (NCBI taxonomy): domain Bacteria; kingdom Pseudomonadati; phylum Pseudomonadota; class Gammaproteobacteria; order Cellvibrionales; family Cellvibrionaceae; genus Marinimicrobium; species Marinimicrobium sp. C6131. The sequence goes on from NZ_CP110629.1 coordinate 2,370,686, forward strand.
CGGGTCGAGGCCGGTCATTTCCAGATCGATCCAGATGAGGTTGTTTTCATTGGGCTTGGCGGCATTCGACATACAATCAATTCCTAAAGCGTGTGCGACGCGAGACTTTATCCAGACAGATAGGGCACAATGCCCGTGGTGATCTAGCATGATCGTCGTCAAGATTAACCTGCGGGCACGCCGGGAACAACCGGCAGCCTCGACACTCGCTGGAGAAAACACGCCCCGCATGAGTAAACGCAAACTGACCCGACGCCAAAGCTGGCGCATCCAGAAAATTCAGGAAGAGCGCCAGGCGCGCGCGACCCGTAAACAGAGCGGGCCGCTGCCGGAAGTGGATGAAAACTCCCTCGGAGCCGAGCAGGAAGGGTTGGTGGTGACTCACTTCGGCACCCTGGTGCTGGTGGAGGCCAATGGCGAGCGCAAGCGCTGCCACTTCCGCAGTAACCTCGGCTCCCTGGTGACCGGCGATCAGGTGGTCTGGCGCGACGGTTCCCCCTACGGCGTGGTGGAAGCGGTGATGCCGAGACGCTCGGAGCTGTGTCGACCGGACCCCTACGGCGACCTGAAAACGGTAGCCGCCAACATTGATCGGGCCCTGATCGTGATTGCGCCTTATCCAGAGCCCCATTTCAGCCTGGTGGACCGCTATCTGGTCGCCGCCGAAGCCAGCAACATCACCCCCGCCCTGGTCATTAACAAGTGCGATGCCATTGACGCACGGATCGCCGACAAGGTGGCAAGGATGGAATCGCTCTATCGCGGCCTGGGTTACTGGGTCGTCCGGGTGTCCGCCGAGACCGGCGAGGGGATGGAGACACTGGCGGAGTACCTCAAGGACTTCACCAGTGTGTTTGTCGGCCAGTCCGGGGTTGGCAAGTCTTCACTGACCAATTTCCTGTTACCGGATGCCGGCCTGCGTGTGGGCGAGCTGTCCGAGCGCCAGACCGGCAGCCACACCACCACCAATGCCGAGCTGTTTCATTTTCCCGGCGGTGGACAGCTGATCGATTCACCCGGTGTGCGGGAGTTCGGCCTCTGGCATATGAGTCGCGAACAGGTACTGGAAAACTTCGTCGAGTTTCGTCCCTACCTGGGGCACTGCAAATTCCGGGACTGTGCCCATCAGGGCGAGCCCGGCTGTGCCTTGCAACGGGCCCTTGAATCCGGTGAAATCAGCCCTCAGCGAATGAGCAGTTGTGAACAGATTCTCGACAGTTTGAACGGACCACGAGGCTGATTGCGATAAAGTGCACACTTTACGCTTGAGTCCCGCGCAATCAGCGTTATGCTAGTGGTCAATGCAGTAACCCAAAGGAACTCACTATGGCCGACCTGCCACTGATTATTGAACCCGCTGAGCTCGCCAACCTGTTGAAACAGCCGCCGGAGCATTTGCGCATCGTGGACCTGTGCAGCGAGCAGAGTTACCAGGCGGGCCATATCGAAGGCGCACTACATATTCCACCGCAAATGCTGCTGAGCAATATTCCGCCCGCTCCCGGGCGCATTGCCAGTGTGGAGCAGCTCAATCGGCTATTTTCCTTTCTGGGTCTGACCCCGGACACGCATTTCGTTGTGTATGACGATGAGGGTGGCGGCTGGGCCGGACGCTTTATCTGGACTCTGGACGCCATCGGGCACAGGCACTACTCGTACCTCAATGGTGGCCTGCAGGCCTGGAAGAGCGATGAACTGCCCCTGAGCCGGGACATTCCCCAGCCCCCCTTCACCGAAGCCAGGGTAAGCATCGACCCAAGCGTTGTGGTAGAAATTCCGGATATTCTTGAGGCGCTGGAAGACCCGAACTTTGTCGTCTGGGATGCCCGGGGGCCCTCGGAATACCGGGGTGAAAAGGTGCTCGCTCAGAAAGGCGGACATATTCCCGGAGCCGTAAACGTGGAATGGACGCAATTGATGGATCATCGTAACGGACTGCGCATCCGCCCCGATGCGGAAGCCTTCCTGGCGCAACAGGGACTGACCAAAGACAAACGCATTGTCACTCACTGCCAGAGCCACCACCGCTCGGGCTTCACTTACCTGGTCGGTAAATCCCTCGGCTTTGACATCAAGGGCTATCACGGCTCCTGGGCCGAGTGGGGCAACCATCCCGACACGCCTGTGGAAATCTGATTGAATGTCTCGACTGCTGATTGTTGTTGAATCCGCCCAGGACTGGGCACCCTATTTTCCGAGCGAACAGGTGATCACCTTTGACGATTACCTGCAACTGCCGCCGGCCAAAACCAATCGCACGCGGGTCATCAACCTGTGCCGAAAATTCAGCTATTTGAGCAAGGGCTACTACTGTTCACTGCTGGCGGAGGCGCGCGGCCACTCGGTGATTCCCTCGGTCAAAACCCTGAACGATCTGCGCAACCACACCAGCTTTTCCGTGATTGCCGAGCAGCTACACAGCCAGGCCGATAAATTTCTTACCAAGCTGGCCAATCGCGAGGAAAATACCTTTGAGTTCTGGGTGTTCTTTGGCGAAAGCAGTGTGCCCGAGCTGAAGAAACTGGCCCGGGAGCTGTTCGAACAGCAACCCTGCCCGATTCTGAAAGTCGAGTTGAACTGGCGCGGCGGCTGGCGCATCAACAGCCTGAAAGTGGCACCAGTGCATACCCTGACCGAACCGGAACAGGAGGCCTTCGCCAACGCCCTGGATCGTTTCAGTGCGCAACTCTGGCGCAAGCCCAAGACCCAGAAAATCAGCCGCTACGAAATGGCCATCCTGGTCAACCCGGATGAGAAGCTGCCTCCCAGTGACGACAAGGCGCTGAAAAAGTTCGTGAAGGCGGGCAACCGGCTGGGAATCAACGTCGATTTCATCGGCCGCAAAGACATCCGCAAGTTGCCCGAGTACGATATGCTGTTTATTCGGGAAACCACCAACATCGACCACCACACCTTTCAGTTTGCCTGCCGCGCCGAGGCCGAAGGGCTGGCGGTCATTGACGATCCACAGTCCATTATTCGCTGTACCAACAAAGTGTACCTGGCCGACCTGTTTAACGCCCGCAATGTGGATACTCCGGCGACCCGCCTGATTTCGACTCGTTCCAAACCCGCTCTGGACAAAGTGGCGGAAGAGCTCGGCTTCCCGATGATCGTGAAAATCCCGGACGGTTCCTTTTCCCGGGGCATGGTCAAAGTCGAAGATCGGGAGGGACTGGATCATGCAGTAACCGAGCTGCTCAAGAAATCCGCCCTGCTGCTGGCCCAGGAATTCATGTACACCGACTATGACTGGCGCGTGGGTGTGCTCAATGGCAAACCCCTCTACGCCTGTAAATACTTCATGGCCGGCGGTCATTGGCAGATCTACGACCACGACAATATTGCGGATCCGTCGGGTGGCTATCAGACCATGCCTACCTATGAAGTACCGCGCAAGGTGATCGATACCGCGATCAAAGCGGCGGGCCTGATTGGCAAAGGACTCTACGGCGTTGATCTGAAGCAGAGTGGCAAGCGGGTGGTCGTGATTGAAGTGAACGACAACCCGAGTATCGACGCTGGCGTGGAAGATGAGTTCATCGGCGATGAACTCTACAATCTGATCATGCAGGAGTTTATCAACCGGGTGCAGATCATCCGCCGCCTGCGCGAGGAGCTGTAAGCCCTCATCGGGTCAGGCTTCAGGCAGCACCAGGTTCAGGGTCTCATCGGCGATCAACTGACCGTCAATGGCCAGAGTGATTCGCCAGGGGCCCTGTTTGTTCTCCACCGGCTTCCAGATGGTGTCGCCGATAAAAAAATCCCAGTCGTTCTGTTTGATGTACACCTCGCCGTCGAAGGGCGGCAGGGGATTGCCTTCTTCGTCCGGGATGTCCGGGTGGTAGATGCAATACTGCAGTTTGCGGTTTTTGGCCTTTTTGATGTTGACGATGTAGCCGAATTCGATATCAAGCTCGCAGGGAATGTCCCGCGTCATTTTGATCAACTGCGGCAGTTCTTTGGAGTTGGGGTCCAGCGGAGTATAAACGCCCCAACTGCGCAGTTTGACTTCCGGTTTCTTCTTGGCCATGGCACCCGAGTGATGGTTGGTTTCAAAACCCGAATTGTACCATGGGTGGTATTGGTTCGTTGTCGCGGTACTCCGACTCCTAGTGCTCCGCCTGGGTAACCCCTTGTGAGACACGCCGTAAATACATGACGTGAAGGGATTCACTAATGCCGCGATGGCATGGATGCCATAGAGCGGCCCATGTAGGCTCTGCACCCGCCGTCCAGGCGGGTGACGGTCTCACAAGGGGTTACCCAGCCTCCGCGGCAGCGGCTTCACGTTCCGGGAAATAGAACCTTAAAGTGTCGTTGCCTGGGTGCTATTTCCCGGAACTCTACGCTGGCACTGCGGAGGGAGGAAAGGGGTCTTTGAGGACGTCGCCTGCCTGGATGGCAGGCGATCGAGCCCCCGTGGACGCCCCACATGGATGTGGGAAGTGTCCCGAAGCGCCGGGAGCGCGAAGGGGACCGGGTTCACGGCGTGCCTCAAAGACCCCTTTCCTCCCGCAGCACTCAACCACGAAGCCCCTCTCAAAATAGCCCACTCACCCCAACACCAACAACCGATCCCCCGCATTGACTGACTGACCTTCGGCTCGGGAGAGAGAGTCCACAACCCCCGCCTCCGGTGCCACCACCTCAATTTCCATTTTCATGGACTCGAGAATACACACCACATCACCGGCTTTCACTTTATCGCCGGGCTTGACCATAAACTGCCAGATATTCCCGGCCACATGGCTTTCCACCGCCGTCGCACCCTCAGGCAACGCATCCACCTGCTCCTCAGCCGCTTCCTGACCACTGGTGTCAAAGTTCATCTGGCCGTTATCAATCCAGCGCTGCAACTCTTCATTGAAGGCGCGATTACGCTTTTCAACAAAGGCATCGATCTCTGCCTGATGCTGATCGATAAACGCCTCGTAATCGCTCAGCTTGAAGGTGGTCTCTTCAATGCGCAACGGATACTGGCCTTTCGGAAAATCCCGGCGGATCTGTTGCAGCTCTTCATGGCTGACTTCATAGAAGCGAATCTGGTCAAAGAAGCGCAGGAGCCAGGGGTTGGTGAACTCCCGGGTTTTCCGGTAACGGTTCCACATCTGCAGCGTGCGGCCGACGAACTGATAACCGCCCGGCCCTTCCATGCCGTAGACGCACAGATAAGAACCGCCGATGCCCACCGAATTTTCCGCGGTCCAGGTACGTGCGGGGTTGTACTTGGTGGTCACCAGCCGGTGACGGGGGTCCAGGGGTGTGGCCACCGGTGCGCCCAGGTAAACATCCCCCAGTCCCATCACCACATAGCTGGCTTCGAACAGAATTTTTTTGACCTCATCAATCGAATCCAGACCGTTGATACGCCGGATAAACTCGATATTGTCCGGGCACCAGGGGGCATCCTTGCGCACTGACTGCATGTATTTTTCGGCGGCCTGTCGGCAGGCTGGGTCGTCCCAGCTCAAGGGCAGATGAACGATACGCGAAGGGACTTCCAGCTCGTCAATATTCTGCAGTTTCAGCTCGGCCGCTTCCAGCAGGTCGAGCAGTTCATCGGTCGAGAGCTGCTGGCTTTCGTAGTGAATCTGCAGGGAGCGGATGCCCGGGGTCATTTCCAGGATGCCCTCGACCCCCTGCTCCTGCAGGTAGAGCATCAGTGCATGGGCGCGAAAGCGAAGGCGGATATCCAGTTGCAGGGGTCCGTATTCCACCAGCAGGTATTTATCGCCGGAGGGACGATAGACTACCGGTACGCCAGTGTCATCGCCGGAGAGGGTTTTGAGCACCGGGGTGCGGGCAATCAGTTCGTCAATGGCCAGCGGCGTCGCCGGGGCACTCCCGGTTGTGTCCAGTTGCTCCAATCGGGTCTGTTGTTCACGCTCCAGACGATTGGCATCGGCCAGACTCACCGGCACGAACTGCAGCTTGTCGCCGGCTTTGAGCTGACCGAGTTTCCACAGATCGGCGGCGATCACGGTGACCGGACAGACAAAACCCCCGAGGGACGGGCCATCGGGGCCGAGTATCACCGGCATGTCCCCGGTGAAATCCACGGTGCCGATGGCGTAGGCGTTATCGTGAATGTTGGACGGATGCAACCCGGCTTCCCCACCGTCGGAGCGTGCCCACTCCGGTTTTGGGCCGATCAGGCGAATACCGGTGCGACTGGAGTTGTAGTGCACCTCCCAGCGATGTTGAAAGAAGGTGCGCATGTCCTGCTCGGTAAAGAAATCCGGCGCACCGTGGGGGCCGTAGATGACCCGCAGTTGCCAGTTGCCGTCGATATCGGGACGCAACGCATCCGGTGCCCTGGAAACCTGCTGGGTCCGTGGTTGTTCTGACAGATGCAATACATCGCCGGTGCGCAAGGCCCGGCCGGAAAAACCGCCAAACTGGCCCAGGGTAAAGGTGGATTTGGACCCCAGATAGTCCGCACACTGGATGCCACCCGCCACCATCAGATAGGCGCGCGCGCCACCGGCGACCACTTTACCGATGTTCAGTACCTGCCCCGGCTCAGCGCGCACCACCTGACAGAATTCTACCGGTTGATCGTCCAGAGTCGCGTGCAAGGCCGCACCCGCCAGCACGAAATCCGTGACAGTGTTGAACTTCAGGGTTGGACCGTTAAGGGTAATTTCCAGGCCCGCCGTTCCTTCTGGGTTGCCCAGCAGACGGTTACCCAGGCGCAGCGAATAGTTGTCGAAAGGGCCTGAGGGCGGTACCCCGATATCCCAGTAACCGACCCGTCCGGGAAAATCCTGCACGGTGGTCATGGTGCCGGGCACCAGCACGTCCATTGTGTGCGGCTGGTACGCCAGATCATTCAGAAACCGGGTATGCACTTCACCGGCGTGGAATTCGGGTGTCGCCAGGATGCGGCGAACGTAGTCGCCATTGGTTTCAATGCCTTCCAACGTCGTGTTGGCGAGAGCCTTATCCAGAGCCTGAATGGCCTGCGTGCGATCATCCTGCCAGACAATGACCTTGGCGAGCATGGGGTCAAAATAGGGCGAGACCGTCAGCCCGGCTTCGACCCAGGTGTCGATCCGCAACGCCCGGCCATCCGCTTCGGGGAAGTCCACGGCGCTCAATAAGCCGGCGCTGGGCTGGAAGTTTTTGTTGGCATCCTCGGCGTACAGACGCGCCTGCATGGCGTGTCCGCGGGGCGTGAGGCTCGCGCGAAGGGTCTTGATATCAGACAACTCACCGGCCGCCAGACGCAGCATCCACGCGACAAGATCCACACCATAGACCTGTTCGGTCACGCCGTGCTCCACCTGCAGACGGGTATTCACTTCGAGGAAATAGAACCGGTTTTCACCGGCATCGTAGATAAACTCCACGGTGCCCGCGTTGCGGTACCGGACCGCTTCGGCCAGCCGCACGGCGGTTTCGTGTAACTGCTCGCGCACGGACTCCGGAATATTCGGCGCGGGGCACTCTTCGACCACTTTCTGGTTGCGGCGCTGGGAGGAGCAGTCCCGTTCGCCCAGAGCCACCGCGTTACCTTGACCATCACCAAATACCTGCACTTCGATGTGCCGTGCGGTTTCGATGTATTTTTCGACAAACAGGCCGTCGTTGGAGAAGTTGTTGGCGCTCAGGCGTTTGACGCTGTCGAAGGCTTTGCGCAGTTCGGCTTCGCTGTAGCAGGTCTGCATACCGATACCGCCACCGCCGGCGGTGCTTTTCAGTATGACCGGGTAGCCGATCTGTTCCGCCGCGCTGACGGCTTCTTCCAGGTTGTTGAGCAGACCGGTGCCCGGCAGCAGAGGTACGTCGTTTTCTTCTGCCAGGGCCCGTGCGGTGTGTTTGAGGCCGAAGGCGTTCATCTGTTCGGGAGTGGGGCCGACGAAGGCGATGCCGCGCTGTTCGCAGGCGCGCACGAAGTCGGGGTTTTCGCTGAGGAAGCCGTAGCCGGGGTGGACGGCCTGGGCGCCGCTGCGTTCGATGATGGCGAACAATTTTTCCTGGTTGAGGTAGGTGTCGGTGGCGGCGCCCTCGCCCAGTGGGTAGGCTTGGTCGGCGAGGGTGACGTGGAGTGAGTCGGCGTCGGCGTCGGCGTAGACGGCGACGGAGCCGATGCCCAGTTGTTTGAGGGTACGGATGATGCGCACGGCGATGGCGCCGCGGTTGGCGATCAGGACTTTGTTGAACATCGCGTTATCTCTCGATGTCGGTGCGGGTCGTCCCGCTTGATTCGTTGCCCAATCGGGTCGTCCCGTTGAGGCTCTATGTATTTCGTTCGGGGTAGTTAGTTAGCTCCGGTCTGGAGCGGGTGCAACGATTCAAGACACGCCGTAAATACATCCCTGTAGGCTCGAATCGCCGGTCCCCGGCTCCACGGTCTTGAATCGCTGCACCCGCTCCAGACCTCAGTGCCATTCATTGTCCTTTCGTGGGAACTAATCCCAAATCAAAATTTCAATCGGTGTCGGGTTGTATCCATTACACGGATTGTTCAACTGTGGGCAGTTGGAGATCAACACGATGGTGTCCATTTGGGCTTTCATCTCGACGTATTTCCCCGGAGCGGATATGCCGTCTTCGAAGGTCAGGCCGCCATCCGGGGTGATGGGGACGTTCATGAAGAAGTTGATGTTGTGGGTGATGTCCCGTTTGCTCAGGCCCAGCTCTTCGTGTTCGGCGATGGCGAGCATCCAGCTGTCGCGGCAGGCGTGCATGTGGCGTTTGTTAAGGTCGTAGCGCACGGTGTTGCTTTCGGTGGCGCAGGCGCCCCCCAGGGTGTCGTGCCGACCGCAGGTGTCGGCGACGATGTCGAGCATGACGCGGTTGTAGTTGGAGCGCAGCCGGGTGCCGGCGCTCAGGTAGGCGTTGCCCTGTTCGCGGATGGTGTCCATGGCGCTGTAGCGCTCGGTGGGGTCTTCGGCGCTGTAGAAGAGTGTGTCGGCGGCCTGGTTGCCTTCCAGATCGAGGATGCGGAGGGTCTGGCCGGCTTTGATCACTTTCAGGTAGTAGTCGCCGGCGCCGACGGTGTCGCGGACGCTGGCGTCTTCGGGTTTGAGTGTGCTTTCTTTGATCATGGGTGTTCTCCTCTGCCCTGCATCACGCGCCCAAGTAATAGAGACGGTTGTTTTCGAAGCCGCGGCGGTTTTCCGGGCGGAAGTTTTTGCAGTAGTCGTCGTCGGTGACCGGGTCGGCCTGAAGCAGGCGGATGCCCACGGGCTTGCGAGGGTATTCTAGTTCGCGGTTCATGGGGTGCGGACAGGAATGCAGCACGACCAGCGTGTCCATTTCGAAGCGCAAGACGACGCGGCTACCCGCCTTCGAGTGGTTCTCGGCCAATGCCAGATTGCCCTCGGCATCCGGGGCGACTTTGCTGAACCAGTTGAGGTTGGCGGCCAGGTCTTTCGGGCCCAGTCCGTATTTTTCCAGTTCCACCAGAAAGCTGCTGGTGCCGTCCTGGTGCCATTGGTTCTGGTCGTTCTGGTAGTCCCGCTTACCCCACTGCTCCGCCACTTGTTGCGCGTTACTGGTGCCGCAGACGGTTTCATGCCAGCCCAGAGTGTCGTCCACAATGGAGGCAAAAATCCGGCCCATGTCTGAGTACAGGCAATGGCCTTTGGTCAGTTTGAAGGTGTGCTGGCACTTCAGACTGTCGGGGGCATTGTAGCGCTCAAGCAGGCTTTCCGGGTTGTAAAATAACATGCCGACGTTGGCGCCCCCTTCCAGGTCGGTCAGCTCCATGGCGGTGCCGCGCCGCAGGCGCAGGGACCAGTGGCTGGCCGGTGGCAGGGTGTATTCATACAGAGCTTCATTGGCCATGGTGAAGCGTCTCCTTTTGCTGTTCGGTTTGATTCAGGTTTTCATCGATGGTCTTCAGCAGCGCTTCGTCCGTCTCGCCGACGGGCAGGTCATAGGTAATCCTCGCGCCGTAGGCCTCAGGTTCGTGCGGATCGATCCGGTCTTTGTCGAACACCCAGAGCCGGGTGCCCAGGTAAAAGCCTTCCTGAATGTCGTGGGTGATCATAAACACCGTCAGGTTCAACTCCCGCCAGAGTTTGATGACCAGCTCATGCATGTCCTTCCGGATCCCGGGATCCAGTGCTCCAAAAGGCTCATCCAATAACAGGATTCGGGGCTGCTTGATCAGTGACTGGGCGATGGCGAGTCGTTGCTGCATACCGCCCGACAACTCATGGGGGTATTTTTTCAGGGCGTGGCTCAGCCCTACCGCCTCCAGCATTTCCACCGCTTTCTCCCGCGCCTGCCGGCGCGCCCGACCAAACAGACGCGCCATTAACGGGCTACGCTCAAACTCCATGGACAGCATGACGTTTTCCAGTGCCGTCATATGGGGAAAGACCGAATAGCGCTGAAATACGATGCCTCTGTCTTCACCGGGCTCTGCCACCAGAGGCTTGCCGTCGAGTTCAATGCCTCCCTGAGAGGGGGACTCGGTGCCCAATAGCAGTTTCAGAAAAGTGGTTTTACCGCAACCGGAGGCCCCGACGATGGTAATGAACTCACCTCGCTCGACGGTCTTGTTCAGGTTCTCCAGCACTACGGTATCGCCATAGCGTTTCCACAATCTGTCAATTTTGATGTAACTCATGAAACCTCAGTGGCCATTGCCGGTTTGCGCGTGGAACCAGGGAAAGCAGCGGCGCGACAGAAGCCGCAATAGCAGGTCGATCACAAACGCGAGAATCGTTATCCAGACCACGTAGGGCAAAATGACATCCATGGACAAATAACGACGCACCAGAAAAATGCGGTAACCAAGCCCATCGGTGGAGGCAATCGCCTCGGCCGCGATCAGGAACAACCAGGCCGACCCCAGGGACAGACGAACACTGGCGAGCAGACGCGGCAGGATCTGCGGCAGAATCACCCGCTGGATGATCTGCCAACTGCTGGCGCCCAGGGTTTGCGCCTTGATGATCTGCTCGGAGGGGATCTCCTGCACCCGCTGCTGCATGTCGCGGCACAGAAAAGGCGCCGTCCCGATGATGATCAGCATGACTTTGGACAGTTCCCCCAGACCAAATACGATAAAGAGAATGGGGAGTATGGCCATGGGAGGCACCAGGGAAATAGCCGTCATCAAAGGTGACAGGTTCGAGCGCACGTAGGGGATGGCACCGCTGAGCACTCCGAACACCAGGGCAAATACCGCGCTGATTGTTACCCCGATTCCCAGGCGCTCCAGACTGCTCAGGGTATCCTGCCAGAACAGGTACTCCCCGGTCCGGGCGCTGGGCTCGAAGGCCAATCGCTCAATGGCCGCCCCAAAGCTGTCAAAGGAGGGCAATAGCTTGTCATTGGGGTTTTCCGCCAGACGCGCGTTGGAAGCCCCGACATAGAGCGCCAACAACAGCAGAAATGGCAGCAGCCCCAACAGCCAGCGGGCAACGCGATTGGGTTGTTGGTTGATCAGTCGCTTCATGCTTACCTCAGCGTGAGTGAATTGAGTCCGGCCCTCATTTACAGGTCACCATCGGCGGCCATCTGCATAAAGGTCGGGTTGAAGCGTAGCTTGATGTTCGCCTGATTCCCGTAGACGCCAGCCGGCGTCTCCACACCGATGAACTCGGCATCCGGCGCTCCCTCTCCCAGAAGGCCGTGCCGAAATGAAAACTCGGCCACATACTGCATGGTGGTCTTTATGTCTTCGCTGTTGGTGAACTCAACCGCCGATGACGGACTGTAGAACATGCGGGTTGAGTCGAGTTGCGCTTCGTAGCCCGCAAGATCCGTCCCGGAGGCTTCAGCCATCGCGGTGCGCGCCACTTTGCCGGCATCATCGTCACCACTCATGGTGGCCATGATTTCATACCAGGCGCCAACAAGGGCTTTGCCAAAATCCGGATTGGCCTCAAGCACATCCGTGTGAACCACCATCAGGTCGATGATTTCACCGGGGATCTGGGAGGAATCAAATACCTTGGTGCTGCCCGGCATGCTCACCACTTCATTGAGCAACGGGTTCCAGGTCACCACGGACGTCACATCATCAGAACTGTACGCCGCGACCATATCGGCATCGGACGTATTGATCACCCGCACATCCCGTTCGGTCATATTCACCGACTCCAATGCCCGCGCCAGCAGGTAGTGAGACACACTCAGCTCCACCAGATTGACATTCTGGCCCCGGATATCTTCAAGCCTGCTTTTACCCTTGAGCACCACACCGTCGTTGCCGTTGGAAAAATCGCCCACAATCAGCGCCGTGGAATCCACGCCCCCGGCGGCGGGAATGGTCAGAGCATCCATATTGGTCATGGAGCAGGCGTCGTATTGACCCGCAGTGTATTGGTTGATGGATTCGACATAATCGTTGATCTGTACCACATCGATCTCTATGTCGTACTTGTCGGCCCACTTTTTGATGATGCCTTCGTTAGCACCATAGCCCCAGGGCATCCAACCCACGTAGATGGACCAACAGACGCTGAACTTGTCGCGCTCCTGGGCGGAAGCGGCCAGGGAGAAAAGGCAAAAAAAGGTGACAAGGAAAAACCCGAGGGTTTTTACCTTGCCACAACAGTGGGTCGGAGAGGGAGAGAAAAGCGATGTGATACCTGACATGGTGAACCTCCAGCGGTTACACGGTTTTATGAAAGAGGATTCAATGACGGCAACGCCATTGCGAACCTCCCGGGCTTTTGTCCCGCCGTGTAACCTTCCACTGGGAATTCCCGTGAAAGGTCGGCTGCTCTCGGACCAGACACGCGGACCTGAACCTGTTCAAGTCATCACGCCGGAACCCTAGCGGCCTATTCAGCACTGCTTCATCCGTCGCAGTACCTTAATCGAATTGTCTTTGCCGAGTTACTTCAACGGGGTTGTCCCATTGAATCCTCTGTGTAACAGAGATAGAGCAATATGAATGCCAACTTGGTAATCACCCTGAAAGCCGATCATTATCGGGCATGACAGCCATCGCTCACCGCAGGAGCGCACCATGTTCGGGCACTTTTCATGAGCCATGCACCAATAGGTTTCACAGACGAGCACGGAATGCGGTTCCGCGGGAGGAACAAAGCGGGTCCGGGAAGGAGAGCGTTCAGAAGCCCGGACCGCCTTGGCGGCCCGGGGGGATAGGCAATCCGGGCGGCGTTATTCGACCGCGTCCTCCACTTCATCTCCGGCATCTTCCATTGAATCGCCTGCATCCTCCACTGCATCATCGATATTTTCGCCGGCCTCTTCTGCCGGCCCCTGATTGTCACAGGCGGTCAAAAACGCCCCTCCAGACAAAACCAGAAACAATGCCAGGGCCAGTGAACGAACGCGCTTGGTCAGAAGGTTTTCTTCATTCATGGTGTTGACTCCTTCATTCGATAAAAGAGGGCTTATTGCTGCCTCATGAGTGCCGTATCTGTCGTATCTTGGCGCACAATACATCCAAAAAGAGCGATTTCCCGCCAAATACCATACGGTACAATTTATCTTAGGCCAAGTCGGTGCATTTCAACAGTATCGGTCTGAATAAGGTGCCAAATGAGACTTCACTCACAACTTTGACCCGCTGATGCAACTTTTCGCTCTCCGCGCGTCGAACTCTGTGAAGGCCGCGCTTTCATCTATACTCAGACAATCTGTACTGTCAAAGGAGTTTGCTTATGTTCAGTTGGGCGTTTCTGTTTCTGATTATCGCCATTGTCGCCGGGGTGCTGGGATTGAGCGGCATTGCTGGCGCCGCAACCAACATTGCCTGGATCCTGTTTGTGGTGGGTGTCGTGCTGGCCATCGTGTTCGCCGTGGTCGGACGGAAACCACCGCTTTAACGATCGAAACCAAGAGCAGAATGATGGGAATGTTCATGAAAAAGCCCTCGCTACGAGGGCTTTTTCATCCTGTCAAAGTCATCACGCCAACGCGTAGTAGCCAAATATTACCGAGGCGATGACAATACCCACAATCACCGGCGACTGATACCACGGAAGCGCGACCGGTCGCTTGCCACTTCTGTCCTTGCGACGTTTTCGCACCGCGTCGAGCTGGTCCCGGGTCGCAAACATTTTCTCCGGAAACGCGAAGCAGAGAGTACCGTAAACGGCGAGGGGGACACTCAACAGATAATCCCCCAGCACCAGAAATAAAACCGCCAGCCCCAGGCAAATGGCTCCCACAGTGCGGGATTCTCGATGCTGCATATCAACGCTCTCCTCAATCAGGTAATTTAAACGCTGTCATCAAGGCACCCGTCCCTGGGGCACCAACACACCTACTGCTTTTTATCCCCCCGCCACTGCATCCGGTAAAGATCGTGACGACGGTCTTTCAGGTTCTGCACCGTGCCACTGTTGCGCGCCATGATCAGAGACTCGGGACGCAAATCAGCGAACGCCACAGTTTCCACATTGGGCGTTGTATCCGCGGCAATACCATCCCGGGCAAACGGGAAGTCACAGGGGGTCAGAATACAGCTCTGAGCGTACTGAATGTCCATATTGGATACATTGGGCAGGTTACCCACGTTCCCCGACATGACCACATACATCTGGTTTTCCACCGCACGGGCCTGGCAGCAATAGCGCACCCGGAGATAGCTCTGACGCTCATCGGTGCAGAAAGGAACAAACAGTATCTGCACCCCCTGATCGGCAAGGTGACGCGCCAATTCCGGAAATTCCGAGTCGTAACAGATCAACACACCGATCGGCCCGCAGTCGGTATCGATGGCGGTCAGGCTGCTGCCACCTTCAATGTCCCACCAGTAGCGTTCGTTCGGCGTGGGGTGAATTTTGGGTTGCTCGAAAATCCGACCATCGCGCAGAAAAATGTAGGAAATATTTTCGATTCGGCCATTTTCCACGCGAGTGGGGTGCGAGCCGGCGATGATATTGACGTTGTAGCTGAGCGCCATGTCCCGGAACGCATCTTTGAGACGCGGCGTGTATTTGGTCAGTGCCTCAATCGACTCGAAGGGCGATAGCTCCTGGTCTTCAATGGACAGCAACTGCAACGTCAGCAGCTCCGGAAAAACCACGAAATCGCTTTTATAATCCGCCACGACATCAACAAAGTATTCGATGTACTTCAGAAACTCAGCGAACGACGTTACCCGGCGCTGCATATATTGCACGGTGGCAATACGCACCACATCAGGCATCCGGACACCATACTTTTTCACCGGCTTTTCATCCTGCTGTGGCACTTTCGGGTTGTACCAGACCAGGTGTGCGGCGTAGTTCAGCGACTCCGTATCATCGTCGAGGTAGTTGGGGATAACGCCAATCACCTCAAAACCATTGCGCAGTTGAAACGATAGCACCGGGTCCTTGATCTGCTTGTGCACCACCTGATCAATGTAGTTTTCTACCGTGCCGACTTTTTTCAGGCGTTTGTGCAGATTGGGCATTCGCCCCGCAAACACCACGCCTTTAAGTCCCAGGGACTGACACAATTTTTTCCGCTCGTTGTACAGGCGTTGGCCGATGCGATAGCCGCGATAAGCGTTATCGATACAGACTTCCATACCGTAAAGCCAGTCACCATGGATGTCGTGGCGGGAAGCAAAACCGTTACCGGTAATTTCATTCCAGGTGTGCGGCTTCAGCGCCACATCCCCGGAAATCCGGAAGGTGGCACAGTAGCCCACCAGGGCATCGCCCACCATCACCACGATCTGTCCCTGGCGGAAATTATTGATCTGCCCCACAATCGCCGCGCGCGGGTAGGTCTCCATTTTGAGTGGACCGTATACCCGGTCCGCCAGCGCCACAATCGCCGGCACATCCGCCAGCGTGGCATTGCGCACGGTCAGGTGGGCACCAGGTTGCCGCAGTTTGTTTTCCTCTTTCTTCGCCATACTGTTAACTGCCTCTACAACAGGGGAACAGCGGTTCAGCCGCTGATCTCTTTCAAATTGAGTCCATACAGGGCGGCGATCAGGGATATCCCGCCCAGCAATGCAATCACACCCGCGACACCGATCCACGCGGTCAACAGCCCCACGCTACCGAGGGCGAGCAGTGCAAGCCCGATCAGCGTGTTGCTGACCGCCACATATTGCGCGCGGGTCTGCGCGGTGGCCATATCGACAAGATAGACCTTGCGGGCCAGACGCGCCCCGCCGTGACAGATACTGATGCCAAAGAACAGCACCGCATGCACCCAGGGCAAAGCGAGCAGACCCAGCTCCAACCACGCCAGCGAGGCGGTCACGGCGCAGAGTGCCGCCCCTCCGAGCGCCGCCAGAGCCATGGTCCAGCGGCTGGAACGGTCACTCAGACGCCCCCACACCGGGGAACTCAAGCTGGCCGCCAGACCACTGGCAATAATCATCAGGCCCAGGCCCGCCGCACTGTTGCCCGCGTGCTCCTGAGCCAACAGAACGAAAAACGGCGGCACCAGGGCGATACTCAACAACAGTCCACGAGCCAACACGAAACGTCGGAAGTCCCGGTCGGTGAATACAATACCCAGGCTACGCACTGCAACACTCAGCGCATTGCCGCCGCCCTCGGTCGCACCCGGCTCCTCCTGAATCTGAGTGAAGGCCCCCAGGGACAGTAACCAAAGGAGCGCCGCCCCGGCGAGAAACAGCGTCAGATTGACCGGCTCAGCGCCCGAGCCAAATTCCGCGTACAGCCCCACCAGTAAAGTGGCTACGCCGGCGATACTGGCCGAGTAGCCCATCAGGACACCGCGCCGGGTTTTGGAGACCGTTTTGCCCAGCACGTCCTTTGCGGCAACCGAGCAAAGCCCCCTCGCCAGACTGTACACCACCAGGGCGCCAACCACGGCCCAGCCCACCTGAGCTCCCTCCAGTGTCCCGGCGGCGATCGCCATGGCCGCCAGCGCCACCATGGACAGCAAGGCCCCTGACAACCACACGATCTTGCGGCGGGCCAACCGGCGAATAAACGCGGCGACCATCAGTTGAGGAATCAATACTCCGGCTTCCCGGATCGGCACCAGAAAGCCGGCGAACCCCGACGAAGCCCCGGCCGCGCCAAGTAACCAGGGCAAGATCAGACGGGCGCTGGAGAGCTCATCGGCCACCTTGCTGAAGGTGTTGGCAACCAGGTAGGCGAAAAAGTTGCGCGGTTGGTGCCGGCAGGCCCCTTCGGGAATGTCCTTGCAGACCCGGGCATCCTCATCGTCATTCAACTGTTCGTAAACCCGGCTAAGGCGGGGGTAATCGGGGTACAGAACCTCAGGCTTGGCAGGTTGATGGTCACTCACAGGCGCTTTCTCTCCGGTCTGGTGTAGGCCGCCGCTCAGTATCGGTGCTTATCCGAATGATGTAAACCGTAGCGCCGCAATGGCGCAACCAGCTATGCCGCACAGAAGCCGGAGCAATGGCCTGATATACTCTGAAGTACAACGCATGACCAAGGACCTTCCCATGACAACAGGACACTGGCTGACCCGGGGCTCGCTGGTGACGCTCATACTGATCGTCATTGGCTGCAGCGCAATCGGTCACCAACTGTGGAATCAACGTTATGGCGCCCCCACCCCGCGGGAGCCGATGCGCAATGTATCGGAGAACGGGCGGTTTCAGGAACATATCAAGCCGCTGCTTGAGCACCGCTGTACCGTCTGCCACGGCTGCTACGATGCACCCTGCCAATTGAAAATGGAAGCCCGGGAAGGGCTGTTCCGGGGCGCCCACAAGGACAAAGTGTACGACGGTACCCGCCTGCTCGGAGCCGAGCTCACCCGGTTGTTTGAAGACGCCGACAGCACCGCACAGTGGCGGGACAGGGGCTTCTTCCCGGTCATCAATGAGCGTTCCGCCAACGCTGACGCCAATGTGCAGGGCAGCGTTCTCGCGCAGATGCTCCAACTCAAACAACAACACCCGCTGCCCGCCCGGGCGGTGCTGCCCGACAGCTTCGACTTTTCCCTCAACCGCGACTGGCATTGCCCCAAAGTAGAATCATTCGACACCTATGCCGAGGATTACCCGCTGTGGGGCATGCCCTATGGGCTACCGGGACTTTCGGAACGGGAACACGACCGACTGATTCGCTGGCTGGAAGACGGCGCCCCGGCCGGTGCCCCCGCCCCCCTTGGCTCCGAACTGCAACAGGCCGTTCGACAATGGGAGCAATTTTTTAATGCCGACGGCCTCAAAGCCCAGTTGACCAACCGTTACCTGTACGAACACCTGTTTCTGGCCAACCTGTATTTTGACTCGGACCGCGACGTGTTTTTCAAGCTGGTCCGCTCCCGCACGCCCCCCGGTGAACCCATTGAGCGCATCAGCACCCGCCGCCCCTTCGATGACCCGCAGGTGGACCGGGTGTATTACCGCCTCTGGCGGGACCCGAGCAGCATCGTGGTGAAAAATCATCTGCCTTACGCCCTCACAGCAGAACGTATGGCACGCTGGCGTGAATGGTTCCTGCAAGCGGACTACACAGTAACCGAGTTGCCCGGTTACGAGCCCAAACAAGCGGCCAACCCCTTTGCCACCTTCGTGCAGCTTCCGGTCAAAGCCCGCTACCAGTTTCTGCTGGACGAAGCCGAGTTCACCATCATGAACTTTATCAAAGGGCCCGTGTGCCGTGGCCAGGTGGCCCTGAATGTGATTCAGGATCACTTCTGGGTGAGTTTTGTCGACCCGGCGTTTACCGCCAACCGATGGGACGGCGAGTTTCTGGCCCGGAACAGCGAGCATCTGCAACTACCCGCCGGCGTCGGCAATACCCTGCTGCCGCTGACCAACTGGCGTCGTTACTCACAGCTGCAGAAGGATTACCTGGCCGCCAAAGCAACCCATCTGTCCGAAACACTCGGCGATCGGGACCCGCTCACCATGGCGATGATATGGGACGGCGAAGGCCAGAACACCAACGCGGCCCTGACCATTTTCCGACACACCGATAGCGCCAGTGTGCACCAGGGCTTTATCGGGTCAGCGCCCAAAACCAGTTGGGTCATCGACTACCCCTTACTGGAGCGGATTCATTATCTGTTGGTCGCCGGCTTTGATGTTTACGGCAACACGTCGCACCAACTACTGAGCCGGCTCTACATGGATTTCCTGCGCATGGAGGGTGAGATGAATTTCATCAACTTCCTCCCCGAAGCGGTTCAAGAACCGACGATCGCCCACTGGTATCGGGACGCCGAGGACGAACTCAAGGAATACCTTGACGTCTACCGTAGCAACCTCCAGGTAGAAACCGCCCTCGCCTACCCATCTGGCCAGGATCCTCAACAGACGCTATATCACGTATTGAATAAACGCCTGCAACCGGTCTTGTCGGACGAACATCAGTTGCACAACCTGGCTTTGGAGGAGCGCGCGCGGGAAGCACTTGGCTCGCTGCAAACGCTGAAGGGAGAAGCATTACGGGTGCTACCACCAACGACCGTAGTCTATGTGCCAGACCGCGCACTGTTCACCCTGATTCATCACAATGCCTACAGCAACCTGTCTTCACTGTTCATGGAACAGGAGCGGCGTCTGCCCAAGGAAGACACGCTGAGCGTGGCAACGGGTATCATCGGCAGCTACCCGAACAGTTTTTTGTTGATGAACGAACAGGACATTCCGGCCTTTGTCACCCAAGTGCGTGCCATGAGCGACGAGCAGGATTATCGGAAACTCAAAGACCGATATGGGGTTCGGCGCAGCGATCCAAACTTCTGGGACATCAGCGATGGCATTCATGCACTGTACCGCGAGCGCGCGGGTGTTCAGGCGGGGCTACTGGATTACAACCGCCTGGAAAACCGGTAGTACGCTCACTCGTCAATCGGGCGGTAGTGCTCACACCAGGTGGCGAATTGCCGTCCCGGCAACGCGGGGGTAAAGAAAAAGCCCTGCACCTGGTCACAGCCCATCTCGCGCAGCCAGCGGTACTGCTCCGCGCTCTCCACCCCTTCAGCGGTCACGGTCAGGTCGAGCGCATGCCCCATGTCCAGCATGCTGGCCATGAGTTTGCGCGAGCGTTCATGGCTATCCAGATGCCGGACAAAAGCCCGATCAATCTTGATGCCGGTAATCGGCAAATGTTGCAGATACTCAAACGATGCGAAGCCGGTGCCGAAGTCATCAATACTGACCGCGAACCCCATGGCCCTGAGCCGCTCAATCGCGGTTCGTGCCGCTTGAAGATTATGAATCAGGGCGCTTTCGGTTACCTCGACTTCAATGCGCTCCGGCGCAATTCCCAGGCGACGACACTGCTGGTCCAAATACCGGGGCATACGTTCATCCACCAGGTTTCTCGCGGAAAAATTGATGCTGACTTGATGCGCCTGCTGGGCCACAAATTCGCAGGCCTCGCGACTGACGAACTCGGTCACCGGAGCAATCAGGGTTGTGTCTTCCACCTTCGGCATAAACTGCCCTGGCGGAATCAACCGGCGTTCGCTGTCGCGCCACCGAATCAGGGCTTCACAACCGGCCAATGCGCCATCCGACAGGCGTACCTTGGGCTGATAGTGTAGCTCGAATTCACCCCGCTCCAGGCCGCGGCGCACATTGGAAATCAGCGTGATGTGAGACAGTTTTTTCTTGGCCAGCTCGGAATGATAGCGACAGTAACTCTTACCGTGTCGGATCGCGGAAAAAAGTGCGATGCGTGCCTCGCTGATCAACTCGTCGGTGGCGGTACACCCGTCATTTTTATGAGCGCCACCCAATACCAACTGCATCCGGATCGGCACCGTCTGGACAACCAGGTTATCCTCCCCGGCGTCAATAATACGGCGAACCATCGCCTCGAGCAGCGCCTCGTCCGCCCCCGGGAGCAGTACAATCAGTTCCGACACGCTGAATCGGTACACACGGGAATCACCGCCCATTAGATGGTGCAGCCGCGCGCCCATGAGGCCGGCGAGCTCATCCGACGCATCCGCCCCCATCGCCTCGAGGACATCGGTAATGTCGGACAACCGGACAATAATCAACCCCACGGGAGAGTCCTGACGCCCCTGGCGGTCGACCCAGTCCTGAAGGTCCTGGTCTAGGGCCACCTGATTGGGTAATCCCGAGCGTGGATCGGTGCGCACCAGCGCCTCCCGCTCCCGATAGGCACTACGCAGGCTCTGAAACAGTCCCCCCGCCACCCCGCCCAGTAACAGGTATAGCCCCATGCGTAACAGCCAGTTGACCGGCTCCTGCATCACCGCCTGCTCCACGTTCAACGGCATGACGGCCATCAGCGTGCTGGCCACCAGTGCGGAGAGCAGGCCACCGGCCAGTCCGTACCAGGCGGATGCAAACAATACGGGAATCAACATCAGGTAGGGGTAGGCGTAGGCCGTGCCACCGGTCTGATACACCGTGAACGTACCCAGACCCAACAGTACCGCCAAAAACAGCAGACAATACAGGTGACGAACGGCCTGTGGACCGGCCAGAAGATTGACCGACGCCAGATGGCTGCGCTTCCGTAAACCCGCCGCTATATCCATTCTCTCTCCTCCTGAGCCTGTCTCCATCCGGAGACAAATGACCACCAGCCTTCAGCTTAGAACAAAAAACAGGTTCATGAGATTTCGGGCCACCGGGCGTCGGGGCGCGTAAATCACTCAGGGTAGAGTGTAGTATCTGCTATTCAGATATACAAACAGAGAGGGTGCCCCATCGATTACTCTTCTTCATCCACCGGGGCGAGGTTGTGTTCCGCCAGGTGTGCCTCAAAGCGACGTATCAGGGTGCGCAGGCTGATTCCGAAGACCCGGCACAGGTCCAACAACTGAATCAGGTCGAGACGACGAACACCGCGCTCCACGTCGCTGATAAACGATTGGGGCCGCCCCAACGCTTGCGAACATTGTGTCTGTGTCAGGCCAGACTCAGAGCGCAACTCTTTCAGCACTTCCAGCAACACTTTTGTTTCCGTTCTGTACAGCGATTTGGACATGGTTTCCTACCAAACTCGTGAGCAAGACTGCAATTTATCGTCACAGAGCTGATATCTGATTAATAGATACAAATCAGATGAAACTTTTGGTCATTCAAAACCCGTCTATTGTTAACTGTAGCAGTTATAACGAAAAGCAGACGTCAAAATATCGTCAGAGAGTGACAACTTAGTGTGTCAGTGGACCCAGAGAAACGGGTCCAGGCGGAAAAACTGTTTCAACTCACCGTACACCTGGGGATAGGCAGAATGCAAAACATCCGGACGTACAAAAAATGTTTCGCACATCACCGAGAAAAATTCTTCCGGGTTGGTCATTGCGTAGGGATCAATCAGGCGGGCCGACGCTGATGTCTGTTGACACAGATCCTCATAGGCCGCGGCCATGACTGCGGCCCATCGCTTCAGATCTTGCGCCGTATCCAGAGGTGGTGTGCCATCCATGACACCATCGCGCCCATCCAGTTGGTGTGCATATTCGTGGACCACCAGGCAATGACCGTCCTCGCCACGCAGGTCCTGTTCAATATCCGCCCAGGAGAGCACCACTTTGCCCTGCTCCCAGGATTCGCCCAACAGCTCCTGCCGCTCATAGGCGACCAACCCCAGCTCATCGGCCACCTCGCCCTCGCGGACAAATGCCTCCGGGTAGAGCAGGACGACCGGAAAGCCCGACCACTGCATACGCCCCACTCCGGCGTTCATCAGCGCTGCCTGCGCCAGAGTCAACACTCGCATGGGTTCGGTCACCGTCAGGCCGTTGCAGCCATAGAAGTCGGTGTTGGCGAGCATGACCTGAAGCTGTCGATGCAGCGCAAGACGCACGGTGTCCGGTAAATAGGGGTAGAGCCACCAGCGGTCTTGCAGCCATTGCTGCCAGGTGGCCGGCAATGGCTGCGCCGCCAGACGACGATTGCGGCGGTAGCGCCGGATCGGCGCATAAACCAGAACCGCCACCAGAGCCGCCGTGAGGGAAAACAACCAGAAGAGTGCCACACCATGCCTCCCGATCCGTATTGAGAGGCATTGTACACGTTTCGCTTCAGATCACTTTCGAATAACGAATCTGATTCCCGGTATCCAGATATTGATCGAACACCATGCACACCCGGCGAATCAGCAGGCGCCCCTTGTTGAGCACAGTGATGCCCGCCGGTGTCACCTCAATCAGGCCGTCTTCCACCATGGGGGCCAGTTGCGCCAGCTCCGCGCGGAAATAATTTTTGGGGCTGATGCCAAAGCGTTGAAACAGATCACCGAAACTGACCTTGAAATGGCAGATCAACTGGTTGATGACCGCGCGACGCAAATGATCCTCTGGCTGCAACCGAACGCCCTTGATATACGCCGGGCGACGGTCATCGATTCGCGACTGATAATCATCCACCTGCTTGGCATTCTGTATATAAGTACTGCCGTAATAGCTGATCGCCGATACGCCAAAGGCGATCAGGTCGCATTCGGCATGCGTCGAGTAGCCCTGAAAGTTACGCTGCAATCGACCGTCCTGCTGTGCCTTGACCAGGCTGTCGTCCGGCTTGGCGAAGTGGTCCATGCCAATGTACACATAACCCGCCGCCTGCAGACACTCAATGGCTTCGTGCAGAATGGCAAGCTTGTCCTGCGGAGACGGCAAATCCGATTCGTGAATCAGCCGCTGGCTTTTGAACAGGTGCGGCAGGTGGGCGTAGTTGAACAGGGACAGACGATCCGGGCCCAGGTCGATCACCTGATCCAGAGTTTCCTTCACACTGGCACGGGTCTGCAACGGCAGCCCGTAAATCAGATCCATGCTGATGGATTGGTAGCCCCGATCCCGCGCCACATCCACCAGCTCGCGTACCTGCTCGACGCTGTTATAACGGTTGACCGCCCGCTGCACCTCGGGATTGAAATCCTGCACCCCCATGCTGACCCGGTTGAACCCCAACTGGCGCATGTGAACCAGTTTATCCACCGACATGCGTCCCGGGTGTACCTCCACAGAGTACTCCCCTTCGTCGTTATCCAGCAGTTGAAAGTGCCGGCGGGTCGCCTCCATCAGCCAGGTCATTTCGGTTTCGCTGATATAGGAGGGTGTGCCGCCGCCCCAGTGCAACTGGCTGACCGGGCGATCGGTATCGAACACCTCCGCCTGCAACGCCATTTCCCGATCCACCCGCTCCAGGTAGGGCATGGCCCGGCTGCGCTTGTGGGTCACGATTTTATTGCAGGCGCAGTAAAAACAGAGGGTGTCGCAGAACGGGATGTGAAAATACAGCGACAGTGGCTTGCCGCTGCGATTGCTGCGCGCCACGGCCTCGAGCCATTGTTGACGGGTGAAGTCGTCCCGGAACTGGGGTGCGGTGGGGTAAGACGTGTATCGCGGTCCGCTCAGATCGTAGCGGTCGATAACGGACTGATCCCAGGCGAGGGGCTCTTGGTATAAGGACATGGTGTGGCTCGGTTTGTTGACGTGGGCGTAATTCTAGGGCGGCGGGAGCAGGGCTGCGTTGACTTCGGTCAAGCCGGTATCGGATTACGCCGTTCCCATACCCCCAATCTACTGCCCAAGGACCGGCCAAACCATACCGCTCATGGGGTATACCATTGATTCATTGGTGGATAAGGCCCGAAGGGCCGTCATCCACCATCCCCGATCACACCTGCGCCAAGGCCCAATCAAACACACACTGGTCTTCGGCATCCACTTGCCCCTGCATCTGTTTGAGGCTGTGCATCAAGGCCTCCACATTGGGCCGGTGCAGATTCACATGCCCGACCTTGCGTCCGGGGCGGATCTCTTTCGCATACCAGTGCACATGGGTCCCCGTCACCCCCAGCCACTCGGTGCGCCAATCCCGCCCGAGCAGGTTGTACATCATGGTCACGCCATAGACCTCCGGGGTGATCAACGGGAGGTCCGCCACCGCGCGCAGGTGCAGCTCAAACTGACTGATATCTGCTCCCGCCTGGGTCCAATGGCCGGAGTTGTGCACCCGGGGCGCCAGCTCGTTGACCAAGAGATGCCCCTCTTCCACGAAGCACTCCATGGCCATCACACCGACATACCCCTGATCATCCATAATACGACCGAGCCATTCCTCGGCCAGTTGCTGCTGCTCGGCGGGCACATCCAGATTACCCACGCTCGCCCGCAATATGCCGCTCTGATGCCAATTACGGGTGAGGGGGTAGAAAACCTTCTCGCCGGCACGATTGCGCGCACCCACCAGAGAGACTTCATGGCTGAAGGGAATCATTGCCTCAGCAATACACTCGTTGGCCCACTCGGCCAGCACCGGCTCCCCGGGCTGCCAGCGCCATTGACCGCGACCATCGTAGCCCCCCCGGCGGCGCTTGATCACCGCCGGACGGCCCAGCTCATCGAGCTGTGCGGCCATGCCCGCCTCGTCCCCCAGGGACACCCAGGGGGCAGTCGGTACATTGAGCCGATCCAGCAGGCTTTTCTGCCGCTCCCGGTCGATCACCGAGTGCAGTGCCGTGGCGTTGAGAAAATTCGGGTGTTCTTTCAGTTGCACCCCGCGCGGAGAGTCCGGCCAGTGCTCCAGTTCGACGGTAATCACATCGCTGTCACGCAGCTCCAGCCGATCATCACTGGTGGGATTGACCGGCATCACGTCGATCTGCATGGGCGCGGCGGCCTGCTGCAACATCTGACCCAACTGGCCGTTACCGGCCACGATAATACGCGGAACACTCATGAGGCTTATTCGCTCCTCGGATCGGGATTGTCCAGTACGGTCTGCGACTGCTGCTGGCGCCAGGCCGCGATACGTTGCGCCAGCTCGGCATCCTCGGTCGCCAGAATCTGGGCCGCCATCAGACCGGCGTTGAAGGCGCCGGCCCCGCCGATGGCCAGAGTACCCACGGCGACGCCCCGGGGCATCTGAACGATGGACAGCAGGCTGTCCTGACCACTCAAGGCCTTGCTCTGCACCGGGACACCCAGCACCGGCAGAATGGTCTTGGCGGCAATCATGCCCGGCAGGTGGGCGGCGCCGCCGGCACCGGCCACAATCACCTTGTAGCCCTGGTCTGCCGCGGTTTCGGCAAACTGGAACATCTTGTCCGGGGTGCGGTGAGCCGACACCACTTCGGCGTGGTAGGCCACCCCCAGGGTATCCAGAATCTGGGCTGCCTCGGCCATGGTGGGCCAATCGGACTTTGAGCCCATTACAATGGCCACTTTCGTTGCCGTTACCGCATTGTCTGCCATAGCGCTCTCCAATAAACACCGCCGGACGGTGGTCTAACCACCCCCGGCGAGGGACCCCGGCGCAGACCGGGAAATGGAAAAAGGGCGGGATTATAGCAAGGGATCCCCGAAATTGCCTGTTTTTCCGCCCACCGGGGCGCCTATATTGGCAATGTGTTATCGTCTTCGGGTCATGCCATTTTGAGGAGTTCGCGATGGACGACCGAGACAGCCTGCTGCAGGCGCTGGACGACACCCATCATCGGATGCACCAACTGGTGCGGGACCTGGGCGATGAACGCCTTCAGGTACCCTACCATCCCGGCGTCAATCCACCGCTGTGGGAATTCGGCCACTGCGCCTTCTTCTACGAAGTCTTCGTGCGCAAGGCGCTGGACGGGGTGGCCTCCTACGACCCCTCAATGGACGAAATCTGGGACTCCTTCCATCTGGACCACGAAGACCGCTGGCGGGCCGACCTGTTTCCCGGCAAGGCGGACACCCTGCGCTACGTGGACGCCATTCACCAGGCCATACGCCAGCGTATTCTGGAGCAGCCACTCACGGATCAGGCCCACTACCTGACCAAATACGCCATTTTTCACCAGAATATGCATCTGGAGTCGATGATCTGGTGCCGTCAGACCGAGGGTTACCCGGTGCCACCGGGCAGCCGCCCCGAACCGACCGCGAGCGCTGATCCCGCCACGCTGGGCGATGTGGAAATCCCCGCCGGGCGCTACACCATCGGTATGCCGGCCCACTCCCCCGAGTACGCCCGGCGCGACTTTGCCTTCGACAATGAAAAACCCGGCTTTGAGGTAGACGTTCCCGCCTTCCGCATCGCCCGAACCCTGGTCAGCAACGGCGACTTCCGACGCTTTGTGGAGGACGGCGGCTACCTGCGGCCCGAGTTCTGGACCCAGGGCGGACGCAAATGGCTGGCCACTGAACAGGATCTGAACTTTGGCAGCGGTGCCCTTCAACGCGGTACGCCAACCCACCCTTACTATTGGCGCAAGACCGACGGCGGCTGGGAGGAGCGGCATTTCGACCAGTGGCGCCCCCTCCATGACGACTACCCGGTCAAGCATGTGACCTACTGGGAGGCCGAGGCCTACTGCCGCTGGGCGGGCCGCCGTCTGCCCAGCGAAGTCGAATGGGAAGTGGCCGCCCTGAGCAACCGTCCCGGCGAGCCGCATCGGCGCTACCCCTGGGGGGATACGCTGGATTCAAGCCGGGTGGATATGGACGGTACCGGTCTGGCCAGCCAGCCAGTCACCGCCCTGCCCGGGGGTGACAGCCCCTTCGGCTGCCGCCAGATGCTGGGCACTCTCTGGGAGTGGACCCGCGACCAGTTTCTCCCCTACGACGGCTTCGCCATCGACATGTACCCTTTTATGTCCACCCTGCAGTTTGGTGACCACAAAGTCACCAAAGGCGGCTCCTGCGGCACCTCATCGCGGTTGATTCGGGGCAGCTACCGCCAGGCCTACCTGCCCAGCCGACACGATGTGTTTGTGGGATTTCGCACCTGCGCCCTCGACAACTAATCCGTAACCGACAAAAGCCCATGACCGACCAGAACCCCTACGAAACCGACGAACTGCTCGGCCAATACCTGGATTTCCACTACGGCCCCGGTCACTTTGACGTGCCCAACTACCCGAAGGCCTGTATCGAGCAGGCCCTGGCCCACCACACCGGCACAACCGGGCGGGCGCTTGACTTGGGTTGTGCCGTGGGGCGAAGCAGCTTTGAACTGGCCCGCCGGTTCGACGAGGTCATCGGCATCGACCTGTCACGGCGCTTTATCGACAGCGCCACCCGGCTGGCCGAGCAGGGCCAGATCCCCTATCAGGTCACCCTTGAGGGCGAGCTCACCGAACGCCGAACGGCGGATCTCGCGGCACTGGAACTGAGCGGCACCGCCGGGCGCACCCGCTTTCAGATCGGCGATGCCTGTGCGCTGGATGACACCCTGGGTCACTTCGACCTGGTCTTCGCCGGCAACCTGATCGACCGGCTGCCCGATCCCGCCGCGTTTCTGGCCCAGTTACCCGCGCTGGTCCGCCCCAGCGGCCTGCTGATGATCACCTCCCCCTACACCCTGCTCCCGGAGTTCACCCCCCGGGAACGCTGGATCGGCGGGTTCGAGAGAAACGGGCAACCGGTGCGTATGCTCGACGGCCTGCGCCACCACCTGGAACCGGACTTTGTGCTGCTGGAACCCACCCGGGATATCCCCTTTGTGATCCGGGAAACCGCCCGCAAGTACCAACACACGGTAGCCGAAGCAAGCCTGTGGAGAAGAGCTGACTGATAGGGGCTAGTGCACCCCATCCCCACCGGACAGATCGATGCCCAGCGCCCTGAGCTGCCGCTCCAGGCGGTGGTCCCGACTCTGGCGCCAACGCTGGTAGAGCTGCAGCACATCCGCCGCATCAAACACCCGTTGGCGGGAGCAGGCGTCGGCGATCAACGCCAGCATGCGGGCGAAAGCCGCCGCCAGCTCCGAAAAGATATGCCGGTTCTGAGGGGCATTTTCGGACAGGTAATCGTAAGCGCCGCCGCCCATGCCGATAAAGTAATCCTGATGAATACCCCGACGGGCATAGTTCTCCGGAAACAGCGCCCCCATGAAGAGCGCCAGATCGCCGAGCTGGCGCAGAATCAGGCAACGCTCCCGAGCGGAGCCCGCCTCGTGGGCGTCCTTGTACAACATCGCCAGCGGGCGAATGGTCATGGCCCCATCCTCATAGCTGTACAACTGATCGGTATCGCCAAAGCGGGCCAGCATGCCGCCCACATACCAGAGAGTATCCTCGTGGGGCGGCGGGTCCAACTGCTTTGAAGAGGCATGCAAACGCTCGCGGAAATAATCGGCCAGGGTCACGTTATCGGTTTGGGTCAGTAACGCCATACATCAGTCTCCCAATCGTTCTGCCACTCTTATTAGATAGAATAATTTATAGCTAAATTCCATTTATTGCAGCGGATCTTTAAGAAGAAAAAGTCATAAAAAATATCTCTTCACGCCTCTTGAAAACCGTAAAACGGCTCCTATTTTGCGAATCAGGAGGGTTGGCAACCACCGCCCTCCGATCTTCTTATTTCATATCGGTTTCGATGCCTTATTCAGGTTTGTACGGAGGACATTCAATGAGTATCAAACCGTTATACGACCGAGTGGTGGTCAAGCGCCTGGCCGCGGAAACCACCAGCAAAGGTGGCATTGTCATCCCCGACAAGGCCGCGGAAAAATCCACCCAGGGCGAAGTGGTCGCCGTGGGTGA